>NZ_BHXQ01000001.1 GCF_003990915.1 Chryseotalea sanaruensis
TGCGGGCAGTGGCACCGGAAACATTGCCTCTTTCACTGCGGTGAATAATGGCACGAGCGTACAGACCGCCACGATCACAGTCACGCCAATTTATAATGGATGCACAGGAGCAACACAAGATGTAGTGCTTACGGTTAACCCTACACCGGTACTGACTAGCACTTTAACACCAGCCGCGATTTGCAGTGGTGATACATTTAGTTATACACCCACGAGTGCGACAGTAGGAGCCACCTTCGCCTGGAGCAGAGCCTTAGTAGCAGGCATCAGTCAGGGAGTAAGTAGTGGATCAGGCAACATCAGTGAAGTATTGACCAATACAACAGCCACACCGATCAATGTTACCTATATCATCACCAGTACGATAGGTACTTGTAGCAATGCAGGTCAGAGTGTAGTGGTAAGGGTTAACCCTACGCCAGCGTTGAGCAGCAGTTTAACCCCGGCAGCGATTTGCAGTGGTGATACATTTAGTTATACACCTACAAGTGTCACAGTTGGAGCAACCTTCAGCTGGAGCAGAGCAGTAGTGGTTGGCATCACCGAGGCAGCTGGTACAGGCACGAATGATCCTAATGAAACACTGACTAATACAACAAGCTTACCGATTAATGTTACCTATGAGTATACGATATCGGCCAATGGTTGCAGTCAGGTGCAGAATGTAGTGGTGAGTGTTAACCCTACTCCTGTAGTTGCTAATCCTGCAGACGAGACTGTTTGTGCAGGCTCAGCAGTGACAGCCATTAACTTTACAGGTACAGCTACCAGCTACAGCTGGACCAATACGAATACGAGCATAGGCCTTGCGGGCAGTGGCACCGGAAACATTGCCTCTTTCACTGCGGTGAATAATGGCACGAGCGTACAGACCGCCACGATCACAGTCACGCCAATTTATAATGGATGCACAGGAGCAACACAAGATGTAGTGATCACGGTTAACCCTACACCGGTACTGACTAGCACTTTAACACCAGCCGCGATTTGCAGTGGTGATACATTTAGTTATACACCCACGAGTGCGACAGTAGGAGCCACCTTCGCCTGGAGCAGAGCCTTAGTGGCAGGTATTTCTCAAGCAGCTTCCTCTTCTACAGGGGCGATCTCAGAAGTGCTCACCAATACGACAGCCACACCAATCAATGTTACCTATATCATCACCAGCACGATAGGTACTTGTAGCAATGCAGGTCAGAGTGTAGTGGTAAGGGTTAACCCTACGCCAGCGTTGAGCAGCAGTTTAACCCCGGCAGCGATTTGCAGTGGTGATACATTTAGTTATACACCTGCAAGTGTCACAGTTGGAGCAACCTTCAGCTGGAGCAGAGCAGTAGTGGTTGGCATCACCGAGGCAGCTGGTACAGGCACGAATGATCCTAATGAAACACTGACTAATACAACAAGCTTACCGATTAATGTTACCTATGAGTATACGATATCGGCCAATGGTTGCAGTCAGGTGCAGAATGTAGTGGTGAGTGTTAACCCTACTCCTGTAGTTGCTAATCCTGCAGACGAGACTGTGTGTGCAGGCTCAGCAGTGACAGCCATTAACTTTACAGGTACAGCTACCAGCTACAGCTGGACCAATAGTAATACGAGCATAGGCCTTGCGGGCATTGGCACCGGAAACATTGCCTCTTTCACTGCGGTGAATAATGGCACGAGCGTACAGACCGCCACGATCACAGTCACGCCAATTTATAATGGATGCACAGGAGCAACACAAGATGTAGTGCTTACGGTTAACCCTACACCGGTATTGACTAGCACTTTAACACCAGCAGCGATTTGCAGTGGTGATACATTTAGTTATACACCCACGAGTGCGACAGTAGGAGCCACCTTCGCCTGGAGCAGAGCCTTAGTAGCAGGTATTTCTCAAGCAGCTTCCTCTTCTACAGGGGCGATCTCAGAAGTGCTCACCAATACAACAGCCACACCGATCAATGTTACCTATATCATCACCAGCACGATAGGTACTTGTAGCAATGCAGGTCAGAGTGTAGTGGTAAGGGTTAACCCTACGCCAGCGTTGAGCAGCAGTTTAACCCCGGCAGCGATTTGCAGTGGTGATACATTTAGTTATACACCTACAAGTGTCACAGTTGGAGCAACCTTCAGCTGGAGCAGAGCAGTAGTGGTTGGCATTACCGAGGCAGCTGGTACAGGCACGAATGATCCTAATGAAACACTGACTAATACAACAAGCTTACCGATTAATGTTACCTATGAGTATACGATAGCAGCCAATGGTTGCAGTCAGGTGCAGAATGTAGTGGTGAGTGTTAACCCTACTCCTGTAGTTGCTAATCCTGCAGACGAGACTGTTTGTGCAGGCTCAGCAGTGACAGCCATTAACTTTACAGGTACAGCTACCAGCTACAGCTGGACCAATACGAATACGAGCATAGGCCTTGCGGGCAGTGGCACCGGAAACATTGCCTCTTTCACTGCGGTGAATAATGGCACGAGCGTACAGACCGCCACGATCACAGTCACGCCAATTTATAATGGATGCACAGGAGCAACACAAGATGTAGTGATCACGGTTAACCCTACACCGGTACTGACTAGCACTTTAACACCAGCCGCGATTTGCAGTGGTGATACATTTAGTTATACACCCACGAGTGCGACAGTAGGCGCTACCTTCGCCTGGAGCAGAGCCTTAGTAGCAGGCATCAGTCAGGGAGTAAGTAGTGGATCAGGCAACATCAGTGAAGTATTGACCAATACAACAGCCACACCGATCAATGTTACCTATATCATCACCAGCACGATAGGTACTTGTAGCAATGCAGGTCAGAGTGTAGTGGTAAGGGTTAACCCTACGCCAGCGTTGAGCAGCAGTTTAACCCCGGCAGCGATTTGCAGTGGTGATACATTTAGTTATACACCTACAAGTGTCACAGTTGGAGCAACCTTCAGCTGGAGCAGAGCAGTAGTGGTTGGCATTACCGAGGCAGCTGGTACAGGCACGAATGATCCTAATGAAACACTGACTAATACAACAAGCTTACCGATTAATGTTACCTATGAGTATACGATATCGGCCAATGGTTGCAGTCAGGTGCAGAATGTAGTGGTGAGTGTTAACCCTACTCCTGTAGTTGCTAATCCTGCAGACGAGACTGTTTGTGCAGGCTCAGCAGTGACAGCCATTAACTTTACAGGTACAGCTACCAGCTACAGCTGGACCAATAGTAATACGAGCATAGGCCTTGCGGGCATTGGCACAGGAAACATTGCCTCTTTCACTGCGGTGAATAATGGCACGAGCGTACAGACCGCCACGATCACAGTCACGCCAATTTATAATGGATGCACAGGAGCAACACAAGATGTAGTGATCACGGTTAACCCTACACCGGTACTGACTAGCAGTTTAACACCAGCAGCGATTTGCAGTGGTGATACATTTAGTTATACACCTGCGAGTGCCACAGTAGGCGCCACCTTCGCCTGGAGCAGAGCCTTAGTAGCAGGCATCAGTCAGGGAGTAAGTAGTGGATCAGGCAACATCAGTGAAGTATTGACCAATACAACAGCCACACCGATCAATGTTACCTATATCATCACCAGCACGATAGGTACTTGTAGCAATGCAGGTCAGAGTGTAGTGGTGAGGGTTAACCCTACGCCAGCGTTGAGCAGCAGTTTAACCCCGGCAGCGATTTGCAGTGGTGATACATTTAGTTATACACCTGCGAGTGCCACAGTTGGAGCAACCTTCAGCTGGAGCAGAGCAGTAGTGGTTGGCATCACCGAGGCAGCTGGTACAGGCACGAATGATCCTAATGAAACACTGACTAATACAACAAGCTTACCGATTAATGTTACCTATGAGTATACGATATCGGCCAATGGTTGCAGTCAGGTGCAGAATGTAGTGGTGAGTGTTAACCCTACTCCTGTAGTTGCTAATCCTGCAGACGAGACTGTTTGTGCAGGCTCAGCAGTGACAGCCATTAACTTTACAGGTACAGCTACCAGCTACAGCTGGACCAATAGTAATACGAGCATAGGCCTTGCGGGCAGTGGCACAGGAAACATTGCCTCTTTCACTGCGGTGAATAATGGCACGAGCGTACAGACCGCCACGATCACAGTCACGCCAATTTATAATGGATGCACAGGAGCAACACAAGATGTAGTGCTTACGGTTAACCCTACACCGGTACTGACTAGCACTTTAACACCAGCAGCGATTTGCAGTGGTGATACATTTAGTTATACACCCACGAGTGCGACAGTAGGCGCTACCTTCGCCTGGAGCAGAGCCTTAGTGGCAGGTATTTCTCAAGCAGCTTCCTCTTCTACAGGGGCGATCTCAGAAGTGCTCACCAATACAACAGCCACACCGATCAATGTTACCTATATCATCACCAGCACGATAGGTACTTGTAGCAATGCAGGTCAGAGTGTAGTGGTAAGGGTTAACCCTACGCCAGCGTTGAGCAGCAGTTTAACCCCGGCAGCGATTTGCAGTGGTGATACATTTAGTTATACACCTACAAGTGTCACAGTTGGAGCAACCTTCAGCTGGAGCAGAGCAGTAGTGGTTGGCATTACCGAGGCAGCTGGTACAGGCACGAATGATCCTAATGAAACACTGACTAATACAACAAGCTTACCGATTAATGTTACCTATGAGTATACGATATCGGCCAATGGTTGCAGTCAGGTGCAGAATGTAGTGGTGAGTGTTAACCCTACTCCTGTAGTTGCTAATCCTGCAGACGAGACTGTTTGTGCAGGCTCAGCAGTGACAGCCATTAACTTTACAGGTACAGCTACCAGCTACAGCTGGACCAATACAAATACGAGCATAGGCCTTGCGGGCAGTGGCACAGGAAACATTGCCTCTTTCACTGCGGTGAATAATGGCACGAGCGTACAGACCGCCACGATCACAGTCACGCCAATTTATAATGGATGCACAGGAGCAACACAAGATGTAGTGCTTACGGTTAACCCTATTCCGAATGTGAGTGCGCCCAATGCAGTGATTTGTAGTGGCAGCACAACAAGTATAGCGCTAAGCAATCCAAATGCAGTTACAGGTACGCTTTATCGCTGGACAGTTGTACAGAGTGGTGTAAGTGGAGCAAGTAATCAAGCTACTTCAGTAGCTGGTCCGATTGCCCATACCCTGAGTACAACAAGTTCAAATCCGGGAACAGCTACCTACACGATTACCCCGATAGCGAATGGCTGTTTGGGCACATCAACTACAGTAGTTGTTACTGTTAATCCTATTCCAAATGCGCTGGCAACTCCATCTGCACAAACTATTTGTAGTGGTGAGACAACGAACATAGCCTTAACAAATCCTAATGTTGTTACCGGTACTACGTATAGCTGGACAGTTTCAGCAACAAACGTTACAGGGGCGAGTTCGGGTAGTGGTAATACAATTAGTCAGCTACTGAGCAGTACAACAGGTAATACGACTGGTACGGTTATCTACACCATTACACCAAGGGCAAATGGTTGCAACGGAGCTGCGATTACGGCTACGATAACAGTTAATCCAAATCCGACTCTAGCGATTAACAACACAACGTTTACAGTGTGTAACGGACAAACACCTACAATTATATTAACTAACCCCAATAATGTAGCTGGGGCAGGGTATGTATGGACGGTTTCCAGCACAAATATTAACGGATTAGTAAATCAGAATACACCTGTTGCGGCAAGTGCAATTAACACAGCATTAATTCTTACAACAGCCAATACTTCGGGTCAGGCAGTATATAATGTAAGGTCTGTATTAAACGGATGCTACAGTGCAGTTCAATCAATAACAGTTAATGTTAACCCTATACCTACGGTCTTGGCCAGCAATGCAAGTATTTGTAGCGGCTCTACAACAAACATAAATATCACTAATCCAAATGCGGTAACTGGAACAACCTATACCTGGACACGTGTAAGTACAAATGTTAGTGGTGCAAATGCTGGTTCAGGAAATGTAATTAGCCAGCTTTTGACGTCCACTGATGGTATAAATTCTGGTAATGTTGTGTATACGATAACACCAAGTGCAAATGGTTGTGCGGGAACACCTTCAAGCATAACGGTAACTGTAAATCCAAGCCCTACATTCAATGTCGTTAATTCAACAACTGAGATTTGTAGTGGAACCGCGACTAACCTTGTATTTACCAGCCCAACCAATGGACATAGGATAAATGTGATAAGTGTAAATTATGGTGCAGTCTCTGGAGGTACTGTTATTGCAGGGACAACGACATTTACAAATTCAAATGTGTTGATTGAAACCCTGACAAATAATACTAATGCTCCGATTAATGTTGTATACACATTTAATGTGACAACACCATTGACAGCACCAGTTTGTCCAATTAGTCCTGTAACACAAACCGTAATTGTTCGTGTGTTGCCACGACCAGTATTTAGTATAGTAAATAATAATACTCAGATATGCTCTGAAGAAAAAACAAACATTGCCTTAACAACATCTGTTACCGGTGCAAGAATTCGTCTCGTGTCTGTTAATTATAGTGCAGCAACAGGAACTTTGGTAGCTGGAGCAATTTTTGAAAACGCACAAGTTGTAGAAGACTTACTGATAAATCCAACAAACAGTTCAACGACAGTAAACTATACATTTGAAGCATTAGTTGGAAGTTGCCTCCCAAGTTCAAGTCAGGTAGTTAGTGTACTGGTCAGACCTCGCCCGGTAATTACCACAGCTTCAACACTTTTGACAAAAGAAATTTGTAGTGGGCAAGCTTTAAGCTTTACAGCAACAACAAGTCCTGCCTCCACTGTAAATTGGACTGCAGTATACACAAGTCAGATAAACGGAGCCTCTATCTCATCTTCAGGATCAGGGCCAATTACAAATACCCCGATTAACATTAGTAATGTAAATGGAACTGTAACGTATACGCTTACTCCTGTTGTAAATGGATGTGTGGGAGCTTCACGTGATTATGTGGTCACTGTTAAACCTCTTCCATCGGTTACTACTTCTAATGTAATTATCTGTAGTGAGTCTGTTGCTTTACTTAATCTCAGCTCGTCTCCTCAAAATATCTCAGGTACTACTTATTCATGGACTACCTCTAATTTGGGTGTAGTTTCTGGTCAATCCAATGGCGATGGCTCATCGATTAGTCAAACGTTAGTGTCTAACCATTTGGGTGGTGTCGTTTCTTATACAATAACTCCTGCTGCCAATGGATGCTTTGGACCTTCGGCTGTTTACACAGCAACAGTAAATCCAAAAGCAATAGTTAATGCTGGACCTGACTTCGCGGTTTGCGAACCTACTGATGTTGCCATAGCAGGTTCACTTGCGGGAAGCGCTACTGTAGGTACATGGTCTGTAGTAAGCGGACAAGGATCTGGTTCGGTTGCAGGTACAGGTTTGAATGACATTTATACAGTTGCGCCAACTGATATTGGCAATAGCGTTACATTGTTATTGACCTCTAATGATCCTGACGGAGCAGGGCCTTGCCCAATCGTAACAGATCAGTTAGTAATTGCTGTAAACAGACAAGCACGTGTTACGGCACCAGCGGACTATACCTTATGCGAGCCAACAGATTTTATGTTAACGAGTACTTTAAGCGGAAGTGCAACGAGTGGTTCATGGTCAGTTATTGATGGTGACGGAACTTTGACGGTAAGTAGTATTACGCTGAATAATGTTTCGGCTACTTATATTCCTGCCATAACAGACGTCTCAACCTCCCTTCAATTTAGAATTACTACTAATGATCCTGACGGAACTGGACCTTGTTTAGTTGCTAGTGATGATGTAGTAATTAATATTAATCAGGCTGCAAGAATTACAGCAGGTTCAGATTTTGAAGTTTGTGAAGATGAGCCTTTAGTATTAAATGGCACAAAGTCAGGCGCTACTTCTGTTGTTACATGGACTGGTGGAACAGGTACTTTTGCAAATGCGTCAGCAGAATCGACTGCCTATTCATTGAGTGCTGCAGAGTTTAATGCCCTTAGTCAAGTTCTTACATTCAGATTAACTACCGATGATCCTGATGGTGCCGGGCCATGTACTTCTGTATTCGATGAAGTAATGGTAACAGTAAATGATACAACCGAAATTATATTCTTCGGTTTGGATCCTGTTTATGCTGAAAACCAACCACCCGTAACTTTACTACCTAATCCAAGTGGCGGTGTGTTTACAGGGTCTGGTATAACAGCGGGTACTACTATATTTTCACCAGAATTTGCAAATGTTGGTAGCATAAATAAAATAACGTATACCTACATCAACCCGGTTACTTCTTGTAGTAGTATATTCTCTAGAAATACCATTGTTAACCCTATTACAACAGTAGCCTTCCGATTTGAAGACAATAAAGGTGCGGTGGAAGTGAACCAAAACCTGGTTACACTATGTGCAGAAACAGGTGACATCGAACTTATAGGGGATCCTCTTGTGAATACCCCACCAGTTGCGCCAGTTAATGCTTTCTTTTCATCCACTACCGCAGGAATAATCTCTCAGGTCGGTTTACGTTATTTCTTGCGAACAAATGGTCTTGCAGGTGGCTCATACTTTATTACTTATACTTATACTAATGAGTTTAATGCGACTAATTCTATAACAAGAGAAGTTTATGTTTACTCTGCACCTCAATCCAGAATCAGAGGACTAGCAGCAGGTGGAGATGTTAATAATGATGCGGATCTTTTATCATCAATAGACGGATGTATTAGTGATGATGTTCAGTTTGTTGGTAGAGCATCTGATATTATTAATAATCAGACAGGCGCTTCAATTGTCGAATACAATTGGAATTTTGATGATAACGGTAACACAAGTGTTTCAGAGAATCCAATTTATAGCTTTGGTCAATCAAGATTCTACAACATCTCACTTCGCGTAAGAACTAACCAACAGTGTTTTTCAGATACCACAATTGCTGTGCAAGTGGGTAAACCACCATTGGTTGACTTCAGTTGGTCTAAGGTATGTAGTGGCGATGTTACTGAGTTTGAAAATGATTCTAAAACTGGTATTAGTAAAGCCCTCGCTGTTAATTGGGACTTTGGAGATATGACGATCCTTAACAAAGAGCCATTAACATTTGGTGATACTGTAAACATTAATACACCGTGGAGTCCCCATCATATGTTCCCTGCCGGGCCTGCACAAGCTTACGACATAACACTTACTGTAAAGACTGAAGAAGGTTGTTCTGCATCGTTAACCAAAAATGCATTTATCCTTACTTCAGGTGATGCACAACAATTAGCAAGCACTGGATATCGTGAAGATTTCAGAAATGGACAAGGAACATGGTTTCCGACAAACAGTACTTTGGAAAACGTTACTGCCACCAGCTGGAATTTTGGTTTGCCAGATGGAACTACTATCGATAATGCGATTAACAACGCATGGTATATGCGTGAATATCAAAATATAGATAACTCTGTAGTTATAGGTCCATGCTTAAACCTTAGCGGCCTTACTAAACCAATGATCTCACTTGATTTTTGGTCAGATACTGACGAGCAACTTGATGGCACTGTACTTCAATACTCAATTGATGAAGGGGATACCTGGGTTGTATTAGGTGATAATAGTGGAAATGGAATTAACTGGTATAAGAGTTCAACGATTACAGGTGACCCAGGTAACCAGACAATCACAACATTTAATCGATTTGGTTGGAGTGGCGATTCTGGCGGTTGGCAAAATGCCCGCTATAGTCTTGACGAGATACCTTTAACAGAAAGGGATAAGGTGGTATTCCGTATCGCCTTTGGAAGCAACAACCCATCTGATCGTACTTATAATGGATTTGCATTTGATAATATTTATATAGGGGATAAGCAGAAGCTTGTATTACTTGAGCACTTTACAAATAATACTACAACACTGGTTAATTTCAATAATGAAATTGATGATGCCTATGCTGCTGATACTATAGGAAGAGATCGTCAGTCTAACTTTTTGAAATTGCAGTATCATATGGCTAACCCTAACGCAAGTGACGAGTTTAGTCTTAATAATCCGGCTGACCCTTCGGTAAGAAGCTTCTTCTATGGTGTGGAAACACCACCGTTTACAATTATGAATGGTGCACTTGGTAATTATACTGTTGGAGATTTTAATCCATTCACAACAAACTTTAACGGACTCTTTTCAAGAATTACACCTCAGGTTATTAATAGAGAAGCCTTATTAGCACCTAAGTTTAATCTTCAACTGGAATTGGATGTCAATAATAACGATGAGGATAAAATTGAATTCAAGACTAGTTTAACATACGTAGACTCCATATCAGTTAATTTTAATGAAGCTGTAAATGTTTATGTTGTATTGTATGAATCAGGAGTAAGAGCTGAGGAAAGCCCAGTTGAAAATGTAATGTTTAAAAATGTTATGCGTCAAATGCTATCGGGAAGCGGTGGCATTACAATCAATCAGCCTTGGGTATGGGGAGGTTTAGGTGTAAGTCCAACTATTAGAGAAGCAGTAGTTGATTTACGAACTCAATTCCAAGAAACAGATAGTCTGTGGGTCGTTGCATTTGTGCAAAACAGGAATACAAGAGAAATCTATCAGACTGTTATACAAAAAGTAGTTAAACCTAAAGTTCCATTGTTACCTGTTGGCCTTGAAGAGGAGATTGTGAAAACTGAGTTGGAGCAAATTGAAATGTATCCAAACCCGGCCTCTAATAAAGTAAACCTGTATGCTGAAGGTATTTTGTCTCAGCAATACGATTGGAAGATTATCAACCAACAAGGCGTTCAGGTAATGAGTGGTAAGCTGGAAAGAGAATTCTTTACACCTAAAGAGATCATGACAGAGCAGCTGGCAGATGGCGTTTACTTTATGGTATTTGGCACAAAGGGCGAACCACTACATTACAAGAAGCTCGTCATCGTAAACAGACAATAAGTTAAACGATCAGATAAGTTCGTTTGAAAGGCTATCGACTGCGCTCAGGCATTTGTCCCTGAACTGGTCGATAGCTTTTTTTAATGTACTGGTATTCGTCTTTGTCTTAGCTCGCTTCTCAATATCAATAACCTGTTCTTTCAAAATACCCGCTCCCATCAAAATAAATGAAGGTTTAATTTGATGCGCAAGATTCCCCACTTTCTCCCAATTCTCAATCATAGCATTTGCAGCCATGTCATCAAGAATAGGAGGAATGGAGCTGATGAAAGTCTCAATCATGTCGCGCATAAACTCTTGGTTGTTGCCCGACACACCTCGCAAATAATTAAGATCGTAATAAATAAGTCCCTGGTTTTTATCTTTGCTTTCTTTCCAGTAAGCTTCTTTATTTGGAATAATCTTCAGTTCAATAAACAACTTTCGGTAAAGATCATCTGGTGTAAAAGGCTTCGGTAAAAAATTATCCATACCGGCAGCAAGACACTTATCAGCATCGCTTTTGGTTGCGTTTGCAGTTAGTGCAATTATGGGCACAGCATTCTTAGGGGCAGTCATTTGCCTTATGGCCTTGGTAGTTTCATAACCATCCATAACCGGCATCTGTACATCCATTAATACAACATCAAACCAACCGCTTTTAAGTTTTTCAATAGCGACCAATCCATTCTCGGCTGTCTCTGTCTCACTTTGCCAGTTTTTCAAAATACTCTTGGCGTACAAACGATTTATGTCGTTGTCCTCCACCAACAATACGCGCATGCTTTTACCAGGGTGCTGCTCACTGGTTATTGTTTCGTTGCTGACTTGCTTTAGGTTTCTTGCTTTACCAACTGTATAGGGCATAATTACCCTGAAGGTGGAGCCTTGGTGTTCGATACTTTCGACAGTAATTTTGCCGTGCTGTAATTCTACCAATTGGCGCACGATGGTTAAACCTAGTCCTGTTCCACCATATCGCCTTGTTACGCTTGCATCTGCCTGACTAAAGCTTTCAAAGATGGTATCCAACTTTTCTTGGGCAATACCAACACCAGTATCAATCACTTCCAAACGTACCCAACATACATTGCGTTGAATAAGGTCGGCTGTGCACTTTACAGTTATACTTCCGTTATTGGTAAACTTTACAGCATTGCCTATCAGATTAATTAGAATTTGATTAAGGCGAACCGGATCACCTAAAAGTATAGTGTTTAGCTTGGGGTCTATTTCATGGTTAAGTGAAATTTTCTTTTCTTTTGCCTGGTATGAAAAGGTATTGATAAGTGGTGGTAGGAGGTCGTGTAGGTTAAATCCAATTTTTTCAAGCTTAAGTTTTCCGGATTCAATCGCAGATAAATCAAGAATGTCATTAATTATAACTTTCAGGTTTTCAGCAGAATGCTGTATCGCATTTAGGTAAGCACTTAAGTCATCCGACTGCAGGTTTTGATGCAGTAGGTTGGCCAGACCGGCAATACCATTAATAGGAGTTCTTATCTCGTGACTAATATTAGCCAAAAACTGCTCTTTGGCTTTTTGTAATCGTATCAGCTCAGCAGCATCCTCTTTTCGTTGGGTTATATCACGGCAGTCAAGAATGAGTCCATTCAGATTTTCCTGATTTTTTAAGTTGATGGCATTAAACTCAAGAAAACGATAACTGCGGTCTTTGCATAAAAACTGAAATTCAATTTTTTGCGAATAGGCCTTACGTTGAATCTGTTTAAAACTTTTTAAAAATTCATCACGACTATCTGGTAAAACATAGTCAAAGAAGTGTTTGCTCACCAGACTGTTGGCTCTGTAGCCAAGGGTTTTCCTCACAGCATTGTTGTGATAAAGGATTTTCCCGTCAAAGTCTACAATAAAAATGATATCTGAGCCATCGTCTACAACGCTTTTGTAGAAGCTACCCTTGCGAACATATTGCTCTAAGTTCTTCATACTTAGATTCCCGCAGCTTCCATCTCTTTCAGGTAACGATAGATGGAAGACTTACCAATGTCTAGTCTTCTGGCTACCTCTAGCACATCGTTGTCGTATCTATTCAGGTAATGGCGAATAATTCTGTACATATATTCCTCCATTTTCATTTCCTGATTAAGAAGTGAGTCAATTCCTTTGCTGCTGGTAAAGGTTATGTCCTGGGGTCGAACCTCCTGGCCCTCAGCCATTACTGCTGAAAGTTCAATCACCGACTTTAACTCCCTGACATTACCTGGAAAATGATATTGTAATAATTTTTCTTGTGCTTCCTGTGTGATCTTGAATTTAGAAAGTTGGTTCTCTTTCGAAAAATGATCCAGAAAATGCTTTGCAATAATAATCACATCATTACCACGCTCGCGAAGCGGGGGGAGATGGATTGGCAGGCCAAGCAAGCGGTAGTATAAATCTTCTCTGAATCTATTCTCCTTTACTTCAAGCGATAAATCCCTGTGCGTAGCTGCAATAATACGTACATCCAGCTTTACCACCTGATTACCACCTATTCTAACCACTTCTCGTTCCTGTAGTACCCTCAAGAGTTTGGCTTGAAGGTTTGGATCCATCTCACCAATTTCATCCAAAAAAATGGTTCCTCCATCAGCCTCTTCAAACTTACCAATCCTTCTTGTAATAGCTCCCGTAAAAGCACCTTTCTCATGTCCAAACAATTCGCTTTCAATCAGGTCTCGAGGAATTGCTGCAATATTAACAGCCACAAAGGCTTTATTTTTACGTTTACTGCTGTAGTGTATCGCTTTAGCAATCAGCTCTTTACCGGTTCCTGTTTCACCAGTAATTGAGATAGAGATGTTAGTCTTCACAGCCTTCTCCATCAAGTCAAAAATCTTCTTGATAGAAGTGCTGCTGCCGATTATACTCTTCTCAAAGTCGTACTTTTCAGAGATCTCTTTTCTTAGGTGTACAATCTCTTTCAATTGCGATACCTTCTCACGAGCATTCTTTATGGTGTATAAAAGCCTGTCTTTCGCGTCAGTATCCTTGGGTATATAATAGTAGGCGCCAGCCTTCATCAGGTCTACCGCGGTACTTATTTTTTCTTGTGCCGATACAATGATTACCTGAGCTTCTGGAAGAACCTGTATTATTTCATGCAATACCTTCTCGCCTGGCATATCAGGCAGGGAGTAGTCAAGTGTGATGATAGTTGGGTTCTTATGCAGGTTTTGTATGCACTCTTTGCCTGAGGTAAAGTACTCAACATCAAAGTCTGGGTTGAGTCCAAGCACATATTTGAGGAATTTACTGTAAGCCGGATCATCCTCTACCACAAAGATTTTAACAGGGTCTTTTTCGTACATCAGCGCTGGTTTATTTACTCCTTCAAGTAAAACAGTTTTTTTTACAGTTAAAAGTTTAAAAAGAGTCTTTTATTTTCCAACTTTAAACAGCTGATTGGTATGATACGAGACTTTGACAAATTGAGCGATACAGAGACTGAACTGATGCTTAAAGCACCTTTTCTGGTTTGCATACTCATTGCTGGTGCAGATGGTAATATCGATAAAAAGGAGATTAAGGGAGCTATTAGCTTTGCAGAGAAGAAGCACAAGAGGGCAGGTGTACTTAGTGCCTTTTTCAAAGAACTATCCCAAGATTTTGAAGATAAGTTGAAGATATTGATTCAAAGCTACCCTTATGAGTCTACACAACGAAGTCCGTTGATTGTTGCTGAACTTAGTGAGCTCAATAAACTGTGGTCAAAGATACCGGCTGGCTTTGCAAATGAGTACTACGCTTCGCTGAAAGACATCGCAGAAGGCATTGCATCTTCATCTGGAGGTGTGCTTGGCCTTAAATCAATTGACTCAGAAGAAGCTAAGTTTATAAAATTAGGTATGATTCAAAACCCCCAGGTTTCTTAATTCATGGCGCAGAATACGTTATTGGGTAGTGCTGCCATTCCCTTGCGTTTAGTGTTTGTTATGTGGTTGGTTTTCCTGATGGATGCCCTCTATCAGTTTAATCTGGCACTTTTAGGTATAGTTCCACGTACTTTAGGAGGCATATTTGGAATCCTGTTTGCCCCGATGTTACATGGCAATTTCCTTCACCTGCTCTCCAACACTTTTCCACTTCTGTTTTTGGGTACCATGCTTTTCTATTTTTATGGGCGCATTGGGCAGACTGTTTTCCTGCGTTCATATTTTTGGACAAATCTTTGCGTGTGGTTATTTGCCAGACCAGCAAATCATATCGGAGCAAGTGGCATAGTTTATGGTCTTGCCTTTTTTTTGATTTTCTTTGGCATTTTTAGAAGAGACTTTATGTCGCTGTTGATATCAATCATTACTGTGCTCATGTATGGCGGAGTGTTTTACGGCATTTTGCCTACAGATCCTTCCATTTCGTGGGAAGCGCACTTCGCAGGAGCATTAGTAGGGTTTTATACAGCGGTTGACTTTCGTAACAAAAGACGTGTTGGGTAATGGATGCACAGGTATCGAAAATACTAAGTGACTTAAAAGCAAGAAAGTATGCGCCTGTGTACTTTCTGCAAGGAGAGGAAAGCTATTTTATTGATCTGATTTCTGATTACATCGAGAAAAATGTACTCGCTGAATCTGAAAAAGGCTTCAATCAAGTTGTTGTGTACGGTAAAGATGTAAACATGGCTACCATCTTAACCCATGCCCGCAGGTTTCCGATGATGGCTGAAAGGCAGGTAGTCATAGTAAAGGAAGCACAGGATATACAAGATATCAATAACGAAACAGGGGGTAAACTCTTGCTTAATTATTTGCAAAACTCAGTACCTAGTACAGTATTGGTTTTTGCCCATAAGAATAAATCACTGGATAAACGAAAGGAACTAGGCAAGAATATAGAAAAGCTTGCCTTGGCGCTCACTACCAAAAAGCTTTACGACAACCAGCTTCCTGATTTTGTAAATGCTTATGCATCACAAAAAGGAGTGGCTATCGATGATAGGGCTGTTCAGGTTTTCTGCGAATACATTGGCAATGATCTGAACAGACTGGCCAACGAGTTTGATAAGCTGATTATTGGTGGTGTACCGGCAGGAGGCATAACAGCCGAGCATGTAATGATGCAGGTGGGCATCAGTAAAGAGTATAATATCTTTGAATTGCAGCGGGCGGTGGTCAGTCGGAATACCCTTCAAGCCAATCGTATCGTTAACTACTTTGAGAAAAACACAAAGAAAAACCCTGTGATACCCATTGTAGCCTTTTTATTCTCATTTTTCAGTAAACTGTTGGCCGCATCGCAGGCAGGCGATAAAAGTGATAAGGGTTTGGTAAGTGTCTTGAAGATAAGTCCTTATGCTGCCCGCGACTATAGTCAAGCCTTAAGAATATTTCCGCAGGATAAGATAATGAATAATATTTCGTTTTTAAAGGAAGCCGATCTGAAATTGAAAGGAGTAGATTCAGGTTCGGCAGACGAAGGTCAGATATTACGCGAACTAGTGTACAAATTATTGAGTTAAAGATGTCAGTTATAAACAAGCTGCTAGTGCAGTACAGACTCAAACAATCTTTTAGGATGAAACTATTTTTAGCCTGCGGGCTCTTTATTTTTACTTTGACGGGGTTGAATCAAGTAGTTGCACAAAATGCCTATTCGGAAAGTAACTCAGACCATATGTTTGTTAAAGCTAACGAACTGATGGAGCAAGGTAATTTTGGAGCAGCCAGAAATGCCTATCAGAATTTTTTAAAAAATAGTACACCGCTTGATTCGAGGAGAGGAGAGGCTGCCTATGGTGAAGCGAGTGCTGCCTTAAGGTTAGGTAATAAAGATGCTGAGGCAGTAACCCTAGCTTTTATTGATACTTACAGAACTCATCCAAGAGCTAATGTAGCAAAACTTCAATTGGCTCAGTATTTTTATCAAGCACAGAAATACAGTAAAGCCATCAGCTATTTTTCGGATGTTGATTTTGTAAAACTTACCACCGAGCAACAAATGCAGGGTAAGTTTCAATATGGTTATAGCTACTTTAGTGAGCGTAAGCTTACTGATGCACAACTTTATTTTAATCAGGTTAAATATAGTGAGCATGCCTACACAGCAGCTGCTAATTATTATGCTGGTTTTATTGCTTTCTCTGAAGAAAAATATGATGCAGCATTAACCGATTTAAAAAAGGCCGAAACGAATGAAGCCTATAAAACCATTGTTCCCTATTTGATAGCCAGTGTTTATTACAGACTTGGTCAGTATGATGAATTATTACGTTATGCTGAAAAGGTTGGTGAAGATGAATCTGTAAAAAACCGGAAGGAGCTTCACTTACTTGTTGCCGAAGCCCATTACGCTAAAGGCGAATACATAAAAGCAGCTGATCAGTACAATCAATCGCTAACAGATAAAAGCATTGGCGACCCTGCTATATGGTACCGTGCAGGTATTTGCAACGATAAGGCCGGCAATCAAAAAGAAGCTATAAGACTTTTAGAACTAGCTGCAATTACGACTGAACAAATTTCCTTTGCGGCTTCCTATCAATTGGGTATCGTTTACCTCAAAACCGGAGAAAAGGCTTATGCTGTTAATGCATTCGACCGCGCCAGAAAAGCGACAGACAAAACACTGGCAGAACAAGCTCAATTTAATTTTGCTAAAGTACTGTATGATCAAGAACAAGCTGATAGAGCCATTTTTGAATTTGAATATTATTTGAAAGCTTTTCCGCAAGGAGACTTCGAGAACGAGACCAAAGAATTATTGGCACAAGCATATGTTAATGGTAATAACTATAACAAAGCCATAGAATATATACAGGGTTTGCCAAATAAAAGTCCTGCCATAGAGCAAGCTTACCAGAAAGCCACCTTTTTAAAGGGGACAGAGTTTTTTAATAAAGATGAGTACAATGAAGCGATCACTCATTTTACAAAATCACTTGCTTATCCCCGCGATGAAAAGTATGTACAAAGAGCCGCTTTTTGGAATGGTGAATCGCTATCTATTCAAAAGAAATATTCTGAAGCCGAACCTTTCTATCAGCTTAGTATTAAAAATGGATCGGGCGATTTAATTATGTTACAGCAAGCCTATTATGGTTTGGGATATGTGCAATACAACCAAAAGGAACATACAAGGGCACTGAATAGCTTTAGGGAATTCATTAATAAATCAAGCAAGCAAACACCTAATTATGCCGATGGTCTGTTAAGGTTAGCTGATTGTCATTTCATTGCCAGAAGTTTTGATGAGGCTCTATCCTTTTACAACAGGTATAAGGATGCTAAAGGCAATGATATGGACTATGCCTATTTACAGGCAGGTTTGATTTATGGAATGCAACGCAACTATGAGGCCTCAAGTAATCAATTTAGTTTATTGATTAGTAATTATCCATCGTCATCATACCTGGCTGAAGCCTTGTATCAAAAGGCACAATTTGATATAGAACAAGGCGCATATCAAAAAGCCGTTGATGGGTTATCCAAACTGATTACTGCAGAGCCAACCTCCGCTTATGTACCTTACGCGTACGCACGCAGGGCAGCTTCTAACTTCAATTTGAAGAATTATAACAATACAGTTGACGATTATATCAAATTAATCAGTTTATACCCAACACATGTCATGGCACAAGAGGTGTTGTTACCTTTACAAGAGTCGCTTGACAGGATAGGACGTTCAGCAGAGTTTGATCAATACTTGGCAGCAGTTAAAAAAGCAAGTCCCGATAGCAAAGGTTTGGAGAAGCTGGAGTTTGAATCAGCTAAGAAACTTTACTTTAATGAGCAATATGATAAGGCTATTGTTGCTTTGAAGGATTTTAATAATACCTATTCGCAGAGTGTATTAAAAACTGAAGCAAGTTATTATGTAGCCGAATCTTATTATCGCCTTCGCGATTGGGATAAGGCCTATCCTGTTTATACAGAACTAAAGCGGTACACCACATTTCAATTTGCTGCAAGGGTAGCCGCCAGGTTGGCGGATGTTTCTTTTAAGTTGGCCAGGTATGAAGAGGCTGTACCACATTACCATTATTTCGAACGATTTGCTGTAAATAAGAAAGATCTCTACTCAGCACTTTCTGGAATAATGGAATCCTTTTACCTATTAGGTCAGTACGATTCTTCTGATCACTATGCCAGACAAATTATAGAACGCGCAGCTATCAACGCAGGAGCTGAGAATAAAGCTTCATTGTATCTTGGCAAATCGGCTATGGCAAAAGGCGATTATGATGCAGCGGAAGATGAGTTTTTAAACACGCTTAATGCCGCAAGAGATGAATATGGTGCTGAGGCTAAATACCTGCTGGGCACAATTTTCTTTTTACGTAAAGATTATAAGCAGAGTATAGAAACACTTATGAGCTTGAACAACGATTTTAAAGCTTATGACGAGTGGGTAGGAAAATCATTTTTATTGCTGGCAGATAACTTTTTAGCGAAAGAAGATCTTTTTCAAGCCAAGGCAACCTTGCAATCACTTGTGGATAATTTTCCGATCGCCACAATTAAAATGGAAGCAGCGAATAAATTAAAAGAGATTGAAAAGCAAGAAGCTGCTGGTGTAGCGCAGGACAGTGTTAAAACTGACAATTAAGAATGTATAACATGAAAAGTATCTTCATTAATATAGTTGTAAGTGTTTGCCTTGGTGTGAGCTTTCAGGCAATTGCCCAAACAACAGGGGAGTTGGAGAATGTTGAAATTGAAATTGTAAAAGAAAGAAAAATTGCATTGCCAGAAGCAGAGCGCAAATTCTCTAAAATAACACCACATGCTTCAGAACCAATATCGCCACCCATTACCTATAGTTTCAAACCACTTAATGTAGAGTTGCCACTTGCAAACCTTGTTGTAAAACCACTTAAGTTGAAGAAGGAGAGTGAACCAGAAGCGAAACGCGGTTACTTTAGCGCGGGTTATGGAAATTTTGCTTCACCCTATTTGGAGGCATACTACACATCAAAGCGCAGTGCTAAGCAACTGGTTGGCGCAAGTGCCATAGTAGATGTGTGGGCTAAAGGGCCGGTAGATGACAGAAACTCTGGTAATGGTATCTATGGCTTTTCATTATTTGGAGCATCTTTTGGAAATACTTTTAAGACAGATGTAAATCTTTCCTACAATAGATCATTTTGGCATTTCTATGGTTATCCACAAGATCCTGCAATAAATATTGAGGCAGGTAATATTCGACAACATTTCGATCGCTTTTCATTAAGCGCTACAATTGCCAATGGTTCGAAGAGTAAGTTTGTTTACGATTTAAAAGGAGGTTTCGGTTATATACAAGATGCTTATGCGGCACGAGAATCAGATGTCAATCTTTCTTTTTCATCTGCCTATTCCCTTAAACCCACCAGAAAAGTAATAACAAATGCCAGCTATCAGTTAATCAGTAGAAAGGATGTGTTAGTAGAGGCAAAGCCACGTAGTTTATTTCAGGCCGAGATGTTGTATACCATTAATCCGATTGACAGATTATTGATTGATGTTGGTTTTGGTGTTGCATATGAAAACGATACGTTGGATAAAGACTTCCATTTTTACCCAAAAGCGCATGCACGATATGAGTTAACTAAAGGAGTATTGGCAAAAGCCTCATTGTCAGGGCAAATGAGATCGGTATCGTTACACACACTTACTACTGAAAATCCCTGGTTGGCACCTAATGTGTTAATACAGCACACTAATGAAGCCTTTGTTTTAGAAGCCGGTTTAGAAGCTGCATTCGCTAAAAACTTCAAAGCCGAGGTTGGTGCTTCTGTAGCTTCATTACGTAACTTATACTTCTATACGAATGATGCCACAGATCAATCTCAGTTTTTATTAAGCTATGATGATAAGGCGACTGAGCGTATCAATTTCTATGGGATTATCGATCATGCCGTCTCAAAGCGTTCCGTTATTTCTCTTCGTGCAGATTGGTTCAATTATGTAACAGATACTTTATCTGCGGCATGGCATAGACCAACCTATAAAGTGGCACTCCAAAGCACCTATAATTTCTTTCAAAAGTTGAAACTATCAGGTGGGGTTACTTTTTTGGGTGGTATGAAAGCATACAATTTTGCTGAAGCGAAAGCCGTAACACTGGAACCAGCTATCGATTTTTCGCTTCGTGCAGAGTATTTTGTATCAGATAAATTGTTACTCTTTATACAGGGCGCCAATCTGCTTTCAAGTGATTACAATCTTTACCTAAACTACCCCGTAAGAGGGGCGCAGGTAAGGGCTGGCTTTAGCTGGAGCTTCTGATTTTTGCTCGATACGTATGAATTCTTATAAATTCCTTTATTTTTGTATGTTAAGGAATTGTAAAAAACCAACGCATGGCACGTAGAAAGAAAACTACCGAAGAAAAACCAACAGAAGAAGTTACGGGTTCATCCGATGACAACTTTGGTTTGCCTGACATAGACTATACACCTATTGACCGAACGGAAGAAACTCCTGTTATCCAGGAAACTTCTACTCCTGAACCTGAACCAGTTCAAACAAAAACAGAACATTACAGCTCTAGTAGCCAAAGCGCTGATACAGGAACCACCTCTCATAGCAGCTACGAGTCAACTTATACCTACACACCTCCTAAGGAAGAGAGCTCAATGGCACCTAAGATTATTGGTATTATTGTTGTTGTTTTATTAGCCCTGGCAGCAACTTATTACTTTGCTGTTTACAAACCGCAACAGCAAGCTGAGGAGAAAGCATTGTTAGATAAGAAGCGCAAAGACGCTGAAGCTAAAGAGCAGGAACGTCTGCAGGAACAACAAAGATTAGACGAAGAAAGAAGAAGGGCTCAAGCTGAGGCTGAAGCGAATGCAAAGCCAAAAGAAGGAAGTATTGAAACACTAAGTGAACGTACTAAGCGTTATTATGTGGTCATATCCAGCTCGATAGACGATGATCTTGTAATGGATTATGCTAAAGAGCTGAGTGCTAGTGGTGTTAACTGCAAAATCATTCCTCCTTATGGAAAAGTAAAGTTTTCGCGTCTTACTATTGCTGAAGGTGATACATATGCCAACGCACAAAGTATAGCCGATGGCTTAAAAGGTCAGTATGGAGATGGCCTTTGGGTAATAAAATATTAACAACGTTGAAATCCTGAAAAGGCAATCCAGCGTTTAACTGTTGGATTGCCTTTTTATTTATACTAACTCAATTTTTTGAACGATAGCATGATAGCACAAATCACAACAGAGGTTGCGGCCTCAGAATCTATTTCGGTATTAGACCTAGCACTAAAGGGAGGTTGGGTAATGTTACCACTGGCATTAATGTGGATAGCAGCCATCTATTTGTTTATTGAGCGCTTACTCACTATAAACAAGGCTAACATGGATCCTGAACCCTTTATGAATCGTGTCAAGGAGTTGGTTCAGCGCAACGATATTCAAGGTGCCAAATTATTGTGTGCCCAGAGTGGAACACCGGTAGCGCGAATGATTGAGAAGGGCGTTTCGCGTATTGGCAGTCCTCTCAAAAACATTGAAGCATCAATTGAGAACGTAGGTAAACTAGAGATCTTCAAGCTTGAAAAAAATCTATCTACGCTAGCCACTATTTCAGGAGCCGCACCTATGATTGGTTTCCTCGGAACAGTAATCGGTATGGTTCAGGCTTTTATTTCAATTTCGCAAGAGGAGGGATCTGTAAGCCCTAAATTGTTGTCAAATGGTATTTACGAGGCCATGATTACTACTGTTGGTGGTCTTATTGTAGGTATTATGGCATACCTGGCCTACAACTACCTGGTTACACGTGTAGCCAAGGTTATTCACAAAATGGAATATACATCCATTGACTTTATAGATCTTTTACAAGAACCTAGATAAATAGAAAATGAATTTAGGATCCAAGAAAAAGGTAGACGCAAGTTTTAACATGGCCTCCATGACAGATCTTATCTTTCTGTTGCTGGTCTTTTTCATGCTTACATCTTCCTTTATTACGCCATCGGGTTTACCCGTGAACTTACCAAGCAGTGCGGCCAGCACCATTGAGGTACAGAAGGTTTCTGTTACGGTAACCAAGGACCTTGAATACTTCGTAAACGAGAAGAAGATATCCAAAGCGATGTTGGAAGGAGAATTGAAAAGTCAGTTAGGAGGAGCCAATGGCTCTGTGGTGTTGCATATAGATAAAGACGTGCCGTGGGAACATGGCGTATACGTAGCCGGTATTGCTACATCACTAGAAGCAAAAGTTGTCGTAGCGACTAAACCAAAATAGTATGGTTTCTCAGGAAGAAAAGAAAAACAAACGTATTGCGGCCATTACAACGATTATAATTAATGGACTTGTGTTGGTTTTATTACTGTTTGTTGCAGCCTGGAGAGCGCCCAATCCCCCTTTACCTGAGTATGGTATTGAACTAAACTTTGGTATGGATACCCAGGGTGGAGGCGACATTCAACCTGAAGAACCCGTGGGTTCTCAAGAAACCGAAAGTCAGGAAGATGCTGCTGCCCCAACGCCTGAGCAAAATGAAGCACCTGCAGAAACTGTTCCTACTCCAGCTGAAGTTGTTAGTAAAACAGAAAGCCCTGTTACGGTAAAAGAAACAAAAGAGACACCCAAAGAGGTGGTAAAAGAAGTTAAGAAGGAAGAAAAGAAAACAGAGCCTGTTAAGACCGAGGAAAAGCCGAAAGAAGAACCTAAGGCCACTTACAAACCTAAAGAAGATGCCACCAATGCGACAGATAAGACTGGTAAACCGACAAGCCAAGGAGATGATGCCGGAAAAACCGGTGACAAAGGAGACCCTAAAGGTTCTATTGATGCTAATGCGCTTTATGGTAAGCAGGGTGGAGGCGATGGTGGTTCAAGTTTGGATTTAGCAGGTTGGAAATGGGATGCAGTGCCTAAGCCCGCCATTCCGGATAATGCGCAAGGAGGAAAAATTGTTTTCCAGATAAAAGTGAATGAAGACGGTGAAATAACTAAGATTGATGTAATTGAAAATGCCGTTGGCCCAGAGGCCGCCAGAATATGCAGAGCAGAAATTGAAAAACTGACATTCTCTAAAACTGGTTCGAATGTTCCTACTGAGTCAACAGGTAGAATAACTTTTGTAATTCGCTCTAAGTAATTTCACTAAATACATTATTAATTTCTTCATCTAGAACCAGAATACTTTCTGATTATGGATACTCAGTGGATTAAGAACTATCGAATCTTACAAGAAACTGATCAGTCCCATTTCAATAAAACAATGTCAAATGCATTAAAAAAAACAAACCCTGTGATCTTTCCGAGGCTTCGGATTAAACACAGGGTTTGTTATTATCAGTTCATTAAGGACCTCTTATTGATTAAGGTTGCAGCCAGGCCTTTCTTAAGGCTAACTGCTCATCAGTTGGCGATGGCATAAAGCGCAGTAAATGTTTGCGTGTACGCTCAGCCAATATACAAGGCGAAGACAATTCGACCACCTCATTCTTACGAACAACGGTATAGCTAATGGTTTTTCCTTCTCCTAACTTTTGTTGTTGTGCTTGAATAAAAGTGCCTACTTCAGGGCCTAAGTCAGGTACTTCTTCTCCGTTTATTTTAAGAATGATATCACCATTTTTAAAGCCCAGGGCTTTACCTTGTCCGTTTACAGCATCTTCATTGCCAATGGCTAATTTTGGTTTGCCTTCATATTGATTTATTGCAATAGCCGCTTGCTCTAATCCTAGTGAATATTCAGCTGTTACGCTTTCTTTTTCATATTCAACACCAACCATATTGAAGGTTTCTTTTAACGGTAACGATTCAGGTCCACCTACGTAAGTGTTTAGAAATTCACCAATCTCTGGATAAGTCATTGCGGTAATCTCAGCAAATAAGGATTCATCTTTAAAAGATTTACTCACCCCATATTTTTTACCCAAATCAGCCACCAGGTTTTGCATACCATATTTTCCGTCAGACAACTTGCGCAATTGTATATCAAGGCACAGCGATATTAAAGTGCCTTTTTGGTAAACGTTGTAATATTGGTCGGCATACTTATCAAGCGCACCTAAACTCAATTCTGTAAAAGGAAGGTTGTCTTTAAAGCCTTCTGCCGTAAACATTTTCTCTTGTAGGATCTGTAAATATTCTTCTGGTGAAATTAAGTTATACTTTACTTGAACATTACCGGCAAAGTATTCAGTCAGGCCTTCGTATAACCACAAATGGCGCGACATCTTAGGGTCGTTAAATCCGAAACTACCGATTTCTTCAGAGTGAATGGTGAGCGGTGTTACAATATGAAAAAATTCGTGTGCTGCAAAATCGCGAAGCTGTTGCTGCATTTGACCAATTGTAGCTTCGGGCATATAGTAAATTGAAGAATAAGAATGCTCCAATGCACCATAAGAAGTAACAGGTCTGTCTGTGAAGTAAAACACAAAAGCATATTTATCAACAGGTAATGTGCCACCTAAGTATTCCTTTTGTGACATAAGTACTTCACGCACATTTGCAGCAATTTCCTTTGCAGTAATTTTTTTGGTGGGCGAGTAGGAACCAATTAACACTTCTGTATTACCAACGTAAATAATAGCGGTGTCGGGCTCACTGTACATAATAGGAGAATCAACCAAACGATCATAATTTTCTGTTTGGAAAACATCCACACGTTTAGCTGCACTATTATCCTTTTCTTCTTTAGATACCTTTGTTAAAGGTTCGCCTGTCTTTGATGCGATGAGGCCAGTTGAACCGTAAAAATTCTCAGCACGGATTACATTAAGTGTAAAACCTTGATCCTTGTAGCCATCGAAATAACCAAAAACACCACTGCTATTGATCAGAAAGTTTTTACCTTCTTCAATGTTTGTGCCTGCAGGCCAAAATACATCAGGGCCTTTCAGTTTGGTATCGAAAGTATCTTCTATCCAATAAGTAATTTTAGCAGCTTTGTTAGCGTCTTTAATTTTCCAGGAATTATCATCCTGCTTACTCACACTAAGTTTCTTTCCCTTTTTATCGAACACCTCTAACTTAGATACAAAACGGCCATAATCGGCTATGGCATAAGTACCGGGGATCATTTCAGGAAAGTAGAAAATGACTTCCGATTCCTTAATGGCAGGGGGAGTCAACTCTACATACACCTTGTCATCTTCAACCTTGGTAAGATCTAATGTGTAGTTGTAATTATTTTTAGATTGCCCCCAAACAAGCGCAGGCAAGAAGAGTAAAATGACTAAAAAACGCATAGTTGTACTTTTTATATTTTGGTAAATGAACAAACTGAACTGTTAAGTCGCAAATTCGGTTGATAATTACAGATGAAAAAAACAATGATTATTGGTGCTACCACAAATAAAGGTAGGTACGCCTACTTAGCTGCTGAAATGTTGAACGACTACAATCACGAAATTGTTCCGGTTGGTATAAAGAAGGGTGAGGTGTTGGGACGAGAGATTCTTGACATAAAGCAAAAGCCTATTGTTGAAGGGATAGATACCATTACACTTTACATAGGGCCTGATCACCAACCTGAATGGTATGATTATTTGATTGGCTTAAAGCCTAAACGAATCATTTTTAATCCTGGAACTGAGAATCAGGAATTTGAGAAAAAAGCAAGTGAAAAAGGTATAGAAACACTACAAGCTTGCACGCTGGTAATGTTACGCAGCAACCAGTACTAAGTTTTTATTTTACTATGAGCTAGATTTACGTATTACACCAACATGGATAATTTTCCAGTTACCTTCTCCGTCCTTTTCCAGAATTCTGATTTCTGATTGTTCATCTCTTTCAATTCCATCGCCCAGAATTTTTTGACGAAAGTGAACAAAGGCGGCATTGCCATAAACCTTTACATGATCCCAACGATTTTCGATTTCTACTTTAGCTGGCTTAGACATTTTAAAGTAATCATTGAAGCCTTTTTCTATATTTTGCCAGCCTTCATAATAGTTAACATCAGTGCTGTCGGCAAAACTCCAATAGGCGTGAGGTACCTGAAGCCAACAAGATTTCCAACCATCTTTATCTGTTTCAAAAAAGGATTTTGTTTCCTTAACGATGACGGCCTTAATAGCCTCAACATCATTTTGTGACGAACTTGGCTTTTTCTTTTGTGCAACTGCAACTTGTATAGCCAGACTTAAAACAACGAAGGTGAGAACTGCTTTCATAACTTCGGATTTTAGTGTTGTTATGAAGATAGCGAAAAATTCTCATTCGAGGATGTATTTGGTACCTAATTTACGGAGGCATCCTTTAGGGCAGTATGAACCATAACACCCTTATTTTTTAATGAATTGCTCAAATTTTCAATAGCCTCTGTGTTTTCCCATGGATTTTGTCCAATAGAGAGTAGCTGTAAATTTTCAAAAGTACTTAGTTGTTCAGGCAGATTTCTTAACTGATTTTTCGATAAATCAAGGTTTTCTAAGTTACGAAGACTGAGAATAGTGGACGGAAATTCGACAAATGAATTATCATTTAACCTAAGTACACTAAGATTAGTTAATGACTGCACATTGCTGGGTAAATAACTTAGTTTATTATGATGTAAATACAGTTCTCTTAAGTGAGAAAGATTCCCTACACTTTCTGGTAGAGTGCTTAGCTCGTTAAATGATAAATAGAGCACCTCCAGCTTTGTTAAATCACCTAATTTTTCATCTAGTTTATTAATTTTATTGTAGTACAAATCGACAATGTTCAGGTTTTTTAATTGATAAAATTCTGTTGGTAATGTCGAGATTTTGTTCTGATAAAATGTGATTTGTTCAAGGTTTTGTAGCTTGCCTATAGAGGAGGGAAGTACTTCTATGTTATTATAATTACAAAGTAACTTTTTAAGTGAAGTAAGATCACCTATGTTTTGTGGTAATGCAGTAATTTTATTTTTCTGTAAGTTTAATTCTTCCAATTGTATTGGGAGGGAGAGATCTGCATTACCAAGCGTAAGATTGTTTTCAATTAAGACTAGTTTTTTCAACTTCTTGTTTTTCGAAAGCGTTGGTACCTTGGACAACTGACATTTTGATAGATCAAGTGTTTCAAGATTTTTAAAGGTCTTATAATTGTTAGGCAGGGTGTTTTCCTTATCGGTGCGGATATTAAGTTCCTTAACTGAATTATTTTTGGCTAATACTAATTTGCCTTTAGCGGGTACGTTATTCAGAATATTTACTTCCTTTAGTTTTGAGAACTTTTTAAGGTAATGGGGAAGTCTTTTAATTTTGGTATTTACCAGTTCTAACTCTTCAATGTTCCTACATGATGAAAGATGTTTTGGAAATTTCTTTCCGCTATAGTCGTGTAAAGATACCTTATTGGCTTTTGCAGCATTACTGACATTTATATCTTTATATGAAGTAAAGCCTTTGCTCATCTCGTAGCTGTAACGGAAAGCAATAATTTTACCCATTGCATCGCCAAATGCTTTTCCAAGACTATCCATGCGCTCAGCTTCTTCAGCAGTGGGTTTACTGCTTTTGTTTTGGCGGTACTGCATCATTTTTTCCTGAATGAGGAAGTAGTTGGCCGAGTCTTCTTTAGAAGCAAAAACTGGTTGCACTTTCTGAGCATGGAGCATTGAAAAAGTCAGCGAGAAGAGGAGAGAAATACCTAAAATCTTCATATCAACTAAAAGTTTAGGTGAAGATATTGAAAAAAATCAGAATATGATGAAAATGCCATTTTTTAGTCTTTATTCTTGCATAAAATGCCGTGTAAATAGCTTAATTTTGAAGGTTTAGACATCTACCATGAGCGAAGAAAAGGATAAGAAATCCAGCAATTATTCAGCAAACAATATTCAGGTTTTAGAGGGGTTAGAGGCAGTGCGTAAGCGCCCGGCCATGTACATAGGCGATGTTGGTATTAAGGGACTCCATCACCTGATATGGGAGGTTGTAGATAACTCTATTGATGAGGCTCTTGCAGGACATTGTGATACCATTAGGGTAACCATTAACGAAGACAATTCCGTCACAGTTGAAGATAACGGAAGGGGTATCCCGACCGACATGCACGAAAAGGAGAAGCGTTCTGCATTAGAGGTTGTACTTACAGTATTACATGCTGGTGGTAAGTTTGATAAGGACACTTATAAGGTTTCCGGAGGTTTGCATGGAGTAGGGGTTTCCTGTGTAAATGCACTTTCAGACATGCTACATGTTACTGTTTACCGTGAAGGACAAATATTTGAACAGGAATATCATCATGGTGCACCTAAATACTCTGTAAGGGTTATCGGTGAAACGGATAGAAGTGGTACTACCGTTCAATTCTTACCCGACAAATCGATTTTTTTAATTACCGAATACAATTACGAGACTGTGGCCACACGCTTGCGCGAGTTGTCATTTTTAAATCCAGGCATCAGTATACACCTTACCGATTTGCGCGATAAAGATGAAAATGGTTTAGCTAAAACTAACCATTTCTTGTCAGTAGGCGGTTTGCGTGAGTTTGTTGAGTACATAGACTCAACAAGAGAAAAACTTATTCCAGAGCCGATTTACATTGAGAATAACAAAAGCGAAATTCCGATTCAGGTTGCACTTAATTACAATACATCCTTTAGTGAAAACCTTGTGTCTTATGTTAACAACATTAACACACATGAAGGTGGTACGCACGTTGCGGGTTTCAGAAGGGCATTAACACGTACTTTAAAAGCTTATGCAGATAAATCAGGGCTGTTAGAAAAAGTAAAAATTGATATTACAGGCGATGACTTCCGCGAAGGATTAACTGCTGTAATTTCTGTTAAAGTACAAGAACCCCAGTTTGAAGGGCAAACTAAAACCAAGCTGGGTAACTCTGACGCTATGGGCGCGGTGGATCAGGCTGTAGGTGAAGTCCTTAATACCTATTTAGAAGAGCATCCTAAGGAGGCTAAGCTAATTGTTAGTAAAGTAATATTAGCAGCTCAGGCACGCCATGCTGCACGTAAAGCACGCGAAATGGTGCAACGTAAAAATGTATTGTCGGGCACCGGTTTGCCTGGTAAACTGGCCGACTGTTCTGATTCAGACCCAAGTGTTTGCGAATTGTACCTGGTGGAGGGTGACTCGGCAGGTGGTTCTGCCAAACAAGGTAGAGATCGTAATTTTCAGGCTATTTTACCTTTAAGAGGTAAAATTCTTAATGTCGAAAAAGCACAAGAACATAGAATTTACGACAACGAAGAAATCAAGAACATGATTACTGCGCTTGGCGTAAGCTTCGGTACAGCGGATGATGACAAAGCCTTGAACATGGTTAAGTTACGTTATCATAAAATTGTAATCATGACCGATGCCGATGTGGATGGTAGCCACATTCGTACATTAATCCTAACTTTTTTCTTTAGGTACATGCGTGATCTAATAGAGAGCGGTTATGTATATATCGCACAACCGCCTTTGTATTTAATTAAGAAGGGAAGAGAAGAACGCTACTGCTGGACAGAAGAGGAACGTGCAGCACACATACTGGAGTTAGCAGGTGGTAAAGAAGACTCAGTCAATATTCAACGCTATAAAGGTTTGGGTGAAATGAATCCTGAACAGTTGTGGTCTACAACAATGGATCCGACCAGAAGAACATTGAAGCAGGTAAGTATTGAATCTGCAGCAGAGGCTGACCATTTATTTTCTATGCTAATGGGTGACGAGGTTGCGCCACGCAGAGATTTTATTGAGAAGAATGCCAAATACGCCCGCATAGATATTTAACAGCTATCAAGAAAATCTGCAAGCTTTAACCATCAGTGCGTATGAGCGAATTTTGGACACAACACAATAAACTTACTCAGCAAATCGAGCAGAGTAACTATATTAGTCGTGATCTTAGTTGGTTGCAGTTTAATTACCGTGTGCTTGATCAGGCTAAGGATGTAAACAGAAGTATTTTCGATCGACTAAAATTTTTGTCGATAACAGCTTCCAATCTCGATGAATTTTGCACTATTCGTCTGGGCAGCTTATACAACTATATTGATTTTGGTAAAGAGCGTGTGGATTATAGTGGCTTGCGTGAGGAGACATACCGCAAGTATTTGCTTACAGAACTAAAACGCTACACGAAAGAACAGGGTGAATATTATGTTAACGTATTAAAACCATTATTTGAGAGTAATGGATTTAGTATTTGCACATATAAAAATCTTTCTATAGAAAATGCCAGGCAGGTGGATGAATACTTTCGTAGTATAATCTTCCCTATGCTTACACCAATGGTATTTGATAATTATCACACCTTTCCGGTGCTCATGAACAATCGTTTATTGTTTGGTGTGGTAACCAAAGCGCCAACAGAAATTCAAAATCCTTTAAGAATTTCTTTTATACAGGTTCCCAATAACCTGCCACGCTTTTATGAAATTACCACTGAGCGTGGTATACAGTTTGTTCCGGTTGAAGAAATTATAAGGTATAATGTTCATCACCTTTTTAGAAATATTGAAGTTCAAAGTGTAAATCTATTTCGCATTAACCGTAATGGTGATTTCACTTTAGACGAAACAGATGAAATTGAGTCTAATTTTCTGGATGAATTAAGAACCAAGTTACGCCAGCGTAGAACGGGTAGGGTCGTGCGTATGGAAATTCAGGAAAATCCAGACCCTTGGATGCTTCGTTTGTTGAAAATTCAGTGGGATATTGATGATTATAATATTTCACAAACACCACCAGAGAGTCTTATAGATTTTTCAGGGCTTATGCGAATTATCGGACATAAGGAATTTAAAGGCAAACGATTCCAAATTCCGGCTCCCGTTAAGCCACTTAATTTTCCAGAGCAGGGTACGGCCGATTTGTTCGATGTGTTAAAAGAAAGAGATATTCTTTTGCATCATCCTTATAATTCTATGGATCCGGTTATCGAATTAGTTGAGAAGGCGGCAGACGATCCACATACCTTATCCATTAAAATAACAATTTACCGCGTAGCCAAGGAGTCTCGCATTACTAATGCACTTTTAAAAGCAGCAGAAAATGGCAAACACGTTTCTGTGTTGTTTGAAGTAAAGGCAAGATTTGATGAGGAGAATAATTTGCGAGAAGCACAACGATTGCAAAAGGCAGGTTGCTTCGTTATTTATGGCGTTAATAGTCTGAAGACACACACAAAACTATTATTGATTGTGCGTAAAGACGAAGATGATAAAGTGTATCGTTACGTTCATTTATCTTCAGGTAATTACAACGAAACAACCTCAAGGCTATACGCTGATGTTGGGTTGCTAACAACTAAGGACGTTTACGCTAATGATGTATCTGAGTTCTTTAATGTAATTACGGGCCATTCACAACCTTCTGCTTATAGAAATTTGATAACTGCACCACGCGACATGCGTATTCAGTTGTGCAATCTGGTGCGTAAGGAGGCGGAGAATGCTAAAAATGGTTTGAAGTCAGGTATTGTTATTAAGTTCAACTCTTTACAGGATAAAGAGTTGATCGATGAGCTTTACGCGGCCTCTCAGGCTGGTGTTCCAATCAAGTTGATTGTGCGAGGAATGTGTTGTCTTCGTCCGGGACGTAAAGGGCTAAGTGAAAATATTCAAGTGATTTCGATAGTAGGCGAGTATCTGGAGCACTCCAGAATCTACTATTTCCACAATGAGGGAAATCCTAAAGTTTACATTGGTAGTGCCGATGCGATGGTTCGTAGTTTTGATAGACGCATTGAATCACTTTTCATGTTAGATGACGAGTTTTTACGCAAGCAGGCCATGAATAACCTGGCCTATAACCTTCGCGATAATGTGAATTCATACGTAATGAAAGAAGACGGAACCTATGTTGTAAAAGCACAAAATGGAGAGGCTCCTTTTAATATCCACAAGGAGTTCTTCCATGTAACGCGGGAAATAGTGATGAGTGCTAAACTCTTCTAACGATAATCGTAGAACTTAGGGCATTGTAAATTTTTGTGGACTACATTAATTCTTGCCCTGTAGTTGATCATGAACTCATGCGTGCCATTCGAAAAAATGGCTAAATCAGATTGTGTCCAGTCGTATGAATAAGCAAAGTGAAATTTCTCACTTAACTTTAGATCTATAAAGGTAATAATTGAATCACCACTTCTTAGAGATACACCAGTGCTCAACGCATCATAAAAAATAAAGGCATTGTTGATATCTAAACTAACTGCCATACCTTCTTGCGTTCTCAATAAAATAGATGGGTTAATTTTTACATTTTTACTGGCTCCAAGTGGAAATATAGCACCGCTTCGTAAAAAGTAATACCTTCTTTCTTTGATCTCATTTAATAGCCCTTCAAAAGTGGTGGCAACAGCGTTATTTAAAATAAATGGAACACTAAGTCCTACAAAGAAGTTTTTCCGATTGTAATAAACCCCGGCACCAAAATTTGGCTTCACCTCTCTAAGAAAAGCATTGAAGGAGGCATCATCAGGATTCTGAAGATCTAACTGACTGAAATCGGCACCCAACATATTAAATCCTGTTTGCAAGCCCATGGCAAAGGTGGATTTGGGAAACCTGATATTATAGGAGTACATCAGGTATACGTTATCATTCTTATAGCTACCTATCTCATCATGATTAACCAGCAAACCAACGCCTATGCGACCATTCCAAAATGATGAGTGACCACTGAATGAAACTGTTTTGGGTGCACCAGGAAAATTAACCCATTGGTTTCTATAGCTGGTGCTGGCACTGAACTGTACGTGGTTACCAGCATACGCAGGATTGATGACCAGTTCATTGAAATAATATTGGGTAAAAACAGGATACTGCTGAGCATAAGAAGATATGCTCAACAGTATGCCTATAAAAAATAATTTAAGTCCTTTTAACATGTCGTAAACTTAGTTAACGATTTCGAGATAACCGGCTACTGGTTTTGAACCATCGCCCTTATCAATAACGTAAAAATAAGTACCATCCGGTAAATTATTGCCCATCGGGCTTATTCCTTTATTGGATCTTCCATCAAAGTACACATCAATGTTGTCGTAACCCGGAGCTTCATACACTAAAGTACCAGCGCGGTTAAAAATTTTCACCAGGTTAGTCGGGAAGCTTTCTATACACGCAATAGCAAAGAGATCATTTTTACCATCTCCATTTCTAGACACGCCATTGAATGGCCTGATCTCAGTGCCTACACTAACTTCTTTCTCGTTAGGACAGCCCAATGAAGATCTTACGCGTAATGTATAGACACCCTCAGGAACGTTCATTAATACAGGTTCAGTGCTTAGTAAAGTCCCACCCTGGAACCACTCGACAGTAGATACACTTAAATCATTGGTCATGTTGAAGGCAATGAAACCATTTTCCTGATCGCAAGTTGAATTGATTACACTGAAATCAAAATCAGGTAAATCAAGATCTTCAATAATCTCCCCAATTGCCGGAGGAGATACACAACCTGTAATCCTGCTCGTTGCAATTACCGAGTACAAGCCTCGAGGTAGTCCTGCATAGATCTCACCTGTAAAGTCAGCGGGAACACTTATGCTATTACCATCAGACCAATCGAAAATGTAGTCACGTGTATTTCCATTAATATCAGCAGTTAAAGAACCATTACTAATTGGTGTAGGTAATGTGGCAGTAATATCGCACTGTGTAACATTGCTAAGTACCGTTACAGTTGGCTGAGGAATAGCCACAATGTTTTGGCCTATAGTAATGTTAGCATTACCACGACAACCAGTTACAACATGTGTTGCTTCAACAGTATAGGTTATCGCCTCCAGGCCACCAACCTGTATGCCAGTGTAGAATGATGTACCACTTACAGTATTACCAACATACCAATTAAAGTTATATTCGGCTAGATTACCTTCAACGGTAACGTTAGCCACACCGTCAGCCTTACTTAGATCGCATACTGTTAAAGGAGCTGCTTGAACTGCAGCGATAACTGGATTTTCTCTTCCATCTTCAATAGTTACAGTTATAGGTCCAACGGTACAGAAAGCATCAGTATTATCAACTGCCTCTACAGTGTAAGTACCAATAGCAAGGTTATTTACCTCTTTTCCGGTAAAGTCAGGAGTAGCTTTTGCAAGATTCCCAATTGACCAGTTATAAGTATAATTATCGCTTCCTGCTGTAGTCACAGTAGAGAACACTGCACCGTTATCAGTAACACAGCTAGTCATAGGTGAGGCAGCAGAGGCATTCAAGCCCAAAGTCGCTACTTCTAAGGGAATTAAATACGTTTCTGATACTGAACACTGGTTGGAGTTATTCAGAATTTGAATTGTTCTTTCAATGCTGGTTTGACCAGCAGGAATAACAATACCAGATAATGTTGCTGTATTACCCACCACGGCATTAGCAATGCTATTACCCTCATGCCATGTAATGGTATAGCCGGTTGTGCTGTTACCACCAGGGTTAGTTACAAGCTCACCAAGTTCATTTGCAGGTTGTAAGCACCGTGTTGGTGAAGTAAAATCAGTAAGGCTTACATTGACGGAACCAATGGTTTGGTCTTCTAAAACAACCTCGAATAAATTGTTAGAACAATTGTTTACATTATTACTTATGGTTACGAAGTAAGTTCCTGCAATTTGATTAACAATAGCATTTGTAGTACCAATGGAAGTCATTGATTGATTAAACCATTCAAAGTCATAATTGGTAAGTGGCACCACTGCACCATTTTCTCTTATCTGGTTTACTTGTGCTCCAGCATTTGTAACATCACAGCGGGTTAGTGCATCAATAGTTAAATCGGCATCACTCAATGAAATAATAGGAGGATTATTGATAAGTGTAAAAGTTGCATTAGACTGGCACTGGCTAGCAATATTAGTTACTTGCACTGTATATTGTCCTCCATCAAGATTAAGAGCTATATTATCATTAACACCTCCTGTTGTTACAACAGCTGGTGAAGTAATGGCAGGACCATCAAACCAGGCGAAGTTGTATAAAGCAGGATTAGCACCATCCGCAATTGCTTCAAGTTGACCATTGGGTTGCACCACACCAATACAATTTGTGTTAGGTGTAATGGCGGGGGCAGTTATAACTGGTCCGTTATCCAAAGGCAGAATTTCTGTAACTACGGGTACTGATTTACATCCGCTTAGCAGTGCATTATTTTCAATGGCAACAAGGGTATAATCACCAGGTGTAAGGTTAGTGAAGGTATAGTTTGCTGAGCCATCCCCATTTAAAGTACCGGAGGCACCCGTTACTTGTTGTAGCTGTGTTCCGGTATCATCAAGACCACTGTATAAATTAATAACATAATCATTAACATTAAAGCTAACAGGAGGGGGGCCTGGAATACTAGCTGTAGTTGGAGTTAGATTTACAACTAAACTTCCATCGTTGGCAGGAGTACAAGTAGTTACATCATTAACAGTAACCAATGTCAAAATGTGGGCATCTGCAAAAGGCAAAGCAAACACTTCTTCAGCAAAACAGCCATTATCCAAGTTTGTGGCTCTTACCCTGTAATTGGCACTTTGCAAATTAGAAGCAGTAGAAAACTGTGTTGTGTTTTCGGTGAAGAAAGCAACGGTGCTTGCATTCTTAAACCATTCTACCCTGAAACCTCCAGTATTTCCGTTCGCGCTTATCTCCACACCTAAAATTCCATTACTAGAATTACAATCGGTTGGTAATTGCTGTACAGATGATTCTTGTTGGATATCGATTGTAGGTGTATTGTCGGCAATAGTCGCAGAGATTGGCGCGGTGGTACAGAATTTGGTTTTGTGTGTAGCCTGTACTGTATATGTTCCAATAGGCAAACCTGATAATGTATTCGTTGTTGTTGCAAAATCGGGTGTGCCATCAACTACATTTCCAATGTACCAAGCGAAATCATAATCCGCTGGGGTGTCCATGGTAACGCCAACGGTAATAGAACCATCAGGTGATGTACAACTGGTAAGATCACCTACTGCGGCAAGTAAAAGGCTTGGAATTGTAACATCAACAACAATAGTTACTTTCTCAGTATCAAAACATCCGGATACAGCATCTGTAGCCTTAACTGTGTAAGTTCCAGGCGCAAGGTTTGCAACAGAAGGTGTGCTGGCAATTAGGTTTGCAGTAGCGGTATTCTGACCTCTAAACCATTGAAAATTATAGCCAGCAGTTACACCACCAACATTAGCTGATGCAGCTCCAATAGGCTTACTACTATCGCAAGACTGCTGATCAGAAAGCTTAGTAATACTAACCGTTGGTGCAGTTGTTTGAATAATATTAACTGTTACCGGAACTGAACTACATTGACTTGTATTATTAGTTACCACTAATGTGTAATTACCTGCTGGGCGGTTAGTATAATTACTTCCAGTAAAATCAGCAGCAGGTTTTACTGCGCTACCATTATACCATTTAAAAGTAAACCCGTTTGTTACTCCACCTACAGTAGCAGAAGCACTACCCGAATTGGCACCAGAGCAAATAATATCTTGTTTTGCAATGATGGGAACGGGTGTGTTGGTTTCATCAGGAACAGTTAGCGATTCTACAGCCTGACAACCTGAGTTTTTATCAGTAACAAGCACTGTATAAATACCTGGCAAAAGGCCAGTAACTACTTCATTAACACCAATCTTATTGGCAACTATTGATGGATCATTGCCCACAAACCATTCAAAGTTAAAATTAGCAATAAGCTCACCTGTTACAGCGGCTTCTAACTCACCATTTGGAAGGAGACAGTTTGTATATGCATTATTTAATTGAATAGTGATTGGAATTGACCTGTCAATACGGATAACATCTACACTTGCAGTATCAGAAGAACAGTTGGCTGTTTTATGTACAGCAAAAACAGAAAAGGTTCCATTATCTAAGCCAGAGTAAATTGGTCCTGTAAAAGCAGGAGGAGCCGTAGCACTTGCGCCATTGCTCCAGAAGAAATTATAGTCAGTTGTATTCTCAACACCTCCTACAGGGACAAAAGCGCGCACCGATCCATTATCAGGAGATACACTACCCACGCATTTAATGTTATTATCAATTAGTAATGCATTAATAACTGCTGGAAGAGGGTCAACATCAGCGGATACTATGTTGTCATAATTACATTCTAAAATAGACGTGTTGGGGAAAGAAATAGGTGAGGGCACAGTAGTTCCACTATCGTTAATAGCAATGAATAATGTGAAGGCAGAACCATCACCTGTTACAGTTGCATTATTTACAGTAAACTGGTTTCCAGGTGTTAGGCTTCCAAGATTTGCTGTGATTGTATTTAGCCTGATGGCTCCGGGTAGTAGCGGATCTCCTTTGTAAAAAGTAACTGGTACATTTCCGTTTACAGGTACATCCCCTAAGTTCTCAATAGCAAACGAAACCGTAAAATCAGTTTCAGGACAGGTAGGTGCATTAATTACCAAGGAGTTGTCTACATAACTTAAGTCGGGAGATGCATATTTAGGACAGCCCAGCGAATTAAGGAATGGAGATTGATTCAAGAATGTATTCAGTGGTCTGGTTGGTTGTGGATTAGCGGGATCGCAGCCGGTGAGAGAGAATATAGTTTGTGTGCTTTGCTGTCTTCTGGGAATGGTTAAGTCATCGTTTACATTGACATTGAAGTATGCATTTTGATTCCATAATCTTCTTGCAGGCACCCACGGTTCAAGGTCAGTTTTGTAAACACGTACATGCGAGTTTTCTGAATATGAGATATCGCAGAAATTGTCTAATGATAATTGATCATTAAAACCACAAGTAACACATAATTCTGATTGACCGTCAGCATCTACGTCTGCCACAATAGGATAGTCTCTAGCTGTTCTTGATATACAAGGTTGTGAAGTATAGGTTGTACCATCAACTCCGTTAATAATGTATAGATTTCGTTCATCTCGGTAAACAACTTCAGAGCTTCCATCACCATTAAAGTCGAACATAGTACAACCTGTGTAACCAGAGGTTTCTTCTGAAACTGTTTTTTTCCAAAGTAGTTCCAGGTTTTCGTCTAAAGCGTATAAGAATTTACCAGATACATAGGCAGCGTTTAACTGTCCATCTCCATCAGCATCGGCAATATTAATCCGACCAGTGCCACGATGCCATCCATTTTTGTAATACTCACCAGTAGAAAAGCCTGTACCACCGCCACAATTTTGAATGGTGAAATTACCGGCAATAGGATCACTGAAGGTCTTAAGCGTGTTATTAGCTACATCCCAAAAAAAGACAGTTGTATTGCTGTTGTTGGAACCAGTGGAGCCAGAAGCAAGAATATCAAGGTTGCCATCAAGGTTGTAATCTGCCACGCTAGTGTGGCTACCATCGGGACTTGTTTTGAGGAAATATTCATCACGTTTTGAATGTTCAGTAATAGTGCCTGCACCAATATTTACAGTAAAAATTCTAAGGCCGGTTACCAGTTCCAGATTTTCGTCACCTACAATGTCTACAGCAATGGGGCTACCAGTTACGTCAGTAAGCCCTAAAGAGGAGTTAGCAATTAGTTCTCCAGTGTGTGCATTTAAAATAATGTCACGGAAATACATCTCCACCTGACCATCACCATTAAAGTCGGCCAAGGCAAAAAGCCCAGGATCTGCAGAAAGTCCTGGAGAGCGCCATATTTGAGTGCTTAAATCGCAAGAATAAGCCCAAATGTATCGGGTACCACTTTGTGTACCAGTCAGAAAAATCTCCGCGCAGTTGTCGTTATCCAAGTTCCCAATAACCACTTCTCTGTCAACTGAAAATGGGAGAGAGGTATTGGAATGTTTAATGGTACCGTTGCTACCGTTTAGGATATAGACACCTTTGCTGTTTCCTTCAATATTCGTTACGACTACTTCTGGAATGCCATCCCGATCTAGATCACCAATAGACATCCGGTTGAGGTGGTTAGTTACTTTATTTGGCGAGGCCCAGTCCAGCGTCATTTTAAATGCCGGGAACTGAGATGGCTTGGCTTCACAAAGTGCATCGTTGCCAATATACGATCCGCTACAGGCGTTGTCGTTAGCGCATTGATTATCAAAGCAATCGATGAAACCATCATTATCATCATCAACGCCATTATTGCAAATTTCCTGAGCATAAAGGCTTGTTGCCGCTGAACCTAGTAGAAGGGCAAACAGGAAAACAATACGTTTCATAGGTTTAAGAATTTAGTAAACAAATATCTGTATCTAACTTCACTTTATAATGTGTTATACTTCAGGGTAACCACACATTGTAGGTTTTAGCGACAGTTTACACAAGCAGACTTTGAGCGGTCAAAAATAGCGAAAGAATGTACGCTTTAACCTTTATTCCAGTTAATAATTGGAGTTGTGCGTGTTCATTAGACTTCATTTATTTTTAAATGCAGAAGTAAGGTATTACTCAAAAAATCATCATTAGGCAGGTAAACAAAAGTAGCAGTGATGTAATAAGTCAGGTCCACAAAAGAAGCACATACATTATCTGAAATTGTTTAAGTGATTGCATCATAAATAAGGTATACATATTATCACCTAAAGGTCTTCCAAACTTAAAGGTCTTCCAAAGTTTATTTCTTGCTTTCTGTTTCTACAACCAACACCCTGGCATCTTTAATTTTTGTAAAATTTTTCAAATTTCGAACCTCTTCATAGGCCTCTGAAGACTTTAGCGAGCTATAAACGTAGATATGGTATTTTTTATCTTTCGGGTAGTAGAAAATTTCTGCATTATACTTCTCACCAATTAACTTATTCTTGTAAATGTCTGCGGGTGCAAAGTCTGCAAATGATCTGACAACAACGTAGAAAGTTCGCTTGCTTTCTGGTGTTTCAGCATTGAGCAATTTTTCCGGATCATCCGCCTGATTTTGAAAGCGTGCGTGGTGCTGTGTGGTTTTGGTGGTTAGCAAAGTGGAACGCAAAACAGGCGCAGGTCTTTTGTACTTCTTAGTTTCGCCTAAACGAAGCGCGGCAAATACCTCGTGCGATCCTTGAGAAAAACCCGCCTCTGGTTGCGAACCAAGCTCATAGAAATATCCTAATGACAATTTTTTGATTTGAAACCCTGTGCTACCTGTTAAACCATAGTTTTGCCTGTAGCTTGCACCAAGCCAAAAGTTTTGTGTTAGGTTAAGTTTAGTAGCTACTTCAAACTGATTCTCCTGAAAGGCGGCATAACGGTAAAGCAAGTAAAACTCTAATGGTGCGTACATCTCTTTACCTTTTACCCTTGTTTTCATTCCCCTTACTTTCTTTGACATCAGCTTTCCCTCTAGTTTTTTGCGGTATCCAAAAGAGGCTATGACCTGATCGAAAGGTTGGGGAGTAACCACTGAGAAGCTAGGGTTTAAAAAGGCTGGTGCAAAGAGCTGTGGAAGTGCTACACCTAAACTTATACCGCTGGTGCTTTTGTAGAGCATGCCAAAACTACCAGAAGCCTGTAAATTATTGTCTTGATAATTTGCAAAAGCAGGATCTGAAGGGTCTGAAGCCTTACTAATGTCAAGGGTATTTGTAATTGCACCTGCCGACATGCCAAAGTAAAACTGACTGGTTTTATTTAAGGGTATGCCATAGGCATAGGCGAAGGAGACATCACTGGAGGTGAGCAAACCCCGTTGAAATGAACTTGCCTTTACACCCAGACCATAGCGTTTATTATCAATGAGTGAGTTAATTGAGAAAGCTGAAATAACAGGTGCCCCATCTATGCCCAGCCATTGCTGACGGTGATGAACAAACATTGTTGTTTCTTCGTTGGCAGCCGCTGCAGGATTATATAAGAATGGATTTGCATATACGGAATTATAAATAGGGTAATTCTGCCCCCCGCAAATAGAGACAATACTCAAGAGTAAACAACTCGTAAAAATGTTAACAAGTCTCATTAAACAATCTTAAATATCCATGACCCGGGGAAGTCATTACAAAAAATACCTTGCCAATTAACAAGGAGTTAAAAAAATTGGACTGCAATAATGTATTAAATACCGTAAAAGCACGAAGTTAATCGTTTTTTGGAAGATATAGAAGCCGAATTGTAACTACCTTTGTCTGTAAGAACGCCTTAACTTAAATAGAACTTGAAAGCCGCACGCTTAGTAGTCACAATTACATTAATGGCATTGGTTAGTTTTAATATAAACTGCCAGGTACTAATTGGACCAGTTGCCGGGCCACAAATTTCGTGGACTGAATTTAACGACAAAGATTTAAGATCTGATTTTAATACAAGCCCGGTTTTTCGTTACCACGCAGGGGCTAGTGTTTCCCTTCGCGTTCATAAAAGATTCTTTCTAACCACCTCTCTGCTTTATTCGAAGAAAGGTAAAGTGATTAAAAGTGATGTTGACAGCAAATTAGAGAATAAGGTTGTATACAACCATATTGATATGCCTATCCTTTACACTGCCCAATTTAAGGGAAATCTTAGCGGAAATAAAGGCTTTAAGTATTACTTAGGTGGAGGTCCAAATGTTAGTTATTGGCTTGGGGGTAAAGGAACTATCGCCTCAACAGATATTGCAGAGAGTGGTGTATCGAACATTCCATATACTGTTACTTTTAGAAAGCCTTTTGATGAGGTTAGTCAAAATGAAATGAATATTGCCGAACCTAATCGTATTCAAATTGGTATAAATATCGTTGCAGGTATTGTGCTTCAGCCTTTAGGTTTTAATGAAGTCAACATTATGTTCCGATATGAAAGAGGGCATAGTTTTTTAGGGAATAGCAATGGTATTTTTCCAGCAGCTACAGATTATACAGATGTACTGGCATCACGCAATAGTGGCATTAGACTTTCCGTAGCATACATGATTGATTTGAAAACCGATCAGCGTAAAAAAGGTAAGAGCACCATTAACAAAAAGAAACTGTAGACTTGGTTAGGGGGCAAGCCTGTTGATCTTCCACTCGTTATCAACCTTAACATATTCTAATCTATCATGCAAACGGCTTGGTCTGCCTTGCCAGAATTCGACTAGTATAGGTTCTACCCCATACCCTCCCCACTGCTGAGGTTTAGGTAATTTCTCAACCCCATCAAATTTTTTCTCCATTTCCGCGAACCGATCTTCCAGCAGCTGTCTGTCTTTAATAGGTGAGCTTTGTGGCGAAACCCAGGCACCCAATTGCGAGCTACGCGGACGGCTTTGAAAATACTCAGTAGACTTTTCTACTGAGATGCGATTTACAATACCTTCAATTCTGATTTGGCGCTCCAGATCAGGCCAGAAAAAGTTGAGGGCACAAATCGGATTAGCATCTAACTGTGTGCCTTTTCTGCTTTGGTAATTAGTATAGAATACAAACTTCTTATCTTCTACCCCCTTAAGTAGAACAATGCGTTGCGAAGGTCTGCCATCTTCGCCAACGGAAGCCAGGCACATAGCGTTGGCTTCTTTAACACCTGCATTTATGGCTTCAGTAAGCCACTTTTCAAATTGCAGAAATGGATCAGTATTAACAGACGATATGTCTAGACTGGCTTTTGCATATTCCGTTCTAAGTGCGTGGAGTTCATTCATGCGTATAAAGCGATAATTAGCTTTCTGGGGTGAAATTAAGGCTTAATTCCCTTAATTTATCCCACTATTGACGTGATAATGTAGCAATTTTGAATGATCGTCCCTTTTTTGCTGTCATGCCTAGTCACAATTTTATAATTTGCACAGACTGATGAATTTCGATTTTTTCAAGTACCGCAACCAGCTAAGACCTGAAAAGGGGAGACTTCTCATTTCAGAGCCTTTTTTGAACGATCCTAACTTTGAACGTACTGTTGTGTTATTATGCGAGCACAACCAAGATGGTTCTTTCGGTTTTGTGTTAAACAAACAATCCATTGTTAAAATAAACGATGTATTGGCTGACCTTTCGGTTGATAGTGAGGCTTTTATAGGCGGTCCGGTTCAACAGGATACGATACATTATCTGCATCGTATAGTGGAATTGCCCGAGGCAATTCCAATTGCTGACTCCATCTATTGGGGAGGCGATTTTGAGGCCCTGCAGAGTGGTTTGGATATTGGTACAATTCAGGAGGAAGATGTGCGTTTTTTTCTAGGATATAGTGGCTGGGGCGCAGGGCAATTAGAAGAAGAAATAAAAGAGGATAGCTGGATTGTTTGCGATTACATAAGCAGTGAATTACTTTTTGATATTACACCAGATCAAATGTGGCGAAAAGCATTAAGTAATATGGGGGGACGCTTCTCCATTTATTCTAATTATCCAATTGACCCTAATTTAAATTGAACCGCGAGCCATTTTTTATATTTTTACACGCTTTTTAACATACAATGGAATTGAACGAGAATGAAAACGGTACATCGGCACTTGAAAAGGCGACCGGTGTTTTGCACAGCGAGGCTGATTTAGAGGAAAAAGATGAAGCCCTTCACTCGATAGAGGAGGAGAAGCCTGACTATTCTACTTTTTCGAAGAAACAACTTGCGGAGCTAACCAAAGAACTTGCTAAGGAGAATAATGCTATAAAAGCAGAGCTCACCCTACGCGAGATAAAACCTTTGTATGATGAAATAGCAGAAAAAGAAAAGACTGAGGCTAAAAAACGCTTTTTAGCTGAAGGCGGACTGGCTGATGACTTCGAATATCGTGGCGATGAGTTTGATATGGCATTTGATGCCAACGCGAGACTGATACGTGATAAGAAACACCAATATATGCGCCAGCAGGAAGAGCAGCGCAACGAAAACCTACGTAAAAAAGAAGAGCTATTAGAGAAAATGCGTGAGTTACTGGATGGTGCAGGTGCATCCAATCAGTATGAAGCATTTCAGGAGTTGCAAAAGCAATGGAAAGCTGTAGGACAGGTAGCGCCTGGCCCTGCTAAAACACTGTGGGCAAATTACCATGCATTGGTAGACCGTTTTTATGATAACCAGAGCATTTATTTCGAGTTAAAAGAGCTCGATAGAAAGAAAAACCTAGAATTAAAAAATGAGTTAATAGTTAAGGCTGAAAAACTCCTTAGTAACGATTCGCTTCGTGATGCGATCAAAGAGTTAAATGAGCTTCACCATGAATTTAAGCATTTAGGCCCTGTGCCTAAAGAAGAAAAAGAGGCTGTGTGGCAGCGTTTTAAAGTAGCTTCTGATGCTATTTACGCTAAGCGCGATGAGTTTGTAAAACACCTGCAGGCAGAATTACATGTGAACCTGGAGAAGAAGTTGAAGATTGCTGAGGAAGTTCTAAGCTTTGCAACCTTCAATACTGATCGCATAAAAGAGTGGAACCAGAAGACACAGGAAATATTGGCTTTACAAAAACAGTGGGAGCTAATTGGTGGTATTCCTCGTGCAAAAGCTAAGGATGTAAATAAGAAATTCTGGAATGCATTTAAGGCTTTTTTCCATGCTAAAAATGTCTTCTTTAAAAAGCTTGATGAAGAGCGAGATGCTAACCTAAAGATTAAACAAGATCTTTTAGCCAAGGCAATTCAGTTAAAAGAAAGCAGTGATTGGGATAAAGCCGCTAACGAATTGAAAGGGCTTCAGCAACGTTGGAAAGATGTAGGGCCAGTTCCTGAAAAAGTTCGCGAGAAAATTTTTAAAGAGTTTAAAGAAGCTTGCGATTTCTTCTTCGAGCAGAAAAGAGGTCAGCAGCAAAAGGCAGACACTGAACAGACTGATAACCTTAAGCAAAAAGAAGCTATTTGCCAGGCATTAGAAGATGCTGCAACCAATGGCACTGCCACCCAAGCGCTGTTAGTGGACTTGCAGGCTAAGTTTGCAGCTGCAGGCTTTGTGCCACGTAATGCTATGAACAGCATACGCGACCGTCACAGTGAGGCTGTTGAGAAGTTTGTAGGTGCTATTCCCGGACTTAGTGAGCAGGAGAAGGCGCAGCTTTCGTTACAGACACAGTTGAGTGAACTGAAGAACGATCCATTTGCTGATAAAAAGCTCCAGCAGAAAGAGCAGAATATTCGCAAGAAAATCGGTAAAGTTGAGAATGATGTTGCCTTGTGGAAAAATAACCTGGAGTTCTTTGCCCGCTCTAAAAATGCTGATAGTCTGCGTGATGAGGTGAATCAGAAGATTAAGTCGGCAGAGGAGGAGCTTTCTGAGCTTAAAAAACAGTTAAAATTAATTCGATCAATGTAGAATAAGATTTGCAAATTAGAAATCTGTATCTATTTTTGCACTCCGTTTTCGCCTCCTTAGCTCAGCTGGTAGAGCAACTGACTTGTAATCAGTAGGTCGCTGGTTCGATTCCGGCAGGGGGCTCTTGAAAATCAGCCAGTTACATGAAAGTGTGACTGGCTTTTTTGTTTTCGGCGTGTTTCCGGCGTGTTTTTTTGAATGTCCATTTTAACAAAAGGTTGAACCTAAAATCTTAGACCACACTAACACTGCTAATCAATTGTTTGCGATAGGTGGTGAGTGGCAAAGTAACAAAACGTAAGGGCTTATTATTTTCAGTGTTAAGTTTACCTAATCCAATATTTATTAGATAAGAGGGAATTGATGGTTTAAACGGATCAAAGAACTTCATTTGAGAAACTTAGTATACTATGCTGTGGCTATAAAACCTTCTTAAGTTACCTTTTTGACTGGCTGCCAATGTCAAGCAAAATAGTCTAACTAAAACCTTAACAGATATTAGTTCAAATAAATTGGAAGAAATTGGAGATTTATTTTATCTTTAGTAGCTGTGAAATCTCGCGTGCAGTGAAAGATATCCACGCTATTTAAGAAGTCTTGATTTGTATGCACATTGTCTTTAGTATGCGTAGAGGATAAATTATGAGTGTAGGCTAAACAGAGGTAATACTTAAATTGATGTCAGAAAATAAGTTCAAATTCAAAATTCCAACATCGAATAATGAAACTATTATTGTTCCTCTTAATGAAGGGAATGCATTATTTGTATTAGGTGCTAATGGCGTGGGAAAATCGACATTAATGCACAATCTTTTTATTCAAAATCGAAATCACGCTAAGCGCATTCTTGCCCATAGGCAAACGTGGTTTACAGATAATGCAATGAACATGACTGCTTCTCAAAAAAAAGAGACAGAGAACCGAATAAAAGCGACTGACTCTCAAGCAGACTCAAGATGGAAAGACGGGTATTCACAGGCAAGAACTTCACTTTCAATTTTTGATCTTATTAATTCTGAAAACATCAGAGCGAGAAATATTGCCTCAGCAGTCGATAGGAATAATATTGAACTAGCTAAGAGGCACTCAGAAAGTCAAGCACCTATTAAGGCGATTAATGAATTACTAGCTTTATCAAATATACCAATTACAATTACTCTTGGCAGAGATGAGCAATTGTTTGCGTCAAAAAATGGAAGTGCTCAATATAGTATTGCGGAGCTATCTGACGGTGAAAGGAACGCATTGCTTATCAGCGCAGATGTTTTGACCGCAGAGCCTAATTCGCTAATAATTTTAGATGAGCCAGAGCGTCATTTGCACAGATCAATTATCTCACCTTTGCTCACAACGCTATTTAAAAAAAGAGACGATTGTGTTTTTGTTATTTCAACTCATGATGTCAATTTGTCAATTGATCATCCAGAATCAAGTGTTCTAATGATTAGGAGTTGCCAGTGGAGCGGTAGCAACATCAAAGATTGGGATGTTGATTTGATTTCCTCAAATGATCAAATCCCTGAGACTATAAAAAGAGATATCTTAGGCTCAAAGCGCGAGATTCTTTTTGTAGAGGGAGAGTCACTAAGTTTAGATAGACAAATTTACCAATTGATCTTCCCAAGCGTGACAGTTATTCCTCAAGGAAATTGCAGTCAGGTTGAGAGAGCTGTTGAGGGAATTAAAGCAACTGAAAAGATTCATTGGATTAGTCCTTATGGACTAGTAGACTCTGACGATAGAACAGAAGAACAAATTCAAAATCTCAGATCAAAAGGGATAGCTGCACTACCATTTTACTCAGTTGAGTCGCTCTATTATCATTTGGATGTTATAAAACGAGTTGCTTCACGGTTATCTTCTGTTACTGGTGTAAATAGTTCTAGTCTATTTGATGATGCTACCAAAAATATTGTTAGAGATATATCATTGCATAGAGAGCGGCTTTGCTCACGACTTTGTGAAAAGCGAATAAGAGACACTATTATGTCTTCTCTACCAAAGCATCAAGATATTCAAAGCAAAAATAATTTCAATTTAGTAATTGACGTTTCTTCAGTTCTTGAAAAAGAATTGACTCATTTTGATAAACTTATAACGGATCAAAACCTACTTGGATTAATATCTCGATATCCAGTTAGAGAGACCCCTGTTCTAACTAATATTTTAAAAGGCCTTAGGCTTACAAAAGACGATTATGAAGGGACGGTCAGAAAGCTTATTGTTGATGATCCTGAAACTATGGGATTATTTAAAGTAATACTAAAACCATTAACAGACTTGATTGAAAGATAATATTATTAGTATAATTTTTTTAGTTTAATAGAACCATTTGACTTTGTTTTTTTAGCAAACATTTGACATGGTGGATATTACAACTTTTTATGAGGATACAAGAAGCAAATGAAAATCTTTAAAGTACAAATTAAAAACTACAGGTTGCTTAAAGATTTTTCAATGGACTTGGGAAAAGAGCTTTCCTTAGTAGTTGGAAAAAATAATACTGGTAAAACCTCGGTTCTGTCGGTTCTCGATAAGTTTTTGGGACACTCAGAAAAAAATAAATTCACATTTGATGATCTAAATATTGATTTCAAGAAAACTCTTAAGGAGATAATTGAAGCAGAAGAAGCTATATCCGAAGATGACTATAAAGGATTAGGAATAAAGCTTAGATTATTTATAGATTACACAGAGACGGACAATCTGTCTAATATAAGCAGGGTGATGATGGATTTAGACCCTGATAACAATGTGGTGGTACTGGGCTTTGATTATACTTTAAACTATACTGAGTACACTAAACTTAGAAATGATTATCTGGCATTTAGCACGAAAGAAAAAAAGAAAGAACAAGATAAACCTGGCTACATCCCACGGAACGTAATTGATTTCCTAAAGTCAAACCATTCAACCTATTTTAAAATAGGTAAACATTCACTGGCTTATGATCCTAACACTAAGCAAGCTAATGAGGAAACATCCATTGATCTTGATAAGGAAAAAATAAGTATTTCAGACATTATCAATTTTAAATACATCAGTGCAAAAAGAGATGTTGCCAATAAGGATGCAGATAAAACTCTTTCAGGACAAACCTCCGAAATATATCGTAGCACTGTTAAAGGGGACGAAGAAAATCAAGCTGTTGAAGAGTTTAAGGATAAACTAAGTGAAACGGATAGTGATTTAAGCGGCATATACCGAACGCTTTTTTCTGATATTATTCAGAAAGTGAAAGATTTTGGTGGTATAAAGATCAACGAATCTGAGATTGAGATTATTTCAACACTTCAACACAGGGAACTCCTCGAAGGAAACACAACAGTAGTCTACAAACATGATGCGGAAAATCAGCTTCCTGAGCATTACAACGGATTAGGCTATATGAATCTCATCAGCATGATCTTTGAAATTGAGATTCTTGTTAATGAATTTAAGCGTGAGAAGGACAAAAAACCAGCAGATATTAATCTGCTGTTTATTGAAGAACCGGAAGCCCATACCCATCCCCAAATGCAATATGTTTTTATCAAGAATATAAAGAAAATACTTAGTGAAGGAATTAAACTGGAAGATGATGAGAACAGGGGATTGCAATACGTTATCAGCACACACTCGGCCTGCATTGTAGCGGATAGTGATTTTGATGACATTAAGTACCTGAAAAAGGACAAGCATAAGGGAATAATTGCAAGGAATCTGAAAGACCTTAAGGATGAATATGACTCAGAAACAGAACAGTACCAGTTCCTGAAACAATATCTTACCATTAACAGGGCGGAAATATTTTTTGCGGACAAGGCAATTTTGATTGAGGGAGATACCGAACGAATTCTTGTTCCAACTATTATGCGGAAGGTAGATATTGAAGAGGAAAGAAGATTAGCCGCAGTTGGGGAAAAGGATGAATACTTACCTTTGCTTTCTCAGAACATTTCTGTAATTGAAGTCGGAGCTTATTCTCAGATATTTGAGAGATTCATTGATTTTTTGGGAATTAAGGCGCTCATTATTACTGACCTTGATGCTGTTAATGGTGACGGTAAAAAATGTGATGTCACAACAGGTGTGGCTTACAGTAATGAAGCAATTAAATTTTTCTTCAATAACCCTTCGCTAGCTGACCTTAAAGGCTTTACGATTGCCAATAAGCTATTCAATAAGGTTGCAGGTGCTTGGACAAACCAAGTTCATGGTCAGCTTAGCGTTGTTTATCAAACGGAGGAGAACGGTTACAATGCAAGAAGTTTTGAGGACGCATTTATTCATATAAACAAGACGTACTTAAACGACAACAAGGCCAGCTTTAAAGGTCTTCAAAATAGAGAGCTTTTTGAAAACGGAACTGGTGCATACGACTTGGCAGAAAGGTGCATAAAGAAAAAAACTCACTTCGCTTTGGATATCTTGTACCATAGCAATACTGATTTCAGTAATTGGCAAATTCCGGCTTATATCAAAGAAGGTTTACTATGGTTGAAGAAAGACTGACATTAGAGCCGGAAGTGCAGGAAATATTCCATTGCATTGATAGCAAGCGCAACTTCTTGCTAAGCGGAGGCGCTGGAAGTGGTAAGACCTATTCTTTGGTTCAGGTTATACGTCAAGTTATTGCTGAAAATCCTACGACTAAGGTTGCATGCATGACCTATACAAATGCAGCCGTTAAAGAAATTGAAGAACGAGTTAATCACAATAATCTAAATGTTTCCACAATCCACGACTTTTTGTGGGACAATATCAAACATTTTCAAAAGGAACTAAAGGCTGCCATCATTGCTTTATCGAATGATGAAAATGCTAAACTATCCATTGATGGAGATAGCTTTATACAGGAAAATTATTTTGAAGACCTTGAAGAGCCTATTCAGTATAAGGAATATTTAAAACTTAAAGAGGGCATTATTTCCCATGACGAATTGTTGCTTGTAGCAAACCATCTTTTTGATAAGCATCCTAAACTCAGTACTATTGTTAAAGACAAATACCGTTTTATTTTTATTGACGAGTATCAGGATACAAATACAGCAGTAGTAGATATTTTCCTCAATCATTTCAGAAAAAGTGAAAAGAAAAACCTTGTGGGTTTCTTTGGAGATGCAATGCAATCTATTTATGATGATGGTATTGGTAATCTAGATCAATATAAAGGGGATACAGCAGATACAGTAAAAGAAATCAAGAAAAACCAAAATAGAAGAAGCCCCAAAAAAATAATTGATCTGGCAAATAGACTAAGAACTGACGGTATAACACAGGAACCATCAATTGATGTAAAAGCACCTAATATGGTGGCTGGTCATGTGAAGGAGGGAAATATTCTGTTCATTCATTCAGCAAATGAAGATGTTTCTGTTGTGAAGCAATACTTAGCTGAAAATTGCGGATGGAATTTTGATAATACAGAGGAAACAAAGGAACTGAACCTAACACATAATCTTATTGCTGATAAAGCAGGTTTCCGTACACTGATGAATATTTATGACAGCGATCCGATAATTGGGTTAAAGAACGATGTTTTACGCAAGATAAAAGACGATAAGAAAAACAACAGTCCTGAAATTGAAATATCTGAAAACGACAGCTTTGATAACGTTGTAGATAAATTTCAGTTGAAGAATAGACAACGAAAACTCAAGAAAGACATATTACTTCAAGATCCGATAAGTGCGGAACTATATAACCAATTAAAGGACAAACCCTTTTCAGAAGTAAGAAAAATTTATTTATCCAAGGATGCTTTAATTGATGATAAAAAACAAAATATTGATGATGAAAATAAAAAGGGCTCAAAACGTGATAATTTAATTAAGCATCTTTTTAAAATTCAAAATAATATCATGCTATACCGAAATGGCAGATACAACGAATTTTTGCGTGCAACTGACTACAAAGACAAAATTGTTAGTATTGCAGCTAAAAGAAGCTTGAAGGAAAATATTGAGAGTCTAATCAATGTAGGAGATAAAACGATTGAGGAAGTGATCGCTGATGCTCATCAAAAAGGAATTTGTGAAATAGATGATTATTTGAAAGATTTTAAAACTAATAAAGAGTATTTGTACAATCGGGTAAAGGACGTGAAATTTAGTGAGTTTCAAAAGTTATACGCTTATCTGGAAGGGAAAACACCATTTTCAACTCAGCATAAGACAAAAGGAACCGAGTTCAACAACGTTCTCGTCATTTTGGATAATGGTGGCTGGAATAACTACAATTTTGAAAACCTGTTTTTAAATACGGGCTCAACAAGTGTTCTTGCGAGAACACAAAAGATTTTTTATGTATGTTGTACTCGGGCTAAAGAAAACTTGGCTGTCTTTTATCATAATCCAAGCCAACAAGTTGTAGATAGAGCAAATGAATGGTTCGGGATAGATAACGTTCTTTCCATCTCCTGAAACAACTGAAAAAAACACTGGATAGCAATAGTTGATTTTAATAGGCGTTATTCATTGATGAATTTAGAACAAAAGCATTCTGCGTAAGTTATAACTTAGATTCAATGGAGGATTGAAAAATGATTCTATCAGATGCTTTTGTTCGATTGCCAGAATTACTTGAACTTATCCCAATCGGAAAGACCACGTGGTGGCAAGGAGTAAAGAATAAGCGTTATCCGCAGCCTATTAAACTTGGCCCAAGAATAACGGTCTGGCGTAAGTCAGACATCCAAAGATTCTTGGATAACCCTGAGCATTGGCAGCAGTAATTATATTAAACACCCCCGTCCTGGGGGTGTTTTTTTTATTGGACTTGTTGCGATTAAAGTAATATGATGTGTTGGTGCGTTAGTTCAACTAAGGCCAATTGAATTCAGTGAATTTGGGGGCATGGATCGGGACATGAAGCAAACTTGCCGAATCGAATGACTAACCTTTGCAAGTGTTTCTTCAGTAAGTTCGAATCTCTTCGTCTCCGCCATTATGACATTCGATTTTGTTCGTTGACGTTCATTATCGAATGCAGATTTCCCTGATTTTCATTGTGTTTTTGTTGTAAAAGCGCGCCCGTTTCGCACGGTGTGCCGTCCTTTTTAGACCCCGAAAATAGGGGCACATTTGGGGGCACACTTTTGTAAGCGAAGTGGCCATGCCCCCAAATTGCAATTAAGTCATTGAGGAGATTGCTAAATGAAGCTTACAAATCTTGCCTGTAAAAATGCAAAGCCTAGCAATAAGCCTTTCAAAATATCGGACGGTGCAGGTCTGTACCTAGAGGTGTTTCCGAATGGTCGAAAACACTGGCGGTTCAAATACCGATTCAACAACAAAGAGAATCGAGTTGCCTTTGGATTGTATCCAGAGGTTACGCTTGAAAATGCGCGTGAGATTGCCATGAACGAACGCAAGCGGATGAAATCCGGCATTGATCCCTCTCTGCACCGCAAGGAGATTAAACGCAATTCAGCTTTGCAATCCGCTCAGACGTTTGAGTTAGTGGCCAGAGAGTGGCATGCTCAACGTTGCCATAGATGGAGTACCAGCCATGCTAAAACAACACTGTATCGACTTCAGCATGATGTATTCCCTGCCATCGGGTACGTACCTATTAAACAATTAAAAGCACCTGATGTCCTTTCGTGTGTTCGTAAGATTGAAGAAAGAGGGGCGCATGAGGTTGCAAAACGATCACTTCAAATCTGTGGTCAGATTTTGCGCTATGCAGTGCAGACCGGACGCATCGAGCATAATTTTTCCTATGACCTACGGGGGGCTTTAATCGGCCACCGGACTGTTTCCTTTGCCTCAATTAAAGTCGATGAGTTACCAGAATTGATTAAGACAATAGAACAGAATAAGTCGCGATTGTTTCGACAAACTGTTTTGGCCATTAAACTCATGATGTTAACATTCGTTAGAACAAGTGAATTGATTAACGCGAAATGGGACGAAGTAAATATTGATAACAGAGTGTGGATTATTCCTGAAAGCCGCATGAAAATGCGGAGAGACCATATTGTACCGTTATCTAAGCAATCAATAACCATTCTTGAAGAATTGAAGTTTTTCAACAGTCCGAATGGCTACATCTTTCCGAGTATTCACAGGCCACGAAAGTCAATAAGCAATAATACGATCTTGAAAGCTCTTGATAGGCTTGGCTACAAGGGCAAAATGACGGGACATGGTTTCCGTTCGCTTGCCATGACCGCAATTAAGGAAAGGCTTGGCTATCGGCATGAGGTTATAGATCGTCAGCTTGCGCATGCACCAACAAACAAAGTTGATCGTGCATATGACAGAGCTGAGTTTCTTGAAGACAGAAAGCGGATGATGCAAGAGTGGGCTGATTACCTGGATAAAATCCATTAAAACCACGTATCTTAAAGTATAAATTTTAAGGAGTGTTTTAAATGAAAAATAGCATGAATCAAGAGTACAGGTCTCATCATGTATTCGAACAATTATCATTATACTCGGAATTCTATAAAGACCTCTCATACCAAATTATGAGTTGGCAATCGCAGGGCACTCTAGCAATTTTAAATTTGGATACATATGTGTATTCATCTATGCATGGTACTATTGAATCAATTAAAAATATACTCAGTACGGGCAGGATAAATGATGCTTATGCTCTTTTAAGAAAGTACTATGATTCTACGATTATCAACGTTTATACCAATTTGTATTTAGAAGATAATTTTAGCATTCAAAATTTTGTTGTTACTAAGATAGATAACTGGCTTAAGGGTAAAGAGAAAATTCCTGAATATCGAGTTATGTCTCAGTATATCCAAAATTCGCAAAAACTAAGTGCAATTAGATCGTTACTACATGTAGATGATCAGTATAAAAATATTCGTGAGCGGTGTAATGAGCATACACATTATAATTATTACCGAACAATTCTTTTGAATGACAATGAAGTCTACATGTCGCAAGAACGTATCGAGGCGCTCAAAACTTTTAGTGCTGATATTGAGGATATTTTCATCCAACATCTATCATATATATTTTATCTGAAGGAAAATTATATGATGGCAAGTGATTACATTGACTCGCTTGATGTTGGTCTAAAGCCAGATGATGCTTCATTATATTACGTTGCGCCATTTATTCAGGAAATATTTGATGTAGTTATAAAGAAAAAGAGAATGGATATTTTTGAAGAGATTAAACGTAAAACGGGCATGATGCTTGAGTAATTAATTATCAATCTTGCGTCCCCCTGCGGGCCGGGCTTTACGTTCCAAGTCCGGCCAACGCACAATGCCAACGCGCTTCGGGCTTTCCACTTCAATCCCTGGCCGTTGCGGGTCATATCAGCATGTTCAGTTTCTGAGTGATGGAATGGTTTAGCCAGTGTTATTACCTGTTACGCTCATTTAACCAATCAACAATTTTCGCCTTGCCTTGCAATTCCCCGCTAAGAACAAAATTCTTGGTGGCGCATTCGCTTGTCTAACAGGTTTGCGATCACTGTCACCATCACAAACAGAAAGGACGTGACATGATTTTAATGACCTCTGAACAACGGCAACAAATGTTGGAAAACGGAAAGCCTGAAAACTTTGGCAAAGATCACATACCTGTTATAAAACTATTCTTGCCAGGCACGGCTTGTACGTGGTTATTGACGGAACTCAATCCAGAAGAACCAACGATTGCTTTTGGTCTCTGCGATCTAGGCATGGGGTTTCCCGAACTTGGTTATGTTGATCTCGATGAACTCAACAGCATTCGCGTTCGTAACCTGTTTCGCGTTGAACGTGATTTGCAGTTCAAATCAAAACATCCAATCAGTGTCTATGCCAAAGCCGCACGAAGAGAGAGTGCGATTACGGAAGATAGCGCGATACTAAATCGTTGTCTGACTCCAGATTGATCTTACGACAAAGCCCCGCCAATTGTGCGGGGCTTTTCACTTCGATTCGGATAATGAATTCTTACTAAGGTGAATCCCATCGTATGTATTGCAGACATAGCCGGATACGGAGACACATACAATTGTAATGACACTGCATGCCATCGCATTCTTTGACATTAACAAAATTTCATTTTGGTTGACACTTTATTGCTCATGCACGTATCAACACGCCCCATGTTTATGAGAAATGACCAACACGGTTTTTCTCAGGGCATATCATTCATCACAACATGGAGTGTTACATGAACGTCAAAAAGGAACGGCCGGAATTACTCGACCGTAGAGAAGCAGCCGCCTATCTCAGGGTATCGCCCGGGACGTTGGCTGTATGGGATTGTACGAAGCGTTACGATCTCAAGCCCATCAAAGTAGGCCGTGCCGTGCGTTATGCGCGTCACCACCTCGATGAGTTTTTAGAGGCCGGATTACGTCCCTAAAAAAAGAGGAGAAAGTTGTTCAAGAACTTTCCCCTCTCGAATTATCAATCCAACCATCCATTAAAAATCTGCGCTAACAGGAGCTTTCAATGAACATTGAACAGGCTAAGACCGTACCATTAACTGAAATTCTAAACAAGCTTGGCGTTAAACACCAACGCAAGACAGATACTGAATCCTGGTATCTATCTCCCTTGCGGGATGAGACAACAGCAAGCTTTAAGGTTACGCATACCAAGAATATCTGGTATGATTTCGGTGAAGGCATAGGCGGAGATATTATCCGTTTTGCAACGACTTATCTGGAGAGGCAAGGGGAGTCCTGTACGGTTTCTGATGCTTTGCGCTGGATCGGAAATCTAAGCGGAGATATTCCACGCATTGTTCCGGTAGAAACACACGATGATGTGCAGCAAGAACCGAAGCTCAAGTTTCTGAGCAAGAAAGATATCGAGCATCCGGCCTTAGAGAAATACCTCGAAAGCCGTGGCATACGGGTGGATGTTGCCAAACATTATCTGCAACAAGTGCGTGTGAAAAACAAAGAAACAGGAAAGACCTTCTTTGCCCTTGGCCTATTGAATGAAGAGAATGGTTACGAGCTGCGCAATAATTTTTTCAAAGGTTGTGCGGGTAAGAAGGCCATCAGTGTTGTTCGAGGACGTAACCCCAACCAACAAGGGATTCACATATTTGAGGGCTTCATGGATTTCCTATCAGTCGTGACCGAGCTGCCAGACGGCAAGCTTGATCATGATGCCATTGTTCTCAACTCGCTTTCCTGTCTGGGTCAGGCTTCGGCTTATATTCACAGGTTTGGCTATGCAAACTTGTGGACATGGATGGATAATGACGTAGCAGGGGAGAAAGCAAAGGCCAACATTGAAGCTTTTGTGGCGAATGAGCCAGGACTTGTCCATCGCCCTATGAACGACACCTACAAAGGCTTTAAGGATGTGAATGACTGGCATGTTCACAACCTCAAGCCGCGCCTGGAGTAATCTTCATGGAGCAGAGCATTGAACAGCTATTTAACATAGCAGAGGTTGATCTCGTCTATCGCAGCAAAGTCAAAGCAGCCGATAGACCCCGTGTGACCACATCACGGGAATGCTATGCCATCCTGAAACAGGCATGGGATTGGAACAAGATCGACTTGTTGGAGCAGTTCAAAATCGTGCTACTCGATAGACGCAATTCCTGTATAGGTATTGCCGATATTGGAACAGGGGGTGTGACGGGTTGTGTTGCTGATCCAAAGATCATGTTCGCAATCGCCCTTAAGGCACGTGCTACAAGCCTTATATTGGCGCACAACCATCCATCAGGTGCGTTAGTACCAAGTCAGGCAGACATCGACTTAACGCGTAAAATGGCGCAAGGAGGGAAGTATCTTGATATCGGGGTTGTTGATCATGTGATCATGACCTCAGAAAGCTATTACTCATTTGCCGATGAAGGTCTGATACCCTAGGAAAGCCAAGGCCACTGCTATACAAACGCAGTGGCCTTTTTCCCCGGCTAATAGGTTTATCTAAGATCAGTATAACACTTTAAATACAGTATAATTAATCTTTGCTTTCATACGGGTCAAAGTAGGGTAAATATATGCTTACGGGCGCTCTTTGAAGGCCAGAGGCGTTGGGATTGCTGTCAATCAATTCTGTAAGGCCGCCAAGAATTGCTTCTTTAAACTTGGAACGATCAAGGAATGGTGCACTCAAGGAAGGTGACAGGCCTCCGTGTGGCGTGTAGTTAACAAATACTGTTCCTCCAGCATCAATACGTATTTCTTTTGGAGCATCCAGTTTTTCCAAGCTGCCATAAGCTCCTTTTTTCTGATTGTAGTGTAACATTTTTGCACCCTCATAAAAGGTAATAATCACAGATAATGGCTTTACTGGTCCAGCTTCTAGAATTTCGGCATGGGTTGTTCCATCAGAAGATTTCCATTTTTCTATAACAGTGTCATCCAAAAAAATGTCAGTATCAGATAAGTATGTTATTTCAGCATTGGGTGTCATAAATGTTCCCGTTGTAGGGCTAACTTCAACAAGTACCCGTTCTCCTTCTGAATCAATAAATTCAAAGCTAATGTCCTCTAGGGAGTTAGAAGGACTTGTGTGTATGGATATATGTTCAAGAACTCCCGACATTTCAGATGGGAATTTAGGAAGTGGTTCATCATTATTGCAACTTGATATTGCAAGCACTCCCAACAGGACGGAAAATGTAGATGATAGTTTCATAGGATTTTTTATTTGATTTCGAATAGCGTACAACCATTGGCATCACATGGGACTTTGAATGTTCCCTCCCAAGTTTTTGCACCACTGGCACTATTGCAATAGGCCTCATAGCGAAATGTCCTGCCAATAGCTAGTCCATACTTCGCATAGCTTTGATCACCACCTTCACAATTATTTGGTTCAAAGAATGTGCGTATCACTTTATTACTTGCTGATTGATCGCGCTTATTGCCATTCTCGTCATAAATATCAACTGTGATAACGGAGGTACAGCCTGACGTTTCACGAATCCAAAAAGTGTAGTAGTGATTTGGGATTACGCCACCAAGATTTTCACAACCTGTTTCCTCTTCTTCGCAGGAAAAGATTATACCAAAGCAGATGATTAAAAGCAGAGAAGTAATTTTAGAATTCATATAGAGTAGGGTTAACGAATAAACATTGATGACGGAATCATTTTATCGTATTCGGGTGTAGCTCCACCCGAAAAGCCAAATCGTGCACTACCCAAGACCCAACCCCTCTTAGCTTTAATTAAGTGGCCAATTTTCAGTGCCCCAGTATTCTCTTTGTAGGTAAAGAAAATACGATTGCTGCTTTGATTTAATTCATCAACATATTCACCTGATGCTCTGCTAAAGGTGACATCTTTCCATTCGGCTATACCGTCAGCCAATCCTTTATTGTAAGCATTGACCAAACGCTTTTGAATGCGAGAACGGTCTAGGTATTCAATTGCGCTTTGAACGTCTTTTTCCAATTCCTCAGGGGTTGTTTTATCATCTGGTTTCAAAGCATTTTCAGCTTCGTAATGAGATCGAAAATCATCGGGCGTTGCCACCATACTCATAAAGGTTGCTGTATCATTCGCCTGAAAAGCCCGAAACATTGATTCCAGAGTACTTTGCGCAGTTGTGAGGTCAACCTCTGATTTTCCAAAGCCGCCATTACCAGAGCCGGAGCATGATGCAATAAAAATTGAAAGAACAAGGGTCGAAGCCATGACCCAAAAGCGGCCATGATTCAAGCGCGGCCACGCGAAGAAGTGGGAGTTTTGTAATACTGACATGTTTAAAAGTTTGAGTTGTAAATAGTTTAGAACCCTACGAGCGCCAGGGAATACAAATATAAAAATTTATCTTATATGATGTACTCTTTTAAGAAGTAACATTTAGGTAAAAGGATACCCAACTTGGGTGCTGTGAAAGAAGAAGAAATACTGTCTATTCTGCTTGAAAAAGTAGGTAAAAAGCTTGAGGATTTGCGAAAAAAGCAAGGTTATACAAGTCATGAGACTTTTGCCTACGACAATGAATTACCAAGAGTGCAGTATTGGCGGATAGAAAAAGGGAAGACCAACGTTACCCTTAAAAGCCTAGTGAAGATACTTGCAATCCATAAGCTGACCGTTGAGGAGTTTTTCGCTGATCTACTAAAAGAGAAGAAGGCAACAAAAAAGTAAAGACCTACGCTTGGTTTTCTCATGAAAAGCTACTTTTTTTGATAAGACAGTTAAGCAAGAAGCCCAATTGCTTGACCCAATTTAATCTAAATCATGAGGTCAATTCTCGTACTCATTGCATTTTTATGGGCTATTAATATTGCTTACGGACAGTCACCATCCGCCTCTATTCCTAATCCGTCACTTCCAACTTTTTCAGCTCCTGCAATTCAGAATCCTCAATACAACAGACTACTTTCAACACAGGAAATTCAGAAGCGAAATATGCACATGATCGAACAAGACATGCGCAATCATGAGTTGGATGAAAAACAAAAGCAAGATGCCTTAAACCAAGCCTATAAGGAGTTAGGTATTGATGAAGAAACAGATAGTAAGCTGGCTTCTAAGATTAGTCATTCATATGCAGTCAATAAAGCATTCGGTTTTAGACATTTTGAAAAAGCCTTCGAAGAAATAAGTGGTATGATAGAGGGTAAAATACCCTATAACCTGAAACGTGCCGTATTTCTCACTGAACATGCTTATGACACAACGCTTAACTACGAACGGTTTGAAAGGCAGATAGCCAAACTGGTGTCAATCATTCAGCTTGAGATGATGCAACAAAATATTTCTCCTAATGACAATCTGGGGAAAATAATGGCAGCATTTCGGTTTATGGCAGACACCTTAAGGGTAAAGAATCCAGTACTTGAAAAAACAATAACAACTTACCCTAAGACTTACGACTTTGAGGATTTTTATGGGATGCAGGACTACCATAAAATGTTTGTCAGTAAGCTAATCAAGACAGGGAAGGGGCAGTGTCATTCTCTTCCCTTGCTATTTCTCATACTATGTCAGGAAATCAATGCAAAGGCCTACCTCTCGTTTTCTCCCGAACATTGCTATATTAAGTTTAAAGATGATAAAGGGAATTTGAATAATATAGAATTGACGAACCAGATGTTCACAACGGATCAGTTTGTTCTTCAGTCAGGATATATAACATCAGCTGCAATAAAGAGCAGGATATATATGGATACCCTTGGATTAGATAGAATAATAAATTTCACTCTAAATGACCTCACAAATAGCTATGTGAAGAAATACGGGTACGATGATTTTGTGCTTAAATGCTCTAAACGCGTACTGGCTTATGACTCTAAAAGTATTCATGCCTATATGCACATCGCAAATTATTACAATGTATTAGGACATAAAGTTGAGACACAATACAACCGATTAAACATACCACGAGTGTATTATTTTTCTGAGGATCAAAAATTCAGGGAGATCATAAAAAACGCAATTGATTACGGCAAAACGATTGATAATTTAGGATTTGCTCAAATGCCTCCTGAGATGTATCAAAAATGGTTAGGCTCTTTGAAGAGCGAAAGTATGAAGCAACAGCATTTAGAAAGAAGAAAGATTTTATCATCAATGACTGAGTTTTAGTTTATGAGATGTATTGCATTATTTACTTTAGTCATGTTGAATTTTACGTTCGCATATTCTCAGTCAAATGATAATCGTAAGGAATTGTTTGAAGAGGCTTACAATGAGTTGGAGGGAATGCTTAAAGGAACTGAAAAGCTAAGTTTTAAGCGAGCAGTTTTTGTAACGGAAAATGCCTACTTAGGTGGTAGACTTGATTATGAAACTTTCAATTTCCGAATTGCAGAATATGCAGATTTATGCACAAAGATTTCACAGCAACACCAACTTCTTTATAAAGAGAGTGATCTTAAAACGGTTGAGAAATACGCATCGGTTTTTAGATTCATGACTGATACTGTTTATTATTTGGTGGATGATTCTGCTTATTTTAAAACGACACCTTTTCAATACGACTTTGATGATTTTTGGGGTGATAAGAATTGGACAAAAATGTTCGTTACGAAGTTACTTGATACTAATTTAGGGAACTGTCATTCACTTCCATTTCTGTATAAGATACTTTGCGAGGAGTTAGGAGCTAATGCCTATTTGGCAATGGCTCCTAACCACACATACATTAAACTGTATTCTAAAAAGACTGGGTGGTTTAACACAGAGCTTACGAGTGCCTATTTTCCGATTGATGCTTGGATTATGGCGTCTGGTTATATTCATTTGAGTGCCATACAAAATGGAATTTACATGGATACGCTTAGTCAAAAACAGTCCATTTCCGTTACCGTTATTGATCTAGCAAAGGGGTATGAAAGAAAGTTTCCAAACGATATTGATTTTATCGAAAAATGTGCAGACCTAGCTTTGGAGTATTATCCGTTTTACACGAATGCACTTCTTCTTAAAGCTGAGATTTTTAAAAAGCGATTTGAAGCCATCATGAAGAAAGAAAACTTGAGTTATCCTTCTCAAGCATTAAGTATTCCAGAGGCAAGAACGCTTTTCAATGAAATGGAAAAGCGATACTATCATATCCATACAATAGGGTATAGGATGATGCCAAAAGAAATGTACATATCATGGTTAGGTGAGTTGAAAATGCAGAGAGATAGGTATGCCAATAAGGAATTGATGATGAATTTAAAATCAACAAATTAGTAAATGAAGACCATAGCATTTTTAATCTGTCTATTCTTCCAAATTTCTACCATCTGTGCTCAACAGCCATTCGAGAAATATGGGTATAAAGTAAAAGTTGCAACTCTGAGTAATGGAAAATTTGTGGAGACTTTTGATCAGGATACATTAGCCCAAATTGGTAGTGTTGTAATAAATAGGCGAACTGGTAAAATTGTTTCTTTTGTAACTTATGATACGACTTATTCAGAGGCAACGCTTCAGCCAGAGCTTATCAGTAGATGGATGTCACCTGATCCATTGGCTGATTTTCGATGGTCGGTTACACCATATAATTTTGTTCAGAATAATCCAGTTAGCAGAATAGATCCCGATGGATTGCTGGATGATTATGCTATGGATACTGAGACAGGAAATATCCAACTAATTAAAAAGACTGATGATAAGCATGATAAGCTAGTAGATGCTAAGGATAATACTACTGTAATCGCAGATAAAGTGGATAAAGGATTACTGAAAGATGGACAAAACATAAAGGAGAATGGTCTTGAAACGAGTAATGTAAAGGGTGGATTAAAATTAGTAGTGAATATTTCAATGTATACTAACGAAGAAGTTTCTGGCGCAGTATATAAAAACGGTGATGATAAGTTTTTAAGTGTACAGCCTTATAAAGGGCAAACACTCCAAAAGGATAAGGCCGGAAATGTTGTTGGAATGAATTCGGGATCATCGATATTTGATTCAAAAAAAACTTTTACTTCTGCGGACGGATCTTTTACTGGTGAGATTTCTTCTTACTTTCATACTCATCCTGGTCATCCACAAGGACCAACCTTAGGTTTCCCTAAACCCTCAGATACTGATGAAATTAATGCAATTGATAATAAGGTTTTAAAGAAGATTGATATTACTTATTTTATTTACGCAAAGTATAGAACGACATATGGAGGAGCTACATCAAACACTGGTATGTACAAAGTCAAATCCGACAATTCAAAAATAATTTGGAGGCTATCAGATAAATCATGGGACGATGAAGAATAAAATGATTTTAGGTATGAAAAAAAATGAATGGTTTATTGCTTTAGTTGTTTTTTTAGTTTGTGGTATTATAGCATGTTCAAGTAGTACTGAATCACAAGCATTGACGAAATCTAAAAAGTTTCGTGTAACAGAATTAGAGGTAGAGCAATTATTGAAGCTATTTGATGTTCAATTAAATTCTGAATCCAACTTTCATATTTTCTATTCTGAGTATCTAAATGATAGCTCTGCAATACTTCGAGTTTATTTCAGTAATCACCTTGCTAATGAAAAGCTTGGTGTATGTGATGCATTTAGATTTGAGCAGAGTCATATTTTTCTTTATGACTCTATCAACTGCAAAGTTGACATGCCAGATAGCTTGACAACTTCAAACACTAATGCGCCATTTATGAACGATGCGCTATTTTGGCAAGTGCTCGCTAAGCGAAGAGGTGGGGATATGCAATATTTCAGAATTAGCTCTTTTGAAAGTTATGATGATGAAGAGGATTTAGATTTTGAGGATGATCTGATTCACTAAATATATCATTTGCTCGCTATTATTGTTAACATGGCATGAGTTTTCCTTTGGCCAGGAATCTCCATATAAAATTGAGAAATTAGAAAAAGTCAAAAGCTACTACGTTATTTATGCTAGTAAGAATGATACCACTTTCAAGATTATTTCCAAACGAGAACCAGTCAGTAATTGCAATAAAATTAAAAGAAGCAATAGCTACAATCTTAAATTTAGTGAAGTGATACTTCAAGGTGGTTCTCAAGTAAAGTGTTTTAACTTTCCCGATACGACGGTTATCTGCAAGGATGACGATTTCGGTTTATATGTGGCGACTAACTTAAGGGGCTTGTGTCTTGTGGAATAGCTACCAAACTTAGAAGTCTGTATATAGGATGCATATGCTCAATTTTGAATTTTGCTTTATGATCATGTAAAAAGAAACCTTGCTTAATAGCTATGAAAAGAAAGAGAATAGTTGAATCAGAAGTTATTTCAAAAGTTATAAATAATTTCGTGATACCAGTTATCGTTGTTAGTTATGCTTCTTACTTAGTTAGCAGGATTAACAACCTATTAATTTATGATTATATAATAGCTGTATTGGTTATTATTTTATCAGTTCTGATTATAGCTTATCAAAAAGCCTTAGATCGCTGGTATGAAAGATTGATTCTGAATAGCCGAAATATAAACTCAGGTGTCGTTTTAGACTTTATAAAAATTACTGTTGAATATTTAGATGATAAGGGGAAACGGGTATCTATTCGGAGACATGATTTTGTTTCGAACTTCATATCGACAGAAGCAGACATTCGACCTGTTGAGTTAAAATCCGATGGGAAAATATCAAATGTGTCTACGATTCATTGTAACTATAGATTTTCCAATAACAGTTTTTTGAAGTTTTTTTATGATAAGAGACAGAGAAAAAATGGAAATGATTTGCATGTGTATTGTTCTTGTATAATAGAAGACGGCTTTATAAATGACACAAAAGAGTACTGGATTATTAAAGGGATTAATTATTGCAAATTTTATAGATTAGAAATAGTAATTCCTGATAGAGAAGTTAAAGGAGTAGATATGTTTTGGAGAGAGAAGGACGATGAACTGGAGGCTCATGAAAATGATCGCTCAGAAGTTCTAGAAAGAGAGAATAAAAGACCATGGCAACGGGTCGTAGATAGCAGGATCTTACTTACCCAAGCTTGCGGTAGATCAATAATATACACTTACGTACCTTCTCTTTTGCCAACAGAAGAATTCAAGCTTGAATGGGAGCTAGGCAAAAGTATAGCATGATCGTTAGACCTGCTGAGATAGTAAGTTATATCTATAGGGTATTTATGAAGTAGTGCCGCCGCCGAGTTTCATTTTATTCACCATGGTTTGGTCGTCGTTGATAGACATAGAAATACACTTAGCATTTTGAGAAGTCAAGTCTAAAAAGTAATGTATCATTTCACGCCAATATAAGCTCATAAGTTCAATTTTCATAATCTTTTACTATTTAATATTAATACAATTGTGAAGCCAAAAGTCACCGATTTTCTGCCAAAATCTCTGAAATTCTAGCTTTTTCGCCATTTATAGCTGTATATCGTGGATCTTGCTTTCGAAGGGTTTTGGCTGTTTGACCTGTCAGACTGACAAATAGTTCCTGAAGTCCATGTCCTTTTATAGTTATCTGGTGGGTTGTGAACGTTAAAAAAAGAGTAGTGGTTTCCCCCGCTTCAGTTATTTCCCCAGACACCAGATAAGCGTAGTTTAGGAAAAGTTCCCGTCCGTCAGGCCATGCGAATGTGACCATACGCGCGTTTCCTGGCATATCGTAAAATGCGTGTTCAGTTTCATTGGTTACGGTCTCTTTCTGCCCAATGTCATTATTCCGCAGCTCTTCATACTTATCTTTATATTTCTGGCTCATAGGTATCTCTCTTTAGGGTTGGTATGTTTTCTATTGATTTTTGTTTCGGTGTACTGGGGGTATTGTGGTTCATTGCTTCGCGGCTAAGGCGTTCGGCTATATCGCGCGTTAGGTCTTTTCGGCTGGTGAGTTCAATGGCCGATTGTCGGTCGCCAATTTCATTTGCGTATTCCATCAAGGCTTGTTTGTCGTCCGTGTAGATATGGGCTTTGTCACGACCACGTGAAACGGATACATAAAACTGTTTTAGGTCGGTTGCAGGAAACGTGCCGGAGGGTTGCGAAATAAAAACCTCATCTACTGTTTTTCCTTGTGAAGCATGTGACGTGATACAATGCGCATGCGCGATATGTCCGTAATCAGGTGGCAGTATGTAATCAATTTTACTAATCGGGTTGCGGACTTTTATATTTCCTTTTTTAGTGACAGATAGAACCTCTACGATTTGGCCGTTATTCAACCGTCTTTCGTTCGTATCAAAACCGTTTCGTGTTACGCGAATTTTATCACCCTTCGATAAGTTTATTGTCGATTTCTGATAGACTTCGAAATTCTTGTGATCATTGATGGAGAGGGATGATATTTCAGCTTGGTCATTTAGTATTTCCAGATAGTGTCCTTTTACTTGCTTAACCGCCCAGGCAGTGCCGCGCTTGATGCCTTTCATGTTTTGCGTCATGTAAAGGATGTGATCTTGTTTGTAATTGCGCGGATCTTCCTTCTCCGCCTTGGTCATGTTTAGATTGATATAGCGCGGTAGTGTCACTTCTTTCTTGCCGATCATTTTTTCAGTGCGGAGCTTGGTACGGATAGCATCCGTCACCGCATCACCTTGTTTATGCGTGGGCGAGATAATCAGTGCCGACTTGCCTTTCTTGATTGTTGCAAAATAATCCTCCACCAATGTATCATTCGGTTTTAGTGGATCGATTGTCTTGATCGCGTTGATGGCTTCGAGTTTTTCAAAGGCTTGTTTGATCTTGCCATCGGACAGGGCTTGCACCGCTTCGCGATACTCAACATTCTTTTGCCGATAGATGCGGCTCACTTCAGCCGACTTAATGCCGGCCACGGTGTTGAGTATGCGCAACGCATCACCCCGAATAACACTTGCATGTTGACGCGTGTCACCGCTTAAAATCAGACGCGCATTTTTCTGAGTTGCAAGGTCGAGCAGGGCGGTCATATCTTTTGTGCCGAGCAAGCCAGCTTCATCAACCCATAGCACTTGACCAGTGAGATTTTTTTGAAGTTCCTTGTCATGCAAGAGATGGGCAACGGTAGTTGCGTCCTTAAACCCTTCTTCGCGTAACACACCACGCGAAGCCTGAGAGGTGGGGGCGACAAGCGTGACATGCTTGTTAACCTTTTCCATAAGTGACACGGCCTCTTTCATTAACGTGGTCTTGCCTGTTCCCGCACGACCTCGGATGATCGACACACGATTGGGGGTCATGAGCACATGACGCACCGCCTCAAACTGTTCCCCCTTTAGACCAATAGAGGGTTCGTTGAGGTACAAAGGCCGTAGCTTGCCCTTGCCTTGGTTGGCTAGGTCAACCATGCGCTTTTCTTCTGCCAGCACTGCACGGGTCGTAGAAACGGTTCTGGAGCCCTCCTGTATATGGATTAGCCGTTGGTCGGCCTCGAAGGCCTTGGTGATGTCGTCAAGGGCTACAGGCGAGCCTAGGGCGTGGCGATAGCCTGTCTCTAGGATACGTCTATCCTGCATGACAGAGGCACGTTCAAACCGATGGTCGAGTGCATGATTAACACATTGCTCCGGTGTTAACGAATCTGGTTCACGTGCTTTGTTAAAGCGGACGATATGATCAGGGCTATTAAGACCCGCTTGTTTGATCTGGTCTTTCCAATGGTCTTTGAGTTCGGACATGGTAAAGCCCTTCACCTTCTTCGCGCGTGTGCGCGCTCCGAGCGCATCAAGCTCTTTGGCATCGGTGATGCCTTTCTCTTTTGCCACGCGTCCGATTTCATCGGTGCGCTTGGAAAACATATCGATCACGTTTTGCGGTACACCATCGATTTCAAAAAACTTATCGGTCTTGCGCACGTGGTAACCAAGTTCCACTAATCGATCCGCAAGGCGTTTGTGAAACCGCGCTTCGTAATACGGCATGTCACGCTTGATATCACCAAACTGACCTGCCTTGAATTGTTGTTCCTTTTGATCCCATGTCGCATTGAACACAAAACAATGCGCGTGAAGATGCGGGTCGGGAACAGCAGCATCAACGGGACGTGCCGTTTGATGGACGAACTCCGCCCACACGAGTTCGCCTGTTTCGCGGTCGGCATATTGCCCACCTTTGCGAATGCGTGTTTTGCTATCGCGTTCAATGTCGTGCATTGTTTCCTGTACTGCCGTTTGAAACGCGCTCAGGATATGATCGTCTTTGGACAATGCATGCAGAACAGAAACAGATTTGGGACAGTGAAAATTAATATCATAACCAACGCGTCTTTGATCAATCGTGCGTGGTGTAAGAGGTTCGTTCGTTAACGGGTTGATATTTTCACACAAGGCATAGAAGGTCTCTTTGTCCGCTTCAGGCGTTAATCCCAGACGCGCAGCAACGCGCCCCTGAAACCGACCGGGCAGTTCCTGATCATTCAGGTAATAGTCCGATTTCAGGAGAGCGTCATTAAAGTAGGCCTTTGCATGGCCTGCGGATGTGCTTTGTATCATGCGTATCATGGCGCATGGGGTTATAGGTCAGAATCACAAAACTGCGGGTCAAAAAGTGCATGCATTAGAAAGTATGCATCATGGATAAAACGCTTACCCTAAGCACTGCTTTTGGTCATACCTAAGCACTGCTTTTTCGTTAAAGAAAACCCATCAGACATCTCCCCTAAGCACTGCTCTTAGGTGCTTCAGCTTGCTTCGAAAACATCATCGTTCTTGGCTATACCGGTATCGTCTACTCTTTCTCTAACCGCACCATCCGGAGTCGCCTTAACCTTATCGACATAAGTCTCAAACTTTTGATTATTGAACAGTCGCTCCTCAATTGTGTCGAGCGTTCTATGATGTCCTATTTTATATTGCAATCTGGAATTCCAGGAATAAAGGATGCTGCATAAAACAAGTAGCATTCCTAACGATTGTCCGAAGATTATTAATGCAATACCGATAACGAAAAAGAAAGCTGGTTCGGAAAGTGTTTCAATAGTCTTGATATTAGGCTCACCGAACGTTTTATTCTTTAAAAATCGAGGGTGAATATCACCGGCATATAAACTATCTGTTTCAAAGTCGTACTCGTTTGATCGGCGCCTAGTTTCTTCATGACGTTTGTAGGCGACTATGAGGAATGCAATAGTAAAAACATACCACGTAGCATATGACCAAAAGAAATCAGGCCATTGAATCGGTTGTAATCGGAACTTTGGGATAAAGAAAATTCTTGGGAAGTAAAGAATAAACAATGGTAAAACCGCTAGAACTAATGTTGCCTTAATCGCTGACCAGAAGGTAAAATAGCGTTCCCCAAAATTTTTTCTTATAAACACCTCCAAAATCAATTTGGGCATGGCAGTCGAATCAATGTATTTGGCAAGCTGGTTACGATCTATTTCAGATCGCTGGATTGGAGCCGAGTTGTATATAGTTTTTTTCATTGTTATGGTTTGTTAAAGTTTAAGATCGCTCTGATTGAATTTCGTCTTTAAGTGATTATCACCCGTTGAAAAAGGTGCTCCTGGCCGGTGGATATACGCCTCGATCACACCGTCATTATTTGATCCACCAGTCTTGAGTTTTACGAATACTTCGGGGCGCACAATTTTTTCGGTATGGGTTGAAGACGTCTGGCTTCCAGAGATATTATTTACGCCTGCTGTAGCTCCGATTGACTTACGTTCGTATTCCGCTTCGCCAATCAATGTCGAGGAATATGTATTTGTCTCAATATCAGCATTGGCATGAAATATTTTTGTATTAAGTGTTCCAAGAAAGCTTTTGACTCGATACTCTGATTTTTCACCCCCCATATTTGCGTAGTAGTTTGGAAGATTCTGAGAGATATAAACCGTGCATATGCGCGAGCTCCGAGCTGTGGCTTGATAATCTGCATCGTGTTCATGCAGGAAGTTTTGTGATTCATCCGCCCATAAGAAAACAGGGCGTTGACCATATTTCGGATCACGTCTTTCCATGGCACGTTGCCAGATATATTTAAACATGATTTGGGCATCACGTCCAACCTTGCCATAGGACTTGACCGGAAGGTTGAGAACGATGATTGCCCCACGTAAGCAATCTTCTGGTTCGATGTTCGAAATCTTGTTGCTGAAAAGAGAATACACAGGCTCATGCATAAAGCGTGAGAGGAAACCAACAAACGAGAAGTCGATAATAGATCGGGTCTTCTCACTCATGGGTATATAGATATGAAAGAAATCTTCTATTTGTGAGAGCAAGTGTAATTCTGGAATGTCTTCCATAGCACGGCCTGATGAAGTTCCCTCTTTTTCCATTTTGCTTAGTTCCTGAAGGTCAAATTTCCGCTCCCACTCATCAAGCTTTTCTTTGACCTTTTTATTCGCGATTCGAATAGCTTTTTGATAAGGGCGATCTGCGAGCTTAGGATCAAGCAATTCGTTTTCTGTTTTCGGAAGAGATTGGGCTATCTCGTAAAGATCTTTTATTCTGAGTGCGCCATAGGCGAGTTTGCACAAATCAACAAGGTTGTGCATCAATAAATCGGTGGAGTTTTCCCAAAACATATCATCCGACTTACCGCCTTGTTTTTCTTCGCTTGCCTTTAATACAGTTTTGAGAACATGGACAATGTTCCCAGTGATTGACATTCCTGGACTACTATTCTTACTTTCATATTCAAGGAAATTGAAATTATTTTTTCCACCAGGTTCAATTACGACCATATCCCCAAGTCGTCCGGTTAAGCGGCAATAGTCTTCCCAGAGTTTTTTTTCATCTGGTTTCGCAGTAAGAACAAGACCACCAAAACCAGCCTTTAGATATTTGAGAGCAAAGAGGCGGCCAGAGCCGGAGGTTTTACCCGAACCTATTCCTCCAAATATTTGGACGCCTTCGACTGCATTTCGAATCGTCCAGTTATCCGAGGTGGTTTTACCGTTAAAATTTATAAGGATTGTATCAAGATCGAATCCTTGCATACGCATTTCTTGTGAAGCCTATCTAGTTTGAAGAAAATAAATTACTCATATAGTTGCGCAAGCGAACGCATTAAATTTATGTTATCAATAAAGGGATGATGCTTTTCAGCTCATTTCAAAGAGAAATTGATAAAATTCATATACCGATTTTAAGGTATAAGAATAAGTATTTTTACCTATTGTTGATTTAAGCAATTCCAGGGCCAAGCAGAGGTAGATTATCTGCTACATCAACGCCATGCTTTATATGTGTTTCGCGATATTGAATTCCGGTGATGGCGCGATAATCCACTTGGTTAATCTCAAAGCGACTTTCCGGCTTTAGTTCATTGGTGAATTCGCGCATGTAAAGTTCGATCTTGAGCGAGTATTCTAGGTCGGGCATATAACCTAGCAAACATTGAATTTTCGAACGGACAATATCTTTATGCTCGACTAAATGATTCTCATACTTTAACAGATCGGAATAAGAAATGGTGCTGTCTCTTAGGCAGATGGCTTCTTTCATATCGGCATTACGTATGTGACGCACATGGATATCCATTTCGTTTACGCAATGTTCGTAACGAAGAATTTCATCAAGATGGAAACGACACAACGCCCATCGAACATAGAATTCATGTCTCTTCGCATGTTTTGGATCGGGAAGGTAGCCCAAGCGTTGTTCTATATAGAACATGGCAGGCAACTCATATTCGGGCAGATAGGTTTTAGAGATATGCTCTACATCAGTAGGTAGCGTTGTTTTATGAAGCATAAAATAACGCTTGCAACGTTCTTCTGAAATCGGGTCGAGATTAAGAAATGCGCCAGCCAAAACAGCCTCCCACACAACTGATTTACAATATGTATATTAGCAGAGGGCTTCTAAATGTCAAGGACAAATGGATGAAAAGGAAAGGAAAGAACTCGAGGATTTTTTCAAAAAAAATCCAAAGGTTCAGAAACTTGCAAATGAAACAAGGCAGACTTTGCACGATTTAGATAGAGCTATCGAGGATGCACCTCCGGACAGACCAGCACCGCGACTAACACCTAATGGGGCGCTTTCCCACAGTAGTCCAGGAACACAAACTAGAACCAAGGGAATACTCATTGGTATGAAGAAGGAGGCACTGGATACCTACCACAAAAAATTAGATGAATTTACCATCAACTATGACGAAGCCACCAAAGGTCGCATTCAAGAATTGTCCACCAAATCAATATTGGAAACAGACTACAAGAAAAAAGAATATCAGACCAATAAAGAAAACCTTAAGTACGAGTTCTCAGAATCAAAATCCGACATTCAAAGGGGCGATGTTTCAAAACGAATTATGGACTCACTTTGGTCAAGTAGGGTTGGGAAAGGGATTGATCCTGAGCAAAGCAAAGACAAATTAGAAAGGAATAAACTGGACAAAGACAGAGACCTAGAGCCTATAAAAGATTAGCGGTCTCTATCGTGACCCTTATCTTTCGTCTTGTCAGGTGAGGGCTTTGTGAAAGTTCGTTCCCGTTGTTCGCGTATACGCTCTAGGATATATTCCTTGTGTCCATCCCGAAATCCTTGAAGCCGTTCTCCGTTACCTTTTGCTGATGCAAGCTTTTCAGCAAGGTCACGTGAATCTTTGGTTAATACATAACCCTCATTAAATCCCTTCACGTAGTCGGGGGAAGGTGTAGTTGTTTCTTCCATAGCTAATAAGTTTCGCGTGCGTTTTGTTCAAGAAAGAGATCAAGTGATTCACGGTCGTAGAGAATTATTTTCTTCTGCGGTTGCGTGAATCTGATCTTTCCTTCGTCACGTAATTTCTGCATTGTGGTTTTGGATTTGATGTTCAGCAAGCGCATAGCTTCCTCATCCGAAACCCACTTATCAAAGCTGTTACCTTTCTTATCCTTTAGTCGGGTAACAACTTGTTCGACAAGTGCATAAAACGCATCTTCTTCAAGGCAAATGACTTGCATGAAAATATATTAGAATTTGAATCCAACAACAAAATTCATGGTCGCTCTATCCCAGCGATCAGTTTCTTTGTTCAAATTGTTATTCCAGTCTTTGTAGAAGATTTGCAAACCAAGCACAATAAGATCAGGATTATTTTTCTGGTTTAAGTAAATTCCTGCACCAGGAGAGAATAGGTCTACAGATTCCTTATTCGGATAAATATCTTGTCTAAGATGTATCATCGGTGTTAGGCGAGCATTGGGAATGAAGTATCCAACATCTACCATTGGTCTTATAAATTGCATATTTTGCTTTAATTGACTCTTTAGGTAAACCTCAGAAACTTCAGTTGTCACATATCCGCTCGATCCAGTAGATGTAAGGCCAGATAAGTTCAATTCACGATATTCATATTTGTCAATAGACTTTACGTTATCCATTGAGCCAATTTCAATAGCTATGCCTAATAAAATTCGTCTAAGGTGTTTACGATCAATCAACTCTAATGTATTGTATCCTAGTTGAATTGAATAATTTGTTGGTGCAACAGATTCTTTTTTAATTAATGTGCCTTCAATAGAAGCTATTTCAATACGGCTAACATTAATTTTTGGAGATATGTAGAAGAAATCTTTTGCATTTTTTCCAACATATGTTGATGTAAGACCGAACTGAACTTGAAAATTTGTCTCCCCCTTTTTTATGATAGGAATTTTACCATCTTTTCCACTAAACTTAAGTTCTGCACCCCAGTACAGGTTTTGAGTTGATAGAATATCTTGATCTATGAAGGATAATGATAAAGATTTTTCTGCTGCATTAAGTATTAGTTGTAAAGAATCAGAGGTTGCTAAAGAAAATGCTGACTTACCATCTGCATCTTGGAGTAAGCTTGTCTGCGAAAAAGCAGAGCCCGAAATTGTCATTGCTGTGATTAAGCAAATACTTATTTTTCTCATACGATTTTTGATAAAGCTTTTATTGTTAGTGGAATCTCAACTGTATCAACTACAGTATCTTTATTTGAGTTGTTAAGTTCTCGTGTTCCTTTCGTCAACTCTACCCATTTTCCTTTGTCTTTAATCTGTATTGTATAAGTGTATTTTGTTGTGGCTCTTGCGCCTACAATAAGTTTGAAATCAAATGCCCCCTGAACATCGATATTAAATTCATCAGAGATATATTTTTTGAATGCATCTTGTCGATGCCAACTTATTTGTAAGTCCTCATCACCTTCAGGGTGAAATTTGACCATAAAAATTCTTGCTGTACCTTTTACAGTAACTTTAAATCCATACGCTGCCATAGAGTGTTTTTTTTGTTATTAGTAATAAGCCCAAGACTAATTTCTATAAAACAGATCACAACAACAAGTGAATGCTAACTAAAGATTATGAATTTTGAAAAAATACCTTATTTGAGGTATGTAATTTTTTCATTCACTTCATCGAGAATTTTTTCAATTATAATCTTACCGTAATGTTTATCGGTAACGCTTACGTTTGAGTGCCCTAAGGCAGAGGATATTTGTCGAATATCAATGCCCATGTCTAAGCCAATGTTTGTCCAGGTGTCTCTCGCTGAATATGACGTAATGGTTTTGGCTATACCAGTTTGCTGAGCGATAAGGTTCATGCGCTTATTGAACCATTTTATCTTGTCATTCTTAACGCGGTGCATCCTGTGGGGTGGTGTGTCTATTGGTAGAATAGGGAAGAGGTAATCTTCCGGTTTCTTTTTGTCTTTATTGTAGGTGTTAATAATAGCAAGTGATTCCGAACTTTGCTTGATTGAGAAGAAGTCACCCTCATACATGGTTTTCTTCCTGAAGTACTTTATTCGTTCACCGTCAAACTGCATGACCTTGATAAGTGCCATATCGTAAAAGTTCATTCCCATATTATTGAACATGAAAAGAAAGAAGTTGCGGGCATGGAAGTCAGGGCTATCCGGCTTTAGGTCAAGTTTCCGAATGATATTGATCTCATCAGGTGTTAACGGGTTAGGGGCGTTCTCATAGCTTGCCTTTTTAACTCCGGCCAAGGGTGTATGGTCTTTCAATTCAGGGAAGGATTGCCCTGCATCATTCAATATAGCGTTTAAGCTTCTGAGGTATATACCAACAGTATTACGGGACTTGTACCGCCTAGTCATATAGGCTTTGAAGTCTTTCATAAACTCCGCATCAATCGCCTTTATGGCCATATCATATTTTTTGTATTCAGGCAGAATCTCGAAACCTTCGCCCTGATTGTCTTTTTTGTTATAGAGTGTTTTGATAGTTTCATCATCAGGTTTTCCACCCAGCCTCATGCGATATTTGATAAATGCCTTTAAAGCATCTTCATAAGAACTTGCCGTTGAGTACCGACCTTCGGTCGCAAGACGGTAAAGGTACCGGCCACCAAACCCGAGCATGGATAGGGCTGACTGTTTATTGAAGAATTGGCGTTCTATCTCAAGCTTTAGCTTTTCGATAGGCCATAGCTTGATCATTTCGGCATTCTCATCAATCCAGAGATCGACTTCGCTCAAAAGCTTTTGGGTTCGCTTGGTTTGTCTTACTGAATTGGGTATTCCAGTGACTTTACCCGTAATCGGATCGAACTGATTTTCCTTTAGATGAACATCAAAGGGTATGTCTCGTGTCTTGGTTTGGTGACTAATCCTTAGAACGAGTGCATATCGACCGTCAGCAATTTGGTGGTCTTTCCGTCTGTCCAGTACATTCTTTACTGTAGCCATAACGAGTGGGTTTTTTCCGGCGTGTTTCCGGCGTGTTTTTTTTGATTCGAACCGTTTTAATGTGAATCTAAAATAGCGAATTCAGGTCAAAAAAGCATATTTCACACCAGATAAATTCATATGAAACCATTTAGGACTGACTTGTAATCAGTAGGTCGCTGGTTCGATTCCGGCAGGGGGCTCTTCAAAATCAGCCAGTTACACAAAAGTGTGACTGGCTTTTTTATTTTATACGCACTTAACAATTACTTATAAAAACTACTTTATTAACAATCCATCCTTAAACGAAAGCTTTCCATCAGTACCTATGCCCGTTGCATAATTAACCGTAAAGCTTGATGGATCTGCCCCGGCAAGCACATGTGTTTTATAAAACACATGTTGCCTGTCTTTAGCATAAAATTCGGTTATCGCGCTGAAAGTTGAAGGGTCTGCTTCACTTATTTTATCGGTGTCGTAATATACTGCATTTTCATCTTTTAAATAATCACGATCAACGATTACCAGGGTAGCAACATCTACTGCCGGCAGTAGTTTTCCATCGCTTATCAAGGTGTTATTAATCACAACATTTCTTTCATCAATAACATTTATAGCACCAATCTTGTCAAAGTTGAGTAATGAAAAAGGATTTTTCCAATTAGAGAGTATAATAGTATTACCAATTCGTGTGTAGTAGTCATTAAGGGCTTCTGCTTCGCCTGCTGGTCTTTCATTTTTCCTGACCACGCTTGTATTGTCTTCAGCTGTACCTGAAGTTGCTGTATAATCATCTACAATAGCATAGAGATAGGTGTTATCCATAGCCAGTGATTGATTGAGTCGTACAAAGGTCTTTCCGTCAGCATCTATTTTTTTGCCATAAAGAAAGACAGCCTTTTCATCTTTGCCCCAACGTTGGCCGTAGGTTTCCTTTTCTAATGTTAACGGCTTATAGGTTTTGGGGTTAGCATCCTCAATAATACTCAAACGACTACCGTAATCGTGCTGATAATACACGCGAATATCGTCTTTGGCAATATTATATTCGTCAACAATGAAGCTTTTATGATCAACATCTTGTTTTTGACCGTTCCAAAAAACAAACTGTTTGTCTTTGCCAAAATTTCTGGAGAGTAATTTAAAAGTAGACGGGTCTGCTTGTGTTTCTGTATAGCCCAGTTCGAACCAATTACCCATAGGGGAGTAGATGATCTTTTCTTTCCAGGCGTGGTAGTAATAGGAGTCAGAGATGGAACTGTTCACTGGCTTACCTATACGGTAAAAGAAACGGGTCACTAATACGATAATTACCAATAAACCTGCCCCTATAACGATCAATACTACTTTCACTTAATAGAAATTTCCCTCAATTTATCGGGCAAAAGGCTGCAATTGCAATTTTATGAAGTAAATATTTTTGGCCAGGTTTCTTTATGTTGTAATCAGCATTGACTTAGGATTTGATTACCTAAGTTTTACCAGGCAAGTTCATGGAACTTTTGGTATTGGCGTAATAGAAAATCAATTGTAATGTGAATTACCTCAGTTGGCATAAAAAAAAGGAGGTACTTTCGTAGCCTCCCCTTATCATCTCAATTGAATCAACCGGATCATTTAAGACAATTCCTTTTCAAGCTCATCAATTTTTGACTGTGCTTCTATTTTACCAAGCGAAAGTGACAATCGATATAGTTCAAGTGCCTCTCTTCTGGCTTCTCTCTTCTTTCGTGGCGCAAATTGAGTTCTGTTTGCTGCGCTCTCCAAAGCCGCTGCTTGTGCATAGTATAAATCAGCTACTACAGTTTTATTCTGAGCATCGGTGTCATTTACAAGTCGTTCTAATGATGCAACATCACCTTCTCTTAATTTAATGATTTGGTCTTTAATCGATAGAAGAGAATCTTTCTGATTTACTTTTACCCAAAGTTTAAGATTCTCATCGCGTACATTGGCTAATTGCAATTGAATATCCACGAGTTCGTCAGACGTTTTCTTTAAGTCTGCTTTTAATCTTCTTAACGCTGACGCTGATGACTTTGAAGAGTTTTTAGCTGCTTTCTCAAGAGCATCTAGTTTTGCCTCTGTACGCTTAACGTAAGCATTAATTTCTTTTAAGCGACTAATATGGTCAGCATAAGAGCTGCCTTCAATCATTCTAACTCTAAGCATATCTCTGCTTACATCAATAGAATCAATTAAGGCTCCTACGTCATTCATACCTTCCTCCAGCTCTTTACTTGCAATTAATGCAGTGTTTACTGAATCAAGATCGCGCTGCAGTGACTCCACTTTTTTGGTATCACAACTAAAGAGCGTGACCAAAATGGCTATTACAAGGATTATTTTTTTCATATTATTCTGTTGTTATGGTTTAGGTTGTGAACAGATTAAGGTCATTGACAAGATGAGCCTTCAAACAATAAATGCACTGACGTTTTTAGAAAGTCAGGTTATTTTCAATAAATGTATCTACTATACAAAGGTGGACTAGTTTTGACTATAATGTGTTACACACTTTACATATCGAGGTTTATTATTATCATCGGTGATTTATGGTAGTTCTTTGTTCATGAATCGGATGCAGGTCGCATCTGCCTGGCTATTTTAAACTGGGTGGGTGAAAGGCCAGTCACTTTTTTGAATTGATTAGATAAATGTGCAACACTGCTATAATTCAATTCGAAAGAGATGTCTGTAAGATTATGTTCGCCTTTAACGATTAGTTTCTTTACTCTTTCAATTTTGTGGTAGATGATAAATTGTTGGATTGTTGTACCTTTTATGCTGCTAAACAAATTCGATAAATAGGTATAATTATAGTTAAGGGTTTTACTTAATAGTTTTGAATAGCTTGTTTTGGTCAAGGTATCGTCATTGATAAGTTGTATTATTTTATTACAGAGCGTATCAACTAAGCGATTATTGCTAGTAAACAATATTGAATTTTGACTCATTAATAGGGTGTCTGAGTTATGATGATCACTACAATATGTTAGTTCATTTTGATCAATATCAATAGTGTTTTGTTTTTTACTGTAATGCGAAGCTTCTTGTTGCCTGACTGTTATAGAATAACCAGCTTGTTGAATTGTCTTCATGATTTTTGATTTTAGTCTATTTTTGTTTCCTCTTTAATCGTGCTTGTTTTTTGAAGTATCCCCTAAATAAAAAGTTGTGTTGCAGGGCATTCATATTCATATCCAGTTTTTCAGTAGCATCCTTTGTGTTCTCCATCACTGATTTTAGTTGGGCAGCAAACAGTGTATCAGTAGATACTACCGCTAAAGCATTTTTTTCGTTATTTAATTTTTCAGTTGTTTCTAGTAATTCGTTTGAGGCTTTCTTAGCATTTAACCCCACGACCACAAGGTTTGCAGCTGTTTGATCAAGAATTCTTGCATAGCTTGTATCACTTAAAAGTTTAGTGATTATGCCATCGCCTGTATTGATGGTATTTAGAATTTTGTTCAAGGACTCAGTTGCTTGATTACTATTTTTACTTGCTTCTTTTATAGAGGACAGACTTGAGCGTAAGTCCTTACTGATTGGACCTTCATTCATCAACTCTCCTAATACTCCCTTGCCGCTTTTAATGTTAAAGCTGATCAGCTTTAGATCATCTGTAATTGATTTTGTATTGGAGCCAATTTCTTTTGCAATGTTAAATAGTTCCTGAGTATCAGTAGGCGAGAGGGCGTTAATGGTATCCATATCCTGGATGACTTCATTTTTATTGCCGGGTCTGATTACTACTATTTTGTTGCCGACAAAACCATCTGAACCAACATACGCAGTTGCATTAGTTTTGATAAATTCATTTTGGTTGTCTTTTAAGGAAAGGCCGACAATTACTTTTCCATCGGCAACAATTTCCACCTTTTTAACAGTGCCAATTTTTACACCTGATAGCCAGACATTGTCTCCTTCTTTCAGCCCTTCAACATTTTTAAAAATAGCAGAAATGGTAAAGGTTTTATTAAAAATATTACCATCTTTTCCCATATAAATGAGTGCAGTCATGAAAATTACAATGCCACCAATTACAAAGGCGCCTACTTTTATTCCACGATTTATATCTTGTACTTCCATTTTTTTTAGTAATTAAAAAATTGTTTTAATTCCGAATTCTCTGATTTTTTCAATTCATCAAAAGTTCCTTGTAATGTACTTTCTCCATTCACCAATGCCACTACCTTATCGGACACTTCACGTGCACAACTTATGTCATGTGTGATAATGACTGAAGTTGTATTGTATTTCTCCCTCACCTTAAGAATCAGTTCATTTATTTCACCTGATGTTATTGGGTCAAGACCTGATGTCGGCTCATCGTATAACATAATTTTAGGATTGAGTATTAGTGTTCGAGCTATACCTATGCGCTTTTTCATACCACCCGATAGTTCAGCTGGGTATAAATTGAGCGTATGCTCGAGACCAACATCTTGTAGTGCAGCAATAACGAGTTCATGAAGTTTTTGCCTTTCATAAATAGCAAGATTTCTTTTGAGCGGAAATTCCAGATTTTCTTTAACCGACATGGAGTCGTATAGCGCACTTCCCTGAAAGGAGAAACCCACTTGAAGTCTTAGTTCATTTAGCTCTTCCTTGTTTATTGCTGTTAAGTTGTAATCCAGTATTTTAATACTACCACTGTCAGGTGTGAGCAAGCCGACCATACATTTTATTAGCACTGATTTGCCTGTTCCTGATCTGCCCAACACTACCAAATTCTCTTTATCATAAACTGTCAGGTTGATGTTTTTTAAAATTTGACGTTCATCAAAACTTTTACATACATCAATAATTTCAATCATCTTTTTAGGATGTATTGAAATTGTGTTATCATTTTCTACCGCTGTATTTGGCATTAGCGAACAAGGTTTAAGAATTGTAAAATGATAATATCGATTATGAAAATCGAAAACATAGAAACAACCACTGCTGTATTAGCCGCTTTACCAACACCTGTAGTGCCCTTCTCGGAGTGATAGCCAGCGAAACAACCGATGAGACCAATTGATAAACCAAAGAGAGCCGACTTAATTAGTGAAGAACCTATATCCAAATATGTGATTGAAACAGAAACTTCGTTTAGAAATAGTAACAAACCCGTATCGTTGAAGGAGTTAACCATAATAAATGAGCCAAATAAAGCAACTGCATCGGAGTAGATTACCAAAATGGGTAGCATGAATGTTGAGGCAATTACCCTGCTTACAACCAGATAGGAAAACGGGCGTGTACCTGATACTTCCATAGCATCTATTTGTTCTGTTACACGCATACTGCCTAACTCAGCGCCCATGTTCGAACCAAATTTGCCAGCGCAAATTAAGCCTGTAATGAGAGGCCCCAGCGACCTTACTACTGCTTGCGAAACAAGTGAGGGAAGCCATGATTCAGCCCCGAATGAAGACAATGAAGGTTGGGATTGTTTAGTAAACACAACACCTGCCAAAAGAGAAGTAAAACTGATGAGCAGGAAAGACTTATTGCCTATTGAAAAGCATTGTTTTATTATTTCTTTAGCTTCAAAAGGTGGGGTGAATGCTTTTACAAAGAATTCTTTACAAAAGTCATATACCTCTGCTGTGGTAATTAATATTTCTTTAACTGTACCGATTTTCGCCATGCATCGCTGGTCATATATAAATGATGCCAGAAAAACGTATTGATTTTTGAAAGGGATCCTCTGCTAATTGCTTTAATTGCTCAATCCCCATGAAGTAACTGTAGAGAATAGTACACACTTACTGCGTAAAAGGTGAATCTGTTATTAGTTTATGGTATTAAAAAGTAGCACGACTTTCGCCTTAACGCCCGCAATGAAAGCATGCGCGCGCATTATTTTTTTCTGCCTTTTAGTTCAATTATCGACAAGCCTTGAGGCCCAAGTATTATTAAAAACGCGTATAAGAATACTTGGTGGTAGTCAGGTAGTTTTACGTGATACTAGTTTTATAACGAAAAGGGACACCATAATTTCTTTAAATGAGGAAGAGATTTATCAGGTAAAAATAAGATTGGATCCATATCGTAAGTCAACTAACTTTTATGATTCACTGGAGGTTAGATCAGTGAAGAGCAAGGTTTCTACTGGTATTTTTGATTTGGTGATACGGAAAAAGAAGAGAAAAGTGAGGGCAGTAACTGTGCTGGTTAAAGCTGAGTTACCCTTTATGCCTTATAGAGGATATCGTATTGCCACGCTTAACTTTCATGCAGTTCCAATATTGGAAGGTTCGGTACTGGATACTTTGCAAGAAGCAACCACACACCTGGGCAAATTGGTAAATAAGCTACACAAAGACACTCGAAAACGCATTATCAGAAACAATTTACTTTTTGAGGTAGGGGATATGGTTGATCCTTACTTAATGGCTGATAATGAAAGACTTTTACGGCAGTTTCCCACGTTGAAAGATGCCCGGATATATTTGAAACGAAGTAAGAAAAATCCTGAAGAAGTAGATGTAGTAATTGTTACACAAGACGTTAATTCACTAGGTGCATCTGGGCGCATATCGTCCATTTCTAATTATAGGGCGGATGTTTTTGACAAAAATATGCTCGGTTATGCTCGGCAATTAAAACTTTCTTATTTTAGAAATACAAATGGTGCGCCTAAGAATGGAATTGAAACGATTCTTTATGATCCCAATCTGTTTGCAAGTTTTTTGCAAGGTGAACTTCAGTATACTAACAATTACTTACGTAAACGATCGCGGCTTACTGTAGGCAGAGACTTCTTTGCTTCAAATATTAAGTATGCGGGTGGTTTAGAAATATACAAGACCAAGGAAAATTTTTATTTCGAAGATTACGATACACTGGCCCTAGCCTATACTGAGAATGCGTTTGACGTTTGGGTTGGAAGGAGCTTTGAATTTGAGAAGCGGAAAAATATAATCTTAGCTATGAGGATTAATCCCCATCATTTTCCGGAAAGTACTGCAATACTTCAAGATTCTAATTCATTTTTTCGTGACCGCACACTACTGTTAAGTTCTGTGACTTACGTAAATAGAAATTTTTTAAAGACTTTGCGAATCAGGGGTTTTGGCCGGACAGAGGATGTCCCTACTGGGGGATCATTGACCCTGTTGGTAGGTAAAGAGTGGAATACTTTTGCAGATCGTAAGTATCTTGAGATTAACTCAAGCTACGGAAACTATTTTTCTAACTTCGGTTATATTAACGTAAGTTTTGTTGGAGGCACCTATCTTGTTAATGGTGAGGCAGAAGACGGTCTTATTTCATTGGCTACTCAGTATTTTAGTGATCTTAAGAGATGGCGAAAAACCCAAATAAGACAATTTGTTAATGCATCTTATGTTAGAGGGTTCAATCGGATTTTAGATAGAAGCGTGGGTATAAATGGTAAATGGGAAAGTCCTTATGGGCTTAAACCCACAGGCAATGGCCGCTTGAATCTTAGTTTTGAGACAGTATACTTTATGTCATGGTATGTTTACGGATTCCAATTTGCCTTGTATCATCGTTTTGATTGGTCTAGTTTAAATAGTATTCCCATTGTTAGCGCAGAAAATAATAATTTCACTTCATTTAGTTTGGGTGTGCGCACCTTGAATGAGAATTTGGTTTTTCCAACGTTCTCTTTTGAGTTTTCTTATTTTTCTAAAAGTGGATTGTATCCATCACTTTTTCAATTTACCTTATCTACTTCAATTTCGAACACATTTAGAAATAGTTTATCGGGTAAACCAATAGTAGCTTTATTTAACTAATCTTAGTTTTTTTGAAATCTACTCTATGCATTCAAGCACTCTATGCTGCAGATCTCCACAGATAATTTTAATCATGATATTATAGGGATGTATAGATAATCTAATAAGTTGTTAGACTAATAAGCAAAAAAAAAGGCCACTATTAGTGGCCTTTTAGAAAAAAGCGAAGCTTCCCCCTAATCAACTTCCTCTTCTTCCATGTTTGCTGCTAACTGATTTATCTTTTCAGCTAAATTAGTTAGTATTATATCATTCCTTAATTCGTCATCTTTGGATTCACGTAATAAAATAGCACACTCAACTTCATTAAGAACAGTAGCAGTAGTTTTTAGTGTTCCGTATGCAGAAATTTGATAGTGCGTGATTTTCTGAATAATATTTATGAGCGAGGCATCTCTTACGTGGCCCAGATCAAATTTTTGAACATTATCGTTTGCCTCTTTTAGTAGACATTCTATTGCTGGTGATTCCTTACCTGTTGCTTTTAACTTTTTAATTTCGAAGCATCGCTCTATTCTATGGTTTTGCTGATAGACAGCATCAATATGTTGCTCAACAGCTTCTAATAATAATTCGTTATAAATGGATTTAGCAATCTCAGGTAGTGTACGCAGCAAGTACTTTTCAGTCCAATAGATGTCCTTTAGCATATCAATAAATATGTATTCAAGCCTTTCTTTGGTAGTCTTTGTTTCCAAAATTAATTTTTGAGGAATAAGATCTATTGGCTCTTTAACCATTTTATCAAGGATTGTCTTCCTAAGTTGAACTTGCATTTTATTTTATAACTTAATTAGTTAATGTATATTGAGAAGAATAAAAGGAGTTAAGTAAGATTATCTCCACTTATTCTATTCTTTACAACTAAAGAGTCGCTATTTCTTTTCTTATCTGATCTTTAGTTCTGCCAAGACGTTTTTGTAAACGACCAAGCATTTCTTCCTCTTTTCCTTCCATGTAGGTCAAGTCGTCATCGGTAAGCTTAGCATATTTCTGTTTCAGCTTACCTTTTATCTCTAGCCAGGTTCCTTTTAATTGCAGCTTACTCATATATTATCAATTAAACTTTAATTTTTTCGTTTGCGTTGTAAAGGGAGTCTTTTCCTTTTCTCACCACTTCATCCATTCCTGAATTAAATTTCTCCTTAAGTGAATCGATCGATCCATCGACTGAATCCTTGATCGAATCAGTTAGTTTTCTTGATCCATCAGAAATTTTCTTTCTTGTATTAGTGCCACTATCAGGTGCTAGCAACATTCCAATGGCTACACCAACGGCAGCTCCTGCCAACAAACCTCCTATCAAATTTTTTGCATCCATATTATTGAGTTTTAATTGTCCGCACAATTGGGCGAAGTAACTATACCTTAGAGATAAGCGTACCAATATTGAAAAGACTGTTTATTAGCTTAAATGCAACACTGGAGCTGTGTAGTGCTGTGGAATTAGCGTCTTAATTGTGAATAAAATGTAACACCTAAAAAAGCTTATGCCACTAGTTGTTCTAATAAAAATTTGCGCTTAGGAACTAGTTTGGAACGATTCAGCAAGCTTAAAGTGGATGGAGAAGGTTGTTCCTTTACCAACAGTACTAATTACTTCAATGGTAGCGCTATGACTATTTAGTATATTCTTGGTTGAAGTAAGACCAAGTCCCATTCCTTTTTTCTTACTAGTAAAAAATGGATCAAAAAGTTTGTTCAGATTATCATCGTTTATTCCCTTTCCGTTATCTGTTATGGCGATCGTGAGTATTTGTTCGTTTACGGTAGTGTTTATTTTAACTTTTCCTTTACAGGGTTCAGTTGCCTCAATAGCATTAATAATAATATTTAATATGGCAATTTGTATTTTTTCCTTATCGATGAATATTCTTGGCAGATCTTTTTGGATAATCACTTCAATGGAAATGTCATTTAATTGAATTCGATCATTGGCTTGTTTCAACACATCGTTTATTAATTCTGTAACTTCTGTTAGCCTTAGGTTGAGTTGTTTGGGTCTTGAGGAGTTAAGCATTTCGCCAACGAGCTGTTCAATTCTGTTAGCATTTCGTTCTATGATGGAGCTATATAGTTTTGCAGCCTCATTTTCTGGGGGAAATTCTCCTTTTAATTGATCTAATGCAAGACTAAGATTGGTAAGGGGGTTTCGAACTTCATGGGCTATGGTTCGCACAATTTTTCCTGTTAATGAAAGCCGCTCAGCTAGTATCATATCCACCTCAGCTTGCTTTCGCAGAGAAAGATCTTTGATGATACCCTGGTAACAACAGAAATTGTTTGATTGATTTGGTATATACACACAGTTCAGCATGCAAATTTTAGCTGAGCCATTTTTGGAAATGAGTAATACTTCGAAGTCTCTAATTTGTTCCTTGGTTTTTAAGGTGTTGATAAAATGCTTGTAATCTTTCGGTCTTAAAAAGAGGCTTTTAATAGTAGTTTTTTCGAAACTTGATGTATCATTTCCAAATAGCTTGTTAAATGAGCTGTTGCTATCAATAATATCTAACTTTTTAGTAGCAAGAAAAATTGGGTCAATGGACCTTTCAAATAATGATCTGTATTTTTTCTCCTTTTCATCAAGCTCGGCTATTATTTTGGATTGCTCAGTATTTAGTTTCTCTAGCTTTATTTCTATTTCTTTTTGCTCTGTAATATCCACAACAGAACCAAATATATCTCCTATTGAAGAGGAGTGCGGTTTAATAGTTAGGGTTAGATAGCGAATTTTATTCTCATTTAGTATTCTGTAGTTGACTGTTGATCCATTTCTATTTGTTTTAACCTGAAGTAAACAATTCTCTATTAGTAAAATATCCTCAGGGATAACATTTTCTAAAAATGTATTCCATGATATTATTTCTTGAGTGCTTTTGTTAAAAATGCTGTGGAGGCCATCTGACCAGATTAATTCATCATTACCAGCTGTCCATTTCCAACTGCCCATATGGGCTACTGATTCAGCCTCATTTAATAAGGTTTTTCTTTCTTTATTCAACGTTGTGCCCGAATTGGGATTCATAACCTTTTTTTTTAGATATGCTGCAACTTTAGTAATTGTTATTTGCGCAAGTAAAAATGAATATGAGGTGTTAACACCACAAGTGTGTATTTGCTTACTATTTAGCTTAACACAACTTTTCCTTATTCACCTGCATAGGCTTTTAATCGGTGTTATTGTTGTTGGCTCACTATTAGTATTGCAATAATTGAACTAAAATTCTTTAAATATGAATTACACAAAAATCACTTGGCTAGTAAGCCTTGCAGTATTGATTACTTGTACTTTTAATCAATCATATGCTCAAACTTCTAAACGCGCGGGTATTAAAGGAGGTCTTAATGTAAGCAATCTTTACATTGACCAAGTAAATGATGAGAATGCACGTATTGGCGCACATTTTGGTTTTTTTGCTCAAGTACTTTCTACTGAGGTTATAGCAATTCAAACAGAGCTACTATTTTCTACGCGAGGATCTCTGGCAACTTATACGGGTTTTGTCGATCAAGAGATTAAATATAACTTAAGTTATATTGATTTACCTGTATTGGCAGTAATTAAAGTTGGAGAAAATGTAGAATTTCATGCCGGAGGCTATGGGAGTTATTTGATTGATGCCAATATTTCTTATGAAGGAGATGTTGCTAATGGTGTAGATCAGGTTGATCGCGATCAGCTTAAGTCGTACGACTTTGGATTAGCAGCTGGTGTTGGTATCACTGTAGGTGCTGTTCAATTGGGTATGCGATACAATTATGGATTAGTAGAAATTGCTGACAGTGATAATTCAAGAGCAGTTTTAGGTGATGCAAAAAATTCGTGTGCGCAGTTATTTGTCGCATTCAGTTTTGGCGGCCAATAGCATTTTTTATAACATAACTTTTTTAAGGGGTTATGTTATAAAGTTTTAGCTTATTATATAAAGTTTTTCTATCGATGTTCAGCAGTTCCGCAGCTTTTGATTTATTATAGCTCACTTTCTCTAATACATCTAATATAGCCTGCCGTTCTGCTGTCCATGCGATGGATTTAAGAAGTCCAACATTTTCATGAACCACTTCTGTAACATTGTCTTGATTTTTTTCGGTAATTTCAATGGGTAAACTTTCCATTTGGACAGTATCACCCTTAGTGAGTAACACGGCTCTTCTGATTACATTATTCAACTCTCTCAAGTTACCATGCCAATAATAGTGACGTAAATATTTCTGAACATCAGCAGAGAGTAGTTTTACATCTTTGTCTTGCGAAGTACTTGCTTTTTCAAGGAAATATTTGGCAAAAAATATGATGTCATCTTTTCGATCACGCAATGGCGTAAGTTGTATCTTAAATTCATTTAATCGATGGTATAAATCTTCTCGTAAGCGCCCCTCTTTTACTACAATAGAAAGATTTTCATTTGTTGCTGCAATAATGCGAACGTCAATAGAAATATCTTTTGTTGCACCAATACGCTTTATTTTTCGTTCCTGAATTACACGAAGTAGTTTGATTTGATTTTCATAGGAAAGGTTTCCAATTTCGTCTAAAAACAGTGTGCCACCATCTGCAATTTCAAAACTTCCTTGTTTATCCGAAATGGCACCTGTAAATGATCCTTTCATATGGCCAAAGAGTTCACTGCCTGCTAATTCTTTGGGCAATGCACCACAGTCTATGGCCATAAAAGGTTTTCCTACACGTTTACTGAATTTGTGAATGGATTGTGCAACAAATTCTTTGCCTGTACCAGTTTCCCCACTTATAATTACGGACATATCAGAAGGAGCAACGAGCTCAATATGCTGTTGTATTTTTTTAGACTGTTCGCTAATACCCACAACGAAATTAGCAGTTGAGGAAGTATCTTGAATACGAACTTTTCTGCTTACACCTCCATGTTCTTTATCCTCGATATACGTAAATTGTTTTAATTGATTTTTTGTAATTGTTTCATGAATAGTAACGAGCAATTCATCCGGATAAAGTGGTTTGGTAACATAATCGTTTGCTCCATACCTGAATGTTTCTACTGCAGTTTTTACATCTGAGTACCCGGTAATAATTATGATAGCAACCGTAGAGTTGAGAATCTTTATACGCTGAAGTAGTTCAATGCCATTAACATCAGGTAGTTTATAGTCGCATAGTATCAAATCATACTCGTTGCTGCGCAATTGCTGCAATCCCTCTGCCCCAGTATAAGCAGTGTGAACCAGGTAATTGCTTTTGCTTAAAAACTTTGTAAGCATGAGGCAAATATCACGATCATCATCAATTACAAGAATACTAGGCATAGGGACGAATTAGGTCGGTATAGAATTAATATTGATAAATTTTAGTGCTTCGTTAACAATTTTTGTACTAAAAGGCTTTGCAATAAACATATCGGCACCCTTGTCGCGAGCCCGATTACCTTCACTATCGTGAGCACTGATTACAATTATCTTTGTTTTTAAATTTTGCTTTTTTACCAAGTTGAGAATATCATAGCCCGAGCCTTCGAGGAGATTCAAATCAATAAACATAAGGTCATAAACATGTTTATCCATTTGAAGACTGGCATCGTGTACTGTGCGGGCATATTCACTGTCGAAGTTTAAACTCTGCAAATGACGCGTAAGCATCAGACAAATATCCAATTCATCATCAATTACCAAGATTTTAGCCATTCCAGTGCGTTTTGTCAATAAGATTATCTTTTATGTTAATCATGTTCTTCGCTTGAAATGGGGAAATAACAAGATAGTTATAAAAGCACCAATACGGACGATTAACTGATAAGCAATAATCGGCACTATGTAGTGTGAGGTAAATCTTTCACTATCTTATGGAGGGGTAGTGTAAAATCATGCCATCTATTTAAGGCCTAATTGTGCCTATTATCCATCAATGTGTAGAATATTCTACTCATTAGCTGGGGAATTTTTAAAATAATCCCTGACATCACTTCAATTTTAACGCTAAATGACCTTCTACAGTCTGGCACTGATTTTTCTCTGCCAGGCTAAAAAATATATAATATATATGAGTAATCTACTTTATTTGGTTGCAGTTGTACTGGTAATTTTATGGCTCTTGGGCTTTTATGTCTACAGTGTCGGTTCAATTATCCATGTTTTATTGGTAATAGCCATTATTGCAGTACTCTTCAGAATTATCAGGGGTGGCAGAATTAATCTCTAACTATTTAGATTCAATTTTCATACGATTCGAATGATACTGAAGTACCGTAAAGTCTTTATTAAGCTTTCGATCGCCTTGACCCTGTTGTTAGCAGTTATAATTTTATTATTTCTCGCTGACTATTTTATTGAGAAGAAAATGAAAGATGCAATTCAAAATTTGCAAGGATCATTTTCTTCTTTAAATATTAATTTATTTTCGAGAAGTGTTAAGATTGAGGAATTAACGTGGATATCTAAAGAATCAACTGAGGATTCGGCATCGCATACCCTTTATGTGGATTTAATTAAGCTAAAGGGTATTCATTTGCTGCCACTTATTTTTGATAAACGAGTAATTGTTAATCACTTGGAAATAGATAGTGCCAATCTAAGTTTCATAAAAAACATAAGGTTTAGTAATGACTCGTCCTCCCAAAAATCCTTAAAAGGTTTTCTTATAAAGCAAATTTCGCTAAAGCGTATTGCCTTACGTGTAAAAGAAGATACAACAGATGTTCTATCTGGAATACTAAATGCAGATATAAGGCAGTTAAGATTTGAAAGAGATAGTACGCAAAAATTTGTCCCTTCTTTTAGTCAGATAACTTGTACCGTAAAGTCAATTGCCCTAAATCACAAGGGTGGTCTATATAAAACAAATATCTATAAGGTTTATCTTAATTCTGAGCAACAGCTAATCAGTTTTGACTCAATTCAATTATTGCCTAAGCATGCAAAATATGACTTTGCATGGAAAGCAGGAAAACAGGTGGCTCGCCTCACATTAAGCATTCCTAAAGTTGATGTAATCAATTTGGATTATGATCACTTATTACAAAAGCAATTTATTGCCTCTGCTATTCGTATTCAATCCTTTAATTTGGATGTTTTTAAAGATAAACGTGTCCCTTTTTCGCAAACTGCTCATATTCATTTGCCAATGCATTATTTTAATGCACTAAAATGGAAAGTTAAAATTGATTCACTTGCTTTCGGGTTATCTCAAATAAGAACAGAAACCTTTCCTGAAAGTGGTATTGCGCCAGCCATTATTACATTTGATGATGTAAGTGGTTTGTTACTAAACCTTGATAATATTCAAGAGAAAGAAGCCATTGATTATGCAACGCTTCAAGCATCGGGTTTTTTTATGGGTAAGGGTAGGATAGAAGCAACTTTTCAATTACCACAGGATAGTTCTCCGGTTTACCATACTAAAGGTTTTATAAAAGATATGGATATGACTATTTTAAATGGAGCCTTGCAAAATATAGCAAATATCAATTTAAAGTCCGGTTATCTTGATTTAATGAATTTTAATTTTACCTATACTGACTTCGGCTCTCGCGGATCGCTTGACATGGCGTACCAGTCACTTAGCATTTCAAGTCTTAATAAGAATAAGTCATCCACTAATGAAATTAAAACTGCCTTACTCTATTTATTAGTGCAACGTAATAAGGAGATTGAGCCAAATTTATCAGGGAGAGTAGGTACTATTGATGTGAAACGAGATCGTAAAAAGCATATTTTTAACATATGGTTAATCTCCATTCTGGATGGTATGCGTTCCAGTTTTCTAGGTGGAGATAAAGTCGACAATCAATCCAAGAAATAACTACTCTGCTTTGAGAATAATTTAATTTACATAACAAACACTATATAAAAATAATGTTATTTTATGACTTACGTGTTTAGCTGTGGGTTTATAAAACTTATCACATCTTGTTGCACAATACATAGTTGAAACAAACAGGTTGCAATTGCTTACAAGGTATTTTAATTCAATAAGGTGTTGTTTGGTTTCTTTCATGTTTCACTAGGTCCTAGAATAATTTCTACTTCATGCACCATCTTATCATCTACTAACATTATGAAACCTGCTTGTTGTAAAACGCCATCCATCTTAATGCTTGTTTTCATTGTACCTGCTTGTTGATTGACTTGAATACGATAAGTGGTTTGATGGAATTGATAATTGATTTTGAATGATTGCCATGACGAAGGAATACATGGGTTAATGGTGAGGGTGTCTTTTACACGGTGTATCCCCAGGTATGATCCAATGATTAATTGATACATCCAACCTGCAGAACCTGTATACCATGTCCATCCACCTCTGCCAATGTGCGGTGCTACTCCATGTACATCAGCAGCCATTACATAGGGTTCAGTTTTATAGGTTTTCGTTGCTTCTGCGGTATCACCATGCCTTATAGGATTAATCAAATTGATTAGTTCTTCTGTTCTTTCTTTGTCTTTCATTTTGGCAAAGGCCATAACAGTCCATATAGCAGCATGGGTGTATTGTCCCCCGTTTTCTCTGACTCCAGGTACATAACCTTTAATGTAACCAGGGTCTAATGGTGACTTGTCAAATGGAGGATCTAGTAATTGAATGATTTTATTTTCGCGTTTAACGAGATAACGATTTACAGCATCCATTGCAGTTTTAGCCCTTTCTGTCGAAGCCACATTTGATAATACAGACCAACTTTGCGAGATAGCATCTATTTTACACTCTAAATTTTCTTTTGATCCAAGTGGCGTGCCATCATCAAAGTAGGCGCGTAAGTACCAATCGCCATCCCATGCATGTTTATTAATGTTTTCTTTGAGCACCAACGCTTGTCTGATACATTCTTCAGCGAATACTGTATCCTGCTGATCATTAGCTATGGATTGAAAGCTCATTAATATATCGAAAAGGAAAAAGCCTAACCACACACTTTCGCCTTTGCCCTCAAGCCCTACACGGTTCATACCATCGTTCCAATCTCCAGATCCTTTTAGAGGAAGTCCATGTTCTCCAAAGCGCAACCCATATATTATAGCTTTTTTGCAGTGTTCATAAAGCGATGCTTTCTCATCTGAAGTTGAAGGTCTATCATAATATGATTCTTCTCCCTGGTTTAGGAGACGTCCTTCTACAAATGGAATCTGTTCTTGTAGTACTGCCTTATCACCACTACTTTTTAGATAATGGTTGACCACAAAGGGTAACCACAAATAGTCGTCAGAGCAAAGTGTTCGTACACCTTGACCTTTCGGAGGGTGCCACCAGTGCTGTACATCGCCTTCAATAAATTGCCGAGAGGCGCTTAGTAATAAATGGTCTCGGGTTAATTGTGGCTGTGTATGCACTAAAGCCATCACATCCTGTAACTGATCACGAAAACCAAAGGCTCCTCCCGATTGATAAAAACCTGTACGGCCCCATAAACGCGATGAGATTACTTGATAGAGTAGCCAACCGTTGGTTAGTATGTTGAGCGCCACATCCGGACTTTCTATTGAAACACTTTGCAAGGTTTTTTTCCAATACTTTTTTACTTCGACAATAGATTCATTCGAAGCAAAAGGTCCTGCAAATTGTTTTATAGTGTTAATGGCTTCCTGTTTGTTTCGGCCTGCACCAAGTTTGAAAGTAATGGTTCGTTCCTGATCTGGCTCTAGTTCAACAGGTACTTGTATTGCAGCGCAGCTTTCATTTCCAGCGCCTAATTTACCTGAGAGTTGTGTGCGTCTGAGTGCTTCAGGTTTGTCCAAGGAGCTATTTCGTCCAATAAACTCTTTTCGATCTGTTGTAAAGCTGAATTTGTTTTCATCGGTTACAAAGAAAGATATATAGTCCTGGAAATCAGTATTGAACTGATTCCTTGCAAGAATAGCTCCCTCAGGCATTTGTAGTTCGGTGCTAACATGCATCATCGATTTTGAACGACCTTCTGCCAAAACCCATTCCACATAACCAGTGGCACTAATTTTTTTAGTTTTACCTGATCGATTGGTTATCTTAATGCTAATGAATTTGATTGGTTCTTTAGGGTCAACATGAAAACGGACACTTGTCAAAATACCATTTTCAATATGTTCGATTGTAGTTGATCCAAACCCATGTGTGGTTAGGTATGGCGATTTACTTTCATTATTAGCTCGAACAGTTGACCAGTATTCACCACTTTCTTCATCGCGTAAATAGAAGGCCTCTCCGCTACTGTCTAAAATGGGGTCGTTGCTCCATGGTGTTAAACGATATTCGTGTGCATTTTGAAACCAGGTGTAAGCTGAGCCTCTTTCTGAAATGATGGTGCCAAAAACGGAATTGGTAAGCACATTGATCCATGGAAGCGGTGTGATATTTTCCTTTTCAGAAAGGATAACATATTCTTTTCCATCTGCTGAGAATCCGCCAATACCATTAAAGAATTGTAAACCCTGAGGTGTTTTTATTTTTTGATCAAGAGCGGTAGATTGCTTGTTGCCGAGTAGTTTGGGAATAGTTTGTTTGTCAATACTTCTTTTTTTGACCTGCACCTCTAAAGTTCCTCTTGTATCACTCAGGATTACCCGGGCAATCGCTTCCAGTAAAATCCTGTCTTCTGTTACAACCTGATCGATAGGTCTTATATAGATGTTCCCTTTTTTAACAGCATTACTTAAACCGCTCCCTGCATAAGTAAGCCCCTGAATTTGTTCTTGCAGTGCATGTCGGTAAATGCTACTGTCTTCATTAAGAATAACAACATCCACAGCTAATCCTTTACTATGCCAATACGCCTGAGCCTTGATAATTTGTTTTATAAGCTTTAGGTCTTCAGCATTTGAAATTTTGAGCAAAACAATTGGTAAATCACCGGATATGGAATAGCTCCACAGGGCCGCCTGACCTTTTTTATTTTTAGCAAGAAGGCTTGTGTGCGCCCGTAAAGCGGGATTGATAAATAGTATTGAGCTTGCTAATTCTCCAAATAGCTGAGCCTCTTGTTGAGTAGCACCAATTTGTCTTAAAACTACCTGGCTATGCGTAAACGAAAGTTCAAAAGCCCTGTTCCGTAAATGTTTATCCTGGTATTTATTGATTAGATATTGATTATCTTCTTTGGTTCGGGCTATACCATTTACAATATCAATACTAATTGATTCGCCTGCTGCAAGACTGATAATATGCTGAATGGAAACAATTGGATCTAAAACTGAACCTTGGGTTCCTGATAATGCCAATCCGTCCAACATCGCCTTAGGGCTAGATAAATTTTTGCCACGACCAATAAATTGATTTCGATCTGTCTCATACGAAACAATAGTATTTTTTTCACTATTTACTTTTACTAAATGAAACATCCATGGTGTTTGCTCTTCCTTCGATCTTGGTCTTCGACTGCAAACAATGGCTTGCTGGTTTTCAAGGATGCTAGTTTGCATAAAGAGATTACTAAATGCCGGATGGGCATTATCTGCAGCAGCCGCGTTCAGAACAACTTCAGTATAACTGGTCAGGGATAGTTTGCGCTTAGACGATGAGTGATTTGTTAAGACAAAACGCCTTACTTCAACATCATCTTCAGGTGATACAATAATGGTTGTGTGACACTCAATGTTATTATCTCTTCGTTTAAATTCAGCCCGACCTAAAGAGAAAATGCATTCGTAATTCTCAGGTTCTTTTACAGTAGGCTGGTAGGTACTTGACCAGAATTCTTTGGTGCCAAGATCTTGTATATAGCAGAACATGCCCCAGTTATCGCAGATACTATCTTCACGCCAGCGGGTAATTGCAAGATCGTTCCAATGGCTATAACCACTACCGGCATTACTAACCATTATGGCATATTTGCCATTAGACAGTAGTTTTACTTCTGGTATGGCGGTATGTGGTGTTTTGATTACAGTAATTTCACTGGCAGGAATCGCAGTTGAAATCAGTTCATCATCTGAACCTTGATAAAAGCCATGGGCTTTTGGCACCTTTTCTTCCAACAGAATCAACGCAGTTTGGAATTCTGCGTCTGCTTCAAACCTTTGTTGCATAGGCTGATCTAGCAGTAAATGCGCAAGGCCTAAAATGCTCATTCCTTGGTGATGCGCCATAAAAGCTCTGATAAGTGCGAACTCTTGTCCACTCATCAATCGAGATTCGGTATAATCGATTGCTTCATAAAAACCATAATTCCCCTCGAAGCCATTGCTTTTTAATCTTTGCAGGTTTTCGTAAGAAGCTTTTGGATCGACCAGTAGACCCAGTACAGAGGCGTAAGGTGCAATGACAAGTTCCTGGTTTAGTCCTCGTTTAAATCCAAGTCCAGGAACACCAAAAGCTTTGTATTGATAGGTGAGGTGGCTATCAACTAAATTGTAACACGATTCTGAAACTCCCCAGGGTATATTGTGTAAATCGCCATACTCAATTTGCTTCTTCATAAGGCCAATCCCCATTTTATCCAGCAAGGTATTGTTATAAGTAGGCATAACCAGGTTTGGCATAATGTATTCAAACATAGAGCCGCTCCAGGAAAGTAATACTGGTGTTCTACCGGCAATGGTTAGTCGTCTTCCTAAAACAAACCAACTTTCTTGTGGTAGTTTTCCTTGTGCTATAGCGACAAAGAGACCAAGTCTTGCTTCGGAGGCCAGCAAATCGTAGAAGCCTTTATCACATTGCAAGTCTTCTGTGTTAAAGCCAATAGATAAGAGGTGTTGAGATTTATCATACAGAAAATCATACTGCATATCGCTGAAGTCCTGGCACTGATCGATTAGTTTTTGCAAGCTGTTTACCGATTCATTAGATTTTTTACTGATGTAAATAATACTTTCCTTGATCTGATTTAACCACACGGTTTCTTCAAGTGCATTGGTTGGTTGGTATAAATTTTCAATTTCGGCACTATACTTTTCACGAAGCATTGATAAATCCTCAAGGCTCGATTGTGCATTGATCGGATTCCATAACTTAAATTTTTCAGGCTTTGTTTTACTATCAATAAGTGGAAGCAACATGGTGAATTCAGTAATCATTGATTCGAGGTAAACCTCAATGATGATGATTACGGTTGGCTCAATGATGAGCTCTCCATTTTTTATAATACTTTTGAACTGCTCAAGTAGCTTTATAAAATGTTTAAATGTGGCTTCAAAGTCTTGTTCGTGCCTATGGATTTTAGCAAGCAATTCGTGTAGTGGGTGAGTTAGACTTTTTCTATTATCAGTGATTGATTCAATCAGCCAACGCAAAGTGTCCTCCATACCCATTAGGTACTTAATATCCCAAAAGGAAACGTGTTGTAATTGAATTAAGCCTTGTCGAAGCGTTAACAAATGACCGGCTAGGTTCCCACTATCTACTGTTGAGATATATCTGGGATGTAACACACTTAGGTCTTCTGTATTGTACCAATTATAAAAATGGCCCTGATAGCGATCCATTTGATCAAGGCTACCAAATGTTTGCTGTGTTCTTGCAATTAAAGTAGCAGCACTGTTATAACCAAAGTCATTTGCTGCCATGTTGCTTAATAAGTACAAACCAATATTGGTTGGTGAAGTTCGGTGTGCGACAACAGGTGTTGGATATTCCTGAAAGTTATCAGGGGGTAACCAGTTATCTTCTTTTATTACGAAGCGCTCAAAATAGAACCAAGTTTTTCTGGTCAGCAGACGCAGGTATGTTTTTTGATCAGCAGTTACTTTAGATTTTTTTACTATTGATATTTCGCTCATGGCCAGTACGATGGCTGGTGCGGCTATCCAACCAAGAAGAAAGGGTAGGGCTAAAATGAGTGCATCATTTTTCTGAAAGATCATTATTGTTATTATTCCTAACGGTAGCAGAGTGGTGATCCACATCTTTGGATATAATGAAAGGAAGTGTTTTTTCTCAGCACTTTGTTTACTCTTAGCGCCCCATTCCAGAAGATTTTTACCTGTGATGTGCACACGCCAAAAAGTAAGTGCAATCGCATGCACATTTACTGCTGCCTCATAAGGCAGGCAAATAAGCTTAAACAAGTATTGTAAAAGGCTTTTAATAGTTTGATCGATATTATTATAAATATGCTGTGAAAAATCAGTCTCATTGGAAACCTTAAAGTATGACAGCGCAAGATTTAATAGCGGTGAAAGAAAAAGTGTAGAAAGTATAATTGAAGTCCATAGCAATGGCTTAGGGATAACAACCCAGCCCACTATGAGTAGTCCAAGCAATGCAATGGGGTAAAAGCTCCGCCTGAGGTTATCAAAAATTTTCCAGCGTGAAACTAATGACAAAGGATTTTTAGTTAACCCTTTTGACAATGTTGGAACTAAGGGTAAGAACCACATGGCAATTTGCCAATCACCCCTAATCCATCTTTTTTTCCTTCTGTTATCTTCCGCATAACTGGAAGGGTGTTCCTCATATAGTTGAACATCGCTGGCAAATCCGCAACGGGCATACGATCCTTCCAATAAATCATGACTGAGTATTCTGTTATTGGGAAGTCTTTTGGCTAATACTTTTTCAAAAGCATCTATTTCATAGATCCCTTTACCAATAAACGAACCTTCTTTAAATATATCCTGGTAGATATCAGACGTTATTTTTGTGTAGGGATCAAGTCCAACATCATTTTCATGCAGTTTACTATAGGCAGAGCGGCTGGTGCCATGTAAACTCATTCCTATTCTGGGTTGAATGATGGTATATCCATCAGTAATTCTTAGTCTTCGTGCATCATACACAGGCTTGTTGAGCGGATGTGCCATTAAACCTACAAGTTTTCTGGCGGCATCTCTTGGTAGTTGTGTATCAGCATCCAGTGTTATTACATATTTTGCTGTAGTGTAGATAGCCTCATCACCAACAATCATACTAAACGATTGATTTCCCTTGCCACGAAGCAAATGATTCAAATCATTAAGCTTTCCTCTTTTGCGCTCCAAACCCATCCATATCTGGTCGTTAGTATTTAATACTCTTGGTCTATGGAAAAGGTAAAAGGGTTCATTGCTACTATCGCCATACTTTCTATTAAGCTCCTCAATGCCAGAGACTGCTAAGGAGAGTAAATGCTTATCAGCGGGTACACTTTCATGTTCCGCATCTATAAAGTCTGTTAGTAATGCAAAAAGGAGATTGGGATCTTTGTTCCCTAGAAATCGTATTTCCAAATCATCTAACAAAGAATTAACCCCTGCACTATTATTTAGAATTGAAGGTATCACCACTATTGTCTTGTAGTTTTCAGGTATGCCTTTTGAGTAATCAATCTTAGGTAACGGTTTAGGTTTTATTAACAAACTGGCCCACCAATTAATAAGATCCAGGGCAAGCTGACTCATAATTACCACGCTAAGCAAGGCTATGCTAACGAGCCATATTGTATTATTTGAAAATTCATTTGCCTGCCATGTCATTATAGCTGTTCCAACAAATGCCATTAGGCAGGCAGACGCAAAGTAGATGGCGGGAGATTTACACAACAAATACCTTTTTAGTTTTTCCGTTGCAGTATATTGGATGTTTAAGGCTTTTTCAGTTTGTTTAATTCCTTTGCCTATTAAATAATAGCCAACATGTGCAGCTCTTTCATCTTTGCTATTGTAGTCGAAACTTTTTTGTGCAAGATCTATTGCTAATTGAGCCACATGTGACTCAGCCTTCTGGCTTGCCTTTGCAATACGTTCAATACTATGCCTGTAATAATCTCTGGTTGCGAAATCCATAGAAGCATAAACCATGTTGTAGTCACCTCGTAAGATGGTTTCTACTATGCTATGATCTTCAACAAATTCACGCCAATCCATTTTTGCTAAAAAGCGTAAACTGTTTATGGAGTTACTTATCGATACTTGATTAGCTGCCTGACGTTGGTTTTGCATGAGCACCATGTCATTAATACTGCCTTGTCCTACATCAGTTAGGTTTTGTTCTATCCAATGTAACGGCAGGCTAAGTTCTGCACCTCGCCATTGAAGTTTACGTGAAAACTCAGCTACGAATGCACTATTAATAGGGGGACTTGATTTAGCCATTTCAGCAATAACCAGAACCAGATTTTTTGGTTCATGCTCTGCACATTGGATAATTTCATTAGCCCACTTATTTGCTAAAGCTGAATCTTTTAGATCAACGGCCGTCATAGCAGCGAGACGACTGAGGTTCTCAATCAATGCTAGCCGCAACATAATGGGAATAGCCCAAAGCTCACCAATTGTTAATTCACTTTCTCTTTGATAAGCTTTGATGAAACGTGATAGCGTCAGGATATCAATATGACCATCGCTATGCGAGATAATTTCAATAGCAAGATCATAAACTCTTGGAATACCGCTTTGTAATTTGGGCAAGCCTTTACTGTAACCTTTAGGTAAATAGCGTTTGCCCAACAAGATTTGTTCTTCAATGATGAAGAAATTATCAAGTAACCATTCACCTGCCGGACTTACAGATTTCTTTAAGGCTATATTTCTCTTAAGTAGTTCATTAACTTCAAATAGAATATGCTCATTTGCAGATAAGTCATGAAGCAGTAATTCTTTAGAGATTTTCGTAGTGAGTTGATGCGTAAGTGAAAGTTTTACAGCGTGCAACTCCATTTGTTCATGACTAAACAGATCAGACCTTAATGGTGGATTTTTTTCGATCTCATTATGTGTGAGGCTATCCTTTTTAAGTGGGGATATAATAGGAGAGAGGAGATCGTCAATACTTGGGATAGTTCGTTTCAGAGGGCTCATAAGTTTGTAATGAACCATCTGAAGAAAATGATGTACAATGATTTAATTATCCTTGTACATCAGAGCTCCATTTGTATCACTATTTTGGTGTGTATGAATAATTGATTGATTACCGAGAGCCAGTGTTAGCTCCCATAAAACTGCCCCAATAGGCTTGAGATGAATGCCACTCATGGGAATTGGTTTTAGGCCAATGATCTTTGTCAAAGCCTGGTGCATTTTCAAGCACTTCTCTTTTTTGATGTAGTATAAATGCCTCTCTTTCCGTATCGAGTGTTAATGAATCAAGCGGAATAGCAAAAAACTTTTCACCCATCCCCAGAAATCCACCAAATTCTATAATCACATATTCAATCTTTCCTGTAGAAATATTAATCATAAGATCTTTCACCCCACCCATATTTTCATCTTCGTTGTTGAAAACTTTATTTTTTATGATGGATGACGCAGTTAAATACAATAAAGGTGTATTTGCGTGCTTTCCTGTATCATTTATACCAGTTAGGTTATCGTTCTCTAATTTTTCCATAGTATGTTTGGTTATAGTTCACCCCTTTTTGCAGCTCTTTTCATTTTATTATTTGCATAAATGGCTACTTCAACCCGTCTGTTGGTTTGGTCATTTTCAGAAATGGATTGTGTTTCGCCATAGCCTTTAGTGGTAATACGTCCGGCAGATACTTGCTGGCTTGCTAAGTATGCTTCAACAGCTCTCGCTCTTTGTTCCGACAAGTTCATATTGTATTCATCAGAACCTTTTTTATCTGTATGACCTTCAATCAGTACATCCGTGTCATCGTATTTGGTAAGTGTTTTAGCTAGATCATTCAAATTTTCTTTTGTTCCACTTGTTAGATTGTAAGAATCAAAATCAAACATGAGACCTGAATCGAATGTGATTTTAATTCCTTCTCCTATACGTTCAACGGTAGCTCCATCTAAATCACTTTTTAATTCAGCAGCTTGTTTATCCATGCGCTGGCCAATCAGAGCGCCAGTGGCACCACCAACACCTGCACCTATAATGGCACCAACAGCAGTATTTCCAGATTGTCTTCCGATGAGTCCGCCAATAACAGCACCGGTACCAGCGCCTATCCCAGCTCCTTTAGTTGATTTTGAGGCTTTACATCCTGTCAGCGCTACCAAGGCAATAAGTATTATACTTCCACTTTTTATCATTATCTGTTTCATCTGTTATGTAATTTTTACTTTTCTTTTGAAGAACTCATCCCAATATAATTTTGAGCCGATCAGAATTGATTGATTTAAGTTAGAATTCGAGCAACTCTAAATATTATTGGTTATTGTAGCTTATAAATAATGCTTAGGTGCTTACTTTTTTATTGTTTAAAAGCAATACCAGAATGCCGGCAACTGCTAATACTCCACCAGTTATTGGTGACCAATAAATTGGGTTTTTTTCTTTTTTGGAGATCTCAATCTCCCCCAGATCAACCACCTTTTTTTCAGTAACTAAATTGATGCTGGTAAAAACTGTCATGACTAAGCCGATGACGAGTAATGCTATTCCAAGAGTTTTCATTGGTTGGGATTTAATTCTATAAATACTTTGCAAATAGCCAGCCACATCATTCTATGTGGGATCCTAAGATTTTATGTAGATTAGTGTAGATAATAGTACACAGTTTGACCAATTGTGTGGCCATTTTCATCAATAGAAAAAGATTCCGGATATCAGAGTCTTTTTTTGGTCAGTTAGACCGGATGGTTTAAATCAATTCATAACATCTTTCGAAGCACTTGCTCTCACCAGCACGGCTGGGTTAGGGTTGTGGTAACTGTTAAAGTTCTTGTTGTGGCTTATCTATTTTAAATACTCAACTTTAAACTCTACACGTCTGTTACGCATACGCCCTGCAGTTGTTTCGTTTGTATCAACTGGCGTTGACTCACCAAAACCAAAAGAAGATAGTCGCAAAGGATCAATTTCTTTTGTTATCAGATAATTGGAAACTGCATCAGCACGCATTTTAGATAGGGTCATGTTACTTTCTTCTGAACCAACATTATCTGTATGGCCACCAATCACTAGTTTGTAGCTAGGATTGTCTACCATAACTTTGCTAATGGCATCCATAATTGGATAAGAGATTTTTTTGATCACAGCTCTTCCGCTTTCAAACTGTATGCCTTGCAATGCTTTTTGAAATAATTGTTGCACCTCCGGTTTTAGTTCAGGACAACCTTTGTTAGCTTTTGTACCTGCAATTTTTGGACAATCATCTTCTACATCGTTAATACCATCACCATCTGTATCGATTATACAACCTGTAGCATCTACCGGAGCTCCGGCTGGTGTGTCTGCACATTTATCAATACTGTCTTCAACACCATCTCCATCCGTGTCAGGACAACCTTTAAAAATATCCAATCCCTTTAAGTTAGGGCATAAATCTTCGGCATCTTCAATACCATCGCCATCTGAATCAGGGCAACCAGAGAAACGACTCAATCCTGAAACATCAGGGCATCTGTCATTCTTATCTTCAACACCATCTCCATCAGTATCAGGGCAACCACTGTGAACTGGTAAGCCAATTTGGTTAGGACAGGCGTCAAGGTAATCGGGAATACCATCTTGATCAATATCTATGGGACAACCTGCTGAATCAACGGAAGCATTAGATGGTGTATCAGGACATTTGTCTTTTTTATCAGCTACACCATCATTGTCCTGATCGCTGGGTTTTTGTAGTTTAAATATTAAGCCAGCACTGTATTGTAAATACAAATCATCCTTTCCTGCATCTACACCATCCCAGTTGTCATACATAGGAGAGTTAACGGTGTTTGCTACTTCTAGTCCCACACGATCGTTAAATCTAAAAAAGATACCGGCCCCAGCTGCAATATTGGCTGCGTAAACATTATCAGTTATAACAGCATTACTGGTTTGCGTATCCTGTTTCGAGTTGAGCAACGTAACACCTATACCACCGGTTATAAACGGGGCAATGGTAGCATCTTCTTTAAAAATATACCCATTATTGAATTTGTAACGAAGTTTTAAGTTTAAAGCAAACATGTAGGCATCAATACCCAATGTTCTATCGCTGTTCTTATATCCTAAAGTATTGTAAGAAAGTTTTTCAACTAAATTGAATGATGGATTAAGATATTGCTGTAAGGATAATGCACCGCCAAGTTTTGGATTTTCAAATTTGTAATATTGATGAACATTACCGTTTAAGTCACCATCATACTCAGCTATAGTTGCATGAAATCCTATAGAACCACCTTGTGCCATAGCTGCACCACCTTGGAACAGGTAGATTACAAGAACCACCAAGAGTGTGCAATAATTATTTTTCATAATAGCGTTTGTTTATAGACAACCTGATTTTTGCAATATCTATACCATTGAAATGAGCTGGAGTATTTTTTGAATAAATCATCTTATGCAATACAATAAGGCATCTGAGTAAGAATTGACTTAAATTTATTCGTGATTATTTCGGTAGTGCATGTACTGTTGTTCCCTCACTTATGTAGATATATTTACTCAAACTTGTAGAAAGGAAACTGCGGAATCATATTTTGAGCTGGTATAATGCTGGCATGATAATGATGATGATGTTTATTTATACTAAGCTATGTTAACAGATTTACAAAACCCTTTTCATAAGAAATTAAGTTCAGTTCTATTTTCAATAGCCATATTATGTGTTGCACTCATTTATGGGAAAAACTTAATCTTACCAATTCTTTTCTCGATTTTACTATCCAATCTTCTATTGCCTGTTACCCAATACCTGAGCAGGAAAAAAGTTTATAAAGTGTTGGCTATTCTTTTGCCACTAATCGTTACAATACTTGTGGGTGCAGCTGTACTTTATTTACTATCAAGTCAGATATTTAAGTTTGTTGACGACATGCCCACACTAAAGGGACGATTCGATCAAATCGTGCATGATTTTCAAGTTTGGTTTAAGAAAGGCACCTCAATCACAATTACAAAACAAAACCAATATTTTAAAGAACAAGTAGATGACTTGAAAGAGGTAGCACCTGATTTTATGGGATCGACAGTGTCATCTATAACACAGATTTTTTCGTATGTTTTTCTGATACCGATTTATACTTTCCTTATCCTATTTTATAGGAGTAAGATTAGAAGTTTTTTAATTAGTGTATTTAAAACAGATACCGAAGACAAGGTTGAAGACATTCTAATAGAATCGACAAGCATAGCTCAAAAATATATGACTGGCTTACTAATAGAGACTACGCTCGTGTTCACTTTAAACGTTATTGGCTTCCTTATTTTAGGTATTAAATACGCAGTATTTCTCGCTCTTTTAGCAGCTTTGCTAAACCTGATTCCTTATGTTGGCATGCTGGTGGCAAATATACTTTGCATGCTAATCACGGTTGTTAGTTCAGCAGATATTAATAATGCCATAGGTGTGGGGATAGTCTTGGCCTTGGTACAATTTTTAGATAATAATTTTGGTATGCCCTTAATAGTGGGAAACAAAGTCCGTATCAATGCTTTGGTAACCATAATTGGCGTTTTGGTAGGCGGTGCTTTGTGTGGGATCCCGGGTATGTTTTTAGCAATACCAGGTTTGGCCGTTATGAAAGTAATCTTCGATAGAGTAAATGAGTTACAGCCTTGGGGAATGCTCTTAGGTGATAATCCTGTGAAGTCAAAGAAAGGAAACTAATGACATTGCTACAGTGTTACTACTTATTAGGGTTTATATAAATACAATATGGAACAGAAAGAAAGCGTAACAGACAAATGGATGCAAAGCGCAACAGAACTCGCAGAAGCATATAAGGACTTGTTAGCTATAAGGTTGGTGGAGCATACATCTCAGGTTGTTTCTTTTAGCATTATAGGATTGTTATCTGCAATACTTGGATTCTTCGTTTTACTTTTTGCAGGATTGGGATGCGCCTGGTGGTTAGGAGAATATATGCAGAATACAAAAGCCGGGTTTTTCATAGTGGGAGGTACTTTTACAGTGATCTTAACAGTAGTACTTGTGGTTTCTAAAAGTGTTTTAATACCTCAAATGAGAAACCTGATTATCAAAAAAGTTTATGAGCAGGATTAATAATTATGAAGAGTTGCTTGCTACACGTAAGCTACTCGAAGCAAAAATTGAAAGTGAGAAAGCCATTTTAAAAGGAGGCTTGATTGAAGTGCGTGAGAAGCTTGAACCTTTCATGCATTTGCTTCCTGTACTAAATATTTTTAAAAAGAATGAAAAGAGAAACTCACTTTTGAAAGGAGCTGCCTCGCTGGGGATAGATGTCGTTTTTGGACAGGCTTTGTTAAAAACAAGCTGGATAACCAGACTATTATTACCAATGTTATTGAAGGGTGTTTCATCTAAATTGATAGGCGGGAAGCGAAAAGTTAAATTCTCTGAGAATGGTCATTAGAACCAATACTATGCCAATTCGGATTCTACAAAATAAAAGAGCGTTGTGTTACACAACGCTCTTTTAAAATGATCAAATCAGGTTAACTAAATAATTACAAGTTTCAATACTGGTGCATTGTAGTATAGAAATTCAGGAGCACCTGTTTCCATATTTCTACACCGGATCTTTTCCTCATCAAGTTCAAGCTCATCAAAACTATATCTTGTTTTGCTGTTTATTCTTCTGAATATATCTCCCGGCTTTAAGGCGCTTGCTAACTGAGCAATGCTGTTCACAACCTTATGATCGATAATTTCTGTTCGTGGTTTCATATATGATTAGTTAAATGTATACCTTACACCGAGGCCACCCCAAATGCCAATAAATCCTCTGTTATCCCCAAACTCAAAAGAGGGTTGCCAGTCTATTGATAGATTAATGGGAGCACCATTAAATTTGTAGTCAAGGCCAAGAACACCATCTAAGCCAACATAAGAGCCAGACGACCAGTTATTATAGTATTGCTTATCGTTAAAGCGATTATTATAAAAACCAACATGGGCCCCAGGACCGATATACCACTTCAAACCTTCTGCATTGGCAATATCAAAGTGGATTTCGTACAAACCTGTAATACGTGTACCCCCACGCCAGAAGTAACCGATACCTTCTAATGCATGATTTGGAGAAACAAAGTGCTTCAACGAAATCCCTGCACCATCTCCCCACATTTTTATACCAAGACCAGTGGTATAGCTGCTGCTCATATTTTGAGCTTGAATACTGAGCGTGCCGGCTAAAATCAGGAATAAACAACTTAGGAAAAGATTCTTCATGCGATTACTTATTTATGATATGATACAACTGCTTTTTAAAGCAGGATAATTAGTAAAACAACAATAAGGATAATAGCACCTACTGATAGGTAAACACCACCACTGCTGTTTAATTGCTTTTCTATTGATTTTACTTCTTTCCTTAATTCTCTTTTATCTTTTCTGGAAAGTGTACTGGCATCCATTGCCTTAATTTCAGCCAGGCGATTAACGAGTTGTTCGCTAAGGGCAGCATCAATTTTTACAGTGGCTGGGTTTGCAATGCGGGGTGAAGCTGCAACAGAAAAAATTGGAGTTGTAAGAGCCAATAACGTTACTAGTGCAGTTGATTTTACATAATTTTTCATATCTACAATTAGATTAGTTGTGCTGTTGGCAGTGAAATATGCATGCCATAAAATAGTTGGCCAAAAACAGTATAATTCAGAGAAATTAGTGTCTTTTATCGTCAAAGCCGACTCGGTTGAGACTTTTTCTCTACAATAGTGTGGTATCAGTTATATGGTGAGAAAACTTTAGGGTTTTAGAAAAATTGAAGGAGAATGGGTAGTGTTTACCAAAAAAGATGAACGAATAATGAATGATTTTATCTCTCCTTGATGTAATTCTAGCTGCATTCTATTTTCTTTGAGTTTTTTATGGAATCTTCGATTAACGCCACCACCATTATCATAGGAATTACCGTATTTATCAGTTGGGTAGCTTTCAGCCGACCCCTTTTGGTTCGCAGATTCATACTTAATCCATACTTGGTTTCTACCCAACATCAGTACTATCGTTTTTTAAGCTCAGGTTTTTTGCATGGCGATTTTTCCCATTTGTTGTGGAATATGCTTTCGTTGTACTTCTTTGGATCGGTAGTAGAAGTATATTTCGCTTATATTTTTGGTGAGTATAGTACCTGGTATTTCGTTGTCTTTTACCTGATGGCCGTAGTTGTATCAGATATACCAACCTTTCTTAAGCATAGACATCATCCTGGTTACAATTCACTAGGGGCGTCTGGTGGTGTCGCGGCTATTATTTTTGCTTCGATCATCTTTCAACCGCTGCAAAATATTTGTATTTATTTTGTTCTATGCTTGCCGGGTTTTATTCTGGGTATTGCTTATTTAATTTGGTCGTACTACAAAGGCAGGGCAGCCAATGACAATATTAATCATGAGGCGCACCTTTACGGAGCACTTTTCGGATTCATCTTTTGTATGGTGATGTATCCTGCTTCACTAATGCACTTTATTGAGCAGCTTAAAAGTTGGCAATTATTTTAACAGCTGTTCCGTTTAGATACCACTAAGTGAGATACAAAAAGAATTTAACCAGTAGAACTATCCGTCAGACCGCTCTATTTCGAAGAAAGCAGTGGTCAGACTGATTTTAGGTAAAGAGACTGGCTAACGTTTTATTTTAAAACTATTTTATAAGCTAAAAGGAGACCGATTACGTCTTTGGATTAGCAGCTAAATCGAATTATGGCAAAAAAGAATAAGGTATCGCTTAAACAAGTTTTTAAAACCATTATCTGGCCAAGAAGAAAGTTACTTTTCATAGGTCTTTTACTCATCATTATCAGCCGCGCTGCAGGCCTTGTACCGCCTTGGGCCACCAAACCTTTTATTGACGATATTTTAGTGCAGAAAAACCTATCTACTTTGCCGACACTACTTTTATGGGTTACTGGTGCAATTTTAATACAAGCTGTTACCTCTTTTTTACTTACCAAACTCCTAAGTGTTGAGGCACAACACCTGATTTCCGTTTTACGCTCGCAGGTGCAAAAACATTTGTTACGGTTGCCCACCAGTTTCTTTGATAATCAAAAGTCTGGCGCCTTGGTATCAAGGGTAATGAATGATGTAGAAGGCGTGCGCAACTTGGTGGGTACTGGTTTGGTACAATTAATTGGTGGTGTGCTTACGGCTATTATCTCTGTTGGTTTCTTGATCAGTATTAATCCGTGGATGACACTTTTTATTATTTTACCAATGTCTGTTTTTGGCGTAATAACACTAAAAGCATTTTCTTACATAAGACCTATTTTCCGTGAGCGTGGTGTAATAACCGCAGAAGTAACTGGTCGCTTAACAGAAACCCTCAATGGAGTAAGGGTAATAAAAGGGTTTAATGCCGAGGCACAGGAAACAAAAATATTTCAACAGGGTGTAGATAAGCTTTTTCAAAATGTAAAGAAGAGCCTTACTTCAACCAGTTTTGTAACCAGCTCAGGTACTTTTTTAGTAGGCTTGGCCAGTGTAGGCATTATGGGTTTAAGTGGTTACTTCGACCTTTCTCCAGGTGATTTTCTTCAGTTTACTATGTTCATGGTATTCATGATTGCTCCCATTGTACAGATGAGCAATATAGGTAGTCAGCTTACTGAGGCCTTCGCAGGTCTAGACCGCACAGAAGAGTTAATGAATATAACCCCTGAAGATGATGGTAGTCGTTCGCTTCGCATTGAAGGGATGAAGGGTAATATAGAATTTAAAAACGTTTCTTTCGCTTATGAAGAAGGAAAAGAGGTGGTGCGCAATATTAACTTCACTGCGCCATCAGGTTCGGTAACTGCTTTGGTAGGTACAAGTGGCTCAGGTAAAACCACCATTGCCGGCTTAGCCGCTTCTTTTTTAATTCCACAAGGCGGTAAAGTATTGGTAGACGGCACTGACTTAAGCAAGGTTGTTTTAGAGAGTTATAGAAGTCAGTTAGGTGTAGTGTTGCAAGATGATTTTCTATTTGAAGGAACGATAAGAGAGAACATACTTTTTCCACGTCCGGATGCTACAGAAGTTCAGTTGCTGGCAGCGGTACAAGCTGCGCACGTAAATGAGTTTACCGATCGTTTTGAACACGGATTGAAAACTGTAATAGGAGAGCGAGGGGTGAAGTTATCTGGTGGGCAACGGCAGCGCATTGCCATTGCACGTGCTATACTTGCTGATCCGCGCATCCTTATTTTGGATGAAGCAACTTCAAACCTGGATACAGAAAGTGAAGCGTTAATTCAAGAAAGCTTACGCAGTCTGATGAAAGGCAGAACCACTTTTGTGATTGCACACAGGTTAAGTACTATTCGCCAGGCCGACCAGATTTTAGTAATTGAAAATGGTGAGATAGCTGAGCAGGGCAGACATGAAGAATTGATCGAACGTAAGGGACGGTACTTCCAGTTGTATACGTATCAGGCGAGGATTTAATTCGTTGATTAGTTGATTTGCCGATACGTTAATTGATTTGATGATTTGAAAATAAAAGAGACAGTCATTGTGATGAACTCCTTCCAATCATCGTCTCCGCAGGGACGATGATTTATTTAGTTTCTCCTCCCTAGTTGAAAAAACCATCATCTCGATTAATGTTGCCTTGGTGGTGCGCAGGAGTGAGGAAGCAATCTTTATTGATTAGCTGATTCGTTGATGTGCTAATTCGGAGATTGATTTGAGATGATTAGATAAATCGAGAATTTGAAATTACCAATTGTCAACTTAACCCACCACAACTTCTTTTGGCTCAAGTGTTTTAGTATGCGCAATAGAAGCATACACAGTAGCGCTGGGGCGTGCTATCCTCTCTTTAGTTTCAAGATCGCAGCTATAAAGTCCAAATTGATAAGTAGGGCCAAGTGCCCACTCAAAATTATCCCAGGTGCTCCAATAGTAGTATCCTTTAATATCGACACCCTCTTGTAATAGGTCGTGAACAATTTTTAAGTAATCGTGGATAGCCCTTACCCTTAGGGTATCATCTTTAGTGCAAATGCCATTCTCAGTAATAATGATTGGCTTTTTATACTGCTTCCAATACCTCAAAATGGTTTCCCGCAAACCCTCCGGATAATACTCCCACATGTCGTCATGGTCCTTGCCACTATTGATGAGTTTGTCGGGTGTTGTTACCATCGTTACGGGCAGTGGATCGTGATTGATTCTTGCGTAATAGCTCATCCCAAAAAAATCAACCCTTTCAAAATGCTTAGGTACAAATTGCATAAACCAATGGTCTAGCAACTTGGCAGGCAACCAACCCATAAGGTTATCAGCTGCGAATACAGCACAATTATGTGATATGCCCACAGGTTTGTCGGGAGTGTGTTCCTTAAGCAGGGTATAGGCTTGGTCATGTGCCTTTCCCATATTGCGTACCACCTTTATGGCTGTGATCAGGTTCTTTTTGAAAGGCGGGAATTGTCCTATTCCCCAGCCGAAACTGGCGTACACATTTGGCTCGTTAAAAGTATTCCAGTAAGAAACATACTGACCAAATTCTGCCACAAGTTGTTCTACGAAATCCAGCCACAAGTCAATGTTATCCTCCTTTTCCCAGCCACCCAACGTACTAAACCAGGTAGGGTTAGTAAAGTGGTGAAGCACCATCATGATGTTTACATTTCTTCTCTTGAGGGCTTTTAAAAGCGTATGGTATTCTTCAACTGTTTCGGGATGAAAGCTTGCCTTTGGAGCGCGTTGCAGTTTGCTCCACATCAAACTCATGCGGTAGGCAGGAGCGAGGTCGGCAATGAGTTGGGCATCGTCTTCAAACCTGCGCTCATGGTCTGTAGTGCTCTCGAACACATGGCCATCCATAGATTTTACGCCTTGCCAATCATGGTCAAAAGCAGTTTCAATCTGGTAGGACGAGGTACTCGTGCCAAACAAAAAAGTATCAGGGAAGTGTAGTGCCATTGTTAGCTATATATAAAAGCAAAAAGCGATAGACTTTTTGCCTATCGCTTTTTACATGGGAACAGACTTTTTACATGCCTGAACCTGATGAAGAACCTTCGCTGTCACCACCAAACAAGGATACTTGAGGTGCTGGTGCAGGAGCTGGTACTGGTGCAGGAGCAGGTGCTGCAACCGCCTTTTTCCTAGGAGCAGATTTCCTTTTAGGAGCTGCTTTCTTAGAAGCTGCCTTCTTAGGAGCAGCTTTTTTAGCGGCTGCCTTTTTCTTAGGAGCGGCCTTTTTAGCAGACTTTTTAGCTGCTTTTTTCACAACTTTCTTAACAGCTTTTTTAGCCGACTTCTTCTTAGAAGCTGCTTTCTTAGCTGCCTTCTTTACTGATTTTTTAGCAGCTTTTTTCACCACTTTTTTGGCTGATTTTTTCGCTGCCTTCTTTGCTTTTTTTGCCATAGCTTTTAAGGTGTAGTTTAATTCAAAATGAATTGTGTCCAAAATTTAAAAAAATAATTTGCCAATAGTAAGCACAATGCAATAAATTTTAAAATCTATTTACCAATACAGAACTTACTGAAGATGTTATCCAGCAAATCATCAGTAGTAATTGCACCTGTTAGTTCACCTAAATAGTGCAAAGCTTGTCGGATATCCATCGCAATAAGGTCACCACTAATCTCAGTCATGAGTCCCTCCAACACACGTTCAAGTGCCTCGTGTGTCTGTGTTAATTGCTGATAATGACGCAAACTGGTAACAATAGCATCACCTTGTTTTACCTCTTGTCTGTTTACTTTCTCCAGTATTTTATCTTTTAATGGGCCAAGACTTTGTTGTTGCGCTGCTGATATTAATACAAATTCTTTCGCATTAACATAATTCAGAAGCTCAGCTTTGGCCTTATCAACTTTATTACCAACACGAATAATAATGGCACCCGATAAGCCTGTTAGGAGGGCCTCCTGCGCTTCAATCTCTTCAATGCTGGTGTTGGCAAGGTCATAGAGATAAAGGATAAGGGAGGCTTTATTCATACGCTCCAGCGTACGCTCAATCCCAATGGATTCTACAATGTCAGTTGTCTCTCGCAGTCCTGCAGTATCTACAAAGCGAAAGGCAATGCCGCCCAATACAATTTCATCTTCAATAAAGTCGCGTGTAGTGCCCGGGATATCAGAGACTATAGCACGTTCTTCATTAAGCAAGGCATTCAATAATGTTGATTTACCTGAGTTAGGTTTACCAGCAATTACGGTTGGAATTCCATTTTTAATAACATTACCCTGATCGAAAGAAGCGATAAGTGGTGTAATGTAATGTTGTATTTTAATCACAAGATTTCTTAAATCATCTCGCTTGGCGAACTCAACATCCTCTTCTCCAAAGTCCAGTTCAAGCTCAACCAATGAGGCAAAATGAATGAGCTCTTCACGTAATACAGCGAGGTCTTTTGAAAAGCCACCTCTCATTTGTTGTAGGGCAACCTGGCGTGCCGTATCAGTCTCGGCATGAATTAGATCGCCCACTGCCTCTGCCTGTGCCAGATCCATCTTCCCGTTCAAAAATGCACGCTTGGTAAATTCGCCAGGTTCTGCGAGTCTTGCTCCGTTTTTTAACAATACTTTAATAATCTCCTTAACAATAACAGGGGAGCCATGACAAGATATTTCTATGGCATTTTCAGTGGTGAAGGAGTGAGGCGCCTTAAAGACAGCCACCAGTACCTCGTCAATGATTTTAACACCATCTCGTATGGTTCCAAAATGAAGCGTATGTGAAGCTTGTTCGAGCAGGTCTTTTCCCTTGAAAACTTTGTTGGTTATGGCTATGGCATCATGGCCCGACAAGCGGATGAGTGCTATAGCGGCTAATCCCTGACCGGATGCCAGTGCTACGATGGTATCATGTGTTTGCATGTAGCGCAAAGATAAGGATTAACGACTGCTTTGGTTTTACCTGGTTGCAGAAGCGTATCATACCGGATTGAGATAAAACAAAAATCCCCGGTTCAAAAGAACCAGGGATTCAGGGTCGGTTTGGTTTGAAATTTTAACGGTGAGAGATGACTACCTTTTTCATAAACATACCTGCTGAAGACTCAACCTTGATCAGGTAAACACCAGCTGACAGTGTTTCAGTGTCGATCTGTTTGCTTTGCTCTCCTTTCTCAAAAGTAATCTCACGTACTATTTTACCCATTTGATCAAACATAACCAGCGGTGTTTGTTTAGTGGCAATTGCTGGCAAGGTTATCACCAATTCCCGATCTGCCGGGTTAGGATAAACTTCAAAGCTGTTAGAAGAAGGGTCTTCGATGGCAGTTACCACCTTAGGATTACCCAGATCACGCACTATAAATGATTGGTAAATGGTTTTTGTAAGCTCATCTTGTAAGAACACTACTACAGAGATATCATCCTCAGGGGCAAAAGCAGAGCCCTCAGCCCACGCTAAAGCCACACGTTTTTCTCCGTCTTTCACCAATGAAGTGAATTTAGTTCCGGCAGCATTCGGTAACATGCTTCTAAGCACATAATTAAACTGCGTTTCACCCGATGGAACTGTTCCAATGGAGGTATTAAGACTGGTTAATATTTCCTGCTCAACCACCATTACATGAAGCACCGTAGCTCTTGTACTAAGGTCAATCAGTGGCGTGAATTCAACGATTATACTATCCGCTTCTAATCCAGACTCGTTCAAGGTTACGTTAATGTTTGCATCTGCCAGATCAAGAATGCGCTTATCGAATTCGCGTTGACCCCAATCACTAAACATTAAATTTTGTCCTACAGGTATTGAACCATCAAGCCTTGCATTAGGCACATCAGCGATACCATAATACAACGCACGAGCACCAGGATCATCCGGATTCATCGCATTAAATGGATCTGCTCCCGGGAAGGCCGTATGATAGTTTACTTTAATAATCTCAACACCTTCTGAAGCAGAGACGAAATCATTGATCGCCTGATTCTCGGCAGCAATACGCGCGTCTGATGAACCGCTATTGGTGAAGCCTTCCACAAGTACAGTTCTTGTACCGTTACCAATGCGAACATTATCAATGGCAAAACCATCTTTCGTCTTCAGGGTAGCCGTAGAAGCAATGGCAAATCGGAATACGATTTGAGTGTTATTGTTCAGTGGAAGACTCTGGCCATTTACATCTAGAAAATTTAACTTATGCTTGGCAGTTCTCCAACCCGTAGCGGTTTCTGTCCATCCATAATCACCATCAGTTTGATCGCCAGGACGGGCAGCAATACCCACTTTGTTATACCATTCAACACCAGTGCTTTCCTGATCTGCGAAGCTTCCCAAGCGGCTCCATACTTTGGCGGGGTCAGCAATGTTTAAATTGTCTGTAGAGTATTCCAAAACCACACCGTCAATATCATCAAGATCAGTGAATAGGTCGAAGGTAATAATGGGTCTGTCTAATCCTGTAAGATCAAAATTAGGGCTATACAGTGCTGACGCTTCGTTGGCATTATAAGCGCCACTTAAGTTAGTGATCCAAACGTTATCGCCATTTTCACTTCCATTTAGGATGGTTGTTTTAGCGGCTTCACCACGCTCCCAAGAGACATTTGTACCAAAAGGTATCCAGTCATTTTCATTGGCATCAGATTCAAAAGTATCTTCAAATGCACTGGATGCATCCGGAGCTGCCTGAGGTACCGTTACAACTGTTTTGGTAATTTCATCGACACAGCCTCCTGCAGAGGTAACCGTAAGCGTAATGTCGAAGACGCCTGAAGGTGTGGTATAGTCACTAAACACACTGGATGTAGTAGTGAGCGTATTAGGGAATACACCAGGTATTGACTGCAGATCTTTATTTCCGATATCTGAAAGATTGGTGACATCAATAGACGAGACTCCTTCAAATGAGAAATCAGCAACAGGGATGCTGCCTACTGTTACAGCTATGTTTGAAGTATTGCTACATCCAAATGTAGAAGTTGTAACCAATGATACATTATACTTCAAAGATTGTGTAAAGGTATGTACCGTATCGATGCCAGTAGCTTCATTCGGATTGTTACCTGTGGCATTGACATCTCCAAAAGCCCAATGATATTCACTAATACTACCATTGGCAATATTACTATTAGAGGCATTGAATTTTAAAGGAATTCCTTCACAGTAAGCGTCAACCGTTGGTGTGTTTATTGTTTCTTCGCTTTCGTAAGTAAACTGGCTTACTGGATTTGGCACAATTCGTATTGTCAATTCACCTATTGAAGAACATGGGGAATTATTCTCTTGATAAGTATAACGCACTATCAGGTTCTTATAACCATTGGTAATTCCAACATTTGTTGTTCCTAAAATAAGCATTGGATTTAGTGTTGAAGTACCGTTGCCATTATCAACGAATGCACTTCCCGGATAATTAACAATTGGTTGACCGTCTTCAGAAACGAGTGTGAAAGTACCAACAGATGCTCCTGTTGATGCAGCAGGATAGCCGTTCAAGATAATAGCACCACCAGCCTCACAAAATACAGGAATACTTTTACTATTGGCAACAATAGTATTTGTGATATTACTTGATCCGATTTCAATTACAGGGATGGCAGGAACAAAAACTTCAACCTCTTGACGAATTGGTATTATAGAACTAGCATCAGCTTGACTCCTGTATTTACCTGTAAACTCAATTTTTCCTAAGGATCCACCATCATAATAGATGCTTCCCTTAGGTGATAGTTTTCGGAATTTCTCATATGGATTCTCTGCTATACCCAACGCTTCACTGTTAGCATTTAATATTTTAGTATAGTCCATCTTATAGTCTCTGTATGGCTGAGATGGGATAGCTGGAATTTGCATTACCGGTATTGTGTTTACAAGACTCCTCCAGTCATTACCATTTATAGTTTGACTCGCTGGTGCAGTTTCGGGTATATCGGCATATAGCTCTAGCAAATCATAACCGTTTAAAGCGTTACCTAAAATTGTAGCAGAAAGCGGAAGTATGCTTACTGATAATCCAGGAAACTGTTCGTTAATAATACACTGCTGAGTTGCCAAGCCTGGTATTGCCTCTACACTATTATAAATAGTATATTGTTCCGCAACGGTAGAAACACAACCATTCATATCGGTATGGACCATTGTAATGTTGAACGCAGGATTTGTTTGCGCCAGACTTAACTCATCATTGGTAACGCTAAAGCCTGTAAAAAAGGAAGGTCCATAATCATTGGCAGGAACTTCCGGAATTAAACGAACAATAGAACGATCTGAGGAATTAAAATTGTTAGGGATTGCAGTTACGACATCTGTGATTTCGATTGGCGGTGCTGCAAAATTGTTTGCCTCGGAATAGCTGTTGGTAAAACTTAAAGGGGTGGCCGCACTTGAAACAATGGTACCTAGTACAGCTCCTTCCGCCAATGTAGGGATTGCATTACCTGCAAAACGCCTAATGCTTCCATTAACATCTGCGTTATTTGCAATAACGAATAAATTGGAAATTGTAATGGCATCCAGATCAACATTAGCGTCAACTAGGAAGGATATATTCAAGAGCGTATTGTTAAGAAAACTAAATTGAAGTTGTGTCGGATCAAAATCTGTCCCTGTCAAAACAATGTCAGGTTGCACATCTACATCAAATTGGAAACCGGTAGGAAGGATAATATTGAAATTTTGAGCACCAATATTAAATTCACTTACATTACTCTCAGCGATAATAATTGGATCTGCTAACAAGGCTTCACTATTAGCACATATCTGGTACAAAGGCTTATTTAAATATAGCGATGTAGGTGTAGGAGGTGCAGTTATTTTAAAAGTTGGATTTCCAACACTACCTAGACCAGCGCCATAGTTTGTATTTTTTGGGCCGAAAGGTGCCAAGGTTGGTACAGGTTGTGGTAAGGCATCATTTTCTGCGTACATCCACACATCGTAGGTTGTACCCCCGATTAAATTCGTTGTAAATATTCCATGTTGTAATGCTTCAATCTGCTTAATTTCAATCACCCCACTAGCAGCCACCGTTCCTAAATATCCAGATAAAATTGATGGATTTTTTATCTGTGCAGTCGTTGGAACTGGGTCATTCTCATCGACAATTAAGAAATAGGCCTTTCCAAACTGATTAAAAGAAGCATTGATAGAACCTCCTGAAGGCGTGAAATAATACTTAGTCTCATCAGTGGTTATCATAGTAGGAGGGTTCTCACTGGCAATTTTAAAATATAGGGTACCATTATAGGAGATACCACCAAAGAGATTGGTGCCATCATCAGCAATACCAGTACCTGTATTTGTGAGAGGATTGAATGTGCCTGGTTCAATGGTAAGATAGTAAACGCCATCTGCTTCAAGCACAGTGCCTGGAGGTATGTTGAAGGTAAGTGGGGTTGGATTAGTTACTGATCCTGCTACGGGCTCGTTAAGTGCATATCTACCATTTGCAGCGGTAAGTGTAGCAACTAAACTATTGTCTTCGCGATTATAAAGTTTAGCAATACCATCGTAAGTCCACACAGGGACATCAAATGTTAGTGTAATCGTACTTTGAGCAGGATCAACATTTAATTGCCCATTCTCCGGATATGAGCTGATCAATATTGGGGGTCGCTTAGAGGCAAATGAATATTGTTTGCCAGTGACATTTGCTTTGGAACTTCCCGCAGTAGTATTTAGTAAATTATTTGTCAGAGAACCAAAGCCTTCATCTAATACCTTAGGTGTAAGTCGTGAGCTATTGCTGTTTGCTGTTGGATCTACATCTACTAATAAGAAATAGGAGAGAGTTGAATTACTATTGTTAAGGTTTCTAGGTGTAGGGAAAGTAATAGTCACCATATCCTGTGCTGTGATAGACAATAGTGGATCAATAATTGGTGATCTGCCTTCTGTAACAATTCCTCCATATGCGGTTATATTCGTAGAGCCTGCGAACGTTCCTGTTGTAGACTCAAAAACCCTGAAATTTTTTAATATGGTTGTGGAAGAACTTTTATAAGGAAGATCAAATAGAATAGAGAAACCATTTAATGTTGGCTCGGATCCTGTCTTATGTAAGGCCTTAATATCAACTCCAAAAATAACTACGTTGGTTGACCCGCCTTGAATGTTGGGTGAAACAACTACACCATTTGTATTCTCTATAGCGGTAACATGAATAACATCAACAACTGAACTGGCAGTTGACCCTCCTGTAATGCTCGATAAGCCATTGGATGTTACAGTGTATGTTCCTGAACCTGCAAATAAATATTGCAGACCTGTAAAATTCAGAATTCCATTAGTAAAGCTTCTGTTAACGCTTGTGACATTTGGCACTACACCATTTTCAATGGTTGCACTGAAATTGAAGTCAAGGTCTACTATACCATTGTTGTCTCGTGCTTCTACTACAGGCGTTACAGAAAGTGGTTGATCTATCCCTTCAATGGAAGCAGGTTGTGTTGTAAAGTCAAGACGAGTCGCTGTAACCTCAAGTAAATTCCTGTTAGCCGGAGCAGTAAGTGAACCAGGAGGGTTACCTGCTACGTATCCTACCACAGGCTCATAAAAACGTGAACCACCACCCAGTGTTGCGCTTACGATGGAAAGTCGAACAGGAATGTTATCAATAATTACAGCAGGAGTATTGAAGAAAGTAGCCCTTAGTCTGAATAGCTTTCTACCGTCATCTGGGGCTGTTATGCCCAGCAATGGACCAAAGGTTATCTGACCATCAGCGCCAACAATAACAAAGTCCGTGGCATCTTTCTCCTGTAATTCATTATCATTTTCATCGTAGATGGCAATTTTTCTTATTGTCTCATGATTTTCGAAACTAAAGGTGATGGAATTGAGTATGGTTGCAGCACCATCTATATCACCCGGTATGCCATCACCATCACCATCAGATATTACAAGTTCCAATAGATTAAAGCTGTTGTTGTTTTCAATATTGGTAGCCTGATAATCTTTGTATGGAATATTTTCAGGTAATTCATAACCATTTTCAGCAGTAATAAAAGATTCAAATGACGCAGCCACGTCAAATTGTGTACTCACAGCAGCGGTTGGTAAAGCGCCTAGTTGATTATTTGTTGTCACAGGAACAGTGAGCGTGAGGTCTTCTCCATCTTGCTCAAATTGGAAATTAGGCGCTAAGATGGCAAAGTCATATACACCAGCTACGAAGTTTCCAGTTGGCTCATTGTTCATGACAAGTGTCAATGAGTTCGTCACTGTACCTACAGCACCTGTGTAATCGCTATCCAGATTGTTATTGGCATCGCGCGCTCCAAGGACTATATATGGATTATCGATGTTCGTGAACGTACTGATGTTGGTAGCGTTGGGGTTGACAAGGAAATCAATCTTGGTAGCAACAACTTCAAGTTTATTCTCATCGCCATTTGCAGTACTCACAATACCCACTGGACTTGTAGTGGCAAATTGTGAAGAGGTAACGTTACGGGCAGTTACACTAACTACTGAAAAGGTGATCACTTCATTATCACCAACAGTATTTAAGAAACTTCCTTTAACTGTAAGATCATTTTCATTATCATCATTAGCACTAAACTCAAATCCAGATAGTACAAGTTCACCAGTTATAATATTAATATTGGTGGCAACGTTCACCTCAACTAACTCAGTGCCGCCATCATATAGGGCGATGTTTCTTAAATTTTCCCAGTTGTTAATGGCTAATGTTATGCCGGTAAGTACTGTCTCAGTACCATCCGTATCATTGGCTGCCAAACCGCCATCTCTTACGAGGAATCTTTCTAATGAAACACCACTACCACCGGTAATATCAGCAGTTTGATGATTGATGTATTGGATATCGGTAGGATAAGTGAAAGATGCGTCTTTGATTATATCAGAGGCGTTAGAGTAATTTACGGTAAAGGATATACTCTGTGCTGTGGTTAAACCAGCGGAGCTTACAAATAGATTTGTTATTCCTCCGGCTGGTCCGTTGCCAGCACTGGTTACATTAAAGGCAGGATCAAAAGTAATTATGCCGTTGTTGTTGGTTAATGTCGTATTTGCTAAAGTATAAGTGGCCGGAGTCTGACTTGTTACTGCAGGAGTACCCGCATAATCAGTATCAAGATTGCCATTTGCATCCCTTGCCTTAACAACTGGTGATGGGTTTATAGGAGCATCATAGTTTTGAGAAGCGTTAGGTTGTGTGGTAAAATCTAATCTTGTGGCTACTACTTCAACAGTATTGTTTCCATTTCCTGAAGAAGTGGTACTGGCTTGCAAAGCACTACTTTGTGGGCTAGCCAATATTGTAATGTCATTCTGATTTACATTAAAAACAAAGTCCTTATTGTCAAGATCATCCACAATGGAACCATCGATTGGGTTTCCTGCAGGGCCTTTTAAGACAATTCTTAAACGGTATGTTTTAGAAGCACCATCACTAATATATCCAAGATCAGATGCTAACGTATTGTTCATACCGGAGAAAGTAATTTCAGTTCCGGCTACGTTTATAACTCCATTAAGAATATTAACACCATCACTTAATCTTACTGATGCTATCGCATTATTCCAATTGGCAAGTATTCCATCATTTCCAACACCTTGCGTAATTCTGATCTGACTGATTCTTGTTGGTAAACCATCGTTGTCTTCCAATGTTGTTCCATTAGCGCCAGCATCATCTGTAATGGTAAAGTCGAAGTTGTCTACAGCGCTAACTAATGTATTGCTTAATGAAGAAATTGTGGCAGGCTCAGGTGCAGCACCTGCGGTAATTTGAGTTAGATTGGTGATTACTGCCGTAACGTTGGTACTGGTTGCCATTGAAACTGTTGTGGCACCTGTACCAATTACCCTGATCTGCGTTGTGCCTGTAGCTAAGAGTGAATAGTTGCTAAGTGTCAAAATACCACCTGCAGGAAAAGCCAAGTGTGTTGTTGTTTGCGCCAGCGCGTTTGTATTGTTAACTGTAATACTTTCGTTGTAGCCTAGATCTAGATTATTATTAGCATCAAGTGCGTATACCTTAGGGGCAGTTGCTATAGGGAAATTGGAGGCCACACCAATTTGTGGCTGAGGTTGAGTAGGTGTACCAGGTGTTCCTTGTGTACGGAATGCCAATTGAGAAGCGACTACATTTACTCGGTTATTAAGAGCACCAGATTGAACTACTTGAGCTGCCTGAAGTGTTGTGCTTAGTTGATCGTTGCTAGTGTCGTTGTAAGCAAAACTCGAATTGTTAACTGCAAATGCGAAGTTCAGGCCATCAATGTTTGCAGGTAGCGTTCCTCCCAGTGAACTTTTAAGCCATATTTTAACCGTATAATTTTTAAAAGAAGCGTCATTGATAAAGCCAAGGTCTGCTGCTCCTGATGAAGGTATACCAGTGAAAATAATTTGATTATTAGTTATAGATGAGGCAACGATTGAATTGGTGCCATCACTTAATACTGCACCATCTATGGCTTGTGTCCAGTCAGTTATATCATTTCCAGTTCCCTGAAATACAGTGAGCGCTGAGAATTTAAAAGGAGCACTATCTGAATTAACAGTTTCATCAGTTATGACAAAAGCCATATTTCCATTGGTTTGTGCTTCAGCTTCTCCCTGAGTATCTACTAATGCACTTATAGTAGTGTTTATCCCTAATAGGTTAAGGGTTGCTGAGGCTGCTGTAGTTGTGTTAGTAGTGCCTGTCAAGACAGTACCTAAACGGTAGTCCAGTAGAAATTGGCTGTTGTATAATCCTGAAAAATTTACAGATATAATTCTGAAATCATAATCGATACCAGATTTGAGTGTTAGGGCGAAATAATTTAAAAGATCATACGGCAAAGTGGTGGTTGTGCTGATCACCTCGCTGAATGTACCATCACTTAGATCAGTGTCGGGGCTATATTCTCCATCAACGGGATCAGTAAATGCAAGACCACTTTCATTTATTTGAATTAGGTAATAGTTCGCAGGAACAAGTGGAGCTACTGGGTGATCAAGGTCTATTACAAGATTAAAGGGGGTTTGGGTAACTACATTGAAATTGGTAGCTGCATTGCTTGGCTCAGGAAATACTATTGTGAAATAATCATTAAAGGCATCATTCAATGGGTCAGCCGGGTATGCAATGCTACCCGTAAATGCTCCATCACCAATGACAGGTCCCCCCAACGGATTACCTGCAGCATCAATTATGGAATTATTGTCCGTTACATTTAAAGCTAGCTGCGCATTACTAGATGCATCTAAAAGTTGTACGTTGCTTAAGGTAACTGTATAAACAGAACCAGAGCCTGAGACCCCAAGAATTCCAAAAGTAAGATCAGCGTCTGTAGTTCTGTTAAGCGAAAAATCAGTAACGTCAACACCTGTTACATTCTCACTGAATGTAACGATCCATGTTAATGTTTGAGAAGATGTGGCATTGGTAAAATTGTTACCGTTACCATCAACCCATAAAACGGTTGCAGGACTAATGCCTACTGAACTTATGGTAGGTACAACTGTGTCAATAGTAATAGCTTTATCATCACTGATGGAGTTTACTCCACCAGGCGCTGGCAAAGTAAGCACAGCATTGATATTAACAATATCGCGAATTAATGAAGTGCCTGGTAAGGTCAGTGAGTTAATATTTACATAGTCAAGGTCAGTTGTGTTTTGTCCTGCTGCGACTATGTATCTAAATGTAAGTATAGTTGTACCAGATCCTGAAAAATAGTTAGCCACACCGCCTGAGTTAAGGGCTAATTGAGGAAAAGTATTTACAAATACATTTTCCGAAAATTCGACTTGTATATCAATTACATCACCTGTGTTATAACTACCATCAACAGCTGATGTTGAAACTTCATTGATTGTAGGGGCCTGAGTATCAATTCTTATATTTCTTAAATCAATCAGGCGGTTTGGATTTATCGGTAGGGCAAGGTTGGCCGTATTATTATTTAAATCTTTAATGGTTGCACCAGCTAAATTGAAATTGGTAACATCAAGATCAGCTGTATTTTCACCACCAACAACCGTGTAGATGAAATCGATGTTGTTGGCACCTGCAGAGTTAAATGTGGCGGTTGCACCTGTGTTTAAGGTGAGTGTGGGTGTTCCGGAAAGACTTATGTTTTCATTGAAAACTACCCTCACAATTATATTTGCACCTGTGGTATAAGAACCATTAGCTGTAGGTGATGTAATACTTGTGATGGATGGAGGTCTGGTGTCAATAACAAAGGAAGGTGAGGCATCACCAACATCGGTATTACCAACAACATCAGTGGCTCCGCTGCCATTGCTCACAACTGCTGTTGCGGCTGCCTGAGTCTCAACGGTACCATTATGGGTAAATGTTTGAGTCCATACGGTGTTACCGACAGACCAGGCACCTGGGGCAGAAGTAAAATTATTAGTAGGAGAGAAGGTAATGGTTGGTGAGGTAGCAGGATTCATAGCCTCATCGTAGGTTACAGTTACAACCTGGGTTAGCGCAGCAGGTGGGCCAACATTTACAGAGCTTGACGAAGTGGTAACTGTTGATAAAGGATTTCGGGTATCTAATACGAAAGTTTCATTCCCGCCAACAAGGAGAAAATTGTTATTCAAATCGCGTGCATTTCCGGGATCAACAGTAAAGGTTTCCGGATTGAGTGTTTGCCCAACGCCATTATGTTGATAAACCACGGTGTAAGTCGTGGCATTTGTCCAGCCTTGTGAGAATACACTCCAATTTCCCGAAGTGATGTTGAAAACTGGTGCGCAGAGACCACATTGTTGCATAGCTTCACTAAAGACTATTGTCATAGTCTGTCGTAGTAGCGGTGTGCCATCATAAAAAGGATCTGCACTTGCCGTTAGACTGGCAATAGTAGGTGCTGTTACATCATCAAAATTATAAGACTGACTTGCGAATGCAGCACCACTTACCCCCGAAGAACCAGATATACCAAGGTTTGATGTATTAGGTGTAATTGTTAATGTAATTGCGGGTGTTAATGCACTAACATTAGCTTCCACATCTGCTACAATAAAATAATAGGTTGGCGTTCCGTTAATTGGTGCTGTAAAACCGGTAAAGTCAATGGCATTTCCCGGAGTAGTTCCTGTAGCCAAGGTTGTGAGCGTTCCTGTAGTATAGTCGTTGGTTGTTGAGTGAATAAGGCGAATGTTGGTGAACTTTCCATCTGGATCCACATTAGTGCTAGCCGCCAACGAAGTAAAATCAAGATTACTTCCTGTTGTTGTTAATGAGAATCCGAGTATGGCCACATTAGTACTGCTGCTATTTAAAGTAGGTCCAGGATTTACGCCACCGAATATTTCAGCAACAGTGGTATTGGAAGTAACAGTTATGCTATTAGTATAAGCAGAGTTAATGGCATTGGCTGTTACCCGCATGGAAGATGTACCGGCATTAGGGAAATTAAAACCTGAAACTGTAAAGTCTGCAATACCTGAAGCAAAGGCTGGTAGTGGACTATTTGCACCAAGGTTATCAGGGTTAGTAGTACTTACTGTTAGCGCATTGCCAAAATTGATGTCACGGTTATTATTAACGTCAGTTGCTTCAAATATAGGCTGTGTAGCAAGAGCCTGCGTGGCAATTGCGGCTGCAGATGGCTGTTGAGTAACACGAATAGCTGATGCATCAACATCTATTTCACCGTTAGCGCCTCCTGACTGAATAACAGTACCGTTTAAAATTTCACTGCTTGATACCCCAGAATTATTATAGGTAATATCTGCCTCATCCAGAGATAAGCTAAGGTTACGCCCGTCCACATTCATAGGTGTTGTCGATCCGAAACCACCAATTGTAGTTTTGAGCCAGATATTTAATGTCAGGTTTTTTTCATCCTCATCGTTAATTCTTCCTAAAGTATTTGATGAGTTACTACCTGCTCCGGAGCTAACTATGTTTGTAATTGTTATAGTATTAGCAGCGATAGTGATATTAGTTGTTTGGGTATTGCCATACTGGTCTGTTAGGTCAGCTCCCAAAATCACGTCTCTAAAATCATCTATATCATTTCCTGTTCCTGCCCGGAAGATGAGAGATGTAAGCCTTGTTGCCGAGTTGTCAAGTCCATCATCATCAACCTTAAATGTAAGTATGGGCATTTTAGTGCCGATAGTATTGGAAACGGACGATAATGTAGCTGCTGCAGAAACTGTAGTGAGTACACCAGCCACAGCTGTAGCCGTTGTTGATTGACTTGCAGCATTTACACCATCTGTTACAGTTGTGTTAAAGCAAACATTAGCATTGTTAAATTCATATGCCTTGAAGTGATAGCTTGTGGTCGCATTAAGATCAGTTACGGTTACGTTAACTCCTGTTCCAACGTAAATAGGAAAATAGTCTTCAGAAGGAACAACAATAGCTGGAGTACCTGCCCCATAAGTAGTACTTGCTGTATAAGAGGTGCCGTTGACAGGATTCTCATTTGAAGATGCTCCATTTCTTGCAAATACTGCAATCTGATCTCCATTTCCACGCGTCCAATTTACCTGCATCTGACCCTCAGAAACAGTACTGAAACTAATACCACTTGCCTGTGTTGAGGGTTCGATACATGGTGTGGTCTGGTTTCCTTCCAGTGGTGAAGAGTCTTTATAATTGATTGACTCACCGCTACCTGCGAATGAATATATTCTGTAATAATAATTGGTTACCGGATCTAATCCACTTTCGTTAAAGCTTGCAGCTGCTCCTGAATAAACAACCACTCCATTTCCTATTGCTTCTCCTGCGGTGTAAGTCGTTCCATCTACCGGGGCAGTGCTGGCAAATGCGCCTACTCTACGTACTGCGATAAACCCGGTTGAGGGACTGCCTCCGGAGTTTGCATTAAAGTTTACTGTAAATGAAGTCGGTGTAACTGAAGCAAAGCTAATATTATTGGGCGAGTTTGAGGGTTGTGTTGCCAGCGTACTGCGACTAGCGGTTGCAGCAGGTGTGAGGTAAGCAGCTGTGGATAATCCTGCACCATTGTATTCGTAAACGGCATAGTGATATACATTGCCGGCAGTAAGGGCTGTTACTGGTACTGAAGATCCGGTACCATCATACACAACCCTATTACCTGTGCCAATTTGTGTACCTGAACCAAAAGCCGGATTAGCATTGTAGTTAGTAAGATCTACAGGATCAGCATCAACGGGCGCCCCTTGTTTAGCCAGAACAATTCTTCTGTCACCATTTCCATTTGTCCAAGATACAGTTGTGGTAGTTGTACCAACACTGGAAAATACTATTGCAGATGCTTGGGTAGTGGGCTCTGTGCTTCTGTTACCCGTTAAAGGTGTTGTGCGATAATTCTCTGCACCAGTGCCTAAAGTTCCATTTACTTCATAGACAGCAAAATGATAGACGGCATCACCATTTAGACCTGTAACAACAATTGGTCCGCTGCCTGATCCCACCACTTTATTACCTTCTCCAACAGGACCAACTTCCGTTCCTGCCGAATAGTCACCATTAACAGTATAAGATGTTCCATCGGTAGGTGTAAAACTCACAGCACTACCTTGACGCACAACAACAATTCTTGACTCTGATGCGGCATTTGTATAATTAACTGTAATTGAATTATTCGTAATAGCACTAAATACCATTGCTGTAGATGAAGCACCAGGAGCCGATGATTCAATAGTATAACGGCTACCTTCTAAAGGAGAAACAACATTGTAATTAATAGTTGCTCCACTGCCGTTAAAAGAAAAAATGTCGTAAAAATATTGTGTGTCCTCCGTTAAACTTGTTTCATTAAAAGTCACTGCTGCCCCTACAAAAGCCACTGTACTAGTTCCAATGGTATTACCTGCTGTGTATACGGTTCCATCAACTGGAACGTCAACAGGGGAACTTCCTGTTCTTCTTAAGGCGATGTATCCTGCCGGGCTGCCAATTGCAGCTGTATAGTTTACTGTAAAAGTTGTTGAGGCAGGAACCGTAAAGTTAAGAGCTGTAGGTTGATTAGCAGGTTCAGTCGCCAAAGTAGATCTGTTTCCTTCCAGCGGTGCACTTCCTGTCAGATAATTAAAACTTCCAGAAGATCCATTAAAAGAATAAATTTTATAATAATAAGTGGTGGCAGCACTTAAACTACCATCCGAAAAATTTGGTGCGGATCCAATGTAAACGACTTCACCATCTCCTAAGGTTTGGCCTTCAGTGTAATCAACACCATCTGCGGGGTTTGTCGTAGGGGCTGCACCCGATCTGCGTACAGCAAAGTACCCATCAGGCGCACTAGGAGCTGCTGTGAAGCTAACGTCTAATGAATTGTTTGTAACATTACTGAATACAATAGCTGTTGGTTGATCACCGGGTGCATTAGCCCAGGTAATTCTGCTGGCTTCAAGTGGCGATGTTGTAAGGTAGTTAATAGAAGCACCGCTGCCATTGTAAGCAAACACATCGTAATGGTAAACAGTATTAGCCGTGAGACCAGCATCATTTAAGGTACCAAAGGCGCCAACAAATTCTACTGTTCCATCTCCTAAAACTGCATTTACACCGTAGGTAACTCCATCAACCGGAACAGCAGTAGGAGAGGCTCCACTATTTCTGATTATGATATAACCATCCGGTGCACCAACTGCGGCTGTGTAACTTAGGCTTAAAGTTGTTATACCAATCCCTGAGAATACGGGTGCTGTTGGCTGATTAGTGGGTTCTGTAGCCAACGTAATTCTGCTTCCTTCTAAAGGGGAGGCTCCAAGGTAATTAATGGCGTCACCTGTTCCGTTATAAGCATAAACATCGTAATGATATGTTGTAGCAGCTGTTAACGAAGCATCTGTAAATGGAACTGAGCCGATAGCGCCTATAAACTCAACGGTACCATCACCTAACACGTCATCAACTGCATAAGTTGTACCATCAACAGGTGCGTTAGAGGGAGATGCGCCTGTTCTTCTTATAACCAGATAGCCATCAGGATCGCTGGCACCCGCTGTAAATCCTACATCGTAAGAAGTTGCATTCAAATTTGTAAAGCTAAGTGCAGTCGCCTGATTGGCAGGTTGGGCTGCGAGTGTAGTTCTGCTTGTAGTAGGGCCTGTAAGTAGAAAAGCCGGGCCGGTAGTATTGTATGCAAAAATTTTAAAGTGGTAAACAGTGGCCGAATTTAAACCAGTATTCCATTCATATGTAGTAGTTGATGCGCCAACACTAATGGCACCAGAACCATCACCAAGATTTGCATCATCTGCAGGAATAGCTACAGGGTCTGCAAAAACTCCGGTGGTATTTGCAAGAATAAGATAATTTGTTCGGTTTGCATCAGCAACGTTACTCCAGGTAAGGGTAAGAGAGGTTGTTGTAAAAGCGCTGACCGTAAAACTAGTTGCATTTTGTGTGGGGGCTTGGGCATGGCCAACCTTTACCAGCAGCATTATGAATGAAACAGTAAGAAATAAATGATATAAAGATGATCTCATATTAACTGGGGGTCGTTAAAGCTGATTAAAGTGTTATTACTAGTGGTTTATTCTAAATTCTATAAATCTCCGTTAGCATCGAGCTTCAGGAGCATTACTTTTCTGAAGTCGATACCAAATTCAGATGAGCCAAGCACCAAATAGCCTCCATCTTTTGTTTGGATAACACAAGCGCCTTCTTCATCCTGTGAGCCGCCATAATTTTTTGTCCAGATTTCTTCTCCAATGGTATTTAGTCTTGCGATAAACAAATCAGTTCCACCATTACCAGTAGTATTTACTGAAGCACCATTACCCAATAAGATTAATCCACCATCGCTAGTACCCTCTATTGCTTTCCCTTCGTCATTTCCGGTTGCGAAATCTAAATTTTTAGAGAAAATAGGGGCGGTTTCCGTAGGGCTGAACTTAACCACATACATATCATTATCGGTTCCTGTAGAACTAGTTCCTATAAGCGCATAGCCAGAAAAACCTCCTTTAACCTCACAGGCATCACTAGCGGTTTCTGTGGTGGTGTTGGGTTGATCAGGCTTTACCGAAATCGCCTGCTGATCATTTTGGTTATAAGTGAATAAACGCATTTCACTCTCAGTTGAACCACCCCAAACAAGCTTCTCCTGGTTATTCACAAAAATTTTTCTTGCGACAACACCAATGCCATCTCCATAAAAGCGTTGCCAGATTCTTGTTAAGTCAGTAGTGGAAATTTCTGTGACCATCATTTTATTGGTGCCATAATTATTTACAGAAGAGAGTACTATAAAATTACCATTGGCATTAAGGGCAATACCTCTTCCGGTTATTGATATATCTTCTAATTCTACATTACCGGTTTCAGCAGCCAGATCAGTACCGCTAACAGATGTATGAGGCGTAAACATTCTTTCATCTCCTTCACTTAAAACAACGCCATCTTTTATGGGTGCACCATCTTTGTTTACAAGTAGTAGTGCCAGGTTGGCAAGTGAGGTACTGCCTGTACTTGAAATATTCTGATTTATTAATTCTTCGCCAACAATAGCGTAGTTGTCACCTTGCTGGATAATCATGAACCCCCTGAGACTATAAACATTTGCACCAGGTTGCTCTAATTCATTTTCAGCCGGGAATTTAGGGTAAACTTCTTCCCATTGCAGGTTTCCATAGAAATCTGTTTTAATCAGTTTGATTTTGTAAAAAAAGACTGATTGATTATCCGTTCCTATTTGAATATTATTCAATAGCAGGTAGCCATCACTGGTTTCTATTACTTGTTGTGGTTGATGACTGTATTGACTTCCGAAATAGCGGATATAAGTGTTCTCATTTGCCAGATCAGCATTGTCTTCCGATTGGCAAGCGCTAACTATTATTAACAGGATAAGTATAAAGCGATTCATTTTATTTAATCAATTTCTTAGGGTTGAAATAAGGGTAGATCAAACCAATAGAGATTGACGCCTGATTGATCTTGAAATCATTATTAACGTAACCATAGCGGGTTAATATTTCTATATTATCCCCCTCCATTTTGTAACGATTATCGGTATTTACAATATTGTTTAAGCCATAGTAATAGCGCAAATCAGCCGTCAGGTATACCGTTGCGATCTTAATTTTCCCGCCAACCAGTAGTACTCCGGCAAAATTGAGTGATTTATAATTGTCCGTATTATCAAGTTCAGCACCGCTCACATCATCGCCCCGAGGCTCTAATTGAAGCTCGCCTAGAAATTTAGAGCTATTGGCCCCCATGTAAGATGTTGCTAGTCCTGCCCCTGCATAAGGTTGCACTAACCCGCGCAATAAGGTTTTCTTGAACATGTAATTACCAATCAGATTAAATTGGAAAGTGCTTTGCTGTATAATTGCTTCCAGACCGGTAGCATCACTTACATTGTCTGCTGTATTATCATCGCTAAAAGCTTCTTTATTAGCGTATGTAAATGAATGTCCACTTAGCAGGAATTCCGGAGCAAGTACAATTTTATCTTTCAGTATGCTTTTCTCAAAAGCAAGACCACCCACAAAGCGTGCATTGCTCTTATAGGTTCCTTTACCCTGACTATTTGCAAAAACAGTATAGTGCTCCTGCACGTGAACACGGGTTGAGAGCATACCGCCTCTTACACCAATTGATAAAACTGGCTTGGTGCGGAACTTAGCATAAAGATTTCTGAATTCAGCAGGGTCAACATCGCTTGGTTTAAAAAAATTGTCAGTCCTTAAGAGATCTAACATAGCCTCATCAGCCTTTTGCGGTTCTTCCAGGTAGATGTAGGTTAGGACAAGTAGTTTATAGGCTTCAATTCTTTCATTTTTTGAAAAGTTATTCAAGCAATCATCCAATAAACTTTGCATTTCATGCAAGCGACCCTGCTCATAGGTAGCACGTGCAGTACGTAGTGTTTGTACGCAACGGGGATCGGTAGTTTGCGCTACACCTATTGAAAAAGATAGAAATAGCAGGAACAGCGGTAAAACCGTTTTCATTGTAAGGGGTATCATTTTTAAATCTAGTACTCTACTTATTGTCAGGAAGGTTGCTACATGTGATTTCGCGCGTAAGCGCTTTGTCAACATTAACTTCCCATTCTTCTTGCGTTAGGTTTCTGGTTAAATGCGTACATAATAAATTAGACATGGTCTTCATGTTGGTTGGCCAGGCATGAATTGTCTCACTTGATTTTTCAGAGTTGCTGTTCATACCAGCAAGTAATTGTTCATCATCTAAAGTAAACACTGCAGTTCTTACCCAGTCAGCATGATCATCTAATACAATAGGTTGCTGATTCAGCTGACTCAAATTCCAAAGTCGCACTGTTTTATCATAGCTGGCCGTAGCCATAAAGGTGCCTGTATGATTAAAAGTAATCTGTTCAATGGCAGAAGTATGCCCGGATAAAACACGCATAGGTATTGAGTTGTCCAGCGTAAGTATTCTTACTATCCCCTCTGCATCTCCAAACACTAACTTCTTATCATCACGTGTAAAGCCGGCTCCGGTTAACGGGACAGCTACTGATTTACCACCTCTTGTTTTAGGCGTAGTCTTAAATAGGGTAGTAGTAGTAAAGTTATTGTTGATATCCCAAATAAATAAAGTTCCATTGTTACCTGTGCCGGCTAGTTTCTTGCCGTCTTTACTTAATGAAATGCTATTGATCTTTTCAGTGCTTTTGATTACTTCCTTCACCGAACTCAGATCAGAATATTTGATGCTGCTTCCAGCATTGTCGCGAGCAAAAAATCCTTTACCATCATTGGTAAAATTCAAATTGTCGATGTCAAAAGTAAAGCCTCCTATTTTTTTCGGTGGAGCCGACATGTTTCGTAGGTCATACAGCTCAACATAATTCTGGGTAGACAAGCCGTTAGCTAAACCACCTGCTATCATGTAATTTCCATCAGGACTTACATCCAAGCTATAAACCAGATAGTTGCTACGCTTATCAACAAGTATTTCACTCGACCATTGGTTATTGCGATATGTCCAGGCAAGAATACGTCCATCGCTACCTCCGGAGTAAATTTTTCTTGTTTTCGCATCACTGATTAATATCCGACAAGCACCGGCATCGTGACCTAATAGATTTTTAGTAAGTGGATCGTCTTGTTTTTTTAATGCACGGAACAAGCCGGTATAAATATCGTTGTCGTATTCATACCCGTTGTAGGTTTTGTTAAAAATGAAAGCCTGTTGTGCTAATAAAGATTGAAGCTCTTTGTCAGGTTGCTCCTTCGATTTTACTGCAATCTGTTTTGCTGTGGCAATGTATTGGCGCTCTTTCGCAAGTATGCTTTGTCTTAGCGCTTCATCAGCATTGGTTTGCGCTAGCTTTTCATTATCCTCAGCACGCTGCTTTTCAAAATTTGCTATTTCCTCATTTTTTTCAGCGAGTAGTTTTTGAGCTTCTGCACGCTGCTTTTGAAGCAAGGCATTTTTCTCACTTTCTACAGCTGCTATTCTTGCTCTTTCAGCTTGTGCCTGCGCAATTTTGGCGCTATCTCTTTGTATTTCAGCGTAATGCGCAGCGTCTTCAGCTCTTTTAGCATTATCATCAGCGAGTTGTTTTTGAACTAATGTCGCAGCTTGTGCTTTTTCCGCTTCAGTCATCTGAATGAAAGCAAACACAATACCCACAAGTGCTACAATCATACCAGCAGCCAATACTAATGCTACAATCCGTGCGCGTTGTAACTTTCTTTTCTGCTCTAATTCCTTAATGCGCTGTTCTGTCTCGAATTCTTTTTTAGAATACTCAAGAAAGATCATCGTGCGTTCGAAGGCAGGATTGTAACGTTGTCCCCAAACCAGTGTTGGTTTGTGTTTAGCTTGCCAGTTAAGCGCTAATTGTAAATCAGGTGGTCTCCACAAACCTGCTTTTCCGACCTGGTACATAGCAGCTGCTTCTGCAAGACGCGTGTACATTTGTACAGCATCGGCTTCATCATCCACCCAGTTTTTTAAACGCACCCAAATGCGCATCAATGATTCATGCGAAATGTCGACCATTGATTTAGAGGCAATGGGCAAACCGTAGCCTGGTGTTAATAGTGAACGACCGGGTTCGCGGAATTTTTCAATGATAGCAACTACATCTTCTTCTGAACAATCAGCAATAGCTGCAATTTCATTTAAACGGGTAGGGCGTCTGATACCAAAGTTTTCACCACGCTTTTCAGTAATGGCTTTAAAGAGAATTTCGCATACGCGTTTTTGCTCTTCATCCAATTCATCATAGGCTTCATTGGCGTGCATACTCAAGGCTTCGGACATGGTACCGATAGCCTCGTAATGCTTCAAATCAAGTGCCTCTGTATCGTAGTCTTTGTACTTGGCCCAGTACGACCATGTACGCATCAACGCGTGCTGCAGAATTGGTAATTGGTCAGGGTTATCCCCCAAATCATTTAATAGTTGTTGCGATAGGCGAGGAGCAATGGTTGCACCGCCTACAGCTACCGGCCCTTCAATGGCTCTGCGCTTTTGATCGCGCGTCATCTGAGGAATCAGGTAGTGACTATCGTTTATTTTTCTGGTGAGCTCAGGAAACTGGGCACACTCACCAATAAAATCCGAACGCATAGTAATCGCCACATAAATGGGCGCGTCCGGATAGTTTACAGCCTCCATCAATAAATTGATAAAGGCTAATGATTCGTTTACTGAATTAGGATCAGTACCGTCTTTAAAACGGAATAATTCTTCAAACTGATCGACTAGGATCAAATAATTTACATCAGCTGAACGCCTTGATTGTTCAACAGCTTCAACCAAACCCAATGAAGAGCTACGAAGTAGTGTAGAGAAGATGGTTCGCTTTATTCTTTTTTCTTCAGGATCTGCAGAGATGTATTCAGGATTGTTCTTGATCAGGGCCTCAGCCATATTATCAATAGGGCCACCACCTGGACGTGTTACAACCACTTCCCAGTTAGGACTGGCATCAGTTAGGAAACCACCATACAATATTGGTAATACACCACAATAGATGAAGGATGACTTACCACTACCACTTGGGCCGATAACACCTACGAATCTGCTCTTGGAGAGTTTAAGAAGCACTTCATCACTTTGGCCTTCACGACCAAAGAACAAGTGACTTTCATCGATTTGAAAAGGTCGCAGCCCGGGGAAGGGGTTGGCGGCTACTTTATCTACAACTTCCATACTCATGTTGCTCGATTAAAATTCTTTTAAGAATGATTTAACATTTTCAAGTGAATGCTGTGCTTCGCCCTGAAATACTCTTATGTTTTGGCTACGATAACTTTCGGCATTAATAGCTGTGCCATCGCCAGTATAAATCGCTTTGCCCATAATGGGTTTCTTTCTACCAAAGCCGGGCGCTTTTAATAAGTCAAGCACCTTCATTCTCACCCATTGTTCGTTTACTTTACCTTTAAAGATTATAGCTGCATCAAAGCTTCTTAAATTATCAATATGTTTTTTTCTTAGATCAAGCAATTCTCCTTCAAACTCGGGTAATAAAACTTTATAGCCCGATTTTTCTATTACTTCCGCCAGTGCCTTTACTTCCTGCTGGTCTACCCGATCATGTACTAAGTAAACAGACTTGCCTAGTTCAGCGCCAGAGCCTTTGCGTTCAAGGGATTCTACCAACTCTTCGCGCATAATATTTTTAAAGTCTTCCAACGGTGTTTGTAGAATTTCTGCACCTTCTTGCGCTTCAACATCGCGTTTAATGCTTTCTATAAACGATTTCTGACGATCACTGGCATTGGCAATTACTGGTGAAATCCAGATAAGACGGGAAAATTCACCATCACTTTGTTTGGCACGCGAACTTCTTTCTGCTGATAACCTATTTTGAATATCAACGATTGATCTTTCGGAGCCTTCTGGGATTTCACCATAAGCACTACCAATAAGGTGGATCGAAAGACTACATTCTTCTAAATCTTTCTTAACTACCTTTTCAAGTTCTCCCAAGGTCCCTGGCAAAGTTTGCTGTGGCATTACAATGTAGCCGTGTCGGATTAGTTCTCGCTTAATAATGTTGCGCTGTACTGAAAGGTCGTGACCAGTTTCGGCCAGATAAATATTTTTACGTTTGTAAATATTTCTGATTTCTGTACCCTTACCCATAGCCCGTAGTTGCATCAATGAATCAAAGATATCGTAGGCTAAATCCACCATCTTCATCCAATATTGACGTTCTGCTTCAAGGCTAAAGTAGTCAGTGTACTCTTTGGTATCCCCGGTTTCAGTATCGATCTGATACATTTCATAACCGATTAGCTCTCGTAATCTTGGTGGTTGTTCCTGGTTACTCAGTGGTGCTTTAAAAACTTTAAACACTCTGTTGGCTTTTCTTTCAGAATTCTGAATAGCCTTATAAAATGTCTCAACATTGTCCAGGCATCTTCCGGACTGGATGAAATCTTTAGAAAGCACCGTTGCCAATACCCCCACGTTGGTCATATCCGGGGCAGTCACTGTATCGAATTCTGATTTTAACAGGATATTTGGTTTTTCCCCTAAAACCTGCATGAGCATTAGCTCGAGAAAACGCTTAAAGTCAGACACCCAGCCTGAGGTCTTTTTTTTCTGAGGCTCATTATCGTTATCCGCAAAAATTATTAATACATCGACATCGATTTGCATGGAAGGGGGCAGTTATGGGTTTTAAAAATTATAGGTTCGCTACTTTTGCTGATTGCGTTACATTCTTAATTAATTGTTGTACCAACTCATGGTGGTTAGCTATTACAAAATAGAAATCTGTCAAACTTATTCTGAATACAATACTTCGCTCTGAGGCGATAACTGTATTGGCCTCTGGAGCAGGAGCATCTTGAAATAAGTCACCGTATACATCACCTTTTTTCATAACGGTTACCAATTGATCATTATGTTGAAGGCGTACTTCACCATGTGCTACCATCAACAGAGGAGTATCTATTGTGCTCGAAGTAAAGGTTATTGTTTCTCCAGCCCTTAATTCAAGTGGAGCAATCTTATCCACCAAATCACTTAACATTACACCATGGATATGTTGAAATGCTTTTAGTTCTTTAAGGAAGAAGACCATTTCTATTCCGAGGAAGAAACCATCATCCAAACCATCTAGCAGTTGGTTGTTTTCAATAGAGCCATCAAGGAATTTCTTGTCTTTTAAGGGAAGTCTGTCTACTACAGTTTGATAAGCTTTTTTATCCTTGTTGTAAATTACCCAGGCAGCAGTCTCCTGCAAGAGCCTATCTCTATTAAAAAGCTGAGCTATTAACCCCCGACTCACCCTGAACTCAGGCAGATAAGCAGCTGAATGTATAGCACACATTTTAGTCCAGCGATTATTCTGATTGAAATCGCGGTTAAGGATGTAGTTAATAACCTGTATAGGAGAATAGGTTTCTCTAGGGAAATACACCTGTAATTCTTCAAGTTTTACTGAAACAGGCTTGTCATCAAAAAGCGGAAATAGTTTTGGTTTAAGGTCATTATCAACAAAAATATCCATCAACTCCAATGCGAAAGTGATGCCATCCGGATCGCCCGAGTCTATATTTTCTCTAACAAGCTGAATATTTTGTGGATCGTAAAGCAATGATAAGAGCAAGGTAATCTGATCGAAATTTTCAGCGATTTCTTCCTTCAATGCTTGTCTCAGGTATTGAAAATATTCGTTTTTGGGTAGCTCAGTAACAGCTGCCAGGTTCCACATGGTTTTGCCTATTTCTTCATCAAGCAAGACCATGACTTCCTGTGCTTCTCTGCCAATAGCTTTGTGGTTAATGTAACGTAGGGTGTATAAGATTTGCTTAACAATGCGTTTATCAGGGTAGTCTGCTTTTTTCCAGAGTAAATCCAATGCGGCAGGTCCTCCAATTCGCCCCATAATTTGGACTAACCGTAACATCACCAGATCACTCTGGCTACTTTTATGAAAAGCGGCATCTAATGAAGGGAGAACTGCTTCACCGGCCTCACGTAAAGCGGCAGCCGCATGATGACCATAAGCAGGGGAGTTAAGCAATTCAATCAATACTGGCCAAGTCTCAGAGCGTTTTACCTTACGCGCAGTTAACAGGGCTTCATAACGAACGCGTGGGTCCACATCGCGCATTAACTCAAGCAACACAAAAATTGTTCTTTGCGAAATTAATTTCCGTAAGAGCTTGGCAGCTAATATTCTATCCGGTGATTTATTGGATTTCCCCAGCTTCATTAATTTATCCGGAGAGATAGAAAGCAAATCGCTATCCTCAGATTCACCAATAGCGAGTAGTGCCAATGATTTTGTTTCTGAATTAGGTGCGAAGTCCTGATCTATACCAAGTTCCTGGATTTTGCCTTTAGCAAACTCACGAACTTTTTTATTCTCATTGTCAGCAAGTCTGATTAAAGAGGATTCGAACACTGCAGGCTCGAGTTTTTCCATCAGTTTAAGTCCGTAAATAACTTTCTCTTCACCGGAGCTATTCACCTCTAGTTCAAGAACATTATTAACAGTAAAAGCTTTTTCGTTTTTCTTTTCGGTTGTGGCTCGCTCTTTACCTTTACTAAGGGCACCCTGCAAGGTTTGTCTGTACGATGTATTTAATCGGTTTGCTACTAGGTACCAAATCACAAACATGGGGATAGCGAAAATGGTAAAGTAGATCAGTTGCGTTAATTGCACTTTTAAGATCAATAAAATGAGGGCTCCGGCTAATAAGTTACCAAGGGCTAACACGGTTCCCTCCAGCTTGGTTTGCACATCCAGGCGGTGTTCACTATCTACTGGAAGCATGTAGAGCTTCATTACCGGTTCATCAAGTGCTTCGCGTGTGGCTTGCATTACCAGCTTACTCATGGCAATCATGATGAAGAAAATAACAAATGATTGACCAGCAGCTGCAGTATAACCAAAAGAAAGCCCCAACAATAAGGCGCCTACAGTGAAAAGACCAGTAAGGATAGGGTTGATGATGGAGGCCACCCGCATGCCGTACATTGAAACTATTTTATCGGCAGCAAATGTTTGGAAGAGGAAGCTGAATATAACCACAACTGCCTCGAAGTAACTTAAGAAGGTTGGTACATAGTCTTTATCAAAGTAAATCTGTGTTGTCTGTAGAAAAGAGAAGTCTACAAATCGCAGAGCTACCATGGTTATGATGACGAAAATTGACATGTAGAAGACATAGCGAATCTTGAAAATTTGCATGAAATCCAGCTTTTGGTGCTTTCTCTTCTCTTCAGCCAAAGAGGCACCATGAGATAAAAAACGAATAGATAAAATCGCAAAAAGTAAAAAGTATCCAGTTACTGAGACCAGGCCAATGGAGTAAAGCGCGGCTGTATCTACATAATTTAAAATTTGGGGGATCGAGAAAAAAGCAATCAAGGAAGCTATCAAGAAACCGGCATCCACGCTTCCGAGTAATCGTTTGGATTCCCGGAGGTTAAACAAACGGCCAAAGGAACCCCAAAAAACCAATAGGGTAATAAAAGTAAAGGGTAAAATAAGGGTAAAACCGATGTAATGGATGGTATCAGGGTTGCTAAACAGGTTTTCGCCAAACTCAATGAGGGCTGTTAGCCCCATTATGGTAAGCAAACTTGCACAACCCAAAAGGATAAAGGGTATCCTGTTTTGGAAATAATTGTAGATGAAGGTTGCCATAAGGGCAAAAAGTCCAGACACTACAAAAGCTGTCGCCAGGTCTTCCTGATCTGGGTAATGCTCTAGAAATAATGACTGCGCTGCTACAGATAGGCATGCAATAAACATCCCCATAAAAAAACCCATAACGAGCAACAGGGTCATTCTCCCAGATTCTTCAGGCTCAATGCCTAAGGTCTTATATAGTTTAGATAGCATAGTTTGCGACCAACATCCCTAAAATTCGGTATAATCAATTAAAAATCCTATAGATTTACTTTTGCAAATTCTTGCAACTTTACGGCTATTATTACATTCGGTTGCATTTTTTAATGATTCATAACAGATTGGTACTTTATTTGCCAACAAGCGATTCTATGAAACTACAGATTATCAACACCTTCTCTTCAATAATCCTGCTTTTCTTGTTTGTATCCAGTATGGTTACAGAGGTTCAGGCGCAAACTAAAGTCCTGGCTGATGCAGAGCGCTACTTCAGTATTCGAAACTACGAGCAAGCGCTACCTCTTTACGAACAAGCAATACAGGAGGGTACTAAAGACCCAGGCGTTTATTATAAAGCTGGACTATGCCTGCAAAAATCCACTAACCTCAATGATCAGATAAAAGCAATACCCTACCTTGAATTTGCTTTATCAAATTCTAAGGACATTCCGGTAATCACCTATTTTGAATTGGGAGAGCTTCACTTAAAAAATGAAAGTATTGACAAGGCTATAGAGAACTATGATAAATATAAGAGCCTGACGCAGCCAGATAAAAAAGCGCAGGCAATGGCTGACAATGCCATAACCACAGCTCGTAATGCTATTACCTTTATGTCTGTTCCGCGAGATTTTAAAGTGCATAGTATGGGGCAGAATGTAAATACTGCCTATACAGAATACAATCCTGTTGTATCAGCAGATGAAAGTGTACTTGCTTTTACTGCTTTGCGACCTAACACAGGTAAAACCAGAAGTGGAGATAAATTTATTGAAGAGATTTTGATCTCAAACAATCAATCTGGGATATGGTCACTACCTCAGGTAGTAAATGTGTACTCTGATTACAACGTAGGTACTGCTGGTATTTCTCCTGACGGCCAGAAAATGTTGATTTTTATAGGAGGAGCAAGTGACCCAGGTAATTTATTTCAAATCAACAGAGCAGGCAGCGATTGGTCTAAACCAACTTTAATTACACCAGTACTCAATTCACCATCTTTGGAAACCACTGCCAGCATTACTCCCGATGGCAAAACAATATATTTTGCCAGCGATAGAAAGGGTGGTAAAGGTGGCTTAGATATTTATAAAACTACCCTTCAGTCTAATGGTGCATGGGGCCCTGCAGTAAATTTAGGTGCCCCTGTTAATACTGAAGCGAACGAAGATGCTCCATTTATACATCCGAATCAGACAACCCTTTATTTCACTTCCGATGGACATAATTCAATGGGGGGTAGAGATATTTTTAAAACCACTCTGGTTAGCAATGCATGGTCAAATCCGGAGAACATGGGTTATCCTGTAAACACAACGGCTAACGATAATTACTTTACCTTATTAGCAGATGGCCGCAGGGCTTATTTCTCTTCCGACCGTAAAGGAGGCCTTGGCGCACAGGATATCTATTATATAGACATGCCAGAATCTTCCAGTATTCCATTAACCATGATAAAGGGTAAGATATTAGATGCTGAAACGAATAAACCAATTCCGACTAAAATCTATTTGATCGATAATGAGACAGATAAAAAACTTGATTTCGTTTATCATCCTGACCCAGAGACTGGTGCATACCTGGTTATATTACCACCAGCCAAAAACTATGATATGGTTATTGAAAGTGAAGGTTTTCTGCCTTATACATTAAATGTTAATGTTCCCAATCAAACATATTTCTATGAATTGTATCAACAGATTAAATTAAAGACGATTAAACAATTTGATGTAGTAGTTGGACAGGAAGTGCAGGTAAAAAACGCATTCTACGACACAAATCAGGATGCAAAAACAGATATCAGAAAAACACATGAATCTAAACTGGTACAATCAGGTACTGTAGATGTGTACGATATGATGTTGGATCTGATGGCATCATCTGACAAAGAAGGCATTGACTATCTGGTTGATTTAATTCAGTTGGATAATTCTGTAGATGAAATAAATTTTGACGAAAGAACTAATAGCAAATTGGAAGTTGCTGCACGCACTTATTACTATGATGAGAGTGATGAAAGCAAATTTGAGAAAAAGGTAGTCGATGGACAGACTATCTTATCACTACCCACTTTTATGGTGGCTGAAGAAGCGAAGAAACAAAAAGATCAACCACAGAAAAAAGAACTGACAGATAAAAGTGTCTTAAACAAGTCTGCAAAGATTTTCTTTGATGCAGGCAAGAGTGATATCAAAGCACAGTATAACACTTCGTTAGATGCCTTGTTAGTAGAGTTAGAGAAATATCCTGAATTAGGTATAGAAATTTCGGGCTTTGCTTCTGCAGAGGGTTCTGAAGAATTAAATAGAGAGCTTTCTAATAAACGCGCTATTGCAGTACTGGAATATTTCAATCACAAAGGTATTGTAAGAAGACGCGTAGTTGCTAAAGGTTTGGGGGTTACCAAAGATGCCGTAGCTGCTAAAGAGGAGGGAAGACGTGTAGAGGTAAGGTTAGTTGAATTAGAGCGATAGAGTTTTTCTTACGCTATAAATAAATAAAGGAGGCTCTAGCCTCCTTTATTTATTCCAGAGTATTGAGCTGTCTCCATAACTAAGAAAACGATAATCGTTGCTCAATGCTTCATTATAGATACTTTTCCAGTCATCGCCAACAAATGCTGCCACCAATAGCATGAGGGTTGAACCTGGTTGATGAAAATTGGTTACTAAAGCATTACAGATTTTAAACTGATAACCAGGATGAATATAAATGGCTGTACTGGCCATCAAAAGATCAATCTCTTCAGCATTTAGGTAATTAACAATAGCCTCAATTGCTTCTTTGGCATCAGGAACAAGCGTATGCTGTTGATAAGCAAAATGCTGATCAATGAAAAAAGGATCAGCCAGCTTGTTTAATAATTTCAATCCTATCCAGTACAAACTCTCCAGGGTGCGCATAGAGGTAGTCCCTACAGGAATAATCGGACCTTCATGATTTATAAGTGATCTCAGACTTTCTATGTTTACAACAATCTGTTCCTGGTGCATGCTGTGTTCCAATGCATTTAGGGTTTTAACCGGTTGAAAAGTTCCGGCACTCACATGTAGGGTTACATAAAGCTGATTTACTCCTTTATTTTGCAGTTGTTTTATTGTGCCATCGGTAAAATGCAGCCCCGCAGTTGGTGCGGCCACTGCACCCTCATGAGCAGAGTAAACCGTTTGGTAACGTTGTTTATCCTCTGCTTCTGGCGAGCGTTTCAAATAGGGGGGTAGTGGCGTTTCGCCTGATAAACTAATAATTTCAGCAAAACTAAGATCGCCATCCCAGCTGAATTCTACAACATGACTTTCTCTGTTCAGGAGTTTTGCATTAAGGCTATGTAAGCCGATTACCTTTTTTAAAATCACATCCTGATTCCACCGTTTAAGATTGCCAATCGTACAATGCCACTGACAAGTCTTTTTGCTTTGCATTGCCTCAATTAGCAATGCCGAGGGTTGGGTTGGGTTAAGCAGGAAAAGTTCAATACTCGCACCCGTATCTTTAATGAAATGTAGTCTGGCTGGGATTACCTTAGTGTTATTAAAAACCATAAGTGCTCCCGTTGGTATTTCCTTAACAATGGATGTAAAGCGGTCATGCCTAATCACTCCATCTTTATAAATCAATAATTTTGATTGATCTCTCTCCGGTAAAGGGTATTTGGCAATTCTTTCTTCGGGAAGGGAGTAACTATATGCTTCAATATTAATCATACCGTTGCAAAAATAAGTGCTAACATGTTAACTTAACAGCTTTATGGCCTTACAAACAGCGTACACTAGCCAAGTATTTCACTTTAATTTTCAAGCCCGGACCTCACGTGGCGCTATGCGCGAACGCAAGAGTTGGTTTGTAAAAATTTGGGATGACGTTAATACTGAAGTCTTTGGACTTGGTGAATGTGCTCCCTTACCAGGCTTGAGTATTGACGATGTGCCGGATTATGAGGAGCAGTTAAGAGAAACACTGCAACGTCTTCAGGAATTGACTATTGACAATGGACAATTGACAACGGACAAAATCCAACTATTGATAAAGCAAGTAATTTCTCCACAGTACCCTTCAATCATTTTCGGTTTAGAAACGGCCTTGCTTGACTTGATGAACGGGGGAAGACGAATCATATTTCAGAATGATTTTCAAAAAGGTCGGGAATTACCAATAAATGGATTGATTTGGATGGCGGATATGGACTTAATGTTGCAACAAATTGCCATTAAAGTCTATGATGGATTCAATTGCATCAAGATGAAAGTTGGTGGTCTTAATTTTGAAAAAGAGTGCGACATCCTCCATTATGTGCGCAAGAAATATTACCGCGAGGACATTACCATAAGGTTGGATGCTAACGGTGCGTTTAAACCAGATGACTGCTTATACAAACTTAAAGAATTGTCAAAGTTTGGTATTCACTCTATAGAGCAACCGATTAAAGCAGGCCAACGAAGTCTGATGCGTGAACTCAGTGAGCAATCTCCTATACCAATCGCATTGGATGAAGAACTGATAGGTGTAAATACGTTGGAAGAAAAACAACTTTTGCTTGAAGAGTGTGGCGCACCGTACATTATTTTAAAACCTAGCCTGCATGGAGGAATACAATCAAGTTTAGAATGGATTAAAGTGGCGGAAGAAAAGAAAATTGGTTGGTGGATCACCTCTGCACTTGAGTCTAATATCGGTTTGAATGCCATTTGTCAAATGACAGCTCAATTTCCAGTTGAGATACCTCAGGGCTTAGGTACAGGCCAGTTGTATGACAATAACATTGAATCACCACTTTTGGTAAAAAAGGGAAACATCAGCTTGTCCCAAAGTCAAGAGTGGAATATTGAAAGCTTAAATTTTATAACTATACAAAACAATGGCTAATTGCATCAATTGCAATCAAGAAGTAAGCACGGCATACTGTCCAGCATGTGGACAACGCAATCCGGTTAAGAAAATTAACATGGTAAATATGTGGTCAGATTTTGCTGCGCGTATTTATGGTTTTGATGGAATGCTCCCCAGAACCCTAAGCGATCTTACCATACGTCCAGGACAGGTAGCACATGATTATATCATTGGTAATCGAGTTAAATATTACGGACCACTGGGATATTTCTTTCTAACGCTTACTGTTTATTTATTGTTGGCTTCATTGTTAGAAGTGGATTTGGTAAACTTCATGATGCAGACAAATCCATCAAATGTTGAAGAACAAGGTGGGGGCGTTCAGGAGGTGGTTAGAGAAATCACTAGGTGGACAATTGATAATATGCGCAGCATTTCGTTTTTTATAACCCTATTCACTGTGTTTTTTACTTGGCTGCTTTTTAAAAAAAGCAGATACAATTTTGTTGAAACTGGTGCGTTAGTGTTCTTTACAACAGGGCACTTCATGTGGGTAAGTATTGTCCTAATAGTTGTTTATAAAATGAGCGGCCTCGTGTTAGATTCCTTCTACCTATTGCTCGCTTCCATGGCGTTTATGATTTATGCCTTTGTCAATTTCTATAGCCACCTAAGTAAGTGGAAAATTATTGTCAGGGGTATTTTTGTACATATTTTATCTTATACAGTTCTTGCTTTTGTTATTATAGGGGCTACCATTTATAGAATTTCTACTGATAAAGCGCTATACGAAAAAATAAGACCTTCTAACAACAAACCTAAAGTTGAGCAAAGTCCTGCAGTGAAGTAGTGGGCTTACTCAATTCTAGCCAGGTTTTGTCCGCTTCAAATTTTTCCGGATAATTATTGAGTGTCTCAATAATGTTTGCTCCGTAGTTAACAGGTTAAAGTTATCCATAAAAGTAGAAGGATAAAATATAGTATAAGGTATTCCTGATTGTTTAACCATATCCACTGCCTTACGCTTAACGTCAAACACCCACCAGTTAAAATTATTCATACCCTGATAATTCATGATCGGAGAACTGATAAATCCTATACGTTTAATCTTTTTTTGTTTTGCAAATTGCAATATGTTTTACAAACCTTCAGCTTCAGTATGAAACTCATTTAATTTTTCATGCTGTTGTAAATTAAGATTGAGGTAAAGGTATTCGGTTTGATCAAGAAATTTTTCGAGACTACCTGGATCTGCAATGTCACCGTTTACTATCTGAACGTTTTCTGGAAGTAGCTTGCTTGCTTTAGCCGCATTTCGAATGAGCGCACTAACTTCATATCTGTGCTTAACGAAAGCTTGAGTAAAGGGGAGTCCCAACAGAGCAGTGCCCCAATAATTGAAATCTTTTTTGTCATTGCCTTTCTTTTTTCTTAAAGTAAAAATATAATGGCGTGCCCAACACCACCAGCAGCAAACCGAAAAGAGAATTAATGATTGGGGCTCTGCCTGTCAGATAATTAGTAATATCATTTGCAAGGGTGAGGATCAGAAAGAAAAATGTAATAATCACAAAAGTGGCAGGAACAAATGGGTAGCCCCATACTTTATAGGGGCGGTGGGCATCGGGCATCTTTTTCCTAAGTACAAAAACACCAAAAGCACTTAATCCATAAAATAACCAGCTAACAAATATCAACATGTCAGTAAGCATATCGAATGATCCACTAAGGACTAAGAGACAAGTCCAAATTGCGTGAAGCGCCAATGCATTGGCAGGTGTTTGAAAAGCCGGATGTATGTTGGCAGTCCAACTAAAAAATCTCTTTTCTTGTGCCATGGCAAAAGTTACTCTCGCTGTAGCCATAATGTTTGCGTTGGTTGAACCAATGCCAGAAAAAATAACCAGTAACGCAATTAATGCTCCACCTATACCACCCATTGCAAGCTGTGCAGCATCAGAAGCCACAAAGGAAGCACTCGCGATTGCACTGATATCCATCACAAATAAATATGCCATGATAATCAACGCATAGATGACTATACAAGAGAGTAGTCCGATCAATAAACTTTTGACAATATTTTGTTGGGGGTTTTTAATCTCACCTGCAACAAAGGTGATATTATTCCATCCATCGTATCCCCAAAAGGCACCCGATAATGCTGCAACAATGGCGAGAACTAATGCCCAACCTTCAGGAGCAGTTGCAGCAGAGGTTACATAGTTATTCGGTGAGCCATCACCTATGGTGAAGATGCCAAAAATAAGAAGCATTATTGACGCTACTTTGATAAGCGTGAAGAGTACTTGTAAGCCTGCACCTGCTTTTGTGCTTCGGTAGTTGATGAATGTTAGTATTAAGACAATACCAATTGTGAAGAGTTTTACTCCGATGTTCACTAAAGGATATATTCTACCGATACCTGGTATGTATAAATAAACGGCTTGTTCAACTTCAATTGAAAATCGAGGAAGGCTGATATAATACTCTGCATAAGTACCAGCTACATAGGCAATAGATGCCACGCCAGCCGTATTAATTACTATAAAGGCAGACCAACCGTAAAGGAAGGCAACGAAATCGCCATACATTTTTTTGAAGAAGATGTATTGGCCACCTGTTTCAGGTATCATGGCAGCCACTTCAGCGTTGCTCAGCGCACCAAATAAGGTAATGACACCGGCCAATATCCATACAAAAAGCAAAAGCAAAGGAGATCCAAGTTGAGAGGCCATTAGAGATGGCTTAAGAAAAATACCAGAGCCAATAACACCACCAACTACCAATGCAATGGTTGACCAAAGCCCAAGTGTTCTGGCAAGATGTGCTTTTTCCTTCGGTACTGACATAATTTTCACTGCATGAATTCTGCCAGTAAGCGATGAAAATGATGTGTACCCATTTCACGCTTTACCGAATACCGCCCATGTTGGTAAAAACGTGAGCGAATCCCTTTTTGCACCTGATGCACTACTTCTTCATCCTCTTTCTCTACTTCATCAAGATTCGCACCGGCACCTTGTCTCAGTTTGTTTTCATCCCAAACATAAGAGAGGAAGGAGACTCTAGTTTTATTAATGCTAAGGGGCCTGATGATGTTGATCGATAATCCCCATGGATAAAAGTTGAACATCATATTTGGGAAAACCCAGAAATAGTAAGCGGCTACTTGTTTACCATAATCAACAGAGCTGGGTGGCAAATCGAAAGTGATGTCACCTTCTTTGGCCAATGCCAGTTGGAGATTACTGTATCGGTAAAGCTCTGTCGTATAATTACCATAGTCAATGATGCTGTTTAAACCTGCATGTATAAAGGGTATATGGAAACCTTCAAGATAGTTTTCGCAATACAAAGCCCAATGTGCATCTACTTGATAGTCTTTCGATAAATCAGGTCTGAAGTGAAATTGTTCTAATGGCATCCAGCCAATACGATTTTGCATATCGGCAAAAAAGTGTTGTGGATTACTTTTGTTACTGAGTGATGTAAAAAGCCATTTACCCATTTGGTGAAGCGGCAGATGTTTTAGATGATCATCGCTTGTAGGAAAATTCTCAACCTCCTTGAATTCCGGCATTGAATGAAAAGTACCATCTAATTTGAAACGCCTGCCATGGTAACGGCAGCGGATGTCGTTTAACTTACAAGCACGCTCAACAAGTATGTTGCCACGATGAGTACATACATTTGATAGACAATGAATAGTCTTATTCTCATCGCGTGTAATAACAATGGGTTCATTGAGATGCTCTTCTAACAAGTTGACAGGTGTTGTCCACCCCACTTCTTTTACCTGATCGGTATCCCCAATAAATTGCCATGTTGAGGCGAATATTTTTTCCTTACCCTCTTCAAAATGAGCTGAGCTGAGGTAAAAATCAGTATGAATGGTTTTTGCCTTGGCTATGTCCGGATGTACATCGAATTTCATAAAGATGCTTTGTGCAAAATACAAATTCTTTGTGTCTCTTGGCAGACAAACTTAAAGTCATACTATTCGTAAAATTGTATTGTATGAAAAACCAAGTGATTTTTCCCGCTGTAGCACGCTACCTTTCAGCACTTATTCTGGTTCAAACCTTGTTTTTTAAGTTTAGTGCTTCTCCAGAATCTGTTTACATTTTTCAAACAGTTGGCATGGAGCCTTGGGGGAGAATTATGGTTGGAGTTGCTGAATTGATAGCAGCACTTTTGTTGATTTATAAACCTCTTAGTTGGTTAGGTTCGATACTATCAATTTTCATGATGGCAGGAGCCATAATGATGCATGTTTTCCTTATAGGAATAGAAGTAATGGGGGACGGAGGTGAGTTGTTCTTATTGGCTGTAGTTGTATTTATTCTGTGCAGCTATGTACTATATGAACAACGAGCTATATGGCTTGACCTATTAAGGAATCGCTTTAGATTATAAGCCTTCAAGCGCTTTGACAAGATCAGCTGTTAGACCCTCATCATTTTTCAGAGCAGCTTTTAAGGCTTCAGATAAAAATTTGGGTATCTGCTCTCCTTTTTCCAATTTGTTTTTAAGGTCTTTAATCATATCAATTGCATCATTCTTATCAGGTAGCGCGCTGTTCAGAACTTTTACTTCTAAGGCGTTCCATGGATCAAGGTTAACATTAGATAAACCTTTCGGCTTAGTGGATTGTGCAATAGTTTTATCATTTATACAAGCATTAAACTGATTGATGATCTCATCCAAATCACTGTATCCATATTTTCCTTCTTCTATTTGCGCAGCTAGTTCAGAGCATTCACTTAAAAAACGTGTCATGTTTCGTTTAAAGCCGAGATTAGGTACTTCCATGCCCTGACCATCCATTTTTAATAAATACTGGCCATCATAACTTAGCTGACCATTCATTTGAAAAGCATACAAACTTAAATAGCCCTGCTTGAGCAGTTTCATAAATACATAGGTGTCAGCAAATTTCACAGGTCTGTAAAATTCCTTTTCTAAAACAAAGCCCCTTACTTGCAAAATGGTGTATGTTATTTTTTTCTTATTAGGCTGGCTAACTTGAACTCTTTTGTCAAGACCATTTACAAATATTTTAACCTGACCGTTTAGGGTGTCACCTTTTGCAGTAATAAGATAATCCTGTGCAGTTGCTGAATTACAAAGGAGAATAAACAATGTCAGTAATGGGTATGTAAACAGATGCTTCATAGCTATATATATTCTTGCAAACTAAGCTGAAATCAGCTTACAGCCAAAGAAAATGCGTTTAGAAAAGGTATTTTTGAAATCAATTATTCTTATCCTTTATTTGCAGCCTTCTGTATTAGCTATATGATTAATTATAACCCCAAAGTTTGGTTTTCGCTTATCTTCCACAGCTACTCAAAGCATGTAATGAGAACGCTTTTGCCCGTACTCATTTTTATGGCATTGTTCACTTTTGCAGTAGAGGTTATTTATGATGTTTTTGAGCTGGAAGAGAAGAATTTCCCCGGCACCATTGCCATGCACTCACTTTTGGGTATTGTTTTGGGTCTATTCCTGGTGTTTAGAATAAATTCGGCCTATGACCGCTGGTGGGAAGGGCGAAAAATGTGGGGAGGTATGGTAAACAGTACTAGAAATTTTGCCCTAAAGCTAAATGCCTACATCAGTAAAGAAGACCATGAAGAAAGAGAGTGGTTCGCAAAAATGATTCCTAACTTTATTATTGCCACTAAAGAACATCTCAGAAAAGGAACGCAGATAAGCGAACTTGATCCGCCAACCGATGACTTTGTTAATATTTTAAAGAAGTACAAGCATAAACCTAATCACATCTCTGCCATGATGTACAACAGAGTGAATGAGCTGTATAAGAAGGGTGATTTTTCAGGTTATCAGCTAATGAATCTTGACAAAGAACTAAAGGACTTTACCGATTTAATAGGAGCATGTGAGCGCATTAAGAACACACCTATTCCATATTCTTATTCCATGTATATAAAAAAGTTTCTTTTTATATATGTGATAACCTTGCCCTTCGCCTTTATTAATAACTTCGGTTATTATACCGAGATTATTGTTGTACTCATTACTTTCGTATTACTAAGCGTTGAATTAATTGCTGAAGAAATTGAAGACCCTTTTGGTACAGACGTTAACGATTTGCCTACAGATGAGCTGGCGGATAAAATCAAAGATAATGTTGAAGAAATTCTCTTAGCTTAGTCAAATGCTACGCTCACTATAAAGTAGATCACAATCATCAAAATCAAAACAGCATACATAATAAGGTCTACCCTTATATATTCCTTATACTCCTGATAAAGCGCTTTTATTTTTTTAATCATACTTTTCAATGGCTCAATTTACGAATTCGTAACAGTAAATCACATCAACTTAAGCTTCGCTAATAAGAAAAGTGGCTTTATTAATTAACCATTGTTAACAAATAATTAAATGGTATAACTCTTTGTAATCCTGCGCGTTTACATCCGACATACAACGCGCTATGCAAAAACTATATTATTTTTTGATCATTTGTTTCTTTCAAACGATTTCGGTAACAGCTCAAGACAAAGTAACCATTAACGGTTACATTAAAGACGCCAGCAATGGCGAAGCACTTATTGGAGCAACAGTGTATGTTCGATCACTTTCAGCAGGAACTACTACCAATGTGTATGGTTTCTACTCACTTACCTTACCAGCAGGGACTTACGATGTTGAATTTACCTACATCGGCTATGCTAAACAGGTTAGTAATCAAGAGCTTATCAAAAATATAAGGTTTGATGTTGAAATGGAATCGCAAGGTGAGCAACTTAAAGAAGTTGTAATATCAGCCGAAAAGGAGCAGTCAATTGTTCAGTCAGTCGAAATGAGTGTCAACAAACTTGACATCAAGACTATTTCCAAAATCCCTGCATTTTTGGGCGAGGTAGATGTCATCCGAAGCTTGCAGCAATTGCCTGGTGTGGCAACGGTGGGTGAGGGCGCTTCAGGTTTTAATGTTAGGGGGGGTAGCGTTGGTCAAAATCTTATTTTACTGGACGAGGCCTCGGTTTACAACTCTTCACATTTGTTAGGCTTCTTCTCTGTCTTTAATCCTGATGCAGTTAAAGATACTAAGTTATATAAGGCAGCTATCCCTGCCCAATACGGTGGTCGTCTGGCATCTTTGTTAGATGTACGTATGAAAGAAGGGAATAACAAAGAGTTTGAAGCCAATGGTGGTATCGGTACTATTTTTAGTCGTCTGGCGCTTGAGGCACCTATCGTTAAAGATAAAGGCTCTTTTATTGTGGCGGGTCGTAGGTCTTATATAGATGTGTTGGCACGACCATTCGTGGAGGTATTGCAGGATGGTGCCAAACTTAACTTTTACGATTTGACTGGCAAAGCCAATTACAGCATCAACGAGAAAAATAAAATTTTCTTATCAGGATATTTTGGTAGGGATGTTTTCTTCTTTGATGGAGATCAGGGTTTTTCATGGGGAAATAAAACTGGCACCTTACGTTACAATAGAATATTTAACGACAGATTGTTTGCTAACTTTTCTGCCATATTTAGCGAATACGACTATTCCCTCCAATTTGGTGAAGATGATCAAGACTACTTTCGATGGAAGTCATCCATCACAAATTATACTTTCAAACCAAATTTTAGTTATTTCTTAAATAGCGATAATGAAATCTCGTTTGGGGCGGAGGCAACTTATTATGAATTTACTCCCGCAGATGCAGTGGCTTCTTCAGGTGGAGGACCTATTCCACTTACGGTCGACAGAAAATATAACTTAGAAAATTCGTTCTATCTCTCCAATGATCAAAAGATTGGTGATGCGTTTACGCTACAATATGGTCTTCGTTACTCATCGTTTTATAGTTTTGGTCCAGGTAAAAATGTAATCTATTACGATACAATTCCTGGTAAAAGAAGAAGACCCAATACTTCTCTTGAACAGGAAGTCTCGTCTGGTGATGTATTAAGTCAATATTCAAACCTTGAGCCACGTTTATCAATAAAAGCGCAGTTAAATAACACCACTTCAATAAAGGCTAGTTATAATAGAATGGTGCAATACCTGCATTTGATTTCAAACACAACAGCATCCAATCCTTTGGATGTATGGACACCAAGTTCTAACAATATTCTTCCTGAAATTGGAGACCAACTGGCCGTTGGATATTTTAAGTCGTTCGGCAATAACGATTTATATCAATTCTCAGCTGAAACATACTACAGACAAACTGAGAACCAGATAGATTATATTGATGGTGCTAATCTTTTAATTAACCAATACCTTGAGGGTGAATTGTTAAGTGGCAGAGGTCGTGCTTATGGATTGGAGTTGTATTTCCAAAAACAGGAAGGGAGGTTTAACGGGTGGATATCCTACACTTTAGGTAAGACTGAACTACAAGTAGAGGGCATCAATAGAGGAGACTGGTACGCTACACGTTATGACCAGCGCCATAATTTAAAATTGACAGGTTTCTACGAGCTCAATAAAAGGTTATCACTCTCCGCCAACTTTACCTATGTAAGCGGAACACCTGCAACATTTCCAACATCGCGATATGTTGTTCAAGGCATACTAATACCTTATAATGCGAATGAAAGCAGGGGTAATGTTCGTCTGCCTGATTTTCACCGATTAGACTTATCCGTTCGACTGGATGGAAAAGCAGAGAAGGCAAATGGAAAGCAACGAAAGAATACAGACTACTGGGTATTTGGTTTATATAACGTCTATGCCCGTAAGAATCCCTTCTCTATTTATTTCACTCAAGGAAGTGAGCGGGTTCCTGTAGGTAGTGCCATAAACAGTGAAGCCAGGCAGTTGGCCATCATAGGCACAATCATACCATCTATTTCTTATAACTTTCATTTCTAATAATATGAAGAACAATATTTTAAAATCTATTTTGTTTACAGCTACATTCGGAGCATTGGTGGCATGTGAAGAACAGATATTTCCCGAACTAGAAAGTGCAGAACCAGTATTGGTAATTGATGCATGGGTTACAAATCGTGATCAACCGCAGGTAATAAAGATTACACGTTCTCAACCTTATTTCGATGAGGTGTTGCCCACAGGAGTAGCGGGTGCTTCGGTTTCAGTCAGCGATAACCTTGGTAACGTTTTTACTTTTACAGAAGGTGCAACACAAGGTGAATACGTTTGGACGCCTGTAGGGAATGTTGGTTTTGGAACGGTTGGTAACAGCTATGAATTGACGGTGACAGTTAATGGCGAGACCTTTTTGGCAAATGCCCGTATGAACGATGTGCCTCCTGTTGATAGTATCACATTTAATAAGCAAGAAGGAACTCAGTTTTTCGATGATCTCTATTTTGCGGAATTTTGGGGAACAGATTTATTACCCGTGGGTGACGCTTATTGGATCAAAACATATAAGAATGGTCAATTGTTAAATAAGCCCTCCGAAATAAGTTTGGCATATGATGCAGCATTCTCCAGAGGTGCTGATTACAGCGGAGAAAAATTTATAACACCCATAAGAACCAGTATTAATCCATTTGATGAGGGTGCTGATGGAAGTCTTTTATCACCATACAGTGTTGGAGATTCTCTTTATGTAGAGATAAACTCTTTATCGCAGGAAGCCTTTGACTTTTTGACTGAGGTACAGTTACAAACAGACAGACCTGGTGGTTTTGGTGAATTATTCTCTACACCTATTGCCAACGTTCCCACCAACGTACGAAACGTAAATGCTAGTGGAAGCAAAGTGGTTGGCTTTTTTAATGTGGCAGCAGTAGCAGGCAATGGCAGACGTTTTAAAAGTCTGGATGAAGTAAGTAGGGTGTATTAATAAGAAATTCTAATATCACCTCTTTGCGTCTGACCGATGATATTGAAAAATTCATCGATCGGACGCATTTGCTATTTTATGTTGGTAAGAATCGTATCAGTTTACAATTGAATCTTATTTCTTGAACAAACCTTTTTATATTTAGATATGAATAAGTTGTCAGCAAGAATAAAACTAAGGCCTGCAAGCATAGCAGACATAACATTGCTTAATCACTGGGACAAACAACAACACAATATCGATTCAGATCCTAATGATGACTGGAATTGGGAGCATGAGTTGATGCATAAACCAGCCTGGAGAGAACAACTTATGGCAGAACTTGATGGAAGACCTATAGGCTTTGTTCAGATCATAGATCCCCATGAAGAAGAGTCCCATTATTGGGGTGAAGTCGAAAGGGATTTGAGAGCCATAGATATTTGGTTGGGAGAGGAGGAAGATCTTGGTAAGGGTTACGGGTCTGTAATTATGACTCAAGCTATAGAACGTTGTTTTGAAGCCAGCGAAGTGACGGCTATTTTAATTGATCCATTGGTAAGTAACGTTAAAGCCCATCGTTTTTATGAACGTTTCGGCTTTCGTTTTGTTGAAAGGAGATTTTTTGGTGAAGACGATTGTTTTGTTTTTCAGCTTAAAAGAGAGGAGTGGAGAAGCTAGCTAAATGTTAATAGACTAATTTAAACGGTTTTACTCTCACTAATCAGAGAAAAACACTTCTCTGTTTTTTCTTTTAGCATAAATCTCATTTTCATCTATATTTGAATATTAGGTGATATGAGAAATTTCGCAATACTACTTTGTTTTATAGCTATACAAGCGCACAGCCAAATAGGTGTTTTAAACAACAATCCACCAGCCATAAAGTGGCAACAGGTTAACACTCCATCGATTAGAGTAATATATCCAAGAGGTGTTGAAGCAGAAGCCCAACGTGTCGCAAATACGCTTGAGCACATCCGACTTGCAGAATCCAGAACATTGGGTAAAGCACCCAGAAAGATATCCGTAATCCTGCAAAACCAATCTTCTATTTCCAATGCCTTTGTTTCAATAGCACCGCGTAGAAGTGAGTTTTTTATGATGCCTTCTCAAAACTATAATTTCTTGGGAAGTAATGATTGGTTAAACCTTTTGGCGGTTCATGAATACCGACACGTAGTTCAATTTGAAAATGCTATAACAGGATTTAATAAATTATTTTATTATGCTTTTGGTCCCGCTACTACTGCGGCCATGGCTAATGTTGCCGTGCCATCCTGGTTTTGGGAGGGTGATGCCGTTGCGTTGGAAACCGGGTTAACCAAGAGTGGCCGTGGTCGCATTCCTAATTTCAATATGAACTTCCGTACTAATTTGTTGGAAGGGCGCACTTTCAACTACGACAAACAATACTTACGTTCTTACAAACATTTTATTCCAGATCATTATGTGCTGGGTTATCATATGGTTAGTTATCTGCGAGAACGCAGCAACGACCCTGAGATATGGGGTAAAATAACCAAGCGTGCATGGAACGTTCCCTTTCTTCCTTTTCGCTTTTCAAATTCTATACACAAGTATGCTGACATAAGGGTTAGTAAGTTGTATAAGGAAATGGCGAATGAATACAAAACAAGGTGGGAGAATAAATTGAAAGAACTTTCCTTAACGAGTTTTGAAACAGTTAACAAACGCAAGTCAAAAGCTTTTACCAATTACCATTATCCAAATCTTTTAGATGATGGCAGTGTAATTGCAATGAAGAGTGGTATAGGAGATGTTGATCATCTCGTACTGATTAAAGATGGTGTCGAAACGCGAATACATACACAAGGTGTTGTAAATGATGGAGGAATGCTTTCCACCGCAAATACAAAAGTAGTTTGGAATGAATATGAGTTTGATCCACGTTACAGGGTAAAAACATATTCAGTTATAAAAGCATACGATGTAGCAACAAAACAATTATGGAAACTAAGTAGTAAATCACGTTATGGTGCTGCTGCATTATCACCAGATGGTTATCAGGTAGTGACAGTAGAAACTAATACTGGTTATCAAACAACTGTGGTTATTATTGATTTCTTCTCAAAACAAGAAAAAAAGCGATTTGAAAATGCAGAGAATCATTTTTATGCCATGCCAAGGTTTTCTAATGATGGCAAGTCTGTAGTAGTAACCAAGACAACACCGCAAGGAAAAACCATTAGCACCATAGATGTTGCGAGTGGCCTGGAGAGAGACATACTTCCTGTTACAAACGAAAATATCGGGCATCCTGTTTTAGAAGGAGACATCCTGTATTTCAACTCACCAGTAAGTGGTATTGATAATATCTATGCATATGATCTTAAAACAGAAAAGCGGTATCAGGTTACTTCAAGTAAGTATGGCGCTTTTAACCCAGCGCTAAGTGCAGACGGTAAGACACTTTTTTATAATGATCAAGGAAGAGATGGATTAGATGTTGTTAAAATGCCTGTAGATCCAGTGTTATGGAAAGAGGTCAGTTTTACAAAACCAGTTAAAACCTTCTTTGAGTTTTTAGCAGAACAGGAGGGCAGACCAAATCTACTTGACAGCATTCCTCAGATAGAACTTAGTACTAAGCGTTATTCAAAACTGAGTGGCATTATTAATCCTGTAAGTTGGGGGGCATATTTTGATAGTAATTTAACAAGCACAACACTGGGTATAACCTCAAGAAATATTTTAAGTACAACGGCAGTCTCAGCCGGCTACGATTATAACATTGCCGAAAATAGTGGATCGTGGAATACAACCCTAAGTTATCAGGCATGGCTGCCCATTGTAGATATTAGTGCCTCATTTGCCAATCGATCAGTTAATGAAGGTGACGTACAGATTCGTGTTATTGAGCGCAACCCTACACCTCCACAGGATACAACACGCAATGAATTAATAAAACGTAATCTTACTTTAGACTGGGAGGAGAGAAATGTATCAGTAGGGTTGAGGATTCCCCTCTTACTCACACGTTCAAAATATAATAGCGGTCTTACTATTAGTAACAATATAGGGTATACCAAAGTAAGCAGCTTTACCAACTCGTTGTATCAGGATGCACGATTTGCTCCTGCTGAAACCTTGAACGATACCATAACACGTGTTTATACTTTACGCAATTACGTAGGCAATAATAATTTAGTCTTTAATAGGTTTAGGGTTAATGCATTCCGCTATTTCAGACAAAGCAGCCGTGATTTTTTACCTAGATGGGGCCAAACAATTAATCTAGACTGGTATAAATCTGGCTTTGGGAGTGATTTAAATGGTTCACTCTTTGCCTTTTACTCACAATTATTTTTCCCTGGGTTATTTAAACATCATTCCTTCAATGGATATTGGGCGTATCAAAGAACTTTGTACACCGATGATTTTAGGACGAATTATGTTTTCTCTAACAGGATTCCAGTGCCAAGAGGACAATCTATTTTTCGGGCCCAGCAGTTTTATTCTATGTCGGCTAACTACGCTTTACCCCTTTGGTATCCAGATGTTAACATTGGACCACTTGTTAATTTCCAGCGATTAAGACTTAACGCATTTGTTGATTATGGCTTTGCCAATTCTCCATCATTCGACTCAAGCCAATCTTATTTGACTGTTGGTACTGAAGTAAAGCTGGACATGAACATTCTTCGATTTGTCCCTCAATTAGACATTGGATTCCGTGTAAGCTATGGCCTAAGGCCATCAGTGTCAACGTTTGAATTTTTACTGGGTACGATAAATTTCTAAATCACTTGAAAATCGGCTCTGATGCCTTATTTTTGGCTGTTTAACAGAGATATAAAAGAAAAGCTACATGGCAGAGATAGTAAGAATGCCCAAAATGAGCGATACAATGACAGAGGGCGTCATTGCAAAATGGCATAAGAAGGTGGGCGATACCATAAAATCAGGTGAACTGATGGCTGAAATCGAAACAGATAAGGCCACAATGGACTATGAATCTTTTAACGAAGGTACTGTATTATATATTGGGGCACCTGAAGGTCAGGCAGTTAAAGTAAACGATGTGCTTGCCATTGTTGGTAAGAAGGGTGAAGATTATAAAGCATTGTTAGAGAGTGCCGGCCAAGCTGCTACTTCGGGTGGAGCGCAGGAAGAGGCACCTAAACAAGAAGCAAAACCAACAAGCGCTGCCCCTGTTGCGGCCATTGATACCTCAGGAATTAAAGCTGAAATTGTATTGATGCCTAAAATGAGTGACACCATGAACGAAGGTGTTATAGCTGCATGGCATAAAAAGGTTGGTGATACTGTAAAAACGGGTGAGCTGATGGCCGAGATTGAGACGGACAAAGCCACCATGGAATATGAATCGTATAACACAGGAACAGTCTTATACATTGGCGCAGACGCTGGTAAATCAATTGCTGTTAACGGTGTATTGGCTATTGTGGGAGAGAAGGGTGCTGACTGGGCAACCTTATTAAAAGCACACGAAGCTAAAGGCAAAGGGGAGGCTCAGCCTGCCAAAGCAGAAGCTCCAGGAGCATCAAACAATGATGCAACGAGTAAGAACACTGCAGTTGTTGAGGAGCATAGTACAAATGGACGCATTAAAGCATCTCCTTTAGCGAAATCAATGGCTAAAGAAAAAGGCTATGATCTAAACCAGATAAAAGGCACTGGCGATAACGGCCGCATCACAAAACAAGATATCGAAAACTTTAAACCTGGTGCTGCTCCTTCAGCAACTAAGTCTGCATCAGCTGGTGCTGCTGTGGTTTTACCGACTGTTGTAGGGCAGGAGAGTTTTGAAGAAGTAGCAGTTTCACAAATGCGCAAGGTAATTGCTAAGCGCCTGAGTGAAAGCATGTATACAGCACCTCACTTCTACCTGACCATGGAAATTAACATGGACAAAGCAATCGAAGCGAGAAAAAGTATTAATGAAATCAGTCCTGTTAAAGTAAGCTTTAATGATTTAGTGCTAAAGGCAGCCGCAGCCGCTTTACGTCAGCATCCTGATGTAAACGTAAGCTGGTTAGGCGATAAGATCAGAAAGAACAACCACATACACATTGGTGTGGCTGTGGCTGTAAAGGATGGCTTATTGGTGCCGGTGGTTCGCTTTGCAGATAATAAGTCATTGTCTCATATTTCTGCTGAAGTAAAGGACCTGGCACAACGTGCACACGATAAGAAACTACAACCTAAGGACTGGGAAGGATCAACTTTCTCTATCTCTAATCTTGGTATGTTTGGTATCGATGAATTCACAGCCATTATCAATCCTCCTGATGCTTGTATTTTGGCGGTAGGTGGTATTAAGGAAACGGCTGTTGTTAAAAATGGTCAGCTGGTACCAGGTAGCGTAATGAAGGTTACCCTATCCTGCGATCACCGTGCAGTAGATGGAGCTGTGGGTTCTGCTTTCCTTAAGACTTTAAAAGGCTTGCTTGAAGATCCCGTTAGGATTTTGATATAAGTTCTCATAAGAGATTTCTCACTTGTTAATTAAGGCAATGATAGAAATTCGTGAACCGATAGTAGCTTATGGAAAAAAGAAACTCACCATTGAGGAGTACTTGGCTTTTGAGCGATCTTCGGAGCAGAAACACGAATACTTCCAAGGCGAGGTTTTTTTGATGCTTGATGAGCTTCCTAGTACCACTTCGGAGTTAGAAGTATATGCTAGATCAGGAGCCAGCCAAACTCATAATATCATTTCAGTTAATGTTATTGGTGAGTTATACATTAGGTTAAAGGGTAAACCATGTAGACCTTATGGAAGTGATATGCGGGTTTTTATCCCGGAGAATACACTTTATACCTATCCCGATATTTCTGTTTTCTGTGGTGATGTAGAACAAACCAATGAAGATTCAGTTGTTGACCCAACAATAATCATAGAAATCCTTTCTCCCTCAACTAAAAATTATGATCGGGGAAGTAAGTTCAAGTTGTATAGGGATATTCCATCACTAAAAGAATACATACTTGTAGAAACTGAAACGATAAATATCGAAGCGTTTCGAATCAACAAATCAGGGCACTGGGAATTAGAGGAGTATAAATCGCTACATGATAAATTAGAAGTAGCTGCAATTGGTGTTGATCTGCCAATCGAGTTTATTTATCAAAATACTTCATTGACAAAAAATGCAAAGTAAAAGTTTTTGCTTGTTGTATTTGCTCTTACTTCTTGCATTCATGAGTGCCTCTGCGCAATTTGATCCACTAACTGTATATGCTAATGGCAGTGGAACGTATTCTCGGTCGAAAAATACGGAGTTGTCAGGTAATTCAGAAAATACATTGCAAAATGCAGTCGGTATGTTCTCATTAGGAATATTTCCTATACCTAAATTCTTAACTGGTATTGGGTTTTCGTTGGTCAATACTAATGAGGAGGCGAAAAATGTTGGTTCATCATCAATTACCTATTTATATTATTTGAGTAAATCTACCTCTAGAAACATCGGGCCATTTGTACGCTACTATATAGCCAAAGGCTTTTTTTGTGAGGCAAATTACATGTTTGGTCATCAGGAAACTTTTCTTGAACAAACCATTGTTTCAAATCAATTCTTAGGGGTTATTACTTCCTCTTCCCAAAAGACTGAAGTGAGTTTGAGAGGATTTTCTGTTGGCGCTGGCTACTCCTTCTTTGTAGGCAAATCACGGAACTTGTCAATCGATGCAGGTGTTTTCTATCAATCATACAAAGCTTCTTCTAAGTATGCTGCATTATCGGCAGGATTAGGGGTGAGCGGTTTCATTTTTAAAAAAGATAATAATGACTAAAATACATTCTACAACTGTTCTTGCGGTGTTACATAATAACCAGGTGGCTATTGGTGCCGATGGTCAGGCTACCATGGGTAATTACGTGGCCAAAAGCAATGTGAAAAAAATCAGAAAGCTGCTTGATGGCAAAATTGTTACAGGTTTTGCTGGCTCCACTGCCGATGCCTTTACTTTATTAGAGCGCTTTGAAGAGAAGCTGAGTGCTTATGGTGGTAATATGAAGCGCGCAGCCATTGAGTTGGCTAAAGACTGGCGAACAGATCGCTACTTACGCAGATTAGAATCTATGTTGATTACAGCCAGTAAAGATGAGTTGCTGATTCTCTCAGGTACTGGTGATGTACTGGAGCCGGATAACAACGTGGCCGCTATCGGTTCAGGAGCCATGTATGCACAGGCTGCAGCACTGGCACTTAAAAAGCATGCACCACAACTTACCGCTGAAGAAATTGTAAGAGAAAGTCTGAACATCGCTGCAGACATCTGCATTTATACCAATCACAACCTGGTGGTTGAAAAAGTTTGATACGGAGTTTATTACTGATTGTTGTTCTAGCCTCAGCCTGCATGCCTGATAAATCTGATAAGAAGGATATGAAAGTTGAGACCATCAGACTAAAACCGGGTGAAGATCTTTACGTTGCACTGCAAGACTTTGTAGCACGCGAAAAGATTGAAGCAGCCTTTATCATCACTTGTGTGGGGAGTTTAACAGGGGCCAACATCCGTTATGCTAATCAGGGAACACCAACGCTAATATCAGGTCATTTTGAGATTCTATCCCTGGTAGGAACTCTCTCTATTAATGGAACACATTTGCACATAACTGTAGCAGACGGTGAGGGAAATTGTAAAGGAGGTCACCTGACCAAGGGTTCTACAATTTATACCACTGCCGAAATCGTATTAGGCGTACTACCAGAAATACGTTACTTGCGTGAGTTGGATAGCACATATGGATACAAAGAATTAGTTGTTAAGAAGCTGGGGGAGTAGTAATTTCTTCATCGGCTGAACTTTTCTCAATCTTTTGTTTGGAATTTCCACCATTGGTGTCTTCTAAAAGAATAACAAAGGCTTTTAAATGTTCAGTGTGTCCTAAAATTATTTTAAACACACCAATTGCCGGAACAGCTAGTATCATACCTGCAATACCCAACAATTTACCTCCTAGTAATAAGGCGACAATCGCGGCAAGTGCATTAATACTTACTTTAGAGCCGGTAATACGAGGTGTAATAAAGTTACCTTCCAGAAATTGAACAAATGAGAAAATGCCAACAACACCAACCGCATACCAGGCACTATCTTTGGTTACCAGCGCTAAGAAGGCTGGCAAGGCTGCACCGATGAATATACCTACATAAGGTATAATCGTAAGTAGTCCGGAAAGCAAGCCAAAGAAAATAGCATGTTCAATACCAAGGAGGGCTAAGCCTATAGTATTTAATGAGGCTATAATCATAGTAACTAATGCCAGCCCAATCACATAACCTTGTAATACATTCTCCAATTCTGTCTTCCACAAAAAATCTTCCTGATCGGGTAATAGTTTTTGAAAGAATAACTTAAACTTATCCCTATATATTAGGAACAGAAAAATGTATATCGGTATCTGAATAATAAGTGAAATGAGATTTCCGGTTGAAACCAAGATATCACCTATATAAGTGCTGACACTTTTAACCGCATCTTTCACCAGGTTATTTTGGTCTAATATGCTCACACCAAAATCTTTTCTCAGCGAACTTCTGATGCTATCGGTAAACAATTCCAGTCTTGTTTGAATATCAGGAAGGTCATTAACCAGTGCTACAATCTGATCGATAATCAACCAGCCGAGTAAGGAAAGACAAATAGTAAAGCCAAGCAATACGAGCGTTATAGCAAGCACAGTATTGATTTTTTTGCGCTCCATCCATTTAACGGCAGGTAGCATGACAACAGCAATAAACCCTGCAAAAGCTATGGGTATAAATATATCCTTAGCCAGTATCAGTGCTACAATGCTTAGCGCAATAACAATGAAAAGCTTGTAAGTATAATCTAATCTATTGAAGGTCTTATTTTCCATTGCTTAAATATATATACTCTACTGTTGAACTGCTATGCCTTATCGATAGCCTCTAAAATAATATTACAAGCTTCATGTATTTCGCTTTCGCTGATGATAAGTGGTGGTGCAATGCGGAAGCTGTTCGGGTGAGATAAAAACCAATAGCAGATCACTCCCTTTTGTTTTGCATACTCCACAATCCGATTTACCACCTCATCAGTTTCAAAGTCGATGGCAAACATTAAACCGATACGCCTGATGGCTTTTATTTTTGGGTTTTGCAAAAGTGATTCAATGAGCTGTCCTTTGGACTCAACGCCCGATAACAGTTTTTCTTGTTCTATTACTTCCAATGTTGCCAAAGCAGAGGCGCAGCAAACCGGGTTGCCACCAAAAGTAGTAATATGACCTAATGGTGGGTTGTAAGTAAGTTCTTTCATTAGCTTTTCATCGGCTATAAAGGCACCAATGGGCAACCCACCTCCAAACGCTTTACCAATGGTTAATACATCAGGTACCACATCAAATTGTTCGAAGGCGAATAAGGTACCTGTCCGTCCCATCCCACATTGAATCTCATCGAATATTAACAAGGCTCCTTTCTCTGAGCAGCGTTTACGCAAGGCTTTGATGTATTCTTTTGAAGGAATGCGCACTCCCGCATCGCCTTGTATGGTTTCTACAATAACACATGCTGTTTTTTCGCTTATTTGCTCAAGGTCATCTATAACATTGAAATCAAGAAAATACACATCGGGCAGTAAAGGTCTATAGGCTGCCTTTTTCATTTCATTTCCGGAAACGCTTAAAGAACCATGCGTACTGCCATGATAAGACTTGCGCATGGAAATGATTTGTGTCCTTCCAGTAACACGTTTAGCAAGTTTTAAAGCGCCTTCATTGGCTTCTGTACCTGAGTTTACAAAATAGGAGCAGTTCAGAGACTTGGGCAACAGACTGGCTAATTTTTCGGCAAGGGCATTAGGGCTGTTTTGAATAAACTCACCATATACCATTACGTGCAAATGCTTATCAACCTGATCTTTTATGGCTTTTATAACATGAGCATTACCATGGCCAATACTACTTACGCCAATACCGGAAATCATATCGATATAGCGTTTGCCATCAGGAGAAAAGAGATAAACGCCCTTCGCGCTTTCTATACTAATGTTGTAAGGGTAAGGTGTGGTCTGCGCCAGTTTATGCAGAAACACCTCTTCACTGAAATTCATGATTCAAATTAAGTGATTCTCAATTAAAAATCTGCAAATCCATTTGAATACCACTAGTTTTAAAAATAGTAGAGATTTCATAATATGGATCATCCGTCTGACCGCTGAAAGCAGAAGCTAACAGCGGTCAGACGGATTTTAGGTAAAGACGCGGATTAGTAGTTTTAAAAATTAGGTTTATAGGTTTGCTAAGACCATTTGAAAGTTGAATTTTGAGTTTTAATTGAACAGAATGTCCGACCCCGAAGAAGAAAGTGAGAGCAAAAAAGTAATGGTGATTACTTACTATTGGCCTCCAAGCGGAGGTAGCGGGGTGCAGCGCTGGCTCAAGTTTGTTAAGTACCTGCCGCAGTTCGGCTGGCAGCCTTATGTTTTCACACCAGAAAATCCGGCATTCGATTTAAAAGACGAATCATTACTAAAAGACATACCACCTGAAGCTGAGGTGCTACACTTTCCTATCTGGGAGCCATACGGTTTGTTTAATAAACTATCGGGTGGGGGAGTTCAGGTTAGCGCCAACTCAGCCCCAAAAGCAGATTCGTTGTTTAGTAAACTAAGCATTTGGATCAGAGGTAATTTCTTTATACCCGATCCACGTGTTTTTTGGGTGCGGCCTAGTGTTAAATTTTTAGATGATTTCTTAAGAGAAAAAAGAATCAGACACATTATCACTACAGGTCCACCACATAGTGTGCATCTCATAGGCTTAGGTTTAAAAAAGCGAAACCCCTCTTTGAAATGGACAGCCGATTTCCGAGATCCTTGGAGCGAATGGGGTTTTTTGGATACTTTAAAGCTTAGCAAGCTGGCCAGAAAAACGCACCAGCAATTAGAAAAGAAAGTACTCACTACAGCAGATAAAGTGACCACTATCACTCCATTTTATGTCAGACATTTTCAGCGGTTGGGCGGCCGAAAAGTTAATCTGCTCACCAATGGTTACGATGAAGAGGACTTTCAGGATTTCAAAACTGAAAGACCGGATCGTTTTGTAATCCGTCATGTGGGTATTGTTAACGAAAAGTGTAATCCAATTCCGTTCATGGAAGCATTAGCTTCCTTATGCGTTAAGCATGCTGAATTTAAAAATGCAGTTCAGGTAGATTTTGTAGGGCAGGTTAATGCACGCTTTGCAAATTATGTGAAAGAACATGCTGTTTTAAAGACGATTACAACATTAACCCCAAACATACCTCACAAAGAAGTGGTGAAGCTATACGGCAAAAGCGCCTTATTACTTTTGGTGCTTACAGGCTACAAAGATGCAGAAGGCTACATGCCTGGGAAGTTATTCGAATACCTGGCAACGGGCCTGCCAGTATTAGGCATTGGGCCAGAGCAGGGCGATGCGGCTGATTTGCTAAACAAGTCTGGAGCTGGTGTAATGATTCATGAGAGTCAACAGCAACAGATCAAGGATATTTTACTTCATCATTTTATAGTGTGGGAAAATTCAGGTAGTAATTCCTCGCAGTTAGGAAATGAATATTCACGAAAAGCTATGACGGCTAGGTTGACCGAAATTCTAGACTAAAGAAAATTTTATAAAAATGTTTATGAGCTGATCAGATGATCAATCACCAACTTGAATTTTCTCTCATTCTCTTCTGCATTCAATATTTTTGAGGCGCTTACAGCATTTTGTTTAAAGAGCCTAATTTGTTCAGTACTTAAATTACTTAATTCATTTGCCAAACTTGCAGCTGTAAAAGCTTTTGACACAACTCCTAACTTGTGTTCATTAACAATGTTAGCCATTTCAGGTGTTGGCCCTACGGCAATGGCTAAACGCGCTTGAATAAAATCAAATAATTTATTTGGTAGCGTATTGGCGTAGTTGAAGTTAATCGGGGGTAACAGGAATACGCCCATGTCATATTGATTGATCGTTTTCACTACATCTTTACTGGCAACTGATGGTAATATCCTTATTCTTGGATCCAGTGAAGCTGTTGACTTTAAAGTTTCAATATATGCTTTGGTTTGCCCGGAAGCATAGTTGGAAGTTATCAGCATAAGATCTAGGGTAAAACGATCATCAAGCAACTTCATCATGTCAATCATTAGCTCCAATTTACGTGAGGCATTGGCGATGCCATGATGAATCAGTCTGATTCTGTTTCCAATCATTGGGCTAGGCTCTACTTCATGATATCGGGCTGCATTGGTAATAATGGTAGGTTTAATGTTGAAGTTTTTTTCGTATTCATTTGATAAACCTTGCCCCACTGTAAGCATTGCATCAACTTTTCGAATATATAATTTACAGAGGTGCATGTTAAATGGTTGAAAAAATAAGCGCCAGATGAGTTTATCTTCAAAATGACGTGGTGCATATTCATGGGCATCAAAAATTACTTTTGCTTTTCCCTTTAAACTGAAGGCAAGGGGGAGGGTATCCACATCATTTGCTATAATCAGGTCGAAGGCTTTATGAGCCAGAATGGAATGAAGATACTTTTCATAATCATGAAAAAGTTTGTAGGCCAATTTATATATTCTGAATACCAAAGCCAGGCTAAGTAAACCTTTGCGAAAAAGGGTAAGTTTTGTTTGGTTAATCTTGAAAAGCGTAACATGATCTAATGGATCTGCATTAAAGGCCACTAATGAAACCATATAGTGCTTTGCTAAAAATTGAACCTGACGCATTACTCTTGCATCGTGCTTAAGGTTACTAAAAACCAGCACCAGAACTTGTTTTCTCATCTGACGCGAAGATAATTAAGTTTTAGTAGCCTTTTCATATGCCTCCCTATCCATCTAAAACACTATTTTTGCCTGTTACATGGTACGAATTAGTCGGTCATTCATTAAGGGATCATTAATCTATACATTGATAGGATCATTGCCTATGGCAAGTGCTATTCTGTTAATTCCCTTTTATATGGCCGATTTGTCCATGGCAAATTTTGGAGCGCTTTCTATATACATGGCGTTTTCGCTACTGATACAATTACTGGTTAATTATAGTTTTGATGCTTCTCTCTACATTCATTACCATGAGTATAAATCAGATCCCCCAAAGCTTGCCAGTTTTATAAGCTCTGCTTTTGTTTTCATGTTACTATCTGGAGGTATTCTTTTAATTTCCTTCGAATTAATAGGAGATTGGGTTTTTGCCAGATTTTTCAGTGACAAAGATCTGTCCTTTCATCCGTATGGTCAATTAGCTGTGCTAGGGGGTATTTGTCAGGCAATCTTTAAAGTGCATAGTAATTTACTTCAAACCCGCGAAAAGCCAGAGACCTTTTTTTGGGCAAACCTTTTTGTGTTTTCGGGAATAGCAATTTTTACAATAGCCGGACTTCAGTATTATCCTCAAACATTGATGGGGCCATTAGGGGGTAGACTTCTCGCATTAGCCTTAGCAGCAGTTTGGGTATTATTCAGAATTTTCAAAGCCTATAAGATTCAATTCAACTTCAGGCTATTGACCGCCTCTTTTAGTTTTAACTTCTACACCTTCATCTATCAGTTGCAGCAATGGCTTATTAATTATTTTGACAGGGTATTGATGTTATATTTTATCCCTTTAACATCAGTAGGCGTATATGATTTTGCACTTAAAGCATTGATAGCTATAGAATTTTTTATGAATGGGCTCCATAGTTCATTCTTCCCAAAAGTTGTTAAAGAAGTAATGTCTCAAAGCTTAAAGACAACCACTACAAACATTAACCGCTATTATCATGGTCTAATAGCTGCAGTAATGGTTGTTGTTAGCATTTCAGTTCTTATAATCCCTCATTTGATTGAGTGGCTTGCTGACCATTTTCACAGGCCTGAATATAAACTTTCGATCTCACTAGTTCCATATATCGCGGCATGGTACTTAATAAAAGTTGTGAGAAATTATTTTGGCTTTCCCTACAGCGTTTTAAAATATACCAAGCCTTTGCCAGTTATTTATACAATAACAACCATTATAAAACTGGCAGGAGTAGTAATTGTTATACGTAATTTTGGCCTAGTGGGTATTATTCTGATTAGTATGTTTGGTTCCGCAATTGAAGTTTTATTGCTTCACTATCAGATCAAAAAGAAGTTTAACTTTCACTTTAATAAATTAAAAATATTGATAGCCCCTTTATTACTTGTGTTAATTTTTATAGGAGGTGAATTTTTACTTAACTCTGTAGATCAAAACTTAAGACATGCGGGCTATTTTATTTCATGCCTCATTATTTTGATGGGTATTTATAAAAATGAATTTAAGTACATTAAGCCATTTCAAATCCTTAAATGACAAAATTTCAAATACTTCTTGCTTATTGGTTTCGCGCGTCTAATAGCAAACTGGTAAAGCCCCAACCTATACTATTAGAAAAATTCCGGAAAATTATCTTTTTCCTATCCGTGTTGTTTTTTAAGCGTTGGATAACGAAAAGTCAGTCTACTAGTCTTCAATTAGTAGACAATGTTGACGATGACTTAAAGATGCAATTGGATATCACAAAAAAAATGGGTGCAGCTTTTTTTTGGATTGGGTATCATGAATTTAATGAATGGCGTTACCTCCATCGCTTTTTAAAGCACGATATGGTTTTTGTCGATGTAGGAGCAAATCAGGGTGAGTATGCTTTATTTGCCGCTAAACGCTTGAAAAAAGGAATAGTACTTGCATTCGAACCTGTGGATTCATTCTTTAACCAACTAGGTATAAATATAAAGCTTAATGGGTTTACTAACATACGGTGTTTCAATTGTGGATTGGGACAAACAGCTGCATCCATGCCAATCTACATGGCCAAAGAGACGCAAGCTATGGCTCATGAAGGTCTAGCTACTATCTATCCATCTAACGACAGAGGGCATTTCGTACAAGATATTCAAATAGAAGTTTTTGATGATATGGACAATACCCTTGCTTTAAATCGTTTGGATATTGTCAAAATTGATGTGGAAGGAGCGGAGCTTTCTGTACTTAATGGTATGAAAAATGCAATTTTAAAGTTTAGACCACACATACTAATTGAAATGAACGAGATTACTTTTAACACAGCTGGTTATGAATTAAATACTGTTTTAGAATTCTTTTCCAAATTGAATTACACTGCATACAGTATAAATAAAAAGGGTGGACTTTCGGTCGTTGAACAAATTAGTGGGGTGGTTAATTGTGTATTTGTGCCAAACAAGATTGACTAAGTAATTATGCTTAATTTCTCTAATGCTAAGCACTAGATCAATGAAAATACTCTTCCTTACGCCATGGTATCCAGATAACAAGGTATCAAACCACGGTATTTTTATAAAAGAGCAGGCGATGGCAGTTGCTGAGGAAAATAGTGTTTTTTTGATTTCATCAAAAATTGACTACTCAAAATTTCGATTATTTTCTTGGTCGGTAACTGAATCGCTCTCAGGAAATTTGAAAGAGTTCAGAATAGTGATTCCAAGATCTTTGCCAATTATAAATCAGCTAAATTATTTCATTATTAGTGCTTACGTTTCTTATAAGATTGGTCGTGCATTTAATCCACAAATCGTTCATGGTAATATTGGTTATCCTGGTGGTTTTTGGTCGTATTGCGTTTCAAAAATACTAGGAGTTCCCTTTATAATTTCAGAGCACTACTCTCGTTTTAAATACAACTTCAGAAGCCCTATACACAAGTTTCTTACTTTGTTCTCTATGAAACGTGCAACTCGAGTGCTATCTGTAAGTAGTCACTCTGCTGAAGAAATTGAAGGTAATATAAATAGGAGCGTAGACATTGTACCCAATATGATTGATGTCAAGCGCTTTTCTTTAAAAAACAACCTAGATGATTCTTTGCAAATCGGATTTTTAGGAAGTCTTGATTCCGACACCCATCAGAAGGGATTGGATTTATTATTAGACGCACTGAAAGATTTTGATCTTGACTTCATACTGCACGTAGGCGGATCTGGTCGCTATTTGAATTACTATAAAACTTTGACTAAAGAGTACGGTATTGAATCTAAATGTCAATTTTATGGATTCATTGCTTATGAAAGCATTCCTGTGTTTATGAATAAGCTTCACTTTTTTGTAAGTGCAAGTAGATTTGAAAGTTTTGGAATAGCCATGATAGAGGCAATGGCATCAGGCTTACCAGTGATAGCAACAAATAGTGGAGGGCCTAAAGATTTTATTAAGGATTTTAATGGTCTAATGGTTGAGGTAAATAGCGCCTTTGCTATGCAATTGGCGATTCAGAAAATGGCTCACAATCTTGAAAAATATAAAAGCGAAGAAATCCGATCCTACATTGAGGAAAATTACGACAAAGAGAATTTTAAAAGACAAATAACTGAGATCTATCAAGAGTCTATCTTAGAAAAGTAAATTCAGAGGCAGTGGATGAGAGATTAAGATTCGTACATATCAGAACACTAGTATTTCTTCTAAAAATAAAAGGTCCACACCAACGATAAAGTTAGTGCAGACCTTTTATTATAAAAAGACAGAATATTAATTTAAAGCAGGTATGCCGGATGTAACTCTTTGAGCATCTCCATTAATTACACCATTGAATCCGTTAGTTGATTGATCTAACACGACATTACCCTGTGTTTCATTGAAAGACCAATGGCCAATAAGTCCCGGATGAGAAGCACTTATCTTTTTTGTATAAATGTCTGCAACTTCAACAGCGCTTAATGCCCTGTTCCAAATCCTTAATTCGTCAAGCTGCCCCTTGAAGTAGTAAGTTATATCGTTACTAAACCAAGAACCAATTTTAGCAACTTCACTAGGAGAATTGGAATTCATAGGATTGTTTGAACTTCCTTCATAGGCACCCCCTTTGTTTACTCCGTTCAAGAATAAATCCATATCGGTTGCTCCACGAATAATAGCTGTCAAATTTACCCATTGTCCCCTTGTATCATCAATGGGTGCAGATTTGGCGCGTCTAAAGGCTGAATTATTCCCTCCTAAACCATCTCCATAGGTAATTCCCATATGTTGTTGCGACATGGTGAGTGTTATTCCATTATAAACGTTTAGATTATCTTGACTGTCAAAGATGGCGATATTGCCATTACTTGAAGCGTCTAAATTAACCCATACTGATATTGTGACAGGCAATATTAAATCATCATAAATATTACCTAAATCGACATAATCATTAATACCGTCTAAAAGGATGGCGTTGTTTACTGTGCTAGTAAATAACAGAGTTGTGAGCGGTGTGTTTTTATAATTTTTTAATTCAGCGCTAGTAAAATCTGCTATGCTTGTCTCGAAACCTTCTTTTTTGACCACTACTCGATAGCCTGAATAGCCATCACGAATGGTTGTTAAAGTTGTATTATTTTGTTTGTCACCGGTAAAAAGGGTATCTGTTTCTTCACCAATCACCGTTAAAGTGTGGTCAGTCAAATCAAAAGTTTTCGCCACTTCATTATAAATCATTGCTGATGATAAGAAAGAAAAAGTTTCAACAACATTAAATCCAAAAGTAGTATATCCAAAATCAACTCCGGCAAATCCTTCTGCACTGATTACCTCAGGACTTAAATTCGTAACCTGATCGGTTTGAACTATGAAATCTATAGCAAGGGGAGTGTTAACTAAATAAGCCAACGAGGAACCACTTTTAGGTGCCACATACAAGACTTGGTTAGACGCATCAAGTACTATAAATTCTTCCAGGGTATAGTTTCCAACTCCTAAAACAAGGGGTTCACTGATGTATTCTCCAGAAATGCTGTAAAGACTAATCTCTTCTTTATCCTTAATTAGTTCGCCACCACTATTTTTGATACTGACAAGAATTTTACTGGCAGTTTCCTGTACACGGGCATTTCCAGCTGAGTTATTTGTATAAGAAAAGGTGATTGTGCCTTGTTTGGCTCCTTCATCATTACATGAAAGTATAATGAAAAATAGTGGTGCTAAAAGCAAAAAGGTTTTGGTTCTTAGATTACGCATACATTTAGGTTAAGTACTGACAACTAGTAACTCAAAAGTAATTGTTTTAATAAGTTTAGCAAAATATCTAATTATCTTTAGGCTCAAGTAGTATTGTAAACGTACTACCAACCCCAGGTTTACTGCTTACTTTAATGCTGCCTCCTAAACTTTCGGCTTGCAGCTTAACTAAAAATAGCCCTAATCCTTTTCCTTCTGTGTGGGTATGAAATCTTTTATACAAACCAAAGAGTTTGTCTTTATACTGAACTAAGTCTATCCCTAAGCCATTATCCTGCACTTCTATTTGTATTTGTTTGCCAATCCTTTGCGACCTTAGGGTAATGACTAAAGGGCGTTCGTACGACCGATACTTTATGGCATTACTAATCAGGTTATACAATATGCTGTGAACCATTGGTTTAACACTCTCAAATTCACTTAGGCCAAACTCATGAGTAATAGTTACTTCCTGCTCTATAATCTCACGCTGTAGTAAGGTTTTTATTTGTGTCAGTTCTGCTAGTAAAGACACTTTATCGCGCACGCTTGATACATCATTCTTTAATTCAATAATGTGACTTAAATCTTTAATTGTGCCATCTAATGCTTTTATAGAATTATTAAAATGCGCAAAGAGTTCTTTATTATTTTCACCTAGTTCTTTTGGGTTGAGTAAACTAAATAAACCTTGCAAGCTAGCCACTGGACCCCTAAGGTTATGGCTTATGGTATAAGAAAACTGTTGCAGGTTGTTGTTATGACTTATTAGTTCATGATTCATTTCAGTTAGTGTTGCATTCGACTGAAGCAAACTACTGTTAAGTTGAATATTCTCCTTTTCAAGTTGCGCGCGGTGTTTTTCAACGAGACTAGTGGCCAACATAAGCTCTTCCTGCTTGCCTGAAAGCTGATTAATCAAGTCAACATTTTCCTGTTCAGATTTCTCAAAGCTATATTTTAAAAAATAGGTACTGGCAGCAATGATCAGATAAGTTGCAGCAACAATAAAGTTGATGAAATAGTAATTGGGGCCTTCAAACCCCAGATTGTAATAACCTACACCAAAGAATTCATGGATAGGATCATATAGTAGAATGCAAAGTAAATTGATGATTAGGGCGCTTATCCAGAGTTTGCGCTCGCTAAGATCAAATAGAATGAAAGGAATAATTGTAGCTGTAAGCAGCGTTAGCCGGAACTCGAAGTATTGCATTTCTTCCAGTATGCGGTAGTTGAATTTATCTAATACCGATATAACAAGAGAACCAATACTGAGAAAGATTGCAAGTAAGATACGGCTGGCATCGGTATGGCCAATTTTGTTTAATAAAAGTGGTGTAAGAAATAGCAGTGTAAAAGCAAAACCGGTCATGGTAGAATTGATCAGACCGAAAAAACTGAATGAAACAATGGTGAGGAAGCTTGTAAAAATGGCTATTAACAGGCAAACACGATTGCTTAGCAGGATAGTCCTTTTTTCCATTGAAGAATAATGTGATTCAATACCCCAGTAGCTTAGGGTCTGCCAAAGACTTACCATACAAACAATTAGGGAAGTTAGTGGCTTGTTCAGTTAAATCCAATTAATTCCTTTTTTCAAAAGACTTAATGTTTTGGCTTCGTTGCTATCAGGTTCTGGTTGATGACTATATGCCCAGTTAGCCTGGGGGGGAAGACTCATTAAAATTGATTCAGTACGTCCATCAGTCTCTAAACCAAATTTGGTACCCCTGTCCCATACTAAATTAAACTCAACATATCGTCCTCTTCTCAAATATTGCCACTGCTTCTCTTTCTCACCATAAGGCAACGCTTTATTCTTGGTCATAAAGTAAGTGTAAAGAGGGGCAAAGGCTGTTCCTACAGATTTTACAAAATCAAAACGATCTTGCTTTGTAAACTTCTCGTCCTCGGTTAGGTAATCAAAGAATATTCCGCCAACACCTCTCGTCTCTTGTCTGTGTTTAATGTAGAAGTAATCATCAGCCCACTTTTTAAAATCGGCATAGTACGATTCGTGATGTAGGTCGCAAGCCTGTTTTAATTGTGTATGAAAATAGCGTGCATCTTCCTCAACTACATAGTGAGGGGTTAGATCTATGCCACCACCGAACCAATATTGACCTGTACTCATTTCAAAATAGCGCACATTCATGTGAATGATGGGTACCAACGGGCTATGTGGATGAATAACAATTGAAACCCCCGTTGCAAAAAAGTCTGCCGAAGTCTCGTTTAGCTTAAGCATTTTTAACGTATGCTCAGGTGCTTTGCCCCATACGGCCGAAAAATTGACTCCACCTTTTTCAATAACAGCACCATTAGTAATGATGCGTGAAACGCCACCTCCACCACCTGGTCTATCCCATTTGTCACTAATAAATTTACCCTGACCATCTGCTTTTTCTAATTGGTCGCAAATAGATTGTTGTAAAGAAATGAACCAATCGTGTATCTCTTCTCTGCCTGGCATATTCTTAATTAAAACACTGCAAATTAGCACAACTTCCGTAACCTATTCCTGTAAAATTAAAAGGGTATTTTGATGTTTTACTTATCTTTAAGGTCTCAATAAAAGATAGGAAAGCGAGATGGAAATATCCCAGTCAAAAGCGAAAAGTCGAGTATTGAAATCCCCAATTGAGCGCAAAATTTTGCTCAAAGCTTATGAATTAATGCATACTGCTAAGCGTATGGCGGAGACCTACGATGAGAACCGTGAAGTTTGCAGTAAATATGTACACAGTACCTCTCGAGGTCATGAGGCCATACAATTAGCTGCAGGTCTGCAACTTAAGCCTTTCGATTATGCCTCGCTATACTACCGCGATGAATCTATGTTATTGGGCATGGGATTGCAGCCCTACGAGTTGATGTTACAACTCATGGCTAAGCGCGATGATCCTTTCTCAGGTGGCAGAACCTACTATGGGCATCCATCACTCAAACGAGAAGGGTTTCCACTAATTCCGCACCAAAGTTCAGCTACAGGCATGCAAGCCATTCCGGCTACGGGTATGGCGCATGGTATCGCCTACTTGGAATCACAAGATTTACTGAGAGCAGAAGAACCTCCAGTCACAATTTGTTCATTGGGTGATGGCTCAGTGACCGAGGGTGAGGTGGCAGAGGCTTTTCAGATGGCAGTACTAAAGAAGCTACCCATCATTTATCTTATTCAGGACAATGATTGGGGAATTTCAGCTACCGGTAAGGAAATGCGGGCCATGGATGCTTACGAATATGCAGAAGGATTTAAAGGCCTTGAAAGAATGGCTGTTGATGGCTCTGATTTCGAAGATTCGTACCTGGGTATAAAAAAAGCAATAGACTATGTACGTAAAAAACGTGCACCAATTCTAGTACATGCAAAATGCCCTTTGTTGGGGCATCATACTTCAGGGGTACGCAAAGAATGGTATCGTGAAGATTTGGAGCAACATCAAAAATTCGATCCGCTAGATAAGCTTCATGCTTACCTCCTCGAAAAGGGTGAGACTGAAGAACAACTTGATGAGATAAAACAAACTGCTGCCGATATAGTAGCCGGTGATTATTTAAAAGCAGTAGCCGCTGCAGATCCGGACGTTAATGATTTCGATTCGCATGAATTTGCAAACACACCTGTAACTGAAGAAAGTGGTAACCGAAGCCCGCAGGGAGGTGAGAAGGTGGTGATGGTGGATGCGGCATTGCATGCTGTTGATGAAATTTTAAAGAAGCATCCGGAGGCATTATTCTATGGTCAGGATGTAGGTAGAAGGCTAGGGGGAGTATTCAGAGAAGCCGCAACCCTGGCACAGAAGTACGGAGACGATCGTGTTTTCAACACACCCATTCAAGAGGCCTATATTGTTGGTTCAACAGCCGGTATGTCTGCCGTTGGTGCCAAGCCTATTGTAGAAATACAATTTGCCGATTATATATGGCCTGGTATAAACCAGTTGGTTGAGGAGCTCTCCAAAAGCTGTTACCTGTCGAAAGGTAAGTTCCCTATTCAATCAGTTATACGTGTACCTATTGGTGCTTATGGTGGCGGTGGTCCTTACCATAGCGGTAGCGTTGAAAGCACGTTGCTAACGATAAGAGGGATTAAAATAGTTTATCCTTCTAATGCAGCTGATATGAAAGGCTTGATGAAAGCATCTTTTTATGATCCTAATCCGGTAGTAATGCTGGAGCATAAAGGCTTGTATTGGTCTAAAGTACCAGGTACGCTCGAAGCAAAAACAATTGAACCTGACGCTGATTATATTATTCCGCTGGGTAAAGCAAGAGTAGTTGAGCATGCTAGTGAAGAGAAGATTGAAGCGGGTGAATCGTGTGTTGTGATTACATATGGTATGGGCGTGTATTGGGCGAAAGAAGCTGCGAAATCTTTTCCTGGACAGGTTGAAATTATTGACCTGAGAACATTAAACCCAATAGACTGGGAATGCATTGCTGATTCAGTAAAGAAACACAGTCGTGCTTTTGTACTTACAGAAGAACCACTGATGAATTCATTTGCTGAATCACTCGCAGGAAGAATCTCTAAGGAATTTTTTCAATATTTAGATGCACCTGTATGGACTTTGGGTGCAGTCAATTTACCAGCTATACCTTTAAATGTTGAGCTTGAAAAAATGATGCTGCCAAATGCAGATAAAGTAAAGGACGCTTTAGGACAATTATTGACTTACTAGGACTATCATTATTAGGTTGTATAATAGTTTACAACGAATATTGATAGGAGGATTACGAAAGTGGCGATAACAATGTGTTTGGTTTAAAACTGACCAACTTTGTAAAGTACCTTGCTACAGATTTAAGACTGCTCAATTAATTCGCTGAAATGTTTTTTTTAAAACCGCTGTATTGAAAAACTAAATGAAAGCCGTTCAGTTTATTGATAACAATTTCGTAATAAGTGGGCTATGCCCGGGTAATACTCGCACATTACTTTTGAGTATTACTTCTTCATAGGTTTAGGTTCCCCTGGGTTGAGAGGCCTTGGGGAATCCTTTTATAATGGCATGGCTAAAAGACAAAAAAAGCGCGAAGTAGAAATAGTGGTGTTATCTGATATACACCTAGGAACCTATGGCTGTCATGCAGAAGAGCTTCTTAAGTATCTTAAAACTATCAAACCTAAAAAACTTATTCTGAATGGTGACATAATTGATATGTGGCAGTTCAGTAAACGCTACTGGCCAAAATCCCACATGCAGGTGGTAAAACATATTACAGGTCTGTTAGCAAAGAATACCAAAATCATTTACCTAACTGGTAACCACGATGAAATGCTGCGCAAATTTGCGGGCTTTAAGCTTGGTTCTTTTGTAATAGATAACAAAGTAGTTTTAAAACTTAATCAGAAGCGCGCATGGGTTTTTCATGGTGATGTGTTTGACATTACCATGCAATACTCTAAGTGGCTGGCTAAACTCGGTGCAATAGGCTACGACACACTTATTGTTTTAAACACCTTTGTAAATTGGATATTAACCAGGGTTGGCAGGCAGAAAATTTCACTTTCTAAAAAAGTAAAAGACAGCGTGAAGAGTGCTGTTAAGTTTATCAATAATTTTGAAACTACTGCCGCAGATATAGCCATAGAGAATGGGTACGATTATGTGATTTGCGGTCACATTCATCAGCCTGAAATAAAGCATATACAAACAGAAAAGGGAGAAGTGCTCTACCTGAACTCGGGTGATTGGGTGGAGAACTTAACGGCACTTGAATTTGATGGTGTAGCGTGGCGCATTTACAGGTACTTTGAAGATGAACACGCCAAAACAATTAAGTTACCTAAAAGACTTCGGGATAAGTTGGATAATGATGAGATATTCCGCGATCTTGTTAATGAATTTTTAACGGTTCGAAAGTGAAAATACTCTACGCAATTCAGGGCACAGGCAATGGTCACCTGGCCAGGGCTGAAGACATTATTCCCGAACTGCAAAAGCATGGCAAACTTGATTTATTTGTTAGCGGGGCACAGGCAGATATTAAGTTAGATCATCCTGTAAAATATAAATCAAAAGGCTTAAGTTTTTATTTTGGTAAAGGTGGTGGAGTTGATTTGTTGAAGACATTTCGTAAGAATAGCTCCAAAGATGTTTACAGAGAAATTAAAGAATTTCCTGTAGAGAAGTATGATTTGGTAATCAATGATTTCGAGCCTATTTCTGCCTGGGCTTGCAGGCGAAAAAATATTCCTTGTGTCGCCTTAAGTCACCAGTCGGCCTTACTCTCTCCAAAAGTACCCTCGCCCAAACATTACGATCCAGTTGGTGACTGGATACTGAAAAACTATGCACCGGCACAAGCGCATGTCGGGTTTCATTTTGCACAGTTTGATAGTAATATTTACACACCCGTTATCCGGTCAGGTATAAGAAAAGCTATTAACACAATGCACGACCATTATACAGTGTATCTTCCTGCCTATGATGATCGTAAGTTGGTGCCACTCTTGGCAAAATTACCCTATGTGCGATGGCATATTTTTTCAAAGCATACAAAAAAGGCCTATCACATAGGGAAGCTTTCTGTTTACCCGGTTAATAAAGAAGAGTTTGAGGCGAGTATGACTTCGGCCAAAGGCGTATTGTGCGGAGCAGGGTTTGAAACACCCGCAGAAACATTATACCTGCACAAAAAACTAATGGTGGTACCGATGAAGAATCAATACGAGCAATACTATAATGCAGCAGCGCTTAAAGAATTGAATGTACCCGTTTTAAAGAACCTCAAGAAAAAAAGACTGGAGACCATTGCTGAATGGATTGAATCCGATATTATAGTAAATATTGATTATCCCGATATTACCGAACAGGCCGTAAATGATGCCGTTAGTATTGGCAAGTCCCTATAAGCAACATTATCGCACGTTTACGCACTTCATCATATCTTAATACCAGTATAAAGCATACATAATCAAGCGGTAAAGTTGATGCAGTATCTTTCTTAAAACTCTTTCTAATGGGTGATAAGCAAGCGTACAGGATATTAGTTGTGGATGATGATCAGGATATACTTGACTTGCTGGAGTACAATCTCGAGAAGGAAGGCTTTAAGGTAAAGACAGTATCCGACAGCGCTAAAGCAATTCGAGTAGCCAAGTCTTTTCAACCAGATTTAATTATTCTCGACATCATGATGCCTCATCCCAATGGCATTGAAATCTGCCGGTATTTACGAAACAGTAAAGGTTTTGAGGATACCTATATATTCTTTTTGACTGCCCGCTCGGAAAGTTATTTTGTGCAGGCAGCCTTGGATACAGGTGGTGATGACTTTATAGAAAAAATTGTTGGTTTAAGAGCCTTGACCTATAAAGTCAGCACGGTGTTGAAACAGCATTTTGTAATTCGCAAAAGTATTGTGAAGCTTACTGTTGGCTCACTTACCTTAAACCGCAAAAAGTTATCAGTTAAAATAGGCAAGCGTGAAATGATGTTGAGCAAACCGGAGTTTGAATTACTTTTCTTTTTTGCACAGAATCCGGGTAAACAAATTAGCATAGATAGTTTGCTGCAAACAATTTGGGGATCAGAAATTTATTTGGTTGAACAATCTATTGAGGCCTACATTAAAAACCTGAGAAAAAAGATCGGTCACCATATTCTTGAACAAACCATCGATAAGCATTTTTACCTTTCACTAACCTAAGGGATTGATTGGGAAGAATATTCTGGAAAACCATGGGTACTTAAAAACAAAAACCGCTTCAATTACGAAGCGGTTTTTGTTTGAAATTGACCGCTAACATCGAGTCTCTGACCTCGATCATCTATTTTCTAACCACGATCTATCTCGTAGGGTCTTCAAAAGACTTCAGCTTACTCACCTCAACTTTATTATTCTTTTTATCCACATCTGCCATTCTCATTGATGGATCAATCTCAATAGTATCAATCTCGCTTGCCTTTTTGCTAAGCTTGGCAGTATAAGTAGGGTAGACCCAAGGCCATGCTTCCAAATCCGTTCTGGCAATACCAGTGTTCTCATTTATCTTTTTACCCAATAATTCGTTCAATGGAATGTATAGCATTTCTTTGCTGCCATCTTTATAAGTAACCACTAAATCAATCGGCATAGGGAAATCACCCAATCTCTCTAAAGTGACCAAAGTGCTACCTTCTTTTTCAATTACACTTTTAATTCCATAGTCAATGCGTTTGGTTGTATTAACCCAGTAGTTCATGTACCAGCTTAAATGCAGACCACTTGTTTTTTCCATCACACGAATGAAATCATTTGGTTCAGGATGTTTAAACTTCCAGGTGTTGTAATATCTGCGCATAGCTTTATAGAAAACTTCTTCTCCCATTACATATTTTAATTGGTGAAGAAATACAGTGCCCATTGAATAAGCAGCTGTACCGTAGGCTCTATTGGTATTATAATGATCCGAATGTTGACTGATGGGTTCCTGTAAACCGCTGTTAACTAAAGCAAAATAACCCCTGTAACTACCATCATGCGCTTTGTTTTTATCTTGGTTAAACATAGCAGTCATTGATTCATTGGAAGAGAAGTCTGTGAAGCCTTCATCCATCCATGGGTATAATGCTTCATTAGAAGCCAACACACCCTGGTACCAACTGTGTGAAACTTCGTGCGCCATAACACCCACAAGACTACCAATACTTCTCTCACCAGTTATAAGTGTACACATAGGGTATTCCATACCACCATCGCCACCTTGAATAATGGAATACGTTTCGTAAGGGTACTTGCCAAACGTTTTATTCATGAACTCAAAGTGTTTAACACTATAGTTCTTTAGTTCCCTCCAATTGTTCGTTGTTTTTTCACCAGGCTGATAAAAGAAATGAAGCATTGGTCCGTTGGGTACTTGTGCAGTTTCGTGTACGTATTCAGGATCAGCAGCGAAGGCAAAGTCAATCACGTTTTTGGCAACAAAGTGCCAGGTTAAATCACCGGAAGGGCGACTTACTTTACTGCCAGCACTTTCATAACCATGTCCGATCTTATCAGCATTTTGTAATACACCAGTTCCACCAATTACAAATTTGGGGTCTATTGTAATCTTAACATCAAAATCTCCCCACACACCTTGAAATTCTCTGGCTACATATTGATAAGCGTGCCATCCTTTAAAATCATATTCAGCTAGTTTTGGGTACCACTGCGTCATAGAGTAAGCAATATCCTCTTTGCTGTTGCGCCCCGATCTTCTTATTTGAACCGGCACTTGTGCTTCAAACTTCATATCGAAAGTTGTTTTGCTGTTCGGCAACAAGGGTTTAGCGAGGGTTACTTCCATTACAGTACCTTCTATATTCCAGGTAATGTCCTTACCATCTTGCTTAAGCGATTCAATATGCTGATATCCAATCTCGCTTTCGCTTAGTTTGGATATTCTATCACCCACACGTGCATCCGGATCTGTAATATTTCTTGAGCGTACATCCATCATGCTACCCGGCTGAAAAGCATTGAAAAATAAATGATAATATACTTTTGTAAGGGTGTCTTTAGAATTATTGTTATACACTAGTTTTTGAGTGCCCTTCACTTTATGCGTAGATACATCGAGTTTTACATCCATGCTGTATTCAGCGCGTTGTTGCCATCGGTAGTCTTGGCCTTGTGCGGTAAATAGCACACCTAATAAGCAAAAGGTAATAATTGACTTGTAATACATGCTAATAACAGTTTATTAGCTGTAAGTATATTGAAAGAAAGGCTTATTGCCAAGGGCTTTTACGCGACTTAAACGCTGGCAACCAGCTAAAGGAGGCTGTAATGAAGCTGCTTTCTGAAAAAGTGAGTGTTTCGCTGGGTAAAGCTTTGGGTATGCTATAAACATACGTAAGCAGCAGATTGGTTTTTCCTATGGAGATGCTTACAGGAAGGGTAAAGGAGTAATTCATTAATCCGGACTCCCTGGTCTCTGTTACAATAGTGGGAAACACTTTACCATAAGTTCTAAAGTTGTATAAAGCCTCTTGTCTTGTTTGCGGAATTAATACTTCTGTGCTATAAAATATTTCATCCCCTAAAAGAAGATAGAAAGCAGGTAATATAGCAATGCGTTTGATCAGTGCTTTTTTCTTGATTTCGAATGTAGCGCCAATTGAGGGCATAATGCGTTGAACACTTTTATCACCAAAATAAAGTGAATACGTCAAACCGGTATTCAACCAACGATAATCAAAACTAGTGTTGAGTGAAGCCGCGTTTTTATAAGGTATGTATGCGTCTTCAGTGTTTGTATTGTAAAAATAGCGATCGTAAGTAGCCATCATACTAAACTTTTTGGAGATGATTGGTGAATAACCGACCGAAGCAATAGTGAGGTAGTAGGAGGGATCAAAGTCATTACTCCAGAAACCGGATACGTCTGCAAAAAGTCCGGATTTGTGATAGTAAGAAATGCCGGGTGTCAGTCCAAAATTCTGAATACCAAGTGTTCTTCCGGCTGCAATTACATTACTGTTATAACCTAATCTGAAAGCTAATTGTGAGTGAGGATTGGCATTCAAACTTAATAGGCTATCGATGAGCGAAAATACAGAAAGTGAATCACCGTTGATCAGAAAGTCAAGATCATCGCCAAGTAATAAAGAATCAACATCCTGTGCATTTACAGCAGAAGACGTTGATAATATGATGGTTAAAAGTAGAAGCCGAAGGCTTTTCATGCCATTGACAAAACGGTTTTAGTTATTGCGTTGTTGTTGCCTTTGCTGCATACGGTCACGTTGCAATTCTCTTCGCTGCTGCTGCATTTGTCGTTGTTGCACCTGGTGTAAAATAAGTTTACGAAAATCTTCCTCCGCCCTGCGCAGTCCCATAAGTTTTTCCGGAGAAATGGTTTGTCTTATCTTTCCTGAATATTCTTTTTCAAGATCAAGGTTTTGCTGTTTCAATTTGTATTCAAGATCAAGCAACTCATCGGCTGGTTTGCCTTCTTTTCTTGCCTGATTGAATTGGTGCTTGAGTGTGCGCTGCTTTTCAGTAAACTCCCTGTAAAGCGGCCAGAATTTCTCTGCTTCGGCTGGTGTTAGCGCCAACCTTTCTGTTATATAGGCAACACGGGCTGCATTAATTTTCTCCCTCGCGGCAGGATCTGGTGGTAATGCTTCCTCATCTTGCGCAAAGCTGCTGTAGCCTGCCAGAGAAAATAAAACAAAACTAAGAGCTAATATCTTTTTCATGCGTTACAAATTATTTATTTCAATTTCATCTAAAAGATCTTCCATCTCATCACCCGGAAATGATAAACCGTAAACTACATTTTCCAAACTGTCAGCTTCTGCAAGACTAGGGTTCATCTCATTTAAAAAATCTTCATAAGAGGTAGTTTCTGCATCGGCCAAAAATTCAATAAGAGCAGAAGTTTCTATGGTAGCGAATAAGTCATCCGTATTATTGGTATCGGCAGCGGGTTGCGAGAACCAGACCACACCTAAAACACAAAGAACTAGTACGGGTAAGGTATATTGTAGTGTATAACGGAAAACAGATCTTTCCATTAAAGCTGGTTTCTGCTCAATTCGGGCACTAATTCTACCCGGAAGTGTCTCAAAATAGCCCTCAGGAGCGCTAAAGTGATCTTTTTTGGGTATGTCTTCGAGTTTCTTCATCTTCAGGTGTTAGATAGGTTTGAGGAGTCAGGGTTTAATTAGATGATGATTAATTCTTCAATTTTTTTCACTGCATAGTGATAACTCGCTTTTAAAGCCCCTACACTTGTCTTTGTTATATCTGCAATTTGTTCATAAGTAAGGTCTTCGAAATATTTCATGTTAAAAACTAGCCGCTGTTTATCAGGCAATTGTAAGAGTGCTTTCTGTAGTTTAAGCTGAATTTCGTCACCGGAAAGTCCTGGGTTGGCATCCAGTTTGGCGCTCAGCTCGCCAGCCAGATCACCGATAGGTAGAAAGAAGCGTCTTTTTTTCTTTTGTAAAAAAGTCAGGCATTCGTTGGTTGCAATTCTGTAGATCCAGGTAAATAGTTGAGCATCTTCGCGAAAGCCATCAATATGCTTATGTATTTTAATGAAGATCTCTTGGGTAATGTCATCGGCATCATCATGGTCGATTACCATTTTACGCACGTGCGTATACACCCGCTGCTGGTAGGTGCGTACCAGCATATTAAAGCCATAGTTCCGGGTTTCGGGTTGCCGAATCTTAATGAGTAGTTCGCGGTCTTCCAAGACTTGTTTTGTTCTTTGGAATTTAGATAGATTTTTATTGTAAAGGTTTAAATCAGGTTGAAAAATATTTTTTTAAGTTTATAAGATAGTGCTTTTATAGGGGTTGAACTGTTTGGAACATATGTACAGAGTATATAGAACCTTCTCCTGGCCAAAGCCGCTAATTCTTTTCCACTATTTCTTTTGTATTGAATAGCAGGTAAAATGAAACATAAAGTAATAGCTATAATTCATTACCAAATAATGAAAAAAAACTTAATTAGATTGATACTTCCTGTTACACTCCTGATAGGAGCTTGTACTAATGAACCGACTTATTCTAAAAAAATAACAGCATGTCTTAATGAAGGCAGAGATAGATTTTTAAGCACTGGTAAGATTGCATTTTTTGAGAATCCTGTAAGCGATTGTCTGGATGAAAAATTGAAAAACGAATTTATTGGTGGTTTTACCTTTAAAGATAAAAATGGGAGCACCATTAATACTGATTCTATAACTAAGCCAATATACCTTCAAACATTTTCTAGAAAAATAGAACAATGTAAAAAAGAGTTGAAACACTTAAATGATTTAGTGGATCAATACAAAGATGACGTAGAGTTTATTCTAATTGTAAAGAACGATGACTTCAAAGATGTTAGTAAGCTGCTGCTTGATAAGGATCCCGAAACTTATGGCCCTTTAGAGATTAATCAAAACATAAGTGTGGTTTACTTTTCCGAAAAAGATATTGTTCCGCTAAAAGCGGGGTATGGAGAATTAATATTTGGTGTACGAAACACAGAATACCCAACAACTTACTACATCTCAAAAAACAAATCACTATTCAAATTGACGACTATTGAAGATATATTGATATCAACTAATATTATCTATACTGAGGATGAAAGTTTAAGCGATGAAATGTTAAGCGAAATGAGCTTCAAGCAGAGAGTTCCTGAAATTATGAAAGCATTTATTGAAGCAAACAAAAGTCTTAACTAAATGAAGAACTAGAGATTACACAGAAGAAGTACACCGCTGAGCCAGATCGATCCAGTGGCACACCATTAACACAAAACAACCTTTAATATGTTAAGCGGGTAATTTGTAAATTATGGATAGTCTTTTTAAGATTTTATTTGAACTTTTTAAAACGTTTTTTAGGGTCTACTCCTGATACTTTTATACAGAATTTCAGAGACAGTTTTTGCCCTCATAGTTCTGCAATTGCATCAAGAAGTCAATGCTGTTAACTTTTCAGGGCCTGTCAGATAAGCTGAATTCTGATAGTAATGATGTCAGTGATGTGCCCTTCTTCAACATGTAGCAGTCAACATTGCAACCTTTCCTTACTGATTGGTACGCTAATTTTTTCTTTTCTCAGTGCTTCTGCACAGCGGGGACCGGGTGGAGTCGGTAATAATGATGGAAGTTCAAATCTTATTTATTGGATAGATGCTAATCGGCAAACCGATGTGGTAGGAGTAAACCTTACACAGATTTCTGATCTGTCAGGAAATAATGTGCAACACGCTATACTGGGCAATCCAACAGTGGCTGAAAATTTTGTTAACCAGAGAACAGCCATAAGTTTTAATGGTATAGATCAACAAATACTAACGGACATCTTTATTAATGCCGCATCGTATCCTAACTTAACGGTATGTGCTGTGTATAGACCAAATATTGTATATGCTGGTAGTGTTTGGGGCGACTACCAATCAGGCTGGGAGGGTCGTTATATTACTGACAATGCTTTTAACCCGCCAAGAACTTCAAATTTTGTAGGGCCAGGGTTTGATCCTGTTGATGCAACACATCCTTCAACAGTAGTACCAGGTTTATTTTCAGTTGAGAATTGGGTAATAAGCTCAGTTGTATTTAGAGAAGATGTAATTAATGGTACGGAGGTGCGGGTAAACGGGCAACTTGAAAGAACCTTTACATCAAATCACAATCCGGGAGCATTTAATCTCTTTACTATTGGTGCAGGTGGTTCGCCTAATGCTGTATTTCCATTCTGGTTTAATGGATATATAGCTGAGATTATTGTATTCAATGAAGCACTTGATGAGTTAGACTTGCCCATCATTGAAAACTACCTTTCAGCTAAATATGATATAGCTTTAACAAGTAATGATTTGTATGCAGGAGACGTTAGTGGTTTTGACTACGATGTAGCGGGCATCGGCAGGATTGATGCATCTACAGTAAGATTAGTAACACAGGGCACAGGTATTGTAAGTATTGAAGCAACAAGTATTGATGTAAACGAATTTTTGTTTTGGGGGCATAATAACGATGGTTTAAGTGCAATGGAAACCAGTGATATTCCTGATGGTGTTGAAGCCAGATCTAGTCGAGTTTGGTTTACAAGCGAAGTTAATAGTGAAGGCGATGCCGTTGATATTGGAAACCTTAACATAGCTTTTCAGCTTTCAAATCTTGGTTCAATTACAGTCAGTGACTTAGTACTTTTAATTGACTCAGATCAGGATGGCTTATTTTCAGATGAGACACCTATTACAGGAGCTTACGATCTCAGCAATAACAATTATCAATTTCAAAACGTAACATCAATAAGTAATGGCAGCCATTTTACTTTCGGTTCCAGCAACATTAGTGAAACACCATTACCAGTATCACTATTGAATTTCAAGGTAAGTATAGTTAATGCTGACATATTGGAGTTTGCCTGGACTACTGCTAGCGAGTTAAATAACGATTACTTCGAAATCCTTGAATCAAAGGACGCGTTTAATTGGCAACCGATCATAGAAACAAGTGCTACAGGTACTTCAAATGAATTGAATACATATGTTGTACAATATGATGACAGACACCACAACGGACGAACCTATTATAAGTTAAGGCAAGTGGATTTTGATGATACTTCGACAGATCTTAAAATTGAGAAAGTGGACAGAGATAGATCAGATGAGGTTGCTTTGTTTCCCAATCCGGCCAGTAGTTTTATTACAATTCAAGGTGACGAATTTGATCATGTAGAAATTTATGATAGTCAGATGCGGTTGATTAAAACTACTACACAAGATATTGTGCAGGTTAATGATTTACTGGAGGGGATGTATCTGGTATATATTTATTTTGCTGACAAGATTTTGGTTAGAAAGATTTCAATTCAAAGTGATTGAACATGGACAAAAGTATATTTGAGTATAAACGTTAGTCGTATATCGAAAATGGTGAGTTATACTTTTGGATAACTATCATTAATGAGTGGAAAAGGAATCTCATTATTAAAGATTTTCGTAATGAGTTTGATTTTTTATTTAATAATATGTTGGTTCGTGAGGACACGAACCAAGGCGGAGGACAAGCATTAATAATATTGCAAAAAATTGCCTTGTGCTTTCGCACATCGCTCGTCAATAGTCTGGGGAGATTAGTTGGTAGTGATAGGGTTAAAATAATAACCATTATCCACAAGTCTTTTGATCAAGCATATCTTCCTTCAATAGAGATCAATTGAAAACATTTTGAAAAGATGTTGGTTTGTGTAGTTGTGAGCCAGAGGATGACATAAAACTGAAAAAGACTTGTATACAATTGCCTATCATATTTTGCATGCCATGTAATAACACGCTCCTTCTGTCGACTAAAGTAGTGTTATGAAATATAAAAAGTTTAAGCAAATTGCCTCAATTATCATCTTAGGATCTTTAGGTGGTTTGGCTGGTCTTTTTCTGGCACGGCTGGGCTTGAAGACTGCGCATAGCACACCTCTGCCTGTAGTGCTCGCCATGGCTATTCTCTTTGTCCCCGCCTTCTTTTTTGTGGTGGCTGTTCATGAGGCGGGTCATGCCTGGGCTGGTATTAAAATGAACTTTGACTTCCGCACTTATATTGTTGGTCCCCTCTTGTGGAACAAGGAACCTGATGGCTGGAAATTCAAGCGGAATAAAAACATAAATACTTCTGGAGGTCTGGTCATTTGTACGCCCAGGGGATCGCAAGAGCTAACCAAGCGCTTTTCTATATTCGCTGCCGGTGGCCCCATCGCAAGCCTGTTACTGGCGGTTGTAGCTTTTACTGCACATGCACTACTGAAAAGTGCAACTCCTCTGCCATTGGTACTTCACATTGTATCAAATCTATTATTGTTAATAGCCTATCTCTCTATCGCAATTTTTGTTATTACGGCCATTCCTTTGCATACCGGTGGCTTCTCTTCAGACGGAGCCCGTATACTTCGCCTGCAACGCGGTGGAGATACAGCACGCTTTGAAGTACTGCTTTTAAAAACCATCAGTGAAGGTATGGGAGGTACCCGCCCACTTCTTTTTAATGCAGATGAATTAGATGAAGCCAAACAACTTGCGGTAAAGCTGGAAGCACATATGGGACTTTATATTGATTATTTTCTTTACCAGCAGGCAGCAGATCAGGGTAATATTGAGAAAGCAGAAGCGCATTTGAAAGATTACCTAGCACAAGTAGACGCGATACCCGAAGGACTAAGGGCTAGCGTCTGGATTGATGCAGCGTTTTTCTATGCTTATTACAAAAAAGATTTAGCCAAGGCGGAATCGTATTTTCAGCAATACAAACCTTCTCCAATGACAGGGCTCATGTCCGTGCATGCAGTAAGTGCTGCCATGGCATTCCTGAAGGAAGACTGGGTGAACGTACGCACACATTTCAATCATGCACAGGACGAAATGCCTAAAATGATGGATCAGGGAATGGCGCTTGTACTCCAGGAGAAGCTTAACCAAATGTTTGCAGCAATTCCTTATAAAGAGTAATTAGCTGACCATTGAAATCAATTTTTTACTTTAACTTTTCTTCTTGTTCAGCTTAAACTACTAAGCAAAGTGGATGTTGAAGTAAAGAATAGATAAATTAATGCCTGCATTTAAAGCATCAATAGAAATAATAGGCATCAACCCATTTGTGTTTGTACCTGAAAAAAATCTGACATCAAATTTTTAAAGCTGCAGATAAAGACAAAGGGCATATTCCCATTTGTGGTATGATTAAAGGTAAGCTTTACAACCAGACTTTGGTGAAATATAGTGGTCATTGGCGATTGTACATAAACACCATCATGCTGAAAGATTCGCCCAAGCGCATTGATGAAATGATAAAAATAACCATTGAATTTAATAAAAGAATTGTACGATAAAGCCACATCCTAAACTGGTGCAAGCGCTGCGTTCAAATAAGCAGGGGAAGCAAGTATTTGACACACTATCCCCATCAAGGCAAAAAGAGATTGTACGTTATATCTCTTCCTTAAAATCTGAAGCAAGTGTTGAGCTTAATGTAGATCGCGCCATTGGGTTTTTATTAGGTAAGAACGGTTTGTAGGCAGTGATAAACCATAGCACTGGTATCCTTCTTCGTGATATGTATTAACATAAACCGCAGAGTTCGCTGAGATTCGCAAAGAAGAGTTCAGAGCTCTACGAACCTTTGTGATCTTCGCGGTTAGAAAGTTTTTTTCTTTTCAAGTATTGTCTCCCATTTCAGGGACGATGCGTACTGCAGTATCTTGATTAAACGGCAAAGCCGGCAGAGGTTAGCAAAGAAGAATGTATTGCTCTGCGACCTTCGCGCTCTTTGCGGTTAGGAAGAATTTTTCGTCTAATGCTGAAGTGTTTTAATCGCAGAGGTTGGAAAAGAAAAGTACAGAACCTTGCGAACCTTCGCGTCCTTTGTGGTTATAAAACAAAAAGCCCTTGCAATTCATTGAATTACAAGGGCTTCGCACTATGGCTTGTAGTCCGTACGGGAATCGAACCCGTGTTACCAGAATGAAAATCTGGTGTCCTAACCCCTAGACGAACGGACCGTGCTAAATGGGAGTGCAAAGATAGTTTTAGGCTTTTTATTTGCAAACGCCAATTCGAAATTCTCTCACTTTTTTGCAAAAAAGATTAAAAAATCAAGAAACTTCCTTCAAACATATGATCTATCCCCACAGTAGGTGTATCCAATATCATTTTAGACTTTAATATGAATCAAGTGTATTGCTCCCAGGCCGCATGGCCCCGCATACTCATTCAAGGCTGTATGCTATCCGCGCATGCCCCGCCAGCATAATGCCTTGCCTGAGCATGCTGGAAGAAAGCATAGGAACATCCTATTGGCGATGTAATCAACAAAACGTAAATCCAATGCTACCTGAGTAATTAGGTCAGTTATTGAATCAATGCCGTTAATTAAGCCCCCTTGTTCAAACTCTCTGCTCGAGAGGATTGAAGGTGAGGCAAAAAAAAAAAGACTTCCCCTTGCGGGGAAGCCTTTACTAGTTATAGGTCAACTGATTACATCATGCCGCCCATGCCACCGCCCTGAGGCATAGCTGGTGCAGGATTTTCTTCAGGAATTTCAGACACTACGGCTTCGGTTGTTAACAACAAGCCAGAGATAGAGGCTGCGTTTTCAAGCGCTAAGCGAGAAACCTTAGTAGGATCGATGATACCTGCTTCGAAGAAGTTTTCAAACTTGTTCTCACGAGCATTGTATCCGTAGTCTTTCTTACCTTCTTTTACTTTGTTCACAATCACTGAAGCTTCCTGACCAGCATTTTCAGCAATGGTTCTTAAAGGAGACTCAAGTGCAAGACGAACGATGTTTACACCTGTTGCTTGATCTTCGTTGTCAAGACCAAGTGTTGTAAGGTCTTTCAAAGATTCGATAGCACGGATGTAAGCTACACCACCACCAGCAACGATACCTTCTTGTACCGCAGCACGTGTTGCGTGCAATGCATCATCTACGCGATCTTTCTTCTCTTTCATTTCAACTTCAGTTGCAGCACCAATGTAAAGAATAGCCACACCACCAGAAAGTTTCGCTAAACGTTCTTGTAATTTTTCTTTATCGTAATCAGAGGTTGTAGTCTCGATTTGCGCTTTGATTTGACCTATACGACCTGTAATGTCTGCCTTTTTACCAGCACCATTTACGATGGTTGTATTGTCTTTATCAATATTTATTTTTTCAGCGCGACCAAGCATGTCAAGCGTTGTGTTGTCAAGTTTGAAACCACGCTCTTCGCTGATCACTTGTCCACCGGTTAAGATGGCGATGTCTTCTAACATAGCTTTTCTGCGATCGCCAAAGCCAGGAGCCTTAACGGCAGCTACACGGAGAGCACCACGGATTTTGTTTACCACTAAAGTAGCCAAAGCTTCACCTTCAACTTCTTCAGCAATGATAACAAGCGGCTTACCAGTCTGAGCAGTTTGCTCAAGTACAGGCAACAACTCCTTCATGCTGCTGATTTTTTTATCATAGATCAAAATGTAAGGACTTTCTAATTCAGCCTCCATTTTCTCAGCGTTGGTTACAAAGTAAGGAGATAGGTAACCGCGATCGAACTGCATACCTTCTACAGTTTTCACTTCAGTTTCTGTTCCTTTAGCTTCTTCAACAGTGATTACACCATCTTTACCAACTTTTTCCATTGCGTCAGCAATCATTTTACCGATTGTCTCATCGCTGTTAGCAGAGATAGTAGCTACTTGTTGTATTTCGCTTGAATCTTTAATCTTCTTGCTTTGCTTTCTTAAGTTGTCAACTACTGCATGAACAGCCTTGTCGATACCACGCTTAAGGTCCATTGGGTTAGCACCAGCAGCCACGTTCTTAATACCGTGAGCATAGATAGATTGTGCCAATACGGTTGCAGTTGTTGTTCCATCACCCGCTGCATCAGCAGTTTTAGAGGCAACTTCTTTAACCAATTGAGCACCCATATTTTCGATAGGGTCTTTCAATTCAATTTCCTTTGCTACAGACACACCATCTTTAGTAACCGTAGGAGCACCGAATTTTTTATCAAGGATAACGTTACGGCCTTTAGGACCTAATGTAACTTTAACTGCGTCTGCTAATTTGTCAACGCCTCTTTTTAGTCTGTCGCGAGCGGAAGTATCGAATGTAATTTCTTTAGCCATTGTAGTGATTGTTTGAGTGAATTAAATAGTACCGAAAATGTCAGAGTTACGCATGATCAGGTATTCTTTACCTTCAATGGTAATTTCTGTACCAGCATACTTCCCGTAAAGGATGTTGTCGCCAACTTTCACTGTTACTGGTTTGTCTTTTAAGCCATCGCCAACGGCTATAACTTTTCCTTTCTGGGGCTTCTCTTTAGCCGTGTCGGGAATGATAATGCCAGAAGAGGTTTTTTCTTCTGCAGGAGCTGCTTCTACAAGCACTCTGTCTTCGTTGGGTTTGAAGTTAATTTTTGACATATACGTACTGAATAATTAAGTTGAAATATTAATATTATGCTGGTGGCTTGTCAGATATTGTGCCACAGCCAGCATAAACAGGAAAAAAGGACAATTTTTCCATTTTAAGCCTTTTTTATCGCTTTTAAAGATAGAAACATGTCAGGCGACCTGCTGGCTAATGGCAAGATGGCAGTAATCTCTTTCTGAAATCAGGCCGGAATCACCTCTTTTTTGTCAGTAAACGACTTGAGATTAACTTCGGAAACTGCCTTTTCGACCTTTTTCTTGTTTCTGCGTCCCCACCAAATAAGCGTACCGGTAACGGGTAAAGAAGCCGCTATCAGGCTGGCAAAGAATGCCAACAGCTTACCTGCAAAACCCATAATAGCCCCAGTGTGAATATCGTAATTCATCCGAATCAGTTTGTCGGCACCACTGGCTTTAGCACGCTTGCCATAGATTTGATTAACTTCTATTTCTGCTAAAGTATACTGATTGAAGAAACGATAATCTGCTTTCCAATAGGTAAGCCGATCGGGATTGATGGTTGCTGCAATACTGCCTGTATCGCTTTCAGGAAAGTGTACTTCAAGAATTTCTGCTTTAGGGTTTTCCGCTTTAAGTTTTGCCCAGAGCACATCAACGGGTTGACTAACTGTAGGAGTAGTTTTGGCTGTTGATTGCTCTTCGTAGATCGCTGTTTTATCGCCACCCGCCAGTAGGTATACGCCAACGCCAAACCATTGAAAGCCCCAGACTAATCCGGTTATGGCAAGTATCAGGGTGATGAACAAAGAGTAAAAACCAAATACGTTGTGTAGGTCATAATTCTTTCTACGCCAGCGCGCGTTCCACTTAATAGTAAATCGTTGTTTGGCTTTGTTTTTTTTAGGCCACCACAGCACAATGCCGGTTATAAGCATAATCAAAAAAATTAGGCATGAAGTGGCCACCACAGGTTGTCCAATGGTCGGTGGTAACCATAAGTAATAATGGCCTTGCAGTACTTGGTAAAAAAAGTCATGCGACATATTTTTTACCTTCAGTACTTCGCCTGTATAAGGGTTAATGTACACGAGGTAGTAGTAAAAGGGATCCAACTCATAGAAGCTTACAAAAGCAGCTCTTGTTGTTCCTTCATACTGCACACCATGAATTTTCTTGCCTGGCAATTTTGCTTCAGCTATGTCTTTTAGCATAGAAGGGGGTAAGAATGCTGTATGTTGTTCAACTACATGCCTGTAATCTTGTGTGAGTTCCTGTAAGTCATATTGAAATGCATATATACATCCTGTAATAGAGACAATAAAAACCACTAGCCCGGACGTTAGTCCGAGCCAGAGGTGAAGTTTGCCAGCAATCTTTTTAAAACTAAACTGCATTATGTTTTATTAAATCAATTGTGTAAGTAAAATTTGGCACTTTAAGTAACCACCTGATTTTCTTGATTCTCCTATCTCTCTCTAAAGGAGAGAGATAGGAGTGAGGCCAATTAAAAATGCATCAAGAAAATCAAGTGGTTCATAATGGTTTTACTTTTTAGTCGAACACCATTTAAAACTTGTAGTTAAGACTTAGTGAAATGTTGCGCAGGTTTTGTGGTGTCACAGTTGACCAACCGGAGTAGTATTGCTTGTCAGTTAAATTATTTACTTTCAGAATGATGCCGTACTTATCGCCTGTATAGGAAAGTGCTGCATTAAGTACAGTATATTCGGGTAACACAAACGTTCCTGTATTCGCTCTGTTTAATGTCTTATGATCACTGGCATAATTACCACCCAATCCAAAGCCCAGACCTTTAACAGCAGTGTTGCTGAATGTATAATTCAACCAGAAGTTTGCCAATTGAGCAGGGCCAGCCTCTTCAGGGCGCAAGCCAATGTAACCGTCACCGGGATTGTCTTTAACTATCTCACTGTCGTTATTGCTAAAACCTGCAATTATGTTTAAACCTTCAATTGGATTGGCAATAAGACTTACTTCAAATCCTGTACTTTGTGCTTCACCACCTTGTATAGAATTGTTTTGGTTATTCGGATCAACCATTACTCTATTTTTCACAGCAATGTTGTAATACGAAGCAGTGGCAGATAGTTTCCCATTGAGTAGATTACTTTTTACACCAAATTCATATTGGTTGGCTTGTTCAGGATCAAAAGTGACCAGGCGTGGGTTGCTTCCGTCTATATCGGCAATTTGAGTAGGCCCTACGTTGGTAAATCCATTCAAGTAATTACCAAAAACTGATAATTTTTCAGGTAGTACCTGATAAACAATACCAAACTTCGGAGAGAAAGCACTTTGATCTTTCACATCATCCGTTGCATAGTACGATGTCTTGCCACCAAACTGATCAAAACGTATGCTGGCTAAAACTGACAGGGCAGGGGTGATGTTGATTACATCCGATACATAAGCACTTATTACTTCACTTTCGGCAGTAGATACACCTTCGCTTGAACCTGCCACCAGATTATCCACAGCTGCTTTGGTAAGAATACCGGTATCAACTCCATCGGCCAGGGTAACTGTACCTCCCAACAACCACCCGGTGCTAGCGTTGTGAATGGCTGAGCTGAAGTAGTCGAAGCCAATCAATACTTTGTTTTCAATATTGCCGATAGAAAAATTGCCAATGAAATTTTGCTGAATGTCAGTGGTATTGGTTTCACCGTTGCGTTTAGAAATGTAGCGACCAAAAGTATTGCCGTCACTGAAATCCCATAAGTAATGGTAATAACCATCTGTCTTGGCTGAGCTTCTGGATATTACGGTTTGAGATGTCCATGCATCAGAGAGTTTATACAACGCCTGTGCCTGCAGACCTACCGTTGGATTTTTGATGGACAAATCGTTGCTGGTGAAAGAACGTGAATAGTATTTTTCAAAGATGTCCAGCGAGGTGAAAGACAAGGCTGAATAGCGGCTTAGAAATAGCATAGCAGGGTTTGCTGCCTCTGCATTCATAAACTCTGTATTAATCAGGAAGGTTAGTTTTTCATTAGCCTTAAACTTGAAGGAAGGTGCTATGAAAATTGACTTTTTAAAACCGGCATCCTGAAAAGAGTTTTCGCTGTGGTATGCAGTGTTAATGCGTGCAAAAGCCTGTTCACTTAAAGGCAGATTGACATCCGCAGTGAAACGGTTTAGGGCATTGCTTCCACTGATGTAGGTGAGTTCTCCTCCCAGACTTTCATACGGTCTTTTTGTGGTAACGTTGATCAGACCACCATAGGAGATAAGGGGGCTTCCAAACAAAGTACCGGATGGACCTTTAATAACATCAATCGTTTCTATGTTTATTGGATCTAGTCCACCGTTGTTAACACTGGGCAAACCATTTACCATAGAAGGTTGTACAGCAAAGCCACGTAATGAAAAGAATTCGGCCCCATCACCACCACGTCCGGTAGATTCCCATAAGCGAGTAATACCTGTAGCATTTTTTAAGGCATCATTGAAGTTAGTTACTACCTGATCAGCCAATATCTCTTTTGAAATGGAATTGTACACCTGGGGGTTCTCCAAATCCTTTAAAGGTTGCTTGGCAACAATAGCATTGTCATTACGATAGTATTTGTTAATACGGGCATCGGTAACTGTTATTTCTGATAAAGCAGTTGCTGTTTCATCTAAAGTAAAATTCACAAGGCTTACTTCGTTGGCTTTTACTTCAATACTTTGCTCTTGCTTTGAGGCACCCACAAAAGAGGCAACCAATTGATAGGTGCCGGGTTTAAGGTTGCTGATTAGAAAATTACCTTCTTTATCAGTAACTGATCCCTTGGCACTTCCTTTTACAGATATATTTACAAACTCTGCAGGCTTGCTATCTGCCGTTTTGATATTTCCTTTAATACTGCCGTTTTGAGCCATAATGCCAGCTGAAAACAGTGAAAAAGCTATAAATAGTATATTTCTTAACATTTTGTTTAGATTAATTCTAAACAAAGGTAGGGTCTGCATAAGATCTCCGTCAATCGCTTGTTAGAGCTATTTTTCATCTACCCTCTAGAGGGTAGGTGTCTCAAGGTTGAATAATGTCATTAATTTTTGAGCAAGCCAAGATCCATGGCCCTTACTACGAACTCTGTGGGTGATTTAATACTCAGCTTTTTAATGATGCTTTTGCGGTGTGTGTGCACCGTATGTGGACTCAAGTAAAGTAATTCTGCAACGGCCTGGGTCTGTTTACCCTTAGCAAGTAGTGCCAGTACTTCCTTTTCCCTGGCCGTTAATAATCCGTTTTCGACAGGCTCAATTGGCTGAACAAAGTGTTTATCCATAATGAGGTTGAGCACACTTTGACAATAGAACTTCTCGCCCTTAAGGCTGGCTTCAATAGCACGATGAACCTCTTGTTCGCTACAATCTTTGGTCACGTAAACAGCAGCACCAGTTTGCAAAGCATGTAAAATGAGTGACTTATCCTTTTCTGAAGAAAGTAAGAAAATGGATGTTTCAGGTGAATCAGTTGACAATCTTGCCAAAGCCTTCAGGCAAGCCTCACCACCGATACTGTAGTCGATTAGAAGTATATCAGGTTTATGTTGGATAAGAGCCTGGTCAAGCGCCTCATAACGCGTTACAGTGCCAACTAGCATTGCATCAGCGTGCTGATTGAGCAGGGCAATTGTACCTGCAAGAGTCAGGGCCTGCTTATCGGCAATCAGTACACGTTTTTTGGTCAGCATGAGGCCGCAAATATAATTTATTTAGACTTATTATAAACAAGCTTATTCAATCGGCATTTTTATTATTTTAAGAGTCAAAATACAATCGTATGAACTTATCAAAAGACTGGATTACGCAGGGACTGATTGACTTTGAGTATAAGAAGTACATGTTGTTAGCTTACCTGCAAAACGTTCGACAATCTTTCAGTAGGGTAGAGTTGTATCCCTATTTAGGCGACTTGGTGTTTCACTTCAGAAATCTACAGGAGTTAAAACGAACGAAGATGGTTTTTAAAGATGCTTTTCCTAAAGAACTTTCTATAGAGGATTTACAAAAGCTTGAATTGAGTTATAAACAATTAGTGGAGGATGATGCAATAATGGAAGAGTTGGAAGCCATTATTGATTATGCCTTGCCTCAATTTAAAAATTCATTGGATGAAGGCTCGCTTATCTATGAACACGTAGAATCACAATGTGAATTGGCACCCATAGGAGTAACACCTTTATATGCCAATGAAGGTTATCTTTTTGTTAGTCAACCTCCAGAAAAAGAGACGGCCATTTATCGTTATCAGGTAAGCATTTTTGAAGATAGGCATGAACCCATGAGAAGCTTACAAACAATTTACCTCGAAACACAAATGAGGACGCTGGCAACAACATATGAGAATATGAAGTTGGATTTAGTTAAGCGCTTTAAAGACTTACCGAACCCTGCTACTTTTTTAGTAATTTCTAGGTCAAAGTTTCCCCAAAAAGAAACACTAATGCCCGTGGTGAAGCGCTTGTTTGTAAAGCACTTATCTAAAGTGGCGTAGTTGATGTGCTGATGAGTTGATTCGTTAATTCGTTGATGGGATAATTCGTTGATTGATTTGAAAATTTTGATTCTTTATAAAGCAGCACAAAAAAAAAGCCACTGATTTTGTCAGTGGCTTTTTTATAATTTCAAATTTCAAATTTCAAGTTTGAAATTAATCTCTATACATCACCGCTTTCACCGCCTTTACAGTCTTTTCTACATTGGGTAAAATAGCCTGAATTAAAGTAGGTGCATAGGGAAGTGGCACATCAAAACTGTTTACACGTTGAATAGGTGCATCCAGATAATCGAAGGCGTGCTTCTGTACGTGGTAGGTTATTTCTGTAGCAATGGAAGACAAAGGCCAAGCCTCTTCAACGATTACTAGTCGATTGGTTTTCTTAACAGACTCCACAATAGCCACGTAATCAATCGGACGAACTGAACGCAAATCGATAACTTCACAGGAGATACCATCTTTCTGCAATTCCTCTGCAGCAGCCAAAGCTACTTTCATGATTTTACCGAAGGAAACGATTGTTACATCAGTACCCTCACGCTTTGTATCAGCGACACCAATTGGTATCAGGTATTCTTCAGCGGGTACATGCATCTTTTCACCATACATCACCTCCGACTCCATAAAAATTACAGGGTCGTTGTCACGAATGGCAGTCTTCAACAAACCTTTTGCATCATATGGATTTGAAGGTACTACTACCTTTAATCCTGGCGTATTAGCATACCAGTTTTCAAAGTTCTGAGAGTGCTGTGCACCTAGTTGGCCTGCATTACCGGTAGGACCTCTGAACACGATAGGTACATTTATCTGGCCACCAGACATAGACAGCATTTTAGCAGCTGAGCTGATAATAGGGTCTATAGCAACCAAAGAGAAGTTAAAAGTCATGAACTCTATGATCGGACGCAGACCATTCATGGCAGCACCCACACCAATACCGGCAAAGCCGAGCTCAGCGATAGGAGTATCGATCACGCGGTCAGGACCAAACTCATCCAACATACCCTGGCTTACTTTGTAAGCACCATTATATTCTGCCACTTCTTCACCCATTAAAAATACGCTAGGGTCTCTGCGCATTTCTTCATTCATGGCTTCACGAAGGGCTTCTCTAAACTGAATTTCTCTCATAATTGTAAGAAAGTGCGTAAAAATAGTATGACCAGACCTAGTATAAAAGCCCGCCAGTCATTTTAAATAAATAAAAAACCCCTCTGCTTGCGCAGAAGGGTTTCTCATCCAATGATTGTGTTTTGCTTATTTCAAAGCATTGCGGAACGTTTCGGTAGCCGCAAACTTAGAGAATTCAAGATCAGATAGGGCAGCCTGCTTCAAAGAAGAATCGATGCGTACAGCAGCTGTTAAGCTTTCTACCACCTTATCAGCATTACCTAAACGAGCATGCGCTACAGCTGCACCGTAGTGAGCGATAGCCAGGTTGCTGTTTTTGCCAGTAGCTTCACCGAATGAAGTAACAGCATTTTGGTAATCCTTATTCAAGACCTGAGCAAGACCTTTGTTGAAAGCGTTGTCAGCATTGTCAGTAGCAGATGAAGTTGAACGAACAGCTTCAGCATATTGAGCCTTAACGATCTCAGTAGCGCCTTTAACGCCATTTACACCGCGGCTGTTATCAGAAGATAAGTTCTTGCCAAGGGCAGCAGTAGCATGGTTGTAAGCAGCGTAAGCATTGCCCATCATCATGTTTACAGAAGCCAGGTTAGCGTGAACTTCGCCTGTTGCATTAATCTTAGCAGCGATATCTAATTGAGCCTTAGCCTTGTTAGCAAGGTCAGTAGCATTTGCCGGGTTTTCGATAGCTTGAGCGATGTAAACAGCGCCTAAGTTATTGTGAGCATTCCAGTTGGTACCTTTTTTGGTAGCTGCTTCGTAGATAGCTGCTTTTTCTTCTAAAGAAGGAGTAAGCGTTGCAGCGTACATCATTTCTTCGAAAGAAAGTGCATCAGTAGAAACTGAACCACCAACTATTTGCTTAGCTAAAACAGAGATTTCAGCATCTGTCTTCTTATCTTTTACAGTTAAGATTTCAGTTTTAGCAGTACGTAAACCAGGATATACTTCTTTGAAAACTTTCTTGTAAGAAGCTAATTTCTTCAATTCCTTCTCTTGAGCTTCAAAATCAGAGCCATTGTTAACAATGTTCAAGAAAGCAGATTTCTCTTCAGAAGAGATGCCTTCGTAAGCAGACAAAGCCTTCTTAAACTCAGCCCAATCTTCAACTACAGGCTTAATGATAAACTTGATAGAATCAGCTTTGCCTTTGTAGTCATATTTTTTCATTTGAGCGCGATAGTATTTTTCAATAGCAGCCGCACGCTCTTCAGATAGTTTTTTGTTGATACGTTCAGCACCTTCAGGAGAGTGAGTACCTGTGATAGTTACTGTACGCGTTAAGTTTTTAGCTGCGATAAATGCATCTAGTTGCTTTCCTTTATCTGCTCTTGTTTCAGAAGTACGTAATACTGAACGGCCCTGTTCGAAAATAAAATCAGGGATAACAACAGGAACAATTTCTTCAGCGTTGTTGTAACCATGTGCTGCGAAAGCAGCGTGGTATACAGGCTTCACTAATTTAGAAGTAGTGATAAGTCCAGTAGCAACCTGCATGCGTGGAGTAGTCTTAGACTTACCTTTAGCTGAGGCTACACCTTCGATTTCCATAACACCAGTTTTCATGGCTGGTTGGTAAGGGAATGAGAAAGATTTAGTTGCTCTTGGCTGTTCTGTTCCTGAATTTGGATAGTCTTCAGCTTTAATTTCAATTGAGCTAATGGCTAATTCCTGGTCGTTATACTTGTAAAAAGGGTTAATCGTATAAGATGTTCCTTTCTTAAGCATTTTTACAGGGAGGTTGGCAGCCATATCGAAGGCTACGGTATCCTTGTGAACTTCTAGGGGGTTAGGAGTAACAGTCAATTGTTGCTCTTTTGCCTTCTTAATCATTTGGGGCAATGTACAGCCCGCCATGGTTAAGGTAGCCAAGATGAGTAGCGAGTAAACTAATTTTCTCATTGGAATACGTTTTTGGTTAGTTTTAGAGTTGTATAACTACTTTGATGTAATTTTTGTGCAATAATAGTCAAAAAAATGTGATTTGGCCGAAATTTGAGAATCTGACAATGCCTAACTTTGTTACCAAGTTCCTGTTTTTCCGATAAAGTGTAGATTTTGAAGTTAAAACCCGAGTTAATCTTTATGAAAAGTTTAGTGAATCAAATTCAATTTTTGTGGGAAAACTATGCTTTTGGTGTGTGTCACAGGTTAGGTGAAAAGCTTGGTGTGGCTACCTGGAGCATTCGCCTTTTCTTTATCTATGCTTCTTTTATTACCTATGGATCACCCATTTTCGTCTATTTGGCCTTAGCTTTCATCATGAATCTACGCAGATATCAACGGAAAAGAGCCCATATCTGGGATTTTTAATTCAATATTAAGATTCCCTGATCAACCTTGAAGCATATGTTTAACCACTTTATAACCGCAAAGAGCACAAAGATTCGCGGAGTTAGGGATCTTCTTCGCGAACCTTAGCGTCCTCTTCGGTTTTAATACAATTCTAAGCGCAAAGGTTTTTTTAATTATAGGTCACTAAATTTTAGTTATTATATTGATGGCTTTCTCTTCTCTATAAAGTGTTGCCATATCAGTAAGCCTGAATAAATCCCTGTCAATCTGGGGTTATGGCTTGACGTTCGCTTGCTCAGGGTTGATCCAAGCTTTACAAAAAAAACATCTCCATGTGCACAAACTATAGCCCAGGCATGTTTGCCTTGGCCTGTCAATAAGAAGCGCAGAGCCGCTACATAGTCTAGCATTACTCGAAAAGGAAGTTTCCAGAGGAGGGCCGAAAATGTTAGGTTCTTGATAAGTAACGAAAGTCCATTTCTAAAATTCAGGTAAGTCTTCTTCGGGTTTACTTTAGCTAATGTTCCACCACCCACATGATATACAGTGCTATCCCCAACATAATAAATGGAATGCCCTTGTCGCTTTAAGCGCCAGCATAGATCAATTTCTTCCATGTGCGCGAAGAAGTCTTCGTCCAGACCACCAAGTTGGTGATACAGTTTACTGCGCACGACCATACAAGCACCAGTAGCCCAGAATATTTCTTTAGTGTCATTGTACTGGCCAAGGTCTTTCTCTAATTCATCAAAAATTCTTCCTCGGCAAAAGGGATAGCCTAAGCTGTCAATGAAACCACCAGCTGCTCCGGCATATTCAAAGTATTCTTTGTTGTGAAAGGATTTTATTTTAGGCTGAACCGCTGCAACATTGAGATTATTATCCAAAAATTGTACAACCGGCTGAAGCCATAGCGCTGTTACTTCAACATCAGAATTGAGCAACACATAATAATCGGCATTAACTTCTTGTAAGGCTCGGTTATAGCCACCGCAGAATCCGAAATTGTTTTTCAGCTGTATGAGGCGTACAGTCGGAAACTCCTTTGTAAGTATAGTAATAGATTGATCAGTGGAGGCGTTGTCAGCTACTATGATTTCCGCCTCATTACTGTATTCAATAACAGCAGGAAGAAATTGGCGGAGAAAATGCTCTCCGTTATAGTTTAAAATAACAACTGCTACTGTACTCAATTGATAACGATTGATGATGAAAGGTCAGTTATATAAGAAATAATGAAGGCCTATTTTAACCACCCATTAAGCTACCCAAATCCATACCTGGAATATTTGGCAACAATCCCTCTGTGCTTTTCTTTAACGATTCTTTGGCGAGTATCTCCGCCTCATCACTCGCCTTATTCACAGCCGCAATAATCAGGTCTTGTAAAATGCCTTTGTCTTCTGATTTTATTAATGAAGGATCTATGGTAAGCGACATTAGCTGACGTTTTCCGTTGACTGTAGCCTGTACCATGCCACCGCCCGATTCACCATTGGCACTTATATTTACCAGATTATCTTGTGCTTCTTTGATGCGGGCCTGCACTTCTTTCATTTTGCCCATCATCTTCATCATATCAAACATAGCTATTGAGTTTAATTGTACATCGGGTGCGAAAATACAGGAAAGGATTAACTTAGTTAAGTCTTGGACTTTCTTTTGCCATAGATTTCAAAGATTCTCACGGATCATGGAAACGTATCTGTGGAAATTTATGAAACCTGTGCATCCGGCTGGCGGATCTGTGGTTTCTAAAAGTGAAAGCAATAGTTGAATTACTTTTTACGCATCAGTACAACGGCACCGGATTCAGTAAAAATTCTTCCGGTAAAGTCAGTGATATTTGATACGAAAGCATAAGTTCCATCGGGTTGATCAACACCGCGGAATGTGCCGTCCCACCCCTGATCAATGCTGTTGGAGGTAAAGACCAGTTCGCCCCAGCGGTTGAATATTTTCATTTCGAAAGAAGAAATGTACTGACCAAAAACCCTGAAGATTTCGTTTTCAACAGGCCCTTGATCATCTGGAGTAAATGCGCGTGGGTAAAATAAATTTGGTCTTCGAATTACCTCCAATCTGTTGGATGTAGCAGCTCCAAGCGCGCCATCATTAGGCAGCACAAAAATTCTGTAATAGGTTTGTTGATTAAAAAGATCAACTTCATTGTCCGTAAAAGTGTTGACATTACCCACATTGAATACGCGCAGTAATCCCCCAGACTGCGAATACTTCTCCAGGCGATAACCAACAATGCCATTGGTCCAACCCTGATAGTTAGTCCAGGAGAGATTAACAGCATTATCGGTGCTTAGGTTAGCGCTTAATACTACGGGGCAAGCTTCTGGGCTCAGGTTACTTTTATTCTCGCAGGCATCATCATATAAAATTTGATAACACGCATTAGTAGCAAGTTCAATTGCAGTATCGGTAAATGGTGATTGCGTGTCGGTTTCCAGAAATGCATACGTACCACCATTGGTATTCTTGTATATGTAATACACTGTGGCTTGAGGGGCATCTGTCCATACTAATTCAGCTTCTTCATTGTCGTTGATGCTTGCCGTAATATCTGTAAGGGCAGGTGGTTGTTGATTAGTAAAACTCTCTACACATTTTATCAACGAAGTAGATGTTGCACCATCAGCATAATTGGCAGTAAGCCGATAACAATGTTCTTCATTGCAAATACTTTCTGTATCGTTAATGGTGGTAAGGGCAGGAGAGACGCCCCCGAAATAACTCGCTTGATCATCTCTTCCCACACTGTAGGCCGTTACACCCGTATTGTTGCCAATCCAGTCAAGTCGATTAAAGCCGTCTTGCGCAGTGGCATTTAAACGCACGGAGCAAATAATAGGTGAAGTGTTAGCGGCAGTATTTGTGCAGGCATCAATGGAGCTGATTCTGTAACAATAATATGCACTGTTGTTACTTAAGTTACTCACCGTATCACGGTTGTCCTCAAAAGTAAATTTTAACTGCTGAAATGTTGAGGCATTGTTAAGCGCAATATCAATTCTGCTTAATGTGTTAACGGGTAAAATGTAGCGCAGATCAATTTCACTTTCGTTGATGGCAGTAAGCGAATTGAAATTACCAGGAGCCACAGCCGCCACGGCTGTTATATTCTTTTGTAAAGTAGCGCAGTTATCAGCAGCATTCAGGTTGCGTCCACGTACAGAAACAGTTTTGGCACCTGCTGTAGCTAAAGTATGGTTGTCCTTTGCCAGCGAACCTGAGGGAACGGTTGTACTCGTACCATCACTATAATTGATTATATATTGATTGTACACATTGTCATTGATTTTTACCTGAACACCATTGCCATTACAAGTATAGAGATCAAAATCAGGTTGAAGATTAGCGACCACTTCAATTTGTATGTCATCTACTTCATTGGCTGCACATTGATTACTGTAACATACTTTTAATAAATAAATACCAGGTGTTGTGTAAGTAAAAGAAGCAGGTGATGTGTTACGACTATCGGCAGGTTGTGTAAAGCCGTCACCCAGAAAATCAATTATACAAGGATTTGCACCGCAGCCTCCAGGCAAAAGGGTTTCAAAAGTAACGGTAAGTGGCGCACATCCTTTTCTCTCATCGACCCGAAAGCGACCAAGCCTGCTCGTATACGGTTGAGCGAAGGCCAGTGTTGTGCTCAGGAGTAAAAAGAAAAAAAAGGAAAAACGAATCATTTGTTCAATTCAATATTTTTTAAAAAATCTTCTGCTTTTTTCATGTCATTGTGCATCAAGCGATCTTCTTGTATAAACGAAACTTCCTTCCTGAAAGTATCTACAAAGTTTTCCAGGAAAGGGGAAGTATGCAAGGGTTTTCTGAATTCAATCGCCTGTGCAGCCGTCAATAGTTCTATGGCCAATATTGAATACAAATTATTCACCACTTTATACACCTTGGTGGCTGCATTGGCCCCCATGCTCACATGGTCTTCCTGTCCGTTAGAGGAAACAATAGAATCTACAGAGGCAGGCGTACACAATTGCTTATTTTGACTTACAATAGAAGCAGCAGTGTATTGGGGGATCATCATACCTGAGTTAATACCCGGATTGGCCACAAGGTAATTCGGTAAATCGCGCGAACCAGAGATGAGCTGAAAAGTTCTGCGTTCTGAAATATTGCCCAATTCTGCTACCGCGATGGCAAGAAAATCGAGTGCCAAGGCTAAGGGCTGACCGTGAAAATTACCACCAGATAAAATGGCATCCTCATCAGGGAAGACATTCGGATTATCAGTAACGCTATTAGCTTCTTTCAGCATTACCTGACTGACATACGCAATGGTATCAGCACTGGCGCCATGCACTTGCGGAATACAACGGAAGGAGTAGGGGTCTTGTACGTGTTTTTTCGGCTGACGAATAATTTCAGAGCCTTTGAGCAATTCGCGAATGGTTGCCGCAACATTTACTTGGCCTGCATGCGGACGAACTGCGTGTATTTTTTCATCGAAAGCTTCAATGCGGCCGTCAAAGGCATCCAGTGAAAGTGCTCCGATAATGTTGGCCAGTTTTAGAATACGATTGGCATGTAAAGTACACCACACCCCGTATGCCAGCATAAACTGTGTGCCATTAAGCAAAGCCAATCCTTCTTTAGATTGTAAATGCAAAGGATTCCATTGAAAAGTCTTGTTGAAAAGTATTGCCGGAGTTTTTACCTGCTTTACGTAAGCTTCACCTTCGTTTAGCATGGGTAAACATAAATGTGCTAAGGGAGCTAAATCACCTGAAGCACCGAGTGAACCCATTTCATAAACTACAGGATACACTTCATGATTAAAGAAATCCACTAAACGTTGCGCAGTACTTACTTGTACACCTGAGTTACCATAAGCCAATGATTGTACTTTCAGAAAAAGCATTAAGCGCACAATATCTGAGGGTACTTCGGCACCAATGCCACAAGCGTGCGACTTCACTAAATTCTCCTGTAACTTTTCGAGTTGATCGGAAGAAATGTTTTTGTTGTATAGTGAGCCAAAGCCTGTGTTAATGCCATAAATGGGAGCACTCGACTTTTTTAATTTATCATTCAAATAAAGTCTGCACTTTTCAATGCGCATTTTGGCTTCATCCGAAAGCGACAAAGTACCAGAAGAGAAGACAATTTTCTCGAGCGTCTCTAAGCTTATGGTTTCGGTAGATATGGCGTGCTTAAATGACATTTATAAAAGTTAGTTTAATGAATGTTTTGATTGGATATTTAACAACATGCTGTGATAATAAAATTGGTTAGGTTTTATTTCGGGATATGTCCCGATCACAGTTAGTTGGTTACTTACTCAATAATCCTATAATTTGTTCTATCGCTAATTTCTCCTGTGTTCCGGCTTCCATATTTTTAAAGGCCAGTAATCCGCTGTTGCGTTCTTCTTCACCAATCACCATCACATAGGGAATCATTTTCTTGTTCGCATAATCCAATTGTTTCTTGATTTTAGCCTCATCCGGATAGAGTTCTGCGGCAATACCCTTAGCCCTGAGTTGTGTAAGCAGTTTCAAACTATAACGCATACTTTCTTTATCAAAATGACAAATCAATACGGTAGAAGAACGTTGTGTTTCCTTAGGGAAAAGCTGCAATTCTTCCATCACATCATAAATGCGATCAACACCGAAAGAAATGCCAACACCGGAGAGATTTTCCTTGTCGCCAAAGCTCTGCGTCAGATTATCATAACGTCCACCGCCACTCACGCTGCCAATAGCCACATTGTTGATTTTCACTTCAAAGATGCAGCCGGTGTAATAACTGAGACCTCTGGCGAGGGCAATATCAAACTCCAGGTTGTTTTGATTACTGTCAGCCTCTTCTAAGAGATTAAATACTTCTTTTAAGTCATTTAAACCTTTTTGTCCGCTGTCGGAATTGAATAAGGCAGCCAGTGCCAAGCGCTTTTCTTCATTGCTGCCGCTGGTGCTTAAGAGTTTAAAAAGCAAGTCAATATTATCAGACGTAAATCCGGCCTCAGTTAATTCTTTGCTGACACCCTCCTGACCAATTTTATCTAATTTATCGATGGCCACATACAAGGCGGTTTCTTTGCCTTCCGCTTTAATGCTATCGGCTATGCCTTTTAATACACCTCTATGGTTTATCTTGATAGTAAAATCAGCAATGCCCAATCCCTGCATCACCTCACGAATCATCATCACAATCTCTGCTTCGCATAGGAGGGAAGTTGTGCCCACCACATCGGCATCACATTGGTAAAATTCGCGGTAGCGACCTTTTTGTGGACGATCCGCTCTCCACACAGGTTGCATTTGGTAGCGCTTAAATGGAAAAGCAATCTCGTGACGGTTCATCACAACGTAGCGAGCAAAAGGAACGGTGAGGTCGTAGCGGAGACCTTTTTCTGCAATGTCCTTTGTTAGTTGTTTTGACGTTGTTCTATGAATGAACCATTCATTAAGCATTTTTAAAACTAAAGCGCCATTAGAGGTAGTGTCATTTATCGCAGATAATGGTTTAGAAATATCAAAATCTTTGGAAAAAAGAAGTTTGTGCAAAATATCAAGAGACTTCTCATTGATAATGAGCTTGAAAATGAGTTGGTCATTTTCATCGTCATATGATTGGACGATATTTTCAAGAATTGTCTTATACTTTTCCAAAATTCGCTCAATCCTTAAATAATCTGATTCAATGACACTTACTCCAACAAGGGAAAGATTGAAAGCATAAACAAATTGATCCGCATACTTTTGGATTTGTTTTTGTTTAAAAGGATTTGATTTTACTTTCTCAAAATAATCTCCAGAGTCTAATACTTTAAAAAGGAGCTGATCCCCCTCATCCCCATACTTACCCGTCAACACCGACAAGTTCTCCATAGAAGGGGTTTCCAAAGGCTGGAAACCGTACTTTTGGTAAACCGTACGAATGGTATTGAAAATAAACTGGCGTTTGCCCATGGTGGCGGGGCCAAAATCACGTGTTCCTTTAGGTATGCTTGGTTTTTCCATAGTGCGCCTGGCTAATAGGAAAGCTTTGATGGAAGGATTAGCCAGAAAGGGAGCAATTTCCTCATATTTTTCCAATAATTATTCAGCAAATCTTGTAATCTTCTAAATCTTGGCTTACTTTTGCGCTCCTTTAAAACAAATTTGTCATGGCTGTAACACGACTGAAGAGAAAGAACCGCAAAGATAAATCAGTATCTGCTGTAAGACGTCAGTCTTTGAAGAACCAAGGCTTTAAGCCGGTTATCAAGAACGTTGATATTGAAGAGATCAAAGAAGGATTCAAGAAGAAAGCATAATCGCTCTCTTTTCATTCATAAGAAGGCCCTGTTTGCTACGCAAGCAGGGCTTTTTCTTTTCTTTTAAGCCCGCATTAAGTTTAAAGTAAGTCATCATCGTGCATTGGAATTAAAATTATTACTTCTATTTTGTGAGGATAATTCTCAACAACAATGGGCGATTTAAATGCTTGGTGGACTGGTCTTAGCTTCTCGCTGAAGTTCTACTGGATTCTGGCCATTCCCTTTACACTCTTCTTTTTATTACAACTCTTCTTATCCTTTTTTGGAGGAGGTGATGTACCGGATGATACACCGGATGCAGAGATTGATGCAGACACAGGAATTGGTTTTCAATTCTTCACCCTCAAAAACCTGATTGCTTTTTTCACCATTTTCTCCTGGACAGGTATTGCCTGCATTGATTCCGGTTTGTCTGAAACAACGGCTGGTATAGTGGCATTTGTTGCGGGGCTCATCATGATGTTGATCATGGCCTCACTCTTTTATTTTTTGGCAAAAGCCAGTGGCGATGGTACCATGAAATTCAAAAAGGCTATTGGTAAATCAGGACAAGTTTACCTGACGATTGCCAGTAAACGAAGTGGTGTGGGGCAGGTACAGATAAAAGTACAAGGTACTCTGCGTACTCTCGATGCAATGACGGACGAGACCGACAATATTCCAACAGGCACCATGGTGATGGTAAAGGAGATTGTCAATGAAAATGTATTATTAGTAACCTCTAAATAAACCTTTATGAGTTTTTATGCACTTCCGGTTTTAGCGCTGGCTGTATTCTTTGTCTTTATTGTATTGGTCACCTTTTTCAGAAGGTATAAGCGTTGTCCTTCCGACCGCATATTGGTAGTGTATGGTAAAGTAGGTGGAGGCGACTCTGCTAAATGTATACACGGTGGTGCAGCCTTTATCTGGCCTGTGTTTCAGGATTATGCCTTCATGGATTTAACCCCAATTTCTATTGAAGTTAACCTGACCAACTCCCTAAGTAAGCAAAACATTCGTGTGGATGTTCCTTCTAAATTCACGGTAGGTATTTCTACAGAAAAAGGTGTGATGGAAAATGCCGCTGAACGCCTATTGGGTTTGCAACGCAATGATGTTCATGCATTAGCACACGATATTATTGTTGGTCAGATGCGTTTGGTGGTTGCCATGATGGATATTGAAGAGATCAACACCAACCGCGATAAGTTTTTATTGAATGTTTCCCACAACGTTGAAGTAGAATTGAAGAAGATCGGTTTGAAACTGATCAACGTAAACATTACTGATATTAAAGATGAAAGTGGTTACATCGCAGCACTTGGTAAGGAAGCGGCCGCTAAGGCCATTAACGAAGCAAAGATTCGCGTAGCCGAGCAAGAACGTTTAGGAGATATTGGTAAAACCGAAGCAGAGAAAGAACGCGACATTAAAGTAGCAGAAATGCAGCGCGATCGCGATACCAATGTAGCGAATTCAGTTAAAGATAGAGAAGTATTGATTGCAGCCGCTAAACGCGATGAGCAAATTGGTAAAGTAGAAGCAGATAGGGATACACGTATTAAAACTGCTGATGCAAATGCGCTGGCAGTAACGGGAGAAAACCAATCGAAGATTGCCATTGCCAGTTCGGATGCAGAACGCAGAGAGCGTGAAGCGGAAGCTTTGAAGAAAGCGATGGCTGCGGAAAAAGTTCAAGCTGCGAAAGCCTTAGAAGAAGCCTATCTGGCAGAACAAAAAGCAGAAGAGGCGCGTGCAGATCGTGAACGTGCATCGCAAAATGCCAACATTGTGGTAGCTGCCGAAATTCAAAAGCAAAAAGCCATAATTGAAGCACAAGCAGAAGCGGAGCGCATACGTGAGAGAGCAAAAGGTGAAGCCGATGCAGTGTTGTTACAACGCCAGGCAGAAGCACAGGGTATTTACGAAATATTAACCAAACAGGCAGAAGGTCTTCGTCAGATTGTGGGTGCAGCAGGTAATAGTTCTAAGGATGCTGCGATGTTGATCATTGCTGATAAGTTACCGGAGTTGGTTAGGTTACAAACGGAAGCCATTAAGAATATTCAGATTGATAAAATTACAGTGTGGGAAGGCGGTAACAGTAAAGATGGAAAATCATCTACCGCTAACTTTATTTCAGGCATGTATCAGTCCGTACCACCTCTACAGGAAGTATTTAAAATGGCCGGACTTGATTTGCCAGCTTACCTTGGTACTGAAACAAAAGAAGCGCCTGTTAAACCACAGACACCACCCTCACCTGAAACACCTGCTAAAAAATAATCATGGCCTTACACTTAGTTAACTGGAATGTAAACGGAATCCGGTCCATTATTAAAAAGGATTTTGCAAAAGACATCGCGGCATTAAACCCGGATGTACTTTGCTTGCAAGAGCATAAAGCAACTGTAGCTGATGTTAAAAAAGTGCTGGAGGCTTTTCCTGAGTATAAGTCTTTCGTGAATGATTCAAAAGCACGTAAAGGATATTCGGGTACAGCCATCATCACTAAAGAAGAACCTTTATCTGTTACTTATGATATGGGCGTGGAGGAGCACGACCAGGAAGGTAGGGTTGTAACAGCTGAGTACGAGAATTTTATTTTGGTTACTGTTTACACGCCCAACTCTGGGGAAGGACTGAAACGTTTGGAGTACAGACAAACCTGGGATGATGCTTTTCGTGATTATGTAAGCTGGCTGAACAAACGTAAACCCGTTATTATTTGTGGCGATTTAAATGTAGCGCATCAGCCTATTGATTTGGCACGACCAAAACAGAATTACAATAAATCGGCTGGTTATACACAACAAGAAATTGACAGCTTTACTGCTTTATTGAATGCCGGTTTTGTAGATACATTCAGACACATGCATCCGGAAGAGATAAAGTACAGTTACTGGAATTATCTTTTCAATGCAAGGGCCAACAACACAGGCTGGCGCATCGATTACTTTTTGGTAAGCGAAAGACTAATGCCCAAAGTAAAAGAAGCGTTAATCTACAATGAACTGATGGGTTCAGATCATTGTCCGGTAGCTGTTAAACTGGAGCTGTAATCACCCTGGTGTTTGATTTCAACCCAGGTGTGGTCAGCCAGTAATTTTACCATACTCACAAAACTTTTATAAGGCATAGGTTTGCGTCCCCATTCATTGGGCGCGATCATGCTTAAGATGTGTGAGTTCTCTTTTGTTTCGTACAAGTAATAACTTTGGCCGATAACTGGTGCGAAGTTCAACTTCGATTCGTAAATGAGCATCGACAACTCTTTACGTGTTACAATTTCTTTTGCCTGCAGGGCAAGCAGTTCTATTTGCTTGCGAATTTGCTCCAATTGCATATTGGTCTGTTCTTCCATGGCCGTTAAGGCTTTATGGCGAATAAGACCTTCTTCATTTTGTTTGACCACCGCACCTGAAGCAGAGGATGCGTAAGGTAATACACTGAACTGTTTGTGATAGATTTCAGTGTTGGTCAGTATTTTTTCAGGATCAAGTAAATTGCTTTGCGTTATTTTCAATAAACTGCTTGGCATAATTTCATGCCGTATGCGTAAACTCTCTAGTTCATCTTGGGCAAAAATGACTTCGAACGTTAAAGAGTTGATTATTGAAAGTTTGATTTTGTTAGCCAACGGATTGTCCTCGAGTGTATGAAATAATCCGTCTCCAGGTACGCTGTATTCGGAGGTAAAGGCCTGGTCTTCTAAAGTAACCCAGTTAATGGCGATGGAAAGACTATTGCTTTCAGTTCTCCATTGCATTTTATAATTGCCTGATTTGGGTCTTCTACCAAATTCGTATGTGCCCTTTTCAGGAAAGAGTTGCCAAGAATAGAGAAAGTTATAGAGATCAACCATGAATAAACATAACGCAGATCAGCGCAATTTGTTAATTTCAAATTTGAAATTTCAAATTAAAGCAAGTGTGTCCACTAATAACTCGTATTGCTCTTTTGAATGAGCCGGGAAGTTGGCGAAGCGTAATTGTGTTTCTTTGGCTTTGCCATAACCATCACCAGGGTATAATCCTTTAGCCATAAGTGCTTCACTAATAGATTTGGTTTGACTGCCAGTATTAGCCACAATAACTGTTTTAGATTGCCAGTTCGCATCTTTTACAAAAACTTCTGCCTGACTATGATTCTGTAAGGCATTGTAAAGAAGAGCGGCTTTGTATTCAGTTTCTTTTCTTAAAGTAGTTATACCTCTTCTGAGGAAATCACCAGTTACTTTACTTAACAAATAGATTCCAAGTACGTTTGGTGTTTCTGGTGTTTGGTTTTTCTTAGCAAAAGAATGAAGTGTTGGCAGGTTATGGTAGGTGCCCGTTACAAAACCCTTGCTTTGTAATGCCTCTGCTTTTGCGAGACAAGCCTCATTAACGATCCATACGCCCAAGCCTGCAGGTAAACCAAATGCTTTTTGCACTGAGAAGAAAACGGAATCGACTTTATTAAAATCGAAAGCAGGGTAGGGAAGTGAAGAGACAGCATCTACTACTAATAGTGCTTTTGGGAATGCATCTTTTAATGCATGTATTTTATCGACTGACCAGCAAACGCCTGTGCTTGTTTCGTTGTGTGTTACGGCAATTAATTCTGTGTCTGTGGGTATTTTAGATAATTCAGTAAAGCCTTCACCTTCTTTTACTTCGTATGCTTTTGCCTGTTTCTTTAATTGCGTGGCAATTTCGTGGTAGCGTTTAGAGAAGGCACCGTTTACGAAGTGAAAACAGTTATCTGCTACAAGATTTTGTATGCTTCTTTCCCAGACTTCAGTAGCTGAAGAAGTAAATACGATACTATGTGTTTCCGGAATATTCAATAGTGCTCGTAAACCACTGGTTGCTTCAATGGAAATCTTCTCAAAATCCTTACTTCTGTGTGATAAGGAAAGTACCTGATCACGCAGCGCTTGCTTAAGATGATCAGCTACTGTAAAGTAAAGTTGAGAAGGCCCGGGAGTAAAATTGATCATATTGATTCGGTCGTCAACTCGAAGCTTTCTTTTGCTGAGTCCAGTACTTTTACGTGCTCACATTTTAAAACCCTGGTTGGAAATTTCTTGATAAGTCTGTAATCATGCGTGGCCATTAAAATAGCCGTGCCGCTTTTGTTGATTTCCTGAAACACTTTCAAAATACCATCCGATACTTCAGGATCAAGATTTCCTGTTGGTTCATCTGCGATCAACATAACAGGCTCATTCAGCAAAGCTCGTGCAATCACAACTCTTTGTTGTTCACCACCGGAAAGTTGATGAGGCATTTTCTTTTCAACGGAACCTAAACCTACCTGCATCAACACCTCAGATAAACGGTTCTTAATTTTAGAAGATTCCTTCCAGCCGGTGGCCTTCATCACAAAAGTAAGATTCTCACCAACTGTTCTGTCGTTAAACAATTGAAAGTCCTGAAAGATGATACCAAGCTTGCGTCTGAGTAAAGGAACTTGAGAAGGCTTGATGCCGCGAATATTGAAACCAGCAACATCAATATCCCCTAAACGCAAAGGAAGATCAGCATATAAAGTCTTGAGCAAAGATGATTTACCCGAACCTGTACGACCAACTAGAAAAACGAATTCTCCTTTTTCTATTTCAAGGTTGAGACCTCCAAGAACAGTGTTGTGTTCCTGAAAGATCGTTGCCTCTTTTATGCGTACGATAGGATCGGATGAAAACATAGTTAATTCAAGATTTCAAATTCAAAGTTCAAAATTGCTGATGCTAAATTTTGAACCTTGAATTTTGAATTTAAAATTGTTTAAGCATTGGCTTTCTTATGGTCAGCCAAAAACTTGGCCAAACCTGAATCTGTAAGCGGATGGTTTAATAAACCGGTAATAACGTTTAACGGACAAGTTACAACGTCAGCACCAATCTCAGCACACTTAATCAAGTGCATGGTGTGGCGTACTGATGCGGCAAGAATCTCCGTTCCGAAACCATAGTTATCGTAGATCACACGAACCTGCGCGATAAACTCAAGACCATCCTGAGAGATATCGTCAAGACGACCCACAAAAGGAGAGAGGTAGCTAGCTCCGGCCTTAGCCGCCAGAATAGCCTGACCCGGTGAAAAAACTAAAGTACAGTTTGTGCGGATACCTTCACTCGAGAAATACTTGATGGCTTTGATGCCCTCTTTAATCATGGGGATTTTCACCACGATTTTGTCATCGATTTTGGCAAGTTCCTTACCCTCTTTAATCATACCCTCAAAGTCGGTGGCAATAACCTCAGCGCTCACATTATTATCAACGATATCACAAATGGCTTTATAGTGAGCACGCACATTGGCATCACCCTTTATGCCTTCTTTGGCCATCAGCGATGGGTTAGTGGTTACTCCGTCTAGTACGCCAAGGTCAAAAGCTTCACGTATTTCATTAAGATTAGCAGTATCAATAAAGAATTTCATAAAAAGGTAGTGGTTACTTGAACTGTAAAGTTAAGGGAAACTGGCGAGTTGAAGTAAAGAAGATAGAGGAGATTTTGGAGGGTTCAAGGAAAATGAACCTGGAAGAAAAAAATACAAGCCAACATCGCACCGCTACAACCGCCTACCCTTGCTACCTTCCGGTCCTGGGGGAGTTCAGCAGGAGCTGGTCGTGCCGGCTTGCGCTGCAAAAGTACGAATCAAAAGGTAATTAACAATTCTATCGCAGATATTTAGCCAAGTAATTGACTGATCATTATAATGGACGTTATGTGCAGGATAAGCTAAGTTTATTGATGAAGGATCACTTCGCCAAACCACTCGCATACAGGTTAAACTCCAAAGCGGTGCATTCAGTAAAGCCATCAGCTTTTAGGTCGTCAAAGATCTCGGCATCAAATTCCAGATCACGAATTTCTACTTCTCCACTTTCAGGAACCATTATTTCAGTGCCTTTAAAATGAATAGGGTTTACCTTTACCAGCAACTTGAAACCTTCTAATTGCTTTTTAAAATACTGATGAACGATGTTGTTGGTTTTTGCCATTTATCTTTAAAGCATGGAACGAATGAACTTACCGGAGAGCCTGGAATCTGAACGACTCTTGTTTCAGCGGCTAAGGTACGAAGATGCTGAGGAAATTTTTTACGCTTATGCCAGCAAAGCTGAGGCAACTCGTTTTGTTTCCTTTGCAACCCATAAGGATATAAGAGACACGCGTACCTATCTTCGCTATGCTAAAAATGCCTGGGATATGGGCCTGGATTATACTTATTCTATCCGATTAAAGGAGAATAGTCAACTCATTGGTAGTTATGGTATTGTCAATGAAATGGGAAGGGTTCAGTTTGGGTACATTTTAAGTCCGATGCATTGGGGTAATGGCTATGCAACAGAGGCCTGTTTACGCATAACCAGTCTTTTAAAAACACAACCTGGTGTCTACAGAATTGGCTCCTTTGTGGATCAGGAACACACTGCCTCTTCAAGGGTTTTAGAAAAATCCGGATATAGCTGCGAAGGCATATTTAAAAACTGGATCAGGTTCCCTAATCAGGATAATCAGGATAATCAGGCTAAAGACTGTAAAGTTTACGTTCTGCTTTAAAGTATAGTGAAAACCTTTTTTTCAAAATCAGGAAGCTTGATCTTGTCAATCAAATCCTTCTCTATTTGATCTGCCCAGGTATTCAGATATAGAATTACATCTACCTTTTTGTTGTGTGTTAGGTTACGTTGCTCAAGTGGCAAGGCCCGCAGTACTTTACCGTCAGATAGTCGTTCGAGGTTTTTAAGATCCTCAGAATCAAAACCGAAGGCGATTAATTCACTAATCAGCTCATCAAAGGGCAGGCCGCTGGTAGGGCAGTAGTCATTCAACTGCTCACTCCAATCACCATAGCGCTGCATAGCCCTGGCGTGAATTTCCTCTTTCCTGAATTGTGTTACTTCCTGTGCCAGAAAGCCACAATTACAGGCGCCCATGTGCCCCCACTGGTAGTTGGTACTGTTTGACAGCTTATTGGCTGTTTTGCGAAGCGCTTCGATAAGTTCTACTGATGCCTTTGCCATAATTCCTGATTTTCTGTTTAAACAAAGAATTGGCTATGAAGTTATGGCTAAAGCGGCATATATTTAATCATCAATCATCTCCTAATATCGAAGAAATGAAGAAGATAGTCATTGTATTAAGCGGTATGCTGGCTTTAGCAGCCTGTACCTCAGAAAAAGAAACTAAACTGCCACAAGGTGTGGGTATCGATGTGAGTAACATGGACACCACAGTAAGACCGGGTGACGACTTTTTTAAATTCGTAAATGGCGGCTGGGAAGCCAAAAGCACTATACCTGGAGACCTCGGCTCATGGGGAAGCTTTACCGAATTACGTGAATCGAATCAACAAGTACTGCTCGATATTTTAAAGAAGGCCGCGGCCGATACCAAGTATCCAGAAGGCTCAGATCAGCGAAAAGCTGCTGATTTTTACGCAGTGGGTATGGATTCGTTGCTGGCAGAACAGGCTGGTGTAAATGTATTAAAACCCTATCTTTCAAAGATTGAAGCAATAAAGAATAAGTCCCAGATTCAGAGTTACTTAACCGATGATATGTTAACTGGTAGTAATGCCTTTTTCGGACTCTTTATTTTATCAGATTTACAGAACAGTGAAAAGATAGTGCCTTACTTGGGATCCGGTGGTCTAGGTTTACCTGAGCGTGATTACTACTTAAAAACAGATGCGAAGTCAAAAGAAATACGCGACCGTTATGTTAAACACATTGCCAATTTATTTGAGTTGGCCGGTGCTTCTGAAACGGAGGCAAAACGCAATAGTGAGCTGGTTTTAAAACTAGAAACACAGTTGGCCAAGTCAATGCTGACAAAAGAAGAGAGCCGTGATCCTTATAATTTGTATCATCCCAAATCTATAGAGGAGTTGTATAAGCTTACGCCTTCGGTGGATTGGAAGAGCTACTTTACAACCCTGGGTATGGTGGCAGCCGATACCATTATTGTTACCGAACCAGCGTATATGGTTGAGTATGAGAAGATCGTAAGCACCTTTAAAATAGAAGATGTTAAAACCTATTTGAAGGCCACCTTATTGAGAAAGGCCGCGCCTTTAATGAGCAATGCCTTTGTTGAAGAGTCCTTTGACTTTAACAGAAGATATCTGGCAGGCGTTGAGCAAATCCGTCCAAGATGGAAGCGTGTGCTTGACATGACTAACAATGTGTTAGGTGATGCGATCGGTCAACTTTATGTGGAGGAGACTTTCCCACCTGAAGCCAAACAAAAAGCGATGGCCATGGTAGAGAACATTAAGCTGGCTTTTGCTGACAGGATAAAGCAACTGGATTGGATGACAGACTCAACCAAAGAAATGGCGCTCAAGAAGTTAAGTACCTTCACCGTAAAAATAGGTTACCCTGAAAAATTCAAAGACTATGTTGGGCTTCCTGTAAGTAAAGATCCGGAAACAGCCTCTTACTTTCAGAACGTGATGAATGCCAATGCTTATGAAAGCAAGCGGGAGTTTGCCAAACTCGGCAAGCCGGTTGACAGATCAGAGTGGCAAATGACACCACAAACTATCAACGCTTATTACAACCCACTCTTTAATGAGATCGTATTCCCCGCAGGAATTCTCCAGCCACCTTTCTATGATTACCGAGCAGATGAGGCAGTCAACTATGGGGGTATTGGTGCAGTAATTGGCCACGAGATTTCCCACGGCTTTGATGATCAGGGGGCCAAGTTTGACTCATTTGGTAATTTGAAAAACTGGTTCAAGAAAGTTGATTATGACAATTTCGAGCAAAAGGGCAAAGCCCTGGCTACTCAATTTGATAAGTACGAACCCCTTCCCGGAGTTTTTGTTCAAGGTCAGTTCACCTTAGGCGAAAACATTGGTGACCTCGGAGGTGTAACGGTTGCTTATGATGGTCTACAGCGTTTCTTGCGCGAGAATCCAGATAAGAATCCTGGTAAGATTGATGGCTACACGCCTGAGCAACGCTTCTTCATTTCATGGGCCACAATATGGAGAGTGAAGTATCGCGATGAGACGTTGAGAACTCAGGTTTTAACCGATCCACACTCACCAGGTATGTACAGAGCTAATGGTCCTTTAACTAATATTCCTTATTTCTATGATGCCTTTGGCGTGAAAGAAGGGGATAAGATGTTTAAGCCTGAAGCAGAACGGGTTAAAATTTGGTAAAGTGACTCTGAAATTTTGAACCTGAAATTTGTAATTTGGATTTGCGGTTGTATTATTGCCCCGTATTTATAAAAACCCTATGGGAAGAGGAGATAAAAAAACAGCAAAAGGTAAAAGAACCATTGGTTCTTTTGGTAAAGCTAGAAATAGACAGACTATTAAGGCTAAATTGAAGCGTACAGCTTCTAAAAAGAGTGCAGATGCGCCTGCAACACCTGCCAAAGCAAAAAAAGCAGCTCGTAAGAAGGCTGAATAAATTTTAGATATGATTCAAGTAGTAAACATAGCATGGTGGTGGCATGGATCGAACTCCGATCGGTGCAAGGCTATGCTCTAATGTTTACAAATAAATAATTTGTAAAGGCCTGTTCCGATCAACGGAACAGGCCTTTTTGTTTTATCGCAATTGAAAAATAATGAAGAAGTTTAAACTGAAAACGCAGGAACGAAAACTATTGGCAGATACACTCACCCCCGTGAATATCTACCTGAAGCTACGTGATGTTTTTGCAGGAAGCATATTATTAGAGAGCTCCGATTATCATGGCAATGAGAATAGCTTGTCATTTATATGCAGTGATCCCATCGCTTCTTTCATAGTAGATCAGGAAAAGGTTAATATTCGATACCCAGATGGAAGCAGGGGGGTAAAAGAAAATACAGTGGATGTATTGAAAACCCTTGAAGATTTTACCCAAGCTTTTGAGGCCGATAAAAATCTTGTAAGCCGCTATAATCCCTCTGGTCTTTTCGGCTATACGACTTACGATGCCATACGTTTCTTTGAGTCAGTTACAATTGACAAGAAGGAGAGCCGAATACCTGACATCCTTTATAAACTCTACCGTTATGTCATTGTTGTTGACCACTTTTCAAATGAGCTAACTTTGTTTGCACACAGTGTAGAAGGAGAAGTCAATCCGATAGACCCACAAGCCCTCAACAAATTGCAACAGATCATTTACAGCAATAAAGTATCCACCTACTCTTTTATTAGAGAAAGCGAGGAGGTTTCGAATGTGACTGACGAGGAGTTTCTACAGATGGTTGAGCAGGGAAAGCAACATTGCTATAGAGGTGATGTTTTTCAAATTGTACTTTCCAGAAGGTTTACCTCACGCTTTCGTGGAGATGAGTTTAACGTATACCGGGCTTTGAGATCCATTAATCCATCACCTTATCTTTTTTATTTCGATTATGGCAATTTCCGGTTAATGGGTTCTTCGCCAGAAGCACAAATACAAATTGCCAATGGAAGGGCGCACATTTATCCCATAGCCGGCACCTTTCGCAGAACAGGTAATGATCAGGAAGACCTCGCTTTAGCTGAACAATTAACCAAAGATGAAAAAGAGAACGCTGAACATGTCATGTTGGTCGACCTGGCACGCAATGATATGAGTCGCCACGCAGAACAAGTAAGCGTAGAAGTATTTAAAGAAGTACAATTCTACTCACATGTTATTCACTTGGTATCTAAAGTAAGTGGTGTATTGAAAGAGGGAAGCTCTGCAATACAAATGGCGGTGGACACCTTTCCGGCCGGGACTTTATCAGGTGCACCCAAATACAAGGCCATGACCCTGATTAACCAGTATGAAAATGTAAACCGTTCTTTTTACGGAGGGGCTATTGGTTTTATAGGTTTCAACGGTAGTTTTAATCATGCCATTATGATCCGGACATTTTTAAGTAAACAAAACCAATTGATTTGTCAGGCAGGCGCGGGCATTGTTGCCAAGTCCGATGCAGCCAGCGAATTGCAGGAAGTAAACAATAAACTAAGTGCCTTGCGCAAGGCCCTGGATATGGCCACTACTATTTAAGAAATACGTTTATGAAAATATTAGTACTTGATAATTACGATTCCTTCACCTACAATCTGGTGCACATCCTTCGCGCCTTAGGCCATGCGCCTTCCATTTTTCGAAATGATGCCATTAAGGTGGAGGAGGTGAAAAACTACGACAAGATTTTACTTTCACCCGGTCCCGGTATTCCAAACGAAGCAGGCATTATGAAAGAAGTAATCAAGACCTATGCACCCACCAAAAGTATTTTAGGTGTTTGCCTGGGTCATCAAGGTATTGCAGAAGTGTTTGGTGCTTCCTTATTTAACATCCCTAAAGTGTTGCATGGTGTAACATCTGTTTCTACCATCACCGATAAAGACGATTATCTCTTTAAAGATTTTGATAATACTTTTCAGTCTACCCATTATCACTCATGGGCAGTAAAACCTGAAACCATTCCTTCAAGCATGAAAGTAAGTGCTGTAAATCCAGAGGGTTTAATTATGGCTTTGTATCACACACAATTTGATGTGCGTGGTGTACAATTTCATCCGGAGTCTATTATGACACCCGAAGGGCCACGCATGATTAAAAATTGGTTAGCCCACTAATTCCTAGCTATGAAAAAAGTAATCAATGAATTAATCGATCATCAGTCACTTGATAAAGCCAGCGCCAGACAGGTATTAATCGATATGGCATCAGGTCAATATAACCCAAGTCAGGTAGCCTCTTTCATTACGGTGTACATGATGCGCAGCATTACTGTGGCCGAACTGGAGGGTTTTCGCGATGCCATGCTTGAATTATGTATACCTGTTCATTTTGAGGAGCCGGTGATGGACGTGTGTGGAACAGGAGGAGATGGAAAGAATACCTTTAACATTTCCACTTTATCCAGTTTTATCGTAGCAGCGGCAGGTCAACCCGTTGCCAAGCATGGTAACTATGGTGTTTCATCGGTAAGTGGTTCATCTAATATTTTAGAGCACTTCGGGTTCAAATTCTCCAATGACATTAATCTATTGAAACGCAGTGTGGCAGAAGCCAATATCTGTTTTATGCATGCTCCGTTGTTTCATCCAGCATTAAAAAACGTAGCCCCAATACGCAAAGAGCTCGGTGTAAAAACTTTCTTCAACATGTTAGGGCCTATGATTAATCCAGCTTTTCCAAGTAAGCAATTAGTAGGAGTGTTTAATCTTGAGTTGGCAAGACAATATGCCTATATCTATCAGCAAACACAGAAGGACTTTCTAATTGTGCATGCGTTGGATGGCTACGATGAAGTTTCACTCACCGGAGGCTTTAAGTTTTATAGTAATGAAGGTGAGCATCAATTCGAGCCGGAAGATTTAGGACTTAGCCGCCTAATGCAAAGTGATATCGGAGGAGGGGCTTCAGTTGAAGCATCGGCACAGATCTTTACAAAGATTTTGTCTGGCGAGGGCACACAAGCACAAAACGAAGTGGTATTAGTCAATGCAGGCTTAGCTTTGTATGCAGCCAACCGTTCTAAAAGTCTGGAACAGTGTATAGGAGAAGCAAAAGAAGCATTGATGTCCGGACGCGCCATGAAAACATTTAAAAAATTAATCAGTTTACAGCCATAAGTTTGATATGAATATTTTAGATAAGATTGTAGTAGTGAAACAGAAAGAGGTAGAGGAAAGAAAATCACTTTATCCGGTTAAGTTATTAGAAAGTAGTTTATACTTTTCTTCGCCAACCGTTTCCCTCAAGAAATATTTATTACGACCAGATAAATCAGGGATCATTGCCGAGATTAAACGCAAGTCACCTTCTAAAGGCGACATCAATCCCTATGTGTCCATCGAACGAACTTCCATTGGGTACATGCAGGCGGGTGCCTCTGCTTTATCTATTCTAACCGACAAGGATTTTTTTGGTGGTAGTGCTGATGACCTGAAAGTAGCACGTAAGTTTAACTTTTGTCCTATACTCCGTAAAGATTTTATCATTGATGAATACCAGATCATAGAAGCTAAATCCATTGGGGCAGATGTGATTTTATTAATAGCCGCCATTCTTACACCGGAGCAGGTTAAGCAGCTGGCTGCATTTGCTATGTCACTTGGCATGGAAGTATTACTGGAAGTGCACGATGAAGCAGAACTTCACGCCAATATGGATGCAGGCATTGCATTAGTAGGCGTGAATAACCGTAACCTCAAAACATTTGAAGTGGATATCAATACTTCCAAGCGATTAAGTGAGCTCATGCCTAAAGAAGTGGTCGCTGTATCGGAGAGTGGCATTGATAACCCGGCCCTGATTAAAGAATTAAAAACTTTTGGTTACAAAGGCTTTTTAATTGGTGAAACATTTATGAAAAACAGTCGACCAGAGTTGGCGGCCAAAGAATTTATAGCACAACTCTGATATGTCGCTGTTAGTCAAGGTTTGTGGAATGCGTGAAGCACAGAACTGTCAGGCAGTGACAAGTTGCAAACCAGATCTGATGGGTTTTATCTTCTATGAAAAGTCACCTCGCTTTGTAGGGCATAACTTTACCATGCCTGAATTGTTAAGCAATGATGTGAAACGAGTAGGTGTTTTTGTGAATGAAAGTGTTGATGAAATGGTAAAGTTGGCAGACCAGCATCGATTGGATTTTGTTCAGTTGCATGGAGATGAAAATGCTGACTTTGCTAAAGCACTTTATGAAAAACATATTAAAGTGATAAAAGCATTCAGGGTTGACGAGCATTTTGATTTTAACACTACACAAAGCTATACACCTTATGTTGATTATTTTCTTTTCGATACGAAGGGTCAGCATTATGGCGGTAATGCCATGCGCTTTAATTGGGATTTACTTCAGCAATACAAAGGTAAAACTCCTTTTTTGTTAAGTGGTGGTATCAAGCAGGAACATATGAACGAAGTAAGCGCATTCAAACATTCGCAATTTGTGGGTATAGATATTAATAGTGGGGTAGAGCTTAGTCCAGGAGTAAAAAGCATTGAAAAAGTAAAAGAAATTATACAAGAACTAAACTGATTGGTGATGAAGTATGCAGTAACAGATGAAGGCTACTATGGTAATTTCGGAGGTGCTTACATTCCGGAAATGTTATATCCGAATGTTGAAGAATTACGGGAGCGTTATCTTGACATCATAGGTCAATCTTCTTTTCAAGAGGAGTTCAATAAACTACTTAAGGATTTTGTGGGCAGGCCAACTCCCTTGTTTTTGGCTAATCGTTTGTCAGAAAAATATAAGGCCAGCATTTACCTGAAACGTGAAGACCTTTGTCATACAGGAGCGCACAAGGTGAACAATACCATCGGGCAGATTCTAGTTGCAAAAGCATTGGGTAAGAGTAAAATTATTGCAGAGACTGGTGCAGGCCAGCATGGCGTAGCAACGGCAACCGTTTGTGCTCTGATGGGTATGGATTGTATCGTGTACATGGGTAAGCACGACATGGAACGACAAAAACCCAATGTAGAGCGTATGCGTATTTTGGGTGCCAAGGTAGTACCAGCATTGAGTGGTAGCATGACTTTAAAAGATGCCACTAACGAAGCCATGCGTCATTGGATCAATAATCCGACTGACACGCATTACATCATCGGCTCAGTCGTTGGTCCCCATCCATATCCTGATATGGTGGCAAGGTTTCAGTCAGTCATTAGCCAGGAGATTAAGGCACAACTCATACAAGAAATTGGTAATCCTTATCCAGACTATGTGATTGCCTGTGTTGGAGGAGGCAGTAATGCAGCAGGTGCTTTTTATCATTTCATTAATGAAGAACAGGTTACACTCATAGGAGCAGAGGCTGCCGGGAAGGGGGTCGACTCTGGTGAATCAGCAGCAACCACTGTATTAGGTAAGCCAGGTGTATTACATGGCAGTAAGACTTTATTGATGCAAACAGCAGATGGTCAGGTGATAGAACCTTACTCCATTTCTGCAGGTTTGGATTACCCGGGTATAGGCCCTATGCATGCACACTTATTTGAAACAGGCCGTGCGCAATTTATGAGCATCACCGATGAAGAAGCCATGCTAGCAGGCATTGAGTTAAGTCGATTGGAAGGAATTATTCCAGCTATAGAAACCGCGCATGCACTGGCTGTATTGGATAAAATGGAATTTGATAAAGATGATGTTGTCGTGATTAATTTATCAGGCAGAGGAGATAAAGATTTGGACACCTACATTAAATGGGGAAAATATTAACCAATATGGAAAACAGATTAAAAACACTTTTTAAGAAAAAAAGTAAAAACGTACTTTCCATTTTTTATACGGCCGGCTTTCCAACGCATAAGGATACAGTGGCTATAGCTCAATACCTGGAAGCAGCAGGAGCAGACCTTATTGAAATTGGTATTCCCTTTTCAGATCCGGTAGCGGATGGTCCAACCATTCAGGCCAGTAACAAAGTTGCTTTAGATGGAGGCATGACTTTACCAATTTTGCTGGCGCAAGTAAAAGAAATAAGAAAGCAAGTGAAATTACCAATTGTATTGATGGGTTATCTTAACCCGGTAATCCAATATGGTGTAGAACGTTTTATCAAAGAGGCAAAGGCGGCTGGTGCTGATGGCTTGATATTACCGGATCTACCTTTAGTAGAATTTCAAACGCATTACCAATCCCTGATGCAAGCGGAGGATTTATGTATGTCATTTTTGATTTCACCCACTACGTCTGAAGAACGTATTTATAAAATTGATGCAGCATCAACTGGATTTGTTTATGCCGTATCTGCTTCCAGTACTACCGGTGCAAAGGGCGATTTTCAACCTGAACAGCTAGCTTACTTTGAAAAACTTTCAAAACTGAATATGCAAAATCAACATTTGATTGGTTTTGGTATTCACGACCATCAGACATTTTCTAAGGCATGTGAATATGGTGCAGGCGCTATTGTAGGCAGTGCTTTCATATCAATGCTGGAGAAGTCAAATGATCTTGAAAAGGATATACACCTTTTCGTTACCCGTTTAAAAAAAGGAAATTAGTTTTATGATTATACAATTTACACCTTCCGTTACGGCTGAAGAAAAAAGTAATATCAACCAATCTGTCACTTCTTTGGGTTATAAATCAACGGAAGTAAAAACGCAATCAGGCCATTACCTTGTTGGTATTGGTAAAAAAGAATTTGACTTACGCACACTCGGCTATATGCCAGGTATCAAAGACATACACCGTGTGTCGGATGATTATAAACTCGTATCACGTAAATGGAAAGTAGGAAGGTCGCAGTTAAACCTGGGTGATGGCGTGGTGATTGGTGAAGGCAATCTTTCTATTATGGCAGGACCGTGCTCCATTGAGAGTGAAGAGCAGGTAGCGCTTACGTTACAACATTTAAAAGATAATGAGGTGCGCATCATGCGTGGTGGTGTGTTTAAACCAAGAAGTTCACCCTATGCTTTTCGCGGTATGGGTGTTGAAGGATTAAAACTATGGCATAAACAAGCTAAAGCAGCCGGTATAAAAATTATTACTGAAGTAATGCAGGTAAGCCAAATTGCTGAGATGTATGATTACGTGGATGTGTTTCAAGTTGGAGCAAGGAATACCCAAAACTTTAATTTGTTAGATGAGTTGGGTAGGGTAGATAAACCGGTTATGATTAAACGAGGGATATCCGGAACGATAGAAGAGCTTTTGTATTCAGCAGAGTATGTTTTCTCAGCAGGCAATGAAAAACTGATTTTATGTGAACGCGGTATACGCACGTACGAAAAGGCAAGCCGTAATACCATGGACATTAACGCTATCCCTATTCTAAAAGAGAAAAGTCATTTGCCCGTTGTGGCAGACCCTTCTCACGGTATTGGTATACGCGAATTTGTAGAACCTGTCGCTTTAGCTACTTTAATGGCGGGTGCTGATGGTATTATTTATGAGACACATCAGCAGCCTGAGAAGGCAGCCAGTGATGGACAACAAACACTTGATTTTGCAGAATCAACTGCACTTATTCAAAAGTTGAAGAAGACATATACTTTTTTGCATAGTTTATAAGAAGAGAATTTATTAATAGCGCTATAATGGAGTTGATCGTTTATGGTATCAAAAGTTGTGATACAATTAAGAAGACTTTAACCTGGTTAGAGAAGAAGAAAATACCGTATGTCTTTCACGATTATAAAAAGGAAGGCATTACAGAAACCAAGTTAAAAAACTGGACTAAGCAAATAGGGTGGGAGCCTTTGGTGAATAAGAAAGGGACTACCTGGAAAAACTTACCTGAAGCAACGCAGAAGAAAGTAACGAATGAGAAAGCAGCTATCGCTGTAATGAAAGATGCTACCAGTATGATTAGACGCCCAGTAATAGAAGCTGATGGAAAAGTGTTGACACTAGGTTTTGATGAAACAGTTTACAAGGACCTATTCGATAAATAAGGCTTAAGCAAACCCAAGCTTCTGTCGTACTCTCACTAAAACCTCCTGCGCAATTACGCGTGCTTTTGCTTCGCCTTGTTCTAATTTTTTATTTAGCTCAGGCAAATTGCTCATGTAAAAATTGAAGGCTTCTCTTTCTTTGGCAAAATTGTTCAAGAGCAACTCAAACAATTCCTGTTTGGCATGCCCGTAACCATAATTGCCAGCTAAATATTTGTTGCGCATAGTCGCTGTTTGCTCGGCTGTTGCAACTAAGCTATAAATGGCAAACACATTATCTATATCCGGATTCTTCGGTGCTTCCATGGGTGTGCTGTCGGTTACGATCGACATCACTTGTTTACGTAATTCTTTTTCTGGTAAGAAAATATCGATGATGTTCCCGTATGATTTGCTCATCTTCTGGCCATCAGTGCCGGGAATGGTCATTACGCTCTCTTCAATTTTTGCTTCGGGTACTACAAAAGTATCACCATACTGACTGTTAAAAGCAGATGCCAGATCGCGCGCCATCTCAAGGTGTTGTTTCTGGTCTTTACCAACAGGCACTACGTTGGCATTGTAAAGTATGATGTCGGCCGTCATTAACACAGGGTAAGTAAACAAGCCTGCATTTACATCTGATAGCTTCTCAGATTTATCTTTAAAGGAGTGTGCATTCGCCAGCATAGGGAAGGGCGTCATGCAGTTTAGGTACCAGGTAAGTTCACAGACTTCACCAATACGTGATTGTCTGTATAGTAAATTTTTCTCGGTATCAAAACCAAAAGCTAACCAGGCTGCAGCCACCGCATTTACGTTGTTAATGCGTGTCTGAGCATCTTTAATAGTGGTTAAGGAGTGTAAATCTGCAATGAAGAAGAAGGATTCATTACCAGCCTGCTGTGATAATTTAATGGCGGGAATAATTGCGCCAAGAAGATTACCCAAATGAGGACGACCACTGCTCTGTATGCCTGTTAAAATTCTTGCCATAAGTTGCAAATATAAAGGCTCTTATGCTGAAAATGAGTTACAATCGACTGTAATTTTTAAATTAAAACAGCGTTCTTTACAGTGGGATTTTTAAGCAACAGCATGGACAAAAAGGTTTTATTGGTTTCTGTATTTTTATTGATAAACCTGGCATTGACGGCCCAGCGAAAAGACCTTTTGACTTTTGAAGAAGCTGTTTTTGATTTTGGTCTTATAGAAGAAGCTAGGGGCCCTGTAACACATAATTTTCAGTTTCAAAATACGAGCGAGAGGCCTGTAAAAATATTGGCCGTGAAACCATCTTGTGGTTGCACTACACCAGACTGGACAAAAGAAGTAATAGCACCGGGAGGAAAAGGTTTTGTAGCGGCTAAGTACGATCCTAAATCTCGCCCGGGACATTTTAATAAGACACTAACCATAACAACTGACGGAGGTGGAGATGCGCATGTACTAACCGTTAAAGGAAATGTAGTATTAGAAAATTACTATAGTCCTTTTCGTGAAGCAAAGGGTAATTGGAAGCTGATCAGCACAGGCTTTAATATGGGTAAAGTTTTTCTTAAGGATGAGTATACATGGAAGGAATTCGAAGTGGTTAATGGGGGAGATGCTCCTATTGTTATTACCGGGGAGCCAATTGTTCCAACCCATACAAAAGCAGAACTGTCTTTTTCAACATTGAAACCTGGTGAGAAAGGCACGATACGTATTGGTTATAATGCAGGTAAAAGGAATGTATACGGATTTCAAAGCGATAATATTGAGTTTTTGACTGACGATAAGGATATGCCTCGCAAATCTTTCTCTGTATATGCAACAATAGAAGAGTATTTTCCTGAACTATCAAAAGAAGAATTAAGCAAAGCACCGCGATTGCTATTGCCTCAGGAGATACTTGACTTTGGTAGATTTAGATCGGGTACCATTGTAGAGAAGCAAGTTATCTTCAGTAATAACGGTAAAAAGGATCTCCTGATTCGATCTATTCAAAGCAATTGCCAATGTGTTGTAACTACGATGAATAAAATGAGCATCGCACCAGGTAAATCAGAGGTGATGACTATTAGATTTAACGGAGAACAACGCAAAGCAATACAACAGAAGTTTATAACTGTATACAGCAATGACCCTGCAAATCCAGTACAAAGGATTTCAATTACTGCTTACATAGAGAATTAGTAGATATGCAGATTTGTTGATTAAAATTTTAAATCGTTGATGGGTGAAGGTTATTAGTTGTTCGGGTATTGCAATAAACCTTCAACGCTAGAAACTGCATTGCATAAGCCTTGGTGTTTAGCCTACTTCACTTCTTAGGTTACCCAATGAAGCGTTTGTGCTTTAACAGGATTTACAAATTCTGTTTTATTCTGTTGCGATAAATCCCATTGTCTTTTTAATTCATGGTACCAACGTGCCTGCATATCAGGCTCTCCCAAGAGCATGAGTGTTGGTTTTGTTTCCAAGCCTCTTTTCAACTTATTGAATACACCTAAATCCTGATGGATGAACTGTTTACCCAAATAGCGTAAAGGCCACCAGATGTATTTTACAATAGGAATGGTGGTGAAGAAAATATGATTAAGTTCTGTTGCGTTTTCGTTGATAGGTGTGAGACAGGTAATGGAGACAATTTCGTGTTTACCAACTTTAATATGCTCAAAGCGATTACCGGGAAGTTGAAAGTCAATTTCAGTTGAGCTCTCACCCAAAACACTATAACCTTTCGAGTTGGAGGAGGGCTTGTGTCTGACCATTTTAAAGCCCTTTTCAGAAGGTGCAAAGTCTTTCGTCTTGAGCTTAAGTTTTTTAGCTGAACGCCAATACCACGATTGATGCACAAAAGTAACGTGTGCCGGATCTATCAGACCAATAACAGCATGGTCAATATCGGTTGGCATAGACACTTTTTCAACAAACATAAATTGCTTGTCATTAGGAATCAGTAAGTCAGGAACGCTCATTTCAGCGCCTTGTAATTGTAATTTGTTTTGCGGAATATAAATCCAGATAGTGCCGTTAATTTCTTTACATGGATATTCAAATACCTTGATCTTCTTAGTATCAAATTCTTTGTCTGCCAATGCCGGTATGTTTAAGCAATTACCAGAGCAATCAAACTCCCAACCGTGGTAACAGCATTGAATGCGATTGTCTTTATACCAACCTTCTGAAAGCGGTACACCGCGGTGCGGACAATTATCGCGCAACGCAAAAGCTTCACCCTTTTCATTTCTTCCAAAAGCGATACGTTCACCAGCTATTTCTTTAGCAGTTAACTTACCTGCTTTTAAGAAAGAACCATGCATGGCAAAGTACCAGAGATTTTTTAGGATAAGTGATTGTGTCATATTAGCAATTGTTCCAAAAATACGGATTTAGTGCTTAAGCTGATCAGGAATTCTAGCCAAAACAAATCAGACAACCCCAAAACGATAAATGATTTTCTGATCATATATATGACCTGGTTCTAAAATGACAGAGGGGAAAGCAGGTTGGTTTACGGCATCGGGAAAATGCTGAGGCTCAAGACAAAATGCAGTGCGTCTTTTATAGGTTCTACCACTTTGACCTGTTTCAGTACCATCCATAAAATTACCCGTATAGAATTGCATACAGGGTGCGTTGCTAAATACCTCAAGTGTCCTGCCACTTAATAGTTCTTCAACCTTTGCTGCTTTGCTTAGCGCCTCACCATTGTTGGTTATTACAAAGTTATGATCGTAACCTTGACCATATCGTATTTGCTCATGATTAGATTCTATATTTTCGCCAATGCGTTTGGCTTTTGTGAAATCAAATGGGCTGTTTGCCACGGATTTAATTTCTCCTTTAGGAATCTGGTATTGATCTAAAGGTGTGTAGTGATCGGCACTGATCATTAAGCTATGATCAAGGATATCGCCTTCACCTTCTCCAGCCAGGTTAAAGAAACAATGGTGCGTTAAATTAATGGGAGTCGGTTGGTCAGTAATTGCCTTTAGTTCAATGATGAAGTCATGATCTACTAATGTGTAGGTTACCTCGGTTTTTACGTTACCCGGATAGTTCTCTTCGCCATCTTTGCTTGTGTAGACGAGCACTGCCTGATCTGGTTTTATGGATTTGATTTCCCACTCCTGATTATGAAAGCCTTTAGGCCCGCCATGTAAGTGATTCGGGCTATTGTTAATATCAAGGTTATAAGATTTACCATTCAAAGTAAATTTACCCTCACAGATTCGGTTAGCCACTCTTCCAATAATGGCTCCATAATAAGGATTGCCTTGCATTAAATTCACGGGGCTCAATACTACATTTTCGTGCTTGCCGTTGCGGTCTGCACAAGTTATTGATGTGATCCGTCCTCCCAGTTTTACGAAGGATAATTTGATTTTATTTGATTGGATATTAAAGGTTTCCATATGACTATCAATAAAAAAGCCCCTTTCGGGGCTTTTCACTTTTTATATCTTTCAATTATTCAGCTGAATCAGCAGGAGTAGGTTCAACCGGCACCGCATTTGAGTTAGGAATAGGTTGTTGTGCAGGTGCTTGTTCACCAGCTGCATCAAGTATTTCATTAGAACTTCTTATGCTTGGAGTAGTAAGGTTGGTTGATAACGCTAAAACCATAATTAAGGCTATTAATACCCAAGTCGCTTTTTCCAAAAAATCGCCAGTTTTTTTAACACCAAACATGTTGCTGGCACCTGAACCACCAAATTGACTGGTAAGTCCACCACCTTTAGAATTTTGTGCTAAAACTACAACTACAAGTAAAAAAGCGAGGAAAATGATGAAACCGATAATAAGTGTGTACATGACTATTGCTTAAGTTCTTCAATTTGAGCCGCAAAGTAAGCCTTTTTTTGTGGAAACTTCCAAATTAGCTTTTTAAGGACTTCTATGGCTTTCTCTTTTTTTCCTTGTCTTTTAAGTATATCCACCAGGGTTTCTGAGATTATTTGGTCTCCAAACTCCCCTTGTTTTAGAGATACTAGATCTTCTGCCGGAGCCGAAGCTGCTCTGTCACGCATGCTACTGATGCTAGGCTGGGCTTTAATAAATTGATCTATGAGTTGAATTTGCTCTTTTTGCTTATTGTTTTCAGGTTTTAGCCTTCTTTTGCTAATTTCTATTTCATGAAGCAAGTCATCGTTTAGTGTTGCGCTTTTTAACACTATTTTTTTTTTTTCGAGGCTTGGTTTGGACTTTTTTTTAGCGCTAACCTTCCGTGAAGCCTTGGCTAACTTCTTGGGGCTGGCTTTAGTCTTCTTTACCGTTTTGGCTTTTTTAGGCTTAGTCTTTGAATTTGTTGACTTAGCCGCTTTTGTCTTAACCTTTTTAACAGCTTTGGCTGCAGCTCTTGTTTTACGTGCGATGGCGCTTACCTTTTTTGCTGAGGCTTTATCTGAAGCATCGTTGCGTTTAGTTTGCTCATCGTATAATAATTCAAAATTATGCTTCAATTCATGTAGTATCTCAAGGTCGTGTACGACTTCTTCTGCATAGTCGTGATATTCAAGACTTTTAGTTGACACCTTAACAGCAGGGGTAGAAGATTCGGTATTGCTACTGATTTCCCCCGACATGATTTGTTTTAACACGTGTCTGTCGGCACTATATACAGCCGCCATCTGTAATTCCTCTTTCTGTGTAGCCAAGTCATGATCTTTGCTTAGGCGTGCAGCGAGGGAACGTAAAAGCTGGCTATAGGGATATTCCTTCTCGAGTAAAAGAACCTGCTCAGCTTCCTTTTGAGTGCTTTTGGTGTAGCGATGAAGTAGTTCTTTAAATTCGGTTTTAGTCATTCCCTAGGTTTCGGATCAGAGGTCTAAAATAGGGCAATTTTTACCAATTGGCAACGGAAGCTGTAAAGATATCCAGAATTATCTGGTCAAGTATCTTATTAATAACGGCTTCGCTAATGGCATCAGGAGAGATGTCATTGTCTACGTTTTCGTAAAATGAAAATGTTTTGTCGCGAAATGACATGCTATCATCTGTATTATTAATGTAAGTAACTTTTACTGTGATACTTAGACGGCTAAGGGCGGCCGCGTCTCTTTCATTTGGATTAGCAGCTGCGGTTGGCGCCACGTCAACAATGCGAAAATCGGTAACAACACCTTCCATATGCAATTCTCCATTATCTGGCACAAAAGCCAGACTGGTGTTTTGCAACATGTAGTCTTTTAACTTGTTGGTAAAAGTCTGGCCTATATTGGCCGGCCCTAAATCGGTGTTATTATAAAATTCGCTTATAGAGATATTCTTAGCTGTAATTGTAACACCTGAAAAAGAGTAAACACCACATGAGGTAGTAATTATACTCAACAAGATTGTTAATACTATACTAAGTGGTTTTTTAAAAAAGGAATTGAACATGTGCCAAATGGTTGAATTACTCTTCAAGTTCGTATTGTTTAATTTTTCTATACAAAGTTCGTTCAGATATACCCAAATCGCGTGCCGCATATTTACGTCTGTTGTTGTTCTTGCGTAAAGCCCGCATAATCAACTCTTTTTCTTTCTTTTCAATAGAAAGATTGTCTTCTTCGGTTTCATGGGTGATGTCGTGAATTTCTTCATCAACATCATCTGTGGTATTTGTATTTACGTTTCCGTTAACCGGATAATTCAACACTAATGGCTCACTGCCTGAAGCCGCTGATGAAGTATTCTCCTCTATACCATCAAACAAATGTGAGTGCTCCTTAATAATTTGTCCGGCTTTTCCCTGGTTGTTGTACAGATCAAGCACTAATTTTTTCAGGTCAAGTACATCCTTCTTCATATCAAAGAGTACTTTATACAATATGTCACGCTCTGAGAAATTCTCTTTGTCGGCACTATCCCTGTAAATTGCTGGCAGGCTACTTTCTCTTGGAATGTATTGCAATAATTTTTCTGCATTAATATCCTTGTCATCTGTTGAGAGCACACTGATTTGTTCAACCAGGTTTTTCAACTGACGGATGTTACCAGGAAAACGATATTTTAATAAAACCTCTTTAGCATCGGCCGTTAAGGTGATAGGCTTCACTTTATACTTTTCAGCGAAGTCACCTGCAAATTTTCTGAATAACAATTCTGTATCGCTGCCGCGTTCGCGCAATGGTGGAACATAAATAGGCACAGTGCTTAAGCGGTAATAAAGGTCTTCTCTGAATTTACCTTCTTCCACTTTGCGCATGAGGTTTACGTTTGTCGCGGCAACTACACGCACATCTGTCTTCAATACTTTGGAAGATCCGACTTTAATAAATTCTCCATTTTCCAACACACGCAATAGACGTGCTTGCGTGCCCAAAGGCATTTCGCCAATCTCATCCAGGAAAATGCTTCCACCATTGGTTACTTCAAAATAACCTTTGCGTGCTTCGTGTGCACCAGTAAACGACCCCTTTTCATGGCCAAATAATTCTGAGTCAATGGTTCCTTCCGGAATTGAACCGCAGTTAATGGCAATGAATTGACCATGCTTGCGTGCACTCAGGTGATGAATGATTTTTGAAAACGATTCTTTTCCACTACCGCTTTCACCTGTAATCAATACAGACATATCGGTAGGCGCCACCTGCATGGCTACGCGTACAGCATTGTTAAGCAGTGTTGAATTACCAATAATGCTGAAACGTTGTTTTACACTTACTATTTCTGAATCTGTAATCGTCATTTTAAATTTATCTGTTAATTGTTAACAGCCTTATTTACGACCTCACCAATTAAGGTGCCGCCTGTACACTCTTTCACAAATACATCAACATACTCACCCTTTTCATGGTTTCCTTTGGGGAATACAATTACTTTATTGGTAGTAGTGCGGCCTTGTAAATCATTAGTTGAACGTTTTGAAAAACCTTCAATCAAAACAGTATAAACTTTCCCAACATCTTTCAAATTGCTTTGAAGTGCGTGTGCGCGTTGCTTTTTGATTACCTCATCCAGTCTTCTGGTTTTTGTGGGTAAGTCAATGTCATCTTTATACTTCTTCTCAGCCAGTGTGCCCGGACGTTCCGAATAGTAAAACATGTAAGCAAAATCAAACTGTACAATGTCCATCAGCGAAAGCGTTTCCTGATGCTCTTCTTCAGTCTCAGTACAGAAACCGATAATCATGTCTGATGAAATGCCACAATCATCACCCAATATTTCTTTGATGCGCTGAATCTTGCCCAAGTACCACTCGCGTGTATAGCCACGGTTCATCATCTCTAAAATTCTGCTGCTGCCACTTTGAATAGGGAGATGTACGTACTTACAAATATTTTCGTATTTGGCTATGGTATATAGCACATCATCTGTTATGTCTTTAGGATGCGAGGTTGAAAAACGTACGCGCAAAGACGGACTTATCTGAGCCACCATTTCCAGGAGCATGGCAAAAGTAACGGTGTTACTAATGCCTTTTTTCTCAAGCCACATCTTGTTGTTTTCTTCAGGGCTCCATTTGTAAGAGTCAACATTCTGCCCTAAAAGCGTTACCTCTTTAAAGCCTTTGTCGAATAAGTCTTGTGCTTCGGCTACAATGGATTGCGGATTTCTGCTGCGTTCTCTACCGCGCGTAAAGGGCACTACGCAGAAGGTACACATGTTGTCGCAACCACGCATGATCGATACAAAGGCTGTAACACCGTTAGAGTTTAACCTAACAGGGCTGATATCTGCATAAGTTTCATCACGGGATAAGAACGTATTTATGGCTTTTTGTCCTTCATCTACTTGTCCAATAAGTTTAGGCAGATCGCGGTAGGCATCTGGGCCAGCTACTAGGTCAACAATTTTCTCTTCTTCTAGAAACTTGGATTTCAGGCGCTCAGCCATACAGCCTAATACTCCGACCAATAATTCGGGCTTGTGTTTCTTTAAGCCATGAATGTGCATTAGACGATGCCTTACTGTTTGCTCTGCCTTCTCGCGAATAGAACAGGTATTGAGGAAGATCAAATCGGCCTTTTCAATTTCTGATGTTGTGTCGAAGCCTTCATTGTGTAAAATGGACGCAACTATCTCACTATCTGAGAAGTTCATCTGACAACCATAGCTTTCTATATACAACTTGCGCCCCTTTCCTGTATTTTGGTCAGGTGTTGTTTTTACGGTTTCGCAAGCCTCTTCGCTGTTTTTATCAAGAATATCAAGGTTTGTAACTAAATTCTCCATGTCTTAACCCTTTCTAAGACGCAAAAATAAGGCTTTTATTGCATTATTTATGACAGATTGGCAGAATCCAATCCAAAATTATAAATTTTAAATTCCAAATTTGAAATTGGTCACATCCCTTCTTATCCTTAATCTTGAATTTATTAACCTTGAATTTAGAATCCTTTATGGCCATAATTAAATCAGTAAGAGGCTTTACGCCCAAATTCGGTAAAAACTGCTTTTTTGCTGACGGGGCTGTTATTGTAGGAGAAGTTACCATGGGAGACAATTGTACGGTTTGGTTTAATGCTGTAGTGAGGGGAGATGTTCATTCGATTACCATTGGCGATAACACTAATATTCAGGATGGCGCAGTAATTCACTGTACGTTTCAGAAAGCAAAAACTGTGATTGGTAGCAATGTTTCTATCGCGCATAAAGCTATTGCACACGGCTGTACCATTGAAGACAATGTCTTGGTTGGTATGGGCGCCATTATCATGGATGATGCGGTGATTGGTGAAGGCTCGGTGATTGCAGCGGGCGCCATTGTGCTGCCTAAAACCATTGTGGAGCCCGGCAGTATTTATGCAGGGATACCCGCCAAGCGTATTAAAGATGTAGGAGAGGAGATGAAGGAAGTGATTGCCAGAACAGCACGTAATTACCCTATGTATGCGGAGTGGTTTAAGGAATAGTAAAAATTTAAAAAAATGATATTCAATTTGCTTTGATTTAATACTGGTTTGTATTACATTATTTTACTATTTAGAGGATATGTCACTAAAAGAAAATAAAGGGTATTCAACAGAGGAAATCAATCAATACAAAGCCGAGATGAAAGCTTTGGGCAAAACTTTTTTATACGATGATGATGATGATCGTACTGAAGAGTATGCTCATTTCTTTTTTATAGGGAAAAATGAGGACAAAGAGGTGATCTATGATGCTGTATTGTATACGTTACGCATGCAACATGAAGGTGAATTATTCGAGATAGCTGAACACCGTGCCGCTCAGCAATTTCCTCAGTATAAAAAGATTGACTATGAAGAAGATGAAAACGGCAACCTTGAACCGCTGGATGATTTGGAAGAGGAAATAGGACTGTTTATGGCGGAGGTGATCATGGAGTTGGAGGAAGATGGTGCTGTAAAAGTGAAAGAGCACGTTGACAAAGACTTAAACGTAGATTTTGGGATAGCCCTTGATATAGGTCTTCACGTAGAAGAAGTTACCGAAGAGACTATTGAAATATTTATAAAGGATTTTAATGAAGGAACTCTCAGACTTGACCCGACTATTTACACTTTTCAGATGAAGGAGTCGGTTTAGTGGTTGAGCGTTGGTCGTTGTTGGTTGTTCGTTTTTAGTCGCTCGTATTAGTTGTAGGTAAATTTCCTAAAATCAGGTAATCGAGATCATATCATGTTATTGACTATTCTACTGTAAAGTCAGATAGCCATATAATTGTCTACTTACAATTTTTTGTTAGTTGAGTTCGGTGGCCTTGAACCTTCGATCAACCAACAACTAATAACGAACAACGATTCTAGTAGTCACCCACAGTCTCCTCCAACTGAGCAAGTGCTTTCTTTAATTCCTCATCATTAGGCGCGACACCATGCCACTTGTGCGAGCCCATCATGTAGTCTACACCAAAACCCATTTCGGTACGCATCAAATTAAGTACAGGCTTGCCCTGTTTAGCTAATGACTGTGCCTTTTCTATTCCGGCTACAACGTCTTCCATTACATTGCCATTGAATTCATTAACAATCCATCCAAAAGCTTCCCACTTTGCTTTTAAATCAAGTAGGTTGAGTATATCCTTTACAGGACCATCAATCTGCTGACCGTTGTAATCTATGGTAGCAATAAGGTTATCTACTTTATTGTGAGCGGCATACATGGCAGCTTCCCATACTTGTCCTTCTTGTTGCTCGCCATCACCCATTAACACATAAACGAAACGATCGTCTTTATTAAGTCTTTTGGTTTGTGCAGCACCAATGGCTACTGAAAGACCTTGTCCCAGCGAACCTGACGCTACGCGAATACCTGGAAGATGTTCGTGTGTAGCAGGGTGACCTTGTAATCTTGTATTTAGAAAACGGAATGTTGATAATTCTTTAGGATCGAAGTACCCGGCTCTGGCAAGGGTTGAATACCAAACCGGAGAGATGTGGCCATTTGACAGAAAGAATAAGTCCTCCCCCTGAGCGTCCATTTTAAAGCTCTTGTCGTGCTTCATAAAATGGAAGTAAAGGGCAACAAAATACTCTACACATCCCAAAGAACCACCCGGATGTCCTGATTGACAGGCGTGTACCATGCGTACTATGTCGCGTCTGATCTGAGAAGAAAGCTTCTTAAGGGAGTTAATATCTGTAGTGGCCATGTCGATAAATTCTTGGCGCGAAGATGTAGGAAAAATGTTTTAAATCATATTAAAAATGCAGCCCAAAAGCAGGTTGAGCTGCATTTTTAACGATAAAGAACAAAAAAACGTTAAGGGGTGTCTATTTTTTACTTGCTGCTTTTTTACCAACTTTCTTGACTGTCTTTTTAGCTACTTTTTTAGCTGTTTTCTTGACAGGCTTTGGTTTTGTATTAGAAGTTTTTTTAGGTGGAGACTGTACTTCACCTAAAATCTGTGAAGCATGAATCTTTGATTCGACCTTTTCAATTACTTCCTGTATTATCCCCTTTTCATCAATTACAAAAGTTACCCTTGCTGTTCCCATATAGGATCTGCCATACATTGATTTTTCTATCCAGGTTCCATAAGCATCGTGCATCTTCCTTTCGGTATCCGCTAATAGGCTAAAGGGTAGTTTCTCTTTTGCAATAAATTTCTGGTGCGATTTAGCAGTATCAGTGCTTACGCCCAGCACTTCATACCCTGCTCGTTGCAATACCTTATAATTGTCTCTTAAATTGCAGGCCTCTGTAGTGCAAGTTGGGGTTGCATCCTTAGGGTAAAAATAGAGCACTACTTTTTTACCTTTAAAATCGGTGAGTTTTACGATGTTGCCATCTTGATCAGGGACACCAAAATCTGGTGCCTTGCTGCCAACTTTTAGAAATGCCATAGTTAAGGGATCAGTTGTTTATACGTTGCAATATTACCGGCACGATCGCTCACAACTATTACCAAGTCTCCTTTAAGAAGTTCCTCCTTATTGAGTCGCTCAGATTTTATTGTGCCGCTTTTGCCATCAAAGTGCATTAACAACCATTTTCCGTTTATGTTTGCTTCGTAACGTTCTATTCCAGAAAGATCATCCTTAATTTTGAAGCTCACGTTCGAACGATTTACAACTATGGGTTTAATGCTTGGGGGAATGGTATCTTGTGCTAATTGGTAAATTCCAAACTCACGCGTATTGAATTTTATTCTATCATTAACGACACTACCGCCAGCAAAACTAAGCTCGCTACCAGTTCTTCGATAGACACTCCAATTCTTTGTCCAGCTTTTGCTCATGTCATGTTTCCAGGCAATACTGATATAACGATGCAATGGAATAAGTGGGTCGCCTACCTCAATAAATTGTGTGCTGTCTTGTAATCTCCCTTCTCTAGCTTTTAAAAATAGCGTATCATAAATACTCCCTTTCGGGAAAAATATTTCTGCATAATCGCCATAATAAGTGTAGGCTGTTGTGGATGGTACCATCGCTTTAAAATGCGTGATTAGTTTTTCATTGCCAAGGTTAATAGAGTCAGGAAGTTTTTTAGTTAGATCAATAAGATAAGTGGAGGAAAATTTACCACCATAGGCCAATGAAATTGTGTCAACGATACCTTTACTGAACGTAACGGCTTTTACATCTTTCGCAAGTGCTTCATTTATAGATAAGCTAAGCGTATTGTCTTGTATTTCACTTTTAAAATTACCTTTTACGCTATTATCCAAAAGAATTAGTTGCTCAGGCTGACTTCCTTTTAGTTTAAAATTAAGTGTAGCTGAGTTTGAAAAAATATCTTTGTAGATAATCTTGATGGATTTTTCTTCTCCACTTTTTATTTTAATAACGCCTTTGTTGGCGGCTACTGGATAAAAGGGTAAGGTATTGCCGTCATCAACATACAATTTATAAAACTTATTGTTGTTGCCTCGCAATGTTCTAAAACTCAGTAAGGCATTGATAGTTCGGCCTTCGGTCAAGTCGAGTTTTTCAATTACTTGTTTGAAAATAAGTTTTTCATTTTCATAGACTTCTACAAAATTAACCCCGCCAAAGTATGGACTTCCTGTTGCGAGTTTATCCTTGGCCAATAGTTCTATTCCAATATCGCCATAAGCAAGAATAGGGTAGGGCAAAAAGAAATCATTTCCGTTTCGTTGAACATAAAATTCTGTTCTGCCGAAACGATCGTTAATTCTTGATTGTGTATTCAACGTTTTCAGCGCCAGTTTTTCTGTATAAGGAGCTGCATTATCGATAACCTCTGGAAAATTAAACGAGAGTGGATCCAATGCAAGATTGTTTTTGTCCCTGATATCAAAATGTAAGTGCGGCCCGCTTGAAGAACCTGTGTTACCTGAAAGTGCAATGGTATCTCCCTTCTTTACAGGAAACTGATTTTGTCTGAAGTATAAATCTATATCAAACGTTTTACGCCTGTATTGTTCTTGTAATACATACTGACCAACACCACCACTAAATGAGTCAAGATGCGCGTATACGGAAGTGTTGCCATCGGGATGACGCACATATAAAACATTACCATAACCACCAGCACTCATCGCTGCCCTTGAAATATAGCCGGATTGTGTAGCCAGTACAGCCAAGCCAACCTGATTATTTGTGCGGATGTCTATACCTGTATGAAAATGATTGGAGCGCAATTCACCCAGTGTGCCTGCTAGTGAAGCAGTTTGCCCCGGTTGTATAGGGAAAAGATAGCGGTCAGTTTGAGCGATCACGAATTGATGTGCACAAACCAGAAAAAGGAAAATTAAATATCTCATTAAGTCAAAAAAATTAGGTAGCCCTTATGCTACCGCACGATTACTTCACCTCAAAATCTAATAGCGTTTCACCTTCAATGGCTGCACTTAGCTTATTACCTACAATAACAGGACCAACGCCCTTAGGAGTTCCAGTGAATATAAGATCTCCTGTTCGCAGGGTAAAAAATTTGGACAAATAAGTAATGATATAGTCGAAATTGAACAGCATTAGGCTGGTGTTGCCTTGTTGTTTATTTACACCATCTATATCCAGACTAAAGTTGATGTCTTGAAGGTTCTTAAAATCACCGACTGGTATAAATTTATCAGAGATAGGTGCTGAGCCATTAAAGCCTTTGGCAATGTCCCAGGGTAACCCTTTTTCTTTGGCTTTTTGCTGTAAGTCCCTGGCTGTGAAGTCAACACCAATACCAATGGCATCAAAATATTTAGACGCAAATTTCTCTTGTACATTTTTACCCTCCTTACTGATACGCAGCACCAGTTCAACTTCATAATGAATATCTTTAGAAAAGTCAGGGTAGTAGAAAGGTGCATTGCTGCGCAGAATGGCAGTATCGGGTTTGGTGAAGATAACAGGCTCATCCGGCCTTTCGTTATTCAACTCTTTAATGTGCTCTGCATAATTGCGTCCAATGGCAAATATTCTCATAGCTTATCCGTTGCTAAAACTTAAAGTTCAAATCTATTAAACAAAAAATGAATAGAATTGTATTTTTACACAAATCACAAGCCTATGTTTAAAAAGGTAGTATTTCTTTTTGTGGCTGGCATTATATGCTATGCTTGCACTACAGTACCGGTAACAGGACGATCTCAGCTGAGCCTGGTCTCGAATAGCGAAATTATTCCTATGGCTGCCCAACAATACGATGAAGTGTTGAAGAAGGGGCCTATTTCAAATAACAAAGAACAAACGGACATGGTAAAACGTGTTGGTTTAAAAATCCAGACGGCAGTAGAGAAGTATATGGCTGAAAAGGGAGCGACTTCAGAATTGAAAGGCTTTGAATGGGAGTTTAATTTAATTGATGATCCACAAACGGTAAACGCATGGTGTATGCCTGGTGGTAAAGTGGCTTTTTACACAGCTATAATGCCAATTTGTAAAGATGAAGATGGTGTTGCCGTAGTTATGGGGCATGAAGTGGCGCACGCCATTGCCAACCACGGGAGAGAGCGTATGAGCACCGGATTAGTACAACAATTCGGACTAAGCACCTTAGGAGCAGCGATGGGCCAGAACCCAGGATTAACATCTCAAATATTTGCGCAAGCTGTAGGTTATGGGTCACAGTTGGGTATGCTTAGCTTCTCACGTAAACATGAGTCGGAAGCTGATAGAATAGGTTTAATTTTTATGGCCATGGCAGGATATGATCCACAAGAGGCACCTAAGTTTTGGGAGCGAATGTCTGCCATTGGAGGAGGTCAAAAGCCGCCCGAATGGTTATCAACTCACCCATCTGATAATACACGTATAAATGACTTAAATGCTGCCATGCCGGAAGCATTGAAGTACTATAAGAAAAACTAATTGAAGACTTTCTAAATGAGCATTAAGCCTGGTAATATTTTTCATTAAAGGAAATCCAGGCTGCGTTAATTATTTAGAAAGTTCTTTTTATTTAATCCCCCCTTAAATAGAATGGCTACAGAAATAGAACACTTCAGAAATCTTGTTTCGCTTTCTGCAGCGGATGGAAAAATTGAAGAAAGCGAGCGTATTGCCCTTTCAAAAATTGCCTACGAGAGAGGCATACCCATGGACAGAATGAATGTAATGCTGAACAGGGCCAGCGAATACATTTATTTAATTCCTCAAAATCAATTGGAAAAAGAAAAGCAATTGCAGGAAATGATTGACTTTGCTATGGTAGATGGAGAATTTGCTAAAGCAGAGTTGGATCTCATTAGCACAGTCGCTGAAAGGCTCGGCTTTAAGAAAGAAGAATTAGATACTTACTTAAAAAAATCAGGTCACCACGGCTAGGCATTAACAAAACCTACTGCTAAGGTTTGTTAATTGAGCAGCGGCTTCTCTGATAATATAAATAGCCTCGTCTTCTAGTTCTCTAGGAAATTCTTTCAAGTACTCTCTCATACAGTATTATTATGCAATACTTTTGTTTCATGTAAACCGCATTCTTTTGCAGTTCCTTCCCACCACCATCTGCCTGCACGTATAGGTTCTCCAGGTAAAAGTGCACGAGTACAGGGCGCACAACCAATGCTTAAAAAACCTTTTTTGTGTAATGGGTTTACAGGGATATTGTGCACTTCGATATAAGCACGCATCTCTTCATCAGTCCAGTCCAGCAAGGGATTGTATTTAATCACCTGCATGGCTGAATCGTATGACACCTTTTGCATGGCTTGTCTGTTTTCAGACTGAGCACTGCGCAATCCTGTAATCCACACCTTCGTATTTTGTAAGGCTCTTTTTAAAGGTTCAACTTTTCTAACGTTGCAGCAGGCTTTTCTTTTTTCAACACTATCATAAAAACCATTGACGCCAGATTCTTGCACATATTTTTCAACGGCAGATGCTTGGGGAAAGTAAACTTCGATATCAACCTGGTAATTCTTTTGTGTAAGATCCAGTAAGTCGTAGCTCTCAGTGAATAGGCGACCTGTATCTAACGTAAATATTCTGATCGGGAGTTTTTCTTTTGCGATCAGGTGTGTAATCACCTGATCTTCTTCGCCCAATGCTGTAGAAAACGCAATCTGATCCAGGTGTTGACTTAGCCAACGCAATCCGTCATGCGGTGATTTTTGTTCAAGTTCATGTGAAAGCTCTCCTGTTGTATACATGACTACACCGTTTTTTGCGAAACCCTGACCCTGACTTTTTCCCAAGCGCGCTCATGAAGGTAATAGAGCAATACTTTAGAGAACACTTCAACCGAAGCAATAGAAAAGGCCAACTGCCATTGGCCTGTTATCAAATAGGAGATTATCCAGGTATCAATCGTTCCTACTATGCGCCATGATACGGCCTTGGTGGCACTAATCCAGCGGGCAGCTTCGTTAGGATTGCCCTTTGTTCGTGTATTTATCCAATGATCCAATAACATGGATCAAAAGTATTAATTATTTATAATCTATAGGAGTAATAGACTAATAATAATTGTTAAAAAATGTCAACGCAATGGTTTTCAATTACTTATTAAAATTCCTGAGTTTGATTTCGGTCAGTTTACGTTTGGTGTCAAGTGCGAAATCACCATTCATCATCCAATCGTAATAGGAGGGCTCTTCTTTTAATATTGTGCTAACTGCTTTGCCTTTATGCTTGCCAAAGTTAAATACCTCTTCACCTTTTTGGTTGCGCACCATACGGCCGGCCAGGTCCACCATTTCGGCACCCGTTAGTTTATGGAGACTATCCATGTCATTTCTTATCTCACCAACCTTTTTACCAAGGCCATCGGTTACATCTTGCCCGTCATAGCGTTCGATCTGTGCCAACAACACTTTCATAGTAGCTTCTGTATCGGCTTCGGCAGAATGTGCGTCCACCATATTTTCTGCTACATAAAATTTATAAGCAGCAGACAAGGTTCTTTTTTCCATTAAGTGAAAAATACGTTGTGAGTCAACAATGCGTTTTCTGGCATAGTCAAAATCAACACCAACCCTGAGAAACTCTTCTACCAATAATGGAATATCAAATTTCAAGATATTAAAACCCGCCAAGTCGCATCCTTCAAAAAATTTAGCATAGTCTTTAGCAACCTCTTTAAAAGTAGGTTTATCTGCTACATCGCTATCATTAATACCATGGATGGCAGTGGATTCTGGTGAAATCGGTATGGTAGGGTTTAGTAAATTACTTTTGCGCAACACTTCTCCATTGGGCATCATCTTAATAACGGCAATCTCAATAATGCGATCATTTGTAATGTTGATACCAGTGGTTTCAAGATCAAAAAAACAAAGAGGACTTTTTAAATTCAATTTCATATTAATGGGGAAGTGGTCAGATCAACTCGGAGGCCAGTTGATTAATATCAAGGCCACCAAAATTTCCTGAACTCATCATAAGCAGGTTTTTGTTTTTGTATTGCTGCTGTTTTAGAAAATTACTTAAGTCCTGAGCAGTGGTAAAAATCTGTAAGGCGGGATTGGCAAAAGCCTTCTTCAATTCGTCAGTGCTAATTTCTGGAAAGCCCTTGGCTTTTACTTTCTCAGGGTTAAAATAAACTACTGCAGTGTTGGCATTTTTAAAACTGTCCTTGTACTGGGGTAAAAAATTCTTGTTCAGACTGCTGTAAGTATGTAATTCGAAACAAGCGATAAGTTCGCGGTCATTATATAAATCCTTAACCGCTTTAATAGTGGCTTTTACTTTAGAAGGTGCATGGGCGAAATCCTTGAAAATGGTTGTGCCATGTACTTCCTTAACCTTTTGTAATCTTCCTGATGCACCTTCAAAACTTGAAACAGCTTCAAAGAACATTTCAGCAGTTATACCAATTTTCTTCAACGCTTCTTTTGCAGCACTTATATTCTGTAAATTATGTGTACCGAAGATTTTGATGGGGTACCTCTCTTTGCCATTAGTTAAATAGCATTTATGGTTCTCTTCAGCATGAGGATGTGTTTTATAAGGAATGGTAAAGACATCATGTCTCTCTTTCTTGCCAATCATTAAGGACATTGAGTCCTGTTCACAATAAATAAGCATACCACCTTTCGGAGTCTGATCACCAAACAAATCAAATTGTTTTACATAATCTTCTTCAGTAGGGAATACGTTGGCGTGATCCCAGGCTATTCCGGTAATAACACCAATATGGTGTTGATAGCGTAAAAATTTAGGTGTCGGATCAAGCGCTGATGACAAATATTCATCACCCTCTATTATAATGACTGGTGCATCCGATAGTTTAACCGTGTGGGTCAATCCCTCAACGCGTGCACCGATTACATAATCAAATTTACGTTTATGATAATTAAGCACGTGTGTGATTAGTGCCGTTGTGGTTGTTTTACCATGGCTACCGGCCACAACTACACGCTGTTTATCTCTCGATTGTTCGAATATGTATTCAGGAAATGAAAAAATCTTTAAGCCAAGTTCTTGAGCCTTAAGTAATTCAGGGTTTTCCTTTTTGGCATGCATCCCTAGAATAACAACATCATATGATTTATCCAGGATAGCAGGATTCCAACCTTCATAAGGAGGTAATAATCCTTGCTGTTGTAAAAAGGATCTGGAGGGTTCGTAAATTTCATCATCAGATCCGGTAACTGTATGTCCGGATTCTTTTAATGCTATGGCCAGGTTGTGCATAACGCTACCACCAATGGCTATAAAATGTATCTTCTGCAGTTTCACTGCCATTACTCAATGTTTTTGTGGCTAAAGTAATGAAAATTTGTCCACAGTACACAGCGCAGTTTTAATCACAATTGCTTGCCAGTCAGATTCTACTGATAATTCAATGTCGTTTACTTAAGCTCCGCTGGTACTCTCCCAAGGAGAGGCTAGGGTGAGGCCAAAATAAAAATAAAGCTTAAATAAACGGCCTTCATTGACAATTACTGACATGATTTGGAGAGTTATGAACATTTCCACATGGATGCTTTGTGCAGAACTTGTCTACTGTGTATCTATACATCGTTGTACGTTTGTCTCCCCTAAAAAAAATTAAAGAGCGTACAACAACCACTTGTATGGAGCGATCAGCACTGAGGATAGGTAACAAGTCAAACAAGTTAGTACCGAGAGACATCTCGGAAAGCTTAGGCAAATTGCCGCCTCAGGCGCTTGATCTGGAAGAGGCAGTGCTAGGTGCACTCATGCTCGAGAAAAATGCACTGAATGCTGTAGTTGAATTTTTAAAGCCTGAGCATTTTTATGTTGAGTCGCATAAAGAAATTTATTCAGCTATTGTAGAGCTCTTTAAAAACACAGAACCTGTCGACATGCGTACGGTGGTGAACCAGTTGCGCAAGTCCGGCAAGATTGATGTTATTGGTGGCCCTTATAAAATTGCAGAACTAACCTCTAAAGTAAGTTCTGCTGCTAACATTGAATACCACGCCCGTGTAATCATAGAAATGGCAATCAAACGAACTTTGATTACTGTTGCTTCACAGATTCACTCGGATGCATACGAAGACACAACTGACGTATTTGAATTATTAGATAAAACCGAGCAGGCTGTTTTTGAAATTTCTGATTCAAACCTGCGCAAGAATTACGATAACATGAAGAACCTCATGTATCGCGCTATTCAGGAATTACAAAAACTAAAAGAACACAAAGACGGACTTACCGGAGTACCTAGTGGTTTCACAGCACTGGATCGTATGACCTCGGGCTGGCAACGTTCTGATTTAGTGATCATTGCAGCGCGACCTGGTATGGGTAAAACGGCATTCGTAGTTTCTGCCTTACGTAATGCTGCAGTTGATTTTAAAATGCCAGTAGCCATTTTCTCTTTAGAGATGGCATCCCTTCAGTTGGTTAATCGTATGATTTCTGCAGAAGCTGAATTGGAAGGTGAAAAAATTAAGAAAGGTCAACTCGCTGATTTTGAGTGGCAACAACTTGTACACAAGACCAATAAGCTTTCTTCAGCACCAATTTTTATTGATGATACTCCCGCCTTATCAGTACTAGAATTGCGAGCAAAGTGCAGACGTTTAAAGGCCGAGCACAATGTACAGCTCATTATTATAGATTACCTGCAGTTAATGAAAGGCGATCAGGGTGGTAACCGCGAACAAGAGATTGCGTCTATCTCGCGTGCCTTAAAGGGTATAGCCAAAGAATTGAATGTACCTGTATTGGCACTGTCACAATTAAGTCGTGGTGTGGAAACAAGGGGAGGAGACAAGCGACCTCAGCTTTCTGACTTGCGTGAATCTGGTTCTATTGAACAGGATGCAGATATTGTAATGTTCTTGTATCGTCCTGAATACTATAAGATTGAAGTAGATGAAGACAATATGCCAACACAAGGCATGGGTGAGGTAATCATTGCAAAGCACAGAAATGGTTCTACCGGAACCGTTAAACTTAAGTTCATCGGTAAGTACACGAAGTTTGCTGATTTTGATGCTCCCTCTAACGATAGCCCATTTGAAGGCTTCCGAAAATTTGAAAGTCGTTTGAATACCGGTGACACTGAAGCGCCAGCAAGACCAGCACCACCTTCATTAGATGATGAAGACGCTCCGTTTTAAAGCTCGTAGCTATTATTTATTTGGTAGGCTTTTAGATATTCTCAAGTAACGACTGCAGCTCATTCAGGGCTTTGCGGTCGTTCTGCTTTTGCGCCAATGCTATACCTTTTTCTAAAATAGCCTGACCTTCCTCAAGTTGTCCAAACTCTATACTTAATAAACCGGCCTGGTAATAACTGGGCAAGTAATCCGAATGCTTATCCATTACATCCCTTAATATAAACATGGCCTCCGCTCGCTGAGTGTGTAGGTATTCCAAAGCCAAGGCATAGGGGTAAAAAGGATCGTTCGGATCTTCTAAAACCAGTTTTTTGAGCATTTCAATCCTTTGCGTATTCATAAATTTTGTAGGCATGCATACTATTTTTCCAATTTTATGATTTATCTTGAGGCCTATAAGAAAAGAAGTTTTCAACTAATTGATAGTGAGCACGATGAAGATTTTAGTTTGCATTTCGCACGTTCCCGACACCACATCAAAAATCAATTTTACTGACAACAATACAAAATTTGATGGCAATGGTGTGCAATTCATTATTGGCCCTTATGACGATTACGCCTTGGCGCGTGCCATCGAAATTAAGGAAGCCAATGCTGGTACCACTGTTACCGTTTTAAATGTTGGCCCAGCTGATACTGAGCCAACTATCCGTAAGGCATTGGCCATTGGTGCAGATGATGCGGTGCGCGTAAATGCAGAACCAACTGACTCATTTTTTGTTGCTAAGCAAATCGCAGAGCATGCAAAATCAATAGGTTATGATTTAATATTGATGGGACGCGAGTCTATCGATTTTAATGGTGGGGTTGTACACGGTATTGTAGGTGAACTATTAGGCATGCCATCTTTATCACCAGTGATGAAACTGGAATTGGACGGAACAAAAGCTAAGCTTGCCCGCGAGATTGAAGGGGGTAAAGAGTTATTGGAAGTAAATCTACCTTTCGTAGCCGGATGTCAGGAACCAATTGCAGAGTGGAAAATTCCAAATATGCGCGGTATTATGTCTGCGCGTACTAAACCATTGCAAGTAGTAGAACCAGTGGTGGTGGATAGCGGAGTAAGTCTTCAGAAATTTGAATTACCTCCTGCAAAAGGAGCAGTGAAAATGGTTTCGGCAGACAATGTTGCTGAACTGGTAACTTTATTAAAGAACGAAGCAAAAGTTCTTTAATCTTTAAAATCTTTAATGAACACAATCAACGATTGACGATATGAATATCTTAGTATTTGTAGAAAGTGCAGAAGGTAAAATCAAGAAAACTTCATTAGAAGCAGTGGCTTACGCGAATGGCATGGGTGGTAATGTTACCGCTTTAGCTTTGGGTACAGTAGAAGCTGGTGAATTAGCTTCACTAGGAAAATATGGAGCAAAGAAAGTATTGCATGCTGGCGATGCTAAACTTAACGATGGTGTAATTCAGGCTTATACCAACACAATTGTTCAAGCGATGGAGGCAGAGAATGCCGATGTATTGGTTTTGGCCAACTCATCATTAGGTACGCCAGTTGCAGCCCGTGTTTCAACAAAACTAGGTGCCAGCATTGCAACCAACGTAACAGAGTTGCCAGAGACATCAGCAGGTTTTGTAGTAAAAAAGAGTATTTACACAGGAAAGGCTTTTTCTAAAGTTGAGTTGAAGAATGCCAAGAAAGTAATTGCGATAAAAAAGAATGCAGCTGAAATTAAAGAAGTGGGTAGCGATGTAGCACCAACTACTTTTGCACCACAGCTAACAGATGCTGATTTTGCCGCTAAAATTGTTTCAACAGAAAAAGCGACTGGAGAAATCCTCCTACCTGAAGCCAATATTGTAGTATCTGGTGGCCGTGGCATGAAGGGCCCTGAACATTGGGGACCGATTGAAGAACTTGCCAAACTTTTAGGTGCAGCTACCGGATGCAGTAAACCTGTATCAGACATTGGTTGGAGACCACACCACGAACACGTTGGACAAACAGGTGTTAAAGTTAGTCCACAACTATATATCGCTGTTGGTATTTCTGGCGCTATCCAACATTTGGCAGGTGTTAACTCGTCCAAATGTATTGTGGTAATCAATAAAGATTCTGAAGCTCCCTTTTTCAAAGCTGCTGACTACGGTATAGTTGGTGATGCTTTTGATGTGCTGCCCAAATTGATTGAGGCAGTAAAGGCAGGTAAATAGTTTTTTTTGATTTTTAGTGTTTTTTGCAGGTTCTTTGATCAACAATTAACTATTTGCAAAGAACTATTATCTTGCTGTTGTGAATAAACTTAAGTTAGAAATACTGGGGCTTTCCTCCAGCCAATCACAAACTGGCTCTTTTGCTCTGGTGTTGGGGGAAGTGGAGGGCAACCGCAGGCTGCCAATAATTATAGGAATGTTTGAGGCTCAGGCCATTGCGATTGAAATCGAGAAGATTTCGCCCAATCGTCCAATGACGCATGATCTCTTTAAAGCGTTCGCTACCAACTTCCATTTTACTATAGAAGAGATTATAATTTCCGATTTAAAAGAAGGTGTATTCTTTGCAAAAATTATCTGTACTGATGGTTTGAAGAAAATGGAGGTGGATGCCCGACCTTCAGATGCTATTGCCATTGGACTTAGATTTGACTCACCCATATTTACTTACGAGAATATTCTGGCTGAAGCAGGCATTGTTTTAACTGATGAAGCTGACGATGAGCCAGAAGTTAAGCCCGAGCCTAAAACCAGAACTAAAAAAGGAGAAGCTTCAAAAAGTCAAGACGATTATAAGAACCTCAGTGTAGACAAACTCAATGAATTCTTAAAAGATGCCATCGACAAAGAAGACTACGAGAAGGCCGCGAAGATCCGCGATGAACTAAGTAAACGTAATTAACTCAGTTAACTTCAATTACTGAGTAAAAGCCAGGAGATATGGATTATTTGCGCGGATTATTAGGCATAGCCTTTATTGTTGCAGTGGCTTGGTTGTTATCAGCCAGCAGAAAAAACATCGATTGGCGCTTAGTCATATCAGGTCTTCTACTACAGCTTGTAATAGCCGTTTTGGTATTGAAAGTAACAGTAGTGAGAGAGGGTTTTGAAACAGTAGGAGGTGGCTTCGTTAAATTTTTAAACTTTGGTTTAGAGGGAGCAGCATTTTTGTTTGGTGATTTAGCGCGTAACAGCGATGCTGTTGCTGGCGCAAGACATAATTTAGGATTCTTGTTTGCCTTTCAGGCACTACCAGTTTTAATATTCTTCTCGGCTGTTACATCGGGTTTATATTACCTGGGCATACTTCAAAAATTAGTACACGTTTTTGCATGGATTATGGCAAAGACCATGCGCTTGTCTGGTGCTGAAAGTCTTTCTGCGGCCGGTAATATCTTTATGGGCCAAACAGAAGCACCCTTATTGGTGAAGCCCTTTATTGGCAGAATGACAAACTCTGAATTGCATTGCCTGATGACAGGTGGTATGGCCACCATTGCAGGAAGTGTAATGGGTGCTTATATTACTTTTTTAGGTGGGGCAGACCCAGAGCAGGCTACAAAGTTTGCAACATACTTATTATGTGCTTCTATCATGAACGCGCCAGCCGCCATTGTGATGTCTAAAATATTTATGCCAGAAACTGAGCCTGAGAAAATTGACAGAACACTTAAGGTAAATAAAGAGAGCATCGGTTCTAATGTAGTGGATGCTTTAGCTACCGGTGCCAGTGATGGCTTGAAACTTGCCCTAAATGTTGGTGCCATGTTATTGGCTTTTATCGCTGTTATCTATGCTGTTAACTGGATGTTGGTAGATGGCATTGGAAGCTGGACTGGTCTTAATGCATGGGTTCTTTCAAGTACAAATGGTGCCTTTGATGGTTTTTCTTTGCAATACATTTTTGGACAATTATTCAGGGTCTTTGCCTTTTTCATGGGAGTTGACTGGGCTGAGTCCGTTCAGGTAGGAAGTTTACTTGGGCAAAAAATGGTTATAAATGAATTTGTTGCTTATCTGAGTCTATCCGATATGAAATCAGCAGGTTTGTTGAGTGAAAAATCCATCATCATTGCTACCTATGCACTGTGTGGTTTCGCTAACTTCAGTTCAATAGCCATACAAATTGGTGGAATAGGAGGTATGGCGCCATCACGACAAGGCGACTTGTCAAAGCTCGGGCCTCGTGCTTTATTGGCTGCTTCTTTGGCAACCATGTTGAGCGGAACAATTGCTGGTGCTTTATTTGCTTAATCTGTGTTAACTTTACGTTGTGTTAATAAAAAAGGGCTTTAGTTATTGGCTATTGATCAGGCGAATGGCTTTTTATGCTTTCCTCTCAGCGTCCTTGTTTCTTATAGTGAGCAACCTTTGGGTTGTTACATCAACGCAAAATCAAGTTTACGATTCTTCTAAAACAGCACCGCACCGTTCAGTAGCACTTGTTTTAGGCACAAGCAGAAAACTCTCTGATGGTCGCGCTAACCCTTACTTTGATAACAGAATTACCACTGCCTACAATTTATATACTGCCGGTAAGGCAGACTACATTATTGTGAGTGGCGATAATAGAAGTAAGTATTACAATGAACCTGCTGAGATGCGAAAAGCGCTAATCGCCAAAGGTGTTCCATCAAGCATTATTACCCTGGATTTTGCAGGTCTAAGAACTTTCGATTCTATCGTCCGCTGTAAAGAAATCTTTGGACAAGAAAGCATTACTATTATTACGCAACCTTTTCATAGTTACCGTTCTTTGTTCATTAGTAATTATTTTGAAATGGATGCAATCGTTGTAGTAGCAGAAGAACCAGAAGCCATGCAATCACTTAAAGTACTGACCAGAGAGTTGTTAGCCAGGCCCTTGGCCATACTTGACCTATATGTATTCAACACCGAACCACGCTTTTTGGGCGAAAAGGAAGAACTAAATCGGCCCTGACACGTAAGTAAGCAAGTGTAAATTTTATACTTTTGAGGAGTTTGACTGTTGTGAATACGCTTATCCGACCAATTTTTATATTCTTTTTCTGCGTTGTTGCATCAACAGCCTTTGGTCAAGAGACCATCATTAAAGGTAAAGTAACAGATGCTAATTCAGGAGATCCAATTCCTTTTGTAAACGTATTGTTTAAGGGTACCAATATTGGTACGACAACAGACTTCGATGGTAATTACTTACTAAAGACAAATAGTCCAAATGATACGTTGCTTGCTTCTTATATTGGGTATAAACCCAGAACGAAAGTCATTACTAAAGGTATTTCTCAAACGGTTAATTTTCAATTAGAAGAAGAGGTCACTAATTTGCAAGAAGTAGTTGTATTAGCTGGGGAGAACCCGGCATTTGAGGTACTACGAAAGGTTGTTCGTAATAAAAAGAATAACGATAAACGAAGACTCACTGCCTATGAGTATGATACTTACACGAAAATTGAAGTAGACGTTGATAATATGTCTGAGAAGTTTCGTGAGCGCAGACTGATTCAGAAAATAACGCAAGTGTTAGATAGTGTAGAGCGAATTGCCGGAGAAGATGGCAAACCGATTTTACCAATTTTCATTACAGAAAGCGTCTCGAAGCTATACTACAGAGATAATCCTAATTCCAAGTTTGAAAAAATTCTCCACTCGAAGATCAATGGTTTGGGCGTGGAGGACGGGACTACAGTAACCCAATTAGTAGGCTCTTCTTTTCAGGAATATAATTTCTATCAGAACTGGCTAAATATTGTAGAGAAAGAATTTGTATCACCCATAGCGGATGGTTGGCGTTTGTACTATGACTACGATTTAGTGGATAGTCTTTTTGTTGGTGAACATTATTGTTATCGTCTTGATTTTTTTCCGCGATCACCACAAGACCTTGCCTTTACAGGCAGCATGTGGATAACCAGAGATGGCTATGCGCTTAAGCAGATTGATGTAAACATTGGTAAGGGTGCCAACCTCAATTTCATAGAGAAAATCCGAATTCAACAGGAGTTGGAGCCAACAGCTGATGGCGCATGGTTACCCGTTAAAAATCGTGTATTGATTGACGTAAGTGAACTAACCAGCAACAGTGCAGGCATGCTCGCCAAATTTTACACTTCCAATAAAAACTTCGTGGTTAATAAGCCATACGATGTTGCATTTTATGAACGCCCAATTCAATTAGATGAACGCGCTCGTCTCAATCAAAATGACGAGACAGTATGGGATACTTTGCGTCATGAACCTTTATCGGAAACAGAGCGCAACGTATATAAAATGATTGATACACTTCGTAACATTCCGGTTATCAGAACTTATACGGACATAATTAAGATTGCCGTAGATGGTTATTTTGGTATTGGTAAAAAAATAGAAATCGGTCCCTATCCGGACTTGATTTCTTACAATAACATTGAAGGTGTTCGTGTTATGCCTGGCTTTCGCACTACCTATGCCTTTAGTAAAAAGTGGACTTTTGGCGGACAGGTAGGTTATGGTTTCATAGACGAAAAGTACAAATACTCCGTTTACGCCAAACAGGTATTGTCAACCAGACGTTGGACAACCTGGAGCATTCGCTCAAGAAGTGATTTAGGTCGATTAGGATTTGATGATGAGGCTGTAGGCGGTAATGCACTTCTGTTGGCATCACAGCGATGGGGTTTTTTCAGGCGCGGATTTTATTTTGATGAAACCAGAGTGGATTTCCAACGGGAATTGTTTAAAGGATTCAATCAGCGAATAGCTGTCCGCTATGCTAGCTTTGATCCGGCTTTTAACTTTGGTTATTATGAAAATCCTGAAGATATCGTCAACTCTCCAATTGGATCAATGTATACCACTTCAGAGGTGATACTGGAATCGCGATATGCAAGAGATGAAGTTTTTTTACAAGATGATAATCAACGTTTAAGCCTTGGAACTATAAGATGGCCGGTATTAACACTACGTTATACCCGAGGTATAAAGAATTTTGCCGGTAGTGATTTTGATTATAATAAACTACGGTTTTCTTTTGAGAAGGGTACACGCTTAGGAATTTTAGGTACTGGTAAGTTAAGAGCTACTGCAGAGTATGTTTTTGAGCCGCTGCCTTACACCTTGTTAGGACTTCACTTAGGTAATCAAACACCAATTTTTACACCCCTTACTTTTAACCTGATGGATTATGGTGAGTTTGTAAGTGATCGTTACGTGACAGCTCAGTATAACCATCACTTCGAAGGTTTGTTGTTGAATAGAATGCCATTGTTACGTAAACTGAAGTGGCGCTTTGTTGGTACTGCAAATATGGTTTACGGTAGCATGAGTCAGGAGAGCCAAAATCTGATTGTACAAAACACCGACCCAAGCAATGAAATTTTGCCTCCGGGTCAGCTATCCTTACGTAAACCCTATGTAGAATTAGGATATGGTATTGAAAACATCTTCAAATTTTTTAGAATAGATTTCATACATAGACTTTCTTATCTGGACGGACCAGAGGTGCGTAAGTTCGGTGTATTTGGAACAGTGCAGCTTACCTTGTAAGCTTTCGGGGAGCACAACCCCTCAGTTACACAAAGTTTTAATCATGTATTCTGCTTTCCGCAGTGTGCATAATCCTTGTGCTTAATGCATTCATTGATGAATTAGCCCTATATTTACAATTCATTTTTTCGACAAGTATGAGTGTTAAAATTACACTGCCAGATGGCAGCGTGCGTGAGTACCCGCAACAGGTGAAGGGCATCGAAATAGCCCAAAGTATCAGTGAAGGCTTAGCCAGGGTTTCGTTAGCCATTGAAGTGAATGGTGAAATCCGTGATTTGTCAAGACCTATAACGGAAGATTCGTCCATTAAAATTTTGACGTGGAATGATAGCAGCGGTAAGACTACTTTCTGGCACTCTTCTGCACACTTATTTGCAGAAGCTTTAGAGGCTTTGTACCCTGGTACAAAGTTTGGGATCGGCCCGGCTATTGAAAATGGATTTTACTATGACGTTGATTTAGGAGGCAAAACTTTTGCTGAAGATGATCTGGCTAAGATTGAAGCGAAAATGCTGGAGCTCGCAAAGAAATCTAACGTTTACGAACGTAGAGAGGTAAGCAAAGCAGAAGCGACAGAATACTTCACTAAAAAAGGTGATGAATATAAGCTTGAGTTAATAAACGATCTGGCAGATGGAACAATTACCTTTTACACGCAAGGTGATTTTACGGATTTATGCCGTGGTCCACATATTCCTCATACAGGTTTTGTTAAGGCAGCAAAGATTCTTAACGTGGCCGGTGCTTATTGGCGTGGCAACGAGAATAATAAAATGCTGACCCGTGTGTACGGAATCACATTCCCTAAGGCAAAAGAGCTCGAAGAGTTTTTGCATCTACAGGAAGAAGCCAAGAAACGCGATCACAGAAAGCTGGGTAAAGAGTTAGAGTTATTCACCTTCTCAGAAAAAGTAGGTATGGGCTTACCTTTGTGGTTACCCAAGGGTACTATTTTGCGCGAACGCCTTGAGCAATTCATGCGCAAAGCACAGGTACGTGCCGGATATGATCCTGTAGTAACCCCCCACATAGGCAGTAAGCAATTGTATGTTACTTCAGGTCACTACGAAAAGTATGGTAAAGATTCTTTCCAACCTATCCATACACCGGATGAAGGAGAGGAGTTCTTGCTAAAACCAATGAACTGTCCACACCATTGCGAAATCTATAAACACAAACCACGTTCATACAGAGATCTTCCTGTACGCCTTGCTGAGTTCGGTACTGTATATCGTTACGAACAAAGTGGGGAGTTGCATGGCTTGACACGTGTACGCGGTTTTACTCAGGACGATGCTCATATTTTTTGTCGCCCCGATCAGGTGAAAGAAGAATTTGTGAAAGTAATAGACTTAGTGCTTCATGTATTCAACTCCTTAGGTTTTGAAAACTACACTGCACAAGTTTCACTGCGCGATCCGGCTAACAAAGCTAAATACATAGGTGAAGATCATTTATGGGATAAGGCGGAACGCGAGATTCAGGAAGCTGCTGATGAGCGTAAGCTGACTACAGTAGCCGTACAAGGCGAAGCTGCTTTTTACGGTCCGAAGTTAGACTTCATGGTAAAAGATGCTTTAGGCAGAAGCTGGCAATTGGGTACTATACAAGTTGATTATAATTTACCTGAGCGTTTCGAGTTGGAATATGTAGGTGCTGATAATCAAAAGCATCGTCCTGTTATGATACACCGCGCGCCTTTTGGTTCGCTCGAGCGCTTTGTGGCGGTATTGATTGAGCACTGTGCCGGTAACTTCCCGTTATGGCTAGCGCCAGATCAGATCGCAGTATTGCCAATTTCTGAGAAGTTTAACGATTATGCCCAATCAGTTTATGAGCGTTTGAAAGCTGCTGATATTCGCGGTGTTTTTGACGATCGTGATGAGAAAATTGGTCGTAAAATCCGTGATGCTGAGGTTAAGAAAATACCATTTATGCTGATTGTAGGGGAGAAAGAGGTTAATGAGCAAAAGGTAGCGATCCGCAAGCATGGTCAGGGCGACCAGGGCAGTGTGGGTATTGATGAATTTGTGGAGAATTTCCGCAAAGAATGCGCAGCACCTTTTTAGGCATTTTTGAAGTAAAGTTTGCTTTTAAACAGTAATTCCCGATATTTGCACCCTGTTTGCCTAAAGCAAGCATGTGTTTTTGTAGAACTTAAACAAAACGAGTATAAACCCGAATTTTAAGCCTAATCCAAGGCCATTTCAGAGAAGAGGCCCGCATCGTCCGGAAGAACCTTTCAAGATTAACGAGCGCATTACGGCACAACGTGTCCGTGTCGTTGGTGAAAATGTTGCGGTAGACGTATATCCCATTCAGCAGGCCATTAAACTGGCTCAAGACCTGGGATTAGATTTAGTGGAGATTTCGCCAAATGCAGACCCACCGGTTTGCAGAATTACGGATTACTCGAAGTTTAAGTACGAGCACAAGAAGAAGCAAAAGGAAATCAAAGCGAAGACCCAGAAGGTCGTGATGAAAGAAATTCGTTTTGGACCTAACACAGATGATCACGATTTTAACTTTAAAGTAAAACACGCCATTAACTTCTTAGGTGAAGGTGCCAAAGTAAAGGCAAGTGTGTTTTTCAGAGGTCGTTCCATTGTGTATAAGGAAAGAGGAGAAATCCTTTTATTGAAATTTGCACAGGCGTTGGAGGAACACGGAAAGGTGGAACAATTGCCGAAGCTGGAAGGAAAGAACATGAGTATTCTTGTTCAACCTAAAGCTAAAAAGTAGTTTTTATTTAACTGTTTAATAAAATGCCGAAGGTAAAAACCAAGTCGGGCGCCAAAAAGCGATTTAAAGTAACCGGAACCGGTAAAATAAAGCGCAAGCAAGCGTTCAAAAACCACATCCTTACAAAGAAGGAGACAAAACAAAAGAGAAACCTTACTGGAACAGTGGTTGTAAGTAAGGCAGATGCGAAGAACGTAGCGATTATGCTACCGTACCTCGTATAACATTCTGATTTTAAATCAGGATTGGTTCGTCCACTGAAGCCTAACCGCAGGTGGATATATGTTTAACCCGATGCCTGGCACCTAAGACCTCTGTAAGAAGAGACGCCAGTTGTCAAAAATGTAAAAGGAAATGCCTAGATCAGTCAATGCTGTAGCATCCCGCGCCAAGAGAAAGCGCGTGCTAAAGCTCGCCAAAGGTTACTTTGGTCGTAAGAAAAACGTTTGGACGGTAGCGAAAAATGCCGTTGAAAAAGGTCTTGTGTACGCTTACCACGATCGCAAGCAAAAGAAAAGAGAATACCGCGCTATCTGGATTCAGCGTATCAACGCAGCAGTACGCGAACACGGTATGAGCTATTCAGCTTTTATTGGTAAAGTGAAGAAGTCAGGTATCAATTTAGACCGTAAGGTTCTTGCCGACTTAGCCATGAACCACCCTGAAGCGTTCAACGCAGTGTTGAACAAAGTGAAATAGTCAATACTAATATTGATAAGAGAGAGGGCCGTAAGGCCCTTTTTTCTTTAAAATGGATGCTGGAAGATATGCGTTGTTCCCGAATAAACTTTTCAGAGTGAAAAAATGAATTTTAATTAATATGAAGGGTGTACTTCTCTATTTTTTGGCACTGTGCCACCTAACTGCAGCTGCTCAAGAATTGGTTTTTAGCCGTGAGATAGAATTTAAAAAACTTGACTATATCGAAGGAGTAGTCTCCGGAGATTACATAATTTCAAAAGCGCAAGCTGATGAAGAGATTCTTTTCTATGCTATTCATGCCGAGAATAATACAATGGTACAGCATAAGATTAAGCGACAGTACAGCTCTCTAATAGGAGTCATGTCAACCGCTGACGAGATCTTTATTTATTTTACTTCTTATGTTTATGGCATCGATAAATTAGAATGCCTTACTTTTTCCAAGACTAAAGGTAAGTTTACAAAGCTGAAGGAGTTAACAGACATTTCTGAAAAGCAGCATGTATGCTTCATTAATGATAATAATGCTTTTTACTCTATGTCGTATCAAAAGAGGGAGCGAAAGCTACTTCTCCATAAATATGACCAAGGTTTGGTGAAAGATACTCTGTCTTTCGATTTTTCTGATGAGCTCATATCCAAGACGATGGCGCGAAAAGGGTCAATCATGAACTTAGTAAGTAATTTTACTTTTATTAAGAAAGGTGTGGATATATCTTTTGATAAGGCAAAGGATCTTAAAAAAGTTTATTTCAAGGGGAATAAGTTACTCATGATTAGCGATGAACATGATGGAATTGAGTCAGGTGAAATATTGGTTTTAGAACTTGACCTTTTAACCGAAAGCGTAGTTTCCCGTAAAGTGACTTTACCCTATACAAATAAAACAGGCCATAATAGCTTTTTTATAGACGATAAACTATTTGTGGTTGGTATTGACAAATCCATGCTGGATCTCACTGTTTTTGATATCCATAAATTTGAAGAACTTGGGTCTCATCGATATCTAAAAGGTGAACTGATCCAGCTTAAATCTTCTAAGTTGGAAAAAAATGGTGTTGATGTAGAGAAAGTATCTGATCGTACGTGGACCAAAGAGGATGCCACTAAATTGCTTTTGAAAAGTTTAAATGAAGGATCCCCGGTGATAAGTGTCACCAAAAGGGAAACGGATTATAGATTATTGATAGGAAGTTATCATGTTCCTCAAAGCGGCCCAGCTCCTATGGCGGGAACTTCAGCTGGTAGCACAATACAAACCCCGCGAGGAACCGTAACTACACCTGGCGCTACACAAATGACTTGGTCCAGGACCAACTCTTCTGAAAGGCAAAACTATTTTTATGGCTATTTAGGAATGTCAGACTTAAAGGTTTCAAAGGATTATAATCCTTCTGATAATGGAGTTTTGTACAGAGCTAAACAGAGGATTAAAGAATTGGATAGTGAGATAAAATTAGGTGGAGTAGGGAAGATTTCTTGCGTTAAGGAAGCCTACTTACTTTATATGGATAAGCAAAAGAGAAGCTTATTTATAGAAAGACTTATTGAGTAAAAAGGATAAAATACTTAGCTGAGACTTTCACTGCTGTCATGAATAAGGTGAAATAACCTGATTAGATACTTCTAAAATAAAAAGGGCAGCAAGACTCTTTTTTATTGTCTATAGCTCAATACCTCATAATCTCAGTATCGTGGTTTTACTTATGCTTGAATTGTAATAAGTTTATTCATGAAGTGAGTTGAGGACAATCCACCTCGCATGAAGTTATGAATAGAATCTGCTTATACTATAATCAAATCATCGCGGCACATTTATGCTTTTGTGCACTGTCATTAATCTGTGTTATACATGCTTCCGCACAAAATCTGGAAACCGTTATCCAAAAAGGCCATGAGCTTGCAGTCCTAACTGTTGCTGTGAGTCCAGATAGTAATTATGTAGCAACCGGTAGTCGCGATAAAACAATAAAGCTTTGGGAGTTAAGCACAGGCCGTGAGGTACGCAGCTTTTTGGGTCATAGCGCTTCTGTTAATCAATTGGATTTTAGCAGTGATGGTAAATACTTAATCAGTGCCAATGGCGATGCCACAGCCAAAATTTGGGAAGTATCAACAGGTAAAGAACTATTCTCCGTTAAACCGGATGAAGAGCGAATAACCGATGTAGCCTTTGATCCTAAAGGCAGATTTTTTGTTACTGTCGGCTTTGGGCAAAAAGTGCGCGTGTGGGATGTCATCTCCAAGAAAAAAATTACTGAAATGGATGCCAATGGCTATGCCGGTTCAGGTGGACTTATTCACGTGGCCATAAGTCCGGACGGTGAATGGCTTGCAGTAGGCGAGGATGGCTTTACGGCTAATGTATATCGTTGCAGCGATTGGAAGAAAGTTTACACCTTCAATACTTCACAGCTTCATTCCTCTTGTGGAGGTTGTTATACAGATGTTCAATTCACAACTGACAGTAAGTATCTGATTAAAGCATCTAATAACGATGCTGTATTAAAGTACGATCTCAGCAACGGAAAATTAGTGACCACATACAGCCGAGACGTTAATGACATGAAGTCTGTTACAGTAAGCGCCAGTGGTAAGCTAATGGTTTTATGTACAGAAAATTTTGTGTCTCTATATCATGTTGATCAAGGCGATTCTATCAAAACAATCAGGCCAGATACAGAGGCAGTGTTAAATCAAGCAAGCTTTACAGCGGATAGCAAACGCTTATTGATTGCCAGTGATAATAATACAGTGATGATCTATGACATCGCTTCTGGTAAGCAAGTAGATGAACTCACTGGCTTTCTGAATGCAAGAGATAAGGGTGGACTAACTTACAATCCTAATTCCTACTGGGATGCCAGCATTGCCAAGTATTTAAGATTCAAAGGAAATGTTGTACTAAGCGGAGATAACAAAACTTTGCTAAGGGGTAAGTTTGGTGCAAAAGCAAAACGTTGGGATATCGCCACCGGTAAAGCAGAGATGGAGTATGTGGGGCATGAAATGGCAGTTCTTTGTTATAAATATAATAGTGATGGAACTTTACTATTAACAGGTGGTGCAGATGGAATGCTCATACTCTGGGATGCTAAGAAAGGAGATACACTGCGCACTATTAAGTCTTACAACCAACCTGTGTTTGATGTAAACTTTAGTCATGACGAAACCAAAATTGTAAGTAGTAGCTGGGACGGATCATTGAAAATTCACGAGGTGGCTACCGGCAAACGACTTATCTACTTTGATCTTGACAATGCCTCTGCTTATCTCGCGCAGTTTACCCCGAATGATTTATATGTGCTTACGGCCAACTTACCAGCAGGTTTAGCCTTACGGGAAATAGACACCAGGAAAGTCATTCGTGAATTTGTGGGTCACACTGAAACGGTTTCTGCTATGCAGCTTACTAAGGATGGTTCCAAACTGCTTAGTGCCAGTTGGGATGGCTCTATTCGATTATGGCATGTTGGTACTGGACTGATGGAAAGTAAGTACACAGGACATCAGGGGGCAGTTTATGCCAGTATCATGACTGCATCAGAAAAAAACTTTTTTAGTGCTGGCGCTGATCGTATTATACGGTACTGGGATATGAACAGCGGAAAAGTAGTTAAGACATTTAACGGCCATCAAAGTGAGGTGATGAGTTTAGCACTTACCACCGATGAAAAGATGTTAATCAGCCATAGCGTAGACGGTGTTACTAAATTCTGGGACCTTGCTTCAGGCAATGAGTTTTTCGAACATATCCATATTGGAGAAAAGGACTGGATGGCGAAGAGTCCTGAAGGTTATTTTAATGCAACAGAACAGGCCAGGCGTTACATCCATTTTGTAGAGGGCATGAAAACGTATTCAGCTGATCAGTTCTTTGAAGATTTTTACAGACCCGATTTGTTGCCAAAGATTTTTCAAAACAGGGGAGGTGATGATGGTTATAAAAGTATTCAAGGTAAATTACTCAAATCACCACCACCTAATGTTAAGGTGGCTATACTTCCATCATCAGACAAAGGAAAGGCAGAGCTATATGTGCGTGTACAGGACAATGGAGCAGGCGTAGAGAACTTCAAACTATTTCATAATGGGAAGTCTGTCTTGATTGAGAAAAACTTTGTCTTACCAAAAGGAAAAGGTCAGGTTACTACATTTAAGCAAGAGATTTCACTTGTAGGTGGTAACAACGTTTTCTCTGCTGCAGCTTCTAATAAAGACAAAATTGAATCAGATATACATTCAGTTGAAATATTTTCGGAGATAGCCACTAAAAACAGCACTTGTTACTTGTTGGCTGTCGGCATCAATCAATATAAAAATCCTAAACTGGCACTTAACTATGCCAAGCCAGACGCAGAATCCTTCGGCAAGGTAATCAACGATCTAGGTGTATCGCTTCACAAGAAGTTAGAGATACATACCTTATACGATGGTGAAGCTACACGTTCAGGCATTTTAAATAAATTGGAAGAGCTCTCAGGTAAAATACAACAAGAAGATGTTTTCATCTTTTATTATGCAGGACATGGCAGCATGGTAGATGATCAGTTCTTCTTTATTCCCACCGAGAGTTTACGTTTATACGATTTAAACTCACTTCAAAAAGAAGCTATTGAAGGTAGCGTATTGCAAGAAAAGTTTAAGAAGATACAAGCATTAAAACAATTGATTATTATGGATGCTTGTCAGTCGGGAGGTTCAGTTGAGTTAATGGCCGCCAGAGGCGCGACAGAAGAAAAAGCCATTGCACAGCTTTCCAGAAGTGCAGGTATTCACGTAATGGCCTCAGCAGGCAGTGAGCAATTTGCTGCAGAGTTTGCTGAGCTCGGTCATGGTATCTTCACCTACCTGTTGATTAAAGGATTGACTGGAGAAGCAGATGGTTCACCCAAAGATGGTAAGGTTACTATTTACGAATTGAAATCATACCTGGATGATCAGGTGCCCGAACTGACGCGTAAACTGAAAGGCAAACCACAATATCCGCATACCTTTTCAAGAGGGCAGGATTTTCCCTTGGTTGTTGAAGAATAAAATTAAAAGAGGAAAAGTTAATTCAGTAGAGTTATCTACTTAACAAATTGAATTTTGTGCTGCTGTATATTTCTATCGTAGAGATGTAAGAGCATACCATCTTTTAAGCCCACATCGGGAACAAAAATATATTTGGCATGAGCCCACTCCATTACTTTCATATAAATGCGACTTGCGGGTATAATTACATCAGCACGATCGGGATTCATTTGAAGTTTATAGATTCGATCTTCAATGCTATGGCTTTCAATCATATCTCTTACTTCAATCATCTTTTTGAAAGACATTGATCGGTGAGGTTTTAATTGCGCAAGTTCATACATTTTACTGATGTTACCCCCTGTACCTACAGCCGTAACTTTCCCAAATTCTTTTTTCACATTATCTCTCACCCATTTCTCCATATCTTCCCACATTACAGGTGAGTCATGGTTTTCCAATACACGAACAGAGCCAATCTTAAAAGAGCGTGTTTTTATTTTTTTGCCTCCAGTATATAAATTAAGCTCTGTGCTTCCGCCCCCTACATCTATGTGTAGATAGGTATTATCTGAAAGATAGGATTGTATAGCTCGGTTAATAAATTCGGCTTCTCTGTTACCATCAATAATTTCTATGCTAATGCCCAATTCCTTTTCAATTGCTTCGGCCAGTGCATAACCATTTTCAGATTCGCGCATTGCTGAAGTCGCACAAAACATATAGTCAGTAGCTTCATAGAGCTCAATCAGCAGTTTGTAGGCCGTCATCAGCTTCTTGAATTTTTCTATACTTTTGGCACTGATTTTACCAGTAGCGAATACATCATGCCCCAAACGGAGCGGAAAACGTACATATTCAAGTTTTTTGAAGATTACTTTAGGGCCATTTTCTAAAACAGAAGAAATCTGAAAGCGAATAGCGTTAGAACCAATGTCGATAGCTGCGAGTTTCAAGGGCTTATATTAATTTAATGTTACTTACAACTATTAATCAGGTTTAATTGTCTAAGAAATTATGATGCACAAAACTATAAAACTTTTGTTTGTGGTGGCACTCTTTGTAGCGACTCTTTCAGCCTGTGTGATAGAACCTTTTCAAGCTGAGTTTCCTGTAGGTAAAGTTAGTGGTTACAGACCCCTTTACGGAAATCAGGCAACTACGGAGGTTTCACTACTTCCGGCACAAGAATTGGAAAATCCTGGAAAAATCTATGTTTACAATCAGTATTTGCTGATAAATGAACGTGGAAAAGGGATTCACATATATAATAATTCAAACCCGGTAAACCCTCAATCTGTAGCCTTTATTAATCTATTAGGCAATACTGATATGGCCATAAAAGATGACATACTATATGCTGATCATAATGGAGATTTAAAATCAATAAGACTAAATGGGTTCAATTCTTTGTCAGTGCTTGATTCAATTCCACTGGCAAGCTGGAATTTAGGTGTTCCACCACCAGCGGGCTTCTACTTTGAATGTGTAGATATATCAAAAGGTATTGTGATTGGCTGGCAATCTGTTGAACTTAATAATCCCGACTGTTATGCGACTAACTAAGCTTATTTGGAATTTACTATGTCTTTGTCTAGTCATTGCCTGTGCTGATGACGGAGCCAACAACCTACAGGTAGGTGGCGGCCAGGGCCAGGGTGGATCATTAACTCGTTTTGCTATTAATGGCAGCTATCTTTACATAGCATCACAAACTACGCTGAGTGTTTATGATATTAGCAGCAATGAAGATTTTGAAATGTTGAAAACAGTTAATGTTGGCTTTGGTCTGGAAACGATCTCCGCCAGAGGCACTTATTTATATCTGGGTGCACAAGATGCCATGTATATCTATTCTATAAGCAATCCGGAAGATCCACAATTTATTTTTCGCTATTCGCATATTGTTTCTTGTGATCCTGTTGTAGTAGAAGGTAATAGGGCTTATGTAACATTAAGCAGTGGGAATTTCTGCAACAGAGGTACAAATGCATTAGAGATTATTGATATTTCTAACCCAAATAACCCTGTGCTTATTGCAAATTACCCAATGAATACACCACTAGGCATTGGTATTAAAGATAATATTTTGTTTGTATGTGAACAGACTTTTGGTTTTACAGTTTTTGATGTAACCAATGCAAATGATATTCAAATGTTGCATCACGTCAATGACATACATGCATTCGATGTTATTCTGCACAATGGTGTTGCTACCATAACAGGAGATGATGGGATCTACCAATATGGTTATATTAATTCTTTGGAGCTGCTAAGCATTATACCAGTTACAAAATAGTCAATGCGCCTTCTATTCACCTCGATCTTATTACTGACAAGTGTTGCGCTAAGTGCCCAAGACTCATTACAAATTAAACATAGGCCTGACCATGCAATCAAATGGAGTCCCCTGCATCTATGGGGGTTTTATCCAAGTCTGCAATTTGCTTATGAAAAAAGTCTTGGTAAAAAATTGGCAGTACAAGCGGATGTTGGTTACGTGGTAAACTATGGAGGTGGTAGTAATACTGAGTACATGAATAAAAGAGGGGTTAAGCTCAAGGCAGAATTAAGATATTACTTTGAAAGCTTGAGTAGTCGGGATGGTTTTTATATGAGTATTGAACCCTATATAACAAGTATAAATTTTGACAGATCTGTAACGCTAACTGAATGCTTTGATCCGGATTGTCAAAATAGCTTTTTGAGAAACTATGCTTATAAGGTTGAGTATCGGGAAATGGGGATAAGTGGTAAGGGAGGCTATATGATTTATTTTGATCGTAGAATTTTCTTGGATGTATCCCTGGGTTGGTCGTGGCGATCAGTAGATTATGACCAACCTAGTACTGTTCCTGTATCAACAACTGGAGGGTTCAACTTCTTTGGACCTAATGAAGAAGATCGTATTGTGCTTTCACCCCTCTTTGGTGCCAGATTAGGCTACCGATTCAGGTAGATTTTGTTATTTGGCCTCTCTTTGCTTTCTTTGCATCACTTATCCAGAAAGACTGAGGGTTGGGCCCTATGACGTCTTAGCATCCTATTCTGATTCATTTCAGTATGTTGTGCTAAATCCCTTTTCAAGCTTTGCATTGAAAGAAGATAAGTAACCCACCTTAACAGGGCTCTCTGGATAATAGATTATATACTCAGAAGGTATGAGCCAAAAAATTCAAGACATTTTAAAAGAACGTATTTTGATACTGGACGGTGCCATGGGTACTATGATTCAGCGTCATAAGCTGGAAGAAGCTGATTTCAGAGGGGAGATCTTAAGGGATCATCCACATCCTTTAAAAGGTAATAATGACTTACTTAGCCTCACACAACCTGACATAATTAAAGACATCCATCGTCAGTATTTTGAAGCTGGGGCTGATATTGTCGAGACCAACACCTTTGGCAGCACAAGCGTAGCACAAGCCGATTATCACCTGGAGCATCTTGTTTATCAGATCAACTACGAGTCAGCTAAAATAGCCAAAGAAGTAGCAAATGAATTCACTCAAAAAGAGCCAAACAAACCACGCTTTGTTGCAGGGTCAATGGGGCCAACTACAAAGTTAGCTTCTATGTCTCCTGATGTAAACAACCCTGGCTATCGTGCCATAACTTTTGATCAGCTTGTAGTAGCATTTAAAGAACAAGCCAAGGCTTTAATAGATGGTGGTGTGGATATGCTTCTGTTAGAAACGGTAACAGATACACTCAATGTAAAAGCAGGGTTGTTTGCTATTCAGGAATTATTTGAAGAAACAGGTAAGGAAGTTCCTGTAATGGTTTCTGGAACCATTACTGATGCCAGTGGAAGAATCTTGTCCGGACAAACAGCTGAAGCTTTTCTGATTTCAGTTTCGCACGTCCCTTTACTCAGTGTCGGATTAAACTGTGCGCTAGGGGCATCTGCCTTAAGACCTTACCTAAAAGTACTTAGCGATAGGGCACCATTTTTTATCAGCGCACACCCTAATGCCGGCTTGCCTAATGAGTTTGGTCAATATGATCAAACTGCCGTACAAATGGGAAAAGAGGTAGAAGATTATTTAAAAGAAGGTTTAATCAATATACTAGGTGGTTGCTGTGGTTCAACACCTGAGCATATAAAGCGTATTGCAGATATTGCTAAGAACTATAAACCAAGAACAATCGATACTATTGAAGCCGCTACAACAGCATGAAGCATACATTAAAACTGAGTGGATTAGAAGCAGTAGAAGTAACACCTAATTCCAACTTCGTCAATATAGGTGAGCGCACCAACGTAACTGGTTCTGCCAAGTTTCTCAAGCTGATTAAGGAAGATAAGTTCGATGAAGCGCTCGAAGTAGCACTCGATCAGGTGCGTGGTGGAGCCCAGGTTATTGATGTGAACATGGATGAGGGTATGTTAGATTCCCAGTTAGCCATGGTTAAGTATTTAAACCTGATGGCCTCTGAGCCTGAGATTGCAGCCATACCGGTTATGGTCGACTCGTCCAAGTGGGAAGTGATCGAAGCCGGTCTGAAATGTTTACAAGGCAAGGGTATTGTAAACTCCATCAGTATGAAGGGTGGGGTGGAGGAATTTATTCGTCAGGCAAAGTTGGTAAAACGCTATGGCGCTGCAGCTGTGGTGATGGCTTTTGATGAACAAGGTCAGGCAGATACTTATCAGCGCAGAATCGACATTTGTAAACGTGCCTACGATATCCTTGTGAATGAAGTTAATTTTCCGCCACAGGATATTATTTTCGATCCCAATATTTTTCCAGTAGCTACGGGTATAGATGAGCATAGAAATTATGCTTTGGATTTCTTTAAAGCTACCAAGTGGATCAGAGAGAATCTTCCACATGCGCATGTAAGTGGTGGTGTTAGTAATGTTTCTTTTAGTTTTCGTGGTAATCAAAAGGTGCGGGAAGCCATGCACTCCGCTTTTTTATATCATGCTATACAACATGGTATGGACATGGGCATTGTTAACCCAACCATGCTGGAGGTATATGATGAAATACCAAAGGATTTGTTGGAACGGGTTGAAGATGTACTGCTCAACAGGAGGGAAGATTCTACGGAAAGGCTATTGGATTTTGCAGAATCGGTAAAAGGTTCTGCCAAGAAGAAGGAAGTAGATGATGAGTGGCGAAAGGGAACCGTAGAGGAAAGAATAACACATTCACTTGTAAAAGGTATTATTGATTTTATTGATCAGGATACCGAAGAAGCGCGCCAGAAGTACGACAAACCGCTGCATGTAATTGAAGGTCCGCTTATGTCGGGTATGAACGTAGTGGGTGATTTATTTGGGGCAGGTAAAATGTTTTTGCCACAAGTGGTAAAGAGTGCACGTGTAATGAAAAAATCAGTGGCCTACCTCACACCCTTTTTGGAAGAAGAGAAAAGACTTAGTGGTAATGTTGGTAAACCGGCAGCCCGTATTTTAATGGCTACGGTTAAAGGCGATGTACACGACATCGGAAAAAATATTGTTGGTGTAGTGCTTGCCTGTAACAACTATGATGTAGTTGACCTGGGGGTAATGGTGCCGCCTGAAAAAATTATTGAAGCAGCCAAACGCGAGAAAGTTGATGTAATAGGTCTTAGCGGATTAATAACCCCCTCCCTGGATGAGATGGTATATGTAGCCAAGGAAATGCAGCGCGAAAAAATGACTTTGCCATTGCTAATTGGTGGCGCCACAACTTCACGTATACATACTGCAGTAAAGATTGATCCGGTTTACGATGGTGCTGTTGTACACGTACTGGATGCTTCACGATCAGTGCCTGTAGCCAGTGAGTTAATCAGCACGGAAACGAGGGATGCCTTTAAATCCAAGATCAAACTGGAGTATGAAGTAATGCGGAAAGACCACGCAAGTCGTCAGCAGGCGAAAAATTATATTCCCTTAAATGAAGCCCGTGCTAATCGCGTTAAAATTGACTGGAAAGCAACACAGCTGACTAAGCCAGTTATACTTGGCAGACGAGAGTTTGTGAATTATCCGTTGGAGGAAATCAGAAAGTATATTGACTGGACTCCGTTTTTCCAGACCTGGATGCTGGCAGGTCGTTATCCAGGCATTTTAAAAGATGCCGTTGTTGGTGTTGAAGCGCAAAAGCTTTTTAACGATGCCAATACAATGTTAGATGAGATTGTGCGCGATAAAAGCCTGCAGGCAAGCGGGGTGGTAGCTTTTTATCCGGCTGCAAATAAGGGTGATGATGTTGAATTATATAAAACTGATTCGACTAAGGAGAATTTTGCTACTTTTCATTTTTTACGTCAACAAAATAAAAAGGCACAAAACCTGCCTAATTTCTGTTTGGCTGATTTTGTTTCACCAGAACAAGGAAATGATTACTTGGGTATATTCGCTGTAACTGCAGGCTTAGGTTTGGAAAAATTAACAGCTAAACACCAGGCTAATCAGGATGACTATTCTGATATTATGGCAAAAGCATTAGCAGATCGTTTGGCGGAAGCTTTTGCAGAATGCCTGCATGAAAAAGTACGCAAAGAGTTGTGGGGCTATGCCCAGGATGAGAAGCTAACAGATCAACAATTGATCGATGAAGAATATAACGGTATTCGTCCGGCACCGGGTTATCCGGCCTGCCCTGATCACACTGAAAAGAAATTGTTATTTGAATTATTAGAAGCAGAAAAGGTTGGTATACAATTAACTGAATCGTATGCAATGTTCCCCGGAGCTGCTGTAAGTGGTTTTTATTTTTCACATCCGGATTCGAAATACTTTGGTTTGGGTAAAATAGAAAAAGACCAGGTATTAGATTATGCTAAGCGCAAGGGAATGAGTGTGGAGGAAATAGAGCGATGGTTGGCGCCTAATTTAGCGTACGATATTTAAAGTGTTGAAGTGTTGAAGTGTTAGGGTGTTAAAGTGTTGAGGTGCTCAAGTGTGGAGGTTTAAAGTGCATAGGTTTGAAGATGATAAATTGTTAACGGATCAGGGTTATGGCTAAAATTGAAAGATTTGAAGACCTAAATTGCTGGAAAGATGCCAGAATACTCGTTCGTGAAATTTATTTTGTTTGTGAAGAAGGTAAACATGCCAAAGATTTCGATACCAAAAGTCAATTAAAGCGTGCGGCACTTTCGGTAATGAACAACATAGCAGAGGGTTTTGGAAGATTTAGTAGTAAAGACTTTATTCGCTTTCTTAATATTGCTCAGTCCTCGGCCTTGGAGGTAAGAAGTATTTTTTATGTAGCATTAGACATTGGTTACTTGACAACAGAAAAGGTAGCTGAGTTGCAAAAGCTAACAGACGATTCACGAAATCAGATATTAGGTTTAATACGTTATCTAAACACTAAAACAAAAAATGAATCACAAGGATAAATGCAAGCTTTGATACTCTATTACTTTAATACTTTAACACCTTAAAACTTTAGCACTTTACCTCCCATGAAAGTAATTGATCACATAAAGAACGCAAAAGATAAAACCTTATTCTCGTTAGAAGTATTACCGCCATTGAAAGGAGAGAATATCCGTACGTTGTTTGATCACATGGATCCTTTAATGGAATTCAAACCACCTTTTGTTGATGTTACCTACCATAGAGAAGAATTTGTCTATAAGAAACGTGAAAATGGTTTGTTAGAGAAGAAATCTACACGTAAAAGACCTGGTACTGTTGCCTTGTGTGCTGCTATTCAAAATCATTATAAGGTTGATACTGTTCCGCATATTATTTGTGGAGGCTTTACAAAAGATGAAACTGAGAATGCTTTGATTGATTTGCATTTTCTTGGTATAGAAAACGCTTTAGTACTACAAGGTGATGGTATAAAGAATGAGGGACGATTTGTAGCAGATCCTGATGGTCATCGCTATGCTTCTGAATTGTTACAACAAGTTGTTAACCTTAATCAGGGCAAATACTTAGATGAAGACTTGCTTAATTCTACACCAACCAATTTCTGTATCGGTGTAGCGGGTTATCCTGAGAAACATTTTGCTGCTCCCAATTTAAAAACAGATTTGAAGTATCTGAAGAATAAAGTTGATTTAGGAGCCGAGTTTATTGTAACACAAATGTTTTTCGATAACAGCAAATATTTTGAGTTCGTGAAGCAATGCCGTGAAATAGGTATTACAGTCCCCATTATTCCAGGTATTAAACCAATAACCACTAAAGCACAGACGAGTATCCTACCAACTATCTTCTACATAGATCTACCTGAAGAGCTATCAGATGCTGTTGATAAATGTAAAGACAATGCAGCTGTTAAACAAGTGGGTATTGAGTGGACAGTCAAACAAAGTAAGGAGTTAATGAAAGCGGGTGTACCTTCATTGCACTTCTATTCCATGGGTAAGTCAGATCCTATTTATAAAATTGCAAAGGAGTTGTTTTAAGAAGATTTGCTTGTTTCGCCCGAATGACTTACAGCGTTGAGTGACTTACTTACTTCATCCAGTATATCATTTAACTGGTCTGCATTGGCTTTAAGTAAGGGTAGAAATTCTTTGATGTGCTTCTCCTTATCTTCTTCCAGATGAATTAAATTAAGCAGTCCAAGAATACGTGCTAATGGACTTCTTACTTTGTGTGCGTTGATGTTAGCGTATTCTGTAAACAACTTTTCGTGTTCTAACACTTTTTTAGTTCTTTGTACAATAAGCTTTTCAAGGTTGTTGTTGATGCTCTCTATTTCTTCTTTTTGAAGCTTAACTTCTTCATTTTGTTTTCGCAAGGAGTCCTGCGATTTCTGATAACTTCTTTTAAAAATGTACAGGATAAACAATAACCCGAATCCGGTTACAAATGTATTCCAGTATAATGGGAAGTCTGAGTCAATAACAATAAGCGGTTGCACCCTTAACAATTGATACTGTACCCATAAATAGCTTCCCATACTGATAATAAAAAGCGATATGTAATGTTTCTTAGATTCAAAAAACATCATGGGTAGAACACAAATCAAAAATAAGAGATAATCGAAGCCGCCAGATTTTCCATGGATAATACTTGCCATGACTTGCAAGCCCGTGGTTAATAAAAAGAAGATATAACGGGCTGTCTTAAAATGTCCCTTTAGATGAAGAAATATAAGTGAGATGAATACGAAAAACTCAACAAGGCATATAAATAAAGGCCAGCGTGGTTCGATTGTACTGAGTGTTCCAGCAATGACAATCAGGTCGAGTAATGCTAAGATCAGAAGTATGTTAAAACCCTTATAGACGTTGTTCTCGTCTTCGTTTAAGCCCTCGAATCGTGAAAATCCAGACCAGTTTAACTTCATTCACACAAAGGTATATATTTCGTGTAAGGAAGCGATTCTAAAAAGATGGAATCAGTCGTTAAAACTTACTTTGTAAACTGTTTGGCAACTATTAAATCCTTGCTTCCTGCAGTGTATTGATAGAAACCACTTCCTGATTTTACGCCTTTATGCCCAGCCTGTACCATATTTACCAATAGGGGGCAGGGTGCATATTTTGGGTTACCAAAGCCATCATGTAGAACCCTTAGTATAGATAAGCAAACATCTAGTCCTATAAAATCGGCCAATTGTAAAGGCCCCATGGGGTGGGCCATACCCAATTTCATTACGGTATCAATCTCTTCAACACCTGCTACACCTTCGTAAAGCGAATAAATCGCTTCGTTAATCATAGGCATTAAAATGCGATTAGCAACAAACCCAGGGTAGTCATTCACTTCAACAGGTACTTTTTGAAGTTTCTTTGACATGTCCATGATGGTGTTGGTCACCTCATCTGTTGTATTATAACCTCTGATTACTTCAACCAACTTCATAACAGGAACAGGATTCATAAAATGCATACCTATTACCTTATCTGGTCGCTTGGTTACTGAGGCTATTTTAGTGATGGAAATTGAAGAAGTATTGGTACTGAGGATGGCGTCAGGCTTTGCATAGCTGTCCATTTCTTTAAAAATGTTAAGCTTTAATTCTACATTTTCGGTAGCAGCCTCAACAACTAAATCTGCATTAGCTACACCATCTTTCAGCTGCGTAAAAGTTTTTATGTTTTGCAGGGTTTGTTTTTTACCCTCCTCTGTCAGCGTTTGTTTAGCGACTTGTCTGTCAAGGTTCTTTTCAATAGTTGTAAGCGCTTTTTTAAGGGCATCTTCCGAAATATCAATTAAGGCAACAGAAAAACCATGCTGTGCAAAAACATGAGCAATGCCATTACCCATCGTACCTGATCCTATTACTGCAATATTCTTCATAAATTTGAGCTTACATCGTTTGCGAGCGCAAATATAAACGATAAGCCGTGTCAGAAAAATCAAGAATCAGAAACTTATCAACGCGTTACTTAGAATTTTACAGGTACGGTTTTGTTGTAATTCTTACAGCTTTTGTAGGTCTTATGTTGTATCAAACAATTGACGACTTTAGGAGTAAGGGAATTTTCTCATCGCTCTATTTCCCGGTGGTTTGGGGATTTATGATCTACACCTGGTTTAAAGCACATATCAAGGTATTTAAAGTTGAGTTTGATGATGACTACTTATATGTGTTAAAGAGAACAGGTGACGTCTTAATACCCCTCGAAAACATTAAAGACATTGAAATGAAAACGTTGGGTGGAATGTGGCGAGTAGAATTGTACTACGAAGATATTGTTGGGAATCATTTTTACTTTAAACCTTCATTGCTTTATCCGCTCAATTATAAGACCAAAGACAAATTGGTCAATTTACTCTGGGAGAAAATTGAATCAGCTAAGCGCAACCGACCACGTATTCAGTCTAATGCTTTACACAGCTAAGCGTTTCCACGCAAATGTGGTAAGATCTTTTCGCCTGCTTTTGCAGTTACGGCCAACTTCATTATATCAGTAGGTGTTTCGCAAAAGATAGCACGCTTATTATAAATAGCGATAGGCGCCTTTAATAATTGAGGATTTCTGGCCAACACCTCTAGCCATCCTTCCATGGTATAAGAGTTTTCACCAACTTTTGATGCATAGTCAGGATGCGATTTATCCAGGAGCTCAGCAGGACTAATACCAAGCATGGTGACGACCTCTTTCCAGTAGGTAGGAATTAGTTTTTCATGTAGCGCATCGATTTCATTGATGTTGCTACAAATGTCCTTAGCCATGGCTTTTGTTTGCTTGCCACTGTTGCTTTGCGGATTGTAGAGGAGAAAAAGCTCATTTGGATGGAATTGCATATACTTCTCTGGTTTAACTATTCGGAAGTTAACCAAAAAATGCCTGCAATACAATGATTAAAAATGCGCTTATTTGATGTAGATCTCCTTGGAATAACCCAGTGCATTAAATCTGATTTCAAGTTGAACTGATATAGAATCAGCGTTTTCGCAAGCAGGGGCGGGTGTTATGTAGTAATAATAGAACTTCTGATTGCGTTCATACAGTTCATTATTGTCGGGTCTGCCTAATAAAGTAATTATCTGCGTTTCTTTTAATGCGAGCAATTTCTCCTGTTGTCCTTCTAATGATGCGAGCATTTCTTTACGCTTGCCAGTGCAGGCATTGCGATCAATTTTCCAAAGTTCTGTATCAATGTTTTCTAACTGGGGAGTTGACTTACTGCAGGCCATCAACAAAAGCAAACTAAGCAGTACGTAGAACTTTTTCATTTTTAAAAATTGTTTTAAACCAAAGCACTGATATAATCATATAGGCTGCCGCGATAAGATAAAGCCAATATGGAGCGGTTGATTGATAGGTGAGCACAATGAGTAGCAAAGGGTAAGAGATGATACGGAACCATTCAACATAATATGCCCATGGTTTTTTCTCAAATAATACACCGCAATTTACTACGGTAATGGTAATCAAGGTTGAGATAAAGATTTTCTCAGGCATGCTAAATGTAGTCTGCTGAAACAGGAATAGTGCTGTTCCACCCAAGCATAAAACATATTGAAATAAAACATACACATTTAAAACCATAGGGGCTGGTGTGTCATATTTCTTATACGTTTTTTCATCAACTTCAGGTACAGCACGTTGTCCGCCTAAGTAACTTGGCAGCCAACCTGGTTTGCTAAAAATGTATCGTATCTTGTCAGACCACTTCGGAATCATTTTAAGGTCACGACTCATGTCTACATAATGACTGAAATTAGCAAACACGGGATTCCAGCTATTAATAGGTTTGGTAATACCATAGGTAGGATGCTCTTCTTCTTCCTGAAAAGTGCCAAACATTCTATCCCAGATAATTAACGAACCTGCATGGTTCTTATCAATGTACTTCGGATTTCTACCATGGTGTACCCGGTGATGTGAAGGTGTATTAAAGATGAATTCTATCCATCTAGGCAACTTCTTAATGGCTTCAGTGTGAATCCAGAATTGATACAGCGTGTTTAAAGCTGAGATAAGCACAAAGTCAGTTGTATTGAAACCTATAAAAGCAATGGGTAAACTAAAAGCAAAAGTCCAGACAACCTGCAAAGAACTTTGACGCAACGCCACAGATAAATTATAGTCTTCACTTTGGTGATGTACCACATGACCACCCCAGAACAAATTCACTTCATGACTCATCCGATGCGCCCAATAGTAGGCGAGGTCAACCAGCAAGACAAGTGCTAACCAATATATCCAGGTGCGTTCTAGTGTAAAAAAAGCAAAGTTTTCAAAAAGGATTTGGTAAACACCAACAGCTAATATTTTTAGAAAAAGCCCCGATAGTTGCGAAGTGATACCGCAACTTAAATTGGCAATGGCATCCGGCAGTCTATAAAAGTCTTTATTGGTGATTCTTTCTACCACCAACTCTATGCCTATCAGTACAAAAAAGATAGGAATGGACAGTACTATTGGGTTGATATCCATGACTTAAAAACCATTTTCTAATTGAGTTGTTAAAATACAGTATTTATTTTCATTTTTGCGCCTCAATAACCCGCACATGGCAGTAAAAATATTTCGTTCTGTTTGGTTCTTATCAGTTCTGGTTGTGCTTTTCGTCCTATTATACCAATATGCAGCCTGGCCTGAAACTGTGGTTATCGGTCAGGGGGAAGTAAATTTTATCAGCCTTTCGAGAGATAACTTTTTCTATGTCACTATGGCCTTGTTGGCTTTTGTAAATGTAACGGTATACATCGTTAGAAATTTTGCCAAGAAATCGGATGAATTTCAGGCCTGGTTTTACGGCTTTATTGCTGTAATTAACTTCTTTTTAGTCATTGCGCTGAGCTTTATCAGCCTTTTTAACAGTAACGAGGACTTCCGTTTTGGACAAATCGGCTTCATAATTTACGGATCTTTAATTTTAGTCTTTTCGTGGATTGTGGGTGGGCTTTTGTATTGGTTTGTCCGTAAGCGCTTACAAGCTGCTTAGCTGAAAACTCCTATTAATCAGTTGTTTACCTAAAATTTACCCCGCTGTTAGTTCAGAATTTTAGACTGTTTATTGTTATCATAATAAAGGTTCAGGTCTTTATTCATGGTTAATTATTGACACTAATTGACAAAGACTTTTTTTTCAATACTTTCTCAGTGCGATAAATACTATAAATTCGCGCTTTGCTAGCAGTAGCATATTTTTTTAACCTTATTCTTTTCTATGGCTAAAACTCCGGATGTATTTGAATACAACGAGTCGAGCATAAAATCGCTTGACTGGCGTGAACACATTCGCCTAAGACCCGGTATGTATATCGGTAAATTGGGCGATGGTTCTGCCAAAGACGATGGTATTTATGTGTTGGTAAAAGAGGTTGTCGACAACTGTATCGATGAACACATGATGGGATACGGTAAAAACATCGATATAACCATTACAGACTCTAAAGTAACTGTTAGAGATTATGGACGAGGCATACCGCTGGGTAAAGTAGTGGATGTAGTTTCCAAAATTAATACTGGTGCAAAGTACGATTCAGGTGCTTTTCAGAAATCTGTTGGTTTAAATGGTGTGGGTACAAAAGCTGTTAATGCTTTATCCAACTACTTTAAGGTACAGGCTTTTCGCGATGGACAAACCAAGCTGGCAGAATTTAAGAAAGGTGTATTAACAGCCGATCCAAAACCAGGTAAGTCTGATGAAAAGAACGGAACATTGGTGGTTTTCGAACCTGACAATGCTATGTTTAAAAACTATCACTTTATTCCTGAGTACCTGGATGATTTGATGTGGAACTACGCTTTCCTAAATGCAGGTTTGGTTATCAACTACAACGGCAATAAGTTCTTTTCGAAGGAAGGCTTGCTTGATTTATTAAGACAAAAGACAGAACCTGAAGAATTACGTTACCCCATCATTCATTTTAAAGGTAACGACATTGAAGTGGCCTTGACCCATGGTAACCAATATGGTGAAGAATACTATTCATTTGTTAACGGTCAAAATACAACACAGGGTGGTACACACTTAGCAGCATTCCGCGAAGGTGTAGTAAAAGCTGTTCGTGATTATTATAAGAAAGATTTTGATGCGGCAGATATTCGTGCCTCTATCATTGGCGCTATTGCGATACGAGTACAGGAACCCGTTTTTGAATCACAGACAAAAACTAAGTTAGGTTCAATCAGTACTTCACCTGAGGGTGGCGTTACGATTAAGAATTTTGTAGGGGAATTTGTTTCCAAAGAACTGGAAATCTACCTGCATAAAAACCCGATAATTGCAGAAGCGCTACTCAAGCGTATCATGCAATCAGAACGTGAGCGTAAAGAAATTGCAGGTATTAAGAAGTTGGCGAACGAAAGAGCGAAAAAAGCCAATTTGCACAACAGAAAGTTAAGAGACTGCCGTTTCCATTTGGATGAAAAGCACGAGAAAGGACAAGACTCGATGATTTTCATTACTGAGGGTGACTCAGCCAGTGGTTCTATTACCAAGTCACGCAATGTAGAAATCCAGGCTGTATTTAGTTTGCGTGGTAAGCCATTGAATTGCTACGGGCTCACTAAAAAAGTAGTATATGAGAATGAAGAATTCAATCTCTTACAACATGCTTTGAATATAGAAGATGGCATGGATGGTTTACGTTACGACAAAGTGATTATTGCTACCGATGCCGATGTGGATGGTATGCACATTCGCTTGTTGCTGATGACTTTCTTCCTTCAGTTCTTCCCTGATTTAGTAAAGGCTGGTCACGTTTTCATTCTTGAAACACCACTTTTCCGGGTACGAAATAAAAAAGAAACCATTTACTGTTACAGTGAAGAAGAAAAGCAAGCAGCCGTGAAGAAACTGGGTAGTAAGCCTGAGATCACACGCTTCAAGGGTTTGGGAGAAATTTCACCTGATGAGTTTGGTAAATTCATTGGTGAGAATATACGATTACAACCCGTTCTACTTCATAAAGACAGTCACTTACAGAAAGTACTTGAGTTTTACATGGGTAAGAATACACCTAACCGCCAGGAATTCATTATTGGAAACCTGCGCATAGAGCTCGATAAAGTAGAAAATACCAAAGAAGAGGAAATTGTAGAAGAATCTTAGTTGTTGGTTGTTAGTTGTTAGTCACTAAACTAATAACAGACAACGATCAACTCACAACGATCTGTTATGAGCAAGAAAAAGGAAATTAAGAATATCACACCAGTTGTTAACTCCGCAGCGGACCAAGCTGATGGTATTAATCTTTCTATTGGGGTGGACGGTCTGTATCAAAACTGGTTTTTGGATTATGCCTCGTACGTAATTCTTGAACGTGCTGTGCCCCGCATTGAAGATGGCCTTAAGCCAGTGCAGCGAAGAATTATGCACTCGCTTAAAGAGATGGATGACGGACGCTTTAATAAAGTGGCGAACGTTATTGGTAACACCATGCAATATCACCCACATGGTGATGCCGCAATAGGAGAGGCCATTGTTAATATTGGTCAGAAAGATATACTGATAGAAACCCAGGGTAACTGGGGAGATGTGCGAACCGGTGATGGCGCAGCGGCACCACGTTATATTGAAGCCAGACTTTCAAAATTTGCTTTGGACGTAGTTTACAACGCACAGACTACTGCATGGCAATTGTCTTACGATGGTCGTAAAAGAGAGCCTGTAACCCTTCCGGTTAAGTTTCCGCTTTTATTGGCACAAGGTGTTGAAGGTATTGCCGTAGGTCTTTCAACTAAAATTCTTCCGCACAATTTTGTAGAGTTGATCAAGGCCTCTATTGATATTTTAAAAGAGAAGAAACCCAAAATTTACCCTGATTTTCCAACGGGTGGTATTGCCGATTTTTCGGAATATAATCAAGGCTTGCGCGGAGGTAAAATTAAGGTTCGTGCCAAGATTGAAATCCTGGATAAGAAAACGCTGGTGATCAAAGAAATTCCTTTCGCTACGACCACAACCTCCATCATGGAGTCAATTGTCAAGGCAAGTGAAAAAGGTCAGATTAAGGTTAAACAAGTAGTTGATAATACAGCACAAGATGTAGAGATACAAATTCACTTACAGGCGGGTCAATCACCTGAGGTGTCTATTGATGCCTTATATGCTTTCACCGATTGCGAGATTTCAATTTCACCTAATGCTTGTGTGATCATTGAGGATAAGCCGACTTTCTTGCCGGTTAATGAAATCCTCAAGTATAATACGCATCAAACTGTTCAATTGCTGAAACAGGAATTGCAGATCAGACGTGATGAGTTGATGGAGAAAATCCTCTTCTCTTCATTGGAGAAAATTTTCATTGAAAAACGCATCTATCGCAACATTGAAGAGTGCGAAACTTTTGAAGAAGTAATCACAACAATTGATAAAGGTTTAAAACCTTACAAAAAACAATTCTATCGCGAAATTACCAGAGACGATATCCTTCGTTTAACAGAGATTAAGATTAAGCGTATTTCTAAATTCGACTCCTTCAAGGCAGATGATTTATTAAAGGATCTGGAAAAGGAGTTGAAGCAAACACTGAATCATTTAAAGCATTTAACGGATTATGCCATTGCCTACTACCAAAACTTATTAGATAAGTATGGTAAAGGCCGTGAACGCAAAACCGAGATAAAGAGCTTCCAGTCAGTAACAGCAGTTGAAGTAATTGCCAATAACCAGAAGTTGTATGTAAATAGAGATGACGGATTTATCGGCTGGGGCTTAAAGAAAGACGAATATATATGCGATTGCTCTGAGTTGGACGACATTATAGTCGTGCGTAAAGATGGTAAAGCAAAAGTTTCCCGAATCCAGGAAAAAGTCTTCATGGGTAAAGACATCCTCTATGTAGGTATTTGGAAAAAGGGAGACGACAGGATGGTTTACAACGTAATCTATACTGATGGTAAAACAGGAGTAAGTTTCGCGAAACGTTTTTCCATACCAGGTGTAACACGCGATAAGGAGTATCCTATTGCAACAGATGAGAAAAACTCTAAGATTCACTATGTAAGTGGTAATCCAAATGGTGAAGCTGAAACAGTTGAAGTGAAGTTATCTCAGGCGAGCACAGCACGTAAAAAAATATTTGAATATGATTTTTCAGATTTGGAAGTGAAGGGGCGTGCTGTTAAAGGTAATACCATCACCAAGTATCCGATCAGAAGAGTTGACTTCTTAAAAGCTGGCGGATCTACGTTGAGTAAACTAAACCTGTGGTACGATGAAGCATCAGGTCGTATCAATAAAGATGAGCGTGGTAAGTATATAGGTAAGTTTGATGGTGATGATCAAATCATTGCCTTCATGCGCAATGGTTCTTACAAGATTACTAACTACGATCTGACCAACCGATACGAACCGGAGAAGACATTGCACCTGGAGAAATTCAATCCTAAGAAAGTTATCTCAGCAGTTTATGTAGATGGTGAGAGCAAGCAATACATGGCGAAACGATTTGTGATTGAAACCAGCACTGCAGATAAAGAGTTTGGATTTATCTCTGAAGGCATTGGCTCTCGCCTGGTATTGATTTCTACTTCTGAAACACCAGAAATTGAAGTAGAAGAGATTAAAAATAAGGATAAAGGGAAGGTGAGCCATGTGGTGAATCTGGAAGATATCGTTGACGTTAAGGGCTGGAAAGCAATTGGCAACAAGTTATCGCAGTACAAAGTAACTAAGGTTTCTCTGTTAGAAGAACCCGAGGAAGTTGCTCCGCAAGAGGATGATGAGACTACTGAAGAAGATCAGTCGTCAAAAAAAAAACAGAACCTGAAGCAAGCACCATCATCGAAGAAGACGGGCAAGTCAGCCTCTTCGGTGGCGCGCCCAAGCAAGAAAGTGGCGAAGGCCGCGAGCAAGCGCCAAGCCACCAGCAAAAAGGTGAGCCCATCAAAAAAATCAAAGTCGAGCAAAAAGACCTATTCGGTGAAAGCAACAAAAGCAAAACCAAAGAAAGTCCAGAAGAAGAGTTCGAAGAAAATCGTGAAAGCCAAAGTGAAAACAAAGGCCAAACCGAAACCGAAGAAACGCTAGACAATCGCACTTCTCAGTCTGATGAGAAGGACGATAATGACGATAAAGCATTTGGTGTAGGGGAGTCTACAGAGTGGAAGTTTTAAAATCCTACTATAAAAGACAAGCAAGTTACTTGCTTGTCTTTTGCTTTACATGCATATTTAGTATCCTAAACTGAATAGCATGAACCCATACCAGGCAGAGTTTTTTGGCACACTATTACTGATTTTATTAGGTGATGGTGTAGTGGCCGCTGTTATTCTTAAACACACAAAGTCTGAAAATGCAGGATGGCTTACCATTGTTATTGGTTGGGGCTTAGCTGTTACTTTAGCTATTTATGCTGTTGGTCCGCATAGTGGTGCACATCTTAATCCAGCAGTGAGTATTGCTTTAGCTTTTCAGGGAAGTTTCCCGTGGCAAGAAGTGCCTGCCTATTGCCTAGCTCAATTACTGGGAGCCTTTAGCGGTGCTGTGTTGGTTTGGCTTTTTTACTTTCCATTCTGGCAAAAAACCAATAGTGCTGAAGTTAAACTGGCTGTGTTTTGTACCGCGCCTGCTATTCGTTCCCCACTTAGCAATTTGTTTAATGAAGTATTAGCCACAGCGGTTTTGGTATTGGCATTATTGTTTATAGGCGCTAATGCTTTTACAGAAGGACTCAATCCACTGGTTGTGGGTTTATTAATTATTTCAATTGGCTTAAGCCTTGGAGGAACTACAGGCTTTGCCATTAACCCCGCACGCGACCTTGGGCCACGCATAGCTCATTTCATTCTACCCATTTATGGAAAAGGCTCATCCGATTGGTCGTATGCCTGGATACCGGTTGTAGGGCCTATAATTGGAGGTCTATTGGGTGCAGGTGTCTATCAAATGCTTTTCTAAACCTTATCTGTGATGATTGTTGATGAATATCTATTAACTTATCATCATAATGTCATTCTCCCTACATCAACGTAATTCAATATTAAAGCAGGCACAAAGTGAAAATTTTGACTTGTTAATTATTGGTGGTGGCATAACAGGTGTTGGAATAGCTTTAGACGCGGCTTCACGCGGTTTAAAAACGGTGCTGGTAGAGAAAAATGACTTTGCTTACGGTACCAGCAGTCGCTCTACCAAACTGATTCATGGAGGTTTGCGGTATTTGAAACAATTTGAATTCGCGCTGGTAAAAGAAGTAGGGAGTGAACGCGCAGTTGTTCACAGACTTGCTCCACATCTTGTGCTGCCTGAAAAAATGTTGCTTCCCTTGCGCGAAGGCAGAGGCTTTGGCAGTTTGTTAACTTCTTTTGGCTTATGGTTATACGATTGGCTGGCAGGTGTGAAACAAGCAGACAGAAGAAGAATGCTGACACGTAAACAAACGCTAAGGGCAGAGCCATTGTTGAAAAAAGACGGTGTAAAAGGAGGGGGCTTATATGCAGAATACAGAACTGATGATGCACGACTCACGATTGAAATAGCCAAAACTGCCCATCAGCATGGTGCTATATTGTTAACATATGCACAGGTTGAAAATTTTATCTATACAGATGGTAGGGTTGAGGGTGTTCAGGTTAATGATTTGCATACCAACGCTACGCTAAGTATTAAGGCCAAGGTAGTTGTAAATGCTACGGGCCCCTGGGTAGATACATTACGGACGCTCGATGGATCAAAACAGGGTAAGACGTTGCACCTCACAAAAGGAGTTCACATTGTTGTAGCCTATCAACGCTTTCCGATAAAGCAGGCTGTATACTTTGATGTTGCTGATGGAAGAATGATTTTTGCCATCCCTCGTGGCAGAACAACTTATATTGGTACAACAGATACAGACTATAATGCAGACATAGATGCTGTTGGCGTTACCAAAGCAGATGTGGATTATTTGCTGAATGCGGTAAATGAAAGTTTCCCCAATGTAATGTTGAGCGAGCGCGATGTGGAATCAAGTTGGGCAGGGTTAAGGCCGCTTATTCATGAAGAAGGTAAATCTGCTTCAGAATTATCTCGGAAAGATGAAATATTTGAGGCAGCTTCTGGATTATTATCCATAGCGGGAGGAAAGCTTACGGGTTATCGTAAAATGGCTGAACGTGTTGTTGATCTATTGCAGAAGAAATATTTTGCTGATCGTAAATTAAAGCCTTGTCAAACAGAGCAACTTAAACTGACAGGAGCAGATTTCAAAAGCATGAGAAAGTTGAGATTGTATCTGAGAACAATGCGCAAAGATTTTCAACAAATTAATTTATCGCCTTATTATGCTGACTACTGTGTGCACCTTTATGGGAAACAAAGTGATGAGATTTTAAAAAATACCAAACACATAATTAATCAGGGTAAAAACAGTGAACAAAGTTTATTACAGGCAGAACTCGATTTTACGATACAACATGAACTGGTAATCAGTGCCAGCGATTTTTTTGTAAGAAGAACAGGTATGTTATTTTTTGATATGGACAGGGTACTTCAATACAAAGACTGGGTACTTACTTATTTGAAAGATCAATTTAACTGGAATACCGAAGAATTTGAGCAAGAGACAGCATCCCTCAATAAACTGATCGCAGACGCAAACCACTTTCACTAGACTATGGCCGCAAAATATATTATCGCCCTTGATCAGGGTACAACAAGTTCACGTGCAGTTTTATTTGATGAGCAGGGAGAAATAAAAGGAATTGCGCAGAAAGAATTTGCACAAATATTTCCCCAATCAGGTTGGGTTGAACATGACCCTCAGGAGATACTTAAAACACAACTGAGCGTACTGAGTCAATTGATCAATGAGCAGGGTATTTCAGAGAAAGAAATTGTAGCCCTTGGTATTACCAATCAACGCGAGACAGCTGTTGTGTGGGATCGGAATACAGGTATACCTGTCTATAATGCTATAGTATGGCAAGACAAGCGTACAGCTTATATATGTGAAGAGTTAAAGCAACAGGGGCTTGAAGATTATGTTCGCCAGAACACCGGACTTGTAATTGACTCTTATTTTTCAGCTACTAAAGTAAGGTGGATTTTAGATCATGTAGCTGGTGCGAAGGAGAAGGCGAGTAGGGGTGAGTTGATATTTGGTACCATTGATACCTGGTTACTTTGGAATATGACAGCTGGTAAGGTACATGCAACAGATATTACCAATGCTTCGCGAACAATGCTCTATAATATTAAAACCCTGCAATGGGATGAGAAGCTTTTGAAGGCTTTAGATATCCCCAGCACAATGTTACCTGAGGTAAAACCCTCTGCCCATACATATGGTAGTACCAACGTGAATGGCGTAAGTATTAATATTTGTGGGATAGCGGGAGATCAGCAGGCAGCACTATTTGGTCAGGCTTGTTTTGAGCCTGGCATGGCCAAAAACACCTATGGAACCGGTTGCTTTATGCTGATGAATACAGGATCAACTTTGCAGCTTTCCAAACACGGTTTACTTACCACTATTGCCTGGTCCTTGGATGGAGAAGTTGAATATGCTTTAGAAGGAAGTGTATTTATTGCCGGTGCTGCAGTGCAGTGGCTACGTGATGGTTTACACTTAATCGATCAATCAAAAGATTCCGAATACTTTGCCTCAAAAGCATTAGGGCCTAACGAAGTGTATGTGGTACCTGCTTTCGCTGGGCTTGGTGCGCCTTATTGGGATATGTATGCACGTGGAGCCATCTTTGGTCTTACCCGAGATACTGGTAAAGATCATATAGTAAAAGCCACACTTGAGTCACTGGCATACCAAACTAAAGATGTGCTTACTGCTATGGAAGAAGATTCTGGGATTCCTTTAAAGGCATTGCGCGTAGATGGAGGTGCTTCAGCCAATAATATGTTGATGCAATTTCAGGCCGATATATTGAATACCCCAGTGGAAAGACCAATCGTGATTGAATCTACTGCTACCGGAGCAGCTTATTTAGCTGGTATAGAAGCAGGACTGTGGAAGAAAAGTCAGATTACAAACAATAGAAAAATCGAAAGAAGCTTTACACCGGCAATGCCAGAGGAAGAGAGAGCTAAGCTATATAACGGTTGGAAAAAAGCCGTTCAGCGAACGATGAAGTGGATTGATTAACGCTACACAGCATGTATGCAATGCTGTGTAGCGTTGTATAAAATTATTCAACAGTTCTTACATTATCTTTTTTAAGCTCTTCCATTAAGCTATCATATTTACCTTTAAGTTCAGCATCCGCAGCAAGCGCTTTTTTTACTTTATTGAAAGTAGCCGCGCCTACATAGTCTTTAGCCAGACTTTGAAATGCAGCGTTTATCTCACTTGTACCTTTTGATTTGTAATCGGCTACACTTTTAACAAAAGCAATTTCTTCTGGTGTAGCTTTAGCCTCGGCTAATTTATTCTCGTCATTAACGATTTTAGATAAATCATTGTATCGTGCCGCATTTACAACGGTAGTATTCTTCACCATTAACGTAATGCTATCCATTAGTTCAAGAGTAAGCTCATTTACCGAATCCATAGCAGTTGCATATTTGCCTAATTCTTCATCGGTTACAGCAACATCAGTTTGTGCTTGCGTGTTAATTGTTAAAAGAAAAAACAAGCATGAAAATAGTAGTGAAGTCCTCATAATTTTAAGGTTTAGTTGAAAAAAACAATTCGCAGTTTAAGACTGCACGCATGCTGGCACAACAAAGCATTTATGAACGGTAGAAAACCTAGTATTTCAGGGATTTAGCGAACTTGTTAAGCTTTTAATTTTACTTAAACGGCTAGTGGTAGCTTGTTCATTTTCCCATGCTTCCCAGAATTTTCTTAGTATTCTAATATCTTCATCAATGCAGGGATAGATTTGTACTTTAGGTTTGGGGAAATAACCTGCAGCAAGTTGCACAGTGGTTAAGCCACCTGTCCATTCAAAATGGGCAGGGTCATACGGATTTCTCCATCGTCCACCCCATCTTAAACCAAGTTTCTCACCCTCAACTCCAACTTTTCTCCAAAGTACTTTATCCTCCCATTGTGCACTTCCATTTACGACAGGCACCAAATCGCATGCCAGACCATATTGATGTTTAGATTTTCCTCCAGCTGATCGGGTGTATTTTTTTCCCATACCAAAATATTCAGCCTGCTTAGCTCGGGTTCGGTAACTCTCCACTACTGACACTTCAATCCCTTTCTTTTTACAGTTTTCAATAAGCTGAATGACCTTATCACGAAAGTAGGGGTGCAAAGCCTGAAGATCCGTAATCATTTGCAGATCACCTCTGTTCTTACCAAAATTATAGTTCTCTGCTATTTGCCATTCCTGCCAGGCATGTAGGGTATCAAATGCCAATAGGTTAGCTACATTAACCCAATAGGTAGTGTCGAAGCGAAGTGATCTGTCTTCAAGAATATTGAGATAGGGGTGCTGTGCCACCCCGTAGGTGTTAAAAATGAAGAGGAAAAAGAGGCCTAGAAATGTTGATCTCAAAGCTTAAACTAGTATTCGACCTCAAAAATAACAAAATGATGTGAATTCATAGATATTTAATTATCAGTCTATTAAATGGCATTAATTTGTTTTTTACTTGAATTTTTTTGACTTAATTAAAGCCACCATTTCCTCTTGAAAACGAAAGTCTATAGCGCGCTATTGTCTGTTTTACTGTTGGTGGCTTTTGCTCTAACCGACTTTACTCATGCTTTTGCGCAAAGTATCTCTAAGGATAGTCTGAAGTCAGCCCTCGATACTAAACTCAGTGACAAACAAAGAGTTGATATTCTCAATGCCCTGGCGTATAAATACTATGATTTTAATGACAGCATTGCTCTAAAGTACGCAGAAGAAGCATTACAACTTTCGTTGAATATTGAGCACCCCTCAGGGCTTCAATATGCCTATACACTTTGTGGAGTAGGCTATTTTACTTTTGGTGAATACCAAAGAGCACTTGACGCTTTTAGTAAATCAGACAGTTTAAGCAAGAAAGGTCTAAGAGAATATACTCTCTACAACCTGATGTTGATGGGCAGGATATTGGCTGATATTGGTGAACTGTATGCAGCTGACAGTATATTTCAACGAGGCTTTGCAATGCTCGAAGAATCGAAAGGTGGTAGTTACGCAGCGGGTATCTATAAGGGCTATGCACATCTTAAGATGTACCAATGGCAAAATGAAGAAGCGCTTAGAAGCATTCAAAAAGCAGAGAAACTCAGAAGTAATGAATCAGAGGGTGAAAAAATCGATTTGTACTTAATTTATGCCAAGGTTTATGTCAATCTGGGAGACATTGAACAAGCAACTATTAATGTAAACAAGCTTTGTGAACTTATAAATAACCAGGAAGACCAATTTCACACAGGTATGTGTTACTACCTGAATGCGCTTATTCATTTTAAGCAAAATAAATTTCAATTGGCTTTAAGTGAAAGTTTTAAAGTACTCGAACTCACCAAAGTTTATGATTATCACCTTTTACGGGTGCAGGTTTATACACTGATTGGCGAGATTTATGGGCAGTTATCAGATTACAAGCTAGCCTCCGATTTTATTTACAAGGCACTAAGCATTACAGAGAAAGATGGTTTAAAACCAATGACTGCTGCCTTATATAATGACCTTGCCTGGATTTATAAAGATCAATCTAATTTCCAGTTAGCCCTTGAGTATACAGATAGAGCTCAGTTAATACACGAGGCTATGAGCGATCAACGTGGTGTAGCTTCATGTCACAATGTTCGGGGGTTAATCTTTCTTCTTCAAAATAAAATCAAAGAGTCAATTGAGGAACATAGCAAAGCGCTTGTTATACGTCAAAGAATAAATCACCCAACAGGTATCGCTGCCTCCTTGTATAATATGGGATTGTCTTACGAAACCCTAGGCATGCTGGACAAAGCCCTCGAATTACAATTAGAAGCGCTTGCTATTGACAAAACTATAGGCGATAAATTGAGTCTGGGAATTTCTTATAATGGGCTTGCAGCACTTTATTTAAAACTGGGCAAGTTGGCTGATGCTGAAAAAGCTTTAGCACAGGTTAATATACTTGCCAACGAAACAGGCTCAAGATTATTACTAAAGAACTTCTACACTAATTATGCAGATTATTCAGATGCGAAGGGTGATCATAAAACAGCTTCAATATTTAGAAAGAAACAGCAAGTCTTGAGTGACAGCTTATATTCAGAGAGTAACAGTATGAAACTTGCAGAAATGCAGGCTTTATACCAGGTGGAACGCAAAGAGCAGGAAATAGAACTGCTCTCCAAAGAAAGAGCTTTGCAAGTTAATGCATTGGCTTTGCAAGAAGCCCGGTTGCGTAATCAGACTTTTATTATTTCTGTGGGTGTCGTAGCAATTTTATTTGCAGCAGGTTTCATCTTCTTTATAGTTCGTACCAATAAAAAACTCATCAAGGCAAAAGTTGATTTAGCAGAGTTAAATGAAGAACTCATGGCGCAATCAGAAGAGTTACGCGAATCAAACGAATCATTGGTAGAACTTAATAACAAACTACTTGAGCAACGGGAAGAAATACAAGCTCAGTCAGAAGAGCTAAGGGAATCTAATGATGCTTTGCTCAAACTTAATGAGGCCCTCCATGAAAAACAGGAGGAGGTGCTTACCCAGGCAGAAGAATTGCGTGAGGCCAACGAAACAATATCAAACATAAATGTAACACTGGAGCAAAAAGTGGAAGAGCGCACACATCAGCTAAAGCAGGCATATGTGGAGCTGGATACTTTTTTCTATAGATCATCACATGATTTCAGAAGGCCTATTACCACCTTTATGGGCTTGGCAGAAGTAGCGGGCATTACAGTAAAGGACACAAAGGCAATTGAGTTATTTGATAAAGTCAGGGAAACTGCTGAGAGTCTGGATAAGATGATTCGAAAACTTCAATCGATAAGTGATGTGGGAGCACAAGAACTTGTCTTAAAGGAGGTGTTGTTGAAGGAAATGATTGACAATATTCTTATAGGATTTCAAGAGGAATTGGCAAGAAAAAACATCAAAGTACATAAACAGTTTAGCAATATCCGATCCTTTGATTCTTATCCGGCACTTATAAATGTGATTTTAGGTAACATTGTTGAAAATGCAATTCACTTTGCATCACCTGTTAATCCTTTTGTTAAGATATTAGTAGAGGATTATACCGACAAACTGGTAATCTCTATACAGGATAACGGGCAAGGGATACCTGAAGACTACCATGGCCGTATTTTTGATATGTATTTTAGGGCTAGTGTATCCTCTAAAGGAAATGGTCTGGGTTTATATATTGTAAAGAAGGCGGTAGAAAAATTGAATGCCAATATTAGTTTTATTACCCGCAATAATGATGGGACAACGTTCTCTGTAGAATTACCGATTTTGCATTAAGGCTTCATAATCTCATTGGTTTTATTTAGCTTAAGTTTTTTCTGAAGAGACTTGTGATTACACGCTATTTTTTATTTTTATTACTTACAGGATGGAGCATAAGTCTTTCTGGCCAGCCCACTATAGAAAATCTTAAACGTAAGCTTGAGGCAAGTTCGAGTGATAAAGAAAGAGCCGACATATTAAACCAATTGACTGCTCAATCGTGGGATTATAATTTTGAAGAAGCACTCAATTATGCAAGAGAGGCGTACGCAATCGCCAGCAGATTACAAGATTCGGAACTACTTGTTAAAAGTCTTACAGATATTGGTATGTACCATTACTTTAATGGTGACTACAAAATAGCAAAGCAATATTACAAAGATGCAATAGCAGCTGCTAAAGAAAATAATTTCGGGGATTACCCTGCCTATACGCTTACCCGAATTGGAAATTTGTACAGAGTACAAGGGGGGTACGATTCAGCTAATTTCTTTTATAAAAAATCGTTGGAATTACTGAAAGGAAAAGATGCGGCTATTGCGCTTTCATCTGTCTACCATAACCTGGGATGGCTCAACTATGAGCTCAGTAACTATAACGAGGCTATGCATTATCTGCGCCAATCACTTTCCCTTCGTTTACAGATAGACGATTCGTTACTAATTGCAGAATCCTGGAAGTTTATGGGTACGACACATAGCTCTTTGTTAAACTTTGATTCTGCTCATTTTTATCTTAAAAAAGTAAATTCTCTTGCCTCACGCTATAATGATACTGAGCTTAAGATTTTTTATTGGGTAAGTATGGGTGAGCTTCATAACACCCAGGGAAAAATTCTGGATGCTATTGGTATGTATGAACAAGCGCTGGAGAGCTTAAATAAACACAAGTTTAAACGCTATGAAGCAATAACCCTCAAACGCATTGGAACAATCTATGATCAACTAGGCAACTATGAAAAAGCCAACAAACATTTTTTCCAAACCCTGGAAATAGAGGAACGTCTTGAAAGTAAGCATGAAATGGCCAGGACATATGGATTAATAAGCTGGTGTTTCTACCATCAAGGGAACTATGCGCAAAGTGAAAATTACGCAGAGAAGTCACTTAGGCTTATGAAACAGGTAGGGGATAAGGCTGGCGTTGCATATGCCCAAAATGTATTTGGTTCCCTTAAAACATCTCTTAAGGATTTTCCTTCAGCTTTATCTTTTTATGATTCTGCATTACAAATCAGAAAAGAACTTGGACTTACAGTTTATGAGGCTTCAACATTAGAAAACATGGCGTATATATATGAAGCGAAAGGCGATTTGCAAAGAGCGCTTACTATACATAAGCAGGTATTAACAATTTTTAAAGATACAGAATCAAGAAGCAGACTGACCACGTCCCTTAACAATATAGCAGAATTGAAGTATAAATTGGGGGACATGAATGATGCACTTACCTATGTGCAAACATCCATTAGAAATAGTCAATCGCTTAGTCTTCCGCTGGAACTTAAGCGTGCTTATTTACTTGCAGGCAAGATATATAAGATAGAAGGTAATTTTTTGAAGTCAAGCGAGTACTTGAACAAATACATTCAAATTAATGACAGCTTGTTTACTATCGAATCTATTTCGAAGGCTGCTCAGATTCACGCACTTTATGATTTGGAGAAAAAAGAACAGCAGATCGAATTGTTAAACCGCGAGAACCAGATTAAAGCAAATGAAATTGAGTTGCAAGAATCTAAACTAAAAAATCAGACATGGGCACTTATCTTTTCTGCCGTTGCCGGTTTATTGCTACTAGCAGTTACGATTATCTTGTTTAAATATTACATAAACAAAAAGAAAGCAAACGATAAGCTTCAAGCATTAAATGCGCAAATCAGCGAAAAGCAGGAAGAGATTCAGCGACAGGCAGAAGAACTCATTGAATCCAATTCTAGACTCATTGACGTTAATCATGATTTGCAAGAAAAACAGGACGAAATCGAGGCACAGTCCGAAGAGTTAAGAGAAGCAAATGAAGCCATCTTTTTGGCCAACAGTAATTTAGAGAAAAAAGTAGCTGACAGAACAGCAGAGTTACGTCAAGCCTATTTGGAGCTGGATACTTTTTTCTACAGATCATCACACGACTTCAGAAGGCCTTTAACCACCTTTATGGGATTGGCTGAAGTGGCAAAAATAACCCTTAAAGATCCCAATGCTATTCACCTTTTTGAAAAGGTAAAGGAGACTGCCGTTAACCTGGATAAAATGCTGATGAAACTTCAATCCATCAGTGATGTAGGCGTACAGCAATTGGCCTATAAAGAAGTATTTTTTAAAGAATTTATTGATTCAATAATTACCAGCTACCAACAAGATATTAATAAGAAAGCTATTCAGGTTAATGTTAATATTCAGAGAAACGAATTATTTTCATATCCATCGCTGTTGAAGATAATTATTGAAAACCTTTTAGAGAATGCCATCAACTTTTGTGCGCATGATAACGCGGTTATTTCTATTAGTGCAAGACAGGAAGCAGACCGTTTTATCTTTCAGGTCGAGGACAATGGACAAGGGATAGATCCAGCATATAAAGAAAGAATTTTTGATATGTACTATCGGGCAAGTCTGGATTCTAAAGGTAATGGTCTTGGGCTTTATATTGTTAAAAAAGCTGTAGATAAGCTTGGTGGAAACATTCGTGTTGAAAGTGAATTGTCAAAGGGTACAGGTTTTCAGATAGATATCCCCAATCAAAAGCAATGAAAAAAATGCTACTGATTAAAATCATTCTTCAAAAAGACTGAACTCATGTCCATTGAACTTTACTTAATCTATCTTAGTTACACACAAAAGGATAAGTAACTGCTAAAAAAAACAGATAAATACTTTTTTTAACCTTAATATTATTTTTATGAAGTTGATTATTGAGTCTCCAAAATTAGATCTAAGAGCATCTACAGAAGAAGTCGTTGAACAGAAGTTTAGGAAATTAGAGAGATTATTTGATAGAATTGATAAATGTGAAATTGTAATTAAAAAAGAACCTAAGGGGTTGATTGATAAGTTCTTTGTTGAGGCAAAACTTTATGTTCCTGGTAATGTACTCTTCGCCAAGGAAACTGCCGATAGTTTTGAAGCAGCTGCGAATGAGGTGGCATTGGATTTAGAAAGTCAATTAAGAAAACACAAAGATAAGTTGTATGAAAAACGTTAAATGAGATGAAAACAACCGGACCTTCACCGGAAAAGAGGTTTTTAGTTTCAGTTGCTGAAAACCTTCTAGCTGCACAACAAGAGATTGATGATCTAATTCTTCAATTGGCTTTAGGTAAAGCCGAAGCAAAAGATAAGTTTGAAGAGTTGAAGAAGGATTTTAAAGCTTCTATGGCTTCTCTTAAGTTACAGGTGATTTCTTTTACTGGTAGTGGTGTAAATAAAAAGACTCAAGATGCCATTGAGCAATTAGAAAATGTACTTGAAAAGCCTGAAGCTAATGGCTTAATTGAATTTGAGGCACAACGAACGAAATTGTTAGCACTGGTTGAGACCATACAAAATGAAGTTGAAGAATGGTTGAGCAACAAACAGTTGTCGCATGAGTTTATAAACGAATTTGAAAAGTTTAAATTAAAGCTTGAGATTTTGAATTTAAAGTTTGCTTTAAAAAGGTTTGAGGTTAAGGATAGCGTTCAAGATTTTTTTAAGGATTCAGCAAAGGCTTTACACAGAATCGTTGATAGTGCTGAGGATTCTATTGCAGAAGGTGAAGATGTTTGGATTAAGGCTAAGAAGACGATACACGATACGTATAAGTCGTTGAAAAAGGCTCTACATTAATAAAAATTAAAGTATAATCCCTGAAAGCGGATATTTGCCAATAGCAAAATTCTGTTTTCAGGGATTTATCGTTTCATTACTGGCCAATAAAGAGAGCAAACGCATAGAAGGGTGTCTATCTGCAATCAATTTAAGAATAGCTAAAAAGGGTACAAAAAGTATCATTCCAGAAACTCCCCAAAATATACCACCTAGTGTAATCGCTAATATAGTAGCTAGTGGATTTATACTTAAACGATTACTTACCGCAAGTGGAAAAATAACATTTGCTTCAAGGTATTGAACTATAACAAAGACAAGAACTACACCTAATGGATACCAAATGGAATTAAATGTAATCCATGCCATACCTATGGGTAGGAGCGAACCAATGATGATCCCCACATATGGAATAAAGGTTAGAATTGATGTAATGAATCCAAAAAAGAAGGCGTGTGGCACCCCCAGCATAAGCAGACCTAAGCTATTAAGGAGCCCCACAATCAGGTAAACAATTGCCATTCCCTTAATGAAATTGTAGTAAGCATCAACTGATAAATAAAGTATTCGCTTTGTTTCTTCTTTTCGCTCACCTGGAAAAATATATGCAATGGCTTGTATCAGAAGATTTCTGTAATAGAGAAATAACGCGGCATAAACAGGTATTAGTATAAATACTATGCTGGAACGAACCGATGCCGAAAGTGTATTCTTTAAAAATGTAAAAATGTAGCCAATTGATCCGTTGCTAATTTCGTGAATCCAAATGTCCTGCTGCTCTTTTGTTATAGCATATTTTTGAACAGTAAAAATACTAAGTTCTGTAATTAAGGCTTGCAGCTTAACTTGAATGGCCGGCCATTCTTTTATAAAAAGCGATAACTGATAAGCCATTAATAGAGCAATACTAACGATAAGTAATAACAGTAAAAGTAATCCTATGAAAATGGCCATACCTTTGCTGAGTCCTTTTCGCTCTAACCAGCGACAAAATGGGAAAAGTATAAAACTAATCAGGACTGCGTAACTGACAGGAATGAACAAGTCCCTTCCAAAATAAAGAACAAGTGATCCATACACTACAAATTGTAAAATAAATAGTTGCTTATTATGTGTTTTGATTCCGTCATTGACTCTTTTGAAATAGTGACTCATCTATAAATGGATTAGTTGATTCCAATTTAACAATATTCTAAAACCAAGCTAATCATGATAAACAGGTTTATGGCTGATAATTATCATGTTTTAAACTAAGTGCCATCAGTACTTTAATGATGTCTTCCATGCAACTTTAGTTAAATGAAACGAAAGTGTCATGAGTGATTTTGGCAAAAGTATTTTGGAGCAAACAGGAGAATTAACCCGGTTCGCGATGCGTTTCTTTTCGCAAGGATTAAAACCACGATATGAATGGAAGGAGTTTTTGCGACAATGTTATTGGATAGGGTATAAGTCACTTACTTTGGTTGCTATAACTGCCTTTATTATGGGGTTGGTATTAACTATTCAATCAAGACCAACACTGGTAGAATTTGGGGCAGAGGCCATGTTGCCTTCAATGGTGTCTGTTTCTTTAATACGAGAAATATCACCAGTAATTACTGCATTAATCTGTGCTGGTAAAATTGGTTCCGGTATGGGCGCAGAGCTCGGTTCAATGCGGGTTACCGAACAAATTGATGCCATGGAAGTATCAGGCACAAATCCATTTAAATATTTGGTGGTAACAAGAATTGCTGCAGCTACTTTAATGCTGCCCATATTGGTTAATCTTTCCAATGCGATTTCTTTATATGGCAGCTTTCTGGGCGTAAACATAAGAGGTAACGTTAGCTGGAGTTTATATTGGATTCAGGTGTATGATGTACTGAGCTTTGGCGATTTAGTGCCATCATTGATTAAAACATTTTTCTTTGGCTTTGCCATTGGCCTTGTCGGTTGCTTTAAGGGCTACTACTCTAAAAAAGGTACCGAAGGCGTGGGGCGTTCTGCCAATGAAGCTGTAGTGGTAGCCTCCCTACTGGTTTTTATTATTGATTTGCTCGCAGTACAGATTACAGATTTGTTAGGACTTACCTGATAGATATGGAAAAGCAAATAGTTATAGATGTATCTCATATTTATAAATCATTTGGCAATAACCATGTGTTAAAGGATTTTACTATGCAAGTAAAGCGAGGTGAAAACATTGCTGTTTTAGGTAAATCTGGTTCAGGAAAATCGGTATTAATAAAATGCATCATTCGCTTAAACGAACCTGATAAAGGTAATATTAAGTTGCTGAATACAGATGTACTTACACTTGACCATGAGGGTCTTGATGAACTAAGATCAAGGGTTGGTTTTCTGTTTCAGAGCAATGCATTATATGATTCAATGACGGTTAGAGAAAACCTGGAGTTTCCATTGCGCAGGCACAGAATTAAAGACGAAATGACGCATGAGTTTGTTGAAGGAAGGGTTATGGAGGCATTATCTAATGTGGGGTTGGCACATACCATTGACATGATGCCAGCGGAATTATCAGGGGGGATGCGCAAACGAATTGCCTTAGCAAGAACTCTTATACTAAAACCTGATATCATTTTGTACGATGAACCTACTACCGGCCTTGATCCTATAACCTCACGTGAAATAAGTGAACTGATCAATAGCATACAACAAAAGTATCAGACAACCTCCATTATTATTTCACACGATATGAGTTGTATAAAAACAACAGCCGATCGTATTATTATGCTGATTGATGGACGCTGTTATGCTGAAGATAGTTTTGAAGAATTACAAAACAGCATGGATGAAAAGATTCGATTATTTTTTGATTAAAAATAAATGTTATAAAAATGGCATCTAATTCAATTAACAATGCAAAGCTCGGTTTATTTGTTTTCGCAGGTTTGCTATTCATGGTTTTTTCACTTTACATGATTGGCAGCAATAGAAATCTGTTTGGTTCTTCTTTTACCATTAAAGCAAGTTTTTATAACGTAGATGGGCTGACTGTTGGCAACAATGTGAGGTTTTCGGGTATTGATGTAGGAACAGTTAAGGCGATAGAAATTGAATCAGATTCAACAATCGCAGTAACCATGTTGCTGGATAAGAGCGTAAGGAAATACTTACGACAAAATGTAATTGCCTCAATAGGCACTGACGGATTAATGGGCAATAAGTTGATTAATATTAATTCTCAGTCGGGAGCAGCGCCATTATTGGAACCAGGCACAGTCATACAATCACTAAAACCAATAGAGACAGATGCAATGCTTAGAACGCTAAACACCACTAATGATAATATTGAGGTAATTACACAAAATCTTAAGAGTATAACAGAGAAGCTGAATAGTAATAATAGCCTTTGGACTTTACTAGCCGATACTATTATTGCAAGAGATTTAACGCTTGCTGTGCGCGAGATACGAGAAGCCAGTAAGAATACTGTTGCTTTTACTGAAGAGGCTAACTATCTGATTAAAGAAGTTAAAAGGGGAGAAGGACTCGCAGGCAGTATTCTTACGGATACTATTGTATTTACCCAATTAAAAAGTGCTGTAAATGATATTGTAAAGACGAGTGGCAGCGCACAACAACTCGCTAGTGATTTAGAAGAGTTAGTGCAATATGCAAAACAAGGAGAGGGCACAGCAGCAACTTTACTATACGATACAACCCTTGTAAACAGATTGAAACGCAGCATGCTAAGTGTAGAAGAGGGGACAGCTCGTTTTAACGAAAATATGGAGGCACTAAAGCATAACTTTTTAACGCGCGCCTATTTTAGGAAACAGGAGAAAAAAAATAAAGCCAACCAGAAATAGTCTGATTGGCTTTATACTATATTTTGAAATACTTATTTGTAACGCTTAAACTTTTTTAAGTCAGCAGCATTAGCCTCTTTTAAGCTAATGGCTGCGCCACCACCCGGGGCTATTGGTAATTTTAGAGTACTTGTGCTGTCCACAATAAAAGATTTAATCTCATAAGCCATTGGATTATCTTTCCAATGTGCTGTTGGAGCATCCATGTAAAGTGTGGCTACATATTTCTTTTTGCTATCAAGGAAGTTTAATGAAGCAGAAGAAGTTCGTTTATTTTCATCGCTTATACTTCCAATAAACCATTCATTTTTGTTTTTGGCTTTTCGGGCGATCGTAATGTAGTCACCAGGCTCGGCTTCAAGAATTTGAGTATCATCCCAGTCTACCGCTACATCTTTAATGAATTGGAAAGCATCCATTCGTTTTTCATATGCCTCAGGTAAGTCAGCGGCCATTTGCAACGGACTGTACATGGTAACATAGAGAGCAAGTTGTTTGGCTAATGTAGTGTGTACCTGATTGCCATTAGGAGACTGATTATTGAATGGACGCTGTGCAACATAGTAATCCATCTTAATTTCAAAAATACCAGGCGTGTAATCCATTGGACCACCCATTAAGCGTGTGAAAGGCAGAATGGTTTCATGCTCAGGCGGGTTGCCTACACTCCACGCATTAAATTCATTTCCTCGGGCAGCTTCAGAAGCTAGCCAGTTAGGGTAGGTGCGGTGTAAACCAGTGGGGCGTACAGGCTCGTGGGCATCAAGCATGATTTTATACTGTGCTGTTCTTGCAGCAACACGATTAAAGTGGTTAACCATCCACTGACCGTCATGAAACTCCCCACGCGGAATGATGCGTCCTACGTAACCTGTTTTTACTGCATCATAGCCATTCTCTTTCATAAAAGTAAAGGCAGCATCCATTCTTCGTTCGTAGTTGGTTACAGAACCGGAAGTTTCGTGGTGCATAATCAACTTCACATTTTTCGAAGCCGCATATTGGTGTAATGCTTTTACATCAAAGTCGGGATATGGTGTAGTAAAATCAAATACTTCTTCTTTCCATTGACCAAACCAATCTTCCCAACCAACATTCCAACCTTCAACCAGTACTCCATCAAAACCATGTTGTGCTGCAAAATCGATATAACGTTTTGTGTTGGTAGTATTCGCTGCGTGCCTTCCATTGGGTTTTAATTTAGACCAATCAGTTCCATCAAGTTTAAGATTAGATTCATCTGAATAATTCCAGCTTCCTGTACCCACATGCATTTCCCACCAGATACCCACATACTTTGTTGGTTTAATCCAATCGGTGGTTTCGATCTTAGAAGGTTCGTTTAAGTTGAGAATTGTTTTCGAAGTAAGAATGTCCGCGGCTTTATCACTAACAAGAATGGTTCGCCATGGTGTGGAGAAGGGTGTTTGTAGGTAAGCTTTGTTACCCCTTGCATCAGGTACCAGGTGAGAAGTTAAGGTCAGGTTTTGTTTGTTAAGCACAAGGTGCATAGCAGAGTAGTTTACTAAAGCAGCTTCATGTATGTTGATGTAAAGGCCATCAGCCGTTTTCATCATCAATGGTGTTTGTACACCATCAGGTATTACAGCTCTTGTACTGATTTCATCAGCAGATGCACTACGAATCGTAGGTGATATTTCGCTCAATTTTGAGGTTGAGTAAACATATTCATTCGTTTCATAGTCACCGGGTATCCAGAATGTTTTATGATCTCCTGCTAGAGCAAATTCAGTTACTTCCTCTTTTACCACCATGTGCTGAAGATTGGCTTGTTTGGGGAATTCATATCTGAAGCCCAAACCATCATTGAAAAGTCTGAAACGAATAAGGATACTTCTGTTAGTTGATTTCTGATAAAGCGTAACAGTAAGCTCGTTGTAATTGTTTCTGATACTTTTTACTTCTCCCCAAACTGGTTCCCAGGTTGAATCGTGTTTTGAAGAATCTATTTTTGAAATAGTGAAATTAGCATTGAGTGGGTCTGCATCATTGAGTAACAAACCCAACTTTCCTGGTTTAATAATTGTTTTTGTTTTATAGCTTAATTGATAGAGTGGCTCGCCAGCAGTAGAGAGCGAGAAACTCATACTCAATTGTTGATTCGGAGATTGTAATGTTTGTGCGCAAACGAATTGGCTTACAAACATTATCAAAATAAAAAACGTTATAGGTTTCATGTACGCTTATTTAGTTTTGGTTTAATCAGTATTATGCTCGGTAATTTTACAAACAATTCAAATTTTGAATTTTCAATTTGAAATTTAAAATCTAAAAATTTTATATAGGCCCCATTACTTTACTTAAAGTCGAAACTCCTTCTTCATTAAAACTTTCGATGGCAAAATAATACTTTTGACCGAGTGTCAGCGCCCTTATTTCAAGAGATGTTGGTTGATCTGCCCAAACCTGATACGTTTGATACAGTTTATCTGCGCCAATGCCCCAGCGAATATTATAACCTGTTACACCTTTTACAGGCTCCCAACTTGTTGTGGCATTTCGTTGATCAGCCATCCGTGTAGCTTTAAACTTGCCTGGAGTTTTGGGAAATGCATCACCACTATTACCAAAAACGCGAATGTCGCTTATGGCTAAGTTCGGTGTAGGCACATAAATGTTTTCAAATTTTAAATACCGAGCATCAACAGCCTTTTCAAGTTCTATATAGGCATTGGGTCTGTCTTCTTTCTTGTTGGCATTACTAAAAATTTCATTCCAGTTTTTACCATCAGCCGAAGCATACATTTTGAATTGTAGGTAAACACTTTCATCATTATCATAGAGATCAGATTTGTAGTCAGTGTAATTAACCTGAAAAGCTTTTATATTTTTTGCAGCACCTAAATCCATTTGCAGCCATTCACCGGCTTTGTTGCTTTCGGCCACCCAAAAAGTTCGCGGGTTTTCATCATTGACTAAGTCTGCATGTTTATCTTCTTTGATTGAAGAAGCAATACATTTCTTTTTGTAGGAGAGTAGCATCCAACCTGTGAAGAGAGATTCATCATGTTTTACAGATTGCTTAGGCATATAATGGGGAAAATCTCCAAAGCGTGTGTTGAAATGCATTTCATCATCCTCATTAAATCCACCGGGGAACATAGCCATTCTCCTTTCGAAGTTCCAGTTTACGGCCACCCAGGGTGTACCGGTGTTCCACCAGTTGCCATAATTATCTTGAAAAGTGTTGCCATGCCCGGCTCCGGTTACAAAACCACCTGGCTTATACGAAATAGGATTATAGTTAGCATAGGTAAAAGGCCCGAGCGGATCGTTACCAATATAGGCACCGTTAGCATACACATTGTATTCAGTACCGGGTGCGCCATACTGCAAATAATATTTATTTTTATACTTAGTCATCCACGCACCCTCCATGTAAGGTTTAATCGTGTCTCTATGATCCTGACCGAATCTTTCCCAACCGTGTAAGTTAGGGTGTAGTTTGAGCATGGCTTTGTAGTCAGACTTATATACAAGGTTTTTACTTTTATCTAACTCTGCCCCATACAAAGGATATGTATTTGATGATCCCCAATACATGTACCACTTGTCCAAGTCTTCATCATAAAACAATGCAGGATCCCACGGGCCTACATCTTTGGGTAAAGCGGGTAGCCATCTATTAAAAAATGAGAGTTTTCCGGTTTCCGGTGTTGTAGTATAAAAAATAGGTCTTTGTTCGAAGGTAGATTGAAAGAGATAAAGTGTGTCGCGCACTGATATTGCAGCAGGAGCACACATGTCTTCCATCGGCCAGCGCGATGGTACAATGTATTTCCAGTTAATTAAATCTGGCGAATGCCAATAACCACCTGATATAGTTACAAATAAAAAGTATTCATTTTTATGAGTGATGATGACCGGGTCTGCTCCCGAACGATATGAAATTTTCTTGTTGATTTGCTCCCAATTATAGCGATAACCAATGTCCATGGGATTACAATAAGTCTTCTGGTCGAGGCGTTGAGCAAATAGCACTGAAGAATGTATTGTTATGGTCAACAGTAGAATAATGAGAATCTTTTTCATAGAAGAACTTTGAACAGCTAAGGTCGCTGCTTATCAACGTATTTCCAATGTTTTTCGACTAAACCACGCTGCTTCCACCGTTGAAAAAAATTATCATTACTTAATTGAAAATGTACCGATATTGTCGCTTTAAAAATTTCTTCCTATGCGTTTACTTGTTCATTCAGTTGTCACCATTTTTGTTCTCCTTGTTGTTGCTTGTCAGCCAAAACAGCAAAGTCTAAGTGGTGATTCGACTGTTTTTCTGGATTCACTTTCTAAACACACCTTTAATTTCTTTTGGGAAACAGCAGACAGTAATACTGCACAAATTCCAGATCGCTGGCCAACCCCTAGTTTTTCTAGCATTGCTGCTACCGGGTTTGGTATTACCAGTTATTTAATTGGTGCTGAAAGAGGTTACATAACCAGAGAGCAAGCTGCAGAAAGAGTGTTGAAAACAATTACATTCCTGCATCAGCTACCTAAAGGTGATTCAACTAGTGGGGTAGTAGGTTATAAGGGTTTCTTCTATCATTTTATTGATATGAAAACCGGCCATCGTTTTAGAGATGTTGAATTGTCTACCATTGATACTGGTTTGTTAATGGCAGGGATTTTATCAGCACAAAGTTATTTCGATGGTGATGATGAGAAGGAACAACAAATCAGAGCAATTGCTGATTCACTTTATCTCGCTATCGAATGGGACTGGGCTATGAACAATGAGCAGACCATGACAATGGGTTGGCATCCTGAAAAGGGTTTTATCGAAAGCAGATGGAAGGGTTATAATGAAGCGATGATCCTCTACGTATTAGCACTCGGATCACCAACACATACAATACCGGCAGAAAGCTGGACAGCCTGGACGAGCACTTATCAATGGGCAAACTACTATGGACAGGAGCATGTCAACTTCGGCCCGCTGTTTGGGCATCAGTACTCACAAATGTATATTGATTTCAGAGGCATTTATGATCCTTACATGAAAGATAAAGGCATTGATTATTTTGAAAATAGTAAACGTGCTACTTATGCTAATCGTGCATATTGTATGGCAAATCCAGGTCATTACACCGGCTACTCGCCTAATATATGGGGGCTAACCGCATGTGATGGTCCTGGTAATTCCAACAAGATAAACCCCAACATTTCCTTCATGGGCTACCATGCAAGGGGTGCTGCACAGTATTATAATGATGATGACGGAACGATTACACCAACTGCCGCTGGAGGTTCAATTGCTTTTGCACCGGAGATTTGTATACCTGCATTGCAGGCCATGTATGAACAGTATGGAGATAAAATTTATACACGTTACGGTTTTGTAGATGCATTCAATCTGTCTATTGAGAATAAAGATGGAAGCACAGGCTGGGTAGATACAGATCATTTGGGAATTGACCAGGGGCCCATTTTGATTCAGGCCGAAAACTATAGAAGTGAGCTTGTCTGGAATCTAATGAAGAAGAATCCATACATCATCAATGGCTTGAAAAAGGCAGGCTTTTCAGGAGGATGGCTAGATAAGCCATAGTCGTATTACCAATGACTGCGTAGCAAGGCAATAATTTTGTAGTTTAGTGTTATGAGGGGAAGGATTTTTATATTGATTTGCTTACTCAGCATAGGAGGAAACCTATGGGCACAATCAGTTGTGCAGGTATCGGATCAAGTGGACGAAAAAATTTACATACTAAACGACCTTGAGTACTATATCGATTCAACCAACACACTTACACTTGAAGATGTAAGCAAGACAGCGTTTCAATCCAGGTTTAAAAGACACAGCGATTATCAGAATACAGATTTTAATATCAATACTGCCTATTGGGTTAAGTTTCCGATAAAACTAAATGCTGAGAGTAAGAAGAAGTGGTTAATTGAGTTCTACGATCAATCTATTGACTATTTAGAGATACACGTTCCCTCCAAAAATGGTGAATACTCCAGTGTTTATACCGGAGACAAACATCCATTCGCGGAGCGTGTGTTATTGCACAAGAATTTCGAAGCCACGGTTGATATGTTTTCAAATGAAACGGTTGTCTGCTACTTCAAAGTTACATCGCATGAATTTGCCGATATACGTATTGTTTTTCGATCAGTAAACCGTTTTGTTTATTATGCACTCAATGAGTATTTGCTTTATGGAATGTTCTATGGAATGATCATTATCATTAGCTTATATAACTTCCTGGTGTATCTCGCCATTAGGGAAATAAAAAACATCTATTACATTTTTTATATACTGAGTGTGGCACTGTATGCTGCAAGCTTAGATGGTATAGGGTTTCAGTTTTTATGGCCTGAATTACCAGCGCTCAATAGTTATGCGACAGGATTTGCCTTGTATTCGTTAATTATTTGGGCACTTTTATTTACACGAAAATTTTTAAGCACACGCGCCAATTCCCCTGAACTTGACAGGGCCATACTTGGAATGATTATCGCCAGAACGGTTCTCTTCCTTATAGCCTTATTCTTTTTTCCTTCCTTTCTCACCTATAGAAATCTTGAGATCATTCCACTGTCACTGATTTTTTATAGTGGTATAAAAGTTTGGATGGGTAATTATAAACCTGCCCGTTTCTTTGTAATTGCCTATGGTATACTCTTCATGGGTTTCTTCCTTCGTACATTAGTACACTTTAATATCTTGCCATTCACCATCTTATTGCATTACAGTCTGCATATTTCGTTTGGTGTAGAAATGCTCTTCCTTACTTTTGCTTTGGGTGATCGTATCCGGATTTTAAAAGATAATAGAGACAGAGCGTTGCGCAGAATTATTCAACAGCATGAGTTTAACATGCAGTTAAAGGATACCGTTAATCGTGAGTTAGAAAATAAAGTACAGGAACGAACTACTGAATTGAACCACAAAAATCAGGAGTTAGAGTTGATCAATACACGGCTTGAAAAACAATCGACAGAGATCAATCAGATTAACTCCATGCTGGATCTGGACAACTGGAAATTAAAAAACAGTATTAAAGAAGTGTTGAACGATCGTATTATGGAGAGAGCCATGGATTATGATCAGTTTCAGACCTTGTATCCAGACGATCTTTCCTGCTACCGCTTTTTAGAAAGCCTGAAATGGGAGCGAGGTTATGCGTGTAAGAAGTGTGCTAACGATAAGCATTTTGATGGTGCGCAGAAATTTGCCAGACGGTGCACACGTTGTGGATATAATGAATCTATTACAGCCTACACCATATTTCACAGCATTAAATTCCCGATAGATAAAGCTTTTTACATCGCCTACCTTACCGTTTCTGGCCGTAAAGACCTAACCCTCGATACCCTTTCTCACGTATTAGCATTACGCCTAAACACCATTTGGGCCTTCAAAAACAAGGTGTCAGAAAGGTTACAGGAGCTCGAAAGCAAAGGTGTCAGGCCATCTTCAGGTCGTTGGCAGGAGGTCATATTGATATCAAAAAGAGGATCGGAGACTATCAAAAAATCAGAAAAAGTCAGGAATCTTGCCTGAGGCAACTCATTTCGAAGTTCATGTTTTTTTAGCGACATATCGCAAACGTTTGTACTACATTTTGTCTTATTTGGCCTATTTTTTAATGTTTTTAAAGCGATAATTATCCTAACGAATAAATACCGAATTCGATTGCATAAATCATCATTTGAGCTGAAAAATGTTTAAAAAAGCTTGACTCTGTCCTAACTTCATTTCGCTTTAAGACATTAAACCTTATTTCTCAATGCGAATGAAGCCTTTTTACCGAATATTCTCCTTCGCTTTCTGCCTTTTGAGCCTCAATTCGGCCTTGGCACAAAATAGACAGGTTACCGGAACGGTCATTTCCGCTGAAGACAAACAGCCTGTTCCTGGAGTTAACGTCCTTGTTCAGGGTACCAGTCGCGGTACAGTTACTGATTTGGACGGAAAATATAGCCTGGATCTATCAGGCACGGAAGAAACATTGGTTTTCTCCTTCATAGGATTTACCAGTAAAACGGTGCCGGTTCAGGGAAGAACAGTGGTAGATGTAGAACTTGAGTTGGACACTAAGACGTTAGAGGAAATAGTGGTGGTCGGTTATGGAGTTCAAAAAAAGAGCGATATAACTGGATCTACTGCCAATATAAAAGGCGATGAATTATTAAAGCAACCTGTTCTTACAGCTACCCAAGCTATGCAGGGTAAAGTTGCTGGTGTCCAGATTATCAGTAGCGGCCAACCAGGGAGCTCTCCACAAATACGTGTTAGAGGTGTAGGCACAGCATTGGGTGGTACAACTTCTTTGTATGTAGTAGACGGTGTATTGACCGATGATATTTCTAACATCAATACTGCAGACATCGTTGATATGAATATTCTGAAGGATGCTTCATCAGCGGCAATTTACGGATCAAGAGGTGCCAACGGGGTGATTATTATCACCACAAAGAAGGGAGTATCAGGTGATTTAAAAATTAGTTATAACAATAACATTGGTTTCAGGCAAGCGGCTAACCTTGTCGAGATGGCCAATGCTTCTGAATACAGCAATTATATACAAGCAGCAACAGGTAATCCAGCGCCCGCTTCACCTTATGATACCGATTGGTATGGTACTATTTTAAGAAATGCTTTTCAACAGAGCCATAATATTTCAGTTTCAGGCGGTACAGATAAAGCTACTTACCTTTTCAATGCAGGTTATCTATCTGATCAGGGGATTATACTCAACAATGACTTTGAAAGATTTACCTTACGCTTTAACAATGATTATAAATTAAGTGATAAAATTCAATTTGGTTTTCAATCCTCCTTTGGAAATAGCATTAATGAAAATGCTTTTGGTAACATTAATATAGATGCTTTTGGAAACGTGGGTTCGGTTTATAATAACGCTTACCGAGCCTCACCTATAATAACCAGTATCCAAGATGGTCGTTATGGTAATTCTTCAGCTTATCAAAATGTAGGTAATCCATTGTTGGATTTGAATAATAACAGCATTAGGGTTAATGAAAATCGATTACAAGGATCAACTTTTCTCTCATACAAACCGGTTGAATGGTTGACTTTTCGTTCGTCATTAGGTGCTGACTGGAGAAATTCATTGAACAGAGGTTATTACTACCAGTTTAATGCTGATGAAAACACATTCCTAGTTGCAGGGGGTAATCAATTGCGTGCACAAAGTTCTCTTATTGTGCAAAACTCACAGGCTTTCCGTTGGGTTTGGGATAATACAGCAACTATTACCAAACAACTAGGCAAACATGATGTGACATTATTGGCTGGTGTAACTGCAGAAAAATTAAACTTCACTTTTTTGTCAGCCAATAGAAATGATATCCCAGCTGATCCGGATTTGTGGTACATAGGTGTAGGCGATGCGAACACCTCTCAAAACAACGGTGGTGGAGATGCTTGGGCACGCAATTCATATTTGTCAAGGGTAAATTATTCCTACAACGAAAAATACTTGTTTACTGCCACTGTTAGGATAGATGGCAGTTCTCGACTGCCAGAAATTAACCGCTGGCAGACATTTCCATCATTTGGTGTAGGGTGGCAGATCCATAGGGAAGGTTTCATGGAAAACCAGAATATATTTGACGTTTTAAAATTGCGCGGTTCATACGGCAAGGTGGGTAATGATCAGATTCCAACTAATGCTTATACTGTATCAGTAGAACAGAACAAGCCTTATCCGTTTGGTGGTGTTTTAGTTCCGGCTATTCCTGGTGTACAGATCAATCAAAACATAGACCCTAATATTACATGGGAAATTACAGAGGAATACGATCTGGCTATAGAATTTGGGTTGTTCCAATCCAAGTTAACGGGTGAGGTAAATTATTATGATAAGAAAGTAGCAAACGCGTTGATTAGTGTTCCACTCCCCAGAACCGGAGCAGATGCAGATGGCATCATTTTCACTAACGCGGCAACCATTCAAAACAGAGGCGTTGAAGTACTACTCAACTGGAAGAAACTTGTTAATGAGAATCTATCCTACTCGGTAGGAGGTAACGTAACCTTTAACGAAAATAAGGTTGTTGGCTTGAATGGTGGACGTGCTATTCGTGGAGGCTCTATTGGCGCTGCACAGGGTTTTACAACAATTACTGACAATGGTTTGCCTGTTGGGAGTTTCTTTGTATTAAATCAAATAGGTGTATTTAATACCACAGGTGAAGTTAATAGTTATATAAACAATGATGGAGATCCTCTTCAACCCACTGCAAAGCCTGGTGATTTTAAATATGAGGATGTAAATGGTGATGGAAGAATTGATGATGAGGATCGTGTCTTTGCAGGATCGTATCAACCAGTAGCTTACTTTGGTCTAAATGGTTCAGTAAACTTTAAGAGCTGGGATTTTAGTATCGACTTTTATGGAAACGTAGGCAATGAAGTTTATAATGGAAAGAAAGCGGTTAGAGTTGAAGGTCGTGATAATGTAGAAAAATCAGTAGTATACGATCGATGGACCGCTGCGAACAGATCGCAAACAGAACCTGGAGCGAATACTGGTAATCAATTAGCATCAAAGTATTTTGTTGAATCAGGTTCATTTGTCAGAATCAACAACCTGACCATTGGATATACTTTCCCAAAATCAATGTTGGAAAAAGTAAGGATAAGTACTTGTCGTGCTTTTGTTACTTCTCAAAATCTTTTTACGCTGAAAAAATATAGCGGTTTTACACCTGAGCTACCAGGTGACCCTATTAGCTCTGGAATTGAATTAAGTGCTTACCCGACAACACGCACGGTAGCACTGGGTATAAATGTTGGTTTTTAATGATTAAGCATATATCATATATGAAGAAGATGACTAATCAATACTCTTATAAAATGAAAGCAGTTATAGTTGTTGTTATTGGCCTGTTGATTCTCGGTTGTAGTGACAACTTTCTAGATATTAAAGTTCAGGGAGGAGTAACAACGGAAACTGATCCTAAGCTAGGTGAAAGACTGGTTACTGGCGCTTACCACAGCTTATTGCAAGGTGATGCATTTGGAAATGGTGATGTACATGGATGGGGCTTTATTTCTGTAACCAGCATTATATCGGATGACGCGGACAAAGGAAGTACAGCTGGTGATCAGGCAGTACCCATTGGCGATATAGACAACTTTACTTTAACCCCCACAAACCGATTTGTTGAATCATTATGGAGTGGACATTACAATAGCATTGGCGCAACAAACCAAGCCTTAAAGGCTTTGAAAGTTGCAGCTATAGATGATACAGAGCGTAAGAAGTTAATGGCAGAGGTGCGCTTTATCAGGGGCTATATTTACTTCAACTTAGTGAGAATGTTTGGTGACGTTCCATTGGTATTGCGTGTTCCGGTGGACGCTAATGATGCCAATACCGATCCTGCTTTTCAGACGAGAGCCAACGTAGCAATAGTATATGACAGCATCAAACGCGATTTGCAATATGCTGTTGATAATTTATTGATCAAGAGCCAAAGCGAAATGGGCCATGCCAACAAAGGGGCAGCACAGGCTTTGCTAGCTAAAGTACACATGTACAGAGGCGAGTGGCCTCAGGTATATGCTTTAACTAATGATGTAATACAATCAGGTCAGTATGATCTGGTTGAAGATTACGCTACCATTTGGAGACAAGTGGGGGATAACAACATTGAATCAATTTTTGAAATCCAGACAGGACAATTTAATAATGAAAACCTGGCAATAGATAATTATATCGTTAGTCAGGGGCCACGTGTAGGTGGCTCAGGAGGTTGGGATGATTTGGGTTTCGGCTTTAATAATCCTTCAGCTAGTTTGTTAAGTGCTTATGAACCAGGTGATCTTCGCAAAGACGCCACTGTGATTGCCATTGATAATTCAGGAACACACGTAGGTACCACGTTGTGGGATGGCTTTAGAATACCAAGTTCTGATTCAGTTCAGAATTTATTCTACAATTATAAAGCGTATACCAGCAGAACGATGGAGACATTTGCCCGTCCTGAACCAAAAAACAGACCTAAGAATATAAGGATTCTAAGGTATGCAGATGTTCTACTGATGCATGCTGAAGCTATTGTAAATGGTGGAGGGTCAGGTGATGCCGATGCACTAGTAAACGAAATACGTGAAAGGGCAGGTTTAGCACCTAAAAGTGGTGTGACTATTGACGACATTTGGCAAGAGCGACACATTGAATTTGCTATGGAACACGATCGCTTCTGGGATATAGTAAGGCAAGGCAGGGCAGCACAGGTAATGATGGCAGCTGGTAAAACAAACTTTGTTGCAGGTAAACATGAGTTACTACCTATACCAAATTCTCAAATTATTTTAAGTGGTGGTTTATTAACTCAAAATAATTATTAAAAATTATGGTCCAAAAATGCAGGGCATCACCTTATTCCAAATGACTTTTATCAATTAAACTAAACGAGAACAACAATTAAATTTAAACAAACTAAAAATGAAGAAGATTAATTATTTTTTACTTTCAGCACTTGCACTGGGAAGTGCTGTTGTGTTTTCTTGCGATGATGAGGAAGCACTTCCGCCAATTGATGGTTACAATAATTCGAATGAAGTTGCAACTGAAAATTTAAAGGCTCATTGGACTTTTGATGATACAAAGGTTGAACGTTTGTCAAACACTGCACCTTCGAACGAATATGGTGGAGCAGGTGCCGTTAGCTTTGCAGATGGACAAGTTGGCAAGGCACTTAAGTTAACTAGTGGTGCTGTCTTATATCCTAGTATTGCTAATATCGGTGCTGCTAATTCACTTAGTAACTTTACTGTTAGTATGTGGGTTAATGTTCAAGGAAATAAGCGCACTGCTAAACAGGGTTTCACTTCTTTCTTTGCGATCAATCACCAGGATGATACTGACATCTGGGGTAACATAACAATGGCTGCCGAAACAGGTAATTATTTACCAACATCTGATACATTAATGCTTAAGCCTTTACTTAAGACGTTATTAGATGGAGGAGCTACCAGCTTACAGGATAACATCACAACAGTTAATGGTGATGTTGGTCAGCATTTTCTTGGCGCTAAAAGATGGGCACATTATGTAGCACGCTGGAATGGCACTACCCATAAGTTTGAAATTTTTGGTGATGGTGCTAATATAGGTGCATATAGTGACCGCGGAACAACACCTCCATTGGTTATGAGAACCCCTGCAAGAGCAATCTTTGGTAGCTTAACGCATAACGATGTTGGTTTTGCAAGTGCCCCTGATAGAAGCTTCAATGTATTGGCAAACGCATTAATTGATGACGTACGTGTATATAACACTGCTTTATCTGATGCAGAAATAACTGCATTATTTAACCTTGGTACTGCCGGTAGATAATTTTTTTTAATTCAGAGCAGAGAGCGAAGCTCTCTGCTCTTTTTATTTATTTTTAATGCAAAAAAAAAGTCTCTTAGTTTTCAGTTTAATAGTTCTTCTATTATCATGTGATGAAAAGGAGAATCAAAATCCAGGTGCCTCCAATTTTACACTTACGAGTATATCTATAGATGGAATTGAGTCAACATCAGCTATTAACGCTGTTTCACTGACACCGGTAATACAGTTAAGTTTTTCTGAACCAATAGACATCGTTTCAGTACAAAATGCAGTTGTACTAAAAGAAAAACTAAATACAATTCAATGCGAATTTTCTTTAATTAACGGAGACAGCACATTACAAATAGTACCAAATAGCATTTTAAAATCATTATCAAAACATGATATTTATATTGATGCTACACTAAAAGCTAAATCAAAAAGAGAATACACCGTTTATTCTCAATACAGCTTCACAACTGAGATTGATGAAACTGATAAATTTCCACGTATCTCCGATGAAGAACTTCTCACTTTAGTTCAAGAACAAACATTCAAATACTTCTACGACTTTGCACATCCAACCAGTGGTATGGCGCGTGAACGGAACACTTCGGGTGATATTGTTACCAGTGGCGGTTCTGGTTTTGGTATTATGGCATTAATTGTTGGCGCAGAAAGGAATTTTATAAGCAAGCAACAAGCTGTAGAGAGGATGAATAAAATTGTTTCATTCCTGGAAGATGCAGATCGCTTTCATGGTGCCTGGTCGCATTGGATCAATGGTAACACGGGTACCGTAGTACCTTTCAGCACTAAAGATAATGGTGGTGATTTAGTAGAGACTTCTTTCCTTGTACAAGGCCTTATTACATTTCGTCAATATTTACAACCTACCGATACAGTCGGCAACAACCTGATTAATCGAATCACTGATTTATATTATGAAGTAGAGTGGGACTGGTATCGTAAGAACAATGAAGAAATTTTGTACTGGCATTGGTCTCCCAACTTTAATTGGGATATGAATTTTCAATTGTCAGGTTACTTCGAACAGCAGGTTACATATTTTCTAGCTGCTGCCTCACCAACGCATGGCATTCCTAAAAGCGTATACACAAATGGTTTTGCCAGAAATGGCAACATCGTTCGCAACGATACTTTTTATAATATACCCTTAAAGCTCGGAGGTTTATTTCCTTTATTTTGGGTTCACTATTCTTATTTAGGCCTTGATCCTCATTTTTCAGACGGTTATGCTGACTACTGGGAACAAAATGTAAATGCTAGTTTAATTAATCAGGCACATTGCATTGCTAACCCAAGAAATTATGTTGGGTATAGTGATGAGTGCTGGGGATTAACCAGTAGTGATAATCAAAATGGCTATAATGCCCATTCACCTGGTAACGATCTTGGTGTAATTACTCCAACTGCTGCCTTGTCCTCTTTTCCGTATACACCAACGGAGTCTATGAAAGCATTAAAGTTTTTCTACTATACCTTAGGCGATCGCACATGGGGTGAGTATGGATTTTATGATTCTTTTAATTTGACACAAGCCTGGTTTGCTAACTCATACTTAGCAATCGACCAGGGACCAATCATTGTTATGATTGAAAATCACAGAACAGGTTTGTTGTGGGATTTATTTATGTCAGCCCCTGAAGTACAGGAAGGCTTTACTAAACTTGAATTTACGGATACGTCCAATTAAATATTGACTAATGATTAAGTACAGTCCCCTTCGCTCAATTGTATGGATAAGTTTTATCGCTTGTCTTTTTGTTACCATCATAACTTCTTGTACACAATCCGAAAAACCTAGCTCAGGTATTGATGCTAAGGTTGATTCGCTAATGGCACTGATGACCCTCGAGGAAAAAATTGGTCAGTTGAATCTACCTTCAGCTGGTGATTTTGTAACTGGTCAGGCGAGTAATTCTGACATTGCCAAGAAAATTGAAGAAGGTTTGGTGGGCGGGCTTTTTAACATCAAATCAGTATCGCGCATTAAAGAGATACAAAAAATAGCGGTAGAAAAAAGCAGATTAAAGATTCCATTGATTTTTGGTATGGATGTCATTCATGGTTATCAAACAGAATTTCCTATTCCATTGGCAATCAGTAGCACATGGGACATGAATTTGATCGAACACACCGCAAGAATTGCTGCAATAGAAGCAAGTGCAGACGGCATTAACTGGACTTTCTCACCAATGGTGGATATTTCAAGAGATCCTCGTTGGGGACGCGTTGCTGAAGGCAGTGGTGAAGATCCGTTTTTAGGTTATCATGTCGCCAAAGCCATGGTGCGGGGTTACCAGGGAGATGACTTAACTGCAAACAACACCATTATGGCTTGTGTAAAGCACTTTGCTTTATACGGAGCGGCAGAAGCGGGCAGAGATTACAATACAACAGACATGAGCGAAATGCGCATGTTCAATGATTATATGTTGCCTTACAAAGGCGCTGTAGAGGCAGGAGCGGGAAGTGTAATGACTTCCTTCAACGATATTAATGGTGTACCAGCCTCTGCCAATAAATGGCTTACAACGGATGTGCTACGCAACCAATGGGGCTTTAATGGCTTTGTAGTAACGGACTATACTTCTATTAATGAAATGGTGGCCCATGGCATTGGCGACTTACAGCAAGTAACTGCTCAATCGTTAAATGCCGGAGTTGATATGGACATGGTGGGTGAGGGCATGCTTACAACATTGAAAGAGTCCTTAGAGGAAGGAAAAGTAACACAGGCACAAATTGATGAAGCCTGCAGGAGAATACTGACAGCTAAATTCAAACTTGGCTTATTTGATGATCCATATAAATATTGCGATGAAAGCAGGGCGAACGAAATTTTTACACCGGAAAACAGGGCCTTCGCCAGAGAGGCTGCCGCGAAGAGCATTGTCTTATTGAAGAATGAGAAGAATATTTTACCCTTAACCAAAAACAAATCCATAGCCCTGATTGGTCCCTTGGCAGATGCCAAAGAAAACATGGTAGGCACTTGGGCAGTAGCGACTGATTTTATGAAAGCTGTTTCGTTGCGTGAAGGTTTGCAAAATGCTTTGGGTGATAAAACTACTTTGCATTACGCAAAAGGTTCTAATCTTTCCAAGGATGATAGCTTTGAACAAAGAGCCACCATGTTTGGTAAGACGCTTCATCGCGATAGTCGAACAGAGCAAGAGTTATTGCAAGAAGCCTTGCGTGTTGCTGCCAAAGCAGACGTGATTGTGGCAGCGCTTGGTGAGTCAGCAGAAATGAGTGGTGAATCTTCGAGCAGAACCAATTTAGAAATTCCAGATACACAACAAGAATTGTTGAAAGCATTATTAAAGACAGGTAAACCAGTTGTATTAGTATTGTTTAATGGAAGGCCTTTATCGATTACCTGGGAGAATGCCAACGTACCCGCTATTGTTAATGCTTGGTTTGGCGGTACAGAAGCAGGTAATGCAATTGCCGATGTACTTTTTGGAGATGTTAACCCATCAGGTAAACTTACGGCTACCTTCCCGCAAAACGTAGGACAGGTACCGCTTTACTATGCCCACAGAACAACAGGAAGACCACTAGCAGAAGGAAAGTGGTTTGAAAAGTTTAAGTCGAACTACCTGGATGTATCTAACGAGCCCCTATACGCATTTGGATACGGTTTAAGCTATACAACATTTAGTTATGAAGAAGTTAAGCTCTCAAGCACAAGCATCGCTCAAGATGAAAGTATAACGGTTACGTGCACGGTTAGCAATACAGGCTCCCGAGATGGAGAAGAGATCGTACAGCTCTATGTGCAGGATGTAGTGGGTAGCGTAACCAGACCAGTTCGTGAACTTAAAGGCTTTGAAAAAATTATGTTGAAAGTAGGGGAGTCGAAAGAGGTGAGTTTTACCATTGGTAAACAAGAACTATCTTTTTACAACCAACAATTAAAATTTGCAGCCGAACCTGGTGAGTTTAAAGTTTATGTTGGTGGTGATTCCAACACAAAGAACGGAGCCAGTTTTGAATTGCGTTAAAGCTTAGGCGCCAGCCACAAGAAAGTCATGGAGAGTAAGAAGGTTAAATAAAAAAGATAACTGGGGATATCGTTATACCTGCTTACTTTTTCATGGTTTGAATAGTTGAGTCCAACAGTTTCAGCTTGATGTAAGTTCAGCTGTTGCTGCTGCTTTAAAGCTGACCACTCTTCCTTACTGGAAACATAGAAATCATATTGTGTACTATCATTTAGTTGTACCGAATTCCACCCTGTTTTTTGAGGGTGGATTATAGCACTCCAAAGGTTATCGATGAGAACATCTTCCATGAGAGGAGCGATTTTTCCTTCGTAATAAAGTATAGGTTTTTCTTCATTGGTTATTACACTAAACTGTATGGACTCTTTGAGATTGTAAGGAAATTCATCAGTTAGAGTAATATCTGTATTATTTATTTTTTGTCTGCTAGTCAGCGTAATCAAGTCACTCCAGATATTAGCGTAAGCTGTTGAGTCTCCAGCGAGTCTTAATTGGTAAGTCTCGTTTAACAGCTGGATGGCTACTTTGCCAAAGCGTTGGTAACGATAGGCAGAAAGTATTTCATTTGCATTAACCAAGACTGGAATGATATGCTGTTTTGGTTCAATCGTTTGCTTCAGTTTTTTAATTATTTGCTTTTTCGTTGTTCCGTAAAACCAAAGATGAACAGTATCCCGATCATCCTTCATCATACTAAAATCCATCAGACTTTTAGCATACTTGTTTTTATTGTCTTGCTGATTCATTAGCAGGAGCACACCCAATCCTGCATTTGTCGCCTTAGTAATGGCCTCGGATTCAATTCGTGAAAGTTGCTCTAGTGTTGCGTTTTCAAGAATCAGCAGATCGTAATCTTTTAAAACGTCATTAGTTATTGTTGAAATCTGTTTTTTGTCTGTATTGACTTTTTCATAACTGAAATTACTTTTAGACAGTTGACTTCTAATCTGAATGCCATGACCCTGAGCGGCAAGAAAATTTTTAAGTTGACGTATTTCAAAAGAAGGCGCCAGTTGAAGCATGAGTATTTCAAGTTTTTCCCGTTCACTAACTTTCAGTGGGATGCTAAATTTTTCTTCAGTTGAACTTGTTATTGTTTGTAAAGTATACAACACATTTCCAGCTTGTTTAAGGAGCAAAAGAAAGGTGAAATCTTGTTCGCCAGTTTGATTAAAATTTATGGAATCAATCTTTCCGGCAGGATCTATTAGTTGAAGCGTTGTGGGTTCCTGAATGTTAATTCTTCCTTTTATACTAGACCATTGTCCGGGAAAGGTGTTTATAGGAAGTGTAATTTCGATAATTCCAATGGGTTTTGTTGCTGGTAAAAAGCCGAATGTTTTATGCTGAAGCAAATTGAAGTATGACTTACTTAATCCTTCACCTGCAATAAAGGCAATTTTGCCATCCAAATCTTTAAGTTGTTGTCGTGTTTGAATTTGCGGAGTTGACTGCCGCTTACTGCTATCGCCATAGCTAGCCACCATTAATTCCGGATGTAATTGTAAGAGACTATCAACAACATGAGTTGGATAGTTAGGGGTTAAGACGAGGTACTGATCAGATTTATCTTTAGTAAGATATGATGGTCTAAACAGAAGCATGGCCAAAGAAATCATAGCAATGCTAATGGCTAATAGTCTATATATTATAAACCGTTTGGCTTTGATCCATTCTAATACTATTAATAATACAGTTACTAATAATAGTATTGGTAATAGCCAACTGATATTAAATAAAGGATTAAAATTTAAAAATTCGTCAGTCATTTTCCTGATACTCTAAGGCTTTTATAAAATCACTATCCAACGAATGTTGAGTTAACTGCTTTTGGGAGCTCTTTTGAATGCTGTTAGGTAAGGCCTCCCATAATGCTTTTTCTGTTGCACTGACTATCGCTATAAATTCATCTTTTGTATAATTACCATTTACCAGTTTCGATAAACCTTTCAATCCTTCCAGGAATTGTATTGGATCGTCTTTGGAAAGGGCAGCCATTTGATTTCCTGCCACTTGTAAAAGTTGAATTTCTTTTGTGGTAAAGGTTTTAGTAGCAATACTTTTACTTGCCTGAAGCAAGGTGATGGCTTGCTGGATGGCTTTGTACTTATCTTGCTCTAGGGAATTACTCTGTTTTGTAGGATTGATCACTTCACTCAGATCAGCGATATACCGTTTATCTTCTTTAATTGGTGGCGGATCGAACCCCGTACGATGAACATAAATTCTGGAATCATTACTAATCTCTTTCAAGAGCTTCAGAATCTTATATTGATAGGGTAGGGACTTCGCTGGCTCAAAAAGTCTGAGTTGCAATTCAGCATCCCACATAAGCGTAAGTGCCGCCCTCAACTTAGCTTTAACTGATTGTATATAAAAAGTGGCTTCTTCCGCATCATCATGCGCATGAACAAATTCTTCTAAGGGACTAAGCTTTTTATCTGGATCATTAGTTTCTTCATGCTTGTGATTGTGCTCTTCTTCATGTTTATGCTCAACAAGATTATGTTCGTTTTCACTATCGTGCACATGACCAAATTCTTTGGTAACATCTTGATCTTCTATTGCTCCAATATCTTCCTGACTAACCTGCGGACCTATACCTGAGACAAATTCTTCACCCATAAATTCACTATATCTTAGACGAAGCACTTTTTGGTCGTAGCCAAGTTCGTTGCTGGTGGTCTTAAAATCCGCAACGGACAAACCTTTTTTATTTCTGATTAACTTTTTAGTATCAATAATTATTTGTCGTTGGCTTCTAAAGTACTCGGGCATCAGGTCTACACCCAATCCTTCTTCAGTACTTGTAATCATTTCGCTGGTATCTTGTACAGCAATAAAATAGGTATCTGTCCGGCTTCGATTAGGAGTTGTTTTGTTGTCGAATGCTTCAATATAAAAGTAAAGTTCATCCCCCGGTTCGAGACCTAACTTTTTAAGGTTCAGTAGCGTTTCTGCAGCTATGTTTTTACCGTGGATGGATGTAGGTGAAGTAAAATTAATTTTCTCTTCCCTGAATTTCACCGACTCACCACTGCCTTTACTAACAGTGGCAATAATCTGTGCTTTGCTTATGCTATAATCGTCTTGCAGGTTAGCGCGTAGCATAACTTGAGGAGAATCTTCCCAGGTTAGCTCAGTAAATTGTTGAAGATTAGTGATGTTTAAAACTGGGCTATTGTCTTTAACTACGCGTATGGGGTAGAGATCACTCTGTTGCCAGCTTTTACTTTTCCAGGCCAGTTGAAAGTACGCATCCTGTTTCATGGTGAAGCTTATTTCAAAAACCTGATTTTCGATCGACTTTAAATGAAGGCTATCTTTTCCGGAAAAAATGAGGCTTGCTGATTCTATAGATTGATTAAAACGCAGCCAGAAATTAATAATACTTCCTTCAGGGACAGAAACATTATTTAAAGGAGAGGAGTAAGGCTTGATTTGCGTGTAGGCGGGTGGTGTTATATTTATTTTAATCGTTTCTATTGTTGGTATGGTAAAGGAAGCATTGACTTGGTCTGCATTATTTTCCTCCAGACGAGTTATAAAATCATTTCCATGACTGTTTTGATTCCGCATTAATAAAAATGCACTGAGCAGACAAAGGAAAAAGAGTCCTGCTGATTTCAATAAGTCATTCGGAAGCTTAAGTGAATCTCTATGCGTAGCAATGAGTTCAATAACCCTGAATTGCTGAATCTGTTGCAGTGTTGACAAATTCTGCGTTTCGCAGAGTATTAGGTCTGTGCTGTTTTGCAATTGCGGGTACAATTGATTTAAGGAACGACTAACAAAGTTGTTGTTGATCACCCATATTTTTGATAATAAAAGGGATACAACTACGAACATTATTGTAAAGACAATAGTTAGAACAAGACTGAGGGTAAAAGAAACAGCGGATGCTTGTGTCAAGGCAAAAAATAAAACACCAAAGCCCGTTCCTTTCATTAAAGATTGCAGCAACAACACCAGTTTTTGTCTAGCGCTGAGTTGATTTAACCAATATCGTACATTTTCCAGCGTCATTGTTTTCGGATATAGGATAGCAATCTTTCAATTACGAATAAACTGAAGAACAGGATGAAGAGTATATTATTTAAAGATTGATACACGATTGGGGAAAAGGCAGCCACTTTTTCATTTGCTGGAAATGCAAAAGCCAGTGAGTCAGATAAAAATCGAGCATCAAAAGCAAGAGCCCTTTTTCGTAAGGCTTCTGTGCTTATAAACAGAGAAGCTAAATCTAGGGTGAGGTGTTCTTGTGTTGCCACTTTCTGATTCAACCTTTGCGTTAGCGCCCACTGGTAAGCGCTGACTTTCTTAATAAGTCCAGTATAGGCCTGCTCCTTCAAGTAGATAATATTGCAATCACAAGTTGGCGCAGTTTCATTGGAAAGCCATATGAGCCAACCATTATTCTTATAGTCTGATTTATCTATAATATTTTGCTTGGTGATGGGTATTCTAAACGATTTTTGAATGACCTTTAAGGCAGCTTCAATAATCTTTTTATCGTATTGAAAGTTGGTTTCAGCGTAGATACTGATTTTCAGTGTATCTGGATTAGTAATGGCTAAACTATCCTTATAATCATTTTTATGAATTAGTTTATTATTGAAGTAGGTTAGGTCTGCATCACTATAACCGTATCGTAACATCAAGCTGTCGCTATTTATTGATCTGCTGCTTACTAAGTAACTTGTCGGATCAGGAGCAATGCTTAACCACTGAATATTTGCTGGTAAACTCACCGCATCTCCATCGAAGAATGAAGCTGTGTTACTACTGATAATAATGCCTTTGCTGATATTTTGATTCTCAAGTGCTTCAAGTAAGCTATAATAATCAGCTGGAATAATTTTATCGTTTGTTTCTAATAATGGAAAATCTTTTGCTAAAAAACGGATTTCATAATCATCAGCTGAAAAACTATCAATCAGGTTTTTTACAACAGTTTTTTTAAGTAGTGCTTTTTCAACAATTAACCATTTTTTGGTATTACTACTTTCTGGCGTATAGCGGGCACCAGCCAGAAAAAATGAAAGCAGAATAATCAGGAGCGATCGTAGCATCAGCAACCAGTATTCATTGAGTTTTATGCCTTTGAATTGTTGAGAAGGGCTCTCTTCCAGGTGGCGTACACTGCCAATCATAATTACCTTACCTTCCTTTCTGCTCAATAAATGTATAGCAAGCGGAATGGATAAACAGAGTAGTGACCAAAGCATAAGTGGGTTACTAAATCCAATCATCTTTGTAACCTTTTACGGTTGGTTAAAAAGTTTCGCAGAATAGTATCAGCTGAATCTAATAAGTCTACTGGATAATAAGAGACTTGTTTTTCAAGCATCCAGATTCTGGATTGTTCCAGCCATTCAGCAAATTTCTTTTTATAGTTATCTCTTTGTGTGTTAGTATTTACTTTAGTTCGCACTTGTGTCTCCATATCTTGAAAAGTAAATGAACCTTCAAAACTTAGGTCCTTTTCTTTTTTACCAATAAGATGAAAAACAACAACTTCGTTTCTGGGTGTCTTGAGTCGGCCAATAAAGTTTAGCAGATCTCCATTATCATCATACAGATCGGTTAGAAAAATGATTAACTCCTTACCGTGATGATCGAATAGTTGTTCAAGCTGGTTTGAACGATTCCAGGTGCCAGAGGTTTTTATATTGATGAGTTCATACAGGAAGCGTACAAATTGTTGCTGTTCAAACCGTGGTTGCAATATTTTAATCTGACTTTCATTAACAATAGAAAGCCCAATAGAATCACCTTGCTTTCTGGCCAGGTAAGCCAGTGCGGCAGTAAGCACTTTTGCATATTGAAGCTTGCTGATATTTTCTTCAACATAGGCCATCGATTGACTGGCATCTACTATAAATTTTACAGTAATGTTAGTCTCAATCTCGGCTTGCTTGATGTAGTACCTTTCTGTTCTGGCAAACGATTTCCAATCCAATTGCCTTAGGTCGTCACCAGCCTGATAATTTTTGTACTGACTAAATTCCTGCCCTGCACCCACCGCCTGACTTTTATTGCTGCCACTCATAAAGCCCTCTACAATAACGCGCGCTACCAACTCTAGACCGTTGACAGTATTGAGGATTTCTGGTTTTAATAGTTCTTTAATGCGCGCGTCCACGTTAGGTCAGCTTTATCTGGCTGTTTTGTAAAAGATATTTGCATACGGAATCTGAACTTACATTTTCAGCTTCAGCTTTAAAGTTCATTAAGATTCTATGTCGCAGAACAGGGTAGGCAACATGTTTAATATCTTCAGGACTAACGGCTAATCTTCCTTGTAGAATAGCACGTGCCTTGGCAGTTAAGATCATAGCTTGTCCGGCACGTGGCCCGGCACCCCAGCGTACCCATTCTTTTACATAAGCATCCTGTGTTTCATTAGGTCGGGTAGCACGTACAAGTTTACCAACCGCTTCAATTAACTCCTGACTGATGTGAATCTCTCGCACAAATTTCTGAAGCATGATAATCTCCTGCGCTGTAATTACTTTTTCTACACTTCCTTTTTTACTTCCTGTTGTTTGTGATAAAATATTCAGTTCTTCTTCTAACGTTGGGTAGCTTACCTTAATGTAGAGTAGAAAACGATCTAACTGAGCTTCAGGTAGAGGGAAGGTACCTGCCTGTTCAATCGGGTTTTGTGTAGCCAGAATAAAGAAGGGTTTATCCAGGGGATAAGTAACACCGGCATAGGTTACTTCAAACTCCTGCATGGCTTCTAGTAAAGCCGCTTGTGTTTTGGGAGATGTTCTATTGATTTCATCTGCCAAAATAATATTAGCGAAGATGGGACCCTTGTTAAATTTGAAAAAGCGCTTACCGGTTGCGTGGTCTTCTTCTAACACTTCAGTTCCGATAATATCAGAAGGCATTAAATCAGGTGTAAATTGTATTCGCCTGAAATGAAGATCAATGGCTTCTGATAAGGTGCGAATCATTAACGTTTTGGCCAGGCCAGGAACACCCTCTAACAAACCGTGTCCACCCGCTAGAAAAGTTATCAGCAACTGATCAATAATTTCATCCTGACCTACTATTACTTTCTTAATCTCTTTTTTAAGCGCCTGAAGTTTGCTTGTGAGCAAGGCTACGTTTTTCTCGGTTTCAATTAAATCATTCGTCATAAAAAGATCAGGCGGTTAACGCATACATAATAATATTGATACTGAATCGTGTGTTGTCAATTCTATAAAATCTTTTGTTTCTAAAATCGTAGTCCCATTCGCAACCATAATCTTTGTTGCTATAGAGCACACCGATTTTGTTTTTCACTTCAATGGCTTTTAAATAATCATGCACAATGTCATCACCCCAACCATTAAGTTCCTGTGAGGTAGTAGGAGGGCCATCAAATTTAAAAAAGGATGAATAGAGCGCATGATTGTTTGGTATTTTCTTCAATGAAGCAGTTCCGAATATTTTTTCCATCTGTGCTTCGAAAGATTTAGCAAATAGCCCGTCTATGTCATGGTTGCAATCATCTACAAAAACAAACCCGCCATTGAGCACATACTTCTCAAAATTCTCTTTTTCCTGTGGTGTAAATTCTACCAGTTTGTGGCCGCTTAGATAGCAGAAAGGGCAACGAAAAATTTCATTGCTGCTAAGCGATATAATGTTTTCCTGCGTATCGATATTTAATGAAGTATACTCTACGAGCGAGTTTAACACATTGGATGGCATGCGTTGATCTACATCCCAGTCACCGGATTCGTATTGCAAACGTGTGAAAAAGAATTTATTAACCAGACTCATTGACCGAAACCTACCTTACAACTTAACCTAAATAAAGAGACTGTCTCATGTGGTAGCAATTTCAGCGTTTTCAGCTGATTTACTTTGCCTGAGTATTTGTAACAGGCAACACCATTAATGAGACAGTCTCTGATTGAAAATTGTTATTGCCTACACAGCATCAGATAAACTGGTGAAGGTAAAGTCACGGATTTTCATGTAAGGTATTAAATTGCCACCTACACGCACCTGTTTACCAAGTGTCTCGAGATTGTTCAACATGATTACGGGGCTTTCGTTAAAGCGGAAGTTCTTCACCGGATGTTTAATCTTTCCATTTTCAATAAAGAAAGTACTATCACGTGTAAGCCCAGTGTATAGTTGTGTTTGTGGATCTACTGAACGGATGTACCAGAAGCGTGTAACCAAAATTCCCTTCTTAGTATCCTTAATCATATCTTCAACAGAAGCATTGCCACCTTCGAAAATTACATTACCCGGGAATGGCACCGGGGCAACATTTTTCTGTGATGCCCAATAGCGATCATAAAATAAGTTGCTGACAACACCATTTTTAATAATGTCCAGACGCTGACGCGCCTGACCATCACCCGTCCATGGTGTAGCAGGGACTTCTGTATTAAATGGATCTGAATAGATGTTAACACGTTCATCAAGCATTTTTTCGCCTAGCTTGGTTCCACCTCCTTTTTTAGAGAGAAAGCTTCGGCCTTCATCCGCCTGGCGTGCGCCCATAGAGAAAAACATGTTGCCTAGTAATTCAGCAGAGGCGGCTGGTTCAAGAATAACAGTATACTTACCAGGTTCAATCGCTTTTGCATCTCGTGATCCTAGTGCTTTTTGAATAGCAATGTTAGAAGCTTCTGCGGTATCTAGTTTACTTACATCATTAAAGTCGCGAGTTACCCAACCAGAACCGGTGCCATCGTTGCTACGCATGGTAACAGTAAAATCAACATTAGTTGATTGGTTATAAAGAAACATTCCTTTGGTATTCATCATTGCTGAGAAACCATGGTTGTGTTCCAGAAACCCGGCAGCTGTTACATCCTTTGCAGCAGCAGGGTTAATGCTATTTGCAGCTGCTTGTGCCCGATACTCAGGTGTGATTTTAGCAGTGGCTTCCGAGTAAGTTTTAGATTCACCACCATATTGTTGTGGTGGGAGAGGTTCCATAAACTCAGGATTTTCAGGAGCCAGCTTAGCAAGTTCTTCTGCTCTTCTTACTGTTTTTTCGAGCGATGCTACGTCAAATTCATTAATGGTGGCAACACCTGATTTTTTGCCATAGTATGCCTGTACGCCTAATGTTACATCACTGTTTTCACCTGCGGTGGATACAGTATTACGGGCGTAGCGGATATTGCCGCTGTTGTTTCCGTTCAGGTTGGCAATGAGGCCATCTGCTTTTGAATAGCTGATAACCTTTTCCAGTATTTGTTTTGCTTCTTCTTTAGATAATATAGCCATGATGCTTTTACAAATTAATGTGATACTAATTAGATGGTTCTTCCGGTATTGATAACGTTAATACCATTAAAGCGTGTAGTCGAACTTCCGTGCGATACAGCACTAACCTGAGATGGCTGACCTTTGCCATCGAAGAATGATCCGAACATGCGATAATCTGAAGCATCACATATTTTTGTACAGCTATTCCAAAACTCCTGTGTATTAGATTGGTAAGCTACATCGTTCAGCATACCGGTAATTTGTCCGTTCTTGATTTCGTAGTACACAGTGCCACCAAATTGGAAATTGTAACGTTGTTGATCAATAGAATATGAACCACGTCCTGCTATGTAAATTCCTTTTTCTACATCCTTAATCATTTGTTGCACAGAGTAAGGATCCTTACCTGGTGCCAATGATACGTTAGGCATGCGTTGGAACTGAACATCATTCCAGCTTTGCGAATAACAACAGCCGTGCGATTCTTTCTGATCGATAATATGTACCTGATCGCGTATAGCCTGATAGTTAACCAACACACCATCTTTAATCAGATCCCATTGTTTGCACTTAACACCCTCATCATCATAACCAACTGCACCTAATGAACCTGGTTGTGTTTTATCAGCGAAGATGTTTACCAACTTACTGCCATAATTAAAGTTACCAGCTTTTAGTTTGTCCAAGGTTGCAAAGCTTGTGCCTGCATAGTTGGCTTCGTAACCTAACACACGATCAAGTTCTAAAGGGTGACCAACAGATTCGTGAATCGTTAAGCCTAAGTGATTAGGTTCTAATACTAAATCATATTTGCCAGGATCAACGGACTTTGCTGAAAGCATTTCTTTAGCCTGGCGAGCTGCAAGTCCTGCATCTTCAATTATATCATAGCTGTTTTTGTATAAGTACATGCCAGGAACAACACCGCTCAACTTATCTTCTTGCTTAGGGTTCATGTATTCATAACCCATACCCATAGGGGCACTCATGGCCTGGCGGGTTTTGAATTTACCAGCTGCCTTATCAATGGCCGTTACGTTAAATGTTGGCCAGATTCTATGAATATCCTGATCAATGTATGACCCTTCAGATGAAGCAAAGTATTTTTGCTCATTTACCTGGAAGAGATTGGAGTTTACAAAGCTCGCTCCATTCTTCTGCGCCTCAGCATTGGCCGCAAGTAGCAATTCTACTTTTTCAGCCACAGGTATTTCAAAAGCATTTTTCTGAATAGGTGTTTTCCAGGAAACTTCCCCATGAGAAGCGTTTGGAGCTAGTTTCACCGGATCTGTTTGAAACTTAGAGTTTGCTTTTGCAATGGCAACTGCTTGCATGGTGGCTTTCTTAACTCCCTCTGGACTAACATCGTTGGTAGAAGCAAAACCCCATGTACCGTTAGCAATCACGCGAATACCTACACCATACGATTCACCGTTAACAATGTTCTGTACTTTGTTTTCACGAGTAGAGATAAACTGATTTAAATAACGACCAATGCGAACATCAGTATAAGTGGCTCCATTACTTTTGGCTGTATTTAATGCTGCATCCGCTATCTGCTTCTTCTGAAGAACATTCAGAGGAGATTCAAGCAATGCCTCAATGGATACAGGGTTACTATTACCAAGCAAGCCCAAAGGTAGCATCATGCCACCAAGGCCAAGGCCCGCAATCTGTACAAAGTCTCTTCTTTTCAAGGTTGTAATATTTAAGGTGAATAATTTGGTTCAAGCCAAAAGTTAGAAATAAATGACAGGCTTATAAAAAGCCGTAAAACAAATTATATGAGCGGCATTTTAGGCATATCCGTCAATGATTTACGAACATGAAATACAAACTAAGCAGAGAAACTTAAAAAGTTACACGATTTTTATTCTACCCTAAAGGGCGTTAGTAAAAAAACAGTCTGCAAATTCATTGAAACTCTTTTTTAGGTGAACACGTACTTAGGTTTTTATTATCCTTACCAATTGCTCCCAAATGCTGAGAAATTTTCTTAAAACTGCCAGCCGTATTATTGTAAAACAAAGAGCATATGCAGTAATAAATCTGATAGGCCTTACTTCAGGTATTGCGTTGGCATTATTGATTATGGCTTACGTCAGGTCAGAAACCAATTATGACACTTTTCATGAAAAGATAGACCGTTTATATAGAATAAATTATAAAGCACCTAATGGTTTGGACTTAGCCAGCTCACCGCCCCCCATTGCACCAGCTATGAAAGATTTCTTTCCGGAAGTTGAGCATGCGGCCAGGTTATATGGTCGTAACATAAGCATAAAGCTTCCAGATCAGGATATCGCTTTTGAGGAGACGGGTGTTTTCTTTGTTGACTCTGCACTTATGGACATGTTCTCACTGGAGTTTGTTCAAGGAAATCCATCGAGAGCGCTTGTTGATAAATTTACGGTTATTATAAATGAGGAGATGGCTAAAAAATATTTTGGTGAAGCTAATCCCATTGGTGAATCATTAATCTTTTCTGGTCTGCATAGTTTTAAGGTTACTGGAGTTGTAAAAAATTTTCCGGAGAACTCTCATCTACGCTTTAATATGTTAGTTCCATACGAAAACATGTTCGATTTGGAAACTGAGCAAACAGCACAAGTCCTGCGAAATAATTTGGCTGTAAACTTTGTAATCAGTCACGGTTATACTTATGTATTATTAAAAGAAGGAGCTGACCCTAGTCAGGTTGATGCTAACATGGAAGCTTTCCTGAAAAAACATGCACTTCCACAAATGCTGGTAGGGCAGGTGTTCACCCTTTTTCCGGTAAAAGACATTCACTTGAAGTCAACAGCTTTAGCGGAACCGTCAACACCAAACTCGATGTCGACTATTTACATTTTTATAGCAATTGGGTTGCTTACACTAGTCATTGCCAGTATAAACTATATTAACCTATCTACAGCGCAGTCACTAACACGTATCAAAGAGATTGGCGTTCGTGTAATCATGGGATCGGGCAAGCAGCAGATTGTTATGCAGTTTTTTGTAGAAAGTTTTCTGTTTGTGTCAATATCAATGGTGTTAGCCTTTGGTGTGTATTACGTTACGCTTCCTTTATTAAATCTGTTTACCAACAAGAACCTGCTGTTTATAGATAGTATAGATATGCCCCTGGCATTTATCTGTGTAGCTTTATTGATTGGCATTACATTACTGGCCGGCTCTTATCCTGCTTACTTCGTAACTAAATTCAATTCGGTTGGTTCGCTTAAAGGCGAAGGCGTTACAGGCTTAGGTAGTCAATGGTTGAGGAAAAGTCTTGTGGTGTTTCAATTAAGCATTGCATTTCTGCTTTTAACATGCTCCATGTTAATAGTAAAGCAACTCCGCTATTTGCACGACAGACCTTTGGGTTTTGAAAGTCAACATGTGGTTACTATTCCCTTATTCAGTCAGAACCTTAATGGTATCTTCGGTCAGCGTGATTCTTTATTTACTACACGCTTAAAAAGTTTCCGTGATGCGCTAGAAAGTGAGACGGGGATTTTAAAAACAACCTTGTCATCGAATCCTCCCGGTTTAGGTGCCACCTATCGTGGTACCATCCCGGAAGGATTTACGCAGGAAGATCGGATCTTTGTTGCCAACTTCTCTGTTGATTATAATTTTAATGAAGCATACGGACTTGAAGTAATAACAGGAAGGTGGTTTGATGAGGATTATGGAACAGATCGAACAGAAGCTTTTGTTATAAATGAAACTGCGGTTAAAGAATTCAACTGGTTAAGTGCAGATGAAGCACTTGGCAAAACGATAAATCGGGAAGGCAAGTTTGGTAAGGTGATAGGGGTGATCAAAGATTATAATTTTAACTCATTGACAACCCCCGTTTCTGCTTTAGTGATTGAACACAATAATAACCAGTTCAATATACTATCGGTACGGTTTGAGAATGATCAGGTTACAACCTTAATGGACAAGTTAGAAGCTCAATGGAATAGGAATTTTCCGGAGAAAAGTTTTGAGTACACGTTTCTTGATGAACAACTGGACTCACAATATGCCAATTATCAAAGCTTTGGTGATATTATCCGAGCCTTTACCTTCATTGCCATACTCATTTCCTGTTTGGGGGTTTATGGACTCGTGCTCTTTATTGTTCAGCGAAAAGTAAAGGAAATTGGTGTTCGCAAGGTTCTGGGGTCTACTATTAGTGGTATTTTATTAATAATTTTTAAGGACTTTTTCTGGTTGCTTTTATTCGGGTTTGTAGTTGCTATACCAGTTTCTTACTATTTTTTAAATGATTGGCTACAAAACTTCACTTATCATACCAGTTTAGATGTGGCAACTTTTGTTTTAAGCTTCCTGATTTTATTAGGGATAACTTTATTAACAGTGAGTTTTCAGGCAATTAAGGCTTCGTTAGCCAATCCTATCAATGCATTAAGAAGTGAGTAAAACGATCATGTTGAGGACTACTTTTATTATACGGCAGCACACACCTTAAATTTAAGGCATTATTTGCTTTACCTAAGTTCGAAAATTGACCCAAGCATATTGCAGTTCAATTAATCTAAAAATTGAAACCCGATCTTTACGCCTTTTAATTTAGGATGAATGCTGACTTGTATATATTTGTATTTAATTATAATCCTTAAACAATAAATTCCCGACTATGCGTTTGGAATTTTAAACCAATATTTTGTGCTGAAGAAAATTATTGCTCCCCTAGTACTATTCGTTGTTCTCATTTCAATCTCCTGTCAGGATCCTGAAGTATCTGATGATCAGCTTCTTCGTGAGGTTAAAGCTATTGATGCTTATCTGGATGCCAATGAGACTGACTATATCGCGTACGATCAATCAGGTATAAGATTGGTTATTCATCAGTTTGGAACAATGCCCCCTGTGCGTAAGGGGCAAAAATTAAGGGCTTCTGTAAAAGGCAAATTGTTAAGTAATGGCAATTATTTTACAGATGTTTCCTTCAACTCATTACTTGATAGCATTGGAGGTTCAGGTCTTCAATTCGCTATTTCCGCGCTTATGGTAGGAGGCGAAGCTAGTCTGTATATACCATCTAAATATGCTTTCGGAGGCATTTCCATTAATGATATACCGGCTAACTCTACACTTGTTTACGAGGTTAAGCTTTTTGCAGTTACCAAAACTGAAGCCGAACAAATAAGATTTTCAAGCGACACAATAGCAATTAAGCAATACATCCAGGATAACAACCTTGTAGGATTCACATCGCATCCAAGCGGGGTTTGGTATAAGGTTACTGATCAGGGAAATGGTATATATCCAAAAGTATATGATGGGGTAAGTTTAATCTATTCAGGATCATTTTTAAGCACAGGAAATGTATTTGATGATGGTACATTATCAAATATATCTCCATTTGGTTTGATTGACGGGTTGAAAGTTGGTATTCCGATATTGGACGAAGAGGGAAGTGCAATATTTCTGATTCCTTCAGGTTTAGCCTATGGACCTCAGGGATCAGGATCTTCAATTCCTGCAAATGCTAACTTAAAGTTTGAAGTAGAGTTAACAAAAGTTTTTAAGTAATTCCTGATATGAAGGATTACAAGAAATATTATCCGATTGCCGCAACGCCAGATCAGGTTTATCTCGCGCTCACAACTGAAACTACTATACAGCTATGGACTGGCGATCAGGCAGAGATGAAACCTGAACCCGGTACAGAGTTTTCTATGTGGAGTGGTGCCATTGTTGGGCTTAACCTGGAGTTTGAAAAGGATAAGAAGATAATGCAACAATGGTATTTTGGTACTGAAAACGAACCTTCGATTGTTACTATTAAGCTTCACCCAGATGGTGACAATGCTACTTCTGTAGAGCTTAGGCATACCAATATTCCTGATGATGATTACGATGATATTGTACAGGGATGGAATGAAGTCTACTTTGAATCACTACAAGATTTCTATAAGTAGTTTGTACGATTCTGTACAATGCATTGTTCAAATTTGATTGTCAAACGCTGAGATATCACTCTTAGAAGCATTAATCAATGTTTCTTAAGATGGCGTGATTGTTGATTTAAGTTTTTAAATCTTGATCAACATGAATGTATTCCTTTCCTTGGTATTGTGGTGCCTGCTATTTGTATTATGCTGGCCTTTGGCCCTGCTATTACTACTGCTCTTCCCGATCATCTGGTTAATAGCCTTACCTTTTCGAATTGTAGGATTTACGTTAGAATGGCTTTTCAAATTGATAGGAGCCATACTGTTATTTCCTTTTTCTTTTCTTGGTTCTTATAAACAATAAAAGCGGGTTTCCCCGCTTTTCTATTGTGTAACTATTTGGGATAGCTAAATACTTTCTACTTCTTTGATAACAACTTTCTCCATAACATCACCTTGACGAATCTGATCAATTACCTCAAGCCCTTCATATACTTTGCCAAAAACGGTATGATTGCGATCAAGGTGAGCGGTGTTTTCTCTGCTATGGCAAATGAAAAACTGTGATCCTCCGGTATTGCGTCCTGCATGTGCCATAGATAATACACCACGGTCGTGGTATTGGTTATTTCCATCTAACTCACATTTAATGGTATGACCTGGTCCGCCATTACCGATCCCATTTGGGCAGCCTCCCTGAACGACAAAGTTTGGAATAACTCTGTGGAATGTCAGGCCATCATAAAAATTATGTTCGGCAAGGTCAATAAAGTTTTTTACAGTTCCAGGGGCATCTTCTGCAAAGAATTGAATCTTCATAACACCCTTTTTTGTATGGATTTCGGCTACCTTCATATTCGCTAATTTTCTGCAAATTAAGCCGCTTGACTTGTTCATAAAAGTATTTGCATAAAAAAAGCCTGACAATTGCTTGTCAGGCCTCTAGCATTAGCTGGGGACTAGTTAGCTAGTATAAATATTCTAAAGCTACTACATCGAATGAACCAAACTCACCATCTTCACTTGAGCCGAAGCATGAAAGCATGATTGAGTTGGCATCGAATCCTGAAGGAGTACCAGGTATAAGTATTGCACCTACACCGCCACTACCTTCACTGCCACCAGATCCACAAGAAAGTGAACGGTTAAAGTAGTCAGTGTGTCTTAAGCCAAGGCAATGACCGATTTCATGTGTCATAACATGCTCAACCACATCAGTACTATAAGAACTTGTTCCTGACAAGATTTGAACCCACTTATAAGGAAGTCCACCACTTGGGAAACCAGCTGAGCCACCAGCTCCACCACTCACACGGTAAACTACTATTTCTGCAGCATTAGTATTTGTCCCGAAAGTAAGCGTAAAGGTAAGGCCGATGTTCAATGCGTTGTAGTTGGCCACAGCATTTTGCAATGCAGTACGCATCTTTGTATCCAATGCATTGCTGCCACTTGTGTATCCAAGTACACGTATGGTTCTAGGTGAGCTAACCAGGTTAGTGGTTCTGTATTGTTCACCAACAGCTCCAATATGCTGAACTTTACTGTTGCTCATTTCCTGTATGTCTTCATTAGATAGGAACATATCTTTTTCAAGAATGTAACCTTGCATTAATTCCCCAGTTATTGGGTTTCTTGAAGATACTTTTTGCACATCACTCACATCAAAACCAAGATTTGTTAATTGAAGTTTCACGTTTTCTGAAATTTCAACTGTTTCAGTTTTGATTGAAGTTTCCGTACAGGAAATAACAAAGGCACTGAGAAGGACTACCGCAAGTGCCGAAGCGGCTTTTCGAATGTTTAACATAATTATTAGGTTTAGGTTTATATTTCGAAATTACTTCATGTGTACCTGCATAATGTTCAAGCGTAATGAAATGTGCTTTCGTGTATTCTCACACTTAAGAGGTTTTGCTTCAACGAAACCCGTTGACTCTTTTGATATAATGAGGCTGTTATTTTTCATAATAGCCTTGATCTTTTCAAATACAACGATTTTACAAGCGCAGAAAACCAGTAGGGGTATAGTTACCTCTTCAATCAAGACAGATATGATTTCTTCAAAATCATTATTATCTGATAGTGCCTACTATGTTGTTGAGTTTGAAAATGAGGAGGAAGCCAAACAGTATTTGGCAAAAAAAACCTTAATTGTCAGGCACCTTAATTCTAGTACTTTTATTGTTAGGGGAGAAGATGTAAAGAATTTACCAATACCCCATTCGTTGTTCAAGGCCAACGACTTATGGAAATTATCAGATAATTTGGTGGGTTTGTCTGAAGGAAAGAATAAAAGAAATGTTTATACCTTAAAGTTAAGGTATCCATTGCATCAGGAGGTATTAACATCACTTTTGCCTGAAATAAAAATTCGTGATGTAAGAAATAATGCAGTATTGATAGAATGTAGCTATGATCAGCTTCGCAACACTGTACTTCCACTGTCAAATGTGGTATATGTGGGTTTAGAATCGCAGCAAGCACGTACTGAGAGTAGAGTTTTAGATTTAAACCTGGCGCCAAACACTATTTCTTACCTACATCATCAGCTACCAGACTTGCTTGGTAATGGCATAACTGTATCGGTAAAAGAAGAGACATACAACAGAAACGACATCGATCTTGAAGGGCGGTATATAGAATCCGGACTTCAATCTGCAACGCAGGATCTACATGCTACAGAAATGGCTACGATTATTGGCGGGGAGGGCAATTCATTTATTACCGGTAAGGGTGTAGCTCGGGAAGTTCGCTTTACTTCATCAAGTTTTGCGGTGCTAAGTCCAGATCCTCTGTCCACATATAATGCATTGGATATAACCGTGCAAAATCATTCTTACGGAACACAAGTAGAAAATATATATGGGGCTTTGGCGGAAGCCTTCGATCAAAATGTAAAACAGATACCATACCTGCTTCATGTATTCTCTTCAGGTAATGATGGTGCTTTGGCATCTACAACGGGAGCCTATTCGGGAATTGCTGGATTTGCCAACCTGACGGGTAATTTTAAGATGTCGAAAAACACCCTCACAGTCGGATCTGTCGATACTTTAGGAAGAGCCATATCGTTTTCCTCTAAAGGTCCCGCTTATGATGGGCGTATCAAGCCAGAGCTGGTAAGCTATAGTATGGTAGGTTCTTCAAATTCAGCGGCCTTGGTATCGGGGGTGGCGGGTTTGCTACAGCAAGCTTATAAAGAAAAAGTTGGTGGTTTACCTTCGGTAGCTTTACAAAAGGCGTTATTAATAAATGGGGCGCAAGACGTAGGTAATGTCGGGCCTGATTTCAAAACAGGATATGGTAATCTAGATGCTTGGTATAGCATGCAAATGTTACAAAAAGATCAGTTTATTGAGCAAACTGTTAATGAATTTGAAACTAGTATTCATCAGTTAACTATTCCTGACAATGTACGCAATCTTAAAATAACCTTGGTTTGGGATGATGTGCCGGGTCAGGTAAATTCAAGTGTGGCTTTGGTTAATGACTTAGATTTGACAATTGAAACACCATCAACTCAGTTTGTTTATCCCTGGATATTGGATAGTTCACCATCACTAAGCGCACTTGAAAAAAACGCTACCCGGGGAGAAGATCATTTGAATAATATTGAGCAAGTACTCGTTGAGCAACCTGAGGCAGGTATTTATAAAATTATTGTAAAAGCAAACATGCTTGCAACAAACGCTCAAGCATATTCTATAGCCTATAGCTGGGACGAGGAAGAAAATTTCAACTGGTTTTATCCTACTGCAAGCGATAACATGCCTTACAATGGTGAAGCAGGAACGTATTTTCAGTGGAAAAGTACCTTGGTTCAAGGAAGTGGAAAACTGGAATTGAGTATGGATGGAGGCAATACATGGCAATTGATTAAGGATAATGTTGATTTGTCTACCGGCCTGCTCAGATGGAAGACACCTGACGTAAACACGCTAGCGCAGGCGCGAATGGTAGTCGGAACTGAAGCATATGAAACTGACGTATTTACCATCTCTCAACCAATCATTCCTAAGGTTGGATTTAATTGTCAGGATTCTGTTTTGTTGAAATGGGATAAGGTGAATGGTGCCAATAGCTACCGGGTTAAGTATTATAATAATTCGCGGATGGAGGATTATTTACTCACTAGCGATACAAGTTTCATTTTTAATGAGACTCAATCAATTAAAACCTATTTTGCCATTCAACCCGTATTTGAAAATGGAGAAGTTGGAATTCAGGGTTATGCTTTCGACTACGACTTGCAAGAAATCGCTTGTTATCTAAGATCATTCTATGCTCAACTTGAACCTAATGAAGGCATTAATTTATTTGCTGAAGTAGGGACAAGTTACGGAATATCACGCGTAGTCTTTCAGCGACAGGAAGGGGATGAATTTATAGATATTGAAATCAATACTTCCCTAGAATCAAACAACTTCAGTTTTTTGGATACTTCACCACGTCAGGGGCTAAACAACTATAGACTAGTCTTGTATTTTATTAATGGTGAACAATTGGTAAGTGAAGTTGTGGGTGATTATTTTCTGACAACAATCCCATTTTTAGTATTCCCCAACCCTATAAGTGCCGGTGCTGATCTGCAGATTATTGCCAAACAATTTAAAACTTCACCACAAGTCTTTACACTTTACAATGGCAATGGTATGAAACTATTTACGTATGATTTACTTTCGGATAGGGAGAGTCTGCAGATACCATTTTTGCCTCCGGGTATTTATTTATTCAGTATACAAACAGAGGAAGGATTTAATCGAGGTAAAATTTTGATAACACAGTAATGATGTGATGAGTTGATGTGATAATTCGTTAATCGATTTAAAAATCTGATGATTTGAAAATGATCAGTACGTCTTTGAGTGAAATGAAGCATTGTTGGTGAGCGTGGCTAACGAAGCAATTTTGCTGGATTAATTCTCCTCTTTCCAATCATCATCTCTGAAGGGAGGATGATATAAAATGCGCTATTCTTATTAGGAAATAAGAATTGAAAGGAGAGTATTTAGTTTATAATTTCAAATGTTTAATATGCAATAGCTATTTAATTCTTCAGTTGAATGAACTCCCTTGACTTACTAAAATCAGCCACCACTCAAATTCAACCTTTATCTGATTCGGCCTGGAAAGATTTCTCTTCTTGCTGGAAGAACTTTTCAGTGAAACGCAAGGAAACTATTACAAAAGCAGGAGAGAAGGAACCTTATCTGTATTTTGTAACGGAAGGGGTGCAACGTATTTATTACCTTGATGATACAAGAGAATCTACCGTAGTATTAACCTATGCTCCTTCCTTTGGTGGTGTGATGGATTCTTTCTTATTGCAGAAGCCTTCGCATTTTTATTACGAGGCCTTAACACCATCTGTTTTTCTGCGTGCCGATTACGAAAGCATAAACGTATTAATGGATAAACATCCTGCTATCCTCAAACTTGTGCACATAGGTCTTACACAAGCTTTCTCAGGCTTGTTAGAAAGAATGGTGGAGTTGCAGTGTTTTAGTTCTGAAGAAAAATTTAAGAAGTTGTTACAGAGAAGTCCTCATATACTTACCCTTGTCTCCCACAAGTATCTGGCTAACTACCTTGGCAATGATGCCACTAATTTTAGTAAGCTGATTAATTCTGTCAGGGTTTAAAATGTTGGTAATTACCAACAATCATTAAGATCATAGAGCCTTGTTTTGTGCTATCATTAAAACAATACAAAATGAAAGCACAAACAATCTACACTGTATTAGCAAAAGGCTTTATGTTTTTGTCAGCGCTAAGCCTTGCTTATGTGGCCTTACTTGCTATTAAAAGTCCTCAGGCTGTAATGGATTTGGTTAATGTAAAACTGGGTAATAATGATGCCCTCAGTTCAATAAGAGGTGTGTACGGAGGCGTGGGGGTTACACTGGTTATTGTCATCTTGTACTTAACTTTCTATCAACTTAACAAAGGCCTTGCTTTTATTTCAATCTTTTGGGGATCTTATGCACTGTCAAGGGTAATCACACTACTGGTGGATGGGAATTTGGGAGAATTTGGAAACACTTGGCTTGCAATAGAAACTATTTTTTGTTTGATAGGCTTAAGCTTACTCATCTTTGGCCGTAAATTTACATCAGTTAGGAATGCTTAGTCAGGAAGAATATCTTATAAAACTTGAGGCAATACTTGAAAAACAGTTGCAAGAAGTCATTGCTGTTTTTCAGAATTTACCATCATCAACTTTGCTCCAGCCGCCTGCACAAGGTGGCTGGAGTATTGCTGAGTGTTTTGAACATCTGAACACCTATGCTGAATATTATCATCCTAAAATTCAGCAAGGCTTCAACCGCCCATCGCATGCCACTGAACTTCCGCTTTTCAGAAATACATGGCTTGGCTTGTATTTTATTAAAACGATGAATAGCGACAGTAGACAGAAAAAATATAAAGCGATTAAGCAGCATCAACCAAAGCCTATTGAAAATCCCTCAGCTGCAATCAGTAGATTTATTCAGCATCTGGAAGATTTATTAAAATTGTTGCATGCAGCAGGTACCAGGGATTTGAAAAGCATTAAGCTAAAAACTTCCTTAGCTCCACTTATTAAAATAAATGCGGGAGATGCTATAGAATTTCTTTTGGTACATAATCAAAGACACATACAGCAGGCAAGAAGAATTCTTAAGTAAATCGCTACTATTGACTGCCCCAAGGTGCTGCTGGGGTATCTACTGCTTTGCTCAAATCGAAAGTAACTGTTATGATTCTCTCACTATTTAACCTGCGCAGGTTATAAGTAAATACTTTATCTGTTAATGATATCCACCATACATTTGAAGCTGCATTAGGGAGTAGGATAGCAGTTTGAACATCAGCAGGAAAAATTTGTAATGATGCTGATCCACTATTGGTAGCTAGACCACCATATTGCGTTACCGCATCTTCGCTTCCATCTTCATGCCTGTGGTCATGTTTAAGTTGAATCAAATCATTTTTTAAAGTAAGCACCCACGTTCGGGATCGGTTTTCACCTACCATAAAAGGAATGCGAATAACGGAGTCGCCACATGAACGAACATGCATGACAAGTTTTTGATCTTTAAAAGTACCGCTGCCCTCGGGATTTTCAGTCAATTTTCCTTCATATGCTTTTCCACAATGTTTTTGCAATTCAGTCCAAAATTGTTGTGCGCCACTTTTAGTTTGTGCAAAACTAACGAGTTGTATACAATTGAGGAGGAAGACAAACACTAGATATTTCATACAAAAGATTTATATAATTACGCGTTTAAGATATAGGCTTTTTTCAATATTTCAATGTATGATAAAGATCATTTGAAAGTCTGAGGTGCGTCATACTAATTGGCTTAATGAGAAACTATATTAGTATCAACATTAAAACAAGGAGGTATTTATGTCACTTATTAAAAAAACTGACTGGCCATCCTTAATGAATGGCTCACTGTTATCGGATTTTTTCGATAACGATCGCTTTTTTGACGCTGATTGGCTACGTAAGCAATCAGTTCCTGCTGTCAACGTAAAAGAGACTGAAAAGACCTTTGAAATTGAAATGGCTGCGCCTGGGTTAACTAAAAAAGATTTTCACATTTCTGTAGACAATGGTTTACTCACCATATCATCAGAGAAACAAGAGGAAAAAGAAGAGAAAGATAAAAACTACACGCGCAAAGAATTCAGTTATAGTTCTTTTAGTCGTTCGTTCACACTGCCTGAAAACATTAACGAAGAAGATGTGAAGGCCTATTACGAAGACGGTATTTTAAAACTTCATGTTGCCAAAAAGATGATTGGCACAACCAAACCCAAAAAGGCTATCGAAGTTCGCTGACTGGGGAGAGCGAACAAGATAGTGAAGGCCTCCGGTTTTACCGGAGGCTTTTTTATTAGAAGCCAGCCTAAAAATAATTCGAAACAAAATAATCGCGTCATTGCGATGAACGAAGCGTTGAATGTGTGTTAGGGTGAGGAAGCAATCTATTTATGAGATTTAAATCAACTAGCTAGATTGCTTCACGCTCTTCAGCGCAAACCCAATCCACGAGGTTGGCAATGACGAGCCCTCTTTTTTTAAGATGTGCTCTAATTAATTTTTTGGATTATCTGCCCAAATGGTCGTTTCCTCCCAAGTATCAAAATCTTTTTTGAGTAGATCAAGCTTCGCACGGGCACTACGCAATGCACCTTGTCCTAATAACAAGCGATATGGCGGATTCTCAGACTCAACTACTTTAATCATTGCTTGGGCAGCACGGAGCGGATCGCCAGGTTGACTACCGCTATACCCACGGATGCTGTCTTTATTAGCCCCAGCGGTGGCAGCATAATCCTCAATTACTACCTTACTTGTGTTAGCGGAGCGACCAGCCCAATCGGTACGAAAACCACTCGGAGAAATAACAGTTACCTTAATGCCTAAGGGCGCTGTTTCTTTTGACAGTGATTCTGAAAAACCATCAACAGCAAATTTAGTAGCGTTGTAATAACCAACTGCGGGGTAACCAACCAGACCGGCAATAGAGGCAATGTTTAAGATATGTCCACTACGTTGCTTACGCATAATGGGTAATACAGTTTTGGTCATGTTGGCTAAACCAAAGAAGTTGATTTCAAACATTTTTCGGATTTCTTCATCCTCACTTTCTTCAATGGCACCGAAGTAACCAATACCCGCGTTATTGACTAATACATCAATGCGACCGAAATGCTTGAAGGCATTGGTAACGGCTGTTTCAATGTCAGTTGGCTTGGTAACGTCCAGACTAAGTGCTAATGCATTTTCTTTGTACTTCTCAGCAATATCCTGAATGTCAGTTAGTTTTCTGGCGGTAACTACTACTTTGTAGCCCTGTGCCAATAATAAGTTTGAAAGCTCTCTTCCAAATCCGGTGGAGCACCCGGTAATAAACCATACTTTATCCATAGTAATATTAATTCAATATCTATCAGACAAGTTATTTGTCAGATTTGTTCAAAGTATACGGAGATAAATAAATGTATTTCAATAAAATTAGCCATCGATGAAAGCTATTTTGAAAACAAGAAAGTATTCGTATTACCTAATTTGAAGTTCTTATGCTTTCTTACAGCATGCTCAGGCAAGGCATTATGCTATCTTTGGTCTGGGCAGGGTATGTGCGGATAGCATACAGCCTTGAATGAGTATGCGAGACCCAGCGGCCTGAGAGCGAGAACTCAATTATTGCTATTTACTCAAATGATTTGTAGAATTCGTCATTGCGTGCCTTGTAGCTGGGGTGTGCTAAGGTGGGCTAAGTAATCTAAAACTTTTTGTTGAGAATGCCGTCAATAGAATACTTCTTCACACCAGCACACACGGAATGCTTCGTTCATCGCAATGATGAGATTATCTGTGTAAATCTGTGTTATTTGTCGCCTCTTTACTTACTTGTTCTTTCGATTTCGCGTAAGTTCTCCATCTTCTTATTACGCAGGAATCCACCAATATCTTCAAAGTGTTCTTTAACCCGTTTGTTACCGAACTCAAAAACTTTATTGGCTAAACCATCAAGGAAATCACGATCGTGAGACACAAGAATAAGCGTACCATCGAAAGCTTTCAACGCATCTTTTAAGATGTCTTTGGTTTTAATATCCAAATGGTTTGTGGGTTCATCCAGAATTAAAAGATTGACTGGCTGGAGCAATAATTTAATCATGGCTAAACGCGTACGCTCACCACCAGAGAGCATTTTTACTTTCTTATCAATAGCATCACCTCCAAACATAAAAGCGCCTAAAATATCTTTCATTTTAGTGCGTATTTCTCCTACTGCAATCTGATCGATTGTATCAAATACAGTAAGTTCACCATCCAATAAAGCGGCTTGGTTTTGTGCAAAGTAACCAATCATACTTCCATGCCCAAGCTGACATTTTCCATCGAAGGGAATTTCACTCATGATAGCTTTGATCAGTGTTGATTTACCTTCACCATTCTTACCTAAAAAGGCAATTTTTTCACCACGCGAAATAGTCAGAGATACATCTTGTAATACAGTGTGGTCTCCGTATTTTTTAGTAAAGTCAGAAATAATAACAGGATAGTTGCCAGAACGTGGAGCAGGAGGGAACTTCAGGTTTAGTGCGGAAGTGTCAACCTCATCAACTTCAATAGGAACTATTTTCTCCAACATTTTTACACGCGATTGAACCTGTAATGTTTTGGAATATGTTCCTTTAAAGCGTTCTATAAATCCAGTGATATCAGCAATCTCTTTTTGCTGATCATCAAATTGTTTTTGCTGTTGCTCACGTCTTTCTTTACGCAGTTGTAAGTAGTGAGTATAATTTGTTTTGTAATCGTAAATCCTGCCCATAGTTACCTCAATGGTTCGGTTGGTCAGGTTATCTACAAAGGCTTTATCGTGACTGATTACAATTACAGCTTTCGCGTTATTTTTCAGAAAATCTTCTAGCCACTGTACCGATTCAATATCCAGGTGGTTGGTAGGTTCATCCAATAAAATAAGATCAGGTTTTTGTAATAGGATTTTGGCAAGTTCAATGCGCATACGCCATCCACCGCTAAACTCTTTTGTTGGTCTGTCGAAATCGCTTCGTAAAAAGCCAAGACCCATTAAAGTCTTCTCTACTTCTGCATCGTAATTGATTTCTTCTATTGAATAGTATTTTTCACTTAGTTCAGAAACGTCTTCAATGATTTTAGCATACTCGTCCGATTCATAATCAGTTCTTGTTTCCAGCTGATGGTTAAGTTCATCCATCAACTTCTTCATGTTGTGGATTTTTGCAAAAGCCTTACCAGCCTCTTCAAATACAGTATCATTATCTTCTGTTAAAAGATGCTGAGGCAGATAGGCAATAATAGCTTCTCTGGGAGCCGAAACTTTACCTCTGGTAGGTTTATTTACACCTGCTATTATTTTAAGCAGAGTAGATTTACCAGCACCGTTCTTACCCATAAGAGCAATTCGGTCGTTTTCATTAATGTTAAAGGTAATATCGCTAAAAAGAACTGTGCCACTAAATTCTACACCTACTGCGTCTACTGAGATCATGTTTACTAAAATAAGGGCGCAAAGATAACAGTTTCATCAGAATTATCAGGCTGAAACGCTGAGATTACAAATGGTAATTTGTGTTTTTGAGCTTGTAGAGGTAATTTATAGTTTCCTTTGCTTTTATTATTTACAATAAGCCATATTAGGTTTGCAAATGCCAGTAAAGATTGATGTTGGCTAGGTAAAATTGCGGAAATTGGACATTTTGCATGGATTAATTTGTGTCGGATTTTAGCCTATGGCTTCAAAGGATTTTAAATATGAACGCTTTTTCGATTTAACACCTGATTTACTCTGCATTGCCGGATTTGACGGCTACTTTAAACGGGTAAATCCTGCTGTGCCGCAACTCCTTGGCTACAGTTTAGAAGAGTTGTATTCGCGACCTGTCAATACCTTTATCTACGAAGAGGACAGGGATATTACCAGTAGAGTAAGACTAGAGTTAACAAAGGCTAAACCTGTGCATAACTTTGAAAATCGTTATGTTACCAAGAGTGGGGAAATTGTTTGGCTGTATTGGACATCTTTGCCTGTGGAGAGCGATAAACTCGTTTTTGCCATAGCTAAGAACATTACACATAAAAAAAACTTAGAAGCAGAAAGAAATGCCTTGTTGGCAAGTCTTACCGAAACTAATAAAGATTTAAAGCGCCTAACTTTTACAGTTTCACACGATTTACGTTCTCCGGTTAATAATTTGGTTTCGCTTTTTAGTCTGATTGATAATTCGAAGATAAGTGACCAGGAAACACTTGAACTGATTGAAGTGGTTAAACTAACAGGCGATAAGTTAAAGCAAACCATGAACAAGTATATAGATGTCTTAAGCGACAGACATATTGTGCATAACAATTTTGCGGAAGTTTCTTTTCAGGATAGTCTCGACTATGTTCATCAATCCATTAGCGCACTTATTAAGGTTTCAAAAGCTGTCATACAATCTGATTTCTCTGACTTAGCATTTGTCAAGTTTAACAAGGCTTACATGGATAGTATTTTTTTGAATTTGATAACCAATTCAATTAAGTATGCCAGACCAGATGAAGTACCTATGATTTCAATTATTTCAAAACAAAACAGCGGTAGTAAAAAATTAATATTTACTGACAATGGTCGTGGTTTTGATATGGAAAAAGTAAATGATAAAATATTTGGCTTACATCAAACCTTTCACGACTATACAGATAGTAAGGGAATTGGTCTTTACCTTGTTCACAACCATGTTAGTAGCCTTGGCGGAAAAATACACGTAGATAGCGTAATTGATAAGGGAGCGACTTTCACCATTACTTTTAGAGACTGAGTTTCACACCTAAACAATATCATATTAATGTTCGGCTTATTCAAAAGTAAAGAGAAATATATTTCTGTAAATGACCAGGTATGGTTAACAACAGAAGCTAAATTTCGAGCATGCCAAAAAATGTTAAAAGCCAACCCTGATACTATTTTTGTGGTTTGGTTTGAAGCTACTGCTCAGGAATTAAAGAAAAATCTCTCTCTAGATGAGGAATCAATTAATGTGTTGATGGCAGAGCATCTGAATCGTGAAAAAGTACCTGGTAAACTTCTGATTTTTGTTGAACATTATCCATTGATTAAAAAAGAACAAAACCTTTTTGTCCACATGGGACTAAATAATGTTCCAGTACTCTCTGCATTGGATGAACCCTTCTTTAGTATTTTTGGTGGAGATCGAATGCGTGAGTTGATGTATAAAATGGGTACGCAGGAAGATGAAGTAATTGCTCACAACATGATCAGTAAATCGATAGTAAGGGCACAAGAGCAAATAGCGAAGAAAGTGACTGTAGAGAAAGTATCAAAATCTGCCAAGCAATGGTTTGAGTTAAATGGATTAGTTAAAAATGATTGAACTGAAGAATATTGGAGACTTAAAACTCTGGCAGTTTTCGAAATTATATGAAGAGAAAAATATTACACATTTTGTAACCGACCGTAAATCGTTTAATGAGATTGATTTTAACCTGAGCTACAGCACTTCACCAGATCCATTGCTTGTAGAAGTAAATAGGAAGCAGTTGACGAAAACAATCGGATTAGACTTCGAACAATTATACATTCCCAGGCAAGTTCACAAAGATCACATCTTAAAAGTTGATGTGAGCACAAATAAAGATTCCCTTGAAGAAACTGATGCCCTTATTACTAACGATACTAATGTTTGTATTGCAGTAATGTCTGCTGATTGTGTGCCTATTCTTTTGTATGATAAGAAAAATCAGGCAGTAGGTGCTGTGCATTCCGGATGGAAGGGAACGGTAGCCCATATTTTAACTAAAACACTGCAAGCCATGCAACGTGAATTTGGTACTCATGGTGTGGATGTTGTGGCTGCAATCGGTCCATCTGTTTGCCAGGCTTCTTACGAAGTTGGCCACGAAGTAGCGGATGCTGTGCGCAAGTCGTTTAACAATGCAGATGTTCTTTTGCAGTTGCAGGAGAATGGTAAAGCGAAACTTGATCTTTGGCAAGCAAACTATATACAGCTAACCTCTTTTGGTGTAAAGCCTGAAAACATAGCGGTTGCAAATGCCTGTACGGTTATTCACAATCAACATTTCTTCTCTGCTCGCAAAGGTGACATTGGACGCTTTGCAGCAGGTATTAGGTTGTTACCGCGCTAGGGTCAGTTACTTTTTGGGGAACACCCAAAGCCTTCCGTACTGCCGGTGCCACTTCCGTTCCAAAGAGTTCGATAGATCGGAGCATCTGTTTATGCGGCATAGGTCCCATCATTTGGGCTAAGAATCGTGTATGACCAAACAATTCATGTTCAAATAAAATCTTATCAATCACCTGTTGTGGACTGCCTACTAATAAAGAACCTTTCGGACTACGCATATTTTCATATTGTTCTCTTTCCATAGGAGGCCAACCCCGTTCTCCACCAATACGCGACATTACAGCGGCATAAGCAGGATAGAATTCATCAGCTGCTTTTTGTGAGGTGTCGGCAATGAAAGTATGTGAATTTATGCTAACCTGAACAGGACTTGTGTGCCCCAATTGTTGCTTAGTATCTCTGTAGTATTTGATGTGAGGAACAAATTGTGCAGGACTGCCACCAATGATAGCAAGTGCTAACGGCAAGTCAAGTGTGGCTGCTCTGGCAATCGATTCAGGCGTGCCACCAATGGCTATCCAAAGCGGAATTTTTTGCTGATGTGGTCTTGGGTATACTCCGAGGTTATTAACCTCAGCTCTGTGTTTTCCTTTCCACGTAATACGCTCTTGCTCATTCAGTTTAATCAGCATCTCCAACTTCTCTGTAAAAAGCGTATCGTAATCTTTTAAGTCGAAACCAAAAAGTGGGAAGGACTCAACAAATGATCCTCGCCCTGCCATCATCTCAGCACGACCTCCAGACAATAGGTCTACCGTTGCAAATTGCTGGAATACTCGAACAGGATCTTCTGAGCTAAGTACCGTTACGGCACTGGAAAGTTTAATCTGCTTGGTGAGAACGGCAGCGGCAGCCAAAGCAACAGGAGGTGAGGATATTAAGTAATCCGCACGATGATGTTCGCCCAAAGCAAAAACATCCAGGCCAACCTGATCAGCTAGCGTAATTTCTTCCATCAGATTTTGCATGCGCTCAGCTCCACTAATGGTTTTACCGGTAGCTGGGTCTTTACCCATTTCAACAAAGCTGTATAATCCTAATTCCATAAATCTTTAGAATGATCAATTATTATCTCCAAATAGTTTTGAGTCGTCAGACCGCTGATTGCCAAAGTAAATAGCCGTCAGACGCCTTCTCTTTTTAATTTGATGTGTACAAAACACAAGCTATAAAATAAAGTTCCTTATTCATCTGTTTTAATCTTGTTTCAATACCTTTGGTATATGAGTGGACTCAAGCTTTCTAAAATTTCAAAAAAATCAGGACAGCAACACATTCTTCGTAGTATTTCGTTTGACCAACAACATTACAAACGAATGGTCATTGCAGGCGAGACTGGCTCCGGTAAAAGCACATTGCTAAAAGTGATTGCCGGACTTGCTCAGGCTGATAGCGGGGTGGTTGTATTTAATAATGAAGTGATAAAAGGACCATTGGAAACCCTTGTTCCTGGTCATGCAAAGATTGCTTACTTGTCGCAGTTATTTGAACTCCCAAAGTTTTTGCGTGTAGAGCAAGTATTAGAATATGCTAATCTTCAGAGCGAGAAAGAAGCCAATAGACTTTTTAAACTTTGCGAAATACAACATTTGCTTAGTCGCAAAACTGATGAACTCTCCGGTGGTGAAAGACAACGTATTGCCTTGGCGAGACAATTGTTAAGTAATCCGGAACTATTGTTATTAGACGAACCCTATTCAAACCTGGATATCATTCACAAGAATAGCTTACGGAAAGTAATTGATAAAGTGCTTGAGTCGACAGGTATAGCCTGTATTTTAGTATCACATGATCCATTAGACATTTTGCCGTGGGCCGAGCATGTTATGATTATGCGAAAAGGAAAAATTGTGCAGGAAGGAGCAGTCCAGCACATTTACCATGAACCTGCTGATGAATACGTGGCTGCCTTAATGGGAAAATACAATGTTGTACCTAAAACTTTTTTAAAACAACTGGGAAAGCAAAAGTTAAAAACAAATGAATTGTTAAGACCAGGATCATTCAAGGTAAGCCGAAGATCATCAGCCAATGCAGTTGAGGCATACATTGAAAGTGTGAGTTTTTGCGGCAGCTATTTTGAGGTAAGTGTAGCTGTGAAAAAGGATTCTCTTACCATTTATACGAGCGTGCAGGATCTGAGAAGTGGAGAAAGAGTTTTTGTCTCTTTGAATTAAAGAAGTTGCATTTGACAAATAAGTAAAACATCAACTACAAAACCTAAAGCTTACACGCGTTAGATTAAAAAAATTGTGGGTGGATTCAAAAAATTTTGTCAATCCTTCTAATTATTGTCTAATTGCAATTGCAAATTCAAGCAAGCAAGACAATGTCAAAAAATATAAATCAAGAACTACCGGCTATTTCTACACTTGAGCGCAAGCGTTATCCGGTAAAAGTGTTACAATTTGGTAGTGGTAACTTTTTACGTGCATTCATTGACTGGATGGTACAAGAAGCCAATGACAAAATTGATTTCAATGCAGGAGTAAGTATTATACAATCCGTTTCAAGAGATAAAAAACTTGAAGAACAACAGGGTTTATATACTGTGTTAGTAAAGGGATTGCACAAAGGCAAATACCTGCAGCAGCATTATCGCATTGATTGTGTGCAACGGATTGTGCAACCACAGGACAACTTTAGTGCATTTTTGCAAGAGGCTATTAATACTGATCTTCAATTCATTGTATCCAATACTACAGAATCGGGTATTGTTTTTAGTGATAAAGACAAAGATGGGGATACTTTAGCAACTACATTTCCGGGAAAGCTTACACAACTCTTGTACCACAGGTTTAAGTCCAAATTGACTGGACGTATTGTGGTGTTGCCATGTGAATTAATAGAGAAAAACGGAGAGGTGTTGAAACGTTGTGTTGAAACTTATGCAAGGCATTGGGACTTACCAGCTGCGTTTTCAGAATGGATTAATACAGAAATTACTTTTTGTAATACACTGGTTGACCGAATTGTTCCGGGTGCACCTAAAACTGAACACGAAGCAATATGGAAAGAATTGCACTATAAAGACGAGTTGATGGTAACAGCTGAGTGGTTTCACTTACTGGTTATAGAAGCACCGGATTGGTTAAAAGAAGTATTGCCTTGGGATAAAGCAGGAATCAATGTCATTTTTACTAAAAACCTTGAGCTTTATAGAAATAGAAAAGTAAAGATTTTGAATGGTGCGCACTCCGCCATGGCCTGTGTTGGTTTTCTCGCAGGCATTCCAACTGTGCGAGAAGCCATGGAGCATAAAGAAGTGAGTGAATACATTCGCAAAATGGTTTATAAGGAAATAATACCAGTGTTAGAGGGAGATAAGACCGAGCTTGAGGGATATGCGGAAGAGGTTTTTGCCCGTTTCATGAACCCGGCCATAGAACATGCCTTGTTAAGTATTACCCTAAATAGCTTTGGTAAATTTAAAGTACGCTTATTACCTACGTTGTTAGCCCATACTAGCGGCAGAGGTTATGTTCCCGCCAGACTAGCGTATGCTTTTGCAGCGTTGTTCTTTTTTTATAGAGGTCTAAAGTCTGGCAAAGAGATTCGGCTTAATGATGATCCTGCTACTATTGAAGCTGTTAAAGATGCCTGGAAAAAAGCATCCTATAATCCTGAAGGTATAAAAGCTTTGTGTACAACTTTACTTGCTCGAGCTGACTGGTGGGGGAGTGACTTATCGACCGTTCCTAATCTGGTAGAGCAAGCAGGTAAACATCTTTACACCATCGATCAACATGGAATAGTAGAGAGTTTGCGTGAGCTGAACAGGCAGGAGGTGTAGTCACCCAATCATGACATTTACTCTGGTTTAGAGGTGAGGCGGAAGCTAATATCTGGCACTTTTTATTGTGAGAAAACCGATTATTTTAAAATTTAAAGCACTAATAATCAATAATTTGACCTTAGTAGTGTTTCACAGTAACGATTTCTTTTGTCATATTTAGGCAATCGATTGCACAAAATTCCTTTATATTTAGGCAGCGATGAAAAAGCTACATAAAACCGAATGGTTTTATTATGCACAAGACGATTAATAGATATCATGTGCATAGTGGCTTGCGCTTAACTTTTTTAGAAAGATGACATTGACGAGTAAACAATTTTTAGGTGATGATTTTTTACTACACTCTCCAGTAGCAGAAGAGTTGTATCACAAAACAGCCTCATCACTTCCTATCCTTGATTATCATAACCACTTATCACCAAAAGATATTGCTGAGAACCGACAGTTCAATACCATTACAGAAGTATGGTTAGAAGGTGACCATTATAAATGGCGTGCTATGCGCACTAATGCTGTGCCTGAAAAATTCTGCACAGGTAATGAGCCGCCTGATCAAAAGTTTTTACAATGGGCTAAAACTGTACCCTATACTTTGCGCAATCCCTTGTATCACTGGACACACTTGGAGTTGAAGAACTACTTTGGCATAAAAGAGTTACTTAGCGAAAAGACAGCAACTTCTATTTATAAGCAATGTAATGATTTATTGAAGCAAGACGATTATCATGTTCAAGGCTTACTCAAAAAAATGAAGGTTGAAGTGGTCTGCACAACAGATGACCCTGCAGATTCTTTAGAATTCCACAGTGCATTTGCAAAGCAAGATGCGAGTTTCCGGATGTACCCGACATTTCGTCCTGATAAATCTTATGCCTTTCACGATTTAACTGCTTATAATACCTACATGACTGTTCTGGGGAAGGCAGCTAATCAACAAATTGACACACTACAGGATTTATTGGATGTACTGGAGAAAAAAATACTTTTCTTCGAAGCACATGGTTGTCGTGTTTCTGATCACGGTCTGGAGATGATGCCATCCATCAGGTTGACAGAATCAAATGCCAATAGCTTGTTTAAACAAGTAAGAGCAGGCAACCAGATTACTGAGGTTGAAGCTGATGCCTTGCGCGGTTTTATTTTGTTGCATTTAAGCAAATTGTATCACCGGCAAAATTGGGTACAGCAATTCCACCTTGGTGCCTTGCGCAATAACAGTACGCGCATGATGAAACAATTAGGAGCAGACACGGGCTTCGATTCAATTGGCGATTTCCCACAGGCGAAAGCAATGGCTGCTTTTTTTAATGAATTAGATAGCAATAATCAATTAGCAAAGACCATTATCTATAATCTCAATCCTGCAGACAACGAGTTGTTCGCTACCATGATTGGTAATTTTAATGACGGATCAAGCGCAGGTAAGATACAGTGGGGGAGTGGCTGGTGGTTTTTAGACCAGAAAGATGGCATGGAGAAACAGCTCAATGCTTTATCGAATATGGGATTGCTTTCACACTTTGTTGGAATGGTTGCTGATTCACGCAGCTTCCTTTCATTTCCCCGTCATGAGTATTTCAGACGTATTGTCTGCAACCTTATTGGCAATGATGTGGTGCGTGGTGAATTACCGCATGATATTGAATTACTGCATAGCCTTGTAAAAGGGATAGGATATACAAATGCAAAACGTTACTTTAACTTTTGATGAGTAAGAAAATTATAACCTTTGGAGAAGTTTTGCTTCGCCTTTCAGGGCAGCATCACGAAAGACTACAGCAAGCTTCTGTTTTTGATGTTGTTTATGGTGGTTCGGAAGCCAATGTAAGTGTTGCGCTGTCACAGTGGTCTAACACTACTTCACATATAAGTGTTTTACCCGACAATGATTTAGGTTATGCGGCCATACATGCACTCAGGAAATTTGGTGTGGGTGTGGAAAGTATACAGCTACAACCAGGACGTATTGGTATTTACCTATTGGAGAATGGTGCTTCGGTGCGTGCATCTAAAGTAATCTATGACCGTTATGATTCTGCTTTTGCTAAGCTGGATTCGAGCAATATAAACTGGGAGGAAATTTTAAATGGAGCTGACTGGTTTCATTGGTCAGGCATTACACCTGCTATCTCAGCCAGCGCAGCAAAAGCTTGCTTAGCCGCAGTTAATGCTGCAAGAAAACTGAATATAAAAATTTCTGGTGATATCAATTATCGAAGAGTGCTTTGGCAATATGGTAAAAGTCCACAAGAGGTTATGCCAGAGTTAATCAGCTATTGTGATGTAGTGATTGGCGGTAAAACTGATTTTGAAAATTGTTTGGGTATTGTACCGCAGGGAGAGGAAGATCCCTTTGTATCTGTTTGTAAACAGGTCACAAAACAATTTCCAGCTGCCAAAATGTTTGCCAACACTGTTCGTGATACTATTGATGCCTCTGAAAATAGTTTGTATGGGATATTTTATGCTGGCAATAAGCTCTACACCTCGCAGGTGTATAACCTGCACGATATAGTCGATCGCATTGGTTCTGGTGACGCATTTATGGCAGGACTTATTCATAAACTTTTACACAGTAACTCCCTGCAGGAAACTATAGATTTTGCAACGGCAGCAGCAGCATTCAAGCATACCATTCCAGGCGATGCACTCATCGCCACACAGGAAGAAATAAATCAATTAGTACAAGGAATTAACGTGGGTAAACTACTTCGCTAAACATGACAAGTCAATTAATAGAAGCAACTGTCCAATCTATTGAGCAATCCGCTATTGTTCCGGTATTTTACCATGACGATGCAGACATCTGCTTATCTGTTTTAAAAGTTTGTCATCAGGCGGGTGTAAAAGTTTTTGAATTCACCAATCGGGGTGCTGCAGCATTAAAGAACTTTGAAGTATTGCAAAACTATGCTGCGCAACATCCTGATTTACTTTTGGGCATCGGTACTATTCTAAGCACAGAAGAATCAAAAACTTTTTTATCCAAAGGGGCAAGATTTGTGGTTTCTCCAGCGCTAATTCCATCGATGTGTGCGATTCAAGCAAATTCTTATACACCCTGGATTCCCGGTTGTGGAACTGTAACAGAAGTTGTTAAAGCCAAAGAACTTGGTGCACGTTTAATCAAAGTTTTTCCTGGCAATGTACTTGGCCCTGCATTCGTATCTGCGGTACGCGCCATTCTACCTGAGGTGAAACTTATGCCTACGGGTGGAGTAGAACCAACAATCAACAATCTTACTGCCTGGTTCGATGCAGGTGTAGTAGCAGTGGGAATGGGGTCTCAATTGTTCACCAAAGAGCTTATAAGCAAACAAGACTGGTCAGGCATGGAGAAGCGTGTAAAGGATACGTTGTCTATGATTAATCAGATTAAGAATTAAGAATTTCAAATTGACTACTCACAAATTCAAAACGTATTAATATTCTTCTAAACCTAAGAGCATGACACAAGGAATCAATCCCAAGACTATTGAGAATTATCGTTGGCGCATTTGTGCCTTGTTGTTTTTCGCGACTACTATCAATTATATAGACAGACAGGTGATTGGTTTATTAAAGCCAGTGTTGGAGCAAGACTTAGGTTGGTCTGAAACAGATTATAGTAGAATTGTAATGGCTTTTTCTGCAGCTTACGCGATTGGCCTTTTAGGTTTTGGAAGAATTATTGATAAGATCGGTACTAAATTGGGTTATGCTATTTCAATTGTGGTGTGGAGTATTGCTGCAATGGCACATGCATTAGCAAAAACGACTTTTGGTTTTGGTGTAGTAAGGGCAGTATTGGGTTTGGGTGAATCAGGTAATTTTCCTGCAGCGATTAAGGCAGTGGCTGAGTGGTTCCCTAAAAAGGAAAGGGCATTGGCAACAGGTATTTTTAATAGCGGTGCCAATATAGGTGCCGTTGCAGCGCCAATAGTTGTACCCTGGATATTGGGCGCTTATGGTTGGGAAGAAGCTTTTATTCTGACAGGTGCCATTGGTTTTGTATGGTTAATTTTTTGGTGGATATATTATGAAATACCAGCCAGACAAAAGCGATTGGGAAAAGCGGAATATGATTACATACACAGTGATGTAGAAGAACAGCAGGATAACAGCAAGAAAATTCCATGGTTGAAATTATTATCATTTAAACAAACATGGGCTTTCATCATTGGTAAACTATTAACTGATCCTATATGGTGGTTTTTCCTTTTCTGGTTGCCATCTTATTTCACTGCAGCTTTCCAAATAGATTTTAAAAAACCAAGTCTTCATTTGGCGATTGTCTATACAGCAACTACTATAGGAAGTATTGGTGGTGGCTATTTATCAAGTTGGTTAATTCGCAGAGGTTGGCCTGTGTTTAAGGCAAGACGAGTGTCGATGTTGATTTTTGCTTTGTGTGTAATACCAATTGTATTTGCACAATATACCACAAACGTATGGGTGGCAGTAGGTTTGATCAGTTTAGCCGCTGCAGCGCATCAGGCATGGAGTGCCAATATCTTTACCACAGTGAGTGACATTTTCCCAAAACATGCCGTGAGCAGCGTAGTGGGTATAGGAGGGATGGCAGGTTCTGTCGGTGGGCTTTTATTTCCAATAGTGGTGGGATATTTATTAGATCACTATAAGTTATTGGGTAACCTTACAGCAGGCTATAACATATTATTTTTATTATGTGGTTTTGCCTATGTATTGGCCTTAGTGTTAATGCATTTCCTTACCCCCAAGAGCATTGCCATTAAAGTAGATTAATTTCAGGTAGAGGCGTTATGAGCAGAGTGTTAAAAATACATCCGAATGATAATCTGATTGTAGCACTGGAAAATATTCCGGCTGGGGAGCGCATCGTCTGGATGAACGAAGAGATTGTAGTTCAGCAACCTGTGCAGGCCAAACATAAATTTGCAGCAAACAATTTTGAAGTGGGCGATCCGCTTTATATGTATGGTGTGCTGATTGGGAAAGCGTATCAACCGATTAAGAAAGGTGAAGTCATTACCACTTTTAATGTTAAGCACGCAGCATCAGAAGTGATTGTGCGCCCCGCTGACTTTAGATGGAAAGCCCCGGACGTTTCACCTTTTACAACCAAAACTTTCGATGGTTACATCAGGAGCGATGGAAAAGTAGGTGTAGCCAACTATTGGCTGGTAATACCCCTTGTGTTTTGTGAGAATAGAAATATTGAAGCAGTACAGGAAGCACTGGAATCTGAATTGGGTTATGGTAAGAAATCTACAGCCTGGGATGTACAGAAACTGATCAAGCAATACCAGTCTGGTGCAGATGTGCAGCGTATTATTGAAACAGATATTCAGGTGGTTGAAAAAGAACAGCCACATAACAAGCTTTTCCCCAACGTGGATGGTGTAAAATTTTTAACACACAACGGTGGGTGTGGGGGTACCAGGCAAGATAGTGAGGCACTGTGCAATTTATTAGCAGGTTATGTACATAATGCTAACGTGGCAGGAGCAACCATTTTAAGTTTAGGTTGTCAAAATGCACAAGTAAAAATTTTTGAAGAAGCCATTAAAAGGGTTAATCCTTCTTTTGATAAACCACTTTACATACTCGGTCAGCAGGAAAGTAAATCAGAAAAGCACTTTGTTGAAGACTCCATCAAGAAGACTTTTGCCGGATTGATGCAGGCAAATACTTGTGAACGCCAACCCGCACCATTGGGCAAGTTATTGGTAGGACTTGAGTGTGGCGGATCAGATGGCTTTTCAGGAATATCTGCCAACCCATTACTCGGTTATTTTTCCGATATGCTTACAGCCTTGGGTGGTTCACCTGTACTGGCAGAATTTCCCGAACTGAATGGTGTAGAGCAAAATATTGTAGACCGTTGCACAAGTATAGAATTGGCCGAACGTTTTGTTTCTTTGATGAATGTTTATCACAAGCGAGCCAAAGAAGCAGGTTCAGGTTTTGATATGAATCCTTCTCCAGGAAACATTAAAGATGGTTTAATAACCGATGCTATGAAATCTGCAGGAGCCGCGAAGAAAGGAGGCACATCTCCGGTTACCGATATTTTGGATTATACTGAGCAGATAACAAAGCCGGGACTAAATCTATTATGTACACCGGGAAATGATGTAGAGTCAACAACGGCACTTGCAGGATCAGGCTGTACTTTGATGTTGTTTACCACCGGCCTGGGCACACCTACCGGCAATCCGATTACGCCAGTTATAAAAGTATCCAGCAATAATCAATTGACTGAACGCATGAGTGATATCATTGATGTGAATGCAGGAACGATCATTACAGGCGAAGACAGTATTGAAAGCAAAGCGCATGCCTTAATGGAATATGTTATTGATGTGGCAAGTGGCAGAAAAGAAACACATGCCACACGTCTTGGTCAGGATGATTTTATTCCGTGGAAACGTGGGGTTTCTTTATAGATTTTATTGGACTCATTGGGTTTACCGAAACGCCTGACACTGAAGATTCTCTTACAATAAGCTCTGGTTTGAGTACAACGGTTTGTGGAATAAACTTTTTATCACCTGACTTTACTTCTTCCAGAAAGATTTCAGCAGCAGCATTACCAATCCGCAAACTGTGTTGCTCAACGGTAGACAGGGTAGGTTCTGTTAAATGTGTAAAGGCTTCATTACTAAAACCGACAATCTTAATTTCATTGGGTACATCAATACCTTTTTCTTTTAGATACTGTAAAGCACCCATAGCACTATAATCACTGGCTGAAAAAATAGCATCCGGCTTTTTCTTTGCCTTAAATAATTTTTCCATGCTGGTTTTACCATCAGCCAGTTGCAAATTACTTTCCACAACCATACTTTCATCGAAAACCATACCATTGGCCTGCAAAGCTTCCTTATATCCGCGTAAGCGCTCTTTGTAGATACTTATTTTTCTGGTATTGGTAAAGTGTGCAATGTGCTTACAGCCTTGATTAATTAAATGCTCTGTAGCTTTATAGGCCCCCAGGTAGTCATCAATTAAAACATGACTTACTTCCAACGCACTGTTAGAACGGTCGAATAGAATAACGGGAATACCTTTTTCTTTGGCTTTTAAGAAATGTGTGAAATCGGTAGTCTCCTTAGCGTACGATGCTATAATGCCATCTACCCGGGCACTCAAAAGTGCTTCAACAGTAGCCACTTCTTTTTCGTAATTATCATTGCTTTGGCAGATCATTACATTGTAGCGTGAATTATTCGCAATCTCTTCAATGCCGCGCACAACAGAAGAGAAAAAACCCCTGTCGATGGTGGGCACAATAATGCCGAGTATATTGCTTCTGCCATTGCGTAAGGCAGCGGCAATGTGGTTAGGCTGATAGTTTAGTTTTCTGGCTGCTTGCTGTACCGCTTTTTTAGTAGCCTCACTGATGCGGGGATTATCGTTCAACGCGCGCGATACAGTTGAAGCCGTAATGTTAAGCTTGCGTGCGATGTCATGAATCGTAGATTTTCCTTTTTTCATGTGTTCCTTTTTATAAACGTAATGCGCACATGTTCATTAATTAGGTTTTATGAAACACAACAAGGAAGATCAAAGTATTCAAGTCTTCGATGTCAGGTCTCTTTATTCATTAGACGGTTTCCCGATGGTTGCTAATATACCACCATCTACGTAAATTATTTGTCCATTGACAAAATCACTTGCTTTAGAGGATAGAAAAACTGCTGTTCCTGCAAGGTCATCCGGATCACCCCAACGACCAGCCGGAGTTCTGTTAACAATAAATTCATTAAAAGGATGGCCATCAACACGAATGGGAGCGGTTTGTTCCGTAGCAAAATAACCTGGACCAATCCCGTTTACCTGAATGTTGTGTGGAGCCCATTCAGTAGCAAGATTTTTCGTCAGCATTTTTAAACCACCTTTGGCTGCTGCATAAGCTGACACGGTGTTACGTCCCAACTCACTCATCATGGAGCAGATGTTGATGATTTTACCAGCTCGCCTTTTAATCATATGTCTGGCTACTTCTTTAGAGACAATAAAGGGGGCAACCAGATCTACATCAATCACCGATCTGAAATCTTGAGCATCCATATCAATAGCGGGAATACGTTTGATAATACCAGCATTATTAATGAGAATATCTATAGCGCCTCTCTCTTGTTCAATTTTTGAAATGCTTTCGCGTACCACCTCTTGTTGCGTTACATCAAACAGATAACCACTCGCTTTATAGCCAGCTTGCTTATAGTGATCAAGGGCTACTTCCATTTTATCGGGGGAGTGTCCGTTGATGATTAATTCAGCACCTGCATTTGCCAATCCTTTGGCCATAGCCATGCCTAGTCCGTGAGTGCCTCCTGTAATGAGTACACGTTTTCCTGAAAGATTAAATAGCTCTTGCATTAGCGTAGGTTTTCAGGCTTAACAGCATCCATATCAGCATAGTCGAGGTTTTCACCAGCCATTCCCCAGATGAAAGCATAGTTGCTGGTACCTGCACCTGAGTGGATTGACCAGGGTGGAGATAATACAGCTTGATTATTCTTCACCCAAATATGTCTGGTCTCATCGGGTTGGCCTAAAAAGTGACAGACCATTTCGGCCGGTTTAACATCAAAATAGAAGTAAGCTTCCATCCGTCTGTCGTGTGTATGAGGTGGCATCGTGTTCCATACGCTACCGGCTTTTAATTCAGTTAAACCCATTTGCAATTGACAAGTAGGTAGTACGCTGTTGACCAGTAATTTTCTTATTGTTCTGTGGTTAGAGCTTTCTAAAGAACCGAGTTCAACCGTTTCAGCTTCCGCTAAAGTTACTTTGCGAGTAGGGTAGTGCTTATGTGCAGGTGCACTGTTAAAGTAGAAAAGTGCATTTCCTTTTGTGGCGGTATGAAAGACAACTTCCTTTGCACCCTGACCAATATAGAGTGCTTCTTTCTTCTCGAGTGAAAAAGTTTGGCCATCGACTGTTACAGCGGCAGCATCACCTACATTGATGATTCCCATTTCTCTGCGTTCCAGATAGTATGCCGACTTGAGAGCATCGTAGGAGAGGAGCGAAAGATTTTTAGTTACGGGATTCACACCACCAACAATAAGTCTGTCATAATGCGTGTAAACATTAGTAATGTTATCGGTAAGGAACAGGTTCTCTAATAAGAAGAGTTCACGCAAACGTGTTGTAGTATACTGTTTAAAATCGTCAGGATGTACTGCGTAAATAGAAGCATTCATATATGAAAAGGCCAGATGTGTAATCGTTTGCGCAATATATACTAAAAAAATGATAGAAACCGTTTGCAATCGCATGACCTTTTTTAAGATCAGGTTCAATAATTCTTACCAGTATCCAGTATTAAGCTTGGTAAAAGCTTATTATTTGATCTAAAATAAGTGTTTATGGTAAATTTTTGAAATTTTGTTTGGTCAGTCAAATAAACTTTCCTAAAATGCAATCGATTGCGCATAAAAGCCTTAGAAAACGATCAAACACTGACCACTTAAATGATAAAAATGTTAGTTAAAAGGCCCCATTCTTTAGTGTTGTTCACTTTCGCACTGTTATTAATTGCCTCCTTAACATGTGAAGGGCAGCAGTTACCGGAGATTCAACAAGTGTCTGTTAATAAGGCTAACACATTTAACATTAAAGATTTTGGTGCTAAAGCAGATGGCCATACCGTAAATACTAAAGCCATTCAGGATGCGATAGCTGCCTGCACCAAAGCAGGAGGTGGTACTGTGTTGGTGCCGAAGGGTTTCTGGATCACAGGACCAATCAAATTAAACAGCAATATCAATTTACATATTAGCGAAGGTGCTGTCCTTCAATTCAGCAGCAACACTGATCATTACCCATTGGTTAAAACAAACTGGGAAGGTCTTGATGCTATTCGTGCGCATTCTCCTATTTATGCCGTAGATGCTGAAAATATTTCTATCACTGGTAAAGGCATTTTAGATGGCGCAGGTCAGGCCTGGCGTCCGGTAAAGAAAAATAAAGTAACACCACCTGAGTGGAGTCAGCTGATTAAATCGGGCGGAGTTACTAATGAACAAAAAGACACTTGGTACCCGACTGAACGAGCGCTTAAAGGATCGACCATGAAACGCCCCGGTGTAATTGCCGAGGGTTTTGATTTTGAAAAAGCTGAAAGTATAAAAGAATTTTTAAGACCAAATATGGTCAGCATCATCAATTGTAAACGTGTATTGCTGGAAGGTGTTACTTTTCAGAATTCACCTGCCTGGTGTTTACACCCACTCTTAACACAACATTTAACTATTCGCAACGTAACAGTGCGCAATCCATGGAATGCACAGAATGGTGACGGAGTAGATGTAGAATCATGCCGTTATGTGTTGATTGAAAACAGCATGTTTGATGTGGGTGATGATGGTATCTGTATCAAATCCGGTAGAGATGAAGAAGGCAGAAAGCGTGGAGTACCTACTGAAGATGTTATCGTTCGCAATTGTACTGTGTTTCATGGTCATGGTGGTTTCGTAGTAGGTAGTGAAATGAGTGGTGGTGCCAGAAATATTTTTGTTTCGGATTGTAATTTCCTGGGTACCGACATCGGTATTCGTTTTAAAACAACCAGAGGTCGTGGTGGTATTGTTGAGAAAATCTATATCAACAACATCAATATGAATAACATAGGAGGCGCTGCCATCTTGTTCGATATGTATTACATGGCTAAGGATCCATTGGCAGTCTTCTCTGGTGAAGATAAACCTTCCATCGCTTTTGAACCTGTAAGTGAAGCAACACCACAGTTTAAAGATGTGTTTATTAAAGATGTTGTTTGCAATGGTGCAGAGACTGGCATTTTTGTGCGTGGCTTACCTGAGATGAATATTAAGAATATTCAAATGGAAAACATTTTCATCCAAAGTCAGAAAGGGTTTGAGTGCATTGAAGGCAGCGACATTTCTTTGAAAAATGCCATACTGTATTGCGATGATAAAACGGTTGTGAATGTACAGGACAGCAAAGGTGTAGTACTAGATAACATTCAATACAAACCATCAGATGTTTTGTTGAAAGTTACAGGTTCACGCTCAGCCAACATTCGTTTACTGAATACTGATGCAAAGCAAGCTACTAAAGAAGTAGTGCTAGGCACCAATGTACAAGCCAATGCGGTTAGCAAGAAATAGAGTCATGAAGTATAGTTTTACATATAGACCTCTTACTATAGCAATATTCATATTGCTTTCTAGCTCTGTATCCTTTTCACAAAGCATTAAGAAGCAGTTCAGTGAAAGTGTATCTGTGCAGGTGAGTAATCCATTGCAGACTGAACGCAAGGATGTCTTAGTCAGTATTAAAGCAAACCAGCTGACAGACACAGGTTTCAATGCAGATGCTTTTGTAGTGATGGATGGTGATAAAGAATTGGCTAGTCAGTATAATAAAACGGATGAGGATGAAAAGGGTATTGTTTTCATGATTGATGCCTTGAAAGCTAATGAGAAAAAAACTATCACAATCTACTATAACAAAACAGGAAAAATAGCGCGCAATTATACCAAACGTACGCAAGCAGAACTTTCTCATAAAGTTGGTGGACGTTTCGAAAACAGAGAGTACATAGGAGGTGAGTTCAAGAATGTAGATTATTTACGGGTGCCCCCCGAACATAAAGATCACTCATGGTTTATACGCTATGAAGGGCCAGGTTGGGAGTCTGACAAAGTAGGCTATCGATTCTATTTAGATCAGCGCAATGCCACAGATGTGTTTGGAAAAGTAAAACCGGAAATGGCACTTCAAAAAACAGGTTTAGATGGTTTTGATTCTTATCATAACATGCAAGACTGGGGTATGGATGTGATGAAAGTGGGTAAATCTGTTGGAGTAGGATCGATTGCCACACTTTACAATAAATCCGCTTTGCGTGTTGAAAAAACTGATAGTGTTGACTGTCGTATTACAGAGAATGGTGCAATATACTCTTCAATACTCACACACTATTTTGGCTGGCAGGTAGGAGAGAAGAAGCATGATGTAAGCTCACGCTTATCTATACATGCGGGCAGCAGATTAAGTAGGGAATTACTTACCGTGAGTAATGACATTAACAATATCACAACAGGTATTACAAAGGACAAAGTATCAAAAACTATAACCGATAAGGGCAATAAAGAACAATGGGCTTATGTGGCCACTTATGGCAAGCAAAGTTTGAATAGTGATAATTTGGGATTGGCTGTATTCTTTAATCCTGAATTCATCAATGAATTTACTGAAGATGAATTTAGTCACCTGGTTAGTTTAAAGCCTGAGAATGGAAAGGTGGTATATCATTTTTTAGCCGCATGGGAGAAAGAACCAAATGGTATTACCAATGAGGAAGCTTTTCGTACTTACATCACCCAGGTGGCGACAGCATTAGCAAATCCTGTTCAGGTTAAACTGTTAAAGAAGAAGTAATATGCTGAGTAAGACCAGATACAGACGCCATCTTATTTTTCTCAGCATCATACTGTTGGGTGGTTTACTGATTTATTGTCAGCAAACGGATAAAGCGACTTCTCAAGAGTTTATCGTGCAACGTTTATATAATTCTCGTTCTGCAAAAGACACTGTGCAGATTGTAATCAACTGGACGGATATTTCATCACGTTTTTCCGGAGCTGAGAAAACACGATTTACTGTTAAGGATTTGAATTTTGGAAAAACATTTGAAGCAAAAGTCGTTGATACAGATGCAGACAAGGTACCGGAGCAATTGGTGTTTGACTATGTATTCGCTTCCAATGAGCCCATCTTCGCATTTACACTTTCTTCCGGTGGGGGCAATGCCTTGTATTTGTCTGAGACAGCCTCAACGAATGAGCGATTAAAAATTACCTGGTTAAAGTCTTACACTGACTATATCAAAGACAATCCGGTTGACTCCTGGTCAGATAAAATTATAGAGTCTACTTTACAACTGTATCCTGACCCTGTTGATTTCCCGATTTACGCACCTGATCGCTGGAACTACGAATATGGATTTTTCCTTAATGCGACTTTTGTTCGTTATCAGGAAACTAAAAATGAGAGATACCTTGACTATATCAAACAGTGGGTAAATCGTTTCATCGATGAAAATGGAAAATTGGATTCTATACAATACCGCCCTGATGAATATAAGTTAGACGATATTTTACCGGGCAGGATACTACTTTCTTTATATGAATTAACCAAAGAGGAAAAATACAAGAATGCTGCTAATCAGTTAAAAGCACAATTGCTTACACAACCAAAAACAAACGAAGGCGGCTATTGGCATAAGCTGGTCTATCCATCACAAATGTGGTTAGATGGCATTTACATGGCGGATGTTTTTTCACTTCAATATGCTCAAACATTTAATGAACCGGCTTTAGTTGAAGAAGCCATTCATCAGATAAAACTGATTTCAAAGTATACAACAGATTCCACTACTGGTTTGATGTATCACGGTTGGGATGAATCAAAAAACAAAGTCTGGGCAGATTCAGTTAAGGGAACTTCGCCTGAGTTTTGGGGACGTGCAGTGGGTTGGTACATGATGGCACTGGTGGAAAGTATAGAATACATTCCTGTTGATCATCCAGATAGAAAAGCACTGATCAAATTATTTCAGGATTTATCAGCGAGCGTTAAAAAGTATCAGGATACCAGTAATCGACTATGGTATCAGGTTTTAGATAAAGGCAATCGTGAAGGTAACTGGATAGAAACATCGTGTTCTGCCATGTTCACTTACGCTTTTGCTAAAGGCAATCGACTTGGTTTGTTAGACGCTGCTTATCTGAAAGCAGCGCAAGAAGCCTATCAATCTTTAATAAAAGATTATGTAGTATTTGACGATGAGGGGATATTATATCTGAACCGTACCGTAAAAATCGGAACACTTAATCCTAAAGGTTCCAAAGGAGATTTTGATTACTACATCTCAACAGAATGTCGCATCAACGATTACAAAGGCTTAGCCGCACTTCTTTATGCAAGCCTCGAATTGGATAAAGTAAAAACTAATTAGCCCAACAAATATGAAACAACGATCGATACTAAGGAAAAATGGCAATCTACGGCAACGAACGTTCGTGAATTTTAGCATCAATAAACTAACAAACCACTATCAACTCAAAAACTGTCTACTATGAAGGAAAATTTACCAATTAGAAAATGGATGCAGATTGCATTCATGACTTTCTCCCTACTGGGAGTAGGTACCCTTGAGGTACTGTCGCAAAGCAAACCTATAAAAGGTGTTGTAAAAGGTGACGATGGCGTAGCACTTCCAGGTGTTACTGTTGTGGAGAAAAGTACGCCTTCTAATGGAACAGTTACCGATGCCGATGGAAATTTTAGCATTTCTGTCAGAGAAGGTGCAACACTAGTGATTTCGTTCATTGGTTTGAAAACACAGGAAGTAGCAGTTGGTAGTCAGACTTCAATTGAAGTAACAATGGAGACTGATATAACACAATTGAGTGAAGTGGTCGTAATCGGTTATGGTACCATGAAGAAATCTGATCTGACAGGATCAGTTGTTTCTATTGGTGGCGATGATCTAAAAAAAGTACCAGTTGCTTCAGTGGCAGAATCACTTACCGGCCGTTTGGCAGGGGTTCAAGTAACAGGCACAGAAGGTTCACCAGATGCGGAAGTAAATATACGTGTCCGTGGTGGAGGATCCATTACGCAAAGCAATCAGCCTTTATACATTGTTGATGGTTTTCCTGTTAACAGTATAAATGATATTACGCCATCTGATATTGAATCTATTAATGTTTTAAAGGATGCATCTTCTACAGCCATATATGGATCGCGTGGAGCAAATGGGGTAATTATCATCACTACCAAAAGTGGTAAGGCCGGGAAGTTCTCGGTTAGCTATAATGCGTTTTATGGTTTCAAGAAAATAGCGAACACATTGGATGTATTAAATCCACAAGACTTTGTGAAATGGCAACGAGAGTACTCTCAATTGAGATTTGATTCAGACGATCAGGGTTATTATGAAAATTACTTTGGCACCTGGCAGGACCGTGACTTATTTGACGGATTAAGTGGTAATGACTGGCAGAAGCAGATTTATGGAAGAACAGGTGTTGTCAATAGCCAGGATATTAGTTTGCGGGGTGGTAGTGATAAGTTCTCTTATTCAATGAACTATGCACTTTATGATGAGAAAGCCATCATGATTGGTTCTGACTTCAGGCGTAATAACTTCACTCTTAAATTGAATAATAAGGCTTCGGATAAAATAGATATTGGGTTTTCATTACGTTACTCTGATACAGAAATACGAGGAGGGGGAGCTAATGAACAAAATGAAGTTTCCTCAGCAGATTCTCGTTTGAAGAACAGTGTTCTTTATTCACCAATCCAACTCCCAGGTATAACCAATAATGATACCGATGATCAACTGGCGGGTACCTTAATTAATCCAATCATTGCCGTTATAGATAATGACAGACTGCAACAACGTAGAAATTTTAACGTTGCCGGTAGTATCGGTTGGAATATCCTAGAAGAATTAAATTTTAAGTCTGAGTTAGGTTTTGATGTTTTCAACAATATTGATAATCGTTTCTATGGTCGTTCAACTTACTATGTGCAGAATGTTCCTTCAAGCGAAAATCAAGGTAATCCTGCCGCAATTATTCGAGATGCAAAGGAGACAAGGATTAGAAGTACCAATACTTTTAATTATGATTTTAAGAATTTGCTAAGCAGTGACCATAACCTGAAGCTCTTGTTGGGTCATGAGGTTATCCATACACAATCAAACCAGTTAAGTACGGTGCTTCATGGTTATCCAAAATTATTTCTGGCAGATCAGGCATTTAAATTAACTACACAGGGTGTACCTCAGGCGGTCGACAACAATTTCAGCCCTGATGACAATCTATTGTCATTCTTTACACGCGCCACTTACGAGTATAATGGAAAATATCTACTGTCAGCAACCTACAGAGCGGATGCATCCAGCAGATTCGCAGGTAATAATAGATGGGGGTATTTTCCATCAGCTGCTGTGGGCTGGAAAATTTCTGAAGAGAACTTTATGCAGGGAACTTCTAATTGGTTGGACAATTTGAAGATTCGCTTCAGTTATGGTGTTGCAGGTAATAATGGAATAGACAGAGGTCAGACTTCACAGGCATTTTTATCACGTACAACTACCTGGATAAACGGTGTGACTGATTTTTGGGCTGCTTCGAATCTACTTGCCAATCCTGATCTGAAGTGGGAGACAACCACAACGCGGAACGCTGGTCTTGATTTTGGTATTATTAAAAGTAAGCTGGTAGGTTCCTTTGAAGCATATTTGAATAACACTTCTGATTTATTAATTCAATTCCCTACGCCAGGTTCTGGCTATACTGATCAGTTCCGAAACATCGGTGAGACTGAAAACAAAGGTCTAGAGGCTTCACTTACTTATGTTGCCTTGGAGAAGGAAAAGTATGGCCTTACCATCAGTGCAAATATTGGAATAAATAGAAACAAGGTTGTTTCACTGGGTGAGTTGAATGACTTCTTCCGCGATTCTGGTTGGGCGTCTACCGATATACAAGGTGATTTTAAAGTAGCAGTTGGTCGTCCGCTGGGTGATATGATTGGCTACCGTAGTGATGGCCGCTATGAAGTTTCTGATTTTGAGGGCTACGATGCAGGCTCCGGTAACTGGATTCTCAGATCGGATGTAGTAGACGGCTCTGTAGTGTTGGGTACGCTCAGACCGGGTATGATGAAGCTAAGAGATCTGGATGGAGACGGAGATGTAACCGTTGCTGACAAAGAAAGAATAGGTAACGGATTGCCTAAGCATACCGGAGGTTTTACCCTGAATGGTTATGCTTATGGTTTTGATCTTACTGCTGCCTTTAATTATAGCTACGGTAACCAAGTATATAATGCAAATAAAATTGAGTACACAACTGCTACTCCAAGGACTAACTACCGCAATCTTATTGATATTATGGCAGATGGTAATCGCTGGACTAATTTGGATCCAGCTACAGGTACTATCGTGAATGATCCTGCAACGTTGGCTGCTATGAATGCCAACACTTCTATGTGGTCACCGTACATGGCGCGCTCAATATTCAGTGATTGGGCTGTTGAAGATGCATCCTTCTTGCGTCTAAATACTTTATCTCTTGGTTATACGCTTCCATCTTCGCTAACATCAAAAGCGCGCATACAAAACCTTCGTTTTTATGCAACCGCTTATAATGTATTTGTGCTAACACCACATTCAGGCTTTGACCCTGAGGTTTCAACACGCAGAAGAACTGGTCTTACACCTAGTGTTGATTACTCTGCTTATCCAAGAAGCCGTCAACTTGTTTTTGGTTTAAATCTTAATTTCTAATAAAGCGATGAAATCTACTATGAAACGACTAACCTACCTGCTAGCAGTAGTAATCGCGAGTGTGCTTACTGCCTGTAACGATTTTCTGGAGACCCCGGTAAAATCTACATTAGATGAATCTGTTATTTTCTCTACACCAGACTTAGCGCGTGGTGCAGTTGATGGTATAAAAGTACCATTTGGTGAAACAAACTCTTATCGCGGACGCTTCCTGCCATGGTATGGTATGAATACAGATGTAGAGTGGTATAATGCCTCTCAAACAGCTGGTGATAATGCAGACCTGGCTGTATATAATGCCCAGCCTAATAATGCCAACATGAATACAGAAAACAATACCTGGGCTCAAATGTATTCTGGTATTGAGCGTGCTAATTTATGCATAAGAGGTTTAAGACGATATGGAAATCCATCACCTGATAACGAGTTGGGAAATTTATTGGGCGAGGCTTTAACGTTGCGCGCAGTTTATTATGCCGATTTATTAAAGGCATGGGGAGATGTACCAGCTCGTTTTGAGCCGATCTCTTCAGAGACTATTTATTTGCCAAAAACAAGTCGTGATGTGATCTATAAACAATTAATTGCTGATTTAGGTGAAGCCGCAACACTTGTTCCCTGGCCTAATGAAACGGCATCAACCAGTAGTGTTGAGCGAGTGAACAAAGCTTTTGTGAAAGGTTTGCGCGCCCGTTTATGCCTGGCTGCAAGTGGGTACTCTCAGTATCCGGTTGTAGGAATAAAGAGAAGTGATGATCCTGAATTATCAGTTGCCAATATGTATGCCATAGCTTATCAGGAATGTTTGGATGTTATCAACAGTGGTACTGCAAGGCTGGAACCTTTGTTTGAAACAGTATTTAAGAAAAACAATCAAGATGATGTAACTGCCGGAGGGGAAACACTTTGGGAGATTCCATTCTCCGATGGACGTGGCCGTATGCTCTTTACTTTTGCAGTACGCCATGCTACCAATGATCAGTACCATGCCAATGGTGCAAATCGCGGTGGTCAGGCGGGCCCTCTGCCCATAATTTTTTATGACTTTGATGAGAAAGACACAAGAAGGGATGTTACCTGTGTGCCTTATCGATATGGTACTGCAGACCAGAATGGCTTTGCAAGACAAGAATTAGTCGGTTTAAATACATGGTACTTTGGTAAATATCGCTACGAATGGATGGATCGTTTTGTAACATCAACAAATGATGATGGTGTAAACAAATTGTACATGCGCTATGCTGAAATCCTGTTAATGGCTGCTGAAACTGCCAATGAACTACAAGGTCCTGGTGCAGCATTACCTTACCTCAGAGAAATTCGTCAGCGCGCATTCAATTCAGCAGACTGGACTGAAAAGGTTGATAACTACTTAAGCACGCTGGGTACAAAAGAAGCGATGTTTACTGCTATTGTAGATGAGCATAAGTTTGAATTTACAGGTGAAATGGAACGCAAGCAAGCTTTGATTCGCTGGAATTTATTAGGTACCAAAATAGATGAAGCTAAAGTCAAAATGTATGCTTTGATTGATCGCACTGGTGAATATGCCAATGTTCCTTCCATTCTGCACTACCGATATGCGGCAGATAATGAAACGCTTGAAATTTATGGCTTGAACAGAGGAGAGAATGATCCTGCTCCTGTTGGATATGAATCAACCTTTAACTGGGACAATCTCAATAGCGAAAAGGTAGAGTCTATTTACATTCAAAATCCCGACACAAAACAATTCTGGCCTATATGGCAGGTGTTTTTGAATTCAAGCAACGGTCAATTAGTGAATGAATAAAAGTATTAAAGATATTGTTATGAAAAGTATAAGCAGACTTAGTAAAAATATTTTCATTGGACTTTTATCACTCATAGTGATTAGTGCCTGTGAAGATAATATAGATCCAGTTGAAGAATTGAATCTTTCAAGGGTTCTAACTCCGGTAGAACTGGTAGCGAGAATAAGGAATTTGACTACTATTGAACTTACATGGGACTTACGTGATGAAGCTGTTGAGTATGTTGTTGAATTCAGCGAAGACAGTCTTGAATTTACTAGTATCATCAGAACAGTAACGGTATCGCCAGATGATTTACCACTGCAGGAAGTATTTGATGGGGAAACCAGATATTCTGCAAGGGTAAAAGGCATTGGTGCCAATGGCTTCGGAGAATCCAATTGGGCCACTGTAACAATTATGACTGCTCAAGAAAATATATTCTTGCCTGTTATAGACGGAGATATAGCAGCCACTACAGCAACGTTAAGATGGCCGGCTGGAAGTAATGTAACCAGCTTCCTCATTAATCCGGGTGCTATAAGCAGAGCAATTACCGAGGATGAGAAAGCAGCAGGTATCGCTACTATTACTGGTTTAACTGGTGAAACTAACTATACTGTAACACTACTCAGAGAAAACAAAGTAAGGGGTAATGTAAGCTTCGAAACGTTGATTGACATTGGAGATGCCACAGCTGTTTATCCTGAAGATGATTTGAATGCAGTGATTACTGCAGCGGCTCCCGGAGATGCCCTTGTGTTATTCCCTGGCGATTACACGGTGTATACAGGAATAATTATACTGGATAAATCAATAACCATCAGTGGTCTCTATCCATTTGATAAGCCAAAGGTGCATGTTCAGTTTAGCATCGAAGGCGGTGCAACAGATGTGACAATTAATAACCTTGATATAGATGGAGATGAGGCACTTAATGATGTATTCCGTTTTAATACTGCCGGATTCGACTATGCTTCATTATCTATTAATGGAAGTAATATTCACGACTTTACTCGTTCGTTCATTGCAGGTAATGTTGCTTCCACAGTTGCTTCAGTATCAGTTGATAATTGTGTTTTAACCAATGTTCTTACAAGTGGTGGAGATTTTATCGACTTTAGAAACACACATGTCACTGATGTAAGCATTACTAATAGTACCTTTAATAACTGTGCACCTGGTCGTGATTTCGTAAGAATTGATGCAGCCGGTGGCTACACCGGTACTGGGTTAAATACTAATGTGCTCATAGATCATTGTACACTTTTCGGAGTTTCTAATACAACAGATAGAATATTATATGTCCGTTTCAATACAAACTCGCTTACAGTGCAAAACACATTGTTTGCAGAGAGCAACGCGATCTATACTAATCAAACGAGTACATCAGCACCAACTTTTGAAAACAATAACTATTTTAATACTACTGGTTTGCATATTTTTCCTGATGTTCCAGGAAATATTAAAATTGATCAATCTGGAGATTTTACAATTTTAGATCCAGGCTTTACAAATGCAGCAGAAGGTAACTTTACTATTACCAACCAAACACTACTTGATAATGCAGTAGGTGACCCTCGCTGGAGACAACAATAAATAGGTTTAGTTTATGGGTGTGGTGACTTAAGTCATCACACCTTTTTTTATTTAATCACACCCTGATGAAACATAGGACATTTTTTTTTCTTCCCTATTGGTTATTAGGTTGTTTACTGCTTGTATTCTCTTGTAACAAAGAGGCTGAGCCAATACCACCTGATGACGAAGACTTGCCCGTTCGTATCGATGAAGAAGCTTATGCCTTTAAGGGTGCAGAAGGGTTTGGTCGCATCACAACAGGCGGTCGCGGTGGTCAGGTTATCTATGTAACTAACCTTAATGATAGTGGTGTTGGCAGTTTACGCTCAGCAATTACTATCAGTGGAGCACGTTATATACTTTTTAAAGTTTCAGGAAATATTTCACTTAGTTCCCCCTTAGTCATTAGCAATGGTAACGTAACCATTGCCGGGCAAACAGCTCCTGGCGATGGTATAACTATTCAGAACCATCCAGTTACTATAAATGCAGACAATGTCATCATTCGTTACCTGAGGTTTCGTATGGGAGATGGTGGTGCCGCTGAAGCGGATGCTTTAGGTGGACGCTATAAAAAAAATATAATCATCGACCATTGTTCAATGAGTTGGTCTACCGATGAATGTTCATCATTCTATGGCAATGAAAACTTTACCATGCAGTGGTGTATTATTTCAGAAAGTCTGAGAAATTCAATTCATGAAAAAGGCTTGCATGGTTATGGAGGTATTTGGGGTGGCAAGAATGCTTCCTTCCATCATAATTTACTCGCGCATCATGATAATAGAAATCCCAGGTTTGATCATCCGGGAGTTTACAGTAGCCTGACCTCTTCACAGGCGCTTAGAGGGGTAGTAGATTTTAGAAATAATGTTATATACAATTGGAAAACAGATGCCATTTATGGAGGTGAAGCTGGTACTTTTAATGTAGTCGCCAACTATTTTAAACCTGGTCCGGCCACAGCAAATCCTAGAAGGTTTTTGCATGCTTATACCCAATCAGCGACAGGCGCACCTATTTATGGTTATGGCAGCTTTTTTGTTGCAGACAATGTTATTGACGGTCAGTTGGATATTACCAACGATAATCGCATTGGCATTGTAGCTAAGAATGGAAACGCCACTGATAAGAATAATATGTTATTGACTTCACAGCTTACACTATTACCTTTCTCAAATGCGCATACCGCTTACCAGGCCTATGAAAAAATTTTACTTTATGCAGGTGCCAGTTTTAAAAGGGATGCTGTTGACAGCAGGATTGTAAGTGATGTGACGAATAAGACTTTCTTTGCCAATGGCTCAAACGGAAGTTTGTTAGGAATGATAGACAGTCAACAAGATGTTGGTGGCTGGTCTGCACTGGCAAGCACAGAAGCACCATTGGATAGTGATAGTGATGGTATGCCAGATAGTTGGGAAATTGAAATGAAACTTGATCCGAATATTTCGAACGCAAGTCTTAAACAATTAAGTACAGGTTATGATAACCTGGAGGTTTATTTAAATTCAATTGTCAAATCTATTACCGATAACCAATAAGCATGTTACAAAAAACACATAGCCATTTAGTTATATTCCTAACCATTTTCACCCTGACTTCTTTTGCAGTTCAGGAATCAAAAACAATCATTTATTTGATTGGCGATTCCACAATTGCCACTAAAGAAGTAAAAGCTTATCCGGAGACAGGCTGGGGCATGCCTTTTCAATATTTTTTTGATTCAACAGTAGTAATAGAGAATCATGCTAAAAATGGACGTAGTACACGGACTTTCATATCAGAGAACCGCTGGAGTCCGATAGAAACCAAATTAAAGAAAGGTGATTATGTTTTTATGCAATTTGGTCATAATGATGAGTCGAAAGAAAAGACTGACCGGTACACTACTCCTGAAGAGTATAAAAGAAACTTGACTAAGTTTATTTCAGAAGCAAGAGGGAAAGGCGCTACACCAGTTTTATTAACACCAGTTAGTCGTAGAAAATTTGTTGAAGGGAAGCAGCAAGAGACGCATGCTTTATATTCTACTTTAGTTAAAGAGGTAGCACTTTCAGAGAAAGTAGCCTTTATTGATTTAGATGCATTAAGTCGTGAGTATTACCAGAACATGGGTGAAGAAAATTCCAAATTACTTTTTCTTCAGTTAGAAGCTGGCGAACATCCTAATTATCCTGAGGGGAAAATTGATAACACCCACTTCAGCGAGATGGGGGCACGAAAAATAGCGCAGATCGTATTGACTGAAATAAAGCGACTGGATTTGCCACTTGCAAAGTATATTTATAAACCAGTGCCAAAGAAATGAGAGAAGCAAAAATTATCGTGATGCTTATCTGGATTAGTTTTGTTGCAATTGCACAAAACAAGAGAATTACAGTATCACAAGATGGATCTGGTGATTTTACAAGTATCCAGTCAGCTTTTGACGCTGTGTCAGTAGGCAATACAAAACCCATCACCATTTTTGTTAAAAAAGGTGTGTACAAAGAACGCTTGGTTTTAGATACGCGTAAAGATTTTGTTACACTGGTTGGTGAGGATAAGATGAACACCATTTTAACTTACAATAACCATGCGGGTATGCGCTTGCCCAATGGCGACACCATCAATACATGGACATCCGCAAGTTTTTTCATTTACGCCAATGATTTTTCAGTAGAGAATATCAGTTTTGAAAACAATGCCGGTTTCACGGCCGGGCAAGCTGTGGCTGTATTCGCCAATGGCGACAGGTTGAAATTCAACAATTGCCGCTTTACAGGATTTCAGGACGTGCTTTTTTGCAGCGGCCCAGGAAGCAGACAATATTATAAAGATTGCTATATAGAAGGCACTACTGATTTTATCTTCGGTCCAGCCACTGCTGTTTTTCAAAATTGTCATATTCACAGTAAAAAAAACTCGCATGTAACCGCAGCTTCTACGCCTCGGGAAATGAAATACGGCTTTGTTTTTTTCAATTGTAAACTTACGGCAGATGAAAAAACGAATAAAGTTTCTTTAGGCAGACCCTGGACGCCTTATGCCAGTGTTACTTATATCCGTTGTGAGATGGGATCGCACATTATTCCCGAAGGCTGGAACAACTGGCGCAATGTTGCCAATGAAGCAACGGTGCGTTATGCGGAGTTTGGCAGCACAGGAGCCGGTGCGCCTATGGAAAAACGCGTTAGTTGGATAAAACAATTAAGTAAGCAAGAGGCTGAAGCGATTACTTTGCAAAAGATTTTTGGTGATTGGAGGGTTGAGTAAAGTGTTGAAGTGTTAGAGTGTTAAGGTGTTAGAGTGTTAAAGTGTTAGAGTGTTAAGGTGATGAAGATTGTAATTTACATTTTTTTTATTCTTATAACGCAGGTATCATTCGCTCAGGTGTGGGTAGCAGACCAAGGTAATGGAACTTATAAAAATCCGATTATCCATGCAGACTATTCTGATCCTGATGTGTGTCGTGTGGGAGAGGATTACTACATGGTTTCTTCCAGCTTTGATGCCGTACCGGGTATTCCGATTCTACATTCGAAAGATTTAGTTAATTGGACAATTATAGGCCATGCCTTAACAAGACAAATTCCTATCGAACATTTTGAAAAAACGCAACAGGGTAATGGTGTATGGGCTCCATCCATTCGCTACCACAACAATGAATTTTATATTTATTATCCCGATCCTGATTTTGGTATTTATCTGATCAAAGCAAAAAATCCAGCAGGTCCGTGGTCAGCACCCGTATTGGTAGAAGACGGTAAAGGATTAATCGATCCTTGTCCGCTCTGGGATGATGATGGGAAAGTTTATCTCGTACATGCTTATGCCGGAAGTCGGGCGGGTATAAAAAGTGTAATCGTTGTTAAAGAATTAAATCCAACAGGTACTGCTGTGATCAATACAGGAAAACTTGTGTATGATGGCCATGAACTTGATCCGACCATCGAAGGCCCCAAGTTTTATAAGCGAAATAATTATTACTACATCTTTGCTCCGGCCGGAGGTGTTGCCACTGGCTGGCAAACGGTATTAAGAGCAAAGCAGGTCTATGGCCCGTACGAAAGAAAGATTGTGATGGATCAGGGTAGTACCCCCATCAACGGACCCCATCAAGGTGCATGGGTAAGCACAACAAGCAATGAAGACTGGTTTATTCATTTTCAGGACAAGGAAGCTTATGGCAGGGTAATTCACTTACAGCCCATGCGTTGGTTAAACGATTGGCCTGTAATTGGCTTAGATAAAGATGGTGATGGTAAAGGCGAACCAGTACTGCAATACAAGAAGCCATTAACGCCATTGAAATATCCCATAGCCACTCCAGTACAAGGAGATGAATTTAATGATAATAAAATCAATCTGGCCTGGCAATGGCATGCTAATCCACAAGCCACCTGGGCTTTTGCGAATACAGCGACAGGTATGCTCCGTTTATATGCATCAAGGCAAAAGGAGGAGATTAAAAATCTATGGGATGTACCAAACATACTTTTTCAAAAAGTACCCGCTGAAGAATTTCAAGCAGTTGTAAAACTGAAATTTACCCCTAACGAAAAAAACAAAGGCGAAAAAACTGGTTTTGTTTTAATGGGTAGCGATTATGCGTCCTTAAATTTAGAGCAAAGTGAGAATGGTATAGTACTTGTTTATACATCTTGCCAAATGGCGGATAAGGGTAATAAAGGCGAAGAGACAGTGATTGCAACAATTGTAACTGGTGAAATATACCTTTGTATAAAAATGCGCAAAGGTGCTATAGCTGATTTCAGTTATAGTTTAGATGGTAAATCATTTGAAGAAGTGAGTAAGGATTTTGAAGCAAAACCAGGACGATGGGTTGGCGCTAAACTAGGCTTGTTCTGCATGAGAAAAAATGACACAAATGATGCAGGCTTTGTTGATATTGATTGGCTTCGTATAAACCGAATTTAAAATTTGAAATTTAGAATTGAAGATATGAAGTGGAGCTTTAGTATAATATTAATTTCTGGTTTGATGTTGATGACCAGTTGTGCCAACACACAAAACTTGTCAATTGAAGAAAAGGGTATTGCTTTTCCTGGAGCGGAAGGTTTTGGAAAATTTACAACTGGAGGAAGAGGTGGGAAAGTATATATTGTCACTAACCTCAACGATAGTGGTTCGGGTAGTTTAAGAGAGGCAATACGGAAAAAAGAAACAAGAACTATCACGTTTGCAGTTTCCGGTACAATTGCTTTAGAATCCCCACTTGATATTAACTACGGAGATTTAACTATTGCTGGGCAATCAGCACCCGGAGATGGAATTTGTTTACGCAACTATCCCATGAAAATAAAAGCGGGTAACGTAATTGTCCGTTATATGCGTTTTCGTTTGGGAGATGAGAAGACACAGCAGGATGATGCAATATCTGCTACAAGACAAGAAAATATTATTATCGACCATTGTTCTATGAGTTGGGCAACAGATGAGTGTGCATCATTTTATGGAAATAAAAATTTTACGTTACAATGGTGTATTATAGCAGAGAGTTTAAATGAATCGGTTCATGCCAAAGGAGATCATGGCTATGGTGGTATTTGGGGTGGACAGAAAGCAACTTTCCATCATAATCTTTTAGCACATCACAATAGCCGCTTGCCTCGCTTTAGTGGTTCTAAAACAACACCTAATTCACCTGACGAACTGGTCGATTTTAGTAATAATGTAGTTTATAACTGGATGAACAACAATAGTTACGGTGGAGAGAAAGGCCGTTATAATATGATAAATAATTATTACAAGCCGGGGCCGGCTACTGCTAAATCAAAACGCGACAGAATCGTTAATCCATCACAACCTTACGGCACTTTCTTTCTGCAGGGAAATTATTTACATGGAAATACTGAAGTATCCGCTAACAACAAATTAGGCATTGTCGCGGATCATGTTGACTCGAGCTATACAACTAAAGCATTTAACGTAATGCCTATACGCCTGCAAGCGGCTGATAAGGCTTTTGATTTGGTGTTACAGCAAGTGGGAGCATCCCACAAGCGCGATCAGGCAGATGCACGTCTTATTCAGGAGGTAAAAGATGGTTTATCAGTTAACGGCAAAAACAAGAACGGTATAATCGACTCACAACAAGATGTTGGCGGTTGGCCTGTGTTACAATCTCAATCCGCTGAAACAGACAGTGATCAGGATGGTATGCCTGATACATGGGAGACACAAAATAAACTCAACCCAAAAGATGCAACTGACAATACTTTGTTTAGTTTAAATAAACAGTATACGAATATAGAAATGTATTTAAATAGCCTGGTTAAGTAGTATGCGTTTTGCATTAGTTACAATACTTTATCTTATCAGCACAACAGTCTGCATGGCACAATATGATTTTGTTGTGGCCGCTGATGGCTCCGGTGATTTCACAACGGTGCAGGCTGCTTTCAATGCTGTGCCAGACTTCAGACAAAATCAGACAACAATATTTGTTAAGAAAGGAATATATAAAGAAAAACTAACCCTGGTCACCTCTAAAACAAAAGTGCGCATTGTAGGGGAGGATGTTGGGCAAACCGTTCTTACCTACGATGATTTTGCTGCTAAGAAAAATGCTTTTGGTGAAGCCATTGGTACAACAGGTTCATCCAGCTTTTTCATTTTTGCAGATGATTTTATTGCCGAGAATATCACCTTCGAAAATTCAGCAGGGCCTGTTGGGCAGGCCGTTGCTGTGCGCATATCGGGTGATAAGGTGCAATTTATTAATTGTCGCTTTTTGGGTTTTCAGGATACGCTTTATGCACATGGTGAAAAGAGCAGGCAGTATTATAAAGATTGCTACATCGAAGGTACAGTCGATTACATCTTTGGCTGGTCAACTGCTTTTTTTGAAAACTGTACCATCTTCACCAAAAAAGGTGGGATGTATATCACAGCAGCTTCTACACTTGAGGACACAGCACACGGTTTTGTTTTTTTAAATTGTAAGATTACAGGGGATGTTCCAGACCACTCTATTTACTTAGGTAGACCATGGAGACCATTTGCTAAAACAGTATTTATCAATTGTCAACTTGATAGACTGATTAAACCTGAAGGCTGGCACAATTGGAATAAACCGGATGCAGAGAAAACTTCTTTCTATGCAGAATTTAATTCAAAAGGTGAAGGTGCAAATAATAAAGAGCGTGTTTTATGGGCTCATCAATTGAAAGAAGAAGATCTTATAGATTATACATTGAACAAAGTACTGGGTGAAAAGTGGTGGATTGATTGAGCCACTATATATAAACCTACGAAATCCAATTCAAGTTATCCTTCCTTTTTCATAAAAACAGAACTGCCATTGTCAGACTAATCTGGCAATGGCAGTTAAGATTTTGGAGGCGGCATTTACCGGATCAATTTTTCTGGGAATACAATTACAGACTCATTACCACTTTTATCAACGGCAGAAACACCAAAGAAATAATTATCAATGACTATTCCTTCAAGCGTAAAAGCATTTACATTTCCAACATAACGCGAGTTGTCCCAGGTAGGTGAGGTGGTGTCGCGCCAGTATATTTTATAACCCGCAACTTTATCTGACGGTAGAGCATCCCAACTCAATTTGGTCGATGGTTGCACTGCTCCACCAATGCTTACGTTGGTTGGCGCTGGCGGTGCCCAGGCAATGCCAGCCATGGTAATGGCATTAACGGCAGTTAGTTTTTTGCAATATTCAAAATTCACACCTTCAATAACATCACCATACTTGATACCATTTTCTACGCGAATATCCTGGTGTTGTCGGTTGTAGTTTTCGTTGGTTTCCATGATGCGAATACCAGGGAAACCAACATCATTAAAAGGGCGATGGTGGCCACCACGACCAAAGCGATCCAGGCGGTAAATCATCATTGGATTCATTTCGGGCATATAGGTTTTAGTCTGTGTGTGCACATAGCGGGCCAGTTGTCTTGAGATACCGTCTACTTCACCACCATAGAACCTGCGTTGGTTTCTGCGTTGTTCCGTTTCAGTTGGAGGTACTGGTTCTGAGAAGATACGGAATGAGCGATTATCGATTACACCATTTACGCCTTCAATGTTTCCGATCATGTCGTTGTTTAAGACACCCAAAATATTCCAGCCCTTTTCTTTGGCATAGCGCGCTAAGCCCGCACCTCCGAATAAACCCTGCTCTTCACCTGATAAGCCAACGTAAATAATGCTGTGTCTGAATTTGTACTTAGTTAAAACCCTTGCTGCCTCAATGGCACCAGCCATACCAGTAGCATTGTCGTTGGCACCAGGAGCATCCGTTTCAAAATCCATGGTATTGCTTGCCCTGGAGTCAATGTCGCCAGACATGATAATAAAGTTATTTGGGAATTCTGTGCCACGTTGTATAGCCACTACGTTAACTACCCAGGCATCTTTTGGCACACGCGGATTACCTTCTTTGGTCACTAAATCTTTCTGATAAAAGACCTCAAGGCATTTATTACAATCTTTAGAAATCTTATCGAATTCACTTTTTATCCACCTGCGGGCAGCGCCAATACCCCTTGAGTTGGAGACAGTATCAGAAAAAGTGTTCCGTGTGCCAAACCCTGCCAGTATCCGTATATCTTTTTCAAGCCTTTCAGCGGATACTGCGGCAACGATGTCATACAGTCTTGAATCTGTTTGCGGAGGACTAGATTGTGCAAATGAAAGATTAACTGAGGTTAAAAATAGTACAACAAAGTACGTTAAAAGCCTTTTCATAACTTTAGGTTTGAGTTTGTGCGAAGTAATGCAATCCTTATTGCTATAGAATAAAAAGAAGTATGAGCGGTCGAAATTTGCCCTTCAGCCCTAATAAAATCTTTAGAGATTGTATCGAATTCAATTAAACAAACCATCAAGATACAATGAAAATGGGAGCCAATTTTTTATCTAAAATCCGTCTGACCGCTGTATGCTTCCGTGTTCAGCGGTTTGACGGATTGTCTTTGCTTAATGAATATTGGCAATTCCTAACTCATGACACTTATCCAGATCATAGAAAACTAAATTTGAATTGAGTCAATTATTATCAACCTCAGTTCTAAACCTAATACTTTTCTTTAGCCGATTAGAAAAGAATCTGACATTGCTTAATTTGGTACATGCAAAAAGGAAAATACCTGATTTGGCTTGCCATAGGCCCCTTGCTTGTGGCTGTAGTCTATTGTTTTGTAATTGTTAAAACTGATTACGAAAATAAAATAGCGAGACATATTCAAATAGCAGATTCTCTTAAGCAACAAACTATTCGTTTAGACAAAAAATTATACCAACATGATAGTGTGCTCCGACAATACATGAAATCCCTTGATCAGGCAATATTGGTGTTGCACGAAAAATCTGCCAGAAACCGTGTGAACATCGCCAGTAATTTGTCTAAGTTGGATTCTATTCAATTGGCATATTGTAATGAAATGCATAAAATCGGAGTTACTACATTAGATTGTAATTAGTCATGAAGTTTAAACCATTTATATTACTATTTACACTTTCTCCCTTGTTCAGTATAGCGCAAGGTTTAGCTGTTTCGAGTGACACAGCTGCAATCACTTTTCCAAACAAGGTTGAGATCAGTATTAATAAGCAAAACAAAACCGGTAAAACATACTATCAATTAAGCCAGCAATCATTTAAGGCACTGATATTAACTACTAATTATTACGTGCAACGCGAAGCCTTGCTCACTACAACTCAGTTAACCTTGTTAAAAAACCAACAGGTAGCCGACTCTACATACACGCTGCTCCATCAGAAATTTGAAACAGAACAAGAGAGAAGCAAACTCTTTCAGCAATCCTATGAAGAACTGAAAACTGTTTCTGTCACTTATGATGAGCAGTTAAGACTTTGTGCCAATGATTTGGAAAAAATGAATGGTAAATTGAAACGATCGCAACGTATAGGCATTGTAAAAGGTGTTTCGATCAGTCTTGGTTTCGTTGGCCTCGTCTGGCTGGCATCTTCGGCTTTTTAAATTGAAATTTCCTCACTTTTAATAATTTGACGATCTTTGCAGTTTTAAGCAGGCATGATCAACAAAACGGAGCAAGAAGAGCGGGAATACCTCGAAATTATCAAAGAAAAATTGCTGCTAGCCATACGCAGTGTCGACCAAAGCGTCAAACAGTTTTCTAATGAACTTCGGATTAACAAAGAATACATCTATGAAAATCAATCGGGAATGGATGAGGCTGATATGGTTGCGGCTGGCCAGTCTATTAACCGCATGGCTTTTACAGGAGAATCGGCAGTGGCCAAAAAGCGCAAACTGATGAAGCTCGGTGCTTCTCCATATTTTGGCCGCATAGACTTTATCAATCAAAAGGAGGAGCGCAACCCCATCTATATTGGCATTTATACTTTTACAGATGAATCGCAAGGACAAAATCTTATTTACGATTGGCGCGCACCTGTATCTTCCATGTTCTACGATTTTGAGTTAGGTGAAGCATCATATGCAACCCCATCTGGTCAGGTAAAGGGCAACATAGCACTTAAACGTCAGTACAAAATTCGTGAAGGTATCATGGAGTTTACCATCGAGAATGCAGTAAACATTCACGATGATGTGCTTCAGAAGGAACTGAGCAAATCAGCTGACGATAAAATGAAAAATATCGTAGCTACTATTCAACGCGATCAAAATGCCGTAATCCGAAACGAGACGGCCAGCGTAATGGTAATTCAGGGGGTAGCAGGTTCAGGTAAAACGTCTATTGCCTTGCACCGCATTGCTTTTTTATTGTATCGCTTTCGCGATAGCATATCCGCCAAAGACATTCTGATCGTTTCACCGAACAAAGTATTTTCAGACTATATCTCTAACGTATTACCAGAACTAGGAGAGGAGCATATACCTGAAATGGGTATGGAAGAGCTGGCAACTGAAGTGCTCGAAAATAAATTCCCTTTTCAACCCTTTCATCAGCAGGTAGCACAAATACTGGAAAGACCGGATCAGGCTTTTATTGATAGAATAAAATTCAAATCATCATTTGAGTTTTTGAGTCAACTGAACCGTTACCTCATTCATGTTGAGAATAACTACTTTAAAGCAACTGAGATTAGGGTATCGGGCATGGTGGTTCCAGGGCCTTATATTCAGGAACGCTTCAGGGCATGGCAACGTATGCCTATGCTAAAACGGTTTCATGAAGTGGTAAAAGAAGTACAACAATATGTGCGCAATGAAACACAGCGAAAGCTAAATGGCAACGATAAGACTAAAATATGGGAAGCCATTCCGCGCATGTTCACCATGAGCAGTGTAATCGATCTTTATAAAAACTTTTATACTTGGGTTGGCAAACCTGAAATGTTTAAAATGTCACCTAATGGTCAGTTGGAATATGCAGATGTATTTCCGCTTATTTATTGCAAGATTAGGCTGGAAGGCGCGCAAACGTACGATCATGTTAAACATTTGCTTGTAGATGAAATGCAGGATTACACACCTGTTCAATATTCTGTATTGTCACGCTTATTCATATGCAAAAAAACTATTCTGGGTGACGTAAAGCAAGCAGTTAATCCCTACAGCGCTTCTACAATGGAAACTATAGAGCAGGTATTTCCGCAGGCGGATATCGTTAAACTTTTAAGAAGTTATCGCTCTACTTATGAAATTACTCACTTTGCGCTAAGTATTTTACCTAATGCTGATTTAATTGCCATGGAGCGACATGGTGAAGCCCCAACTGTAAAAGGATTCAATTCAAACACAGAGGAAACTGCTTTTATAAGAGAATACATTTCATCATTTAAAAGCACAGGACATCGTTCCTTAGGTATTATTTGTAAAACCTTATCACAAGCCAAGTTTGTGGCTAATCATTTGGTGCAGGGTAGTTTCCATTTGCTCACACCCGATAGCACATCATTTAAGGAAGGGGTTGTTGTTACTACTGTGCATTTGGCTAAAGGACTTGAGTTTGATCAGGTAATAGTACCTTTTGTATCAGAACGCAATTACCAGTCGATGGTAGACAGGAGTATGCTATATATTGCTTGCACCAGGGCAATGCATAAACTAATGTTAACCCACAGTGAAGCGCCATCAAAACTATTGACGGTTTAGTGCTGTGTGGTACCAAAGAGTTGCTTCAACTTCTCAAGTATCTCTTCTCTGTAATTACCACCTATTGGAATGCTTTTATCCTTAATGGTAATCTCTTGCGCGTTGTACGATTGAATTTTAGAGATAGCGATAAGGAAAGACCGATGTATACGCCAAAACTTACGTGGATCAAGTTCTTCTTCTATTTTACTTAAAGCGTACTTTGATGTGTAGCAACCTGATAGGGTATTAACATTAATATATTCCTTTTGACTTTCTATATATGTTATGTCATCAAGTGCAATGATACAGTTTTTTTTATCTGCATAAATAGTAATAACTCCTTTGTCCAAATGATCAGTTTTGGAAATACTTACCTTATTAATGGCTTCAACAAAACGAGTGAATTCTATGGGCTTAAGCAGGTAATCCTTTACACTGAACTCATATCCTTGTAAAGCATATTCATGGTAGGCCGTTGTAAGAATTACAGCTGGCGGATTTTTTAATGTTTTAAGAAAGTCCAGTCCCTTTAATCCTGGCAGGTGAATATCCAGTAAGAGTAAATCAATACGCTGAGAGTTCAGGTATTCCATTGCCTGAAAAGCATCTGAACAAACAGCCACTAATTTCAAATGAGTAATTTTGGCAATATAATCTTTCAAGATATCTGCTGCCAGTGGTTCATCTTCAACAATTAGACATCGTATTGTCATTTGCTCAGAGGTAAACTAAGTTCTACGCTAAATATAGTAGCTTCATCCTTAATGATCAATTTATGCGTTGGATAGATTAATTGTAATTGACGTTTTATATTTTCAAGCCCGATGGAACTTGTGCTTTCATCTTTAGTAATTTTATCTGCCTTACTGTTGGCTATGCTAGCCTCGAGTAAACCATTTTTAAGTGTAACATCAATTTTTATAAAAGCATCACTACGAGACTCACTAAGACCGTGTTTAAAGGCATTTTCAACAAAGTGAATAAGCAGTAGTGGTGCAATGCGCTGTGCAGGGTCATCAACTACATTATGAAATGTAATGCTAACGCGATCAGTATAACGAAGTCTTTCAAGACTGATGTAATCTTCAATCATCCTGATCTCTTCGGTTAGCAATATGTCACTTTTACTGGCCTCATAAAGCATAAAACGCATGAGTTTTGATAGCTTAAGAATAGCCTCAGGTGTATGAGCAGATTGCTTTCGGGCAAGTGAATAAATGTTGTTTAGGGTATTAAAAAGGAAGTGCGGATTAAGTTGTGCTTTCAAATATTTCAGTTCTGTATTAACCCTTTCTTTTTCAAGCGATAGTTCGTGTAATCGCTTACGTGACTGAATACGAATTAATTTAATAGCCAGAGCAATTCCAGTAATAAAAGCAAGACTAAATGCATGGTATAATAAACTGCCTGGATTAAATACTGAACCTAACTCTCCCTTGTATTGAAGAATAATAGGTAAAATAAGATTATGGTTAATCACTGACATTAATACAACAGCGAGAAAAAAGCTGAATACAAATGAAAGCAAGGACTTAATAAACCATGTATTGTCTTCAAGGTATCTATTCAACAAATAAAAGCTTGAATAGATGAAAGGTATTTTTATGCTGAGAAAAGCCACTTGAACGAGGAGTAATTGACCAAAGCGTATCCAGACCTCCTTTGTATCGAAAACAAAATCTATGCTATCAGAAGAAATATTCAGGTAAGCCTTAAAAACTATATATGCCAGCCAGAAGAGTAGATGATTCGATATCTTTTTCATTATACAGGAGGCAAAAGTAAGGCAATCACACAGAATTTTAACAGCATCGGAAATTCTTTTAGTTGACAGAAAAATACTTTCTGTTGACAAATATGCGTATTCGGTTTAAGCATTTGGCTTAGTTCTATACAAAAAGATAGTTTAGTATCAGATTAAAAGCTCAATCCTATGCCAAATTTATTGGTGACACTGAAACCTATTCTTGATTTACTTATTGTGATTACTGGTGTTTCGGTTGCCTTTTTATTAAATGGATGGAGTGAAAACAATAAGGAATCCGCTGAGAGAGAAAAAGTGATGAGAAGTCTGCAGCAAGAAATTAGTGAAATCGTGTATTACTTTCCTTCAATGGCAAAGTATCAGGAAAATAATAGCAAGAAATGGGATAGTCTGTTGAATTTGAATATTGTCGGAGAGTTTAATCAATATTATTATTTGCAGCCACAGTATAATTATTCTGTCATAGAATATGCCATAGCTACCAGAAATAGTGATATAGTCGATTTTCGGTTACACGAACAACTGTTAAAACTCTATAAGCGAATTAAGATGTTAGAACAAGCTGAAGTACACATGACAAATATTGCCTTACAATATCTTGCAGCTGAGCCAAAGGAGAGTCAAGGAAAACAGAACCTATTCTTGTTTGAGCGCTTTATTGGTTTTTCAAAGAACAGAGCCAGTATTATGAAGGACATCAATGAATTGGCTGATGAAACTCAAAAAATGATTAGTCTAAAATGAAGTATTTATGAAACGAAAGAATTTTTTTTTCCTATGGTCAATTATCATGCTAATGCAGATAGCCTGTGCCAAAGAAGCGGCAGTACCGGAACAAAAGGAGAGCAGCTCACGTGTTTCTGAGTCTGGTCATTTTGGTAACGACAGCACATATGCAGAGCCTATTGTACGTATATTATTTGTAGGTAATAGTCTCACCTACACGAATAACCTTCCTGCTATGGTACAGGCCATCGGAGTTAACAACGACATAAAAATTGAAACAGAAATGCTGGCGTACCCCAACTATGCCCTGGAAGATCATTGGCGTGATGAGAAATTTCAGAAACTAATGAATGAAAAATACTTTAATTACGTAATTATTCAGCAAGGGCCTTCATCTCAGCAAGAAGGAAGAGATATGCTGTTTGATTATGGAGACAGGTTTAAAATAGTTTGTGATGAAAAAGGAGCAAGACTTGTTTTCTTCATGGTGTGGCCTTCTCGTGCCAACTATCAGACCTTTGCTGGAGTAATACAAAACTACCGCGATGCGTCTGTACAAACCGAGTCTATGCTGTGCCCTGTGGGTGAGGCGTGGAAGTCTTACATTGACTCCACACAGGATTTTAGTTACTATGGAGCGGATGGATTTCACCCATCCATCAATGGTAGTCAAATTGCAGCTCAGATGATTTATAATACAATATTTAGTAATTGATAGGTTATCGATCAATCAAATTTTTATGAAGCAACTCACTGTTATATTATTTCTTTGTTCATACTCAATACAAGCACAGGTTATCAATTTTTCATCTCCTCCAACCGAGCTTAAACTTTTTGGAGAGGGTTTTATTTCAACGGCCATTAACGAACGCGACTTTGCAATTTCGCCAGACGGAATGGAAATCTACTATACCGTTTCCACACCTAAATCCACTTTCCAGACGATTGTTTTTAGTAAGAAAATTAAAGGAGAATGGACAAAACCTACTGTGGCTTCTTTTGCAGGCCGGTATAGCGACCTTGAGCCTGCCTTCAGTGCAGATGGCAAAACACTTTACTTCGCTTCCAACCGTCCACTTAATGGTACAGAGATCAAAGATTTTGATATTTGGAAAGTAATGAGACAGGGTGAAAATTGGTCTGAGCCAATAAACCTTGGCAATGTAGTCAATACAACAACTGACGAGTTTTATCCATCCGTGGCCAAGAATGGAAATTTATACTTCACCGCTTCATACAAGGATGGACCTGGAAGGGAAGATATTTACCAAGCAATTTTTAAAGACAATACTTATCAAAAACCGGTGCCCTTAGATACAGCAGTTAATACAAAGTTCTATGAGTTCAATGCTTTCGTTGATCCTGCAGAGCAATACATTATTTTTACTTCTTATGGTAGAAAAGACGATACAGGCGGGGGCGATTTATACATAAGTCGTAAAAATGACAAAGGTCAGTGGATGACAGCTGTTAACTTGAAAAGCATTAACTCTAAGCAATTAGACTATTGTCCTTATGTTTCTCCCGATGGGAAGTCATTATTTATAACAAGCGACAGACATAGCCTACCCATAGATTTTAGTCAACAACCTGCTTCTTATCAGGACATTGTTAATTCATGCACACAAGTACAAAATGGCACAGGCAACATCTACTGGATTGATTTTTCCAGTTTATTAAAGCTTTTAGTTAAAAAAGAAAGGTAGCGCAGAAGGCATAGGTTTGGTTTAGGTAAATAATCTTGCTTGAGGCGATAATACCTTTAGCCACCTCGTTAGTTCGGGGTGGCTTTTTAGTTTTATAAAATCTTCAGTTTTACTCCGATTTTTGATCGTTGGTCCATCAACCCGTGTTATATATTCTAGGATAGCGTCACTAGTCATCAATACCGAAACGGAGTTAATTATGAAAAGCAGGAGAGTAGTTCCAACACGCTTATTAAATGAAGGATTTGCTTTTAAGTTTCCGCAAATGAAGCAACTGTTAAGAGATTTGGATCAGTAGAGAGATAAAAAATAACTTATTTTAATTAGGAAGTTCTTAAAAGAAAAAAGAGACAGATTTTATCTGTCTCTTTCGTTTTATTAGTTTTTCTTCTTACTACTCGATCCACTGTCTGATCTTTTAAAAGTAGGTTTTGATGATGCACCGCCTGTATTTGTTTTTATCTGGCGGGGTGCACTACTTTTACTTACGTTACTCGATCCTGAGCGTTGGTAAGAGCTGCTATTCTTTTGTTGTGGACTAATACTGCGTGGTGCACTCTGCTGTTTACTTTTTTCGCTAGTGCTTCTGTTAAAAGTTGGAGAACTCGACTTACCAACTTCTCTTCTTTCAAAGCTTTGTTTCTTCTTACTCTTGGTACCCACAGCTGGTCTGTACTGTTGTTTTTCATCCCTGGTTTTGTACTCGTTATTGTTTGTAGTACTAAGGCTCCTCGAATTAGTCCTCTGCTTATCGTTCGTATTTAGTGTGCGTGTTCCACTGTTGGCATAACCACTTTTATCTGAACGACTGTTATTGCTATAGTTACGCTCGTTAGCCTGTCTCGAACTTCTATACTGTACAACCCGGTCGTGATGCCTGTTGTGTACCACTACAGAGGTTGTTCTATGTGGGCGATACAAATCACGCGCATAAGCAACACGATGTGTATGACAATGTGAATAATAGTTTCTGTAAGGATGCCAGTAGCTATAGTAATCGTAGTAGGATACAGGTCCCCAACTGCTCCACCAAACAGGTCTTATACGCCAGTGCCACGGTGAAATCCACACTGTATAATAAGGACTGTAAACATATTGTACCGATGGCCATGCCCAAACGTTAACTACTGTACGTGTTGACATTGTGCCTGCATTTATTCTTACTTCTTCAGTTGGTTCTATAATGGTTTCAATACCATATATATCTTCGTCACCCGTAATTTGGAGTACTGCTTTTCCATTGGCAAGTTTTTCCAATTCAATTACGGCTATATCCTGACCTTCGTTTTCAGAAATAACGGCTTGCAAAATGAACGCATGTACGTTACCACGATTTTTATCTATTACTCGGATATAATCAATTTGTCCATCACCATTTAAATCCAAATTATTTACTCTGGCGTCAGCCGAATTAAGCAAGCGTTCAAATTCTTCCGGTGAGCTGGATTTTTTAAAAAGTTCGAGCGCACCTTCAAGACTGAAATCATCACCGGGAACTTCCGATTGATAACTTTGACCGATAACTGCGAGCCCTCCACTCATGAGGAAAAACAACGACAGCATTTTTAACTTAAGCGTTTTCATAGCATTTGTTGTTTAATGTATTGTGATTATTACAAAGAACGAGCCAAAGAAATATAAGTTTGAATTTGCGGGGTTTAAAGGGATTAAAATGAGATTAGAATTGCGTTAAGGGCCTACTGGTGTGTCTGGGGGCATTTTTCGTTGTTGGTTATTGGTTGTTCGTTTTTCGTAGTTGGTTGTTAGTTTATGGTAGTTAGATTAGCATCTCATTTTAAGGGATATAAGAAGCTATTTCCTATTTCTAATTTCCTATTTCTAACTTCTTGCTTCTAACCTTTAACATCGAACCTCCAACCTCAAAGAGTATTGATTATCCCAATCCGAAATAGTAGTTTCGGTAAAATAAATTATGGATTATCAGACTTATCTTCCATCCGAATCATTATCTGATTTTGTTAAATGTTATTGGATCCTTGATGCTCCGCAAGAAGATAATCCAGATCATCAACGCATTGTTGCTGATGGCTGTATGGAAATGATCATTCATTATGGCGATCAATACAAACAATTTTCAGATAATGGCAGTAGTTTTCTTCAACCCCGAAGCTTTGTTTTCGGACAATTAACAAGGCAGTTAGAGATAGCAGCGACTGGTGTTACCGGTATTTTTGCAGTGCGTTTTTGTCCTGATGGTTTTATTCCATTTAGTACTATACCAATATCTGCAATGGAGAATCGTGCGGTGGCTTTAACTGAATTGTATGGACAAGAGGGGGAAGCACTTGAGAAAGCAGTAGTCAGCGCTCCAACATATCAAGAAAGAATTACAATACTCGAGAGCTTTCTGTTGAATCGGTTGAAAAATAAAAATACTATTGATGTAATCACTGCATCCAGTGTTGAAACACTATTATCCTTGAAAGGCCAGTTGACTATAGATCAATTGGCAATACAGCAAAGTACTTCCCGAAGACAGTTAGAACGCAGGTTCGCCAATACTGTAGGACTTAGTCCCAAGCAGTTAGCTAAAATTATTCGCTTACAACACACTTTGAAAAACCTTGAGCAAAAGCAGTTTAATAATCTAGCCTCATTGGCTGTTGAAAATGGCTACTTCGATCAGGCACATTTTATTAAAGACTTTAAAGAGTTTACCGGAATGACGCCCAAGCAGTTTTATGCCGATAGTCTTAAAATGTCTTCTTTGTTTATTCAGGGAGCATAGAGGTCGCATTTTTACAATTTTGTTTTGATGTGATTAGCTAGTTTTAAGCTTATCAATATTATAACCTCATCAAACAATGAAGAAGATTATTTTAAGCTTAACCATTTTTTTGTTTGCTATGCAGACGCATGCACAAACAACAGAGGCCTTTAAGTGGCTTACTGGTACCTGGAAAATTAATACAGGTCAAGGGTATGTAGTTGAGCAATGGGATTTGTTAAATGATAGTACTTATTGTGGGCGCAGTTTCTTCGTAAAACCAAGTAATGATACCTTGCCTCAAGAGGCAATCCTACTCGTACTTAGAAAGGGGAGCTGGTACTATATTCCAACAGTAATAGGGCAGAATAATAGCAAACCAGTCACCTTTAAAGTACAGTTTGTAGGTAGGTCTGAGTTTATCTGCACAAACCCTGACCATGATTTTCCACAACGTATTGCCTACAGGCGCATTAAAAATCGGCTCTTTGCCAGCATTGAAGGTTTAAACAAAGGCAAATATGCCAAGCAAAATTTCGACTTTTCGCTTGAATGATTTACCCGTGTCAGTTAAGATTTTATGAACACTTTTATTTAGATCTTAGCTTTTACACTCCACACACTATTCGTCCTTTAATACTTCAATCGGATTTTGTCTTGCAGCTTTGATGGCGTGATACGAGGTAATGATAGTAGCCACAGCAAAAGTACCGACACCGGCACCTGCAAAAATCCATGCTGAAGGTTGAATCTTGTAGGCGAAGCTCTCAAGCCATTTATCCATTAAAAAATATGAGATGGGAGCGCCAAACACAAAAGCAATGCTGATGAGGGTTGTATAAGATCTCGAAATTAAACTCAGGATATCGAAAACAGAAGCTCCGGAAACCTTTCGAATACCAATCTCTTTAGTTCTTTGCTCTAATGCATAAATGATCATGCCTAGTAAACCAAGACTGGCAATTAAGATGGCAAGAGAGGCCATAACAATAAGTACTTTCCCAAATTGCTGTTGCGAACGAAAGGTTTCTGCAAATGCCTGATCAATAAAGAAGTACTGAAAAGGTGTATCTCCTGCACGCGTTTTCCAAAGACTTTGCATTTCAGCTATACTTTGTTCCCAGGCTTTGGCATCTTGTGCGTTAATACGCAGCGCAAGTCGTTGACGTTTTTCTGGATATATTTGTTTGGTTTTAATATGGAAGATGGCCATGGGTTCAATGGGGTTGGCCAGCGACCAGTAATTATAATCTGCCACAATACCGACTATTTCAAAAGTCTCATTGCCGTAGTAAATACGTTTACCAATCACAGATTCATTTAAGGGCCAACCTATTTTTTTAATAGCTGATTCATTAAGGATAATACGGTTTACATCAGCAGGAACATCCTTTGAGAAGTTTCTGCCAAATTTTAATTTAATACCGAGTGTGGTCAGGTAATGCTCATCAGCCGCGGTAAAGTTGATAGGAATTCTTAACTCACTATTTCCCTCTACACCAAAGGTATCTCCACCCCAAATACCTGGCGGCACCGAATTGCACCAGGTAGCATCGGCTACACCGCTAATGTTCATGCTTGCCTGGGTAAAACTTTCAGCATCGCTTAAGGCTTCTATGTGTTCAATAACCAACACATTTTCTCTATTGAAACCCAGATTTTTATCGGCAACAAAGTTGAGTTGCTGAAATACAATGGCTGTACAGATAATGAGAATAATGGAAACACTGAACTGAAAAATAACCAGGCTATTTCGGAAAAATTTTCCTTCACGCCCCACCTTTAACTTTCCTTTCATGGCTACTACCGGGTTAAAGGAACTTAAGAATAGGGCAGGATAGCTGCCTGAAATTAAGGTCATGAGTACAACAAGACCTACCATGCCCGACACCAGCGATAAATTATTCAACAAATCAAGTTCAAGTCGTTTATCAGTGATGATATTAAATAAGGGGAGTAGTAATTGCGTTAGTGCGAGGGCAATAACTAATGCAACTATGCAAAAAATAAATGCTTCTGCAAAGTATTGAAGACTTAGATGGCCTTTACCCAACCCAAGTATTTTTCGTATGCTTGCTTCTTTCACCCTACGTGTAAATTGTGCAGTAGACAGGTTCATGAAATTGACACAAGACAAAAGAACTATAAAGATGGCAGCTCCGGTGAATGTATAAATGACAGTGCGATTTCCAGAATCATTCAAGCGGTTAATTACCGTTTGTTCCGGCAAATGAATGCTGGTCATGGGTTGAAGAAATAGTTCCCACTTTTTACCTGACTTGATATATTCATCATAAGTCATGTTAAAAGCTATGCTCATGGTTTGCCCAAGATGTTTACGAGGTATGTCGAGTAATTTTTTCTTTACGTTTTCAACATCAACTTGAGGCTCTAAGCGCACGTAGGTTTCTAGTTGTGTCCATACCCAGCTCCAGTAAAAGCGTTCAACTGCAGGAAAGCTTTTCATGGATAATATCACATCAAATTCTATGTAAGAATTATCAGGTGTGTCCGCAACAACCCCCGTGATCTCATATGTTTTTTGCTCCTCACCATTAATGCCTCCAACACGAACGAGTTTTCCTATTGGGTCTGCTTCTCCAAAGTATTTTTTAGCACAAGAAGCGGTCATCACCATGGTATTGGCCTGATCAAATACTGTGGACGCATCTCCTGTCAATAAGGAAAAATTAAACATGGAGAAAAAGTTTGAGTCAGCAGCTAAAACCCTGTCTTCTTCAAAAGCAAGTACTTCTCCTGCAGGGTTTGAGTAAGACATGATAAAATTACCAGGTGTATGAATACTGGTGATAAGTTCTATTTCTGGAAGTTCTTGTTTGAGTGCATATGCCACACCAGGTCCGGTAGATGCAAATTGATCCTTATTGTTTTCACCCCAGATAAAAGTCTGGTTTACGCGGTAGATGCGTTCTACATCATGGTGAAAGCGATCGTGGCTGAGCTCATGTTGTACATAAAGATAAATTAGCACTGTACTGACCATGCTTACGGTAAGGCCTAGTAAGTTGATTGTAGAGAAGAGTCTTTGCCTTTTGAGGTTGCGAATAAACAAGAGTATGAAGTTGCCTGACATGATTTGGTTTTTGCTTTAATAGGCGAAATTTGTACCAAACCAAAATACGGCCAGGAATGAAATTTTGGCTACTTTAGTTGTTCGTTGTTGGTGTGAGATGTCCGTTAATGGGATATGACAGTGTTAAAAATTACCGTAATCTTCGTGTAAAATGTACTTTTTTCCATCCCACTTGAACAATTGATTGCCACCTTTAAAATCCAGGTCTTTATAGTATACTTCTGGATACATTTCCGGAGATGAAAAAAGAATGCTTTTTAAAAGTCCCTCAGACTTTTGTAAAGTAATTATAGTTTCAATGTTTATTTCATAAAAAGATTCAACTTCATCACTGGAAAATTGATAGTGACTGACAGGATAAGACAGTATTTCTGTTAGTTCATGATTGCTACTAATAAAAAGCTTGGCAGTGTGATATTTGTGACCTGAATCACCAGCACCTTCCTCAGAGTCGATTTCGTGCATAACCACTGCATCTCTATCATTTGCAATCCGGATAGTCGAGCAGAATACTTCATTGTAATAAAGTCCTTGACCACCACTTTCAGACAATTCCATATGATCAACTAATTTATAGGTATTATTTTCAAATTTAAGGAGTGCAAGGGTTGAATAGATCGTTTCAAATGGTAACGCATCGTTTTTTATACCCCCATAACTTCCTGTGCCCGTCTGAAGCAACACTACAAGCAAACTATCTTGGTCAGTCCCAACACTTACAATACCATCTGTAACAATAAGCATCTTTGCAAAAGCACCTTTTTGCTTTGATTTTTCGGTAATAAGTTGGTAGAAAATCGAATCAGCCCCAAAGAGATCGACTTCCATTACAACTGTATCCTTATCAGCAACTATTTCAGAATAATTAATAGAAGTTCCTATAGTAGTGTCTGAAGTTATAGTCGTGTTATCTTCATTTTTTTTATCTTTTACTGCACATGAATAACTTAAGAATAGCGTGATAAATAACGCAGTGTGTTTCAATAGCCTTATCATAGAAGTAATTTATTATATTTATTCCAACATGTGCAGAATTGATCCTTTTCTTATAAAAACAGAACCAATGATTATATTTTATTGGTAATGGGTTGAATTAGGGAGAGGCTAAAAGTTTACTTTTAAGACCTTATCTATAACCTTTCTTGTTATGCAGATAAAAAATATAATTGAACGTTTTTCCATTTTGTTCGTCTATCAAGACGAGACAAATGGGATAAGAATCAGAAAAAATCAAGATGTCGTTCAAAATGCCGAGCATTCAGGATATGAATTAGAAGATAAAGTCATCAACAAAAATTCTTCGGGGAAGGAGTTGATTGAAATGCTTCAGAAACTAAATGATACAAATTGACTTTGTATCATTTGGTGCCTAATGAAAGGTTAACACATTTTAACAACTTTTGGACGTCAAGGATTAAAATCCTACCAACCATTAGGAAGTCTGTACGTTAGCTGCTGTCATGGGCAAGTATTACCTCAAAATAAGCTTCTTTATCATTCTAATTATTTTAGTGATCAGCATGGCTTCACCCATTTGGGGACTGGCAACAGGTTTACTTTTTAGCTTTTTGTTAAACTCTCCTTTTAGTCGGGAAAGTCTGGCAAAGTTTCATGGCCCACTCTTAAAAATTGCTGTGGTAGGACTTGGCTTTGGATTGAACGTTAACAACGTATTGGCTACCGGACAGGAGGGAGCAGTAGTTACCCTGATGATGTTAGGTGTTATACTGATAGCAGGCTTCCTGCTGGCTAAAGTCTTTAAAATTAACACGCGTACAGCACTGTTAATCACCTCAGGTACTGCTATATGTGGTGGTAGCGCAATCGCAGCGATGTCACCAATTGTTAAAGCAAAAAATATTGAACTAAGCACCGCCATGGGTGTAGTCTTTATTTTGAATGCCATTGCTTTGCTAATTTTTCCGATGGTGGCTAAATGGTTGGATATGTCGGGCTCGCAATTTGCCTGGTGGGCAGCCATGGCCATACATGACACCAGTTCTGTTGTTGGTGCAGCTTCACAATTTGGAGATCAAAGCCTGGCCTTGGCGACAACGGTTAAACTTACCCGTGTGTTGTGGATTATTCCGGTTTCCTCAGTAGCAGCTATTGCTATGCAAAGCGATAAGAAAAAATTTACTATACCGTATTTCATAGGCTTTTTCCTCTTGGCTGTACTCTTGTCTTCTTACATTCCCTTCTTTCAAACAACGGCCTCCATATTTACGCAAGTATCAAAAGTATTATTCACTATTGTACTTTTCTTGATTGGCTTAGGTTTGAATAAAGCCATGTTTACCGAGATGGGAGTGAGGCCTTTATTATTTGGTACTGTGCTTTGGATTGTCAGTGCTATTGGTTCTCTACTACTGGTTTATACTTGCTGTAGTTTTAATAGTTTTTAATCTTATCAAGATATTCTTGAGATATACAATTGCTAAATTTGGATAGAGAAAAAGTTTTAACTTATACCAATGGTTGTAGTTGATATAATTTGTGAAATCTATAAATCAATTATTGTTTTATCTTCACTGCTCCTTAAAGCAGCCTCAATAATTTTCATCACGTTAAGGCCGTCCTGTGCTGTTACTGGCGTGGCCTCATTTTGTACAATTGACCTGTGGATGCCTTCGTAAAAGGACAGGTAATTGCCAGCAAGAGTAGGAATTTTCTCTCGCACCGTTTCTCCTGCTTTCAAATAATTTAAGATGCCTTGTTCTGTTTCAGGCTCCACACCCCAGTCAGCCAGTGTCGGTTTTTCTCCAGCCAATAAGCGCGATTCTTGTCTATCGCTACGCGATTTTATAAATGAACCATTGCGTGCATGAACGATATAAGCCGGTCCGTTCTCTTTTACAAAGTAACCTGCCTTAAGCCTGACACGATGTTGGGGATAGTAAAGCAGTATTTCAAAATAATCATCAACACGTGAATGTTTACGCGTTATCGCAATGTCAGCAAAAACTGCTTCAGGCATACCAAATAAAACTAATGCCTGGTCGATCAGGTGTGGCCCTAAGTCGTTAACAACACCTGCACCGGGGCCGGGTGTTTCTTTATGTTGTTTCGGACTAAGCAAAGGATTAAAACGATCAAAGGAAAAAGTTACTTCAACCAGTTCCCCCAGCTTACCATCATTAATTACTTGTTGCACAGTTTTAAAATCACTATCCCACCTTCTGTTTTGAAAAACCGCCAACTTCTTATTTTGCTTCTCAGAAATACTTTTCAATTCTTCCGCTTCCGCAACGGTGGTGGTAAAAGCTTTTTCTACTACAACATGCTTACCCGCCAACAACGAATGTTTAGCATAATCGTAATGAGTATAAGTTGGTGTGTTTACAATAATGAGTTCAATACTTGGATCATTTAAAATAGCCTCCAGCGATGTATAACGTTTCGCATCTGGATATTGCTTGGCTATTTCCTCTTTACTGCGCTCCCATGCTCCCCCTATGGTAAAGCCACTATGTGCTTCCAGAAAGGGCGCATGAAATACTTTGCCTGACATGCCAAAGGAGAGTAGGGCGGTTTTAATTTTCTGCATAAGCAAAGATGCATACTTTATAAGCTTTTATAAAAATTAATCTGCTAATCTGTTTAGATACCACTGGTTTGAAAAACTGCTGGAATTTTAATTGATAATCCGTCAGACCGCTGAAAACGGAAGCAAACAGCAGCCAGACGGATTTTAGGTAAAGAAGCATATTAGCAATAAAATTAAGACTTAAACTTTTTCTTCGATAGCGCTGATTTGCTTTTTGTACTGTGATGGTAATAACAAGGCTTTCATGATCCAGTCAAGTTTAACAAGCTTGCTTAGGTTATACAGGTATAATAGCGGCTGTACAAAAGAAAACTTTTGAAAGTGAAACAAGGCACTTACCTGTTTGGGTGCCAAATAGCTTTGTACGCCTAATAAAATAGCATAGCGTATTACCCCAAGGTGTTTTTTATATTGTTCAAATAAGTCGGCCGTATGGTGACTATAAGCTAGGTTTTCTTGTAAATGCTCTTCACGCTGTACATACCATGATGCTAAAGTGTCAGGCAAATTTTTAATTCCCATGCCAATACCTAACCTTTTAAAAACATCAAAGATTTCTTCCTTCTCCTCGTTGTTTAATTCACGCTCCAGCGCTTCGAAAGACCGGATAGAATAATCAACCAACATGTAGAGCACATCCCGGTAGGCCCAGTCCGGAATAGAAGCACCACGCTTTTCTTCTACTTGTGCATGTATGGCATTTACGGCAGTTATGGCTTGAAGAGCTTTGCTTTTTTCTGAGAAGATAATGGCACGGGCATAAGCAACTGTACTGAAGAGTCTCTTAATGGGATCTGCAGGAAGTCGACCGGTAAAGTAAAGCCAATCCACTGCTTTATTTAGCGCAAACTCAGCGGCAGCACCTGCAAAGATGAAGAGAACGGTATCGCTCTTCCCCCAAATTTTTCGCACAATGGAATTTTCGCTGACAAAGTACTCTTGCTTCATATAAAAATATTGCTTGCCCTTCGTTTCTCTATCACCAATACGATAATAATGCCAACAATATAGGCGAGTATATCAAGCCAGGCAAAAGAATTACCAATAATGGTATTCGCCAATGTGGAATGTTTTAATCCAATTTTTTCAACAAAGTTGATGGATTGCAGCCATTCAATAAAAAACGAGAAGAGCAATACACCCATAGCCGTTAGTTGATAAGGCCATGAGAGAAAAGATTTAATAAAACAGTAAATGAGTATTACCACCAAGACATCGCCCAGGTATGGCCTTATAATTCGATCTCGGATGAAAAGCGCAATCAATACTTCAACAACAAAAATGAGTAAAGCAATGATAAAATAAGTTTTACTGAAACGTATCATGCGGTAGGTGAGTGGATATTATTGTTTTTTGTTGTAAGCCCTAAAAAACTTGAGTTGAATAACAATCACGATACTGAGTACTATCAATAAAAACCAGGAAGATATTTTTCCAAGACTAACCATTTTCCATCCCTCATGCTGCGTAGCATATTTCCATGCACCCAAATAGGTAGCCATATTTTCTGCAACCCAGATAAAGAAACCAATGAGTAGAAATGACAGAACCAGCGGCATTTTTCTTTTAATGTTGTTCGTAGTAAAAATCACTTTTGTTTTCCAGAATATAATGATCAGTAAAAGAGTAAGTACCCAACGGAAGTCGTAAGCATAATGGTGGGTGAAAAAGTTAACGTAGATACCAATGGAGACAAGTGTAGCTGGAATAAATTCAGGCCAATTTATTATTTTCAAACTGCACCAGCGCCATGCCTGACAAACATAGCTTCCAACACTAGCATACATAAAACCACTATATAAAGGCACACCATATATTTTAGTATAGGCAAATTCTGGATACGACCATGAATGCATAGACACCTTGTAGATTTCCATAATTAAACCCAATACATGAAACATAGTAATGACGAGCAATTCCATACCAGATTCAAGTTTTGAGAAGTACATGATGGCTTGCATAACAACACAAGCAATCAACAGAAAATCATAGCGTGGTAAAAAGGGAATAGTAGTAAGGTTTGAAACAACGAGCATGCAAAAGATAAAGGCAGGAAAAATACAGGATAAGGCTTGTTTAAAACCGAAAGCAATAAACTCACTCCAATATTTTTCTAAATTACCCGAATCACTTTTAGGTATTACCAGGTAAAGTACACGAACAAGTTGTTTCAACTATCTGAGAATTATATATGATTTTGTATTTGAGTGTGTTAATTTAATAGGAGAGAGGCTAAACTCAATTCAACACCGTACCATACAATCCAAAAGCAAACCCTACAAACAAGCCAAGTATAGAAACAATAACGCTTAGTAGAATGGCCGCAGATTTGGTAAAGCCCATCTGACTTCTAAAGTTGATAATGACATAGTTACAGAAACCACCTATTGCACCTGCCATGGTCATGGCGAGCAAAGGTCTAATCATCCAATACTTTCCCCATGCCGGCTCAGGTTCTTTAACTGTTAAAAGAAACAAGGTAATCAGTACTAAGGCTATTTCTGCGCCAATCAACATGCGTTTACTTAACGGCATACGAATATGAATTGTGCTATTTATGATAGATGCCATACTATTGATTATTGTTATGAGTTGCTTTTCTTAAGTTGTTTATCTTCTTCTGTACCCACGAATCGAAATAGCATACCTGCAATTACATAGAGTATTGTGAAGAGCGCATTAACGCCAATTATTTCTTTTACTGAGCTGCCTGGATAGTCCTGCATATTAGCGACTAAAGCAATAATGGCAATAAGTACAAAGGTTAGAGCCATGGCAAACATAGTACGCTCCATACCGCGTGAGCTGAACCGAGAATGATAAGTGCCCACCAGACCAACAAGTAAAACAGCGGCATACATTAAGTTGCCAGCATTTGCGCCACCACCAATTAGGCCTACAGCAAGATTCGACCAAATCATTAGAAAAGTAGCACCTATGGCAAAAACCATGGCTACCTTGTGAATAGCATTATATGAGTATGCTGTGAGTATTACAAAGGCTGCCCCCGTACCGAAAAGTAAAATACCCATAACAATGAAATCACCAACGCCCCAGTTTACTTCTGTGGTATACTGCATGACAATGAGGGGAACCAGCAGAATAATACCAGTTACCAGCGCAACAATCATTAAAGGTTTAGAAAGGTTAACATGTGTGTTCATAGTGGATAACGTTTTAATTTTTATATGACTTGCTGTAAGGTTGAATGAAGCATTATTGTGTATGACCTTGCGATTTCAATCTGTAACGATTATTAAGGTACCAGCTACAGCCAATTAACAGCAGCAGGAGAGGAAGCGCACCAGGTTCACTATCCGCATAAATTTTAAAAGCCAACAGCAATACTGCAAAAACAATGAGTTGTATAGAGAGCAGTTTTTGCATGCGCAAACGGGAGTTTTTTTCTGCAGTCATCTAAATATGATGTTTAAATCTGATGCAAGGTATACAAAAGTACTTTTAAATTGAAAGTGCTTTTATCAAAATATTTTAAACCTTGATTTTAGCTTAAAAAGTGCGTTGTTTAATTGTAGAATAGCCAGGTTAGCGAAAAGATCTATGTATTTACGGTACATTGTATAACGCCAGACTAAGCGCAGTAGCAACTATTATGAACCAATTCCGAAAAGCATTATCTCTTTTGTTGTTGATGGTAGCTGTCTGTTATGTACAGGAAGCTTGGACACAAGAAAATCTTAATCTTAATTTGGAAAGTAGGGCAGGTGTGCTTGTGCCCGATTTTAGTAAACTACCCGATTTACCAAGACAACAATTTGTGTACGTGCCAACTGGCGGCCTACCCTTATTTGATGCACAACAAAAGCAAGTAGCAACCTTGTCAAAATTTTGCCCGGTGGGTAAGTATACCGATGGCCACATGCGCATGTTCATTCTACCACTCAGCAACCCCAACAATTGTGTAAACGTACCTTTAGAAAAGCTGCATCATTACTCAGACGATACCTACGTGATTCCATTTTATGAAAATGATACTAAGGTTTTGCGTTTGTTTGATGGTAATAGTCTCGGTAATACCTGGGCTAAAGTAAGCGATATAATTGACCGCGATTTTGTCGTGATGAGCTGGAAAGATTACTTCATCTCAAGAAGAAATTCACCAATATTGGCTAAGGGTAAGGGCTTGAATCTTCGCGAATCACCCTATGATGATGCTGAACTCATTCTCACAGTAAAAGGTGAACGCATGCACATGTTTATCACCGGTTATGATGATGGTTTCTGTGAAGGCCCCTGGTGCAAAGTAAAAGTTAAGGTCTACAAAGAAAATCCCTGCACTACCCAACGCGCAGAAGAAGCCAATGTTGAAAAAGAGTACGGAGGGTGGGTAAAATTGATTAATGATGCAGGGCTTCCTAATGTGTATATGAATACAAAGGGGTGTTGATTTGTTATACAAGGCTTTCTTTACTAATAATTGCGTTCTCTAGACTAATGCTGAAATAAAAGTATTTAGATTATACCCTCACTATGCTTACTTTTATTTTTTAACTTTAGTTACCTGCTCGTGCTACTTTTTAAAAAACAAATACGATTTAGGCGTGTGTTCATTGGCGTCAACCTTCTGTTAAGTATAGCGTGCTCACCACATCGCGCCACAACCCCTATACCATTAGAGCCTTTGCCGAGTGCTGCACAAATGGCTTGGCATGAAATGGAGCTGAATGCCTTTATCCATTTCACAACAAATACTTTTACAGACAAGGAGTGGGGCTATGGTGACGAAAGCCCTGCTGTATTCAATCCAAGTGCACTCAACACCGATCAGTGGGTAAGTACGTTGCATGAAGCAGGTTTTAAAGGTCTAATTCTTACTTGTAAGCATCACGATGGTTTTTGTCTATGGCCTTCGCAATACACTGATCATTCAATAAAAAATAGTCCACTGCAAAACGGAGAGGCTGATATAGTGAAAAGCGTTTCAGCATCCTGTAAAAAATATGGCATGAAGTTCGGCATTTATGTGTCGCCCTGGGATAGAAACAGAGCCGATTATGGTGAGGCTTCTTATGTTAGTTATTATCGCAATCAGCTAACAGAACTGTTCACTAACTACGGTCCTGTTTTTGAAATGTGGTTTGATGGTGCCAATGGAGGCGATGGTTATTATGGTGGTGCTCGAGAGAAGCGGGAGATTAATCGCGCTACTTATTACGATTGGCCTGCTACATTAGACAGTGTTCGTAAAATGGAAAAGAGCGTAATCTTTTTCAGCGATGCAGGACCAGGTGTGCGCTGGAGTGGTAATGAGGCTGGAGTAGGTGGTGAAACCAATTGGAATACGCTTACTCCTGATACGCTGTATGCTGGCAAAGCCGGTATAGAAAAACTTTTGAATACAGGTTCGGAGCATGGCACACACTGGATACCCGCTGAAGTTAACACTTCTATCCGGCCGGGCTGGTTCTATCATGCAGCAGAAGATTCGCTGGTGAAATCACCGGAACAATTATTCGATATTTATTTAACATCAGTAGGCAGAGGCTCTACACTTTTGCTTAATGTTCCACCAGACAGACGAGGACTCCTGCATGAAAACGATGTGAATACCTTGCTGGAATGGCGCAATTTACTGAAGCAAACCTTTGCAAGCGACCTCACACTTGATGCTCAGGTAAGTGCCAATACTTACCGCGGTCATGATAAACAATACAATGCAGAGAAGGTTATTGATAATGATCCTGAAAGTTATTGGGCAACAGACGATGAAATAGTAACAGGAGCAGTAACCATACAATTTCCAGAAAATAAGACAGTCCAGTATGTTGTATTGCAAGAATACATTAAGCTGGGACAACGCGTAAAAGCATTTACCATAGAAGTATGGAAAGATGAAAACTGGCAACAAGTCGCTAACGGTACAACTATTGGTTATAAAAGAATTATTAGAATTGACCCTAATCTCACTACACAAGTGCGCATCACAATTAAAGATGCAAAAGCCTGTCCTTTGCTTTCAACGGTATCTGTATTTTGAGAAATTATAATTTGTATCATTTATATGACAATAAAAATGGAAACATGCGTGCGCATTACTAGTGAAAAGATATCTCTCTTACTGCTGTTATTTCTTTGTGTAACACCATATGTAATGGCACAATCGAGCCAAAGCTTTGTGGTGCAGGATGGTAAGTTTTTACACAATGGCAAATCGATTCAGATCCACTCCGGTGAAATGCATTATGCGCGCATACCAAAAGCATATTGGCGTCATCGTTTTAAAATGCTAAAGGCTATGGGGCTTAATACGGTGGCTACTTACGTATTCTGGAACTACCATACACCTTCACCCGGGGTGTGGGATTTTACTACAGGTAACAAAGACCTGGCTGAATATATTCGCACGGCACAACAGGAGGGACTTTATGTAATACTCAGGCCAGGCCCTTATGCCTGCGCAGAGTGGGAATTTGGTGGCTATCCATGGTGGTTGCAGCAGAACAAGGATTTAGTAATACGAACCAATAACAAAGCCTTTCTTGATTCGTGCCGCGTTTACTTAAATCAATTGGCTGCACAAGTTAAGTCATTGCAGATTACGCAGGGTGGTCCGATTATTTTGGTGCAGGCAGAAAATGAATTTGGTTCTTATGTCACACAACGAAAAGATATTCCGATTGAAGAGCATCAGCAATACAATACAGCCATCAAACAACTATTAATTGATGCAGGCTTTGAAGTGCCTTTCTTTACCTCCGATGGCACCTGGTTGTTCAATGGTGGGGCCTTGAAGGATATTTTACCTACTGCCAATGGTGAAGGTAACATCGACAATTTGAAGAAAGCGATTGACACCTATTATCCACACAATGGCCCCTATATGGTAGCCGAGTTTTATCCAGGCTGGTTAGACCACTGGGCAGAGCCCTTTGTGCGTATTGATGGCAATGAGATAGCGAAACAAACAGAAAAGTATTTGCAAGGTAAGGTACACTTCAATTTTTATATGGCACATGGAGGAACCAATTTTGGATTTACTTCTGGTGCTAATTATAATGATGAACACGGCATACAACCAGACCTGACCAGTTATGATTATGATGCACCCATCAGTGAAGCAGGTTGGGTTACGCCAAAGTATATGGCTATCCGAGAGGTTATGAAAAAGTATGTTGATTATCCCATACCTGAAATTCCGGTGAAGCTTCCTGTGAAGGCACTACTAGATATTGCACTGAGTAAGTCAGTTAACTTTTTCGATTGGAAGAACAGCATTAAACCGGTAAGCAACGATAGCCCTATGAGTTTTGAAGACTTGAATCAGGGACATGGTTATGTTTTGTACAGTAAACACTTTACACAAGCCATAGACGGGAAACTAAAAATTACCGGTCTTCGCGATTATGCATTGGTATATTTAAATGGTAAAAAGGTAGGTTTTCTAAACAGACAGGAAAATAAGTACGAGATGGATATCAGTATTCCTTTTAATGGCAGACTTGACATACTTGTAGAAAATATGGGGCGCATTAACTATGGAGCTGAGATTGTAAACAATAAGAAAGGCATTATCTCTCCTGTGTTCATTGGTGATATTGAGATTACCGGTAGCTGGAAAATGTATTCTTTTCCTTTCGATCAGATGACCACCCTTAGCAACTCTTCAACAGCTAAATTACAACAGCCTGTATTGTATTCGGGCATATTTGAGGTAACAGAAAAAGCAGATTTCTTTTTAGATATGCGTGGCTGGGGGAAAGGCATTGCCTTTGTTAACGGACATGCATTAGGACGTTACTGGCATGTAGGCCCACAACAAACCTTATACGTACCCGGTTGCTGGCTATCATCAGGCAAAAACGAAATCGTAATCTTTGAGCAGGAGCATAATGTAATACAGACTATGTTAAAGACAAAGGATATTCCGATATTGGATTAGGATATGAATCAAGAAACATTTCTTTTACATTAAATATTTAGAAATACATTGTCTGCAAAATGTTCTTGTTTGACCTCTTATAGTGCAATTGTGAATAAAAAACCATTTAACTTATTTGATCTGTTCCGAATCGGAGATATGATATTCTTTGCTTATCAGCGAAACAGAATCTGATCCTTCAACGTCCGTTGATCTGACTTTAGACTGTCAATCTACAAATTTGTTGTTAGCTATAACCTACTAGCCTATTACATACACTTCCCCAAATCATCAATACCAAAGGTCATGGATTTGAGCAGGCTCAGGTTGTTGTCAGTATAATTGGAAAAGTATTCGGCAATGCGCCTTTCGGTTAAGTGCTTTGAATTTTTAAGCATGGTAATTTCAGTACCTTGATTTTGAATTATTTCATATTCCATGTCTGTACGGATTAGAATTACCCTTCCACCAATAGGCTCGGATGATGTAGATACACCCGAAAATATTCCTTGTAATACCTTAGGCTCAAGTTTCTGCCCGATTCGATATACATGATGAAACTCTTTGCCATTTTGGGCCTGCATAAGAATGAATAAGCAATTGTTTTTTAAGACAACATTCCCAGAATATGTTTGATCAGGTCCCCTCAGTTCAAACACAACTTGTTTCTCTGCTGTCTCAAATATTCGAACTGGGGAAGACAAAATTACCGCCTGTTCTGTATTTCTTCTCAAATAGCAATAATAAACACCAAGACTACTTTTCAAAATTGGATTGAGAGGCTTCTCTATGGCATCAATGAATTCCAGAAAGCTATCATGATTTAGAAATTCAGCAAGTTGATTAAGTCTATGTATCTGAAACTTCAATTCCTGAACTCCCTTCTTTTTTGCGCCTTCAATTTTCTGGTGCAATGATTCATTTAAATAGCGGCTATCGATATTTTGATTAGTCTTTTTATGAATCACATCACTCATATTTTTAAATCCTGAACTGTCTAGGGATTGCCTTGTTTTTTTTGCCAAAGCAAGTAGAAGCTGTTCGATATGCGCAACTTTTATATTCATTTACGAATGTAGAAAAAACGGAGAATATCCGTAAACATCCGATGACAATCCGGGAATAGCGTATAACAATCGTAACGCTAAAAATCTCTCCATCCATCACCTTTGTCATGTTCAAGAACAATTGATCGATCAACGTCTGGCTAAGCGCATTTCAGGTAATGGCTTTCATGGGTAGCACAACCCTGAACTGCACCTGGTCAGATTCCCACCCATGATCAAAATGCTGTTGGTATTTGTGTAAGCCAAGGCTTATGAATTCCCGAATACTGAATTCGCTTCAGCAGGAAATGCTTTGCCCTTGCACTAATGGCCTCAGCCATGTTCAATCTAAATCTTTTAAAACAATGAAAAATTTCAAATATGTAATGGTTTTTGTGTTTGGTTTACTCTTAATGAGTTGTACGGAAGAAGTGATTACCACATCGGGTGAAGAGGATGATCCTATTGTTATTCCACCACCACCACTTCCGCCACAAAATCCCCCTGGAGGTGGTTAATAAATAGATATTCAATAATTTACAACGGTGAAGCTACTAGACTTCACCGTTTTTTATTACCTTCATGTCAGTCCCCCTTGTCTATGAAAGGCCTCGTACCTTTTCTGCTACTTTTTTCAATATGCATACCTCTATCAGGTCAAGTAAAAATTGATAGCCTTAAAGATCTTCTAAATGATCCGAAACAACGTGACAATTTTAAAAGAACAGCTCATATATTGTCAATAATCGGATGGGAGTTTGGTGAAATGGCTCAACCGGATAGTGCTATTGTTTATTATAAACGTGTACTGCTACACCAAAATGAGGCTGACAAACCAGTTCTAGCCTTGAGTTACAATGCACTAGGTGTTGCATTTCAAAGGCGCGGCCTTTTCGACAGTAGTATCCACTATTATGAAGGTGCCTATTTGCTTTACAACGAATTAGGTGATTCTGCAAATTCCACCACAGTAGACACCAACCTTTCCGGTATTTATAAAAATAAGGGCTTGTATGAAAAGGCGCTGGAATATTCCTTTAATGCGTTGGAAAAACTCGAAAGAATGAAACCAGATAGGGCACTGGCGTCTTGTTACAATACTATTGGTGCTATTTATTCCAACACAGGCGATTTTCATAAAGCCCTGATTTATTATCGCAAATCATTAAATGTTCGAAAGCTAATTGGTTATCAAAAAGGAATCGGGCAATCGTTAAACAATATAGGTGAGGTACATATTAGTTTGGTACAATATGACAGTGCGCTTTTCTATTTAAAGAAATCGCTGAAAATAAGAGAGGATATTGGCGAGAAAGCACCAGTCGTTTTAAATAACCTGGGAGAGGTTCAGTTAAAGTTAAATAATTATAATGAAGCTGAAACTTATTTTCAACAATCGCTGATATTGCAAAAAGCAGCCTATGATCAGTCGGGACAGTTGGAGGCACTGCTTAGCATCTTGAAGATTAAAATACTGAAGGGTGATGTAACACAAGCTGAAAAAATTATTAAAGAAATTGATGGACTTGTTTATCAGGTAGGTTCACTCAAATACCTGAAGCAATTCTTAGAGTTGAAAGTAAAAGTATTTGACTTGAAAAAGGATTTTAAAAATGCCTTCCAATCTTCACAGGATTTACTGGTTATAAAAGACAGCTTGCTCACCAAAGAGAAAGCTGAAGCGCTGCTCAACATGCAGATACGCTATGAAACTGAGCAAAAGGAACAACAAATTGATTTACTCGAAAAGGAACAAGTTCTTCAAAAACTTGAATTGGAGAAAAACAAACTTTGGATTGAGGGTTTAATCATCAGTGCATTACTATTGCTGGTAATAGCCTTGTTGGTGTTTTTGCAATTCAAATCATCCCAGAGAAATAAAAAGAGAAATGATTTTTTGCTGAAAGAATTGAATCACCGTGTAAAAAACAACTTACAGATTCTTTCAAGTCTCTTAACCTTACAGTCGCAAGAGTTAACTGATGCCAGTGCCATTAGCGCTGTAAAGAGCAGTGAAGGCCGGGTTAACGCCATGGCGCTGATTCACAAAAAGCTGTACACTGAAAATCAAAATCAGCAGATCAATATTAAGGAGTATATAAGTGAATTAACTCAATATCTCGCGCAATCTTACGGTTTTAATAATAGGGGATTGGTTACTCATCTTGACATAGATGAGATTCAATTGGAAGTTGATAAAGCTATTCCTCTTGGATTGGTTATTAATGAATTACTTAGTAATGCCTTTAAATATGCCTTTGATGGAAAAGACAAACCTGAGTTAACAGTTAATCTTAACTTCAACGGCACACACGCTTTAATTGTACTGATTCAAGACAACGGTTCAGGCATGCCAGAGAATACAGAATCATCCGCCTCTTTTGGACTGAAGATGGTGCGAACACTGGTGAAGGAGTTGAAAGGTAAAATGACTATTAAAATTGAAACCGGAACACAAATATTACTGCAAATCCCTATATAGTGTATGGAAAATATAAAAGTACTTATTGTAGAAGATCAATCACTAATAGCAGCAAGCATCGCTTCAACACTTAAACAGCACGCGCTGGAAGTTGTTGCTATCAGTGATTCAGGGGAAGAGGCTATTGAAAAAGTAGGGGAAGTTAAACCTGATCTGATTCTGATGGATATAGAGTTATCAGGTGCTCTTGATGGTATTGCAACGGCTAAATTTATTCAGGACAAATACGATATTCCTATTATTTACCTTAGCGACTACACCGATCAGAAAACAGTAGACAGAGCCAAGAAGACTATGCCTGCCAACTACTTATCAAAACCCTTTATGGCGCTTGACTTAATACGTGCCATTGAAATCGCCTTTCATAATGCAAATCAGGCAACAAAATCCGAAACAAATCAGATTTTGAAAGACCGTATTTTTTTAAGAGTTGATAATCAATCTTTTATTAAACTGGACTATGATGATATTTTGTACCTCGAAGCTGATCGTGCTTATTGTTGTGTTGTAACAACACAAAAAACCTATAAACTGGCTAATAATATGAAGCATATTCACGAACAGCTTAATAACCATCAATTTGCGAAAGTACACCGCTCATTTATTGTCAATGTAAATAAGATTACTTCGCTGGAAGGTAATACACTTCATCTTGATTCACATGAAGTACAAATGAGTATGGAATTTAAAGAGGATTTGCTGGAGCGGTTAAAACTGGTAAGGTAGGTTTCGGAAAGAATATACTGTATTTCGGAAAAAGGATTTAGTTCTTGTAAAGTGTTTGTTTATAGTTGTTATACTGTAAAATTAGATAATGCCCAAAGCATACGAATACGATGCCTTTATCTCTCATGCGGTAGAAGATAAGATACCTATTGCCAATGAGCTTTGCGATCGCCTTCAAAAAGCTGGCTTGAAAATCTGGTATTCAGGACGTGAGTTGAATGCTGGTGACAGTATTTCAGCTACAATCAGTGATGGATTAAATCAATCAAGATTTGGAATTGTTATTTTAAGCAAACACTACATTTCAAAAACCTGGACAATACGCGAGTTTTATCATTTCATGGCCAGAGAAAAAGAAGGTCAAAAAGTGATTCTCCCTGTTATGTACAACGTGGGTCTGGAGGATCTTGCACAAAAGGATTTAACCATGGCCGATCGCTTTGGTATTAAAGCAGAGCAGGGGCTTGACCATGTGGTTAGCCGACTGTTGGAAGCCATTTCCAAGGAAAAGGATTCAGAGAAAAAAGTAAAACATGGTAGTAGACGATGGCTGAATATTGGTCTTGCTGTTTCAATACTCCTGGCGCTTGGTTATGTCGGTAAAACAATTTTAACGAAGACTAGTGAAAAGCCTACTATCGAAAGTATGGAGGCAGCAGTAAAAGCACGCGTAGCGGCAATGGAAAATACAATTCTGACAACCAACTTGTATAATATCAAAAAAGCAGGAGCAAAACCAACCACTATCGAGAGCATTGATTCACTATATACGGCTTTTAAAAATATGAAGTCTTATTACCGGAACGAGTATGAATTCAACAATGGACTTACAACTGTGCGTGCAAAGAAAAATGTTGCAGCTATTTTGCAAACAGATGTAGAAGCATTACGTCCTGCCAACGCCTATGGTCTGATACTTCCTCAAATTTTTCTTTTACAGAAGGGACAATCGGTAAAGTACACCTTGCTCAACACACAACCCTTACATTATTCAATTTCTGAAAGCCGCCAACTAAATGATTCTACCTATTCTATACTCGTTAAGTACGACAACAATATTCGGCTTATTGAAGTAGACCTTACATTTGCTGAAAAGGCTTCTGGTATGAAAAAGCACCAGATGTTACTGATGGGTTTTCGCCATGAAGAAGTTTATTCTTTACTAAAACGTAAAGGTATATGGAGTTTGACTGATAAATGATATCCATTGGGAAATGGAAAATAGCGATTAGGAAAATTATAGGACTAGTCTGGAAAATTTATTTCGTTGTAATCGCCAGATATTATTCCTTCATACCATAAATGTAAATTTTAAATTATGGGAAAAACTGGTGAAAAATGTCAGCAGAGTGGTATTTATAGATGCAGCATGCACTCATCATATGAGATACCTCTTTCAAAGGGTGAAACTTTTCCTCCATGTAATAGTGGTGGTGGTTCACATGCAGCTACATGGATTTTAGTGCGAAAAGCTTGAGTCTCCGTTATCAGAAGCGGGTAAATCTGGGTAAGGGCCTTGGCTTGAATGTAAGTCCATCCGGACTTACACCAAGCTATAGAACCAAGCATGGTTCTATTAGCACAAAAGGTTTCTCCATTCGTACAGGTATAAGCGGACTTAGTTTTCGCAGCAGTTGGGCAAGAAGTAAAGAGGGGTTGGTGTTGATGCTGCTCTTTGGCATTATTCTTATAGGAGGCTTAGTAATTTATAACCTGATTCACTTTGTGCTTTACCTTTTTAAAAGACTTTATCATTTTATTCAAGATAAGCGTCAACAACGCGAACTAAAACGAATGAGTTGAAACTAAATGGTTCAAAATGATGAGACATCTACACCATATTTACTTTGTAGTTTTGCTCTTTGCTTGCGCATATACAAGTGTTGAAGCACAGACGGTTTACATAACGAAGACAGGTGTAAAATATCACCTTTCTACCTGTCATTACCTGAAATCAAAAATTAAAATCTCATTACCAGAGGCAGAAAAGCAAGGCTACACACCTTGCAGTTATTGCAAGCCATCAAAGACTCTTCAACGTAATAGCAATAAGCAAGTAATCAAACCAGATTCTACAGCACTAGAGCAGAAGAAAACAAGTTCAAGTCAATGTCAGGGAACTACGCAGGCGGGCACCAGGTGCAAGCGCATGACTACCCATTCCAGTGGCTATTGCTATCAGCATCAATAGTACGGGAAATAGAAGTGGTGCTTTCGGAAGAAAAATCGAGGACACGGGAAATATAAATTTCAATAATGGATGTGCCTGTGTTACTTCAGTTCAGTAAAGAATAGTATGCTTAGACTTTTTATAGTTATTGCCACCTTGCTTTTGTTTGGAAAATGTGAAACACAAAATCAGACACTTTGCCCTGATGCTGAATGTGCCGACTATATTACTCAACAAGCTGCACAGGCTGCTTACGATCGTGACAAAGAATGTTTGAGGGAATTGGATAAAGATAATGATGGAATAGCCTGCGAGCACTTACCTGCTTCCGGTGGCGGAACAGGTTGCCCCACAACAGCCAACTGTGGTTGTTCTAATAAGAACCAGAGCGCTTGTGCCAGTGCTTGCTGCAAGTGGGTGGTGGGGACTGGATGTAGATGTAAGTAGATAAAAAAACAAAAATTTGAATAATATGAATAATATACTGCTTTTAGGGATTGGCGGGACTGAAGCATTTGTCATGCTCTTACTTGGTCTCGCAATTATTATAATCATATTTCTAGTGCTCCGCGGCTTAACACTTTGGTATTGGAAAATTGATACCATCGTTTCTTATCAAGCCAAGCAGATTAAGTTGTTGCAGGAGATACTTGAAGTTTCTAAGAAACAGAATGAAAATGTAAATAGTTGATTTATGATATACTACGTAAATGATGAGGCACAAAAAAATGGTGACCACGAGGTTCACACTGCTACATGTTTTTACCTCCCGAAAAGCAAAACATATTTAGGGGATTTTGCTTCGTGCAAACCAGCGGTACAAATTGCAAAAAAGAAGTATCCCCAGAGCAACGGATGTTTTTATTGTTCAAAGGATTGTCATACTACCTAGTATGTCTTCTCAACGAAAGAGATTCTATACAGGTAAAGTTCGCTATGAATCTCTTAGAAATACGAGGTATAAGAGTATAACCTATGGCAAAAGTTCCTTTTCAGAAGGTGAAGACGAAACAGGGAAGAAACCTGCTCATGGGACTTATGGAGCATTACTTTTTGATAAGCGTTGGGTTACTAAAAGAGCTGAGATATTGGTACGGGATAATCATCAATGCGTTATTTGTTCCACACGGGAAAATTTACAGGTACATCACAGACAGTATCATTATGTAAAAGCGCTAGAGCAGTTTAAAGCTCCATGGGATTACGATAATTACCTTATGATTACCCTTTGTGAGCGATGTCACTCAAGAGGCCATGACAAATTTAAAGTACCAAATGTTTATCTATAATGGGTTTGTTTAGTTTGTTTCGAAGGAAGCCGGAGGAATCAGATGAAAGATCAGATACCATTTCCAACAGCATAGTTGAAGAGAAAGTTGTAGGCGAATACAAACAACCAGATTCTGAACAGGTACTTCCTGAAATCCGAGAGGAAGTTTTTATTGAATATGAAAAACCTAGAAAGTCAACTATGAATAACAGTGAAACGGGTTCAGAAGTAAATAACTTGCAGACCTTGTACAAATTTCTTGAAAAGAGCTACGAAAAGGAAGGCTATGAAGACGCCCTAGTCAACCCTGATACGAGCTATTTAAAGCAAAATATTCTTAAGATTCAAAATGAACTTAGTTTAAATATAGCAAAAGTAAAAACATATTATTCTAGTCACTTGCGCCAGATCAATTTCCACATTGAGACAAGAAAGCGTAATGGCATGATCGAAATCGTAGAAGAGTTAGTGACACATCGGGAAACAATAGAAGAGGAAATAAATACAGTTGCAATTATCGAATCCGATGCCAAAAATAACGAAGGTTTATGCTCGAATTTGTTCCTTAGTTATACCAGGGGATTCAATAATGGTTTTGCAGCCATTACCTATAATAAGATTCTAGGATTATCAAATGATAGCGAATGAAGCATTTTCCACTACGACAGCAATGGATTAAATTAGGTTGTTTCCTCACAGGTTATAATCCTAACATATTGGCAGGATGCAGTGAGATATCTACTAAACGTGTTCTGCGGTATACTTCAGCAATTACCATTATCTGTTTTTTATGGGCATTTATTGGTTATTGTTTCTCTAGCCGCTACCTAAAGCTTGATTGGTACTATTCAATTGTTAGTGCTTTGTTTGCTATTACAATAGTAGTTCAAATTGAACGTCAGGTTATTCTATCACCTAAAGGAAATAATCTTCCGCTAGTTTTTAGAATGGTAATAGCTCTATTAATGGCTATCATCGGATCAGTGATCATCGATCAGATAATGTTCAAGGATGACATTGAGCAGCAAAAGATTATTATGATGGATGATAAAATAAAGGTGGTGTTGCCTGCTAAATCCGAGGAACTCAAGCGCCAGATTCGTTCTATTGATTCAGCAGTCATGCAAAAGGAAAATGAAAGAAGCCATTTGATTGATGACATTAACAAGCATCCTACAATAACTATCTTTTCAAAGAAAACCACCCAGCTAAATCCTGTTGGAAACAAGGCAGATAGTTTAAAGAAAGAAACAGTAGTCAGAGCTTCCCAACAAATTCAAAATCCGAAGATGAATCTTTTGAAACCATTAGATGATCAAATAGCAAGTTTGCGTGACGAAAAATATAAGAAAGACAGTTTGCTTTTAATGTTAAGGCCTTCAGTTGAAGCTGAACTTAAAGAGAAAGTAGGTTTTCTAGACGAATTAGACTTGATGTTCCAAATTTTAGGAAATTCGAATATAGCATTAATCACCTGGTCAATCTGGTTTTTACTTCTTCTAGGACTCGAGCTATTTATTGTTGTGAGTAAACTTAATGAGCCAGAAACAGACTACGACAAAATGCTTGAACAACAAACCCTATTGCATTATAAGAGGATAGAGTTATTAGGGAAGCATTGAATGATATTTGTTAACGATCTACTCTAATCATCTTCTCTCAATATCAACAATAAAGAAGGAGAACAAGTCCATAATATTTGAAATCATTATATGATACAATACTGGCGAATTATAGTCGCTTTCATTTTCTCCCTTTTCATCATTACTTTCAAAAAATATTTTTATACAATTATAAAGCATACATCTATGCTTTACACTTATACTTCTATGCCTTTGTCTTATATGCAAGGAGATTGACACAAGCAGCCTGATTTGTGTTGCTACAAAATGTATTTACTTTTAGGATATAGTAATTTGTATCTCTTTTGCATTCAATCTTAGATAAAATGTCATATCCACATGTATTACTCGACCATGTTCAGCTTATCTTACTCTTGCTAGGCGAGGAGCTTAAGAGCTATAAGTTTTTCAGCACACTGCGCAGCATAGGTTTAGATGATGCCTTTTTTCAATCCGATCTCGGCAGTTTTATTCTCGTTAAAGTCGGCCTCGATGAAGACAGTAATGAAGTACAGGATAGGTACTACCACTTGCTGGCACAATACAGCGAACCTTTACAAGCCTCAGAAGCTTCCGTTCGCGAGTGTGCCTTTAGCTGTTATCTGGCTTTGGTGGCAAAAGCTTAGTACAGTCAAAGCAGGGTAGGATGCTAAAACAGTATACAAACCAAAGGATATGATCCATAATCACTCTATTTTTCACGAATTTTTACCTGCTGTCGATGGCTGATAGCTAACTAATATTACCAGTTTGTTAAGTTTGCTTAACCTGACCTTAATCAGCCAAAACCTACCTTAAAATTTTGCTTTTTGCATTTTTTTAGCGCTTTGATCAAATGGATATTTTTAATGTTTTCTTAATCATACTTTTCGCTACCGCTTCGGTAGATTTGATTGTAGGCGTAAGCAACGATGCCGTTAATTTCCTGAACTCGGCCATAGGCTCACGTGTAGCCTCTATTCGTATCATTTTAGTGGTGGCCAGTGCCGGCATTCTGTTGGGAGCATTCTTCTCAAACGGCATGATGGAGGTTGCCCGAAACGGTCTTTTTAATCCGGAGTACTTCACTTTTCGTGAAGTGATGTACATATTTCTGGCAGTGATGATCACCGATGTGATTCTGCTTGATATCTATAATAATCTTGGGCTGCCTACTTCAACCACCATATCCCTGATTTTCGAATTATTGGGTGCTGCTTTTGTTGTAGGTATTTTAACTTCCCTCGACCGGGGCATTAGCTGGTTTGAAATCCCTTTCAGTAACATCCTGAATTTTTCCGGAGCCATCACAATTGTCAGTGGTATTTTTCTCTCAATTTTTTTAGCCTTTTTCGTTGGTTCATTTGTGCAATACATTTCAAGACTTGTATTCACGTTTTCATTAAAAAAATCAATTAAAAAATACGGGGCCGTATTTTCAGGTTTAGCCATCACTACCATTTTTTACTTTCTACTGATCAAGGGTGTTAAAGGCAGCATATTCATAAATGGTGATCAGGCTAATTGGATAGTAACCAACAGTTGGATCATTACGCTTATCTCATTTTTTGTTTGGAGTATAGCCATTCAGTTGCTTCTCAAGTTTACCAACATTAACCCGCTCAGGGTAGTGGTGTTGTTCGGCACTTTTGCATTAGCCATGGCTTTTGCCAGCAACGACCTGGTTAATTTTATAGGTGTAGCTATTGGTGGTCTGGTGTCATTTCAGTCATGGCGTGCTTCTGGCCAGTCTGCAGATGAGTTTAACATGGGTGTTTTGAATAACCAGTTGGCAACACCAGCATGGATATTAATTGTGGCGGGCGTTACCATGATGCTTACGCTTTGGTTTAGTGCCAAAAGCAGAAAAGTAACCGAAACAGAAGTCTCCTTAGGCAGACAGGATGACGGAGATGAGCGGTTCAGGTCTACCTGGTTTTCGAGAATAGTAGTAGGTGGGGCAATTTACGCAGGCACATTTATTCAATACCTGATACCACGCATGGTGTTGGCAAGTATTGATAAAAGGCTTACCAAGCCTAAACTGAAAAAACAGGAAAATGAAAAACCTGCTTTTGATCTGGTACGGGCATCCGTTAATCTTTTAGTAGCAAGTATTTTGATTGCCCTGGGCACCTCTATGAAACTTCCGTTGTCCACAACCTTTGTTTCTTTTATGGTGGCTATGGGTAGTTCTTTTGCAGATCAGGCTTGGGGTAGAGAAAGCGCAGTATACCGTGTGGCTGGTGTGCTGCAGGTGATTGCCGGATGGTTGGTTACGGCATTAATTGCTTTTCTAATGAGTGGCCTGCTTGTTTTAGTAATTTATGAAACAGGGGCAGTCGGAATTTTTTCATTAGCAATATTAGCCGCCTTCCTACTTATTCGCAGCCACATTGTTTTTACACGCAAACAAAAGACGGAGAAATTGAGTAACCAGTTGTTTTCAGGCGAGCCGCAGAGCATAAAGCAGGCGATTGAGGAGAGTAAAGAACTGACAATTAAAAATCTGAAATTGGCCAACAAGGTTTATGTCGCCTGTCTTGATGCAGTGGCTGTGGGCAAACCGAGTATTCTGATTCGTGCACAGCATAAGAATAAAGATTTTTGGGAACAGAACAGTAAACTGCAAAACAAGATTATTAAGTACGTAAGAAAAATGCCCAAGGCCGACCGGCCATTGAGCAGAATGTATATTTTACTTTTTAATCACATACAGGATCTACAACAGAGTATTAAACTTATCAGCGATAGTTGTTTAGATCATTTGGATAATCATCACTCAGTGCCATCAGGCGAATATTTGGAGGCAGCTAAGGAAATAGAAACATTACTGACCACTTATGTTGAGGGAATATGTGGAGCAATTATGCAACCGGACAATAATCAGCATGAACACTTCCTGTCTATACAAAACACACTATCTTCAAAACTGAGTAAAGCATTAGACCTGATAATTAGCGACATACAGCAAAAAGAAGTTGGCAATAGGATTGGCCGTTTGCAGACTAAACTTTTACTTGAAACAAAAGACATACAAGATACCCTTACCGGAATTTACAACTTGTATAGAGACATTGGGCGATAGAAAACTGTTGACAAAGGATGTAACTGATGTTAGTTGTTGAAACTAAACTAAATTATCTATAACAGATTTACATTAGCTTTGCAAGTTCTGAGTTAATTGCCTGGTTAATGATTTATGTAGTAGGAATTGTAATAACACTCTTTCTGTCCTTTATCCTTTTTACAAAAAGAGATAAAACTTTCGCTGATAATATTCTGTTTATCTGGTTATGCGTTATTTCCATACAGTTGAGTTTGTTTGCGATAATTTCATCTCAGGAATATTTACAATTTCCATACCTGCTTGGACTTGAAATCCCTATTCCATTATTGCACGGGGTATTTCTTTTTATCTACACAAGATTACTCACTTCTCAGCAGCGAACTTCATGGAAAGGATTACTACATTTTATACCTTATACCCTGGCTTTTATAGCAACAATCCCTTTTTTACTATTAAGTCCACAAGAAAAAGTAAATGTTTATCGTAATGAGGGAGAAGCCTATGCAATACTAACAGGTATTATCTTTTTTGGAATTATTGTTTCGGGAATAACGTATACCATTTTGTCGCTTAAGGAATTAGTAAAGCATAGAAACAAAATCAAGAATAATTATTCTTATACAGAAAAAATAAATCTGCAATGGCTTTTCTGGTTAATCATAGGATTGTCGTGTATTTGGGTGATCGTATTTTTTGCAGATGATAAATACATTTTCTCCTCGGTTGTTTTATACGTATTATTTATCGGGTACTTTGGAATAAAGCAGGTTGGCATTTTTACTAATCAATTGCCTGTTGAGCAGCCGCTACCTGCATCGACTGAGCAGCCAGCTGTAGCCAATAAATTGACTGAAGATTCGAAATATGATAAGGCTGCACTTACTGACCAACAGCTTAAAACAATTCATTACGAGCTGATGCAATTGATAACACAAAAAAAGGTGTACCTGATGCCCGAACTTACCCTTGGAATGGTTTCTCAACAGCTAAATGTGCATCCGAATATACTTTCGCAGGTGATTAATAGGGTAGAGCAAAAGAACTTCTTTGATTTTATTAATACCTTAAGGGTTCAGGAATTTAAGGAACGAGTAGCAAAACTCGAGCACGAGAAATATACCCTGCTGGCCCTTGCTCACGAATGTGGGTTTAATTCAAAAACTTCCTTCAATAGAAATTTTAAGAGCATTACTGGCAGTTCTCCCTCCGAGTACCTTAAAGACCTTAAAGTAGTATTGAATTAATAGCTTCAATGCTCACTTCTTAGGTTCACTTTTTTCAATAATCTGATTTTTAATGGATTACCACTGAAAGGCTATGTGCTTTAAATGGGTGCCACCTTACATTTTGGGGCGATTACCCTTTGTAGTTCTATGATTTTTGAGTCAAATTTTAATTGTTAAAATATGAACTTAAAAATCCTGACTATTACAGCAATGACTTGTGTATTGTCTATGTCTTGTGAAAATGAGCAATACATAAACAAATCAGGTAATCTCGTACCTAAAACAGTTGAGGAAGATCCCAACCTGCCGTCTGTCGTTGTAAATGGAACCGTTTTACATGCTGAAGCACACGGAAACAGTGTAAACCCGATGGTTGTGTTTTTACATGGCGGCCCGGGTTCAGACTATAGAAACGGACTGAATGCAAAACAATTGGCTGAGAGCGGATATTATGTGGTTTTCTACGACCAACGCGGTACCGGCTTATCTAAAAGGCATCCTAAAGAATCGTATTCCATCCAGTTGTACCTCGATGACCTTGCTGCTGTTATTCAGTACTATCGAACATCTGCTAATCAAAAAGTATTTCTGTTCGGGCATTCCTGGGGTGCCATGCTAACTGCAGCTTACATCAATGCCTATCCGGATAGAATTGATGGAGCCATTTTCGCAGAAGCAGGCGGTTTCAATAAGCAGTTGCTGGATGAGTACGGGGAAACAAGCCGTAGATTAAAGCTTCTGGCTGAAACAACTAGTGACGTTTTCTATTATGACCAATTCCTGACCGGACGAGAAAAGGATCATGAAATATTAGATTACAAAATGGCACTCGCTTCAAGCTTTTCTTATGCTAAAGGAAATGAAGAGGGAGTTGAAACAGCCTCTCCATTTTGGAGGAATGGCGCTGTCGTGTTACGAGCCTTTGTTGATATTTCTGAAAATGACGGTTTTGATTTCACAACAAACCTTAATCAGTATGCTACCCAAACATTGTTTCTGTATGGCGAAAATAATAAGTCATATGGATTAAAGTTCGCGCAAAAAGAAGCAGCCTTTTTCTCAAACACGGAAATAGTACAAATTGATGATACCGGCCATGAAATGATTCACAGCAAATGGAATTTGGTATATCCTGTAGTAGTTGACTATTTAAACAAATTGAATTAAAATCATGAAAACCAGATTAATACTAATAACACTTCTTTACCTGTTCGGAATGCATTCAACTCATGCACAGACTATGAATTGGAAAACGCTTGGTGAGTCAAAACATATCGTAAATGTTGGTTTTGGATGGGATCATAGTCTGTCGTACAATGTTGGCTATGTGTATCAGATCAAATCTAAATTGCCGCTTATTCTTAATGCTAACTTTTCGATACCATCCGGAGATAACCTGGTGGATGATTTTAAGACAAAAATAGGTGGTCAACTGGTTGTCTTGAATAATGAAAAACTTAAGGGCAGTGTTTCATTGCATGGAATTTTCAGAAGATACGAGAATCCATTGGTACGATTAGTCAATTTTGGTAGTGAAATGAAAGGCGTATTTGGCTACTATAAAACCAATTACTTTGTAGCTGGCGAATTTGGTTTTGATAAAGCCATTGTAACGCACTTTAAACATTCGGAACTATTCAAGGATAATGTTTATGCCGAGGTGACTGATGGTTGGTACCAACCTTCAACAGGCGGTAACTTTAATTATGGTATTCAAACAGGTTATTCTTTTAGTAGATATGACTTAACACTCAATATTGGTAAGGTTGTAACGCAAGACTTTAAGACCACGCCATTAATTCCTTTTTATTTTATGCTTGGCTTCAATTATAAACTAAAGTAATGGACTCTATTATAATCTAACACCACACGAGTTAAGTTAAGAAACTGTCTATAAATTACCCGTTGTTCAATCAGCGTCTCCAAAGAGGCGCTGATTTTTTTAAGTAGGTGATAAAAAGCTGGTAAAGGAAACGGTGTTGGTTTTGTGTAATACAGCATAAATATTATCTTGTATTGCTTAAATCGTATTTCTCCCTGTTTGTATGTATTTGATTAGATTTGTATTGATTACAATCTTATTGCTCCCTGCTATAGTTTTTATCACCACTGCTCAGGATCCTGAAACGGTGGCATTTAATCAGCAGTTAACTTTCACCTGCGATAATAACTTTCTTTTGTTTAATGGTGAAGATGGTTACTATACCAGTGGTTTATTTGTACGGTATGATCGCCTGCGAAACAAACCATCGCCTAATGTTGTAAAACAGGTTTTCTCTTATGAGCTGGCGCAACAAATTTATACAGCACACAGTAGAAAAATATTACCCAATCCTACGCAGCAATTTCCTGGTGGTTTAGATGAAATAGACCGCCCGATTGCGGGATATCTCTATGTTAAAGCCTCGCTCAGCTCTGTTTTTAAAAATAGTAAATTACTTGCAGTAGGATTAAGTGTTGGTAGTATTGGCAATAATTCTTTTGGTCGTGAGTCTTATGCCTTTTGGCACCGTGTAATTGGAGTAAAGGAACATTGGAATTGGGTATGGGATTATCAGGTAGAGGATTCCTGGGGTGCGAATGTGCATGGTACTTTTGCTGCGCCCTTGCTTAATAAGACTAAACACTTTCAGATTACCCCGATTTCTAAGGCTACGGTGGGTACAAGTTTTACAGATTTCACACAAGCTGTAATGTTGCAGTATGGAAAGTTATTGTCTATTGCTGGAAGCAGTTACTGGAATACAAGATTAGCAGCTTCTCCAAATGCAGAAAGTAGTCGTACTGAACTGTTTGTATATTACAAGCCCGCGCTTAGTTACCAGTTGTATAATGCCACCATAGAGGGAGGTAGGTTTAATGAGATACAACAAGGTATAATTGCAGCGCCTGAACCTTTGGTGTTGGCACATGAATTTGGAGTGCGTTTTTCTACTTCACGATATTGTTTGGCCTATCAATTAGTTTTGCAAAGTAAAGAAGCTAAGAGTCAGTTTAGGACTCACGCCTATGGAAGTTTAGTAGTAGCATGTCGTTTTGGAAGTCAAAACAAGCGTTGAATCAATAACCAATATAAACCCTTCGGTTAGTTTGTGTATTAACGAAAAAGATAGGATTGCACAAACTTTTAAACTCTAATTCATGTCTTTACCTAAAATCCGTCTGACCGCTGTTTAATTTAGTATTCAGCGGTCTGAAGGATAGGGCTACTTTTTTTGTTACATCAAAATTTGTTGGCGCAAACTTTTCTATACAACACTAATTTTATTTCATCTTACAGACCTATAGTTGTAAGTGTTTTACTATAACTGGAATCACCAAGGCTATTTAATATAGCTGCGGATTGTCGGAGCATATATTGATCTAATCGCTCGACTGTTTTGTTTTCAGCAATGTTTATTATCGCCTGATCGTAGTAGAAATTGAATAATTGCTCGGTGAAATCTTGAGCAAACTTAGTATTACCAAGTTCAATCAGCAATTCTGCAACGTATAAATCAGTGAAGGAAGGAAGTAAATGTGGATAGTGTAATTTTTCTAATGACACTTTGATTACCTCAACGGCTTTTTCATTATCACCTTCCAAAATATAAGCTTCGGCTAATGTGTTAAAAGCTTGTCGCAGCGGCACGATCATGCGGGCATGGTAATCTTCATAATTAAAGTTGACTTGTTTATCAGCTAGGTTGGAGAAGTCTGTTAATTCAATAAGATTTTTATAAGTTAAATCGATGTTTACAGCAGGACCATTTTCACTTTTCGTTGGAGATAATCTGTAGAGTAAGCCTTCTTGCACCAAATAAGGTTCTAATTCAATACCCAAACCATTCATAGAAGTAACATTAAAATAGAAAGGCCTCTTCCATTCATTGCTTACGATCAGGTCAAGTATAGCCAATGCATTTTTCTCTAGGTAATTTCCGCTTACTCTTAAAAAGAGTGGTTCGGCAGAATAATTTGATGTTTTTAGTTTTAATAAACGTGAAGGCAATAAGTGGTAAGCATCGTCTTTTCCAGTAACGACTTTTAATGCCGGATGTTCTGCGCTGATCAGACTCAGGTACTGCTGCACATCGATTCCTTGTTTAATTTTGTCATCGATATAGAGTACATCATTTAATCCGTACTGATGATAATCTTTTTCAGTTAGCGTGAGTTGTAACGGAGCTGATTTATAGTACTGTTTTTTTAGTTGGTTAATGTACCAGTCTGTATTAAAATAGCTCAATACCACTACACGAACATCGGTTCTAAACCCTTCAACCTCTTGTAAGTACCAAAGTGGAAAGGTATCGTTATCGCCACCCGTAAACAGTACAGCATTAGGCGCACAAGTATTTAGCATCGCTTTGGCATAATCCATTTGAAAGGTTCTGCCAGCTCTAGTATGATCATCATAGTTTTGATAACACATCCAGACGGGAAGCAATAGACCTATCGCAGCACCTAGTGTCAGGGCAATGCCAGGCTTGCGGAACAATTGTACAATCGACAATACACCCAGACCTACCCAAATGGCAAAAGCAATGTACGAAGCAACATAAATGTAATCGCGTTCGCGTGGTTCAATAGGGGGTGAGTTGAGGTACAGCGCCAGTATTAAACCTGTGCAGAGAAAGAATACAAGGTTGACAATAAATCCTTTCTTATCCTTTCGAAACTGTGTCCACGCACCAATTATACCCAGCATCAACGGTATCATCCAATACTGATTTCGAGCACGTTCGAAGTTGCCTTTGCTTAACCTATCCCAGGGCTTGAGCCAGGCACTATCTTGAATATCACTTTCTCTGCCAACAAAATTCCATAGCAAATAGCGTAAATACATATGGCCAATCTGATAGCTGAGCATGAATTTTATGTTATAAGCAAAATTTGGTTTTTCGTTGGGTTTCATCCCCATCCATTGGCGATAGGCTTCAACGTGGTGTGCATCCCGACTGTACATACGGGGTAAAATAGTTTGTCTCGATTTTTCAAATTCATAATTTGCTCTGTTGCCTGCTACTTTGTATCCACTATCATCTTTGTAATAAGCTTTATTCTTCGTTGTTACATTTTCAATTTTTGCATCAAAGTAGGGCCCATACAACAATGGACTTGAACCATACGACTCTCTGTTCATGTAAGCTTTAATCTGGTATAGATCTTCGGGATTGGTTTCATCGATTGGTGGATTCTGATTAGACCTGATGAAGAGCATGAGATATGGCAGAAAACCTAGTATAAGAAAAATGACAGCCCAGGTATACATTTTATACGTATTGAATTTTATCAGTAAGAAATAACAGGCTATCACAAAAACAAACAGCAATATGAAAACACCTGAGTAAAAGGGGAGTCCAATATTATTAACAGCAATGCGATCAAAAGTAAAAGCAAGATCGAAAATGCCAATAGCCACAAAACGGTTGATCAATAAAACAAGTACTAAACCCAATCCAATCTTAAGCAGTGCAGGAAATAACCTGAAATGGTTATCTTTTGTGTACCACACAAATGGAAGTATCGGCAAGACAAGTAAGCACATGGGATGAATGCAATAGGCCAACCCACTCATGTACGCCAGTAATATGAAAAGTCGGATACGAAGGGATTCTTCGCTATCCACAGCTTTTAGCATGATCCAAATGAGCAGTAAAAGGAAGAAACTGGCAATACCATAGGTTTCAGCCTCGACTGCGGTATACCAGAAAGTATCGGAAAAGGTGAGGCATAAACTCCCGCAGAGTGAAGCCAATATTAAAACAATGTGATACCAACCCTGTTGAGACGACATCAGTTTTGTGCCAAAGTGAACGATGATATGGTAGACCATGAAAACAGCTAAAGCAGAAAAGAATGCACTCATCGAATTTACAAACCAAGCAACTTCCTGTACATCGGGAGCTAGCATTGAGAATAATCTTCCGAATAGTAATGAAAGCGGTGTGCCGGGTGTATGAGGCACTTGCAGTTTATAAGCCGAGGCAATAAATTCAGCGCAATCCCATAGACTAGCAGTTGGTTCCAGGGTAATCAAATAGGTTATCAATGCAATTAAAAAGACAAGTAAGCCGATGGTATTTTTCCAACTAAACCAATGCATACTATTTTTCTTTAAACCTGCTATATTTTCAATACCTATAATACCAAGTACAGGTAGAAAGAATCCAAAGAGTAAAAGGGGAGGTGCCACCCATAGAGTGGCTATGCCAAATCCGTTCGCTTCCGTGTCGAATGCCATGCATAAATAGGCGGTAAAAATCAGAAAGGCTGAAATGGCAAAGAGAATAATACTTCTTGTAGAAAACATAGTAATGGTTTGTTCGTACAAGTCTAGTGTTATTGAATAGGCAGGAATGTTAACAAGTGTAAAGAAGTGTTAACAGAGACGCGATGCTCGCGTCTCTTCGATGCTCGCGTCTCTACTATAAACCCAAGCATTGGGTCTTTGCGTTAACGAAGTGTTAAAAACCAACATCAACCAAAATTAAAGACCTATTCCTTTTGGCACTGAATATAAAATCTGCAATTTGGGAGCAGGATTAAGCATTATGATCTGCATTTTAATATCAATCAATCTGCTAGTCCGTTTTGATACCATTAAGTTTGAAATAACAAAAATTAACCTCCAATGCCATCCGTCAGACCGCTCTATTGCGCATCAAACAGCGGTCAGACGGATTTTAGGTAAAGACGTGGACTAGCATATTAATAAACTAGTGAACTATGAAAAGCAAGTATCTTAGGAGCATAATCATTTGGGGAACCTTCCTGTTAATTTGCCTTTTCAGCGTTCAATTATATTGGTTTAATAGGGCTTTTGATGTAGCCGAAAAGCAATTTGATCACACCGTACAAGTGGCATTGAAGAAAGTTGCGGATTCAGTGGCGAAGGATACAGAGATTAAAAAATTATCCTCAAACTTCTTTCTGGCTACCACCGAGAGTGAACTCAATAGCGAGGAAATTGATAAGCTGGTAAAAAATGAATTTGAGTTACGCAGCCTTACTTTAGATTATGAGCTTGGTATCTATAATGCAGATGATGATACCCTCGTGTATGGAAATTACGTAGCGGCCACAAGACAAAAGTTATATAACGATAAAAATGAATCTGTTGAGGCAGGTGGTGCGAAGAACTTAGCCATATATTTTCCTGGAAAAAGAAGTTACCTGGCTGCAGAAATGAAAATCTGGATATTCTCCACTGCCATTCTTTTGCTCATGTTTACTTTCTTCGCCTATGCCATTGTTTCCTTATTACGGGAGCGAAAATTCTCGGAGCTTAAGAACGACTTCATCAACAACATGACCCACGAGTTCAGAACCCCAGTAACCAATATTGGCATTGCTGCGGAAATTCTGAAAAAGAAAGCACATGTGGATAATCAATTGTATATAGATATACTGATGAAAGAGAACGAAAAGTTGCGGCAGAAAATCGATCAGGTGTTACTGGGGGCTTCGGTAGACCAACTGAAACGTCCGTCATTGGCGCAGTTAAATCTTCACCAGTTGATTATTGATTGTGCAGAAGCTTTCCATTTCAAATTACAACAGAGAAATGGTGATATTCAGTTAGAGTTTAAAGCAGCGAATCCAGAGATTATAGGCGACCGTGAGTTGTTAACACAGGCCATTGCCAATTTAATAGATAACGCAGAAAAGTATTCGCCACAGAACCCAAGTATAATAGTGCGCACACAAGATACCGGCAAGGGGGTTGAAATTCAGGTAATTGACAAAGGTATTGGTATTGAATCTTCAATGACCAAAAAAGTGTTCGATAAGTTTTTCAGGATCTCTACTGGTGATGTACATAATGTAAAGGGTTTTGGACTAGGGCTTAATTTTGTAAAGCAGGTTATAGACTCGCATAAGGGTCATGTTAATTTATGGAGCGAACTGAACCAAGGAACCGAAGTAAGAATATTGTTACCGAAATGATGAAGCAACGCGAAATAATGTTGGTGGAAGATGATGAAAGCCTGGGCTTTCTAATTAAAGATTCATTAGATGCACATGGTTGGAAAGTAAAACACTATTCAAGCGGTGAGCAGGGGCTAACTGCTTTTCATAATAACCAATTCGACCTTTGTATTTTGGATATCATGCTTCCACAACAGGATGGTATTTCACTGGCTACAGAAATTAGAAGGTATAATCAGCATGTGCCTATCGTGTTTTTAACAGCTAAGAGCCAAACGGAAGACCGTATTCGTGGATTTCAGTCGGGTGCTGATGATTACGTGTGTAAACCCTTTAGTATTGAAGAATTTAAATACAGATTGGAAGCTATTTTGAAAAGAAGTCATGAAGATGATACTACCAGCAAGCATTCTGTATTGAAACTTGCCAATACAACATTAGATATTCATAATTTACTTTTGAATGCCAACGGAACCACTACACGCCTCACTCATAAAGAATGTAAATTGTTACAATTGTTTTTAAGACATGCTGGTAAGCTTATAGAGCGAGAGGTTTTTCTGAAGTCCATTTGGGAGGACGATGGATTTTTTGTGGCACGCAGTATGGATGTTTTCATTTCCAAACTACGGAAATACCTAAGTACTGATAAGCAGTTGCGCATTGAGAACGTCAGGGGAGTAGGTTATATTTTGAAAGTAGGAATGGAGCTGATGGTTGATTAGCGCTTTCGTGCTTGATCAAAAGACATTCTGCTCGCTATCTAAGGTTTAGTCTAATTTTATCAATCTAATTCTATGAGATCGGCACTCATTTAGCTTATTTTAGCCGGATGTTGGTAAAACTATAGATCATGATCACTAATATATTTGGATTCTTGTTTTGCGCTGCATTGATTACTTTTAGTGGGATTAAATTATCTAAGTATGGTAATCTTTTGGCCGAGCTTACAGGGTTAAGCAAAGCGTGGATTGGTTTAGTCTTAATGGCAACTGTAACTTCATTGCCGGAATTAGTAACAGGACTGAGCGCAGTTATTGTAGTGAAGGCACCTGATTTGGCTGTCGGAAATATCTTAGGTAGTTGTGCCTTTAATTTATTGATTCTTTCGTTGCTTGATGTAATGGTCAAAAAGCCAATTATATCCCTTATTAGAACAAGTCATCTTATTACTGGAGCGTTCAGCATAATATTATTATGTACTGTTGGTGTTGCGCTATTACTAACTGACGTAACACCCAATCTATTATGGTTAAGTCCATTTAGTATTTTGATAACTTTACTATATTTTGCTGCTATACGTGGAGTCTTTTTGCATGAAAAGACTCATCCATCTGTGGATGATATAAAGCCAAGTGCTAATTCTGAAAAGATCAGCATGTTACGCGCAATATCAATATATAGTATTCATGCTGTTTTGGTGATTCTGGCAGCGTTATTTTTACCTTACTTTGGTGAAAACATCGCACAGCAAACAGGTATAAGTGATTCATTTTTTGGAACTTTATTTCTAGCTATAATTACTTCCTTACCGGAGCTTGTGATTTCTATTTCCGCTTTAAAAATGGGAGCTTTGGAGATGGCAATCGGTAACCTATTAGGAAGCAATGTTTTCAATATTTTGATACTAGCGATTACTGATATTTTTTATACGGCTGGGTCATTGTTTGAAAGTCTGTCTGAAACACACATGCTATCTGTTTTTATATCAATTATGATGACTGCAATTGTTGCACTCGGTTTTGTAACGCGTCCTGAAAAAAAGCTTTGGCGTTTGAGTCAGGATGGTTTCATGATTTTAATTTTATATATCGGGTTGGTAATAATTTTATTTCTTAAGGGATAATTTCATCAAGACTGTATACGATAAACACTACCCCGAAAACTGTTTTCGAAAACGCTCAGGTGTTATGTGTAAGTATTTTTTAAAATAGCGACCGAAATATGAGTTGTCAACAAAATTAAGTTGGTAGGCGATTTCAGCCACCGACAATTTTGTGTGTGCCAGCAAACGCTTGGCCTCAAGCAGTACACGTTGCCGTATCAATCCTCCAGCAGATTTACCAGATTTCTTTTTGCAAATGGCGTTAAGATGATTCGGTGTAATGTTTAACAATGCAGCATAGTCCTTCGGTGCTCGCATGGTTACATAATTTTTCTCAATCAACTCCTGAAAAACAAAAAGTAAATCCTGATTAAGGTTTTCATCTGGTGCTACACCAATATATAAACGCGATGCACGTACTAATAAGGTTCCAATAGAGTAGAATATAGCATCACGACTAAAGGTATCCTGGAGTTTTGCTTCACCTTCCATAAAGCGAAGTTCTTCTTGCCAATTTTCTGATTCTGCAGCACTTAAATCGATAAAGCAGGGTTGATCCAATCTAAACAGTGGCCAGTTACTCATAAGCTTGCGGCCTTTAGATAAAGCAACAAAGCCATCGGTGAAGAGTACAACAAAGCCTTTGATATTTATCAGCTGATTCCAGGCATGCACCTGACCTGGGGCAATTAAGAATAAGCGATTAGGTTTTAAATCGTAAGTGGTAAAATCAATATCGTGACTGCCACCACCACCTGTAACCAAAATGAAAGTGTAGAAAGAATGTCGATGAGGCGCCTTTAGGTGCTCAATGTCCTTCGCAAAATATTCAAACCTGAAAAACTCAAAATCCCTCGCTTCTTCTTCAGTGCTTACTGTTCGAAGCGATTCAATGGAGTAGGCGGGTATTTCGTCAATAAAATCAGTCATCAGTAAAAAGTGCCATAATAGCTCGTTTTTCTTCCACAGTCTAATGGTTATTATGGCCTAAATTTGCATAAAAATAAGGAATATTCTATTGTCACTGTAAATAAGTACATTATGGAAGCTTACGAAATACGAAAAATTCTGGTGCCGGTCGATTTTTCTCCGATTGCCAGCAATGCACTTGAAACGGCCATAGCCATGTGCAAGCGTCAATTGTCTACGCTTACGCTGATTTATGTAATTGAGAATTCATACTTATTGTTTCCACCTGAAGCGGGTGGTGCTGGCGCTGAAGTTTTTCCGAAGCTACAGAAAGATGCAAACGACAACCTTGCGAATTTATGTAAGGAGTTACGGGTGAAACATGATATAGTAATTAATCACATAGTGCAAGCAGGAAATCCTGCCGATGAGATTTGCCGTTGGGCGCTGCATAAAAAATATGATCTGGTGGTAATGGGCACACATGGTGCTTCTGGTTTACGTGAGTTCTTTCTAGGTTCTAATGCTTACCGTGTTGTAAAAAATGCGCCTTGTCCGGTCATGACTATTCCGGGTACTCAGCAGTGGCTTGATTTTAAGAAAATACTCTTCCCAATACGCATGGTGCCTCATGCCTTGGACAAGTATGAATATGTGCGTCCGATTATCCGTAAGAATAGCTCTACGCTGTTAGTAGCCGGTATTGTTAAAAAGAATGATACTGGTGATTTCATTGAAATGAAAAAACTGGTGGATACTGTTAGAAACAGGATTACGGAAGACGATGTTGAGTGTAACAGCGAAGTACACAATTGTGAGAATGTAGCAAGAGAAGTGTTAGACATAGCCAATGCTGTTAAAACAGATTTAATTGTAATTACGGCTACACTGGATAACTCGCTGAAGGATTTCTTCCTTGGGCCTTATACACAAGATATTGTTAACCATGCTAAAGTACCTGTGCTGAGTATACGACCGCAACAAGGTATTGATCCAAATGTGGAAATGGAGAGTATAACGAGTACTTCTTTGCCTTTACAACCTTGGGCGCTCTCTTAAGCACCAATAATTATTTAATACGAGTATCAATTAATCTAATCACTCACTACTAAATTATTACATGAACTTTGCAAGCTATTTCGAAACAGTTAAGAATAACCTGATAAACTGGTTAAGCGATGATGGCCTTAAAGTACTGGGAATTGCCATTGCTGCATTTATTATTATTAAAGTAGTTAATAAAGTAATCAAGAAATCACTTAGAGTAATGCTGGCCGTGAGACGCGAAGCAGAAAGTTTAGGTGAAGTCAAACGCCAGCAAACACTGGAACGCATAATGATGGGCGTGGCAACTGTGAGCATTTCAACAATTGCCTTGTTAATGGTATTGCAACAAATGGGTTTAGATATTGGCCCCATATTGGCAGGTGCTGGCATTGTCGGACTAGCAGTAGGTTTTGGTGGACAGTATCTTATCCGTGATATTATAACAGGCTTGTTTATTGTATTGGAAAACCAATACAGAATAGGCGATGTTGTTAACCTGGACGATACAGGTGGGTTAGTAGAAGACATAACATTGCGAATGACTACGTTACGGGACTTGAACGGTACTGTGCATCATGTGCCACATGGGGATATCAAACGTGTGGCAAATTTGTCAAAAACCTTTTCGCGCGTAAACATGAATATTGGCGTTAGTTACAGCGCTGACCTGGATCAGGTTGTGACCGTAATCAATAGGGTAGGCAATGAATTAGCCCTTGATGAAGCCTGGAGTGAAAAAATTATTACACCACCACAGTTTCTTCGTGTTGATGATTTTGGAGATTCTTCTATTGTTATAAAAATTGTTGGTGAAACCCAACCTATAAAACAGTGGGAGGTATCCGGGGAATTTAGAAAACGTATTAAAGCAGCCTTCGATAAGGCTGGAATAGAAATCCCTTTTCCGCAACGTGTTATTCATCAGGCTACAGTGGCTGAGTAATAGTTCCTTGGTTTAATACTCCTTTAAACGTTAACAACAAATTACTTCTCTAAGCAAAAATTCATGTCAGACAAAACATCAAGATTACTTATTATTTCGAACCGTTTACCCATTCAATTAACAGAACGAGGTAGTAAGGTAAGCATGCGCGAAAGTGATGGAGGTTTGGTGAGTGCCCTGAAGAGTTACTTTGACAAAACAGCTACAAGCAACTTGTTCTCAGAAAAAATATGGATTGGTTCAGCGGACTTTCCCGAAGAACGATGGACGCGCTATAAAGCAAAAAATACCGGTGGAGCAACATTTGAGATAGAGCCACTATTTGTTCCGGCAAAAGAGTATAACCATTACTACAATGGCTTTTGCAATGCTACACTCTGGCCATTATTTCATTACTTTCCCAGTTATACAGAGTATTCAGACGATACCTTCAAAAGTTATGAGGAAGTAAATGAATTGTTTAGTGAAAAAATTCTCTCTATCCTAAAACCAGGAGATACTGTCTGGATACACGATTATCAACTCATGCTGCTGCCGGGAATGATCCGCGAAAAGAGACCTGATGTATCCATCGGTTTTTTCTTGCACATTCCTTTTCCGTCATATGAGATTTTTCGTTTGCTGCACAATCGTTGGAAAGAAAGAATTATCCATGGTTTGTTAGGAGCTGATTTAATTGGTTTTCATACACATGAATATGTGCAGCATTTTTTAGACAGCGTTCAGCGAACGATCGGTTTAACCCACAAGTTCAGGCAATTAAACTGGCAAGGCAGAAAGGTAAAAGCCAACATTTTTCCATTGGGCATTGACTACGAGAAATTTCATGACATGCCTGATACACCTGAAGTTAAGGAAGAGAAGAAAGCAATTATTGATAAGTTTGGACAGCTCAAGGTTATCTTCTCAGTAGACCGACTCGATTATACGAAAGGCATTACACACAGGCTTTCTGGTTTTGAACGCTTTCTTGAGTTATATCCTGCGTGGCGTGAAAAAGTTATTTTTATTTTAGTTGTTGTTCCCTCACGTCAGATCATTTCTAAGTATAACGAACGTAGAAAAATGATTGAAGAGCAAGTGAGTCGGATTAATGGGCGATACAGCACCTTGCAATGGCAACCCATTCTATATCGCTACAACACACTCAAGTTTTGGGAGCTTAATGTTATGTATCAGGTGGCGCATGCTGCACTGATTACTCCTTTACGCGATGGTATGAACCTGGTAGCAAAGGAGTTTGCAGCAAGCAGAAAGCAACAAGATGGTGTTTTGATTTTGAGTGAACTGGCAGGAGCGGCCCATGAGATGACCGAAGCCATATTGGTAAATCCAACAGATAAAAATGAAGTAGCACATGCTATTTCGCACGCTTTGGGCATGGACCATGGTGAACAGCGTGAAAGAATGATTGAATTGCAGAAGCGACTAAAGAAGCAGAATGTTGTAAACTGGGTAGCTTCTTTTTTCGATGATTTAGATGCTATTACAAAAGCGCAACGCAATGCAGTTACGGTGTTGCTTAGTGATAAACATATATTAAACATCAAGGAAGGATTTGAAAAAGCAAATACAAGACTAATATTTCTCGACTATGATGGAACACTGGTCGCTTTTCAATCTTCACCGGAGGCAGCAGTCCCTTCATCAGAATTATTGAACTGGCTTAAGGCAGCAGCTTTAAATCCACAGAATCAAATCGTTATCATTAGTGGTAGAAATTTAGATGCATTAGAAAAATGGTTTGGAGATTTGCCGATTCATCTCATTGCCGAACATGGTACACGTATACGACAAGTTGGAAGTGATCGGTCAACAGAAACAATCGCCCCTTTTGTAGATAAAGAATTAATACGCGATACCTTTGAGATGTTTACAGAACGCTGCCCCGGATCATTCATAGAAGAGAAGCGACACTCCCTTGCCTGGCATTACCGAAATGTAGATGAAAAAACAGGATTTCTTCATTCAAGAGAATTAATGGATTGTCTTTTTCATCTATTGAGAAACTCTTCATTTAACCTGATCGATGGTAATAAAGTAATTGAGGTGAGACCTTCTACTGTTGATAAAGGCACCGCTGCTTTGCTCTTGAAACAACAAATTAATCCAGATATAACCATTGCCATAGGCGATGATGTAACTGATGAAGACATGTTTGAAGCTTTGCGAGAAGATGCCATCACTATAAAAGTAGGTGAGGGGGAAACAAAAGCAAAGTACAGATTACCCGCACAACAACATGTTAATCCTTTTCTTCAAACTGTAATTAAACGCATTAATGACTAAACATCAATACAATCTGGGAGTTATTGGCAATTGTTCTTACCTGGCTTACATAGACAAACAAGCGAGTATAAAATGGTTATGCTGGCCACGCTTCGATTCATCTTTTGTATTTGGTTCTCTGCTCGATAACGAAAAAGGAGGAGAGTTTTCCATACAACCTGAAGGTGAGTTCACGACCGAGCAATTTTATTTTGAGAATACCAACGTACTCTGTACTGAATTTACAACGCCACAGGGTAGGTTCAGGGTATTGGATTGCGCACCAAGATTCAATCAGTACGAAAGAACCTTTCGACCGCTTATGCTTGTGCGTAAAATTGAAATACTGGAAGGGGCACCTTCAATTAAGATTGTTTGTAACCCACGAACAGATTATGGTCAAGGTGGGTCTGCACATGTAGTGGGCAGTAACCACATAACCTTTACCGGTTACGACACCCCCATGCGACTTACAACGAATGCATCGTTGAGTTATATACAAGAGCAAACTTCTTTCATCCTGAATAAAAGCCTTTACCTGGTACTCACTTATGGTGAACCTTTGGAAGCGCCATTAAAAACAACTGCTGAGGATTTCATTAACAAGACCATAAGGTATTGGCAGGATTGGATTAAGAGTACTTACATCCCTGATATCTATCAGGCGCAAGTAATCCGTTCCGCCCTCGTGCTTAAGTTACACCAGTATGAAGATACAGGAGGCATCATCGCTTCCGGAACTACCAGTTTGCCAGAGCATGATGGTAGTCAGCGTACATGGGATTACCGCTACTGTTGGTTCAGGGATTCTTACTACACATTAAAAGCCTTTAATGAGATTGGTCATTTCGATGAACTTGAAAAGTACTTCGAGTTTATAGAAAACATACTTATGCGTAATCAGGAACGAATAAGTCCTTTATATACTATTAAAGGGGAGGAGCCACCTGAAGAGATTCATCTTCCTCTGGCTGGTTATTTAGACAATCAACCAGTACGCATTGGTAACAAAGCTTTTGAACAAATTCAGAATGATGTCTACGGGCAGATTCTTGTTGGTTTACTCCCCTTGTTTACAGACAAGAGATTAACGCTTAATAAGAGAAGTTCATTTCGTCCACTTATTGTAAGGCTGCTGGATTGGATAGAAAAAACCATGGACGAACCAGACGCAGGTTTGTGGGAGTTTAGAAATGTTAAACAAGTACACACCTACACCTTGCTTTTTCATTGGGCAGGATCGGAGGCTGCTTGTAAGCTGGCAAGAATACTTAAAGATGAGGAGTTGTTTGAAAAAGCAGACCGACTACGTAAGCAGGCAGCTATTCAATTAGAAATGTGCTACGATACCGAACGTAAGGTGTATTCTCAGGCCATGGGGGTTACGCATCTCGATGCCAGCACACTTAAGATGATCACCATGAATTATCTTGATCCAACGTCAGAGAAAGCAAAACTTCATTTAAGAGAATTAGAGAGCCTGTTGAAAACCGAACAGGGTTTATTTTACAGATACTTACATCCTGATGATTTTGGTAAACCGCATGCAACGTTTCTGGTATGCGCATTTTGGTATGTAGATGCGCTGGCATGCGTGGGGAGGGTAGACGATGCCCGAAAAACCCTTGATACGATCTTATCCTTTTCTAATCACCTGGGTATCTTCAGTGAAGATGTAGGTTTGGATGGTTCGCAATGGGGTAATTATCCGCAGACCTATAGTCATGTAGGATTAATCAATGCTGTGTTCAGAATTGCCAAGAAAATGGATTTACCGGGCTACTTAAATTAATAGGTCAAGTATCGCCTTCCACAAGGGACGATACGAACTTTTGATCTCAGTTTTATTCGGTTCTATTTTCCACCAAGCTAAGCACATTTACGAATTGGAGGTGTGCCGTTGATGCTCCTCGTCTCCTGCGGGAGGCGGGGAGTGGACAATGTTTGTTTACACCATGTCAAGTATCGTCTCCCGCTTCAGGGAGATACGAACATTTGAAATGTATTCAAGTGATGAAGGCCTATTACTTTATAATGTGCTGATTATTAGCATATAAGAAGGGCTGAGCTGCAACAGCTTCAAAGAACTTATAAATGGCAAAACTACCTTTCTGAAAGCTTTTAAGTTGCTTTAAATCAATGATTTGATTTAACCAAACAATTAAATAGGTTTCCTTTTTGAGCATTGGGATAACTGTCGATACACCACGGAATCCCCACCAATTATTAGTAATTAATATGTGCGTTTGTTGGTTATAACCATTCTCCAAAAATCAGAAGGCAAAATCAAGTAAGGATAAAAATTGAAACTTAGTATATCGCTTTAATCCTTATTAATCCAAATTTTTAATTGCTACGCTTCAAGGGGTTGTAATCTAAAAAGCTTTGCAATTTGAGAATGCAAATGGAAACTTTAGGGATATTCTGGAATTGATTAATACTACTAAACAAGATTAGAAAGTTGAACACATGCCATAAGTTAGAAACTGTCTGTAATTTAGTGGTTGGTAAATGTTATCTTTCAATTAATATTGGGTTACAGTAAATGGTCTTGCTATAGCTCAATAGCATCGATTAACGATAGAACTTAGCCCCTATGAAATTCCTTAGCAAGCGCCAAGATCAATTTGATTATGAAGCTGAGCGCACGTGTTTAACATGTGATAATAAATTTCAAGGCAAATATTGTGGTAGATGTGGAGAGAAGATATTACTACCAGAAGAAAAATCTATCAGGGAGGTTCTTGGCGGAATTCTTAACGCCTTTACTTTTCTAGAAGGAAAGTTCATTAGAACATTAAGCTTAATTATTAAAAATCCAGGTAAACTATCTAAGGATTTTGCAGCAGGTATTCGACAGCCCTACATGAAACCTGTTTCTATTTTCTTTGTAGCCAATTTTATTTTCTTTCTCTTTCCGTTCATGACTAGCAATTCTTTAAGTACACCATTGCAATATCAATCTACCATGTTGGTTTATGGTAAGTATGCGAAAAGTATTATTGACAGTAAAATAGTTGACGAACAAATAGCCTTTGAAGTTTTAGCTAAACGCTACAAAACAAAATCCGATAGCTTAGCTAAAATGTTGATAGTGATAATGGTGCTGCTTGCTGCCATACCGTTAGCATTGCTGAATTATTCTTCCAAACGATATTTTGCTGATCATGTTTACCTTTCATTTGAACTTAATGCATACTTTTTATTTGTGAATATGATAGGCTTATCTATTTTTTTAATGATGTTGGTGGCTGTGTTTGATATGCTTCAACTACCTCCTCTTCAAATAAGTGATAAATTCTTTGGTTTCGTCTCACCTTTAATTCTTTTATATTTCATTATTCGAGGTTTTAAAACCCATTATGGATACAAATGGGTTACCGCAACTTATAAATCTTTGCTAATGTTATTGTCATTGTATATAGCGAATATTATTTATAAAGGAATTTTATTCTACATATCTATACGAACAATTTAAGTTACAATTTGGTTTTTTCAGTATGTGCCTCATTTTTTTATCCCTCAATAACCACCCAAAATACAAACTCATTGTCGCGGCTAACCGCGATGAATTCTATCAACGTAAAACAGCAGCAGCAGAATTTTGGCCTGATCATCCTGAAATTTTAGGTGGTCGCGATTTAGAAGCCAGCGGTACCTGGATGGCCATGAACAAAAATGGCCGCGTGGCCTTGGTAACAAATTACCGCGATTTAAATAATCTTAAACAAACAGCACCTTCACGAGGCGCGTTGGTTTCTGATTTTTTGCTAACTGACATACACGCTAACGATTATTTACAAGGCATTGAACCGAAAGCGTCTGTGTACAATGGTTTTAATTTGTTAGTAGGTAATACTGATGAGCTTTATTATTTATCAAATTACAAACGAGGCATTGAGAAACTGAATAATGGTATTCATGGTTTAAGTAATGCTTTGTTAAATACCCCCTGGCCAAAGATAGAAAGGGGTAAAGAGCATTTTGCTTCATTTATCGACAAGCAAGATGTTGACCCTGAGGTTTTATTCAATATGCTTTACAACGAAGAGCGAGCAGCGGATGCCTTGCTACCAGATACGGGCGTGGGGATTGAGCGTGAACGTATGCTGTCTGCTATGTTTATTAAAAGTCCCAACTACGGCACGCGATGCTCTACCGTAATGCTTGTAAATCATAATAATCACGTGCAGTACTATGAACGTGTATATGATCTGCAAACTTTTGCATACAGTACCCGTACTTATGAGTTATTTGTGTAGCACCTCGGTGATATTTAAAAAATGCTATACTAAGAAGGCAAAGCCGTTGATTACAATACAATCCGTCAGACCGCTGAATACTGAAGCAATCAGCGGTTAGACAGGTCTGAGGTAATGGCATGCCTAACTATATTTTTTAATTCTTATCCGTAATTTCAAGTATGAGTAAAAAATCCAAATTGCCTTTTGCCTTACGTTCTATACAGTGGTTATTTCCTAAGGTTGAAGCCGTTTCACCTGTATTGGCTGCTCGTTGGTTTCAGCACTTATTTTTTACACCGATTCGTTACAAGTCGCCCGAAAAAGAACTAGAGATTGCGCGTAGTGCTCAACAATACAAACTTCTTGTGGGAGAAAAGAATATTCAAATTTATACCTGGGGTGAGGGCGTTTCTGTTTTAATGATCCACGGTTGGGCAGGCAGAGGTACACAGTTCAGAAAGTTTGTTGAGCCCTTTACAGCACAAGGCTTCAAGGTTGTAGCCATTGATGGTCCGGCTCATGGAAAAAGTGATGGCAGCAAGACTGAAATTATGGAGTTCGCCAGGGTAATAGAAAGTGTGTACAATAAAGAACAAGCCGTAGCCATTATTGCCCATTCATTTGGGGGGGTGGCAAGCTTGTATGCCATGGCAAACGGACTTCAAAACAAAGTTCAGATTAATATTGCCAGCCCAACTATTGGGGAAGAAATCATAAAATCCTTTCTTAAAGCATTAAAGGCCTCAGAACGAATAGGTAAATTGTTTCGCGACTTTATTCTTAAGCAGACAGGCAAGCGTTTTGAAGAATTTTCTGCCCTTGAGATAGTCAAGCAAATACCTCATGAATTTGATCTTATGCTTGTGTATGATGAAGACGATGATGAAGTGACCATGGAGCATGCTCATGCCATTAAAAAGGTTTATCCACAGGCCAATTTATTCCAAACCAAAGGGTTAGGGCATAATAGGATTCTGAAAGAGGACAGGGTGATTAACCGTTGTGTAACATTTATCCAGCAAAAAACGTCAATACAGCAATAATTTTGATCTGAAATTGTAATTTTTAAGACTTAACGCTACTTATTATACATGAAAATCATCGAAACCAAGAACATTTCACGCGAGTACAAAATGGGTGATAACATTGTGCGTGCTTTGCAGGATATTTCCATTACCATCGATAAAGGTGAATATGTGGCCTTTATGGGCCCTTCAGGTTCTGGTAAGTCAACCTTAATGAACATCGTAGGCTGTTTGGATACACCCAGTGGTGGATCGTACATTCTAAATGGTCAGGAGGTAAGCGATATGACAGAGAATGAACTGGCCATGGTACGCAATAAAGAAATTGGTTTCGTTTTTCAGACTTTTAACCTCTTGCCAAGAGCTTCCGCTTTGGAAAATGTAGCCCTTCCGCTTGTTTATGCCGGATACGGTAAATCAGATCGTGAAGAAATAGCAATGGAAGCACTAAAAAGTGTTGAATTGGATAACCGTTGGCACCATAAGCCTAACGAATTATCAGGCGGACAGAGACAACGTGTGGCCATTGCCCGAGCTTTAGTGAATAGCCCCTCTATTATATTGGCAGATGAACCTACTGGTAACCTCGATTCTAAAACATCGTACGGAATCATGAACCTATTCCAAGAGCTTCATGATAAAGGTAATACCATCATTATGGTGACACACGAAGATGATATTGCTCACTATGCGCATCGTATTATCCGTTTGAAAGATGGTTTGATCGAGTGGGATAGAAAGAATGAAAATGTAAACAGGGGAGAACCTGTTGAACACTAATCCTGTTTCAGTGTTGAAAGTCAATATCCTTTTTGGATATTGTTCATCATTTTGAAACGCTTATGAAAATCTATACAAAGACAGGAGATCAGGGAACGACATCATTGTTTGGAGGCAAACGTGTGTCTAAATCAGATTTACGTATTGATACATACGGCACAGTAGACGAATTAAATTCCTACATCGGTTTGCTTAGAGATCAGGAAGTGAACCAGAAACGGCTAAATGATTTACTGGAAGTTCAAGACCGTCTTTTCACTATTGGCTCTATACTTGCCACTGAGCCTGGTAATCAAAAAGTTAAAATTCCTCACATTCAAGAAAACGACATTGATTTCTTGGAGAAACGTATGGATGAAATGGATGCTAACCTTCCACCTATGCGATTTTTTGTGTTACCGGGCGGGCATCAATCAGTTTCATTTTGTCATATCGCCAGAACAGTATGCAGACGCGCTGAACGTTTAACGATTGCACTTAATGAAACCGATACGGTAGATCCATTGGTTATCAAATACCTCAATCGCTTATCAGATTATATTTTTGTGTTATCCAGAATGATGTCACAAGAACTTAATATTTCAGAAAGTCCCTGGAAACCAAGGATGTAGCTTTTCTACTTTCTATTCAATGTCGTTTATATAAGCTTCCATATTCATCCTCTCCTTTAGAGCGGAGTTGGTGGTGAGGCAAGAAAATGGCTTAACTCAACGACATTCACTCCCAAATTCCTAACAATCGTTAGTCGTCTTCGGATTATTAAATTATCTTGCCGAAAAATCAGTAAAACGACATGATAGCCACTGAAAAGATCAGCATTCAAAAAGTATCGAAAAGCCGTTTACCGGAAATTGATTTTTCCAACATCCCTTTTGGAAAGATTTATACAGACCACATGTTTTTGGCTGATTATAAAGAAGGCGAATGGCAGAATTTCAGAATTGTGCCCTATGGCTATATGCCTATTAGCCCGGCAACACCAGCCTTGCATTACGGCCAATCTATTTTCGAAGGTATGAAAGCCATTAAAAGTAAAGACGGATCGGCCTACGTTTTCAGGGCACTCGATAACTGGAAACGCATGAACATTTCTGCTGAAAGAATGTGCATGCCATACATACCCGAAGAACTTTTCATGGAGAGTTTAAGCGCTTTAATAGAGCTAGACAGATCATGGATACCAACTGCCGAGGGTAGCTCACTCTACATCAGACCTTTTATGTACTCTGCTGACGAGTACATCGGTATAAGACCATCAGAGAATTTCACTTTTCAAATTATACTTTGCCCGGTAGGTTCTTATTATTCAACTCCGGTAAAAGTAAAAATTGAGAAACACTATACAAGAGCAGTTGCAGGAGGAACCGGTTTTGCGAAAGCAGGCGGTAACTACGGAGGTGCTATTTACCCTGCTAAAATGGCGCAGGATAAAGGTTACCATCAACTTGTTTGGACAGATGGTGTTGAGCACAAATACATTGAGGAATCAGGAACCATGAACGTAATGTTTGTGATGGACAATACGTTGATCACACCAGCGTTAAGCGATTCAATTTTGGCAGGTATTACACGCGATAGTGTTTTGAGCCTTGCACGTCATTGGGGCATGAAAGTAGAGGAGAGAAGAATTTCTGTAGATGAATTAATAGCCGGCTTGGAAAAAGGAATAGTTACAGAAGCCTTTGGTGCAGGAACAGCAGCTACAATAGCGCATATTGAATTGATTGGACACGAGGGCAAAGACTATCACCTTCCTCCAATAGAAAAACGTGAATTTTCTAATAGAGTTTATAAAGAACTAGATGCTATAAAAAGCGGAAGTCAGCCTGATCCATTTGGATGGATAACAAAAATATAAATAAAAAGCGCCTTTAGTCAGGCGCTTTTTTTATTTTAAGACGATGATAAGATTCTTTCTCTTTGTGTTTTTGTTGGTTAGCATCAACAGCTTGTGTCAAAACCAATTACTGATCATTAAAAATGACAGAGTGATAGTGCGTTACCAGCCAGGTGATGAATTCGTGTACAAGCGAAAAAGCAAGAAGGAGAAGACGCGTTCTTTCATTATATCCATAAATGATTCAACTATTGTTACCAACGTAGATACAATAGCTACACATCAGGTTGAACGAGTTTATTTCAAACAAGGCAACTTTCTAAACGTTGTAGGTGGCTTTTTGGTAACAGGAGGTGTTCTTATTTTTTTAGTTGATCAGGTAAACGTACTATTTGTCCAAGGAGATGAGGCTTCTATTAACGAAAATGTAGCCACAATTAGTCTTGTTTCTATTGGCATAGGATTACCAATGATGTTAGCAAAGAAGAATGCGCACAGGGTTGGTTTTAAAAAGAGATTAAGAATCATCGACCGCAATTCCCCATTTTACTATACTGAATCACGTTTTCAACCTAAAGGATATATTTCACCTCACATTCCCAGAAATTAATACCTTTGCCAAAAATTTTTTATCATGACAAACGAGCAAATCAAAGACCTTAAGAACCGCGTGGTTGCCTTAAGGCGATATCTTTGACTACGATCGCAAGAAAGTAGAAGTAATTGATCAGGAGCTGATCACTCAACAAGCCGATTTCTGGAATAATCCTAAGCAAGCTGAGGCTACGTTGAAAACCATGCGATCTGTGAAAGTGTGGACAGATGCCTTTGATGCTGTAAATAAACGCGTAGAAGATTTAGAGGTGCTTAACGAGTTTCATGATGCTGGTGATGCATCTGATGAAGAACTGGAACAAGAATATCAAAGAACAGCCAAGGCAGTTGAAGAACTAGAGTTTAAGAAAATGCTTAGCCGAGATGAAGATCAGTTAAGCGCCATTCTTGAAATCAACCCTGGAGCTGGTGGTACCGAAAGTAACGACTGGGCAGATATGCTCAACCGCATGTATATTATGTGGGGTGAAAAGAGTGGTTACGATGTAAAGCAAATTGATTACCTGCCTGGCGAAGTTGCTGGCATGAAATCTGGTACGTTGGAGATAGACGGGCCTTTTGCTTACGGTAAGTTGAAATCTGAAATTGGTGTTCATCGTTTGGTTCGCATTTCTCCCTTCGACTCAAATGGTAGAAGGCACACTTCTTTTGCCTCTGTTTTTGTCTATCCTAAAGTTGACGATACAGTTGAAATTGAAATTAACCCAAGCGATGTCGAATTGCACACCTCTCGCTCAGGTGGAGCTGGTGGACAGAATGTAAACAAGGTTGAAACCAAAGTACAGCTTACACATAAGCCGACTGGTATCGTAGTAGTATGCCAGGTGGAACGTTCACAGCATGCAAACCGCGAACGAGCCATGCAAATGCTAAAGTCGCGCTTGTTCCAAATGGAAATGGAAAAGCGTAACAGCGAACGCGATAAAGTAGAGGCTGGTAAAATGAAAATTGATTTTGGTTCACAGATTAGAAATTATGTGTTGCATCCTTATAAATTAGTGAAAGATGCAAGAACCGCTGTAGAACGCACAGATGCACAAACGGTGTTGGACGGAGATTTAGATGATTTTATAAAAGCATTTTTATTGGAAGCACAAGAGCAATCAAGTACAAAAAATTAAGTTAATTCTTGAACATGTTTAAGCTCATATTAAGTTTATGCCTTCTGAGTTCTATGGCTTTTAGTCAGGCTAAACTTGTGGAGGGTAAAATCATAGATAAGGATACAAAACAACCAATACCCTTTGCTTCCATAGGCCTCTTGGGTACTAGCAAAGGCACAAGCTCTAATTTAAATGGTCAGTTCTCATTATCAGTTATTGATAACTTTTCAATTCGTGTAAGCTGTCTTGGTTATAGAACATTACAATTAGATAGTATTCCTAAAGATCAATTTGTTATTGTTGAACTAGAACCCAGTGCCACCCAATTAAAAGAAATTGTTGTTTTTAATAAACAGGTTAATGCTCGAAAAGTTGTTAATAAAGCATTCCGATCAATCTCTGATAATTTTAACACGGATCCTTTCTTTCAGAAATTCTTCTACCGGCATTATTGCAAGGACGACTCAGTTTACGGAAGACTGATAGAGGCATCAGTTGACGTGTGGAAACGAAAAGGGTATAAGTCAACGCAAAGTGTGGCGGGTATTACTGATGAAATACGTGTAACACAATTGCGTAGGAGTTTTGATATGACAAAGGCTTCTCAAGGGCATACACCAATTGCTATTAAAAATATTTTACAAGCTGATATTGCAGGTTATCAGGCGAATGCACCGAGTGATCATATTTCTTTTTTTGCTGAAGTAAGCAGTTTAAAAGCAGACGCAGGCAAGTACGATTTTACTTATGAAGGCCTTACTTATTATGATGGCAAAGAAGTGTATGAAATTGGCTACAACCTTCGAAAAGATTCTGTACTCACAACACAAGGGTACGAGTTGCGTCCTGGTAATAAAGGTTCACTCTTTATTTCAACTAAAGACTATGTGTTTGTTAAGCTTGTTGATGTTAAATTCTGGGACCAGGATACGATAAAAACGACTACTTACTATACCCCTTACAAAGGCAATTATTATCCATACCACTTAATAAGAGATGGTAATAGTGTAGCAAGAAATGGCAGCACCCATTTGTTTCACGTTGAAATGATGGCTACAGAAATTTTAACGGAAGGCTTTGAAACATTCTATGGAGACGAACCAGGAAAATTCGACCTACTTAAAATACCGCATGACTCTATCTACTGGAGTAACAATACTATTTTAAAAACTACTCCACTGGAAGACGTAATTATCAGCGATTTGGGTGGAGGAGAATCTTTGTCCGAACAATTTAAGCGATACCAACACCAGGAATTAAATCAAATTGAGAGTGGTAAAGCAGATGATAGGTTCAACTGGTTTAAAAACGAAAATAAAGATAAGAAGATTATCTATTTAACTTTCTGGAATAGTGATTGCCTGTTATGTCTTCAACAAATAGAATATCAGAAGAAGTTGATTAAAAAATATAAAGAGAATGTCGCATTTGTCTTGCTCTCTATAGATAAAGATGAAGCTAAATGGAAACGTACAATAGAAAAATACAATTTGAAAATTGATGGTTTTACTAACTTCAGAATAGGAGAGCAATCAACCATTTCACAAATGTATAACTTGACTCAGATTCCTCGCACAGTTATTATTGATAAAAGCGGAAACGACTTTAAAGTCAATGCTGGTCTTCCCAATGATGTTGCGTTGAAGAAAGATTTTGATTTATTAATCAGTGATAAAAACGAGTAGCTCAACAAAAATTTATACAACACAGTTTTGGCTGGTATGCTTAAGCGCGGCTCTTTTCTTCGCCAGCTTTAATATGCTAATACCTGAGTTATCCGCTTACCTCACATCTCTTGGAGGTGGAGAATACAAAGGTCTAATCATTGCACTATTCACTTGTACGGCTTTATTATCCAGACCATTTAGCGGAAAGCTGGCCGATACCGTTGGTAGAGTTCCTGTGATGATGTTTGGTGGAGTTGTCTGTATTATCTGTAGTCTATTATATCCTTTACTTACTTCGGTATCCGGATTTTTATTATTACGCTTAATGCATGGTTTCTCTACAGGTTTTACACCTACAGGTCTTACAGCTTATTTGTCGGACATTATACCTGCACACAAAAGGGGAGAAGCAATGGGAATGTTGGGAACCGCAGGCTCTGTTGGTATGGCTGCAGGTCCTGCCATTGGTGGTGTTATTGCAAATCAATTTTCACTGAATTCACTTTTCTATACTTCCTCATTATTCGGATTTATATCAATTATTATTCTACTCTCTATCAAAGAAACACTAAGTAATAAAAAGCAATTTTCCAGGACATCGTTAAAATTAAAGCAAAAGGATTTATTTGAGCCACTGGTTTTAGTGCCTTGCATCATCATGCTGTTGTCAGCCTATGCATATGGTGCAGCCTTTACCTTACTACCTGATTTGGGAGATTATGTTGGTATAAAGAATAAGGGCTTACTATTTACTTTCTTAACAGTTGCTTCTTTAGCTGTCCGTTTGATAGCAGGCAAAGCTTCTGACCATTTTGGAAGGGCTAATATATTGAAAGTCTCAACCATGCTTATCGCTTTAGGTATGCTTGTAATAGGTTTAGGTTCAACACCTGCGCATATTATGATTGGTGTATCCATCTATGGAATGGCACAAGGCATGACCTCGCCAACTTTGTTTGCCTGGGCTACCGACTTAAGTGATGAAAACTTTAAAGGAAGAGGTATCTCCAGTCTCTATATTTTTATGGAGGCAGGTATTGGTATTGGGGCACTGTGTTCCGGTTTTATTTACGCCAACAATCCAAAAAATTTATTCTTATCATTTGCGATTTGCTCGAGCTTTAGTGTTGTTGCTTTTCTATATTTAATGTTCGTAAAAAGGGCCGAAAAAATTACTATTTGAAATTGCTTATACATGAAAAAGTTAGCGCTGGCATTGTTTCTACTGGCTTCCGCCACAGAACTTACTGCACACTTATTTAATTGGCCAACTGTACGTCATTTCTCTAAGCCGTTGTTGATGGCTTTTTTGGGACTTTACTATTATTTATCAGTAGAAAAAAGTGAGTTATCCAAACTGGTTGTTCTTGCATTGGTCTTCTCCTGGGGTGGTGATGTTTTGCTTATGTATCAGCCTAAACATGAATTGTATTTTATTTTCGGACTAGCTTCATTTTTGGCAGCACACCTTTTTTACATTTTTACGTACAAGCAATTTAGAAGCGAGGATACTAGTAATGCATTGATGGGTGTTCAGCGCTTTCGATATTCGTTTCCCGTTATTTTAGCTGGCACAGGGCTAATTACTGTTTTGTATAATCATCTGGGTGATTTAAAAATACCGGTTGTAATATATGCCTTGGTATTAGTGCTGATGGTATTGAATGCTCTATTTCGTTTTGGCCGCACAAGTTTGAGCAGTTTTTCAATGGTTTTTTTTGGTGCTACACTTTTCATGATTTCTGATTCGCTCATTGCCATAAATAAGTTTCTGATGCCAGTGGCCAACAGTGGCTTATGGGTAATGATAACTTATATTACCGCTCAATACCTAATTATTGAGGGTTTGCTCAAGCATAAACAATAAAGGCTGCTTCATTCCTGAAGCAGCCCATATCTTGCGTCTTGTGTCTTACTACTTACGTCTTATATTTAACATCAAAACTTCCTTACAGAACCACTACCAGCCGCATTGCTATTTACTCTTTTTGGATCGCCTTTATAGCGCACATCCCCACTTCCGGCAATGCTCACATTTAATTCGTCCTTAACATGGATATAGACATTACCTGAGCCCGCCACTTTAATGTCGCAGACCTCAACTTCAAAATTTTCACCTTTTATACTACCTGAACCGCTTATCCTGCTGATCAATTCCTTGGCACGACCATCCACAATAATTTTACCAGAGCCTGCAATACTAAAAGATGATTTCCCTGTTATTTGCACTGAGGCAATTACATCACCCGAACCACTAATATCACTTTCAAAACTGTGGGCACTTGCTTTCAGTTCAATGTTTCCAGATCCGGAAACATCACTTTCCAAATCACCACCTACGGTAGCTTCAACCTTTAATGAACCAGAGCCACTAACTTTAAGATCTAATTCATCTGTTTTAATAGCATTCTGGCCAATGATATCACCAGAGCCAGAGACTGCCAGGCCAGTAATGTTTTCAACTGTTATGTAAACAGTAATATCATCATCATCTTTCCAGTTCCAATTATTCCACCGCTCTTTGGGTCTTATACTTAATTTGTCCCCTTCAACTATGGTTTCATACTTGTTCAGGGTTTCTTGGTTACCTTCTAATTCTACCTTTTGAGGACTTCCTTGCTTAATATAAAGCTTACCTCCGCCTCCAAAACCTACTTTTTTAAAAGTGCCAACATTTCTGGTTTCTTTTTTCTGAGCCAGAGCACTTAAGCTGATCAATAAGACTGCCGTTAATATGAATATTCTTTTCATCTTGTTTTGGGTTATTACTAACCATAGACGCGGTTAAAATGCTGAGGTTGCACGCAGCATTACATTAATTTACTTTATTTGCGAATCATGACCACATCTTACCGAACGGTTATAAGTAAGTCTGCAGGGCAGTATAAAGAGAAGGGTAGCAAGTTTTTGGCTTTTTGCTATCCTGTAGCAAATGAGGAGGAGGTAAGTGGCCATCTGGCTTCCTTGCGCAAGGAGTACTATGATGCCAGACACTATTGCTATGCATGGGTGTTGGGGGTTGATCAATTAAGACACAGGGCTAATGATGATGGAGAGCCCAATCATTCAGCTGGTGATCCAATTTTAGGACAAATCCGCTCAAAGGATTTGACCAATACACTAATTGTTGTAGTGCGTTACTTTGGTGGTGTTAAACTCGGTGTAGGTGGTTTAATTAGTGCATATAAATTAGCTGCAGAAGATGCGCTTAATAATGCAATTATTGAGGAAAAAACAGTTACCGCAACCATCAAGCTTTACTTTCCTTATGAGAGTACAAGTGAGATTATGAGGATTATTAAAGAATTTGATTTAAAAATTCTGGAACAGACTTTTGATGAAGCGTGTTACCTGCTGCTGGAAGGAAGTGTGATTGATATACCACAGGCATTAGAACGTTTTGAGCTTTTGAAAAAGTTAGGTGTTAAACTGGCAATTGAAAGTTAGTTCTGAAATACATTTAAATTTATAGTATTGTCGATCAATGAAAAAGTTGATTATGTGTTTCTTATCCATCAATTAATTTTAATGACTTCAGAATATTTCAAAATGTTCTATTTTTATTAAAGAAAATTCAAAACAGGCGATGCATACCCTGATAGTGCCGAAAATGTTTTAGGTGGCTTGTTAGATGGTACTTTATCTATTGAGACAGAAGTATTAGAAAATGGAGATTTTGGATTAGTTGATCCTACGGAGGTGAAGAACATTTTACTTGAACTAATAAAGGTAGATTTGAACGAAGTTAAAAAAAAGGTTCAGGATGCCGATCCAGATGAGCTTGAAGAACAAGAAGTGGACGATTGGGAAATACTTACCGATGACAATGAAAATCCGGAGAAAGTCTTAATGTCGGATATTAAAAGGCTTGTTAAACTTTATAAAGATGCAGAACAAAATGGATTAGGTATTGTGATGTTATACATTGTGATTAAACATTGAGATGTCACAAGAAATAGAAGTGGTCGAAGAGCGTATATGTTCTAGATTTTAGAACAATTCATTCTTCCAATTTGCCAAATGATATAAATAACGGTAGCATTAACCCATGATTTTACCTGAGTTTGGGAAAGCATAGAATTGTTTTAGTATCCTAAATAACTAAAACTTGATAATTAAGTCGTTCCTTAAATTGGGGGCCATGTATTCATTGTTTTCAATCTAGCTATATTGCATGCTTCAAAATAATTTGTTGCATGAATACAAATCGACAAGCTGCTGTAGGTTTTATTTTTATTACGCTACTGATAGATGTTACAGGCTTAGGCATTATCATTCCTGTTATGCCCAAGCTAATACAAGAACTTACTGGTGGCACAAATAGCGAAGCAGCTAGCTATGGCGGTTGGCTCATTTCAGCATATGCCATTATGCAATTCTTATTTGCGCCCATTATGGGTGGCTTAAGCGATCGCTATGGCAGAAGACCCGTGTTGCTTGCATCGCTCTTCGGGTTTGGTATTGATTATCTTTTTCTGGCTTTAGCACCAACACTGGCGTGGCTTTTTGTGGGACGTATTATAGCAGGCATCATGGGTGCGAGTTTTACCACTGCAGGAGCCTACATGGCTGATATAAGCACCCCCGAAAAACGGGCCCAGAACTTTGGGATGATCGGTGCAGCTTTTGGTTTAGGTTTTATCATCGGGCCTGTTATTGGTGGTTTGTTGGGTGGCATGGGCTCTCGTGTACCCTTTATTGCAGCAGCGGTACTAACATTGATCAATTGGTTATATGGTTATTTTATTCTTCCTGAATCTTTAAGCCAGGAGAACAGAAGAGCTTTTGAATGGAAACGAGCAAATCCAATAGGGACACTGAAAAGTTTGTTTCGCTATCCTGTTATAACTGGTTTGCTTGTTTCTCTATCATTTGTATATATCTCTTCCCATGCAGTACAAAGCAATTGGGCTTATTATACCATCGAAAAATTCAAGTGGACGGAAACCATGATTGGTATTTCGTTGGGTGTAGTAGGACTTGTTTTTGCAATTGTGCAAGGTGGACTAATCAGGGTAATTATTCCAAAGTTAGGGCAGGAGCGGAGCGTGTACGTTGGCTTGGCGTTGTATGCTGCGGGCTTTATATTATATGCGGTTGCAACGCATAGTTGGATGATGTATGCCTTTACAATTGTTTATTGCATGGGAGGTATTGCAGGACCGGCTTTGCAAGGTATTATGTCAGGGATAGTGCCGGCAAATGAACAAGGCGAGCTTCAAGGAGGCTTTACTAGTCTGATGAGCCTTACTTCAATTTTCGGTCCCTTTATAATGAATGGCTTATTCTCTTATTTTACAGGACCAACAGCACCCTATTACTATCCAGGTGCCGCACTTGTATTGGGAGCTGTGCTTACCATGATTAGCGCAATTTTTGCGAGAAGAACACTTAAGAAATCGATGCTGTAAATTTAGTTTTTAAGTACTTTGAATTCTACCCTGCGGTTTAATTCTCGTCCTTCTTCTTCGTCATCATTGCTGGCTAATGGTCTTGATTTACCATAACCCACAGCAGTAATTCTTCTGGAATCTACACCCTTCTTCACTAAGTAATCTTTCACGGCTTCTGCTCTTCTTTTTGAGAGACGCATGTTCACTTCTTTAGATCCATAATAGTCAGTGTGGCCGCCAATCTCAACAGTGAGGTTGGTGTTTTGCTGCATCATGCTCAGTAACTTATTCAATTCAGGATAAGCCTCAGTAGTGAAAGTAGCTTTATCAAAGTCAAAGTAAATATTACGAAGTATGGATACTGAGCCAACCTGCAGTTTTCGCATATTAACAGTGCGGCTAATGCTCTTCGGATTAGCAGATGCACCATCTAACTTAACATTTATGTTTTGGAAAGAGTATCCTTCAACTTCTACAGCCAAACGATAGTCTCTAGTTTGTGCAGCACTGATGGAGAAAATGTATTCTCCAGGTCCATTGCTCTTCATAGGCACAATAATGTTGTCTCTTAACCCTTTCAATGAAATCCTTGCCTCAAGGGCGTCATTAGTGGTGGCATCAGCAACCTTAACAGTGAACGTAGACGGTAATACTTGTTTAACTGGCTCCTTAACAGGTTCCTTAATCGGTTCTTTTACAGGTTCCGTTACCATGACTACCGGCTCCTCTTTTACGGGTTCCTTTACCGGTTCAGTGACAACCGCCACTGCTACCGTATCTTTTTTAGGAGGATCAACTTTAGGAGGTTCAGGTTTTTTAGTTTCTGCTACTGTTGGCTCAGGGTCAGTAATCATATAAATGTCAGTGTACCCAATACCATCTTCCCTTACCGATGAATAATAGGCTCGCTTACCATCCTTACTTCGCACATAGAAAACATCATCATCAGGTGTATTGATGGGATAGCCGAGGTTTTCTGGTTCAGACCATTCTTCAACATTACCCTTTACTGTAAGTGTAGATTTAAAAATATCGTATCCACCCATGCCTTTACGACCTTCAGTACTAAAGTACAGTGTTGTCTGATCGTAATCTATAAAGGGACTAGTATCATCGGCAGTGCTATTAATTTTGGGACCAAGGTTTTTTGTATTACTCCACTCGCCTTTCTCATTTTTGGTGGCTTTGTAAATGTCCAAGCCTCCATAACCTCCAGGTCTTCTGCTGGAAAAATAAAGCGTTTTCTCATCCCTCGAAATTGAAACAGAATTCTCTTCGTAACTTGAATTTATAGTTCCTGGCAAGGGTTCCGGTGGCATCCATTGCCCATTAATACGTTCTGAGGCATAAATATCTCCAGCATTATCATCGTTATAGATAAAAAGTGTATTACCATCTGAAGAAAGCGCAAGATTTGAGTCATGGTAAGGGGTGTTTACCTGGCTACCAATATTTTTTGCTCTAGTCCAAGTATTACCAGATTTAGTAGCAATAAAAATATCTTCATATGGTTTGTTATCCTCAAACACATCCTGATTTATGTTGTCGTCTTTCCTTCTGGAGGTGAATACAATCTCGTCTTCGTCTTCATTTAATACGGGCGCATAATCTTCGTATTCTGAGTTGATTTGATTACCAATATTAATAATGGAGAATTTGCCAGGATTATTAATAAACTCTTTTCCGTTTTGACATTCGAAAATTCTCCTTTCAACCTCTGCGGGCAATACCCGATCTTTACCTTGATAATTGGGTTTGCTTTTCAGTTTGTTCTGATAACGAGTATAGAAGTCAATAGCTTTATCAAATTCTTCTCCGTATTGATAGCTTTGTCCTATCCAGTATTCAAGTGCAAAATTATAAGCAGGATCGCGTTGATAAACCCTTAGGAAATACTTTACTGCTAAAGATTTGCCAATGGTTTTTAGTCTGAGCTCACCTGCAGAAAAATTTGCCTTTAGGTTATTGGGATCATAATTGGCTGCAATTTCCATCTGATCTCTTGCATCGTCTGCAGCGAGATTTGCTTCCAGTATCATCTCAGCTTGTAACTGGTATTCCTTTGATAAGGCTACACTGTCCTGATCCTGAGCACTTACTTGAGCGAAAAGACCTAGTGAAGCAGCTAAAAAAATAATACTCCTTAGTTGGGGCATCGCTTAAAAAATTTAATTGCTCTTAAAAATATCACTTTTTAACGTTTCTGAGCACACTAAGGTAGAAAAAACTCCTAACTTTCAAAGCTTTTTAATATTCGTAAAGAGTCAATTGTTATACAATTAGGATTTTATGGTGCAAGTAATACTTTAAGTGTGATGGAGATTCTACAAGCGACTTTTATTTCAAGTGTGGCCGACCTAGCAAAATGCCCCCCACCAGATAAGCCTGAATTTGCTTTTATAGGCCGCTCCAATGTGGGTAAATCTTCGCTGATTAATATGTTGGCTAATCGCAAACAGTTGGCAAAGACCTCTAATAAGCCTGGTAAGACACAGACAATCAACCACTTTATCATCAACGATATTTGGTATTTAGTTGATTTACCCGGCTATGGTTACGCCAGTGTGAGTAAGAGCCTCAAAGCAGGTTTTGGAAAAATCATCGATAACTATGTGTTAAAGCGCGAAAACCTCGATTGCCTTTTTGTACTTCTTGATGCTAGATTAGAGCCCCAAAAAATTGATCTTAGTTTTTTGGAGTGGGCAGGTACTGCAGGTGTTCCTATTGCCCTTATTTTTACCAAAAGCGATAAGCTATCTGCTAATGAGCTTTCCAAAACCATGAAACGCTTTAAAGATGTGCTAACACAATATTGGGAAGAGGTACCCCCAAGTTTTATTACATCAGCAGAAACCAAAAGAGGGCAGGCAGAAGTGCTAAACTTCATTGATGAAGTAATCCGCAATTCTCAGGAAAATAAATAGCTTTGCCCGCTAATTTAAATTTGATATGACACTTTCAGAAATAGCCACCATTACTGGTAAAAGCACATTGTACAAGGTTTTAAAACCTGGCAAGGCAGGCGTAATACTTGAATCTTTAGACGATACAAAGACAAAAATTATGGCTAATGCTAGTCATCGTTTGTCTGTGCTCAGTGAAATTTCTATTTACACGACTACAAAAGAAGGTACTATTCCTTTGGAAGATGTGCTAAAGAAAATAAATAAAGAATACGGAGCAGACTTAGGTTTAGATGCTGATGCAGCAAATAACGAACTGAAAGCTTTCCTAAAATCTGTTGTACCCGACTATGACGAAAGCCGTGTTTATGTTTCGGATATGAAGAAGCTTGTACGTTGGTACGGTGTTTTGTTAAAACACGTACCTGAAATATTCGAAGAAAAGGAAGAGAAGAAGGAAGATTAATCAATTTCAAATTTCAAATCTGAAATTTGAAATTGTTAAAGAAGTGACTCAGCTTTTTCTACCATCTCTTTAGAACCTACATAGAAAGGAACCCGCTGGTGCAAACTGGTGGGTTCTATATCTAAAATCCTATTCTTTCCATCAGTAGCCTTACCGCCCGATTGCTCGGCTATAAAAGCAAGTGCATTGCATTCGTACATTAAACGCAATTTACCGTTACTATCTTTTGCAGTAGAAGGATAAATGTAAATACCTCCCTTTAACATATTTCTGTGAAAGTCTGCAACTAATGATCCAATATAGCGGGCGGTGTATTTTTGATCTTTGCAGTATTGAACATACTTTTTCACACCTTCACTAAAAGAATTCGCAGAACCTTCATTGATAGAGTATATCCTTCCATCTTCAGGCATGATTAATCTTTCTTTGGATAAAAAGTACTCACCCAGGCTTGGCTCATGCGTAAAACAATTCACACCATGTCCTGTGGTGTAAACCAACATAGTACTGGACCCGTAAAGTATATAACCGGCTGCTACCTGTTCGCTGCCTTTTTGTAGAATATCTGCTTCTGTTATCGGAGTACCAATCGGGCTCTTTCTTCTGTACACTGAAAAAATGGTTCCGATAGAAACGTTAACATCAATATTGGAAGAACCATCCAATGGATCAATAGCGATTACATATTTACCATTATTATTAAGATCGGTAAAGCTTTCTTCTTCTTCTGAAATCAGTGCACAAACTTCTCCGCCTTTTGCTAAAGCCCTTGTAAAACGAATATTGGCCAATACATCAAGCTTTTGCTGATCATCACCAGTATTGTTTTGTGAACCAGCACCTCCCATAATATCTATAAGGCCTGCTTTATTGATTTCGCGGTTTACCACTTTTGATGCAAGGGCGATGTCTCTGAGTAACTGCGATAGCTCCCCACTGGCATAGGCGAATTCATCCTGATTATTCTTGATAAAGCGATCAAGGGCAATTCCGATCGATTGGGCGATGCGTGAACTCTCCATTCTTGGTGAGTTTGCTTTAAACGTAGTACTTTGCGTGCTCATATTAGTTGACAAAGATAGATCGCAAACGTTTTAGTACAATCAAATGAGGGTTTTTAAGTTTGGCGGAGCTTCTGTTAAGAATGCTCCTGCCGTTGTTAACACAGCTTCCATTATTCATGCCAATGTTAATGGGCCATTAATGGTAGTAGTATCAGCTATGGGTAAGACTACCAATGCTTTAGAACTAATTGTTAATGCGATACTAAGTAAACAAGATTATAAAAACGAACTACAGCGTCTTAAAGATTACCATTTAAATATTACTAATGAGCTTTTTAAGGCTGAACATCCTATCCATAAAGAGATAATTACTGTATTTGACTCAATTGATGACCTTAGTATTAAATCATTTTCGGAAGATCAGCTCTACGATCAGGTAGTGTCATTGGGGGAAATTTTATCTACACTTATCGTTGCTGCTTATGTTAACCAAAATGGTGACAAGTGCACATGGTTGGATGCCAGAGAATTCATTAAAACAGATTCGAATTATCGGGAAAGCAAAGTGGATTGGGATAGCAGTAAACTGGCCATGACAAGTATCAATTTTGAAGTTGTCAAATGCTATGTAACACAAGGCTTCATTGGCAGATCCACTGATGGATTAACCACTACTTTAGGCAGGGAGGGATCAGATTTTACGGCAGCTATTTTTGCTTCCTGTTTAGATGCAACGTCAGTAACTATTTGGAAAGATGTTCCCGGTGTTATGAATGCCGATCCTAAGCGTTTACCGGCTGCCATCGTTTTTGAAGAATTGCCATTTAAGGAGGCTGCCGAAATGACTTATTATGGCGCTTCTGTTATTCACCCAAAAACTATTAAGCCACTTGCGAATGCCGGAATACCTTTATTGGTTAAAAACTTCGACAATCCTAAACTGCCGGGCACACGTATCCATGAATGCAATGTAGATGATTTACCACCATTGATTGTCTTTAAAGATAACCAGTGCCTAATCTCTTGTAAAGTAGTCGATTATACATTTATAGATGAAGCACAGCTAGGTATTATCTTTAAAGCACTTGCTGAGTTAAGTATTAAAATAAACCTGATGCAGAACTCAGCTATTTCATTTTCATTTTGTGTAGATTTTAGAGAGAATAAAATATTGAAATTGATTGAGAGCCTGCAGCATCACTTCGAAGTTTATTATAATACAGGATTAACCCTGATTACCATAAAAAATTACGATGAAAAAACTTTTGATTTCTACAGAAAGCAGAAGGGAGTAATGCTGGAACAATCTTCGCGATCTACTTTACAGGTTTTAATTAAAGCTTAAGTTCATTTTGGAGTTGAATAACGAGTTGTTCGTTGGCTCTCTCTAGTATATCAAATACATTTTGAAAATCTTGTTCCTCTCCATAGTAAGGATCAGGCACTTCCTCAGCATCAGCCATAGGATCGTATCCACGCATTAGTTTTATTTTATCACTATGCTTGTATGCATTGGGCAAACGATGGATGTTGCGTAGATTGCTATCATCCATGGCTAATATTAAATCGAATTGCTCAAGGTCAGTGTGGTGGAGTTGTCTTCCAAGGTGATCGATATTAACACCATTTTTATGTGCGTTGCTAATGGTGCGTGGATCAGGCGTTTTACCAACATGATAGTTAGCTGTTCCACAAGAGGCTACATGAAAATATTTTGTTAATCCCTTCTCTTCAATCTTTTTCTTGAAGATAGCTTCTGCCAGTGGTGAGCGACAGATGTTGCCAAGACAAACAAATAACACTTTTGTAGTAGAGGAGTCCATAATGCTCAAAAATAGGACTATGGGTTACTCAAGGCAACTTTCTTGTATTAAAAGCATAAGCAAAACGATCACCTTTTTTTGAAAAGCCCCAACTAGAAAGACGGGGCTTTTCGCTTTTTTATACTCTTTGGTTGACGTAAGTTAGCGGAATAAATCGACCATCATGGAATTCATCAAGCTTACTGAACAGTTCGAAAAGCATGTCGCACTGATTGAATTAAACAGGCCCAAAGAGCTGAACGCACTTAACCTGCAATTGATGCAAGAACTAAGGGATACGCTAAAGCAATTAGATAACAATACCGAAGTAAGAGCGATTATCATTACTGGAAATGAACAGGCCTTTGCCGCGGGGGCAGATATTAAGCAAATGGCTAATAAGACTGCAATTGATATGCTATTAATAGATCAGTTTAGCACTTGGGATCAGATCAGAAAAACTAGAAAACCAATTATTGCGGCAGTTTCTGGTTTTGCCTTGGGTGGTGGATGTGAACTTGCCATGACCTGCGATATGATTATTGCATCGGAAACCGCGAAATTCGGACAGCCAGAAATTAAAATAGGGGTAATGCCCGGAGCTGGAGGCACGCAACGTCTTACAAAGGCCATTGGCAAAGCAAAGGCCATGGAACTTGTATTAACAGGCAGGTTTTTATCAGCTGAGGAGGCTAAAAGCTACGGGTTGGTTAATAAGGTTGTGCCTGTTGAAATGTATATGTTTGAAGCCACTCAATTAGCAAAAGAGATTGCAGCGATGTCGCCAATAGCCACTATGTTGGCCAAGGAAGCAGTGAACAGATCGTTTGAGACTTTTTTAGATGAAGGTTTGCACTTTGAACGGAAGAACTTTTACCTGGCGTTTGCTTCAGAAGATCAGAAGGAAGGTATGGCAGCTTTTGTGGAAAAACGGAAGCCAGACTTTAAAGGAAAATAGAAATAAAAAAAGAGACTGTGCTTGTTAACACAGTCTCTTTTTTGTTAATAAGATTTTTATCTATCGCACAGAAAGACCTAAGCCTACAGTTAGTGTGCTATACTTTTGTAAAGTGTAATCAGCATGGATTGTTAAAATCAAGAGTTTCAATCTTAAACCGGCAGTCATACGTGGACTTACTACTTTTTCTTCAACACTTACAGGGTCTTTAGTTTCAGTAGAACCATTGCCATCAAGATCGTATTGTCCTTTTACACTTAGTGAAGAAGTACCAGTTCCAAAGCCAATAGCGGCATAGGGGGTTAATACTGATATTTTTTTAGAAATGATAGCCTGCACACTGGTTCCCTGCACTGTAAATTCTCCTCTTTGTGAACCGTCATCGTTAAAGGCAACGCCAATATCCATTTTAGAATAAGCAATCATCGCAGATAAATCAAAAGGCAACATTTTAATGCCTGGAATGTGTTGTTTAATATCATGCAAAACACCAAAGCCTATCATTTTTATCTGACCATCACCAAAATCAATCTCTGGAGTCCAACGTACTTTTAATTCAAAACCTTTTGGAAGACCAATACCTGCATTAAATACTGGAACCGGAACACGACCATTTAAGTAGTCATCAAAAACATCAGTTCCTTGCGGTCCGTCAAAGTTGGTTCCAGGGATAGGAACATCAGTATTCGGATCTTTTGATGCATAGGTAGGCGCAGCGGCTTTACCAAAAATTGTAGGGACACTACCCGTTCCTGTAGCTGCTCCACCGCTAGTAGTTCCTGTTAAATAGATATTATTCAATCTACTATTGTCTACAGTGTAGGTTCTGTCAGCACCCGGTATAGTAACCATAGCTGCAGAAAGGGTGAAGTCAATTCCGCCAATTTTATGAGGTTTGGCTGTATTGTACCAGCCCTGATTAATACCGGCTGCGTAGGTGCGTAGGAAAGGACTGATATAACCTTCTGCCAGGTATTTGGCATCAGCTTGTGAACCTCTTAAAAGTTCACCAAGGTCTCCCTGAGCAAAGCCAGTTTGAGCGCCTGCCATCATTACTGAAAGGGCAAGTATTTTTGCGATAGGTTTCATTCTTTTTTGTTTAAGGTATGAAATAACTAATAAAAACGATAGCAACATCAGAATCAATAAAAAAAGTAGTAGACAAAGTCCTTTTTCTATTTTTGCAGCATGAATTTCATTTATAACCTGTCGATTAAAGTCATTTCAGGTCTTTTTGCCATTGCCTCTATTTTCAACTATAAAGCTAAGCTATTTGTAAATGGCCGAAAAGGCTTAATCAAAAAGATTAGTGCAGAACTAATGCAGAACACAGCCCCGGTACTCTGGATTCACTGTGCTTCTCTAGGTGAGTTTGAACAAGGAAGACCTATTATTGAAGCTTTTAAGAGGGAGTTGCCTACATATAAAGTGCTACTAACATTTTTCTCCCCATCTGGATATGAAGTAAGAAAAAAATATGCTTTGGCTGATTGGGTTTACTATTTACCCATGGATTCAAAAAGTAATGCCTGCCAATTCGTTGATATAGTAAAACCTACGCTGACAATTTTTGTAAAATATGAGTTCTGGTTTCATTATAGTAACGAACTGCACAAACGATCAATTCCATTGATATCAGTTGCCTCCATCTTCAGAAAAGATCAGTTATTCTTTAAATCTTACGGAAGCTTTTACAGGAGTATATTAACCAAGTTTTCCTATTTTTTTGTTCAGAATCAATTATCTCAGGATTTATTAAAGAATATTGGTTTAACAAATGTGTCTATTGCCGGTGATACTCGTTTTGATAGAGTAAATGCTGTTGCTAATTCTTCAGAACCACTTCCAATTGTTTTGAATTTTAAGAATGATACAAAGTTAATGGTAGTTGGAAGTGCCTGGCCGGAAGATATGGAGGTATTGTCTCCTTTTATTAATGAACAAGGTTCAAAGCTTAAATTTATTATTGCACCACATGAGATCAGTGAGCCTTCATTAAAACAGATTGAATCTCAATTAGCACAAAAGTATATACGTTATTCACAGGCTACTTCAGACATAGAACAATTTAATGTGCTTATTATTGATAATATAGGTTTATTATCAAGACTGTATAGATATGGTGAGTTTGCTTTTATAGGCGGAGCGTATGGAAAAGGTTTACACAATATTTTGGAAGCAGCTTGTTATGGAATCCCTGTATTTTTTGGCAACAAAAATTTCGAGAAATTTCAGGAAGCAAAAGATTTAATTAACAGGGGAGGAGCATTCGATATTGCTGATTATAGTGACCTGCTGACTAAATATGAAATGGTGAACGTTCCTGAAAACTTTTTGCTTGCTTGCGAAGTAACCAAATCGTATGTTCAGGAAAACCTGGGTGCAACTGATAAGATTATGAAATACTGCCATTCAATTATCAAAGTATGAAAGGGCTGGTGCTAAAATCTACGGGCAGTTGGTATTTGTTATTGGGTGAGGATAATAAACGTTATCAGGCGAGGATACGTGGTAAGCTCAGGCTCGAAGGGATTAAAGAAACCAATCCTGTGGCCGTTGGTGACTATGTTATGTTTGATATTGAAGGTGAGGAGGGGATAATTTCAGATATTGTTGATCGTGAAAATTACATAGCCAGACAGTCTGTAAAAAAAACTGGGCATTCTCATATTCTTGCTGCCAATGTGGATCAAGCTTTGTTGGTGGTAACATTAGCTTTTCCCAGAACTTCATTAGGCTTTATTGACCGTTTTATTGTTTCCGCTGAGTCGTTCAGAATTCCTCAGGTAATTGTATTTAATAAATCAGATCTTTTAACTGAAGAACAGCAAGCAGAAGCGGAGGATCTTATGAAACTTTATCAGCGCCTAGACATACGTTGCCTGCAGACCTCCGCAACCAAAGCTGATCAACCAGAATTAGAAAAATTGCTACAGCATAAAAAGACGCTTATTTCTGGCCATTCAGGTGTTGGTAAGTCAACATTGATTAACCAACTCTCGAAAAACATTCAGCAAAAGACAAGCGAGATTTCTGATTTCTCAGCTAAAGGAACACACACTACCACCTTTGCAGAAATGTTTCAGTTAAATGAACATACGTTTATCATTGATACACCAGGTATTAAAGAACTAGGCTTAGTAAATATGGAGCCTGAAGAACTCTCTGATTATTTTGTAGAGATGCGCGCACTCCGATCGTCTTGTAAATTTGGTGGGCGTTGCTTGCACATCAATGAACCGAAATGTGCAGTGCGTGAGGCGGTCACTAACGGAGCTATTGCGCAAAGTCGGTATGATAGTTATTTGAGTATGGTAAGAGGAGATGATAATAGGAAGTAGTTGTTATCTTCTAGTGAATTTTTCAAGTGACTGTATATACGATCAGGAATAAAAAAAAACGGTACAGCAAGTGTGTAAAAATGAAAAACCCTATAGTCAGTGGTAGATAAAGTGACGTGGCCCACCATTTTCTTTTGTATACTTTGCTTATGGCTTTCCAGGTATAGATTAAAATAGCAGCTCCGAAAAAAAATTTAATGCCTGAAAGCAAACCAGTGGAAAGAAAAGATAATAAGTGCCTATCAATAGCAAGTACCAAACCTACAGAAAGGGCAATCAGTAAGATGAAACCAAGAAGGTGTAAGGCAAATAAAAAATTGTCAGCATAAAAATACTTATTCCTATAGAAGAGTAAGAATAGAAAAACTGCCATTATTGGAATATGAAATATGATTAAGCTGTTAGCATATACAGCGCTCTTTTTATTGTAAACTTCTGAGTAAGCTTCAAGTGAAATGTTTTTAGTAGCTAGTTTATTTATAACCATTTCATTGGCGAAGCCACGATAAGGCGAAAAATGCGTTTGCTCATACAAGGTTTGATTAAAGTCTGAAAAGGGCGTGTACCAGAAATAGAAAAGATTGATTAGTAGAAAAAGTGAAAAGGGAGGCATCCATCTTTTGCGTCTGCCCTCTATCATGTCAATAGTTAGCTTGCCAGGTTTTGTAAATAATGTCCAGATGTTTTTTAAGAAATTATTTTCCAAAAAGAATGCTGAGCCAAAAAACTGAAATATGAAATGTTTTAGCGTTCGCTCTTCTGGTTCGAGAATTTTTTGTCCGCATGCATGACAGAATTTGCCATGAAGTGTTGTATTGCAGTTCAAGCAGTAAGTGACTGATTTAGTCATATTGCATTTTATTATTTTCTTGAAACAATTTGAAGTAAAGCCAAACTAACTGCCAGTTTAGAAGGCGAATATTCATCCTTATCTCGTATTTTATTCTTCTGTTTAATGCCTGTTTTTCTTCATCTGCTCTATTAAGACACATTATTTTTTTACAAATAAGATAAGTGCTGTATTGGTGGTTAGAGCGTAAAGAAAATTGCTTGTGCGACAAAGAGCCCGGTACAACTCTCCGTTTTATAAGCGCTTCAGATGAATAACAGTATTTCCATTTGCGTGAAGACCGGATCCATAAGTCGAAGTCTTCATAACTAAGTTCTTCATCGTAACCGTTCAACTCCTGAATTAATGCTTTGCGAAACATCATGGTAGGGGAACAGATGAAATAGCGTTCAATTAAATCTTTATAAATGTCCCCATGTGGAATACTTTCGTGAGGAAATTTGTCTGAATGAAGACCAAGCTGCCTACCTTCAGCATTAATGATTATAGCATCACTAAATTGTAGACCATAATCTTCTCCGCATTTTTCTAAGGTATCCAGCCCTTTTTTAATCCTTTCAGGGAGTAACACATCATCCGCAGCCAAATCAATTATAAAATCACCATTTGCACTTGCTAAAGCAATATTTAAGGCTTTGCAACTGCCTACATTTTCGGAAAGACTGATGTATTGTATACCAGGATGTTGACTTACAAATTCTGTGATCACTTTTTGACTGCCATCAGTACTGGCATCGTCAACAATAATCAGCTGTATATTGGTATACGTTTGTTGCAAGACCGATTGTAGTGCCTCTTTAACAAAAGCTTTATGGTTATGACAAAGACAAATAACAGAAACCAGTTGCATACTCAGTCATCAAGTTTCTTTTGGAATGTAAATTTAGTATTATGGGTTGCGCCAAGATGTTGTTTAAAAGCAAGTAAATTGAAATTAGGTTTACCCTGTAAAGTAGCTGTTCCAAGATCAAGTATCTTGATTTTGTTTTGAAAGCTGTAGTGGTAAATCCCTTCTATCAACATAACCACTGGACTTACTTTTTTATAAGCAGGGTTGTGATCATAATAAAAAGTATAGAGAATAGTTGGACTTACTTTTATGGCAATACAAGCAGCTACATATTCTTTGTTAAGTTTTATCGCAAAAAGCTGCAGTGCACCAGGTATTGTTGCTAGTAGCTTTTTTAGCTCTTTCAATGGCATCGATAATGCGTATTGCTTCTCCGTTCTACAGGCTTCAATGAAGTTATATACTTCTGTAAGTTTATTCGATTTTAATATTTCGAAAGTAAAATTCTCCTTTTTGGCTTGCTTGAGTTTGCGCTTTTCCCAGGCGTGCAGTTTAGATTCATAATTATCCGTGTCTACCAATATTAGATTGGCTGCTTCGGCATTAACAATAGAGAAACCAAGATTAAGGAGCAAGGTGTTAACGATAGCATTATTGCCTGGCTGATAACCATCAGGACTTTGCTTAATAGAAAGCTCCCTAATTCCTTTCGCTTTTAAATCGTTAACAATATATTGGACAAAATCATGAAGTACTATAGCATCCAGTCCTGCAACAAACTCAATCGAACCAAATGGTGCTTTTAGTGGAGAGGATGCTTTTTGTTTTTCAAGGTGCAGCCATACAAAAGCTACGCAGTCCTTATTTTTATCCATTGCATAATAACATTTCCAACCGTCTTTTGATTGAAGCTGGACGTGATTATAAGTATTGAATAAAAATTGGGCTGCAGGTTTGTAGTTACCCGAATGGAATGTGAAATTTTTCAATTAGTAGGGTATGCCTAACTTTTTATAAATAAAATGCATAAGCCATGCGGGGCCAACCAATAAAAATTGAAGGTCCTTAAAAAACGAAGGTTTCTTCCCTTCCACTTTATGTCCATAGAATTGCCCTATCCAGGCAACAACAAAAATAATGATACTAACCATCCACAGTGGAGCAATATCAAAAGACACTATGACTTTAGCCAAATAGAGACAAAGCAAAGCGAATAGCACCATGCCAATGCTTAAGGGGATGGAGAGCGAAACATAATAAGCTGTAACTACAATCAACGTAACGGTTGCCCAGTTGGCATAAACATTTCCCTCACCAAGAAATGATTGTACAAAGCCAGACGGGATCGATGCAATCAGACCAATAATGCTGAAGAAAATAAGCGGCACACAAATCCAGTGAATGGTTTTGTTGGTTGCATTCTGATGGCTTTCTCCATATTCAGAAAGGAGTTGATCTATCTTTCTCATAGTATTCGTATTTGAATGGTACTAAGATAATAAAACTAGGCTTTGGTTTTTACTTTTGCCCAATCCTTTACCTGCCAAAAAACTTTACCTGTAGTCAAGTGATTTCCTTTGCTATCGTGAATCTTCACTTCGCAGGGAATAATAACAGATTCTTGTTGCATTAATGGCTGATAGATTTTTTCTTTCAACCATTCTTCAGAAATGCTAAACGAAGCAAAGGCATCCATTTTACCCTGGTAGTGGTAGTCCATTTCAAGTCGTTGCATGATTAAGCGGTATTTTTTCGCATCAAGTCGTGAAATCAATAAAAAGCCAGTTGTAAATTCAGATACAGTGGCCATAGCGCAGGCATGTATCCCACGTATATGGTTAAAATTTTTTCTTCTATAAGGTAGTAGTGTTTTTAAACTGTAATCGTTAACCTCAACAATTTTGAAACCATGTGGCTTATTAAAAGGTATCATCCGGTCGAGTGCAAAATTGAGTATACCTCGATAGAATGATGATGTTTTTGCTTTTTCGACTAACTTATTGGGGTCTAACATAGTGCTTAATTGATTTGGGTAAGTTAAGGGAAATTCTGTTTTTGCATCCTTAAATTTTCCATTTTAAATAATCTTCCTGATTCTTAGAACCAATCAGGAAGAAGGATTCAATGTTAACTATTATGAAAAAAGTAATCGTTTTGGGTGCAGGTTTGGTTGGCAAAGTAATGGCAGCTGACCTGGCTAAATCATTTGATGTAACAGCAGTAGATTATAGTCAGGATGCACTAAATGAAGCCGCCAAGCTTGCGGTTAAAACCAAGCAAGCAGATCTTTCTAATTTGACAGAACTGAGCCAACTACTAAAACCTTTCGATCTGGTTGTAGGAGCGGTGCCGGGTTTTATGGGATTCAATATTGCTAAAACTGTTATTGAAGCAGGCAAAAATATGGTCGATATTTCCTTTTTTCCTGAAGATCCATTTTTGCTAGATGATTTAGCGAAGAAACATGGGGTAACCATAGTAACAGACTGTGGAGTGGCTCCGGGAATGGGCAACATCATTTTGGGCTATCATAATAAGCGCATGCAAATTCAGCAATACGAATGCCTGGTTGGTGGTTTGCCGCTGGTGCGCGAATGGCCCTACGAATATAAAGCTGTGTTTTCACCAATAGACGTTATTGAAGAATATATTCGTCCGGCCCGCTATGTACAAAATGGTGCGCTGGTTGTTAAAGAGGCTTTGTCAGATCCGGAACTTGTTCATTTTGATGATGTTGGCACACTTGAGTCCTGGAATTCCGATGGACTTCGATCTCTAATCAGAACTATGCCGAATATTCCCAATATGATTGAAAAGACTTTGCGTTATCCGGGGTGTATTGAATACCTGCGGGTACTACGCGAGACAGGTCTTTTCTCTTACGAAGAAATTGATGTGAAAGGTATTAAAGTAAGACCGGTAGATGTAATGGCTAAGCTGTTATTTCCAAAGTGGAAATTAAAACCAGGTGAAGAAGAGTTTACTGTAATGCGCATTGTAATGGAAGGTGAAGAAGCAGGGGTGAAAAAGCGTTATCAATACAATTTGCTAGATCGGACTAATAATGGAACCTTATCGATGGCGCGCACTACCGGCTATACTTGCACAGCCGTTGTACACCTGATAGCAGATGGTAGTTATAGTCGTAAAGGCATTAGTCCTCCAGAGTTTTTAGGAGAAGAAAAAGCACATTTTGACTTCATTTTAAGCTATTTGAAGGAGCGGGAGGTTCATTATTCAATCTCCTGAGCAATCATATTTTTTGTATCTTCAAGCCTTTATTTTGTTCATTTGACCTTATTTTTTCATGACTGAAACCAAGCGTGTTCCTGCTCTTTGGCAGGCTCTCATCCCCATAGCTGTTCTGGTGTTATTATTGGCGGTTAATGTGATCATTTTTGGAGTTGATGCAACGGGAGGTCCCAATCAGGTGGCCATGGTAATTGCAGCGGGTGTTGCGGGTTTATTCTCTATTAGTCTTGGTTATAAATGGTCGGAAATTGAACATAGCATTGTTAAAAGCATAAGCTCCGCGATGGCAGCTATTCTTATTTTGATGGTTATTGGCGCTTTGGCCGGTACATGGTTACTAAGCGGAATAGTGCCAGCCATGATTTATTACGGTCTTAAAATTTTGAATCCAACCATCTTCTTATTTGCAGCAACCATTGTTTGCTGTATTGTTTCGGTAGCAACCGGTAGCTCGTGGAGCACAGTAGCAACAGTGGGTATTGCATTATTAGGCATTGGAAAAACCCTTGGAATTTCTGAGCCCCTGGTTGCGGGAGCCATTATTTCTGGGGCCTATTTTGGCGATAAAATGTCGCCATTGTCGGACACGACCAACCTAGCGCCCGCTATGGCTGGCACAGATTTATTCACGCACATCAAGTATATGATGTACACCACGTTCCCTACACTGTTAATTACTTTGATAGTTTTCTTTATATGGGGTTTTACTTTAGATACAACTAATACAGCTACAGAAACGGAAGCTGTTTTGAAGGCTATTGATTCAGCTTTTAATTTAAATCCCATACTCTTTGTAGTTCCGGCCATCGTTATTTTTATGATTATAAAGAAGGTACCTGCATTACCTGCTCTACTGGTTGGTTCTTTATTGGGCGGTATTTTCGCTATAATTTTTCAACCACATATAGTTAATCAGGTTTCGGGGATCACAACAGATTTTGCTAAATCATCTTTTCTGGCAGTAATGAAGTCAATGTCAATCAGTACCTCAATTCAAACTGACAATGCCATGATTTCAGGCTTACTCTCATCAAAAGGTATGTATGGCATGATGAATACTATCTGGTTGATTATTTGCGCCATGATGTTCGGAGGAGTAATGGAATCTTGTGGTATGTTACGTGTTATCGCTGAACGCATCATCCTGTTTGCACACTCTACTGGCTCGCTGGTGGCATCTACGGCTGCGACTTGTATATTCTTCAACCTTACCGCATCCGATCAATACATGGCCATTGCTGTGCCAGGTAGAATGTTTGCCGAGACCTACCGCAAGCGCGGACTTAAACCAGAGGTGTTGAGCAGAACACTGGAAGATTCAGGCACTGTTACTTCTGTGCTGATACCTTGGAATACCTGTGGAGCTACGCAATCAAGCGTGTTGGGAGTTTCAACGTGGGCCTATGCGCCTTTCGCAATTTTTTGTTACATCAGTCCGCTCATGACGGTGCTGCAGGCATATTTGAATTTTAAGATCAGACGGTTTAGTGATGATGGGGCAAAACAAGCTTAACGAGGACAATATTTTTACCAATTCCATAACGCACGAAGAGATACAGACTTTACCACTTCAGGCGTTTAAGGGTCACGTTTCTGTTATTACAGATCCTGTAAAACTTACGCGGTCACTAAAGGAGATGGAAAAAGCCATCCATTTGGGTTTTGATACAGAGACCAGACCTGCTTTTGTAAAAGGACAGCGATATAATGTTGCACTCTTACAGTTTGCCACAGAGGAGAGGGTCTGGCTGGTTCGCTTACAGCAAACTGGTTTTATTCCTGAACTCAGAGCTTTTCTAGAGAATACAAATGTGCAAAAGGTAGGTGTGGGATTAAGAGATGATTTAAATGCTTTACAGCGCTTGCAACCCTTTTCACCCGGTGGTTTTGTAGAGCTTACCCAACTTACCAGACAAGTAGGTGTAGAAGTTGAGAGTGTAAAAAAACTAACTGGCCTTCTTTTGGGTTTTAGAATATCAAAGAGTGCACAAACTTCCAATTGGGAGGCACCAACGCTTACCGAAAAGCAAATAGAGTATGCTGCAACGGATGCCTGGGTGTGTTTACAGATGTATAGAAAAATTGAACAGCGATTATAACATGGCGGTAGTACCCTATAAAGAAGAGAGCGGAAGTAAGAAGGAACAAGTGGCTAAGATGTTTGACAACATTAGTCATCGCTATGATTTTCTTAACCATTTTTTAAGTTTAGGCATAGATAAAGGTTGGCGGAAAAAGGCCATCAACTTTTTAAAGCCTTTTAAGCCTAAGATGATGTTGGATGTAGCCACCGGAACAGGTGACTTTGCTATACAAGCGTTGGATCTCAACCCTGATAAGATTATCGGTGTTGATATATCTGAAGGTATGCTCAATGTGGGTAGAAAAAAAATGGTTGATCGTGGGTTCAGTCATAAGATTGAGATGAAATCAGGCGACTCTGAGAACTTACCTTTTGATGACAATACCTTTGACGCAGTTACAGTAGCATTTGGTGTACGCAATTTTGAAAACCTTGAAAAAGGATTAGCCGAAATAAGGAGGGTATTGAAGCCTGAGGGCAGGGTAGTGGTTTTGGAGTTTTCAAAGCCGGGTTCATTTCCTTTTAAACAGTTGTATGGATTCTATTTTAAGAATGTATTGCCAAGGGTAGGCAGTTGGTTATCTAAAGATAGTGCTGCCTATACTTATTTGCCGGAATCAGTTGATGCCTTTCCATACGGAAAAGATTTTTTGAACGTTCTAAACAAGGTTGGATTTGCTGAGACAACAGACAGGCCATTAACATTTGGGATAAGTTCAATTTATACAGGTAAAAAATAAGATGCGGCAGTTTTTTTCGACAGATATATTTTTAGTGGCCTCACCAAGGCTTTATAGATTTTTTGTCGTCTTGTTTTTAATTGTGTTGTTGTCAATTCAGTTGGCAACAGCCCAATACTATACCAACAAAAGACACGAGAATAAAAACAACCCAAATTACGATCAGCGTAAGAAGTTAACCTATGGTTTTTTAATCGGGTTGCACACAACTGCTTATCAGATAAAATATTCAGATGCCTTTGTAACACCTGCTTTTGATTCAGTTTATTCTGTTGATCCTGAGTGGAAACAGGGTTTTGTTTTGGGCTTTATAGTTAATTATAAAGTAGCTGAATTTTTAGACCTAAGAATCACACCTCAGGTGGCTTTCTATGAACATCAGTTAGCTTATCGTTATTTACGAACCACTGGGCAGCCCACAAATGAACAAGTCATTGAAACAACAATGGTTGAACTACCGATATTGGCAAAATATCAATCCATTAGAAGAGGTAATTTTAGAATGTATATGATTGGAGGAGTGAAACCAGGCATAGAGGCTTCCGGTAAAAAAGAACTAGATGCGATTACCAGTAGGTTGAGTGTGCGCGAGTTTAATCTGGCGCTCGAGGGTGGGGTAGGCTTCGATTTTTATTATCCCTTGTTTAAGTTTTCACCTGAGATCCGTTTTTCAAGAGGTATTAACAATTTGTTAAAAGATCCTAACAACCCTTTCGGACAACCACTTTCGAGAATCAATACCAATACTATTACTGTTTACCTGGTTTTTCAATAATGACAAAACGCATTGCACTGATTACAGGCGCTACATCCGGCATAGGCGCTGCAACGGCCAGGCTATTGGCTAAGAACGATTTTAAACTAATCCTTTGTGGTCGTAGGGCTGAGCGCTTACAGTTGATTGCAGATGAACTAAAGAACCTTACTGAAGTACATACCTTAAGTTTTGATGTGCGCGATCAGCAAGCAACTGCTAAAGGATTACAAAATCTTCCTGCAGATTGGAAAGCCATTGATGTGTTGATCAATAATGCCGGTAATGCACATGGACTTGATCCGATACAAACGGGTGTTATTGCTGATTGGGATGCCATGATTGATATCAACGTTAAAGGCTTGTTGTATGTGTCAAAAGAAGTGATTCCCGGCATGACAGATCGCAGACAAGGACATATCATTAATATAGGATCTATAGCTGGTAAGGAAGTATATCCGAATGGCAATGTGTATTGCGCTAGCAAATTTGCGGTGGATGCACTTACCAAAGGCATGCGTATGGATCTTAACCCTTTCGGGATAAAGGTAACAGGTATACATCCGGGCATGGTAGAAACTGAGTTTTCGGTAGTTCGATTTAAAGGGGATGAAGAAAAGGCCTCTACGGTTTACAAAGGCTTCGAACCACTCAAACCGGTAGATATAGCAGACGTTATTTTATACACCCTACAGGCACCCGCTCATGTGGTGCTTGCGGATATCACCATCTTCCCGACAGCACAGGGGAGTGCTTCTATGGTGAAGAGGAGCTAGGGTAGCATAATTCAATAGATAAATTCAGCCCAGCGGATAATTGACAATGGTCAATGGACAATTGTCAATCTATGCTTGTGTAAAATAGGTTAACCACTATTGTCAATTGTACATTGTCAACTGTCAATTTTAGCTAATTAAATTAATAAGGTTAAAGATGATTCCTCAGACGAGTCTTTCTAGAGTAGCGTCATCAATCTCATGGCCACCATCGAAAGTAATTACCTCAGCGGGTACGTTCAGTTTTTGTGTCAATGTTTCCATGTGTACAAGTCTTTCATCGTTCAGAAAAGGATCTTGTTTTCCATATACCAGCTGAATTTTCTTATTAAGCAACACTTCATGGCCTTTGGCAAAGTCCATGTCGTCAGGGAACATGCCTGCCCATAAGAGTAGTCGGTTAAATTGTATTTGATTCTCCAACACCCAACGAGAAGCTGTTGCAGCACCTTGAGAAAAACCAAGCACCGTGATGTCAAGGTCTTTTCGATCTGCAATTTCTTGCTGATAGATTGTATTGAGATAAGTCAAATAGTTTTCAATATCAACTAGGCGGTTTTCGCGCGTCATCCAGGTAGCACCAACCCGCTGACTGCCGCCCTGACTTCGTTTTGTTACATCTTCGATATAAAAGCGGGAGAGGCCCTCTGGCGCAATTACGTAGATGCCCTTTTCTTCAAGGCTTTTGAATTTTCTCAAAAAGTATTCTGCTAACTGACCGTAACCGTGTAAGACAAACCAGACTTTTTTTGTATTGACATCAATGCTACCAGAAACTTCATATCTAGCCGTAAAATCAAATCTTATCACTTTTTTCATAGAAATGTTTTAGTCCGATAGTGCAAGACTAAAGAATACTTAATTACATCATCTTTAACTAAAACAATTTATTATGAAGGCACTGGAAAATTTTGAAAAATTTCAGATCGATCAAGAATCGCTTCGGAAAGTAAAAGGTGGAACAAGCTATTACTTTGCTCTATTCCCAGATGGTTGGCACTTGTGCTCAATAGATAACAACGGAAATGCCGTAGATCACGGTCTGGTTCATATTTTCTAATTACTGCCAGATTATGTTACAGGGAGATAAGCCTCGCCCTGTAATTTTAGCCTTAAAAGACTTTCAAAATCCATGTTACCACTGCCTCCTTTGATTTTCTTTAGGTCAGAGCTAATCAATATTTTTAGGCTAAAGGACTTTTCATAATAAAAAGTCTCTCTTAATCTAGAAAATGAAATAGGAGCGTTAAGCTCCTCTCTCATTTCCCGAATATGTTCCATTAGAACACTTCTTGATATACCTAATTTCTTTGAAAAATCTGAAGCACTTCCAGTTGATTCTTTCTCTATCAACTTATGTATTCTTTCAATTCTATCTAGGTATTTAAGAAGTCCCATTTATCTTTTAAATCCTAAGGCACTTCCACCGCAGTATGAAGCGGAACCATCAAAAGTGTATTGGATGTAATAGATACCGGTAGCATTGCATGGATAGGCAATAGAAGAAAAGAATTGTCCATTGGCTTTGCTTGATGCAACCTTATTTCTGTTAGAGTCATAAAGACTTACAACAATACCGTCATTATTAGCACCGTTAGCACAAAGGTTAATAAGATATTGTGTGCCTTTTGTAAATACGTAGCTATATTCTACTTTGTCTTTAGTGCCGCCAACGCCATCTATCTTATAGCTCTTTAAGAAATTGAAACCCCCAGCTAATTTAGGAATGCACTGGTTGCTTAGTCCTTCGGCATCACACTGTCCGATTACCGTTGCTGAACTGGCAAACAAAACAAGGAATGTAAAAACGATTAACTTTTTCATATTGGTATTGAAAGTATGCTTAGTTGATAATTTTATTTCTAACCGCTTTTATGGCACTGCCAATGCCAGCAATGTTTTCGGGAGTAATATCGATAGTAGTCGTGCTGTTATCTTTAATGATCATAACACCGTCAACAACTTCAAAAGTTGATTCCTTATAAGTGTAAGTAATGTTCACTTTTTCGTACTCCTTTTTCACTGCTTCCATGTCATTCAACAATGATGCCATATTAGGATCCGAGTCTTTGTAGAAAGAAAGGAGCAGCATAATATTCTCTAAAATTACCTTTTGTTCGCCAATAGTTTCCTGTAATTGTGTGTTGGCAAGGTTAGATTGAGCCACATTGCATACAATATGAACTGCTTCCAACCAACCACCTGCTAAAAGCAAAATGCTAAGGTTGGCTCTACTTTGTGTTTGTAAATAGTGGTTTATGCTATTAAAGTTTTGGGTAGTAATCAAAAGCAAAGAATCAAGGTTTTTGCTATTGGTCGCAAGTCTTCCGATAGTCTCAATATCAAAAAACTGACCAATGTTTAAACCATCGGCTAGATCCTTTATAGATGCCATGTACTTTACGCCATCTTGATTTTGCTCATAGATGTTGGTGTAACCCAAGTCCGTACCATAGATTCCCAAATTTAGAGCCTTCTTGTAAGATGAATTGTACTTAGAAAGGTTATCGGGGGTATTTAAGTATGATACATTATACTTTTGGCCTGACTCCTTCAATAAAACAGAAATTTCAAGAGGGGCAGGGATTTGTTGAAGAATATCACCTATTACTTCTTCCGAAATGGATGGTCCTTCAACTTTAGCGGAATCAAGGCTTTCGAGAAACTCAGTCTCTGAAGGTTTTTTCCCACCGCAGGCAGCTAAAGTAGCTGCTAGTATTACAATTGATAGTTTTACAATTCTCATATTGAAAATTTGACTGTACAAAGTTATAAAATCGCCCTTCCTAACCAAACGCTCTTTTACTTCTTGCCAGGTAGTTTAATGTTCAGATTTAGATTACTGGCCTTATCCAAACCCTTTTTGAGCAGCTCGAAATATAGGGTAATATATAGGATCAACGACATTAACCAGATGACAATTAAATCAAACCAGAAAGTGTCTATTTGCGCCCCCAGAAAGTTTTTATAGGGAGCAAAAAACTGTGCCCTGTAATCCAACGGACCTTTGGTTTTAGGATCCATGAAGACAGGGTTAATCTGCTGGATAAGTTGGCCATCATATTCTATGATGCGATCCTTTACTGAGATATTCATTACCAGATCAGCCAGGCTTTCATTGTAATACCTATTCTTGAAGTCGTTAAGGTTATAGTCCATTTCCTTGTTGCTCTCGAAATAGGCAATCATACGTTCGCGCAAGGCAATTTTCTGGTTATACGTTTTTTGATACAGCTCTTTGTAATCAGCCAAATAGGTCTCGATACTTTTATAGGTTGCTGTTGAGTATCCCTTTGCTGTTAAAGCTTTGTCCAGGTCGATTTGTTCCAAACCGTTTTTAAAGGGCTCGTGCTTAATTTCCTCTTTTAGTATCTGCAGTTCTTTATCAACAATGCTTAATATAGAATCATTTTTACTTTCGAAGTGATCATTAGCATAACGATTTCTTTTCTTGAGTTCTTCTACCAGAAAAGCAGTTTTAAAATCGGCTTGTGCCTCTTCCTTTTCCAGTGAATAATAAGGCGCTTCATAGCTGTTATTCTTAAATTGATAAACAGCCAGGGCTTCGTATGCCCATCGGGAAGCCATCATATCAGCAATAACTGGTACTTTACCCTTTGTACTAATAATATTGTTAAGCTTATCAAAACTAAATAATAAACCACTCAGAATCATTTGAGGAATGAGTAGGAGGGGAATCATTACATAGACCGTTACAGCTGAGTTGAAGGCTGAAGAAATATTAAGCCCTAAAATATTAGCAAAACAAGATGTTGTGAAAAGCACAAACCAAAAGGGGAGGAGCATAGCCCACTCTATTTCTAAAATCAGGTTGCCGATCAATACAAAAGTTAGCGTTTGTAATGCAGAAAGTGAAAATAGAATAATGATTTTTGATTGCAGATAACTATTCCAGCTTAAGTTCAGGAATGATTCACGTTTAAGAATTTTCCTGTCTCTGATGATTTCCTCAGCACTCACGGTTAATCCCATGAAAAGCGCTACGATAATTGACATCAGCATAAATGCCGGGAAGTTGTCATTAAAGCGGAACATATACTCTCTTCCACCAGGTGCACTTCTATACTTTATAATAAAAGCAAGAATAGCGGCTAATAAAGGCGCTTCCAGTAAGTTAATGAGTAGGTATTGCTTATTGCTGAGTTTAGCAAGCGTATCGCGAGTAGTAAAAATTAAAGTCTGCTTCCATTTACTTGGTAGGAATAGCGATTGAGCAGGTGCTTCTTTGATGTCTTCAACACGGCTAATCTTGAAACGCTCAGCGTATAAATCGTACCACTGTGGTGGACTTACTTTTCGCTTATTAGTTGGCTGACCGTATTCATCAACAACCTTTGCCTCAATAATATTGAAAATTTGTTCAGGGTTTACATTACCACAAGTCTCACATTGACCACGGTTGCTGTCTACCTGATGGGTTGATTTTTTAAAATAAGTAACTGCTTCAACTGGAGGGCCATAATAGGCAGGGTAGCCACCCGTGTCCATAATGATCATCTTATCAAACATTTTATAGATGTCTGACGATGGTTGGTGAATAACAACGTAGATCAGTTTTCCCTTTAAGGAAAGTTCTTTAAGTAAGTCGATTACGTTTTCAGAGTCACGTGACGATAAACCTGAAGTAGGTTCATCGAGGAATAGTACTGCCGGTTCGCGAATCAATTCAAGGGCGATATTAAGACGCTTACGCTGACCACCTGAGATAGTTTTCTCCAGGGGATTACCCACTTTTAAATCTTTACGCTGATCGAGGCCCAGGTTTTCCAATACCTCCATCACACGCTGATGCAATTGCTCTTCGGTAAAGTTTGCGAAGCAAAGTTTAGCGTTGTAGTAAAGGTTTTCGTAAACTGTTAATTCTTCAATGAGTAAATCATCTTGTGCTACATAACCGATAACACCTTGAATCTTATCTTTCTCTTCAAAAATATTGAAGCCGTTAATAATGATTTCGCCTTTGGTTGGTTTAACCAAACCAGCTAAAACATTTAACAAGGTTGTTTTACCTGCACCACTGGCGCCCATTATACCAATGAGTTTACCAGGCCCTTCGGCAATCATTACATTACGTAGACCAATGGCTCCGTTAGGAAACTGCAACTCGTCAATACGTGCATTGAAAGAAAGTCTCGCAGTTTTAAGTTCTTCATTAAAGTTGGCAACGGTATCGCTATAGTAGATAGCGTTACCAGCCTGTGTTTTGATGGTGCTGCCAGGCGAGAATAGATAGAGTCTGCCCATGCTCATGGGGAAGCCATTGAGCATGTTTATTTCCGGGCCAAGGTACCGGACAAAGAACATATCAACACTTTGCACACGCATAAAAAACAGAAGACCTTCTACATGTCCGTGCAAGTGATGGTAAACAGCATTAGGATCTTTGTCACCTTCTTCTACAACAAGTATATCGGTAAATTGTAAGGCTTGCTTGTCGGCACCGGTAATAAAACTTTCTATGAGGTTGTACTCAGTTTCTACAATGTTAAATACAGTAGATACCGTATTGATAATTTCTTTGCGTTGGGGGGAGAAGTTTTTATCCACACTTACCAGTTCCAAAAGCTTGGTTAATACAACTACTTTTTGCTTTTGGGTAAGCGTTTTATTGATCTTCTTACAAATACCAAGTGTGCGAACAGAGTCCTTAACGGAAGTTAGTTTCTTTTTACCATCCTCTTCTTCGGTTTTTCCATAGCCCACAAACTCATCGTACAGTGCTAGGTATTCCTTCACTGTATCCTGATCTAATTCAGTCTGGAAGAAGTTAATTACATATTGTCGCTCGCGCTCTGTAACCCCACCATCTTGTTTGGTAATAATGGCAAAAAGCTGGGTTAACGCCTTGAGTATTTCCTCACTCATCCTCTATAAATTAAAAAATTCAAGATTAGAGATTCAAAATTTACCAATGAACCCTCAATCTTGAATTGTGAATGTTGAATCTTGAATTATTAGTAGGTTTTGAATTCAAAAGGGATCTCAACCAATTCAGAGAATTCCTGTCCGGCTTCTTCCATATCCTCATCGTCTTCATGGAAATACCACACGATTTTCATTCCTTTAATATCCTCTAATGCAGAGAGTACATCAAGAATAAGTTTAGAAGATGCAGTATTGAAATATTCCAGTTTTAGTGTAAACTCGGTTGATGGGTTGGGATCTTTACCGTAGCTGGTGATCCAATCAATAACAGGACGATAAAATTCAGCAGAATCTTCTGGCAACGAACGGCCTGAGATCTCGAAAATACCATTCTTTTTATCGAGCATTATTTTTGGTGTATCTTCTGATCCTTCGAGATTAAGAATTTCCATTGTATGTACAGTTTATAGAGTTCAACATTTTTTTGATTAGGCTTCGCGCGGTACGTTAACCTTTAAGCAGAAGAAATTATATTCGGCATTCATTTCAGGGAAATCAAATTCTAATTTCTCGCCTGACTTACGTGCCATGTCAACAAAGCCAAGTCCTGCACCACCTTTTTCAGAGATTTGAGTGTTCTTGATGATCTCTTTATACATCTCCTTTAGACCTTCTTTATCCAGCTGGTTCAATTCATCTAGCTTGCGCTTCAGATCAGCGGTGACCGATTTTTTAATTGGGTTCCCAGTCATGATAGAGTAGCGATCGGCCTGTTTACCGATCATAAAAATAGCGCTTTGGCTTGTCAGGTTTCCGGCCGCGGCATTGGCTTCGCTACTGTGCTTAACAATGTTTTGTAGCGACTCAACCATTACGTTGAATACCTTCCTTTTAATACCTGATTCTTCTCCCGAGGAATCAAGGTTGCGTTCAGCCATTGCAAGAATTGACTTTGTGGTTTCCTGGGTGAATTCCCCCTGGTAAACGATAATCAGGTTCTGCGCCATCATGGCGTTGTGCAAGTCGTAGATGTAGTTCATTGGCCCATTGTGGGTTAAGTGGGAATGAGATAAAGTTAACTAAGTTTTACTATTTCAGTGCCCTTTCGGGCTCAAATCTGCATTATTTTCTAAACTTTTCTAAGTTTGGCTTAAGTAGGTGATCAAAAGTTTTTAATCAACCTGCTGTAGACCTATTCTATTTAAAATTTTAGTATTGTTCGACTAAAAATAAACTGGTTTATAACCACTTGATTTTCTTGATACTTCTCTGATTGGCCTCACTTCTACCTCTCTCCAAAGGAGAGAAATAACAGAATCAAGAAAATCAAATGGTTAAATAGGGTTTATCAATTTTAGTCGGACAGTAGTGTTAAAATTTAATACCAATCAAGAGTACGTCATCTGTTTGTTTTTGCTCGCCTCTCCAGTTCTCCCACTCTTCATCAAATATAGTATGGGCATCAGGCATAGGCAACTTGTGTACCCGTTCTATAACCTCCCTTACTTTTTTAGGACCAAACTTGCGCCCTTCCGGTCCGCCAAACTGATCAGGGAATCCATCAGAGCTAAAGTAAATGGAATCGCCTTTGCCCAGTGTAAGCTTGGTATTCGTAAAGTTGGTTTGGTTTTTATAAATACCACCACCTATCGGGAACTTGTTACCTTTTACCTCCTCCATTACACCATTCTTCATGGCATAAAGCGGACGGTGTGCACCGGCATATTCAACTTCACGGGTATCCATATTAATCTTACACAATGCGATGTCCATACCATCTTTGGTAGTGGAGTCTTCATCTTGACGAAGGGTTTTAGTGACACCCTCATCTAATAAATCCAGAATAATACCTGGTTCGGTAATTTTCCGGCTTCGCACAATATCATTTAGTAAGAAATAACCAATCAATGAAAGCAAGGCACCTGGTACTCCATGACCTGTACAGTCAACGGCTGCAATATAAATGTCTTCTTTTACCTGCATGTACCAAGGGAAGTCACCACTTACTACATCTCTTGGCTTATATAAGATAAAGGAGTCGGGTAGGGTCTTATTGATTACTCGGTTATTTGGTAAGATAGCAGTCTGGATACGTTTAGCGTAGTTAATACTTTCTGTGATCTTCTTGTTTTTGTTCTGGATTTCAAGTTCGATCATCTTACGCTCTGTAATATCATGCGATACAACAAGCACCGATTCTAATTTACTATTCTCATCAAATTCGGGGATGGCGTTTACCTGCATAACGCGTTGACCGAGTTCTGAAGGGAAGTCCATTTCAGTAGCTACTGTTTTGTTAGTCGTGTTTACTTCCTCCAATACCCTTAACCAACCATCGATAATCGCTTTGTCGATATCTGTTTCCTGCATTTTTCTATTGAGGAACAATGAAGGCTTCTGACCTGTATAAGATTCTATAACCGGGTTGATGTAGGAGATGGCTTCGTTCTCCAGACGTGTAATAAGGTCGGGAGAGTTTTCGGATAGCGCCTGCATTTTAGAACGCATACGTGTTTCCTGTTCAGCTCTTCTACGTTCAGTAATGTCGCGTGAGTTAAGGATGAAACCGTGAATGGCCGGATTCGACATGGCGTTCGTACCAGTAGTTTCTATCCAGATAAATTCACCACTCTTAGTTTTGTATTCGTATTGAACGGAAGCTCTTTCCTCAGGATGTTCTCTAAGTTTTTGGAAGAAGCCCTTCATTACTTCATGATATTCAGCTTTTACATTTTCGATATCGCTGTGGCCGATTAACTCTTTTTGTTCGTAGCCCAGAATGGTTTCAACAGAAGGAGAGATGTAACGGATCGATTCATCATCTTCATAGATGGTAATAACCTCAGAAGCATTTTCGAGCAATAACTGCATTCGTTTTTGCGTACGATTTACCTCTTCAATTTGCTCTTCCAGCTTTTTGTTAGAGCGCTCCAACTCTTCGGAGGTAGCCTGCATCTCTTCAGCGTTCTGACGCAATACTTCGCCTTTCTCCTGAAGTTCGTTACTCATTTTTTGAGACTCTTCCAGTAAGTTGCGAGTACGTTCGTTTACTTTAATATTAAAGATGGTTCGCGCCAAAATCAAACTTAATTCTTTTACAAAGTTGATCTGAGATGGCGTGAATTTTTTGAAGCCTGCAAATTCCAGCACACCATATACTTCTTCATTGGTAATTAGTGGTACAATGAGTAAAGCTGTTGGGCGCTGGTCACCTAACAAGCCTGAAGTTAGTGTTACATATTCATCAGGAATTTCGGTTCTTACAATGGTGTCTTTTTCTGCTACTGCTTGTCCTACTAAGCCTTCCGCAAAGCGGAAAGAACGTTTCAGGTATTTTTTACGGCCATAGGCATAGCTGGCGCGCATTTCAATTAGCTTTTGTGCTTCATCATCATCGTTCACCACATAGAAAGCACCTTGAATGGCTTCAATTTTATCAAGGATAAACTTGATAACATCATCGCCCATGCCTTCAATGCTATCGTGCATACGTAACACCTCACTGATACCAGCCACACCACGCACGATCCAGTTTCTTTCGTTATCGCGCTTTTCATTTTCTACCAGATTCTGGCGCATATTAATCAGCGACATACCCAGCAAATCGTTTTCGCTGGCTGGTGTAAAATGCGAATCGTATTTACCTTCTCCGATGCGCTGAGCAAACTGGGCATTGTTTTTAAGTGTTACTACCAGTTCGTCTACTTTGTAGGCCATTTGGCCAAACTCATCTTTGCTATGTTCTTCAGTGGTTTCGGGTAGAACACCTTGTGCTACAAGATTAAGTGTGTTGCGTACATCTAGTAGGGGGCGTGTTAGAGCACGGGATAATGTCATGGTAAGCAAGAGTGCAAGTGTCATGATGCAAATGCCAGCATACATAAAAACGCGTGTTAGACTTCCATCTATGGAATCAGCTTCGGCTTTTGAAATCTTAGTTAATAGTACCCAACCGGTATTGTCAATTTTTTTCAGGATACGATAAACTTCTTCGCCTCTTGTATCTTTTGCCTGATGCAACTTTTCTTTTGCCTTGTCTTCAGTCTGAAGTGTTTCAACCAATTCTTTATTTTCGACTACGCGTATTGGGCCATTAGGATCAAGGCGAGTAGGGGTAATAATGGTGAAGGTTTTAAGTATGGGGTCTTGGCGAAGTAAAATGGTTTCACCGGTTTTCCCCAGACCTGTATAATTTGTCAGGTAAGCATTCAGGTCGTTTAAGGAGTAGCGGATAACAATCAGTTGCGTTTCTCCACCGATCTCAATAGGGGCAGTTGCAAAACCGAAGTAATCCTTTGCTTCCTTATAAACAGCGCTAAAATAAAATCCCATTCTACCCTTGTCGAATGTAGCTCCATCAGGGTCAGTGAAGTTACCAGCTTCACCTTCTGTTGATTTTATAATACTTCCTTTCGGTGTAATTATCATTATGGATTCAAAGCCAAAGAGCTCTTTCTGAGTCTGTAAAAATGAAATTACAGGGTCAGCACCTGCCAGACTATCGCTTTCACTTTCGTCAGCAGCTTCATCTCCACCACCAAACATATCCATCAGGTCCATACCACCTTCTTCTGGGGCAGGAGAATTCTGATTTTTAAGCACATCGGAGTTTTGAAGAATGACAAGTGCTTGTTTAATGCGTTCTGCTTGTTGATCTACATAATCCGATTTTGTTTCGGCCAGTGCACCCAGTGTTGCAGCATACTTTTCGTAAATATTTTTCTTATTATAATCCTGAGTGAAGAAACTAATAGCCACTATGGCAAGTCCTGTAAGCAGTAATACTAGCAGACTGATCTTCGTACTTATTTTTATATTCTTCAGCATAATATCTTACCCGTTTGCGCTTAAAAGGTTAGCAGCATCTTCTACAAATTTTCTTTGATTCTCGGTGAGTGGCTTAAAGCTGGATAGCTCCCAAACACCAACAACTTTTTCATCTTTCTTCAATGGTGCAATTAACAAATAACGTGGAGAGGCCATGCCTAGTCCCGATGCTATTTTCATGTAGCCCTCAGGGACTTCATCTATATACAAGGTTTTACCTACAACAGCTGACTGACCAATAAGACCTTCGCCTAGATCGAACTTTACACTTGTATTTTCACCAATGGTGAGTGCATAACCACCTGATAACTCAATCCACCTTTTGTCATCTTCTTCCTTTAAAGTGTAAAGTGCTCCTTGCCCTGATTCAAGTTGCCTGCAAATGGTTTTCAATGCCTGTAATGTAGCATCCTTTCCACCTTTCTGTGCAATTTGTTTAATTTCTGTCAGGTCGATATTACCATCTTCTGTATTAGACGACTGAGTATTATCGCTGTTATTGCTGTTCGACTTTTCTTTGAAAACCAATATTTCCTTTTTGTTTCGAAGCGCAATGATTAATGAAGCACCACCAAGGAGTGCGCTCAGGCCCATAAAAAACCAAACCTGCCCTGTATTTTCTGTTTGAAGGGAATAAACCGAATAAGCAGTTGCTCCTAGTCCTAAAACAAAGAGTACGGCAAGGAGAAGGCTTATACGGTGAGGATCAATTGCTTTCATCATTATTTGTATTGCTTGTCTAACTCTTTAAAAAACTCCACAATTTGGTCAACCTTTAGGACATGATCAATTTTTGTTACAGCTAAGGCAGCTTTTGGCATAGTATCAATCATGCATTCGCTAGGCTCCTGAACAATAGTTAATCCACCCCGCTCACTAATATGCTTCATACCTAAGGCACCATCTTTATTAGCACCTGACAATAAAATACCTATCAGCTTATCTTTATACACATAAGCACAAGTGCCCAGGGTAATGTCTATTGCCGGGCGGGAGTTGTTCACCATTTCCTCAGTTGACATGGCAAAGTAATTCCCCAATTCTACTGACATATGGTAGTTAGCCGGTGCCAGGTAGATACCGCCCTTTTTAATCGATTCTTTATCATAAGGTTCCGTTACGGGCGACACGCTTTTTAACGACAAAGCTTCCACGAAGCCATGGCGAACATGCTTTAGCCTGTGTAAAGCCATTATGATTGGTAATGGAAAATTCTTCGGCAACTGCGAGAGGATTTTTATCATCCCCTGAAAGCTGCCTGCTGAACCTCCAATTACAACCGCCTTATAGCTGTTATCTAAATTGAATTTGTTCATCGCTGACAACTTCGCTTAGTCTTTTATCTTTTTATAAACCTTCTCTTCATTATTTACCACAATAAAGCGGCTTGCATAATCGCACCAAATCAATGATTCTTTGGAGCCGATGGCCAGGTATCCATACCTGAACAAGCTTTCGTGGAACTTCTTCAGCACCTCATTTTGGAGGGTTTGATTGAAGTAAATCATGACATTGCGGCAAAGGATGAGGTCGAATTTGTTGAAAACTTCGCCCATTACCAGGTCATGTTTTCTGAAGGAAACATTCATAAGCAGGTTTTTATCGAACGCTGCATTGCCATTTTCCTCTTTATAATAATCTTTTAAGCTTTTTGTGCCTTGAAAGCGTATGTAGTTTTTCTCATTCAGTTCCATACTCTTCAATGAGTAAGTTGCCGCTTTGGCACGTTCAATAATGTTAGTATCTAAGTCGCTGGCTATGATGGTAACATCCTGGTGTATCCCCATTTCTTTTAAAAGAATAGCCATGGAAACAACTTCTTCTCCAGAGGAACAGCCGGCATGCCAGATTTTAAACTGCTTATGATTTAGCATAATACCGGGGATAATTTCCTCGCGTAGAATGCGCCAGAAGCCCGGGTCTCGAAACATTTCTGTTACGTTAACGGTGAGTTCGTCCAGAAATTCGTAGATAAACCCCGGATTATCAGTTAGCTTTTTGATAAGTCCATCAACGTTCAGTTTTTTAAGTTCCAGAATGCGCAAGACCCTGCGCTTGAATGATGACATCGCGTAGTTGCGAAAGTCGTATCGGTATTTTTGGAAAATTACTTCCGTTATCCGCTTGAGGTCTGCAATGTCAATGTCCTGCATAGAGAACGGTTTAGCTCGGTTTAAGTCAATGTTTTAGTGCCTTGCCAACACATTATCGATACAAGCCACTAACCCACATAAATGGGAAAACAAGATAGTTATTTGATGTAAATCGCTAACGATTTTATAATTAAAAATGAGTTTTAGTTTTCAATGTTAGTCAAAGCATAAGATGGGGAGTCTGTAGTTATGACAAAAGTACAAAGGCAATTATAAGCAAAATGCTGATAAGAAGAATACTTGTGTTATCAACATAATGACTATTAAAAGCGTAACTACCTGATTATTTGTTTTTTAGACTCTCCTGAGTCATTCGTAAGGCTTCCAGCTGTATACGAAGGTCATGCTCAACCGATTCAAGACCTTTGCTTGTTGCAGATTTTGCCCCTGGTTTTTCAAGGGAGGCAATCGTTTGCTGGTAGCCTACTTCTTTTTGCTGCATTTCATCCTGCATGGCAGATAGACGTTGCATATTTTGTCGGAGGCTCTGCTCTTGCTCTTTAAGTGCCTCTGATTTTCTTTCCGCCTCAATCAGCATCTCTTTCATACCCGCAGACTTATAGGCAATGGTTATAATATCCGCTACAGATTTTGCAAAATCAACTTCCTCGGGTGACCATGGCTTTTGAATGCCCTGATGCTCGCAGCAAATAACGCCTCCAACCTTTCCGTTTATAAAAAATGGAACATCCAGCATTGATTTAATATTAAGTACATCGAGATATCCGGTTTTAAATTCGGCAATGGCTTCATGGTTAAATGCATCTTGGGCAACGATTACTTCTTCTGTTTCAATTGACTCGAAGTAACGGGGTAAATCTTTTTTATAAAGCGTCATGCCGGCAGTGAAACTATTCTTTTCCTGTTCATAGAGTTTTACAAGCTCTATGCTTTTTGTTTCACTATGGTAAGCCCAAACGGCTGATCGTGTTATACCAAATCTTTGTGTAAGTGATTTGGTCACTGCTTCAAGTGCCAAACTCAAATCTCCATTCTGAACATGTTCGTTGCGTGTTAGGTCAAGCAGTAGTTTACGATTAGCCAGGATTTCCTCAGCTTTGCGGGATTCCAACTTGAGTAGTTCTTCACTTTTGTTTTTCAACAACACATCATTAGTAATGTCTTTTGTGAACACACAAGCACCCATTATTTCATTTTCCTGATTGTAAACGGGTGTGGTGGTAATTTCATAATGTTTACCGAAGTACTCTTCATTGAAAACAATTGTTTCGCCATGGAATACACGATCGTATCTATCTTTAACTGCGGCACGATCTCCTTTGGTAAACGAAAAGACATCCATGCCTTCTTTCAACTCAATACCCTGTACTTTAAAACTCTGGTAAATGAATTTGTTGATTACCGCTACCTTATAATTGCGGTCTATGGTCATCATGGCATCTTTAGCTGCATCAAGAATGCTACGCAGGTAAGCTTCTTTGTCTTGCGATTCTTTGGCCACACGTTCCATACTTTCTTGCGTGGCCTGTAACTCTTCCATGTTCTGGCGCATCTCCTCTTCCTGTGCGCGCATTTCCTCAGCTTGTTGCTGTGACTGGTCTAGTAAGATACGCGTGCGCTCGTTAACCTTAACGGCAGAGAAAGTAGAAGCAATGCTCTCGCCAATTTTTTCACAAAAGACGATTTCATGTTGTTCAAAATCCCTGAATGATGCAACCTCAAGAACACCCACTACTTCTTGTTCAATTTTTAGGGGAACAAGTATCAGTGTGTGCGGGTTTGCTCCTCCTAATCCTGAGGTAATGGTGATGTAATTTTTAGGAATTTTCTTGAGATGTATGGTTGCTTTTTCAAGATATGCCTGACCTACCAAACCTTCGCCAATGGCAATTTTACGTGTCAGGTATTTCTTTCTTTCAAAGGCATAAGAGGCTTTAAGTTCGAGAAATTTATTGTTTTCGTCTTCATCATTTAAGATGAAAACACCACCTTGATTCGCTTTTAAATATTTAACAACGAAGATAATAACTTCTTCAGATAGTTTGGTCATGTCGTGGTTGGCAGTACGCAATAACTCACCGAAATTTGCAAGACCTTCGGTTGCCCAAACACGCTTTTTCTCTTCCTCGGCACTGGCTTTCATTTGAACCTTCATGCTTACGAGTTCGCCAGCCAGGTTTTCTTTATTCAGATCGAAAGTTTCATCAGTGATACCCTCCAGACGGGCATTGAAATTACCCTTGCCAATTTCTCTTACAAATTCCGTTGCATAGCGAAGGTTATCTGTAATGTCGGACACAACATTATCAGAATTAAATGGTTTTCCGTTATTGAGCAACTGTTCGCGATTGCTATTGTCGAGCGCTTTCAATTGCAATACCTTGAGTTTCTCAGTCTTTCTGATTTGGATGAGAAACAATACAAGAAAAGCCATAATGACTGGACCAATGATGTATGCAGCAATAGTAGCTGCCAGTATGGTGAGTATTAACACTAAGATAATGCTTGCACCTAGGAGTACTTCCGAAGAATTCTTTTTTATCCAGGTAATAAAATCGCGCCCCATATAAACAGCTTATTGAAAGCCGAATATATCTAAAATCAACTTAATAAGCCGATGGATTTTTGAATAAAATATTTACTTGGTTACGGGCAGTTCCATAAAGTTTTAAATGGCAAGAATCCCTGGGTTTTATTACTTATAGTTCTTCTGAGCTTCGCTTATAGAACGACTGTCTCTTTCAGCTTTAGGATTTACATTCAAAGCGAATGATTGTATTTTTTTAATGCCTGTAAGCCTGGTTTATAAATTAACCTTGCTGAAAGCAAAAGGAAGCAATGAAGCAGCAGAAGGCGCCACAACCCATTCATGATCATGAGATAACATAATAATTTCGAAAGGAGTCGCCTGACGTTTCTCGCTTTCCAACATGACTTGGCGACAGCCACCGCAGGATGCTGCAGGTGTCAATTCTTTATGGTCTTTCTTGCGGGCTACAATAACAACCTTCTTTATTTTTTTATCAGGATGTTGAGCATTAGCTGAAAAAACTGCTAGTCGCTCAGCACATAATCCGGCAGGGTAGGCTGCATTTTCCTGATTGGTGCCCAGTATTACATTACCATCTTCCAGTAGTACAGCGGCAGATACATGAAAGTTTGAATAAGGTGCATAGGCATGTTCTAGCCATTCCGTAGCGCGATGTGCCAAGTATTGTGTTTCAGGATCTAAAACATCCAGGCTTTTAAAATATTTAAAATCACTCATGAAGACTGTAAGTTAAGCAAAAAAAGTATAAGGATATCAACGTTGTATTTGACGTTCGAAACAAGAAAAAATTACAGTAATTTGCTGCTCATGAAATGTATACTTGTACTGGGTGCCGGTCGCTCTTCTTCCTGTTTAATAGATTATTTGCTTAAAGAAGCAAAGCTTAATGATTGGCATATTGTGGTAGGGGACTTATCAGTTGAAGCGGCCAGAGAGAAGGTTGGAGAACATAAGAATGGTGAAGGCATATTCTTCTCCATTGATGACGTAGCCTTGAGCAGCACATGGATTGCTAAAGCCGATTGCGTTATTTCACTATTGCCAGCATTTTTACATCTCAAGGTGGCTATGCTATGCCTTGAATTGAACAAGCATTTACTGACGGCCAGTTACATCTCGCCTGAAATGAAGGCAATGCATGAAGAGGCAGTAAAGAAGAATTTGTTATTCCTCAATGAATGTGGTCTTGATCCCGGCATCGATCACATGAGTGCTATGCTGATTATTGATAAGATTCACGATAAGAAGGGCAAGCTTATTTCATTTGAATCGTATACTGGTGGCTTGATTGCACCTGAGACTGATCCTGAAAATCCATGGCGATATAAATTTACATGGAATGCACGCAATGTAGTAATGGCTGGACATGGTACAGCCAGGTTTTTGGAAGCTGGACAATTTAAGTACGTACCTTATCAGCAATTGTTTACAAGAACTACATCAATAGAAGTGCCTGGCTTTGGTGCCTATGAAGGTTACGCCAATAGAGACTCGTTGCAATATATTGATACCTATGGATTAAAGGATATCCGTACCATGATACGCGGTACCCTGCGTAACAAAGGCTATTGCGATGCATGGAATGTATTAGTTCAATTGGGCTGTTGTGATGAAGGCTATGTTTTGGAGAACCTACCTGCAATGACGCACCAATCCTTTATTGAGACATATCTTAGGTCGGGTTCAGGTACAGTTGAAGATCGTTTGTGCCAACAGTTTAAACTAGATAAAGAAGGTGAGGAGATTAAACGTTTACGATGGTCTGGTTTCTTTTCTGATGAAAAAATAGGGATGATGAAGGGGACGCCAGCTCAGGTGGTTGAACACATTCTGTCAAAGCGCTGGACTTTATCACCACTGGATAAAGATATGATAGTGATGTGGCACAGGTTCATTTATTCAATAGGTGATCAGTTATATGAAGTGCAAGCCTCACTGGTTGCTAAAGGTGATGATTCAATATCTACGGCTATGGCTAAAACAGTTGGATGGCCACTGGCTATTGCCGCCAAACTTTTGATGTTGGGCAAAATTACGGAACGTGGTGTTTGTATGCCCATAATGCCATCGTTGTATGAACCAATATTAGAAGAGCTTGATGGCTTAGGTATTCGTATGCATGAAGATGAGAGGAGGATAAAATAATACTAGTTTCTTTTCAGTTTTGTATAAGTAAGTAAGCTAAGTGGTAGCGATGCCAGGAAAAGAAATGTCAGCTTGCTGTCTTTTGTTATCAGATAAAAAAGAAGACTTATTAATCCATAATAAACAGGTGTAGTAAAAACTCCCAGGGCAAACTTTACTGAACTGATAAACTGCGGGTCTTTGATTTTATTTTTAATTAAAGCCTTTATCCACCAATACTGAAGTCCATGCGATAGATAGACATAGAGTTGTATTGGCAGAAGTAGAATTGAAAGCACGGTATTAGGCTTCTTTACATCCGATTTTTCAGGATATTGAGCTGCCACTTTGCAGTCGGCATCAAACTGCTTGATCATATCTGAATGATATTCTCTGTTACTGATTAAATGTTGTTTTCGCTCGAGGTACTCACTTTCAGGTTTTAAATCTAAAGCAAGTGATTTAATAGCTTTATACGCCTCTTCAACCAGCAAGTCGAGTTTCTCTCTTTCAGTTTCTGCCTTTGCAATAATGGAATTAACCGATAGTGAATCACCAATGTTGAGAAGTACACGCGCATTAAAACCATGATGTTCAGTGTAATGAATACCGAAGGGAACGATGCGCAAGGGTACATCAGGATGCTGGCTATTAAACATTAGGGCTAAACGCGCAAAGCCTTTTTGAAAATTACGCATGCTCCACGGTTCATTGTGATTGGCCTCAGGGAAAAGCAGAATTACTTCATCCTTTTTCATCAGATCAACACAATCTTGTAAAATGATGTCGTTGTTTTTAAGTGTACCAAAACCATCGCGAAAGCGGTAGATTGGTTTAAGGTGAAGAATGCTTAATAATTTGGCAGCCCATGGTTTATTAAAAACACCAGCTCTGGTTAAATAATATGGATTTCGTGATCCAGAGCAAGTCATGAGAATAGCATCAATAAACGCATTTTGATGATTGGCTATAAAAATGAGTGGCCCCTGAGTTGGTATTTTTTCTTTACCCTTTACCTGCCACTGCTGATAATAAAATCTTAGACCAAGGCTGCAATACGATTTTAAGAAACGATAGGTAAAAGAAGGATTCATGTAGATTGAAAGATCGCTTTACGCCTGATTAAATAAGAAAAAACAAAACCACTGATTAAATGCCAAACGCCCCACCAGGCAGCTACTAATGCCATGGAGCCATTTCCATCAAAAAATGTGAAGATCAGTACAAGACCAAGTCCTGAGTTCTGTATACCGGTTTCTATAGCAATTGTTCTATTAACAGCCTCGTCATTTTTTAACAGGTAACTAAAAAGGTAAGCACCCATTAATCCAAGTGCATTGTGTAATACAACAATCCAGAATACGGTTAATATATGGTTGGTAAAGGCTTCTTGGTTATTGTAAAGTGCCACCAGTATAAAGGCAATCAACATAATTATAGATAAGATTCTTACTGTCTTTGCAATTTTTAAAGTTGTTTCGCTTAAATAATGTGCGAAAAGCATGCCTGCTAAAAGTGGTAGTAGTAAAATACCAATCATGTTGTAGAACAAATCGAAAAAATTAATTTCAAATGATTTGATGTGAATACTTAATTCAGGAAAGATTGAAGCCCAGGTAAAAAAGCTAAGTGGAGTAAGTATAAATGCGAAGAGTGATGAAAAGGCAGTAAGAGTTACAGATAAGGCAAGATTTCCTTTTGCTAACAATGTAAAGAAGTTTGAAGCATTGCCCCCTGGGCAAGCAGCAACTAAAATCATTCCTAATGCCAACCCAGGTGCGGGCTCGAAGAGATAGATTAAAACAATAGTACCAAGTGGAAGCAAAAGGTATTGAGACAAGAATCCGGTTAGGAGTGCCTTTTTATTATTGCGCAATTGAAAGAAATGAGCGGGCTTTATTTCCAGGGCAACCCCAAACATAATAAAAGCCAAGCACAGATTTAGCGCAAACAGGGAAGAAGGAGAGAAGTGCAGTTGTGGTTCCACTCGCTTAATTTGTTTGAAAGATAAAAATATCTTTTCAATTTAAACCCTGCTCGTAGCCAATATCGGCAGGCAAGTGTGTGCCATTTGCGGCATTAACGGCCAACTGGTCACAACGCTCATTTTCAGGATGTCCGGCATGGCCTTTTATCCAGGTGAAACGAGGTTTTAATTTTTTGTGGAGTGGTATATAACGAAGCCATAAATCTACATTGGCTTTGTCTTTAAAGTTTTTCTTTTCCCAGTTCCATAGCCAGCCTTTCTCCACTGAATCAACTACATATTTGGAATCAGAAAATATCATGACAGGCAAGTCATTTTTCTTAATGGCCTCTAATCCCGTGATTACAGCCAGAAGCTCCATTCTATTATTGGTTGTTAAACGAAAGCCCTGTGATAGCTCTTTTTCGTGGGCACCAAATTTAAGAATAGTACCAAAACCCCCAGGCCCAGGATTGCCCTGTGCGGCCCCATCCGTATAAATGCGGATCATGCTTAAAAGCTAAAATTACTTTTGAAAATCTTAACAGCAATGGCGAGTAGAATTACACCAAATACCCGCCTTAATACTGCGAAGCCAGATTTACCGATTACACGTTCAAGCCAGGCCGATGAACGCAAAACCAGATATACAAAAGCAAGATTTACCACAATGCCAACCAATACGTTGACCTCGGCATACACCGCACGTAGCGATAAGATTGTTGTTAAAGTTCCGGCACCTGCAATTAAGGGAAAAGCCAACGGTACAACCGATCCAGAGCCCGAAGCTTCCGGATCATCTTTGATTAGTGTGATACCCAGAATCATTTCCATGGCTACTATAAAAATCACTATGGCACCAGCCACAGCAAACGAAGCGACATCCAGGCCAAAAAGTTTTAAAATGGATTGACCAAGGAATAAGAAGCCTACCATTAATACAGCTGAGATAATGGTTGCTTTTTCAGATTGAATGCGCCCCTCTCTTTTTCGAATGATGATAATAAAAGGGATAGATCCTAAAATATCGATTACAGAGAAAAGGATCAGTGATACTGAGAATATTTCCTTGAGGTCTAGCATGGCGCAAATTTACTATTTATTTTATGTGTAGCTTCATTTGCCACAGATAACACAGATTGCCACAGAAAGAATTTTAGTTATCTGATACTTTTGGGAGACCCTAGATATTTTGATAGCAGTACTTTGGCAAAGAAAATTCCTTTACCAATACCCTTGTCTGTATTTTATTTTGACTTGAAATCCGATAAAAACTTTTGCAATGCCTTAATTTCTTTGGTTTGAAGTGCAGGGAAGTTGGCTATTCGAAAAGTAGTTGACTTCAGGTCCCCATATCCCTCGCCAAGTATGTAACCTGCCTTTTTTGCTTTTGATTTTATTAAGCTTACATTGAATGGATCAGATATAATGGGCAGTACAGTTTGCGACTGTACAGCGGAATTTTCAATCAGCAGACTTAAACCTTTTTGCTTTTGTATGAAATCTTTCCATTGTTTAAATCTTGCTTGCGTTTGTTTGTGAATGGCTTTAATACTTTCCTGTTTCTCCATAACCCGCATGAGTAAGTAAATGGCCAATACATTAGGAGTATGCGTAGTTTGCCAAACTTCCATCATGTTAACCATGGCTGGTAAGCTGTTATAATGAAGTCGCTCGTTAAGGTTGCGAACTCTTTCAATAGCTTTAGGAGAACAAACCATCACAGCAAGACCTGCAGGTAAGCCAAAGCATTTTTGAACGGAAGCAAACCACACATCTGCCTGTTTAAAATCCAAGAATATACCAGCCATTGACGAAGTGGCATCTACTGCAATGATAGCTCCAGGGTTGTTTGACCTGAAGCGCTTAAGGATATCGTTGCTTACCTGTGTACCATTGCTGGTTTCGTTTTGGGTAAGACAGATTAAAGCCTGTTGATAAGGAAATACGTATTCTTCTGGATGTAATGCCTCTTCCCGGCTAAAAAGGATGCCCTCTGCCTGATGATTTAAGGCAACAGTATAATCAAACCATTTTTTACCAAATGCCCCGTTGAAAAGATGATAACTCTTTTCGCCACTAAGGGATTGTGCCAGAATTTCCCAACATTCGGTAGCAGACGAAGTATATAGAATGGTGTAGTTTTTAGGAATAGAAAGTTTTTGCTTGAGCAGTCGATCAGTTTTTTTGGCCAAGGCAATAAACTCCGGACTTCTGTGATTTATGCTTACAATACCTTCTTTCACTGCATCCTTAACATAGGCAGGAATGGTATCATAAACGCGTGAGGGGCCAGGATAGAAAGAAACCATTTTATAAATTCTTGTAACGTTCAAAATATTCAATGGCCATCGCATAGCCTTCTAATCCGAAACCAGAAAGCAGTCCAATGCATTTTGATGTAATCAGACTTTTATGCCTGTATTCTTCTCGTGCATAAATATTGGAAATATGAACCTCGATCGTCTTTATTTTAACAGCACCTAAAGCATCGTGCAAAGCAACGGAAGTATGGGTATAGGCACCGGCATTCAGAATAATACCATCAAATGAAAATCCTACTTCATGAATTTTGTTAATCAGCTCACCTTCAATGTTGGATTGATAATAGTGAAGCTCATTTGCAGGGAAACGTTTTTGTAGTTCCTCAAAATAATTATTGAAATCACGACTTCCGTATATGCTTTCCTCTCTTACCCCCAATAGGTTAAGGTTGGGGCCATTAATAATTTGGATTTTCATGCTCCAAATTACAATGTTTTAGAAGCTGATAATGCGTAAAACTTATTTTTTTGTTTGAAAAGTTAGTCGTTAAGACCCCAATCGTATTCCAGGTAAGAAATGTCTGCCTTGTTCGATAACTGAACTTTGGAATGGTTGTTTATAAAGCTTCTGACGCTTGCGCCTTTCTTATTAAAATCCATACTATACCATTTAAAAATCAGACTCAGCTGCCCTTTATCAGCGGTTATCTTGTTTCTAAATGAATCGGCAAGGTATGCGCTTGATTGTTTATTCAGTTGTGCATTGAGTTTGTCAGCCGTGTATGCTTCATTCAGTAAAATGGGGCATGACTTGCTGGCACAAACGAGTGCCATGTGTATGCGAGGATCGTCAAAGTTCTTTCTAAGCTGGCCATGCTCAATATTGTTCAGGTCCATTTTCTCTTTTCCGATACGAATAAACTTGATGTCCCATGGCGTGTTTACAAAAGGAATTTGAACCTTGCTGCCTATATCTTTGATGCTTGCGATAGGATAGTAGTTAATAACCAACTTTATGGTAAAGGCATTGTAAGCGTTAATCCAATATGCCATTTGTTCGTTTTTGGTCCATGTTGTGGGATTGGGTGCATTCTTACTGATGATTGTTAGGTATTGATTCAACACAACCGAATCTTTTATGAAACCCTTGTAATTCACCCTTCCCTCGGGTGAAACATGCTTTTTTAACAAAGCATCATAGATGGCATGCGAGGGTGAGCCTGTTTGTGACCAGCTTTCTGTAGATAAGTTGAAAAGTATAAATAACAAAATACTACCTCGTAGGGCGTTACCTATGTTTATTTGAGAATTTATCATTAGTCTGTTCAACATTGTTGAAGAATACTTAGTTTTGGACGACTGCATATATGAGATCACTATTTTTACTAACAACTATACTTCTATTGGGGTTCAACTTTTATGGCTATTCTCAAAATGATACAATTAACGATGTGCGAAATTTTGACATAAAAGTGGCTGGAGTAATTGTAGGTGAAATGAAAGCCACCAAAAAGCACGAAGACACAATTACCCATTACACCATTAACAGCAAAGTAAAGTTCTGGTTTTTCGTAACTGTGGCTATTGAGCACACGGCTGAGGTGCTATATTATAATGATAAACTGATTTACTCTAAGTCTACCTCTGTTACTAACAATGGTACTTATCTAAGTACAATAATTTGGAATAAGGATAAATACGATGTTGAAGTGAATACTTATGATTACGTAAACAAAAGGAGTATTAACAAAGTAATAAAACATAATGTGGCAACGCTCTATTTTGAAGAACCAAAAGCAGTGAAAGAGTTATTATTAGATAGCTTTGGTGAAATGGCTACTGTAACAACAACTAAGGTAGGAACGTATCTGGTTGAAGTAAGTGGGAAAAAAAATTACTTTGAATATAAAGATGGAAAGCTTGTACTTGCCAATGTGCATAGCAAATTTAAAAATTATAATGTAGTCGCCCGGGCCTATGACGATTAGCGTTATTATTCCAACGGTAAATGAGGATGCGATTATTAGTGAAAGAATTTATTTTATCCGTGAACATGGGGGATCAACTGTAGTAGAGATAATTGTATGCGATGGCGATAGTGATGATGAAACTGTTATGCGTGCAGAGAAAGCCGGTGCACGGATTATTCGTTGTGCCGAACGAAACAGGGCCCTGCAGATGAATGCTGGGGCAGAACATGCCAAAGCTGATGTACTTTATTTTGTTCATGCAGATACGCAGTTAAACAGTAGCTTTGTAACAGATATATCAGGTGCTCTGACTAATGGTTTTGTCTCCGGTTGCTATCGCTATGTATTTGATTCAGAAAAGCTTATGCTAAAAGTAAATGCCTGGTTTACCCGATTCGACCTTATGTTTTGCAGGGGAGGAGATCAGACGCTTTTTGTGAAGAAAGAGGTGTTTAGAGCTTTAAATGGCTTCAATGAAAGTTTCGTGATCATGGAAGACTATGAATTTTTAAAGCGTGTGCAACAACAAGCCTCATTTCTGATCATTCCAAAATATGTAATTGTTAGTTCGCGTAAATATAATGACAATTCATGGTTAAGGGTTCAGTTCAGTAATCTGGTGGCCTTTTCCATGTATCGTTTTAAAATGTCACCAAAAAAAATTAAGATTGCCTACAAAAAAATGCTTAACTATCGGCACGATGGAATATGTAATTAGTGGAATACAACAGGTTGGTATAGGGGTTAGAGATGCTGAAGAGGCGTGGACTTGGTACCGTAAGCATTTTGGTTTTGATGTACCTATTTTTAAGGATGCCGCACGTGCTTCTTTGATGACACGTTACACATCGGGCATAGCTGAGACCCGTTATGCAATTTTGGCGATGAACCTGCAAGGCGGAGGGGGCTTCGAAATTTGGCAATATACCTCTAAGGAGCCCGTTGCAGCATCAGCTAAGCATGTTTTAGGAGACACTGGCATATTTGCGGTTAAACTTAAGTCGAATAATGTAGAACAATCCTATCAGTCACTTAAGAGTAAAGGCGCACATGTTTTAGGTAAACCAGAGAAATCACCTGATGGCCGGATGCATTTCTTTGTGGAAGATCCATATGGTAATTTATTTGAAATAACAGAAGGGCACAGTTGGTTTAAGCGTGGTACTTTCCCAAATGGTGGCGTAAGCGGTGTAGTTATTGGCGTATCCGACATGGAAAAAGCACTGCCACTATATAAGAATATTCTAGGGCACCAGTCTGTATGTTATGACAGCACGCAGAAATTCAGCGATCTGGAGAATCTGGAGGGAGGAAAGGATACTTTCAGAAGGGTGCTTTTAAAAGTTTCAGGTCCATGCCGAGGTGCATTTGGTAACTTACTGGGTAGTACTGAGATTGAATTGGTTGAGACAAAAGAACGTAAACCAGCCAAAATTTATGAAAGCAGAAACTGGGGCGACCTGGGTTTTATCCACGTTTGCTTCGATATAAGAGGCATGAAATTGTTGGCGAAGAAATGTACAGAAGTGGGCAATGCCTTTACAGTCGACAGTAGTAATTCTTTTGATATGGGTAAAGCAGCAGGGCACTTCTCTTACATTGAAGACCCTGATCAAACCCTTATCGAGTTTGTGGAAACACACAAATTACCAATTATTGAAAAACTTGGTCTTTTCCTGAATATTAAAAACAGAGCTCCTGAAAAGCCGCTACCTAACTGGATGTTGGGTATGTTGTCGTTAAACAGAGTTAAAGATTAGTAAGTTATTTCTTAATTAACTGATTATTTGTTTTGTAAGTAACTCAGCCATCTACAAACATTAGTTTGGTGTAACTTGTTGTTATACTAACTCAAGATATTATTTTCTTGATGATTCGAGCCAGATTTAAGGTATGCAATGTGTACTTTTTTGGTATTGAGAAATAATGCTGAGCTTAGTTAAGACATCAATTGCTGTTGATAAATGAATAAAGGTCTGTTAATCTTTTGTCTGTTGCTCACTGGCACAGCAGAAGCTCAAAAATACAATTCTACCAAGGGAAGTATTTCCTTTCTATCCGATGCTTTAATTGAAGACATTGCCGCAGAGAACACCGCTGCATTGGCAATCCTTGATGCAAGTTCTCGACAATTGGCTTTCTCTGTCCCAGTAAATGAATTTCAATTCGAAAAGAAGCTCATGCAAGCGCATTTTAATGAAAAGTACCTGGAAACAGAAAAATATCCCAAAGCTACTTTTCAAGGTTCACTTTCAGATTTTTCAATGACCAGCAAAGCTTCGCAACAAGTAACAGCCAAAGGTAAACTTACGATACATGGTGTTACTAAAGATGTTCAGATTCCAGGAACGCTTCTAATAGATGCAAAGAGTGAAATAAAAATCAATGCTGCTTTTGTTGTGGCATTAAAGGATTACAATGTTAAAATACCGAAATTGCTTTGGGAGAATATTGCAGAAGAGGTAAATGTTAAAATTGATTTTACACTACAACCTAAATAGTTAAGCAATGTCATTGAGTGTTAGGTCTGCATTAAAATTATTTAGCGTATCTGTTTTATTAATGTTAGTTGTTGATGCTACTGCGCAAGATGACTTACTTAAAGAATTAGAAGAATCAGCGCCAGTAAAAGCGGTTTACACCGAAGCAACATTTAAAGGAACAAGGGCTGTTAATGGCCACTCAATAGAGACAAAACGAGCAGGGGAGTTAGAATTTTTGATCAGTCATCGTTTTGGTAGACTTAATTCAGGTGCCTATGAATTTTGGGGACTTGATCAGGCGTTTATCAGGATAGGTTTTGAATATGGTATTAATGATCGCTTAGGAGTGGGCATTGGACGTAATTCATTTAACAAAATTTATGATGGTTATGTTAAGTACAAAGTACTGCGTCAACAAATTGGTATAAAAAACATTCCTGTCACCATCACAGCCTTTTCAAGTTTAGCAATACAATCAGTACCTCGCGCCAGCGATAAGCCTGATATTTTGTTTAGTGACCGACTGGCCTATACTGCGCAATTACACATCGGAAGAAAGTTCTCTCAAAATCTATCACTGCAACTATCGCCAACAATTATTCATACCAACTTAGTCGATCAGCAAATATTGAAGAATGATCAATATGCGCTTGGAATAGCTGGAAGATATAAGTTAACCAGAAGTCTTTCACTTAATGCTGAATATTATTACCGTGTAGATCCTGTAGAACAAACGCCTTACTACAATTCATTAGCTTTTGGCTTGGATATTGAAACGGGTGGTCATGTATTTCAATTGATTGTCTCTAATACACAAGGTATGGTTGAGCGAACTATTATTAACGAAACAGAAGGCGATTTTTTAGCAGGCGATATCCACTTTGGATTTAATATTACACGCACGTTTCAACTTGTTAAATAATTTCAAATTTGAAATTTGAAATTTAAAATTGAAGAGACACATCCCCGTTAATGGGAAACCCTGTGCATGTTAGTATTCTTCCTTTAGCAAGATCAGCATCGGTCAATACTTCATTGCGTTGCATCCACACTTCCCCCTTTGTGCAAGTGGCTGCACAAGCGCCACAACGACCAGCTTCACAACTATAAGGCAAATCGATTCCATTCTCTTTTGCGGCTTGCAAAATATTAATTGGATATTGAGTAGTTATTTTATGCATTATCCCTTCAAACTGAATAAACACATTATGCCTATTTGTTTCAGGAGGAAGGGTTTGTTGGCGTGCAGGTGGTGTGTGGAAGACTTCTTTGAATACTTGAGTGGGCGGAATACCTTGAGCAATTAATGTAACTAATGCCATCTGCCGGTAATCTAGTGGGCCACATACATAAGCTAAGGTTTTTGAAGGTTGCTCAACATAAATTTGAAAGAGTTCTTCCAATACACTTTTGCCTAATCGCGCACGCATTAAGTTTTTTGCATCGCTAAACAAAAATTCTATTTGCAGTCGTTCTAAGAACTTATTTTGCAGTTCTCTTAACTCAGTTAAAAATACGGTACTCTTTTCATCATGGTTACTATAAATCAAAATCAGTCTCAAGTATGGCTGAAAGTGCAACACTTCTTTTATTATTGAAATCAGAGGCGTGATGCCACTGCCAGCTGCCAATAATAAGACAGTGTTAAATTGAGTTGTTTGTTTTGGTAAAGTGAATAGACCTGAAGCGCCATTGCTCAATACATGGTCACCCACTTTTAGATCATCAAAAAACCAGCGTGATATTTCCCCATTATTGATCCGCTTAACAGTTATGGTAGGGAAGAGATCAAGAACCGGATGCGAGGAGAAAGAATATTGTCTGCGTATTTCTTCCGTTAACCCTTTTTTAATAATAGTTAAAAACTGACCTGGTTGGTACAATAACTTCTGATGATTTTCGAAAACAAATGACTTTGTATCAGCTGTTTCTTCTCTTATCTCCTTTACTTTTAATTCAAACATCTTTAACAATTTCAAATTACAAATTTCAAACTTGAAACTTGTAATTAATTAATCTATTTACCAAACGCTATTCCCTTAGCCATTTTAGGAAAGATAAGTCCATGAAAGGGGAGCACGGCATACCAATACAATCGTCCCCAAATACCCAGCGGTCGAAAGGTAGCAGTTTGAATAAGAACTTTTTTACCTGCATGTATCTTTAGTTTAAATTCAAGCCACGCTTCACCCGGCAATTTCATTTCAGCATATAATAAAAGTCTGCCTTGTTCCTTGTCTGCGACCAACACTCTCCAAAAATCCAGAGCATCACCAGGTTTCAAATCGTCTTCACTTCTTCTGCCCCTTCCTAGTCCTACACCACCAACCATTTTATCAGCCACACCACGCAAGCGCCACATCCAGTTTCCAAAGAACCAACCCTTTTCTCCACCAATTCCCCACAGTCTTTTAATAATCACTTCATTTGTATCGGTGTAGGGAACAACGCGTTTATCCAGGAAGCATCCAAAATAAGGAACCTCAACATAATTTAAGAACTGCGAGTTAATGGATGGGTTATTGACTGCATCCTTCCAACTTGAAATTACATTCCGTTGTTGAATCTTACCAAATGCCATTTTAAGTGCTTCCTCGTAAGTAAATAAGTGTATGGGCACAAGTTTTTGTATGGCATCATCCTTACACACCACTTCATTACGCAGACTACTTACTAACGTTTTAGCAAGAGTTAAGGAGGTAGAAGTAACAAAATAAAGCCAATGAGAAGAAAGCTTAGGAGAAAGAACGGGCACAGGAATAATCCAGCGCTTTAACTTTCGGATGCGTGCGTAAGTCATCAGCATATCATGATAACTGAGTACATCTTTACCGCCCACATCAAAAGTTTGATCATAAACAGCAGGCTTAAGTAGTACACCACGTAGGTATTCAATGATATTGCGTATGCCGATGGGTTGACATTTTGTTTTTAGCCATTTCGGGGCCACCATTAGCGGTAATTTTTCTACTAAGTCGCGAATAATTTCGAACGAAGCACTACCCGAGCCTATAATAATGGCTGCCCGTAAAACGGTTAGCGGTGCTTTAGCCGATTTTAGAATTTCTTCAACTCCTTTGCGGGAGCTTAGGTGTTTAGATAGCTTACTGTCATTAGCAATACCGCCTAAGTATATAATTTGTTGCGCTGAGGTTTTATCGCAATACCTGATAAAATTATTTGCTTGTAAAGCTTCTTGTGATTGAAAAGAACTAAGGTTATTACCCATAGAATGCACCAGGTAATAGGCAGCATCAATATCAGTGGTCAAGTGTTGAAGTGAATTGGCATCTGTTAAATCGCCCTCCAGGACTTCAATATTTTTCAGGTGTGCTTCTGAAAAATCATCAAAGTCGAAACGTCTTTTATCGCGCACTAAGCAAAGTACATGATGTCCGTCTTCCACCAGTACAGGCAGTAAGCGTCTTCCTATGTAACCAGTTGATCCTGTAAGAAGTATTTTCATATAGTGCGCATCTGCTGTTAGTAACAGCAGATAGCTCGGATAGTTAATTATTCAGCCAAGGCTTCTTTGTACGTTTTTAAAACACGATCTCGAGCAAAGGTGTGATCAACAATTGGAGTAGGGTAGTCAGGGGTACCAAATTCGGGTACCCATTTTTTAATGTACTCGAATTTGGGATCAAATTTTTGGGTTTGCAACGTAGGATTAAACACGCGGAAATAAGGAGCGGCATCGCAACCTGAGCTCGCTGCCCATTGCCAGCCACCATTGTTTGCGGCCAAATCAAAGTCTAGTAATTTTTTAGCAAAGTATGCTTCGCCCCAACGCCAGTCTATTAATAAATGCTTGGTTAAAAAGCTAGCTACAATCATACGCACACGATTATGCATAAAACCAGTAGTATTCAGCTCGCGCATACCGGCATCAACGATAGGGTAACCCGTTTTGCCTTCGCACCATAAGGCAAATCGTTCTTCATCTTTGCGCCACGGAATATTGTCGTATGCGGGTTTAAAGGCTTTATCTACAATATGTGGAAAATGCCACAAGATCATGTGGTAAAAGTCGCGCCAAATGAGTTCGTTTAACCAAACTTCATTTTTCTTCACTGCTATCTGTGCAAGCTTTCTAATACTCACTGTGCCAAAGCGTAAGTGTACACTTAGGCGGGTTGTTCCAACTATCGCAGGAAAATTACGTTGCGTATCATATTTTTCAATGATACTTTGTTTGATGATGCGCTCTGGAAAAGTCGCTTCTACATCTTCAAAGCCCAAACTTTTTAAAGATGGAATTGAAATAGCTTCGCATTGTTTAAAATGCGAAAAATACTTTTCAGTAGGATAGCTCTTTAAATAAAACTTGTTCAGTTTTGCTTTCCATTTGCGACTGTATGGTGTAAAAATAGTATAAGGTTTACCATCATCTTTTAATACCTCATCTTTTTCAAAGATCAGTTGATCTTTATAGGTTTTAAAATCAATTGCTTTAGTGCTTAAGATATTGCTAACTGTTGCATCACGCTCTAAAGCGTAAGGCTCATAGTCATGATTGGTATAAACAGCTTTAGGATTTAATTTTTGATAGATGTCTACAGGATTACCATGTAAGACTAATAATGAAGAGCCAAGCTTGATAAGTTCTTCGTGTATTTGCATTAAACTCTGATGAATGAATGCAACACGTTTATCAGCCTTATCCTCGAGTTTATCCAGGATAGTTGAATCAAAAATGAAGAGTGGAAGAACGGATTTATTTTCTTTGAGTGCGTAATAGAGTGCCGCGTTGTCCTGCAGGCGCAAATCTCTCCTTAGCCAAACGAGGGTAGTATCTTTGCTGACTAACTTGTTAAGATTTTGAGTTTCTAAGGTTTTCAATTTCTTTTTCGAGTTTATCGATGGCTTCCATTTTTACAGCGTATAATTTTAAGTCTCCACTGCGTTGAATATGCATGGCTTCTTCTAAAAGCTTACTACGCTTTTTCTCAAGGCTTTGCACAGGATTGGATTTGAATAAACCGAACATATTTTAAAATTTGAAAAGTATAAAATCAAATGGCAATTGCTGCCATTTCAGGATGCTGCATGATCAATTTGAACCAGGCTGTGTATTGATCAGGATGCTGGCGTATGTCTTCTTTAAGCTCACTTAAATTTATGTATTTCCAATCTTCAACTTCATCAGGGTTGACTTCAGGCACACCATCAAACTGGCCAATAAAAACATGGTCACATTCGTGCTCTGTTAAATTCTTGTCGAGATCGGCTTTATAAATGAACTTGTAGGCAAACTCCAAGTCAACCTCAATACCCATTTCTTGCGCAAGCTTACGCTTTGTAGCCTCCTCCATCGTTTCATCTGGAAGGGGATGACTGCAACAAGTGTTAGTCCACAAACTACCACTGTGGTATTTACTTGCAGCACGCTTTTGCAATAATAATTCTCCTTTAGAATTGAAAAGTAAAATAGAAAAAGCACGATGCAGTAAGGCTTTTTGATGCGCCTCAAGCTTTTCCATTGTTCCAATAGGGCTATCGTTGGTATCTACCAGTACTACGTGCTCCATCAGATTAAATTCAACTGGTGTTTTACATAAGAATAGGCTAACAAGCGGATTTTATGCCTGTTTTTTACGCGTATTCTATTATTCAATACAATTTCTGAGGGGGCATTTTGAATCTTTTTGAACAATGACAAGTAGTAGACATAAGCAACGTAAACGCCAAATCTTGCGCCTTTCGGTAAGTTTTTGATACCGATCAAGGCGTTATCGAAATCTTGCTGTATGCTATCTTCTATTTGTTGTTTATTCTCTTCATTTAAATTATCAAGTTCCAACTCAGGGAAATAAACACGCCCCATACTAAAGTCTGCTTTTAGATCACGAAGGAAATTTACTTTTTGAAAAGCTGAACCAAGGCTCATGGCCGCTGGCTTCAATTGTTCGTATAAAGCATTGTCACCTTTACAAAAAACACGAAGACTCATTAGGCCTACAACTTCAGCAGAGCCGAGTATGTATTCCTTCATGCTTTGTTCATCGTAAATCGTTTTTGAAAGATCCCATTCCATACTTCTTAAAAAAGTATCGGTAAGTTCCTTCTCAATTTTGTAAGTATTAACAGTATGTTGAAAGCTATTAAGAATTGGATTTAAACTGATTCCTTCTTCAATGGCCTGATAAGTATCTTTGCGAAAACGCTCCAGCAAAGTCTTTTTATCAAAGTCGTGAAAAGTGTCTACAATTTCATCGGCAAACCTAACCCAGCCATAAAGTGCATAAATTGGATCGCGGTATTCGGGTTTTAAACAGAAAATACCCAGGGAGAAAGAGGTGCTATAGGCACGGGTAGTCATACGACTTGTGCGAATAGATACTTTATCGAAGAGTTGTTTAGAGGTCATTTGTTATAAGTTAGCCAATTTTATCGATCTCTTTTCATCAATTCTTCTGCAACAACCTGTCCAGAGATCAATGAAGGGGGAACTCCGGGGCCGGGAACAGTGAGTTGACCCGTATAGAACAAGTTATTTAGCTTTTTGTTTAAGATCGAGGGCTTAAGATTGGCCGTTTGTTTAAGGGTATTCGCCAAACCATAGGCATTTCCTTTAAAAGCGTTGTAATCAGAGATAAAATCCCTATGGGCATAGCTTCTCTTATAAACAATATTGTCCCTAAGGCCTTCTCCAGTCAGCTTTTCCAATCGATCAAGCACCATATAAAAGTACTTTTCACGTATAGCCTCATTGTCTTCTAAATCTGGTGCTACAGGTACTAAAATGAAAACATTCTCATGACCTGCAGGGGCTACAGTATCGTCAGATTTTGATGTACAGCATACATAAAAAAGCGGATTGCTAGGCCAGCTTGGGTCATCGTAAATCTCAACGGCATGCTTACTAAAATCCTGATCAAAGAAAAGATTGTGATGTAAAAGCTTATTTAATTTCTTATTTACCCCTAGGTAAAAAATGAGTGATGAAGGCGCCATCACGCGCTTATCCCAGTAAGCCTCTGTATAACGTCTATAGGCCGGGGGTAATAAAGTCTGTTCTACGTGATGGTAATCGGCACCAGCTACAACATAATCGAAAGGTGCGAAGGTACCATTTACCGTAACACCTTTAACCTTGTTGCCTTCTGTATCAATAGCTTGAACCCCGCTGTTAAATTCGAATTTTACTCCCTGCTCTTTAGCAACGCTCACCATACCTTCCACAATTTTATGCATGCCTCCTTCCGGATACCAAGTGCCTAATGCTAGGTCGGCATAATTCATTAAGCTGTAAAGCGCAGGAGTATTTTCAGGAGTAGCACCTAAAAACAAAACAGGAAACTCCAACAATTGAACGAGTTGGGGATGCTTGAAATATTTCTTGACGTATGTACTAATAGACTCGAAAACATGAAGTTTGAAGAGCCCTTTAAAAAGATCTATATCAAATAATTCAGTAAGGGAAAGCCCAGGCTTTCTTACTAATTTATTGATACCTACTTCGTATTTGAACTTGCCTTCTGCTATGAATTTCTTAAGATGTACACTGCTACCTGGCTCCAGCTTGTCAAACATTTTATACAATGCCTCTAATCCTGCAGGTACGTCAAGCACTTCTTCTTTACTGTAGTAAATCCGATAGGAGGGGTCTAACCTTTTAAGGGTGTAAAAGTCAGAAGCTTTTTTACCAAAGAAGTTAAAGTAGCTCTCGAACACATCAGGCATCCAATACCAGCTTGGCCCCATGTCAAACATATAACCATCTACTTCAAACTTACGCGCGCGACCGCCAGCACCCTCATTCTTCTCAAAAACAGTAACATCGTAACCAGCCTTAGCTAAAGTGCTGGCTGCAGATAATCCCGCAAAACCAGAACCTATTACAGCAATTTTCTTCATTCAAAATGTTTTCGGGAAGATACTAATAACCCTCCAACTGTTTTTGAATCTCTTTGCGTGCATGAAAGATTCTGTTTTTAACAGTACCGATAGGAATATTCAAATGATCAGCGATCTCATTATACTTATACCCTGAAGTATGCATCTTGAATGGGATCAACAATTCATCTTTCACGGTCTCAATCTTCTTCCAGGCATCTTTGTATTCGTAGCTGGAGTCAGGTGAATTAAAAGTATGATCATCTTTCACGTTCAGAAAGTATAACTCCTTGGTAGTATCGTGCGATGTTTTAGCACGTTGATTTTTTCTGTAGTTGTTAATAAAGGTGTTACGCATGATGGTGAACAACCAACCTTTTAGGTTAGTGTCATCGCGAAATTTGTCCTTATACATCAGGGCCTTCATAATAGTGTCCTGAACTAAGTCCTGCGATTCTTCGCGGCTTGATGTGAACCTGCGTGTAAAAGTCTGGAGCGTTGGACGCAAACCAGCAACTTTGTGTGAGAATTCGATGGCGGTCATATGCTTCTTTGTTTTTTGTTTAACAAATATGCGATATAAGTTGAACAAAACAAAAGAATACTGAATTATATACCATATTTTGTTTAATAATTTTATGAATGGTATTAAACAAAAAAAAGAGGCGTATGCCTCTTTCGTTTGACCGTCAATACTTTGTACTGATATCTTAAAGTAAATCTTTCAGTGCTAAGGCATTTTTAAACAAAATGACGTTTTCAGGAATAGGACCTGTGTAATTTGCGAGCTGCATTCCTGAGATAAAAAGCTTATTTTGAGGAAAATCAGCAGAAAGTTTACTTAAGTAAGCCTCCATTGTAATCAATTCGCTGCCACTGGTAATTGAAGTAATCAGTATTTCCGGCTTATGTTGTTGAACTACTTGGAATAAATCCTCGTGTGGTACGTTCTGGCCCAGATAATAAGTTCGGTAACCATTCTTTCTTACTACATAATGGTAGAATAGTAATCCAATCTCATGCAATTCCTTTTCTCTTAAATAAAGTACAACACGCTTCGATTCATGGGGTGGGATGGCTAAACCGTCAATAGCCACAATCATCTTTTGTCTGATCAGGTTTGAAATGAAGTGCTCCTGTGCCGGGCTGATGTTTTGCGTTTGCCACAACACACCTATTTTTTCAAGGAAGGGGTAGGTTATTTCTGTAATAGTCTTTTCAAAACCATAACGTAAAATTAAGTTAGAGAGTATTTTTTCGAATTGCTCTTCTTCCATATCAATCATAGCCATTACCAATTGGTCTATGTGTATGGACAAATCGCTTTTAAGCTCACTGATCTCGAGCACCTTTTTGTAAAGGTCGTCATTGCTCATGTCAGCAATTTTGGAAATCTTGATACCGTTGTTATTTAACAGCGATACACTGATGATCTTCTTTAATTCTGCATCAGAATAATAACGTATGTTCGTATCGGTTCTGGCGGGCTCAATTATTCTGTGCCGTTTCTCCCAGATGCGTATGGTATGGGCTTTAATTCCCGACAGTTGTTCCAGCTCTTTAATTGAATATGATCCCATTGGTTTGTTGGTTCAAGAAATTTGTTGGATAAACTTTGCTTTTAGCCAATCTTTAACCTTCTATAACAGTAAGTACTCTGTAATGTTTAAACCTTCATTATGCCCACCAAGTTAAGCCATAGTTCTGATTTGCTCAAACATGGTACCGATTGGTTTGATTCCAAGGGCTGGAAACCTTTCGCTTTTCAAACTGATACATGGCAGGCATACCTGAATGGCGAAAGTGGTTTAGTAAACGCACCAACAGGTAGTGGGAAGACTTATTCATTGTTAGTTCCGATAGCACTCGAGTATATTCGAACTCACCCTAATTATAAAAAGGATAACCCACAGGGTTTGCAAGCCATTTGGGTTACTCCCATACGTGCGCTATCTAAGGAGATTTATTTGTCGGCCAACAGAATGATGGAAGGCATGGAAATACCCTGGCAAGTGGGTATACGTTCTGGCGATACGAGCATTAAAGAACGGGAGAAGCAAAAGCAAAAACCACCTCAGCTGTTAATTACTACCCCAGAGAGCTTGCATTTGCTATTGGCACAGAAAGATCATGCTACATTATTTTCCGATTTAAAAGTAGTGGTGGTTGATGAATGGCATGAGTTGATGGGTTCAAAGCGTGGTGTTCAAGTCGAGCTTGCGCTTTCTCGTTTTAAAAAGTTATCACCTTCTTTAAAGATCTGGGGTATATCAGCCACCATTGGCAATATGGACCAGGCAGTAGAAGCCTTGCTGGGAAACACATTGGCAGTACCTGGTAAAATTATTCGCGCTGATATTAAGAAGAAAATTGAAGTCGTATCCGTTATGCCTGATGCATTGGAAAAAATGCCTTGGGCCGGTCATTTGGGTATTCATCTGCTGATGAAGGTGATTGACATTGTGAAAGCGAGTAAGACGACACTTATTTTCACGAATACCCGATCTTTTGCAGAAATATGGTATCAAAAGATGCTGGATGCAGCACCAGAGTTATCCGGATTGATTGCCATGCACCACGGTTCTATATCACAAGACTTGCGTAATTGGGTTGAAGAACAATTGCATGAAGGTAAATTAAAGGCAGTGGTTTGTACATCAAGTCTTGATTTAGGGGTAGATTTCCGACCAGTTGAAACGGTAATACAAATTGGTGCACCTAAAGGCATTGCACGTTTTCTACAAAGAGCGGGCAGGAGTGGACACCAACCTGGTGCTACCAGTAAAATCCATTTTGTGCCAACGCACTCCCTTGAACTTATGGAGGCCGCTGCCATTCGTGAAGCATTGGAACGTAACATTGTTGAAGACAGATTTCCTTATATCAGATCATTTGATGTATTGGTTCAATACTTAATCACGCTGGCCGTAGGTGGAGGTTTTACATCAGAGGATACTTTTCAAGAAGTAAAGAGTACCTTCAGTTATGCTTCAATTAGTGATGAAGAATGGGAATGGCTGCTCGCTTTTATAGTAACTGGAGGAGATTCTTTACAAGCTTATGATGAATACAGAAAAGTAGTTGTAGAAGAAGATGTATATAAAGTAGACAACAGGAAAATTGCCATGCGTCACCGTATGTCTATTGGAACTATTGTTGGTGATACTGCCATACTTATAAAATACCAGTCCGGAAAATTTTTAGGAACAATAGAGGAGTACTTTATTTCAAGACTAAAACCAGGAGATGTATTCTGGTTTGCTGGCAGAAATCTGGAGCTTATTCGTATGCAGGGCATGGAGGCACATGTGCGTAACTCCAAAAAGAAAACTGGTTTGGTGCCTTCCTGGCAAGGTGGACGTATGCCTTTGTCATCGCAGTTGAGCGAACTAATTCGTAACAAGATTCATGAAATGGTTACGGGCACAGATCATGATGAAGAGATGACTTTCCTTAAACCGCTATTTCAGTTACAGCAAGAAAGATCGCATGTGCCCAATAAGTCTGAGTTTCTAATTGAATATTTTGAAACCAAAGAAGGATATCATTTAGTAATGTATCCTTTCGAAGGACGTTTTGTACATGAAGGTATGGGGGCTTTAATGGCTTATCGCATTTCACAAATACAAGCCATTACATTCTCCATTGCCATGAATGATTACGGTTTTGAGTTGTTAAGTGATCAGCCTATCCCTATTGAACAAGCACTGGAAGAAAATCTTTTTGATACTGAAAAATTACTAAAGGATATTCAGGCCAGTATTAACGCTACAGAGATGGCCAGAAGAAAATTCAGAGACATAGCAGCCATTGCAGGTTTAGTGTTTAAAGGCTACCCCGGTCAGCCAATTAAAGACAGACATTTACAATCGAGTACACAGCTCTTCTTCAATGTTTTTAACGATTATGAAGCACACAACTTACTGCTACGCCAAGCTTTTGAAGAAGTAATGGATTTTCAGCTTGAAGAAGGTAGGTTAAGAAAAGCTTTGGATAGAATTAATAGCCAGAAAATTATTCTTAAAAGTCCAGAGAAACCAACACCTTTTGCTTTCCCAATTATGGTGGACCGCTTAAGAGAGAAAATCAGTAACGAAAAACTAGAAGATCAGGTGAGAAGAATGGTACTTCAGTACGAGTAATTTTCTTGGTCGTTGCTAAGCTTATTTCTAATTAAGAACTTTTTCATGAGTTATCTGATCTTATTAGAATAGTTTACACTCTAATCTATTTGAGTCTACTGTTTACATACCAACATTGTCTGGAATAATTTTAGTTGTCTACCCTTTGTATACGCCATTTTTTAGGCTTTACCTTGTATTGATAGCAAATTGCTTCATCAAAATATTTTTGATCAGTGATGGCAAACGTATTTTGATATTGGGTATTTCGGTTTAGTAAGACGCATACCTTTTAACATTACCTTCCGGTAGCGGGTAGATCTTTGTTTCCTGTGGGGGGGGCATCTGCAGGCAACCGCCCGCTATCAGGTAAGGTATTGTTATTAATGATTGATTGACCAACCAACCATACTTTTCTGCAAACAAAATGCCGGACTTAATCCGGCATTTTTTTTAAAATTTAACCGCAAAGCTTGCAGAGATTCGCGGAGTTATTGACTTCTTTTTCTTTGCGAATCTTAGCGTACTCTGCGGTTTAAAAAGCTAACCGCAAAGATCGCTGAGGTTTGCAGAGTGATTGTCTTTATATGAATACGTCTCCTTAATGGGCAAGAAAAATGATGCGCATAAAAAAAGCCGGACTTAATCCGGCATTTTTATTTCAAACTTTTTAATGTTAGTGAATAAGATTAAAAAACCTGCTCCACCTGATTTTATTAAAGAAGCTGGCGTTACTGTCTAACGACAACCAGATAAAGAAAGCTTTACCAACAATGTGATCCTCCGGCACAAAACCCCAATAACGTGAGTCGAGAGAATTATGACGGTTATCACCCATCATAAAATAATAATTTTGCTTAAAAGTGTAGGTGCTTAATTCTTTGCCGTCTATAAATAGTTTACCATTCTCCATTTTAACATCTTCATTATACTCATAACGCTCAATCATTTTACCATAAAGCGTAAGTGTTGTTGAATCAATGTTAATGGTCATGCCTTCCTTAGGTACAACCAGAGGCCCGAAGAAGTCACCACTCCATGGAAATTTAGCAGCATCAGGGTAAATGTTAAACTCTACGTTCTTTCTAGTTTCGAAAACGACTGAGTCAATGAAGGGAAGTTTTTTTAACTCTTCTGCAGTTTCTTGCGTGAGGGGCATGGCATACCTTACCTGATTATCTGTGTTGCTTAAGATTTGAAATCCATCGATTTCATACTTATCTAATATCCTGTCGTTGATCTGACTTTTAGCATAAACAGAATAATCATGTTGTAAACCAGGTTCCTGCTCGGATAATGTTCCGTTAATATAAACCTGATGATCTTTAATCTGCAAAGTATCACCGGCAATGGCTACACAGCGTTTGATGTAGTTAGTCTTCAAATCGACAGGATAATCTATCCATTTAGATTTGGGTAAGTACAAATTGTTTTCTTCTATACCGGGTACATTAAATACAACAACATCGTTACGCTTTACACTTGATATTCCGGGTAAGCGATATTGCGGTAGCTGAATGGCCTTGCTATAAGAAGGGATATTAGTGAACCAGATTTTCTGGTGCGTAAGCGGTAACTGCAATGGTGTTTTAGGCGTACGTGTACCATAATGGAACTTGCTAACGAACAGGAAGTCGCCCACTAACAATGATTTCTCCATTGAAGGTGTAGGAATGGTGTATGCCTCCATAATCAACCAACGGATTAGGGTAGCTGCAACTACTGCGAAAGCGATAGCGTCAACCCACTCACGTACTTTTGATTTAGGTTGTACTTCTTTCTTTTCCTCTTTGTTCTTTTTCCAAAACTGCCAGTTCATAATCAAATATCAGATTGCAAATAAAGTTAAATCTTTTGAAAACACGACTTTTAAGGGAAAGTACCTCATTTTAAATGAATGGCATCTTTACAGGAATATAGGTCGCTAATACCTTTCTATAATTTCAAAAAGTCATCCATATTTAGAAGACCTTGTTTCTTTTCTTGCACAATCCAGGTAGCCACCTCTATAGCGCCTAAGGCAAAACCTTCTCGCGTATGTGCAGTGTGTTTAATTTCAATATCATCGATAACTGAAGTGTACTTAACACTGTGGGTGCCAGGCGCGGGATCTATGCGGTGCGAGACAATAGAGAGTTGCTCATCATTTTCTTCGCTCTTATTTATCCAGCTGTTTTTGCGTTGCAGGTTTTTAAGAATGTCTTCTGCTATTGTAATGGCCGTTCCACTAGGCGCGTCCTTTTTCTGCGTGTGATGAATCTCGTCTACTATTACATTGTATCCAGGAAATCCATTCATGAGTTTGGCCAGGTGAGCATTCACCTTAAAAAAGATATTAACACCAACACTGAAATTTGAGGCGTAAAAAAAAGTGCCTTGTTGCTGTTCACAAAGTGCTTCAATTTCCTTTTTCTGCTCCAACCAACCAGTTGTGCCGCATACAACGGGTAGCTTCCTTTCGATACACCGTTTTACATTTTCGTAGGCTGCTTCGGGTCTTGAAAACTCGATAGCAACATCGGCTTCAATGTGTTTAATCTCCTCCTGATTATGAATGTCGATGATTCCAGCAATGCGATGTCCTTTTTTTACGGCCAGACTTTCAATGGTTTTACCCATCTTACCATAACCAATGAGTAGAATATTCATATTTAGAATCTAATTGAAACTGTAAAACCACTTTGTCGTCCAAGCAGCATGTCTTGTTTAAAGCTTGGCTCGACCCTTACCTGAAGGTTTGGATTAATGTCGAACTCTTTTAGATGAGAATCGACATGTGCGTCTACAATCTGTAAGGCATACCATAACCCTGTCAGGATAATAAAGAAATCACGTTCTCTGCGATATCGATCAGTAATAGTTCTTAAGCTAGGCCTGGGTAGACCAACTGAATTTGTGCCTGTATTTAGGTCTTTAAACAATTCACCACGATAGAAACGGTAGTTATCATTGTAGAAATCTATGTAGTAACCGAGAAAAACAAAACCGCCATAAACGAGTGGCACTTTCCAATATTTCTTATTGTAAACCTGACCTGAACCTGGTAAAATAGCCGCATATAATAGGGCTTTTTGTGGATTGAAGCGTTTAGCAATATAGGCCATTCTAGCAGAGTCGGCCTTGGTTTGAGCTTCTTGTTGAATGATAGCAGGGGAGGTATTGATAACCGTATTTCCCAAGCTATCCTGAGCCTGCATCGATGTGGGTAAGCTCAAAAACAAACAAATAGAAAGACTTGCAGTCACCATTTTTAGGGTCGCTGACAGATTCATTCTAAAATGCTTTTTGATACTGTTACACATTGAGGCGCTAAGATACACGAAGAATGTCGAGTATGCGATTCAAATCTTCAACCGACACGAAAGGTATTTTAATCTCGCCTTTTCTACCATCACTTTTTACCATTACCCTTGTACTGAAGTGCGATGATAGTTTAGATTGAAGCTGAGACATTTCTTTAGCAGCTGCACTGCCACCCGCCTGAATTTGGGCAGGGGCACTTTCGGTTTTAGCGCCACTCATTTCGCGCACCAATTCTTCTACTTTACGTACCGACAATTCTTCAGCCAAGGTCTTCTTAAAGATGTACAATTGCTGATCGGCACTGTCTACGTTAATGATAGCACGGGCATGCCCCATGGTTATACGGTTATCTCGTACTGCGATCTGAATATCAGGTGGGAGTTTAAGCAGACGCAAGTAGTTGGTTACTGTAGCCCGGTTTTTACCTACACGTTCTCCCAATTGTTCTTGCTTAAGATTACATTCTGTTAATAAACGCTGGTAGCTAAGGGCAATTTCAATGGCATTCAGGTTTTCACGCTGAATGTTTTCGATCAAAGCCATCTCCAGCATCTGCTGATCATCGGCAGCACGGATGTAGGCAGGAATCATTTCAAGGCCTGCTAGTTTAGAGGCCTGAAAGCGTCTTTCACCCGAAATCAATTGGTATTGATTGTGCGCTAAGCGTCTTACGGTTATTGGCTGAATAATGCCATGAACTTTAATTGATTCCGCCAATTCCAGCAAAGCATCTTCATCAAAATGGGTGCGGGGCTGAAAGGGGTTAGTTTCAATTTCAGAAATAAGAATTTCATTAATACCACTTCTGGGGCTACTTGGTGGGGCAACATTGGCTACTGCCATTTCTGCTTCCAGACGGTCGGTCGTATCATTATCGCTCAACAGAGCGTTGAGTCCACGGCCTAAAGCTTTTTTCTTACTCATTTCGACTTACCATTTTTCTTTAAAATCTCATTTGCCAGGTTCAGGTAGCTGATAGCCCCCTTACTTTCCGCATCATGCACAATTGCTGGTAAACCAAAACTGGGCGATTCACTTAACTTAACGTTACGCGGTATGATTGTAGCGAAAGTCATTTTCTGGAAATGTGTTCTTACTTCTTCTACCACTTGATTACCCAAACTTGTGCGTGAGTCATAAAGTGTTAATAAAATACCTTCAATTTCCAGGCCAGGGTTTAACCGGGTTTGAATAATTTTAATGGTATTCAACAATTTGCCTAATCCTTCTAATGCAAAATATTCGCATTGTACAGGTATAATAATTGAATCTGCTGCCGTTAGCGCGTTGATGGTAATCAAGCCCAGGGACGGAGAGCAGTCAATGATAACGTAATCGTAATCGTTTTTAATCAGTTTAAGGGCTTCACGCATTTTTTCTTCTCTGCGTTCTATGCTCACCATTTCTACTTCTGCGCCCACCAGGTCAATATGCGAAGGGATAATATCAAGCATTTTCAATTGCTCATTTTTTACAATGGCATCTTGTGCTTTCACCCCGTCAACCATGCATTCGTAAATTCCGTTTTCAACATCTTTTGGGTTAATCCCCAAACCAGAAGTTGAGTTTGCTTGTGGGTCGGCATCAATAAGTAGCGTTCTTTGTTCAAGCACTGCTAAACTGGCTGCCAGGTTGATGGCGGTGGTGGTTTTGCCTACGCCTCCTTTTTGATTCGCAATCGCGATGATTTTTCCCATTGTGCGGATAGAATAAGTAAAAAATAAAGCCCTGACGTCTCAAGATTTCGTCAGGGCTTCAAATATAGATGATTTGTTATGTGGTGGATATTTTATGTTCCACAAACGTTCCACGCTTTATCCACAATCAGACAATTCAAAATTTCAAATATTAAATTGCAAATTAAGTGTCTGGTATTCAGTTGATTAAAATTTTATGAACAATGTCGTTTAGTTAATCCTTCTTTATGGCCTCACCTCCAGTCCTCTCCAGAAGAAGAGGATGACCATGGAGGCTTAACTAAACGACATTGAATTTCAAATCTGAAATCTGAAATCTTAAATTACTTCTTCTTTGTCTTCTTAGCCTCATCCGCTTTTTTCCTCGCTTCTTCGCTAGCCTTCATCGCATTTTCAAGTTTACTCATGAATTTAGATTTAGTACCACCACCAGCGGCAATCTTCTTCCGGTTCTCGTCCATTACCGATCTAATCTTGTCCTCATCAACAAAACGCTTGATAACGACTTGCTGTACAATGGTAGCCATGGTTGAAACAAAGTAATAGAAGCTTAGCGCTGCAGGAAATGAGTTCAATACAAAAATGAATACTACCGGCATGATATACCCTAATGATTTCATCGGGCCTTGTACTGTAGTCATTTGGTTATTCTGCCAGGTATAGTAAAGTGTGGCAGCTGTCATTAATAACACAAACAAGCTGACGTGATTACCATAGAATGGAATGGTAAATGGTAATGTTAGAATAGAATCATAAGAAGACAAGTCTTCGGCCCACCACAAACTTTCCTGACGCAATTCTATGCTGTTCGGGAACAAATAGAACATGGCCATTAAGATTGGTAATTGAAGCAACACAGGAATACAACCACTGATTGGATTGACACCCACTTGTTGGTAAAGCTTCATTTGCTCTTGCTGAGCCTTAGCCATATCATCAGGGAATTTCTCCTTAATTTCATCCAGCTCTGGCTTTAATACCTTCATCTTAGCCATGCTCAGGTTAGAGCTGTAGGAGAGGGGCAGCAATACAAGACGTAAAATGATTACCAATACCAGAATTACTAAACCGTAATTCATGTTGAAATCAACCAACACATTAAACAGCGGGCGAATAGCAAACTTGTTAATGTATTTAATAGGTGCCCAACCGAGGTAAACGTTTTCGTTAAAACCTGTTGTTACTTTTTCTAATTGGTTGTAATCGTTAGGACCGAAATAGAAAGTGAAGTCGGCTTTACTATCGGTTACAGCTTTTAAAGGAATAAATAATTTAGCATGAGCACGTTTTACAACTGAGGTATCAGATTGGTTAACAGATGTTTGCACCTCACCACCGGCAAAACTTTCTTTAGCAATAATGGAGGCCAGGAAGAATTTCTGTTTGAAACTGATCCACTTCAATGGGTCGGCAAATGTTTCTGTTTCTGTGTCGGTAGAGCGCTCGCTGATGTAATCGAATTCACCAGCTACCGTATAAGAATTGATCGTGGTGTTATTACGGCTGTCAGCTAAATCCTTTTCCAGAGGACGAAGTATGTTAGTCCAGTTCAATGTAAGTTGCTCTGTGCTGAGCTGTTCTGCCAAGCCGCCATTTTTTAGACTATAACCAATTTCATAACCAACGGGTGGAATGCTATAGGTTTGGGTAAATGATCCAGTCTCATTACGCAAAGAGAAAGTTACTATGGTAGTGTCATTCTTCTTGCTGACCTGAGAACCGTAGTAAAGTGTGTAGAGGTCAAGTGGTTCACCTTTTACCTTTGTTGATAATTCAAAAGCGTTTGAACGTGGCTCAACTAAAACCAATGGCTTACCAAAATAGGTTTTATAATTTTTTAGCTCCAGGTATTTGATAACACCACCTTTGGTAGAGAATTCAACTTTAAGATCCTGTGTTTCAACACTTACCTTTTCCTCACGACCTGTTGCAAAAGTTCCAAATCCCTGCAAAGCAGAAAGTTTAGCGCTATCAAACTGTGAGGCGGTATTAGTTGATGTTGTGCTGTCCCCCGTAGTTGATGCAGACGCAGTGGCTAACTCAGTAGTAGCTGCAGGTATTGCTTCTGGCTTAGGCGTGGGACTAAACCAATAAAAATAAACTAGTAAGAGGGCGCCCATGAGGGTCATCCCGATCGCGGTGTTTCTATCCATTATTTCTCTACTTCTTTCTTATGATTAATAGCTGCTTCAACAAATTTTACAAACAGCGGATGAGGGTTCATTACGGTGCTTTTTAACTCAGGGTGGTATTGCACACCAACAAACCAAGGGTGATCTTTTAATTCAACAATTTCAACAAGACCAGAATCGGGGTTTATGCCAGAAGCTTTCAAACCAGCATCTTCAATTTTATCGAAATACTTATTGTTGAATTCGTAGCGATGACGGTGACGCTCTTGTATAGATGTTTCACCGTATATGGCGTACGCTTTAGTTCCTTTCTTGATTTTACAAGCATAGGCACCTAAACGCATGGTACCACCTTTGGTGGTTATTTTTTTCTGTTCCTCCATCATGTCAATAACAGGATGTTTGGAGGCAGGATTTAATTCAGTAGAGCTGGCATCTGCCCAACCTAATACGTGGCGGGAGAATTCAATAACGCAGCATTGCATGCCTAAACAGATACCGAAGAATGGTATTTTGTTTTCGCGCACAAATCGGATGGCTTCAATTTTACCTTCCATGCCACGCTCGCCAAAACCAGGGGCCACCAGCACACCATCAAGTCCTTTCAGGGTTTCTGCAACGCTTTCCTTATTAATATCTTCTGAAGAAATCCACTTCACGTTTACCTTACAATCGTTCTCGGCACCGGCATGTACAAAAGCCTCAGCAATAGACTTATAGGCATCAGGTAGGGAAACATATTTCCCCACAAGTCCAACAGTTACTTCTTCATCCGGGTTTTTGAGTTTACCCAGAAAATCCTTCCAGCCTTCTAAGTCAGGTTCACCTTTTATAGGAATTTTAAGTTTAGAAAGTACTCGTTCGTCCAACTTCTCTTTACGCATAAGTAGAGGCACATCGTAAATCGTGTCTGCATCCATCGCTTCTATTACAGAGTTGATGTTTACGTTGCAGAACAGTGCCAATTTCTTACGAATATCCATTGGCAAGGGTCTGTCGGTACGACAAACCAATATATCAGGCTGAATACCAGCCTCTAAGAGTTCTTTTACAGAGTGTTGTGTTGGCTTTGTTTTTAATTCTTTGGCGGCAGCCAGATAAGGCACAAGCGTTAAATGAATCACCAATGAATTGCCGGGACCCAATTCCCACTTCACCTGACGCACTGCTTCTATAAAGGGAAGTGACTCGATATCACCCACAGTTCCGCCTAACTCAGTGATAATGAAGTCGTACTTGTCATCTTGCCCAAGCAACATGATGTTACGCTTAATTTCATCGGTTATGTGCGGGATAACTTGAACAGTTTTACCTAGATATTCGCCTTTGCGCTCTTTTGTGATAACATTATTATAGATGCGGCCGGTAGTAACGTTGTTTGCCTGAGAGGTAGGTACATTCAGGAAACGTTCGTAATGACCAAGATCAAGGTCGGTTTCAGCACCATCATCGGTCACATAACATTCGCCATGTTCGTATGGGTTTAAGGTACCTGGGTCGATGTTAATGTAAGGGTCAAACTTCTGAATAGTAACACGATAGCCCCTGGCTTGGAGCAAGCGCGCCAGGGAAGCAGCGATAATACCCTTTCCGAGGGAGGAGGTTACCCCTCCGGTAACAAAAATGTACTTAACGTTAGACATGCGTGGTTGTGAAAGCAGTAAAAAATCGCGTGCAAAGGTAGGCTTTTAAGGGGAATGCCGAAACTGAAAACGAGATTTCGTGTAGGCCTAGGGTTAGAAATTAAAAGACCCCTCTTATGTTAGCTTTTCAGCACATTATTTTGACTTTTAGCTTATATTGGAGCTTATTTTTGGTTACACACTTGGCTTTTTGATTATTAACCACTCGTAAACCTGTACTGCCTCCGCATGAGATTACTTTATAACGCACTTCTAGTAGTATTACTTACTATCGGATTATATTCCTCGGCTTATTCTCAGGCAGTACCTACACCGATTGCCCCTAGAACCTATTCGATATTTCACGAAACAGATAATCAACAGGTAATCACAATTACCTGGAATAGCAATGTAACCATCACTGGTGCTGCAGGTTGGACGATCACAGTTGGAGGTGTTCCGGTAGTTCCATCTGGAAGCGTTAGTGCTGGAACCACAACGAACATTATTTTGTCTTCAGCCATTTTGCCCGGCCAAGCGGTTACAGTTCAATGGAGTGGTGGGAACGGTGCAGATCCTTTTGGTCCCTCAGCTTCTCAAAATAATAAACGTATTTTATGCACTGATTTTACCTTTGCAGCATTGAACGGTAATACACCACCTTGTGCTCCCGTGGATCCAAATAATCAAATGGTTTTTAAAGTAAATCCAGCAGCAAGGAATTCAAGCTTTTGGGATCTTTCCAGGGTTACAGGAAGGGTAACATGGATAAACGAATTTGCTGCTCCATTTTCGGTTTTGGGAGCAACAGAGACTAATTTATCAGGGACTGCGCTTGCAAATGGAGGTTTTGTCGCTTTTGATTCTGAGAGTGTGCCTCTTGCTGCATCCTCTCAGCCTGGTGATTACATTTACCCGGCCAATGATCCTGTATGTGGGTACACTTCTAATTGGTATGTAAGACTTACGTATCCGGTTGCACAAGGTGAAACGACTAATTGTCCGCGCACTTCTCCTAACCAAACGATTGTTTACGCCTCTCATAATAATGATGATTCAGGAGTAGGGGGAGATGTTAGAATGCCAGCAACGATCGCTAACTCCGACCTTGTTTGTTTAGGAACAAACGTGAACATGACATTTACTGATAATACGGATTTAAATTGTAATCCCACGACTACTCCAATACCAACTAATAACGGAAGAAGATGGGTGAGGGTGGTTTACGGTTCTACAGATCTTGGAGGAGGGAATACTGCTGCGGATAATATTCCAAATATACATGTAGATGGCGTAGAAGTAACAGATGCAAATGGTAACCTGCTTTTCCCTGGAGGATATATACCTTCCGCCTATCCCTTTGCAGGCGTGCCGGATGCTTTTGGTGTAGTGGAGATTCCTGCCACTGTGGATCTACCTCGTGGTATTTTAAATTTAATTACAACAACATCCCCTACAGGTCAGGCAGTTGGTCAGCGATTTTGGGTGAGGTTAGATTACTGGAATGGATGCAATGCTTATGATGGGATTGGAGATGCGTTGAATCTAAGAAGGTCAGTAGAAAACGAAATTGAAATTATTGGGAAACCCGTTGCCCTTACAACCACAGGTTTATCTACATGTTATGATGCAACTAATAATTTAACAGGTATTAATTTCACAACAACCAGTACCCTTGGCGGACTTCGCACGGGTGTAAATTGGTATGCGTCTTTAGCCAATGTTGGAACAACAACAAAAATACCAAACGGAGTAAATAACTTATCACTCCCTGCAAGTGCCTACACAACAGCGAATGGTACTTCAGTGAATTTCAGAACTGACAATACTGGTGGACGATATTATTCTGTGTGGACTACACAGGTTCAAGGAGCAACCAATACTTGTGAGAGTGATCCGGTTGAGGTAGTCATCTATCAACAACCAAGAATAAGTGTTGCCCCAGATTTACCCACAACACCAGTTGGTGACAATTCAGTTTGTATAGATGCCGTAGAAATTTATACTACAAGTGCACCAGGTACTAAAACAATCGCTGCAACAAACTCAACTAATGGGGCAGCAATCAATTTTCAACTAGAGAATTTGTGGAGTGATGGATTTGGTGCGGATGTTTCCGTATCGCCCACAGCTACAACAACGAATTCAACGACTGCCACCTTCAGTTTTGGTGCACAACCCAATCCATCTGTTACCAATAATATTAGTGTTAGAAGAAGGTACAGGGCTACAGTCGCTGATGCTGTCAGTGTAATTAGCCCGCTTCCAGCTCCATTTACATTACCAACTTACCTTATTACTCCCCAGACCTGCCAAACAAATGCGGTAAATCTATCCGTTACCGTTTTTGGTGAAAGTAATGGTGGTACCATTAATGGAAGTCCGACTATATGTGATGGTGTAAGCACTGGTAATATGACCCTAACAGGGCAACGTGGCGCAGTATTGCAATGGGAGAGAAGTTATGATGATTTTGGGGCAGCTCCAGCTACACCGTTTATCGCAATAGTTGGGACAACAGGACTAACAACTTATAGCGAAGTACCCCCTAATGGTCCCGGTACTTATAAATACAGAGTATTAGTGCAAAACCAGAATGCAAGTGGTCCTTGTGCCGCTGCCTATACCATAGTGGCGAATCAGAATACTGTAACAGTTAATCCTGTACCACCTAAGCCAACGATAACCCCAAGTGGTATAACTACTTTTTGTGTGGGTTCGAACGTTACTTTGTCTTCAAGCACAAATGATGCAGATAGTTATCAATGGTTTAGAAATGGTGTGTCAGTTGTTGGGGCGACAGGCCAAAATATTGTCCTCTCTACAGTTGCGCAAAGTGGAGACTATACTGTGCAAACAAGAGGTATCGCACCTACTGTTTGTTTAAGCACAATCTCAGACCCGGTAACAGTAACGATCAACCCGCTTCCTACGGCTTCAAATCCAGTAGGAGGAGGCTCAGTTTGTAATGGCACAGCTGCCCCTGATATCGAATGGACCTTGTCAGGCACACCGCCATTTGATTTTACAATAACACGTTCTGTGGAGGGTCCATTAGTTGTATCAGGTCATGGCAGCACCACCTATACTATTGTTGCACCCAACCCGGCTTCTTCTCAAACATATCAAATCACTTCATTAACTGATGCAAATGGATGTTCTGCGACAGCATTAGGTACTGCTGCCACCGTTAATGTCATAGCAACACCACCGCCTTCAGTAGAACTATTTACAGGAACAGCTGCAGTTTGTGACGATGGCGGTACAACCAATCCACCAGATGCTTTGCTGGATTTGCTTCCTAACCAAGTTGAGACTTATAGCATTAGGTATCGACTAAGAAATTTATTAACATCTGTTGATGGTCCGATTATCCATATCCCTTCAATTGCATCTGACGTAAACGGTGTAATTACTATTTCACCAACCTATGCTCAAATGGGTGGAGTTCCATTGGAGGATGGCTATCAAGTTATTATTACAGAGATTTTTAACACTACAACATTATGTGCTGGTGCTGTCCCTATTTTTGGTCCTACTTTAATAGTTAATGAAAGACCAGTTGCACCAACATCTAATGGTAATGTTATTGCCTGCTCGGATGTAGTGGCTACCACAGCCATTAGTGTTGTGGCGCCCGGTGCTGGTTTTGAAATAGATTGGTATGCTAATGCTTCTGGTGGCGGGGCATTATTATCAAATAACAATTCATTTACACCTGGTGCAGCTGGCACCTACCATGCTGAGATGCGTAATGCTACAACTGGCTGTGTAAGCAGTTCGCGTACCGCTGTAGAGCTGATTTCTGATGCAAGACCAACTGACCCGACAGTGGGAGGTAACTTCGATACCTGTAGCGATGCCGCTGTACTTTCGGGTAGCGTACCTGACAATGGTGGCACAGGAACCTGGACGGTCGGTAGTGCTATTTACAACCAGACATTTTCCAGTGCAGAAAATAATATAGGACTTAATGGTACAACAGTTGGTTCGCCAGCTACCCTTGTTCGACCTGATTGGACTTTAACTGTCGATCCATCACTGTACAGTGCTACTGATGCCAATGATTATTTTAAAGTTACAGGTGGTGTATTCTCAGGGCAGGATTTGAACGATGGTACTATGACCTGGGAAAGCCGGGCAATTGATATCACAGCATTCTCAAATGTAAAAGTCTCTGTTCGTCTCGCTGAATTTGGGGCACAGGGAGGGGCAGATTTTATTCGAGCTACTTATACCATTGACGGAGGCGCTCCTCAGTTAATTGGTGAAATTGTTGACGATGCTACTGATGGTGTATTTCAAAACTTTTCTGTAACCACAGCCCCGGCAGGTACAACTTTAAAAATTTATGTCTCTGTGCATAATAATGGAAATAGCGATCATCACGATTTTGACGATGTTCAGGTGTTTGCGACAACCACCACAGCAGTCCCAGTTATCGCAGATGTAAACAATCCTGCATCAGCTGTTACTAATTTGCAAGACGGACCGAATGTTTTCACATGGACAGTTAACAGTGTCTTAGGCGCATGTACTGTACCTCCTGCAGTACTCACTATCACAAAAAATCCCCAACCCATCACACAAGACATCAATTTTGACTTGTGTGAAACAACGGAAGGAACACTTGATCATTTAAACTATGATCTTACAGTTCATAATCTGGCAGTGGCCGATGGAGATCTTACAGACAGGGCAGTAACCTGGTTTACAAATGCGCTACTGACTATTGCTGTACCTGATGCTACGGATGTAACCGTGAGTGATGGAGATGTCTTCTACGCACGCGTAGAAAATACAGTTACTGGTTGTACGAATGTTACTCCTATCCTAAATCCTGGCTCTGTTACTTTCAATGTCAATCCTTTGCCAGTTGCCAACGATCAGGATGATACAAATACTGAAACTGTTTATTGCGAAGAGTTTCCTGTTGGCAGTGGTGTAGCTAATAATATTGACCTTACTATTCTTAATGACAATGTAATTGGTGGCGTTGTGCCCAACAGAACGGTTGCCTGGTTTGAGGCTGATGGTACTACGCCCGTACTTACTCCGACTGATGTAGATGCCGTAACGGATGGGAGAATTTATGTAGCCCGTGTTACAAATACGTTGACCAACTGTATTAATACAGCGCAGGTGGAAATCACCGTCAACCCGCTTCCTTTGGATAATGCCATTATCACCCCAAGCGGAACAACCCCGGCAACATTCACTGTCTGTGCCAGTACAACCATTTTGTTATTCCAGGTTAGCCCCACATTAAATTCAGGTTCAACTTACTCTTGGTCAATACCAACCGCTGCAGGAGAGTTTGAACAGTTTGGTGGAGGTGGTGTAAACGACTTCTTCGTTTTATTAAGATTTCCTAATGCAGTGCCAGGTGGCTTACCGATCACAGTAACAGAAACTTCTGCTGATGGTTGCGTGGGTAATGTAAATACATTGACTATCATTGTTGACAGCGCACCTGCTGCTCCTGTAATTGTAGGGGATAACAACGTATGTGCAACGGAAAACAATGTCAGCTATACGATTGCTGCTCCCGGTATATCGACCTATACCTGGACAGTGCCTGGTACCTTGGGTTCTATTGTCAGTGGTCAGGGTACGGATGAGATTATTGTTAACATCAGTAATACCAGTGGAAATATTACGGTAATTGAAACGAATGCAACAGGCTGTGTGAGCCCCGCAGCCGCTCCCTTTAACGTAACGGTTAATGCAAGACCTACTATTACATCATTAAATACTGTAGACATTTGTAGTGGCGAAGTAGTTAATGCTAATCATACCATAACGGCAGTGCCTGCACTTGGCACAGTCTTCGATTGGGTAGTAACAGCAAAAGTCGGCCCCGTTGGTGGTGCCAGTGTTGGTAACAGTGGTACAGGGCAGATTAATCAGACCTTAACCAATACATCCGCATCATTAGGTCAGATCATTTATGATATAACCCCTAAGATAGATATAGACCCAACAGCAGGTGTTGAATTTTGTAACGGCCCTACACAAACCTTTACAGTAAACGTTTATCCGGAACCTGTTGGTAATGACCAAGCCCTGAACATTTGCAGTGATAATCTCTTTACTTATGATCTTCAGGTAACGAACATTGATGGATTAGGTAATGGACTTCCTACCGTGTTTGAATATTTAGTTACTTCCTCTAATTCAGGTGCTGTGCCTGCAGAGCCAAATCGTGTGGCAGCAACGAATCTACCGATCAGCCATACTTACACCAACACAACAACAGCTAACGTAACAATCACTTATATTGTCTTTCCATTCTATGACGATCCACAGGCATGTGCCGGAGAAGATTTTACAATAACCTTAACTGTACAACCTGAACCACAAGGTATTGATGATGCCGATATTGTTTGCGGAAGCGCGGCTGTGGGCTATGACCTTGTAGCTAATATAGCAGCAGGTAATAACCTTACTGCAGGAACAACTTTTAGCTGGGTTGCTGCAGATAATCCGGATGTAACAGGGGAGAGTCTTGTACCTCAAACGGGTAATACCATCACTGATGTGATAACCAATGTTACAACAGGAAACGAAGATGTGGTTTATACAGTCACTCCAATTAGTGCATCTGGTTGCTCAGGTAATACTTTTACAGTTACAATAACAGTTAGACCTACTCCCGTAGGTGCCAATAATTCTATTGTAAGATGTAGTGACGAGAATGTGGGGATTATTTTATCAACCAATCCAGCTGCTGTTGCTGCAGCAACTTATACAATAGCAGTAAATGCAAATGGTTTAACACTTAGCGGTGGAGTTGATAGTAACGGACCACTAAAACTAGCCAACGAAATTAATGACGATGCATGGTTGAACAACACATTAAATCCTGTTAATGTAGTCTACACCATCACACCTGTAAGTGCCGATGGTTGCCCTGGTGTTAGTTTTACGCTAACCGTTCAGGTTAATCCAGAACCTATTGGTATTGGTAACGCAGTAACAAGATGCAGTGGAGAAGCTGCGGCTGTAAACCTAACAAGTAACGTTGCAGCTGTAGCTGCAGCCACTTATAACATTAGTGTTAACGCCAACGGACTTATACTCGAATCGGGTACAGACAGCAATGGAAACGGAAAAGCTTCCAATGAATTAGCAGATGATTTTTGGAGAAACACAGGTTTAAGTCCTGTGAATGTAGTTTATACTGTTATTCCGGTTAGTGCTGTTGGTTGCTTGGGTAATGCAGTAGTTGTTACGGTAACTGTTAATCCTGAACCTGCAGGTGTAGATAGTGGTTCATCGTTCTGTAGTGATGATGCCCTTGGCATTAACATTTCAACTTCGGGCACTTCAGTTGCTGCGGCTACTTATAACATTGTAGTTAACCCTAACGGTTTAATTCAAAGCAGTGGCACTGGCAGTGGTGGTAACAATAAATTAGCCAATGAACTGGCAGCTGATGCCTGGAGAAATATTGGATTATTGCCTGTAGATGTTGAATACACCATAACTCCAGTAAGTGCAGATGGTTGTGCCGGTGATAACTTTGTGATTACGGCAACAATTAATCCTGAGCCTGTAGGTAATACCAGTGCAGCAACAGTATGTAGTGATTCCCCTGTGGGTGTAACAATTACAACGGCCGGTACTTCAGTGGCAGCTGCGACTTATAACATTTCAGTAAATGCTAATGGTCTAATCTTAAGCGCGGGTACAGATAGCAATGGTAATGGAAAGGCTGCTAATGAAATAGCGGACGATCAGTGGACTAACACAGGATTAAGCCCTGTTAATGTAGTCTACACGATTATCCCAGTAAGTGCGGCTCCCGAAAGCTGTTTAGGTGATCAATTTACGATTACTGTAACGATAAACCCTGAACCAGTTGGTGTGGTTGCTGCGGCCACACGTTGCAGTGATCAGGCTGTAGGATTAAATATTACTAGTAATGCTGGATCTGTTCCGGCAACCAGTTATAATATAGTTGTTAATAACAATGGCCTTACGTTAAGCGATGGTACTAATAGCAACGGAATTAATAGGGCAGCAAGTGAAATTGCAGACGATGAATGGACAAATACGGGATTACTCCCAGTAAATGTAGTTTATACAATTAATCCTGTTACCGCTGCTGGCTGTATTGGTGATGCTTTTACTATTACAATAACTATAAATCCAGAACCAGTCGTCAACAATGTTGTAGATACGAAATGTAGTGACGAGGTATTGGGGATAACACTTTCAGGTGTTGGCACCTCAGTAGCAGCAGATAATTACACTATTGCTGTGGCTAATAACGGACTAATACAAAGCGGTGGTACTGCCAGTGCTGGTGCATTAAAGGCAGCAAATGAATTAGCAGATGATATTTGGCGTAACACAGGATTGCTTCCTGTGGATGTTGTTTATACGATCACACCCGTAAGCGCAGATGGTTGTTCTGGTAATAGTTTTACGGTTACAGTTACTATTAATCCGGAACCAGTTGGTGCAAATAGTGCAGTTACAGTTTGTAGCGATAATGCTGTGGCTACCAACTTAACAACCAGTGGTTTTGCTGTAGCAGCCTCATCGTACAACATAGTAGTTACAGATAATGGACTTACACTTGCTTCAGGTACGCCAAGTGGTGGTAATGCAAAAGCTGCCAATGAAATTGCCGATGATGTATGGCATAACGAGAGTAATGGCGCTGTTAATGTAATTTATACTGTTACGCCCATTAGTGCGGATGGTTGTGAAGGCAATCCTTTTACGGTTACAGTAACTGTTAATCCAGAACCTGTATTAGCGGCTGGACTTAATGATACAGTTTGTAGTGATGCTATCGTTGATTTAGTACTAAATACAAATGGCGCAAGCGTATCAGCGTCCGGGTATAATATTCTAAACAGAACAGTTGCAGGCGGACTAACTCCTGTTGCACAAGTAACTGTGCCTACCAATGGTGTGGCAGCCAATTATTTGCGAAACGAAGTGTATAGAAATACAACAAATGGAGCTCTGACTGTTACTTATCGTGTAGAACCTGTTAGTAGTATCGGTGCTTGTTTGGGTAATTTTCAAGATATTATTATTACTATTAATCCTGAACCTGTTGTCGCAGCTACTTTAAATAACAATGCTTGTAGTGACTCACCAATAAATCTAATCCTTAGCGTTGGCCCGGGCAGTGTTCCTGCTGTTGACTATAACTTGGTGAATAGAATTGTGGCACCAGGTCTTATCCCTGTAGTTCAGCAGCCGATTACCAATAATGTTGCAGCCAATTATTTACAAACTGAAGTGTACAGAAATACAACCAATGCTGCGCTTACAGTTCAGTATATTGTAGAGGCTACAGGTTCCATTGGAGCATGCGTTGGTGATCAACGTACTATTACGATTACAATCGATCCGGAACCAGTTATTGCTACTACTTTAGATGCTAACCGATGTAGTGATGCAACTATAGGCTTGGTTTTAAATACCAATGGAACAAGTATAGGTGCACTTGATTATAATATTGTTAGTCGTGTAGTTGCACCTGGATTAACACCTGTGGCGCAAGCGGCTGTTCCAGCCAATGCAGTGTCGGCTACACATCTCCAAAGTGAAATTTATAGAAATGAAACTGCAGGACCGTTAACCGTTACATACGTAGTTGAAGCAAGAGGTACAATAGGCAATTGTCTGGGTGATCAACGCACGATTACAATTACAATCGATCCTGAACCGATTGTATCCTCAACTTTAAGTGCAGCTCGATGCAGCGATAGCATTGTGAATCTGATATTAGATACACAAGCAGGAAGTGTAGCCGCTGTTAACTACAACATAGTGAGCAGAACAGTGCCGGTAGGTCTTACTGTGGTCAGTCAGGCTATTGTTCCAGCCAATGCGGTTTCAACTACCTATCTGCAAAATGAAATTTACAGAAATACAACCAATGGTTCTATAACTGTTCAATATGTAGTAGAAGCAGTAAGTTCAATAAATGGTTGCTTAAGCAACCCTAGAACTATTAATATTTCAATTGATCCTGAGCCTGTAATTTCCACAACTTTAGATAATACAGTTTGCAGCGATGCAAATGTTGGTTTAGTGCTTAATACTAATCCAGGTAGTGTTTTGGCAGCCAGTTATAATATTGTCAGCAGAACGGTAGCGGCTGGTCTTACCCCATTAAATCAGGTTGTAGTGCCAGCGAATGCAGTGGGCGACAATTATTTACAGGCTGAGCTTTATAATAATGTAACCAACGGACCACTTACGGTTCAATATGTAGTAGAAGCTACCGGAACTATTAATGGCTGTCCTGGTGATCAACGTACTATTACAATTACCGTTAATCCGGAACCTGTAATTTCGCCTTCTTTAAACAGTAATGTCTGTAGCGATAATGCAATAGGTTTAATACTGAATACAAATGGCAGCAGTGTTACTGCACTAAATTATAACATTGCTGGCCGTGTAGTGGGAGCAGGATTAACACCAGTGACACAGGTAATAGTGCCGGCCTTGGGTGTATCAAGTAATTATTTACAAACTGAACGATATATCAACACTACTGGTGCACCCATTACAGTAACCTATACTGTGAATGCAATAGGTACAGTCAATAGTTGCCCTGGTAATGACAGAATTATTACCATTACCATAGATCCTGAACCAGTAGTGGCTACCACACTTGATGATGATATCTGTAGTGATCAGCCCATAAATTTAGTGCTAAACACAAACGGAACAAGTATTGGAGCCTCTTCGTATAATATTCTCAGCAGATCTGTTGGTGCAGGTTTAACAGGAGTAAGCCAGGTATTGGTACCTGCGGCTGCCGTTTCTGATACCTACTTGCAAAATGAAATTTACCGTAACACAACAAACGCATCAATCGATGTTGTTTATGTTGTAGAAGCAAGAGGAACTATTAATAATTGTCTTGGTAAAACAAGAACCATCACCATTACAATAGATCCTGAGCCGGTAGTGTCTGCTACTTTAAATGATAATACATGTAGTGGTGAAGATGTAGGTCTGATACTTAATACAAATGGTATAAGTATCGGTGCGGCTTCTTATAATATTGTGAGCAGAACAATGGCCGGTGGTCTTACCCCGATTTCACAAGTTGTTGTTCCATTCACTGGTGTTGTCAATAATTATCTGGAAACAGAGGCTTATGAAAATACTACCAATTCTGCCCTTACGGTGGAGTATGTGGTTGAAGCTACAGGAACTATCAATGGTTGTGTGGGTGATCAGCGTACCATTGTTATAACAGTAGATCCACAGCCAGTTATTTCTCCAACGCTGAATGCATCAGTTTGTAGCGATACCCCCGTTAATTTAGTACTGAATACAAATGGAACAAGTGTCAATGCGCTTAATTACAACGTGCTTAGCAGAAATGTTGGTGCTGGACTTATTCCAGTAAATCAAGTGGCAGTAGCGAACGGAGTTTCTGCGACTCATTTGCAAAGCGAACAATACATAAATCGTACTAACGCTTCGATTCCTGTTACTTATGAAATTCAAGCAAGAGGTTCAATTAATGGATGTTTGGGTGATCCGGTGTTCATTACCATTACTATTGATCCGGAACCTGTTATTGCTACTACTTTAGATGAGGATGTTTGTTCTGATAACGTTGTAGGGTTAATCTTGACTACAAACGGAACAAGTATTTCAGCAGCTAACTATAATTTTTCAAATAAAATAGTAGCCGGTGGCTTAACACCTGTTGCGCAGGTACTTATACCCGCAAATGGAGTGGCCGCTAATTATGTTGAAAACGAAGTTTATAATAACACGACAAATGGACCTTTAACAGTACAGTATTTTGTTACCCCAGTAGGCACAATCAATGCTTGTTTAGGTCAATCGAAAACAATTATCATAACTGTTAATCCAGAGCCGGTTCTATCTACAACACTAGATGATGCAATTTGTAGTGATGAAGAAATTAACCTTGTTTTGAATACCAACGGAACAAGTATCGCTGCATTAAACTATAATGTTATTAGCAGAACAGTTGGTGGTGGCTTAACACCTATTGCAGAAGTTGGGGCACCTGCTTTGGGTGTTTCAACAACCTATTTCCAAGATGATATTTATCAAAATACAGGAGCGCTTTCTGCATCAGTAGTTTATGTAGTGGAGGCGGTAGGCACAATAGATAATTGTTTAAGCAACCCAAGAACCATTACGCTAACCATAAATCCTGAGCCTGTAATGTCTCCTACACTTGACATAGCTGGTATTTGTAGTGACCTACCTACCAACCTTACGTTAAATACAAATGGTACTTCTGTAGCGGCAAGTGAGTATAATATAGTAGGTATATCGGTACCAGGAGGTTTAACGGCTAATGCTGCAAATACGATTGTTCCCTCAAACAACGAATTGGACAACTATTTGCAGAACCACCGATTTAACAATACAGGTTCAACTGATTTAGTAGTAGAGTATAATGTGATCCCTGTCAGTGCCGCTGGGTGTTTTGGAAATGCCTTAACAATTGATGTAACGATCAATCCTGAACCTGTTGTGGATACTAACCTTGATGAGATACAGTGTAGCGATATTGCTTATGGTAATTTGTTAATAACAAATGGCACTTCAATTGGTGCTGCAACGTTTGATGTTACCGCATTGGTTGAAGCTGGCTTAACAGGAGCAGCGAGTACAGGTTTAGCTCAACCTGCCAACCTCATTCAAAACGATGCCTTTACTAATCTTACAGCCACTCAGTTGAAGGTCACCTACTCAGTTATTCCAAATGGTACAAACGGATGTATTGGAGAAGCAAGAGCAATTGAATTTAAGGTTAACCCGGAACCGGTGTTGGATGTGCCGGCACCAGATGCTATCTGTAGTAACAATACAAATCAGCCAGATCAGACTGAAATTGTATTAAGTACAAATGGTACTTCGGTTAACGCTACTAACTACAGATTATTGAATGTAGAGTATAGTGATGGCGGACCTTTTTCAACGATAGCACCTGCAGGTTTATCACCTAATCCAAGTAATCGATCTATAAGTGCAGTTAGTGGTGTAAATCTTGTAAGAGCCGATAGGTATAATAACATATCTTTAAATGCGATAACAGTTCGGTATACCGTAGAGCCAATTGGACCTACCGTTGGAGCCTTTACTTGTTTGGGAGATTCGGACATCATTGAAGTAGTGGTTAATCCAGAACCTGAAATTGATCCAAGCATTAGCCCGACCGCAGTGTGTAGTGATGTGCCAGCAGGTATATCTGCAGAACTGGGTGAAAGTCCTTCATCCATTGCCATTGCTACTTATATCATTAAAGCAATTAATTTCCCTGACCTTACTGCAGGAACATCTAACACTGGTATAGGAAATAACAAGCCATTCAATGCTTTAGTGAATGACAGTTATACAAATGTTTCTGAAGTTCAGCGTGCAGCTACATATACGATTGCACCCGTTTCAGCTGCTGGCTGTACAGGTTTGGATGATCAGATTGTGTTAACGATCGATCCTGCACCAAACTTGGCAGATAACTTAAGCCGTATTGTATGTAATGATGCTACAGCGAGTATTACTCTGGCTGTAAGCACAACAGTGGATGCGAACGGTGGTTTTGATATACTTGACATTGACACAAATGGAGGTCAGAATAGTTTAACACCTAATGGCGGAAATGCAGTTGTGGTAAATGGAAGCCCTGCTAACATATTAGCAGGAGATCGATTTGTGAATACTTCTGGTGCTACAGACACAGTTCGTTATGGAATTAAGCCAGTTTCGGCTGCAGGTTGTAAAGGACCTCGTGAAGTGGTTACACTAATTGTAGAACCTCAAATTCAGATGAATGTAGGTTCGGACATAGAAATATGTAGCAATGGTTCAACAAACTTTACGCTAACCTCACCAACTGTTGCATCGGCTGGAAGTATTACATTTAACTATTCTGCGTCATCAACGTCTCCTCAACTTTCTGGTTTTAGTGTTTTCCAAAATAGCTTACCGAATAACCATACGATAAATGATTTATTGACAAACAACGCTAATGCTGCGCACACGGTTACTTACAACGTTACACCACGTGCAGAATCCGCTGCAAATGGTGTAGGTTGTGCAGGTACCTTAAGCCAATTCTTAGCCAGGGTCCAGCCAAAGCCAAAGCTTGTACCAGTACCTGCATCATTCACCATTTGTGAAGGTGAGCCATTAGGTGTCGATTTATCAACAGCATCTTCACCTACAAATGGAACGGCAGTACCTATTCCGGTTTCCTTCAATTTATTAAGAGTTGAAGAGGAGTCAGGAAATATACCAGATTCTGTTCTTGGATTTACTAGTGTTTGGCCAACTGCTTTTAATCCTGGTATTGATGTGTTGAATGAAGTATTGACAAATATTGATACAGTGCAACGGACAATACGCTATTTCTTTGAACCTCGTTTTGATATAGTGGCAGGAACTTGTCTTGGTGATGAAACAAGCATTTTGGTTACTGTAAATCCACGTGCGCAAGTTGTGGGTTTAACTGATGTAGAGGTATGTAGTGGGGAAGAGTTTACGCAGAACATTGCGGTAACTGGTGCTGAAACTGCATCCACCCTTATTACATGGACCAGAACTACACCACCACCAACTGGTTTGACGGGTTCTTCTAATGGGGCAGGAAATATTATTACGCAAGTGCTATTCAATAATAATAATTCCAACGCTTCAATTACCTACACGTTTACTCCACAATCATTTAATTGTGTGGGTACAGCAGCTTCATTTGTCACAACCATTTTACCTACCCCAAAAATTGTAGGACTTGCTTCATCTTTTAACATCTGTAACGATGCAGATTTTGAGATTAACCTTGATAATTTTAGTCCGACTACAAATGCTATCTTTAACTGGACAGTCGATAATACTGATCCTCTTCTTTTAGGATCAGTAGGGGGTAATGGACTAGCAATTGACGACACATGGTCGAATGCTACAGGTTCATTAGCAACAGCCACTTACACTATTACGCCAATCGTTGAGAAAACGGATGGCTCCGATTGTATAGGCCCTGAAAAAATTGTCAGTCTTAATGTTGCGCCAGAGGTAGGGGCAACCCTATTTAGTTCTACAGGAGATAATGATGATTACTTGTGTGAAGGTAGCAAGGGTTTCTTGTTCTTCGAAAATACAGGTCTGCCATCTTTTGATATGACGTATCGTGTAGATGATGGAACAAGCAGCAATGATATTACTCTGACAAAACAAGGCATTATTAAGCTGTTAGAAGTTCAACCTGCTGTTACAACTACTTACACCATCTTATCTGTTAAAGATGCTTTTGGTTGTGAGTTTAATCCAACTAGCGATAATGTTGTAGTTGTAAATGTTGGCGATACTGACGCAAACTTTAGTATTGTTGGAGATCCTGTCAACTGTAGTCCTTTCCCAGTAGATTTCGAATACAATCAGCAAAGCGGTGTAGTCTATAACTGGAAGTGGTTTGATGGAGAGCCTGACTCAACATATACCGCTGGTACAGATGTCACAGATCAGATAGTAAGACATACCTTCTTTAATCCTGCACCAGGCGCAACGGTTAAATACAAAGTATTTTTAGAGACTGCTTTTGCGGATGCTGCTGATCCGGATGACAATTATCCGGGTGCTTGTTTTAATACAACGTTCAGAGAGGTACAGGTATATCCTACAGTTGCTACAGCTGTTTTCCCTGATAAAACAGAAATCTGTAGTGGCGATGAGGTTAGATTCGTCAATACATCGCAAGGCGTAAGAGAAGATAAGTGGTTCTACCGTGTTCAAGGTTCTGGTGGTGAGTTGGAGTCACGCACAGGTTCATATACTCCTCCGCAACGACCTGCTACTAGCCAGATTTATAATTTGGAAAATATTACATCCACTGATCCGATTATTATAGAAGTCGTTTATCAGGCTGCTAATTTAAATTGTCCTGCAGCTGATGTTGTAATACCAATCACCGTTTACCGAGGTGTTGTCGCAAACTTCGAAACAAGTACACCAACTGAATTTGTAGGTGGTCACTCATTTGTAGATGTTACAAACACTTCAACTCCGATTGACGCTACTGACTTTACATACGAGTGGAATTTCGGAATTGATGCAGCACCCGCTGATTTGAATGGCACCACACCACCAAATCCGATTGATTATACTACTCCAGGTTTAAAAGAGATTTCATTACTGGTTACGAATATCGATGCCTTGGCGAACGGTCTGGTGTGTTCAAGTGAAATTCGTAAGACAATTGAGATTGTGGTTCCTCCATTGTTGGCAAACTTCAGGGCTATACCATTAGCGGCATGTTATCCGGTGGATATAACGGTAGTGGAGAACCTTGCCACTGGTGATGAGTTTGAGTGGACTGTAATTGATGAAGCGGGTAGAATTTCTGCAACATCTAATGCTAACCTACCAGTATTTGCCATACCGAATCCAGGTAAGTACACTATCATACTCGTAACAACTAACTCTTTCACTGGCCAACAAAGTCCACCAAGCGTGAGAGACATCGAGATATTTGAAAGTCCGGTTGCCTCATTTGAAGTAAGACCAACCACAGTATTTATTCCGGATCAGGAGATTACGACCTTTAACTTTAGCAGTGGGGCGAATCAATACGATTGGGATTTTGGCGATGGTAATACCTCTATCGACTTTGAACCAAAAATTACTTATCGAATTGAAGGCGAGTACCCAATCACGCTGGTAGCCGGATTTAATAATGGATCGCGGGATATTGATGGAGATGGTATATCAGATGGAAGTATTGTATGCTACGATACGTTAACCCGAACTGTACAAGCACGTGACGGTGGTTTAACCAGAATACCAAACTCATTTACACCTAATCCGAACGGACCTGGTGGTAGCGGAGGCAACGGTGGAGCTGGTTCTTTCAACGATGTATTCTTGCCAATTACAAAAGGTGTAGAAGAATTTATGATGCAGATTTTTGATCGATGGGGTTCACTGGTTTTTGAAAGCAGGGATAAAAATCAAGGTTGGGATGGTTACGACAGAAACAGAAATCTTTTGCCAGCAGGTGTTTATGTGTATAAGCTGGAGTTACGCTTGTCTAATGGAGACAGAACGACACAAGTTGGAGATATAACCCTCATTCGCTAATTTTCAATGATGAAGAGAATTTTAATAAGTCTGCTTTGTTTACTAATGATTGGAGAGCTTGCAGCGCAAGATCCTCAGTTCTCACAGTACTACCAGGCACCACTTTATCTTAATCCCGGCTTCACCGGAATTACACCTCAGCAACGCTTGGTGGTTAATCATCGTGTGCAATGGCCAAACTTGCCGCAAGCATTTTCTACCTATGCAGCTTCTTACGATATTTTTGTAGATGAACTGCGAAGTGGTTTTGGTATTTTAGCAACAACCGATAAAATGGGATCAGCAGGTTGGCGCACAACCACAGCAGGATTACTTTATTCATTTAAAGTAAAGCTTACTGATAACATTGTTTTCTCTCCTGGTTTGTATTTTGGTTATGGTACTAACGGTTTGGATAGAAACCTATTAACACTAGGGGATGGGTTAGAATTTCAGGGTCAATCATTAGATCCGGAATTGAATAAATTAGGCAGACAGGATTATTTTGATTTTGGTTCGGGCTTTCTTTTCTATAACAGGAATTTATGGTTAGGCGCTGCCTTTCACCATATGAACCAACCTAACCTTTCTGTTTTGGGTGATGTTAGCAGATTGCCAATGAAAACTTCCATTCATGGTGGCGCCAGGCTATCTTTATACAATGGGCCTCGTACCCTTGCTAAGGTTTCGTATTTAACACCATCATTTATATTGCGCAAACAAGGCAAGTCATTTACACAGTTAGATGTTGGTATTAACTATCATATTGATCCCGTATCAGTAGGCTTCTGGTATAGGGGAAAACCATTTGAGAAAACGGTGATTAATTCTGTTGCACAGGATGCGCTCATTCTCTCATTAGGTATGTATTTCAAAAATTTATCAGTTGGGTATAGTTATGATTTTACAGTATCAGAACTTCAAACTGCCGGTGGTGGCGCGCATGAGATTGCCCTTACGTACGAGTTTGTAGCAAAGCCCTTAAATAGAAATATCAAGCGGAAATACAGAATGATACCATGCCCATCCTTTAATAGCAAAGAGGGCTTTTGGAATTAGAACAGCAATATCAGTTAGTTAAGCTTCCTTGGTCATCCTCTCCTTTGGAGAGGACTGGAGGTGAGTCCACTAAGGAAGCTTAGCGAAACGACATTGAATTAGAATAGAGCCTTCTCATCTTATAAATCCTTGTCGTAAATTGCACCAAACCTGGTGTAACTATTTAGTCCATGAATTTAGCTGAATCAATACAAGATCCTGTTTTTAAGACAGTTAGCCGCTGTGCTCAAGAATCAGGTGTAAGAGCTTTTGTAGTGGGGGGTTATGTTCGTGATCTCATTTTGAAAAGACCTTCGAAGGACATAGATTTTGTATGCGTAGGGAGTGGTATTGAACTGGCGGAACGAGTTGCAAAAGCCCTGGGACCAAATGTACATGTCAACGTTTTTAAGAATTTCGGAACAGCACATATACCCTTTCAAGACTTTGATCTTGAGTTTGTAGGAGCACGAAAAGAGTCGTACCGATCCGATTCCCGCAAACCTATTGTAGAAGATGGAAGTTTAGAAGACGATCAGAAGAGGCGAGACTTTACGATAAATGCTTTTGCCATAAGCCTGAGTGTTGAAAACTATGGTGACTTAATTGATCCTTTTAATGGTTTAGTTGATCTTGAGAATAAGATAATCCGCACACCACTGGAGCCGGGTATAACTTTTTCTGACGATCCATTGAGAATGATGCGCGCGATTCGTTTTGCCTCTCAACTCAATTTTGACATTGAAGCGGATACTTTTAATGCAATTATTCAACAAGCTGAACGACTTGCCATTATATCGCAGGAGCGTATCATCGATGAACTTAATAAAATTGTTTTAAGTAAAACACCATCTTACGGTTTCAAGCTTTTGTTCCAGAGTAAATTACTCCATCAGTTTTTTCCTGAACTGGTTGCTTTGCAAGGAGTAGAGTACGTAGGGGGGAATGCGCATAAAGATAATTTTTATCATACACTTCAAGTGTTAGATAATGTATCGAAAGTATCGGATGACCTTTGGCTGAGGTGGGCCGCCATTATGCATGATATTGCCAAGCCTGCGACAAAGCGATACGATCCTAAGGTTGGCTTTACTTTCCATGGTCATGAAGAAAAGGGAGCACGCATGACGCCAAAAATATTCAGAAGGTTAAAGTTGCCTTTAAATGACCGGATGGATTTCGTTCAAAAACTGGTGAGATTACATCTTCGTCCGATTTCCCTTGTTAAAAATGTGACAGATTCTGCCATTAGACGCCTTCTCTTTGAAGCAGGCAATGATGTAGATGCGCTTATGATGTTGTGCAGAGCAGACATCACTTCTAAAAACCACGAAAAAGTATCACGCTTCCTTAATAATTTTGATAAGGTAGAGGTGAAGATGAAAGAAGTAGAGGCCAAGGATAGCGTACGCAATTTTCAACCACCTATCTCCGGAGAAGAAATCATCAAAATTTTTGAATTACAGCCGGGCCCACTTATCGGAGAGATAAAAGAGTATATCAAAGAAGCAATCCTGGAAGGAGAAATCAAAAATGATTATGAAGAAGCGAAAGCATTGATGATAAAATTTGCTTCGACCAAAGGATTACAAGTGAAGGGAGGAGTTTGATGTGATGATTCGTTGATTAGTTGATTCGTTAATTGATTTGAAGACCTGCCTACCGCAGGCAGGTCTGATAATTTGATAATTTGAAAATGAATGACCGTGTTTGCGAAACGAACAACCAACAACCAGCATATCTTCTCACCTCTAACTACTAACCTCTCGTTCTCAATAAAATTCTCTTAATTTTTCCTTATCCATGCAACCCTTTAATTGTTATCTTGTCTTTAAAGGCAAACTAAGCGCTTGACTGATTATCAACATCTTCATCAGGATTTAATTGATCGCTGCAAAAATGGCGATGACCGTGCTTTTCAGTCATTGTATAAGCTTTATGCCAAAGCCATGTACAATGTCAGCTTCAGGATTACCGCCAGAGAAGAGGATGCACAAGACGCTGTGCAAGAGTCATTTATCAGTGCCTATCGTAATATTCAACACTATCGAGGGGATTCCTCCTTTGGTGCCTGGATAAAGCGGATTGTAGTGAACAGGTCTATCAACATTATTAGAACAAAGAAAGCAGAGCTATGGCCTGAGGATGAGCGTTTTGATATTGAGGAGCAGGAAGCGCCTGAGGTCTACAAGGAAGACATGACGGTGGAACGTATTCGCATGGCTATTATGAATTTGCCTGATGGCTATCGGTCTGTAGTTAGTTTGTACTTATTAGAAGGCTATGACCACGAAGAAATTGCCACCATTTTAGGTATTTCAGAATCTACATCAAAGTCGCAACTTAATAGGGCTAAAGCACGCTTACGGGAACAGCTAACAATGAAAGTATGAAAGACGAATTGAAGGATTTTATGGAGCAGAACAGGGGCGCTTTTGATACAAAAGAAGTTCCTGAAAAAGTATGGACAAATGTTAGTCAACATTTGTTTGGGAGACAGCAATTTTGGCAACCCATCCGCTATTGGCAGGCAGCTGCTGTGGTGTTTTTTGCATTATCCTCCTTTCTTTTTTTACAAGATAAGGTGGGCTTGAAACAACAAGCAAGCATGAAAGAGTTTAGGGCCACTGAAGCATTTTACATAGAAGAGATTTCGGAAAAAAAGAAGATGATTCATGCTGTAAGTGCCAATGACCTGAACGGTTTTACGCAGGACTTTCAGCAGTTGGAAGCCATGTATATGGTTTTGAAAGAGGAGATGAATCAGAAACCCAGTGAAAAGGTTAAGGATGCACTTATCCTTAACCTGATTATCCGGATTAACTTATTAAATAAACAACTTCACGAAGTGGAAGAATCTTCCAGGGCTGAAGATGAAGCTGTTATCAGTTAATTGCGCGTACTAATTTTCGTTTTAAAATACCGTGGGTAGGTGAGAAGACAAAGGCTAATGCAAAGAGCAAACCACACATTGTGGCTATAGCCGCTGCAATGGAACCGTCCATCCAAACCGCCAAGTAATATCCTGAGGCCGATGCCACAACGCCAACACCACTGGAAATTAGCAGCATACGTTTAAAATTATCGGTAAGTAAGTAGGCTGTCGCGGGTGGTACAATCAGCAAGGCCACCACTAAAATTGCTCCGACAGATTCGAAAGAAGCAACTGTTGTGGCAGACACCATACCCATAAGTAAGTAATGCCAAAAAGCGGTTGAGAAACCTAAGGCAGTGGCATAACCCGGATCGAAAGAAGTCACCAATAATTCTTTGTAGAAAAAGTATATCACCAATAAAATACTGATAAGCACGCAACTCATGACTACAATAGCTTTAGGAGCTAATAAATAACCACCCTCAAGTATAATCATGTCAAGTGGCGTGTAGGCAATCTCTCCATACAAAACGCAATCCTGGTCTAAGTCAACCTTCCCAGCAAAAAGTGAGATTAACACTACACCAATAGCAAAGAGCCAGGTAAATGTTACACCAATGGCAGCATCACTTTGCAGTTTTGCTTTTTTGTGAAAGAACTCGATTAGAAAGGTAGTAATCAAGCCAAGCAGACCTGCACCAATTACCATCGTTAATGAATCCCTTGACCCTGAAAATAGAAAAGCCAATACGATTCCAGGTAACACAGCATGCGAGATTGCATCGCCCACCAAAGCCATTCTTCTTAAGATAAGAAAGCAGCCTAACAGCGCACATGAAATGGCTACTAAAGAACCTGTAAGAATAATCCAAAAGTCGTTCATGTCAGTAAGGAATTTTTGTTTTATGAGGATCTACAACCGGGTAATTCAAAATCTGTTCTAAATCTGCTTCAAGCTCAGGTGTAAGAAAGTGTTCGATGGTATCTGCATCTTCATGCACATGATCAGGTGCAATGTGTACGTGTGTTGTTAAATATAATTCCCATAGCCTGTGAATTTTTACAATTCGTTGTGCCCTGGTTTTACCCTCTTGAGTTAATACACAAAGCTTACCTATTTTTTCAAGGTAGCCCTGGCTACATAATCGTTGAATCGATCTGTGCAATCCCTTTTTATCAAAACTACGCTTGCGAATAATTTCATCTGCATAACGTTGCACGAAAAAGTTTTTACTACTTTCTCCCAATTGATACAAAACTTTTAAAACGTTTTCATCTTGTATGGTTCTGCGGAACCTTCTTTGTTTAAAATAACGATTCAGTATTCCTTTTTTGGGCGCTATCATAAACGAAAGCAGTGCAAGGGTAGAAACAACAATGACGATCCACGGGCCTGTAGGCATAGACGGTGCAGTGTAAGAGATGTATGCTCCTGCCAGCCCACTAAACGCACCCACCAGTGCTGCAATTATAAACATAATGCGTATTGAGTTGGTCCAGAAGCGCGCAACCGCAGCAGGGGTAATTAACACTGCAGCCATCAACACTACACCTACGGCTTGTATGCCTACTACGACTGCCAAAACAATCATGGAAGTCAAGAGTAGCTCTAGTCTTTTTACCGGTAAGCCCAATGCCACAGCATAATTGCGATCAAATACCAGAAGTTTAAACTCTTTGAAAAATAAAAGCGTAAAAGTTATTAGCAGAATGGAGACAATCGAAAATGTAATTAAATCTGCACCCACTAAAGATGCAGCTTTACCAAAAATGAAATGATCTAAGCCAGATTGATTTGCATTACCACTTTTTTGAATATAGGTTAAGAGCAAAATACCGAAACCAAAAAACACGGACAGAATTAATCCAATGGCAGTGTCTTCTTTAATCCGACTTTTTGCAATTATATATTGAATGGCATAAAGCGATAGCCATCCCGTTATAAAGGCTCCAGCAATCAAGTAAAGTGGATTCTTGGTGCCACTTAATAAAAAACCTAGACAGATGCCCGGCAATACGGCATGCGCAATGGCATCACCAATTAATGATTTCTTATTCAGAAAAGTAAAAGAACCAACCAACGCAGAACTTGCCGTTATTAATACAGCTCCTGCCGTAACGTAACGCACATTAGGATCTGAAAAGGAAAAGAAGTCAGTGAAGTTACTCATAATACTTTCTCCTCGCGGTTTGGAAAATTCTCTCTGCGAATTAAATCGCCCACATCCGATAGTAGTGTAAGTTTACCACCATATGTTTCCTGAAGTTTATCCTGCGTAAAGGTGCTTGTTGTTGGTCCGTTTGCAACCAATCTTGTGTTTAACAGAATCACCCAATCAAAGTAACTGCTTACTGATTGTAAATCGTGATGCACCACAATAACAGTTTTATTAGCTGCTGTCATTGTGCGTAATAAATTGATGATGGCTTTTTCTGTTGCGGCATCCACACCTGCAAAAGGTTCATCCATAAAATAGATATCTGCCTGTTGTGCCAATGCACGAGCAAGAAAAGTTCTTTGCTGTTGTCCACCCGATAGTTGGGCTATCTGTCGGTTAGCAAAAGATTCCATACCTACTTTTCTAAGGCAATCCATGGCTACATCTAAATCTGCTTTACGAGGTCGCTTGAGTAAACCAAGTTTACCATAACGTCCCATCATAACCACATCCAGCACCGATACCGGAAAATCCCAATCCACTGATTCACGTTGTGGCACATAAGATATGCGATGTCTCACATCATCAATCTTCTCATCAAATATTTTACAATAACCACTGCTAAGTGGCAGCAAGCCCATAACCGATTTGATCAAGGTAGATTTACCGGCACCATTCGGACCAATAATACCAACTAGTTTTCCCTGGGGTATTTCAAGGTCGATATTCCACAATACAGGCTTGCGATCGAAAGCAACAGTAAGGTCGTGTACTTCAAGTGCTGATACCGCACTAATATTCTTATTCATATTATTGGAGAGCACTCACAATGGTGCTCACATTTTTACTAACCATGCCAATGTAAGTTCCTTCAGGTGTGTTGGCTTCACCCATGGCGTCTGAGTATAGGCTTCCACCTATACTTACTTGCCAACCTTTATTCTGACAACCCTCAATTACTGCATTAATTGATTTTTCAGATACCGATGTTTCTACAAAAATTGCTTTGATCTTTCTGCTGATGATAAAGTCAACTAGTTCAGTTACATCCTTCAATCCAAACTCTGAAACTGTTGAAATACCTTGTAAACCTCTAACTTCCATAGCATAAGCATCACCGAAATACCCAAAAGCATCGTGGGCAGTAATAAGCACCCGCTGTGTTGCGGGTATAGTTTGAATTTGCTGAGAAACTGCGTTGTCGAGCGAATCTAATTGTGTTAAGTAGCGTGCAGCATTTACTTTGTACACATGTTGTTTTGCAGAGTCTACTGTACTTAAATTTTTTTCAACTTCAACCACCGCATTTTTCCAAAGCTTTACATCAAACCAAATGTGTGGGTCATGTATGCCCTCCGTTATTAATCTGAGCTCATTTTCCTGAATAGCTTGGGTTACGGGAATTACCGTTTTTGTTCTGCCCAATTTCTCCAGTACTTCTGCCATTTTTCCTTCGAGATGTAGCCCGTTATAAAAAATAACATCTGCATCTGTTAATTTTTGTAGATCACCCTGTGTGGCTTTATAAAGATGAGGATCAACACCAGCGCCCATCAGTGAAATAACGTCAGCGCCATCGCCAGTTACATTCTTGACTGCATCAGCAATCATCCCGGTAGTCGTTACAATCATTAAGCGTTCACGCAGCTCACCTTTTTGCTTTGGCTTACAAGCTATTACCAGCGTAAACACCAGAAAAAATGGAAGTGTTGCATTTAAGAATTTGAAATTTGAAATTTGAAATTTATATAACATAGTCTATTCTTTTACTAAGATGTTTTCTGCAGCCTCACGTGAAATCAGCTGTGGCTTTTTATTTTGAATACTTACTTCAAGTGAACCATCAAACTCAATGCGTTCGCGCACCGTGATGGACACACCAATAGATACTCCTATTTTACTGAGATATTGAAGAAAAGGAGAGGAGCCATTGCGCACAGCACAAACAACAAGGGGTTTATTGACAAGTGCTTCTTTTAGTACAATTTGCTTCTCTTGCTTAATTTTGCCATGTTTATCCGGAATAGGATGGCCATGTGGATCAGCAGTCGGGTAGTCTAGAAACGCATCAAGCTTTTCAATTAACAAGCTCGAGTTAATGTGTTCCAGTTGTTCGGCCACATCATGTACCTCATCCCAGGCAAATCCAAGTTTTTCTACTAAAAAGGTTTCCCATAAGCGGTGCTTGCGTACAATGGTCAATGCATGCGCTTTGCCTTTTTTAGTAACATTTACTCCATAATATTTCTCATAAGTGATAAACTCCTTCAACGAAAGCTTTTTTATCATGTCAGTAACAGTGGCCGCTTTGGTAAGCAAAGAGGCGGCTATTTCGTTGGTGAGCACCGATTTATGCCCGCCTTCCGACAAGTGATAGATGGTTTTTAGATAGTTTTCTTCAGTGTAGCTAAGCATATCTTTTAATATAAACGATATGCAAAAATAAAAGTTTAGACTAATCTAAAAAAAATTTTAAAGAGAATCTATTATCTTAAAAAGCTGTTTTTCGGTGAATCTCCAGAAATGAGCATCGGGTAAGGACTTGCTAATCGGTAAACTGATGATTTTGGTCAGCACTTCTGTTATACTTTCATCACCATCAAGTACCCAGCCTAAACCGAATTCATCAACCATGTTGGCAATAGCTTGGTCATTCCAGGTGAGTATTGGTAAGTTCAACGAACTGTATTCATAAAACTTGGTGGGCATGCGACCGGCAGTATGTTTAGCAGGTGGATAATAAATGAAACCGATATCTGCCTGGTGTATAGCTTCAACGATGGCGCTATGCGAAACCTGAGTTTCATTGCCTTTCAATGAAATATAGTCCAAGCCAGTACAAGCAGCCTTAATCTGCAACTGCTCTTTTACCGAAGGGGCAAAGCCACAAATAGTCAGGTTTACAGTTGAATCAATAGAATGGAGTGCTTTAACAAGTTCGATAACTTTATAAAGCCCTGTACTCTCAGCCAGGGTGCCTGTGAAAAGCCATTTGCTATAACCCTGCTTTTTTCCAGGAGTAGTCACAGGTTCGGCTACTGTATTGGGTATAATACTATAAGCTCTTTTAGTAAAACCAAGCTGTTCAACATAAACACTTTCTGCCAGGAAAAAATGATCTATGAAAGTTGCTGACAGATTTTCTTTTAGCCTTGTATAAAAAGCTATTGGAAAGCGAATGATGGCAGGAAATGCTGAAGTGTGTAATACATTCAGGTAGTAGTTCTCTTGTACATCGTAAATCAGTTTTACTGGTTTTAAGAGTTTGTAAATCAGCGCCACCATCAATAGCTCATGAGTACATATTATCAATATGGCTGGTTTAACGGTAAACCATTTACGTAACAAATGCCAGGGAATGATCAGGCGCTGTAAGCTCAGCCTTTTTTTTAAGCTGTGATCATGCAGCGTTATAGTGCTGTGCTGAGATACTTGTGTGGCAGAACTTCCGTAAACATACACATCATGACCACGACCTGCCAATGAAGTAGCCATTTTACCGTACATGCGAGTTTCATCGACAGGTTTTAATACTGAAGCGATTACAATTTTCTTTTTTTTTCTTTCTTGCATGCTTAATTCAATCGAAAGATAAAAGAAATGAGAGAACTAATAGAAAAGGCCTGGGAAGACAGAAGCATGTTGCAGGATGTAAGCGTACAAAAGACTATCAGAGAAGTAATTGAGCAACTAGATAAGGGTGTTTTGCGTGTTGCTGAACCAGTAGACAATGAGTGGAAGGTGAATGACTGGGTAAAAAAAGCTGTGATTTTATACTTTCCAATTCAAAAGATGGAAACCATTGAAGTAGGCCCGTTTGAATTCCATGATAAAATGGCGCTTAAGAAAAATTATGCTGCCCTGGGCGTACGTGTAGTTCCTCATGCTGTAGCACGTTACGGAGCTTACCTTAGCAAAGGGGTAATTATGATGCCTTCTTATGTAAACATTGGCGCATATGTTGATGAAGGTACTATGGTAGACACATGGGCAACAGTAGGAAGTTGTGCACAGATTGGCAAAAATGTGCATTTGAGTGGTGGTGTTGGTATTGGTGGGGTATTAGAGCCGGTACAAGCCGCACCAGTAATTATTGAAGACAATGCATTTTTGGGTTCCCGCAGCATAGTTGTTGAAGGGGTGAGGGTTGGTAAAGAAGCTGTCTTGGGAGCAAATGTTGTACTTACAGCCAGTTCTAAAATCATAGACGTAACAGGATCATCTCCAGTGGAGTATAAGAGTTATGTTCCTGAGCGCTCGGTGGTTATCCCTGGGTCTTATACAAAGAAATTCCCCGCGGGAGACTTTCAGGTACCCTGTGCATTGATTATAGGCAAGCGTAAAGAAAGCACCGATAAGAAAACATCACTAAATGATGCTTTGCGTGAAAACAATGTTGCGGTTTAATCGCAACGTTGTTTTACCTTTTCACAGCTATTAAGCGGCAATTTCAAGCACTTGTCAGTTTTACAGTGTTAAATCAAGTGGGAAGTTGTAAAATTATGTGTTTTCTTGATTTGGCATCTCTTTTGTAAAATGGTAAAGATCAGATCATCTACGCTTTGAACAGAATCCTTAATTTTACGCCCAGTTATATGTTTAAGATACGGATACTGTTACTTTATGCTATTCTTTTATTCGGTTTTACTACCGAAAAGGAAGAGATTTATCCAACGGTAAAAAACGACAGTTTTAAAAGAGGCGAGTTTATTAAATATAAACTCACTTACGGAATTTTCAATGTAGGCCGGGGTCATGCTGTAATCAGCGATAAATATTATAGTTTAAATGGGCGATCGTGTTTTAAACTGGATGCATATGGCACCACTGCCGGTATGCTGAGCTGGGTTACAAACGTAGATGATCATTGGGGAGCTTACATTGATACTATATCAATACTTCCTGAGGTTTCTTACCGGATTATAAGAGAGGGTAATTATAAGTTAGACGAGTACACCTACTTTGATCATGAGAACAAAAGAGTAGCTGTAAAAGTAATTGATAAAAATACAGGTAAGTTTAAAGAACCAAAGGAGTATGAAACCACCCTACATACCCGCGATATGGTGGCAGGTTTTCTTTACATGCGTACACTCGATTTTACTAATATGCAGAAAGGTGATACCGTTGTGATAAAAGGGTTCTTTGAAGATACCTTTTACAAACAAGCTATTGTATATTATGGAAAGGATGTTGTAAAAATGAAATTTGGAAAAGTAAGGGCACTAAAGTTTAAGCCTGTAATGCCTGATAATAAATTATTTGATGGCGAAAATTCAATTACTGCCTGGTTCTCAGACGATAGAAATAGAATACCTCTAAAAATTGATGCTGAGATGTTTATAGGCTCTGCAGGAGTGGAGCTAACCGATTACGGAAAACTGAAACATCCCCTGAATTTAGTTAAATGATTTTTCAATAAGCTCTTTAAAGCCTTCCCTTGATATAGGTTTTATAATATAGTCCTCAACCGATTGATTGCTTTTTGCACGATTCATATCAACAGGATCTATAGATGAACTCACCATATAGATTTTAATTTTCTTAGTTAGCTTTCCCTTTAGATGCGCATAGTCATTTAGGAACATCCAGCCATCTACATGGGGCATGTTAATATCCAACAATAGTATATCGGGCAATTTATTATCTTCTGCTGAGTGATCATTCAGATATCGGAGAGCTTCTTCACCATTCGAAAATTGTAATACATTTGCTGAAGCATCGGCAGCTTTTAGTAAGCGTGATGCTGTTAACTGAAAAATGTAATCATCATCAACTAAAGCAACAATTAGAGCGGGGGCTTCTACCATAGACTATCAAATTTAATAAAATCAATACGCTATGTATACCTTATTTTTTGGGTACTTTCAAAATAAAGAACATTTTAAAAGTAAACATTTATTGCCCAATTATTGCCCAATAGCGTTGGAGCACGATTTTGCACTTTGGCTGTAATTGCTTAAAATTAGCGTAAGAACAAACCTGAACACTATGTTAAAAGAATTCAAAACCTTTGCCCTGCGGGGTAATGTTGTAGACTTGGCTGTTGGTGTTATTATCGGTGCTGCTTTTAGTACTATAGTTAACTCATTAATTGCCGATGTGCTCACACCTTTGTTATTAAAGCCGGCCCTGGATGCAGCGCAATTGAGTAAATTAGAAGACCTCACTATTTTTGGTGCAGTTAAGTATGGCAAATTTATATCAGCCACTTTTAACTTTGTTATTGTAGCCTTTGTTTTGTTTTTAATTGTAAAGGGCATCAATGCCACCAAGAAAAAAGAAGAGGCAAAACCTGCACCTATTGCTGAACTCCCTGCCGACATTATGTTGCTGACTGAAATTCGTGATCTGTTAAAGTTAAAGCAGTAATTACTTAATTAGTGGCAACATTAAACCTTCTTATCATTCCTGTTGTTGAAGTTTTATGAAATGGATAGATGTGTTGCAATGGGCAACTAAAGGTAATTTAACACCACCCCAACGCGTTGAAAAAACGGATGAAGAGTGGCGAAAAATCCTATCGCCTGAAGAGTTTGCTGTAACCAGAAATAAAGGAACAGAAAGACCTTGGACGGGAGAGTATTGTGAAGCACACGAGCCAGGGTTGTATGCCTGTCGCTGTTGTGCTACGCCTTTATTTGATTCTAGAACTAAGTTTGAATCGGGTACCGGATGGCCAAGTTTTGCTGCACCGGTAGAAGACAATGTTATTAAGTATACGAAAGACACTAGTTATGGTATGACAAGGGTAGAGGTAGAATGCAGTGTATGTGACGGACATTTAGGACACGTTTTTCCCGATGGACCAGAACCAACTGGTTTGCGGTATTGCATTAATTCAGCGTCAATTAAGTTGGTGGGTTAGAGTGTTAAAGGGTTGAAGTTCTGAGGGGGCCAAGTCTTTGGGCAAACCTTGGTTAATAATTCATTTCTCTTAACCTGCCACAGATGACTCGCAGCTAATCCCTCGAAGCTCGCAGTTTTAAAGGTTTATTGAATAATATCTATCTATCTATTTCTCTATCAGATTCTTATAAAGATTTTTCTCTTATTTATCCATTAGTATAACTTTTGTAAAAGATATCCGTATATTAGTTTTACAAAACATATACAAATGAGTAAAGAATACCTTGGTGAGTTCGAAGAGCTTGTCTTGATGATGGTTGGCATTTTGCAGGAAGATGCTTATGGCAATGCAGTAGTTGAGCTGATAAAAGAGAGGGTGGGAAGAGAAGTTAACCTCAGCGCTGTACATGTTACGCTTTATCGTCTGGAAGATAAAGGACTTGTTAAATCAGAAATGGGCGGAGCTACACAATTGCGTGGCGGCAGACGTAAGCGCATCTTTAAAATTACCAATGCGGGTTTGGCAATGCTGCAAACCATGAAAGAGATGCGAATCGATTTGTGGAAACTGGTCCCTCAATTAAAAATGGTGGGCATCTAAACCATTTTTATTGTCAAGACATCTTTTATCCATGCATAAAAACTCCTCTAATCATACGGCACCTGCCTGGTCACTTCGCTTTTTGCAATGGTATTGTCCTGATTACCTGTTGGAAAGTATAGAGGGTGATTTGGAAGAGCAATTCGAACAGGACGTTTCTTCTATAGGGCTCAGAAAGGCGAGACTTCAGTATACAAAAAACGTATTCCTGTTTTTCAGACCAGGCATAGTACTCCGAAATAAGTTTTCATTACAATTATTCAATTCAAGTATGTTGCAAAATTATTGGAAAGTAGCAATTCGTAATATGGCCAGGCGTAAGCTCTATGCTTTTATTAACTCTTTCGGTTTAAGCATTGCCATTGCTTGTTGTGTGTTGATTTATCTCTATGTGATGGACGAACTCAGTTTTGATCAGTTCCATGAAAATAAGGATAGAATCGTGCGTATCCATAGCACTTCTTTTGATGAAGAAAAGTATAAAGAGGGCGATCCATTACCATACAACACCAGTGCGTGGTTGCCTGGTGTACTTGCGGATGTAATGCAAGATGAATTGGCTGAAGTTGAGTATGTAACACGCTTTAATAGTGGAACCGAAGGTGTGATGCAGCATGATGATAAAATATTTAAACAATCAACGGCATTTGTGGATAGCGGTTTTTTCAGGATGTTTTCTTTTCCGGTTATAAAAGGATCCACTCATAAAATCTTTCGCCATACGAATGAAGCCGTTTTAACGTCAGCAGTGGCAGAGAAATTTTTTGGTAAGGAAGATCCTATTGGTAAAACTTTTAGTTTTTTTATTAATGAAAAAGCTGATTATGTTGTAGCAGCAGTAATTGAAGCACCTCCGGCAAATTCCAGCATTGACTTTGAAATGATTTTGCCTTCAAGTTCAAGACCTTATTTTGAAAATAGTGCAAAACAGTGGAATAACTTCTCTTATCCGACTTTCGTTCAGCTCAGGAAAACATCGGATCTTGTTACCTTTAAGCCTCACCTCGACTCGTTGATACAAAAATACATGGGGCCAAGTTATGATCGTACGCGGGTACGTGAGAAAATCCCTGCTGAAATTAAAGTGGGTGAGTTTGATTATATTCCGCTTACAAAAATACACTTAGCCCCACACATCAGTTGGCATAAAGTAAGTGATAAAAAATATTCCTGGATATTGGCCGGCATAGGATTACTTATTCTCATTATCGCTTGTATTAACTATATCGTTTTATCGCTGGCAACATCTAACGCTCGCAAAACTGAAATTGGTGTGCGTAAGGTCGTGGGAGCCAGGCCTGGACAATTGATTAATCAATTTTCCTTTGAATCCCTACTGCTCTCCTTTATGGCCATGTTTACCGGTATTGTTCTGGTAGTCACCTTACTACCCATGTTTAATGAATACACTGCTAAATCTATTGTACTCACTTTTGGTAATATGTCAACCGTGCTTGCAATGATGCTAATATTAACAATTACCATTGGATTGACAGCTGGCTTTTATCCGGCCTTTATACTCTCTTCATTTAAACCAGTAACAATTCTGAAGGGTAAGAATAGTGCCAGACTGCAAACACCTTTTGCAAAAGCCATGGTTGTTTTGCAATTCACCTTGTCTACACTATTAATTGTCAGTTCAGTGATTATGTACCGGCAGATGGAGTACATTACCAGCAAAGATTTGGGCTACGATGCTGATAAAGTGATAGCCATTGAAACAAACGCAGGTTGGAATAGAACCTCTGATGAAATGATTCCGCTTTTCAGAAATGCCTTAAGCCAAGAGCGCGATGTTATTTCTGTTGCCGGAACTTCGGCATCTTTTAACAGAGGTTGGTCCCGTTACGGTTGGCAAGTAGCAGATGAAAATAAGTGGGCTTATGTCTTTCGTGTAGATGAAGCATATCTGGATCTGTTTAGTATTGAATTATTGGAGGGTAGAAATTTTGATAACACAGCTGACTCCAGTGCGGTGATTGTTAATGAAGCTTTTGTTAGGGATATGGGTTGGACTGATCCTTTGTCTGAATACGTGAACTGGCAGGAAGACACTGTAGGTAAAGGTTCACCAGTGATTGGCGTGATGAAGGATTACAATTTTCTATCATTGGAAAGCGAAGTTGAGCCTCTCTTTTTGGGTTCTAAACGACCTGATTTCGGAAGACTTACTACTATTTTAGTAAAACTTGGTCCTGGTAAAACACCAGAACAGTTAAGTAAAGTTGAGCAGAAGTGGAAGCAGACCTTCCCTGATAAACCATTTGAATACTCTTTTGTAGATGAGGATGTCGCAAGGCAGTATCAATCCCACGAACGTTGGATGAAAATTATGGGCATTTCTACAAGCTTTGCTATTATTATCTCTTGTCTAGGTTTATTTGGCTTGGCAGGAATAGAATCGCTTAACCGTGTAAAAGAAGTTGGCATACGAAAAGTGATGGGGGCTTCAGTCTTTCAATTAATGGTTTTATTGAACAGAAAATACATCATGCTTGCCTTCATCGCATTTGCAATTGCTGCCCCCATTTCATGGTGGATGATGAAACAATGGCTCGATGCATTCAAATACAGGATTACGCTTTCCTGGGAGCTTTTTGGTATTACTTTATTAACGGGTCTGGCAATAGCACTGATTACCGTAAGTTATCATGCTTTGAAAGCTGCCAGAACTAACCCTGCCGATACGCTTAAGTACGAATAAGTATAAGGATTACCTGACTATATTTGTTGAAAGCAATATGGCTAGCGTTTTCTATCATTCAATTTTGGTTAAGTCCGAAGACATTGATAACATGAATCATGTTAATAATGTAGTCTACTTACGCTATGCACAAGAAGTAGCCGAAGCCCATTGGTTTGCCAAAGGAACAGAGGAGATTCGTAAGCGATTTTTATGGGTAGTGCTAAGGCACGAAATCGATTATTTGACACCGGCAGCATTAGGACATGAAATACAGGGTAAGACTTGGGTTGATGATCCGGAAGGTCCTAAAATTGTGCGTAACGTTGAGTTGTTTAATGTTACTCTAAACAAAGTGAGCGCCCGAATCAAAACAACCTGGTGTCTATTAGATGCTAACAGTTTGCGGCCTAAAAGAATTGAAGGCGAAATGATTGACTTTTTTAAATAAGATCAATTTTCCGCAGCTATCTTTGCGGCCGAATGCCAAAAATTGCTACCTATAAAGAAGCTGTCGACTATCTCTACAGCAACCTCCCGATGTTTCAGCGGGTAGGATCAGTGGCTTTCAAGAAAGACTTAACCAATACCCTGGCACTCTGCGAAGTGTTGGGCAATCCACAAAACAAATTTAAGTCGGTTCATATTGCCGGCACCAATGGCAAGGGTAGTACCTCGCATATGCTCGCTTCTGTTTTACAGGAGGCGGGCTATACAACAGGTTTATATACATCTCCTCACTTAAAAGATTTTACAGAACGCATTCGAATCAATGGCGTAACGGTTGATCAACAATTCGTCATATCCTTCATCAATAAACTTCAAGAGATCATTGAAAAAATCAAGCCGTCTTTTTTCGAAATAACTGTAGCGATGGCTTTTGATTACTTCGCACAGCAAGGTGTTGAAGTGGCCGTAGTTGAAGTAGGCTTGGGCGGAAGACTGGACTCTACCAATGTAATCATGCCAGAGTTGTCGCTGATTACCAACATTGGTTGGGATCACATGGATTTGCTTGGCGATAGCCTCGATAAGATCGCTTACGAGAAGGCAGGAATTATTAAAAATAAGGTGCCTGTCATTATCAGCGAAAGGCAAGCCGACATTGAAGAAGTATTTAAGCACAAGGCAGAAGGAGAGGAGGCACCCATTTGTTTCGCGGAAGACTTTTATGAAGTGGTATTAAACAGTGATCATGCCTTTAATGGCTTCAAAGTATATTGGAACAAAGCATTTTTCCTTGAACTAAATACCTTTCCCTTAGGTGGAATATATCAACGTAATAATATTCAGGGTGTATTAATGGCAGCTGAAATATTGAATGAACAAGGTTTTATTATTCCCGTAACGGCTTTGCAAAATGGTCTGAGTAAAGTAGTAGACAATACCGGATTAAGAGGACGTTGGCAAAAGTTGGGCGACAAGCCAATGATCATTTGTGACACAGGTCATAACAAAGATGGTATTCAACAAGTGTTAAAGCAGCTTACTTTATTATCCTATAACAAACTGCATATTGTAATGGGCATGGTGAAGGGTAAAGAACCTGAAGCTGTTTTAGCCATTATGCCCAAAGATGCCACCTACTATTTTTGTGAAGCAAAAATACCAAGAGCCGAAAAAGCACAAACACTTGCTGAACAGGCAAAGGTATTCGGATTACATGGTCAAGTAATTCCTGATGTTAATGAAGCATTAGCAGTGGCAAGGTCGAACGCCAGCGAAGCAGATGTCATTTTTATTGGAGGCAGTACTTTTGTAGTAGCCGAGTTGAATGACTTGTAAAAGCAAATTAAATAATTAAGATAGCATATACATAAGTGAAAAGGAAGAAAGAAAGATTCAAGATAATTGAAGAGCGAGCCAATGTAATTGAGCCCACCAAGGAAAACTATCACGATATTAAAGGTGAATGGAATAAGCAATACTTTAAAAAAGAGCATCCGATTACCATAGAATTAGCTTGTGGCCGTGGTGAGTATACTGTTGGTTTAGCAGCTTTGTTTCCGGATCGCAATTACATCGGTATTGATATGAAGGGAGAGCGCATTTGGAAGGGGAGTAGCTGGGCAGTAGAACGCAACCTTACGAATGTAGCCTTTTTGAGAACACACATTTTGATGATCGAAAACTTCTTCGCACAAAACGAAATAGATGAAATCTGGATTACTTTTCCAGACCCGCGCCCGAGGATACGTGATATGAAAAGAAGAATTACGAGTCCACGTTTTCTGGATATGTACAAGCAGTTTATCAGACCGGGTGGTTATGTAAGGTTAAAAACTGACAATACTTCTCTATATCAGTACACACTCGAGGTATTAGCCGGGCGTAACGACATCGAAGATCTTCAACACAGCAATGAAGTTTACAATTCTCCATTAAGCCCCGAAGTATTTAATATCAAGACCAAGTACGAAATGATGTTCGCTGAGAAAGGAGAGACGATTAAGTATTTGCGGTTTAGGTTTAAGTCTTAACCTGCTTGTGCAATACTTGACTTGTCTATTAGTTCGATTGGTTAGTTCAGTGAAGACGAAATGAGGATGTAGCCAATTAATAATTAGGGTTATTAACTGCTAGCTTCTTGAAATACCATGAGCAAGAGGGTATCATAATAATGTTTGATCAACAAATACAGCATCCTTGGAGAACGCTGTATTTATAGACTCTTTATAATCTTTGCTTTACAGAATAGAAGTTAAACTACCATGCATATCTTGTTTTAATTATTGAGATTCCCCATTGCGTGAACGATACCTCGGCAGGAAACCCTGTTGATTCACTAAAATCCTTTTGTTTTGTTTCTTTAAGGTTGGTTTGAAAGCGTAGTTTATAGAGATTGGTTTTCTTTATTACAAAACTTACCTCAGCCATTGCGGACGGTAAAGCATAAATTACACCAATTCCGCTGGCTATTGGAGCCTCAGTATAACCTGCTATTGTTTGATAGCCAATGCCTATTGCTGCACCTACTTTCTTTTCAAATGTAGTGCTTTTGCTCCATGTAGCATCCGTTCCAGTTTTTAAAGTAATGAATATTGGGATGTCTGCATGCACACCATAACCACCAGTTAAACTAATGCCAACACCAATATTTGGATTGAAGCCTATTGAAGTATGATCTGCTAATATTAAAATAGGAAAATTCCATCCTGAGTAACCAATCAATCCATAAGATGATTTGGCATCAAGCTCGTTATAAGTTGGATTCGAAATAGGGTCGGGAATGGCAAAACCTTTATATTGATTGTAGTTAAGTCCTATACCTGTATCACGCTGTTTTGCGTAATCGTAGAAACTTTGAGAATAAAGGTTTGTCCAGCTGACGAAAGTTGTTACAATCACCAGAAAAGTTTTCATGTGTGTTAGTTTATTTTAATTTGTATTTCCTTTTTACTTGTTTAATAAGCGCTTTTTTCATCAGGCCTGTATAATAGTAAACAAAGTTCTCACTCACGTTATCAATTATATAAGTATCAGTAGTAGTTAAATCATAAATATATAGTGGAAAATAAACGGTCACTTTTGTAGTTGAATGTCTAATACCTTGCCTGATATCTACAAAAGGCTTGAAATCTAATACGTATTTATACCCCAGTTCTTTATAAGCGAGAACATTCTCTCTTGAGGTTATGACGTATTCAAAGGGATACTCTTTTGCTGCAGTTCTTAACTGCAAATTGGATCCAGCAACATTGGTATTGTGATTTTTTTTAAGGGCATGCCTTATTTTTTCGTCTTGACCCTGGCCTCTGGGCTTTTCAGGTTCAACTTCTGTAGAATCATGCTTTAAGAAAATGATCTTAGAAACATTTAAGTCATCAGGTAGTCCCTTGAATTGTTTTTGTGCTAAAACTGGTCTTTGAGTGAGAAATACAATACTAAAACAAGATAGAATTAAGAGGAAATTCTGTTTACACATAGGGTATAGAGTTGGAATTAGGCAATTAAATACTAAAGTGATCTTAGTTGTTAACTAAACAATAAGATTAAAAAAGAATTTAGACTAAGAGCTTACAAAGTATTAGACAAAAGCCGGTATACCCGTAATCTTATTACCCAATATCAACAGGTGAATATCATGTGTACCTTCGTAAGTCACTACCGATTCAAGGTTCATCATGTGGCGCATAATGGAGTATTCTCCAGTAATACCCATACCACCATGTATCTGTCTTGCTTCTCTGGCTATTTCTAAAGCAACGGCCACATTGTTCCTTTTCGCTAATGAAATCTGTGGCGTAGTTGCTTTGCCTTCGTTCATTAACACACCAAGTCTCCAGTTTAATAACTGAGCTTTGGTTATCTCGCTAAGCATTTCTGCTAATTTCTTTTGTATTAACTGGAATGAAGCTATTGGCTTACCAAACTGTATACGCTCAGCCGCGTAACGTCTTGCGCTTTCATAGCAATCCATAGCAGCACCTATTGCACCCCAGGCTATTCCATAACGCGCTGAGTCAAGGCACATCATCGGTGCACCTAAACCGCTCTTACCTGGTAATAGGTTTTCCTTAGGTACTTTTACATTATCAAATACTAACTCGCCAGTAGCACTAGCGCGTAACGACCATTTGCCATGTGTTTCTGGTGTCGAGAAACCTTCCATGCCACGCTCTACAATCAAACCATGAATACGACCTTCTTCATTCTTTGCCCAAACGACAGCAACATCTGCTCTAGGTGAATTGGAAATCCACATTTTCGCGCCATTCAGCAGATAATGGTCACCCATATCTTTAAAATTAGTCACCATCCCGCTAGGGTTTGAACCATGATCTGGTTCGGTCAATCCAAAGCAACCCAACCACTCGCCAGAAGCAAGCTTTGGTAAGTACTTTTTACGCTGAGCTTCAGATCCGAATTTGTAAATCGGGTACATAACTAACGACCCTTGCACTGAAGCTGTCGAGCGCATGCCTGAATCGCCACGTTCAATCTCCTGCATGATAATGCCGTAAGAGATGTAATCCAGGCCACCGCAACCATACTCTACGGGCAGCGTAGGGCCAAAGGCACCAACATCACCAAATTTCTTAACGATTTCGTATGGAAAGTGTGCACGCTGTGCCCAGTCTTCAATGTATGGGGAAATCTCCTTTTTAACGAATTGACGAACGCTGGTTCTGATCAATTTATGCTCTTCCGTCAGAAGATCATCAATTTCGTAGAAGTCAGGGTGTTCGTATAAATCTTGTTTTAACGATTTTTTAGTATGTGTACCATTTTCGGTCGCGTTAGCCATAGGTTTGACGTTTATGCGTAATTTTCGGAGCAATTTACTACATAATCCTTAACTGATGCCAACCACATCCTTTGATCCAGTACTGATTGAGCAATTAAAAAAGCTTCAGGAGAAATACGCTGTTATGGGACAGGACTTATCCAGCTATCTGGATGGTTTGCTGCATTCCGATTATCTCACTTATTGGGATTATATACATGTGGATACACTATTGAGTTTACAAAATCCCAAGACCAGTTTTCCAGATGAAGAAGTGTTTATTATGTACCATCAGGTCACTGAATTGTACTTTAAAATGATCTTACATGAGATGGGTCAAATAGGTAATAATCAGCAACTTAATGCTACCTTCTTCATGACAAGGATTGATCGCATTATTCGTTACTTCCGTCAATTGGAAAACTCATTTGATATCATGGTGGATGGCATGGAAAAGGAGCAATTCCTGAAATTCCGGATGTCATTATTACCCGCTAGTGGCTTTCAATCGGCACAATACAGAATGATCGAAATTGCCTCGACTTCTTTGGTGAATCTATTGGATGACGAAAGCAGAAAACAGGTAAAATCAACTGATACCATTCGCCAGCAAATGGAAAAAATCTATTGGCGAAGTGGAGCAACTGAATTAGCCTCCGGCAAGAAAACACTTACACTTCAGCAATTTGAAGAGAAATACCTGGATGATTTTTGCGAACAGGCAGAAAGATGCAAGGATACAAATCTCTTTACTATTTATCAGAAACACTTTGCAACATCTGATGTAGCTGAGGCTATAAAAGATCGTTTACGCGAATTGGATGTGTTGGCAAATGTTAAATGGCGTTTGGCGCATCTTCGTTCTGCGGGTCGCTACTTGCAGAAAAGTCCTGAGGATATTAAAGCAACCGGAGGTACCAATTGGCAGAAGTATTTACCGCCTCGCTTTCAGCGAATCATGTTCTTTCCTGAACTCTGGTCTGAAGAAGAAAAGAGCAATTGGGGTCGTGCGGCTTTTGAGCAATAGACATCAATCCGCTATACACTGTTTTTTCGTAAATTGCTCATAATTAGTGTGCTATGCGTTTAATAACTGTCTTCCTGCTATTTATTATAACACTTCCACAAAGTGCTGTAGCGCAGCTTTATAATCGCACCAGTTATCACGACCTCGAAAAGCGTCATATAAAGGAATTCTATCAGGTAAAAGATACCCTTAAGAACATTTTACATGGTAGATACATCTCCTTTTACCTGAACGGGCACCCTGAATCAAAAGGGCAGTTTATCAATAATGAAACCAGTGGTGTTTGGGAGTTTTTCTATGAAACAGGCAATTTGAGGATGCGGGGTATTCTGCGTCAAAATTCTAACTATGGCCTGTGGGAGTACTTCTATGAAAGTGGACAAAAAAGCATGGAGGGCACCATTAATGGAAAACTGCGCGAAGGCGAATGGAAATCCTATTATGAAAATGGTCAACTTAAAGAAATTGGTAGTTATGATAAGAACAAACACATAGGCTTATGGAAAGCTTATTTTGAAGATGGGGCTTTAAAAGGTGAGATTGATTATGTCGATGATTTTGGTCGCTACATAGAATACTACCATTCTGGTAAGGTATATGGCGAGGGCCCTAAAATGAATAATAAGAACAGCGGACATTGGCGCTATTTTGCTGAAGATGGAACATTGCAAATGGAAGGAGAATTCGTGGCAGGCAAAAGGCAAGCCGAATGGATTCATTACTTCAGTAGTGGCAAGCAGCACTCAAAAGGACATTACGAAAACGATATACCTGTCGGTACTTGGGAATATTATTACGAGACCGGAGAACTGCACAAAAAAGGTGAGTATGTAAATGGCAAGAAATCGGGTGATTGGAGAACCTATGATCAAAGTGGCGTTGTGGTAAGTGAAGCCAAGCTTACTGAGGGCAAAGGTCTTTATAAAGAATATTATGGCAATGGACAGGTCAGGGTTGTGGGTAATCTGAAAGATGATAAACGAGAAGGCAAGTGGGAGTTTTTCTATGACAATGGTAAAAAAGAAGCAGACTGCGAATATGTAGAAGGAAGAGGTACCTACTATGGCTATTACGAAGATGGTGCTATGCAAACCAAGGGTCAGATGGAAGACGATAAGAAAGTTGGCACTTGGGAAATTTTTGAGCGTGATGGTAAATTATCCGGATACTATAAACCTTTTTATGATGATAAAGAATCTGGAAAGGATATTGCGGCAATGGCAAATAGGAAATATGAACGCACCAACGCTTCACGCACCAAGGGGATGTCATATTTTGATCCGCGTCACAATGAATTTAAGGGTGTGATAGTGGGAGCCAATCCTATCTTTTCAGTAGTAGGCCGTTTACCAGTAGCCATTGAGTTTTACTCACAAGAACGACTAGGACATGAGTTTGAATTTATTGGTATCAGAGATCCATTCTTTAAAAAGGATGATGATATTTCTTTGGGTAAAAATTTTATGCGAGGTTATAGCATCGGTATAAAACAGAAAATGTATAATCCATTGAAAGCAGGCATGTGGTACTTCGGACATGAAATTCGCTTTACTAATCTGGGCCACTTTATAAACATCGAATGGCCACTTTCTCCGGATAAATTTTCTACAGTGAGCTCTGCTGAGCAACGTATTGCCTGGGGGATATTAACAGGTTATCGTATCATGAGAAAAAACAATGCGAAAGGATTTACTATGGATATTTTTGGTTCGTTTAATCTGGGTTACAGAAGTTTTGTAACAGATGCGCAACACGAAGATTTGTTTCAGATTATTGATCAGAAACCATTCTTTACCTCCTTTCACTTCGGCCTAAATGTTGGAAACGTTTTTTCTTTCCGATAGTCTAAGACAGTATTTGCTATCTTTGCAGAACGATTACAGAGTTTAACACTAAAGTGATCCAATTATAAGTAACAAAAAAACTTGAAGGATAAACACCTTCCGTATGCAGGTAAAAGAATTAATACTAACGCCCGAAGAGGCATTCGATGAAGCGCATCTACTAGGCACGCTTTATCAAAAGTTGTCCGTTCCACAAAACGGAGATTTAGTCGTTCAGCCAATTAAGAGATCAATTGATGCAAGAGGTCGCGAGATTAAAGTGCGCATGCAATATGAGGTGCTGAACAAAAAAAATCTTATACCCTTACGTGGCAAAGAGTATAATTCTGTACACAACAAAAAACCTATTTTAGTTATAGGCTCAGGACCAGCAGGATTGTTTGCTGCCTTACGACTGATTGAGTTGAATTATAAACCTATTGTTTTAGAAAGAGGAAAGGATGTGCAGGCACGCAGACGCGATCTGGCTGCTATCAATAAGGATCACGTAGTAAATCCAGATTCTAATTATTGTTTTGGAGAAGGTGGAGCAGGTACTTACTCTGACGGTAAGCTATATACAAGATCAAAGAAAAGAGGTGATGTGCACCGCATCATGGAAATCCTAGTAGCGCATGGCGCTAAAGATGAAATCCTATATGATGCACATCCACACGTTGGTACTAATAAATTACCTCAACTGGTAGCCGCTTTGCGCGAAAGTATACTAGCAGCAGGAGGTGAAATTCATTTTAATACAAAGGTTACTGATTTTATTATTAAGGGTGATACAATTGAAGGTATTATAACTGAAAAGGGTGACATCATTAAAGCGGATGCCACTATTTTAGCTACAGGGCATTCGGCACGTGATATATTCGAATTGCTCGATCAGAATAAAGTACTCATTGAAGCGAAGCCATTTGCATTAGGAGTTAGGGTGGAACATCAACAAAATTTAATCGATAAGATTCAATATCACTGCAGTATAGATCGTGGCGACTATTTACCTGCATCCGCTTATGCATTGGTGCATCAAGCTTCGATCAACGGTAAGGATAAAGGTGTTTTTTCGTTTTGCATGTGTCCGGGTGGATTTATTGTTCCCGCTGCCACAGCTCCGGGCGAGTTAGTCGTGAATGGTATGAGTCCTTCGCGAAGGGATTCTAAATTCGCCAACTCAGGTATTGTGGTAGCGATAGATGAAATTGATTTTAAGCCATATCAGAAATATGGTGCGTTGGCAGCCATGCATTTTCAGGCGGAAGTAGAACAGAAAGCCTGGGCCTTGGGTGGTAAAACGCAAACCGCTCCAGCACAACGACTAATTGATTTTGTTGAGAAAAGAGAATCCTCTTCTTTATTGGATACTTCATATCAACCGGGGTTAGTTTCGGCAGACATGGGTGTATTTTTACCGACTTTCGTAACTGATGCCTTGCGTCAGGGTTTTAAGGCATTTGGTCAAAAAATGAAGGGTTATTTAACCAATGATGCACAAATTATTGGTGTTGAAAGTAGGACCTCATCTCCTGTGCGTATTCCACGTGATAAGGAAAGTCTTCAACATCCTCAGATTAAGAATTTGTTTCCTTGTGGTGAAGGTGCAGGCTATGCCGGAGGCATTGTTTCAGCTGCGATGGATGGCGAGCGCTGTGCGGAGGCGGTTGGGAGATTGGTGTTAAGGTAGCAGGCAACAAGCTTCAAGCTACACGCTGCAGGCGGTGTAAAACTATTTCTGCTCCTTGTCTCCCGCAGGGGACGAGGAGCAATAAACAGATTACTTTTTCAAATTAATCCATGTCTTGCCTTAAAGTTAATAGAAAGGAACAAAGCTTGACAAAATCACGGTCCCTTCGGAGACGGTGATTAGACTAGAGAGGACAAGGCGTATTAGACAGAACACTGTCCGTTCTTTAGTGCAACGGCTTGTAGTGTGAGGCGAAATAGCCTACTTTTGCACTCCTTTTAAAAATTACATCCTGTGAATTACCTTTCAGCTGAGAATATTTCCAAAACCTATAACGATCGTTGGCTTTTTAAAGAGATTAACCTGGGTATTGGTCAGGGTGAAAAAATAGCTTTTGTAGGTAATAACGGGGTGGGCAAATCCACTTTGCTTAAAATTTTAACAGGTGAGGTTATCTCAGATTCAGGTAAGGTCGTTTTACGCGATGGTATCCGTTTTGGCTACCTTACGCAACAACCCAACGTTGATGAGAACCTGATTGTAAAAGACATACTTTTTAGCGAAACCAACGAGGTTTCTAAAGCGGTAAAAGAGTATGAAGATTGTTTACATCACCCGGATGTATCTCCTGAAAGAATGCAGGCTGCCCTGGAAAAGATGAGTGATCTGAATGCATGGGACTACGATAATAAAGTACAAGAAGTAATTGGAAAATTGGGCGTGCCCGATATGGACAAGCGCTTTGGTGATTTATCGGGCGGACAGAAGAAACGTATTTTTCTGGCGCAACTCTTATTGCAAGAGCCTGATTTGATTATCATGGATGAACCGACTAACCACTTGGATCTTACAGCCATTGAGTGGTTAGAAAATTTTTTAGCGGGACCTGGTGTTACACTCATCATGGTTACCCACGACCGTTATTTTCTGGATGCTGTTGCGACTGAAATTATTGAGTTGGATCGCCAGCAGCTCTTCAGGTATAAAGGCAACTACGCTTACTACTTAGAAAAGAAAGCCAATAGAGAGGAGATATTAAAATCTGAAGTGGCTAAGGCGCGTAATCTGATGAAGAAGGAGTTAGACTGGATGCGCAGACAGCCAAAAGCGCGTGGTACTAAAGCCAAGTACAGAATTGAAGCCTTTTATGAATTGCAAGAAAAGGCATCTACCGATTTGCGTAGAGAAAGATTAGAACTCGATATTAAAGAAGCCAGACAAGGCGGTAAAATCCTTGAGTTAGAAAAGGTTTCTAAAAAGTTTGGCGATCAGTTGTTGGTCGATAATTTTTCTTATGTGTTTAAAAAGAAAGACAGAATTGGTGTGGTAGGTAAAAACGGCATCGGTAAGTCTACTTTTCTGAACATGATTACGCAACGCCTGAAGCCAGACAGTGGAGAAGTAATTCCTGGGGTTACGACCAAGTATGGTTACTTTACACAGGATGCCATGAATTTGAATCCTGCCAATCGCGTGATTGAAGAGGTTAAAGACATAGCGGAATTTATCACACTATCTGATGGCACACAGATTTCAGCTTCAAAATTTTTGGATAACTTTTTATTCGCACCAGAGAAGCAATATACCTATGTTGAAAAACTTAGTGGAGGTGAAAAGAAGCGATTGCAACTACTGAAGATGTTGATCACCAATCCGAACTTTTTGATTTTGGATGAACCGACCAACGACTTTGATATTGATACGCTTAACGTATTAGAAGAATTCCTGGATAGTTTTACCGGTTGCTTAGTACTGGTATCTCACGACCGTTATTTCATGGATCATTTAGTTGATCAGCTTTTTGTATTTGAAGGTGACGGAAAAATCAGATTATTCCCCGGCAACTATACCGACTATCGCGATTGGTTAGAAGAGGAAGAGGCGATGAAGACATCACCAAAAGCTGAGAAGAAAGAAGTAGCGCCTGTTGCAAACACTGGAAGTGAAGCAAAGAAAAAACTTACTTTCAAGGAAAAACAGGAACTTGAAAAATTGCCGGAAGAAATAAACCAGCTGGAAGCGAAAAGAACAGACCTGACTACTTTATTAAATAGCGGAACTACCGATCACACGCAGTTACAGCAATGGGCTTCAGAGGTAAAAAAGACAGGTGAGCTGATTGATGAGAAAACTATGCGCTGGATGGAATTATCGGAGTTGGCTGGCTAACCACTGACTGTAAAGCAATTTCAAAAAATGTTTACAGACGTCTGCTTGCTAAAGTTAGCAAGCCGTAAGACGCCTCAATATCATTTCATTTATAGAGTATTCTTAGCATTAAACAAAACCAGCTTTCTTAGGTTTGTATATTATGCAAGTCATTTCTAAAGAGACCATTCAAAGCTGGGAACGCTTTTATCGCGGTAATTTTGTTAACAGTCTGTCAGGTTTTAAATCAGCCAGTCTTATTGCTACCATTAACAAAGAGGGCATTCCTAACCTAGCCATATTCAGCAACATTGTACATCTCGGTGCTGATCCTGCACTGATTGGTTTTATTAACAGACCACTTGAAGCTGCTCCGCATACTTTAGCTAATATTGAGGCCACTGGCTTTTATACGATCAACCACATTCATCCTGACTTTGTTGCACAGGCACACCAGACTAGTGCAAAATATGCATTAAGTGTGAACGAGTTTGTATCAGTCGGTTTACATGAGGAATATCTCAATGATTTTCCTGTGCCTTTTGTAAAAGAGAGTAGGTGCTCCTATGCCATGAAAATGGTTGAGATTATTCCTATCAAGCATAATAGTACTTTTTTTGTGATAGGAGAGCTACAACAAGTAAGAATTGAGGAAGGCATCTATGCAACTGATGGTTTTATAAAGCTCGAAGAAATTGAGAGTATAACATCACTTGGTATTGATGGTTACTATAGCGTAACTCCGATGGGTAGATATAATTATGCGAAGCCAGGGGTTGCACCAGTTAGATTGAAGGAATAGAATTTGATGAGGTAGCGGCAATAGGCAAGCCATTTCAGAAAAAAAACTTGTCATTGCGAGCCCCATGGATAGGCTTTGCGTTGAGCTAGACGAAGCAATCTAGCTCGTTGTTGAAAAGTATATCAATAGATTGCTTTGTCATACCAACGCACTATCCAAGCTATTCCTCGCATAACATGCACCTTTATTTTCAAATCAATCAGCACATCAACTAATTAACTCATCAGCACATTAAAAGATTGCTTGCTCACCCCAGCACACATTCAGCGCTTCGTTCCTCGCATGACGCGATTATATTGTTAGAAGTATTTTTGAACTGACTTCTAATATTTCACCAGCTTACCCCAATCAACCAAACCTCTTTCATCTTCAATAATGTAATGATAAAGCCCAGTGCTTAGCGTTGAGGCTGAACAAGTATGCGGTAATCGTACATGTTCATGTAAGGCAATATCGCCCTTAATATTAATAAGCTTAAAAGAAATACTGCTATTAGGTTTTCCATCAAGATTAATAACATTATCAATCGGATTAGGAAAAACACGAATCATCGCTTCTTCTTTTTTCTTCTTAACATCAGTCACTGTATTTTTGATAAAGCGAATAGAATCGTTGCTTAGTATGCGATCAACCCATGCTTTATACATTTTGCCAGAGGGGTGTAATCTGTCTCCAGCTACCAATTCCGGGTCTTGTAAACCAAGTCTAGAAATATCCGTGATGTTGATATAAAGCACGCCTTTACTAGATGTAATACTTTTGTTAATACGATTAAACTCATCAAGCTGCGCGCTTATGGTAGCTTGGTTGGATTCACCAAAAGGGGTATACCCATAATCAGGAATCGAGACAACAAATACACGTTCTTTATTTCCGGCCAGGTCAATAGCCATTTGCAATAACTCCTCAAACTCCTGAGCGTACACATTGACAGACCTGCCTTGGTACTGGTTATTTACTCCAATTAATAGGGATATTAGATTATAACTTCCAGGGGTAATAGCTGCATTTAGAATAGCAGCCTTCAGTTGGTCAGTACGCCAACCTGTAGTAGCAATAATCCTTGGATCATCACTAGTCAATTTCTGATCACTCTTGAGGTGTTCAATTAATTGAACAGGCCAGCGTTCTGCCACAGGCACACTTTGTCCTATGGTATATGAGTCACCGAGAGCAAGAAACTTCACCTTTTCTTCAATTAACAAGGTTTGGCAGACAGCAGCTGAGGAAACCAACATCAGGAAAAGAATCTTTTTCATAACGCTTAAACAACTAAGTACTAAACAAGTTCAGGGCTTTCAGTATTGCATTGCATTCCTTAACTTTCAAGCCTATGCCTAAAGTAAGTACATGTTCCTCAGGTAAAAAAGTATTCCTCTCCATGAATCTGGCGGAAGAAGCTTTATTATCTGCGCATGTGCAGTTTAATTTCGGGCAGGGTAAGGGGCCGGTGGCAGTTTATCAATGCGATGATTGTGGCCAATTTCACCTTACATCGCGTGGTACTATAAGTGTAAGACTTAAGGATTTTTTAGCCTCTTCAGATTTTAAAAGGCAGAGACAGGCTGCTGAATGGGCAGACAAACTAAAACATAAATATTAAATATATAATACGTGAACTGGATTGAATTAATGGGCCACTCGGGCTCGCTGTTGAGCAGCATTACATTTATGCCTCAGGTATATAAAGTTTGGCAGACAAAGCGCACACAGGACTTAAGTCTGAGTATGATGCTGATTGTTTTTTCCAGCACTATTGTCTGGATTATCTATGGAGTTGGATTAATGCTTTGGCCTGTTATCATTTGCAACAGCATTATCTGTCTCCTCAGTTTGATGCTTATCTATTTCAAATTAAGTTTCGAGAAGAAAAATGGCTGAAATAAAAATAGGTACTCCGCTTAGCTCCACTGCTATAAAAGCCATGTTACTTGGTTCAGGCGAATTGGGTAAAGAAGTAGTGATTGAATTTCAGCGCTTTGGTGTAGAAGTGATTGCTGTTGACCGTTATGCCAATGCACCTGCTATGCAAGTGGCGCATAGAGCTTACGTTATCTCCATGCTGGATAGTAAAGCATTACGGGAAGTGATTGAAAAAGAAAAACCTGATTATATCATTCCGGAAGTAGAAGCTATTGCCACAGATACACTGGTTGAATTAGAAAAAGAAGGTTACAATGTAATTCCTACCGCAAATGCTACACGCCTAACTATGAACAGGGAAGGTATACGCTCATTAGCAGCCGAAACCTTAAAAGTAAAAACTTCTCCTTACCGCTTTGCAGGTACTAAAGAAGATTTTGATAAGGCTGTTAAAGAAATCGGTATACCCTGCGTTGTAAAACCCATCATGAGTTCATCGGGTAAAGGACAAAGTGTAATAAAAACAGAAAACGATATCGATCACGCCTGGAAATATGCACAAGAAGGTGGACGTAGCGGAGGCGGTCGTGTAATCGTAGAGGGTTTTGTTGATTTCGATTATGAGATTACGCTCTTATCTATACGCCATAAAGGAGGTGTTTCTTTTTGTGAGCCCATAGGTCATCGTCAAGAACATGGCGATTACCAGGAGTCGTGGCAACCTCACCCCATGAGTGCACAGGCCTTGCATGAATCGCAAGACATTGCGCGTAAAGTTGTGGATGCATTGGGTGGTTACGGCATTTTTGGAGTTGAGTTTTTTGTAAAGGGAGATACGGTATACTTCAGTGAACTATCACCAAGGCCACACGATACAGGTATGGTCACCATGATTTCTCAAGATTTGTCAGAGTTTGCGTTGCATGTGCGTGCCATTTTAGGTTTACCGATTCCAACCATCCGTCAATTAGGACCATCCGCTTCAAGTGTAGTGTTGGTGAAAGGAAATTCTACCACGGTCGCTTTTAGTGGAATTGAAAAGGCACTGATTGAAGAAGATACACAATTGCGTTTATTCGGTAAACCGGAAGTACAAGGAGAAAGAAGAATGGGTGTGTGTCTTGCTAAGGGTAAAAGTATCGAAGAGGCTAGGGCAAAAGCAAACCGCGCAGCCGCAGCGATTAAGTATACTTTGTAGTTAGATTAAAGTAAATTGTTTAGGATGAATCAAGAAAAGCATTGGAATACGATAGGAACATCATACAAAGACGAAATCTTCGATGTCTTTGCCAGCGATAAGAATAAAATATTACCGAAGTATTTCCAGAAGCATGCCAACAAAAAACATACAGCTATAGATTTTGGTTGTGGTATAGGTAAAGCTTTCCCTCATTTGTCTCCTTTGTTTAAAAAAGTAATTGGTACTGATATTTCAGCACGCTTACTCAATCAGGCTAAGAAACAACCCTATACAAACATATCGTTGATTAAGGCAGATTTATCAAAACCTGATTTGAAATTCCCTAAAGTTGATTTTGCTTTTTGTTGCAACGTTATCATGCTTCCGGAAATCGAGAAGAACTACACCATGTTCAAAAATATTCAACGTTCACTTAAACCAGGTGGACATGCTTTACTGGTATTACCATCAATAGAATCCATGATGTTTGCCAGCTGGCGTTTAATCGACTGGTATCAAAAGGAAGGTGTTGCACTCGATGATATCCCCAACAGTGAACTAGCTTATTTTAAAAGCCCGAAGAAAGAAATTTTAAGAGGTAATGTTCATATTAACGGAGTGCCAACCAAACACTATGCTGCACCCGAGTTGGAGGTCATTTTACGAGAAGCTGGGTTTCAAGTTAAGGCTATAAAGAAGATAGAATATGACTGGAACACTGAGTTTTCAACCGTTCCGGACTGGATGAAGTCGCCATATCCTTGGGATTGGCTCGTAGAGTGTAAAAAAGTGGAGACAAGTTTGCTTGTGATCTGAAAAGCTGACTATCTTACTTCTCGCTTTTACCTATGCATTCAACTCTTTACCATTTTAAAAGCTTTCTAAAAGCGTGGAGTAGTATCATCTGGAAATTTAGCGTACAACGCTACCAACAGCTAAGGGCGTATTATAGTACACACCCCAAACAAAAATGGTTGTCCATAATAGCCGCCTCCATTTTTGGTCCACCCTTACTTTTATTGTTTATTGTCTGGATTCAAGTACCCAGTAAAAGTGCATTACGAAACATAAGCAATCAGTTGCCATCTGAGGTTTACACGGCAGACAGTGTTTTAATTGGTAAATTTTATATTCAGGATAGGACAGAAGTTGCTTACGAGGCCATTGCTCCAGTAGTGTTAGATGCTTTAATCGCTACCGAGGACATACGTTTTAAACAACACAGCGGTATCGACTATGCCAGCATGGGGCGTGTATTAATCCGCTCCGTTATTATGGGCGATGAATCTTCTGGCGGGGGAAGCACCATTACGCAACAACTTGCTAAAAACTTATATCCGCGAAAGCGATTTTGGATTGCTTCAATGTTACTCAATAAAACACGCGAAATGATTACGGCCATTCGCATTGAGAACATTTATTCCAAAGAAGAAATTATTACTATGTACCTCAATACAGTCTCATTTGCAGACCAGACTTTTGGAATTGAATCAGCATCAAATCGTTTTTTTTCTGTGCCAGCTTCAATGTTACAACCTCATCAGGCGGCATTGCTTATTGGTATGCTTAAAGCTACGCATTCCTATAACCCACGGCTGTTTCCTGAAAGAGCTTTGACCCGAAGAAATGTTGTTATTGGTCAAATGAAAAAGTATGAGTTCATTGATTCGTTACGGGCTGATTCTCTTAAACGTTTGCCACTATCACTAAAATATTCTAAGACAATAAATCAAACACCTTTGGCGCCCTACTTTAAAGAATATTTACGTATAGAATTGCAGCGATGGTTTAATGAACATCCAAATGAAGATGGTGAAGTTTACAACATTTATACTGATGGTCTGAAGATTTATACTACACTGGATTCAAAGTTACAACGCTATGCCGAAAAGGCTGTGGTTCAACAAATGACAGAGGTGCAAAAGCAATTTTTAGCACATTGGGGACAAGATGGTATCTTTAAAAGCAACCCAGCTATTGCAGAAGATGCACTGAGAAGAACAAATCGATACAAGTATTTAGAGGAAGAAGGCTTGACTGAAGAGGAGATACTAAAAGAGTTAGGTAAGAAAATTCCGACACGCCTATTCTCCTGGCGTGGAGACAAAGAGGTATTAATGAGTCCTATTGATTCAGTAAAACACCACTTGCAATTTTTAAATGCTGGTTTGCTGGCCATGGATCCGCAAAATGGTTATGTAGTAGCCTGGGTAGGAGGTATTGATCATGACTTTTTTCAATATGACCATGTACGGGAATCAACCAAGCGACAGGTGGGATCAATTTTTAAACCCATTGTGTATGCCACAGCCGTTGAGCAAGGTATAGCACCTTGCGATTTGGTGATGGCTAACCGAGAAACTTACATTGATAAAGAAGGTGAAGAGTGGACACCAAGAAATTCACAAAATGATTATGAGGTAAAATATTCAATGCGTGGCGCCATGGCATACTCAGTTAATACTATCGCAGTCAAGGCCATTTTAAAAGCAGGTGTTGACAATACCATACGTCTCGCCAGGGAAATGGGAATAGTGAGTGAGCTGCCTGATGTGCCTTCTATCTCACTTGGTTCTGCTTCCGTTTCGTTAATGGAAATGACAACTGCTTATACCACTTTTGCCAATGGTGGTGAACGCGTAATGCCTGTGTTGATATCCTCTATTACTGATCAGGACGGCAACGTATTTCCAGCCTTGATGCCGAAAGAGCCAAGGAAAAAAGTATTGTCGGATAAGGCAAGTGCTATAACAAATGCTATGCTGCGAACTGTGGTGACAGAGGGAACTGCTTCACGACTTCGTTGGAAATATGGGGTATATAACATGGAGGTAGGGGGTAAAACGGGTACAACACAAGCGAATGCTGATGGTTGGTTCATGGCCGTTTCACCACGCTTGGTAATTGGTTCGTGGGTAGGAGCTGACGACCCACGCATCAGGTTTAGAAGTACTGAATTAGGGCAGGGGGCGAGTACTGCTTTGCCTATTACAGGTTATTTTTTAAATCAAGTGGTGAACGACAAGCAATTTGAAATGATTGCCGAAGCTAAGTTTCCTGAACTGGAAGAAGATTGGAAGAAAATGCTTGATTGTGATTTATATGAGCTTGACTCCACACTTATCAAAAAAATAGAATTGAGCGCCTTTAAAAGAGATTCTTTAATTGAAGCTGATACGACTGCTAAAGCAGGCGAAAGTTTTCTTGAACAGCTTTATAATAGAAAACTTAGAATGCAAAGGCAGCAAGAGAAACGCGACAGCATAGCACGAGCGAACTTGATTAAAATTGTTGAATCAGAAAACGAAACCGATAGTGATGACAATTGATAAAATGTTAGGTATTGATTACCCGATTATTGTAGCGCCAATGTTCTTAATATCCAATACAGCTATGATTAAAGCTGCACTAGACAATGGTATTACCGCTGCATTTCCTGCTTTGAATTACAGAACAGATGATGAGTTGAGAAAAGCAATTGATGAGATTAAAGCGTACACAAACAAACCCTTTGGCGTTAATCTGATTGTAAACAAATCAAACCCAAAATACAAAGGACAATTAGATATTTTAGTTGAAAAGAAAGTAGCCTTTATTATCACCTCTCTAGGAAATCCAAAGGAAGTCATTGCACGCTGCAAACCAATAGGCATAAAAGTTTTCTGCGATGTGGTAGACCTGGCTTATGCAAAAAAGGTAGAGGAATTAGGTGCTGATGCAGTGATTGCCGTGAACAGTGAAGCAGGAGGGCATGCGGGCAACATTAAACCTCAGGAATTGATAAGCCTCTTAAAGGCTAATTTAACGATCCCCATTATTTCAGCAGGCGGTATAGCTAATGCTTCACATTTGAATGAAGTAATGCGCTGGGGGGCAGCAGGTGTATCGGTAGGTACTATTTTTATTGCCAGTGAAGAAGCACCGGTAACACCAGATTATAAACAAGCAATGATTGATTATGGAGCTAAAGATATTGTCAGAACAACCAAACTCTCGGGTTCAGCACTTACTGTTATTAATACACCTTATGTGCAAGAGCTTGGTACAGAGGCGAATTGGCTGGAACGGTTAATGAATAAAAACAAACGCTTAAAGAAATACATCAAATTGTTTATAGCGCTGAAAGGCATGAAGGCGATTGAGAAAGCGGCTTTTGGTGCGACTTATAAAACGCTTTGGTGTGCAGGTCCTTCTATTGAATACGTTAAAGCCATAAGACCAATGAAAGAGATTGTTGCAGACCTTACCAATGGATATAAGGCTTAGACTTACATGGAGTATCAGGTAATTAGCTGCGGGCTTCGACCCACTAGCGACTTGATAATTGGTATTTTAAGGTAGAATTGTATTCTAAATTAATGAGTAATCTTTAATGATGCTTTATAATGGAGGTAGTTGTACAGTAAAACAGGAGCCTTCTCCAATCTTACTTTCAACTTCAATTGTACCTTGAAGTCTGTCGACAGATCGTTTTAAAATGTATAGCCCTAGTCCGCTACCCTGTGCATGCTGACTGGCTCTGTAAAACATTTCAAATATTTTACTTTGGTATTCTTCAGAAATTCCTGCACCATTATCTTTCACTTTAATGTTTAGTCCCCTCTCATCTGTTTTAACATAGATATGCACATAAGGATTTACAGTACTACAATATTTTACTGCATTCTCTATTAAATTTTGAACAATAGCATTTAACAGTGTCCATTCAGTATGATAGGTAGCATTAATTTCGATATCTCGTTTAAAAGTGATCTTTTCAAAACTGTGTAGACTGCGTGATGATTCAATACAATCGTTTATCAATTTTTCAAAATCGATAGCCTCACGTTGTAAAGTAGCATTATTGAGCCTGGTGAGATTGATCAGTCCATTTATGATTTGATTAAGTCTTTCTACCTGACTGTGGTGTTTATTCAAGTAGTCTAGTGCCAACTCATCCTTTATGTCCATTGTGGCCAGCGTATTAAGGCCAAGGAGAGAGGCAATCGGACCTTTCAGGTCATGAGAGATTCTGTAGAAGAATGCATCTAGTTCAGCATTTTTATCTTCAATTATTTCTTTTTGAAGTTTGATGGTATCGAGTGTCTGCTGAAGTTCTTCCGTCCTTTCTTTTACCTTTAACTCCAGACGCTCATTAGCCTCTTGCTGTAATTGAAGCGCCTGTAATTGTATTTCTTCTTTCTCTTCTTTATAGCGTCTGTACCGATCACCCAAAGCAATGGCAATAATAGTAGTTTCCAGCACTGCTCCAATCTCTACAAAGTGAGTCGTCCAAAAATTAAAAACGAGCACACCTGAGTTGCGAAGTGTAAGAAGAAGTCCGCCTACCAAATAAAAGCTCCAGGCAGCAATAAAAAAGTTTGCAGTCTTGTTGCCTTTTAACCGACAAACAATACCAGTAGCTAAATAAACAAGCGTAGAAATAGAAATTAAATTATTATTGGCCGAAGACATAATGCCAGTAGCGGTAAGTACTCCCGTAATGATTGCAAGGAAAGGAAGTGAGTATAGAATATAATACATCGTTTTGGAGTATTGCTTTACTTCCAAAAAACGAATAGTAAAAATGGCCAGAAAAATAGTGATGACTGTTAAGGACAGCCGTCCTGCATAAAAATTCAAATCAGGATATTCAGGCCATAAGTATTTTCCTGCATACCCTGTTGCTGAAGCAAAAATGAAAAAAGTACAAACAATGGTGCAGATGTACAATAAGTAATTAATTTGATTTAGTGTCAGGTAAATTACAAGGTTATAGAAAAACATGACAAGGAGAATGCCAAAGAAAATGCCATACCCAATATCTTCAAACCTTGTCTTTTGATAAAAATGTTCTTTTTCAAGAATGTAAACCGGGAAGGTTTTTGGACTTCTTCCGGCTATTTTTATATACACATGACTTAATGAATCACTTCCAAACACCAGCGGCTCTAAGTGTGAGGTGTGAGAAATAACTCTTTTGCTTTGCGGTCTGTAGTAACCGGACTCATGGTGTGACCAAGTACTATCTGTTTGTAGTTGATAGAAATCAACGAATTCAAGAAAAGGTGCAGGAAGTTCAAGTAGCCACTCAGCATCAGAGGTAGTTTTTTTCACAGAAAACTTCAGCCAAATGGTAGCTTTACTATAACCGAATTGTAAATCGCCACTACTGTTTATAAATTGTTGTTGAATATCATTTTTTAATATATCTGGATGACTTAATTTCTCGCTGTCATCAATATAGATTTGTACATGAGCATCTAAGCGATGCCTCTCAGTATCATGCAGGCTATAGTTTACCTGCGCATAGGTGAGTGAAGAAATAAAAGCAAATAACCCTAAGAGCATGTAGCACTTGAGGCTTTGTGGTGTTAAGAACATGATTAAAGCATTACAAACCAGCGTAATTTAACTAAATCAGAGAAAAATTCAGCATGTATTTTTTTTGACGGAATTTAATTTGTTTGCTCGTTTTATGACCGAGCCAGGAGTAATTCAATGACGCAAGCAACATTAAACAAAATGCATTGTTCATTTTTGCATAACATAGGGTTTCTATTGGTAATCAAGATATTAAGCCTTGCCTTTAAGAGGATCCAAAAGGTAGTCCAGTCCGTTTAATTTAATCTCAAACATGGTTTGTAGCAGCATCCCTAATTTACCATTCGGGTAGCCCTTCCGTTGAAACCATTCAAGGTAGGATACAGGTAAGTTGCACAGGATTACACCTTTGTATTTGCCAAAGGGCATGCGCATGCGTACCAAGTCTAATAAAAGGGTGGGATCAAACGACATATTTGTCTAACGGTGAAAGACAGAAGAAAAGTGAATAAGGCCTTGTTTAACTTCCAGCATTTCACCAACATAAAGGTCATCCTCTTGGTCAACGCGCCTGGTATACTCCATAAACACCCGATCCTCAAAAGGTGTTAGTCTGATTAGCTCATATTGCAGGCTGGGTAAGCGGTCGAAGGCATCTTGCCACCAAATACGTAGGTTTTGCTTGTATTGAATAAGTCCTTTTGTTTCTGGTTGCCTAACTTTTAGTTTAGGACTATAATGCTGTGCGTCCTCATGGTACAATGCTAGTAATGCCTCCAGATTTTTGCTGTTAAAAGCAGCCATCCAGTTTTTAGCCAGTTTTATGAGGTCTTCGTTTGTCATTTCAGCGTAAATATAATTGTATTGAAAAGAAGCACGACAGACCTTGTGATTTCTTTTGCAACATGTTTACATTTACCACAGATGGCCTTATATACAGCATCATTAAACTCAGGAAGTAATGGCAATTGCTATTATGTTGGGAATGCGCATGAAGCAGTTTTGATTGATGTAGGTATTTCATGCAGAGAGGTTGAAAAACGAATGAAGCGACTCAACCTGAACCCTAACCAAGTTAAAGCCATTTTTGTGTCGCACGAGCATGGTGACCACATACATGGTGTACCTGCTTTCGCATCGAAATTTGATATTCCTGTCTATATAACTCCGGCCACTCATCGCGCGGCAAATCTTTCCTTATCAAAAGTACAGGTACATGAATTTGTTAAAAACCAAACAATAAAAGTTGGTGATTTACAAGTTGTACCATTTCCCAAAAAACATGATGCTGTTGATCCGCACAGTTTTGTTGTACACCATAATGGTATTCGTGTTGGTGTAATAACCGATATTGGCAGAGCATGTAATCATGTAATTGAGCATTTTAAAATGTGCCATGCGGTATTTCTCGAATCCAATTATGATACGGAAATGCTGGATAAAGGTGGCTATCCTTTATCGTTAAAAAACAGAATCAGAAACGGATTTGGCCACATTTCAAATCATGAAGCAGCTACTTTGCTGATGCAACACAGGCCTGATTTTCTCAGTCATGTATTCTTATCACATTTGTCGCGAAATAATAACTCTCCCGAGCGAGCCCTGGCGGCTTTTCAAAATTTCGAGCATAAAAGCCAAGTACTTGTAGCACCCAGAGATAGAGAAACACCTTTGTTTCTTATTGATGGAAGTATGAGTGCGAATGCTAAACCAACGATTGTAGTCCCAGAAGGATTGCAATTGAACCTGTTTTAAGTCCACATAAACAAACCTACTAATACCGCGATGGTAATGGCTATTGCATTATTAATCCACATGTTAGCAGCTTCATCCAGCTTGTAAAACTGTTTTAGTTTTTTTGTGTTCATGAGTACTATTGGCAAAATCAAAGCGAGTATAGCTAAAAGATAAGTGAGAGAATTGATTGAAGGGAGCAAGTTATCTAATTCAATAAGCACAGTAATAATTGCCCCCATGAGTGAGTAAAAGAATTGTGTCGTTAAAATCCATCCCTTTGCCTCTCTTACCACAAGTCCTGTTGCAGATAATAGTATAAGCAATAAGATTAGCAGGTCTTCTTTTCTGTAGTTAATAATATAAGACCAACTCAAGTCACCTTGTTTGATAAGCTGATTAAAATCGAAGGCAAGGTTATATAAAACTAAAATATAACAGACACTCAACATGAAGATGATAAGTCCGATGCTAATGTTTTTCATGGGAATAGTTTATTGTTTATTCAAAATTTCAAATTTCAAATTTTGAATTATTACCTCTATTCCTTATTCACCATAAACATGGCTGTAGGAATAAGTCTTTGCATCATGTCCTGCTTTATTTTTTCTTCTATAGGTAAAGTATTAATGGCTTGCGACATGCATGATAGCCAGGCTTCTGCCTCCTTTCCACCAATGGGATGAGGCATGTGTCGTGCGCGCATTTTAGGATGACCATAAACATCAGAGTATAAAGAAGGCCCACCAAAAAATTGAGTAAGAAACATCCTTTGCTTTTCTTTAATCAATTCCTTGTCCGTTTTGAACAAGGGAGCAATAGTCTTATCCTCAAACACAAGGTCGTAAAACCTTGTGACTAATAAGGTGATATTCTCTTCTCCAATTTTATCAAAAAAGGTTTGCTCCATTACTATTCAGAAGGCATGACAACAGCCAGGATTACATAAAGCAATAAGCCGGTTCCAAAAAATAAAAGTGCAATCAAAAATGCAATGCGCACTAGTGTAGGGTCAAGTTGAAAGTAGTCTGCCAAACCACTACATACACCCATGATCATTTTTTTTCCTTTAACTAATTTTTTAGACATAGCTTTATTTTTAATTGATTAATCAATTTACAAATTCCTAAGTGTTTAAGCTTGATTTTTCTGGATGTTTAGCGGTAAACTGCCTATAAAAATTCTGAATGGCAATCAAGTCCTTTTCATAATCACCAGTGGGGTAGAAAAGATCGCCAAAGCCTGCAGTTTTTTTTCCATAGTCGAGGTAGCCCATAACGATAGGTACTTTTGCACCAAGAGCAGTATGGTAAAATCCTGACTTCCATTCCTTCACATAACTGCGCGTACCTTCTACAGGAATCATAAGGATTAACTCTTCATGTTCTTTAAACATGGCAATCATATTATCGACCAGATTATTATGCTTTGAGCGGTCAACTGGTATGCCGCCTGTAGCACGCATGAGTATACCTAACGGAAAATTAAAGAGCGATTTTTTACCAAGAAAGCGAACCTTAACACCATTTGCATAAAGGGTTGCCAGAGAGATGGGGTAATCCCAGTTGCTGGTGTGTGGCGCAGCTACCAAAACGCATTGTTTTACAGATGGATCAAGAACACTGGCTGTCTTCCAGCCAATCATCTTCAAATAAAGTTTACAAAGCCACTTCATCGGTTTGCTGTCTATTGACTTGCAAAATGCAACTTTGCTTTGAATGAATATAGACCAGACTGAAAATAATTTAGTGGTTTAAGGAAGGTTAATCTCGATGGAGCTATGGATTTTCCTATGGTGTAATTCTTATTTATGTTTTGGCCAATTTAAAGAATATAGGAAGTACAATTCTTTGTTTTACGGGCTTGCCGCGTTGTTTGGCTGGCTGCCAATCAGGCGATAGCTTCAAGATTCTTATGGCTTCTTCATCGCATCCGGCACCTATACCTTTTACTATAACAATATCACCTATTTTACCTTCTTTGTCAACTACGAATTCAATGAATACTTTCCCTTCAACATTCATTCTTCTGGCTTGTGCAGGGTACCGTAAATTTTCTGAGGCCATTTTATAGAAAGCCGGCATGCCCCCATTGGGTACCGCACTTTCTTCCACCACAATGAAAATCTGATCTGCCTTTTCAAGTTCATCATCAACAACAGTTGTTGCAGTAAGTACTATTTCTTGCAACTTTGTATCAGCACTGATTTCCACATCAAAGTTAACATCGACTTCTTCCAGAATTTCAACTTCGTCAGGCACCTCGGTAATTTTTGGTAATAGTATAGTTGGTGGTGGTGGTGTAATTGTTGTAGAGGGTATTTCTAGAATTTCCTCGATTGCAACATTGGTGTTGCCCAACTGGGTTAGTTCTTTGCTGTTTTTAGTTTTAATCTGAAAAGCAAAAATAACCAAAAGTAGAGACGTGGTTAAACCTAAACTTAAAAACAATGGTCTGTACTCTAGCAGATCAGCATGTTTATATTTTTTAGGTTCCATATAGGGGTGTATGTCTGTGTGTGTCATATATCGAAAGTATTTTAATATGAACACATCAGCTATGAGATAACTTAGCCCGTCAACTGATATTTGTAAGGTGAGTAATAACTGAGTATTATCATTTTGATGACTGACAATGATCAGTGCTTTTGTGTGACTGTAGTTACACCAAATGTTGTGTTGTGTAGTGAAATTAGTATTAACAAAAGCATAAGACTATGAAAACCAGGCAAATTATTGTTTTAGGAAGCAACTTTGGTGGTGCCACTGCTGCTATGGAACTTAAGCGTAAACTAAAAGAAAAGGCAATCGTTACCGTGATTTCACCAACGACTGATTTTACCTATATCCCTTCAATGATATGGGTGCCATTTGGAAGGCGAAAAATGACTGATATTAAATTTCCAATCAGTCCCATCTTTGCTAAAAAGGGTATTGATTTTATTCAGGATAAAGCGGTAAGCGTTGATCCTAAACTCAACGAAGTTCTGACTGAACAACATGGCAAATTAACCTATGACTATCTTGTGATATCAACAGGTATTCAAATGAACTTCAATATAGTAGAGAACCTACATCCAGAAAAAGGAATGATTGAGAACATTGTGTTGCCTAAGTATGGTGAAAGAGCTTTAGAACGTTTTGAGGAGTTGGTTAAAGATCCCGGCCCTGTGGTTGTAGGTGCCACACAAGGTGCTAGTTGTATGGGTGCAGCCTATGAATATCTGTTTAACATGGATAAAGAATTGAGAAGAAGGGGAGTTCGGAATAAAGTTAGCCTTACTTGGTTTACGCCCGAACCTTATCTGGGGCACTTTGGTATTGGCGGCATCACTGGCGGTCAAACCATGTTGGAGGCTTTCATGAAAATGTATAACATCAATTGGATTACTGATGCGTCTGTTGACAAAATCGAAAAGGATAAGATTTATCTTAAAAATGGTCAGGTACTTCCCTACAAAATGGCCATGATGATGCCGCCTTTTATTGGTGCTGAAGCCATGAAACAGTCTCCGGAATTGGTGGATGAAAAAGGTTTTGTCGTTTGCAATGAAGGTTATCAGCATATAACTTATAAAAATGTTTATGCGGTTGGTTTGGCTGTCGAAGTAAAAGCACCTTTTAAATGTGTAGTGCCTTTCGGTGTACCAAAAACAGGCTTCCCAACGGAAGTATCAGCCAAGATTGCGGCTAAAAATATTATTGCAGCAATTGAAGGCAAATCAGAATTTAAGAAACGGGATTGGGGAAAAATACCTGCTGTGTGTGTTATGGATGCCGGACACAAAGAAGTTATTATATTCGGAGATCGTCTGTTTCGGCCAAGAAACTTTGCAGTAATGATACCCAACATTTTTAACGACTGGGGTAAAATGCTTATTGAAAAGTACTTCTTGTTCAAATTCAAGCATGGCTTATCAATGCTTCCGTAAAATTATCTGATGTTGCCTGGTAGGTGCTTAAGTAATATTCTCTGTACTTTAGCAACATGACAACGTTGCAGTATGTGTTGGAATTGCTTGGCACCTTCTTCTTTGCTATTTCGGGTGCTTTGGCTGTACGCGATCAGCATGATGATTTATTCGGTGCGGGTTTTATGGGTTTTGTCACTGCTATAGGTGGTGGTACCCTAAGAGACATCATGCTGGGAAGTTATCCATTGGTATGGATTGGTGATATTAATTTTCTCTACGCCATTCTGCTTGGTGTGATCACAGCTTATTTCTTTTTCAAATACCTGATACAACTTAAGCGAACCTTTGTTTTATTCGATACCATTGGTATATCCTTTTTTACCATTATCGGGGTAGAAAAAGCACTTAGTCTTGGTGTTCAGCCTGAGATTGCCGCTATTATGGGTATGTTTAGTGCAGTTATGGGAGGTGTTATCCGCGATGTGCTAACCAATGAAACACCGGTGCTTTTTAAAAAGGAAATCTACGCAACGGCCTGCCTGCTGGGGGCAGTAGTCTATTTAATTTTGGTTAAGCTTAACCTTGACAGGGATATCAACCTGATTATTTCGAGTGCAGTAATCTTTGTTTTTCGAATAGTGTCTATTAAGTACAAACTAACCTTGCCTAATTTTAAACGCTAAGTCCTTCAGTTAGTTATATTTGCATATTAAGAGATGCCTAAGACGACTAACCTATATTGACCCTTAATTTTTGATTCATGAAAAAGTTGGTATTTATTGTTGAAGATAATCTAGTGCAACAAAAAATGTTGCAAGTTCATTTTGAAGAAATTCTGGGTGATTATGCCGTACAGACCTTTGAGCATCCGCAGGATATGCTGCCTAAACTCAAAGAAAAACCTTTTGCTGTGGTGCTTGATCATTTTTTTGGTGATAAGGAAGGTAAAACCGGGTTGGATTACCTCAAGCAATTAAGACTAAGTTATAAGAGTATTCCTGTAATTTATTACACTTCGCTTGATGATGAATCTATAAAAGCAGAAGTAATGCAACTAGGTGCAGAACAATACATTATTAAAAATTCAGCTTCTTTAGTTAGACTGAAGACAGCATTGGATTCACTTCATAAAAAGGATGCTGACAAAGGTTTCTTTAAAAAGTTATTCTCTTAAAGTTTAAGCCAAGGGTAGTGTGAAGTAGAACACTGAGCCTTTGTTAAGTTCGCTGCTAACTCCAATTTGTCCTCCATTCTTTTCTATAAAATCTTTACATAGAATCAAACCCAGTCCGGTTCCCTTTTCATTAGCTGTACCTTTGGTACTATGTTTACTGTCAATGCGAAATAGCTTGTCCATTACTTCTGGACTCATACCCACACCAGTATCGCGAACGCTGACTTTTACAAATCGATTTTCTTTTTCCATGTTCAAACTAATGGTGCCGCCCTCAGGAGTGAACTTTATTGCATTGGAAAGTAGATTTCGAACGACAGTGGTAACGGAATGCCTATGTGCCTTTAAGGGCATAGGCTGATGAACGAGTTGTTCTATATTAATATTTTTAGCGTTAGCCTGTGCCTCCAGCAATGATTTGTTTTCATTCAGAATCTCAGTCAAGTCAATTGCTTCCGGTTTAAACTCAATATTACCGGTTTGAGAACGCGACCACTCTAATAGATTCTCAAGAAGGGCAAAGAGGTTTTTTACAGATTTATCAAGGTCAGTGGCCAGCATCTGTATGTCTTCTTTGCTGAGTTTATCTGTATGGTTAATTAATAAGCCTGAGAAAGAGGTTAAGGAATTGAGCGGTCCTTTTAAATCGTGACTGATAATGGAAAAAAACTTATCCTTTGTCGCATTTAAGTCCTGCAACTGCAGGTTTTGTTGTTGTATTCTTTCATTAGATGCAGCCAGTAGTCTGTTAGCCCTGCGTTTAGAAATGTAAAGTATAAAAATTAGTGAGGCAATAATGGCAACCAATGCCATACCGATCATGAGAAGTCTCCTGAATTCTTTTTGAGTTTGTAGTTCCTTCTCTCGTTGAAGCCTTTCTATTTCAAGCTTTTCAACTTTAGATTCCTGTATGGCTATTTCTCGTGCTGCTTCTTTTGATAATATACTGGATTGATCATTTTCCTGCTGCAACATTTCATTATAGCTTGTAAATTGTTCCAGATAATACAATGCCCGTTGAAAATCGTTTAGGTTTTTGTAGCATAGATATAGGTATTCATAACTTCTTCTTGTTTCACCAGTGGCATTAATTTCCTTAGCTTCTGCCAGTGCCAACTCAAGATTAGGGATGGCCTGCTGTATATTTTGCTTATCAAAATATAGAATAGCTACATCGTTGTATGTCTGCGCAATGCCTGGTTTATCTTTTAGACTTTGTCGTATTTCAAGCGCAGCATTATAGTTGGCAAGGGCCCGTTCATAGTTTTTATTATTTTTATAGAGTTTGGCTATATCATTAAGCGCAATAGCTTCTCGCTTTTTTTCCTTCACTGAGCGGTATTCATTCAAGGCCATTTTATAATACTTCAGTGCTTTTTCAAAGTCACCATCAATAGAGATAGCATTGGCTATATTGTAATAAGCTTCTCCTTTTAAACTTGGTTTATTAATATCAGCTAGCAGTTCTAAAACTACTTCGTATTGCTCTATTGCCAAAGCAGTATTATTATTGGCCAAGTATTGTTTACCCAATTGCGTGTAGTAGTAAACACGAAGGTTGAGATCATCCGTCTTCTCCTGAAAAGCAATTCCTCTATTTAAAGTCTGAAGACTTTTGATGGGTTCCTTAACCTGATGGTATAACTGGGCTATGGCCAGATAAGTAATAGTTCTTTCGTAGTTAAGAGAAAGAGAGTCCTCTATATCGAGCGCCTTAGTGAAAAAATCGTATGCCTGCGCATAGTTGTGTGTGCGAGTTAAGGCTAATAAGCCTTGTTCTTTATATTCACTTGCCTGGCTTGCTAAATCCTGTATTTCTATTGCAGTCTGTAAGCGTTTGCTACTTTCTTCAATCAGCAGGGCCGGATCCTTTTTACTGTAGTCCAAAAAGCCCAAATACCAGGTCAGGTCTTGCTTTTCTTGTGCGAGTACTCCAGTAAGGGTGATCAATAGTAAAACAAAAACAGAAAAGAATCGAAACAGCATGATTTAGATGTATATTCAAAGGTGGAAAAAATCGGAGAGATTCCTTCTATCTATTTGGATCAAAATCTTACATAAATTTATTTGTAATTGTAAACAAAGACTTTAACTAACCAAGGAATTCCCCAATCGTATTTCACTTAAATACTATCGCTTATGTTTCTTTTTTTTAAATCCTTTTTACTTTTTATAGTAGCCTTGCAATCATCATTTCAGGAGAGTGTTCCACTCAAGCCTGCTGAAGAATACATGTGTAAACTGAGCTTGACATTTAAGACCAGGAGTAGTGAACCCAATAAGGTTGCCAATTTTAATGAAACGTTTGCAGAAAGGGAAAAACGAACCTCAACCACACCCTTGCCTTACTTAAAAATTAATTTGAATCTTATAAAACTTCAACCAGAAGAATTTCGCCTACATGTATTGACAAAAGATAGAATATTTAAAAATAAAAAAATAACTGAGGGTGAGGTGGTTGAACTTGACCTTGGCTATACCGATGATATTAAAGATGGTATTTCACCGAGGGAATATACAATAATATTGTTAAGTAAGGATAAAAAAAGGATTTCCAGAATTGATATCAGATTTGAAGAGTCTGGGGATTTTTTTGTGAATGAAGAGAAAAGAGGAAGAATCTGAATCGCTACTCCGTTCATACTGAATAAGTGCTTGTTTGTCAAAGCCATAATACCTATTTCCTTATTTCTACGTTTATTCGCAAAACTGATTTTGCATGAGATTTATTTTACTCGCTTTAATACCCTTTTTTGTCAATGCCCAAAGCAAACCGCAGCCAAATGCAGCCGAGATTAAACTGGGACTAAAAAAGCTTAATTTCTTAGGTTCAGTCTTGTATGTGGCAGCACATCCTGACGATGAAAACACCAGAGCCATTACATATTTCGCCAATGAGAGATTAGCAGCTACCGCTTACTTATCAATGACGAGAGGCGATGGGGGTCAGAACTTAATTGGCCCGGAAATCAGGGATGAGTTAGGCCTGATTCGAACACAGGAATTATTAGCGGCCAGACGTTTAGACGGTGGACAACAGTTTTTTACCAGGGCAAATGACTTCGGTTTTTCTAAATCGGCTGATGAAACCTTTGCTATTTGGGGTAAAGATCAGATCCTGGAAGATGTAGTACGCATTTACAGACAATTTCAACCCGATGTAATTATTACACGTTTCCCACCTGATGAGCGAGCAGGTCATGGACACCATACAGCCTCAGCAGTGTTAGCTCAAGAAGCTTTTGATGCAGCGGCATCGAAAGATCGCTTTACTAAACAATTGTCGGAATATTCGACTTGGCAGGTAAAACGTTTGTATACCAACACAGGTCGCTGGTGGAACCAAAGCATTAATGAGAATACCCCCGGAGTGCTAACACTGAATGTAGGTGGTTATAGCGCTCTATTAGGCACTTCCTATTCCGAGTTAGCTGCTATCAGCAGAAGTCAGCATAAGAGCCAGGGCTTTGGCTCAAGAGGTACAAGAGGTGACCAACTTGAGTTTCTTGAATTCGTAAAAGGAGAGGAAGCGAAGAAGGATGTATTTGAAAACGTTAATACAAGCTGGACGAGAGTAAAAGGTGGGGAGAAAGTTCAGACATTAGTAAATAAAGTAATAGTTGAATACAATGAGGAAAAGCCAGAAGCTTCTGTGCCTGTATTAATTCAAATCAAACAACAAATTATTGCTCTTGAGAAAAGCGTGTGGCGTGATAGAAAGTTGGAAGAGGTAAATCAATTGCTGCAAGCTTGCTTAGGGCTTTACCTGGAAGCCACCGCAGATCATTTTTGGGCAACTCCCGGTAATATAGTTTCTGTCAGTATTGAATTGTTAAACAGATCAACATTACCAGTTTCTATTAAGAAATTAAGTGCGACAGCATTAAAGTACGATAGCACGTTAAATACTAATCTGCTTTCTGGAAAAACACTTAATGTTAAAGTTAAACATGATGTCGAAAGCACTGTCCCTTATTCATCGCCTTATTGGTTGCAGGAAGAACACTCCATTGGAACCTTCACCATTCCTGATGAAAAATTAGTAGGCAAACCAGAAAGTGATCCAGCTATTCAATTCACAGCCGATGTAGAAATTGAAGGACAAGTGGTTTCCTTAGTGATACCATTGATTTATAAAAATGTTGATCCTGTAAAAGGCGAATTAAACAGGGCGGTGGAAGTTGTGCCTCCTGTTTTTGTAAACCTGGCAGAGTCAGTTATCATCTTTGCTACCGATGCACCGCGCCAGGTACAGGTTGTCGTTAAATCATCGGGCAAAGAGAAAGTTCAGGGCAATGTAAACCTGCGCTTGCCCAACGGTTGGCGTTCAGAACCTGCAAGTGTTGCATTCGAACTAAGTAAACTAGGAGAGGAGCAAACAAAAAGCTTCACGGTGTACCCTGCTATTGAAGAAGGTAAGTTTACGCTTGAAGCTTATGCCGTGATTAATAATAAGCTGTATGATAAAGAATTGAAAATCATTGCATACGATCATATACCCACGCAAACCATTCTGCAAAAATCGGATGCAGCTTTGATAAGAATCAATCTGAAAAAAGAGGGAAATACGATTGGTTATATAAAGGGTGCCGGTGATGATGTACCCTCAGCCTTGCGTAACATGGGTTACGAAGTATGGGAAATGAAAGATGAAGAAATTACTGAAGAGAATTTAAAGCGTCTGGATGCCGTGGTATTAGGTATTCGTGCCATAAATACTAACAACAGATTACAATTTGCCATGCCAGCCTTACTTGATTATGTAAAAAATGGTGGTACACTCGTAATGCAATACAATACTAATTTTGGTTACGAAACAGATGTATTCTCTCCTTATCCAATTACTTTATCACGCGACAGGGTAACAGAAGAGGATGCCTTAGTAACTATTTTAAAACCGGAACATCCATTATTGAATTACCCGAACAAAATCAGTTCCACAGATTTTAATGATTGGGTACAGGAACGTGGCTTATATTTTCCCAATAAATGGGATGCACAGTTTGATGCATTGCTTTCAATGAATGATAAAGGAGAGCAACCAAAAGAGGGCAGTTTACTAGTGGCTAATTATGGAGAAGGTAAATACATTTACACTGGTTTGTCTTTCTTCAGGGAATTACCAGAAGGTGTGCCAGGTGCTTATAAGCTTTTCGCTAACCTTGTATCAGGTGGAAAGGTTAAGGAAGCGGAACCAACATTAAACGTAAAAGGAAAAAAGAAATCAGGTAATGGAAGAAATTGAGAAACCACCCTTATTTAAAAAATGGAGTAGTTGGTATTACCTTGTTTTGGTGTTTATGCTGATACAAGTTACTTTCTATTTCTTCTTAACTCGATATTTCGCATGAATTATATAGACTGGATTGTACTATTTGGTACACTTATATCCATTGTATCGTATGGCGTTTATAAAACAAGAGGCAGCCAAACCATACAAGGTTATTTAAAAGGTGATAACTCTATGAAGTGGTGGATGATCGGTGTATCCATTATGGCAACACAAGCAAGTGCCATTACTTTTCTATCAACACCTGGTCAAGCCATTGAAGATGGCATGCGTTTTATTCAATTCTATTTTGGTTTGCCTTTGGCGATGGTGATTATTTCAGTAACCATGGTGCCAATCTATTATCGGTTAAAAGTTTATACCGCTTACGAATATTTAGAATCTCGTTTTGATTTAAAAACGAGAACCTTAGCGGCAATACTTTTTCTAATACTACGCGGTTTATCGGCCGGTATAACCTTGTACGCACCTGCCATTGTGCTCTCTACTATTCTAGGTTGGAATATTTTTGCGACTACCTCACTGATTGGTTTGTTTGTGATCGTTTATACGGTATCAGGCGGCACTAAAGCTGTGAGTATTACACAACGCCAGCAAATGACCATCATTATGAGTGGCATGTTTCTGGCGGGCTTTGTGGCGTATTCTATGCTGCCTGAATCTTTGTCTTTTGGCGAAACGTTAAGCCTGGCAGGGGAGTTGGGTAAGTTTAATATTGTGAATGTATTGCCATCAGACATCGAGCAAAATCTACCAGAAGGTGTTGCTACGGTGGGTGAACTAAGTTTATTTCAAAAAGTAAACCTGATTTTGAGTGATCGGTATAACATCTGGACAGGTTTAATCGCTAGTACTTTTTTATTCTTATCGTATTTCGGAACAGACCAGTCACAAGTATCACGCTATTTAGGAGGTAAGTCAATTAGAGAAAGCCGCATGGGTTTAATCTTTAACGGCTTGCTTAAAATACCTATGCAGTTTTTAATACTCTTCATTGGGGTGTTGGTATATGTTTTCTTCTTGTTCAACCAGCCTCCCGTTTTTCATAACACATCACTTTACCAGAGAGCAATGCAGACTTCCAGTCAAACGGAGCTTGTAGCACTGGAGCAGGAGTACAAAAATGTATTAGATCAAAAGGAAGTATCTACCAAAAGACTGGTAAAGGCCATTGAGAATGAGGATGAGCTAGTAAAGAAAAGCGCGAGGGCAGAAGTGCTGGCGTATCAACAACAAGAAAAGGAAATCAGGGATAAAGTAAAGGCTAGCATTGCCAAGGCTGTACCCGGCTCGAAAACGCAAGACAGAGATTATATCTTCCTGAATTTTGTGTTGACCTACTTACCTCACGGTATTATTGGTTTGTTATTAGCCGTTATGTTTTCAGCAGCTATGTCATCAATGGCCTCTGAGTTAAATGCACTGGCATCTACCACAACAGTAGATATCTACAAGCGATCGTTTAATGCAGATGCAACTGATAAACATTATGTAAAAGCATCGCGTAGTTTTACACTGATGTGGGCCTTGTTAGCGATGGTATTTGCCATGTTGGCCGGCTTTGCTGAAAACCTGATTCAATTCGTAAACATTGTGGGTTCGCTTTTCTATGGAACTATTTTAGGTATTTTCTTATGCGCCTTCTATGTAAAACGTGTACATGGCACAGCAGTATTCTGGGCTGCATTATTGGCTGAAGCTGTTGTATTGTATTGTTATCTGTTTACAGATCTGGCTTTTCTATTGTACAACATCATCGGTTGCATGTTGGTGGTGGTAGTGAGTTTGATTGTACAAGGATTTATTAAAAAAGAAATAACGACTTAGGGGAGTAGTTGTTTTTAGCTACTAGTTACGAGCTGCGAGCTATTAGACATGCGGGTTATGTGATTGAATACTAAGTTCTACTAGATTTGAAAGAAGAACTATCCGTCAGACCGCTGAAAGCGAAAGTAAACAGCGGTCAGACGGATTTTAGAAAAAGACACAGATTGACAGAAAAGAAAAAGGCTGTTCCGGATTATTTCCGGAACAGCCTTTTCAATTAGAACTCAGATCAATTACTTGATTGTCTTCAAGAAATCTTCATTCATTTTTACGTAACCGAAGTCGTTACCATTTTCTTTTGCTAAACGGATAGACTCATTGGCAGTCTCGCGAGCACCTTTGTTGTCACCCATTTTAGCTTGGATTTTTGCCTTTTGGTGAACATACCAGAAAGCTTTCGGATTTGCTTTAATGGCTTCGTTAATCCATGTTAGCGCCTGATTTAAATCCTTGCCATTTTCAGCGTAGTATATCGCTGCATTAGCATAATTACCTGGAGATACTTTTGTAGCCGTCTCGATAGACTTCATAACTTTAGTATCATAATCTACAGCGATACCGAATTTTACTGAGGTATTTTCCCAGGCAATTTCAATTTTAGCTGTTTTGCTGTCATCAGAAAGGTCAGTGATGTTCATGGTGAACATGTCAACTTTCTCAGTCAACTTAGCAGGTTTCACTTTAAACTTAGCTACTTCGTTTTCAGCTTTGTAGCCATCAGTATTGCCACCAATGCTTAGATCTTTGTATAAAGAAACAGTCCATTCGTTAGCACCAGGCCATGTGAATAATAAGTACTCACCTTTAGCAACTTTAGTACCTTCTACAGTTACATCATCAGAGAAAGTGATTTTAGTACCATTGTTGGCACCTGTTCTCCAGATTTTACCATCAGGAACTAATACATCAGCACTTTCACCAAAAATTTTGCGGCCTTTCGTGCGAGGACGCGCATAATCGATCTTTACATCTGTAAGACCCACCACTGTAGATACAGAGGCTGAAGGGCTAGGCTGGGGCGTTTGCACTTGTGCTTCCGCTGTAAGAATCGCAACAAATAGTATTGCGAAGAGTAATTTTTTCATGGTAGTATTGATTTAATTTAGTGTTTGTAAGCGCGCCAAAAATAGGCATTTTTTACATAGCGGAGTGCCCATGTTATGAAGTTGAATCAATCCTTTTACGAACGGTCTAATGTAGTGCTTATAGCAAAGCAATTACTTGGAAAACAGTTAGTTAGTAAGGTAAATGGCCTAATTACCGCAGGGATTATTGTAGAAACAGAAGCTTACTCGTGGAAAGAAAAAGGATGTCATGCCTACAATAACAAGAGAACACAACGGACTGAGGTGATGTTTGCTGGTGGTGGCGTGGCTTATGTGTATCTGTGTTATGGCATGTACAATCTATTTAATGTTGTTACCAATAAACAAAACAAAGCAGAAGCAGTACTGATAAGGGCACTGCAACCCCTTGAAGGCGTTGAACATATGCGGAGCCGCAGGGGAAATGTAAAGGATAATCAACTTAGCTCTGGTCCTGGTAAACTAACGCAGGCAATGGGAATTTCCCGAAAATACAATGGAATCCGACTGGATGATGAGCATCTTTGGATTGAGGAAGGTTTTAAGGTAAAGCCAGCTCAGATTGTAGCCAGTGCACGTATTGGCATAGACTATGCAGGAGAAGATGCAAATCTGCCCTGGAGATTCTATCTTCGCGACAATATATGGATATCAAAAAAGTAAAGTTTCTTTTATACGCTTGTCTGTTGTTATCGGCAAGCGTTCATGCACAATTATTAACAACCGCGAAGGTTGCTGCATTTAATTCAACTTTCGATGAACAAAACCCTGTATTGAGTGCTGATGGTAATTATTTATTTGTAACCAGGAGTAATCATCCTCAGAATATAGGCGGACTCAAAGATCCGGGTGATATATGGATTGCGCATTTCAACGGTGCTGAATGGTCTGCCCCGGTGCATGCAGGTAGTGAATTGAATGACAAAGGTTATAACACCGTACTAGGCACTTCTCCTGATTTAGCTGAGCTTTATATAGGCAATCATTTCACAAACACAGGTGAAGCAGCCACCACACAAGGTATAGCCATTGCAAAATTTGAAAATGGTAAATGGATTAAACCTAAAAATATTAGTATTCCTTATTTTCATTCTAAGTCAAAAAATATTCAAGGGCAACTTTCTTATGACGCCCAATATTTTGTGTATGCAGCAGAAACTTATGGAACCTATGGAGTTGAAGATATTTATGTAGTGAGCAAAACTTTAAATGGTTGGTCAGAACCGAAAAACCTTGGTAAAGTAATCAACACCAGTTTTCAGGAATTGTCGCCATCACTGAACCGTAGTAACGACACACTATATTTTTCTAGTAATGGAAGAAAGGGTAAAGGAAGTTTCGATGTGTATGCTTCAGCGCGTCTTGATGATACATGGCAAAACTGGTCTGAACCTGTAAATATAAAAGCGATTAATACCGATGGAAGAGATCTGTTTTATAAAAATATAGGAAGGGGTAACGCTTTATACACCAGTACTTTTGATAGTGATGGTTATGGTGATGTTCGCTTCTATGACGCAGGTGTTCCTATTATTGTGGATACGATTAGTCAAGTTGCTACACCAACCGTTCTTACAAAATCAGATGAAACAATTGTGTCAGGTGCCATAACCAATGCAAAAACAGGACAAAACATCAATGCAAGTCTGTCATTTGTTTCTAATGCTAATACTGCAAAGACTGAGGCAAGCCTGAGTGGATATCAGCTTCCACTGGCAAATAACAGTACTTACAGAATAATTGTAGAGGCAAAAGGATATATCTCTTACTTTCAGAATGTTGTTTTAAATGAGGATCAACCTGAGCTTGAACTTGACTTTGCTTTGCAGCCTATAGAAGTAGGCACAACAGTTAATTTGAAAGGTGTACTGTTTAAGCAGAGCTCAACAGATCTTTTACCAGAATCTAAAGATGAACTGAATGTGGTGGCATCTTTTATGAACGCTAATCCTAAAGTTAAAATTGAATTATCGGGACACACAGATAACAGAGGTGTTCAAAAAGACAATGAGAAGCTATCGCAGGCAAGGGTACAGAAAGTGAAAGAGTATTTAGTGGCCAATGGTGTTTCGGCTAAACGAATTTCAGGGAAAGGCTATGGAGGTGCTAAACCTATAGCTGCCAACGACACAGAAGAAAGCCGAAAGCTTAATAGAAGGGTAGAGTTTACCATTATTAAAAACTAGGTAACATGTCTTCAGGAGTAAAGCTTATGCTTAAAATCTTTGCAGGACTATTCTTAATTGCCATTATACTTATCGTCATATCCATTGCTCCAATTGACAGGACACCTATTGAAAAACAGGATTTTTATAAACAGTCCTTTGCTGCTGTAGACGCTGCACCAATCAAACATTTTACAGGTAATGATAGTCTTCAAATTGGTTGGGCTACTGTTAACATTACGCCAGACCATAATTTGCCTATGGCTGGTTATCGGCCTCGCGATCATTTTGAAGACATACACGATTCTTTATTCGCTCGTGTTATGGTCATTGATAATGGGGCAACAACTGTGGCCTTGATAACAGTTGATCTCTTACTTTTTCCGCCACAGCTAAAAGCAGCACTAAATGAAGTACTGAAAGATAAAATTGACTTCATGTACCTAAGTGCTACGCATACACACAACAGTGTTGGCGCATTTGATAATACAGTAGGAGGTGAGTTGATCTCAGGTACTTATGACCAAACATGGGTTAACACCTTAAGCAACAAAATTAAGGAGGCAGTAAAACTTGCCAGTAGCACTAAGCTAAGGGCCAACATGGCTTATGGTGAAAGTTATGCCCAGGATTTAGTGGCGAATAGATTAAGGCGAAGTGGACAGAAAGATGGTACGGTGCGTAGTATATTGATTGAGAGAGCTGATGGGACGAAGGGAGTATTCTTTACGTTTAGTGCACATGCCACCAGCATAGATAAAAAATCTATGACCTTATCAGCAGATTATCCGGGAAGAGTGATTGAAAATTTAAGAATACATGAAATTGATTTTGGTATGTACATGGCAGGCATGGTGGGTAGTCACCGTGTTGAATATAAAATGATTAGTATGAAGGGGTTTCCTTTAATGGATACTTTCAGCAATGAGCTGACCAGACGACTATTGAATACTCACTATGCTGTGTCCGATTGTAAAGAGAGTATTCGTTTTGCCGAGGTGCCTATTTCTTTTGGCGAATCGCAAATGCGTATTTTAGAGAATTGGCGAGTGAGACCCTGGTTATTTAATGCTTTGCTGAGTCCGCTGGAAGGAAGCTTAACCTATTTAAAAATTGGTGACATAACGCTGGTAGGTACCCCTTGCGATTTTTCAGGGGAGCTTTATTTGAATCACTTGAAAAGTTATGATCATCCTTTGATGATCACGAGCTTCAATGGCTCTTATGTTGGTTACATCACTGAAGATGCTGCTTACGATGAAATTAATAGAACTGAAGTGAGAAATATGAATTGGGTTGGCCCATATCATGGAAAATTTATGGCTGAACTTATTGAAAGGCTGATCAGTAAAGAGTAAGATTTCAAAATAGTACTAAGGATGAGAGCTGGTTCGTAAGTACACGAACAAGGGCTGGGAATATCTTCGGTCAACGGCTCCTCCGAATTTATAAACGGCTCTTCCGAATTTGTAATTCGGAAGCAGTATCTCAGGATTTTTAATCCAATTAGTATTAGCCTTTGATTGGTGAGAACACCGACCACTTTCATTTCAAATTTCGCTCACTCTTGTTGGTGAGCCAGAGATAAAGCCTATGCACAACACTAAAAAAGGCAGGGGAAGTCTTATGTTCGTCTTTTATATCCTGCCGTTTAGAAACTCACTCTTAAATACTTTTTATTTTCGTAAGACCTGAATTCACTCTGGTCTTTGCGTCTTGCTAAGACCATTATATTTTTGAGGTTTTGTTTTATCTTAATTTGTGTGTTTCTAGTCGGTCGTAGGGAGACCCTACGACCAGAGGGGGATCGTTTTTTGAAATGCATTCACTAGTGCCTTTTTAAAAAATCAAAAGTCCGGCAAGGCAAACCATAACTTAGTTTCAAAATTTAATAACTAAAACTTTCCAGTTTTTAGTACCCGATCTGCTAATGTATAAGCTTCTGCTAATGTTTTAACAACGGTGTGTGGGCAAGGCGGAGGATTAAATAAGAATACACCTTTTAACATCATTGACATAACCATTGAACTATTAACCATAATTAAGCCTGTCTTCATTTTTTTTACTATTTCACTTCGTTTCTTCAAAAAGTTATTTAGCTCTATACGATATTCTGAAGACATATACTTTCCTTCTGACAACACATGGATATCAACGAAAGGTTTTCCTCCGTTTAACCACGAGTCCATATACTCAAGATACTCGCCAAACAGTTCATTGGTAAGCTGAATATCGGTTAATGTAGTTACAACAATGGGGAATTTTGAATCGTCTACTTCGTAATATTTTTTCATACAGGAATCTCTTAATTAGTAGCTAAAACGTATTAAAGATAGTTTGTTGAATGCAAATTGGACAATTCGATCGCCATTGTGCCACCCATTTCGGCCATGTCCGTCCGTTCACTATTCATCGTCATGTCACCATAGGGTATGCCGGGTGGGAGTAACTCTACAAGAGTGGGTGTGCTTGTTATCTTTGAAAATGGATATTGAGCACAAGCTGCTAGATGCAGAAGACAAATCGAGGTAGATAAAATCAAGAAGCTTTTTTTGTTGATCATATTTTTTTACGATAAATGCTGTGCAAATTGACGGAACGAAATCAGAATAAACCTTTTAAGATGTCCAAATTTCATCTTGATGCGTTCACCCTCTGGTCTTAGCGTCTCGCTAAGGCCGCTAAATTTTTACGGTTTTTGTTTTATTTTAAATTGTATGTTTCTAGTCGGTCGTAGGGAGACCCTACGACCAGAGGGTGTTAAAAGGTTTAAAGGTGACTCCAAATTGAATAGAGTATAAAAATGATATGAACAAAAGAAAATAAAATTCTTAATGGTAGACTCGTTAATGGTTTTATGTTTAGAATAATTAAAGACCCCAATGTCATGAGTATTAGAAAAATATTCAAAGAATTTACAGAATTAAAGAGATACCAACCGTCAAGAAAAAAATCTACTCTTTCTGACTGCGATGAGTATTTATTAAAAGCATAAGCCCATAAAATGAAAGCGTAAAAGTTTAAAATAACAACAACTGTACTGAAAATGGTTTTGAATGTTTTCATAACTGTGCTGGTTAAATGATAAGTAATTACAAGGAGAGAGAGGTTAAAATATTTTTATTAGTCCCCAGACAATAAGTGCAATACCACCATACTTAAAGAAATTACCAAATTTTTTATACATAGCTTCTTCTTTTTCTTTTGTAAACGGCCTGTACACTCTAAACCCAATCAATGTCATTGTTGATCCGAGAACTAAGTTAAAGTATCCGTAAAAGCTATCAATTGATTCCATTGCTTGTTATTGTTTTTGGTTCGACTCGCTTTTGTTGGTGTTGCGCGTTGATAAGTAGGGAAGGCTCACCAACAAATTTAACATGCTTGTTGGTGAGCCAGCGCTAATGCTTACACGAAACACCAACAAGGGCAAGGACGGACTCGTCAATAAATTTAGCATGCTTGTTGGTGAGGCAGCGCTATTCCCTACACACAACACCAACAAGGGCAGAGCTTAAGTTCCGATCGAGTGCCACACGCTGATATACAAAAAATGCAACTGATGATAATTCTTTTCATAAATGGCTACCAACTACTGGCGATATTCATTGTCTATACTTCCTATTACCTACTGCACACTCCTTCACTCATAGTAAATATACTAAATACTGCTTTTTTAAAAGCAAAGAGAATCTACTAAAAATCAGAAATAACCAAACGCAATAGACAACATGAGCTGTAAAAGCTAGCTGAGTGGGAGAGAAGGGGCGGAGAAAATAAAAGATTAATAAATCACCATACTCGCATCCACCTCTTGTGCCCAGGCGGTGATGCCACCTTTTAAGCTGTAGAGGTTTGTGTAGCCGTGATTCTTTTCGAGGTATTTAACTAACTGGCTGCTGCGATTACCGCCTTTGCAGTGGATGATGACCTGTTTGTCTTTTTGGATGCGGTGCAGGTTAGGGATCACTTCATCTAAGGGAATAGACTCAGCGTTGATATTGCAGATGCCGTATTCAAGTGTTTCGCGGACATCAATCAACTGAAAATCAGCTTTTTTGTCCATTAACTGCTTAAGTTCAAGTACGGTTATTTCCTTCATAGCCCAAAATTAATGACTCTTGAGCAAGAAAAAAAGCGACAGCTTTCGCCATCGCCTTTTCCACCTGAACCTAAAACTGTTTACTTCAATTCAAAGAAATCGTTTAATGTAGCTGCTGAATTGCCACCGACCATTACCTGAAAGCGCCCAGGCTCAGTAACAGTCTGTAAGGCTTCATTGACAAAGCTTAACTGATCTTTGCCAATCGTAAAAGTGATAACCTTTTCTTCATCCGCTTTGATCAATACTTTTTGAAATCCTTTTAACTCCTTCACAGGTCGCGTAGTACTTGCCACCAGGTCGCGGATATAAAGTTGAATCACCTCTTCACCATCTCGGGCACTTGTATTTTTTACGGTTACACTAATACTTACGGTTTCATTATCCAGCAAAGATTTTTTGCTTAAGGATAAGTTGCTGTATTCGAATGTTGAATAGCTTAAGCCAAAACCAAATGGGTACAAAGGTGTATTCGGTACATCTCTGTAACGCGAACGGTATACGCGTTCTGTTAAAGGTTCTTCATGCTTGCCCAGATAAGGTCTGCCTGTGTTTTTATGGTTGTAATACAATGGCAATTGTCCTACAGCCCTAGGGAATGTAATGGGTAGTTTACCTGCAGGGTTGTAGTCACCAAAAACTACATCGGCCACAGCCAGGCCTGCCTGTGAACCTAATGTCCATGTTTCTACAATGCCCTCAATATTTTTATCCATCCATTCAAGTGCTAAAGGGCGACCGTTCAGTAACAATACAACGATAGGTTTATTGGTTTTATGAATAGCTTCAAGTAATTGTTGTTGCACACCGGGTAAAGTTATATCAGCCCTTGAAGCGCCTTCACCATTCATGACTGCACTTTCGCCTAACACCATTACCACAACATCTGATTCCTTTGCGATGCGTATGGCATCTGCAAATTTGCTTTGGTCATTGTCGTATAGATTGCAGCCTTCAGCAAATGAAATTTTAGTTGATGATGATACTTTCCCTTTGATGCCCTCTAAGATAGATACAGGATGTTGTGCTTCACCGAAGAATGACCAGGAGCCATTCATGTCTTCTTTGTTATTGGCCAATGGGCCGATAACTGCCAGGCGTTTAACGTCTTTAGCTAATGGCAATATGTTGTTTTCATTTTTGAGGAGCACAATTGACTTTTTAGCTACTTCATGTGCTGCCGCCAGATTGGATACAGACCTGATTTCATTTTGCTCACGTACGGTATCGGAATAGAGATAAGGATTATCAAACAGTCCCAGTTTAAATTTTAGTTCGAGTACACGTCTTACCGCCTGATTTAAAACCTTTTGATCAAGCTGACCATTCGCAATCAGTACAGGTATCTTTTTCAAATAGATATCAGCCATCATGTCCATGTCTGTTCCTGCTTCCATCGCTTTTTTAGCGGCTTCAAGACTATCCGCCACAAAACCATGATCAAGCATTTCACCAATGGACTGCCAGTCTGAAACAACCATGCCACTAAAGCCCCATTGCTTGCGCAATACCTCTTCTAACAAGTAGGTATGTGCCGTGGCTGGTATACCGTTCAGTTCGTTAAAGGAAGTCATGATGGTGGCACTACCAGCCTCTACTGCTGCCCTGTAGGGCGGGAGATAGGTCTCGTGCAAAGTTTGCAACGACATGTCTACTGTATTGTAATCGCGGCCACCCATAGGTGCGCCATAGGCGGCAAAATGTTTTACACAGGCTGCCAGTGTATTGGCATTACTTAAGTTGGCACCCTGAAAGCCACGTACACGCGCTGCTGCGATTAATGATCCTAAGTAAGGGTCTTCACCTGCACCTTCAGACACACGCCCCCAACGGGCATCGCGTGCAATGTCTACCATAGGAGCGAAGTTAAAGTTAATGCCCGCAGCAGTTGCTTCAATGGCAGCCACACGAGCTGCCAATTCAATGGCTTCAGTATCCCAACTCGCAGCTTCGGCAAGGGGTAGGGGAAATACTGTTTTGAAACCGTGTATCACATCGGCTCCAAATAGCAAAGGAATACCTAAGCGTGATTCTTCAACAGCAATTTTCTGTAACCGGGCAGTGTACGTTGCTCCATGTACGTTGAATAGTCCTGTGATTTTTCCTTCTTTGATTAATTCATTGAAGCGTGTAGACTCGGCAGTGCGAACTGTCGGCCCTGTATTAAATAAATCGCCAACCGGAAAATTGAGTTGACCAACCTTCTCTTCAATGGTCATTACGTTAATGAGAGAATCAACTTTCTTGTTTACGGATGAGCTTGATTTCTCTTCGGTGTTACAAGCGAGAAAAAAAAACACAAGTATAAGTGCTGAGGAATAACGAGTAATCATTTTTAGTATTTCAATTATTGGTAAACGCGTACGTAATCAATTTCCATTTTCTGTGGCCAGATGGATTCATCTATTCCCATCTTGCCTCCCCAGTTTCCACCAACGGCTATATTCATGATTAAGTGAAATCGTTTGTCAAATGGCCATTCTTTGAATGTATCGTTTTCACTTCTTGCCGCTGTGTAATAGAGCTGATCATCAACAAAAAAATCTATTTTGTCTTTAGTCCAGTTTATAGCATAGACATGAAATTCTTCTGCTGCATCATGAACAAGTACCTTACCGGATTTTTCTGTGTGTTTGATGTGGTTGTAGGAGGCCGTGTGAATAGTACCGAACACAGAGTCTTGATTGTAACCGACATGTTCCATGATGTCTATCTCTCCACTGGCAGGCCAGCCTCCGTATTCCCAATCAGTGGACAACATCCAAATGGCAGGCCATGTACCACGACCATACGGAAGTTTGGCGCTGACCTCAATTCTTCCATACAACCAATCGCCTTTATGTTTTGAAACGATTCTAGAGGAACTAAAGGCTTTGCCATCAATAGAATCGAGATGCGCCTCTATGATGAGATGACCATCTTCAACCCTTACATTTTTAGATAAGCGTGTATAGGCTTGTTGTTCATTATTGCCCCAGCCATTATTGGCACCTAAGTCATAATTCCATTTAACAGAATCCGGTATGCCGGTGTAATTAAACTCATCGCTCCACACTAACTTTGGTTTGCAAGAGGCAAAAGCAAGTATTGTGAGGAAAGTCATCAAGACTATTCTCATGTGTATTTTTTTTAATATGTCTTAAATCAATTATTGAAACACGCGCACGTAATCCACGATTAATCGTTGCGGAAATTGTGTAGAAGCATTAGGATTACCAGGCCAATTACCACCTACTGCAATATTAAAAATCAGAAAGAATGGAGCATCAAATTCACTCAGTTCAGCAGGGGTGATATCAATTTCATGGTGCATAACATTATTCACATACCAGGTAATCTTGTTGGCGTTCCATACAATAGAATACACATGGAATTCACCAGCAAGTGTTCCAGTAGAAATGGTGTATCCATCATCTCCACAAGTACAAGCATGTGATCCATTATTATCCCAATGTAGCGTTCCGTACACTGTGTTATCCTTTCCAGCACCACCTACCATTTCCATAATATCGATTTCCCCACATTTAGGCCAGCCTACAGTAGGGAAGTTATTTCCTAACATCCAGAATGCAGGCCATATGCCTTGTCCTTTCGGAAGCGCAGCACGAATGTCAACGCGACCATATTGGAACGATTTCTTATCCTTAGTGATTAACCTTGACGAAGTATATTCCGCACCGCTGAAATTTTCCTTTTTAGCTGTAATGACTAAATGACCATCAACAATAGAAGTGTTTTCCTGACGATAGAATTGTAATTCATTATTGCCCCAACCATTACTTCCTCTTCCTGTTTCGTATGTCCAATCGCTGGTATTAAGTGTTGTACCATCGAAATTGTCCTCCCACACGAGTGTGAGTCCATCGTAACTTGTTGGGGAAGTGTAACCTGTGCTTGGAATTACAAGTTCGCCACTACCCAAAGTAATGTTAACTTCTTTTTCCTCTTCAATAAATTGAGAAGCAGTTGCATTTGCTTGCACCTTTATTGTAAAGGTTCCTTCGGTGGAATAAACATAGGATGCTTTACCATCGGTTGATTTAATTGGTGTCTCGGTTGTCTCCTCACCAAAGTAGATCGTATAGAAATTAGCATTCGTAGCACTGGCTTCAATCGATACATTTCCAGAGCCAGTGGTACTGGTCAGCGTTACAACCAGATCAGAAGGTAAGAGCAGTTTGCCGTTTTCTTTCTCATCATCACATGCAAATAGTAGTATAGAGGAAAGAAAGAACAGCAAAGAATATACAATATTCATCATCTTTTAGTTAAGGATAATAATTGTCGTTCATACTTATGAACGACAATTATCAATAAATTTTTCAGTGGTGATTTTAATTAATCTAACAACTCGAGGTCATCTATAAAAAAGATACCACCGGTATGAATTGCTTCACCACCAATTTGAATCACAATTTGATCAAAATCAGTGCGATCACTGAAGGCGCTGAAGTCAAATTCCAATTCAAGCCACTTATCGGTTTCCAGACCAGCAAATTTAACTTCGGCCTGGGTAGTATATGCGTTTCCGGCTAATTCACGATTTTGAAGTTTTAACGCCACTTGTTTTTGCAAAGTGCTATACGATTGCCATGGTTCTCCGCCTTCCGTTGTATAATCATTGTAACTTGGAATAAACACTTTCAATTTGAACTTATTACGTGTTGTAATATCCATTTTATAATCAAGGCGTATTTGCACATTGGCAAACTGAGAAGCAGCACCGTTTGCTTTTATGTACATGGCCACCTTAGACGAAGTATTTAATCCAACGGGCGCAGGGTTGTCGTAGTTGGTAGTCAACGAACCACCGCCATCATTCACAAAGGCAATAGTAGACGCTACTTGAAAATTATCTTCGATGTCCTCGATTTTGTATTCTAATGGTTCTGGAGGTGTTACAGGTCTGGTAAATCCTTTTCTGATTAAACGCTGATACCAGGTACAGCATGGATCACCACCATTAGGGTCAACCGCCTTGATATGCATCTCATCATTCGACAATGAAATTATTGTATAGGCTGTTGCTCCATGATAATAGCCAATAAATTCAGGATTCGATACCGTAAGACCGTATGTTCCATCCTCATTATCAGTTAGCGTCCATGTGCTTGTTTGTGGAGTCCAAGGAGCAAAGAAATCACCACCGCCTGGTTCTTGAACAGAACCGGGCAGGGTTGCACCGTATCCGCCATTGGCGTAGAAGAAATTATTTACAACATGGCTATAGTTGAAACCATCTAGTTTAAACGTCATTTCATCATCATAGAAATTTCTATTTTCCTTTTCGAAGGGTGCGGCAGAATACCATTCAGGGAAGGTTCCGCCATTTGGACCAACCCCAAGATGTCCTGGTGTTTCTTTGTCAATGATCCAGGTTTTACCATCAACCGCATCTACACCACCTGTTAGCATATTGTAAGAAGGTATATCCAGCATCAAGGGGTTTGTTTCAGCGATATTAACTACCTGCGAACTGTTGGCAATACCGCCAGCTGTAAGTAGTGTTAATTTTACATTGTAATCACCCTCAACAGGATAAGGAACTGTTACTTGATTTGCAGTAGATATCACACCGTTTCCAAAATCCCAGATTGGTTTAAAACCGATAGCCGAGGTATTGGTAAAACGCACAAGGTTAGGATTTGAAGCATCATATTCGAAAGTAAAGGTAACATCAGTACTGCTTGGAGCAGGACCCAGTTGCGGATCGTCTTCTTTACAAGCTGTGATGACTGTTTGCAGGCAAACAAACCACAGTAAGGTGTATAGTATCTTTTTCATATTTATTACAGCTAAGTTCAATTAATTATTGTAACCTATGTTTTGTGCCCAACCAGCAGACGCCAAATCAATTTCATCCTGAGGTAAGGGGAACAATTCATTTTTGTTGGTTGTAAAACCATCTATTTCAGCAGCAGCTCTACCTGTTCTTACAAGGTCAAAGAAATGTAAACCTTCACCTGCAAGTTCAACTCTGCGTTCATGCCAGATTGCTTGTGTAAGTGCACTACCGGTAACATTTACTGCCGGCATATTTACCGATGGTCTCTGTCTTACTTCATTTAAATATTGAAGTGCCAAACCATCATTCGGAGCACTTTTACGATTGTGTGCTTCTGCAGCCATCAGTAATACATCTGCATAACGAATTACTTTGTGATTAACAGGACTTGTCAAGTCATCATCGCCAGCACCAAGTTCATCCAATCTTTTTAAATACTTGTTATTGAAATAACCAGTATGTCCGCCTCCGCCAACACCATACAGAACTTCAGTAGGAAGTTGTGCGGTTTTAAAGGCTTCAATATCTAAAACTGATGCCGGTAAACGAGGGTCACCAGGTTCAAACTCATCAACTAAGTCCTGGGTTGGTAAGTTGTAGCTGTTACCACTAGTGTATATAGGGCCAGTGTACTGACGAATTCCATGAAAACCAACAGCTGCAAAGCCTTCCAAACAAACAAAGCAACCGTAGCTACCGCCTTCTGTTCCTACGTATTCAATATCGAAAATAGTTTCACTAGAGCCTTCATTAGATGCGCGAAATATTGTTGCAAAGTCTGCAGACAATGCATAAGGTCCATCATTAATTACCTCATCAAGTGTGGTAGCAGCTTCTGTAAACTTATCCTGATAGAGGTAAGCTTTTCCAAGCAACGACAGCGCAGCACCTTTTGTAATTCTACCTTTTACAGGTGTAGACCAACCCAACACTTCAGCGGCAGCAATTAAATCATTTTGGATTTGAGTATAAACCTCTGCCTTTGGTGTTCTGGGTAAACCAGAAACTTCAGTAGCGGAAAGCCTTCTGTCTAATACAACAGGAACATCTCCAAAGAATTTAACCAATTCGAAGTAGTAGTAAGCACGCAAGAAGTGTGCTTCCGCTAAAATCCTGTCTTTGCCATCGAATTCAAGTTTGTCTTTATTTTCAAAAATGTAGTTAACACGGGTAATACCGGCATACATAAACCTGAAGATGCTTCTTAGTTCTGTGTTTACGCCACCGTGTGTCATAGCATCTATTTGATGAAGACCTTCACTATCGGTAACACTTTCACCTCCGGCAATTGAATTATTCGAAGCAATTTCCCCAATCCAGATATCCAGATATGAAGTCTGCATTAAGTCGTAAGCACCAACCAACGCGCGTTGGTAATCGTCAGGACTTTTAAAATAGTTCTCAGCATCCTGAGCGTAATATGGATCAATATCAACAAAGTCATCGCAGCTTAAAGAGACTAAGCTGATGCCAGTGGCTAGTAAGATCGTTCTTATAAATAGTTTCATTTTTTTAAAAATTTAGATTGAAACCTGCCATGAAAATTTTTGCTTGCGGATAAACACCTTGATCAACACCACCAGTCAAAGGACTACCAGAGGAGAAGTCAGGATCGTAACCCATGTATTTTGTGAATGTTGCCAGGTTATTGGCAGAAACGTACACACGCAATTTGCTGGCACCGATTTTCTCACTTACACTTGCTGGAAGTGTATAACCAAGCTGAATATTTTTAATACGAAGGAATGAACCATCTTCAACAAAGTAATCAGACAAAACATTATTTCTGGTTGGAGCGGTAGTCAAGCGTGGGTGTTCATTGGTAGAACCTGCACCTGTCCAACGGTTAATACGGTAAGCAAGTTGGTTGGCCAACGGTTGATCACGCTCGTAGTTTCTCAAAATCTCATTGCCGATAGATGCATATAATAATCCTGATAAATCAAATCCTTTATAGTTCACACCTAAATTAAGCCCCATGATTACATCTGGAATTGCGGAACCTAGAATTGTTTTATCAGAATCATCACTGAAGTTAATGCTGCCGTTACCACTTAAGTCAGCATAACGTAAATCACCTGCTTCTGCGCCCGCTTGGGTCACACCGCGTTCGGTAACTTCTTGTGAACTTTGATAAACGCCATCAGTTTGATAGCCAAAGAAATAACCGATAGGGTAACCTACCTGCATACGTGTGGCAGTACCACCACCAACGCCGAATCCACCAAATTCATAGAAGTCAACACCTTGTTGTAATGCAGTAACTTCATTTTTAATAGTAGTAAGGTTATAACCAATGTTGAAGTTTAAATCTTTACCAATTTTGTTACGGTAAGTAACCATAAACTCAAGACCACTATTTCTTACATCACCACCATTTACAACCGGAGGGCTACTTCCTGCTCCGTAAGCACCAACTACTGCTGATACGTCAGGCACGAACAACAAGTCACTCGTTGCTTTGATATAATAATCTGCTGTTACGTCAACTTTGCCACCCAAAAGCGTTAAATCAACACCAATATTTGTTTGTTGAGTTGTTTCCCATTTTAAATCCTGATTACCGAAAGCGCCTATGGCAATTCCTGTTACCAATTGATTATCGAATGGATAAACACCTTCACCGTTTAGCAATGCTCTGTAACGAAACAAACCAATTTTATCATTACCTGCTACACCAAAACTTGCCCTTACTTTTAAGAATTCAATAAGGTTGGAATTAAAGAAAGACTCTTCTGAGGCTACCCATGCTGCTGAAACGGCAGGGAAGTAACCAAAGCGATTGTTTGCACCGAAATTAGAGGATCCATCTCTGCGGATAAGTGCTGACACAAGGTATTTTCCATCGTAACCATATTCAGCTCTTAAGAAGAATGATTGCAAACGCGTTCTACTCTGAAAAGATGAATTATTTCTTAACAAATTATTACCATCGGCAATAGAGATGTCTCCAAACTCAACTGAATTATAAGGGATTGTATAGGCAGTTGCCGAAAGCCCTTCACTGTTGTCCTCAATAAATGAGGTCCCTAAAGTTCCCTTCACTGAATGTACATCATTGAATACTTTATTATAATTTAAGAAAGCTTCTGCATTATAGTTAAAGTAAATCTGCTGTGATTCAGTAACAGTACTTGTGCGAGGCATTTTAAAGTTAACTATTTGCTGTGTCCATTGACCATTTACAAAGACAGAATCAATTGTTTTTGTAAAGAGAGTTACCGAATCTGGAACTAATTGAGGATTGTTAACAGAGTTCTGAGCTTTACCATTTCCATAGTAAACCAATGGATTAAAAGTCTTTGAACTTACAATTGCATAGTTATAACCTATACGTCCTGTTACTTCGAAATTGTCATTGATCTTATATGTAAGCTCTTGTTTACCAACGATTTTGTTAACCTTAGTATCGTTAAAAGTATTTGCCATTTGGGCAAATGGGTTAATGATATCGCTGAATTCTTCCAGGTAAGTATAACTTCCGTCTGGTTGAAGGATAGTATTAGCTGGAGAAGCATTTGCTGTATTATAAAGAACGGATCCAATACCAGATTCCGGTAAAGACTTACGCTTTTCATGTGTATAGAGCAATACGTTCTGAAGGGTAAGTTTAGGGGCAATCTCCGTTGTGAAATTGATACGTGCATTATAGCGACTATAGGTTGCTTTGTCAGCACCAACAATTCCTTCCTGATCAAAATATGAACCACCTATAGAGTAGGTACTCTTTTCTGTTCCACCGCTGATATTCAAATTATAGTTCTGAATGGGAGATTGTTGAAAAAGCTCGTCTTGCCAATCAGTTCCATCGCCAATGTTTACATTATTAAAAGGAATAGGCTGACCACCCGCAGCAAATGCTTCATTCTTTAATACAGCGTATTCATAACCATTTAAAAGGTTTATCTGCTTGGTGGTACTTTGTACACCTGAGTAACCGTTGAAATCAAGACTTGGTTTAGTGTTTTTCTTGCCTTGTTTGGTGGTAATAATTATAACACCATTGGCAGCTCTCACACCATAAATACCAGCACTTGCATCTTTTAAAACGTTGATTGACTCAATATCTGATGGATTTAGCGCATTTAAACCCTCAGTGCCGTAAGGAACACCATCAACCAAAACTAAAGGGTTGTTATCACCATTTGTTGAAAGTCCTCTAATGCGAATATTCAATGCTCCACCAGGAGAGGCTGAAGCCGTTGAGATTTGAACACCAGCTGCCTGACCTTGTAATGCCTGGTCAATGCGTTGCGGATTCAAAGCCATTAGCTCACTTCCTTTTACAGAGGATACAGATCCGGTCAGTTCTTTAACAGTAGATGTACCGTAACCGACTACCACAATCTCTTGTAAGGCGGTAATGTCTAATACGAGTTGTACAGTTAAATCAGTTTGGCCGTTAAACACAACTTCTTGTGCTGCGTAACCAATGAAGCTGAAAACTAATGTTTCATTGTTATTAACATTCAGGGCAAAATTTCCTGAAGCATCAGAGACTGTGCCCTGGGTGCTTCCCTTAATTAAGACATTCACTCCAGGTAGGGGCATCCCGCCTTCATCAACTACCTTGCCCTTTACCTGGCTTTGTGCCTGGGCAAAGAGGGAGAGGAGTGTGAACAAGATCAGTAACTTTACTTTCATAGATTGTGGTTTAAGTTTGTTGCACTTGTTTGCAATGGGTGTTTATCGCAATCGTTTGTAATTATGTAACAAACATCCTGTTTACCGATTGTATTTTCAATTAATTAACCTCATCAATACTACTACACACACCTTAAAAGGATACATCAAAAATACATCACATCTTCGAAATTCATTCAAATTATCTTTAAATCAATGATTTAACTATATATTAGCTACTACAATGCAAATTCAAGTATTATACATATCGATTTTAAAGCTGTGAGAAAATTTCAACTATTACTTCAGATAACAGTTGCATTGCTAATCGGTTCAAATGGCGTTTTACAGGCTCAAAATAGTCTTAATGGCCTTCCCTTCATTAAAAACTATAGCCCACAACAATACAAGGCCGGTATTCAAAATTGGGACATTGTGCAAGACACTCGAGGAGTCATTTATTTGGCCAATAACTACGGGTTATTAGAGTTTGATGGGCATGAATGGGAAACCTATCGTACTCGAAATGGGAGTAAAATGAGGAGTGTTGCCCTCGCGAAGGATGGTAAGATATATGTTGGCTGTCAGGGTGATTTTGGTTTTTTCTTTCCTGATCATCAGGGGAGGCTCACCTATACTTCTCTGGCCGATAGCCTGCCAAGTACTGTGCGTAACTTCGATGAAGCCTGGAATGTATTCATTGATCAGGATAAGGTCTTCTTCTGTACATTCGGAAGGATCTATATCTATACACCTAAAGGTTTTGTGCTTGTAGAATCTAACTATCCCCTGGAATTATCTTTCTATGTTAACCGGCAGGTGTATGTGTTGGAGCAGAATAATGGCTTATCCCGATTGGTTGGCGAGCAACTTCAATTGATACCAAATGGCGAATTCTTTGCCAAGAAAAGTATTTCAGCCATGCAAGCGCTTTCCAAAGATAAGATACTCATCAGCACTTTTCAGGATGGTATTTTTCAGTTGGAGAACAATCAGATAAAACCATGGACAATGGCTTTGCAACAACGTTTTAAAGAGTCTATTGTTAACTGTATGCAAATGCTGCGTAACGGTAACGTTGCTATTGGTACGCAAAACAACGGCCTGCTATTGGTAAATGCTAACGGTGATTTACTTATGGAACTCTCCAACGGAAAAGGCCTACAAAACAGGACCATATTGAGCCTATATGAGGATGACCTCGGCAACTTGTGGATAGGTCAGAACAATGGTATTTCGTATGTGGAACTTGGTTCGCCCTTCAGCCACGTTAACGAACAAAGTGGTTTGCCTGGCACCGGTTATGCTGCTTTGTTGACAGGAAATAAACTTTACTTGGGTACAAATAATGGTTTGTATCTTAAAAATTTGGATAATCCATTACGAGCAGCTGATTTGGTAGAAGGAACAAGAGGTCAGGTTTACCACATCGGCAAATACGATAATGACCTTTTGATAGGGCATCATACTGGAGCCTATCGGATAGAGAGTTTGCAAAGTAGAAGAATTTCGGATGAACCTGGTGCATGGGTTTTTGCTACTATTCCTACTAACCAAAATATGTTGGTGGGTGGTTTATACAACGGGCTTCAACTATTCAAAAAGGAGGGCGGACATTGGAAATATGAAAAGAAGCTTCAAGGGTTTTCAGAGTCGTCACGTGTAATGGAATTCGACAGGTCAGGGGAGTTGTGGATTACCCATGGCTACAAAGGAGCCTTTAAAGTAGTAATGAATAGAGACAGTCTGCTTAAGGTTAATTATTATGCCAGCAACAAAGGCTTCCCATCCAATAACCTCATCAATGTATTCTCCATCAGAAATGAATTGACTTTTACCAGCGAATATGGTTTGTATAAATATGAACCTTCTTCCGATGCTTTTGTAAGTGATGAGTTTTATTCAAAATTATTAGGATCGGTCTCGCAAATATGGATGATGCGTGAAGACTCCTATGGCAACATCTATTTTATTGGTAGTGATAAAGTGGGTGTTTTAAAAAGAAATTCAGTTGGTGAATATGTTGTAGAAAGTAATTCTTTTAATCGGATAAGAAGTTTCCTAAATGATGATTTGGAGAATTTGCATGTATTGAGCAACAATGAAGTACTCTTTGGTTCAAAAGAAGGCTTCATTCATTACGACCCTAAGAAAGAGCCTCCAAAAGATTTTCGCTTTCAAAGCTTAATCCGAAGGGTTACGATTATTAATAGTGGGCAAGACTCCGTACTTTATTATGGTAATGAATTAAAGCAGGAGGATGTTAAGGATAAACCATTCGTTAAATTATCGTTTGCTCAAAATTCAATACACTTCCGCTATGCAGCTACTACTTACGAAGGAAGTGAAATTCAGTATCAATATTATCTAGAGAATTTTGAAAAAGATTGGTCAGAATGGACAAGCACTTCACAAAAAGAATACACCAACCTTCGAGAAGGCCGTTACGTATTTCATGTAAGAGCACAGAATATTAATGGTCAGGTTAGCACCGAATCAACTTATACTTTTTATATACAACCTCCTTGGTATAGGTCCTTGTTGGCAATAGCCGCTTACATTACAGTAATAGTAGCCTTGTTGCTGGTGGCCTTTCTTACAATAGATAGAAAGTATAAACGTGCGCAGCAAATGATGCGCTTAAAACAAAAGAAAGAGTTGATCAGGAAAGAAAATGAAATTGAAAAAATATCACAACAATCGCTTGAGGAAATTAATCGTTTACAAAATGAAAAACTAGAATCCGAATTGATGCACATTAATAAAGAACTAGGCACATCTACTTTTCACTTGTTAAATAAAAATGAATTTATCTCAGGCATAAAAACTAATTTAAGCGCCATTGTAAAACGAGAGAAAAATGCTGATGTACAAAAAGAGCTTAATAAGATTGTAAAAGAAATTGAAGAAAATATTTCAACCGATAGCGATTGGGAACATTTCCAAATTCATTTTGACAGGGTACATGGCGATTTTTCTAAAAGATTCAAGGCAACACACATTAATCTGAGTCCGCAGGAAATAAAATTAAGTGCTTATTTACGTATGAACCTTTCGACAAAAGAAATTGCTCAACTACTTCACATTTCAGTGCGAGGTGTGGAGATCAGCCGGTACAGGCTACGCAAAAAACTTCAGTTGGATCGTAGTATAAATCTTCAGGAATATATTCTGGGTTTTTAATAATTTCCCTTCACTTCAGGCGCAAGCATCTTACCATAGTTATCAGGTTAATCTTGTAAGCCCCTGTCCGCTCCTTGTCTCCCGAAGGGAACGAGGAGCCTAAAACACCGTGCTATGTTTTCGTCATGTTCTTTATTCTTGAGGAGAAGTAGGGGAGGCTAATTTTAACTAAACGACAGTGATTGTGGAGTCAACTAACCCATTGTAAGGTAGCCTCTTATCGTTTTTATTCAACCGATGGTTTAATAAAGCCTTTGATGTAATTCAATTGATTATTTGTTAACAAATAGCTTTCTTACTTAACATTTAAATTGCTTATGAAGAGACAATACCTCCTGGTCCTTATCGCAGTCTTTGTTGCCTTTGCAACCCTGGCGCAAGACGATAAAAAAGAAAAGTCGGATTCGACTAAGAAAGAAAAGCCCAAAAAGAAAAAGGATCTTCCTCTGGAAGTAGGCAGAACGGTGTCTATTAAAACAACTGAAGGTACTTGGATGTCATTAGATGTTAGTCCTGATGGAAAAACTATTGCCTTCGATTTTTTAGGTGATATTTTTACTATGCCCATAACTGGTGGTAAGCCAACACAGTTTACTAAAGGCATGGCCTTCGATTCGCACCCTAAATTCAGCCCTGATGGCACAAAGTTATTGTTTGTGTCTGATCGTAGTGGTGGAGAAAACATCTGGTGGTTTTCTTTAGACGGGAAAGATTCACTTCAAGTAACAAAAGGTAACACCGATCATTATCAATCCGCAGAGTGGACACCAGACGGTGCTTACATTATTGGTTCAAGAGGCACAAGAAATTTAAAATTATGGATGTTTCACAAAGACGGTGGAACTGGTGCACAAATTATCAGCAAACCAGATAATCTTAAAGTAGTAGAACCTGCTTTCGGTGCAGACGGCCGCTATATCTGGTATGCACAACGAAATGCTGCCTGGAATTACAATGCGCAATTGCCGCAATATCAACTGGCTGTTTACGATAGAGACAATGGTGAAACCGAAGTGAAAACTTCTCGTTATGGATCAGCCTTTACACCAACGCTATCACCCGATGGTAAGTGGCTGGTGTATGGTTCACGTTACAACGACCAGACAGGTCTGATTTTACATGACCTTAGGACAGGCGATGAAAAATGGCTGGCTTACCCTGTACAGCGTGATGAGCAGGAGTCGATTGCACCGCTTGGTGTATTACCGGCCATGTCATTTACACCAGATAGTAAAGAATTAGTGGCTTCTTACGGTGGTAAATTTTATCGCATACCAGTTGCCGGGGGCGCAGCCGTTAATATTCCTTTCCAAATGGAAACGGACTTCTTAATGGGCCCATTAGTTGATTTTAATTATCCGATTAAGGATGACAAAGATATGGTGGTTACGCAAATTCGTACACCAGTTGTTTCTCCAGATGGCAAACAGGTTGCTTTTACAGCATTGAACAGACTGTATGTAATGGATTTACCTAACGGTACACCTAAACGCGTTAGTACTTCGAAATATACTGAAGCACAACCAGCCTGGAGTACAGACGGCACACAGTTAGCCTGGACTACCTGGGAAGATAATGGAGGTCATATTTATAAAATCAATTTTAAAGCGAAGGGCGCTAAACCACAGCGTTTAACCACTGTACCTGCACTTTACTCCGAGCCGGCCTGGACTTTCCAGGGAAATAAAATTGTTTTCTTGCAAGGCAGTTCCTACAACTTTAAAGAAGACCCAGATCCAGTAACTTTTGCAAATCAAAATTCTATCGCATGGATTAGTGGCGATGGTGGTAACATTAATGTAATTGGCAAAGCGAAGGGAAGAAGTAATCCGCATTTTGTGAGAAGCGATGACCGCATTTATTTATACAGTGGTCAGAAAGGTTTAGTATCAATCCGATGGGATGGCAGTGATGAAAAAGCACATGCCAAAATAACGGGTATCATGACCTACGGTGCGGCACTGGGTGAACAACATTGTATGTTATACGAATCTGCTACAGAGCCTCAGCGCGAACCATCTAATGCCAACGTTATTCTTATGGCGCCAGAAGGAGATAAAGCCATTGCACACATCAACAATGATATTTATGTGGTAACCATTCCTAAAACAGGTGGCGAGGTACCCAAGATTTCGGTAGCTGATGCTGACAAGGCTTCTTTTCCAGCCACAAAATTAACCAAAATAGGCGGAGAGTTTCCAACCTGGAGTACTAATGGTAAGCTAGTGTATTATGCTTTAGGCAATGCTTTCTTTACTTACAGTTTGGAAGAAGCTAAAGCCAAAGAACTGGAATTGAAAAAGAAGAAAGCAGAGGAAGAAAAAGATAAGAAGGCAGAAGGAGAGAAGAAGGAGGCAGATAAAGATGAAAAGAAAGATGAAGGCTATAAACCAGCTGAGTTAAGGATTAAAGTTATTGTTCAGAAGGATATTCCTTCAGGCAGTATCTTATTACAGAATGCAAGGATCATCAGCATGAAAGGTGATGAAGTAATTGAAAGTGGTGATGTATTGATTGAGAATGCTCGCATTAAACAAGTTGGTGCTGCTGGTTCTATCAGCGTTGGAAGCAATGTGCAAAAAATGGATTTAAGGGGAAAGACCATTGTACCAGGCTTTGTTGATACACATGCACACATGTGGCCAGCGTGGGGTATTCATAAAAATCAGGTGTGGATGTACGCAGCTAACTTAGCCTATGGTGTTACTACAACACGCGATCCGCAAACAGCTACAACTGATGTACTGACGTATAGCGACATGGTTGAAACTGGTGATATTATTGGTCCACGTGTTTATAGTACAGGTCCTGGTGTTGGCTTTTGGTCTTACAACCTGAAAGACTATGAGCAAACCAAAGACATCTTGAAACAGTATTCTGATTACTATAACACCAAGACAATTAAAATGTATTTGACAGGTAACCGTCAGCACAGGCAGTGGGTAGTACAGGCTTGTAAAGAACAAGGTTTAATGCCAACAACTGAGGGGGGGTTAGATTTTAAACTCAACGTTACTAATCTAATTGATGGTTACTCAGGACACGAACATGCTTTCCCGATCTATCCATTGTATAGCGATTTTGCGAAAGCAGTTGCAGAATCGAAAATGACCTACACACCAACGTTGCTAGTTGCATACGGTGGTCCGTGGGCCGAGAATTTTTACTATGCAACAGAAAATGTAAATGGAGATTCGAAGCTCAATTACTTTACAGCTAAATCTGAGTTAGATCAGAAGTCAAGAAGAAGACCAGGATGGTTTATGCAAGAAGAGCATGTGTTTGATGACCATGCACGCTTTGTAAATGATCTCGTGAAAGCAGGAGGTAATGCGGGGGTAGGATCGCATGGCCAATTGCAAGGTCTTGGTTATCATTGGGAATTGTGGAGTGTCGCTTCAGGCGGATTAAGTAATCTGAATGCGCTAAAAGTTGCGACTATTCATGGGGCAAAAGCATTAGGCTTGGCTAACGACCTGGGTAGCATTGAGCCAGGCAAATTAGCTGACTTATTAATTTTAGATAGCAACCCGCTTGAAAATATCCGTAATACAAATACAATTAATAAAGTAATGAAGAACGGACGCTTGTATGAAGGCAATACTTTAGATGAAGTATATCCTACACAACGTAAGGCACCTTCATTTGCGAATGAACAAGCTAAGCCAGAAGGCTTACCGGGTGTTCAGAAATAGGTAGTTTGATTTTTATAGTGAGAGGTCTTAATTCTTGCGAATTAAGACCTCTTTTGTTTTTTGCAAACTTCTAATGAATTATGCTGATTAACAGAAACAATTATTTTCACAAATTAGCAAATGATACTTTTATCCTAATCTTTTCCCACGACATAATAAGAGCATTTTGTTTGTTTCCTGTTTCATTTAAATAGTAAGCGAGCCTCTCCTGATTTTTATTGCTCTTGCCGGCCTTCACTTTTATTCTGATGATATCTTCATTTTGATCATAATCATCAGCCAGGTGTTGATCCCAATTTTTATTTAAAATAAATACCCACTCCTTTTTACCAGGTATAGTGAACACACCATACTTACCAGCAGGGATACGTTGTGTTCCAATCATGATGTCCTTATCAAACTGCCAATGAGTAGCACGATGCGCACCTGTAACCCAAACCTCACCATATGGTACCAAGCCACCCCAGATATCACGTCCGCGAACAGCAGGCGCATAATAGTAGATCATGTGGTGAGAATCGCCTAACTGTGCATGAACTTCCTTTGGAATACTTTTTTTAGTAGTATCTATTGGTGCTTTTGCCTCAATTCCAGATTCGTGAACATGTTGAGCAACAACAATATGCATGGTAATCAATAGCGATAAAAGCGTAATTAAAGATCTTTTCATAAAGCTTCAATGTTTGGATATAAAGTATAATCTGTTTCCAACTTAAGTAAGGTACAATTAATGTGCAAGAATGTGAAATTTCTTACATCTGTCCAATAATAATGCTGATATGAACCTAAATAAAGCATAACTAAAATTAATGGTCTTACATTTGCATACATTTCATTTTCATTGCTAAAGTATGCGACTGTATTTTTTGTTCTTAATCGTTTTATTACAGATTACGCACAACCTTGATGCGCAATCTGTAAAAGAATTAATAGGTACTGCCGATCAGTTATATGGCAAGAAAAATTACAGTGCTGCCCTTATTACTTATCTCAAAGCATACGAGGTTAACCCTGATGATGCTTCGCTAAATTTTAAAATAGGCTTAACTTATTTGTATTCTGATACTAAATCAAAAGCCGCTCTGTACATTGATAAAGCCTATAGACTCAATCCGGGCGTGCATCAGGATATTGATTATCATTTAGGAGTAGCTTTTCGAAACACAAATGAGTTTAAAAAAGCAATAAGACATTTTGATGATTTCAAGCGAAAGAATAAAAAGCTTGCCTCCATAGCAGACGAAAAGATTGCTGAGTGTATGATGGCCGACTCTTTGGCACAGAACGAGTTGAATGTTGTGATTGAGAATGTAGGAGATATCATTAATACTAAATTTAGTGAGTATTCACCAATAGTATCTGCCGATGGCAATACAATGATTTTTACCTCAAACCGATCCGATAACGAAGCGAGGGTAAGAGCAGGAATGAATTTTGAAGATATCTACATTACAACAAGATCTGGAAATAGCTGGTCCACACCCAAAAAAATAAGCGAGAATATTAATACTGACAAGTACAATGAGGCAGCCGCTTCTTTATCGCCCGATGGGAAGACGCTCTTTTTATACAGTGAAGAGGGTGCAGGTGATATCCATGTTTCTAAACTGGTAGGAGACACTTGGTCTAAGCCCGTGCCACTCAATAGGAATATAAACACGGGTATGTTTTGGGAAACCAGCGCAACATTATCGCATGATGGACAGAAACTTTATTTTACTAGTAATAGAGACGGTGGATATGGTGAGTTAGATATTTATGTGAGTTTGCTTGATGGAAAGGGAGAGTGGGGCAAAGCTGTAAATGTCGGTCCAACTATTAATACAAGTGAAGATGAAGATTCACCTTTTATCCATACTGATGGTGTAACACTTTATTTCTCATCTAATGGCCACAGAAAGTTGGGTAACAGTGATATATTTTTCAGTGAGCTACGTGGAAATAAATGGACCAAACCAGAAAACATAGGTTACCCAATAAATTCGTGGGAGTATGACGGATTCTTCTCTATCTCGACCGATAAAAAGAAAGCTTATTATTCAACTGTAAGAGAGGGTGGTAAGGGTGAAACTGACATCTACTCTATTACCTTTTTAGAACCCAAGTACAAACCAAAGCCTACACCAGTTGTTGTGGTAGCCGCTCCTCCGGTTAGAAAGAATGACGATTTTGTGGCGGCATTTATTCAAGAGCAAAAAAATAAAAAAGTAGTAACTATTCTTAAGGGAAAGGTTATAGACGAATTGACCGCAGACCCACTTAGCGCCACCATTAGCTTGGTGGATAACCAAACCAATACGGTTGTCGCTAAGATAAGTACAGAGGAAGGTAGTGGGGATTTTGAATTGATTATTCCTCATGGGGGAAACTATGGTGTAACTACAGAGAAGGCAGGTTATTTATTTAACTCCATTAATTTTAGTTTGCCGGCCTTTGCCGAATACCAGGAAATTGATACGCACATCATTATGGTAAAAGCAGAGATTGGTTCAAAAGTAGTATTGAAGAATATCTTTTTTGATCCGCGCAAGACTGAACTTAAAACTGAATCAGTTGCCGAAGTTGAAAAAATTAAGGAGCTATTAATGGGTAATCCCGTATTGCGAGTACAGATTAACGGACATACCGATAATTCAGAGTTAAGTACTAGCGGTAATGCATCAAGTTATAAGGAACTATCTCTGAAGCGCGCTAGTGCTGTAATTACATACTTGACAAGTCAGGGAGTTGAGCATAGCCGATTAAGCGCTAAAGGGTTTGGTTTGGAGCGCCCCATTGTATCTAACGATGATGAAGAAAGCGGGCGTGAGATCAACAGAAGAACGGAGATAGAGATTATTCAGTAGTGGATCAATGCATTAATTATCTATTTTTATTATAAAGCTGGGCTCAAGATAAAGCATGCATTTCTTTTAAAAACCAATTATCCCTTACTGAAAAGAATAGTAAATCTATGTTTACTATCCAGGTAAGTATAGGTGATAGCATAAGAAAGTTCTTGGCAGATTTGCTTAACCAGCGCCAGACCTAATCCTGTACCGAAGGTTGACTGATCTTCCTTGCTGAATCGATTAAATAGAGATGAAGCGTTTTTAAATGCCTGCCCATCATTTTCAATATAAAACTGCTCTTGCGTGATACTTACATTAATCTTGCTGTGGTGCGGAGCATAACGCAATGCATTGGTTAGTAAATTGGAAACCAGAATTTCGATAAGTACCTTGTTGGCATGCAAGATCACTCGGTCGTGCTGAAGAAAGTGAACGCTTAGGTTGTGCTGCTCCATAACCTCTTTCAGCTGGTTAATTAAACCATCAACAACGTTTGTGAAATCAATGTTTTCTCTTTCACCAAATTGTTGATTATCTATTTTAGCTAAAAGGAGTAAACTTCTGTTTAGCTTAGAAATTCTCTGAGAGCTGTTCTGAATAGAACTAATGAGTTCAGCCTGATATTCCGTCAGTTCTGTCTGCATAAGCAAATCAATTTTACTATTCAGTACAGCCAGTGGGGTCTGAATTTCATGAGAGGCATTTTCTGTAAACTCCTTTTGTGATAAATAGGTGTTTTTGTTTTTCTCGATAAGTTGATCAATTGCCTGGCTTAAATCACGAAACTCATGAGTCGAAGATTTTGGCAGATTAATGAAGTTGTCCTTGTCAATTCTGTAATTTTTTAACTGATCAACAATTCTATAAAACGGACTCCAGACCGTACTCGATAACTGACGGTTAATGATAACAAGTGTAGTAAACAGCAACGTTAGCAGAATACATTGAATGAGTACTATAGCCATAACCAGGTCTTTACTGCTTACCATGGATTCACTTATTTTAAGCTCATACACAGCTCCGTGTAATCGCACGGCAGTTCTGAAAGTTCGATAAGGATGGAATTCTAAGGCAATAGAGTCAAATACTTTCTCTGTATAAAGACTATCGTTGATGATGTTACCATGAGGCACAAGTGTAAGATTAAATTCTTTATTAAGCTGTTCGTGCTGGCGGAGTTCATATTCTGTATGAATGAAAGGTGCAGCATTAACAAAATCACGTTTATGTTCTTGAAGCATCTCATCCATTTGTTTTATAACAAGACTATATATAGCCCAATAAAATAATGGTGTGGAGATAATAAATAGTAAGGCTGAGACCAAAGCGTAGTTCCGAATGGTACGAACCAATAATTTCATGCTTCAAGTTTATAACCTAGCCCATAAACCGTTTTAATATAATCCTTACAATCGGCATCGCTCAGTTTTTTCTTCAGGTTTTTCATATGTGCATAAATAAAATCGAAGTTATCAAAAATTTCAGCATCATCGCCAGACAGGTGTTCGGCAATCGCATTTTTGGACACTACACGGTTTTTATTGGATATTAAAAAAAGCAATAAGTCGTATTCTTTACGAGTCAGCTCAAACGGCTTATCATGAATCTTTACAGTTTTACCCAGGAGGTCAATATTTATCTCATTGAAAGAAAATTTAGTTTTACCATCAAAATGCTTACGCCTGATAATAGCCGAAATGCGAGCACCAAGTTCTGAAAGGTGAAAAGGTTTAGGTAGATAATCATCTGCACCCAGGTTAAGTCCTTTAATGCGGTCGTCAACGGAGTTCCTGGCAGATATGATAATGACACCGTCCAGTTTGTTATGTTGTTTCAAACTTTCAAGAATTTTAAGGCCATTGCCATCAGGCAATGTGATGTCCAAGAGAATGCAATCGTATTCAAAGCACTGTACTTTCTCTAGAGCATCTCTTACATTATATGCTAGCTCACAGATATAACTTTCCTGACGCAGGTATTGCGCTATGCTGTTAGAGAGTTCTTTTTCATCTTCAACGATGAGGACTTTCATATTTTGTTTTAGCTCGCTATAATTTAAGCTTATTGTTTTTATACAGATAACCAGCTGCTTCATACCAGCTGATACCTTCACGTGTTATCTTATACCTTTTAGCCTTATCAGGAACACCCTTTCCGGTGATTTTATTATTGGCAACAGGATACACCAGGGCTACATGTTGTGGAGATAAAATAAGAAGCGAGTCCTGTTTCATATAACCCAGTCGTTGGTACGTGCTGATAAAAGCCCGTTCCACACCACGCTTCAAATGTAGCAGATCGTACCCCATAAATTTACTTTTATAGGAAAAATTAAGAAGTCCAAGTAAGGTAGGGGCGATATCTATTTGACTCATCAAACGTGTTTCAACAGCAGGTTTAATAAAAGCCGGAGCATAAATCAATAGGGGTATTCTGTATTTTTCAATGGGCAGTTCTTCTTTCCCTGCACTTGATGCACAATGATCTGCTGTGATAACAAAAACAGTATTGTTGAACCATTCTTTCTTACTGGCATTTCGTATAAATTCACCGATAGCGTAATCGGTATACTTAACGGCTCCAATTCTGCTGGTGTGTGAGGGTATATCAATTCTTCCTTCAGGATAAGTATAGGGTCTATGGTTAGATGTTGTCATAATGTGTGCAAAGACACGTTTCTGATTGGCAGCACGCTGATCAATTTCCCGTATCGCAAGTGTGAATAAATTTTCATCGGCCACACCCCAGATGTTTTCATAGTCAATCTCTTCGCTTTCAAGTGCAGTTCGGTCTATTACCTGATAACCATTATGACTGAAGAAGTAATTCATATTATCGAAGTAACCATAGCCACCATAAATGTAAAGGCTCTCATAACCCTTACTGTTAAATACACTTGATAAAGTGAAAAGATTTTCATTGTTAGGTCTGCGAACTATGGATTGTCCGGGGGTTGGGGGAATGGACAGGGATAAAGCTTCTAGGCCCCTCACTGTTCTGGTTCCTGTAGCATATACGTTGGTGAACAGGTAGCTGTGCTCCGCAAGGGAATCTAAAAATGGAGTAACGCCTTTACGAATGCCTTCGTAAGCCAGAAATTCCGCGCTCAGGCTTTCTACACTGATCAGGATTACATTGAGTTTTTGTTCTGGTTTATGCTCAGTTACGCTAAATTCCAAATTCTTGATTGGCTTATCCTGCTGGAGTGATTTTTGTTCATAAATTGAATGTAATGCATATTGTATAGGAAGGGTGGGGTAAAACTGCTCGTAGTTTAGTTCATTGTTTCGATAAGCTGAGAATAATTCATACATACCATTGCCCGCCAGTTCATTGACGAACTGATTTTCATTTTCCTGGTGGAAGGTGTTGTTAATAAATAAGTAATTTAGGACAGCAATAGTGAACAGTGTAATGCCTAACTGAGTTCTTTGTTTGAAATTTAAATGCCGATAGGTTTTAAGATTAATCTTTCTGAAGCCTATGTAAGTAAGTATGATGCTAAGAAGAAGCAGCAAAGCGATGATCCATCCTATTGGATAGGACTGCCGGATGTTTCCGATAACTTCGGTGGTATAAATCAGATAATCCACTGCAATAAAGTTGAAACGAGTTGAGAACTCATCCCAAAAGAGCACCTCTCCAATGGCATTAAAGACCAAAATTGAAACTGCAATAAAATTAAGTACTAATAATAAAACGTAGTGCCCTTTTCTTCCTGTAAATCGGAAGGGAGTCAGCCATATAATAAACATAAAGGGCAAAACAAACAGAGAAGCATTGGCCAGATCATAGAACAGGCCATAACCAATAGTGTGAAGAAAATTGTTTACATGAAGGCTTGCTTCCTTATAGCTGAGGCTCCACAAAAGAAGTCTCGTTAGTGTTGATAAGAGAACAAGTGAAAGAAAAATATTTGTTAAAAATTTGCTTTCAATTGTCAATTGAGGATGGCTTTTCATATGATACAATAGTCATGTTAATTACATCCGCAGCCCCCTCCGTTTTTTCCACCATTTGCACCTGATGCGCCTTCGCGGTAGAGTTGAAAATTGGACTCAAATTTTTGGACTTTACGTGCAGCCAGTTCCATTTCAGAATCATTCAGCCTCATTTTTTGATACTCTTTTACACTACTGCAGGCACTGAGACTTAAAGCAACAAGCAGGAGAGGGGTTGCTATTTTTTTCATAATTATGAGAGCTTAATATTTTTCGAATGAAATACCTGATCATGATCATCGATAATGATGCAGGCAATGTCTTTTAACTGATCAATCAGATACAATCCTTTTTTTACACCCATCACTGTAATGGGAGTAGCCATAGCATCTGCCAGCTCAGCGCTTTTGCAAATGATAGTTGTGCTTTTTATGCCGTGTACTGGATATCCTGTACGGGGATCGATATTGTGTGAGTACTTCTTACCATCAATAATCACAAACTTCTCGTAGTTGCCGGAGGTAGCAATTGAGGCATCCTTTAATTCAAGTGAAGCGAAAGGCATATGTTTGTTTTGTGGATCGGCAATACCCACTGTCCAGTTTTTTCCGTCAGGCTGGGTTCCCCAAACAGTTAAATCGCCAGAGGCATTTACAATTCCGCTCACAACGCCTGATTGTTGCAAAACATGCTTGGCACGATCTGCTGCATAACCTTTTCCTATACCACCAAAACCTATGCGTGTGCCAATTTGCTTCACGAATACGGTTTGATTCTCCTTGTTGAGAATGACGTGCTGGTAACCAATTCGATTTACAGCATTTTTGGCATCTTCTGGTTTAGGCAAGCTTTTCATTTGCGTATCAAAATTCCAAAACCGCTTATCCAGAGATCCATAGGTAATATCAAAAGCCCCTTGTGTAAGCCTCGAAATTTTCAGACTTCTTTCAATCAGGTCAAACACTTCACGATCTACGGCAACCGGTTTTATGCCTGCCTGTTCGTTAATCTGATTTGTCTGACTGGCTGCATCAAATGTGGTGAGTAGTTTTTCAATCCGCTGTATTTCTGCAATGGCCTTTTCAATAACATGCATGGCTTGTTCTTCATCTTCTGCAACAACCGAAATTTCGAAGCGGTTGCCCATCAGGCGCGTTACTTTGTTGAATACTTTTGAAGCCATGGTCACACTCATGGATTAATTGTTTTCCTGAGTTCACTGAGTACTTTGTCCTGACTGGCAAAAACGTAACCATCCCACGTTTTAATAATACTTCCATCTGAACGTAATAGTAGTGTGTAAGGAAATTTGCCTTCAGGATTGTACCGCTCAGCAAGCTTTTCATTGTGCAAAATCTGTTCTTTCGGGAGTTGATTTTTTTTACTTCTCGGAAAGTCTGCACGTACTAATATTAATTCCTGACTAGCCAACTCATCAAAATCGGCTGACTCAAATACTTCCTGTTTCATCTTAATACAGGGAGCACACCAGTCCGAACCGGAGAAGTTGAGCAGGATAAGCTTTTGCTCTTGTTTGGCTTTTAATTGTGCTTCTTCAAAATTTGTAAACCATATTCCGGAAAAGATACTGGTGAAGAAAAGAAAACTGAAGATGACTTTCATGTGTTATTTTTTATTTTTTAGTTTGGTCACATGGAATATCCAAAAAATTAACGCCTATGTGGATGCACCAAGTGCATGGATATTTCATATTATTTTATTTTGATAAGAATGGCAACTGTATTAGCTGTAAGACCGGTCGATCGCGTGTAATGTCCATAACGTAATTCCAGGGCATTTGCTTTAGATATGCCCAGTATGCCTCCGGGTGGAGATAAGCGGATACCCATACCCATCAGCTGACTGCTTAGCGTTGATAAATCATAATCACTGGTGTAGTAGACTTCATCCAGACTATGTTCCTGATAGGGTGCAAAATACTTCACACCTTGCTGGGTATAGTAGCGGTAAAAGGGACTTAGTGAGAAGAAAGGTGTTATTTTAATGGGCGTTTCAATATCAAAGGTATGGGCCTGAAGTCCCCAACTGTCCTGATAGTAACGGTAATAACTTCTGAGGATGAACCGGTCGCCAGCAAAATAATGAACGCGTAGCGCTACAGGAAATTTAAATCGTTGATCGGGTAAGTTTTCAATCTGGTGCGATCCATTATTGAAATAAGTTCGGTGATAGAGCGTAGCCAGTTGACCTGATTGATAAGCGAAATCAGTTAACAATAACAACTGCATGCGTTTGGAAACAATCTGACTAAGGGTAAATGAGGTACTGTAAGAGTTACGCGGTTCTTTCTTATCCCTTCGGTTTGTTGATCGAAGTTCAATAGGAAGAATCACAGACCATGTATCCAGAAAAGCCTGTGCCTTTACAGCAAACTCCCGGTTTTTATCTTTAGACAATTTGCTCCAACCGGCACCAATACCTTTTGAGAGATAATCATACTCTGTTGAAACAGAACCTACAATACTATAGCTTGTTCTTTTTTGATCATTAGTTACTGAGTAAGTGATGGAAGGATAAACACGAACGTCACTTGTCGAAGCAGAAGAGATGGTATAAGGATCAATTTTATCTGATGAAGCAGATGTGTAAACATCTACCCCAAATTCACCAATGAGTGTGTGCTTGCGTTTTCTGCTATCGTAGGTTGAAAGTTTAACGTCCAGCGTAGTACCCAAATCAGTCAGTTTTTCTGTTCCGATTCCGCCAGTTACTGCAGAGTTATTACCTTCTTGATGATAGTAGCTGGATACAAAATTTACTTCTTCTAGCTTTAATTTGCGCAGGGTATAACGGCTGCTGTCGTTGGTATGTTGAGCGAAAGAAAAAAGGGTTTGAAAGAAGATGAACAGGGCAGCAAATGTGATGCGAAGCATAGTCGAAACTTTTAATAAAGGTGATTATTGATTCTGAAGGAATTCTGAATTACTCATCCCCAGTATTTTTTAAGAGCCCCAGAAGCTGAAAAACCCCCTTAATAACAAATTTCTGATCAGCCTGATTTTTGTCAGCTAAACTGATCATTACCTTATCCTGACTGTTTTCTACTATTGTGAGCACAATAGCCTGGTATCTGTCTGGTCCCAATTCAATAAAAGCATAATCCTTTCCTTCATAATGAATAATGGCTTCTGCTGGTAAGGTTATGCCTGAGCGTTGACCAACATCAATAGTTGCTGTTACATAACTTCCGGGTATAAAGCTCTCATCTTCTTTAACAAGATGGCAATGCACTTGTATGGTTCTGTCTTCACCGATAGATTTGCCAATCAGGAACACATTGGCTAGTACTGATTCTTGAAAAGCCGGACTGCTCAACATAACCTTTTGCCCTTCTTTAATTTTTGAAATATCTGCTTCAAAAATTTTAAGTTCAGCGTGTATATGTTCCATATTAACTAATTCGAAAAGCACTTCTGTTTCCTGAACATAACGTCCGGCATTCACCATCACTTTTGTAATGTAGCCGTTGCTTGGTGCAAGTAATTTGATAGTCGGTTGTATGTTGCCCTGCTGAAGGGCGGGAATGGAAATATGCGCCAGTTGTAACATAGCTTCGAGTCCTGCCACCATCGCTTTGGTTCCTTCATAGTTGGCCTTTGCTTGCTGCGCTGTTTTCAGGGCATTGGCATTTTGTTGCTGCAGTTCTTCCTGCCTTATATATTCAGCCTCAAGATATGCCAATTGGCTTCTTTTCTCGAGGTAGTCTTGTTGCAGTTTAATGTAATCAGGGTGTTCTAATATTGCCAGTACTTCGCCCTTCTTTATCTTCATGCCTTGCAACATGTTTGTACTTTTTACAAAGCCACCCAGTGGAGCCATAATGGATACAATGTTTTGCGGGGGCACATCCAATTGACCTCTTGCTTCGAGACTCTCTTTTAAAATAGTACTGTCTGCTTTTCCAACTTCAATTTTTAAACTGACAGCCTGTGCGGGAGTCAGTTGTAATACATTTTGCACTACTGTTTTTTCCTCCGCCAATTGTATCTCCTGCTTACAAGCGCCAAGACTTATTAAAATGAGTAATAGTATGCTTGAATTTTTCATGATTAATAATTGCCTGTTAAATGCTCAAGTTGTGTGACGTTCTGATGGTAATGAAGTAGTGCGAGAAGATAGGCTTCCTGCACACTGAGTTCCTGCTGACGGTGCATGGACAGATTTATAAAGTCAATGTCACCTGCTATAAAGGCTTTCATACTTTGCGATGTCAATTGTTTTACCGTAGGTAAAGCATATCGTTTGTAGTAGTCAATTGTACTTTTATCTTTTTGAATGGATCGGATCAACTTTTCATAACCAATACCAATGTTTAAGCTGGTATTGGCATCTTGTTGCCTGGCTATGTCTTCCTGAATTTTAAGAGAGCGGATTTGTCCTCGCGTATTGAAGTATAGTACAGGTATCGATAGCCCTATTTGCAAACCTTGAAATCTTTTGCTGCCATCGAAGTACTGATCCTGACCATTGATATTTTGAGTACCAATTAAGGTTTGGCTAAAATAACCCAGCCGAAGATCGGGGAGAGCCCGGGCCGCTTCCAGTTTTCTGGCTTCAACTGCCAGTGTTATATTCGCAGCGGATAATGCTTTCTCCGGGTTATTGTCCAGATTGATTGTATCGATTAAAGGCACTGGCAATTGTTCGATTAAACCACTGATGTCGAACTGATAATCAACTCCGCAAAGTAATTGAAGCCGGGCTTGCGCGGATTGCAAATCCTGCAAGGCCATGCGCCACTCGTTACTTATTTGTTGCTGCTGACTCTCCGCAGAAAGTTTGGTGAGTTCACTTTTTTCACCTGCTTTGTATTGATAATTGGCGATTTCAGCTGTACGCTTTAATAAGCTATCCTGTCGGAGTAAAGCATCAGCTCTTGCCTTCAGGTAAAGCATTTCAGTCATCAGCAGGCGTGTTTCTAATATGCGTTGACTCAGACTCAGCGCTTCCTGCATTGTTGCTTCCTGTACGCTGGCCCTGGCAAAATTTCTTTGCCTGTAGACGACCGTTGGAAAAGGGATGCTTTGAGAAATAGTAATATTATTATCACGCTTTTGTATACTGTTGTATTGCCCCAGCGTCATAGAAAAATCCGTTTTGGGCACAACAGGCCCGCCCTTCAGAATCTGTTCCTGTTGCGACACCTTAAGACGAGCTCCAAGAAGCTCAGGATGATTTTGTTTTACAAGAGACAGCACTTCAGCTGTACTCAATACAGGAGTCTGAGCAACAGCAAACAGACTGAAAAAAAACAGTGAAGTGAAAAGGAATTGAATTTTCATGGCTTGCCTTTAGACTGTTGATATAATCGAATCAGTAGTGTGCTGCCGGAAGCATCTTTTTGCGCCAGGGCAGCGTAATCTTTTTTAAACTCTTTTCGAACAGCTTTCACAAAGACAGGATTATCTTTAAAAGCTTTTTTGATTTCACCCATGGTCAGCATTTTTATGGGTGCAGTAGCGTTTTCACTGAAAAAATAATTAATGGCAGGGCCTCCTTTGCGATGATGAATCTTGCGACTGTAGAGTACGATATCATTTGCATCTAACACCTGATAATAGCCATACCAGTTAAAAAGTCCTTTATCTCCTTCAGCGCGATACTGCTTTTCTTCTATAGCGTAAGCATAAATACTTCCATAAGGAATCACCACTTCACCTGCAGTACTGTGCATAACAAGTGTTTGCTTGTTTTTTAGCTTAAGCGCTTCACGATCATTCTCCAAAGAAATAATCTGGTCAGGTGCTTGCTTCAAAAACTGAGTTTCATTTTTAAAAATGCTTACCTGCTGATTTGTTTGAGAAAAAGCAGGGAAAGCAGATATTGTGAGTAGCAGTAAAGTGATACTCAGATACTTATTTATCCTCACTTTAATTCCTATCGATTCTGCGAGGTAATAAAGAATTGGTAACAATATCAATGTAAGCAGCGTAGCGCTTACTAATCCGCCAATAACTACAGTAGCAAGTGGTTTTTGCACTTCTGCACCACTTCCGTTTGAAAGTGCCATAGGTAAAAAACCAAGAGAGGCAACCAGCGCTGTCATTAGAACAGGTCTGAGCCTGGTGAGTGTTCCTTTCATAATTAATTCTGTTAAAGTGTTCGATTCTTCTTTTTTCAATCGGTTAAATTCAGCAATCAGCACAATGCCATTGAGCACCGCTACACCAAAGAGTGCGATGAACCCTATTCCGGCAGAGATACTAAAGGGCATGCCTCTGATCCACAAAGCGAGTATGCCTCCAATAGCAGACAAGGGAATGGCAGAGTAAATAAGGAGGCTTAGTTTTATGGAGTTAAAAGTGAAATAGAGTAAGATAAAAATGAGTAAAAGTGCAACAGGCACAGCAATAGCAAGTCTGGCTTTTGCTTCTTCCAGATTTTTAAAGGATCCACCATAGGTTACATAGTAACCTGGTGCCATGGTAAGGTCACTTTTAATGATAAGCTTAAGTTCTTCAATAATACTTTCCACATCACGTCCACGTGTTTTAAAGCCAACGACAATACGTCTTTTGGCATCATCACGCTGTATTTGATTGGGACCGGTTTCTACAACTACATCAGCTAGTTCATGCAATGGAATTTGTACACCCTCATTATTTACAATCAATATATTCTGAACATGATCTACCGATTTTCTGTGTTCGGCACTAAGTCGGATTACAACGTCAAAACGTTTTTCACCTTCAAATAGCTGACCAGACGCTTTGCCTGCAAAGGCTGTATTAATAACAGCATTTACTTCTTTCATGGAGAGTTTGTAGTAGGCGAGTCTGTCGCGTTTGATGCGAATAATGATTTGTGGTAAGCCTGTCATGTTTTCAATAAATAGACTTTCTGTTCCCTCAATTTTTGATACCAGGGAACCCACTGTGTTAGCATATTGTGTAAGCAGTTCAAGATCTTCTCCATAAATTTTAACTACTACATCTTGTCGGGCACCCGTCATGAGTTCGTTAAAGCGCATTTGTATCGGATGTTGAAAGCCAAACCATACACCGGGAACTTGCTCGTGTAAAACAGCCTGCATTTTTTCAATCATTTCATCCTTTGTGTGTGCGCTTACCCATTCCGATTTATCTTTCATAACCACCATCATGTCGGCCGCTTCAATGGGCATAGGGTCAGTCGGTATTTCGGCTGAACCAATCTTGGCTATTACTTTTTCTACTTCCGGAAAGTTTTTGAGAAGCACTGCTTCGCCTTTAAGCGTAGCATCAACAGTTGAGGTAAGACTACTGCCGGTAAGTAAGCGTGTATCGACTGCAAAATCACCTTCATCTAATTCAGGCAAGAATTCTCCACCCAGCGAGAAAAAGATCATGATGCTTACCACCAGGGCGATGGCAGCACTGAGTACAATGCTTTTTTTCCAATGCAAAGCCAGTTGTAAAGTAGGGATGTAAACTTTCTTTATTTTATCAATTAATCGATCCGACAGATTTTTCTGATGTGTGGTTTTCTTACTCAGGAAAAGGGAAGAGGCGAGGGGCACATACGTTAACGATAATAGAAAGGCTCCGGCAATGGCGAAGATTACTGTTTGCGCCATGGGTCTGAACATTTTTCCTTCTATGCCCACTAAGGAAAGTATGGGCAGATAAACGATAAGAATAATCAGTTGACCAAAAGCAGCAGCACTCATCATCTTTTTTGCCGAACCTCCAACCTGCTCATCCATTTGTCTTTGATTCAGTACACCATGAATACCGGAGATAGTCATATAATGCAGCGTTGCCTCAACAATGATGACAGCACCATCGACTATTAATCCAAAGTCAATGGCACCAAGACTCATTAAATTGCCTGAAACACCAAAAAGATTCATCATGCTTACAGCAAAAAGCATGGACAAAGGAATGACGGACGCAACCACCAAACCTGCTCGCAAGTTGCCAAGCATCAACACTAAAACAAGAATTACAATCAGGGCACCTTCTGCCAGATTTTTACTTACCGTAGCAATTGCGTTGTTTACCAGTTTAGTGCGGTCAAGAAAGGGTTCAATCACAACGCCTTCAGGCAACGCTTGTTGAATCTCTCTGATTTTATCTTTTACATTTGCAATTACCTCAGAGGAGTTCGCTCCTTTTAACATCATTACTACAGCACCTACGGTTTCACTTTCGCCATTTTGTGTCATGGCACCATAGCGCAGCGCATTCCCTAGCTGAACGAGCGCTATATCTTTAACAAGTATAGGGGTGTTGCTTTTTGCTGTGCCAACAATTACATCTTCAATATCATGGGCAGAGGTAAAAATGCCTTCGCTCCTGATAAAGTAAGCCTGATTATTTTTTTCGATGTACGCTCCACCAGTATTTTCGTTGTTTTGCGCTAAGGCATTAAAAACATCTTGCAGCGTGATATTAAAACTATTCAGCTTATCTGGATCAATGGCTAGTTCATATTGTTTAAGTAATCCACCAAAACTGCTCACATCGGCAATGCCTTTTGTACCCAGCAATTGTCGTCTTACTATCCAATCCTGTAGTGTACGCAATTGCATAAGACTATATCGGTTTTCATAACCAGGTTTAGCCTTGACGATGTATTGATAAATCTCACCTAGGCCAGTAGTAACTGGTCCTAATTCAGGCACACCAATCTCCGGAGGGATTAGCTTTTGAGCAATAGAAAGACGTTCTCCGATCTGTTGTCTGGCCCAGTATACATCGGTGTCATCAGAAAAAACCACCGTTACTACCGAGAGGCCAAAGCGCGAGAACGAACGAATCTCAATAATGCCGGGCACAGTGGCCATAGTCTGCTCCACCACAAAAGTTACTTGCCTTTCAATATCCAGCGCTGATTGAGATGGTGCTGTGGTGATGATCTGTACCTGATTATTAGTGATATCAGGCACGGCATCAATGGGCAATTGAAATAACGAATAAGTACCCCAACCTATAAGTGCCACTAAGAGTATGCCAACAATTAGTTTGTTGTGCAGGGTGAATTGTATAATAGAAGTTAACATGATAGAGAAGTAATTGTGTGATAAAGCAAGACTATTGCCTTGCACTAAACCCATTTTAATGGATCACACTTTTGGCGGTTGCCAGATATTGTTTCCATCGTTTGATGGAAGTACAAAAGAGGGTAATACAGTTTTGTCCGACTGATCAGCCGGAATTTGATTATCCGGAATTTCCTGTGTACTGACGATGGTTACCCACAAGGCATGTAAACTTATTTCGCAATTGCCTTGAAAGGGGAGTTGGTCATGCGTCTTTTGTGTCTCATGTGTGTTGGCGACATCACCATAATGTAATGACAAGAATTCAAAAAAACTGAGTGAGGACGTGCTTGCTTTATGTTCGCTAAAATGTGTCAGCAATACAGGCATACGCACCAATTGGTGCAACTCCGTAGAAGTAAAGAAATGGAGTATCAGAAATAATATGGCTGCTTGTTGTCGCATATTTAACTATACAAATCAACGAAGCAATTCTGAAGGAATTCTGAATTAGTATCTTATAGTTCTACTAAATTTTAAATTATACTGAATAAAATTTTGACTATCAGGATCTTATCATACATTGATAACTTTAATTTCAGTGTTTCATGAGTACCAGATCACTAAAATAGTGCTTACAGTCGTAATACTGATGTTCAATTGTAAGACCGCTTACTTTCGCCAATTGTTCAATCATTTGTTGATCGTATTTGATCGAAACTTCGGTGTGGATATGTTCCCAACGTTTGAACCGAACTGTTTTTTGTAAGGCTTCAAAATAAACATCTTGCTGCCGTAAGCTGACCAAATAACTTTTTGCTTCACCTGTTTCTGGATTATAGGTAGGATAATGACTGAATTGGTCAAGCATAAAATTGGCGCCTAATTCTCTGTTTAATCTTGCCAATAGGTTAATATTAAAACTTTTGGTAATGCCTTGTGAATCGTCATACGCACGCTGAATCATGCGGGGATCTTTTTTAAGATCGATACCCACAAATAAAAGGTCGTTCGCGTGCATCGATTTTTTGATGCGTAGCAGAAAAGCACCTGCTTCTGTAGCCGAAAAATTGCCAATATTGGATCCCAGGAATAGAATTACTTTTCGCTTATTTGATGAAAGATTTAGTTTTTCTAAAGCTTTATCGTAATCCCCTTGTTGTGGGAAGAAGGGTAGGTTGGGTAAGGAGGTACTCAATCGATCTTGTAACTGTGTAAGTACTGCGGCAGAAATGTCAATGGGATGATAGGTAAAGTCAGCCTGTTGTTGTGTGAAATGCTTTAGTAATATTTCTGTTTTTAATCCATCACCGGCACCCAACTCAATTAATTGAAAAGCACCTTGCTGCTGAAAACGCTTTAAAATAGCAGCAGCATTCATTTGTAAAATCTCGTATTCACATCCGGTAAGGTAATATTCAGGCATGCCCATGATTTCCTGAAAGATGCGATCACCTTGATTGTCGTAGAAAAGCCAGCTTGGTAAGGTTTTTTGTTCTTTAAACAAACCTTCTTCTACCGCTTGTGCTACCTGAGCCGATATTGTACTAAGATTCATGTTTTGTTTTTACTTTTTACAAAGGCGAATACCTGTAAACTGCCATTGCATAGATGGATGAAAGAAATTGCGATACGTTTTACGCGCATGGTTCTGAGGTGTAGCAATAGATGCACCACGCAAAACCATTTGGTTAATCATAAACTTTCCGTTGTATTCTCCCAAAGCTCCTGGTGGCTTTGCATAGCCAGGATAGGCTAGGTAGGCACTATTGGTATGCTCCCAACGCTGTCCCCACTGGAAGTGTTCAGCAGCGGCCTCCCACTCAAACTCTGTCGGTAAACGCATGCCACTCCATTCAGCGAAGGCTGCAGCTTCGTAAAAGCTAATATGTGTAACTGGTTCATCCAGAGGCAATAATTGAAGGCCACTTAATGAATAGCGATGCCATGCTCCATTCATATTATGCCAATATAATGGACTATTGATCTTCGTTTCTTGTAACCAATACCAGGCATCGCTATGCCAGTGAGTAGGATCAGCATATGCACCTGATTCAACAAAGGCGAGATATTCACGATTGGTAACTAAAGACTGCCTGATTTTAAAAGCATTAAGAAAAACCTGATGTTGTTTACCTTCATTGTCAAAGGCAAATCCGCTTCCTGCATGACCAATGTTATACATGCCACTCTCCAATTCTTTGAAGTCATGAGTTTTCTCAATTACATGAGTTTCTTTAAAATCAGTATGATATTCAGGAAAGAGCGGGTTATGCCCAAGTATAAATTTTATGTCAGTCAATAGAAGTTCTTGATGTTGTTGTTCGTGATGAAGTGCAGTTTCGATCAAAGACAATACATCTGTATCAGCTTGTGGAATAAGTTTGAGCATGTACTCATCCACGTACTCCCGATACGCCAAAATCCCATCAACCGTGGGTCTAGACATATTGCCGCGTTGAGGTCTTAAAACCCTGTCGCCCAAAGTATTATAGTAGCTATTGAAAAGAAAGGCATAACGTGGATGAAAACGTTGATAATCTTGCAGGTACTTAGCCAACAACATCTCTTCATAAAACCAAGTAGTATGTGCTAAATGCCATTTGGGTGGGCTCACATCCAGACTTGGCTGCACCACATAATCTTCACGTTGCAAAGGTTTGCAAAGCTCAACAGAATGCTTGCGTACTGTCTGGTATTGTACTATCATAGAATGAAAAGGAAAAACAAGATAATCAGGCTGTTAAGAATAAAGTATGGTTTTAATTTCTTTCTGTCCATCAATATAGCTTATCGTGAGGCTACAAAAATCTAAAAGTTCTCAAATATAGGACTTAGGCATCTGTGAACATTAGTTAAATCTATGGCATGCAATATTACAATTACTTGGTAACCTGAACCCCTTTCCAAAAAGCAACGCGTCCTTTTATTCCTTTAGCTAATTCGGAGGGCTCTGCATAATACCAAACGGCATCTTTATTCTCCTGACCATTTACTACTAAGTTATAGTAGGATGCAGTACCCTTCCATGCGCAATGCGTATGGGTATTGCTAGGAGTTAGATATTCTTGTTTAATGCTTTCGAGTGGGAAATAATGATTACCCTCAATTATAAGTGTGTCATCACTTTCCCCAATAATCTCGCCATTCCATAATGCTTTCATGTAGTATTAACCACTAAGGGAGCAAAATAGTTTAAATAACAGGCCAACAGAATCTTCTTTGGGGCTAAGGCAATGAGAAATGAAACTTTTTTGCTCAGATAATCTTTATCTATTAATATTATTAAATATTATCAATGTCCGCGAAAAGTCCTAAAATAAGAATTCACGTCATTGCGAGGGAGGCACGACCGAAGCAATCTAAGTTTTTGCAGATTGTTCCCCTTTATTTGTAATGATCAAGTGGTCAAGGACTCTAAATGGATATGCATATTAAATATTACCCCCTTACATGGTAAAAGATGTTTTTCATTTATTAAAGCAGGTACCTGAGTTTGTTAATGTTCCCGATCAACAACTTCAATGGCTGGCTTCCAATGGCACAGCCAATCATTATAAAGAAGGTGATAAGGTATTCAGCAGTGGAGACACCATTGATGGCTTTCAAATTGTAATGCAGGGCGGTGTTACACTTTTCGTTAATCAACCCAATGGCCGTAGAAATCTGGGTACGTATGAGCCCATGGAAATATTAGGTCGTCTACCTTATTCACGCATGAAAGCAGCTGTAGCTGAAGGCTTTGCAGAGGGCGATCTCATTCTTTTCTTTCTGCATAAGGATCATTTTCCGGAGTTAATCAATCAATGTCATGAGATAACAGAAGTGTTAGTGCATAACATGACGGATCGTGTGCGTGACTTCACCAAGCAACAACAGCAGAATGACAAGATGATGGCCTTGGGTAAACTTTCTGCAGGACTGGCACATGAACTCAATAATCCATCAGCGGCAGTAGTGCGCAGTGCGCAAGAATTAAAAAAGCATTTGGCACATACCCCGGAAAATTTTAAGCGTGTAATCAAAATACAGGCTGATGATGCAATAGTGGATCAGGTAACCAATTTTGTTTTTAAAAGAACACAACGCTATGGTGATGTCTCACTTTCTTTGATGCAAAAAACTGCATTGGAAGACGAGCTAACAGATTGGCTGGAGAAAACAGGGCTAGAAAACCCCTATGATATAGTTGAAACCTTCGCAGACTTCTCTATAAATACTGAAGACCTCGAAGAAATAAAGGGTTGGTTGAGACCCATTGATGTTCCTGCAGTGTTGTATTGGATTAATCAGGTGCTGACTACTGAAAAATTAGTTTCCGATATTGAGGAAGCCTCAAAACGAATCAATACGCTTGTTACTTCGGTAAAAGGCTATACGCACATGGATCAGGCAACCGAGAAGCAAGTGGCTGATATACATCCGGGTATCCGAAATACTTTAACTATGCTTAATCATAAGCTGAAAAAAAACAGCATTAAACTTGTTGAAAATTTTCAAAAAGATTTACCAAAGGCATCAATCTTCGTCAGCGAAATGAATCAGGTATGGACAAATCTGATTGATAATGCTATTGATGCAATGGAAAATACAGATGAGAGAGTACTCGAGATCAAAACTCTTCTCGATCGGGAGTTCATCAATGTCTACATCATCGATAGTGGGCCAGGTATACCCAAAGAAATACAAGATAAAATATTTGACCCGTTCTTTACGACCAAAGCCATGGGTAAAGGTACAGGTCTTGGTTTAGAAGTAGTACGACAAATTATTAATCAGCACAACGGAAAAATTGAATTGACTTCAAAGCCTGGCAGAACAGAATTTAAAATTTGCTTCCCCATTAAATAACTATGAACAAAGCTATATTAATAGCCGTAGATGATGATCCTCAAGTACTGCGTGCTGTTGCACGTGACCTGCGTAATAAGTATGGAAAGGATTATCGCATACTCAGCACTACTTCGGCCAACGAGGCATTGGAAACCTTGAAAGATTTAAAGAACAAGAATGAAGTAGTCGCTTTATTTTTGTCTGATCAACGTATGCCTGAAATGTTAGGTGTTGATTTTTTGCAACAAGCCAAAGAGTTATATCCAGACGCTAGACGTATTTTGTTAACGGCTTACTCAGACACCGATGCTGCTATTCGTGCCATTAACGATGTACAACTTGATTATTACTTAATGAAGCCCTGGGATCCGCCTGAAGAAAAATTGTATCCAGCGTTGGATGAACAGTTGGATGAGTGGATGAGTAAGCATGTTCCTGTTTTTCAAGGTATACGTATTGTCGGTTATCAATGGTCACCGCGCTCACATCAAATTAAAGATTTCTTATCAGGAAATTTAATTCCGTATCAGTGGTTGGATGTTGAGAGTAGTCCTATAGGGCAAGAGTTAGTAGAACTTAATAAGATTGATGTAAAATCATTACCTGCTGTATTTTTTGAAGATGGTGCTTTTCTATTAAATCCAGATTTGCCTACAGTAGGAGAAAGGACTGGTATGCGTGCTAAAGCATCAAAGACTTTGTATGATGTAACTATTATTGGTGCTGGTCCTGCCGGTTTAGCAGCTGCTGTATACGGTGGTTCAGAGGGCTTGAATACTTCCATGGTAGAAAAGCGTGCCCCCGGTGGACAAGCAGGTACAAGCTCACGTATTGAAAATTATTTGGGTTTCCCAAATGGTTTAAGTGGTGCAGAGTTATCGAGGAGAGCCATTTCTCAGGCTACACGTTTTGGTGTTGAGTTGCTATCACCACAAGAGGTAGTTGATATAACCATTAAAGATTCTTATAAAATTATTACGCTACGTGATGGTAGTGTAATTAATACACGAAGTGTAATTATTACAACAGGAGTGGATTATCGTTCTTTAGATGCGCCAGATATAGAGAAATTTACGGGAGCAGGCATTTACTATGGAGCCTCAACTACCGAAGCACATGCTTGTCGGGATCGTGATGTCTACATAGTTGGTGGTGGGAATTCAGCCGGACAATCTGCTATGTACCTGTCAAACTTTGCAAAAAAAGTATTTATGGTTATTCGCAAAAAAAACTTGTCGTCTACCATGTCGCAGTATCTGATTGATCAAATCAGTAACACACCTAACATTGAAGTACTCGGTGAAACCATAGTGGGGCAGGTATACGGCAACGAAAAGTTGGAGGAAATCTGTCTGGAAAATATTGTGACCAATGTACGTAGGCAAGAAAAGGCTGCTGCCTTATTTATTTTCATTGGTGCTAAACCAGTAACTGATTGGCTGAAGTTAGATATCATCAGAGACGATAAGGGATATATAGAGACTGGTCGCGATTTACTGAAGTATGATAGTTTTAAAAAAACATGGAAGCTGCCACGGGAGCCCTATTTGCTTGAGACTTGTAGTCCTGGCATATTTGCTGCCGGTGATGTAAGAGCCGGTGCTATGAACCGTGTTGCCTCTGCTGTAGGCGAGGGGGCCATGGCAATTAAGTTTGTGCATGAGTATCTGGCGGAGAATTGATATTAATTTCAAATTTCAAATTTGAAATTAATTTAAACTGTAAATTAGTGAAATGAAAGCAGTACGTTGCGAGCACCTGAGCACATTGGAAATCACTAAATTTCCTAATGATTATGTGTGTGATGCTTGTATTAAAACGGGCGATGAATGGTTGCACCTGCGTACTTGCCAGACTTGTGGTATTACTTTGTGTTGCGATTCTTCACCTAATAAACATGCTTCTAAACACGCTAAGGAAATGCAACATGCTGTAGCTATTTCTGCTGAACCGGGAGAACGCTGGGCGTGGTGCTACGAACATGAACAAATTGTAGGCTATTAAATTTGAGCAGGAGTATCAGTTGTGGAATTGAGTGAGGTTAGAAGTTCGAAACTGGAGGCTGGATGTTAGTGGCAAGAATTGTGTGGCTTGAAGCCTGAAGCGATTCTTGTAAAGGCAAAATACAGATGTTAAAAATTGAAAAATGATATTATACGAACCCAACAACAACTGGTTTAGAGATATTGGTAATCTAGCCAAAAGCTGGACTATGCAAAAAATATTAAGAGGTGTATTGCTAATCGGTATTATAGCCAGTGCGGTAAGTTTTAGCATGTATTTTTTTCAAATTGAACCAAGGTTAAATTCGAGTATCTTTTCTTTACTTGGTATAGTACTCAGTATTTTGCTAGTCTTCCGTACCAATACTGCCTACGACCGGTGGTGGGAGGGCCGCAAGCAATGGGGGAGTTTGGTTAATAATACCCGAACTTTAGCCTCGCTCTTGCAGGCAAGCCTGCCAAACAACGACAAAGAAAGCCGTTTCTATTTCGCCAAGCATATTGCTAATTTTTGCATAGCCTTAAAAGAGCACCTGCGCAAAGGAGTAAAAACAGAAGAACTGATTCACCTCGATTCAACTGAACTGAATGAGTTGAATGTCAAGCAGCATAAACCTGGTTACCTTGCAACCTTAATCTATGGTAAAATACATACGATCTATCGGGCTGGTGCCTTAACTGATGCTGACTTAATTAATGTGAAGCAACACTATTTCGCTTTGATTGATGTAATGGGAGCTTGCGAACGCATTAAGAAAACACCTATTCCATTTAGTTATTCTGTGTATATCAAAATATTCGTTTCCGTATATGGTTTGATTTTGCCTTTTGGCTTGTTTAACGATTTTGGTTTTTATGCTATACCACTTACCATGTTTATCTTCTTTGCTATGTTAGGATTAGAGTTAATGGCAGAGGAGATAGAAGAACCATTCGGTCTTGATTGCAATGACTTGCCTACTGGTGATATTGCACTCACTATTAAAAAGAATGTATTTGAGATACTGGAACAAGAATCTATAAAGGAAACGAAACCTGCTGAATTATATACGAAGGTTTTTTAAGCAGTTAGTAAGACTTATCCAGGAAATTGATAAGTAATCCGGTGCCAACCGCCAGACCAAAACTTAATAAAGTACCGATAAGCACATATTCAGTTAATTTCAATTCGCGTGAATCCTTTAAGTCACCGAAGCGGAAAACAGATTTGGCTGCGATTAAAAACCCTACAGCCTCCCAATTGTCGGTAACTACGAATGTAAAAACCAATAATCTTTCCAAAACGCCAATATATTTTCCTGCGTGTTGTAGCGAAATATTTTTTGGTTTATTACTTACAGGACTCCATTGAGATATTAATGTTTTAATAATGATGGACGCAGGCGTTGTTATAAATATAACTGCTGTAATGTATAGTAGATTTATTTTACTAAGATCAAATACTATTACGGGACTTTCGACATGATACCATACAGTTACAATGATTGCCAAGTGAAATAATTGATCCAAAACAAACCAAATTCTTTCTGTTGATTTCTTTTGGTAATGAAGTTTTACAGCGTCAATAATGCCGTGACTAAGAGTAATGGATAGGGCAGGGACCATAAAAGTAATATCCCAAACCAATAACATAATTAAAATAAAGTGGATAAGCATATGTGCATACAACTGCCATGCTTTTAGTTTCTTTTTCTCTTTCGCTTTTACCCAACTGGCTGGTTGTAAGATGAAATCACCAAGAAGATGTGTCAGCACTAATTTTATCAGCAATATCATACAGTGCGTATTAATTGTTCAACCTTTTCTCTGTACAGAATTTCAAGATCTTTTACTTCATTATAATACGCTCTCTTTTGCCTTCCACTCACTGCCGACTGTGTAATCTTTAGTTTAGTGGCCAGTTTGGTTTGTGTAATCTCCGGATTATCCAATAGCATTTTAATTAAGTCCGCAGCCCCCGTACTCCAATTATCCATGGCAATTAAAGCAAAACGAATATAGAGATTCATCTCGCGGTCAAAATCAAGCCATCTGCTTTTTACAGCCATGTTTTGTTTCTCCTGTTTCAGGTTTTCAAATTTTTCACCTGAGTAAATAAAAGCCTCACCGTTTGATTCTGTTATACTGGAAGCAGAAAAATCTTTTTCGCCTATGCCGATGGCTATTCTTACATCTGCGTTTTTAATTGTTTTTATATAAGCTTTGATACGAATCGCAGTCAATAATGTATCGGCCGGATTCTTTACCTCCAATTGAAAGCTATCCCCCCTGTATATTTCCCAGGCTTGAGGGCTTTTTCCCGTTAATGCAAGGGCTTTTTTGAGCACAGGAAGCCACTGCCTGACCTTACCACCTCTTGAGTTAATGATGTCCCCTGTAATAATGCCGGTAATTACTTTTTTTCTGACCATACAATTTCAAATGACTCTGGCATGACGCGCTTGAATGAATACTTTACTACTAGTATTAAAGATACAAATAAAATTATTATGTAAAAACCTAATATTTCAAATTATTACGCAATTACCTAATATTTTCAATTATTACATATAAACCTAATAATTATGATTGGAGGTAAAAACCTGGTGGCTTGCAGCGCAGCATAATGCTGTTTCAAAATGGCCTGCCTCGTATTATTATATAAAAGCATAATAATTGCAATTATCGCACAAAAACCGAATATGCTGAATTTTGCCTGATGTCTCTTTATCATGCACCTATTCCTTTCAATCTGCCGTGTGCTTTCCCTGAACTCACCTTGCCAGTATAGTGTTTGCTTCGCAACGAACTCAGAAGAAAATTTAACCCTGAGCAGTTATTCGTTATATAGTTTCAGGACAGACGCCTATACTTGTATATGAAATCCACAATCTTGCTCTTTCTATTTATAGCATGTTCTTGTTTGTCGTTGCTAGGTCAGGGTAATGTACATACGCAATCAAGTCAGTATCAGTGGCCGGAAGATTCTCTTGTGAAAATAAAACTGGAGAAATGGCGCGATCAGAAGTTCGGCATTATTATCCATTGGGGGCTTTATGCTGTACCCGGCATTGTGGAATCATGGACTTTATGCTCGGAAGATGTAGACTGGATAGGTCGTGACAGTTCAATAGCATATGATGATTATAAAAAATGGTATTGGGGATTGAAAGAATCCTTTAACCCCCGGCAATTTGATCCAACGCAATGGGCCAAAGCAGCCAGGGATGCCGGTATGCGTTACGTTGTATTTACGACCAAGCATCACGATGGTTTTGCCATGTTTGATACCAAACAATCTGATTTCTCTGTTGCTAACGGACCTTTTGCTGATCATCCTAAGACAGATGTGGCCAAGCATGTATTCGAAGCTTTTCGTCAGCAGGATTTTATGATTGGAGCTTATTTTTCTAAACCGGATTGGCATTCTGAATTTTACTGGTGGCCCAGATACGCTACCGCAGATCGCAATGTAAACTACGACATCAAGCAACATCCCTGGCGATGGAATCAATTTAAAACATTTACGTTTAATCAGCTCAGTGAATTGATGCACAACTATGGTGTTATTGATATTCTCTGGTTAGATGGTGGCTGGGTACGTCCGCTTGAAACGGTGAATGATGAAGTCCGCGCCTGGGGAGCCAGGATACCACCCTTCAGTCAGCACATAGATATGCCGCGCATTGCACAAATGGCGCGTAAGGCACAACCTGGTATTTTAATGGTAGACAGAACGGTGCATGGTGCTTACGAAAATTATCGGACGCCTGAGCAAAGTATACCCAAGGTAAAGTCAGATTATCCCTGGGAAAGTTGTATTACCTTAGGCAATGCCTGGGGCTATGTACCTAATGATCAATTTAAAAGCAGTACAAAAATCATTCATATATTAATTGAAGTTGTGGCGAAAGGTGGAAGTTTGTTACTGGGTGTCGGACCAGATGCACAGGGCTTATTGCAAGATGTACAAGTAAAGCGTCTGCAGGAAATAGGTAGCTGGCTTAAAAGTAATGGTGAGGCCATCTACAATACACGTACGGTCGATCAGGTGCAGGATGGAGAAACTTTTTTTACCAGGGCTAAAGACGGAACACGCTATGCCATGGTACGCTTGCAGGAAGGCACTGCGCTGCCAACTAAAATAAGCTGGTATGGAAACGCTCCTGAAAAAAATGCAAAACTCACAATGCTGAGTGAGGGCATAGCGCTTAAATGGAAACAATCAGGAGAACTTACAACTGTTGAAATACCTCCTTCACTGATTAAAAAATACAAAACTTATCCAGCCTTGGTATTTAAATACTAAGGCAAACACTATTGGTATGAAGTATACAGTACCTGTTCTTTACCTCACCCTTGCTATATCGTTATTGTTCAATACCGATTCATCAGCACAGCAATTTCCTTATAAGAATGCCACACTTCCTGTGGAAGTTCGGGTAAAAGATTTATTGAACCGGATGACAGCCGAGGAAAAGGCCTGGCAGCTTTTTATGATACCCGGTGACTTAGATCACCGTGAACCAGAACAGTACAAGCATGGTATATTCGGATTACAGGTAAGCGCAGCCGCACAGGGTACTGAAAACACACAACAGCTCCTGCGGTATAATACTACCGAAAATGCCTTGGCTTTGGTGCGTAAAATCAACAGCATTCAAAAATTCTTTGTTGAAAAAACAAGGTTGGGTATTCCTATCATCGCATTTGATGAAGCCCTGCATGGATTGGTGCGCGAAGGTGCTACCAGTTTTCCGCAGGCCATTGCTCTTGCTGCTACTTTTGATACGACATTAATGAAACAAGTTGCTCATGTAATCGCCATGGAGGCAAAAGTGCGTGGGATACGCCAGGTATTATCACCAGTGGTAAATATTGCCAGCGATGTGCGTTGGGGCCGTGTAGAAGAAACCTATGGCGAAGATCCATTCCTCACTACCGAAATGGGTGTTGCTTTTGTAAAGGCTTTTGAGCAGATGAACATTATCACCACCCCAAAACACTTTATTGCCAACGTAGGAGAGGGCGGTCGCGACAGTTATCCGATTCATCACAACGAACGTCTATTGGAAGAAATACATTTCCCGCCTTTCATCGCCTGTATTGATAGAGGTGGTGCGCGTTCTTTAATGACGAGCTACAATTCTATTGATGGCACAGCAGCCAGCATGAATGAATGGTTGTTGAGAAAAAAATTAAAAGAGGCATGGGGATTTTCCGGTTTTGTAATTTCAGATGCCAGTGCCGTTGGAGGTACCACTGTGTTGCATAATACAGCCCAGGATTATCCGACCTCAGGCGAGCAAGCGCTTAATGCCGGTTTGGATGTTATTTTCCAAACACAGTATAAACATTTTGATCTGTTTAGTCCTGCATTACTGGGTACTACTGTTGATCATGCAAAAATTGATGAAGCAGTAGGTCGTGTTTTAAAAGCAAAGTTCGAATTAGGTTTGTTTGAAACTCCTTATTTATCGGAGAAAGAAGTTGAAAAATTAATTGATCAAAAGCTTCATAAGAAAGTGGCGAGAGAAGCAGCATTGAAATCTATTGTATTACTGAAGAATGATAATGTAATTTTACCACTCAAGGCAAATATCTCAACCATAGCTGTAATTGGTGAAGAGGCTAAGGAAGGAAGATTAGGTGGCTATAGTGGTAAAGGAAATGGTGTAGTGAACATACTTGAGGGTATTAAGCAACGTGCAACAAAACAGACTGTAGTTTATGCTGCAGGATGTGGAAGAACCAGTGAGACCTTCACAGTCGTTTCTGGTCAATACCTCACGAGTAATAATAGTGCAGGATTGGCCGGTGAGTATTTTAATAACCTCGACTTCTCAGGAAATCCGGCATTGAAAAGAAATGATGAACGCATTGATTTTCATTGGACACTTTACTCACCGGATAAAGTAATCAATAATGGCTATTATTCAGTGCGTTGGTCAGGTCAAATTCAGGCACCTGAAACTGGTTCTTTTAAAATTGGCTTGGAAGGTAATGATGGATTTCGTTTATACCTGGATGACAAACTGATTATTGACCGATGGGGAAAACAAAGCTACAGTACGAGCTTAGTGGATTATGCATTTGAAAAGAATAAAAAATACAACATTCGAATTGAGTTTTATGAACCTGTCGGCAATGCCCACATCAAATTGGTTTGGGATGTTGGTGTGCCAAATGACTGGCAAGCTAAAATTGATGAAGCTGTAAATGTTGCAAAAAAAGCAGATGTTGTTATCATAACCGCAGGCATAGATGAAGGCGAGTTTCAGGACAGAGCCATGCTTCAGTTGCCGGGACATCAAGAAGAATTAATTAAACAAGTGACTGCCACTGGCAAACCCGTTGTAGTGGTCTTGGTTGGCGGCAGTGCCATAACCATGAATAACTGGATAGAAGAAGTGGAAGGTATTGTTGATGTCTGGTATCCGGGTGAAGAGGGCGGCCATGCACTGGCTCAGGTTTTGTTTGGAGATTACAATCCTGCAGGAAGGTTACCCATCACTTTTCCCTTACACGAAGCGCAACTACCACTGATTTACAATCATAAGCCTACTGGCAGGGGAGATGATTATAACAATTTGAGTGGCTTACCATTATTCCCTTTTGGATTTGGTTTAAGCTACACAACTTTTGCCTACCGGAATTTGAAACTTGAAAAAAGTGAAATAGCATCAGGTCAGCCTACTACACTTTCATTTAGCATTACCAATACAGGCACTCGCGATGGAGATGAGGTAGTGCAGCTGTATCTAAAAGATGTATTGGCTTCAGTGGCGCGACCTGTTTTAGAACTCAAAGGATTTCAGCGGATTACGCTAAAAGCAGGTGAAACGAAGAATCTAACATTTACCATAACACCTGAGATATTAAAGATGCTGAACGCCAACATGGAATGGGTTATAGAACCCGGTAATTTCGAGTTATTGATTGGCGCTTCGAGCAGAGATATAAGATTGAAAGCTGTACTGACTGTAAAACCCTAAGCATATTCTTTAAAACTTCAGGTATTCTTTAGCGTTATAATAGCAAACGTCACCTACAATTTTACCCAGCCATTTTTCATCATGTGGTAGCTCACCACGCACTACATCATCACCCAGCATATTGCACAGTATCCTTCGGAAATATTCGTGGCGGGGGAAAGACAAGAAGCTTCTTGAATCGGTGAGCATGCCTATGAAGCAACTGAGTAAACTCATATTCGAAAGTGCATTCAGTTGTTTAGTGATACCATCTTTTTGATCTAAAAACCACCAACCTGATCCGTATTGTATTTTTCCTTTTATGCTACCATCATTGAAATTACCAATCATGGTTGCCATTACTTCATTGTCTGCAGGATTGAGATTATACAGTATGGTTTTTGTTAGCTGATTTGTCTTATCCAATTCATTCAGAAATAAACTCAGGTTTTCAGCCTGACTATAATCTCCGATAGAGTCAAAACCTGTGTTGGGGCCAAGGGTGCTCAACAAGCGGCTATTGGCATTGCGTAAAGCACCAAGGTGAAATTGTTGCGTCCAGCCTTTGGCATGGTAAAGTTTCCCTAGTTGCAGGAGTATGTCTGCTTTAAAGCTTTCAATCTCCTTCGCCTCAAGCGAAGCACCAGACAATACCTTTGAAAAGACATGCGCAGCATTAACAGTTCCACTTTTAACGAAATAGATTTTCTCAAGTCCATGATCGGATAGTCTGCATCCGGCTGCTTGGAAATAGTCAATACGTTTGCTCAACGCCAGCAACAGCTGTTCATAGTTGTTAATACTGATGCCTGATACTTCGCTGAGTTTTTGTAAATAGCTTTTGTAAGCTACAGGATTTTCAATAGCATAAGCAGCATCTGGCCTGAAAGCCGGAAGGATTTTGCATGCGAAGCCTTCGCGCTTTATAGTTGCATGCTGCTCTAATGAATCAATAGGATCGTCTGTTGTGCAGATTAACTCAACATTCATTTTTGAGATTAATCCCCGGGTGCTGTAATTCGACTGGTTCAGTTTATTGGAGACCTCATCATAAATAGCACGTGCTGTAGCGGGTGACAACAATTGATCAACATCAAAATATCTTTTCAATTCCAGGTGCGACCAGTGGTATAAAGGATTACGCAAGGTGTAAGGCAGCGTGTGTGCCCACTTTTCAAATTTTTCGTAGTCGCTGGCTTTCCCTGTTATATAATGTTCATCAATACCAAGTGTCCGCATGGCTCTCCACTTGTAGTGGTCACCTTCAAGCCAGATACTTGTCAGATTTTTAAATATTCTGTCCGTTGCTATATCATCGGGTGGCAAATGACAATGGTAATCAAGTATAGGTAAATCTTTTGCATAGGTGTGATACAAAACTTTGGCTACAGGTGACTGCAGCAAAAAATCATCGTGTATAAATGATGCCGTGTTTGTGCCTGACTTACTCATTTGTGTTATATTATCTGTCTTGCTTGTATTGTAAACTTGCCAAACCTCTTTCCAGGCCTCGTAATTCTGCCAGCCCTTTCAGTCGGCCAATGGCAGAGTAACCAGGGTAGGTTTTCTTTTGTAAATCATCTAACATCTGATGACCGTGGTCAGGGCGCATGGGAATGGACTGCTTCGTCTTATTCATCAAGGCCAATACTTCATTGACAACGGCCGGCATATCGGCATCACCCTCCAGGTGATTGGCTTCATAAAAATTACCATACTCGTCACGTTTAGTGTTGCGCAAATGAAGGAAATGAATGTGTGCTCCCAGTCGCTTTATCATGCCGACTAAATCATTGTCGGCTCTGGCACCAAAAGAGCCTGTGCAAAAACAAAGGCCATTGGCAGGAGAGGGGGCAGCTTCAATTAGTGCCTTTGCATCTTTTTCATTACAAACCACGCGGGGTAGTCCTAAAACTGAAAAGGGTGGATCGTCAGGATGTATGGCAAGCTTCAGGTGAAGTGCTTCTGCAACGGGTACCACCTGTTGTAAGAAATAAAAAAGATGCTGTTGCAATTTGACCGCATCAATATGTTTGTATTCCTCTAAGGCTGCAAGAATTTGTGCAGGTGTAAAACTTTCATCACTGCCTGGTAAGCCCAGCAATGCATTTTTAAACAGTGATTGTTTTTCTTCCTCGCTGGCGCTTGCAAAAAAATCTTCTGCCTCCTTAATTTCTTGTGCAGAATAGTCTTGTTGTGCTCCGGGTCTTTTTAATAAGAATAAATCGAATGCTACAAAAGCAGCTTTTTTAAAATACAAGGCTTTGCTTCCGTTTGGTAGAGTATAGGATACGTTGGTGCGCAACCAGTCGAGGATGGGCATAAAGTTGTAGGTAACAACTTTTAGGCCACAGGCAGCAACATTGTGTAAACTCTGCTTGTAGTGCTCAATGTATTGCTTGTAGTTGCCGCTTTGCTTTTTAATGTCCTCGTGTACGGGCAAACTTTCAATGACAGTCCAGGTTAGTCCTGCAGCCTCAATTATTTTTTTTCGTTTTTCAATTTCTTCAATACTCCAGACTTCACCTACAGGTATGTGGTGCAATGCCGTTACCACGCCTGCGCAACCGGCTTGTCTGATATCGCTTAAGCTTACCGGATCAGCAGGGCCGAACCAACGCATGGTTTGTTCCATCAAAATCATAGACGATGCTGTTATGTTAGAATCCTATAGAGTTACCACCATCCACAGGCACAACTGTGCCTGTTAAATAACTGGCTTCATCAGAAGAAAGATAATAGGCTGCATTAGCAATGTCTTCCGGCATACCAAGTTTACCCATAGGGGTACGTGACAATACCTTTTGTTTTCTTGCAGGATCATTATCGAGCGCTGCCGATGACATGCGTGTGAAGATGAAACCCGGAGCAATGCAGTTTACCCGAATACCCAGCGGACTTAGATCCACCGCCATGGCACGTGTCATACCTTCAATAGCAGACTTGGAAGCGGAATAAGCAATGACCTGAGGAATACCGTACTGCGAAGCCATTGAACTGATATTGACGACACTACCACTTTTTTGTGCAATCATTACTTTGGCTACTTCGCGCGACAAGCTGAAAACGCTATTGACATTAGTGAAGAGAATGCGTTGAAAGTCTTCATCGGTTACTTCAACTAAATTTTTCTTCATGTTAATGCCGGCATTGTTTACCAGTATATCAATTCGGCCTTTTTTGCTAACAATATTGTTGACCAGTTCCGGAATGCCTTTCAGGTTAGTGAGGTCAAAAACAATGGCTTCACAGTTAGCACCAAACTCTTTGCAGGCATTGTCAAGGTTCGCTTTATCACGACCGATGATGAAGGTATATATGTTATTGGCTGTAAATTTTTTGGCTATAGCATAACCTAATCCTGATGATCCTCCGGTTACGATGGCAATTTTTTGCTCCATTTCTATTTAATATTTAGTAGTTGTTACCACTCTGACTTAATGCCAGGTGCATAGGGATAGGTGAGGTTTTTGTAATACTCTAATGAATGCTTGGGTGATGGTAATGTTGATGGGATAGGTTTTTTAGAGAATGTCTGGAAATAGAGTAAGCAGGCATCGCGCCAGATGCTGGCTTCTTCATATTGCAAAGCCAGCAATGATGTTACTTCATCAAATCTTTCTTTATCTACTTTACCTTTCAGTGATTGCCAGTTTTCCTGCATCCACTTAACAGAATCTACACCCTCATAATAGCGATGGCATAGTTCATCCCACAATGTCCTGCCTGACTTCATTTGGTGATCCCAGGGAACATGGTGAAACCAAAGTAAAAACTCTTCGGGACAATCTTTTAGCGATGAGAATTTAGCAGCTACTGCCTTGGAGTATTGTGATACGGCATCACTTCCTGTAGCCGTACGGTTAAATCCTATGCCTAAGCTATCCGCTTTGTGGTAATAGACCGATGTCCAATCTGCGCGGTGTTTATCTTTAATCCAAGGAGCGGGTCCGTGGTGGTGACTCCAACCCATGAGGTGATGCAAACCCAGCGGAGTCATGTAGTTGACTGTAATTTCACGGGAAGCCATCATTACTTCCTTAACAGGTTTTATCACGGCCTCTTCGTTAGAGAAAGTCATGCGTATCCATTCATCAGCAATGGCTTCTGATGATCGTGTGTGGTTCCATGCCAATCTGCCGAATGCATACCAGTTGGCTTGTGCGAAAGGATGTCCGCACCAATTGATATCGGTACCGATATTTGCAACACCGGCAATACCGGTTAATGCATGTTTGTCAATTGTGCCATCAACGATGCGGGCCACACTAGCCATCTGATCACTGGTTTTTGTATCAGCCTCAAGGCATTCTTTAAACATAGTGGAGAGATAGACCAGGTGTGTGCTGAAGCCTAGATATTCTTGTGTGATTTGAAACTCCATCATCAAAGGTGTTTTTGGCATCGCACCAAATAAAGGATGAAATGGCTCGCGCGGCTGAAAATCAATAGCTCCGTTCTTAACCTGCACCAATACATTTTCTTTAAAAGTTCCATCTAGGGGTTTAAACTCTGTATAGGCTTGCTTGGCACGATCGTCAGGTACATTGTTGTCGTATACAAAAGCCCTCCAGATCACTACGCCTTTATATGGCTCAACAGCTGTAGCCAGCATGTTGGCACCATCTTTATGTGTTCTTCCATAGTTTTGTGGGCCTGGTTGCCCTTCTGAATTTGCTTTTACCAAAAAACCTCCAAAGTCCGGAATGCGCTGGTAGATCTCTTTTGCTTTATCATTCCACCATTGTTGTACCCGTTGATCTAACGGATCGGCTGTAGGTAAGTCACCTAATTCAATAGGGGCGCTGAAGCGGGCAGTTAAATAAACTTTTATACCATAGGGGCGAAAAGCATTCGCAAGTGCTTCGACTTTTTTCAGATAATCTTCAGTTAAGATATTTGCGTTGGCATTTACGTTAGTCAGTACTGTTCCATTAATGCCAATAGAAGCATTGGCTCTCGCATAATCCAGGTAACGCTGATCTATATATTGGGGCAATTTATGCCAATTCCACAAAGAGAAACCTGCATAGCCACGCTCAACAGTTCTATCAAGGTTATCCCAATGATTTAAAACGCGTAATTTGATTTTAGGTATTTCAGTTACAGCAAGTTGGTGAATGGGTTGCTCAGTTTGAATCAAACGCAGCAAATGGAATACTCCGTATAAAACGCCAATATCTTCATTGGCAGCAATCAGTGTAATTTTTTGTTTGTCTTTAGTAATTGTTTGAATGGTGTAACCTTCATTACCCAGCGTAGAAGCGGAAGTGTTTTGTAAGTATTGTTTGATAGCAGGTGATTCAATACGCCCGCAAATAATTAAATTTCCTTTGCTACCAGCGTTTTTGTTTTGTGTTATTGATGATCCGAATAAACCCAGTAGACCTCTGCTGAGTTCATCAGACGCAATCGATAGGGTAGGACTGCTGCCTTCAATTCTGAAACTGGTAATTTGCTTTTTGTATTCAGCAAGCTTTTTATCATTTGTCAGCTTTGCATAGCGCAACCAAAGATCATAGCCATTTTCTGATTTTCCTGTAATGAAAATTAAACAGCCTAATAGAATGAGGTAGGATAGTCGCAATGGTTTGGGATTTAGTGTTTTCTTTTTCGTAAAGAGGAGTCCCGGATAATTAAATTATGCCTGAGTACAATGGTGTTTAAATTACCGCTGGGTTGCTTTTTAAGTTTATTGATCAGCGTAGTGGCCGCGATCTCACCCATTTCTTTTCCGGGATAATTAATGGTAGTGAGATTGGGTTCGATGACTGTAGCAATGGGTTCATTATTAAAACCAACTACGGCAATATCTTCAGGCACACGAACACCGGCACGTTTTAATTCACGTATACAGGATACGGCAGAGATATCATTGGCAGTGAAAATCCCATCAGGCAATTGCTTCATGGTTAAAATCTTTTGAGTGGCCACAGCTGTTGCCTGATCAGTAAGTTCAATGTTCAATACTAATGATTGATCAAATTCAATATTATGTTGTTGCAAGGCTTGTTTATATCCTTCAAGACGGTCGGCATATACATTTCTGTTCACGTTACCATCTATGTGAACTATGCGTTTGCAACCTTGTTCCAATAGGTGGATCGTTGCATCGTACCCCGCCTTTTTATTGTCTATAACAATGCTGGTACAATCCGGGTGTTCAATTACGCGGTCGAAGAATATTAATGGCACCTGCTTCTTAAGCAACTCTTCAAAGTGATCAGTGGTTTTGGTTTCGTTAGCAAGTGAAATCATCAAGCCATCAATACGACTATTATACATGGTCGAAACACTATTCACTTCTTTTTTATAAGATTCTTGCGACTGACTTATAATCAAATTGTAACCGTGTGCATTGGCTACCTTTTCAATACCGGATATAACAGTAGAATGAAAATAACTTTCAAGGCGGGGAATGATTACACCGATTGTATTAGTGTTCTTTCTTCTTAAGTTAGTAGCAAACATGTTTTGCTGATAACCCATTTTTCGGGCGGTGTCAGCAATTCTTTTCTTGGTGTCCTTTCCAATACCGGGATGATTCTTAAGTCCACGGCTTACAGTAGCTGGTGAGATACTGAGTGCTTCTGCGATGTCATAAATTGTTATTTCCTTTTTTGTCATATCAATCGCTTACGTGGGAAATTCGAAGTAAAAATAGGAAAATTTGGCATTTTAAAAATAAATTTATGCAATCGGTTGCATTATAAGTTCAATTTTATTCCTTTTATACTTCCTTAAAAAAGGGTGTTTCAAGCAAAATAGAGCCTAAATACGAACCGAGCGTCAATTAAACAGTAGTTTATGCAACAAAAATACATTTTTACCCTTGTTTTGATAAGCCTTGTCAGTCATTGTTTGGCACAGGATACTCCCGTTTTTCGGGACGTTGATAAACCCTTAGAAACAAGGGTGCAAGACCTTATTAATCAGCTTACTTTAGAGGAAAAAGTGTATCAAATGATGCACAATAGCCCGGCAATTCCGCGCCTAAATATGCCAGCGTATAACTGGTGGAATGAAGCGCTGCATGGTGTGGGCCGTGGCGGTGTAGCAACGGTATTTCCTCAGGCTATTGGACTGGGCGCCACCTTCGATGAAGACCTAGCATTTCGTGTTTCTTCCGCCATCTCTGATGAAGCGCGTGCTATGTTTAATGCATCGGTAGCTAAAGGATTTCATAAACAATATGGAGGCCTTACTTTCTGGACACCCAATATCAATATCTTTCGTGATCCACGTTGGGGAAGAGGTCAGGAAACATATGGCGAAGATCCATACCTCACTTCGAGATTGGGAGTCTCATTTGTAAAAGGGCTTCAGGGTGATAATCCTAATTATTTAAAAACAGCTGCTTGTGCCAAACACTTTGCCGTACACAGTGGGCCTGAAAAATTAAGACATGAGTTCAATGCACTCTCATCATCTAAAGATCTGTGGGAAACATACCTGCCTGCTTTTAAAGCACTGGTTGACGCAGATGTAGAAGCTGTTATGTGCGCATATAACCGTACGAACGATGAGCCTTGCTGTGCCCACAATTTTTTACTAACGGATGTACTTAGAAAAAAATGGAACTTTAAAGGACATGTTGTAAGTGACTGCTGGGCTGTAGTAGATTTTTATCAGGGCCACAACGTAGTTAAAACAAAAGCTGAAGCAGTTGCACTGGCCGTTAAGAATGGCGTAAACCTGAACTGTGGTGATGAATATCCTGCCCTGGTGGAAGCAGTCGAGAAGGGACTCATCACTGAAAAAGAAATTGATGCTGCACTTGCTGTATTATTGCGCACCCGCTTTAAATTAGGGTTATTCGATCCTGCTGAAAGCAACCCGTATAATGCTATTTCGACAGATGTAATTAATAGCAGTAAACATCGTGCCCTGGCCCGCGAAGCTGCGCAGAAGTCAATTGTTTTGCTTAAGAACAATGGTGTGCTGCCCTTAAAAAATAATCTCGCCAAGTATTTTGTAACCGGTCCGAATGCCAGCGATGTACAAGTGTTATTGGGTAATTACTATGGCGTAAACCCGCAGATGGTAACAGTATTGGAAGGGCTTGCGGGTGCCGTTGAGGCAGGTAGTCAACTTCAATACAGGCAGGGAATATTACTGGATCGGGATAATGTTAACCCGCAAGATTGGACTACCGGTAACGCTGCTAACAGCGATGCTACATTTGTAGTATTAGGTATTTCAGGTTTACTGGAGGGAGAAGAAGGTGAGTCGATAGCCTCACCTTACTTTGGTGACAGACTTGATTATAACCTTCCAAAAAATCAGATTGATTTTCTGAAAAAGATACGCGAGAAGACTACAACATCGGTTATTGCTGTGGTTACAGGTGGTAGCCCCATGAACCTTGCCGATGTACATGAACTGGCCGATGCTGTTTTGTTAGTATGGTATCCGGGACAGGAAGGAGGAAATGCAGTAGCTGATATTGTATTTGGAAAAATTTCTCCTTCCGGGCGTTTGCCTGTCACGTTTCCTAAATCGCTGGATCAACTTCCTGCCTACGAAGATTACACCATGAAAGGCAGAACCTATCGTTACATGGAGGCGGAACCATTATATCCTTTTGGTTTTGGATTAAGCTACACCCAATTCGAATATTCTAACTTAACACTATCGAAGAGTTCCATTAAGAAAAATGAGAAAATTGAAGCGCAGGTAACACTTACCAATAAGGGTAATGTTGTAAGTGAAGAAGTAGTACAACTTTACTTAACGGATGTAAAGGCGAGTACAACAACGCCCTTATATTCTTTAAAAGGAATTCAACGAATTACGCTTGAGCCGGGAAAATCTGTTGTGGTCTCTTTTACGATCACACCTGATATGCTTATGTTAGTAGATGATAAAGGAAACTCCATACTTGAGCCGGGAGCTTTCACTGTTTCAATTGGCGGTTCATTACCCGGAAACAGATCTGATCAATTAGGCGCTGCCAAGACCTTACAAACCAATTTTACAGTAAAATAATTTTAATGATTTAAACATGGAAATTCTATCAACATTAGACTGGGTAGTTATTGCCCTTTACTTTCTTGTTATTGCCGGTATAGCAGCCTGGTCGATGAAGAAGAAAAAGGAATCAACGGAAGATTACTTTTTAGCAGGACGGAATATAGGTTGGTTTGTAGTAGGTGCGTCTATTCTTGCCTCTAACGTGGGCAGTGAACACGTAGTAGGTTTATCCGGTACAGCAGCTGAAACAGGTGTGATCATGGGACATTATGAACTGCACTCATGGATTGTATTACTATTAGGTTGGGTATTTATTCCTTTTTACATACGCAGTGGTGTGTTTACTATGCCTGAGTTTTTAGAAAGGCGGTACAACTCTTCGGCTCGCTGGTTTCTTTCGGTAGTCTCATTACTTAGTTATGTTATTACAAAAGTTTCAGTAACAGTGTATGCTGGTGCTGTAGTAATTGCAACCTTCATGGGTTTTGATTTCTGGACAAGTGCTTTAGTGTTGGTTGTGTTAACAGGTATCTACACTGTGTTAGGTGGTATGAAAGCCGTTGTGTATACAGAAACACTTCAAGCTATTCTGTTGATAGTAGGATCAGCTATTCTAACCGTTCTTGGCTTAATTGAATTAGGTGGTTGGGATGCTATGATTGCAGCAACACCTAAGGAGAAGTTAAATATGTTTCCTCCTTTAAGCCACCCGGAGTTTCCATGGGCAGGTATTCTTTTCGCTTCGCCTATTGTTGGTATCTGGTATTGGTGTACTGATCAATATATTGTACAGCGTTGTCTTACGGCAAAAAATGAACAAGAGGCCAGGCGCGGGACTATCTTTGCAGCGTACTTAAAACTTTTCCCTTTCTTCATTTTCCTTGTGCCAGGTTTAATAGCCACCGCATTAGTAAGTGCTGGTAAATTAGAATTAACGAGTGCTGACAGCGCTTTCCCAACGTTAGTAAAAACATTGTTACCGGCAGGTCTTCGTGGTTTGATAGCAGGTGGATTGTTGGCTGCTTTGATGAGTTCATTAGCCTCTGTATTTAATTCATGCTCTACTTTGTTCACTATGGATATTTACAAAAAGGTAAGACCAGAGAGTTCAGAAAAGAAGTTGGTAGCTGTAGGCAGAATTGCTACAGGTGTAGTTGTTATACTCGGTATTTTGTGGATTCCTGTAATGAGTGGTATCTCAGGTGTGCTGTATCATTATTTGCAAAGTGTGCAATCGTATCTGGCTCCTCCAATTGCTTCAGTCTTCCTGCTAGGTTTATTCTACAAACGCATTAATGCAAAAGGTGCAATGGTAACTTTAATCACGGGTGCTGTTATCGGATTTTTACGCATCATACTAGAACTTAATAAGAGTTCATTAAGTGGCTTGGTTTACGAATTTGCCAATCTTAACTTCCTGTACTTCTGTATTCTGTTGTTTGTTTTTTCAGTGGTGTTATTATTGGTTGTTAGCTTACTGACAGACAAACCTTCGGAACAACAAATTCAGGGGCTAACGTATGCCACTATTGTTGCAGAAGACCGTGAGAAAACAAGAGCAAGCTGGACAAAGTCTGATGTTGTGCTTTCTGTTATTGTGCTGTTTCTTATTGCAGCCATTTTCATGTACTTCTCTCCAATTGGTGTAGGTGGATAATCAACGATGAAATGGCATTTAAATATTTTGCATCAACAACAAAGGATTATTTTGGCCATTCCATGTGACCTTAAATAAAAGCTACAGACACATGAAAAAACTAAGTCTTTTAATTCTCATGCTTGTATTGTTTGCCTGTCAGACAAAACGAGAACAATTCACTAATCCGATATTGGCTGGCTTTTATCCTGATCCCAGCATTTGTAAAGTAGGTGAGTACTACTATTTAGTGACTTCTACTTTTGTCTACTATCCGGGTATTCCAGTTTTCAGGAGTAAGGACTTAGTGAATTGGAAATTGATTAGTTATGTGATACACAAACCCGAAATTTTTAATGTTGAGGGTTCCAGAGTATCTCGTGGCTTATTCGCTCCATCTATTCGTTACCACGATGGTCTATTCTATGTAAGTTGTACCTTGATAGATCGTGGCGGTAACTTCATTTCCACTTCAGCCGATCCGGAAAAGGGCTGGTCTGATCCTACGTGGTTTCCACAAGTCAATGGCATTGATCCATCTCCGTATTTTGATGAAGATGGACGGGCCTATTTAATTTATAATAGCATAGCTCCTGATAACGCACCATTGTACGATGGCCATAGAACCATCCGCATCATTGAATTTGGCATAGATAGTTTAAACGCTATTGGTGAAGAATCAATTTTGATTAATGGTGGTACCGATTTAAGTAAAAAACCAGTCTGGATCGAAGCACCTCATATTTTTAAAAAAGATGGCTACTACTATTTGATTGCTGCAGAAGGAGGCACTGCCTATCAACACTCTGAAGTAGTGTTCAGAAGCAGGTCACTTACTGGACCTTATATTTCATATGAGAAAAATCCAATCCTTACCCAACGTCATTTGGATCCAAAACGTACTAACCCGATTACAACCACGGGCCACGCTGATTTTGTTGAAACAGAAAATGGTGAGTGGTGGGCTGTGTTTCTTGGCTGCAGACCTTACGTTGATAAAGATTACTACAATAATGGGAGGGAAACATTTCTGGCACCAGTGAAATGGATTGATGGATGGCCTGTAATTAATCCTGATTTTGATGAAGTGCGATACACCTACGACTATCCTCTTCCAAAGGCAGAAACAGGTAGCCGACCGCAAAGTGGAAATTTTATCTTTAAAGATGACTTCAGTACTGATCAACTTGCATTGGAGTGGATGTTTTTACGTGCTCCCAAAGAAGCCTGGTATTCGCTATCAGATAAAACCGGCTCTCTTAACTTGAAGGTGAGACCCGAACAATGTACAGAATATGTTAATCCAAGTTTTGTAGGTCATCGCCAACAGCACTTGAATAGTAGCGCAAGCACTTCGCTGAGTTTAGAAACACAAAAGGAGAATGAAAAAGCTGGCTTATTAATTTTTCAGAATGAGGAGCATTTCTACTTTTTATGTAAGTCAGTTGCCGATGGTAAACCTGTTGTTCAACTATATCAATCCGGAGTAAAGGATTCAAGTATGTTATTACTCGTTTCAAAGCCTCTTGATATAGCAACAAGGGACATTCGCTTAAAGATTGAAAGTAAAGGTGATCAATATGCTTTCTATTATGCAACAAATAATGTTGATTGGATTTCAATGGATAGAAATGTTGACGCTAAATTTCTAAGTACACAAGTAGCAGGAGGTTTTGTAGGATGTATTTATGCCATGTACGCAACTTCATTAGGTGAACCAAGTACGGCAACAGCAAGTTTTGACTGGTTTAGTTACGAAGGTGATGATGATGTTTATAAGCAGAAGCAATGATTGTTCGTGCTAACGTTGCAATCGTTTTCGTTATTTACAGGTTTTAAGATTGTATAAAACTTTATAGTCATGTGCTTATTGAATAAGATGCTTGTGCTTTAACTTTATAACATGGCAAAAGGATTATTAATTGATATGGATGGTGTGATCTACGGAGGAGATACACTTATTCCCGGTGCTGATCAGTTTATTGATCGCTTGTTGAAACAAGACATTCCTTTCATGTTCATGACTAACAATAGTCAGCGAACACGTTTGGAAGTAGTACGCAAGCTTAAGAAGTTAGACATACATGTTTCAGAAAGTCATGTCTACACAAGTGCTATGGCTACAGGAAAATTCTTATCAAGTCAGATACCGGATGGTACTGCCTTTGTATTAGGTGAAGGAGGACTGGTCAGTAGCCTGAACGAAAATGGCATTACCCTTGTAGATACCGAACCTGATTTTGTGGTATTGGGTGAAGGGAGAAATTTCACCCTGGAAAGTGTGCAGCGTGCTGTGGATATGATCTTAGCAGGTGCAAAATTGATCACCACCAACCGTGATCCCTCGCCCAAAAAGAAAGGCTGGGCCAACTTAGGTATCGCAGCGACTACTGCGATGATTGAAGAAGCTTCAGGAGCAAAGGCATTTGTGATTGGAAAACCAAGCCCTGTGATGATGCGCTCTGCGCGCAAAGCCTTGGGCCTTGAAACTGCAGACACCACGGTGATTGGCGACACTATGGATACCGATATACAAGGAGGGGTGCAGATGGGCTATCATACCATTTTAGTATTGTCAGGTGTTACAAAAAGAGAAGACCAACATAAGTTTGCCTTTAAGGCAGATTTGGTTGTTAATTCAGTGAGTGATATTGAACTTCCGCTGCCATGGTGGCAGTATTGATGGTTGGCAGATATCTGTTTAGATACTTGCAAGAATAAAATTTCAAATTTCAAATTTCAAATTTCAAATTTTAATAAAATAAGCAGTCGGAAGGATTTTAAGTACATTGGTTATGAAAAAAATAATTTCACTATTCTTTCTGGGATTTTGCTCCCTTGCTTTGCTGGCGCAAAACAAAATCGTCTTGCATGTTGACTCCGCTAAGACCACCATAAGCAAACACATCTACGGTCATTTTGCTGAACACTTGGGAAGATGTATCTACGATGGTATCTATGTGGGAAGAGATAATGCGAAAATTCCGAATACATCGGGAGTACGCAATGATGTTATAAAAGCACTTAAAGATTTACAAATCCCTAATCTTCGTTGGCCTGGTGGATGTTTTGCAGACACTTATCATTGGAAAGATGCCATTGGCCCTTTCAATGAAAGAAAACATATCGAGAATTTGTCATGGGGTAATGTGCGCGAAGATAATAGTTTTGGCACCAATGAATTTCTTGATCTATGTGAGTTGTTAGGCGCAGAACCTTATCTCGCACTAAATATGAACAGCGGTACTATTCAGGAAGCCATGGAGTGGGTACAATATGCCAACCATGCAAATGGTACAAGCTATTTAACTGACATGCGTGCGAGGAATGGCCGCGCTAATCCCTGGAAAGTGAAGTATTGGGGAATAGGAAACGAATCATGGGATTGTGGGGGAAATATGTCGGTTGATCACTACATCAATTTGTACAAGCAATATGCAACTGCCATAACAAGTTACAGCAACACAGAAAAACTATTCCGAATAGCAGTAGGCCCAGGCACACCTGACTATGCCTGGACTGAAACACTTATGCGTGACATACCAGCGAAACGATTAGAGGGTATATCTATACATCACTATTCAGTAATTAATTGGAGTGCTAAAGGTTCTTCTTTTCAGTTTAGTGATGAAGAGTATTTTAAAACCATGCAACAGGCATTTCGCATGGAAGATTTTATTACCAGGAATAGTGAAGTAATGGATAAATACGATCCTGCTAAAAGAGTTGCTTTAATTGTTGATGAGTGGGGGGGATGGTATGAGGAAGATCCATCTGGAAAAGGACAGCTGTATCAACAGAACACCATCAGAGATGCCATGATTGCCGGCCTTACCCTAAACATCTTTAACAATCATGCTGATCGGGTGAAGATGGCTAACCTTGCACAAATCGTTAATGTGCTTCAGGCTGTCATTCTTACAAAAGAAGAAAAGCTCATTCTGACACCTACCTATCATGTTATGGAGATGTATAAAGTACATCAGGATGCCCTTTTAGTCCCGGTTACTGTTCAGACTAATAATTTTGTTGTGGGTAACAATCAATTGCCAGCGATCTCCGCTTCTGCTTCAAAAGATACAGCCGGCAAACTGAACATTTCCTTAACTAACATTGATAATAAGAAAAGCCAGAGTATAGAACTTAGTGTAGGTTCTTTTAAGGTAAAACAAATCAAAGGCAGAATACTAACATCATCAACAGTACAGGATCATAATACATTTGAGAACAGTAATAAAGTGAGTCCACAAGAATTCAAGAAAGCATCTTTCGCTAAGGGAACGGTAAGTTTAACAATGCCTCCCAATAGTGTTGTTGTACTGGAATTGAGTGAATAACCTAAAGCTTGAATACTATTTTACGTACTGATGTCAATCCATCAATTCCAGTTAATCGGTGATATCATCGAGTATTATGATAAAAGACTACTGAGTAGAAAATTTATACACACTGGTTTGTTTATATGTTTCACCTGGCTGCAATATCGTATTGGGAAATAAAGATTGATTCGGTGAATCAGGAAAACGTTGCGGCTCCAAGCAGAAACCTGCATGTTTCTTATAAATGATATCGTTAGTTCCTTTTAGTGTTCCATCTAGAAAATTACCGGAATAAAATTGTAAGCCAGGTTCGGTAGTGAACAGTTCCAGTTTTCTCCCACTTTTACTTTCAACTACAGTAGCGGCCAAAGCAAGTTTGTCTTCCCGGTTGTTTAGCACAAAGTTATGATCGTATCCGCCAGTTACCTGATCAAGGTCTCTTCCCATAGTTTTAAACTGATTAAAATCGAAGGCTGTATTTGCTACGGGTGCTAAAATACCTGTTGGAATTAACATACTGTCAACAGGTGTTATCTGATCAGCGTTAATCATTAATTCATGATCTAAAATTGTCTCACTGCTGCCATAGGCTAAATTAAAATAAGCATGATTCGTAAGACTCACGGGTGTAGCTTTATCAGTAGTAGCAGCGTAATCAATCTGCAGGGCATTGTCTGACTTCAGGGTCATAATCACTTCTGCAGTCAGGTTTCCAGGAAACCCTTCTTCACCATCCGGACTCAGGTAGGTGAATTTTATACTACTGTCAGATAGTACTTTTACATCCCAGATCTTTTTATGCAAACCTTCTGCACCACCGTGCAAGGTATTGCCATTGTTATTAGCAGTAAGTTGATAAGTAGTGTCATTTAAGGTAAATGTCGCTTTCCCAATTCTGTTGGCAAAACGTCCTATAGTGGGGCCGATATATGGATTAGTCTCTTGCAGGTAACCTGCCAGCGAATCGAAACCTAACACTACATTTCCTGTAACACCTTGCTTATCGGGCACAAGAATTTTCGTGATAGTGGTTCCGTAGTTCAGCACCGTTACCTGCATGCCGGATTTACTCTGAAGTGTGTACGCAACAATTTCTTTATTATTTATCATACCGAAAGCTTGCGTGTTGATTGATGCATCAGTTTCCTGTTTTGACTGACAGCTCCATAAGCAGGCAACACCAACTAAAACAATCAGATTCTTTATTTGAGTAATAGTCATAAACTTTGGTTATGATAAGTTAAAAAATCAATTTTATAGAAATAGCGAAAGGTCTTCTCCATAATGTTCGCATAACTCGCGATGGAGTTCATGTACTGCGGTTAAACCTTCTTCACCTGTCGCCATCATACATACTGTTCCTCCATTACCACCACCTGTAATGCGTGCACCTGCAATTCCTTTTTTAGTCAGGGCCAGTTTTACAATAGTATCTGTCCGCACAGTCCCCAGGCCACAAATGGAATAACTCTCGTGCGTCTCCAACATGTAGGTGCCCATTTGTTTAATGAGCCCACTTCTGTCTGCAGTATTTGGAGTCGTATCTAAAACAGCAAGACATGCAAGAAATTGTTGAACACGGTAATTCTCATAAACCGGATGGATAGTGCAGGCCTTTACCTGATAGGTCTTATCCGGATCCACAACGGTAACACTATCAGTAGTTATGCCATATTGCTCAAGAAAGGTGATCCCTTTAATACTTTCAGGAAGTAAATGCTCGAAACGTTGTTTAAACTCATCGATTGTAATGTTACATAAATAGCCATTGTATGGAAGTGTTCCTAGCTTTTTTGAACGGATAACATCGTGGTTATTTAGTCCCAACGCATGGGCCACAATAGCATAGCCCATAAAGGCGGCACAACGGACATCGCTATACGAAGCGCCTGCTACGCTATGCCTTATGCCACTGTCAATACCGATAAAGTGAATGTCTTTCGGTATTTCAATACTATCTTTTACCTGATCGGGTTGGCAAACAATGGGCAGCAGTGTGCCGGGTTTCCCGAAACATGAAGCAAGCTGATCCATTAAGCCACAAGGTGCACCCACAATGAGGTTCTCTACCCGTTGAGCCAATACAGGAAGTTCTGTAGATGAGAAGGTAAGGTTGAAAGCTTTTGCGATGGCCTGCATGCTAGCCACTTCAACAGACGCAGAAGAGGCCACACCTTTTCCATTTGGTACTTGTGAAACCAGTTTCATATCGGCACCTCTGAAGTCTATTCCCTTTTCTTTTTGTAAGACCAATGCACAACCTAGTATGTAGGCAACCCAGGCACTTGGTTGGTGTTGCTTAAATTTTTGTTGGGCGTAATCGTATTGCACTTCACTACTATTCAGATAATCTCGGAAATCGCCATTAAATATTAAGCTTTCACCTCCGCTTAGTTGACTAACTATATAGCACTGATAATCATTACGTAATACAAGCTCAACGAAAGTTTGTTGCGTAATGGCTTTCTGTAAAACAAGTGAGCCTGAGTAATCGGCTATGCCGCCCATAACGTCTAATCTTCCTGGTGCCGATGCTTTAATTATTGGTTCATTCATCGCTTACAGCAAGTGATATTTTTTTAATAAGTCAATAAAAATCGTTTTCACTTCTTGTTCAATACGTGCATTACCATAACCTACCCAGTTAATCTCACTGTGCAAGTCGAGCGGTGCATTTAAAGTCTGTCCATGGCCATCTGTAATGATGATACCCGCTTCTTCACCAATCAAATGAGCGCAGACATCGTAAGGGTGACAAACATGACCACCTTCTTTACCTTCACGCTTCATTTGCTGATATAGTAATCCGCGAACATCTGCTACGAAACGATCATGTCCCATCAGCAATTCATACAACTGACCACCGCTTGAAATATATTGATCTTCAAAAACGAGGGCTTTACCAGATGGATTAGGTGGGGCGAGCTGCTTTATCAAGTCATCTTCGATAGCGGCCAGTATCTCACGTCCCGGAGGAAAGAAACGGGCGAGTTGGGCAAAGCCACCGAGTATGGTTCTGGCATTTGTTGGACTGATATCTTTTTTCTGCTTTTCACCCGTTAAAATATTATCGGTATAAGTATAACTACCTTTCCCTTTAACAGCCCAGAGCACATCAGATTTGTATTGTTTGCTTGTTGGCAATTCCACCATTACGGCTACTTCAATATCAGAAAGGTTCGTCTTCAAACCCTTATTTGGGGCTGCCCCAGCTAGGTAAAAAGCAGATCGTTTATCATACATTAAGCCACGTGTACCGTCAATGGGATCAATGATCAGTTTTATTGCTGCTTTTTCGTGTGTACAGGTTGCAGGTAAAACCATCCCCTGATTATCATCTCCAATTCCTTCAGCTAAAAGAATAATCCCTCCAAGGCCAGCACTATATTTTTCAATAACCTGAACAAGAATATCCTCCACATCCCGATCAATCACATAGATGGTATCTTCTTTCTTTTCTTCATGCACTGCTGACAATGCCTGATGAGACGAGACAGCTAAGGCCCGAATGACATGTTGCCTCACTGCTTTACCAGCCTCAATAAGCATTTCTTTAATCAATGCATGATTCATCGCTCATAGGGATAGTTGTGCGTGTTTATTTTTCTTAATTCAGTAGCTTTGTCTTCAGGCATGGTATCGGCCATAAAGTTTCCTCCTCCAATTTCAGGGCCAGCCAGGTACTTAATCAGACCGGGTTGCCGATAAGGTGGTTGTAACCATAAATGTGTTCTGAATTCGGCATAGTTTCCGCCATCTACCGGAGCCTGCATGATGGACATTACGTAAGGGAAGTCCATGTTGAAATTCATGTCCATTCTGCGAACTGTTTCATGAAAGACAGCAGACAGTCCTATGATCTCTTCTTTACTCATGCTTATTAAACTTGAGTGCGCTTTCTTCGGAAAAATCATAGTCTCGTAAGCATACCTGGCGAAGAAGGGAATGAAAGCGATCGCAGAGTCATTTTCAGCAATTATTCGAACACCATGCATCCTTTCGGTAGTAATGATGTCTTCAAAAATATTGCGTTGATTTTTCTTCTCATATTCTTTGGCAACCCGTATCTGTTGCTCAATAAACTTAAAAGTGAAATCGGTAGCGTAAACCTGACAATGGGGGTGGGGATTACTTACACCTACGGCCTCTCCCTTATTCTCAAAAAAATGAACGTACTTAATGGCTGGATTTTTTTCAAAAGCCGCCATCTCCTCTTGAAAGGACTCGAATACCTTCACCACATTATCCAGTTTCATTCTTGACAGGGTCATATCATGACGCGGATCATAACATACTACTTTAGCAACACCCAGGGCACTGGCGCGTTTATAAAGTCCGGTATGGTCAGACTCCTGAATGATTGGGGCTTCCAATCCAACTACGGGCAAGTCATTCTCAAAAATAAAGATGTCCTTGTATTGCGGATTTAACTTTCCGTTTACGCGGCTATTTCCAGGACATAGATAGCATCCGGGATCATGCTCATATGTTTTTTTTGTAGTTAGTGGTGGAGCGCCCTGCCAGGGGCGACTATTGCGATGAGCTGAATAGACAACCCATTCTTCTCTTAAGGGGTGCCAGCGTTTTTCCCACTTGCCTTCTGTAGTACTCACTTTTTAAAAATTCAATCTATATGGTTCTATTTTTTACTTTTCTAAAGAATCTTGGATTTTATCCATCAGCGATTATAAAACAATACGCTTTCCTGTTTTAGCTGCTTCGTAAATAGCCATTAATAATTTTACATCGCGTTTACCCATTTCACCAGGCACACGCGTTAGTTTATTTTGTTTTACACATAGTGCAAAGTCATCCATTTGTAAGGCCTGTTGATTTGTTGGTTTAAAATCCAGTGTGCCCAGAGAACTTTTACCATGAATGCCATTGTAGCTGAAAGCAGACTTTAGTTCAAATAAACCCTTCTCAGTTTTTGCGTTAATGAAATTCATGCCGTCTTCATAACTGGTACTTCCTTCAGCAATTATTCCATCAGGCATTTCGAAAGTCCAGCTTATTGATTGCTCAACTTCTTTAAAACGTTTAAGGTCCGTCTTTACACCTTCCTTGGCAGTTACAGCGAGGGGCTCTTTTCCACTGAGGTAGCAGAATGCCTGGACACAATAAATACCAAGATCCATTAATGGGCCGCCACCCGCTAGCGTTTTATCAAGACGCCAGACATTGGGTGCTATGCTAAAACCAAAACCGGCTGACATGCTTTTCAGCTTGCCAATTGAATTCTCTTTCACAAGCTTTGTCAAAGCAAGATGATAAGGATCGAAATGCAAGCGATAACCTATAGAAAATTGCACTTTAGCCTTAGTGCAAGCCTGAATCATACGATCACAATCTTCTACTGTAGTGGCCATGGGTTTTTCACAAATAACATGCTTGCCTGCTTGTGCAGCACGAATTACAAATTCAGCATGCATGGAATTTGGCAACACTACATAGATGATATCAATGTCTTTGTTATTTGCAATGCTATCAAAGTTTTCGTAGCTGTAAATGTTTTTGTCCTCAATGCCATAACGTTCTTGCCAAGGCTTAATTTTTGAAGGAGTGCCCGTAACAATTCCGGCCAGGTAACAATGTTCGGTTTGTAGCAGGGCAGGAGCCAGCTGACCTTCAGCGTAGGAGCCCAGTCCCACAAGGGCAACACCGAGTTTATTCTCTTTACGCTTACTTATTTTTTTTTCCGCTTGCATGGCTGATAATGGAAATGAACTCAACAAGGGAATAGTAGCCGCCATGCCGAGTTGTTGCAAAAATTCTCTCCTGTTTTTTGTTAATCCTGTTTTCTCTTTCATCGTTCGCTAACATCAAATTGCTCAGTGGTAAAGGGTGATGCAGGCAATCCTTCTTTATTACAGAGGTTGGCCCCCTCAGGATTATCGGCCCATGCATAGCGCACAAAGGCAGGATTAGGTATGGCATCACTCCACACCACTATTTTATCACCCTCTATTTTTGCTTTAGCCCAAACGAACTTTTTGTCAGCCCCTGCAATGGCAAAGTATTTCAATTCTTTTCCATCACTGCTTGTTAAGCCTTTTCCGGTTGATGAAAATGTAAGAATGACTTGATTGCCCTTTATCGCAGATGATTGATATAAGGGTCCTGAGGCAACAATCTTTTTATCCCCATAGACAATGCGTTGTGCCTGAAATGCTAAACGCTTACCTACATCTTCTTTATTTAGTGGATGTATATCATTCCATTCGCCAATGTCTATGATAACAGCCATGCCAGTAGCCGGTACATTTAGCGTTTTCAACTGACTTTGACGGAGCGCTGCCCAGCCACTTTCGGTCGGTTCTGTTTTAACCTGCATAAAATTGGCAAGCTGAACAAATAGAAAAGGAAAGTCACCCTGCTTCCAATTTTCACGCCAGTTGCTTATCATGGCAGGAAATGAAGATGCATACTCAACAGGATTTCCGGTATTAGATTCCCCCTGATACCAAATCACACCTTTGATGGGAAAGGATAAAAGTGGCGCTATCATGGCATTGTATAAACCAACCGGTTTCCATCGAATAAAAGTCGGACCTTGCAAGGGGGGCATTATGGCACCTACCTTAATTTTCCATTGTCCTTCCAATGAAAGCGTATCACTTGCAGAAGCTATGAAGTAGGGCTTATCTTCCACAAAACCACCGCGCCCTGCACTATTAATAACTCGTACAGCTATGGTGTTTTCACCTGCCTTTAAAATACCTGCAGGTACTTCATATCTTCTGGGAGGATATTGATAGCTGGTTGTACCAACAAATACATTATTAACAAATACAGAATCAGCGTCTACAATGCGACCTAACCATAAACTAAGTTTTGTGCCCAGCATGGCTGATGGAATATTGATTTTCTTTCGGTACCAAACCACTCCATTTACATTTCCAATTGGACTGCTGGCCCAATACGCAGGCACATTAATGGATTGCCAGTCAGTGTCATCCAAATCAGTTTTATGCCATGCTTTCAGTCCCTTATCTGTTGCGTTGGCTGTTGCGTACCAATCTTGTGCGCGTTTGTTATCGCTGGCTTCGATAGCGCGAATAACAGAATCACTTTTAAAGCGTTGTGCTTCTTTATAATGGTTTGGAAACTTCTTTAAGGCCTCTTCACTCATCCAGGCCTCAACCGGTGAGCCCCCAAGGGCTGAGTTGATCAGACCAATGGGTACCTGATATCTCGCATATAGATCTTTGGCAAAGAAATATCCAACGGCTGAAAAATTAAGAATGTTTTTAGGATTGGCCGCTTCCCAGATACCACCGGAAACATCTTGCTCCTCCTGTTTAAAATTATAACGGTCAGGCACAAGGAAGTGTCGTATAAATTGGTTTTCTGACTGAGCAATCTCAGTGCGGTATTTTTCTTTAACGCGCTCCATGGGTAATTCCATGTTGGATTGACCAGAGCAAACCCAGACATCACCAAACACTACATTTTTTACTGTAATGGAGGTTGTGCCGCTAAAGTGTAAGTCATAAGGACCGCCAGCCTTTTGTTTGGGGAGCTGAATAGCCCATTTACCAGAAGCATCGGTTGTGCCTTCATACTTTTTGTTTTGAAAAGTAAGTTGAATTTTTTCTCCGGGACTGGCCCATCCCCACAAGGAGAGTTGTATATCCCGTTGAAGCACCATACCATCACTGATAAGACGTGGCAATTTTATTTGAGCATGTGTTACCACAATGCTTGAAACAAATAATAAAATGATTAACAAGGTATTCCTCACCATCTTCATGAATGTAACTTAAAATTTAATTACTTCGAAATAAGCCTTTTTGGGTTTGAGTGCTTTATCAAACAAAAGCGGATAATCTTTTCTGTCCCTAACCGGAAAATCATCGAGCCAGCTACGTCTGTCCGAAATATTCCAGAATGTAACGCTGCTGATGGATGCTTTATGCTTCCTGAAAAGTTCAAAGCATGTTTTATACATTTCAATTTGTTCTTGCTCTTTAGTCGAAGTAAAGGTAGTATCGTAATCTTCTGCTTTCCGATCTCTGGCCTGATGTTCTTTAGGATATACAGAAATATCAAGCTCAGTGATTTGCAGCTGTAGGCCAGTCTTGGCAAAATCAGTAAGTGTAGAATCAAGCTGAGTATAAGAAGGCTCATTCACCGCCCAGTGCCCTTGCAAGCCAACACCGTGAATTGGTACACCAGCTGCTTTTAAGTTTGTGACTAAACGAATTATTTTTTCGCGCTTAACCGGATTAATCTCATTGTAATCATTGTAGAATAATAGGGCATCAGGATCAGCCTCGTGCGCATATTCAAAGGCCTTGGCGATAAATTCTTCACCAATAATTGTAGTCCATGGAGAAACACGCAGGTACTCGTCCCGTTTGTCGGATATGGCTTCGTTCACAACATCCCAGGCATATATTTTTCCTTTATACCTGGATACAACTGTGGTAATATGATCCTTTAAACGCTGTAGCAGTACTTCTTTAGTTACCGTATTTCCTGCCTCATCTTTAAACATCCAGTCAGGTGTTTGATTATGCCAGCATAATGTGTGGCCACGTAACCTCATGTTGTTTCGCTCAGCAAAAGATACAATAGAATCACTTTGTGACCAATAGTATTCGTTTTCTTTTGGGTGAATAGGTCCCATCTTCATAGCGTTCTCAGCAGTCATGCTATTGAACTGTTGGCGAATAAGTGAAGCTTCATCCGTCTTTAAGGCCCAGGGAGAAACGGCCACGCCAATCGTAAAATAATCCTGATAATAATCTTTCAGGCCTTTTTCCTTTTCCGTGTTTCCAGCTGTATCCTGCCTGGACTGGCAGGCCCAGAACAATAAAAGCACAAAGAAAAAAATGAAATTTACTACATATTTCATAGCTACTTACTTAATTATATAAGGTTGAACAGCTTCAATGCTTCCATCTTCATTATGCTTTAGCTCCGTTACTTTTACATTACGCAAATGCGTTTTTCCAGAAAGTTGTACATCGTGGTAGAACAAATACCATTTGTTATTGATCTCCACTATTGAATGATGATTGGTCCAGCCCTGTACAGGATGCAGTACAACACCCTTGTAGGTAAATGGACCATAGGGTGAATCTCCTACGGCATAGTTAATAAAGTGCGTGTCACCGGTAGAGTAGCTAAAATAATATTTACCATTATACTTATGCATCCAGGCGGCTTCAAAAAAGCGTTTGTCATTTTGTGTTTCAGTAAACAGATTACCATTTTCATCAACCAACTTAATTTCTTTAACCTTTTCAGCGAATTGCTTCATATCAGGTGATAATTTGGCCACTCTGGGAAGAACGGCAAGCTCTTCTGCTTTGCGTAGCGCTCCAGCACTATCATAAATATTGTTATCCCAACGTTGTAGCTGGCCTCCCCAAATGCCTCCAAAATACATATAGAAAGTGCCATCGTCATCTTGAAACACTGTGGGATCAATACTATAACTATTGGCTATGGGCTCGGGTTCAGCAATAAAAGGTCCTTCCGGTTTTGTGCTGGTGGCTACGCCAATGCGAAAGATGTCCTGCTTGTCTTTTACCGGAAAATATAAGTAATAGGTATCGTTGGCAAAAGCCGCATCAGGTGCCCAGAGCTGTCGTCCTGCCCATGGAATGTTTTTAATGTCCAAGGCCACACCGTGATCAGTTATTTCTCCACCAATGGAATCCATTGAAAGGATATGATAATCCCGCATATCGAAATGATCGCCATTATCATTCTCGGGCGTACCGGCTTCAATATCGTGTGAAGGGTAGATGTAAATACGATTATCAAATACATGGGCAGATGGATCAGCCGTGTAAATATGACTTACCAGGGGTTGTGACAACAAGGAGTCACTCGAAGTAATGTTTTCTGTGCTCTCTTTTTTGACACATCCTGAAAATAATAAAGTTGAGGCCAAACCGATTGTTAAAAATGCTTGATCAATTCTTTTCATGTATTTTTTATTATTTGTTGTTAAACATAGTTTCAGGTGGGCCCAGGTAACTTGGTTTTACACCACCAAAATCAAGTACAAGTTTTTGTAGCACAGGGCCAGCATGTATCATCCAAAACTTAATGGTGTGTTTACCCGGTTTTGCCAATTGGTGAGATGAAGTTTTGATGATAATATTATTAGCTGCCCATCTATTCCAATACCGTGGATCTGAGTCCTCTTTATTCAGACTGAAAATTTGGGCTTGTTCATCGTCAATAGAAACAGCGTATTGCAAACCCTCTTTGCGGTGATGAAAATTAAGGGTAGGCGAGAAGAACAACTGTAATGTTGCAGTGTCTGCACTGTAAGAATAGAATTCATAAGCAAGGTGAGGTGAACTTGACGATAAGCTTTGTTCAGGAGCCGTAACCGGAAAAGCTGTGATGGCAGATCCGGTCTTTCCATGATTCGGCAATACTTGCCAGGTTATTCCCGAGGTATTGGAAGCATGGGTATAATGATCGGCCTCTATAGACACGTATTGGTCTCTTTCAATGAATATATTTTTTATACTGGAAGTGGGAACAAGGTTCGATGCATCCAACGATGGGGGAGTGTCTTTACTTGTTTGCAGGCTACCTGTTGTTACATATTTAACTTCAGGCATCTTGTTAACGGGAGGCTGTTGCCAGTAGGTATAGCCAATGTGAGTCTGACTCATCATGTGATTCCATTTGCCATTGTTGCGCGTGTGATACTCAATGGTAATCAGAGAATCTTTTTTGTAATTCTCTTTAGCCTTATCTGCATATCCATTCGCCTTGGCATCGTTATTGGCTGCCGCCTGATGGTTGAGTGCAACATTATAATATAATTCGTAAAGATTAGCACTGGCAATAATGGGATGAAGTATTAATTGATAATAAGCTTCTTGCTTTGAAGCGTCCAGTTTGCCTGCAAGCGCTTCGGCCTTCGTTCTCAATTGCTGATACTCGTTTACTACTGTTTCAAATTCATTGTAGTTTTGCAGGCTATAGGTTTTCTCGTTAAGCAATTCTGGTTTAACGCGTCCGTTATATTTTAAATACAAGGAGAGGAGTGGCGCTATCTCCTTTGCATAGTTATTCCCAAATTGCTGAGCACACCATTGTTCAGTATAAGTTAATAGTTCATCTGCTTTGATGGTAGTTGGATTCCACGCATAATCTAAAAAGAAAGAAATGGGGAATTCCATTGGTTTGATATCGCCTACATTAACAATCCAAAGCTCTGTAGCTTTATGTTCATAGGCCAGATGCATTTGTTCCCACACACGTTCAATAGGATTGGTGTTGATCCACTTATAATTACGAGGTCCGCCTACATAGTCAAAATGATAATAGATACCATAGCCACCTGCTCTTGGTTTTTCCCCGACTTGCGGTAGTTTTCGAATGTTTCCCCAGTTGTCATCGCACAACAATAAAGTAACGTCATCAGGTACACGCATTCCTTTGTCGTAGTAGTCTTGCACTTCTTTGTACAAGGCCCACACTTGCGGGGTTTCAGTAACTTTGCGTTTGGTTACTTCTTCAATAATGGCTCGCTGGTCAGCAACAATCTTTTGGAGTAAGGCGATGTTGCTGTCTTCCGACATAGGCTCGTCACCATCACCACGCATGGCCAGTGTTACCACACTTTCATAATCTCCCATACGGGTGATACCTTCACGCCAAAATTCGCGTAAGGCAACTTCATTGGTAGCATAATTCCATTTGCCTTTATTGTAGCGTTGCCACTCTACATGGGCACGCATCATGGGTTCGTGATGGGAAGTGCTGATAACAACACCGTACTCGTCAGCTAGCTTTGGATTTAATGGGTCCTCAGTATAAAAACTTTGTCCCCACATGGCTGGCCACAAAAAATTGCCTTTCAGGCGAAGGATGAGTTCAAATACTTTGGTGTAGAACTTACTGTTAAAGCCTCCATAATTTTCTTTCACCCATCCACCCAAAGCAGGTTGTTCATCATTAATAAAAATGCCTCTGTATTTCACCGCAGGTTCGCCAGAATATTGTCTTACTGCAGCGATGCTCACATTCTTGTTTTTTGTTGGTGTTACATCAGCCCACCAGTTCCAGGGTGATACACCGATTTGTTTGGAGATTTCATAAACACCAAAAATGGTTCCACGCTTATCGCTTCCTGCAATGACTAAAGCTCTGTCGATACCCTTAAACGGTTTTTCAATAACCTGAATAATATAAGTTTCCCATTTGCCGCTTACGTCAGAAACATGCAATTTTTTTGAAGTGACGAGTTGATCTATAAAACTATTCTTGCCAATAGTACCGGCAATAATAACAGTCTTTGTTTTTGGTAATTTATCTGAGACAAGTTCTGGCTTTTTATCGGTTACAGCCAGAATATCTAGTTGTAGATTTTTAACAGCATGCAATATGCTTACATGATCTGTATTTGTGGTAAGAATAGGCACAGCTTCTTCAGCAAATATTATTGAAAAATTATTTTCTGTCTTATCGCTGTTAACGCTCGTACTTGTAGTCTGTGCTTTGCTTGTTGATTGAAGAAATAATAATGAAACAAAACAGATTACACTTGAAATTAATATTCTCATAGTGGTTATGAAAAAGAAGAGGGCATTAGCGCCCTCTTCTAACTAAAACTAAACAAACTATCTAATAATTTGGATTCTGCGGATACTTTCCATCAGGTGAATTTGGATCCACACTTGCATCAATTTGCGACTGTGGAATAGGTCGTAAGATATGATGTGGTAGTGGATTAGGTACCTGAGCGCCTGGTCTTGCAGGAGTACTGTTGTACAGTGTTAATCTGTCAATCAATTTTCCTGTACGAACCAAGTCAAACCATCTCATTTGCTCACCACACAATTCACGTGCACGCTCGTCAAGTATATAGTCAATACCATTGGCCGTCAGGTCTGCAAGTGTTGTTGCGGTAAGGGCTGCTTTGGCAGGAGCGGTATCACCAGCACGGCTTCTTACAACATTAATTAGATTTGCCATATCTGCTACTGATTGTCCTGATTGAAGACCTGCTTCTGCTGCAATCAGATAAGTTTCAGCAAATCGATATACGATGAAAGGTCTCACTGAAGCAATGTTTACATCATTACCAGATCGCGGTTGAGTTGAATTATACTTTTTCAGGCTTGGATAATATTTATTCTGACCATCATTGTATCCAGCGTAATCGGCATATCCAGCGCCACTTGGTCCGAAATAGGTACCTGGATTAGTTGCTGAGTTTGGCAAAAACACAACATAGCGTCTGCTATCTTTTGTAGGTTCAACTGCGGCAGCCAGGTGATTAGGAACAATCCACATTGCGGTGTCACCTAAAGCAAGTCCTTTTGGATTTAATGTAGTAGTTGAATTAACATACCAAACAGATTGAAAGGATTTTTCAAAACGGGAATCATTAATCTTATCTGCAAAAGCGGTATTTAACAACCATGCTGTTGGCTTGTAGCGAACAAATGAACGACCATTTGCTATATCCCTGACCATGCCAGGGACGTTCTGATTGTAAAAGCAGCGGAATAAGAAGAGACTCACATTTTGATAAGCAGGGCCACCGAAGGCAGTATTGTTATTGAATGTAGTATTGTCAATCCAGTTTACCTGAAATAAAGTTTCAGCATTATTTTCGTTTCCTTGCTGATGAACACTTGCATAATCGGGTAGTAATGAAACACCATAAGATGCACTGTTGTTAATCAAATCCATTGCTGTAGTGTAGGCATTTTGAAAATCTCCAGCCACTGCAACAGAAGTATAGGCACGTGTCAGGTATACCTTGGATAATAAGTGCAGTGCACTTGCACGCCACACTCTTCCAGGTGTTGCTGTAGGTTTGGCATTGGGTAAATCATCACTATTTGCCCCATCAGTAATGTCAACAAGATCCTGAACTATGGCAGCATAAATATCAGCCAATGAAGCTCTTGTCGCAAAGCTGCTTGTATTTGAGTTGAACCTGAGTGGGCCAGAACCTAAATCCAATGAGGCGCCACCATAAGTCTGAACCAATATAAAGTACCATTGAGCTCGTATAAATTTGGCTTCAGCGATAAGTGCATTGCGTTGCACTACAGTTAAATCTGTTGCTTCAGAACCTAAATCCACAATACCATTGCAAGTATTTATAGCAGGGTAAGCTCTTGCCCATGCAGGACCACTTCCGTTAGAAGGGTTTAATTGCGGTCCATAAACACTTAAAATTGGGTTAGTCTGTTGTTGACCATGCGTAAATTCATCTGTTCCATAAACAGTAGTGTTCATACCACCTTCATTGGCATAGAAGTACCTGAAAGAAGCATAAGCAGCTGTAATACCAGCATTTAAACCTTGCCCTGTTCTAAAAAAATCAGGAACTAAAGCAGATCGTGGTTGTTCATCCAACACATCGTTACAACCGATGGTTAATACCGCAAGCAGCGTGCATGCGATAGTAATATATTTTTTTACAGTTGATTTCATGAGTATTAGTATTTGATGTTAATGCCAACAATGAATGATTTGGTAGGAGGTGTGTTGGGCTGCACGGTCAATCGGTTTGTTCCATTAGGACCGAAACCTTCAGTAACAGAACCGCCAGCACCCGATGTTTCAGGATCTAAACCACCAGCCTTAACATAATCGGAGAAAAAGGCTTTGAATGGGTTTTGCGCCTGAACATACAAATGACATTTGCTGATACCGGTTTTTCCTAACCAGCTGGTTGGTAAGTTATACCCTAATGATATAGTTCTGATCTTCATGTAAGTGGCATCAAAATAACCGAGTGTAGAACCAAAGTCAGGTACTTGTCCTAAGCCAGGACTTGGATACGCATTTGTAGGGTTAGAGGGTGTCCAGTAGTCAACTTTAGGACCATTTCTTCTTCCTTCTAATGAGTTAATAGGATTAGAAATGTTTGATTGATAGAATGTACTCACTAACATACCACCAACTCTCCAGAAGAGAACAACAGAAAGATCGAAGCCTTTGTATGTGAAACGGTTAGTTAAACCACCTGACCATTTTGCTTGAGCACTTCCCAAAATAACGCGATCCTTTGCATCAATGATACCATCAGGGCCATCAATTTCGCCATCACCATTATTATCTGTATTCTGATCTTTAATTTTTATTTCACCTGTATTAAAGCCTGCCGGTGCACCGGTTTCACCAGTTTGCCACACGCCAATTTTTTCATAATCAAATATGGCGTCAATCGGATGACCAACGTGCCAGCCATTAGTAATGTCTTGTGTCACACCATTGGCCAATTCAACAACTTCATTTCTGTTAAGAAAAATATTTAAGTCTGAATACCAGTTAAAACCTCCGGCTTCACTACTCTCAACATTTACACTGTTTAGCATAAGTTCAAAACCTTTATTCTCAGTCTTACCAACATTTTTTACAACAGATGCCACACCAGATGTATTTGGTAAACTTACGCGCTGCAATATGTCTTCGGTGTTTTGCTTATAAAGTTCTACAGTACCGGTTAATCTGTTTTGGAATAATCCAAAATCAAGAGCCACATTGGTAGTTGTTGTAAATTCCCAACGTAAATCAGGATTTGGTAAGGCATTAACAAAGAAACCGTATAGACCATTATTACCATAGTTATAAGGCTCAGAAGCCAACGAACCTAATGAAGCGTAAGGGTTAACTGCCTGATTTGAAGTTCTACCTGTGCCGAAGCGGAGTTTCAATGAGGAAACAACGTCCTGACTATTCATAAAAGATTCATTACTGATAATCCAACCAAGCGCAAGGGCAGGGTAGTAGAACCACTTATTGCCTTCTGCAAGTCTTGACGATCCATCCGCACGGGCTGTTGCTGTAATTAAATAGCGATCAGAAAAAGTATAATTTGCTCTACCCATGTAAGAGAGTAATCCAGACTTTGCATAATAAGAAGTTCCTGCAGGCACAGAGGTGACATTACCTAGGCCAAGATTGTAATAAAATGTATAGTCAGCAGGTAAAGTGTTTGCATTAGCACCACTTCTGTAATCTTCTGTTTCTTGAACACTAAAAAGGCCAGTTAATCCAAGCTTATGCTTTTCAGCAAATGTTTTCTCATAGAGTAGAAGATTTTCAATTGTGTAGCTCCAGCTATTTGTATTCTCTACATCTGCTGTGTTAGTACCTCCGTTTGCAAAAGGTGTGTTAGAGCCTGTGTACTGGCCATAGTTATCTTGGAAAAGATCAAGACCTACATTAATTCTGTACTTGAAGCCTTCTGCTAATTTAACTTCTGAATAAAGGCTGTTGAAAGTTCTTAATCTTCTTCTTTGTTGTTTCCATGTATTGTCTCTGTAGATCAATAATGGATTTCTTGTTTCAGGGTTTGCACTTCCAAGGGCAGGGAGTTCCAATATTGTACCATCAGGATTACGAGCACTATAGAGTGGGCTTAATGTCAAAATTGAGAACATTGGGCTAACACCCTCACCATCATTAATATTAAACGAGTTCATGGTATTTAGTCCGACCTTAATGCGTTCACCAATTTTTTGATCAATGACACCTGATAAGGAATAACGAGCGAATGCCTGTCCGGGAAGAACTGTAGTCTGCTTAAAGTAACCTGCAGAGATTGCAAATTGTGTTTCATCAGTTCCTCCACTGGTTCCAATAGAGTGGTTGGTAATGAATCCGCTTTTGTAAAGCTCATCTTGCCAGTCAGTTTGCCTTCCGGCAGCTAGATTGGCTACTTCATCAGCAGTAGGCACATATGCAGCGCCAGCGGCAACGGCCGCGTTCCTGAAAGCATCAAACTCAACACCATTATATACATCGTACTTGCCTATTACATTTGACACACCATAGTATCCATCATAAAATAATTGCGCTTGACCACTTTTACCACGTTTTGTAGTGATCAGGATAACACCATTTGAACCTCTGGAACCATAAATGGCTGTGGCTGAAGCATCTTTCAAAACATCAAGCGAAACAATGTCGCTTGGGTTAACGTCATTAATTGTGCCATTGAAGGGAATTCCATCTAATACAATAAGCGGATCATTTGTGGCTGAAAGTGACCTGCTACCACGAATACGAATTTGAGCGCCTGCCCCAGGTCTCGATGAAGTTGAGTTAATTTCAACACCGGCAGCTCTTCCCTGAAGTGCTTGGGAAATATTAGCAACAGGAACTTCTTTTAACGACTCCTCTGTTACCCTGACAATTGAACCTGTTACATCACTCTTCTTCTGAGTTCCATAACCAACAACAATAATTTCGCTTAGTTCACTTGCACTGAACGGCATAGAGACATCAATAATAGTGCGACCATTTACAGTCTGTTCTTGCGTAACGTGACCAATAAATGAGTAAACAAGAACAGTCTGGTTGCCGGATACCTGTATTGAGTAGTTTCCATCAGAGTCTGTTGTTGTTCCGGAGGCGGTTCCTTTAATAATAATATTGACCCCGGGCATACCAACACCACTCTCATCTGACACCTTTCCCTTAACAAGCCCTTGAGCTTGGAGTGAAGCTGACAACAAAATTAGTGTTACAGTCGCCAAAAGATACCGGATCATACCGGTAGGCGGAGCTGGGGGCGTGAGCAATCGCAGTAGTACTTTCTTCATAAGCATGGTTTTTGAGTTATTCAAGGTTTATGTTTAGTCAGTGACCCCAGCGCTTTTGCCGATAGGGTATACTAATGTCTGAGAATAATTTTAATCATGCAACCGATTGCATTATTATTTTTTTAGAAATCGGTTTTTTGCCATATAATTGACATAATTTAATGCAACCGATTTACATAAAATATGGATATTTGAGCCTTTCGCAGTATCTTGAACCACGTAAATACTTATTTTTTAGACTAGTTTTAATCCTATGGCTCACTACTTATTAGGAATAGATTTGGGAAGTTCCTCTGTAAAAGCATCATTGATAGATGCCGACACCGGCAAATCAGCAGGATTTGCTTTCTCTCCGCAACAAGAAATGGACATAAGCAGTCCCCGTCACGGCTGGGCTGAGCAAGACCCGAATGCCTGGTGGGAAAATGCAGTTATCGCTGTACGCTCAATTTGTAAACGTGTAGATGCCAAACCTGACTCTATATTATGCATCGGCATCTCATACCAAATGCATGGCTTGGTTGTGGTGGATAAAAAAGGAGAGGTGTTACGCCCAGCCATTATCTGGTGCGATAGCCGGGCTGTTAAAATAGGAGAGGACGCCCTCAATCAGCTGGGAGAACTCTATTGCATGGAACGATTGCTCAATTCTCCCGGTAACTTCACAATTTCAAAATTGAAATGGGTAAAGGATAATGAACCCTCCGTATATAATAGTATACACAAGGTAATGCTGCCCGGTGACTACCTGGCCTTTAAACTTACCGGAAGAATTGCCACAACCGTTTCCGGTTTGTCGGAAGGCATTATGTGGGACTACCAAAAGAAAACAACACCCGAGAGACTCTTTAATTACTTTGGTATCGATCAGGCATTGGCGGCAGAAGCATTACCTACCTTTTCTGATCAAGGTCATCTGTCAGCAACAGCCGCAAGTGCACTGGGTTTAAAAGAGGGTGTGCCTGTAAGCTACAGAGCTGGCGATCAACCGAATAATGCTTTCTCTTTACAAACACTTCATCCTGGGGAGATAGCTTCAACTGCAGGTACCTCTGGTGTTATTTACGGTATCGTTAAAGAACCGCTGGCCGACAAGCTATCGCGGGTTAATACTTTTATACATGTTAACCATACGGAAGAAGAAGCGCGCCATGGTGTGTTAATGTGCGTGAATGGAACAGGCATAATGAACAGCTGGCTTCGTAAAAACTTGTTTACCGGACAGCAAGTCAGCTACAAAGACATGAATGCACTAGCCGACAAAGCACCTATCGGTTCTGATAAACTCAAAGTACTTCCTTTCGGTAATGGTGCTGAACGCATATTCAGGAATAAAGATATAGGCGCCAGCTTCAACGGACTTGATTTAAACCGCCATGGTCATGCACATATGTGCAGGGCAGTGCAGGAGGGAATCGTATTTGCACTTGGCTATGGATTTGAAATTTTAAATCAGCTAGGTGTGGAGTCGAGTGTAATACGTGCTGGTCATGCCAACATGTTTCTCAGTGATATATTTTGCGAAACTTTTTCAAATATTACAGGGGCACGACTAGAGTTATATAATACAGACGGGTCGCAAGGTGCTGCCCGAGGTGCGGGTATTGGTATTGGTCATTATAAAAATACAAGTGAAGCTTTTGATAGTTTAAGCTGCATAAAAAGTTTCGAACCAGTTGCTGCCAAACAACCTGCTTATATAGAAGCTTACGCTGAATGGAAAATAATTTTAACTAAACAACTTGAAAACCTGTAGAACCACTCATTATGAAAACAACAAATAAATTTTTTAAAGATATTCCTACCATTAAATTCGAAGGAAAGGAATCTAAAAATCCTTTCGCGTTTAAATACTATAACGCTAAGAAAAAGGTAGGTAAGAAAACGATGGAAGAACACCTGCGTTATGCTGTTGCGTATTGGCATACCTTCTGTGGCACTGGTGGTGATCCATTCGGACCAGGTACTAAAATTTATCCATGGCTTCAGCACAGCGATCCTATGCAACGTGCTTATGATAAAATGGACGCTGCATTCGAATTCTCTGCCAAGCTCGGTATAAAATTCTATTGCTTCCACGATTATGATCTGGTAGATGAAGCACCAACATTAAAAGAATCTGAACAGCGGTTGGAAAAAATTGTAGACTATGCCAAACAAAAACAGAAAGCAAGCGATCTTAAATTGCTTTGGGGTACAGCCAATTTATTTTCACATCCACGTTACATGAATGGCGCTGCCACCAACCCGAATTTCGATGTGGTTTGCCATGCTGGTTTGCAAGTAAAAAATGCCTTGGATGCAACCATTGCTTTAGGTGGAGCAAATTATGTTTTCTGGGGTGGAAGAGAAGGTTATATGTCATTATTGAATACTGACATGAAGCGTGAGCAAGAGCACCTGGCTAAATTTTTAACCATGGCGCGCGATTATGGAAGGAAGAATGGTTTTAAAGGTACTTTCTTAATTGAACCTAAACCGATGGAGCCATCAAAACATCAATACGATTTTGATTCGGCTACTGTTATTGCCTTTTTACGTGAGTTTGATTTAATGGACGATTTCAAATTGAACATTGAAGTTAATCATGCTACACTGGCGCTACATACTTTCCAGCACGAACTGCAAGTAGCTGCCAATGCGAATATGCTAGGCAGCATTGATGCTAACCGTGGTGATTATCAAAATGGTTGGGACACTGATCAGTTCCCCAACAATATTTATGAACTTACTGAAGCCATGCTGGTATTCTTACAAGCTGGCGGCCTGAAAACAGGTGGTATCAACTTCGATGCAAAAACACGTAGAAACTCAACAGACTTAAAGGATATTTTCTATGCACACATTGGTGGCATGGATATGTTTGCCCGTGCTTTGCTTACTGCACAAGCTTTGCTTGATGATGGTGAATATATGTCGTTGCGCAAACAACGCTATGCCTCATTCGATAGTGGTAAAGGCAAGCAGTTTGCGCAAGGTAAGCTTGGCTTAAACGATCTGCGTTCACTCGCATTGAAAAACGGTGAGCCTGAAGCACTGAGCGGTAAACAGGAATACTTCGAGAACCTGATTAATCAGTTCATTTAGAAAAATTGAGTTTGTTGTAACTCAAAGAATCTGACCAATAGACATGGATAAATCGTTGATTGGTTTTTAGTAGACTGAGAGGGGAGGCTTTTGTTAGTTTGGCCTCCCCAATTGGTTTAAAGCACTCATCAATCACTTTTTACTTACATGTAAATCGTTAGTATCTTTGCAATTAACATTCGTTATGCGCAAGGCCACTTTAGCAGATAAACACTTTATACAGAATCTACTCACACAGTCTTTTAACGACAACAGAAGCGTTAACTATGTAGTGAAGCAAGATAAGAACAGGGTAGAACGCATCAAAAAACTTATCCACTACTCCTTCAACATGTGTCTGGCTTATGGTGAAGTATGGGTATCAGACAATCAACAGGCATGTGCACTGATTTTATTTCCTGATAAAAAACGTCTTTCCCTCCGTTCTCTTTTTTGGGATATGAGGTTAGCCATCGGTGCGATAAGCATTGATCGTATAAGTATTGTTTTAAAACGCGAAGCTTTAATCAAATCAAGCTACCCCAAAGAAAGAATAGCTTATTTATGGTTTGTTGCTGTCGATCCCACCGTGCAGGGTAAAGGCATAGGCAGTAGTTTTATTCAGGAATTAATAGGGGAGTACCAGCTAAAAGAAAGACCAATCTATTTAGAAACCTCTATGGGAAGAAATCTTCCATTCTACACCAGACTGGGTTTTGAAATAATAAGAACTTTTGATTTTGGTTATACACTGTATCAATTGCGAAAGGCTTGAGGGATAAAAGCCCTGCAAACTGTCATGGCTATTCATACTTCAATATTTAATACGCATTGCCGATTCCTTATTCAATTAGTATTTCAGAAAAAAGCCATCTCAAAACTTGAGATGGCTTACGTTTGCTTCATTTCTGAATACCACTGTTGAGTACTCGGTATTTTAAAAAATCAGGTTACTTGGCTTTGATCACCCGCTTGACTTCACTGGTGTTATCAAACTTAAAAATAAATAAATAGACTCCATCCGGTAAGTGACTAAGGTCTATTTGATTTGATGAAACATCCTTACTGCTTTGCTTTGATAGTATTTCTCCTATGCTGCTGCTCACAGCCAGTTCCCATATTGGTTTATTAATTCTGAGTGTGTATAATCCATTTCCTGGATTAGGAGAAACCTCAATTTGCATATTGCGTTCTTCTACCCCCAAAATAATATTCAGAACCTCCGCAACGCCAGATGCATTACTGCCGGCAACATTATAAGAGAGTATACGATAGCGATAGATACGCGTTTCCATCAGATCAGCATGCAGGAAATTTGTTACACCAGCTGCAACGGTATCAATACTTACGAACAAATCGTTTGCAAAATCATAAGTTTGAATAATAAAACCCTTTTCATTAGAGGATTGATCTGTCCACTGCAAACTAATTCTTGTTAAACTATCTCGAGTAGCTGTTACTTGAGTAGGGGCATCAGGTGCAGGAATAGGAGCTATAGTTTGAACTCCACCATAAACAACACCTGCTTCGTTAAATGCACCAATTCGAAATGTGTGGTTTTCTAATGGAGAAATCTCCTGTATTGTATAACTGACACTATTCGCTTCGATAGTTGCTATTGAAACAAATTCCCCAGATGCATTGAGTTGTTGAACTGTAAATCCGTTTTCATTATCAGCATTGTCTGTCCATTCTAAAAGCAAACTATAATCTGACGGCCTTGACAATGAAAGTTGAGCAGGCGCAATCGGAAGCATTTTAGACAAGATTGTTTCAGTGAACGTGGGTAATGAATTGCCCCCTGAGCTAAATGCCATAATTCTGTATTGGTAATAATTAATAGGTTCAACTGTCTCATCCAGATATCCCCGTTGATCTATTGGCAACGTAGCAATGTTAATAAAACTATTTTCTTCCGGAGTTTCACCTAATGTTTGTAGCAAAGCACGCTGTACAATAAATCCATCTTCATAAGTGGGGGTGGTGTAAGTCCAACTGAGCTGAATACTATTATCACTAATCAACAAAGCCTGGGTACTTGTAGGTGCTGTTGGTATAGCCTCAAGCGTAATGATCTCAACAACAGGAGAAGTATCTGATATCGTGTTAAAATTCTTCGAAGCTATTTTAACATAATATTTTGTACCATTTTGAAGGCCTGTAATCGTTGCGGATGATTTGTTACTATAATTTTGTGAGGAAAAGGATTCATTATTTAAAGAAAGAGAAATAACACTTCCTGTTATAGATTCTTCGGAATTTACCATCCAGCTTAGAGTAATGCTACCCAATCCTGCATTCACCACTTCAAGATTAGTTGGCGCAGAAGGTTTTAATCCGGGTGATATAGTAAAGGCTAGTGCAGTAAAGGCTGAGTATCCACTTTCATTAAATGCCCTGACTTTGTAGTAGTACTGCTTATTTTGAATAAGCCATTTGCTATCTGTAAATGTTTCAGCATTTGGTTCTGTTGTTCCCACTTTAATAAATGCCGGATCATTGTAGCTAAACTCCGACCTCCATATTTCGAATCCAGACTCATTCTCAGCGTTATCAGTCCAATTTAATGTTATTCCGAATGAAGAGGATGCGGGAGTTGCATTCGTAATTGTAGGAGCCTCAGGCACCTGTTTTGTATAAAAGGATATCGTATTGTATGGCCCATCAGTTTCGAAAAGTTTGGTTCGTATACGCACAAAGTATAATTTGTTAGGCAATAGACTGGTTAGGCTATATGATGTTGTTGTGATAGGCAGTGTTGCCAGAGGAGTAAAGTTTAAACCATTGTCTCCTGAAAGTTCCAGTTCTAATGAGGTAGACAAGCGGCCAGTTATCCAGGTTAGTTCTGTTTCGGTATCTGATTTATATGTTGCTTTCAATTCACTAACCAGGCCAGGCGTTGTTGGATGGTTCAAGTTTAGTTCTTGTATGTCGGCCAAGAAGCTACCATTATAGCCTGTTCCTACATAAAGCTTATCACCAATAGCAAATGAAATGGCATTAGCCCTTGCTCCTGTAATTTGATTTCCTGATTCTACATAGAAATAAATATTATCGGGAGCAACTAAATTAACATTCGTATAGGATGGCGTAAAGGTTGTAGAGACATCGCCACCAATAATGCGTAATTGATCCAAGAAGTTAGTTGCTGTACCGTCTTTTCTGGGATTGTTCGCATTATATTGTTGTACCCATTCGTTTGTTAAAGCATGATACCTCCAAAATTCTAAAGATGGATTAAGTACTCCACCTAGTCCAACATAACCAATGTTGTTAATGGCAATACCGAACCCCCCACGCACTAAGTTACCTGGGAAATTTAGTCGCTTCTGCCATTCATTTGCTTCAGGATTGTATTCCCATAACTCACGCGTCATTACTCCGCCAGTTCTGCTAATCATCGTCACGTATCCTTTTCCGTTTGCAGCAAATGAAACAGAACTTAATGCCCCAATATTACCAGCTTCATCGTCAGGGAAATCCGCCAGGGCTGTCCAAGTATTTGTTGCTGGATTAAATGAATAAAAATCTTTCAATCCATTATTGCCTGGTGAGGCCCCTCCGCCTACATAAGCAAGACCATTAATAACAAAACTAAAGGCTTTACTTCTGGCTGCGCCAGGAAAATCAGCAATAGGTGTCCATTCATCGCCTATAGGATCGAAGCGATAAAAGTCATCCAGATAGGCGCCATTATAGCCAAGTCCAGCATATCCATAAATTCCTATTGCAAAAGCTGAGGCATCATATCGTGCAGCAGGCATGGGTGATTTTGCAATCCATGTACCCTGACTGAAGTTCGGAAGTGAAACAGTTGCAATTGGTGAGTATTGAGAATAACTCACCTTATCACCTTCGGGGGCACTCGACCTGATCGTATAGCTATATTGAAGTCCCCCCGAGGCGGTTTTATCAATAAAAAATGTATCCTCAAGCACAGCCAGTTGTTGTAGAAAATTACCACCACCACCAACTCTGTACACAGTATATTGTTGGGTAGCTTTTACGGTATCTTTCCACTGAATTAATATGTCACGACCTACTACTAGCGCCTCTACATCAAAAACAGGTCTTAGGTTTACAGCACCAGTTTCTATGTGAACAAATTCTGTAAAGATGGATGAATCAGAAACGCTTATGTTCCTAATGCGAAAGTAGTAGTCTTTGTTCGGTTCTTGCCCATGAACTACAAATGTGCTTTTAGCCGCGTTAGCAAATGTTGAAAAAGTGGTAGCTGAAGATAAATCTGATAAGTCAGTTACTCTTTGAATTTGAACATTACTCTGAATGGGATTATTCCAGGTCAGTTCTACTGCATTAGTAAGATTCGGCTGCCGGATTGAAGCAGTTAAATAGGTGGGAGAGGGCATGGAAGAGGTGAGTGTAATTACAGACACCGTGTTTGAAAAATCACCATATCCTGATAAACTGGAAGACCTTACTTTATAATAATTTGTACTTCCCTGAATTGCATCATGGTCGACATAATTGGCACCTTTTAATGCAGCTATCTTAATAAAGCCATCTGTTTCATTATTGGAACGAAATACTTCAAACGTTTCATCTCCTGTATATTCCCAACTCAGGTTAACTTTCGAAGGTGATTGAACTACAGCTTGAAGATTGGTGATTTGACCTGTATTAGTAGCCGGGATATTGTACGCAAAGATACTCCCAACAGGTTTGTTACCTGCTATTTGTATGTTACCAACAATTAGAATTCTTGTATCGCTTATAGGGATAATCTTTTGCACCGAACCGATAATAGAAATAAATGGCAGCATTTCTGGGTTTCCGGTAGAATCTATAAATCTTAAACCGTTTTGAGAATTGTTAACTGCTGAGCCCCCATATATAATTGCTCTATTACCGACTTGATAGGTGGTAGTGGTATGGACAAGTGTTTTAATCTTTGATTGAAAATTCTTAGGTGAACCATCTGTGTTTAAGTATACTATCTGATCCTGGGTATTCCCTGAGTAGCTACTTGCAATGCGTCCACCAATAAGTAAACCATCTTCTGTTAATGCTATGCTTCTGGGAACAATACTGGATGGCGGAATACCAGTAGAAATTTTGTCCCACGAAAAATCAGGATATAAATTACCAGTTTGTGTGAGTGCAATTAGCTTTCCGGGTTGGCCGGCCAAATACGATTTAGAACCTCCGACAATTATTCTGTCATTTGGCAGAATGAGTGCAGCATATGGTCTGAAGTCGAGTACTTCAGGTTCGACAAAAAAGGCAGGATCATTTGCTCCATCTTTTTCCAGCATGGCAAGATCGCCTATTAAATTCTCACCATTGCCTAAATTGAAATCTCCACCTACAAGAATTTTATCGTTTTGCTTTACTTCTAGAATATTAATCTCGCTATATGATTGAATGCTTGTTACAAAAGTTGGATCATAAATACCTTGAGGGGATAATCGTACAATTGACTTAGTACCACCTACACCTTCTACTTCCATACCTGGGATGGAAAGGATGATTTTACCGTCTGATTGAAGTCTAATTTTTGCATTTGGATTTTCCAAGCTTCTTACATTGGTTGGAAACTTAATTGAAGGAGGGGTGAAGGAGGGAATTAATTCACCATTTACATCAATCCGTGCTAAAAATGGTTGTCTTGAATTATTAACATAGTAGAAGTTTCCCAGTACTAAAAGCGATCCATCAGCATCTTTCACAGCATCATAAATCGTGGCAGGATCTCCTAGTTTAGGCAAAGGAAGAGTGGAGAAGGTACCATCCATATTCAGGTTGAAAAGTGCTTCATTTTTTTGATCAATAACAAGATTATTACCACCAAGCCACATGGTACCATCAGGGTGCAATGTAATACTTGAAAGGGTGGCGCTGTTATTACCGTCAGCCAGCGATAAAGGAGTAAAGCCTCCATCTACTGAGCCATCAGCATTTAATCTGATCAGGGATAATTGACTATTGCCTGAAGCAAGCATTAATTGACCAGATGGCGTTTTTCTTATTTTTTGGAAAGCATTAGATGTGGAGTAAACATTAAAAGACTCATCCTTTGTACCATCGCTGTTAAACCTCACTACCCGTGTAACATTCTGATTCCCTTCGAATTCTGTAAAACGACCAGCTATGATAAACTTTTCATCTTCTACCTGTACTGCAGTGGCTCTAAAAGGTCTGATGTCCGATGGAAAATTGAAAGTTTCGTCTAAAGTACCGTCTGCGTTAAGTCTCACAATCCCCTTACCCAGACAGTCTGTATAAAGTATTTTATTGTCTGGCGTTATTGTAACAGATGCATCCAGACTGCAGGTTCCTGAGGCCCCAATATAACTTCCTGCATTTGGATCAAAATTCTCATCAATTGCTCCATTTTCGTTTATGGCAAACAGGTAGCTGGTGGGTTGGTTATTGTAATTATTGTATGTACCAAGCAATAAACAGCCTCCATTGGGCTTTTCGAAAATTCTATAGATAGCACCACTTGCACCTGTTCCTCCTGCATTAAAGGTGTTGTCAAGGCTACCATCTGCGTTGAGACGCGCCAGGTATTTAACGGGTAATCCATTGTAAGATGTAAAATTTCCGCAAATGAGTATTTTACCATCTGCTTGAATAAAAATATCATAAACCAAATCATTGGGACCTTGTCCGGTATCAAACGAATCATCTATAGAACCGTCTACATTAATTCTTAAAATCCTGTTTTTGATTGAAGTTCCTGCATAAGAAAAACCACCACCAATTAGAGTCTTCCCATCTGGCTGATGGCGAATAGCTTGTACGTTACCAACTTTAATAAAGCTGGTATTAAAATCAGGATCAACCTGTGCTTGTAATTGTGTAAATGCAAATAAATAAATTATTACTGCTAGCGAGTATTTAATAGGGGCGCCCATAGAAATTTAGATTCAACATCAAAAGTCGCACTTATTTTTTTTCTAAAAAAGTACCAGAATTGATTTACCAATGAATAAATCCAAATTAACTTTATATAGCAGGTAAAATTGCCTTAACATTAACTCACTTAAACTTTAGAAGATTTTAAGAGTCAAGGCAAATCACATAGAAAAGCGGCCACTTTGATTAGTTTAGAAGAGAACGTAATTAAAATCAAATAAATCTACTGACCATTCGATCCATTGGCACCAACCTGTAGCATTTGTGCCATTTGCAGGTGATGCTCCAGGTTAGGGATTTTTGCTTCAGCCCATTCTCTTAATCTTTGTTCACCACCGCTATTGTATAGCGTGCGAAATAATTCAATTGTCTCCTGATGGCTGGCAACCATCAATGTGGCATAGGCTTGATCGAAGTCGTTGCCTTTCTTCTGCGCTAGCTCATTATATTTATTTTGACTGGTTTCGCTTAGTGCATCAGGAATTGAAATGTTAAGTCCGTCCGCAAAATTCTTTAACTCACTATTGGCTTTTTCATGATCTATAACCATTGTACGACCAAACTCTATTACCTTAGTTGACGAGCCATTTTGAGTGGCTAGTTTTCCAAGACGAACTTCAAGAAGGCCACCATCCGAAGCAGTTTTAAAAAATTTAGTATCATCCATTCCATGCATTGAATGCATGTTTGTGCTATCCTCAGTCATGCTATTATTGCCTGCAGTGGATTCCCCATTAGTCTTGTCTGAACCGCCAAACCCGGTTTGTTCACCTTTTTCAGATTGAGAATCGAGATCATTGCGTGCATCTCTTCCACATGCAACAGACACAGACGCGATTACTGCAAACGCAATTATTTTAGATAAAAATTTCATGCTTACTTTTTTGATAGTTAATGATAGGATTGAGAAAAGCATGCCAGCTTAGTACTAAGTAGACTAGCTTAAATTGTAAGAGATATTTTAAAAACCTGATGAAAAGTTTTCCCGTGCTGATTTTATCGGGTAAAGAATTCTACTATCTGTTATCTGCTTAGCCTAAAGTTTAAATGTAGGAGATAAGACTCTCAGTAAAGCACTGCCACTGAATTTTGGAAAATGTTAATCATGAATCTCTGCAGTTACCATTGTTCCTTCACGTTTTACGATGAACGTACTTGTCGATTCATTCGAGCAAAAGTGAGCAGTCTTATATGTCGACTTGTTGGGGTTAGGAGAGGGGCGCACTGTAAAACCATAACATTCTGAATCACCGTTAGATTGCATTTGAATGGTTTCAATCCGTACCCAGTCATATCCATCACCTTCCTTGGATCCCGTACCGATGCTATCAATTTTAAAGTGATCACCGCTTATCGGTTGACGATGAATAGGCTGACCTTCTGCATTAACCAATACAAATTTTGCCATAGCTTTTCCTGCCAGAAGATGCCAGGCGTTTACATCAGTAAGGCGTTGTTTTGCAGTCTTAAAGAAATCTTGAGCCAACGATTTCTCTAAAAAATCCCTAGAGCTTGCTGTATCTATCGCCTTACCATTATGTTGCTAAGGAATCAGTTTTTCCATATTAATGATAGAAGTTAAGCACTAGCATCTTTCTTATCCATTCGCTTAATAGGGATCAGGCTCTTTTCCTTATCGCTTTTAGATGGTTCATTGTTACCGGAACCATCGTTTTCACCTACATCAGCATCAGATCCCAAATCTCCAGCCGCGCCTTGCCCTGTATCAGGAACTGTTTGCTTTGTACGTTCGCTAGGTTTTGCTTGTCCATTACTTTTATGTTTGCTCATAAGAATATCTGTTTAAATTACTAGTTGTGGCAAAAATCAATCTAGATAAACTAAATAACTGCTTACATGGATGGGGAAGGATCCATTCGGACAATACCTATAGAATCGTATGCCAATAACAATTAAGCTCAAATGTTGTGTTGTTACAGCTTAATAGCCGATCGTGAGTTATTTATGACAAACATGTAGGGATTCATTTCCTCAGTGTGTAAGTAAAAGATAATTTATTCTACAACATCACCGTGAATGATCAGCGTTGATTTGATTATTAAAAGCGTATTGAATCATTCATGTGTGAAGATTTTATTGGGAGCACAATTGTAGGTCAGAAGCTGAGCCGGTTTCGTCAGTAGAGCAGCGTAAACCGTAAGTAGAAATGTCCAGTCGTTTTTAAAAAAAGCGTGTTATTTATCCCAATTCGCGGGAATTCATAAAAAGTTAAATTGTCCAGCAGTTAGTAAAACACTGATTTTCAATTTGTTAAAGAAAAGATTCGATTCAGGTACGTAGCTGAATTTCAAACCATCTTGTCTGATGACATATGTAAATCCGTTGAAATACTAGATAGGTATGTAAAGCCTTAACAGTATTCAACTGCAATTTTTTAATCTTAAAAGCAGAATTAAAAACGTATTTTCCATTTATTGCGAATGGGGATTTATCTTTTGAGATAATCTCCTCGGAATAGCCAACTTTACTTCGCACTCATTGCGTTTTAAGATATCCTAGTAGGAAATGATGCAATGAAATTTGAGAAACACATATCTGTTGATACCTTATTTCTCTTTACTGTATCGATAAATTGACCATAAAAAAAGCACTGTTTGATGTACAAAAGATAATGGCATTAATTGCAATTCCCTCAGAAGGTAAACGATTAAAAAGCCATGCCTTTGCTTTTCTATGGACAGATAACTTAAGTTTACGTATCTCACGTTATTTAAAATAACTCAGTGGTTTCACCACACTTCGCATATGTTTAAATTGATTGTGACATCATGATTTTACCAAACATGACAAGGACTGAGGTTATGGAGCAGCTCTCTAAAATTGCACCTCAACTATTACAGAAGGGCTTCGCTAAAATGGGCTATTTGAATAAAAAGCCCTTACGCAAACTTCCAAAAAAAATGCGGAGCAAATACACAATTGAAGGCCAAGAGACGATTGTATACTATTTCCCTCATTTGACAGGATGGTCTGCATGGATCAAATTTAGAATGGATGCAGAAGTTGCTGGTAAAATCTGGAAAGATTACCCTATGTATGCCTTGGTCGAATGGGTAAATGGTAGTTTTGCAGACATTATTATTCACAGAAAGCATTCGCTTGATCGATATAACCAACGCTTACACCTAGGGCTAAGTAATGTTTATGATATTCTGGAAGAAATGAGTTATTCAGACTGCCAGAGGGTATATAATTTTAAGGAGGTTGAAGGAGATCTCAGATTTTTAATTGCTAACTCTCCAAACGGTTTGTTCCTTGGTTTCTTTGACAGAAATAATAGCTATAAGGAGGTCTATACATTTATCACCGACCAAATGGTTAAGGATGGGCAGAAGCCAGAACCCACAGATGATCTTATGGAAGCAATCGCTAACCATGAGAAGAAATTAGGCAGAGGAAGTATAATTGATGTTCTGCAAATTTTGACCAAGTAGTTTAGCATTTAAAACTTTGAACTCTGGCATAGGCGATTAAAGCCTACGGTCTAAGTATGATCAATTCATGGTCAAGTGGCACTTCAGTGAATGACTTAAGTTTTGCAAGTTCAGCTGGTCTGCCGACTGGAAAAAAAGTTGCTAACCGAGGCAAACCGCCAAATGGACTTACGTGAATCGTGTAGTAAGCGCCTCTGAAGATAAAGTGAATACTGTTGTTCTGGAAAAGTGTCGAGTCACCTGTACTGCCAACTTGTTCAATAATGTCTTTTAGAAATGAAGGAATCTTTTTGTAGTCGATATTGGTATCGAAGTGATAGGTTTTTCCAAGTTGATATTCTTTTGATAGTTCTGCATAGTGACGAAATATAATGTGGATATAACAAAAACTGTCAATGGTGATATCTTTCCCAAAGATTGAAACGGTTTCGCCTGTGTGTCCAAATTCTTCGTAAAACTCTCGTACGAGGTAGTAAATGAATTTGCTGTGGAGAATAACTGATTTTAAAAGGTAGTCTTTATAGAAACCTCGGATGCCGCGGGTCCTGCAATATCGTTCTAATATTTTTAGTTGATGGCGATATTCAATTTGTGAATGCTCAATGATAATGTCAGTAGCAGGAGACTCCAGGATAGCTTTCCACGATTGGTGCACGCCCTCTAAGAACTGAGCATCCTGCATTCGTTCCGCATATGGAATTTCTCCATACATGTCAATAGCTGGCTTATGTCCATTGAGATTTAAATGATAGTTGAGATACGTATGGCGATAGTGGTAGTTTCGACATGCTGGGTGACTTTTCGTATCATGAAGATATTCTCCGTCCGGACCTCGCAGAATCGTCATCTTTCTGCACACAAATTCTTCCTCGGCAAGAGTTAATGCGACTCCATCCGTTACCATTTGTAGAAGTGTTTGCAGCGCTATCTGGAGTGGTGCGCCAAAGTTTTTATCAACAGTTTCGAGGTGATCTCTGGAATACATTTCAGATAGGCTTATTCGGCCGGTACTCAGCCGCCCTTGCAAAGATAACGTGAAGACTACAAAATTAAACACTTGATTTTTGCTGATTATAGTAGATCGCTGTTAGGTCAGTCCAATAACATTGCAACCTGTCAGGCGCCGAGGTTCTTGTTGAAAAAGTGCTTTCTAAACCAGCCTTACAAAACTCAAAGGGTATTTCTGAAGCTTATTTCAAGGCAGCAACTTGTTACAATATATTTTTGCCAGTGTTGGGTAATATTTCTTTTTGAGGCTGTCTCCAATAGATAGAAGAACGTCCTGCTTTCCTTTTAATAAATCAATGATTCGAGATTTTTATGCCGCAATTACCCACATCGGATTAAATTGCGAATAGTCAAAATCTAAGGGATTTAAAATCCATTGTTCAAGAATACTTAATCCTAGAACCGCATTTAACCTGGGATATTCAAGTGAAGTTTTTAGAAAATGGATCAGCATACAGAAGTTATAGAATGTGACATCAACCATTTTGAAGTTGCTGTCTTTATAGGTATTGACTGACTGTGAATGTCCTGCATTCTTGCTACACGATATTTCTTTTTGAACTACAGATTCATCAAATAATGGTAGCCGTTTGGGTATATTTGGGAGTTGTTTGAAGTTGTGGGATCAAGGGTTAGAAAATGAGTATTTTTGTTTGAAGTTAGTTAGTTCTTATTTTGAGCAGATCAAGCCACCTTATTTTTTTAAAATACCAAATTCTAGTAGCGCGTCTTTAGCTGCTTCGTAATCAGGATTAAGTTTATTTCTGTTCAATGTGATATTGAACGGCTTTGGAAACAACGAATTCTTATAATTCTGCTTCAGCAAGTCCCACCAGTCCACTTTTTTGGATGACACATGAAGTACAATACGTTCAAAGTCTGCAATATGAATAATTGTCAGAGGCTTAATTTCAAGTTCGCCAAAAGCCTCTTTACCTATTTCCTCTGAAAATTTTAGACTAAACATTACAGGCATGAACGGTGTTTGGAAAATCTTTTCATTTACTATCAACACAGGAAAAACTTGTACCGGTTTTCCCTTCGGAAATTTTTCATCAAATTTTTCAACCTCGTCACGGATATACCTAATACTATCTATAAGCTGATAAAGACCGAATACGCCATAAAAGTCATCTTCCTTGATGTCAAACAACGACTGTGCAGTTCCATACTGCTGTTTAGCATAAATCCCAGTCGATTTAATTTGGCCTACACATACTTTTCTACATTGACGAAAGTATAGGTCCGCTATCTCCACCAGATTGCCTTTGATCTTCACTTTTAATTCATCAAGGCATTTTAAAGCTGGGTATTTGATAAAGGTAAAAGTCCGTTTCAAAACCTGCGCTGCATATGATTCAAAGAATAAGCCTATTCGGCCCCTATATTGTTTAATGTCAACTCCGTTCGGTTTAACTGTATCAAACCAAAAATCATTGATAAACAGTTCGTACAATTTATCAATGATGAAGATTGTATCAAGGATCACGTAGTAGTTCGATATGTCTTTGAATACCGGTGATTTCTTTATTTCGATGACATCTAGTTCATGCATTTTCTTTCCCAGTCTTCTTTTGCTAAAGTACTCTAGAGCCTTGACTGATTCCTTCTGTTCGGGATCGTTGCGGTCTAATCGATAATAGAATTTGTGATCTTCTTTATCCCCTTTGTGGAAATAGCACATGGAAAATATATGTCTAGCAAAATCACTTGGCGACAACCCGATGTCAGAGAAGTGTTTACTTACTGAAGGTGAGAGTAAGTCGTCCTGTTCTAGGTACTTTATTAAATGGATGAAACGTTTAACAGTATATATTGGGTCATTGATTACTGTCATTTCATTCAAAAAGCCACTGCCTGCTGCCAATTTTTCAAATGGACGATGTGAAAGATCTTCCTCCTGTTTGTCATATGCAGAGATGACATCATTTACACAGAGATAGTATTTAAGCAAGTTTTCCCAGTCTGTCATGCCCCATTCAAACTTTGGAGTCTCTACTTCAGGCAGTCGGTCAAAAATCTCTTGCAGTGCAAATACGTTAGCTGGACGACTGAACATGATGGGGGCACCACCTTGTTTTCTTTGCAATTGGACATTCACTTTTCTCAAAGCTGCATAGTATGGCAACATCATTTTTTGATCGCTCTTGCAGAAGTATTTCAATTGTTCAAGTTGGTCTAAGAAACTTGTTTTGAATTGCTTCTCCAGAGGTGGACGAAGACGCAAGTTAAGTCCTGCAAGCTCATATAAAACAAAACGTTGTGGAATGTTCTTAAGTAAATCAAGGCGATCACCAGCGTACTTTTCTCCAAAAACGATTTCATATCCTACAAACAGAGCCGATTTAAAAATTTCTTTTTTTGCCATTAATTTTAATTTACATGAAGTCGAGAGAAACGACTAGTATTTGCTTATGCCCTCTGTTTGCTGTGATGGTTAGCGATAATACAATCAGAGAGTACCATATAGATAATTCCTATGTTGTTGGATAAACGCTCAAGCCGTGGAATCCAGTCTTTCAATTCGTTTGTACTTATCGCACGTTCTCCTTCGTCTGTTGGAACGTTATCTCCCGATGGAGAAAATAGTTTATGCGTTGAAAGCAGAAAATCAAAGAACTCGAACTTAAAAGTTTCGCTCTCGAATGTGTATTTCTCTTTGTTACACGATTCTACTAAATATCCAAAAAGGTCCAGGGCTTCCTGAACGTTTTCTTGTAACTTGGAAGTAACGTTTGCTAAATAGGGCTCCAACACTTGTTCTCCAAGTGGATTTGATTCAACTCCCGAAAACTTCATGAACTGAACGAAATGAAAAGCTAGCTGATGCGCAGTTGCTGCACAGCTTAAAATCCGATCAATTTTTTCAAATTCTGGCAGGATTTTGTTCCAAGACTGAATCTGGTATTTAGCTATGATTTCATTCGGAATGTCTTGAGGTATCAGGTGGAATTGCGCAAGCTCCTGAAATTTAGAGTCCATTATCTTATAAAATTTAAATTCATAGCATTTGCCGTTTACTGAGTTAATCCCCATTAGCGGAATCACTAAAAAAGATTTATAGTATTTCGAGAGAACACCATACCTTACGGAAGTCGGATCAGGTTTACCTAAGGCGCTGAAAAACAAAGAATAGACACGTTCAATTGCACCGTACATTTTGATTGACGACTCACCGCGAATGAATATTATTACTCTTCTTTTTGCTTCATCCCATTTTACATCAAAATTACAGTCAAGCTCTTTTGCTAGCGATGTAAAATCATTTGTAACTTTTTCAGCAAAGGATAGACGGGCTTGATTCACATGCTCATGAGCCATTTTTAAAAGGTTGCCATTAATAAATGATTTCGAATTAAGGAAGTGTCTATAGATAAAACATAATGCTGCTACATAACTTTTTTCCTTGGCTTCGATGTCTGCAAGAATTTGAGGTTTTACAAATTTATTGAAGTGCAGCTTAAATTGCTCTTGAAATTCCTCAATAATCTCGTATGCTTTAAAAAGATTTCCTACAAGGGAAACACGCGAGTAATCATTCGATTCACTTGTTTGTTGATTCGTTCGCTTGCGAATCTCTGTAGATATTTGGGCAGTACTTTGCCAAAGATAATTTGATATAGCATTGTCGTATTCCTGGTAAGATGTTCTAAAGGTTTCGAACCTTTTCAATGATAAAGTACTTCGTTGATCAAATTTATCGTTGTTGGCGTTTAGACCTTTTAAATCTGCTCGGTTTCCTTCACCTGTTAGTCCCCATTCATCCAAGATTAATTTAGGAAGAGAAGGCCTCGATTTTTCTTCCAGTCTTGGGCGTAATGTATTCCAAAATTTCTTTGTAAAATCAACAAGAGGGTTATAGGTTTTTTTCTTATGGTAGACGGCAAACGAATTGATTGATTCCTGCAATATGTCAATTTGCATAACTCTCCGTTCTACGACCTGATTGACATACTCTGCCCAAGTTGAAAGCCTCGTGCTATAGTCAAAAAGATTTATAAAAATCGAATTAACCTCGACAAGGTAATCAAGGGGAAGATTGCGCTTCGGTATTCTCTTATGTGAGTCGTCATGCATGTCGGGTATGAACGAGAGCTTGTGACCATATCCATCAGTACCGTAGGTATCTTTGTTTGGGTAGACAAGTCGCAGTTGATTGATAATTTGAACTGAACGATCATGGATGAAATTACCTGTGTCGTATTTATTCCGATTCTCTAGAATGTTGAAAAAATATTCACATACAATTTCATTGTTCGCATCATTGAGTGCTATTACGTTATGGGTGATAAAAAAACGATCAAGGAATATTTGCAATGTATCCTGATGCAATGGCCTTAATTGTGTATTTAATTTAAGTGCAAACAAGGCCCTGGACAATGCATCCAATGTATGCTTTTTGAAGCCGTCTATGATGCTCTGTTTCGAGATCGAGATGTCTATGTTTGAAGCTCCAAGTTTATCTGTCCAGAAGATAAATGAAGCGAATCCTCTAAAATCTTCCTCGGTCATTGGATCAATAGCAATTTGCTTTATTGTTCTGATCCAAGAAATACAGTGGTCATAGATATTCTGTGATCCTCTCAATTGGGCATTAATTTCTCTTGCCACTTTTTGTTGATCTTCAGAAAAGAGTGAGTGAATACTTGTAAATTCGTCACCCACTAGTGCATTGGAAATATCTACGTTAACGACAGTAACCCATGCACGACCAAAATGTGTCACGGCTCGGTTCAGTATTTCTTTATTGCGTTCGATAAAATCCGAGACACCCATCCAGACTAAACTTTTCAGTACTGCATTATAGTAGACCCATGATCTAGCGTTCACAGTTTGCAATTGTGCTATAAGTTGACTGACGTTGATCTTGGTGTATCTGAATGCACTTCGTAGAAAGGAATAGATTGTTGATGGATCCAAGAAATGCAAGCATTCAATAACAAATTCAGATTCATCATGTAATTCTGGATCGAAAAGCAATTTTTTTAATAACCCAGATCGCACAGGATGCAGACCAGTAAGAAATGATTTTCCATCACTCAATTTGATCAAGTACTCGCGCTCTAGAAGTTCGGTTAGTCTGGAGATGTTATCTAGTTTGAGGTGACTCGCGATCTCTTTGTACAAAACACGAGCATTGAAACAGTCCGCAATTACTACAATACGTAAAAGTTTGATTTTGTCTTTCGAAATTTCGTTATATTCCTCAATAATCCTGTCGATTTGCGACTTAAGTTTAGCGGGCAGACTTTCGCCTTGTGTAACCAAATACACAAATTCGAGCAGTGGACCCGATTCTCCAAATACATTCCACGCGTCTTGAAAATCAGTGAATTGTAAATCAAGATCGAATTTATTCAATGCCTCGTAAATTAGCTCAGCTTCTTTCTGATCCAGCCCTAATTCGATTTCAGAGTAGGTAAACTTGTCCTCAATCTGAACAGAGTTCCAATCCTCTTCCCGTACTGTTAGTAGGAAATTAAGATTATTCTTTGTGCCAAGTTGCTGTAAAGCGGTTATCCAATCAGTGTGTCCAGGAATAATATCTATGTAGAGGGTGATTGGGAAATTGATGTTTGCTGAAAGGGCGTGTAAGGTGTTGATGATTTCATAAAGCGTTGCAACATCGGGAGGTAATGTGATAATAAAAGCAGTACTTAATGTACAGTAATCGTGAAGATACCGGTATGCAAGTGTACTTTTCCCTTGACCAGAAGCTCCATGTATAAAAAGCGTGTTTGCTGTTTTAAACGATTTTGATATTTGCTCTAACTTTTCCTTACGCACAACATCAATTCCTGCAAGAATATGTGCATAGCTCGCGGAAATTCCCTTATAGAAATCACGTTGCAGTTTCTGGATGTCATCTGTACCACCTTCGTCAACTAAGGGGCGAATTAGTGTTCCAAATGTGTTGTGAAAGCTAACACGGTCGCTTTGGAATTTTCCAATGACCGTTAATTGATCATGGAGTGTTATGATATCTATTATTCGCTGGTTTATTGCTGAATTGTATAACCAATAAATCAGGAGGTCAAGAGAGACATCTGTGTCTGCAAAAATTTTAAGATCTTGAATTTTTAGTTTTGTTTCGCGGATTAACGTGTCTTCACTCACAATTTCATACCGAAAATGTTTATTAATTGTATCGTTTTGTTCTTCCGTCAAACCAAATTTTTTAAGCTTATTATTTAAGGATGTTGATAAATTATTTTCAGCCAATCCTCTTATATCATCGTTCACTTGTCCAAACGATACTAAGGTGATTTTTGGTCGAAATCCATTTTTATGAGCTTCAAGAGCTCGTTTTAGGAATGAGGAAGTTTTTTGTGAAATAATATCGGAAAGGGTCAAGGTTTCTCCAAGACATTTGACCTGAACGATTTCAATAACTTTGTTGTGTTCGTCATAAATGTCGAGATCCTCAAATTTACCTTCGGGTCGAAATGTCACTTCATCAGATTGATGGCAAAGTATCCTGCTCAACGAATAAACAAACTGAGCTCTGTATCCCTTCAGTGCGTTAACCGCTCCAAAGTTATTTGCGGTCGAATGAGTTCTATTAATGTTCATCTGCTGAGCAAAAGTTTAAGTTGATACTTCCATCAAGAAGTCATGGTAGTAGGTTTGTATAATAAATTTTTGCCAATGTTTCGTCATATTTTGTTTTAAGCACGTTTTCTATACATAAAAGAACCTCCTTTTTCCCTTTTAACAAGTCAATAATTCTGGTTTTTTCTGCTGCGACAACCCACATCGGATTAAATTGAGAGTAGTCAAAATCTAAAGGATTCAATATCCATTGTTCAAGAATGCTTAATCCTGGAATCGCCTTTAATCTGGAATCATTTAGTGGAATTTCTAGATAATGGACCAGCATGCAAAAATTATAGAACGTGACATCATCCATTTCGAAAATGTTTTCTTTGAAAGTAATGAATGATCGAGAATGATTGGTATTTAAAGAAGTCATCAATTGGTCAAAATAATTTCCACTTTTCCAATCAAGAATTTTGCGCCATAGCAACTCTTTATAGAAGTAGCTGTCAAATTTATCGTTAAGAATACTTTCAGCCTCTGAGACTATTGATTTTTGATAAATTTTGTCAACTACAGGGTATATATGAAAGAGGATTTCAAATTTTAAACTATCATCCTTCGCATATGAGGAAGAAAGGACTTTCTGATAGAACCGCTGGGAGGAAATAGATTTATCTGGGTAGTCTCGAGTCAAACACTTACAAAGACTCTGAATCAGGTGTTGGTATTTATTGATGTTTACTCTGTAACGATCAACTGCGACTTCTAGCAAGCTCAGTACTTCCTCGTATGTGAATAGATGTGCTTTGGTCTCTATAAATCGTGCTAATTTCTTGAGATCAAACCAGTAAAGAATATCTTCAGTTTCAACGAACTTTGTGAGGTTAGTTATTAACCCAGCTTGCCAATCTTCGCGCTTCCAAACGATTCTTTCCGATACGATAAAGATGTTGCTAAATATTCTTCGAAATGATTCCTTGAAATAATGGCTCTTTAGCAGACTTTCCATTTCTTCATTAGCTTCGCTTTCACCAAACAAAGTGTTTCTGTGAATCTGACTAAAAAACGAATTGATAAGCGTAATAAACAATTTCAGTTCTTTATCTGAAATTCCTATTTCCTTAATGTGCCTGAGAATTGTTTCAAGGTTTTCTGTATGAATGTGAATGATTGCTGTGCGAATAGTAAATAAGTCGAATGATTCAAATCTGTAACGATACCCAGATGTAGCGTGCGACAATATCAGACCTTCATAGGATTTTTCGATGGCATAATTAAATCGGCCACTTCTATCGTAAAACAAGAAATTGCCTGTAGCATATGTTACAATCAACCTAAGATTGAAGTTTAGCTCATTCGTATAATTAGGTACCGAAATATAAGCGGAGCCGCCCTTGTATTTTTCATAAATACTTTTCATCTCATCATAAGCAATATCGATTTTGTTAACTACTCTTTCGAAAAGTTTTTCGTCTTTAATTGATCGCAGAAGTTTATGTACAGGTTGGCTCTTAACATTATAGAACTTATCCCAAATAAGTCGATCAAGGTCTAGATGCTTAACGTCTTTAAGAATCTCAGCAGAGATTTCGTTCGCGTACCATGACAGTGGCCCTTTTAGTTTGAAAAGATTCAAATGAATGAGAAAATGCATTACGATAGACCGATCTGCTGAGAAGTCCTCATCTAGGCACTTCTTTAGTATATGATAACATCGTTGGAATTTATCGGTGCCTAATAAGTAGTGGCCATAAGCGAATTCAATTGCTTCAGAAGTAGATTTTGGAATTTTATTAACTTTATTAGCGAGCTTCAGAAAATCGAATGAGTTGAAGGTGCATCGTACGCAATCGCACATGGTGTCATGACTAACTTCAATCTTTTTGGTTATACCTTCTCCTTTCGTTTCATCAAAGGAAAATATCCTAGTAACAACGAAGCCAAACTTGTTTGATCCTGTATTTTGTTCTTCTATTTCCCTAAAATTTGAGACTGCCGAAATCCAAATGACTCCGCTATTAGCCAGAATTCTAAATACTTTTTCCAGCTTTTCTTTTGGATTAACTATAGATAAATCTAGGCACTCCTTAGATAAACTATCACTTAATTCAATTTCATCATTCGAAAACGATATTTCCTGCAATAGATGATAAATCTTTTCATTCAATGTGAAAATGTGCCAATGCTCAAAGTGTTCAACGGTCTGGTTCAAAATGTTAAAAGGCTTTTGGTTTGCTATGTAGTATGGATCGAGTACACGCAGTCCTTCAAAAGCGTTTGTGAAATCGTAAAGCTCATCAATGATGTGGTGATGTGACTCTGGCAATACGTTTACTGGATTTTGGATGTGCTGGCTTTTTACAAGTATGTCATCAATATTTTTATGAATTCCGTTCAAAACCGAGACTGAGTGATAGAGATAAAGGAATCGAGATAGGTTTACCTCTTCAATCAAATCCAAAATATGAATTTTGTCATGAGACCGCAAAGATCCGTTTTTATAGAATCGGATTTCTTTCATGTTCGATACGAAAATCCATTTTGCCTCTGTTTTACCTGCATATTCGTATGCTTGAGTCACTGCAGAAATTGAACTTTTTGAGCTCTCATCAAGATCTGTCATTGAGTCCTTAATTTCAATTACAGCGTATATCTGGTCAGGCTCAAAACCATTCGACTTAAAAACGAAGTGGCCGAGTCCTGCATCTGCCTTCGTCCCATCAACGAAAGTTTTAAGCTCAATAACCATCGAGGAATCTCCACCCGAAATTCTGAATCCAAGAATGGTAGAAAAGAAATCGATTAAAAATTTGGGTTTTATTGACTCCTCTTTCTGTGAGTCTATGCGGCCAGATTTAATTTCATCAGCCCACCAGTTCACAAGTCGTTTAATCCTTTCAAGGTCTGGAACATGTGATAGCAAGAAGCTATCAGACATTTCTTTTTGTATAATAGATTCATTAAATAGCGCCTGGCGTTTGGACATGTTAGCAATTATTTCGAAGTTATTTGTGAAGCCGAAATGCGCTCAGTTGCGATTTCGTACTTATTGAAATACAAAAATACCATAACATTATAATTATCAACTGCTTACAATTATATTTTTACAATAAATAAAGTAGAGCCGGTAGCTTTACTCTAAAAAGACTCATTGAGCAGACTCGCTAAGAAATGGGTAACAGCCTTGATTTAGTTTATGACCAAGCAATTTGCAAGCACCTTAAGTAACAAAGGCTTGGTTACAAAATACAATACCTTAAATCAGGTTGGAGGAAAAAGTTTAATTTTTTTTGCTGTGAGAAGTTGCCAGTTGGCATCTGCATTATAAAAATCGTTATTTTAGTAGGATCTGATCTCTTCCTCTATATCTTAAGTAGTTAACGATGCTTCTTACCAATTTCAAAACCCCAATTGGCAAAATTCAAAGATTAGTGCTATATGACATTTGAAGATTATGAAATGTTAGTAAAGTCTCTTCTTGAAAAGAAGATTAGGAAATCTTTCAAGAAGAAGGTACCGGTACATCATCAACGGAACTATACGACTGTGACTGGTCACGTCTATAACATCGATCTTAGCTATACATTTAGTATCGGGCATGCAGAGCACTTCGTAATCATAGAATGTAAGAATTGGCAGAAGCGAGTAGAGCGGGATATCGTTTTGTCGTTAGAAGCGAAACGGCGGGAACTCAGCGCTCATAAAGCGATAATTGTTAGCTCCGCAGGATTTCAGAAGGGCGCTATTGAGCTAGCCCTTAATCTCCGAATAGGAATGTTTCAGTTAACTTCCTTAAAATCTCTAAACATTTTGTCTCACTTCAGGGGTAATTTTAATCCTTATAGGGAAAGATTAGAAACAGCTGTGGAATTCGAAAATAGTCAATTCGATCAGCTCTACGGAATAACTACGCACAGTCAGAGCATATCAGATTATTTACGCCTAAGATTCTGCCTAAGGCTAGACAACATATTCTCAGAGTCAGTTCAGGAATTACAGCCTCAAGTTCTAGCTCAATTGAGTCGACTACCGGCAAATTGGTATAAGGAATATCAATTATTAGAAACTTGCGGGATTCCTCTAATTCTCGACAATGCCAATGATATTCGAGTAATAAATTTACTCAAGCTAACCTCAACAATAAAATAAAAGATTGCCTATGCCTATCCATAATTTCTCAGGAACAACATTTGTCGCATTTACTGATATTTCTGGTTTCAAAGAGCTTATGAAAAATGATAAGAGAGCACTTGACGCACTAAGACATTTTTACCAGGCTGGATATGACTCGTTAAGTAATGACCGAGGTATAGAAGGGTTCTTTATTTCCGATAGTGGAATTCTTTTTGCCAGGGAGGGAAACAATCAAGAAAAGCTTACCAATCTCTTACTATCAATAAAAGAGATAAATCGGTTGGTGCTCGAGAGGAACTACATGTTAACAACTTCGATCTCGTTCGGGGCTTTTGACTACCATGATAAACTCGAATTTGAGGGAATTGAAAAAAATCCAATTTACGGCTATGCGTATGTTCAGTCGTTTTTAGATAATGAAACAGGTAAACCAAGAATTCAACCTGGACAATGTAGACTTGTCAAGAAAAACCTTCCGTTAGATATTGTTATAACACCGGAAAACTTTCCCTTATTGAAAAGTGCCGGAGGGCATTATTACTATTACTGGAATGTCGAGTCACCCAATGAAATTGAATCGTTTGAAAATAGATATAATGACAGCTATAGTTTAAAGTATGAGGGAATGTTAAAAGCTCTAAAGGGTTAATTACATTTTGTACTTACTGTTACACGTATGAAAATGCAAGAAAAATTTAGTTTCCTAAATCCATAAGCGTGATTAGTGAATTTAATAAATCAGTGGTTGAAAGACTTAAGCACTATGTGTATTGCTTAATAGATCCTAGGACGTACGAAGTTTTTTATATTGGAAAAGGGTATGGAAATAGAATTTTCCAGCACATGAATGCTGCCCTAAATTCTAACTTAAGATCTGATAAACTAGAACAGATTAGATCAATTAAGCAGAGTGGAGCGGTACCAGATTACTACGTCTTACGATACGGACTTGAGCATGACGAAGCCATTCAAATCGAATCAATCATAATCGATTTCTCCAGCCTTTTCCAAAATTCATCTCTGAATCTGAAAAATTTAGTTAAGGGGCACAATAGTTTTCTAGGTATTATGAAGGTAAGCCAAATTGTACAAATGTACGATGCGAAGGTCATTGAAATTACAGAGCCGTGTTTGATAATAATTGTAAACAGACTGTATTCAGTAGGCATGACCGAAACAGAGCTGTATGAAGTGGTTCGTGAAAAATGGCGCCTGAATCGAAGGAAAATAACGAAAGTAAAATACGTCATAGCGGCATTTGTCGGATTGGTAAGAGAAGTGTACCAAGTGAATAAGTGGTATGACACCTTTGACGAAAGAACCCAAAAAACAAGAGTTGGCTTCGAGGGAATTGTTGCAAGTCCCGACATAAGATCAAAGTATGTCAATGGAGCATTGGATAAATATAGATCGAACGGTACTCCTTTTCTTTACGTTAATTGTTAAAGAATTCAATAAAGGTTATGGGAATATGTTCCAGTCATTTTTCAGATAGGTATATAAAAAAATTTATTGACAAGAATATCTCTGAAACATTTTGTGATTATTGTGAAGATGAAAAGCCATCTGCAAACTTTGACAAATTCTACGAATTTATTGAAGAAGCAATTTACTATGAATACGTAGAGCCCTACGAGTCGTCCGCGCCCTACGATCCGGAACCAGCCTATTACCAGGACAGATTTCCTGGTTTAACAGTGAAGTGGAAATACGAATTGATAGATGAGCTGCTGGATACGTATGATTATTCAATTGTTGAAGATGTTGCTGCCTCTTTTCCTAACGACTTCTTAGTTGAACGAGATAGAATCTGGGGGCCAACAAAAAACGAGTATTTCAGTTGGGGATGGGAGAAGTTTAAGGAAATAATAAAACACAAAGTTAGATTCCTCTTCTTTGATTCCAGTCTTAAAACTTCCTTCGAGGACGAATACGATGAGTCTTTAAATCCGACTTCTGTTTTAGACGAGCTAAGAAAAGCTATCAATGAGCTTGAGTTAATAGTCTATATACCATTGCACGATTTAAATGTCTACAGAGTTAGGCAGCATTCTCGAATGGAATATATTTCATCAGCTGAAAAACTCGGAGCAGCACCAAATAAGAGTGCTAAAGCAAATCGGATGAGTCCAGCTGGTATTTCTATGTTCTATGGAGCTTTAGATGTGGAAACAGCCAAGAAGGAGGTGATAAATGATTCATGGAAAAATAGCGCCACAACAACTGCAGAGTTTGTAAATATTAAGCCACTTAGGTTAATTGACTTTACAAGTTTGACTGAGGTGCCCAGTCTTTTTGATAAAGCGAACCGTCACAAGCGATCAATTATGGGTTTCATTTTAGCATTTATCGGTGACTTAAGCCTTCCGGTGCAGCCTGACGATAGCGTCCACATTGAATATGTACCTACACAAGTTGTAACCGAATACTTAAGGCTTAAGCTAGGGAATGAGTATGGAGTAAATGGTATTTTCTACAATAGCGTAAAAAATCCAGGAGGAAAATGTGCAGTAATCTTTGCTGATAATGAGCAATCAATTGATCATATGCGACTATCTTCGGCCCAAGACTCCCATTTGCTAGTAATGCTCAACGATTCGATAATAACAGAGTTTATCTAGTCTGAGTTATTCTTTTCTATTCAAAATTATTCATTCTTGCCGACTTTAATATTTACATGTAATCAATCAGTCAAATTATTAGTGCTGAAAATTCTTGGTATATGGCGTTTGAATTTAAATTCTGATAAATTCCATTATTGCTTTCCGTGCCAATGGCTCATTACGCTCCAATTCAGTGAGGCTATCAATCAACCAGATAATAGTTAACTCTTCCAAGTTAACTTCAAGCGCAGCAGCAATCTTCTTAACTAGGATCTTATTGCAGTTTTTTTCACCTCGCTCTATCTTACTTAGATAAGCAGGATCAACACTTAAGCTGGCCGATAATTGCCTAAGCAATAATCTCTTTTCTATTCGTTTCGTCCTTACGTATTCTCCAAACCTACTCATTAGACCTTTTTAGACATGACCTTTTTAGTCCATAACTTTCGTATAATCAATCACTTGGGTGGATTGCAAATTTAGTAATTGGTTGTATATTTATATAACCTTTTGTTTTATGAAAACTAAAGATCCAGCACCTAGGCAAGTAGTTGTAAAAAAAGATTTTATTGTACAGAATCCAACCAAAAAGGGATACTTTCATAAATGGTGTGAAACCTTTCTTTATGATAGTGGAGTATGCTTTGTTAAAACTTTGGGACTTGTTGAGTTCGAGGACGGTTCTGTAAGAATGGTCGAACCTGAACTGATTAAGTTTGAAAAGAATTAGTGATTACTCAAGTAGACTTAATATTTCTTTAGGCGGTACATTAAGAAGTCTTGCAATTTTGTAGAGCGTATAAATACTAGGAGTTTTCAGACCGCGCTCAATATTTGATAAGGAATGACGATCTATAGCGTTTTCCATGACTTCAAAGTGCTTTAAACTAATGCCTCTTTCAAGCCTTAGCGTCCTGATTTTCTTACCTACCAGCTTTGCAACTTGTTGCTTTGTTTTTAGCGTCATTACTAAGCAAGCAACAAAGAAGTAGAGCGGTTAGGGTTATATAATTATCTAACCCACAACCAACCAAAGCTTTTCCAAACGTTTGAAGATTATGAAAATAGATCACGTTTTCTATGCTTACCAAACCAGAAGAAAGTGAGCCAATTGTTAAGTTATAGAAAGGATACAAGACCTTCAGTCAAAAGAATTTTAAATATATTAGTATTATAAATGCCCCTCATGTTAGTTCAATTTACTGATTCTCATCTGCATTCCTGCATACTTAGCGGTTATCGCTATTTGCAGTATGAACCCCATCAAAACTATGGAGTAATCAAGGCTTTAAATTCAGACAGACCTTTAAGCAATCCTAATTTCAACAACAGTTACATTATTCCTATTACTGATGAGCAAGGATTACAAATGGCAAGCGGTGGTGTTGATTTAATGGAGGATTTTACATTTTATATTTCACTAGAAGACCATGTGTAATAAGTTTGCCAATATCGAAGGGGAAGAATACTATGCCCAGTATTACGAAGAAATGGCTAGCATACATCGCTTTGACCAATTTGCTTCCAGTTACATGATAGATGGCTTTGTTCATCCTGAGGTTTTGGTTGCTACACATGATGGCCGCTTGACCACCATGAAGTGGGGTCTTATTCCACGTTGGTGTAAGGATAGGGAACAAGCCAAACAAATGGCAAAGTTTTGCTTAAATTCTGTGAGTGAAACAGCCTATGAAAAACCATCCTTTAAATATGCCATCCAACATAATAGATGTCTGATACCTTTCTCGGGCTTTTATGAGTGGATGCATGTGGGCAAGCTTAAGTACCCTCATTATATTTATTTGAAGAACCTCAAGACTTTCTCCGTTGCAGGCATCTATGAGCGCTGGGTTGATAAAGAAACAGGGGAGGAGATTGAATCTGTTTCGGTATTGACGACAAAGGCAAATCCATTGATGGAGAAGATCCACAACACAAAGAAACGTATGCCTGCCATTATTCTACGTGAATATGAAAAAGATTATTTGAATCCTAACCTAACAAAGGAGGATGTATTCGCCTTGTGTGCACCAATAGACGATAAGTTAATGGATGCGCATACGGTAAGTAAATTAATCACAACTCGTGGAACGCCTAAAAATGTCCCTGAGGTAATGGAAAGGTTTCATTATCCAGAATTGGAAAATGCAGTTTGATACAGGCTATCTTTGGATATATTTTCTGTTTTCAAATAATGTGATGACAAACCTTTAGTATTTATAGTATTATGATACTTGAGGGTTTTCCTTTAAATGTTCTTTAAGTGATTTTCTCAGGATGGGTATTTCTCTTGGACTCCCTTCAAGTGCTCCAAAGAATTGTATTTGCTGCTCTTCATTGAGACTTATTTTCATCCTAACAGATTTATTACCAGGTTTTAGTAAGCCAGCTTCAGTTACCTTGGATGGGCTTTCTTTGCTTTTGCTTTTAATACCTGACTTGCTTGAATAAATCTTTACCTTTTTTTTCATCTTAGCCATGTTTGAGTAAATAATACCTGTCAGGTATTTAATGTACTTGATAAATTTAGGCAGAATTTTTGAAAGTAATATGGTGAAAAGGGAAATGCTTTAACCTTACCCTAATGGTCGCCAGATTCATTCCTAATTAGTTAATACCTTTACCAGCATGAAATTCGTGTTAATCAGTGATACCCACAATCGGCACGAAAAGCTCAAGGTCCCTGAAGGGGATGTGTTAATACATGCTGGGGATATTACAGGAGCGGGTTCACTTAAAGACACCTTAGAATTCTTTCGATGGTTTGGAAACTTACCACATCAACATAAAATCTTCATTGGCGGTAATCATGATTTTCTTCTAGAGAATACCTCTTTTGATCTGAAGCAATATTTGCCTGCGGGTGTAACATATCTTCACGATGAGCTTATTGAAATTGAGGGTATTAAAATATATGGATCCCCCTATACGCCCGAATTTTTGAATTGGGCTTTCATGAAGGAAAGAGGGGCAGAAATAAAAGCTATTTGGGATAAAATACCTGATGGTATTGATGTGCTAGTAACTCATGGACCGCCTTTTAAAATTCTGGATATGACCAGCAAGGATGTTAATGTTGGCTGCGAAGATCTCTTAGATAAGGTATTGAGAATTAAGCCTAAAATACATGTGTTCGGACATATCCATGAGGACTACGGAAGGCATCAACGAGAAGGCACACAATTCTTTAATGCTAGCGTCCTCAATCAATATTATGAATTAGTGAATCCTCCTTTTGTTGTCGAACTATAACAATTATAATCTATATCCACTTTTCAGCTTTCACCTTCATAATTAGTAAAATAATTATGCCTGTGTCTGGCCATTCGGCTTCAAACTCCCCCCAATTTCTTCCAATTCCTTTTTCTGAACCAGAGGTAGTTTCTTCATTGACTTTACTTCAATGATGGGTACACCAAAATCATCTACAACCTTTCCTCTAATGCCATAAAAGCCCCGCCCCCTAAAGGGAAACTCCCTGGCTACATCCGGAAAATGTACTGTATCGAATACAATTCCGTCTTTATCATAGAAGGTACCAAAGTACATGAGCTGTTTCTTTTTGGTTTGCGTTGGTTTAATGGTTACTAGATATCCAACGATAGCCACTTCTTGCTGGAGTTTATTCATGAGTTCACTGGCAACGGAATCACCTCTGTGGGACGTCTTAAGCAAATCATAAGGATCGCACAGCGGAAAACCCAATAGCTCAATTTCATCAAAAGCATCTTCAATATTGTTCCGTTCCAGCACTGGCAACATGAAGTTAGTGTTGTCTAGCTCGAAGAGCTCATGGTTGGCAATGACTTTGGTTTTTACCTCACTATAGTAAAGCATGGCCTCCCAGAGGAGTTGCTGCTTACTTTTTCTTGTGAACCGAAATGCACCGATGCGGATCAAAATGCGTATTTGCTCTAACCCAAGTTTTATCCGGTTTAAAAAATGGGTCATGCTTGTGTAAGGCCCATTTACGGATCTTTCTTTTTCAATGTGTTTAGCAACTTTCCCCTCCAAACTTTTTAGGTGAATGAATCCAATGTAAATGGTTGTTCCACAAATTGAAGTCAGGTAAGCGCCTTGGTTAACGCAAGGTGGTTCGATGGAAGCGCCACTCATCCTTGCCTCATGGAAATAGAATTCAGTGCTGTAGAAGCCACCAAAATTATTAATCACCCCAACCATAAACTCTAGTGGATAATGTGCCTTTAGATATAGGCTTTGATAGCTTTCGACTGCAAAGCTTGCCGAGTGACCTTTGGCAAAGGAGTATCCTGAAAAGCTTTCTATTTCAAACCAAACCCGGTCAGTAATTTCCTGCTTGTAGTCTCGCTCTTTACAATTCTCAAAGAAACTTTCCTTTACACGTTCAAATTCTTTCCTGGATCTATATTTCCCAGACATTCCACGTCTTAATACATCGGCTTGGGTCAGTGTAAGTCCGGCAAAGTGATGGGCAACTTTAATGACATCTTCCTGGTATACCATTACACCATATGTCTCTTTCATTAATTCATCCATTTTAGGATGGATAGATTCATAGGTACCACCATTTCTAACGGCATGGAAACGCTCAATGTAGGCCCGCATCATGCCACTCTGTGCTACACCAGGTCGGATGATAGAGCTAGCTGCTACAAGCGTTATATAGTCTTCGCAGCGAAGTTTGCCGAGTAGTTGTCGCATAGCAGGTGATTCTACATAGAAACATCCCATGGCTCGGCTGCTACGTAATAATTCCTTTACTTTAAGATCTTTCTTAAACTCGTTTACCTGGTAGATATCAATGTCCTTGTTTTGATTCTGTTTTACAATTCTTACTGTTTCCTTAATATGCCCTAACCCTCGCTGGCTAAGGATGTCAAACTTGTAAATACCAATATCTTCAGCGTTGTGCATCTCAAAGTGCGATACCGGATATCCTTTAGGTGGCATTTCGGTAGCAGTGTAATGATAGATGGGTTTTTCAGTAATCAGTACTCCACCGGCATGTATCGAAATATTGGCAGGTATTTCCAGCATGCGCTCAGCATAGCGGAATATTAACTCACGGATTTGATCTCGTTTTTTGTTCTCATGCGGAAACATCACAATTTCATCGATCTCACTTTTGGGCAATCCAAAAACTTTACCTAGCTCTCTTAACACAGATCTTTTTTGGTAAGTCACATGGGTACCCAACAGGCAGGCATGATCAGTAGTATATTTAGAAAAAATATATTCATAAATATGGTCCCTGTCCGTCCAAGAGAAATCAATATCAAAATCTGGCGGTGATGTTCGTTCCGTATTTAAGAATCTTTCAAAATATAGATCAAGTTCTATTGGATCGACATTAGTAATCCCCAGGCAATAGGCTACCATGCTATTGGCACCACTACCACGCCCCACATGGTCATAACCATGTTCATCTGCAAAACGCACGAGGTCATAGGCTATCAAATAATAGGTGCAGAAATCCTTTGCCTGAATGATATTAAGTTCCCTTTCAAAACGCTCACGCATTACTGGATCAGAAGGGTCATATCTTTTCTGAAAACCTTCCCAGGCATTGGTAATCAGAAAATCCCAATCCTTGGCTCGATCACTGGTAAACGTTTTTTTGTTATGATCCACATAGAGATCAAACTTAATACTACACTGTTCAATTAAGTTTTTAGTGTTTTCAATGATCTCAGGGAAATTTCGATAGTGATAACAAAGCTCTTTTTCAGGCATCATCATCTCATCCGGATAACATTGTTGGTTGGGAGCAAGTTTGCTTAAAAGCGTGTTATGATGAATAGCCCTGAGCAGCCGGTGTACATTGTATCCTGGTTTGTCTACAAAGGTTACAGGATGTAGAATAACATACTTATGCTTATGATGTTTATAACTTTCATTGAGCACAAGATTGTTCACCTGTGCTAGCCGTATACCAATAAACTCATTGTCTTTTAGTATTTCAGGTTCAAACCTGCCTAATGGATAAACAACAAAAGTATGATCAATTACCGGACAACGGTCTGGCTTCTTCGCATCTTCACGATTTAGAAAAGACAAATACCGGTTTATGTTTTCAAAACCCTCATTATCTTTTGCTATGGCAATGAATTGAAAATTTGAATCTTCTCTAAACTCAATTCCTAGTGCAATTTCAACAACGGATTCTTCACCGCGTTCCTTGAGTAGTCTTAATATTTCTATATAAGAAGCTGTGCTGTTAATTTCAGTAACAATAATCTTTTTGACACCATGCCTTTTTACTTCATCAAGTAGAGAAGCGGGGGATAGGGTGCCAAACTTAAAACTAAACCAGGTGTGACAATTTAAAAACATTATCCTTTAAAAGCATTCATATTCATCTTCACTCTTCCTCCCACATCTATGGTGCTTGCCCGCATCAGTTTATCTACACCAAAGCGATGTTTGATGTGGTCCATTCTCTCATAGAGGCTAATATCTTCCTCTGTATCGTTGAATAAATCTATCTGATGGTTACCGTGTACTAAATTGGATAGCCTAACACCAATTAAGCGAATCAATAACCTCCTGTTGTATAGCTTATCAAAAAGCCCCATCACCGTATGCATGATTACATGATCAGATGAGGTGTAAGGCACGTGTACTTGTTTGGTTTCAGTTTGAAAGTCAGAATATCGAATCTTCACCGTAATACAACTGGTTAGCTTTTTCTCCTCTCTTAAAGTGAAAGCAATCTTTTCAACCATAGCTGTAAGAATGTTCTTCATCGTCTTTACATCAATGCTATCTTCTTCAAAGGTTGTCTCAGTTGAAATTGATTTCTGCTCACTATAAGGAACCACCGGTGTTGGGTCAATACCGTGAGCTTTATTCCACAGGCTCATACCATTTTTACCAAAGGCACTGATAAGAAGTTTAACAGGCATCTCCCTGAGTGTTTTTACTCTGCGCACACCCATGTCGTGTAAGAACATAGCTGTTTGTTTGCCTAGCATTGGAATTCGTTCTACCGGCAGCGGGTCTAGAAAGTCTCGCTCTGTTCCTACCATAATTTGCTGGGAAGCTTTAGGTTTAAATTCCTTGGTAGCAATTTTGGAAACCGTCTTAGTAGATGACATGGCCATTGAGATAGGCAAGCCAGTATTTATGATAATCTTCTTTTGTAGCTCCTTAGCCCATTTGAACGCTCCAAAGAATTTATCCATTCCGGAGGCATCGATATAAAATTCATCAATTGAGGCCTTCTCGTAGGTGGGGGCCATGTCTGCAATTACCTCCGTTACCAGATGTGAATGCTGACTATAGGCTTCCATATCCCCCGAAATAACGGTAGCATCGGGGCATAACTGAAGAGCTAAGTACATGGGCATGGCCGAATGAACCCCAAAGTGCCTGGCCTCGTAACTACAGGCCGCCACAACACCCCGCCTCCCGTGTCCGCCTACAATAAGGGGTCTGCCATTGAGTTTCGGGTTGAGTTTGCACTCTACCGATACAAAAAAGGCATCTAAGTCCATGTGAATGATGTTCCGATCCATGGGACAAATGAACTAATTAAAATAGATTGTGATCTTACTATTTTACTAATTAAATTAGTTTTGTGAATTAGGAGTTATGGAGAAGATTAGCGCGAATATTCGGTATTTAAGGAGCCAGGAGGGGTGGACCCAGAAGGAGCTGGCCGCCAGGTTAGACGTAAAACCACAAGTAATTGGCTCTTATGAAGAAAATAGGGCTATTCCGCCATTGCCGGTGATTATCAAAATGGCAGACCTATTTCGAATGGACATCTCCGCGCTTGTTAGGCTAGATCTTTCAAAAGGTAAACCGCAAAAGAAAGAGAGTTTGCTGCGTGGTAAAGAAGTACTGGCCATTACCGTTGACATTAAAGGGAAGGAGAACATTGAGTTTGTGAGTGAAAAGGCATCTGCGGGTTATGCTTCTGGATACAGCGATACGGAATACATTCGGGACTTACCTAAAATGCATATACCGAACTTACCAAAGTCTGCTACCTATAGGGCTTTTGAGATTAAAGGAGACTCTATGTTACCTGTGCGCTCAGGGGATATCATTATTGGAAAGTACCTGGAAGACCTCTCAACAATTACCAATGGGAAGACCTATATTATTGTTACTAAAAATGATGGGGTTGTGTATAAGCGAGTCTTCCACAAACTGGTTAAGGATAAACTTTTGCTGATTTCAGATAATAGAATTTACCAACCCTATGTAATTGAAATTAGGGATGTACTAGAAGTTTGGGCTTTTACGGGAAGGCTTACACTTAATGAAGATGAGGTTGAGCTTCCTCAAGATAGGGTACTTAACCTAATAGCTGGTAAGCTCATTACAGCTTTTTCTGAACAGAAGGTTGGAAAGAAGTAGGGATTTTCTATATATTGTTTTAGTTAATTAACGTTGTGCTGTTGTATTTACCTACTCAATTTAAAAAAATGTTTCAATTCCATCCCTAATTTACAGATTATGTGATCGAGTATTGAATATATTCTATCCTTGAAACAATCCGAATGGTCTTTATAAAAAGTAAAACCAATGACAACAAAAGATATCGAGCAAAAAGAGGAAATTTTTACGCGAGATTTTTTACTTGCTTTGTCAAAATGGCAAAATGGATGGGCAGAAAATCAAGAAGAGAGGAGAAAAATTGCGGACGAATTAGTTCGACAGTGCGAAAAATTAGCACAAAAATTTAAAACAGTAAATCATCCTTGCTACAGGAAAAGATTTATTAAGTCAGGAGAATTAATACCAATATTAATAGATAATTATTTTTTTGAGGGAGTTGCTAGCTGGACAAAAGACATTGAATATGCAAAATGGTTTAAAGGAAGAGTGAAACCTGATGTTAAACATGTAATGGTCTTCAAACATTTGCCTTTACCTCAAGAGATAGTTGTTAATATTATGTCCTTATGGGAGGATGAAGAATTTAAAAAAGTAGCTGAAATTTTTAAAACTGAAGACAGAGAAGCCTCGAGGGCTTTGTTTAATTTCAAGGACAACCAATCTGAAATCGTATTACGTTCAACACTAAAAGGAAACGAAATAGAAGACATGGTTGGAATTTCAAGCTCTTTTGATGAATTGTGTGACATGGCAGGAATTCCAGATGATAAGAGAGAACAATTATCAATTAAATACGCAAGAGATCCTAACGGTTTAGATATAGAAATACCAATATTTGGAGGAGCTAGACCAACCAAAGAAGCAATCCAAAAAACTTTGATAGCATTTAGAGAATTGATGGAGACATCAAGAAAAAATAATACATATGTTGATTTTAGTAAAACTGCAATTCCTCACGCAGATGATCTAAAACATAAACTCGATTAGCCAAGGCTACAAATCGAAAGTAGCTTTAATTTGAAAACATAGCAAAAAATGATAGGGAAAGAAATTGTAATTAAGTTGTTAGACGACAAAGCATATTTGACGGAGGACAAATTTTTAACCTTTCAGCAAATAGGATTACCAAATTTTGTCAAACAGTTTAAAACTCCAACAGCCTGGACTATTAAAGTATTGAAACAATTCCCGATAGAGCAAAAAATATTCGCTGAGATACTTTCTTACACCAATGAAAAACTACCCTTTAGTCATTATCAAGTTTCAGGAAGCAGCGATATCAAAAATATTGAAAAAATCACTTTTAAGAACATTGACACAGAAGCACTTGTTTTGACACTTGCTGGAAAAGCTACATCACATACCATTGTACCTACTATTGAGAGGGTAGCCAAAGTTTTGGATTATGAACAATCTCCCTATCAAACACCAGTTCAACTCAAGCGAGAATCACAAATCAAAAAAGTCAGCGAAACATTCTTCATTCCTTTAAAAAATGTGCGATTTAAATTGGGAGGAGTTTCTTTTGACAAGCTAGTAGCTTCTATAAACCGGACAATTGAGTTTACTGTTGTTAATGGTGACATTCGAGAAGAGTTTGATGCTGTTAAGAATTATTTTGGCAATGTTTTACAGACTAAGAAAATTCAATTCATTATTGAAATTCAATTGATTGATGGAGAGATTACAAAGATTAAGGCGGAATCACCAGAAATTTCACGCATAGACAAGAAGTTAATTGAAAGCGTTAAGTTTGAGATTGTAGAATCACTCCACAAACCAAAAATTGATGTTGAGATGGAGAAATCCATTTTTATGATGGATGAATTCTTTGACACCATTACAAATCAGCAGGTTAAAGCAAGTGTTTTTTATGATAACGAAAACCAACTCCTTGATGATTTGCTTCAAATCACAGCCTCCAAACATTATAAGCACCTTCGCTTTCTTTCTAGCAAGCACGCGCATTCGGTTATGAAACTTCGGTTTGTAATCAAACCATTTTCGTTCATTTTTCTCATTGAAGGAGAGCGTAATTACCACATTATTTGGGAAACTCTTGACACAGAAGAGGCCACTTATGTCTGGCATGAAGTCAAGAATTTAAATAAACTAGAGCTTACCTTGAAAAAAATTGACCATACATTAAACGTAATAAAAGCCCAAGGAAAAAAAACTTACATCAATTCGACACAGGATAATTTTAGAAGAATTTATCATGACTACTCTGAGCTTGTTGATGGATTTTTAAAATGGAAAGTTGAACTTGAAAGTGGGCTAACTTGAAACTTAACATTTTGATTAGAAAGAAGTATTACAGTCGGTAATAAAAGCTATGACCAAGTGATATTTACTATACGCTCTAAAGATTTAGTATTTAAATCATTCATTCCTCAATTTTAGCAAAACTGAGATTCGATGTGTATCTTGTTTCGGCTGCCCTGAAGTACTTAAAATTATGAGTAAATATATTTTATTATTGTTGCAAGAGTTTGGACTGTATCGCGATCTTACACCAGAGAAAGTAATACACATTTTTTTTAAAGTAGCAACAAACATTTTTTTGATTACAGTCTTGTATTGGCTTTTGCGCTGCCTATTCTTTTTGTTAATACCAATTGAAAGTATATTAGCGTGGGAGATGTCAAGCAAATTGTATGAGAGCAACATTTTTGAATTGGCATTTAGAGTAATTTTATTTTGCATGTTTTTAATAGCTTTCTTTAGGCTATTTTTTGAAGTTAGATTCTCTGGTAGAGTAATTATTCCAATAACTATAATTGCTATTGTTCTTTTGTTTGAGGATAAATTTTGGAATGATTTTTATTTCTACTCCTTTAAAGACACTGAAATAGATTATTACACAATTTTATTTCTTGTTCCAGCGATTGAAATAGCTGTACGTCTCCTCTATGTTTTTCGAGGAAAAAGAAAGCGTTCAAATGGAACTATACTTATTGAAAATCAACCGATAAAAAAAATAGCTGAATTGCAAAATACCCGTAAGAGTGTTGTGTCGGCTCTTGTTGGGGAAATTAATAACTCAAGATTTGAGTCTGCCTACTCAATTGGTATTGTGGGAGAGTGGGGAGTTGGTAAAACATCCTTCATAAAAGCTATTGAGGGTTCTCTAGATAGTTCCTCAATTATAGTACACTTTAGTCCATGGATGTCTTTAGGAAATAACTCGGTACTTCAGGATTTCCTAAGTTCAATAACTGAAAAACTCCGAGATTTTGATAGTAGCCTCGTTAATAACATGACCCATTATATCAATTCAATGGTTGAAGTTGAAAAAAGTACCCAAACAAACTTCATCGGAATTGCACGTGAACTGATTGGGAAAGAATCTTCAAAGGAGGCTAGATTTGAACAAATTAACAGAACAATTTCACGAATGCAAAAACGGATTATTATTTTTATTGATGATCTAGATAGACTTGATGCTTCAGAAATTATTGAGGTGCTTAAATTAATTCGGAATGCTGCAAACTTTTCAAATGTTGTTTACATCTCTTGCTATGACAAAATATACCTACTTCACGCATTAACACGCTTTAACAAAAGAAACTTAGGTATTATGCTTGATAAGTTTTTTGATGTTGAAATTTCTGTTGCTCCGATTATTCCTGAGGACTTAATTGCAAAGATTGAATCGGTATTCCTATCTAAGATAATGGTTGACAAGGAAACTGAAGTTCAACTACTTAAGAACTTTATCCGCGACAATAAGCCGTTTTTACAATTCCGAGAGGTGAATAAATTTTTAACCTCTTTATGGCTGAATTATAATATATATGGATCAAAGCTCTGTTTGCAGGATTTCTTCATTTTTGAGATTATCAAAGTTAAATACACATACCTACCATCAATTCTTTTGGCGTCAACTGACAGATATTTTTCAGAAGCTAGTTCTCCAGTATCCAAATCATTAAAGTCCCATGGAGACAATGGTGAGTTAGTGATTATTCACGATCTTAGGATGCGAGATAATGAGTTTGATAGACTTTTTCTTCGGCAAGATGATTTTAATTTGCTAACTGCTTTATTAAACAAACTATTTACAGACAAAAACGAACACTATCTTGCTATTCGACAACCTAGTTTCTTTCAAGCTTACTTTTATCATGAGATACCAGATGCTGATGTAGATCAAACCACATTTGATTTAAGAACTCTGATCAATACCGAAAGCTATAGAACTCATAGTTACTTTGTTACAGGTTATGATTTCAAAAAAGAAACTTTTGTAATAAATGAGTTCCAGCAACAGTTTGGAGATGAACCAGATTTGTATGAGAACGGTCTTAAAGTGTCATTTTTTGCCATTTTTTTAATAGATTGGTCTAGGGGTGCCATTAATCAAAGATTCATCTCTAAATGTTTCCACTTAGCGGGTGACTATGCTACTTACAGAGAGTTGGTAATTAGTGGACTAATGAATGATCTGACATTTGAAAGTACCTTTTCTCGGATTTACTTTCTATCCAATCACTTGCGAAGTTTAATCTATAAGGAAAAAGATACTGCTGCAATACTAGAATTTGAAGATGTCGTCCGTATGAATTCGAAGTTATTTTATAGATTTCTAGAATTATCTTCTTCACTTACCAATCATACTTTCAGTGCGCTATTTCACCAAATAACTGATATAGATTTAGTTACAAAGAAAGTCTTATTAGCTTCTTCAGCTCTTCGATATTTCAAAGAATTTGCTCTCAAGCACATTGAGGATTATTTAGACCTAATTATCCGATCTGCACAGATACCTAACTATGAATTAACATTTGTTTTTGCACCTTACACTTTTCAGATATTTGAGGTTGAAGAATTTAAGAGATTACTCCATGAATCCGAATACCCTCCAAGAAAAAAAGTAAAAATGCTAGAATACTTTGATAGATCCATAAACAATTCAGAAGGTATACGTGAATTTAAGGCTGAAGACACCGATCTTAATTCAATGCCTGTTGATTTTCTAAATGCGTGGAATGACATTCCACAAAATATTCGGCAAAAGCACCGCTATATTGATTCAACTCTGAAGTTTAGATTTAACTCACAACAAACACCAATGCATTATAATGATCGGAATGATCATATGTACCCTGAGATTTTTGTTTTGAAAAATACAACCTTCATACAAGTAACCCTGAAACCAATTGAAACCGAGTTCTGGAGATTTGGACTTAGCTTCCTTAAACAAAAGCAATTTCCTACAGTTAACGGTGGGCGACATCATGACACTGAAAAAGCGGATGTTCATATTTCAGTAGGGGAGCAAGTTAATGAAGAATGGGCACTTCAAAATCAGGTTGAATTAAGAGAATATCACATCGAACCAACCTTGAGTGAGTTTAGTCGATTTACAAAGTACATTCCTGGAGAACAATTAACTATCCATCTTGCACATGAGGATCTAAATAGTAGTGTCTGGAAGGTCAGCATTAATGATGGGAAAAATCAAGTGCTCGGCATGCGAAGATACGACCTTAAAGGATTTAGATATGTATTACTAAGCGCATGGTGTGATAGAAAAGATTTTCAGCTAGAATCATCCATTACAATTACACAAGTTTCAGACAGAATCTAGTTAGATTTTTTTTAAATTCATTGATTACCTTAAAAATTAAGTTCTGGTTCATTAAATATTAAGTGGATAATCTTAAGGTAAAGAAACGGCATTTTGTCTTCTCTAAGGGTTAAAACCTTTTTAACCTTTTAAAATAATTTCTATCGATAGCTTTTTGAGCATAGATCATAGTCGTACGCATATCAGCATGCCGAAGTGTTTTCTGGATAAGCTCCAAAGGTATTTTCTTATCGTACATAATTTGCCCAGCCGTATGCCTAAGACTGTGAGAAGTAAACTTGCCCTTAATTCTAAGCTTGTTTAGATACCCCGTCACCAAGTCATCTAATTCAACTCTCTTAATCGAGGGGAATAAAAGTCCTCTTTTAATCTTATTCTTAACCAGGTAAGACTTAATTTCCTTCTTAGCAATGCTCGATAATTTAATAGACTCTTTTGATTGTTCACTTCTCCCTTTACCCCAAACTACAAGCTTCCCCTCAGTTAGCTTTATATCGCTTACTGTAAGTCGTAGCACCTCAATTGTGCGCAGTCCATTCCAAGCCATTAAAGCAATAATAGATCGATCACGTGCGATCTTTATTGATTTTAATAGCCGGGCCCTTTGAGCCTCTGTGAGACTGTCTTTATGATATCTGGAAGAAACAGCGCGCGGAATCGAAACACGAATACCTATAACCTCCTTAATTGATTGCTGACTAATAATTTTGAGTCCTCTCTTAATAGTTTTTTGTTCTTTAGAAAGGTAATCAGATGAAGAGTTAAGCATTTCCATTACCCACTCACAGAATGATTTAATGGCAGCCTTATAAAGACTTTTGGTATAATCTGAAAGCCTAGGATCTAAAATATACTTGGCAGCAGTGCGTTTGTTAATTCTTGATGGATCATCCTTAATTGATTTAAAGTATCCATTTAAAATAGTAGCATAAGTACTTAAACTTGATTTAGATCTAAGTCGATCCTGTGCACTCAGAAGGTAAAGCTTGACAAACACATTGGATATGGGAAGCTTTGATTCATTAAGGTCATTAAGGATAAGAGTGACCTGCTTTTCTTCCAAAAAGCTTCCAAATCGTTTTAATATCGAGCGTAGGGTAGGGGCTTTGGCAGTTGAATAGTCATCTAATTGCGATAATACATTACCTCCCTGTCTGTAGCCTCTTAGAAAAGTCTTAGCATTTGTAAGGTAGGCTCCAGTTACACCGTAATATTTCTTTAGCCAGTATTCGTAATCCACTAAAAGCTGAGAAGCCTTTGGAAGCTGGACACCAACTTGAGAATTTCTGACTGAAATTGCTTTCATTTTCTACATGTTGAAAAGAGATACTTATAAAAATGTACTTTACTAAATATTATAAAGATACATTTATTATTTAGTAAATTAATATGTACTTTAACAGACTTGTTAGACTAGTAAATTGAAAACAAGTACTATTCTTAAATCAAAAAATAAGCTTTTTAATAAGTGAATTATTCCAAGGACCGATAGATCCAATTTAAAATTAGGGGTCGAGACCAGTTATAGATTAAATGTTAGGAAATAGAATCTTTATTAATGAAGAAATTGAACTTTGATTTCTATTGACGGGTTGTTAATTAGTATGCGAAGTTTCAAGTGCTATTCTCCAATTCAGAAATTGTAATACTAGCGATTGTTCCTTTTCAGGAAGAGACTTAACTTTGGCAATAGCCTCATCTAATTCAGACGACTCACCGAAGGCTAAGTATTCTGGAGTAGTTTCTAAAACCTTAATAAGCTTCATCATAACATCGAAACCTGGAGACTGAAGATCCCTTTCATAATAAGAAATCTGAGCCTGCGATATCCCAACCAATTGAGCCAGTTTTGTCATTGTTAATCCTTTGCCCTCTCTCAAAATCTGAATTCTTTTCCCCAGTGTCATCACTGCAAATTTCTCTGTTTTGGTCATAATTTCGAAATTTTAGTGTCCTCAGAAAATATTTTACAACTTCCACGTTACTAATTTGACTTGAATTATAATTATTATTATAATTGTTCATCGGTAACGCAATAATTGTTATTGCCAAAGCGATAAAAGCGTTATTTGGGATAATAAATGTTATCTATTTGCCTTAAATATAATAAATATGATACGTATATAATTAGTGTTATAGTACTTTTTGCAATTTTTCTTCATTCAACAAGCCACATTTGACTATTTCTAGGATGAATCTCCCATGTTGATCGTTTTAATTAATAATAATTCGAGAAAAAGACTAAAAATCCAAGGGCATTATAAATCAAGAATCCTAATTCTCTTAAGAAAAGAAGATGTTAGTAAGATCGTATACAACTAAAGAAATCGGCATTGATCTGATCCGCCAAATTTTGACAAAAAATCAAAGATCTATTAATGGAAAGCTTTGGATATCAACACTATTCTTTCAGGTGTTAACCGAATCCCAAAACTATAATGAGTATAATCTTTGTATCATCAATGGTAATCAATACATAGAAATAGCATCAATTCCAAAAGAAATTCGAGATGAGCTTGGACTATTCTGGACTGAAACTCGGGAAAGATTGGTGATCAATGAACCGACTCTAGGTTTGCCAATTCAAAAAACTCCAATAGCAGAGAGATTGGCAAAAAGTGATGTTAAAGCCGCCTTAAGAAACGAGAAAAGATATCGCCATGAATTCATAGATCACTATCATGATCTTAATACAATTAAGATCAAAGCGAGGACTCTATCAATTTTAAGATCCATACCTAAAGATGAGAAATCAAAGGAATACTTTGAAGCAGTTTACAATGTACTAGTAGCCTGGAAAGTTCCTTGCGATTTTCCGCTTGATAATTTCAAATTGTTTTATGAAAAATATGAGTGGTACATGAGAACCGGTCTTGTACCTGGACTGCTCAATACTAACTATAACCCAAATTTTTAAATATGGTTTTTTACACTAAAACAGAATTAGCTTTAATTACTAAGCTTTTTAAAGTAAATTTTGATAAGAAGCGAGGTGAACCAGAAATGTATTATCATTCTTCGTTACCCAAACTTCTTTCAGGAAAAGGAGACCCCGATACTTCCCCTAAGTTTATTCCATTGCGGCTTGCCCCTGAAACAATTAAAAAGCATTTGTCACCTGAAATTTGTAAAAATATTTTTCAACAGCTTCAAGGCATCAATTATCAAGCTGCCGTTCAAACTATAACCTTTGAATCATATTTTCTTACGCGCTTAAGAGAATTATTCCTCACATCTGATTACAAGGAGGATTTTAGAAGTTATCAGCCAATATATGCATCGTATGATTTCTTGACAGGAGAAAAGATTGTTGAATTATCAATGCTCCACGCGATGATCGTACTTATTGATAGATTTTTATATGATCCAACAAAAATAAAAATCATTTATCAGCATTTGTGTGAGTGTAATTATGGAGTTGAAATACCATTGACAAGTTTAGTATCGTTTAAAAAATATATAAAGAGAAAAAAAAATAATCTTCCTGACAGCATTATTCACGGTTTGTATCAGCAGAAGTCAAACAATCATGAAATTTCCGAGCTAATGCAATATCTAATTATTTGGATTTATGTTATGGTGCCAACAAGGAGAGCATCCTTTTCCATCAAAGAGGATGTAGACTACATAATTCAGACAATGCCAAATGCTGAGGAACAAGGGATTTATACGTTATCTGAAAGTAAAATTGCTAAATTTCTTTTAGAACCAAAATCAGTGAATCTCATTTCTTATGCAAAAGATAACAAAGAAGATTTTCGTAGGAAAGTTTCAGGCGTAATGAGATTTATTAGAGCTTCTGCGCCTTTAGTTCGCATTTACCTAGATGGTTATGTCTTTCAAGTTGAACACAAGGACGGTAAAAAGGTAGGTCGACTTACAGGGTTATTTATTTCTGATGATTTTAGTGATTATATTATATCGCACGTAATTGGAAACAGCGAAAACTTTGAACTTGTAATGCTTGCCCTTGAGGAGTATTTCCGTAAAACTAAAAATGCTTTGCCTCGTGAAATCGTTGTAGACAAGTATACCTACAAAATACTTAAAAAGAATACAGCATTTATTGATTTGCTGAAGCGTAACGGAATTGAAAAGGGTAGGGGCCTAACTGTTTCGTCCAACCCAAATAGGAAATCAAGACTTGAGCGATTCTTCAATACATTCCAGCAGAAATTCATGCAATCCATTATCCATTACATTGGACCAGGTATAAAGGCAAGGCTTTCTAATTCGCACCCATTTAAGGAGTTCCTAATTACATTAAAAAAGGATTTGCCAGATCAATTCGATATAACTTTAACATTAAATAGGTTGATAAAATACAGTTATAACAAAGAGTATATTTCACCTTCTCAAGAATACCTTTCTACTCCTGAAAGCAGATTCAAAAATGAAGACCCAAATCCGCATTGCATCGTTGACCCTAAGGTTATACCAATGCTATTTTATGAGCTTCATCAGGTGATGTTTAAAGCCGGAGCTATTATGATTAAACGAGGTGTGGAGTTTCACCTTTTTTACATGAGGGATTTTGAATTTATTAATCAGTACAATGGTAGAAAGGTTGATGCATACTATAATAAGAATAGTAGTGGTACATCCATTCTAGTATACGAAAAAGATACTTCTAATTTTATTGCAGAAATTCCATTGTTCAAGATCATTCCTTCCGCATTATATGATAGAAATGAAAAGCATAATGAGATCTTAAAAGGCTTTTCGAAGCAAACGCGTGAACTATTATCCTCATTTAAAAATGAATTTATAAAAATGGAGGAGACACTGAAAAGTGCTTTTAATGGTAGAGATATTCGTGCATTCACAAAACTTGCTAAGATGAAAAAGGAAGTGAGCAGCGAACAGGAAATGGCACAAGAGATGAATTTAAAAGAAAACAAAGCCGAACCTAAGCTTTACAATTCGAACCTTGGTCGAAGAAAAACAAAAAGTAGAAATGAATTGGAAAGTCTTGGTATTACAATTACAGATACTATCTAAATTCTACATATGATAAATGAAGTGTGGGAAACACTGAACCAACTAAAAATGAATGAGGGTTTCAGAGCTGCTTTGAAAGAAAAGAAGATAATTTGTATTATTGATCACCCTGGAACAGGCTTCAAACATGCCTTTAGAAGATTTTCAAATTTAAACTCTGATGTCCGTTCGGTATTTGTCGAAATTCCAATAGGCAAGAAGTCAACTCGTGAAATAACCCTTGATATGTTGACCCAAATAATGACTATACGTTTTAATAATTTCAAGTATAAGACACCGAGCCCGTTTGACCTTTTAAGGGTGTTGGGGGAACGAGTTAAACAAGACCTTAGAGGAAAGAAAATTCTTATAGTCTTTGATGGTATTGATAATCTGTCAAAGAAAAAGCTGGCTGATTTTATGTTAATAATTAAAGGAATAAATTTTCCTTGTGGAATTGTTTTGAGATTTGGAGCGGATTATTATAAAAAAATTAAATCAAATGAAAAGCTTTATAATGAGTTCTGGCTGTTCACCGAGTGGCGAAAAGTAACTACTCCAAATACACCTGAAGACATAGAGAAACTCTGCCGTTTCTATGGACTCGATAATCCTATTTTTATCAGAGAGATTTGTGATCGAACAACAAGTTTCACAGTTGCAATGTCTTTTATTAAAAAGCATAATAACTATCGTCCACCTTCTCAGCTAAATCTTTTTAGTCAAAACCCAGTCAGGATTTAAAGTCAGGGCAGAGGTTTAATTATTGCTATTATCCTCCCGGTTATATCTAACAGCCCTGAATGCTTTCACTCGCTCCTAAAAGTTTACAAAACCCGCATTTTTAGGCAAATTAATAAGCCTGGACAATTTAACTGGACAAGTTAACTTACGGGTTACGGCAGTAGACAAAGTGTGATAATTCTATTTAACATAATGTAAATTATATAACTTAATTTAAGATAAATTATTGACTTTCAGCCGTTAATAAGCCTATTTATTGGTACCTGTTTAAGTTAGCTTATGTTCCGGTCATATTATTTTTAGGATACAGGTTATTCAATTTTTAGGACAAATGAGAACAGTAAAGGTTATGGCATGAAAAGTACTAAACGAAGTCTATTAATTAGTCTCTTGACTTTAAGACTGGACTTGATCCTGAGCTTCCTCAGCTTTAAGGATCTTAGATTTTAATACGGCTATACTATTAAGGCTTGCGATAAATCTCTACCTACAACAATGCTGGTCATCATACAAAAACTGTAAGGCGCATAACTTTCGTTTCAGCTTTTGGAAGCAAGAAAAGAATAGCTAAGGTTTTTCAACATTAGATTTTCGGGATATGATCTATCCAATTAAAAATAATGATCCAGCGCTTTCTGAGAATGCCATACGACTTTTGCAAAGCCGCTATTTACGTAAAGGTGTGGACGGCCTTAGCCTCGAAACACCTGACGACATGTTTCGCAGAGTAGCCAAAGCAGTGGCACAGGCTGAATTAAGCTGGGGTGGTTTACAAGAGGTTAAACAATGGGAGGATGCATTTTATACAACCATGCGTCACTTATTTTTTTTACCCAACTCCCCTACACTCATGAATGCAGGCACTACCGCAAATCAATTGAGTGCTTGTTTTGTACTGCCAATACAAGATAGTCTCGAAAATATTTTTGACATGCTTAAATGGACTGCACTGATACAACAAAGCGGTGGTGGCACCGGCTTCAATTTTTCGAATCTCAGGCCTAAAGACGCATACCTTAATAAAACAAGTGGTACCGCTTCAGGGCCGCTTTCTTTTATAAAAATTTTTGATGCTGCCACTGAGTATATCAAACAAGGGGGCAAACGAAGAGGCGCCAATATGGGCATACTGTCTATTACACATCCGGATATCGAAGTGTTTATCACCAGTAAGCAAAGCAATGGTGTATTAAGGAATTTCAATCTTTCAGTGGACATCACAGACGACTTTATGAAAGCAGTTGAAAATGATCTATCGTGGCAACTGGTTCACCCTATGAGTCAGCAGGGAGAAAGAAAAATAGCGGCACGCACTTTATGGGATTTAATAGCACAATGCACATGGGCCTCGGGTGATCCGGGGTTGTTGTTTCTCGACACCATTAACAAGTATAACCCTACACCTTCCATTGGCCTGATCGATAGTACAAACCCTTGTGGTGAGGTGCCACTCCTACCCTATGAATCGTGCACACTTGGCTCACTTAATCTACCAAAATTTATACTAAACACTAAATCATCAAGAGAATTCAATTGGAACTTGCTAACTGAAACAATAAAAACAGCTATCCGATTTCTTGATGATTGTGTGGAGATCAACAACTATCCTATGCCTGAAATTAAAAAAATGGCATATGCCAACAGGAAGATAGGTTTGGGGGTAATGGGTTGGGCGGACGCATTGGGTATGTTATCTATCCCATACGATTCTGAAGAAGCTGTAAAATTGGCGGAACGATTAATGAAGTTTATTCAAGAGCAAAGTCATGAAACATCCAGACACTTAGCTGATCAGCGTGGCGCTTTTAATAATTGGAAAGACAGCATTTATGCACCTGACTACCCTATTCGAAATGCAACTTGTACCAGCATTGCTCCTACTGGCAGCATCTCAATTATTGCAAACACCTCTGCCTCTATTGAACCCTGGTTCGGACTTGCCTATCAACGAAAACATGTGCTGAACGATGAAACCTTACCAGAAATAAACTCAGTCTTAAAGGAGCACTTCCAAACATACTACCCCGAATCGCATGCCATACTAGAGGAAATACTACTCAGTGGATCGCTTAAAAACCTGGCACTTCCCACTGAAACCAGAAGACTATTTAAAACTTCCTTAGAGATAGCACCTATCTGGCATATCAGGCATCAGGCAGCGTTCCAGCATTTCACGGATAATGCAGTTTCAAAAACGATTAACATACCGGAATCAAGTTCGGTGGCTGATATAAAAGAATTATACTGGACAGCGTGGAAGATGCAATTGAAAGGCGTTACAATTTTTAGAGATAAATGTAAACCCTCACCTATAAGTCAAGGTCTTAGTGCCCATGCAGAAGTCTGTAGCATGTGCACTCGTTAGAAATCCTTCTTAACCATAACTATTATCATTTCACACAACGAAATAATAAGTGTATTTCATATTAAAATATAAATATGAAAGCGACACTTACTTTTCTTACCATTATTTTCGGTTTGGTTCTTATCACAAAAGGACAAACTGAAATTACCCCTTATCCTAAAATAAATGGCGGTGGTGGCGGATTTACTATCGGGCTTGGCGCAATGGATATAGCAACAATGCATGTTTTTGTTCCACAAGATGTCTCTTCTTTTAGCAAGCAACATCTGCTGCTAGGAGGTTCTGGTTATGGAATAGTGAACTCATTTGTACTTGGTGGCACTGGTACAGGCATATTGAGTGAGAACATAACAACTGATAGTCTGAAAATACAGCTTGGTGGTGGTTATGGCACTTTTGATTTCGGATACCTAATCATCAATAGGGATAAGCTCAGATTATTTCCTACGTTGGGGATAGGTGGTGGTGGCTATTCGGTGAGTATTGCTAAAAATAAAAACATTTCTGCGAATGCGATTGCCAGTGACCCCGGCAGAGAGGTGAATATAAATAATGGAGGTTTTATTTTTGATGCAGCCATAAACCTTAACATTATTCCTTTTTTAGAATTAGATGAAAAGAATAACTCATATGGAGGATTGATGCTGGGAACAAAAATTGGTTATGTCTACGGTCTGCCTACAACAAACTGGAGTTTTGCAGGAGGCGATATTACCAACGGGCCAGATTTCGGTATCAAGATGTTTTATGTAAAGCTATTCATTGGTGGATTTGGGTTTGATAAACACTAAATTTTAGTGTTCTTTAAATGCCACCAGGTAAAAAACTTTTTTAAAATTAAAAATACAAGAAGCAAAAGCATACCCGAAAGTAGCAATCAGCATTTTCCATGTTGCAGTACACCGCCCTTTACAATACCCATAACCATCGATAAAGCAAATTTAGACCGATTCATTCTTTTCAGTCTGGGAACTGTTCTTTACTGGTTCTTTTAGATTGCTTGTAAATGAAGTCAATAGTTCTTCAAATTTCCGGTCGATTTTGTCGTTAAGTGCATCGGCCAAATCTTCTCCTTTCTTAGCGATTTTTTCGCGTGTGCTCCTACCCTTACCTGGAGCGAACAGCATGCCAAATACAGCACCAGCCGTTACACCGGCAAGTACTGCTAATATTGCTTTTCCATTATTCATAAAATGAGCAGTTATTGTTCTGTTAAAGTATTAATGTCTCCCCCCACTGGACAATGATGACTATCATTTACACATAAGATTAGTGTTGAATCTGTCAACCTGAACGTAGCCTTATAGAGGAACTTGATTTATATAACTATTCATAAGCTCAAGATACTTCTGGACTTCTGATAGTTGAAGTGCGGCTTCTTTTTGGTTTTCAGTCTGTTCGAATTGCAAGGCATGTACTTTAGCACGAATATTGGCGCGTAGTGATTTGAAATAGATAAAAAGTGTATAATCCTCATTTACCTGAAAAGCAGAAAAATACTGTCCATACGCTTGTAAAAAAGCCTGTGATAAATGTTTTTGATGAAATCGCTCAAAATCCATGCATAAAAAAGCCAACTCATATAAGACATCAATTTGTCTGAATTGATCATTAAACTCTATACAATCAAAAAGCACCGGCTTGCTATAAAGAAAAATATTGCCACAATGAAGATCGCCATGTACATCGCGTTGAAAACCGTTTGTAATCCGCGTCTGTATCCTGTCACCATAGTGTTTTAAAAATCGATCACTCCATCTAATTGCCTTCAAAACAATATTCGCATGATGAGTATCAATGTGTTCTTTAACAGTAGGGATGATTGTACTAATTTCATTGAAAATTTCGCGATGCTTTTGAATTTCAAATCGATTGAATGTCTTCATGGCTTTATGATGAAAGCTTGCAATCTGCATCGCTAAAGATTTAATAGATTTAGCTTTTACCTTTTGTAGGTGGAACATATTATCCAGTCTCTTTGATACCTGCATTTTTTTCATCTGAACACAATATTCAGAAACAGGACCTTTAGGGCTCTCTCCTATTACCCACTTTTTGTTAACAAATCGTATTGGTAAAACCGCAAGATAAATAGATGAAAAGCGTCTATTAAGATCTAATTCTTTTTCGCAATTTTTCTTACGAAGGCCGAGCGTAGAAAAATCAAGAAAATCCAACTTAAGTGGTTTCTTAATCTTAAATGCATAATCTTTACTCAGAATCACCCATGAAATATGAGTTTCCTCAATTCTACCCCTAAGCCTGTGGTTTAGATAACTACCATCAACCGCCATTATTCTTACATCAATTTCTTTCACTGCTTATATAATTTTTAGCGGTTTCTATCATTGCCTCCAGATTATTATTAGTGGATTGCAGTGTAATATGTGGCATTGTTATTTCTTCGAAATCATCACGAATCTTTTCATATACACTATAATCGGCCTCGCTGTACATACGTGGTTTTTGTAGTCTTTCTCTAATGATATTTTCATCCGCAATAACCTCAATAACCCAAATGGAAGCTCGGTTAGCATAAGCAAGCCTGACGAACATTTCACGCATGGTGTGATGGTAAAACGTAGCATCTACAATCACATTTCTATTTTCCTCAATCGCATGCTTCGTTTTTTGCAGCATTTCTTTGTAAACAAGGAGCTTATCTTCAAATGTGTATCGACTAATGGCTTGCAATTGATGTCTTACCTGATCACTATTTATGTAAATAAAATCAAGTGCTGCTGCCAGTTTTTCCGCAAAGTAACTCTTACCAGATCCAGGTAAGCCAGAAACGATAATGATTTTACAGGGCATTTCTATCTTCCATAACCATTTAACAGGTACCTGGCTTTGTGAGAGAGCCTTACATTTTCACTTCTTGCAAAAATTTCATTTTTTACGCATCGGAATTCTTTTTTGAATTCAAAAATTAATATTTCAAGTTCAGCATATTCTTGCTGACAATCAGGAATATTGCTGATGTACTTGTTCTCTCCAGCGATTGTTACTTGCTTTACGAGGCGACCTAGTCGCTGTGATAGAGAAAATCTTTTTTTCTCAAATTTAGTAAGATCGGAAATCAGTTTTCGTGTGTCTTCAATGTATTTTTCGTCAATAAACCACATAAAATAATTATCCATTAGTTTACGGTAGAAATTAATTTCATCATAATAGAAATTAATTTCAGATTGCCATTTTTCAGTATTAATCTTCATCTCTGCTAAGGATATTTCTCTTTTCGTTTGTAAAACCGGATATAGTTCTATTTGATTTTTCCTGAAGTCCATTTTTTCGGATGGTCGTTGTACAATAGTTCGTTTCGACATGACTTTATCACTTATCTGTAGTGAAGATTACAATCTTTAATATTTTTTATAATGACCATTATCTTACTAATCTGATTCTTTTATCATGTAAAGAAAAGATATTGAACATTTTTCTGTGGCTCATTCATCATTTTATGCTTTTCTAAAATCAGATACATTGCCAACAAGTAAAAAGTCTTGATATGTTTACAGACAGAAAAGATGCCGGATTACAACTCGCGCACGCATTAGATAAATACCGACATAAAAAAGTGCTTGTGCTGGGAATTCCACGGGGTGGCATAGTACCGGCTTATTATGTGGCTTTGCACCTTAGCGCTGAATTTTCCACAATTGTTGTAAGGAAGTTAGGACATCCTGATAATCCTGAAGCTGCTTTCGGTGCTATTGCCGAAGACGGAAGCATCTATCTGTCAGCAGCATCTTCTGATTCCATATCGGATAGTACAAAGACTATGATCATTGAAGAACAGCAAGCAGAAATTAAGCGGAGAGTACGAATACTAAGAAAGGGAAAAGCTTTACCTGAATTAAAGGGTAAAACTATCATTCTAGTTGATGATGGTATAGCCACGGGGGCCACGCTTTTTGCGGCCATCGCCATGTGCAAGAAACAAAATCCGTTAAAAATTATCGTTGCGGCTGCTGTTGCTTCGCAGAGCATGGAAGCAGAAATTAGTAAACTCGTAGATGAAGTAATCATTCTTGAAAAGCCATTTTCATTTTATGCTGTTGGTCAAGGATACAAGCATTTCCAGAATATGAGCGATGAAGAAACCTTGTCTTATATTGATGCCTGGGAAAGCAGAAGTATCAAAAAATTTGATGTGTGAGAAATACCTGCATACCCAACATTTCAAATAAAATTGCCATAAAAGAAATCATCCGTTCCTCTAGCTTGAAACGGATGAGTTGTTCTCTGTTTATGGTGTCCTGACTATTTAATCTCCTTCTTCACCGCTTTCCACTTGGCAATTTCCATCTCATTGATTCTTACATAATCCTCATCGTTTTTTTCCCGAGCTTCTTTAATTGAGAGCTGAGCAGTCTCAATAGCTTCACGGTAATTTCCCATCTTCGCATATATTTCTGCCTTTGTGTGTGTCATCCAATAGGCGCCTGGCGCAAGCTTCAGCGCTTTATCTATCCACTCCATCGCTTGCTTGAGATCACGATCGGTATCCAGATAATATTTGGCGGATAAATAATATTCTCCTGCTATTCTTCCTTCTGGATTTGTAGTGAATTTTTTGATGTCCTCCATTACTTTATCATCTATAGAAGATGAAATGCGGAAGGAGACTTTCGTATAGTCCCACTTGAGTTCAACTTCTGCACAACTCGAACACACATTGGCAAAATCGATGGTAAATGTTTCAACTTGCTCTTTTAACTGCTGAGGTTTTACTTTTATGCGAATGGCATCAGAACCTTCATTGTATGCGAAGTTCCCCCAAAGCCAGGCATCTCTATTGAATATGATCGTCCACTCCTCCTTACCTGGAATGGTATAAATAGCGTAAGTACCGGGAACAAGTTTGTATTGATCCTGAATAGTCAGTTCTTCACGAATAAACATTTTTGTAGATTGGTTAGCTCCTGAACGCCAAATTTTATTGTAAGGTACTAACTCACCAAAAATTACCCTGCCTCTTACACTCGGCCTTGAGTATTCGATGCGAACTTCATTGAAGCCTATTTTTTGGGTTATTGTTGAGAAGGGACTAAGATCAGGCAATACTATCTGCGCCTGTACCAGACTACCAGCTGCCAGTAATAGCACCAGCAGGTGAATAATAGCATAAAACTTTTTCATGTTGTATTTTTTATTAGTTACTCCGAAACTACCCTCAGCGTAATAACATCACCATGATCATTATCATCTTAGCTGGGGATTCCTGATGAGGATTGTTTTTTTATCCGCTTGTAAACGTATGTTGGCTAAAAATCATTGTTTTAGATAACCATTGTCATCAAGACAATAAAAGTTCGTGAATAGATTCATGTAAACATAAGTCCTATGAAAATTGAAGTTTTAGAACGCATTTTTTCTGAGAAAAAAGGTTCGTGCTTATCCATTATTATTCCACAGCATACTCTATCCCGTGAAAGAATGCTCAACGTGGAAATATATCGTAAGGCCATTCGAAAGGCAAAATCCTTGTTGAAGCGAAAGGAAAATGACCCTGTTATAATTGAAACCATGCTTGCCAAACTTGAATCACTTAACAATGCATTTAATCCGGATGTAGCATTAAACGGAATTGGTTTGTTCATTTCCAAAAACATTGCAGAAAGGGTTAATTTTCCCTTTGCTGTAAAAGAAAAAATTATCGTTGATAGTAGTTTTGAAACACGAGACCTGTATTACTTAAGACAACTGATGACACCTTATTATATCGTGGCGCTCACCAAAAAAAGTGTTCATCTATATCTAGCACAGGGTGAAGACTTAACAGAGATTAAGGATGGACAATTTCCTATGCAATACCAGGAAGAGTATGAGTATGAGCGGGCTAGTTTTGGAACTTCTTTTGGATTCTCGCAAAAAGGTTTTGAAAAAGATAAGCGGACTGGTATAAAGTCAAGAATAGATTTATTTTTCAAAAAAGCAGCTGAGCAGCTTACACCTTATGTTGAGAAAAACCATCATCCGCTTATCTTGGCCGGGACTAAAGAAATGATCGCTGAATTTAAATCGCAGTCAGTTCTTCCAAAGAAAATTGATGGTGAAATCATTGGACCCTTCAAAGAAGATGAGCTTTATAGATTAAGGACTAAAGCGTATGCAAGTCTGATTAAACATCAAAAGTTAGAAATAAACGCCAAAATTAATGACTTTATCGAAAAAGACACAGTGAAACATCTTGCCAAAGGCATTCAGGAGGTGTGGCAAGCTGCTCATCAAGGCCGAGGTCTGACACTGTTGGTAGAAAAAGACTATAAGCAGATTTCTTATCTGCGTGAGAGTGATCCTTCGCTTTATTTGCGGGCACCAAAAGGTAAATACACTCTAGTTCCAGATGCTGTGGATGAGATCATAGAAACCGTGCTGGAAAAAGGTGGTCATGTTTTTTTTACAGAAGATAATAAACTTCGGAGTTTCAATTCCATTGCGCTGTTACTCCGGTATTAATTGTTAAAAACAGTATAGTATGCTTGTTTGATAATTATCTAAAGGTATAGTGACAATTGTCATCGCATTCACATGGTCGAATATTATATCTTTGAATCAACATAATTAAAGTCTTGTCCGGCAAAGTAGGACATCAGATATTAAGGCTTTTAAAAGAGCATGAAACTGTTGTTTGAATAACAGAATAAAAACTGTGTCTTGGCCAAAGTGAGATGATGACTTATGTAGATTCAGGTAGAATATAATATTGCAAAAGGTATTTAAAACTATCTGTTATCCAAAAGGCGAAGGATGTATAATTCTCCGCCTTTTTTGTTTAAAAAAACGTCACGAATATTTCTCAGGTTTATAAACCAACATGGTGCTAAGGCTACATATCTTTCTTAAGAAGATGCTTATTTCAACTATTTTTTGGTGAATAATCGCTTTAGCTCTTTCCATGACAGCGTATTTGCAATATGTTCCGGTTTACACCAGGCACGTCTGGCCACAGACAGGCCTATTTTCATAAAATCATAATCTGAAGCTTTATGGCTATCCGTGCTAATGACCAGCTTTACTCCTTTTTCTTGTGCAAGCAAGGCATATTCATCGTGAAGATCCATCCGGTTGGGTTGTGCATTTATCTCCAGCAATGTTCCTGTTTCCTTTGCTGCCTCGAGAAGCTTATTAAAATCAATTGGATAAGACTCGCGTTTGCCAATGAGGCGCCCAGTAGGATGCCCTATACAATGCACGTAATTATTTTGGCATGCGCGAACTAGCCTTTTGGTATTATCATTTTTGAAGCCAACGTGAATGGAAGCCGTTACCCAATCCAATTGTGCCAGCACCTCATCGGATAAGTCGAGTGTTCCATCAGAAAGGATATCTACTTCCGCCCCTGATTTCAAAAATGATGTTCCCAGGCGTTTATTGATTTCTTCAATAGCTGAAATTTGTTTTAAAAATTTCTTTTCATCCATACCTTTAGCGATTCGTGATGATTTTGAGTGGTCGGTAATAGCGATATACTCGTATTTAAAATTGGTGCGCACATACTCAACCAAGTCATCTAATGACAATTGCCCATCGGACCAGTTCGAATGCATCTGTAAATCTCCTCGAATGTCTTGTAACCTAACCAATGAAGGGATATTATGATTTAAGGCTAATTCAATTTCACCATGATCTTCCCTCATTTCAGGTGGGATCATTTGCATTTGCAGACTATTATAAATTTCTTCCTCTGTTCTACCTCCTATTCGTTTAGTAGTTTTAATATTGAAAACACCGTATTCATTTATTTTAAAGTCTTTTCCTTTTGCAATTGATCTAAGATGAATGTTATGTGCTTTTGACCCTGTAAAATACTGAAGAGCACTCCCCCATTCTTCTTCTTCCACAATACGAATGTCAGCTTGGCGTTGATTGGCCTTGAGAATAATACTGGCCCTTGTTTCTCCGCGTGCCAATGTTTTAGAAGCAAGCGTTGGCGAAACAAAGAAATCAATTATCTTTTTTCGTGCTTTAACAGGCGCAGCAATCAGGATGTCGATATCTCCAATCGTTTCTTTTCGTCTTCTCAAGCTTCCGGCCATTTCAATTTTTTTGACATTTGTTAATGGGCTAAGCAAATTAATTATACCTTCTGCTTCAAGTAAAGCATCATATAATAACATCCGACTCTCCAATGTTTTGTGAAGCTTTAAGTTTCTTAACAAGTTCTCTACCTTTCGTGGACCAAAACCCTTTAGCTTTTGAATTGAACCATCCTCTAACGCTCTAATCACTTCTTCTTTTGTTTGCAGATGAAGCTTTTTATAAATTGTTTTTAGTGATTGTGGTCCAAAGCCCGTAATGTCCATTAACTCAAGTAATTCAATAGGAACTTTATGTTTAAGCTTTTCCAATTTGCCGATTACCCCGGTAGTTAAAAATTCTTTAATGTCTGACTCAATACTTTTACCTATACCTTGTATATCAGTAAGAGTACCTTGCTTGTCATAAAAAGAAATATCTTTAGATAACTCTCGAACGGAACGAGATGCATTTTCATACGCAATAGCCCTGAATGGATTGTCACCACCCAAAAAGCGATAGATGGAGGCTAGCATTGACAAATCAGCAGATAACCTTTTATTTTTGTCAGACATATTCTAAATCAAATAAATCTGTAGAGCGTTTTCAATGATCATTGTCACCAAGCTTTGTCTGATTCATCACCGTCATTTTTTGATACATGCGAGATAAATACCGCTTCAATTATGGGAGCCATATTCGCTTAATAAGTAATCTTATTGTGTGCAACCATTGTACAGACGCTGCCTGGCCACTTTCTATTTAATCTGCTAAGAAAGTAAGATACAGGTTATGCAAATTGTCTCTATATTATTATATGACTATCGTACAAGCCTGTTGACATATCAAACCCTCATCCACTTGTTGCTTTTGTTATTGGGTGTCAATTCTGTGTAAATCAAATGATGCTTATCATAGCGCTAAGACACAACTTGTACTAAGTTGACATTGATTATAAAATATAAAAATGAGAGCAAAACCAAATATAAAAATCATACTAATAGTCGCTCTACTCATGCTGGGTTGCTATCCGGAAGAACCAACATATGTTGATGAATTGGATATTGTGTACACAAATTATAATCCCGCTTTTGATTTTAAAGGGGTAAATACATTTGCACTACCTGAACACGTAATTAAAATTGACGATTCAACCTTCTTTAATCATAATGGGAATACTGAACCGGAATTTGTTTCTGATCTATATGCGAATATTATACTGAATACGATTAGAAATAATATGATAGCATTAGGCTGGACAGAAGTTAATAAAAACTCAAATCCTGATGTAATTCTCCTTATATCTGTATCCACCACCACAACAATTTATTACTACTATGACTGGTATTATTGGAACTGGTGGTATCCCGGCTGGGATCAAGGATGGGGATGGTACTATCCTGGCTACTATAATCCAGTATATGCAGGAGGCTATCGGTCAGGCACGCTTCTTATTCAAATGACTGAAGATGTAAATACTATGGTTGATAAGAATGTGTCTGTTCCCTGGGTTGTAGTAATCAATGGCCTACTGGAAGGTAATCCAACGTCAATTGAAAGTCGCTTGAGTAATACCATCAATCAGGCATTTAAGCAATCACCCTATTTACAGCAATAAACTCTTTTGCTATGAAAACTTTTTTCAACTCTCTTTTAATTTTATTCTCTTTTCTCTGCTCCATTAATATGCAGGCTCAAACCTATGGCACTTTAGAATACGTAGTAGCGATGCCCCTGCAAGATATGAAAGACTATATAAATAAGACAAGTTTTAGAGGAATTGCTTTTGACTATCAGCATAAAATTGACCCTAAACTTTCTGTAGGGTTGAATGTGGGCTTAAGTTTATTTTATGAAAAAAAGTCATATGCCACATACATCGATGGTACGTCCTCCATTTCTGGCATTCAATACAGATATTTAAGTGCAATTCCAATTTATGCCGGAGGGATTTACTTCTTAAATGAAGATACTCGCATGAACCCCTTCGTTGGATTTTATATAGGTACCACTTATACCATACGTGATACTGATATGGGGCTCTATCGTTGGCAAGAAGAAAACTGGAGCTTTAGCATGCGCCCTGAGGCTGGCGTTATATTCAAGCCTGTTAAAACTTTCGCTATAAAAGTTTCTTTGAGGTATAATGAAGTATTTAGAACAGAAAGTATGGGGAATCAATCATTTTTGGCGATCGTAGTTGGATTAGTAATTATTAAATAGACAACTTATGCAGCAGTTTAAAAAATTGTTTAGTCTTCCTTTTATGATACTTCTTTCTATTACTATAGGAGGATGCGAAGCACAAATCAATAAAGAAGCCGAAAAAGACAGAAGCATTGATAACCATACCATATCCATTGAAAAGAAACAAAGCGCAGGCAAAGGAAAGATTGATACAAATCAGTTTGAGATTAATGCCAAGTTACCCACAACTGATTTCAGGTATGCAGCAAGTAAGGTAACGCCTGCCGTGGTACACGTTAACTGCACATGGAAAGCAAATGAAAATCAGGAAGAGCTTAGACAATACGACCCATTCAAAGATTTCTTTGGTGATGATTGGTTCAGATTTTTTGAGCCCTTTCGGCAACGTGGTCCGGTGGAAGGTTCTGCCTCAGGCGTTATTTTAACAGCCGATGGGTACATTATTACCAATAATCACGTAGTTCAGGATGCCGATGAGGTGGATATAATTCTGCACGATCAGCGTTCTTATAAAGCTAAAATTATTGGTTCTGATCCGACAACCGATCTTGCCTTATTAAAAATTGAGGAGACTGATTTGTCATTTATTGAATTTGGTGATTCTGACAATGTAGAGGTTGGTGAATGGGTGCTGGCTGTTGGTAATCCCTTTAACCTGGCCTCTACTGTTACTGCTGGGATAATAAGCGCAAAAGCAAGAAACATTGGCATACTGAAAGACCGAGAAGCGGTAGAATCATTTTTACAAACGGATGCAGCTGTTAATCCTGGAAATAGCGGTGGAGCCTTAGTAGATCTGAATGGGAAATTAATAGGGGTTAATACAGCTATTGCCACGCCAACTGGAACTTATGCAGGATACTCTTTCGCCATACCCGTAAATATTGTAAAGAAAGTTACCAATGATTTACTGAATTACGGTGCAGTGCAGCGAGGATATCTTGGCATTATTATTCGTGATATGACTGGAGAGATTGCTAAAGAATTAGATATACGATTCACGCCTGGTGTATACGTAGATAGCCTTACAAAAGATGGTGCGGCCAGTATTGCTGGGATTAAAGCAAAAGATATTATTATAAAAATTGACGAAAGAAAAATTGAAACATCACCTGAGCTCCAGGAAATTGTAGCGAAGCACCGTCCGGGTGAAAAATTAAATGTTACCTTTCTTCGCAAAGGAGAAGAGCGGCAAGCCGTTGTAATTCTTCAAGGTGCACAGCAAATAGCCAGTGTGTCGGGTAAAGAATATAGCAAAATATTAGATGAGCTCGGTGTTGAAGTACAAGAGTTAACAGCAAAGGAGCGAACACACTATAAGCTAAAAGGAGGCATTAAGATAACTAGCATCACAAAAGGGAAAATTCAATCATTCACTAACATTAAAAAGGGTTTTATCATCATTAAAGTAAACCATACTCAAATCTTTACAAAGGATGACTTTATTCGAGCTCTGGAAAACATGAAAGGTCAGGTAATTATTGAGGGCGTCTATCCATATTCCTCTGGATATTTTTCATATGGATTTACAATGTAGTATCTGTATATGGCCTTCTACAGATAATTAATCATTAACTTTTTTTTCTAATACTTCTGATTACTTTTCTTTAATTATGCTTTCTATTCTTGCTTTTGCTTCTTTATACCTTTTCGTAACAGAAATGAAAATTGAGCGGCTTTAAGATCAATATCCAGGTTTTTCGAACTGCTTTCCAGGTTTTTAAGAATCAACTTCAATCGTGCACCCTCTGCTTTATCGTGCATAAGCATTCCTATGGCAGTAGTGCTATCACTACTGATGGCTTTGAGTTGTGTTACAATGAGTAGCGTTGTATCTGCAATTTGCTTAATTTGTTGCACAATTCCACTGATGGAATTAAATACTACAGTATCGGTAGCCAAATCATTAGCCAGCGTTCCTTCCTGATTTAACTGGGCTGCATACCTATTTAAATTGAGGAGAAATTTCTGTGCATTGGAAGAGGTTTGCTGGATAGATTGAATAGCAAGATTGACGTTGTTATATAAAGAATTATCGTTAAGCAATTTCCCCATGCTTCCTTCACCTGACACCATCCTCTTACTGATGATCCTAAGGTCATTGGTCATAGATTTCAAATTCTTATTACTTTCCTGTAAAACTTTAAGCATATCTACCTGTGATACTGATTTTTCTACTTCCAGTGTATCTCCCTCCTGCACCGCTGCAACCATCTCGCTTCCTCCATAAATAACCACTATTTTGTTTCCAATAAACCCATCGGTACTGAGTTTAACCTTTGCGTCTTTACGTATATACCCCTGAGCTTTTACATCAACACTCATCCTTACTTCTACCGAAGAACGACTGTAAAAAAGAATTTCTTTGACTGTTCCTACCTTAACGCCCGATAACCAAATATTATTCCCAGTTTGTAACCCATTGACATCTTCAAAAAAAGAAACGATGACCATTTTTTTTTTGAATGGTTCATGCAGGTTACCAACCATGAGAATTCCACTAATCAGAAAAATCAATCCGACAAAAACAAAAAGGCCAACAATAACAGCACGTCTATTAGGAGATTCTCGCATGACTTTCTTGAATAAAATTGTAATTGTAAAAACTTTTTATCGCTTCATCCTTACTTGCAAATACATTTTCGAAACTTCCAATTTTTATAAACTTTCCATCCAGTAGCATAGCAATCCGGTCACCCGTGTGTTTCGAGCAGGTAAGATCATGTGTAATGATTACCGAACTGGTGTTGTATCGTTCCTGTACTTCCCTGATCAAGTTATTTATTTCACCGCTTGTGATGGGATCTAATCCCGAAGTTGGCTCATCATAAAGAATAATTTCAGGTTTAAGAATTAACGTTCTGGCAATGCCTATTCTTTTTCGTTGTCCACCCGAAAGATCAGCAGGCATTTCATTTACTTTCTCTGTCAGACCTACAGCATCCAACGCTTCATACACTTCTTGATCTACTTCTTTTTTGGTAAGTTGTTTCTTGGTCATCACTAAAGGAAACGACAGGTTTTGGTACACATCCATACTGTCGTATAGCGCGCTGCTTTGAAATAGGAAACCTACTCGTAAGCGTAATGCATCCAGCTCTTTTCTTTTCAGCTCGTTAACTTCCTTGCTCAGCACCCACACTTGACCTGCATCAGGACGGAGTAGTCCAACCATAATCTTGATCAATACGGATTTGCCTGAGCCCGATTTGCCAAGTACCGCTACGTTTTCGCCCCTGTACAAAGTAAAATCCACGCCTTTCAACACATCCAGCTCATCAAATGATTTTTCTAAGCCAGTAATGGCGATAACTGATTCTTCAAGATTGATTTGATGTTTAGCTTGCTCTTTCATATCAATAATACCGGATCCAGTTGGTTATTTGAACAATTACTATTTCTTCCAGAAAGATGAGAAACATAGAAACGATAACAGCCTGATTTGCCGCTCTTCCTACACCACGCGTTCCTTTTCTTGCATTATAGCCTTTGTAACAACCAACCAATCCGATTGTCAGACCGTATACAATAGATTTGATTACCGAAGTATTGATATCCAAAAAGGAGACAGATGAAAATGCATTGTGATAAAAGGTGACAAATCCCGTAGCCTCCTGAGCATGTACATTAATATATGATCCAAATAGTCCTACACAGATACAATACAACGAGAGTACCGGAATAGTGAGTGTAGTTGCAAACACTCGCGTGACTATTAGGTACTTGAATGGATTAATGGCAGATACTTCCATAGCTTCAATTTGCTCTGTCACTTTCATGGAACCAATTTCAGCTCCAATACTGGAACCTACTTTTCCAGCACAAATCAATGCAGTTACCAAAGGACCCAATGCCCGAATGATGGCAATGCCCATTAATGAAGGTAACCATGAGGTTGCACCAAAATCTTCAAGTGAAGGACGAGATTGTTTAGTGAATACTATTCCTATGATAAATCCTGTTACAGTAATTAGTGAAAGTGATTTAAGACCTATCTCAAAACTTTGATTTATAACTTCGTGAAAATGAAACGGTGGTAGAAAAGATTCCTTGAAAAAACGCACTGTAAATGTTGAGGCATCAGTCACACCCTTAAGAAAAGAATCGATACCTTTTGTAAATAAATAGGTCCTGGAACCGGTTGTATTCATATTGAGTGGGTCAGAAAAGTGGCAACTCATAAATTGATTGTCCGAAATATGTATCAGTTACCAAAATCAAAAATCTAACTACGTAACATATATAACAATGACAGGTATCCTTATAACATATGATACCAATCATCAATACCAAGCGCTAAACTGAGGGATAAAAGCTTTAATTTAGACATATGCACCAAACGAAGATCGGCATCAAAAGTCTTTATGAATAAGTCGTTTCCATATTGGAGTATTAGCTTATCAGAGTTAATTAAAGATTTAGACACAACGATTCTAGGGATAAGCGATGAAAAAGCATCTGATAGAAATAATAAAAGCATGATCACACCAATGCAAAGTATACTGGTTAGTGATATTCGTTTACTATTAACTCAGTTTAAAAGTCCGCTTGTACTCTTACTAATCTTTGCAGTTATTCTTTCTGCTATTCTGGGTGAATACACAAACACATTCATTATTTTAGGAATTATATTTTTAAGTGCCTTGCTTGGATTCTGGCAGGAAAGAAAGGCGAATCATGCATTAAGAAAATTACGAGACATGGTTCAGGTTAAAGCTACTGTACTCAGAAACAATATAGAGAAAGATATACCTGCATCACAAGTGGTTTATGGTGATGTGATTTTATTAAATGCGGGTGATATTATACCTGCCGACTGTATAATAGTTGAATCAAACGACCTTCACATTAGCGAAGCTTCTCTTACGGGTGAGTCCTTTCCAGTTGAAAAAGAGATTGGTTTAATGCCCATCGATACACCACTTAGTAAAAGAAAAAATTGTGTTTTTAAAGGTACAAATGTTATTAATGGTACCGCAAAAGTATTGGCAGTGTATACTAATAGCAAAACCGAATTTGGAAAAATATCAGGTGCTCTTAGTTGGCACGAGCCTGAAACCGCGTTTGAAAAAGGAATAAAGAAATTCGGCTACATGATTATGCAGATTACTATGATACTTTCAATTATTATATTTATTATTAATATTTATCTGGGTAAAAATGTTATAGACTCTATACTTTTTGCGTTAGCATTAGCAGTAGGTATGACACCTGAACTGCTGCCTGCTATAATAACTATTACGCTTTCGGCTGGCGCAAAGAGATTAGTCGATAAGAAAGTTATAGTAAAAAAACTATCTGCTATACAAAACCTAGGAGCTGTAAATGTTTTTTGTTCGGATAAAACAGGGACTCTGACAGAAGGAAAAATATCTGTCCAGTATACTGTTGATAGTAATGATAATGATTGGCCAAGAATAAAGACATTTGCGTACTTAAATTCAAGATTTGAGACTGGTTTTACTAATCCTATGGATGAAGCTATACGCAACCTTACGGACATAGACATTGATGGCTATCAAAAAGTAGATGAAGTGCCGTATGATTTTATTCGTAAAAGATTAAGTATTGCCGTAGCATTTCAAGGTATGCATTTATTGATTACAAAAGGAGCCTTAAAAAATATTCTTGAAGTGTGTGATTCAGTTGAGCTTGCTAGTGGAAATAGACTTCCACTAAATCAGATGAGAAATAAAATAATAACTATTCACGAAAAATATAGTAGACAAGGCTTCAGAACAATTGGCCTTTGCTATAAGGACATAACAGGCGATCCTCTTATTAATAAAAAAGATGAAAGGGATATGACCTTTTTAGGTCTTGTTATTTTAGCCGACACTATCAAACCCGGGATAGCTAACATTATTCACGAATTGAAAAGTTCAGGCGTAACATTAAAATTAATTACCGGAGATAATCAACTGGCTGCCGCGTTTGTGGGCAAAAAAATTGGCTTACAATCTGAAAATGTACTTACTGGTGGAGAGCTTAGAAAAATGAGTGAAGAGGCTCTTGCCATAAAAGTCAATGAGATCGATGTATTTGCCGAAATAGAGCCTAACCAAAAGGAACGATTAGTAAGAGCATTGCAAAAATCTGGTAATGTAGTTAGTTTTATCGGTGATGGTATTAATGATGTATCTGCACTTAAAACAGCAGATGTGGGTATCACGGTTGATAATGCCGTAGATATTGCTAAAGAAACAGCTGATATTGTCCTCATGGAGAAAAATCTTGAAGTACTGCAAGAAGGAATTTTAGAAGGAAGAAAGACGTTTATCAATACACTGAAATATATATTTATAACAACAAGCGCCAATTTTGGAAATATGTTTAGTGTGGCTGGCACATCATTATTTCTACCATTCCTCCCACTCTTGCCTAAACAAATACTCTTACTAAATTTTCTCTCTGATTTACCAGCCATGACCATTGCCTCAGATAAAGTGGATGCCGAATTACTTAATAAGCCAAGAAAGTGGAACGCCATGTTAATTCGTAAGTTCATGATTGTTTTTGGTATTGAAAGTTCTCTTTTTGACTTTCTAACATTTGGTACATTATTGTGGCTATTTAAGGCTAATATCGAGCAGTTTCAGACAGGTTGGTTTATTGAATCCTGTATTACCGAAATTCTTATTCTTCTTGTCATCCGTACACAACGCTCATCTTTCAAGAGCAAGCCAGGAAAATATTTGATTTACATGAGTATCATTGTTTCCATTGGAATAACTACTCTACCTTATTTTTGTTTTTCCAGTTTAATGGGTTTTACCCCACTACCAATCACAATATTTATCGGTATGGTGGGTATTGCATTCTTGTATGCATTTATTGCTGAGATAACAAAAAGGATTTTTTTCAGAAGAGTAAGTTTATAACGGCCTCTACCTATTAAATTAGTTTATATCTAAAAATATCACTTTGATAAACTCAGGTCGGATCAGTTTAAAAGCTACATTAAGCCTCTTGTTGTAGCCTTATCATATACCGAACCTGACCATATTATTTCTGATTCTGTTACTATCATAGCATTACTATTGACTGCTTGGTGGGAAATCTTATTATCAAAACAAGTATTTCCTGTTCAAGAACATTTAATTTTTTTTTCATTAAATTTTTAAGAAAACATAAACAGGATATAAATCACACACCAGTGGTAACATTGATCATGGTAAAGTAATAGACTTCTTGGCAAATTAATAGTTGGATAATGAGTCTACTCAATATGTTAATATGAAAAATAAGCTACTTCTTTTTTGCTTAATACTATACAATTGTAATGGCGATAGCGACAGTGTTATAAGTGAATCTGTGTGGGATATAGATAAGCAAGGCATACCTCAATTTGTAAGTACAAACTATATCGAACTGGATAAGATTGCACAAATATCAAAATTCAGGTCATCGGTAGGTCATGACTATTCAGATGCTTTTGAGCACTGCCGAAGTATGAAACATTATTTTAAACCCTTTGATGACATTGTATGGAGTACTGTTAACATTTATTCCCCTATTGACGGTATCATCACCCGCATTGAGCAAGAAATTTATGGAACAAAGATTGAGATTGAATCTAAGCAATACCCAGCTTTTCGGTTTCAGCTTTTTCATCTCACACCCGATCATGAAATAAAAATTAACGATGAGGTTGCAGCGGGTGAGTATGTCGGTAAACATGCAAGTCAGGATACTTACGCTGACATTTCGGTGATCGTTAATGATCCTAGCAAACAAGGACGTTTTATTTCCTGGTTTGATGTTGTGACCAATACTCTATTTGAAGCGTATAAGGATCGGGGTGCCATTAGCCGAAATGATTTTATTATCAGCAAGGAACTTCGTGACGCATACCCTCTTGATTGCAATAATTTTGGTTTTAATGATCCGCTTGAAAAATGGTTTAATCTAAATGAGAGGCTACGATAAGTAACGAGTAAAGTATATTTGCTTATGCTACATAAACAGACGTAAGGACAGCAGGCATTTTTAAAAATAGACAATTATGAATGTAGGAAAAATTTGTACGAGAAATACAGTTACCATACGGGAAGATAAGACTGTTAGAGAAGCTGCCAAACTTATGAAGGAGTACAATGTTGGATACCTGATTGCCACATTGGAGCAGAAAAATATACCTATACCCGCAGGTATTTTAACTGACCGCGATATTGTAGTGAAGTGCCTCTTTAATGGCTATAATATCAATGAAGTAAAAGTCGGGGAAATTATGAGTACACCTGTGTTAACCGTTTCCGAATCTTTTTCTATTCTGGATACACTTATGAAAATGCGTTTGCGTTATAATAGTATCAGACGCATCCCGGTAGTGGATGAAAAAGGACACCTTACGGGCGTCTTATCCCTGGATGATATACTTGATTATATCTCAAAAGAATTAAATGAGATAACTCAAATATTTCACAGAGAGGAACCCTTGGTCTGACAAGCAAGCCCCAAAAATCGATCCGTCAATAGAAGCTTGCTGCTGTTACTGTAACCAAAATCATGTAGATTGGGAAACAACAGTCATTGAGAAGCCTTGTATAGTCAACTACATTTATTTATGCGTGATGTAGCTGCACAACCTGCCATAACACCCAATATTGAAGATTATGATTCAGTATATAACTTTTTTAATTGGGAGATAGCATACAGGGGACTAAATGGATTACCCTCTGGCAACGGTCTAAATATGGCTTATGAAGCCGTTGAACGCCACGCGGAAGTATCAATAAAAAATCACACTGCTTTGCGCTTTATCAAAAGTGATCGCACAACAATTGATATTTCCTATGCAGAACTTTCCCGCTTATCCAATCAATTCGCCAACCTGTTAAACTTCTTAGGTGTAGCAAAAGGAGAAACTGTTTTTACGCTTACTGGTCGTATTCCTGAATTATATATCGCAGCATTTGGCACACTAAAAAAGCTTGCTTTGTTTTGTCCGTTGTTTTCGGTATTCGGTCCTGAACCAATCTATCAGCGATTGTCAAGAGGCAATGCTAAAATTCTGGTTACCACCCTTGACTTATTTACAACAAAAGTAAAGCCCCTACTCGATCGTTTACCAGCACTTAGCCATGTTCTGATTACAGACATCGAAAAGGATATTGATGATTTAGCCATATCCCTGCCACTAAGAATGTCGAAGGCTTCATCAGCTTTTACTATTCCCGATACCAAACCAACTGATGATGCGTTGCTCCATTTTACGAGCGGTACCACAGGTATGCCAAAAGGAGCAGTACATGTTCATGGTGCTGTACTTACTCACTTAGTAACCGGAAAACAAGTATTAGATTTTCATCCGGGTGATATCTATTGGTGTACAGCCGATCCCGGCTGGGTAACAGGCACTTCTTACGGAATAATTTCACCATTGGTAAATGGTGTGACAAGCATAATCGATGAAGAAGAGTTTGATGCTACCCGCTGGTATTCAGTGTTGGAGGAACACAAAGTAAGCATATGGTATACGGCCCCTACTGCTATCCGCAGACTTATGCGGATGAATATAGAACCGAAAAAACAATTCAACCTCGAACACTTGCGCATGATACTAAGTGTTGGCGAACCACTCCATGCTGATGCCGTAAAGTGGTGTCAAAAAACATTTGAGGTTCCGGTACTGGACAACTGGTGGCAAACTGAAACAGGAGGTATTATGATTTCCAATTTCAGAAGCTTGCCGGTGCGTCCCGGCTCAATGGGCAAACCGCTACCTGGTGTAAAAGCAGCGATTGCAGCAGTTACTGAAAGTAGTATTCAGATCATTAAAGAGCCAGACAAAGAAGGACACCTTGTATTGAAACGAGGTTGGCCATCCATGTTTAAAACATATTTGCATGAAGATGAACGCTATGCAAAATGTTTCCGTGGCGAATGGTATCTCACTGGTGATTTAGCACGATGCGATGCCGATGGCTATTACTGGTTTGTTGGTCGGGCTGATGACATCATCAAAACTTCTGGTCACATGGTGGGGCCGTTTGAGGTGGAAAGCTCATTGATGGAACATTGGGCTGTATCCGAAGCCGCAGTGATCGGAAAACCAGATCCACTCATAGGAGAAATAGTCAAGGCTTTTATTGTGTTAAAATCCGGTACTACAATCAATGAAAATTTAAAACTTGATATCATGGCGCATGCGCGTAAAAAACTGGGGGCAGCTGTAGCACCAAAAGAAATTTCGATTGTAGCGTCTATTCCAAAAACACGGAGCGGTAAAATTCTAAGAAGATTACTAAAGGCCAGAGAATTAGGGTTACCCGAAGGTGATCTGTCAACACTGGAACCATCATGAACACGAAAATTACTATAGAAAACAAAACATCACCGGTTGATCAGGAGACGGCCAAAAAACTATTGTATCAAATGATGTTCATCAGGCGTTTTGAAGAAAAGTCAGCCGAGCTATATACAAAAGAAAAGATTCGCGGGTTTCTACATTTATACGTGGGCGAAGAAGCGGTAGCTGTTGGCATCATGCATGCATTGAATCCGGGAGACAACCTCCTCTGTACCTACCGTGAACATGGTCAGGCTCTTGTGCGTGGACTAGATCCAGGAGTCATCATGGCCGAGATGTACGGAAAACAGGAAGGTTGCTGTAAAGGAAGAGGTGGTTCCATGCATTTGTTTGATGTATCCAGAAAATTTTTTGGTGGTAACGCCATAGTAGCTGGTCATTTACCAATGGCTGTTGGCATGGCACTCGCAGATAAGAAAATGAAGAACAATCAAATTACTTGTTGTTTTTTTGGTGAAGGTGCTGTTGCAGAAGGCGAATTTCATGAAGCATTTAATCTTGCCTCACTCTGGCAAGTGCCGATATTATTTGTGTGTGAAAATAATTTGTATGCTATGGGAACCGCTATTCGCTACTCTCATGCCCAGACAAATCTGGAATTAAAAGCAGCAGGCTATAACATTAGCGCTGGATCGGTTGATGGAATGGATCTGCTTGCTGTGATACAAGCATCACAACATGCCGTGGAAATCATACAGCAAACTGGTAAGCCCTATTTCTTGGTATGCAACACTTATCGCTTTCGCGCTCACTCCATGTTTGATGCAGAACTCTATCGAGAAAAACAAGAAGTAGAAGTATGGAAAAAACGAGACCCAATCCCCGCCTTTTCCAAACTACTATTGGAACATCAACTGGTAACAGAACAGGCCATAAAAGAACTAGAGAAAAAGATTGATATGGAAATACAACAGGCAGTAGACTTTGCGGAAGCAGGAACCTGGGAACCAATTGATCAATTAACAAATTTTGTTTACAGCAATTCCATAATATAATACTTATGGCAACCATCATCCATTTTCACATGAGTGCCGATAATCCAGAACGTGCAAAGACTTTTTATAAAAAATTATTCAATTGGAAATTTGATGCGGCCCCTGGTTCCATGAACTATTCTATGATTAAGACAAATGATCTAACCGGCCAAAAGGGCCTTGGTGGTGGAATGGCTAAACGTGACAAAACAGAGCGACCTGGAATAATTAATTATGTAGGGGTAGTTTCCGTTGATGATACTATTAAAAGAGTAGAGTTGCTTGGCGGAAAAATAATTCAACCTAAACAAGCTGTTCCCGGGTTCGGCTATTTAGCTACTTGCATTGATACTGAAGATAATTTATTCGGGTTATTTCAAGAAGAAATACAAACAAGATAAATATTTTAGAATTACTTATATGAAATCGCCATGAGCTGGCGCAAACCCAGGAGCATGATAATGAGGCGATTCCGTGTGTCCTAAAGCAAAAAAAAATATTAACACATGAAAAAGATAATTCTCATAGGCTTAGCAGGCGGCATACTTGTGTTGGTTATTGGAATGCTCACCGGAAAAATTTATGAGGTGTTGGCTCCTTCTATTAAAACAGAGTTTCAAAACACCAATCTTTTCAGACCCTGGATTGATCCAATCATGTCATTATATTTTGTTCACCCATTTTTGTTAGGCATCATATTGGCATGGGTATGGTCAAAAGTTAATCCTGTTATATCTGCTGATACCGATTTAAAAAAAGGTTTGTGGTTTGGACTTTTTGTGTGGATGGCCGCTACACTCCCCGGTATGTTAATTTCGTATGCTTCCTTTCCTATCTCTCTGCTAATGATTATTGCCTGGACAATCAGTGCACTTTTAGAACTTCTTTGTCTTGGAATTCTATTTTCAAAAACACTAAAATAAAAATAGCATGAACGAAGTCATTAAAACAATCTACGAACGAAGAGCAGTTCGAAAATATAAAGATCAGCCAGTTGATCAATCCCTTATAGACCAGATTCTTGATGCGGGAAGAATGGCTCCATCAGCCATGAACCGCCAGGTTTGGAAATTTTATGTACTCACGGATAAAGAGCAAATCCGTTCTTTATCACCGCGCATTGTTAAGGTAGCCAACAAAGTATTAAGTTGGGCACATGGTGTTGATCGCTCGAAGACAGAAGATATTATTTTCCACAATGCACCAGTAGTAATTTTCGTTACAGCCCCAATGAAAAATGAGTGGGCTGCACTGGACATTGGCATGTGCTGCCAGAACATGATGTTGGCTGCGAAGTCATTGGGTCTTGATACCTGCCCAATTGGATTTGCTAAATTTTTAGCGAAAACAGATCGGATTTCAATACTTGGAATGCCCTCTTCAGAGCAAATTCAGTTAGCAATCATTGTAGGATATGGTAATGAAAATCCACCCGTTCATGAACGGAAGAAAGATAATGTAAAGTATGTAACAGCAGAATTGGAAATGATCTAAATGGAAATGTCTGCACCATCAGTATCTATAAAACTTTCGTATCGCGAAGCACTCAAACAATCTTTGCGTGACGCACTGAAGAATGACGACCGTGTATTTTTAATGGGCGAAGATGTCGGTCGCTATGGTGGTGCCTTTGCTGTTAGCAAAGGATTGCTGCAGGAGTTTGGAGCCGATCGCATCATGGATGTGCCACTGTCTGAATCCGGATTTGTGGGTGCAGGTATTGGCGCGGCACTCAATGGCATGCGGCCGATCGTTGAAATAATGACGGTAAATTTCAGTTTGCTGGCTTTCGATCAGATTGCTAATAATGCTGCTACGCTACTACACATGTCGGGTGGGCAATTGAATGTACCGGTTGTCATTCGCATGAGTTGTGGTATTGGCCGACAGCTTGCGGCACAACACTCCCACAGTTGGGAACCTTTGTTCGCCCATATACCTGGATTAAAAGTGCTTTCCATTGGCACGCATGAAGATGCTCGGCTCATGCTCCTCACTGCATTGAAGGAGCCCGACCCCGTAATCATATTTGAATACACGGCCATGCTTAATCTTGAAGGAGAAGTACCAACAGATACAATTTCGGTCGACAGCATCTATGCTAAAGTTCGCAGAACAGGAAAAGACATTTCTATTATTACATACGGTGCAGGAGTTTACAAATCATTGGCTGCGGCTGCTGAGTTGGCACAGATTGGTGTGGAGGCCGAAGTAATTGACCTTAGAGTACTGAGACCATTGGATGAAAAAACAATTGTTGCTTCTGTAACCAAAACACATCGAGCGCTCCTTGTCGAAGACGCCTGCCAGTCAATCAGTGTCTCATCGGAAGTGAGTGCCCGAATAATGGAGAAATGCTTTTATGAACTGGATGCGCCTGTCTTAAGACTCTGTGGTGTGGAAGTACCTATCCCCTACCCAAAGCACCTTGAAGACGCGTGCATCCCGCAGAAGGAACAAATAGTAACCGTTGCAAAAAAAATAGTTTGCCATGATTGATTTTCGGATGCCAAGCCTTGGGGCTGATATGGAGAGTGCTTTTCTTAGAGAGTGGAAAGTAAAACCCGGAGACGTTGTAAAACGTGGGGATATCATTGCAGAAGTAGAAACACAAAAAGGAATTATTGACATTGAAGTGTTCAATGACGGAATAATTGGTGATCTTCTGGTTAAGATAGACGAAAAAGTTCCAGTAGGAACATTGATGACGCAGATTTTTTCCTTAGAGGAAGTTAAAACAGAAGTTAAAAAATCCGGTGAAGCAGAAGTACCAAAAGAAAAACCCAACATACACTTGGAAGTACACCGAGCCTCTCCGCTGGCAAAACGGATAGCAGCTGAGAAAGGAATTGATCTATCATTAGTAAAAGGTACAGGAACGGATGGTGCTATTACCCGAGAAGATGTGGACAAGGTTGTAGTTGAACAGACTTCGCCCAAAGCTACATCAACAAAAACGGCAGGTGAAAATATACGGGCAGCAGTGGCGGCCGCCATGAGTAAATCCAATCGAGAAATTCCGCACTACTACCTCCAAACAAAAGTAGATATGAGTGGCGTGCTCAACTGGCTTGCACAAGAAAATAAACAGCGCGGAGTAAAAGACCGTTTGCTACCCATCGCACCCCTCATTAAAGCGGTTGCAAAAGCTTTAGTAGAAATTCCGGATTTGAACGCCTGGTGGGAAAATGGATTGCAACGGAAATCAGGTATTAACATCGGTTTTGTCGTGTCTCTTCGTACCGGTGGCATTATCGTTCCTGCTATCCATGATGCGGATAAGAAGTCGGTTGGGGAAATTATGCAAACACTGACTGACATTATTTCCAGAGTCCGATCTTTAAAACTTAGAAGTTCTGATTTATCGGATTCAACTATTACGATCACAAGTCTTGGTGATGGAGCTGTTGAAACAGTTTATGGTGTCATCTATCCTCCCCAGGTTGCGTTAGTGAGCTTCGGTGGTATTACAGATCAACCCTGGGCAGACAATGGAATGCTTGGCGTAAGACCGGTACTGAACATTGGTCTGGCAGCAGATCATAGGGCAAGTGATGGGAATACCGGCAATTTGTTTCTTACCTTATTAAAAAACCTGCTAAAAAAACCTGATTTGTTATGAGTAAGGAAGAAATAAAAAAAAGGGTATTCAAGGCGCTGAAAAATATTGCTCCGGATACTGAACCCGAAAAACTCAGTGAGAATAGTAATATTCGAAAGAGTCTGATGATTGACTCATTTGACTTCCTGCAATTTATTGTGGCACTGGACAATGAATTTGCGATACAAACACCTGAAGAAGATTACGGTAAAATTGGAACGCTGGAAGAACTTACAAGTTACATCCTGGAGCAAAAAAGCAAGAATGCTATAAGTTAATCCTGGCAGCCAGCAGGAATATACATTGCACAGTAAATCACAGTTCATCGCAATTCTCTGCTAAGACTAAGAATCAAAGTCTTAGCGATCGCTGACTGGCATCATCGACATTCGGCTGTTGATGAAATATTTTTGAATCAAAAAAAATATTTCCACATTTAAAACCAAAAAAATTATGAACACGTTATTAAAACCAGCAACCGGCCTGTCCAGAGTATTTTCTGATTGGCTGAGACCCGATTCATTGTTCGATAGAGAGTTTTTTGATATCGAATCAGATTTATTCCCTGCAAAGCCAGGCGTAAATGTTCCATCAGTGAACATAAAAGAAACGCCTAAGGAATTCACCTTTGAACTGGCGGCTCCAGGTATGGAACGAAAAGATTTCAACATTGAGTTGAAAAATCACTCTTTAACAGTCAGTGCTGAAAAAGAAGAGGAAAATGAAGAAGGAACTGAAAAAAGTGATTATTGGAGAAAAGAATACTCCTACAATTCTTTCACCAGGTCCTTCATCTTGCCAGAAAATATAAAGGAGGGGAACATCGATGCGAAATACGAAAATGGCATTTTAATGATCCATGTGCCCAAAGCAAAAGAAACACCGGTTGAAAGTCCAAAAAAGATTATGGTCAAGTAAAGTGAAAATAATAAAGTTATCTGTATGAAAACAAATGATGAACTTCAAAAAGATGTGATGGAGGAACTTAAATGGAGTCCTCAATTACGGAGTGTATATACTCAAATTGGAGTATCTGCTAAAGATGGTGTAATCACGCTTTCAGGTATTGTTGATAGCTACAGCAAGAAAATTGCAGCTGAAAAAGCTGCTCAGAACGTTCATGGAGTAAAAGTGGTTGCTTCTGATGTGGAAGTTAAAATTGGAGGACTTGGCGTTAAGACTGATACCGAGATTGCTGAAGCAGTAAAAAATGCCTTACGTTGGAATAGCGCTGTCAATGACGATAAGATTGAGGTAAAAGTCGATAAGGGTTGGGTGTATCTCAGTGGTGAGGTTGAGTGGGCATATCAAAAAGTTTCTGCACAAGAAAGCGTTGAAGACCTACTTGGAGTTAAAGGAGTAACTAACACCATTAACCTGAAAAAAACAAATATTGATGCCAAAGAAATTAAAAACAAGATTGCACAAGCTTTCGTGAGGAGTGCATCAGTTGATTCAGCGTCAATAAAACTTGATATTGCAGGAAGCAGGGTTACATTGCATGGAACTGTCCGTTCATGGGCAGAGAAGAAAGAAGCAGAAAGAGTGGCTTGGTCATCTCCTGGTGTGCTTGCCGTTGATAATAAGATTGAAATAGACACGGAAGTATTTGCATGAAAGACAAGATTCAATTGGCTAAAACAAAAGGCGGAAATTTCCGCCTTTTTTATTGTGCAGGCTGTATGCTTCTCTTTGAAAGAAAGTAGACTTAAGCAAGCATAGAACCCAGACTTAAACTACGCTTAGATTCAATGAAAATTTTTAATAGTGTGCTCCTGAGTTTGGTATTTTTTTAAAATGACAAAAGTCTTATTCCTCAAAAATCAACGTCATTTCGCATTAATCGTTATCATTCTATTTTTAAAAAAATAAAGAAAAAACGATATGAAATACTTTAATATACTACTGGCAATTATTTTGGTTTCTGCTTGCTCTCCTCAGATACAAGTCTATTCAGATAGCGATCCTGGATATGCAGTGCAAAATTTAAAATATTTTGATTGGAGTCAAAAGAGTGATATCGAGAAAAGTAAGAACCCACTCTACTATAATGAATTAAATGATAAACGTATCAAGAATGCTATCCTAGAACAACTTACAATGCGTGGATACACTTTATCTGAAGTATCCCCAGAAATGCTTATTCATTATCATATCGTTGTGGATGATCAATCTACAATTGTGCGTACAGAGCCCTATGGGTATTTTTATGGACCCTATTGGATGAGGACACGAACAGACGTCTATTCTTATCGAAAAGGTTCTCTAATCATTGACCTAATGGATGCCAAAACAAATAATTTAATTTGGCGAGGATGGGCAACAACAAACTTAACATCAATAACACCAGATGAAGCAGAGGAAATAATAAATCTTGCCATTTTTAAGATATTCAGGCGATTTCCTCACTCGAATAAAAAGCAACACCAGGAAGTGTCAATAATACGAAATGACTAGGTATATGAAGAATAAAATTAGTACGCTTCAAGATGCACTTGCTTACCAGCTCCAGGGATTATTTTTTGCTGAGGACGAAATCAGGAATGAATTAACTACTTGTATCCAACAGATTAGGTCAATTGAGGTTAGGAACGAAATCGATCACTATGTCAAGACCGCTAACGAGAAATTACAAAAGCTGGAAAGAATTTTTACTTATTTAATGCAGGAGTCTAACCCACGTAAAAACGATGTGGTTTCCAAAATGATTCATGAAACACATCATTTGCTAAAACTGACTTCCTCAGCACATTTAAAAGATATACTGATGATTTCATGTGTGCAAAATATTAATTCTTACAAAACAGCAAGCTACAAGAGTGCTTACCTGTTTGCCGTGGAATTGGAGCTTGATACAGCCATAGATCTTATTCAGCAAATATTAGAATGGGAACTTGCAACAGGTAAACGTTTGGCACTGCTTTCTATTCATGAGTTTAACAAGTTAAATGAATCCAATAAAATTCAATAGTATGCTTGGCACGCTAAGTGGAGAACAAATAGAACATGTATTGCGCAATCAGATAATCGGACGAATTGGTTGCTATGCTGCTGATGAGGTTTATGTTGTGCCCGTAACATATGTTTTTCATGAAGGCTATATCTATGCACATTCAAAAGAGGGTCGAAAAATTAAGATGATGCGTAAGAATCCGAATGTATGCTTTCAGATTGATACTATGGAGAATATGACTAACTGGCGTAGTGTTATCGTATGGGGTGTGTATGAAGAACTAAAAACTGAAAGTGAGCAGGTAGCAGGCATGAAAATCATGATGGATAGACTTATGCCCCTGATAACAAGCGAATCTGTCCGTCCCACGCAGGGAAATGCTCATCCTCCTGAAATAATAGAAAAAGGCTTTAAAGCTGTTGCTTATCGAATTAAAGTGACTAAATCCACAGGCAGATTTGAAAAAACCAGCGCCTACGACCTTGAATAATTCATTACCCTAAACTGATATGACACTTGATTTTAACAAATATGCAATGAAGGGAAATGAATTCCTTAATCACCTGGAGAATAATCTTGGTGTCAGTGATCGGGCTCATGCGGGGAGAATACTACGATCAACCTTGCATGTTCTGCGAAACCACCTGACTTTTGAAGAATCCTTACAGTTGATTTCTCAATTCCCTATGGCCATCAAAGGTGTTTATGTAGATGGGTGGACAAAAGCGGGCCATAAAAAGATAAAAACAGTAGATGATTTTGTCCAGGAGATACTGATGGAAGATGCTAATATAGCGTGGAAAGATTTTAGCAGCAAGGATGAGATCATTGATTGTGTAAGGGCAGTAATTGCTACCATAAAATTATATGCCAGCGCTGAAGAGGTTGAACAAGCTTTAGGCACTCTACCTAAGAAGCTTCAGGAAATGTTTGAGTCCTCAGAACTTTAACATGGTGCTTAACTAAACAATTTTGTATTAGCAATTATACGTTTACCAACCTGTCCGGTGATGCTATAGTGCTTAGTTTAGAACTCATATTACACAAAACAATTATCTAGTTGGAAACCCTACTGTCATGCGTTGTTCCATAAATATAATCCCACAAAGGTGAAGAAACTCCAAACAAAACTTCTCCATCTTTATAGTGATGAATGGCATGATTTTTCCAAAGTGTCCTTAACCATCCTTTGGGGGGAGGCACTGCATGCACCATGTAATGAATTAATAAGTAGGACGCATAACCTACCAAAAATCCAGGCATAAATGCAAATGCATAATCTCCCAAAATATAACGGAAAACAATAAAGAAGAATGTTGCAACTGTTATACTTAATAATGGAGGCATGGCCAGTCGTTCTTTATCTTTTGGATATTCATGGTGAACTCCATGTACAATATACTGAAACCTTTTCTTCCGCTTGGTTGACGTAGCAATGTGAAAAACATACCGATGTACATTGTATTCTACCCAGGTGAATACAGCCAAGCCAAAAAGGCTAAATAGCATCGTTAACCCAGGTGATATTTCAATATACCTGATACTCCAGTACATGATTCCTGTGGCATAAAGTAAAAATATTATAACGGGTATGGCCACATGAGTTCTTGATATGCGCTCTAAGAGTGGCGAAGCAAATATTCTTTTTGATTTACCATCAACGAACTTTATTTCTTTTGTTGTCATGCTGTCCATAGCTATTAATTTTATTACTATTAAACTATATACCTTTTCTCTTTACAATAATTAGTATAAGATAGTCTGCATTAACCGTCTTAATCCCGTGTTTCTAATACGAAAGTATTACTATTTCGAATTCTCATATATGATAACAGTTACTGATCTTTGATGACAAATATTCTTTACTTCTATTAATGAGATTAATCTTAAGTGAGGAAGAAAATAATCATAGAACCAAGTGTTTAAAAAATATAGGTTGCAGTATGCCGGAGGTAAAATCAGAAATAAAATTTCTTCATGGACCTCAGTCCCGATGGGAGGAGTTTTTATTTACAATTAAGGTATTATTTGAATTTATTCGTGGGTTTAGAGCACTGCATTTTATTGGACCCTGCGTAACCTTTTTTGGATCTGCCAGGTTCGATGGAAATCACGAATACTATCAATTGACAAAGAAAGCTGCTGGTGAGGTGGCCAAGCTTGGTTTTACGATATTAACAGGTGGCGGACCGGGACTCATGGAAGCCGCCAATCGTGGAGCGAAGGAAGTTGGTGGTAAATCGGTAGGCTGCAATATTATGTTACCAGTGGAGCAAAAACCAAATGCCTATCTGGACAAATGGGTAATGATTAAGTATTTTTTTGTACGGAAAACCTTATTAGTCAAATATTCATTTGCCTTTATCGTTTTGCCCGGAGGCTTTGGAACACTTGACGAATTCTTTGAGGCATTGACACTAACCCAAACAAAAAAGATTAAACAATTTCCGATAATCCTTTTGGTAAGATCCTATCACAGCGATCTATTGAACCATATTGAACAAATGAAAAAAAATCAAACAATTTCAAAGGAAGATCTTGACCTTATTCTGGTTACAGATTCCATTGAGGAGGCGATAACTTTCATTAAAAATCAGAGCATTTCCAGATATGGGCTAATTCCTAAGCATAAACACCCACCCATTAAATGGCTCTTTGAAAACAACTAAATCTGATTTTTCATGCAACGAAAGCCTCTTTCTATTATAATAGTTTTGATTATCATATTGATTATTTGGTTCGTTATTAATCTGTCTAGAATCTGCTGAACAAGCGAAATTTAAGAAATCGAATTACAAATTAAATTAAACTGTCAGGTGTGCCATAAAGCGATCTAGCATAAGTGATCAATCTTTTGCTTTTCACTTTAAATAGCGATGAGTTTTAGTTTCGATCTAACTTTTTGGCTAATATTTAGTCTCTTGGAATTAGGTGAAATAATATTTTCAATACAAAAATTATCAGCACTAGAATTGCAAAAATCACCATAATTTTTGCAAATGGACCTGATATTATTTTGCTAAAGTATAAGACGAGCACTATAATTGACAATGTTATTTTAGCAATCGTATCTGCAGTTTCAAGATTCTTTGTCATCTACCTTTTTTGATTTGTCTTATGAATTAAATTCTTTTTCTTTTCATTCACACTGATAACAATCATGCATTATGAACATATTATTATTATTCTGTAAATGATCAAAATCTTTCATCTGAAAATCATAGCTCATAGATAGAATCTAACATTAAGATGAAATTAGATTTAAAAGTTTATGAAAAGCAAATTACCTTTTGAGTCAACTGTAGCTGAATATGAGCAGTGGTTCACAGACCATCCATTTCTTTTTAAATCGGAGGTTGAGGCTTTACGAGACATGCTACCAATTGGTGAAAGCCTTTATGGAATTGAACTGGGGCTTGGTACAGGTAAAATATCTGTAGCCTTGGGTATTAAAGAAGGTGTAGAGTCTTCTCCAGCCATGCGTGCCATGGCAGTAAAGCGAGGAATTGAAGTAATCGATGGATCTTCAGAACAGTTGCCCTATAAGGACATGCGCTTTGATTTCGTGCTCACAACCTTGTGTACGAGCTACTTTAACGACTTACATGTAGCATTTAAAGAAGCTTATCGTGTGCTTAAAAATAAGGGTGTATTTATAATGGGGTTTATAGATAGAAATAGTATAATCGGCCGTGAGTACACAAAACGTAATGATGATATTAGCTTTTATAGGTTTGCAATGGTTTACTCGGTGGATAAAGTAATTTTTGAATTAAACTGCGCTGGCTTTAAACATTTTAAATTCTGCCAAACACTATTTCATCCAATAGAAGAGATCACTCAGTTAGAGCCTGCTAAACCAGGATATGGTGAGGGTTCTTTTGTGGTTATTCAGGCGAGAAAATGATAATTACACCCATTAATAAAACTAAAAGTACATTTACAAGTACTGACTGAAAGCAAAAAGTTTAATACTATATGATAGTAATGTACAATTCCACAAAAGGATTAATTTTTAGTCAAGTACGAAACTGACTTTAGCGGTTATGCGATAGCCGATAATTTTACCGTTTTCGACTGAGGCACTATGATCTTTAATATAGATTTATTTAACATTGTGAATGGTTTTTGAAGCCTTGGCAACTGCTTGTTGCGCAGCACCTTCCCAACTTATTTTTGAGTCAGCCTGGATTTCAATTACTTTAATAACAGACATACTATTTTTGTTTATAAGTACACTAATTTATTATAATCAATTCTATGTACTGATAAGCAATATCATCACCGCTCAAGATTATTTACAGTCAATGCAGTAATTTCTCCAACTTGGCTCTGTTTACTATTCTAATACCATCATCAGATATCTGAATGAGTCCGTCATCTCTAAATTCTGCAAGCATTCTGTTCAAAGACTCAGTAGCTGTTCCGACAATATTGGATAAATCTCTTCTCGCTATAGTGATCCTATTATCTTTATCAGTGTTATCCAGCTTTGTTTCCATTTTAATCAAAACATTTGCAACACGCTGCCGAACAGATTGATAAGCAATGTCTAATAACCTGCTCTCCATTTCTTCCAGGTTATTGGATAGCATTTTAATAAACTTATGAGCCACTTCTTTACTTGTATATATCAAGGTAATAAAATCACTTTTGGGAATGATGGTAATGCGAGCATCTTCCATCACTTCAGCATTTTCATAATAAGCTTTTTCTTCTAATAGCGGTACGAATCCCAAAAAATCACCAGCTTTATAAAAACCTGTTATCAGTTCTTTACCATCATAATTCACCCTATACGTCTTGACTTGCCCTGATTCAATATAGTATAAATCGTTAGGGGTCTGCCCTTCCATGAAAATAATGTCTTTTCTTTTAAACGAGCGAGTTGGTCTATTTTCTGAAAGCTTCTGAAAATCTTTCAGCTCTCTGGTTTTACTAAAAAAGGCACTAACATCTGAAGAGCTGTTACCCAGCGCAATTTTCATAAGCTCATTTTTTTTAAGCCTAGTTTCTACAACTCTTAGCAAATCCACACCTTCAAATGGTTTTACGATGTAGTCATCTGCCCCCAGATTCATCCCAACGCGAAAATCACTCATGTCAGCTTTTGCTGTTAAAAAGATAAATGGAATACTGGCCGTCTCTGGATCTTTATTCAAAATATGCAACACACCATAACCATCCAGCTCTGGCATCATTATATCACACAGTATCAAATCAGGGCGGTGTTGTTGAATGAGTTCAACTCCAATTTTTCCATTTGGAGCTTGCATCACTTTATATTTTGCCAGTAGCAAAATCCCTGTAATGTTTTCAACTACTTCTTCATTATCTTCGATTATAAGAATTGTGTAACTCATAACTTTGTTGTTAAGTTTTTTGATTCAATTCAGTGGTCCTTTTCAGGGGTAGTATAACGGTGAATATTGTCCCCTTGTCAAGCCTACTTTCGAAAAATATTTTACCCGTTAATAATTTGACGTATCGCCTTACAATATTGAGACCTAGTCCGGTTCCTTGTATTTGAATTGTATTTTTTGCTCTAAAAAAGCGCTTGAAAATAAGCTTTTGCTCATCAGGCGGTATTCCTATTCCTTGGTCTGATACTTTGAGGGTGATATTTTTTGATGCTACACTTATGGTTAGACCTATGTTACTGGATATAGGAGAATATTTAATTGCGTTTGAAAGCAGATTCAGGAGTATGTTTCTTAATAAGTGTTTATCCATAGCTATTTCTGTATCCTCTCCTTCAAACTCAAATACAATTTTTTGACCTTCCTTTTTGGTCAGCGATACTTCCTGAATTAAATCCTCACAGAAGACTTTTAAGTTCATTGATTTTAACATAAGATGAACCTTACCTTCCTCTAGCTGACCAAGAGAGAGGAAATCATTTAATAACTCGGTAAGGCCATTGACGGCCCGCTTAATTCGTTCAAGATGTTTTTTCCTTTCATTCTCCACCTGTTGGCCAGTGTAATTTTCTACTAAAAAGGCAGATGAAAGAATTGTGGTAAGTGGAGTTCTGAATTCATGAGACGCCATTGTTACAAACCTGGATTTTAAAGTATTTAACTCTTTCTCCTTTTCCAGCGTCTTCATTAATTCGTACTCAAGATTTTTATGAACGGATATATTTTTTACCACGACTAAAATTTCCTGGATCGGATGTCCCGGGCTTTCAATTGGCACTGCGGTTACATTATAAAAGTCACCTTTCAGCTCAATATCAAATGAAACCTTTTTCCCATCGAATACTTTTACGAGGGCTTTTTCTGCATAAACAGACATTGATTGGTAAATATTATCAAAAATGATATCGTTAATTATAGACTTTGAGTCTAATCCCAATGCGGACAGGCCTTTTCCACCTACTAAAACATACTTTAGACTTCTATCCATTACTCCTATAAAGCCATCGGGATAATTATCTGCAATTGAATGGTAAATAGCTTGGTTGCTAATTAATTTTTGGTTACTACGCGCAAGCTCCTCAGTTCGTTGTTTTACTTCCGATTCAAGCTTTTGATTATATTCATGCATCATTTTTAAGTTGGCCTTTGCGAGCTCATCATTTTTAACTCGATCAGTCACATCAAGAATAAATACAATCCAAACTATAGCTCCATTCTCATGGAAATAGCTAAGATTTATGTCAATATAAAATTCGCTCTCGTCCTTTCGTTTACATTTCAAACTTTCACCTACTCTGGGCGATAACGGATTACTGATATTTTTAAAATATTCTTTTAGTATTATGGCGAAATTCGGAATTAATTCATCGATGACTTTAGTTAATATATCAATGGATTTATAACCAAATATCTTTTCTACAGCTGGATTTGAACTGTAAATTTTTCCATCTTGACGTATCATCAGAATACCTTCATTGGCATATTCCACTATTGATTTAAGTTGTTCCTTTTCTTTTTGCTCGATGTGATAAAGATTTCTAAGGTGGATAGTGAAGAAAACAGCTAGCCATATGATAAGTATTGACATTAATCGGTTTCCTAGTATGGTAATATCATTAATTGAATGAATAACAGGCAAGAAGAAAATACTTAGTAGAAAAAATGACGACACTACCCCAGTCATTACAATGAATTTAGATAGACGAACAAACCAAAGTATATATGGGGTGATCAGTAGGTAAACAACTGTTCCTATAAAAATTTCGGATTTTATTTCAAAAAGTAAGGTCAGCAGCATTAACATAATGCCGAAAAAGAAATGTAGCAAGGGAATAACATTGACTTTCATAATTACCCATAGTAAAAATGCAGTTAGCCATCCTAGACAATACGAAAATAGAATACTCCATATTATAATAAATTGATTACCATCATATTAGGCTATGATTAACTTCATGCTGATTATACATGATAAGAACTGTATAATCCGTAATTATTCTGAGGCCAGTTCATAGAGCATTCTTTATTTACCTATAGCCTACATTAATGCTTCTGGCTACTTTTCTCACGATTAAGGGCTTCATAACTACTGGATCCATTTACCTGAACGGCAATAGACAATTTAATTTACAAGCCCTAATGTTGCTTTTGTGTTCTCCTGGTCACATGATTATTATCAGGTATTACACATGATTTTTATCTGATCTAAAGGCTGCCGATAGTTATCATGATAAATAGCAACAGTCATCATTTTGAATAAGAATAAGAGTATTTAATTTTTGGAAAAACAACGATATGCAACGAATACTCGTCCCTACCGATTTTTCCAAAGAATCAAAAGAAGCATTTAAGGTTGCCATACAACTGGCGTCTAAAACAAAAGGTGAGATAGTTCTTTTAAACATTCTTACTATACCTAATTTATCTTCTACAGGCTTTGCAGGTGAAACACTTCCCTTCGATCCAGCTTATTTTACAGAAGTAATTGATGATATAAAGAAAGAACTATTAAAAATAAAGGAGATGAATAAGGAAAAATCGATAAAAGTTAACATAGAGGCTGTTTACGGAGACTTTGTGATAACCATAAAAAATATGATTGAAAAGCATAAGATAGATTTGGTTGTCATGGGTACTTCTGGGGCTTCTGGTATTGCTGAGATTTTTATTGGGTCCAACACAGAAAAAGTAGTCCGATTTTCACCTGTTCCAGTGCTGGCTGTACGAGAAGCTATTGACATAAAATCTATTAGAAATATTCTGTTACCGTCTACACTACTTTTTAATCAAATACATTTTATTAGAAAATTGAAAGAATTGCAGCTATTCTTCAATGCAACATTACATATACTTTTAATTAATACACCGCTTCATTTTATGCGTGATGCTGACGCACACGAATCGTTAGAAGAATTTGCGATACATTACAAACTAACGAATTACAAACTGCACTTTAGAAACTATTTGCATGAAGAAGATGGGATATTATCATTTGCTAATACAGAGGGAATGGATTTGGTTGCCATGGGAACGCATGCCAGGAAAGGTCTAGCACATTTTTTTAATATCAGTATAACAGAAAATGTAGTAAATCATATTAAGATTCCTATCTGGACTTACAGCTTAAAAGAATCCTGACTTACTAAATTTAAAGCTTATTCGACAAATTGACTTTAAGCATCCAGTTTAGATAAGGATGCTTATTTTTTATTATTACCTATGTATTTGGATTGATTATTCAAGTCACGGCCAGTGCTTTATTTGACTTCCATTTTATATTCAAAAGCAAACCTCCGAAACCCATACAAGCAAGCAGTAGCATAATCAAAGGACCGATAAATGGTGTGAAAGAAGCTAGCTTCAGAAAGATGAAAATTGCAAATGCTGCACCCACAATTTTGATGTTCTGCCATGATGATTTATAGTAGGTATTATTAATCCAGTTTGCAATAAGTAATGCAGTAATGACAGTAGCATGAAGTAGTATGGTCAGGTAAATAAAAAAGGTAAGCAGGCCTAGCGGAATACCAATCAAAGTGAGGAAACCGATTACAATAGCCACAGGAACACCAAACAAAAATAGAAATCCGGCACCCAATGACTTAATTGAATTATTTTTAATCGTATTAACCGCATTCATAAAAGTAAGCCTGAATAGATATTGAATTATTATCAGCATAATCAACGCGGCACCTAAATACCACAAGACCATTACAAGAGAAGCAAAACCAAGGTAATACCAATCAGTGCCTTCAATTTCAAGACTGGGATCGTAGGAGGCTGTGCTCGCATTCAGTGAATTTCCGAAATCAAGAGAACCCGCCTGATTCCAATACCTTACAGTGTCTTTAAATTTTGCAGAAGCGCCAATTTCAATAGTTTCGGCTGCCATTACTGTTGTACCACCAATAATACCATTTATTTTTATTTTGCCACCTTTTGAATCCAAGCCCTGCGCTACTGTTCCATTCAGGTCGAAGGCACCCGAGGCATTTTTCACACTTCCTTTTACTGCACCATCCAATATTACTTTACCCCCAATGCTAAACATATTGCCAGCTATAATGCCACCGCTTAGTATGTTTATTTCACCACCGCTCACAACATAATCACCAGACACCACGCCTGAAAGCTGAACGGTTCCTCCGGCACACCGTACATCATCGGCCACATAGCCATTTAAGGTAATATTTCCACCACCGATTAGAATGTCTTGCGTGACGGTATCATTGACTATAACTGTACCCCCGGCTATGATTAAATCACCTCGGATCGGAGCATTGATTGTAACTGTTCCTCCTGCAACATAGAGATCGTGCGCTACCTCTTTATTAATCAAAACATTTTCACCTGAGCGTATTTGTGCTGTCAGCTTTTGATTTATTAAGATGAATGCAGACAATAAAATTAATCCTATAAATTTCATAATTGATATCTTTAATGATCACTATTTTTAAACTAAGGCCACTATACACATTCCCTAGTGCTGGATAATAAGAGTTAAGGATCGGCCACTGAGCACGTGAAGAAACACCATGGTGTTTTCGCTAAGTAGCTTAACAGTACCATTGGTTTCTTTTTTATTCTAAACTAAGAGTTGGTTTGAATACTGAGAATGAGCAGCGTCAGTATTGTTAGAGACTTTTAAAGCCGGTGCGAAGTAGAATGCTATATTTTGAAGCTACTTTTCCCTAAATAAAATTAGCGTGTTGTATATTTTTTGATTTGAGAAAATAATTAGGCAAAACATTCATTGATCTTCTCTATTAATTCATTTACGTCAAAAGGTTTTCTTACGTAGGCGTTCGCGCCCATATTCATTGCTAATTTGACTTCACTTTTTTCACCGCTGGCTGTAACATAGATAAATGGAATTTTGGCTGTAATGGGGTGGGCTTTCAACTCTTTAATCACGCGATAGCCATCAATATCCGGCATGATAATGTCACATAAGATAATATCAGGCTTTTCAATTTCAGCCTTTGCAATTCCTTCTTTTCCGTTTTCTGCACTAATAACACTAAATCCCTTTAGCTCAAGAATCTCCACGGTGTTCTCCCGTACCTCAAGATTGTCTTCGATAATCAGAACTTTTCTCATAAGGAAACATTTTGTTCAGGATAAAACTCAATGTTGTTCCCTTACCGGGATACGTTTCGTCTGAGATTTTCTTATATGACTAGTCCTATGCATAAGTTGCCTTGTTTACTTAATCCTGATTCTAATTGTGCTGAAGGACGGCAGCCACATCTATGCTTTCCAATTAAAGTAAGTTCATGTTAAAACAGGATACAAACCAAGTGCGCGCACATAGAAGAGAGCTACTGCTCTTCGCAACATGGAATTTTGTTTAAACAATTTAGATAAAATGTTCAAAAATGCAAGTCGAAATTCCACAATTTACGTCCAAATACCTGATTTTTAAGGTATATAAACCTTGTAGCCCGCTTATTTCAGTGGACAACAACGTCCTTTTTTATAAAAAGACATTGCAAAAAATAGTCTCTTTTGCAATTGTGATGAAGCTGATTAACAAAAAAGCATTTAAAAAGAGAGAATGAGAAAGCGTTTAAGATTTATGTAAAGTATTCCAAGGTTTATATTGGAAGTTAAATTCCGCTAACCTTAACTTATAAATCGTTCAACACATTGGTTTGTTGTTCACTAAAGAAAGCAGCATTTTGCTTATTACTTAAAATGGATGATTCCTTGAAGTATTCTTTATCAGGGTAATAGACAAACAAGCAGGTGTTATTTTTAATCATATTAATAAGTTGAGTATGAACCCCTGTGGCCACTGCAGGGCAACCATGACTTCTCCCCAATCTTCCGTTGCGTGCTATGTAGTTTTCGCTTACGTAGTCAGCACCATGAATAACTATCGCCCTGGCTTCTGCCAAGTCATTAATACCTGGCTCAAAGCCATTCAGCTTTAGTGATAAACCATGCTTGCCTGTGTAGGTTGCCCCCGTTTTATAAAAACCCAAACTACTCTGAAGAGAATTTATTTTATTGGAAAAAAGATGAGGTTTTATTTCCCCGCTATTCCTCCCGTGAGCCACGAGCGTGTGTAGCATTAATTCTTTCGTTTCCATGTTCACAACCCATAGACGTTTCAAATTTGAGGGTCTGGAAAAATCTATAATGGTTAAAAATGGTCTATTAAATCGACCAAGGGAATCCTCCAAGAAATTATATCCCTGAATAGCAGAGTTAAATATACCAGAGTCCAGCGGCTCTCCTAGCCAATCTATCTCCTTATAAAAGGAGGCAGTAATTTCTGTGTCAGCTAATTTTGTAACCGGAACGGGAGCATGATCAGGAATGCTTTGCAGCCATCCAGAAATGCTGAACAGGAGGTTATAGAGGACGTATATCAGAATAATGGCTTTGCCTTACTACATAGATTACATTGTAAAAAGTTCCCAAAACCAATATTTCTTTCTAATACCGTTATTTTGCCAGTCCTAATCTACCTGCCCAATTCCTTTAATCTCCTTAAGTGAGAAAACAGAGCATCCTTAAAAGTCGGTTTCAGATTATAAACTAATCCAAATTCCTTCGCTGTATTCTCCACGATGGGTGCAATATTTCGATAATGAACGTGACAAATGGAAGGAAATAAGTGATGCTCTATTTGAAAATTTAACCCTCCTGCATACCAATTAAGAAAAACATTATTCCTGGCAAAATCAGAAGTTGTTTTTAATTCGTGGACAGCCCATTCATTCTCAATAATACCTTCGCTATCAGGTAATGGCTGGATGGCTCCTTCTACTACATGTGCCATCTGAAAAATAGTGCTCATAATACAAGCCCCTACCCAATGAATAACAAAGAAACCAATCAATACCTGCCACCAACTAAATTCAGTAAACAATATTGGCAATCCGATAAACACAAATAAATAGATCAATTTTATGCTTATCATTTTAAAGTATTCAAATTTAGTATTAACGTGTTGTTGTTTTGTTAACCCCTCCCTATTATACCTTGCTAATTGTGAAAAGTCCTTAGTCAATTTTGAAATGGTCATTAAACCATAAAATAAAAACGCATAAATATATTGAAATCGATGAAATCGATTACGTGGAGCATGCTCTGATAACCGTAAAGGGCCCCGTACACCAATATCTTCATCATTTCCCTCAATATTTGTATACGTATGATGCAAAACATTGTGCTGTATTTTCCAATTAGTGACGGTGCTGCCTAAAAGATACATTGTGCTACCCGCTAAGTTATTAACCCATTCTTTTTTCGAATATGCTCCATGAACACCATCATGCATAATGCACATACCAACACCTGCCATTCCAATGCCTATTAAAACCGTCATGAGCAACGCTAGCCATACACTGATTGGTATAGTCAGTATGATGACAAACGGTAAAATATATATAGCTAATAAAACTATAGACTGAACTACAAGAAAAGTATTTCCTTTTTTGGAGAGGGCGTTCTCAGTAAAATAATCATTAACATTTCTTCTTACAGCAGATGCAAATTTTCGTTCCTGTTCATTGGTAGTAATAAACTTTACTGTTTTCATACTTTTCAATTTTGAAATAATTTAATTGAATTTGAAGCGAGAGCTAAATGACAGGGATCAAGAAATGAAATGATTCTTATCAAATATGAGCCTAAATTCTATCGTGCCGATAGTTTGAAGTAGTATGAAGAAAAGTAAAGTGTTGAGGTGTTTACAATAATTACTATAAATCAATATCGTTTACCCCAGCAAACAGCAGATCAAAAAGAACCTCATCTCTTGAATAAATATCCGGATATGAAAAAAAAGTATTGTTTTTAAACTCACAGGTGAAATACCTGATATGAATGGGGATAGGATATTTCAACCGTACCCATTTCTGCTGCTTATCTTTCAATATATTATCTACATACTTAGATTTCTTATCTGGCTTTCCGGTCATAAGGAAATGTGCTAGCTCTGTTGCCTTTTCCATGCGTATGCATCCATGACTTAAGGCTCTTGTCTTACTGTTAAACAATTTTTTGGCATTTGTGTCATGAAGAAAGACTGCGTAGGGGTTTTCAAAAATAAATTTAATAATGCCAAGCGCATTATCAGGTCCCTCCTTTTGCCGGAAAGTCACTGGAAAATAATTTTCATGAAAATTAGCCCATGGCACACTATCTATATTCAAAATTCTTCCTCGGTGATCAAGGATATCAAAATTATTGTTGGTTATAAAGTCCTTGTTATTTTTTACCAAGGGGAGGAATTCTTCAATGGCTATCTTTTTGGGAACATTCCAGTAAGGGTAAACACTAAAGTATTCGACTGTACTGCTTAATTCAGGTGTTTGATTTTCAACAGTGCCTACAATAACTTTTGATGTAAATAAAGCTGAGTCATTTTCAAGCACATAGAGGTAGTAAGATGGGATATTGATGAAAATAGAACGTTTCTTCATGTCTTGTTTTTCAGTGCGCCACCGCTCTAGATTTATGGCTATAAGCCTAAAGTTTCTTTGTAATGAAATTGAATCAGTAAACTGATAGCTTGTGGAATCTAACATGAGTTGCAAAGCTTTTTTCAGACCAACATATCCCCCATGCTCTGGCTCTTGCCCTTCTAAAGTCTTTTTTAAACCACTTCCTGATAAAACAGTATTGAGTAATTCTAAACTGGTTGAGTCTTCTTTCCATCCTTGTGAACCATTAACACCATACTTCAGATTTTGTGCCAGATCAATGAAAGCATCGGTTAACAATATATCTTTCCTTATCAAATCGGGCTTATGGTTAATTGAATTACTGTCTGCCAGTTCATGTAAATGATAACAACCTTGCGGGAATCCATAGTATTGAACCCTATGAATAAGCTGGATTAAGGAATCTGCTAAAAACGTTAATTTACCACCTTGTATCCATATCAGATTTCCGCCCTGACTTTGATAGTACTTAACAACTAATTTTTTTCTTTTTAATCCCTCAAATACGGCATTTGTTGTGTCCTGGCTGATCAACAAATCTTCTTTACCATCAATTTTAGGTAAATGCTTTTGAACACTGATTACCTGGTGATGCACGGTGTTTAAAGACTTTTCGCTCTTGCAACTGCACAAGCATATAGCCACAATAAAAATATTGATGTAAATAAATGAGGTCATTATAGAATGAATGCTCATAAAAAGAATAGAATTATTTTTAATTCACTATGATGTCTATCAGTATCGCAAATGACACGAATTACACTGTTTCCAGTTTTTCTTTAGCACTATGCTCAGCTGTGTAAATATTTTGTATGCCTGTAATTAGTGCATCAGGATTAAAGGAAATGGAGTCTATTCCACAGGAAACTAAAAAGCTGGCAAACTCAGGATAATCACTGGGCGCCTGGCCACATAAGCCAACACTGGTACCGTGCTGGTGTGCCACTTCAATAAGGGTTCTGATAAGCATTTTAACAGATTCGTCATTCTCATTAAACAAGTGGCTTACTATCGCAGAATCTCTGTCAAGTCCAAGGGTTAGCTGTGTAAGGTCGTTGGAACCAATAGAAAAACCATCAAACAATTGGGCAAATTTATTGGCCAGCAGAACGTTACTTGGTATCTCTGCCATTACATAAATTTGCAAGCCGTTTTCCTTACGCTTCAATTGGTTAGCGGCCATTACCGCCAGCACTTTATTTGCTTCTTCAATCGTTCGACAAAAAGGAATCATTATCTTGACATTTGTCAGCAGCATATCATCCCTGACTTTTTTAATAGCAGCGCATTCCAATCCAAATCCCGCTGCATAATTTTCGTGGTAATAACGGCTGGCGCCACGGAAGCCGAGCATGGGATTTTCTTCTTCGGGTTCGAAGAGCTTTCCTCCTAAAAGTTTTGCATATTCGTTTGTTTTAAAATCACTCATACGAACAATTACTTCTCGCGGGTAGAAAGCAGCAGCCACCAGTCCTATAGATTCCGCGAGTTTATCGATAAAAAATTGCTGCTTATCTATATAATGTCTCGTCAGTGCTTCGATTTGTTTTTTCTCTACATTATCCGGTAGTGTGTTATACTTAACAAGTGCCATTGGATGAATTTGGAGTGTGTTAGAGATAATAAACTCCATACGCAAAAGCCCTACACCCTGATTTGGATACGTGGCATATAACAAAGCTTTCTCAGGATCTGCCAGGATAAGCATCGCTTTTGTTTTTGTAACAAGCAGTTTGTCCAACGGTGTTTCTTTCTCTTGCCATTGAAGCTTGCCATTATACACTGCACCAACATCGCCAGTCGCACAAGAAACAGTTACTTCCTGCCCATCAGTAAGAATTTCAGTTGCTGACATTGTACCAACAACTGCAGGGATACCAAGCTCACGGGCAATGATCGATGCATGGCTGGTTCTTCCGCCTTTATTTGTCACAATGCAAACTGCTTTCTTCAAGAGTGCATTCCAGTCAGGGTTTGTAATATCGGCTACTATAATGTCTCCGTGATTTACTTTTCCACCATCGGCAAGTGATTTAATAATGCGCACCTTTCCGCTGACAATAGCGCGTCCAACGGCTTTGCCAGTCAGCAAAGGTTGCTCTTTGCTCATTAGTGAAAATTCTTTCAGAGTTATAGCCTTATGCTGCGAGTGTACAGTTTCTGGCCGGGCTTGTACAATAAACAGTTTATCAGAAGCACCATCTTTCGCCCATTCAATATCCATGGGCATTTTATAATGTCTTTCAATAGCCAGACACCATTTTCCTAATTTTTGAACTTCATCATCAGTTAAGATAAACTGATCACGCTCCAAGGGAGTCGTTTGAACCCATTTGGTATTTTTTGTCGCTGGTTCAGCATATATAAGCTTCTGCTCTTTACTTCCTAATTTTCGATAAACAATGGCTTGCTTATTATTTTCAAGGGCAGGCTTAAAAAGATAAAATTCATCAGTATTCACTGCTCCTTGCACCACACTTTCACCTAAGCCCCATGCACCTGTCAGGTAAATGAGATTTTCATTTCCATTTTCAGGTTCAATGGTAAAGATGACACCCGCACTGGCTTTGTCGGATCTTACCATTAATTGAACGCCTACTGAAAGCGCTACTTGCATATCTTTAAATCCATTATCTTGACGATATTTAATTGCGCGATCATTAAATAAGGAAGCATAACATTTTTGTACGGCTTCAATTACTTTTTCTGCACCGCTTACATTCAAGTAAGACTCATGCTGCCCTGCAAAGCTTGCCGTTGGCGAGTCTTCTGCAGTAGCGCTACTTCTAACCGCAACAGCATGAATAGGACCAGGCAGGGTCAGGCTTTCGTAGGCTTTAATAATAGCCTCGCGGATGTCTTCAGGAAATTTAGCATTCAGAACTAAACTCCGACACCTCTCTCCTATTAACGCTAAATTTTTTAAGGATTCACGCTCTAGTTTGTCAAGCTCATTTTGCAATAGATTTGTTAACAAATTCTCTTCCAAAAATTTTTTATAAGCATCCGTGGTAATTGCAAAACCATTTGGAACATGAACTCCAAAAGAGCTCAAATTGTTAATCATAACTCCTAAAGAAGCATTCTTACCTCCAACTTTTGAAACATCATCGGCTGATATGCTTTTGAAATTTTTTATGTATTGATTCATATTGCTCAGCAGTTACTTTAAATAGCGATAAATAAATCTATATAGAAAGTATGCATATTTGAATGACTGATATCATCAGCGATGCTGACTATTATCTTAAAAAATTAAAGTTTGATTACATAATTAGTAATTAAACTAGATCGGCTGATCTAAAGGCTTGGCAATAGCTATTCACGTAGAGAAATAGTATGCTATGATAATCCATAGCTCGCTTTTAAGAAACTAATCATCTGGGTGGATAATAAGCAAGAAGCTACCTTCAGATAAAAATCATTTACAGTAAAGAACAACCGTCATACTTGAAAGTAGCTCGTGTACTTAGTTTTGATAAAAGTTATTCAGGTCTTATTTATTTAGAATACTTTTTGATTATCAACTAAGACCACCACTTGTATTCTATTACATTTTTTACTTTAAGTATGTGAAAGAGGATGTTATTAGCTAAAAGAAAAGGTGCAATTCTAAGAAAAAGAAAAACGCGAAATGGCGACTTGATCGTAAATTATGATATACATCCATCGCACCCATCGGCTAAGCTACCTTCACTAAATTTTATTAAAGAAAAATCCATATCCAGATTTATAAGCAGAAAAATCTTCCAAGTAAGGACAATAAAAAATATTCGCTTAGGGAATAGTCTTGCCCATATTAAAATTGGTATTGAAAAATACCTTCATTCACCGTTCAATGATTTAGTTAGAAAACTGACAAAATGGAAATTAGCTGAAAGTCCTTCAGCAAATTCAGAAATAGTTTTTAGAAGAGCCATTGAAAATCCTATTCTTAGACCTAAGGTTAATAACCGCTGGGAATCTAATGCTGTTTTCAATGCAGCAACGGTCTATCTTGGTAATAAGGTGCATTTTATATACCGCGCCATAGGAGAATCAGGTCTTTCAGTCTTTGGATATGCATCTAGTAAAGACGGTCTCAGAATAGATAAGAGATCAGATGTGCCAGCCTTTATCTGTGAAAAATTATATCAACGTGGGATTAAAGATTATACGAGTACTAAGCCTAAAACCTATCCTTACGCGTCTGGAGGTAGCTGGTGGGGCAGTGAAGATCCACGCCTGACTGTAATTGACGATACAGTATATATGACTTACACCGCTTTTGATGGTTCTAATCCGCCTTGTGTTGCGCTCTCTAAAATTAGTGTAAGCAATTTTATCAAAAATAATTGGAACTGGACAAAGCCTATACTAATTTCTGAACCAGGTAAAATAAATAAGAATTGGGTAATCTTTCCCGAAAAAATTAAAGGCAAATTTGCTTTACTCCATAGCATCACGCCCAATGTTAGTATTGCTTATCGAAATAGTCTGGAGTTTGAACATGGTGATTATGTATCCAGCTATTACCAATCTAAAGGAAGAGAAGTTCACTGGGACAATTGGGTGAGAGGTGCAGGTCCACCCCCGATAAAAGTTGGAGAAAACTGGCTTCTACTTTACCACGCTATGGACAAGCATGATCCTGATCGGTATAAAATCGGTGGTATGATCCTGGATGGCAAAAACCCTGAGAAGATTTTATATCGATCCAATAAACCACTCCTTGAACCTGACATGTGGTATGAAAATAACGGTTATAAACGAGGTGTCGTTTATACATGTGGCACTGTGGTGATTAAGCATAAGCTATTTCTCTATTACGGTGCCTCTGACAGTTGCGTCTGTATGGCACGTGCAGATATTAATCACTTGATAAAAGGAATAATGAAAGGAAAATCTGTGCTGCTTCAAACGCCACGACAAAAATCATTAACAAAAACCTATCATGGTACAATTCCATCGCATTAATGAAAATCCAATAATTGCTCCAGACAAAAGCGTAGCTTGGGAGGCATCGGCTACTTTTAATCCCTCTGTGGTTAAAGTTGATAATTGCTTTCACCTACTATACCGTGCACAATCTTTACCGATGGAGCTTGAAGGTATAAATATGCCTATTTCGAGTATTGGATATGCCACCAGTGTAAATGGCATTGCTTTTAGTGATAGAAGACAAATCATTAAACCTGAATTTGATTGGGAGCGATATGGTTGTGAAGATCCCAGAATAACTTTTTGTAATGGAAAATATTACATTTTCTACACTGCGCTTTCTACTTATCCCTTTTCAGCTAATGGAATTCGTATCGGATTGGCCATAACAAAGGATTTTAAAACATTCGAAAAACATCCGGTTACTGGATTTAACTCCAAAGCCATGGCAATGTTCCCTGAAAAAATTAATAATAAATATGCTGCCATACTTACAGTGCATACTGATCTCCCTCCTGCTAAAATAGCCCTTGCGCTATTCGACCGAGAGGAAGACTTATGGAATGAGGCCTTTTGGATAAATTGGTATTCCAATCTTAACCAGCATATAATTTCGCTTCTCCGCGATTCTAATGACCATCTTGAAGTAGGTGCACAACCCATAAAGACAGATAAAGGTTGGTTGATGATCTTCTCGTATATAGAAAACTATTTTACTGATACAAAACATTTCAAAATTGAAGCAGCGTTGCTGGATATGGAAAATCCACTAAAGATTATAGGGAGAACTGAGGAACCGCTTCTGTTTCCTGAAAAAGAGTATGAGTTGCATGGTGAAGTGTCCAACATTACTTTTCCATCAGGCGCAGTGCTTGACAATAAAAATATATACCTCTACTACGGTGCAGCTGATACTTTTAGCTGTCTTGCTATTGGAGATGCCCAGACACTTATTGAAAAACTAAGCTTGAATGAACCCATTCAATTCAATGAAAGCAAATGGATCAGGCAGGGCTTTCACCGCTATCATCGCAATCCTATTATAAGTCCACGACCGGAATTTGAGTGGGAAGCCATGGCCACCTTTAATCCAGCAGTCATTTATGAAGATAATAAATTTCATATTGTTTATAGGGCCATGTCATTTGAGATGACTTCAGTTTTTGGCTACGCATCATCCAGCGATGGTGTTCATATTGATGAACGATTACCCAATCCAATCTATGAACCCACTGCCAATTTTGAGCGAAAACTAAGACCAGGGAATTCAGGCTGTGAAGATCCCCGTCTCACACTTATTGACAATGAATTATACATGTTTTACACGGCATTTGATGGGTACACACCGCGTGTAGCATTTACTTCTATAAGCATTGCCGATTTTATAAACAGACACTGGAACTGGAAAAGCCCAAAAGTTATTACTCCACCCAATATACCAGACAAAGATGCTTGCGTATTGAGTAAGAAAATAAAAGGTAAGTTCATGTTGTTTCATAGGATGAACGATTTTATCTGTTTAAACGCAGCGGATGATCTTAACTTTGAAGGCGATCGGTGGCTCAATGACAGTACCGCTATAATTAAGCCACGTAAATCTTATTGGGATAATTCTAAGTTTGGCATTGCAGGACCTCCCATTGAGATCAAACAAGGTTGGCTAATGTTGTATCACCGCGCGACCCTGCCGTCACCCAGTGTGTATAAAGTCGAAGCCGCTCTTTTAGATCTGCAAGATCCTTCTATCGTTCTGGCACAAACTGACGCCACATTACTTGAACCCGAAACTTGCTATGAAGAAAAAGGTATAGTGCCCAATGTAGTATTTCCTTGCGGAGCTGTCTTGCTAAATGGCATGATTCATTTGTATTACGGAGGCGGTGACAGAGTTGTCGCGGTTGCTCGAATGGAATTGAAAAATATCTTGAAAAGATTCGGGATTTGTGAATAAAATAAATTTACCTAATTAAATATTATCAATAATCGGGCATTATAAATTTTGCACTCAAGTTACTAACCATAATTTACCATATCAGGCTTCCCTGTTTACAGCCACTAATTCTTTGTTTGTGATGTTAACTTACTTAGATTCAATTCCCAATAAATACCCCTTACATTCGCTTTCCACTCCGGCAGCATAATGACCAAAATAATTTCTTCAATTAATTGAATAGCGGTCACTGTCACAGCCATCATAAATAGTAGATATGAGGGACCAAGACCAAAGAAAAATGAAATAAAAAACAAGCCCTGTGACACTGCGGCTACTTTTGCCATGTAGGTATGAAAACTAGTTACTTTCTTATAGGCTATCAGAGCTGCAACGGTCTGTATGCCAAAAAGAAAAAAGAGCCCAACAAAAAGCAACCACTCGCTATGAACAAATTCTGGACTTATGATCCATAATCCTAGAGTGGAAACCAAAATAGTTGCATCGTCCGCTACTGAGTCAAGCCTTGATCCGAATACACTGATCACATTAAATCTTCTCGCTAAGGGACCGTCAACTGCATCTGTAAAAAAACTAAGCGCTACTAACCATTTAAATGCCAACACCTCACCTGTATAAACCAGTAATAGTAAAAAGGGTGCAGAAACCAGACGATACATGGTAATACTATTAATAAGATAGTACGGGATATTACTATTTGTCATATGTCTAACAAAAATTTGAGTAGGAATACATTACTAAAATTATGAGCACATGAATCTGAAAGAATATTAATGAAATTAACTTTTACCATAATAATCGCGCATGATAATGATCACTTATCAAAATGATACATATCACCCATTAAAAAACTGACTCACCTTATTTTCAATCACTTAATTACTTGAAAATGTGGAAGATTTCTCTGTATTGCATATTGAAGAAGTGTTTCAAAAAGTGGCAGCTAAGGCATCAGGTCTCACCAGTGAAGAAGCTCGAGAAAGACTTATTGCCTTTGGCCCAAATGAATTGCCAAAAACAGAACAACATTCAATTTTCTATTATTTCTTCAAGCAATTTAAAAGTGTCCTGGTCATTGTTTTAGTGCTCGCTTCTATCTTGTCCTGGATTACAAATCACAAGACCGATGCCTACATTATTCTACTTGTCATTTTTGTTGATGCATTGATTGGTTTTATACAAGAATGGAAAGCTGAGCAGGCAGTCTCTGTTTTGCAAAAAATGCTTTTACCTCAGGCAAAAGTGATAAGAGATAATCAACAGCTTTTGGTTAAAGCATCTGAACTTGTCCCTGGTGACGTTATTATTCTTGAGGAAGGCGACCATGTTTCTGCTGATGCACGACTTATTGAATTAAAACACCTACGGGCTGTTGAATCTTCACTCACTGGTGAATCATTGCCAATCCTAAAAACAGTGGAAGCATTAAAGCCGGCTTCCTCAATTGGCGATCGAAAAAATATGGTGTGGAGAGGTACCTTTATTTCCGGTGGTTATGGTAAAGCGGTGGTCATTGGAACTGGGCTCAAAACAGCTATTGGCAGCATTGCCTCTTCTTTATCAGCCATTAAAGCTGAACCCTCACATTTTCAAAAAAAAATTAACAAACTGGCAACACAAATGGGACTTGCCTCAGTTGTGGCAGCAACCATTCTTTTTATCGTGGGTTATTTCACACTCGACATGCCTATAAACGATTTGTTCTTGCTTGCAGTGGCCGTAATGGTATCAATCATCCCGGAAGGTCTTCCCAGTATTATTGCCATAGTGCTTGCCATTGGTTCACGAAGAATGACCAAAAGAAATGCCATAGTAAGAGAATTTACTGCCACAGAAACCTTAGGTGCTGTAACAACCATTATTACTGATAAAACAGGTACGCTTACAGAAAATGCTTTGACAGTCAGAAGAATATTTTTGTATGGTCAGCCTGAAGTTGAAGTGTCAGGTGAAGGCTGGATACCTATTGGCTCGTTTCAACAAAGTGAAGCTATTATAGAGGCCTCAAACAATTCGGTCTTAAAAAAATTGTTACTCATTGCTGCCCTTTGCAATAACTCTTCAGTAAGGCACAAGCCTGCTGAAAATACTTATGAATTGGTTGGTGATCCCACCGAAGGCGCCTTGCATGTACTTTCCAAGAAAAGCGGAATTGATATAAATGTCATCACCATAAAAAAAATTGATGACTTACCCTTTGATTCAATTTTAAAGTTGAGGGCATCTGTTGTTAAAATTGGATCATCCAGAGAACTATTTGCCATTGGTGCACCTGAAAGAATATTGTCTAGATGCAAAAACGTACTGACGGAAAGTCGTATTGAACTGATAGACGATGTTATGCAAAATAAAATAAAACAAAAAATTAATTCATGGTCGCTGGACGCCATGAGGGTGCTTGGGCTTGCCTACAAAGAAACTTCCACATCAGAAATTCAGGAAGATGAACTAAAGCAATTCACCTTTGTAGGAATAGTTGGTATGATTGACCCTCCAAGAGAAGAGGTAAAAGAAGCAGTAAAACGATGCAAAGAAGCCGGCATACGCGTAATCATGGCTACTGGCGATCATATCAGCACAGCGGTTGCCATTGCCAGTGCTGTTGGTATCATCAATCATAAAGAAAAAGATGTCATGGCGCTGTCCGAAGAACAGTTAATGGTATTAGATGAAAAAGAGTTTGAGGAAGCCATCAAAAGCGTAAATGTATTTGCGAGACTTAACCCGGAAACAAAGCTTCATATTGCGAGTCGCCTGCAGAAAATGGGGGAATTGATCGCCATGACCGGAGATGGTGTTAACGATGCGCTAGCATTAAAGAAGGCCGATGTTGGAATAGCCATGGGTATAATGGGTACAGATGTTGCCAGGGCTTCTGCTAAAGTAGTATTGGCAGACGACAACTTTGCCAGTATTGTATCTGCCATTGAAGAAGGGCGAATAGTTTTTATGAACGCCAGGCAGGCTAGCTTTTACCTCATAACAACCAACTTTGCAGAGATTAGTACACTGATTGTTACCATCGCATTTGGATTGCCTATGCCACTCACCGCTATTCAAATTTTATGGCTTAATCTCGTTACCGATGGTATTGGTGACATGGCCTTGGCCGCGGAGCGGGGGCATGGGGAAGTGCTACAAGTAAAGCCATTAAAGAAAGATGAAAAAATAATTAACAGAAGCATATTACCTTTTTTGGGAATCAATGTGGGCATTATGACAGCTCTGGCAATTGCTGCTTATGTGTACTTTTTACCTTTTGGTGTTGAGCATGCGCGAAGTTCAGTATTCGTGGTCATGGCTTTCACGCAGCTATTTAACATGTATAACATGAGATCACTAAATAAGTCAATTTTAGAAATTGGAATTTTCTCAAACATTTATGTTACCATTACTATGGTCTCATCTGCAATTATGACTATATCAATTATAAACATTCCGTTTTTTCAAGAAATTTTTGGTTTTAAAACGATAAGCTACATTCACTTAATGATTCTTATACTGATGTCTTCTCTTGTATTATTTGGTGGTGAGGTGTATAAATATTTCAAATCCCATGTCTTATATAGTCATCAGTTAACACGCCTACCGTAGACTGAATTGTAAAACTCCAGCTGAAATTAGTAGGTAAATAAGGCTAAATAAAAGCATTACTGTAACTGAAAAATCCTTTTAGGAAGCCATAAGTTATAAAAGAGCATTGTCATATCATATTAAGACAACGATCATTACAGGTACTTTTATAATGAATTATTTTGCATAAAAAAGGAAATGAAAAATATTCTTGTGCCAAGCGATTTTTCAAAACCTGCTGAAGAAGCATACAAATTTGCCATCAGTATTGCAGGCCAAAGTAAGGGCTGCGTTCATGTATTGCATGTGATTGAGACTACATTTCTAAGAGGCACACCAACCTTAGCAAACTCGTATACCTTCAGTCTAAATTTTATTGAAGAGTTTGAAAAAGAAATAGATAAAAAATTTCAGTTTATGTTGGATCGGCTGACACCTTTTACAATTAATGTTAGATTTAAACATGTTATTAGCTCACTATCATATGAAATTGAAAACTATATAGCAGCCAACAAAATAGATTTAGTCATTATGGGCACACATAGTGCACAGAATATTACGGCCGGATCAAAAACAGAGAAAATTGTAAGGAGTTCTCCTGTGCCAGTGATAACATTACTGAAGGCTCCTGAGCGTATAACGAATATTGTCTTTCCAAGAGTGCCTGGCCAAGCAGATGATCATTTTGTTGCCAGTATTAAAAGAATGCAGCTTTTTTTTGATGCCAAAATTCATCTCCTTCATGTCAACACGCCCACTGACTTTAAAAATGACCCGGACGCTGAAAGCGAGCTGAATAAATTTGCCATCGCTAAGCAATTCCATAATTATACAATCAATCTTCGGTCTGACTTCAGTATTGAAAGCGGAATAAGCCAATTTGCAAAAGATATAAAGGCAGACATGATTGTTATGGGTACACATGGACGAACTGGGATTTCTCACTTTTTCATTGGTAGCACAACGGAAGAAATCGTTAATCATGAAGAAATACCGATCTGGACACAAGCCTTGAAAACATGAGTATGTACCCGAAGCCCTTGGATGTTGCTTCACTGGAAATAACTAAAGCCAACGGAGAAAAATCACTCTTTGATCCCTCGAAGCTTTTGAATTCAATGACCCGATCCGGGATTCAGCCCGATGAAGCTCAAAAGATCGTTGATACCATCAGTAAAGATCTATACCCTGGCATTTCAACCAAGCAGATATACAAAAGTGCTTACCAATTATTAAAAAATAAATCGAGGCATTTTGCAGCAAGATACAACCTGAAAAATTCAATAATGCAACTTGGGCCTTCAGGCTATCCCTTTGAAAAATTTATTGGAGCGCTCATGACTTATCAAGGTTATATTGTTCAGGTTGGCCAGATTATGACAGGTAAATGTGTGCCGCATGAGATTGATGTGATCGCCTCTAAAGGAAAGCAGCAAATTCTGATGGAGTGCAAATATCATAATCGTCCCGGTAGTATTTGTGACGTAAAAATTCCGCTTTATATTAATTCACGATTTCTTGATGTTCAAGATCAGCTACAGGTTAATCCTGGATATACTAAAATAAAGCATGAGGGCTGGGTTGTAACCAACACACGTTTCACAAACGATGCCATAAAGTATGGCAATTGCGCAGGGCTACAGTTACTGGGATGGAATTATCCTGTAAAGAAAGGTCTTAAGGACTTGATTGACAATTTTGGCTTATATCCGATCACAACATTAACCTCCCTTAGTTTACACGAGAAAAAATATTTACTTGATAAGGGTATTGTTTTATGTGTTGGATTACCAAATGCCAGGCATATACTAAAGGAATTACATATTAGCTCTCAACGATTAAAAGTCATTCTTGATGAATGTGATAAACTGTGTCAGCGCTTAGGTGGCTCTTAATCGTTTAATCATGAATTAATAGCCTGTCCAACCACCATCTGCAACAACTACTGAAGCGTTTAAAAAGCTCGCATCATCAGATGCCAAAAAAACAGCAAGGTTAGCTACCTCCCGGGGTTGACTGGTTCTTGGGTTTAAAGCCATTCCAGGTGAAATTCTATCGTTAAATATTTCAACGGCTGGCAGTTTAGAAAAATCCATACCTTTCACTATGTCAGTGTCCATGGCACCGGGTGCAATTGCATTACAGCGGATCCCAGATTTACTATACAGGTATCCTGTATTTTTGCTAAGCCCTATAAGGGCGTGTTTGCTTGTTGTATAAGCAGCACCTGCACGTCCTCCTTGAAGGCCACCTATAGAAGCAATGTTTAAAATTACACCAGCACCTTTTGCCAACATAATTTTTAGTACACCTCTCATTGCCCTCATGGGGCCATCCACATTGATCTTCATGACTCGCTCCCATTTTGCATCCGTAACATAACCTACAGGGCTGAAGTCATCCATAACCCCCGCATTGTTTACCAGAATATCAACCGTGCCATATTGATCCACGGCAGCTTTGATCATAGCATCAACATCACTTTCAAGGCTAATGTCACCTTTAAACACTGCAATGGGTAAACTTTTAGAAGATATTTCTTTTTTAAATTCCTTTAGTGTCTCTTCATTGTAATCGGTAGCCAGCACTTTAGCGCCATGCAGAGCAAATTGAATGGCTATTGCTTTACCCAAACCAGCTGCAGCACCCGTTACTATGGCCACTTTATTATCCAGTTGTTTCATTGAATTATTCTTTATTACCTACTACTTTTTTAGCATAAGAATTGACCTTTGCCAGTCAATGGTTCAATCATAATTCAACATAGGAATAATCAACTTATATCAGTATGATAATGGTCATCTGGAGCAAGTGGTATTTATCATCTTAAAAAACAGCTTATCCCTTTATGTTTTTTTAAGTACTCAAACTAGTCAGGCTTGTCCGATTAAACCTTAAAACCATGTGTTAGTCAATATAGACATGCATGATAATAATTGAATCTTCTTGTGATTATTCTCACTGGTCAAAAACTTTGGATAAATTATTTTTAGCCAGGTTAAAGTATTTCACACACTGGTCAATAAATCTCATTTTTATGAAAAAGGATATTGGATTTCAGGATGAAGTATTGGATAAAATTGATGTCGATTCAGGTCAACAACAGTCCGCTTCATCGTATAAGCGAAGAGTGATTGAGTTATTTGAACACGCAGGTATTACCGTAAATGGTAAACAGGATTATGACATTCAAGTAAAAGATGAGCGGTTTTATCAACGTGTACTTGCGCAGGGATCCTTAGGCTTGGGAGAGTCATTTGTTGATGAGTGGTGGGATTGTAACAAGCTTGATGTACTTTTTGCAAAAATTAGTCAGGCTAAACTTAATCATTACGCCCCACACAATGTAAAGCTGTGGTTGGCTTCACTTGAAGCTAAACTATTTAACTTTCAATTACCCGAAACAGCTTTAGATAATGCATCATTCCATTATAATATTGGCAACGATCTCTTCATGGCTATGCTTGACAAGCGGCTTACCTATACTTGTGGCTATTGGAAAAATGCTTTAACATTAGATGAAGCACAGGAAGCGAAACTAGAACTTACCTGTCAAAAACTTCATCTAGAAAAAGGTATGCGGGTGCTTGACATTGGTTGTGGTTGGGGAAGCTTTGCCCGTTATGCAGCAGAAAAATATGCTGTTAATGTTACAGGAATAACCTTATCCAGTGAGCAGGTAAAACTTGGTCAACAATTATGCTCAGATTTACCTATCACCCTGGAGTTAAAAGATTACCGCGACATTCGTGATAAATATGACCGGATTGTTTCGCTCGGTATGTTAGAGCATGTTGGTTCTAAAAATTACAATACGTACTTTCAGGTGGTAGCGGATTGTCTGGAGAAAGATGGTCTTTTCTTATTACATACGATTGGTAATAATATTTCCTCCCCTGGCACTGACCCTTGGCTGGATAAGTATATTTTCCCAAACTCACACATCCCTGCTCTGACGGAAATCCTGCCAGCCTTTGAAAATTATTTTGTGCTCGAGGACTTGCACAATTTTGGTGGCGATTATGATACCACACTCCTAGCCTGGCATAAAAACGTTAGTAAACATTATGATGGATTACGGAAGAACTATACCAAGCGTTTTTTCAGAATTTGGAAATACTACTTACTAAGTTGCGCGGGCCTTTTCAGGGCTCGCCAACTTCAATTATGGCAAATGGTCTTCACGAAGGGAAGACCAGGGGTATACTTGTCAGTAAGATAGAAAATCTATAATGAATAAATACTGCGCAGGAGAATCACGATGGCTGATTTCAAACCATCGTTACGAGATTTTTATTAGCCTAAAAGTTCCACTTTAAACGAAGATAAACACGATGCATAATGCTATTAAAACCATTTGTCTGACCAATAAAAAAAGATTGCCAAACAAGATCGAAATCAATGTTTGCAGCCAGATTGTATTTAATAGCAGGCAAAGCAAACACCAGATCAGTGCCCGGTGCATAGATGAGTGAAAAATTACCTGATAATAATGGCGTAATTTCTTTTGAAATGATGGCAGCAACATTCCATTTTGTAGGCATTAGGTTTTGCGGTGAACTTTGGAAATTTATAAGATTCCAATTAACCAAAGATTTATCAGTTCCAGTACTATTTATCAGTATGCCTATATTGGTGTACCACCCTCTTTCGAAAACGTAGTCCGCTTCCAGCACAGCATTCAACTGTTCTTTATTACTTTTATTCCTTGCAAAATACTGGAGTTCTCCTTTAAAGCCTGCTTCATTTACACTTCCGGACCACCCCATACCGATGGTAGCCATTTCCTGATAAATACCTGCTGAGAATTGAAAATCATAATTTGATACATTGGTAAAATACTTGATGGCAGCCACTGAATTGCCAATCCGTTCACTCGCTGCTATAGCCATTTCAAAGTTCGACATTCCAGATACATGATAGCGAAATTTCATAGCATCTCGTCCTGGTCTTTCTTCATAATCAAAATCAAGAAAATTATAGGTATTGAAAATATCATTCGGGTTCCAAAGTGTACCAATGCCCCAATTAATTCGCTGACGGCCGAAACGCACTTCCCATTTTTCAGCCGTATACTCCAACCAAAGTCGATCAATATTTGTTTGCAGTACCATACTCTCTTCCTCTATCCAGAAAATGGACATATTTACAGCCTCGTGGTTGTTACGGATGAGTGTAGAAAAATTAGGTATTAAACGAATCTCTTCACCCCAGAATAAGCGTGTTCGAAATTCTGCGGCAGCCCTTATTTCTTTGGTAGCTTGCCACTTAATATTAAGACGATTATGAATCAGGTTACCAGTAGTCAGACTATCATAATTTCTATCAAAGGTAAGGGATTGGATATCCTTGAGATAACCTCTCACTTGCCACTTCCTTTCAATGGTAATACTGTCGTTGTTTTGAGCAAGAATAATGTTGATATAGCTTAAGGATAATAAGCTTACGCATACCAACATTAATGTAGCTTTCATGTACTACAATTTTAATTTATCTACCTCATGCGGAACATTAGTTTCAACACGCGCTGTATCGGAATGGATTTGTCCATCTACTAGCGTAATCACTCTTCTGGCCCTTTCAATAACGCGTGCATCATGTGTAGAGAATATGAAAGTTATTTTTTCCTCTACATTTAATTTAGCCATCACATCTAAAAGGTTGGCAGCTGATTTAGAATCGAGATTGGCTGTTGGCTCATCAGCGAGCACAAACTGAGGCTTAGACGCCAGAGCCCTTGCTACGGCAACTCGCTGTTGCTGCCCCCCTGAAAGCTGCGCTGGCCGCGTATTAACTTTATCTTCAAGTCCTATTTGATGAAACAGAATTTTTACGCGCTCAGCAATCTCTGTTTTTTTTCGGTGCTGTAACTGCATGATTAGCTCAACATTTTCTTTGGCGGTAAGAACAGGTATGAGGTTGAAAGACTGAAACACAAAGCCTATGTTGTGCAATCTAAAATCAATCAGCTTGTTAGCTGGTAATTTTGTTATGTCTACACCATTGATATGAATAATGCCCTTATCTGGCTTATCCAAACCACCAAGCAAGTTCAGAAGCGTAGTTTTCCCTGAGCCTGAGGGCCCAACTAAAGCAGTAAACTCACCTCTCTCTAAGTGCAGGTGTACATCATCCACCGCTAGTACCGGAATGGTTTCAGGGTTAAATGTCCTACTGACTTTGTGCGCGTCAATAACTGTGCTCGTGCTCGTATTCATATTATTATTTTATTGTCTTAATGCATCAGCAGGTTGAAGTTTAATAGCCTTTAAAGAAGGGAAGATCGCGGCAAGTAATGCCGTGCTGATTACAATCATCATTACCATTAACAGGCTGGATGATGGAAATTCAGGAAATATCATGCTACTAAAACCAAATCCTGACATTGCTGCCCCTGAAAATGACGATATATCAATACCCACTTCTTGAAAATAAGCTAATGTTATCCAGGAAAGGAATAAACCAAGGGGTACACCCACCAGGGTGAGCATTACTGTTTCTAAAAGTATGAGCAGAAATACCCTTGGCCGGTTCATACCCAGCGCTGTCAGCATCCCAATTTCCCTTGTCCGTTCCAGCACAGACATTAGCATAGTGTTGATAATTCCAAAAGCCAGCGCTATCATAATGATAACTATGATGATTGCTGAATATTGATCAAGTGTACTTACCATTAAGTCCGTTTCTGGTGAGCATTCTCTCCAGCTTTCAACGACATATTGTGGAAACTGAGATTGAAGCGTAAGCTTAACCTGTTCGACATCTTCATCACGATGCAGGCGTATGGCCACTTCATGGCAGGTTTGCTTTAAACCCAAGTATGTGTTAAGTGTTTGTTGGTTTACAAATATGTTTAATTCATCTATAGCAGCATTAATCGTTTGGTAAATGCCAACGATGCGGAAAGCACCTGCTACCATGTTACTTTCTTGATCTGTAAAAGTGAGCACTACTTTAGAACCAAGTTTTACTTTAAGTTTATCCGCTAACTTTTTTCCAATTAGCAGGTGACTTTTTGTTTCCTCATTTAAAATTTGCCCCTCAATAATCTTAGTATTTAGGCTAGACACTAACACCTCGTCTGCAGGCTTTATACCATTAATTTGTACACCAGCGCTTCCTGTAGCAGTTGATAACATACCCTGTGTTACCGCTCGGTAAGCGATAGACTGAATACCTTGAACACTACGTAAAGAATCTTTAAGGAGGTTTTCATCCATAACCAAGGCAGGATCAAAGTCATCCTTAAAATTTTTATGATGAATTTGAATGTGTGATACTTCGCTATCAATAACGGTACGTACCCTGGAGCGCATCATACCTGCGTAAAGCCCTAGAACAAACAGGCCTGCAAATAATCCAATGGCTACAGATGTCAGGATTATAAAACTCCTTGACCTATTACGCCAAATATTACGCCATGCCAATGACAAATTCATAGTATTATTTTTTCATTGCTTTTACAGGATTAAGCCTTGCTACTTTGACTATTGGATATAAGGCCAGTAATAAACTTAGTACTAGTATTATCAGTCCTTGTTTGATGAAGATACTTGCCTCTATTGAAGTTGGAAAGATGGGCTCAAAACCGAAGTCAGCGTAAGCTTTGGCAAACTCCCCTGTAAATTGTATTGGATACACATACAAATAGTAAACAATAGGAATACTAAAGATAATTCCTAAAATACACCCGCTGAATACTGTCATTATTGATTCAAACATTAAAAGTTGCATTAAGGTCTTTTTTTTCATTCCGATTGCCACCATCATACCCATTTCATACTTCCTCTCTACCATCATCATCAGCAATGTGCCTAAAATACCAAAGCAGATAAGTAAGTATAATATGCCTTGTATAATAAGCATGCTTCCTTTATCAGTATTGATATGCTGGATCACTTCCGGCATCATTTCCTCCCATGTCATTGCTTCATAATTACTACCAATGGTTGCTTGTATATGTTGGGCTGTTTCACGAAGTAAGGATGGATTTTCCAGGGATAGCACATAACTGGTCAGCATGCCCTCAGCACTATATAATGTTTGTGCAGTAGGGAGTGCAAGAAACAATACCTGATTATTCAGATCTGGTGAACCAAATTTGAGAATGCCCGCAACCATATACTTACCTGCCGCCATGGCACCATGAAAGCCTTGCCCTATTAATACAATCGTATCTTGAATATTTATTCTTAATCGCTTGGCAAGCCCCTGTCCTACTAATACCCCCAAATCATTATCGTTTAGGTAATTGCCAGCAACAAGTTTGCTGCTCAAATTCGTAATACTATTTTCGCTTTCTGGTGAGATGCCAACAACCATGCAACCTTTCGTAAATTCATTCGAAGATGCTAAAGCAAACGATTCGACACGAGGTGCTACCGCTTTGACGTTTGCTTGCTGCAGTATTTTATTTTCCAGTAAGGTAGTGCTTTCAAAAGTATTATCCAGAATTCGTTCATTCCAGTAGCCTTGTTTGTGCACTTGAATATATCCACTGTAAAAACTGACAACGTTCTTGACAAGGTTATCGAATACGCCCTCTTGCAAACTACTGGTAAGTACAGCCAGTATCACAGCAAAGAAAATAGCAGCCATGGATATGGCAGTTCGATTTCTGTTTCGCCACATATTTTTCCAGGAAAATTTCAGTAGCCACATATAAGTAACGATCAGTTTAACGATCGCATTTTATCAAGCGTGAAAAACGAATCGTCTATTGGACGATTAAATAATACCTTTTTATATATAATTTCTGTTTTTTGATTATTCTTTCCTGATGGAATCATCTCTATTCTGGTCGGAATTAAACGCCCATCCATTTCTGTGATATCATAGGCGTTCATGGTGTTAATCAACTCACCTTCTTCATCATAAAAGCGGCAATGAAGTTCTAATAGATCTTTTTTATCAATGAATACGATCAATTTGCCCCAAACAACTGCCGCATCCTGTTTCGGAATCATTTGAATGATATAACAACTTCTCTTTTGAAAAAGGGTATCTCCTATCAATGTGTGCTCATAATCTTCAACAACCGATGATTCCTTTACCAAATCATCATTTGTAAAATCTGTACCCATCCAGGATTGACTCATCATAGATGGCGGTAGTTTAATTGAACGTTCTAGCGTAGGCAACCAGTTCCACACCTCTTTCTTACGCTTTAGAAACACAATCCCTTTATCCTTAACAGGTGATAGAATCAAAATAATAGCAAAATCATTTCCTTTCATCCAGGCTTTGAGGCTCATTTCCCGAGTCCAGGTAGCGCGCATGGTCTTAATAATCATTTCTGATTGTGAAGTATTTCCTCGCATTCTATTATCTGCTTGCTTTACAATATCTTTAGCGTCCTGTGCTGAAACATACTGGCTTATACATGAAATCATTACAGCTGCTATGCAAAATATTTTGGGATAAGTCATATAAGAAATAATGTTCGGTTTGTAAACCCGATTAAATATATTCTTAAATGCTGTTCGAAGAACTGACAATAATCAGTTAGCCACGATGAGAGATATCACTCAATGAAATACTAAGTTCCCGTTATTAGATCAGATAAAATATCATAAAAAAAAGATTCATTTATTACATTCTTTTTTGAATATCATTGAATGAGTGCTGATCATATTATGAAAATCTTAAGCGCTATTCAGTATGAAGAATGGTATAATCGAAGTAGTAATACTAACTTTCAATAATCGATTCCAAAATGTTTCATTACTCTCAAAGCCCTGAGTGTATTCCATCTGCTTGGTTTGCCAGCTTTTTCCATCTTGAAGTGCACCTGTCCGGCATGAGCCGTGGCCATATTCCAAGTTCCCTCCTTATTTCTTTTTGATTTAAGAATACCTAATGCGGCTTCCATTCTGTTATCCCATTTAATTCCAGCATATTGAAAAAAATCCATTGCTCGAAGAATATCATACCTCCATCTGCACGGGAAAGTTAGTTTCAAAAAATCCTTATTAATAATTTGACCGCTTCTGTCAGACAGAAATAACTGATGTAACAATATAAACGCTAATGCGCTTTCATTTGCGCGTAGGATTTCATCTTTTCTATAAGTGTAGCCTGCTTTTTGAAATTCCGTCAAACCTTCCAGCACTGATAGTGAAGTATGTAAAGAACTATGTTTAGCTCCACTTCTTGTTGTTCTACAGTTAAATCCTCCATCTGGCATAATTTGATCTAAAATACTGTCAATAATGGAATGCAACTTCTTTTCAGGTGTACTGAAATAGGAAGCATAATTTAAAAACATACCGTTTGCACAAACATCAATATACCGGGTTGTGGATGGTCCCAATGGAATTCCCCCATCATCGGCTTTACCATTTTGCAAAACAAGTTCAATTGCTTCTTTGGCAATTTTGTTGTTTGATGGGCAATTTAAATTGCGAAGATCAAGTAATGTGTAAAAAGTAGAGGTCCATTTCGGCTGATAGAATGCAGCGCCCCAATGACCATCTGAATTACGTTTCGACAGGAATTTCAGACCCCATCCTTCATTCGCTATCCTGTTCTGTAGTTTCTTTTTGTTTACTCCCAACAAATCACGCCAGACTTGATATTGTATAGAAACATCTCCTTCCAATAACCAGTCTAGTATTTGTTGTTTGTCCATTTACTTTTTTTATAAAAGATGTATTGGCGTAATCATTTCCATCGCTCAAGTTTTGGAATTGATCGGGTAGCCAACCAGGCATAGAAACCGTAGATTCCGTCTTTTTTCATTTCCTGTATGCAAAACTTCTGCATCTTTTCTGCACTATCAATTTCAGATGGCGTTAGAAATTCACCATTCTTATAGCACATTGAGCAAAACTTTTTGCTTCTCGTTCCGTCTTTTTCGGACCCCCCGCCCTTTTTATCTTTCTTTAATGGAAATCCGCAGCTCTGGCAAAATTTATATTCTTTCATTGTTATAAATGTTATTAATGGTATTTATAATCAGAGCTAACAACAGGTATCAATAGCATGCATTGTTTCAAGCTATGAATATGCTAGAGATTAAGGATTTAATAATCCCGGAATCAGCTAAGTACAAGTACCGGAGTATCAAAATGTTTAATCAAATCTTCTGCCACACAATGTGAAAATATGTATCCTACACGGTCGTGACGTGTAATCGCAATAAGATCAGCTTGAATTTTATCAGCAAATTGGTTAATAGCCCACTCTTCATCTGTGTTTTCTACTAGATTAATTGTAAAGGGTTTGTCAGGATACTTGGCTTTAAGTTTATTTAGTAATGTATAAGCTTGCTCTGTGGTGACTGACTGACTCTCGAGATTTACAAAAAGTATATGCACTTTTGCAGACCACGATTTGCTTAGCTTCAGCAAAATTCCTAATGCCGTAGATGGATCCTCTACAAAAGTAGAGGCAAAAACAATATTCTGAAATTTGAATTTACCTACTGGTTTTTTTAGCACTAAAACTGGAACTGTAGTGTGCTTTATGATACTTTGCGTATTAGACCCGATAACGAGCTCACGAATTCCAGTTTTGCCATGCGAACCCATGACGATAAATTGAATCTTGTAAGGTTTAATGTAATCTTCAATTTGATCATTGCCCTTATCAAAGACCAATACTTGCTTCCCCTCAACACCTTGGCGTTCTGCTTGTATAACCAACTCATTAAGCTTGGTGCGAGCTTCAGCAACTTCTTTATTTACTTTATTTTTGGTGAGCACATTTCCCGGAACATGCAACTCATCATCCGGTTCAGCAAGCAAGTGTAAAAAGTGGATTGTAGCATCCATTTTTGCAGCCAATTCTATAGCTACTGTTGCTGCTTGTTGCGCACATACAGAAAAATCTGTAGGCACTAGTATATTTTTTATTTCACTATTCATAGCTCAATTATTATGATTATTATTAAATCTGTTTAACATTCTTTGCATGCTATCTTTCACGCAAGGAGCAGGTCCAGACAGGAGCTGTGCCATGATTCACTACATCTTCTGCAATACTCCCTGTTAGTAAATGGAAAAGTCCTCTTCTACCATGCGTAGCCATGGCGATTAAGTCTGCCTTAACCTCTTTGGCAAAACTTAATATACCCTCCATTTCATTGATATCAGTACGTTTGTTTAATGTATAATGTTCTAAATGATAGTGTTGAACATAATTCTCCAGGGCTTCCTGCAAGTCCTTATCACGTTTGAAATCTTCAGGTGTATTGATCACAATTACATGTAACATGGCACTGAAAAAGCTTTGTAATTCTTTTACCTTTTTTATTAATGCCGTCTGATTTAGATCAAGTGTAGTGGCAAATACGATATTCTTAATTTTTTCAATTGGTATACAAGTACGGACAGCGACTACTGGAACATGAGCATGCCTGACAATTTTTTCCGTATTTGACCCTACCAGATATTCTTTAAGGCCACTAACCCCGTGTGTGCCCATCACCACAATGTCCGGTTTCTGTAAATCTATTTCTTGCTGTAACATAGGTGTAACAGCTCCAAAAGGGTTAACAAAGAGCAAGTCTCGATGCCCTTCGCCATACGTTGATTTAAGCGATTCAAATTTTTCTTTGGCATACTTCTCCAATTCCTTAATGAAAGATGGATCAAAAGTATAAGGTTGCATACCAAATGTACTCTCATAAAAAATTGGCAGATCGATAACGTGTACAACAATCACTTTCCCTTCACTTTTTTTTGCCAGTTTTACAGCAAACTTAAAAGCTTCAATAGAAGGATCAGAAAAATCGCAAGGCACTACTATCTTTTTCATCTGTTGAATTGTTTATAGTTTAAAATTTATGGATATGACCCAAGATCTGGTCACATTAAATCTTTCGGATTATCCTGAGCGTGTGTCTATACACTTCTTTTATCTTGTCTTTAACCTGCCCCATTTTTTCGCTTTCTTCACCAATTTGCTCTCTTATGTTTGCTGCTATGCCTTCAACTTTCTTACGAGCCTGTAAAAGACCTTCTTTCACTTCATCCTTTAGCTCAAAATTTTTTAATCCAAACTTGAGCCACAGTATTTCCATTTTAAGCTTATACTTTTCTATCTCGTGCGAGAGATAATTAACAGAAGCACTCCTTTCTAACCAATCTTTAAGTTCATGCTCAACCTCTTCAAGAGCTTGCGCTATTTTTTTTTGCTGATTTGTAAATATGATTTTGTTATTAACTTTACCATCGTTCAATGAACTTATCAAGTCATCTAGTTTTTTCCTGGCTGGTATTGGTAATGCATCCTTAACTTCATCTCTTATCAACTTCTTAAACTCTTGTATCGCATGCCTTAAATCCTGCTTGATCTCTTCAAACTTATCTTTTGCTTCAGCTTTTCCCAACGATAGTTGGAGCAATAATTCATCAATCTCCTGCTGTGCTGTTAGTAGGCTATCAGCAATCCTCTTTAATAATTTCGTATTATTGGAATTTCTTACCTTGGTTTCCATAGGCTTGTAACTATTGTCATTTTTTTAATAAAAAACTCATTATTGGTATATCTGATTTTAAAAGAAGAGTTTCCGCTATGCCCAACGCATAGGTCTTTTTGGAACGATGCCAATGTGTAGTCAGAGCAATTACATCCGCCTGTATTGATTTAGCTACCCTCATAATTCCGGCTTCCTTACTTTCAGCATTTGTAATATGCAATTTGAAAGGTATTTCACCTTCTACCTGCAAACACTGTTGAATCAATTTCAAAATCACTTCATCGACTTTAAAATCCTGTTTTGTATTTACATATATTAAATGAACGGTGCCTTTAAAATAATTCGAAAACTCCACTAATGTGTTTATAATAGGCCTTACAGCTTCATCAAATGAAGAAGCAAAAACTATCGTCTTTAAGGGGACTGGAATATATTTCTTTTTAACAAAAAGTACAGGACAGGGCGCGAAGCGAAGAACTCGCTGTGCAGTCGATCCGATAGCTGGTTTTTTTGTTTCACCAAGTCCATAAGCACCCATTACAATGAGATCCGATTGGTGGGCCTCAGGAAACTGGACTATCTGTTCAAACGGAACATCACCTTCTAAATAGGTTCTTACTTTAATGCCTTTGAAAAGTGGCATCTGTGCAAAGTTTAATAATTTTGCCTCTCCTGTCATAAGCATTTTTCTCTGCTTAGGGTCACTCATTTTTATTTCTGTAGGTAATTGATTCCAACCTGGTGTCAAATCAGTTATGTGTAGCAGTTGAATTGATGCCTTTAACTTTTTAGCAATTATGACTGCTGTTTCTGCAGCTTTCATGGAAATGTCTGAAAAGTCCGTTGGCACTAAAATGTTTTTCATGATCTTATGTATTTTAATACCTTGTTAATTCTTACTAATGTTTTTTTTAATCACCATTACATTAGTTTTGAGTCTGGAATCTTGGCTTGATCAATTCCATCATCTCCTCTTTTACTGGTGAAGGAAAAATGGCAATAACATGCCGCATTTCTCCAAAAGAAACGTAGTTGCTTAAAGTTTTCATTACAGCTTTTAAGGCAACAATAGCTTCATCCCTACCAGAGAAATCTCGCCATGCAGCCAAACCGTCCTGCCTGATTATCTCATCCGAGAGATCATAAATACTAAAGACGGGCTGAGTATCTTTAACAGGCTTCCATCCATCTACGTAAACTGCCTTTAAAGCCATAGGTAGCTGTGATATCAAATCTATTGATTCACTAACACTTAGCTTTGATCGAATAGCTCGAAATACACTTCTTAAAATTCGGCTAGCGTATTCTCTTCCCTTATTCCCTAATTCATGATCTAGAGAATTGATAAACTCATTACCCTTGGCAACAAATTTTTCAAAATCGAGTGGCATATAATATTTTTTTAAAAGTTTTATCTCTGAGGATAAATGCATGAGACTTTACTTAAATATGAACTATTAAAAATAAATATGCGATGAGGAATGTCGATAAGTCTGATGATATCAGTCAAGGTTCTTAGATAGATATTAGAAAATCCTTTTTTAACTAGCAATCTCTTTCCATTAAAGTATTGGATTGATAATAAAAATCAGCAACCTATTAGATACTTGTCATGTTCAAAAAAGAAGTAAAGCTTTAGATTGGATGCTACAACATCAAAACAAATCAGCAATTAATTGAACAAGCTCACTTATGAAATTTATATTTAAAATATTCATCGTGCTGCTCATTCTTGGCGCAGTCAGCGTATTGTTTTATTCCTGGTATTTGTCTAAATATTCTATGGATGAAGTAAAAGAATTTGATGTAAATACCCGTGAACAAAGTAATCACATTCTTATTGCCTCTCAGGGAAGCAAGTTTAAGGATGAGGTAGTAGCACAAGTAATCCAACAGTTACCTGCAGGTTATGCTTATATAAAAGTAATTGATGTTAAATCTTTAACAGATATTAAGGAAGAAAATTGGGATGTAATTGTAATTCTGCATACATGGGAATATGCTAAGCCTCCTGACGCTGTAAAGTCCTTTGTTGACAACATCGATGATAAGAATAAGTTGGTTATGATTAGCACGTCTGGAAGAGGTACATACCTTATCAAAGATGTAGACGGGATCAGTTCAGCCTCCCAATTGGATGAAATCACTAACATCTCAAATGAAATAGTTCAACGAATTCAGAATATACTTAAAAAAAAACCTGAAAATATAAATAATGAAAACAAATGAAGAACTACGTCAGGACGTACTAGCTGAAATACAAATGGAGCCACTTACAAGCCCCATAGCTACGCAAATTGGCGTAGCTACTAAAGAAGGTGTGGTTACCTTATCTGGTTTAGTTGATACTTATGGGCAGAAACTCGCTGCCGAGCAGGCCGCGCAGCGCGTTGCTGGAGTAGCGGTTGTGGCTGTCGATCTGGAGGTAAAATTACTGCATGAACATCAGCGTAACGACACTGAAATTGCTGAGGCTGCTATGAATGCGCTTAAATGGCATAGTGCTGTAAATGAAGATGCCATTGAGATTAAGGTAGACAATGGATGGGTCTACTTGGATGGAGTTGTAGAATTTGATTATTTAAAAAAGGCCGCTGAAATTGGCTTACGAAATCTAACTGGCATACGTGGTATCAGCAATAGAATCGTTGTGAAACCGGATGTGGTAGCATCAAAAGATATAAAAATTTCAATTACCAAAGCCTTACACCGCAGTGCCGCGGTAGATGCTGCCAACATTCACGTTGACGTAGTTGGTAGTAAAGTAAAACTTACTGGAAAAGTAAGGTCTTTGGCTGAAAAAACTGATGCTGAAAATGCATCCTGGTCCATGCCAGGTGTACAAGAAGTTGAAAACAAAGTACAAGTTGACACAGAGTTATAATTCCCCAGTGGGAAAGTGGCTATAATGGTTAACTGTTCCTCGACCAAGAAGAAGAAACGATTCTGAAAATAGTAATCGGCACTGTTCCGGCAAACTTGCTTAAGTCAGTAAAGAGTGACAAGGGTCAATCAATCCGCTGTTATTTAAATTTTACCCTGAAAATGATCATTTTTAAGCTATTTCAAGGTATCTGATAGATTCCACTCCCGATGCAAAAAAACGTCAAATTGCAAAAATCCTTTGCTTTATCCCGATTTTTTCCCGTTCGGTTTGAAAGCCTTAAAATTCGATTTTTTAAAAGAATATTAGCAATCTGGAAGCTGCCCTCTACTCACGCTAGTCCTAAAATTCGTTCGACCGGAACATATATCAGGTCTCCCTGGAAGATATTTGCTTTGAAGCCATATCTAAAACCATGGTTATGAAGAAATTTTCTAACCATCATCTCCGGCATAGTTTTTTTATTAAAGCAAATCCAGTACTTTAATCAGTCCTAGTTTGACCTCCTCCATTTCCTTTGTTGACAGAGACCCCAGGTACTTAACAAATCTTTCTTTAGAAATTGATTTAACTTGAAAGCAATCAGCGACACTTTCTTTTAAAATACCATTGACCTTTGACGGATTTAGGGGTACATGCCAATCTCGAATTGACCGGACTGCATCTGTAATAGGAACTACAACTTTTAATTGAAGAGCTCCCATGCTATCATGATTTACAATTACTGCAGGTCTTACTTTATCGATTTCTTGTCCAACTTTTGGAGCAAAATCAACTAACCATACTTCGCCATGCTTCATTCTTCAAGGATGTCAAGATCAACATCTGAAAAATTGTTAGAACTCTTAGCATAGTAGTTTATAGTTTCAGGATCATTAGCCTGGGATTCTATTCTCTTGTAGAGAGCAGCTTTGTTCTTCCTCAATTTTTCGATGGCTTTTTGAAAATTCGTATTCTGGACTGCTGAGCGTATCAATATCCCATCGTCTGTTTCTTCAATTATAACCTTTTCGAGTTTGTATTTTTTAACCATTTCCGAAGGTAAAATAACGGCCTTGCTATTTCCTACCGATGTTAATGTTTTAATCATATTCAAATATACGAATAAAGTTATAACATTGTTATAACAATCTAATGCTTTTTGTAAGTCATTGATTTATAGCTGAATGAGCCAAATTTGGCCTTATCCCATCGCAGCAACACCCATTGTGCAGGCCGCGCTTCCCTCCCACTTCCAAAGCCTACCCAAAGAGTGTCACTGCCCCGTGCCTTCGCTGAAGCTACGGCAGACAGGCCAGCCCGGTGGGGTGATTGATGAAGATGGGTTACTAATCCAGCGCGCTAAAAAACTTTTTATGAAGATTTCGGTAGAGCCCGGAGCCAAAGCTACATAACATAACGCAAGTACATTATATAACTCCCGCCTTGCTAAGTTCCTGACGCACAGTTCTATAATTATATTATGTTAACCATCCCAGTGTTCCGGTCATATTATTTTTAGGATACAGGTTATTCAATTTTTAGGACAAATGAGAACAGTAAAGATTATGGCATGAAAAGTACAAAGGAGGTTTATTAATTAGTCTCTTGACTTTGAGACTGGACTTGATTCTGAGCTCTCTCGGTTTAAGGATCTTAGATTTTAATACGGCTATACTATTAAGGCTTGCGATAAATCTCTACCTACAACAATGCTGGTCATCATACAAAAACTGTAAGGCGCATAACTTTCGTTTCAGCTTTTGGAAGCAAGAAAAGAATAGCTAAGGTTTTTCAACATTAGATTTTCGGGATATGATCTATCCAATTAAAAATAATGATCCAGCGCTTTCTGAGAATGCCATGCGACTTCTGCAAAGCCGCTATTTACGTAAAGGTGTGGATGGCCTTAGCCTCGAAACACCTGACGACATGTTTCGCAGGGTAGCCAAAGCAGTGGCACAGGCTGAATTAAGCTGGGGTGGTTTACAAGAGGTTAAACAATGGGAGGATGCATTTTATACAACCATGCGTCACTTATTTTTTTTACCCAACTCCCCTACACTCATGAATGCAGGCACTACCGCAAATCAATTGAGTGCTTGTTTTGTACTGCCAATACAAGATAGTCTCGAAAATATTTTTGACATGCTTAAATGGACTACACTGATACAACAAAGCGGTGGTGGCACCGGCTTCAATTTTTCGAATCTCAGGCCTAAAGACACATACCTTAATAAAACAAGTGGTACCGCTTCAGGGCCGCTTTCTTTTATAAAAATTTTTGATGCTGCCACTGAGTATATCAAACAAGGGGGCAAACGAAGAGGCGCCAATATGGGCATACTGTCTATTACACATCCGGATATCGAAGCGTTTATCACCAGTAAACTCACCCCTGTTTTCTGTCCTCACGAACCAACACTTATCTTACCCAAAACTACATCTCCACTTAATCAAAAATCCGGCTAACTAAGGTCACGATACACACGCTCGCAAGTATTTAACATACGCGACTACTGGGTAGTAACTGTTTATACAATTGGTTCGTAGAGACACGAGTCAAGGTGTGGGGGTCGTTATTAAATAGATGACGTAATCGTTGGTAACTCAATTGCAAAGGTTGTTCCTTTACCTGGAGTACTTTCAACTGAAATATCACCCTTATTTAACTTTACAAAGTCGTAAACCAGATTCAGACCTAAGCCTGTCCCCTTTTCGCCCTCTGTTCCTCGTGTTGTCTTATTTTCGTTTACTTCAAATATTTCTGTCAATTTATTTTCGGGAATACCCACACCACTATCCTGAATTTTAATGGCAACCAAATCACTAATTTTTTCAGCCGAAAGTATAATGGTTCCACCGGATGGCGTAAATTTTAGAGCATTGCTGGTTAAATTCCGAAGTATGGTCATGAAACTATTTCGATCAGCCCACGCTGTAATATTTACATCTGCCTTAAGTTCTACCTGAATATGTTTTGATAGGGCTTGAAGCTCAATAAAAGTCAGATTCTCCTTTAAACATTCATGAATATTCAAGACCTGCGGATTATAAGGCATCATCCCCTCTTCTTTTAATGCCCATGTTATTAAGTTGTTGAGTAACGTTGTAAGTTGATTCCCTGCTTTTTTTAGAAGACCTATCATATCATTGAGTTCGCGATCATCATGAGCTTGATATTTTTGATGGAGATGCAAACTGATTAATTCAAACATTCCAAAAAAAGTATTAACCGGACTTCTGAGGTCGTGTGATATTATGGAAAAAAATCTTGTCTTAGCGTTATTCAATTTAACCAACTCATCTCTGTGTGATTTTATTTCCTCGTTTTTTGCAATCAGTGCCAGATTGGATTTTTTCTTTACTTTATAGAATTGGTATAGGATAACTAACAGGGTTAATAATATTGCAACCCCACCAAAAGATGTATACTGGACAATCCGCTCTCGCTTTAGTTCATCCAGTATAGCCACTTTCTCCATTTCAATCGAGTCTCTTTCAATTTGAAATTTAAATTCAGCTTCTTTTAGATCCAGTTCCCTTGTCTGTTCTTCATTAATCAAACGGTCTGACAATTCTTTGTACCGTACATGAGCTAGATATGCCGCTTTATAATTACCCGCCTTTTCCTCAATTAAAGCAAGGCCTTTTAAACCTTCATTTAAGTTTGATAATAATTTTGCTTCTTCTGAAAGCTTTATTCCTTCTAAAATATACTTCCTTGCATTTATTAAGTCATCGGTCATAATATAAGCGAGGCCAATACCGATAAGAGGATAAGTCATAGACCCTTTATCTCCAAGTTCTTGGTAAACTGAAAGTGCTTTAAAATAATATTCCTGGCCTAGATTGTAGTCTTTAATGTGGTCGACATAAACAACACCAATGTTATGATAGTTTCTGGCAACATCTGCTTTATTTCCAATAGCTAGATTTATTTCCAGACATTTTTTGTAGTAGTCTAACGCTTTTTGAAAATCCTGTTGAGCCACATAAACTATTCCTATGTTATTATAGCTTACTGCAATTTGACGTTGATCGCCTGATTCAATTCGTAATTCAAGACCTTTGGTATAATATTCAAGTGCTTTAGAATATTCCTTTTGTGCATAATAGATAATGCCAATATTGTTTAAGCTTGACGCGACTCGATTCTTGTCTCCAAAGCTCTCTCGCAATTTTAATGCCTGTAAATGATGATCAAGAGATTCTGTGTAGTTACCCATATTTCTATTGGCATCTCCAAGTCCATTGTGTGCATTGGCCTGTCCTTTCAAATATGTTGACGCAACTGAAATGTTAAGAACCTTACTGAAAATGTCAAGTGCTTCAGTATTATGCCCGAACACCATTGTTACCCAACCGATGGCGTAATAGGCATCCGCAACTCCTTCTGTATATTTTATTTTTTCAGCAAGTGAAATTGCCTGGTTGGCATATTTGGCTGTATTGATCGAATCATAGCTTAAGTATTGGAATGCAGTCTGATTCAACGCATCGACTTTCTCTTTTTCAGGAATGTTGGCTCTAAGTAATGAGTCAATTTCAAGATTTTGAGCAAATAAGTTAAAGCTAGTAATAACTAAGAGTATTAATACTGGTAAAAACTTGTGCATTGCAATGATTTAAGTTCAAGTGAATTGCAATTAAGGATTATCAAGTAAAGAAGTAAAGAATTAAAGAAATATCAATAGTATTTCAAATATAAATAAATTAACCACTGCTTGGTTCATTGCTTTACTAAAGTATAAGTGAAATTAGATTTGAATACTAATAACAGAGTCAATTAGTTAAGACAGTATCTCAAATTAAGATTAACATCTCTACCATCATTATGTGCCTAACATTTAACATGCAGTACCCTGATCTCACAAAAAGAACTTTTACAGTTTTTTGAGGGATGGAAGGGCGCAGCTTTCATGATATCTTTTACTGATTTTTCTTTCAATTTAGTGGATTTGTCAAATTAACTTTTTTTGTCATGAAGGTCTTTGCGCAACGCAACACTCATTGTGCAGGCCCCACTTTCCTCCCCCTTCCTAAACCTACCCAAAGAGTGTGGCTGCCCAGCCGTTGTAACTGATGGAGATTGGATTCTGAAATACCCGCGTTAAAAAAAATCTTTGAAGATTGAGTAAGGCCCTCAGCCCAGGTACGTGTCCTCAGGAACCAGCGCTTGCTTAATTCAAAAGCCTCTTTCCTATCACTCAAATAAATCTCAATACTTAACTGGACACTACCATATGCCCCATCCTAAACAATGAAGTTTTAACTGCTCCTCCAAGTAGTTAGTGTCCTCATGCAACAGATTTTATCTTATTCAATACTGCATCTCCACTCATTCAAAAATACGGCTAACTCAAGTCACGGGTACACAAACTTCCCAGCATTCAAAATCCACGACTATAGTGTATACTGTTTTTACAATTGGTCATGGAGACAAGAACCAAGTCTTGGAGATTTAATAAAAAACTCCAATAAATTTTATCCCCCTGTTTGGAAATTTCAAATCTATTTAACACTATTGCACTGTATTAGTTAAGTAATACAGTAAATCACGTGTAATGGTATCTATCAAAGACTTAAAATTTAGGTATTCTAAAAGGCAAAGCCCTCTTTTTGAGGAACTTAGCTTTGAGCTACCCTCAGGCAGCATAGTTGGGCTACTGGGTAAAAATGGAGCTGGTAAGACAAGTTTATTAAAGCTGATGGTGGGTTTGCTCAAACCAACGGAAGGGTCGGTGCGCATACTCGACCAGCAACCTTCAGCCCGCCAGGCCTCGCTCCTTCAGGAAATCTACTTTCTACCGGAAGAATTCCATCAGCCTTCCATCTCCATCAGAAAGTTTGTGAAGGCAAACGCAGGTTTCTATCCAAGATTTGATAAAGAACTGTTGAAGCGCTTACTCGCTGACTTCGAACTACCCGATAATAAACAACTGAATCAGTTTTCTTACGGTCAGAAAAAGAAATTCCTGATTGCCTTCGCCCTATCAACCAAATGCAGGCTATTGGTTTTTGATGAACCAACCAATGGTCTCGATATACCCTCAAAGGCAATTTTCAGAAGGGTAATGGCAGGCTCGCTGGATGAAGATCAGCTTGTGATCATTTCTACGCACCAGGTAAGGGATGTAGAAAATCTGATTGACAGGGTGCTGATGCTGGAGCAAGGAAAGTTTATCATGCAAAAGGATCTTCATGACATTGCTTCAAAACTTCAATTTGCCACCACGTCCACACCACACGGTGAAAATGTTTTGTACCATGAAATGGTACCGGGTGGTTATAAAGTGATCACACCTCAGACAGATGGAAGTTCCTCTGTCGACATTGAATTACTATTCAATGCGATTTCTAATGGAAGCGAAAAACTTAAAGAATATGTCAAATAATATATTCAGTGGAAAGCGATTTCAATTGTTATTGAAGCAACACCTTATTCATAACGCGCAGTTTCTGTTGCTGGCCGCTGGCGCTTATGTCGGGGTTATCTTCATTATATTGTCTATTGCTCAGGTCGGTAATAATTTTATGCCTCACGGTGTCGACCACTTTCAGGAGCTAATGGTTGTGTTCGTGACGATATTTAGTGTTCTCTATGTTGGCCATTCATTTCCTGCGTTTCGATCGAAAGAAAGTACGATCACTTACCTGATGATGCCTGCATCGATATTGGAGAAATTTGTTTTTGAGTTTGTAAGCCGCATTGGGTTTATCCTGTTAATACTACCCTTATTGTTTTGGATGAGCTTCAACCTACAGGGGTATTTTTTTTCCATATTCACTGAACATTTTTTTGAACCGATTGGCTTAAAGCATACGGTAAAAATTGATGCACCTGAAGACTACGTATACCTAATTTATTCATTGTTAATTGGAGGTGGATTACTTGCGCTTTCCCTCGCTTTCGTGGGATCAGCCATGTTTACTAAACAACCTTTGGTTAAATCACTTTTCGCGGTAGCCTTGGTGGTTATGTTATTTGGTGGATATAGCTACATTATTATCGAGCATGTTGGCGTAGGAAGGTATAATCCGCCTGACACGATGCTGTTAATTCCTATGGAAGAAAAATTGTTGCTGAGATTTTTTGCCCTTGCGCTATTTCCAGCATCAGCAGTCATGCTTTTTGTGGCCTATCTTAAGTTAAAAGAGCGGGAGGTGTAGTATGCAATTTCAGGATGGTAAAAGCATTTTTCTGCAAATCGCAGATTCGATCACCGAGAAGGTAGTGAGTGGGGAATTTCCCGCTGGCGAAAAAATTCCTTCAGTACGGGAACTTGCAGCAGCAATGGGGGTAAATCCCAACACCGTTATGCGTACATACAGTGAACTTCAGGCAATGAATATTATAGAAAACCAAAGAGGCATAGGATACTTTGTGAATCCGGAAGCGAAAAAAATTATACTGAAAGAAAAGCGGCAGGAATTTTTTAATAAAGTATTACCTGAATTTTTAAAGCAGGCTGCATTGCTCGGCATAGAGGCCGATGAATTAAAAAAAGAATTGGAAACTTTGAATGGAACAATATGAAGTTAAGCAATAAAATACTCTTGGGATTTTTTGGATTGATCTTCCTCTACCTTAACGCAGCATTCATAGAAATAAGACTGACAGGTTCTCCAAATATTATTAACGATAAGAATAGCATTACAGAAAAAGTAGACTTTAATGATATAACACATCTGGCTTTAAACGGACTGGAGAAAACGGTACGCGTTATCGGATCAGATCGACCAATGTTAGAAGTGCGTAGTATCAAGGGAGACCTATTGAAAAAACTTAAGTATGTGGTGTCCGGTGATACACTTACATTAACTGGAATAGATGCAGATGACAATAGGAATTTCATAGTCACTGTGTTTGTACCTATAGCAAGTTTTAAATCCATTCATGTAAATAATTCCGTGGTTAATTTTAAGGACTTACAAATACCACATTTAAGCATTTATCAAAGTAAAGGAAGAATTGCCATGAATGACTGCCGCATTGGTACGTTAGCACTCGATGTGAATACTGCTTTTCTGAATATTACGGATACAAGCGCGGATACAGTGTCTGTTAATATTGAGACATCAACTGTAAATATTTATTCTTCTCTGATACGCTTGCAAGGCTCAATCAAAAACCAAACATTTTTACACATTAGAGATGCTCAGGAAATTCAGTTGAGAAAAGATGAAAGCAGTAACCTGGTCATGTATAAATGAATATCAGCAGGTATTGTAACAAATCATTAATACAATCTTCTTTTCAAAGAATGCCCACTACCACCCTATCTGAATATGAACATTAAGATAAAAGGACTTTCTAAAATTTATCCCAACGGCCATGCAGCCATTAAAAACATTAACCTGCAAATAGGCAGTGGTATGTTTGGACTGCTTGGGCCCAACGGAGCCGGCAAGTCCAGCTTTATGCGCATACTGGTTACGGTGCAAAAAGCAACTTCCGGAACAATTCTCATGGATGGAATGGACATTAATGAACACCGTCATGAGATTAGAAAACTCGTAGGATACCTTCCTCAGGACTTCACTTTTTTTTCTAAGCTAAAGACTTGGGAGTTTTTAGATTATGCTGCTCAACTTTCAACTTCACTGAAAAGAAAAGAACGGCTGGCCAAAGTTGACAAGCTACTAGATCAAGTGGGCTTGCTTGATGTGCGTGAACGCATGGCCAACAAACTTTCGGGTGGTATGAAACGAAGACTTGGTATAGCGCAGGCTCTCATTGGTGAACCCAGGTTGTTAGTCATTGATGAACCCACCACTGGTTTGGATCCTGAAGAGCGTATTCGCTTCAGAAATATTCTTTCCGATTTGAGTCAACGAGATGTTACTATCATCCTATCAACACATATTGTTGGCGACATCAGCAGTACTTGTCATAATATGGCTATGCTTAATAAAGGCGAAGTGGCTTTCAAGGGTTCTCCGGAAGGCATGATTGATCAGGTGCGGGGGCATGTGTGGCAGATTATACTAGACGACTCAGCATTCGACAGTTTAAAAGCAAAGTATCCTGTAGTTTCTACCATTCCTGTGGATGGAAAATGGGAAGTGCAACTTATTTCGAATGATCAACCGCACCCTGATGCTAAAGTGGCCAATCCAAACCTGGAGCACGCATATGTATATTTTATGGAGAATGAATTTGGTGTATCACTGGTATGATATCAATTAAAAATATATTAACGATCTCAACCTACGAATCAAAAGTTCTTTGGCGAAATTGGTTTTTCCGTATAGTTGGCCTTGCCGGAATTTTTTTTATCAGCATTTTTAATCTGGTTGAAATGTCTTCACTGGATAACCCATCGTGGTGGGCCATGCTCAACGGTTATGTTCTCCCCTATGCCAGCCTAATATTCATAAGCATTCCGCAAGCAGCAGCCGTTATTTTTTTGGCAACCGGGCTTATCAAGAAAGATAAAAAACTGGATACGAATGAAGTCTTTTTTGTGAGGGCCATCAGTAACCTGGACTACGTCTTAGGGAAAGCACTGGCCATGTTTAAGCTTTTCTTTCTGTTAAATTTTGTCATACTGGCTATTCCCTTTATTGTAGGTTTAACCAACCCACTGGCTACTGTCAATCCGATGGCCTTTATTGTCTATCCACTGATCGTCAGTATTCCGAATATTGTTTTTACAATGGGGATTTCATTTCTGCTGGTTACTGTTATCCGCAATCAACCCATTTCGATCGTATTGCTCGTTGGCATAACGGGGGTACAATTGATTTATTATTTCGACAAGTTCTCTAATATCCTCGATTTCACTGGCTTCAGAATCTCAATGTTGGCATCAGAGATGTCCGGCTTTGTTGATATTGAATTTGCACTGTGGCAACGTGCGTTTTACTTTCTCACAGGCATTGCTTTTTTGTTTCTCACTGCTTTTCTACTCGAGCGCTTGTCGGGACATAAAGCTACGCATCGTGCTACAGCTTTGGTCGGTATGGTGCTACTGCTTATTTCATCTTTTATTATGGTCAACATTTGGACAATACGCCAAAGCCCAATTGACTTACGACAAGAAATGATTACAGTTAATGGTAGGTGGGCGAATGAACCTAACCTTTCCATCACCTCACACGCCATCGCACTGGAGTGGGCAGGCAACGAGATCATCAGTACATCAGACTTAACGTTAAAAAACAATACTCCTGAGCTGCTCGATACGATCTACTTTTCTCTGAATCCGGGCTTAATCGTGGATACTGTTATCGTCAACGAAGCACCTGCGCCATTCAACCGAGACCTGCAAATCATTCACATCAACAATGGTATCAGCATTGGCCCTGGTCAGGAGGTAAACGTCCGCATTAAATATCACGGAGCGATCATGCAGGCCGCTGCTCACCTGGAGGTAGATCAGAAAAGGTATGAGACGTCAAATGATTTCATCATGTTCTCATTAACAAAAAAGTACGCCTTTCTCGAAGATGATTATGTGTTACTGACGAATGATGTGCTCTGGTATCCCGACACTGAGGTTGGCTATAACCGAAAGGCAGCTACAAAGGAAAGACAATCATTTATCGATTTTGAATTAAAGGTAAAAGTACCAGAAGGCAAAACAGCGATTTCACAGGGAGCAGTAACCGTAAGTGGTGATGTTCAACAATTTAAACCAGAGTACCCGCTACCCTACATCTCACTCGTGATTGGTGATTATCTTAAAAAGGAAATCATTGTTGACAGTGTAACCTATTCCGTATTTCATTATCCAAAGAACGATTATTTTCTTAAGCAACTCGGTCTGATTGCAGATACACTCAGCTACCTGATTACAGATGTGGTGAACGAATATGAAGATGCTCAAAAGCTCTCCTACCCTTTCAAAAGAATGCAGTTTGTTGAAGTTCCCCTTCATTTCACTGCATACAATAAGATATACGAAAGCCATCAGGCATTTCTACAACCCGAAACAGTTTTTTGGCCTGAAGAAGGTGCCGAAATCAGACAGTTTGATTTCAGCCGACAACTCAGAGACATGAACACTCAGGCTAAAAAAACTAATCAGGTTTTAACTGATAAACAAAAGCAAGCGAATGTTTTTAATGACCTGATTAGAAAAGTATTTACAAAACAGATTGGCTCCAGGTGGGTGTACGATGGTAAGGATATCGATAATCCAGACTATTCACTATTTCCAAATTATTATGATTTTAATTCAGGAATCGTAAGCAGAGACTTGGCCATACTCAATCGTTGCATTGCCACTTACCTCAGAAATGACAAGCAAGTGCAAAATGATTACTCCAGAGAAATAAATGGAATCTCTTTTACAGAGGAGTGCAATAATCTAATGCGAACTACTCCCCTTTCAAAAATTCTGACAGCATCAGATTTCAGTAAAATCAGTAAATCAGTTGCGCTGAAAAGTCAGTACCTCTTCTCTTACCTTGGCCAAACGCTGGGCGAAAGCAATTTTAAATCCTTTTTGTATGAATGGGTAAACAAACATCAGCACCAGCTAAACAGCTACGAAGAATTCAGGAAAGCCATGCTTTCGCGTTTTCATGTGGACATTGATCCGATTATACGCACTGTGTATTCCGAAACTTCTCAACCTGCTTTTGAAATTTTGGATGTGCAGAAATATGAAGTAACGGACGGTGACCGTAAACGTTACCAGGTAATGGTAAAAGTAAAAAATTCAGGCGATAGTGACGGTGTGCTCGAAGTAAAGTTCAACCACAAAGAAAATAATGATGATGAAGACACCTATTATGCAAAGGTTAATGAAGAAGTAGCTGTGGAAGCTCCTGGCCGGCTGTCTGTAATCAAACAAGGGGAAACCAAACTCTTTGGGTATGTGCTGGACGAAAAACCAAATGCGATCACAATCAATACCATCATTTCCAGAAATATTCCTTCGGTGATTAACATGTCATTGGGAACTTTGTCAAACCGTGAAGGAGGAATGCTCTTCGATGGTGAGCAAGTAGTTGACAACGAAAAGAATTCCGCACAATATGAAGTGATTGTGGATAATGAAGATAAACAATTCACTCACTTCAGCCCGATTGAGCCTACGTTGTTGAAGGCATACTTAGACAATCGTGACACGGTCGTTAAAAAATATTATGGCGAATGGAACACTTCCTATTCCAGCTGGCTGGCGACAACAGGTTCCGATTTTTATGGAAGCGTTATTCGTTCAGCTCACTTTACAAGATCAGGAGGCGGTGAAAAGCTTGCGACCTGGACACCCGAGTTCAAAGAAGAAGGCTTCTATGACATTTATGTTTACATGAGGGGCAAAAATCAAAACGAATTCGTAGGACGTGAGAGTGCAAGCAAACAGTTCGATTATAATTATATTATTCGCAACGGTGATGGAACAGATAACATCAAGTACAACATCACCAACGCTGAGCCAGGCTGGAATTACCTTGGATCTTATTATTTCAATAAAACCGGAGGAAGTATTTCGTTAACGGATAAATGTGAACTCTGGAGGGTATATGCAGATGCAGTAAAGTGGGTGAAGCAGTGAGAAAAGTAGTAAGACGTAAGACATAAGTAGTAAGTAGTAAGAATAGAAGGAGCAATCAGAAATAGACAATAATTGTTAAGGATAATCTTTAAACTTAATTCCATGAGTTTTATAAAAACAATGAAAGTGAAGTATGTGAGTATGAAATTGTTTAAGCGCATTGGCTTCAAGCACCAAGCTTCAGGCTTCAGGCCTTTAAGAATAACATTCATACTTGCAGCTTGTAGCTTGAAGCCTGCAGCCCAAACTGTAAGATCATTGGTGCTGCTTCTGCTGATCACACTCGGTGTTGCTACTTCAGAAGAAGCCATCGCCCAGGAAAAACTTACGCTCGGTGATGCTATCAAAATTGCGCAGCAAAGTAGTCGTAACATAAGGAAGTCTCAGTTAAATCTTTATGGAAGCCAACGCAGTCTGGATGCGCAGCGTTTGTCATTGAAATCAAAATTCGCCTTAGACGTAACCCCCTTCGATTACAACCGGAATCGAAACTTCAACGATTTGTTCTCTACCTGGAACACCAATGAAGACTACAATTCATTCGCTAACTTATCCGTTAGCCAACCTATTTTCGCAACTGACGGACGGATTTCTTTAATCAATCGTCTTGGCTACCGGGATAACTATTCGGAATTTCAGGATATCCGAACCAAGACCTTTAGCAATAACCTATACTTACAATTAGATCAGCCAATCTTTACCTATAACCGAACTAAGATACAGTTAAAGGAGTTGGAGCTGAATCTTGAAAATGCCACCATCAGCAACGCACTGGAATTATTAACGCTCGAGCAAAATGTAACAAGGTTATTCTATACATTTTATCAGCGACAAAACAGTCTGCAGATTTCAAAAGATGAATATGAAAATCAAAAGATCAGCTATGAGATCACTAAGAAAAAAGTAGATGCGGACTTGCTTGCACAGGAAGAACTCTATCAGGCTGAACTCAACCTGGCTACGTCAAGGTCGACACTGGAAAACAACGAAGTACTGCTAGCCAATGCCGCTGATGACTTTAAGCTTTTACTCGGTATGGATCTCACACAGGAAATTGAGGTAGATATTGACATCAATTTTGTGACAAGGAAAGTAGACCTCAACCAGGCCTTAGCTTATGCACTTGAAAACAGAATGGAACTGAGGCAGCGCGCGATTGATATTGAACGTTCCCAGTTTGAATTGATTCGTACAAAAGCATTGAATGAATTTAAAGGTGCTGTTGCCTTGTCACTGGGTGTGTTTGGTGATAATGAACGCGCACCGGATATCTACAATGTTCCATCCGTAAATCCACGCATCGCCATTTCATTTTCTATTCCCATTTTCGACTGGGGAGAAAACAGAGCCCGAATGGATGCGGCCAATACCTCGCGAGAAATAAAAGTGATAGACCTGGAAATAGAGAAAAATGACATCATGATCAACATTCGGAAGGTGTATAGAAATCTGCAGAATCTTGAAAACCAGATTTCTATTGCTGAGCAAAATGTGAAGAATGCAACATTGACCTATGATCTGAATCTTGAGCGGTACAAGAATGGTGATTTAACCAGCATTGACCTAAACCGCTTTCAAAGCCAGCTTTCAGAAAAAAAGGGCACACTCGCTGATGCCTTAATTAACTATAAGATGGAGCTGTTGAACTTAAAAATTCTTTCGCTTTACAATTTTGAAACACAAGAGCCTGTCATAGCTCCGCAAAAATAAATATCCATTGAACTAAAATTATTACGCATGAAAAAGCTGATCACAGGAATCGTCCAAGCAAGCTGTCAAGTATTACTTCCATTGTTGGCAATGATGGTCGTTTCGTCCTGCAGTCCCGAAAACTCAAACATAAAAACGGAAATCAAAATACCTGTTTCTGTAGTAACTATAAAACCACAGAGCATCTCACGTTTCATCGAGACTACAGGTACTGTTTATTCTTTTAAAGAAGCATCAATAAAATCTGAGCTGACTGGTATCTATACACTAAAGCGTAATCCGAATACAGGAAGACCTTTTTCTCTGGGTGACCAAGTAAAGGCCGGCCAGGAGCTGATACGGATCGAGGATAAAGAATTTCAGAACACACTTCAGATAGAGGGTAAAAGATTAAACCTGGAGTTGGCTGACAACAACCTTAAAAAACAACAGTCCTTGTATGATAAGGGAGGCGTAACCCAAACGGAATTAAAAAATTCAGCCATCTCGTATGTCAATGCAAAGTACGCTTTCGAAAATTCAGAAATACAATTAATGAAGATGTCAGTACGCGCTCCATTCGATGGTGTCATTGTTGAATTACCATACCATACCGATGGCGTAAAGATTGATCAGGGACAGTCACTTTTAAAAGTTATGCAATACGACAAATTGCTGATGGATGTAAAACTTCCTGAAAAATATTTGGCAGAAGTTACTCTGAATCAAAGGGTGCAAATCGCTAATTATAATGTAGCGAAAGATACGATCTACGGAAGAATCAGTCAGATATCCCCCGTCATCAATGCGGACACCCGAACATTTCAAAGCGTGCTTCAAATCGATAATGAGAAGCGATTATTACGTCCCGGCATGTTTATCAAAGCATTTATCCTTTCCGAAAAAAGAGATGGCACCATTGTTATCCCTAAAGAAACAGTTATCTCCCGTCAGGATGGAAAAGTTGTTTTCACGGTGGAAAATGGTATTGCTACTGAGAAAAAAATAACAACTGGTCTTGAAAGTCTGGATGTGATAGAAGTGGTCAGCGGCTTAAAAGTTAATGATAGGCTTGTTATAACAGGATTTGAAACCCTGAGGAACAAATCGAAAGTGAGCATCATTCAGTAATATTTTAAACAAGCTATTGTGAAAAAGATCGTCTCGCTGGCCGTACATTACCCTGTGTCAATCCTCATGATGGTGTTGGCCGTCATACTGCTGGGATTTATTTCGTTTGGTAAACTCGGTATAGAGTTAGTGCCTGAATTAAAGAATCCAACCTTGTTCGTTGAATTAAAGGTGGGCATCAAACCACCCTCAGAAGTTGAAAAACAATTTATAGAATCAATTGAGTCCATTGCCATACGACAAAATGGTGCTGTTGAAGTAAGTTCCATAAGCCAGACAGGTTATGGGCGTGTTACAGTTCAATACGACTGGAGCAAAGATATGGACGAGGCTTTTCTCGATCTTCAGAAATCACTCTCCTCTTTTTCACTCAACGATGAGATTGACGAATTCGTCATCTCGCAGTTTGATCCCAATGCAGCACCCATTATGATCCTCGGGATTTACAACCCCGCGACTGATGATACAGAAGCACTGCGTCATATTGCAGAGAATAATTTCAGAAATGAATTCGTTAAACTTCCTGGCATTGCTGAAGTCCGACTTTCAGGTGAGCAGGATAAGGAGGTAGTGTTAGAAACTGATCCGGACTTGTTGGCTTCGGTGGGTTTAACCGTAAATGATCTTGTTACAAAAATTCAAAACTATAACAGAAGTGTTTCGGGTGGATTCATCGAAGAACTTGGACGCAAGTATGTGATTAAAGGATTGGGCATCATAGAAAAGCCTGAAGACCTCGGAGACCTGGTGGTGGGCTACACTTCTCGCAAGAATACAGTGGCAAGTCCTGAAGCGTCTGCTGTCACCACACCAGCAGCCATGAATAATACTGCATCTTCTGATCAGGTGCCGGTGCTGCTTAGCGAAGTAGCCACGATTCAAATTTTGGATAAAGAAGCGAGCAGTATCGTTCGGGTAAATCAGAAGCGTAGCATTGGCATGTCCATCTACAAAGAGACGAATTACAATACCGTAAATGCCGTCAATGAATTGATGGCCTCACTCGAGGAGTTGAAGAAAACAGTTCCGGGGTATGAATTTGTTATCATCCAGAACCAGGGTAGATTTATTCAGGGCGCTATTGATGAAGTGAAAGAATCCGGTCTCTTTGGTATTTTTTTCGCAGTGATCGTGCTATTTCTTTTCCTGCGCAGAATTGGCTCTACACTCATCATCAGTATTGTTATTCCCATCTCGATCATCGCTACGTTTAACCTTATGTACTTCAATGGTCTTACACTGAATGTAATGACATTGGGAGGCTTGGCCCTGAGCGCAGGCATGCTTGTGGACATTGCCATTGTAGTAGTGGAGAATATTTTCCGCAAACGCGAAGAAGGAAAGAATGTATTTGATGCCGCCATTGAAGGAACGGCCGAAGTAAGTGGTGCCATCACGGCATCAACGCTCACCTGTATCGTTGTGTTTCTGCCAATCGTTTATTTGCAAGGACCCTCCGGAGAACTTTTTAAAGACCAGGCCTGGACAGTAGCCTTTTCACAAATCGCATCACTCTTTGTGGCGATACTGGTTATCCCCATGCTCTTCGCTCAGTTTTTTCGCAAAGACAAAGTGTTTGCGAAAGAAAGAAAAGTCTTCTCTGATGAAAAGCACACAAGCTTTAAGAAGTATAGATCAGTCTTGGAAAAAGTATTAAATCATAAGACGGCCTGGATTGTAACATCAACAATAATGATACTGGGCACTGCCCTGCTTCTTCCCGTGATCGGCAGCGAATACATGCCGCAATCCGATACGAGAGCGATATCAGTGGATGTAACCCTGACCAATGGAACACCCCTCGCGAGAACTTCAGCAACCGTCAATCAGATTGAAAGCCAGCTGCAACAATTATTCGAAGGGCAGCTTGATAAAATCTATACGCATATCGGACCGCAACAAAGTCAGTCGGGTATTAAAAACGAAAACGTCTACAATGAAAACAAGGCTACGATCAAGCTTATCTTCCGTGAGGACATTAAACTTGACATAGTACCTGTAACAGAGAAACTGTCATCTTATTTTCAAGCGCTACCCGGCATTGAAGCTACTTTCTCCAATGATGAAAGTGCGCTGTATGCTGTGATGGGCGAAGATGAGATGCCATTGGTTGTAGAAGTAAGCGGTGCAGACTTTGAAAAGTTAAAACCCCTCTCGGATTCGATTATGCTGGTGATGGCTTCCAATCAACATGTTTACGATCCTGTCTCCAACCTGGAAGAAGGCGTACCGCAAATTCACGTTGATGTTGATAAATACAAAGCAGGAATTTTTAATTTATCGATCGATGATATCATTCTTCAGATCAAGGATCAGCTGGAAGGAAAAAATGCGGGCACGATCGAGCGCGGTGGTGAAATGCAGGATATAAAAATAAAAGTACCTGAAGTAACCTTAGCCGGATTGCAAAACATAAAAATAAAAAGTGGTCAACGCGAATTTCCGTTAAGTGAGATTGCCGGTGTTGAAGTAGCCTATGCCAGCAACTCCATTCACAGGAGAAACCAAACCAGAACAGTGTCGGTTGGTGCGCGTGTCAATCCAGACGAGCCTTATGATCAAGTGGTCAAGTCCATCCAAACTTCACTCTCCAAACTTTCAGTACCTCCCCAATACAAAATAAGAGTGGCTGGGCAGGAGATCAGGCGGCAGGAATCAGTAGACAATCTGACGTTTGCGCTCATCTTGTCGATTGTACTGGTGTACATGGTGCTCGCTTCACAATTCGAATCGCTGCTACATCCTTTCACCATTTTGCTGACCATCCCCTTTGCAGTTGTAGGTGCCATCCTCGCCTTCTTTATTCTGGGAATGCCACTGAACATGATGGGGTATATCGGCATCATTCTGCTGGGTGGTATTGCTGTCAACAATTCAATTATGATTGTAGACTGCATCAATCTGAACAGAGAGAATGGGATGCCCCTGCGCGCTGCCATTCTTGATGCAGCCGAGCGCAGACTTCGCCCCATTATGATGACAACCATGACTACCATTCTAGGATTACTTCCCTTGACCCTGGGCTTTGGAGAGAGCGCTGCCTTGAGAGCACCAATCGCCATTGCCGTGATTGGTGGAATGGTAACCTCAACGCTATTAACACTCATTATTATTCCTTGCTACTACGAAGGCATTGAAAACATAGTAAGTCGCATCAGTCGGAAGAAGGAAGTGAAAATCGAAGTTTCCAATGGGTAATACTAGTCTGTTAAAAACGATCATCAGGAGGAAAGTCCTCATCTCGATGTTGTTCATCGGCTTTACGGTGATGGGTTATATTTCCTATACGAAACTTCCGGTTGAACTTTTTCCCAACGTTGAATTGCCTATACTGATTGTACATGTGCAATCGGCAACGGATGTTGATCCTAAGTATATGGAACGGCAAGCGATTGTTCCGCTCGAGAGCGCCATCAGTACACTGGAAGGCGTTGCTGAAATTACTTCAAACGCGGATAGCAGGCAGGGCATGATTTTCATTTCTTTTCAACAAGGTGTGAATATTAAATACGCTTACCTGAAGCTTGAACAGAAAGTGGGTGCGATCAAAACGAGCCTGACACCAGAATTTTTTGTCAACATCATCAAGGTTGATACGGACGAGTTTTTAAATGGCTTCATGTCCTTGCAGGTTTTGGGTAGCGGTGGTGTAGACCGGGTCCGAAACATTACAGATCAATATATTACTGACAGACTCAATGATGTTGATGGCGTGGGAGGCGTGGAAGTTTTTGGTGGACGACAAAAGACCGTAGAAATTATCATGCATGAAGCCATTTGTGAGGCCAATGGAATTACACCCAATACGATCAGTAACGTACTTTCCCGCAACTCAAACAAAAGTGCCTTTGCCGGACAGGTAGAAATGGAAGGGCAGAAAGTTTTTGTCAACGTAACGGCTGAGTTAAAAGACATTAAGAACATACAAAGTCTTGTCGTGTCGGAGAAGGGACCACTCCTGCTGAGCGATGTAGCAGATGTATTCTTCGGTGTGAAGGAACAAACCTCCCTGAGCCGTGTCAATGGAAAAGAAGCGGTTTCCATCCGCGTTTCGAAAGACCCTCAGTCTAATTTGATTGCCTTATCTGAAAGAACACTGGAAGCAATTAATGCCATCAATAAAGATCTTGAGCCGATGGATGTCAAGATCATCGTAGAGAATAATCAGGCAGAGATGATGTCGAGAAACATTGATCAGATCAAAGAGCTGGCCATTACAGGTGGCCTACTGGCCATCTTTGTACTCTGGGTTTTTCTCCGCAGGATGAAATTCATTCTTAGCATTGCCTTGTCTATTCCCATCTCGATTTTCACGGCATTCAATTTCTTTTACGCCTACGACATCTCCATCAATAGCCTTACACTTATCGGAATGGCACTGGCCATCGGTATGCTGGTGGATAATAGTGTGGTGGTGATTGAAAACATTTACCGGCACGTTGTCAATAAAGTTCCGCGCGAAGAAGCGATTGTGAGAGGAACCAATGAAGTGATGCGCTCGGTGATTGCTGCCACACTCACGACAGTAACTGTTTTCTTGCCGTTTATCTTTTCTACTAATTTTCTTGTCACACTCATTGGTACACATATCGGTGTGTCCATTATTTCTACATTACTGGTTTCGCTTGTGGTGGCCTTGGTGTTGATTCCGATGCTTGCTGATTCGGCCATCCGAAAAGAAGATGCGCACGAAGCTCCGCTGATTAAGAATGCATCGATCCGTCAACGGATCATTCAAATGTACATGGTACTTTTGAAGTCTTGTTTCAGAAGGCCGATGTTTACGGTTGTAGGAGGCTTGGTTTTATTTTTTGTAACCATTGGGATCAGTCTTATTGTCAGCATTGCTGGCTCATCGGAAGTGGAAACGCCCGAGATGAATCTCTTCGTCACTATGCCGCAAGGTAGTACGCTTGAATCGACCGATCTTAAGATCAGGAAGATTGAGGAAAAAGTATTGGAGATTCCGGTGGTTGAAAAAGTGATCAGCCAGGTTTCAGAAGTCGAAGGTGTAATCACCATAAAGCTTGTTGAAAACTTTAATGATCTTGATACCATTTCTATAGGCGATGTTCGAAACAGACTTTCCGGATTATCAAAAGATTTTAGTGATGTCAATATTTCGTTGGAAAAGCCACCGAGCCAGAGTAGTGGAAATGGTGGAGCGGGAAATGCTGCCCAGGATGATTTTCAACGCATGTTGGGTATTGGTACTGCCTCAGAACGCATTGTGATCAAAGGTCAGGACTTCGAGTTGATGCAAACCCTTGCGCAGGATCTCAACGCCCTTGTAAGTGGTTTGCAATCTGTTGAACAGAGCGCTGTGAATTTAAGTCCGGAACGCCCCGAGGCGCATCTTGTGTTCGATCAAAAAAGAATGAGTGAGAATCAGGTGACGTTACAAAATGTAGCGGTAGCCCTGAATGATTTTCAGCCATCATTTACATCAGGATCTAACTTTATAAGCGGTGGTGAGGAATATGAAATAACGATCCGTACACAAAATCAAGTTGCCACCAGAGCAAAAGAAATGCGTGACTTACGCGAGATGAAAGTAAGCAGCACTACAGGTGCGACCCACGGATTTTCGGATATCGGAACTGTTCTTTATTCATCAGGTGAAAGTACCATCACCAGAATGAATCAGGAAAAACGCATTCAAATTACATACAACTTCATTGAGGAAGTGTTAAAGTCAAAGTCCTTACAGGAATCTTCTCGCCTGGAGATTGATCAGATCGTAGCAGGTATAAACATTCCCTCTGGTATTGTAGTAGAAGTCGTTCATGATGAAGGTTTGTATGACGATTTCTTCTTTTTCATTTTTGCCGCCATCGTCATCATCTTTATGATTCTCGCGGGTGTATTCGAATCATTATACTTGCCGATTGTCATTATGTTCTCCATTCCCCTGGCTGGTATTGGCGCACTGATGGGCCTAACACTGACGGGCAACTCCATGCTGAGTGCAAACACCTTGATCGGATTTCTGATCTTACTTGGCGTTGTGGTCAATAATGGCATTGTACTTATCGACTATTCCCGCATTTTAAGAAGAGAAGGATATACAAAATACCGCGCACTGATCATGAGTGGTATTTCACGACTGAGACCCATCCTGATCACATCTATAACAACCATCATAGCGATGTTACCGTTGGCACTGGGCGAAGCGGAATATGTGCTGAGCATTGGTCAGCCGTTCGCAGTTACGGTGATGGGTGGACTTGCCTTCGCTACGATACTGACATTGTTTTATATTCCCACCATGAGTGCTGGCTTAGAAAGTGTGCTCGATTGGTTCAGAAATTTAAAGCCAGTTATTAAAGCCATACAGATTGTGCTCATGGTTGTGGCCGGAACATTTATATCCTTGCAAGTAGAAGGACTCATCTGGCAAATGATGGCATACATCGGAGCCATTATTTTAATTCCGGGTGGTACACACTTCATCATGTCATCCTTACGCCAGGCCAATGCCGAAATGGTTGCACCGGGTGAAGCAATGCACATAGAAATTCAAAACCTGACCAAAGTATATGGCAGAGACAAACGATGGATAAGGGAATGGAAAGGAAATTTAAATCTCTTTCGCGCCAGAGGTGAAGAGCCAGTAACCATGCGCGTAGTATTGCAAGACCTCATATGGCAGCTTGCATTGATTAGCTTTTTGGTTTATTTTATTTACTTCCATTTGGATAAAGCCTTCTGGCAACTGGTCTTTATGATTTCCCTGCATGCACTATTGCTAACCATGCTCAACCGCGCAGGACAATTAATTGCTCATAAGCAGAAACTGTTGAACATCAGTTATAGGTTACTCTATTGGGGCTTTCCGATGCTTAGCGCCATCTATCTTTACAGCGATGTACAGATCAAAGCCTTCGGAATAATACTCATCATCTTGTGGTTTATAGGATTGCTGCTGGTACGCACTTCCAAAAAACTGAAGGAGCATCCTGTGGATGTGATGGAGATCAAAGGACGATTCAGAAAAATTCGAAAACTGTATTATACATTATTACTCTCAATTCCTTTTGTGAAACCGAAGCAGGCCGAGTTCAAGGCACTCAAAGGCGCTAACCTCACAATCGAACAAGGCATGTTCGGATTACTCGGACCCAATGGTGCCGGTAAGACAACCTTGATGCGTATCCTTTGTGGTATTCTCGATCAGAGTTATGGAAAGATCTGGATCAACGGCCACGACACTACTTTGCGAAGAGAAGAACTGCAAGGCTTGATTGGTTATCTTCCGCAGGCTTTTGGTACCTATGAAAATATGACGCCTTACGAGTTCCTGGATTATCAGGCCATTTTGCGAAAAATCTCCAATCAGGGGGAGAGAGAAAAAAGAGTGCAGTACGTGCTCAAGGCGGTGCACATGGATGAGCATCAGCATAAGAAGATTGGTTCCTTCTCAGGCGGAATGAAACAACGCATTGGTATTGCGCAGATTCTCCTTCATCTTCCAAAAATATTAGTAGTTGATGAACCTACTGCTGGTCTCGATCCATTAGAGCGTATTCGATTCCGCAACTTGCTGGTGGAACTCAGTCGTGAACGGATCGTGGTGTTTTCCACACACATCATCGAAGACATTGCGAGTAGCTGTAACAAGCTGGCCGTGCTTATTTCCGGAAATATAGAATACATCGGAAGTCCTACCACCATGGCCGAACTAGCTAATGAAAAGGTGTGGGAATTTCACCTGACACCTGCTGAATTTGAAATGGAAAAAGAAAACTACATGATCGTACACCATATGCGCGAAGGTGAGCTCATCCGCGTGAAGTGCTTGTCAGACGAACGTCCTCGCATGGATGCAGTTCAGGTACGGGCGAATCTTGAAGATGCCTATTTATGGTTAATGAAAAGTAAATCCAAAAAGAAAAATGAAAAGCTACCTCCTGCTGTTGTATAAGTTGATAACCTACAACGTAAAAGTAATTTTTGGAAACAAGTTCGTTTACTTTGTAGTCGCGGCATTTTTGTTCTTTGCCTTCATCATCACGATTACCATCTTTGATGATCCGCAATTCAATGAAGCCGTGATTTATGGCTTCCTGGTTTTCCCGGGCTTGTTGCTGATCTTCTACCCTATGGCTTATGGCATACAAAATGATGATGATGCCAAAATGCTGGAAACCATTTTCGGAATTCCGAATTATAGATACAAAGTATGGTTAGTTCGTTTTGTGTTAACGATTGGTATTGCGGCTGTCATTTTGTTTGTGCTCGGCAATCTGGCAAACCTCACCTTATACCGATTCAATATTCTTCCGATGATTGGTCAGGTACTTTTTCCCATTACATTTTTATCCTCAGTTGCTTTTATGTTCTCTACACTGATAAAAAATGGCAACGGAACAGCAATAGTACTTGTAATCGTTTCATTCATATTTCTCCTTTTTGCAGAGCCGCTGGAATATAGTGTTTACAATATATTCTTAAATCCCTTCGAAGAACCGCGCGACATGAGTGAATTTATCTGGCTGACCATCATTTACAAAAACAGAGTGTACCTCACCATCCTGAGTGTGCTGTGTCTTTTATTTGGGATGTTCAATCTCCAATTCAGAGAGAAGTTTGTGTGAGATTGAAGATAAATGATTAAGGGAGACGGCTCAGGTTAAAATCACTAAGACATTGCACATTTATGCAAGAAGGTTTTACAATTGTTATCTCGATTTCAAGGAACAAAACCAGGGATTTCAACATTAATCTACTATTCAAAAAATCGGGATAACGTGATCCATTTTCTTAAAGTATTGTAAAATTTCCTAAAATAGTAAGTCACACTTATTATTTTCAACGAATCTCCATATCAACTGTATATGTTTAGGCATATGCACAAATGCAAACACTTCACTTTTACCATCAGCTCTTAAATATGCCGAAGACCTTATAATTAAATCTTTATATCCATCCCTTCTAAACAGTTTCTGCCATCCATTTATGGTGGCTATCAAAAGTATACCTCGCCATTTTCGATACGACTTACATTTATACTCAAATATACTTTTGACCATGTTCAATCACTTTAACAAGACGAACTTCCAAAGCAAGTGTACTATTTATTTTCGTGTGATATGATCAGGGCAGCCCCTCGTACCTCGGGCCGGGCTATCGCTTCAATCTTTTTGCCCCACGCACTTGCTGACTGCAAAAAGGATTTCCGCTACTATCCCTGCTGCTAACTTGCGTGTAAAAATAAATTAGAGGTATGTTGAAAGACATTAGTTTCTGAAAAATTCTGGCAAGTCTTTAGTGCGTGACTTTCAATCCCGCAACATCAATAGTTCGACATAAGCTGCGCTAAAATTTCGACCAATTATTGTTTTAATCCAGGTTTACTCTTCTTACTCCATTCAAACCCTATCCGGACATTAATGCGATCTGCATAGGGACTATGTTTTTCAGGATTGTATACATTGTACATCATCTGAACATTGCCTTTTACTTTTTCAGAAAACTTGAAACTCTTTTTTACACCGGCAAAGTAAGACCAGATGAGTACCCTGTTTTCGTATTCGCGTAATTGACCGTTAATGATGCGTGCAGGATAAACACCATTGACACATTCTATATCGGCTTTGAAAGCAAAATCCTTTTTTGCCTTCCATTCAAAAGATGCTCTGGGTCCATAAATTTTTTCTTTCGGTCGCCAGTCTCTTTCTTTTATGTGGTATGACCAGCGTGTAGTCCAACCTGCACCTGCAGCAATCTTATCTGAAAACTTATAAAGTACGTAAGGATTTACATCAAGCCACAACGCTGACGGCTTTTGAAATTGTAGGCTGACTCCGTACGTTAAGCGTTCGTGCCATTTTTTTCCACGTTGTGTATTTTGTCTTTTGGCAAACAAATCGATTACTCCTTCAGGGTCAGGAATTTTTGCCTTTGCTGCTGAAAGTTTCTCCATCACAGCCACAAGTTCACTTTCATGTCCAGCAAAGTGATTAACCGCTTCCAGTTTAGCTTTATTCAGCATTTCTTCTTTGGCTACCTGCGGATCGTAATACTGTTTTGCTTTATCAGCTGCTGATAATTCTTTACTTAAGGCTTTTACCTGATCTGTATTGGCAATAGCTTCTTCAGCAACTTTACCAGCACCTTCTTTCTTTACAGATTCTACTTTACTGCTAACATCCCTGATTACCTCAGTTTTCTCCTGCAGTTCATTCAGTTCTTCAAATTGGCCGAGCTCTTTAATGCTTTCTTTCTCATTTGTAATTTTCTCAGATATACCTGCCTTGACTTCATTGGTCTTATCCAATTCAATATTGGGTATGTCCGCTTTAGGCAAATCGGTAGGTAAGGTTCCTTGTGGTAAGTCGGCATTTAATCCATTAGCAGAAGGTAATGATGTCATATTGACTGCTCCGGTCTCCGGCAGATTAATGTTAGGTACTGCTGCACCTTGTTCCTGAAAGGGTGAAGTGACTTTAGCTATGGATGATCCAACTTTTTGAGTGGCACCAGTCACTGATGATTTTACGTTATTAAATTTTTGCTGAAGCGTATCCTTTTTTGCACCGAGCAATCCATTGAAGATACTGTCTGATTTATCCTTGAGTTGCGCCATACCTTTATCCATTAATGCAGAAGGATCTAAAGCATGCGCTACACTATCTGCTTTCGCTTGCACCTGTTGACGAATAGAATCTGCTTTTTCTTTTTGCAGTCTTACTTGCTGTACTGCATGCAGACTATCCTTGCTGTTAATAACACTATCTGTTCTGGATTTATGGTTATTCAGTTTTGTTTTTACTTTTTGCAAACGCGTAGTATCTGCTGCAACAGTTTCTTTTGCAGCAAGGTTTAAGTTATTAGCACTAGAAGACGCCTGCGCAGCTAAAGGTGATTGTGCATGTGCCTGATAAAAAGCAAGTAGAAAAAATATAAGTACTTGAATCCTCATATTAAATTTTGATCACGCTTCGTATTTAAAACTTTCAATATTTCTGACTTTACTTTCGCTCACCTAAAACCTATTTAATAATATCAATCATGCGACAAACTAAATACTAAGCAACCACATCACGGGTCGTAGCGAGACGCTACGACCAGTGTGTGCAAGCAGAAAAAATATAAATACCTGAATCCTCATGTTAAATTTTGATCGCGCTTCGTATTTAAAACTTTCAATATTTCTCACTTTACTTTCCCTCACCTAAAACCAATTTAAATAACATAAATCATGCGGCAAACCAAATACTAAATGACCTCAAGGGTCGTAGCGAGACGCTACGACCAGTGTGTGTGTGTGTGTTTACCTTAGCAGTAGGTCAAAATTCTCGACTTGGGTAATAGGAGTGAATGATACATTTGTTATCTTATTCTCAATTAACACCTCCTTAGCTCTCCTTGTGATTAAGGTATAATAAGTTCCTTCTGGTGAGAAGAAATCACTACCGTCCCAGCTTTTAAGATCGAAATACAATCCCGCCCAAGTCTTATATGTCCTTGAGGGGTCGAGAGGGAAGGGCCTATCAATCTGTACGCTTAATGAATCGATCTTAGGCCCGCATTTTCCGACTATAGAACAAAGTCTATACTCAGAATCATTTAAATCCGGGCTGGAAACTCCAATGGATCTGATACCGATAAGGTTATGTTTTTCAATAACATTCCAAAACTTAGAAGAAGCAATATTCAAGTAAGCAAAACCAGAAGTTAAGAAATCATACTTCTTCTTACCCCTAACCTGATTCAATAGAATAACGTCCTGGCTATTTACTTGATTATACTTAAATAAATCTTCGGGTTTAAACCTAGTATCTGACATTCGGAACTGCAGAGCGCCTCTTGAATCTCCCAATGCCATTGAAAAAAAATTACCAAAATCAATTGATTCCATAAATTATCATCATCTGTTGTGCAAATTTACGTACTTCATTGCCAGTTCTTGGCTGGCTAAAGAAAGCTCTCCCCATCTGGCGCGGAAGTTACTTCCGTGCCCCGAATGTTGAACTATATATTTTGTTTTTCTCATACAAATACAGTCAGTTGTAGGCACGGATGAACTGCGCACATTCCAACACACAACATCCGCGCCAGTTAGGGGGGCTAAGGCAAGCATTCCTTACAGAATGCATTACTCGAAAAACGCTTTCGCCCTTTTAATTTCAAATAACGTTCCCCTTTTTCATTCAGAAGAAAAATTGCTTCATTTTCTAAAAAACCCTTCTTGATATAATTTACTTTAATAAGAGAACCAGAGTCAAAACCCGCTTCATTTATTCTAAAGAAAATCGAATCACCATTTAAAATGTAGTTTCCCTTTTCAAAATATATGTTATCAGGGTGCTGTTTTCCCATCACTTCAATGATACAAAAGGTTGATATATCTTTGGTGTCTAAGCACAAATAAGTAGGGAAATATCCTGGATCATTGGATTTATAATAACCATTCATTTGAGAGCATGCAGCTTGAAATTTCAAGGTGAGCACTAAAAAAATTAAAAATGATTTTGTCATATTTTAAAATTCAATAAGGAAACGGGGTACCAACTCTAGTTTGCCACGCATTCAAGTATCTATTAAGTTCTGTTGTGTACATAGATTTTCTGTACCCAAACTGAATATTTGCTCTGTAGCCTCTAATCTCGGCCCATACCTTTGTTTTCCAAGGTGAATAGCTCGTTTGGGAGTTATAAAAATTCCCCACATCTCCATAAAAATAGTCATTCGCATGAACCATTTCATGCCTGAAAGTTGAAGCTAAGGCTCTTAAACTCCTGCCTCTATATTTTAAATAGATGTTTGACTTGGTGCCCTCAGGATTATTTGTCATTGCATATTCCAATGTCCGCTCTCTCCCATCTATAATAGGTCTTGTCTGTGCATTTGTCGTAGTGCCATTAAACTCATCCGTTAGCGTGGCTGACATAACTCCTCCGGCTAAATCCAAGCCTCTTACAAGATCATTAACAAATGCTTGTTTACCAGCTTTGGTGGCATTGCCAAACAAAATATTCCTTTCATATTTTGATTGAGAAGCATTGATACCCCCTCCTATACCACCTAAAATTCCTCCAGATATAGCACCTGATCTGAAGCCATCGCCAAAGCTTCCGCCACTCAATGAGCTAATCCCGCCTGATATTAATCCGCCTGTTCCTGCTCCGTATAATGCACCAGGAACGACACCCTGTACGTTGGCAAGACTTGCAGTTGAACCAGCGAGCCCACCGATGGCACCATAAAGCGCTCCTTGTCCAATATCACCTCCTCCTAATCCAGCCATTGCGGCTCCATTTATTGACCCAGCTACAGTTCCTCCCACCAAGGTACTACCAGCTGCACCAAATGTTGTAGTGGTGCCCGCTGTTACTGCCGTGCCGATACCAGCAGTGGCAGCCCCAATTCCTGCTCCAGCAATCGTATATGCGAATAGATCCCAACCTGATTTACCTAGTGCCTTACCAGTGACAAAACCTCCTATTCCACCTACAACTGCACCAACTACGAAATTTACCCATTGACCATCAGGATCTATTCCAATAATAGGATTATTTCCCATTGCCAGATAAGGACTTGAAAATTGATTAGCTGGGTCAGTTGCAAACCATCTTCCTAACGTTGCGTCATATTGCCTTGCATGGAAGTTGTGCCACTCTGTTTTGTTTTCGTACTCCTTACCCTGGAAGTTGTAGCGGTTGTCCAGCTCGCCATCTCTTGTCCAGTTCAGGGCTGTCATGCCATAGGGGTAGTAGGCATTGATTTGTACTATAGGGCTTTCTTGATACGTAATCTTTAATTCATCAAAATGCACTTCGCCTGCTGTATTATCGAAACTTAAGTAGATAAAGAGGTAGCCCGTTTCTTTAATGCTAATAGACGGCAACACTACGGCATGCAAGGCATTGGCAGTATTGCCCACGGGCTGACTCTTCGCTTCTATGGGCTGGTAGTGTTCATTAAATAAAATGTAATTCAGAAAAGCCGAAGGTTTGCCACTGCCCTGGTCAGGGCTAAGTAGAAAATTGGGATTACCAGCTGAGCTCGCGTATGAACCATTGATACCATCAATAATAACTGTGGTTCCTCCACCCAATACTGAAGCGACTGCAGCTCCCATCGTAGTCAAACTGTTTTTTGCATAGGTGCCACCACCGGGGTACCAGGCCATTACACTCGCATCAATTACATCGCCTGGCAACACACGGAAGCTGCGCGCTGGCCCGGTTTTGTTATTCGCATTCATCAAATAAGCTTTGCTGCCACCAGGTGTAGCATTGCCGGGTGATGGAATTTCATTAACACTGCTCAGGTTAAAGAATTGCGTATTCTCCTGCGCATGGTTGGCACTTTCCATGGTGGCCACATAGGTGAAGGTATGTGGTGTGGTTTGTAGCACTACACGCGTACTACCCAGGTGGTCGTTGAGAAAATACTGGTACTCCCAATCTGTTTTATACAAGGCAATGCGGTTAATGTAAAAGGTATGCCCGCTGCTTACGCCATTCCATAAAACACCAACGGCAATTTGTGTTACACCGGCAGGTATAGTAAAGGTTGAAGTTGCCAAGGTTTCAGCACCCGAACCAATCGGTAAGGTTGCACCCGGCCAGAGGATATCGCCACCATTAACATTTTTAACATATAAGGCTGCTGTGGAGCCTACGCTTTGGTAACCTAATACTTTCAGTGAATAACTTTCTCCTGGCTTTACGCTAATGGTTCCTCCTATAGGGTAAACACCGGGCGTACTGCTGCTTTGGTTGCTTACTACTTTTATGTAGGTCTCGTTGTTCAGGTTCTCCTGCGTAATGGTTACGTTTCCATTCGCTGAAAAACCAGCAGTTGTATTGGCCTCTCTTATAGCCGTATTGGTAATGAGATTAGTAAAGCTTGCGGGCACTAAGCGACCCTGACTGTGGTGAAGCAACACCGGCTCTGTATTTCCACTGCTTCCCTCCCCGTAGTAGACAAATCCACCAACATATTCTCTTCTGTATTGTTCCTCATGTGACACATTATAATACACTTCTTTCAACTTGGCTCCACCCGCATCATAGGTATATTGTATATAGGAATTGTCGCTTAGCGTGATACGTTTCGGCAGATCCAGTACGTTATAAGTAATGGTGATGCCTTTGTTTTTATCTTCGATCAGGTTACCGTTTACATCATAGACATAATCATCCCCTGAAGTATTGCCATCCGTAAAGCCATCAACTCCTGCTCCTCCGGCTTGCAGTTCGTCTACCTTCATTAACTGGTTACCTTCGCTTGCGCCATAGTTGTACGATAAATCGTCAATCTTTTGGGCGTTGGTTGTTTTCCAGGCATACCGATCCATTTCTTTAATGTTGCCATTCAGATCGTATTTTATCCCTTCTTCTGTATAGGCATTTACTTCAGTATCAGCTGAGGCCATTAAAGTTTTGTAGGCACCTTGTGTTAAGGATTTTTTATCGTAGGTATAGTTGTAAACCCTGTCCTTATTACTCAGGTCATGCTTCCATTTTATGCCGGTAATGGAGCCATCAAATTTTTCGAAGTTACCTGTATTTAAGCTGTTATAGTAAGCCAGCTCCATGCTGAAGTAATCTACAGGATCTCCTGCCTCAGGATTGGTGTAGTTGATATTGGTGAGGCTACCTTGGATGTTGTAGCGATAATCAATGGCCTGCAGAGCTCCCTCCTGGCCTCCTCCGGGAGGAGAAGTAGTGTGCAGTTCTTTTTTTACAACCTGGCCTAATTCATTGTATTCAAAAGCGGTCAGCAACACCTCAGGCTGACTATCAATTTTATGATAGCTCTTCAGTAAACGCCCTGTCGGGTCGTATTCAAAACGTTCCAGAATACTGGTTGAGTTTGCACCTTTGGTATGAACGTGTTTGGTTTTTAATACCTCGCCCGTCCAGTTAGCGTATTCGGAGGTAAAACGATCTGTGTTGTTAAAAATGTTTTTGCCGATTGTTTGCAGGGGTCTTAACTCGTCATCATACCATGTTACGCTATTCAGCCATCCTATATCTGAATCCAACACACGGATTTTACCACCTGTTGCTAAATCCAGTACTTTATCGTTGACACCATCTCTGGCAGTGCCTGTAAAACCCACTTCATTTACAAAGTTGTAATTGTTGCTTTGCGGATCCCATTGATTATTGTTGAGGAAGCTGTAATCGTCATAATAGGTAATGCTTAACAGATCGGCCTCTGTGGCAGAGGGAAACGTTGAAGTAAGCGTATAACCAACAGCAGTTTCATTGGTTGTTTCATAACGCCCGGCAGCCGCTGCAACGGCTGAGCGCACATTGGCCTCATTGGTTTCGTTGGTTTTATAAATACCTGTAACAATGGGTCTGTTAAAGGCATCGTATTTTACAAAACTCCATTCTCTTGGGCTCTTGCTTCGTTGATTGGCATCTTGTGTCAATACGACACGATCCCATTGATCATATGCGGTGTATACCCAGCCTGCCCCCGGGGTTTTACTGGCAATTTTGCGTTGCTGGTCATCATAGCGATTTTGAAAATACCAGCGGTCGGCATAGGCTTGATCAGGTGTGTAATTTGTTGCAGCAGCAGGGGGAATTACGTATAACACATTACCATATTCATTGTAGACATAATAGGTTATTGCCCAACGATTTTCAGTAGTTTCCGATTCAGTCATTACTGTTCTACCTAGCCAATCGGAGTATGATCGTGTCTTAAAATTTTCCGTGTCTTCTGTTTCCTGATAAGCCAGCATACCTGCCGCGTAAGTATTGTTGGAAACAGGCAGGCCATTGGCATTGATGGTCCACTCACGCACAACACCCGCATCATTCAATCTTACTCTTGCAAAAGTTGATTTATTAGCATAGGCAGCACCAATATTTTTCACTTCGCTTACACCAGGGGCAGGGTCGTAAACAACAGCGCTATAGGGCCTGGTGAATTCATCCGCTACTTTATCATTGGTATTGCTATAGAAAGCCTCCTGCTGTGCGAGGGCATTGTTTTGAAATGCACCACCCGTTGCCCCTATCGTGTACGGTGCATAACTTCTTTCCGGGCGACCGAGTGCATCGTAGTAAGCAGGTTGTATCACATCATTCAGTGAAGGACTACTGGCCACACTTATGCTTTGTAAGGGTTTGCCCGCACCATCCGAATAGGTAAACGTCACTGATTTATCCAGGTTATTTAATGATCGTACTTGATCTTCGCTAGTCATGCCCTCAACCAATATGGACTCCGTACGCACAAAGTTTTGATCATTGCTTGGTGTACTGGGTACGGTGGCATTCGGGTGTACTTTGGCATAGAAACTACCTTGTGTACCATTAAAAATAAAGCCAGGCTTTAAGGTAAGGCTTTTTACAATCAGGTAATTCTTATTTTCGTAAGCCGTTTTTTGGGTTGTCTCAGTTATTAACTCAACCTGTTGCGCCACAGCCGTAAAGCTTAGTTGTATCAGGACAAACAGTGGCAAAAATTTATTAAGTATATTTTTCATTGCTAATTATCAGTTAGTTTTCAATGCCTACGCCTCCACTACCACATTGCGGATTGCTTTTAAATCTTATAATATTATAACTTCCAGTGTATGTTTTGCCACAGCCATCAGTTACAACACATTCTATAATGTATGTTCCCTCATTAAGTACATCATACAACGTATACTGATTTGAAGTTTCAGGCGAATAAAACCAATAGGCATCCTGAACCTTTTTATACTTCCACGCATAAGTATATGATGAAGGACAGCCCCCTGTTACATTAAAAGTAAAAGTTACAGGAGAACTTGGGTAGGTATTTTGATTACCCGGGCAATGGTCAAAGTAAGTATCTTCACCACCACAAAGATCAAGTTGAATTGGGCCATCAGCACAGATAGAACCTGAAACAACAGGATAAACAGTTATCTGTTGTGTTCGGGTTACCGGTCCATATTCCGGGTTTAGACCCGCCAACTTCACTGTATAGGTACCAGGAGCAGCATAAGCATGCGAAACCTGTGTGCTATTGTTATCAACCACGCGTCCATCACCCATATCCCACACAAGCTGCGGATTCCCTCCTGCTGAAGCAGCTACATCCGTTGCATAATAGATTACATTATCTCCTGGGTTAGACTCCTTGATCGAAGTAATTCTGAAACCAGGTGTTTCGTTTTGATAATGATAGCGATACTGTTTCATGATGTGATTATTCTCGTCTTTCACTTTGGACAAGCGATTGAATACATCATACTCGTATTTTATAGTAGTACCATTTGCATCAATCACGGAAGTAGGGCCTACATGCGACTTATGTACATAATTGGTTGTTCTAGTCGTGAGGCCTAGGGTAGATATAGAAGTCGATAATTCATTGAGTCTATCTGGTGTCCATGTGTAATTGGTCACTACTCCATCTGAAGAAGTTGTTTGAAGTAATCTACCGGTTGAATTATCATACGCATCATAAGTAACTTTTTTACTAAATTTAGTATAGTCGTAAATGAATTCTCTATTTGAGTTAACTACTGAATAATCATAGTTACTCTCTTGAACCCCTTCTTTTAGTGACCAAATCTCAGCAAGGAAAACTTTAGGAACCGTTGATGGAATTGTCTTTAAAAGCATGATATTAGCATCCAGAACTTTTGAGTTTGATCCGTTCTGATAAATGGTTGTCGTCTCAATAGGGATGCTTATCTGATGTCTTCTCTTCAATTCTAAAATTGAAGACTCCATGGGTGTAGAATATACGGGTTGCGAATCAATACATGTATAATAGCCGTTATTACAACCAAGCTGGCATTCTGATTTCTCAAAAGGGTCGGCAATTGAGTTACAATTGTCGTAACAATTATTTTGTTCTTGTTCACAGTCAAGTCCGTTGGATAAAATTGAATAGTAATCTGGAGAGGAAACAAATTTATTCTTTGTTATAAACTTTTCTGTTGGTTTAGCCTGATTATACTTGGCAGTTTTAGTTAGTTGATACGTAGTCGGATCATATTCGAAATCATTAACGATTCTGATAACTTTAAGTGTGTCTAACGGGTCAAATTGCTCTAAAATCTGGCTACTAACTACAAAGGGACGGGAAATAATATCATATCGACTAAACCTACTGCCGCCATTAGGATTGCAATCATAACTATAACTCGAAGTACTAACACCCTTCATAGATCGCTTTACAGGCAAAGTAAAGTTGTAATTATTAGTTACTCTTGAAACAAGTCTATTCAAAGAGTTATAAGTCTCTTGCTTTTTAACATTACCTCTTTCCCAAGAATACGAATCAGCCACTCCCCAAGTAGGTCCAAAAATATCAATAGTAGCAGGACTAGAATCTTCATAATTTGAAAATGTATGTACATTAGAACCTTGGCCATCAATTTTTTCGATAACTCTCGAATAACCTATGTGAGATCCATTGAGGTCAAAAGTAGAAGTAAGTGAGTGAGAAAATCTTTTGAAAGTTCCACCAAAAGCAATTCTGTAAGCATAATAGATCGGGACGTAGAATACCTGTCCAGAAGTAGTAATATTATCCTTTTTTAGATAATGATATGACTTTACAATTGATTGATTTATCCCATCATTATATTCAATATATTTTATTCTCAATCCTCCAATACCTATATAAGTATTTGGATACTGAATTGCATCATGTGGTTCGTAGGTGAATAACTTATAACCTCCTCCACGGGACTCTATTTTGGTTAAAATATTGGCCATGCCTTTTGGGAAGCTTGGTTGTCTTGATGCGCCAGAAAAAGAATGATTTTCTTCGTTAAGGATCAAATCGTAGTGAAACGAACTAGGCAACCAAGTGTCAACAGAATTAGAATTGTAATAACCCCAATGATCAATATTAGGTGAATCCTTAGAAGGTAAATTAGTCTCAAGATTATATGTGAAAGTCGCTATAGGATCTGGGGAAAGATCATAAACCTTATCTAATCGCAGCCTTTTACATTCGGAGTCACCTTTAGTGCAGGTTGGGTCATAGAAATAACTGTATTCAAATCTTGTTTTTGAAATCTGAGAATAGCTGCTATTCTGAAGAATAACACTCTCTAAGCGCAATGCTCCAGGGAAATCAATCCTCTCAGAGCTCCATTGAAATGCGATACTTCCGCTCGGAGAAGTAATCTGATAAGGATATTTTGTTGCAACGGTAACTAGCGTACTTTCGTTTTTTATCGTGCCAACATTTGGAGCACAATTACCTGCCCCCTCTACTTTAGTATAGTAGTAATTCATAAAACTAACAGTAGAAGATGTATAACTAAAGTCAAGGTAGTCTGTCTTATTAGGACTTTCTACCCTACTTAAATGCCAGGACGAAACAAAATTTGTAGAAGGACTGCCAGCAGGGAATACCTTTTTATAGGTACTGGTCTCTCTATGAGATGCAGATGATCCGAAAAAATAACTGATACCATTCTCATCAATTATTTCCCAGCTATCTCTACCTGATCGGCATATAGCAGGTTTAATTACAATATCTTGATATGGAACTGTGTAGACAATTCCTGCAGCATCCAGAAAAAACTTTCCTGATCTCCCCATAAAGTTGAAGAAAAAAATATCTGGCTCACCATCCCAAATTCCGTATGCTACATTATCCCTAAAAGTACTTGATAACGTAGTTGCGTTAGCCATTTCTCCACGATTATTAACACCACAATAACCATCAGGGAGTTCATCAGGAAGTCCCCTTACCATTCTAGTGATCGTGCCTCCGGCATTTAACGACCAACCTAAGCCTACAGACCCTGACTCCTCTTGAACTTTATGCCCTGAGGCATTATAACTCAAGCTTACAGACGCAGTCAATTCTCTACCACTTAGTTGGGTAATAGGTAAATTTACATGCGAATTACCAGTGTACAAATTAACTCCAGTACTTGCCAGTTTCGCCATTCCCAACGCATCAGGAGATGGTGGAATATAGTTCTGAGCCTGTACTTGAGATAGACAAGTAATCAGAAGTAAGGATGTGAATAAAATTACTCTCATACTTTTTGGTTTATTTATTTTCAAATTGATTTAATACTTTTTCAATTTTTATAAGCCTGCTTTGTAGAGCATCTGCTTGGGCTTTCTGCTGTTCTATTGTTTTATGTTGGTCAAGGATGTACAACGTCAACTCCTCCACCTTCTTCAGCAACAGCATGTTCATCTCACTCAAATTAATACCATTGGTTTCCATCTCTTTGGCAGATGGTACTTCAGGTAAATGCTTGTTGGCTTTTATGTAGTTTTCTATTTCGGTGAGTGAGGGCAATTGGTAAGTAGGCTCGAAAACGTAGTCGGGGCCGGTGCCTGGAGTCAGTGAAACCTTAACTTCTTTACTGTGCACTGCTCCATTACTCACGATAAAATCTCCATTTGTTTTAAATAGATAATTAATGGAGTTTTCCTTTTTGATTTTAAGTCCATCAGATTCAATCTGAAAATGGTAAATCATACTTGGCCCATAATGTGTATCAGATAAGGCAAGAAGTGATGGAACCCAGGCATCTGTATTAATGTGTAGTTTACCAGACGGACTAATTAATCCTAAGCCAAGATTTCCCGCAGTGGTTAAGTTCATTGCATCCGTGCCTGCACCTCCTCCAATATGAAATTTCAAATTGTTAGAAGCATCACTTTCAATGAATGCTCGAGGCGCTCCTCCAACTGTCTCTAAAAATTGTATTTTATTTCCTCTAACCATACTAATGGTTCCATTAACCTCTAATTTAGAGGCTGGAGCCACGGTTCCAATACCTAAGTTTCCTCCATTAATAAAATTATTTCCCTCTGAATTAAGTTGTACATCCGCGTTTCCATTTTTATCTCTAAGCAGGAAATAAATATCTCCATCACCATCACTGACAAAACCTGACTGGTTAGAAAGTCCATTCGTGCTTATCATTAAAGGCCAATGTATATTTAAATTGTTACTTGTGATTTGAAAAGCATTCATATACGGTGCGCTTGCTGAATGTGTTAGCACCAATTTAGCATTAGTCAAGGCTGAGCCGCCTATGCCTACATTTCCGAAAATATTTGCATTGGAGGAAAGAAACAGGTTACGCCATTTTAAGGAAGAAGAACCTAAGTCTCGTTCACTGTCATTATTGGGCCACCAATGTGAAACTAAACGAACAGCATTATCTGGAGAGTCATTGTCATCTATAATACTAGCGGCTAACAGAGAGGTATTGGAAACACGCACTGTACCATCGGGACTGGTGCCTACCGTACCACCGGGTGTTAGTAATACCTGGCCATAAAGCGAGCCAACACTTAGGATTGAAATACAAACAATTAATACTCTCATATTTTTAGTCTTTTCTATTTAGAAACTCGATGCTTTTTTTAAGCTCCTTATTTTCTACTTTCAATTCTTCTACCTGTTTACTGGTCTTAATCATGTACAACGTCAATTCCTCCACCTTTTTTAGCAACAGCATATTCATCTCACTCAAATTAATACCATTAGTTTCCATCTCTTTAGCAGAAGGTACTTCAGGTAAATGCTTGTTGGTCTTTATGTAATTTTCTATCTCGATGAGAGAGGGCAATTGGTAAGTAGGTTCGAAGACGTAGTCGGGGCCGGGCACTTGTAAGTCTACCTTTACTTCTTCTGCATGGATAGTGCCTTTTACTGCGAGTTTGGCATCGGGGTTGGTGGTGCCGATGCCTACGTTACCAGAACCTACAATTTTCAAGACTGCATTTCCATTGGTATTTGCCTGCTCATTTGCTATAACGCTTCCTTTCTTTGCATAAAAAGTTACATCACCATTGTAGCTCATTTGAATAGTAGAGAAACCATGATTATTGCTATTAAGGACTCTTACCACTGAGTTATCTGAAACATCTAAATATTTCGCCTGGACGTTCATGCCCAAAAACAAATCTCCTGAAGATTTTAAGCTTCCAATGTGAGCATAGCCTCCCATACTAATCAAACCATTCATCGTGGATTGACCTATTTGCAAATTTGCTGTTGGTGATGTTGTGCCAACACCAAGCTTACCATCATTCTTAAAAACTATCTGCGGCAGGTAATTAGTTATCGATTCATCAAGTGTTGCTCCATTATACATTTGAAATAACATATTACCTGTATGATCAACAGCTATTGACGCTCCTCCTTGTTGGGACGTACCCCCAAGTTTTCTAAATTGATTTGGCACTACTGCAGTATTCACTACTGCATTAAATCCTATTTCACTACCGTAAATACCGTTTCCACCATTACTTTTTATAATAACAGGTCGTTCTGTATTGACTTGAAATTTTCCTTGAGGTGCAGTTGTATTTATGCCCACATCTCCAGTACTATTAACTATAGTCATTCGTGTTGAAGTATTTGTTTGAAGGTAGAGATCATTAAGATCATAACTTCCTATACCACCGAAAACTGTAACGGGCTTATCAAAGTAAAATCGAGGACGATCCGTTCTAAAATGCATCCATGCGGTATTGGCAGAACCTATGTCAACATACCCTGTTGGTGTATTAATTCGAAGTGCTCCACCTCCGGCATTACCCCTGATTGCTCCATTGATGTGTAGCTTCTCCAAAGGAGGGTCTACTCCTATTCCAACATTCCCGGAATTTGTATGGAGTGTGTTGGTGACAGAAGTATTCCATTGAGCATGCACAACAAAACTACAAGCTGTGAGCATGAAACTAATGAGGAGGTTTTTCATTTTACTTGATTTTCGTTTTTAACATTTCAATCTCTTTTTGTTGCTCTATCAAATGCAACGTCAACTCCTCCACCTTCTTCAGCAACAACATATTCATCTCACTCAGATTAATGCCATTCGTTTCCATCTCTTTAGCTGAAGGTACTTCTGGTAAATGCTTGTTGGCTTTTATGTAATTTTCTATCTCAATGAGAGAGGGCAATTGGTAAGTAGGTTCGAAGACGTAGTCGGGGCCGGTGCCTGCATTTACATCTACCTTAACTTCTGTGGAGTAGACTGTACCATTGACAGTGAGTTTTTGAGTGGGGTTGGTGGTACCGATGCCTACTTTACCAGAGGCATGAACGGAAAAATGGGGCTTCCACTCTCCCCCATTCCAATGATGAGTACCAATCGTAAACATATCTTCCTGCTGACCGAAATCATCCCCAAGGTTTAATCTCAGCTCTGATTTATTAGCACTATTATTATAGCGTGATATCCATAAAGGATCTCCATTTAATGAAGCTCCTAAAAAATTTAATGTAGCACCATAACCAAGAACAACTGAGTTTGGACTCCCCACATTAATATTTCCATTGACTTCTAACTTTGCACCTGGTTGAGAAACACCAATACCCACATTACCATTAAAAAAAGCATTTCCTGAATTATAAAGAATGGCATTTGGAGTGGTATAAGGACCAAGTTTAAAATCGCCATCAAATAATCTTAGGTTAAGGGTTGCTGTACTATTTCCAAAAAGCATAAGATCATGATTTTCTCCATTTGGAGGAGAACTAATCATATAGGGGGCTGAATCGCCAACTAGCGATGTCCCATAGCTCCCAAACGAGAGGCCATTGGTTCTAATATTACCTGTTCTTTCAATCTGTCCATTAACATCCGGGCTGCCTGTCCATTGCTGTGCCTGTGAATAATGTGTAAGTGCGCTGAGAATGAAGTAGGTTATGACGAATTGGTATTTCATTTTAGTTTTCATTTGTTGTTCTGTTTCGTTTAGAGGTGGTCTGAACCATGATGATTGGGATGAATTGGATGAATGAGATGGTTGACATCCACAAACTTTTTATTTCTAAGTCGATGAAATTCTAATCTGGTGCTTCCAAAGTTGAGTAAAAGACCTACCTCAAGGTTATAAGCTTCCAGATAATTAAGCGCTTGTGCCATATGTACTTTCTCTAATTGTATAAGCGCTTTAATTTCAACACAGATTAAATTTTCAACTAAAAAATCTACACGTCTTGATCCAACTTGTTTTTCTTTATACACAACCGGCATTTCGTATTCCCTTGCAAAACCAAGTTTTTGCAATTCCATCTCATACGCAAGTGATCTTTGGTAGATGACCTCCTGAAATCCATTACCTAAAAAAGTATGTACTTCCATAGCACAGCCAATCACCTTGCCTGTAATTGCTGAGTATTTGAGTTCGTCATCTGCCATATTAAATTTCAGACTTATATCATTTTGCATTTAGATTTTCCATCCTATTAATCCCAATCATCCCGGTTTTTATCCCAACCATCGTGGTTCGGACGTCCTTCAACACTACTCCTCCTCTCTTCTTTTCAATTCATTGATTTCTTTCCTTTGCAACTCATTCTCTTTTTCAATTCTTATCAAATGCAACGTCAACTCCTCAACCTTTTTTAACAACAGCATATTCATCTCACTCAAATTAATACCGTTAGTCTCCATCTCTTTGGCAGAAGGTACTTCGGGTAAATGTTTGTTGGCTTTTATGTAGTTTTCTATTTTGGTGAGTGAGGGTAGTTGATAAGTTGGTTCGAAAACATAGTCGGGCCCGGGGACTTGTAAGTCTACCTTTACTTCTTCGGCATGGATGGTGCCTTTGACTGCGAGTTTGGCGTCAGGGTTAGTGGTGCCGATGCCTACTTTACCAGAGGCATGAACGGAAAAATGGGGCTTCCACTCTCCCCCATTCCAATGATGAGTACCAATTGTAAACATATCTTCCTGCTGACCGAAATCATCCCCAAGGTTTAATCTCAGCTCTGATTTATTAGCACTATTATTATAGCGTGATATCCATAAAGGATCTCCATTTAATGAAGCTCCTAAAAAACTTAATGTAGCACCATAACCAAGAACAACTGAGTTTGGACTCCCCACATTAATATTTCCATTGACTTCTAACTTTGCACCTGGTTGAGAAACACCAATACCAATGTTACCATTTTGCAATAGACTCAGTCTGCTAACACCTGATTTGTTATAAAATTCAAGGCTTGCATTGTCATTTTCTTTCCCAATGATTCTCCATTGTTCAACGGAATTGGCTGAAAAGGATTGCCATGTATACGAATTACCTTCTGATAAACCAATAAAATCCAGCCGAAGTGTTCTGTTAATGTTTGACTTGATATGTAAAGGGCTTGATGGAGAACTCTCCCCAATCCCCACATTCCCACCATTATAGTAGATATTACCAGTAGTAGCCCCATTAGGATTCCATTGAGCAATGGCGTGACAGGCTACAAGCAATAGCAGCGTCACCATGAAGATAAATTTCATTGATGAAGGTTTAGATAAGAAAGTAAAAAAGTAATCGCTGCACCAATCAAGCCCGGGGCAAATAAAATTATTATATCTGTGGCTGCAAAATGAATGGATGAATTAATCTTGTTAAAATGATAAAACTCCGAAAAATCAAAAATTGCCGCATTATCGATACCTTAATTTTAAGGTATACTCATGCTTAAATCTGTTGAAATGGCTTTTTAATAAAACTAAAACCTTAAAATTAAGATAGGTTGTAATGATAGTAAAGGGGCATTGATAATCCGGGAGGAATAGTAAAGATATAGAATGGACTCAGGCTGCTCAGCAATTGAAACATCATTAAATAAGTGAGAAACAAAATGCTTAATCTGCTTTTAACAATAATAAATCAACCAAATTTTTTATCCCGATTTCAAGGGACAAAACCAGGGATTTCAACATCAATTTACTCTTCAAAAAATCGGGATAAATTGAGCCATTTTCTTGGATAATTGTGAAATTTTTGAAAAGAGTGAGACACATTTTAATTTTCAAGAGTGTTGAACGCTCAACTTCATGCCAACACACTTGCCACCAATAGCATCCATGCTGGCAGTTACCCAATAAAGCTAACTTCCGGAAGTGATGATAATTATTCATTCACGTTAGTGTAAGGCACCCTAACAATAGAAAAGCATTTCTAGAATTAATTGCAAGCAGTGAAACAAAAGCATACCCATTCCTTGTTTAGAATGTTTTACGCTATCACACATTCTCCTTTACTGAATGATGTATGTATTCAAGATCGTGATCTGCCGGACCGTTAAGTACTTTCCCTTGAATTGAGTAGCGTGCACCATGACAAGGACAATCCCATGATTTCTCGGCAGTATTCCACTTTACAATACACTTCATGTGCGTACAGACAGCACTTACAATATGTATAGAATCAACACCATCACTGTATACACCTATTGGATGATTATCGATTTTTAAAACTTTTCCTTCTCCGGGTGGTATGCTTTCAAAATTTTTATCCTCATACAATGAAAGCGCTTTTGACATCAGCTGTTTTACTACATCAAAATTGTGTTCTACAAAATTCTTAAAGCCCGCAATCGGTTTTAGCCGTGAAGGAGAAAAGATATCAATCAATTCATTTTTTTCCTGAAAAATTATACACTGAATAACTTCTGCAGCAATGTGACTATAGGTCATTCCATTTCCACCAAACCCTGTTGCAACTAATACCTTTTCGTTATGGGACGGTAAATGACCTATGTAGGGAATTCCATCAGATGATTCATAGTATTGCGATGACCATGCATGTGAAATGGAACTTATATCAAAATGAGTTCTTATGGTTTGCTCCAGACTTTCGAAGCATGCATCGGTCTCTTGTTCATATCCCGTTTTATGATCTTTACCTCCTGCAATAAAATACTCTTCACCATCGATTAATTGTGTACGATAGTAGTGATAAGGATCCGCCATGTCGTATATCAAATCCTTTGGATATTGGCCCGACTTTAATCTCGCCACCATGGCATAACTTCGGTAAGGTGTACAGCGTAAATGAAGCAAATTAATACCGGGAGGAATGTGAGTAGCATAGACAAGGTGATCGCATTGAAAGTTACCCATCTCCGTCTCAGCCTTGATTAATTCACCACTTTCATCTGCTTTTATAAGCCTGCAATTCTCGAGAATTATGCCACCTGCTTTTTCAAATGCAGCAGCCATTCCATACACATAGTTGACTGGGTGAAATTTACCCTGGTCGTTGATTACCATCGCTTTTAAAAATGCAATGGGTACAGGAATATCTTTACTATGCGCTGCATGAACACCTACTTTTATACAGGCGTCTAAAATTTTATCCAGTTCATCCACTTGCTTTTCATTCTGGGCAAACACAAAAGCTTTACAGTCTTCATATCCACAATCGATAGCAAAGGTGTCAACAGTTGATTTTATCTTTTTTATTACATCTTTCGCAGCCTTAGCGATATGCCTGGCAACTTCAAGATTAAAATTATCAATAATGGTATTATACGGTGTATCCAAAAAAGTATTGATGTGTGCCGTTGTTCCGCCTGTAGTTCCGTAGCATAAATTTCGTGTCTCCAGCACAAGACAGTTTTTTCCTCTTGTCTGTAAGGCCAATGCAGTGGCAATTCCTGTTATACCACCACCTACAATTATTACATCAAACTTCTGTGAATGCACAGACTCGAATACTGGTTTATAGGTTTTTACCTTTTCTTGCCAAAGGCTGAGATGTACTCCATCACGTATCATTATCGAATACTCGTTTAGTTATTTGGCACTACACAATCTGCGAACCAAATCTTACTAAGCGTAAATTATTCCCAAAAAGAAGTAAAGATGAGAATGGATTGTGTAGAAAATTCTCCATCCGGAAGGACTTTGCGTAAACCAGTGCCAATAGTGACATCAGCCTCCTGAATTATTACCATGTGTTTAAACCCTACAAAAGAAAAGAGGGCCTACATAAGACCCTCTTTAAAATAAATAATGCACTCCTTAATTATTGTACTTGTGTGGTAATTTGACCTCGGATTTCTCCGTTGGTATTTGTTGCAGTATTATAGCCGTAATACATGTTACCTCCCAAAAGCTGTTGCTCCTGTGATTCTGTAAGTGTCATATTACCAGAACTACTACCTGTTGCTGTTGTGCTACCATTATATGCCCATGGTGTTCCTACTGTAGCACCGTTTACGCCTGATGCTCCGCTATAAAAACCACCACCAGTTGGTGCGCCACTTAAGCCAGCCCAACTATTAGTGTAATTTAATACACGGGTATTCGGATTATAAGTACCTGTCATCGTTCCCGTACCTGTTCCACTGATTGCCGGAACAACCTGAGTGCCGTTCGCACTTCCGGTGATGTTATAATTTTTCCCTGTTGCATTATTATCATCATCGTCATCGCAACTCATTGTCATTACACTTAATGCTACGACCGCCATCATCAACATCACCTTCCATCCCTGACCTACTTTCATAAATTGTTTGTTTAAATTAGTTTATACTGTGCTGTGGCACAAAGTCGGTGCCTCCAATAACTATGCTTATTAAAGACTTGGAATGCTGATTAAGGGATGAAGTAACTATTCAATTGGGGTAAAGGGTCACAAAAAGTTCCCACTTTGTTGACTTTAATACAGTATGGAGGTGGCTCATCATTCTTTCTATTGAGTCGATTGTTTCTCGCAGAGGACCAGGAATATGAAACAAAGTAACATACTTTCAATCATCAGTAATTGTTGAATTTGCACAGAATAAATATCAGCATACCAAAACATCGCTATATAATGTAATACTTTAAACCATCTTAATTAAATGAGCGAATTCAATTTACATAACCTACTCATTTACAATCACCTATTAGCATCCTGAATTGACAGCAACAGCGTATACTTCATTTCCAGTCACAAACAGTTTAAACACTTTTCCAGAATCATTGTAAGTAGCAGTATTCCATGTCGGAACAAATACCAACTTTCTTTCCGCCATACCGGATTGAACCAACTGCCATGTTTTGCCCATATCAGCCGAACGATAAATACCATCCGGATGACCACAGAGTAAATTGTTACCTACTTGTTTGATGGATGAAATGGATAAAGCAGGCTTAAGTCCTTCATCAATAGTCTTCCAGGTTATTCCTTTATCCAATGATATAAATATTCTTCTGGATTGGTTAGCAGAACTATAAGCTATGGCAGCAAATCCTCCTTCTATACGTTCAATAGCTATACCTACTCCACCTTCGCTTATTACCCATTCCCAATGTTCACCGTTGTCTATCGAACGCATAATACCATTTTGACCAGTACCGATAAGAACACCATCAGACTCAACGATATCCATTACCCAACCTTCATTTTGTACTTGCTTCCAGCTTTGTCCCTTGTCCGCAGATTTGTAAAGACCATTTCCTGAACCTAAGAACAACGTACCATCAGAAGTTTCAATAATATTGTTCATCGACTGCTTTTTAGAATTTGCATATACCGGTAACCAGTTGTCTGCAGCCGATGCTTTTCTATAAATCTTTCCATCATAATTGTAAGCCAGTACACCCGAACGATTGAAAGCAATTGAAGGACTTCGTAAATCAAGGCCATTCTCTTTTTCCCAAACAGGCTTGGTAAGATTAGTTTTACTACGATACAAATCATTTTTTACACGCATATAAACATCAGACTCACCTGCAAAAAAGTCTTCAGGTTGTACATTCACAGGCAAACCCTGACTGATGTCCTGCCAAGTCTGTCCACCATCTTTTGATTGGTAAATAATGCTGTTTACTACTGGTGCAAGCACATTGCTTGTGCTACATTTTAAAGGCTTTGCCGCAGTTAATTGGGCATGTTCCAAAGTCGGTTCAGCAAAAAATGTACTCAACATGCAATAAAAGGTCAGCTCTAGTAAATCCATAATCGATTTGATTTTAGTAAAAGAATGCATCAAAACTAGACGGCCAGTGAATCAAAACGCCATTTCAGATGTAAAATGATGTAAACGGATATGTAAAAAGATTGTAATTAAGGTTTATGGTAGGTTATTGAACTCAATTGTTAGCGCTCCAGATCAATTAAACTAACAACTATGAAGATTTTCAACAATAGTAAAACGAATCGCTCAGCAAAGTTTACTTCTGAATTTAAAACAAAAGACAATAATGAAACACATTTTTTACTATAAGGGCAATGCCTGCGGCCCGGGCTATCCACTACAAGTCCGGCCTCGCTCCTTCCCGCGCGCTTCGGGCTTTCCGTTTCTATCCCTATTGCATTTAACAGCGCGCCTTGAAATAGCTGTTACTAAAATAAAACCATTACAATTTTATCATATCATATCAAGTTTAGCTCACAAAACGCACTTGACTAAAAAGTATTACTACCTTAAAAAGGTAAAAGATTATATGTCAATCTGGACATATGTCTAATATTCATAACAGTATTAATATTCCGTTTCTTAAGAAATGAATAGTGCAAAGAAAAAACGGCTTGAAGCAAAAGGTTGGAAAGTTGGCAGTGCAGCAGAATTCCTGAATCTATCTTCTAAAGAAGCCTCTTATGTTGAGCTTAAAAGAAAATCTAGATAGAACGTGATAGGAATGTTGGCAACCTAAATAGGTAACTCACTCGAGTTTGGGCATAACTAGTTGAAGAAGCGAAATATCAATTCGCTACTTCAACCTTTACTTTAATATTTTTTAGTTTTTCTTGCTGTATTGCCTCCAGCACCTTTTTCACCAAGGGTCGCTTTATAGATACATAAGAAGCATAGTCAAGTGGCATGATCAACCCAATGTCATCTCCTGTAATTCCGCCTTTTTTTGTCAAAAAGCCAACAATGTCACCCTTACTCACTTTATCTTTTTTGCCTGCGCTTATGTATAAACACGCATAGGCAGGTGGTGGTGGCAGTTTCAAAGTTTTGGGTACGGGTATGGTTTCAATCTTTTGCGTGAGGTATTCAGGTAATGATTCATCATCGGCAAGAATCAAATACGCTTCGCCATGCGCATGCATACGTGCTGTCCTTCCATTTCGGTGAATGAATGCATCTTCTTTCGGAGGTAATTGATAATGAACAACATGTTTAATGTCCGGAATATCCAGTCCGCGTGAAGCCAGGTCAGTTGAAATTAAAACATTGTGTGCCCCACCCCTGAACCGGATCAGGTTTTTCTCACGATCAATCTGTTCCATTGCACCATGGAATGTGCCATGTTCAAAATTCTTGCTCTTAAACAGCATACTGATTCTTTCTACGGCTTCGCGATGGTTACAAAAGACAAGGCACACCTCCTGGTTAAAACTGGCTACCAGTTTCATCAGCGCATCAACTTTATCTGTGCTATTGGTGTGGAGTACTTTTAATTCAAGCTTAGGGTCCGGAACGGAAGTCAAATAATCAATCGTGTTCAGTCGCTTAAAAGGAAGAAAATCCGGTAGCGCTCCCTGATTAGTAGCAGAGGTTAGTATATGTTGCTGACGTTGGTTCAATGACTTGAATAGGATGTCCAGCTGATCATGAAAGCCCATCTGCAAAGATTTATCAAACTCATCAAGCACTACAATCCTGACACCTGATGGATCAAATGATTTACGATCGATATGATCTGCTAGTCTGCCCGGTGTTGCAATAATTACTGCTGGTGCTTCACTCAGGCTATTCTGTTCCACTTGAAAATCATGACCTCCATAACAGCAGGTAACTTTATAAGAAGTCTTCATTGCTCTGAAAACCTGTTCGATCTGTAATGCCAGCTCACGCGATGGCGCAACAATAATCGCTTGCACCAACTTATCCTTAGCGGAAAGCTTGCTAAACACAGCGGTTAGAAATGCCAGCGTTTTTCCAGAGCCTGTTGGTGCTAAAAGCATAAGATTCGTACCCGGTTCGGCCTTTTCAATCAGCTCAAGCTGCATTGGATTAAAGGCTGGTATGGACAAATTGGCTAAGAAATCGCTATAAAGTGTATTAAGGTTGGGCTGCATGGTGCAAAGATAGGGCTATAGCCATTGGGATACTATTGTGAATGTTGGTACAACGCTTTTGGCAGTGCAGCTATGCCTTTACAAAACACCTTCTGGTCTTAGCGTCTCGCTAAGACTTCCTTGCAATACGCACTCAAGACCATATCAAGGATCGTAGCGAGACGCTACGACCTTAACTATAATTCTGTCAATCAATAACAACGCTACAATTTATTTCTAAAACAAAAATAATCTCTTGCGCTACTGCATCTTAAAATAAGATATAAAAAATGATACGTTATGTAGCCTTTTCAAGGGTCGTAGCGAGACGCTACGACCAGTGTGGGGAGCCTTTATTTTCAAAATATTGCTTAATCTTCTGCATATCATCGAGGAGATAAGTGTTTCCAGCATACAGTTCTTCCAACCTTCGTAATAACTTCTCAATATCTGAGTCATTCAACAAATAGGAAGCTGCTACACAGCTTAAAACTTCTCTTTTCCCAATGATCTTCTTGACTTTTTCATTTTTGAAAAATAAGTCAGATAAATATTTGTAAATCCCCTGAAGAGAATTCACTTTCTCAAAGAACGGTAACCCCACTTTCTCCATGTAATTCACATGATCAGCAACTAGTTTGCTTAAATCACTTTCTTGGTCAACTTTATAAGTAGTACCGTTATCAACATCATCTTCATTGTCTCCTAGGTAATCGTATTCATGAACCCCAAATTCTTGTGCAAGCCGACAACCTGCAAGCCGACAAATTGTAAGACCAAATTTCTTCTCCTCAAACACCAACTGTAAAGTGTTTTGTACAATGTCCTCTACGACACATAACGAGGGGTTAAAATAAATGTAGTCAATGTTTTTTGCTGACACCCCCCATTCAACTTCGAATCCATCCTTTTTAAAAACTCCATTTGTTTTGCTAAGTTTAAAACCCTTCGATTCGTAAAAAAACAATAGTGCCTCATGAACCTTTGCTCTTAATCTCTTTTGTTCTGTACTGTTCATTAGTCAAAAAGATTGATTACTTCCTTAACTATACTAATATCATCCGCAGCACTGCCAAATATTTTCAATGAACCTATTTGATTTGCAGGAATGGTAAAACTTCCATTTATAAAATCATCTGCATTGATATCAAAATCTCGGTAAATAGCTCTTAATTTATCAGGATCAGATGCCTTTATTTTTAAATCTTTTCCTTTCATAATTGGGAAAACGGTTTTTTGATTAGTGGTTGCAGCTTCTAACCAGTCGTAGGACCAATTTTTATCTTGTGTAGAAAACGTAGCATCTCCCAAATGAAACAAGCCATCATCTCCCACTAGTCTTAGCGTCTCGCTAAGACCTACAAGCTTGACCTTTTACCGTACTAACCCAGCAAAACCTTATCCGGAGTAATAGGCAAATTGCGTAAGCGCTTACCCGTTGCGTTATAAATGGCATTGGCTATAGCAGCTGCACATCCTATTATACCTACTTCACCTAATCCCTTAGAACCCATTTGATTGATGTTGGGATCTGGCTTGTCAATGAAGGAAACCTCGATGATGGGAGCATCTGCATTAACAGCGAAGTGATAACCTGCAAGATCATTTCCTAAAAGACTGCCAAACTTAACATCAGCCTGTTGCTCTTCCATTAAGGCCATACCAATGCCACCAACCGCAGCTCCTGAAACCTGGTTGGCAGCAGGTTTCTCATTAATAATTTTTCCTCCATCTGCTACACACACCATGCGATCAACTTTCACTTTGCCTGTTTTACTGTGGACGCGAACGATGCAAAAATGTGCGGCTGATGAACAGAAGGCAAATTGCTGACGCTCTTCACCCGGAGCTGACGTAGCTTCTGCTTCAATGGTAGGCTCATCTACTTTCTTCCACAAGTCTGCGTAGCTAATAAATTGTGCATTGGCTTGCTTGTATGAAATTCCGTTTTCTGAAAGCAAAATATCGGCAGCAGCTGCATCTTTGTATTGAGCATTAATTGCAGCTGCATAAGTAGCAAGCTTTTGTTTCAACAAGGTGGCAGCATCCATCACAGCACCGCCTAAAGAAGCAAGTCCGGTGCTACCCCCCTGACTGGGAGCCGGAGGTAAATTTGAATTACCTAGCTCAACCTTGATTTTGTTTTTCGGCATACCCAGACTTTCGTGGGCAAGGTTTTGCATCGCGGTTCCTGTTCCTGTTCCAATATCAGTCATAGCAGTACGAACGATTATTGTTCCGCTTTTATCCAGCACAATGGAAGCACTCGCCTGGGTTCTTCCTGATGTCCACATGCCAATAGCCATACCGTAGCCGATTTGCCAATCGCCTTCAGTAACCTGACCAGGTGTTTGTTTTCGGTTTTTCCAGTTGATTTTCGTAGCCCCTTGTTCCAGACATTCATCAATGAAATGCGTTGACCAGGGTTTACCCGATTCCGGATCATTCTTTAGCGCGATATTTTTCAGTCGTAAAGCAATCGGATCTTCATTCAGCTTATAGCTAAGTTCATCGATAGCACTTTCTATGGCGAAGTCACCTGTGCAATCGCCCGGCCCGCGCATCCAGGTAGGTGTACCTAAATTTAATGGAACAATCGCTGACTCCGTTTTTAAGTTTTTAAAATCATAAACAAGGCGCGCAATACGGGTAATGTTCTCGTTAAAGTTTTCAAACACTGAAGTAGTATGCTTCGCCTGGTGGATCATGCCTGAAAATTTACCACTGCTATCCGCGCCAAGCTTAATTTTCTGCCACGATTCAGGACGATAGCCAACGAGCGAAAACATTTGCGGCCGTGTTAGCATAAGCTTAACAGGGCGTTTCACTTGTAGTGAGGCCATCACAGCCATTAACGTATTGGACCAAACCCGTAAACCAGAGCCAAATCCCCCACCCACAAATTCACTGATAACTTCTACGTTTTCTCTTGGTATAGAAAACAATCCGCTTATAACGCGTTGCACTGAATTTACACCTTGCGTTTTTTCATATAACTTCACTTTGTTGTCACCCACCCATTCAGCAATGGTGGCATGCATCTCCATAGGATTATGCACTTCTTCTTTAATCGTATACTCTGCTTCAACTATATGTATAGCATTCGACCATTCATCAACTGTGCCTCGCTCCTTCCCTGCTGCCTTTAACGGTATACTAGGATGTGTTTTTACAAAGTCAACATTAAAAACCTCTGCTGTATAATCGGCAGTAATCAGTGAAGCAGCGTACGTTGCTTCTTCCAATGATTCAGCAACAACAAGTGCAATGGGCTGGCCCTTAAAATAAATTTTATCGGTATAAAAAACTGGTAACCCAACTCTGGATTCTCTTATTTTTGTTTCATCTGCAAATCCCGGAACAACAGGTTTATTCTGGTGGTAAAGAATATCAATTACGCCAGTGGCCCGCTTTGCCTTGTCAACCTGTATGGCCTTAATTGTTCCAGCCGGAATGCTACTGGTTACCAACACGGCATAGCATACACCAGGTACTGTGTACTCTGCTGCGTACTTCCCTTTACCTGTTACTTTAGCGATGGCTTCTACGCGTCCTTCGGCTGGCATTAAAGTGCTTAGTTCATTATCAAAGAATTCCATAAAGTCGGTCTAGGCAGTTAAACAATTTTGTAATGCAACTTCAATTGCTCCTTTAAGCATAGGCACTTTAAATGCGTTGCCCTCAAGTGGCTTGGTCTGCTCAGCAGCGATCCGTGCAGCTTCTTGAAAATTGGCAGTATTGGCTTCTTTACCTTTCAGGAAATTCTCTGCATCTGACCATCGCCAGGGTTTATGCGCCACACCACCCGAAGCTAACCGGGCATCAACAATGCGATTATTCTCAAGGTGCAATGCGGCCGCCACAGATACTAAAGCAAATGCATACGAATCGCGATCCCTGAGTTTGAGATAAGCATAATGCTTATTGAAAGGATTCACAGGAACTTCAATTGCCGTGATGATAGCATTGGCCGGAAGATTATTGTCCTGGTGTGGTGTATTACCTGGCAAGCGATGAAAATCCTTGAATGGAATAATACGTTCCTTTTGATTTTTCTCTACCACTTTAACGGAAGCATCTAAGGCAACTAATGCAATGCAAAGATCAGAAGGATGAACAGCAACGCAATCTTCACTCCAACCCACTATTGCACTCATGCGATTATTTCCATGAAGCGCACTGCAGCCGCTTCCTGGTTCTCTTTTATTACAAGGCATATCCACATCATAAAAATAGACACATCGGGTACGTTGCAGTAAATTACCACCCGTGGAAGCCATGTTTCGAATTTGCGGAGAAGCTCCTGCTAGTATTGCTTTTGCGATTAAAGGATACTTCGTTAGAATTTCATTGTCTAAAGTAAGTGTGCTGTTGCGAACCATCGCACCAATTTGTACTCCGGTTTTGAGTGGTTTGATGGATGATGATATCGTTGTTATGTCTACTAACATCTCTGGCTGAGCGATGTGCTTCTTCATCAGATCAAGCAGGTTTGTACCACCGGCTATATATTGCCCTGTATCTTCCTTTTTGGTTATGCCGTCCTTGACAGTTGTAACCTTGGTAAAATTGAATGGTCTCATTTGGCAACTTTTTGAATAGCTTCTACAATTCCGTTATAAGCACCGCAGCGACATAGATTGCCACTCATGAATTCCTTTATTTCAGCAACCGATTTAGTGTGTCCTTCATTTACACAAGCTACTGCCGACATAATCTGCCCAGGTGTACAATAGCCGCATTGGAACCCATCGCATTCAATAAAAGCTTGCTGCATTGGATGTAGTTTTTCACCATCGGCAAGGCCTTCAATGGTGGTTACTGTTTTACCTGGCAACATGGCAGTAAGTGTTAGGCAGCTAAGTACACGTTGACCATCTACATGAACTGTACATGCGCCACATTGACCATGGTCACATCCTTTTTTTGTACCTGTAAGCTGCAGTTCTTCGCGCAACAGATCTAACAAGGTGCTGCGCGTATCCGCTGTTACCTTATAAGGCTGTTTGTTTATGGTTAAGGTGGTTGGTAATGTTTCCTTTGGTGGAACAAGGAAGCTCTTAACATCCTGATAAAAAGCGTGTACCGTTGAGGGTACGGCAGCCAGCGCAACAAATGCACCGGACACTTTAAGGAAAAAGCGCCTGCTGAGAGTTTGTTCATTCATATAAAGATGCGTTTACACTAAAACTAGTCAACCTAACCCATATTTGACAAACCAGCCATCAATTTAGTGTCATTCAAAATAGTCTTCTTTAAAATGAATTGATGAAATGTGTATTGTAACTGGCTTGAGAAGAATCTAAAAGTCCTAACTTTCCGTTAGTAAGCTAAAAACTCAAATAGGTACCTTATGGAAGAAAAGCTTTTTGAATTCATTGCACAGTATATGCCGCTTAAAGACGAGGAAAAGCAAGCCCTCATCGACTTGAATATTTTCAAGTACTACACGCGGGGCACTATTCTGCTTCATGAAGGAGAAATCTCTGATATTGGGTATTTCGTAATGGAAGGAATGATCCGATGCTATTATGTTATTGATGGAGAAGAAAAATCAACGGCCTTTTACACAGAAATGGAAGGCCTCAATCCCATTTGTAGCATTAACAAGAAACCATCCGCCTATTTTGTTTCCTGTGTAGAAGACTCTATTCTCGTTGTTGCTAATTCTGAAATGGAGAATATAATGTTTGAAAAATTCCCTAGGTTTCAGATCCTATGTCGAATTATGGCAGAAGAGCTGTTGGCAAAAAATAAGGTTGAATTTGACGATTTCAAGACCTCTACACCCGAACAGCGCTATTTAAATTTACTTCACTTAAGACCTGATCTGCTTCAAAGAGTGCCACAATACCAATTAGCGAGTTACCTCGGTGTAACGCCTCAATCCCTCAGCAGAATGAGAGGTCGTTTAACAGAAAAGGAAAGGGCAAACTAATCTTCAACCTTCAAAAATCATTGCTTTGCAAACAGGTCATAGTTGTGCATTGAGTCTTGTCTTGTAATTATAATATTTGACTTATCCAACCGGATAGCTTTTACTATTTTCTTTATTTTCCAATCACTTCCTGATCATGAAAAAAATTGAAAAAAAACAGTTAAATGAAGCGTGATCTCTACTTGGCCAACTCCTTTATTAACTTTAGTTAACGACTCACTGGTAAACATCCCGCTACTTTGTAAAAAACTAAAGGCACAAAGAGTCTGCACCTTTGCCTTAATAATTAAAATGAGCAACATTTAATTATCTCCATGAAGAACCACAAACTTATAGTACGCTTAGTTCACCTCCTTATTTTACTGGTATTGTTTGCTTGTAGCGAAGACGATGCAAAGGCTGGTAAAAGCCGTGATATAAAATTTGAAATTAGTGGCACTTTCACCGGAACACTTGATGCGACTTACATCACAGCAAGTGGAGGAGGAACTAATGAATCTATCACTTCTTTGCCATGGACTAAAAATATTAAGTACTTATCCACCACTGTAAGTACTTCTATCACAGTTGGTGGTGATGGTGGTGTGGCTGGTCAAACGCTTTTTATTAAAGTCTTTGCTGGTGGTACTTTAGTATCGGAGACGTCTGGTATATCTAACAGTTCCGGGATATTGGTTGTGGCTTCTCCTTCATACATATTTTAAACATTCAGATAACTTTAAATAAGATGATTGACAATACACTTATACTCCGCATAGCACTGGCTATTATTCTTCTATCGCATGGTTTACCAGGGATGTTTGATGGAGGGGTAAACGCTTTCGGAAATTCATTTTTAAACCAAGTCGGATTCTCACCACTGGGTGTGCCCCTTGCCTGGGCTATAAAAATTTCGCATGTACTTTGTGCTATTCTATTGATCGTCAACAAATACATTAAACCAGTTTCCATCGTTACTATTTTAATTTTACTGATGGGAATCATTATGGTTCATGCCAGCGAAGGTTGGTTTGTAGTGGGTGGTGGAAGAAATGGCGTAGAGTATAATTTTCTGTTAATTTGCGTCTTTCTATACCTGATGTTTCCAAAAGGATTAAAATTAAAATCATAATCTTAATCAAAGCACAGCGCCTTTATTCGATCGCTTATTAGATTAATTTTTCAATGAAACTGATATTGAAGAAATGAGAAGCTTTACCAGAGAGTAAGCTATAAACTATGGCATCAGCTGTAAATTCTTACGGAATATGATGAAATCAAAATTCTAATAATTTTAGTTTAAACTACTTTCCACTACTAAGTAAATTGTGTCGATTAGATGTTTATACAAAGCCTTGAAAACTAATATTGCTAAACCTATCTTTCATGCAGACATCCTAGTAAAATTTTATCATAAGTATTATGGCCGGCTTAAAAATAACCGTAGCTGCTATTATGTAAGTTGATAGCGTTCCAATACTTATATTAATGTGTATACATCCATATCTCCATTATGGTCTTTCTCAATAGGTACTTGATAATCAAGTACTGTTGGTACGCCTTGTTTCGGTGAACCATCAACATTAATCGTAGCTGAATTTGGAATCGTAATTGTATAGAATAGGTTTTTCTGTTCTATGGGCTCTCCATAGCCATAAACACTTTTTGATATGTTGTTATGATTGATGTAGTAAACTAGTGTTATCCGGCTAAAGGTTGCATCAGCCGTCTGTAGTTGTCCTGTAATAATTGCATCAGAATAATCCTTCATTCGCCAAACAAAGTCATCGCAGGAACTTATGCAGCTATGATTAGTAACAACAAAAATATTTTTCAGTGATAGACTTTTGCAGAAGGTATAATCGGCTTTAGATCACAGCCGTAAGAGTCACGACAAAAAACAGCGCATGCTGGCAAAAAATCGCGATACTCAAGCTGCTTGTACACTTCACTTTTCCTTATTGGTGAAACCCAGTTTTCCAGGCGAGGACTAAACCAAAAGGAATAAGGCCGAATACGGTCGCTTTCAATTGAAGGTAACTTCTTGAATCGAACACTAAGGTCATAAAAAGGTCTTTTAACCAACACAGCAAGAAGTGGAGTAATTTCTGATCCTCCCCAGTTATTCTGTACATCAATGACCAGGTTGTCAATGTTGTTTAATTCTGTGATGGATTTTTGAATGAGTTGCACATCATGACAGAGCGTATTTTCTTCAGCGGGCGAAGTACATTGTATGTCCGATTCAAATACACTGTAGCCAAAATTAGTAAACTTTAAAACGAGCGTATTTGCATTTTTTAATAATAAAAATTTATCCCCTTACTGATTAATTCCCAGCCCTGCAGTGAGTCTTTATACCTTTTTCTTGCATCGGTTGGTGGAATTCCTTTTGTTTAATAAAGTTTACTGCTAGCCTGCTTTTATCGGAAATGGTAGAGGACGAATGATCATTTTAGCATAAGGATTGCCTAGGAAACTATTTAAGGCATATGGATAAATTTAGAATAAATCCGGAAGTTCTTCAACAGATCACCACCTCTTTCTTATAACAGGCAGGTTATAAATAATTTCTTTCATTCAATTATACTAATAGCTTCAATCCAGATAACTAGCATTATTTATAAAACTCTCCGAAAAGACACTGAGGATAATTGTTCATTGGATGTAGATAAATGACCCTGAGGCTTGCTCATAACCTTCACCTTACATGAAGCAAAGAGCAGACTTCATACTGGCACGAAAATTCTTAAAGTACGATTAGAATTTAAAATGCTATGGAAAAACCTAAAGACTTACCAGGAAAAGAAGCGCCCTCAGTGGAAGAGCCAATAACAAATCCAGTTTCGCCCGTTATTGAAACTCCGGAACCACCACAAATCATAGATCCTTCTGCCCCACCCGACATCGAAAGGAAAAAAATAACACCCCCTCGAGAGAAGCGAAAAGGAAAACCGCTAAAAACATCCAGCCGGGTTTTATAAAGCAAACGAAAAAAGAAATTGAGTAAACAATAGTCTACTAAAGCTACAGGCAGATGCAAAAGCAATCCAAATCAAAGCAGTTGAGAAAAAAGCAGATTCAAAAACGGCCAGGACTTGAGAGTAAGATGAAGCCACAACCTCTTTCTAAACTTCCTGAATCTACTTAAGGAAAACTATTCGGGAAAGTTGCACTTATTACAGGTGGTGACAGCGGTATTGGAAAAGCCATTGCTGTTCTTTTTGCTCAGGAAGGTGCTATGATTGTGATCAGTTACCTGAATGAACATAGTGACGCCAAACAAACTCAGCGAGAAGTAGAAATGCATACTGAATGCCTGATTGTTCCTGGAGATTTAAGTAAGGAAAAATATTGCAGAGAAATAGTAAAAATGGCTATTAAGCGTTTTCAGAAATTAGACATCCTAATTAACAATGCTGCACTACATTATGAAACTGAGAAATTGCAAGAACTTTCAACGCAACAATTATTGACAACTTTTGCTACCAACGTATATCCTTATTTTTGGGTAACAAAGGCAGCACTCCCATATATGAAAAAGGGCAGTTCTATTATTAACACATCTTCTGTTACTGCCTATCGCGGAAGTGCTTCCTTAATCGATTATGCCTCAACAAAAGGTGCCATTGTTACTTTTACCAGAAGTCTCTCATCCAATCTGGCCAAAAAAGGAATACGTGTTAATGGTGTTGCTCCTGGCCCTATTTGGACACCTTTAATCGCTTCTTCATTTTCCGTAAAAAAATTTCCATGTTTGGCAGTGAAGTACCCGTGGGGAGAGCCGGTGAACCCGCAGAAGTAGCGCCAAGCTATTTGTTTCTTGCTTGTGCAGACTCAGCCTACATGACTGGCCAGTTCCTACATCCCAACGGAGGCGAAATTGTAAATGGGTAACCTTAAATTAAACCAATTTTTTCGAGACAAACATTGGGCATATTCATCCACACTCAGTAGTAACATTCTCTCACCTTATCTCAATTTAATTCTCTTTCAAGTTAAATTAACACCAATCCAGAATGGCTCATAATGTGCTTACTTAATTAAGTACTCAATAATTTAGACAACAAGATTGTGTATCACTTGAAAAATATTTTCGGAACAAACTCAAAATAATAATATTATGATACAGAAAACGATAGAATTGAACATTGGATTAAAGAATAAGTTTTCTGGCGTATTGGTGATAATAATGCTGCTTTCGATTACTTCATGCTCTCAGAAAATTCCCTTTCTCACTTCATCAGTTGTACCCTCTGCTGAAGGGGTAGTTACAGTAAAAAGTGACGACAATAAAAATTATATTATCGATTTAAGTGTAATGCGTTTGGCTGATCCAACAAGGCTTACACCTTCAAAAGTGGGTTATATAGTATGGATGGAAACAGAGAATAATCGTGTGAAAAATATAGGACAATTAAAAACATCAACTGGATTTATGTCTAAAACACTTACAAGTTCTTTGGCAACAGTTACCCCCTTTAAGCCTATTGAAATTTTTATAACTGGTGAAGAAGATGTTGCTACATTACATCCAGGGTTAGTAGTGCTAAAGACGGGGACTTTTTCAGTTAAATAAATAAAAGCGAATCAAAATTCTAATCATGAAGCAAAGTGTAAAAAAAATAACCGGCTTCGCTATGGGAGCAACAGATGGCGAAATTGGAAAAGTGAAAGAGTTCTATTTTGATGATGAATCATGGGTAGTTCGATATCTGATTGTGGACACAGGCAATTGGTTGTTTGGCCGGGTAGTACTCATTTCTACGGAAGCAATTATTGCTACGGATTGGAATAATAAAATATTTTCTGTTAACCTCACCAAAGAACAAATAAAGAATAGCCCGGATATAAATACGGACTTACCTGTTTCACGACAGGAAGAGATCAAACTACAAAAATATTATCCTTGGGTTAAGTATTGGGGTGGTGGATATTATGGTGGCGGTGGTGATGTATTAGCGATAAGTCCTGGACCGGTAATCATGGGGTTGCCACGAACTAATCTTACTGAAACAGAAACCGAACAAGAGAAAAATGCCGATAAGCACTTACGCAGTACTGAGAAAGTAACAGGCTATAAGATTAAAGCGGTTGACAGTGAAATTGGAGATGTTGAAGATTTTATAATTGACGAATCCAAGTGGGAAATAGATTTTTTATTGATTGATACAGGTAAATGGTTACCTGGTAAAAAAGTGCTGATCTCTCCAAAATTGATCCATGAGATTGACTGGGAGACTTCCACAGCATATGTTGAAACCTCTGTAGCATTTATAAAAAGTAGTCCCGCATATGATCCTGCGCAATTAATAAATGTTGTTGATCTTGATAACCTTAACAAGCACTATGGTGAATTAAATACGAATTCGTAAGATTTAATTCCTATCTGCCTAATATTCTCCAATACGAAATCAGTTTAAGTTCCTTCTAAGTTCAAACAGAATTAATTAGGTAAGCTTATTAATCTATTACAACTAAGAGCAACCTAAGCAAGCGCTTAGGCATACAGTAGCGTTAATATTAAATTAGTAGCTAACAAAAAACACTTTCAAAACTTCAGAAAATGAAAATAAAACTAAAACTGCTTACTAAAGAATTGATTAGTGAGTTATTAACTATCACCGTATCGCCTTGTATATCACTTTACATGCCTACGCATAGAATTCATCCTGAGAATATCCAGGATCCAATCAGATATAAAAATCTCGTTAAACAAGTAAAGGAATCTCTAATAGAAAAATACCCAAATGCTGAGATTGAGACGCTGCTGGAATCATTCGAAACGTTAGCCCACGATGAAGACTTTTGGAATCATACAAGCGATGGACTTTGTGTATTGGCGGCACCTGCTTTTTTCGAAGTAATTCAATTGCAACTACCAGTTGAAGAACTTGTAATTATCGAAGAAAGCTTTCATAGCAAACCACTTCGTCAAATTTTACAATCAGAAGATCGTTATCAAGTTTTGGCACTTACCCAGGATACTATACATCTTTATGAAGGAAATCGTCATTCATTAATTGAAATCAAATTACCGGGTGGCTTTCCAAAAACAGTTTCAGAGGCGCTAGGTGATGAATTGACTGAAAAGCATTCTACTGTAGCTTCCTATGGAGGAGTAGGTAGCGGCAGCACAACTATACATCACGGACATGGTGGAAAAAAAGATGAGGTGGATAATGATGCTGAACGATTTTTTCGTTTAACTGCAAGTGCCATTTATGACAATTATTCTAATCCTCTGGGGTTACCCTTACTTTTGGCAGCCTTGCCAGAACACCATAATCTATTTAAGCAGGTAAATAAAAATCCATTCCTTTTGGCAGAAGGAATTGAGATAAATCCCCAGGCCGTTACAATAGAAAAATTGGCGGAATTGTCCTGGGAAATAATGCAACCTCTGTACTTAAAGAAATTAGAATTGTTAGCTGAAAAATTTAATCAGGCAAAATCAAATGGACTTGGAAGTGAAACGATAGATGAAGTGATTGAAGCAGCTGAAGCCAGCCGGGTAGATACAGTCTTTATTGAGGCGAATCGCGTAATTGCTAAAAGATTAAGAAATAAAGTAACAGGCACCTTTGAAACTGCAGATACAACACAACCTGTTCTGGACGATCAATTGGATGACATAGGTGAGTTAGTAAACAAAATGGGAGGTACTGTAATTATTATCCCAAAAGAACAAATGCCTTCAGAAACTGGTATTGCAGCCATATTTCGTTATTGAAAAAAATCGACACAAGTTAAACTTGCTATATGACTATACAATTCAACACAGATAATAATGTACATGGAACTGAAGAATTTATAGCTCTCTACATAGTACAGATAGAGTCAGTTCTTAGTAGATTCAGTGAACATATTACCCGTCTCGAAGTACATCTTTCTGATGAAAATGGGCCTAAAAATGGGATGAATACCAAACGATGTTTATTGGAAGCTCGATTAGAACACAGACAACCCATTGCAGTTTCCAATCAAGCTGATACACTTGATCAGGCCATGGATGGAGCACTTGTTAAGTTAACAGCTACGTTGGATACAATTATGGGTAAATTAAACAATCATAAATAAAGATTTGCAATGGCTACTCTTTCTTACTGTTACCAATAACCTTGGAGGATAGCGTTCTTAATAATGTAGGAACAATTAATCGTGTAAACCAGCCTGCCTTTCTCAAAAGCTTTTGCCCTACAAACAAATCAATGGCTAGTGAAGTGCCACCCTTCAACAGTGAGCTATTGCCACTTCCTTTGTTTTTAAAAATATTCACGATATTCATTACTGGTGTCAACTTCTCTTTAAAGCCATCTACATGTTCATTAATGATTCGCTTTCGGTCTGCAATAATTGTCTCAGTCATTCTTCGTGCTGCCACCAATTCATCATAATTATTAATTCTGTTCATAAATTTTCTTGATAATAAAATTTCTGATTCCTGGCACCAAAACTTTGCTTGAGGTAAGCAGTATCAAGGTAAAAGCTAGTGTATATACTCCTCCTACAATAAAAAATCCAGCTTTAATATTGTCCATGGCTTCACCGAGCCACCAAGCTGCACCGAATCCTATAAATAGTAGTATGAATAAGCCGAGTATTAACGATAAGAGGCCTACAACACTCGTAGATGCTCCTAAAGAGGTATATTCAATTGCTTTAATGGTAATAAGATCACGATAGGCTGCAACCAAATCGGTACCCACATCCACCAATTCTTCACTGCTCTTCCTTTGCTTACTCATAATAATTAATTTTAGGTATTTCTATAATCTGAGAATTCGGATTCTAGTTCATCTACTTCATTTTGCGCTTTTGATTTAAATTCAGATGCGAGCTCCTTGCCCATAACGATTAAACCTGAAAATTGACTTAGCCAATCTTTTGCTCCGTCTTTAATTTTCTTTTGAAGATCTGTTCCCTTTTCAGGTGCCAATAACATTCCGATGGCGGCACCTGCAGCAGCTGCTACTGTGATTCCAAGAATTACTTTTGTTGTTGTATTCATATAATTTGTTTACGGTTTAATAAATTTTTTTAGTGCTTTGATCAGTAATGCTGCCCAAAAAATTGAATTACTTTATTTAAGTCAGTTACTACTGCTTGAGCACGAATAGTGCCAGCTCTCAACTTTGACGTTTCTATTCGATTTTGATTAATCAATGGTCTTCCTTTCTACTTTCGTAAGTACTTGAGATCCTATTTATTGCAATTAATCGTCACACTCAGAGTATTATCATCAATTTGTGGAAATTTTTACACACCAACGGCTAAACTTTATTGAATTCACAAACAATAAGCTGGCTTGTTAATTGTATTTTTGAGGTTTGCTATTCCGCTATTAATTCAGAATTACTAAAGTGAAGGATGTTAAAAATGTAAAAAGGATACTATTTAAACTTTTACGCTGGACAGGAGGTATTTTAGGAGCCCTTCTTGTATTGCTAGTAATTCTAATATTAGTAATCCGAATTCCCGCTGTACAAAATAACTTAACACAAAGAGCAGTTACTTTTTTAGAGAATAAGATTAGCACTAAAGTCCAACTTGACCATATTTTTGTTTCCTTCCCCAAAAAAATAGTGCTTGAAGGACTGTATCTCGAAGACCAGTCGGGAGATACACTATTTTACCTAGGAAAGTTGGGTGTGGATACAGATTTATGGGGGCTCACGCAAAACCAAATGACACTCAATACAATCGAACTCAATTATTCTACAGGCTTCATCAAACGTTCTGCAATTGATAGCACATTTAATTTTGACTACATTATACAAGCTTTTGTCGGTGACACCACCCCTACTACTGATAAAGAAACACCCTGGAAATTTATTATTGGTACAATTTCAGTTTCAGAAACCAAATTTACCCTTAATGATAAGTACTCCGGTAATGATGCCTCACTAAAAATTGGTGAATTGGAATTAGCCATGGATGATTTTGATCCTGATAAATCAATTTATGCTATTGAGTCTTTTGAACTAACTGATACACAAGTTAAAGTTATACAAAACAAACCGACTGTCTCAAGTACCGATGAAGACATTCCTGTATCTCCGCTACCAGCCATAAGTTTTGAAGAAATTAAACTTAATAAGGTAAAAATTAATTACAAAAATCCTGTAGTAGGTCAAACCATCTATGCTAACCTTGGCACCTTAAACATTGAAGCAAATGAAGTTGATCTCAATTCGCAGAAACTTGACATTGATGAAATAGCACTGCTTGAGTCAGTCATCTCGTATCGTCAAGATAAACACCAAGATAAAAGTATCAGTATACAAAAAAAGGATAGTGTAATCCTTTTCACAGGTATTAACATTCCTTGGGATATTAAAGTCAATGAGCTCAAACTTGCTGGTAATAGTTTGCAGTACGATGACTTTAACATAAAACCAGAAAAGAGTGCTATCGATTTTAACCATTTATTGGTGTCTGATTTAAGAATAACAGCAGAAGACATAGCCATTAAAGGAAAAAACATAAGTGGAAACATTGATCAAGTGTCATTTAAAGAGAAAAGTGGTTTCGCTTTGGATACTTTTTCTACTGAGTTGGCACTAACTGACCATCAGCTTGATCTGAATAAATTCATTCTTGAAGTGGGTAGCTCTAATATTGAATTGAAAGGCAGTGCAAATTTTCCATCACTTGTACAATATGATCAAGCCTCTGTCAATTTTCAACTTAACAAAACTTCGATTGCACTAAAAGATATTCTACTAATTGCTCCGACCCTTTTAGATAGTATACCTGTAGATTTACCTGAATCGACTACACTTAGTATTGAAACGGATATAAGGGGATCATTAGCAGATCTGACCGTTAATAAATTTAATCTTAAAACACTTGATAGCACCGCAATAGCGTTAAAGGGAAACATAAAAAATCTGCTTCATATTGATCGTGCTATCCTAAATTTTGAACTCCAAAAATTTTATACTACTGCAGAAGATATTCGAATAGCGCTTGTAGATTCTCTTATTCCTACATCCTTGCAGTTACCAGAATGGATTGAAATGAAGGGCAAATATACAGGCACAACCAAAGCGTCAACAATCAATGCTGCTATTACATCTGATGTTGGTAATATAAATGCTGAAGGTACTTTAGACCTCTCAACAGTAGCTGAATATGATATCATTTTAAAAACTCAAAACCTTCATATTGGGAAAATTCTTATGCAGCCTGAAACAATGGGTACGCTCGATATTCAGGCCGCGGTTAAAGGTTCCGGATTTACAATGGATGTGGTTAACACAACCTTTGATGTGGCCGTTCAACAATTTCAATACAATCAATACAATTACAAAGATTTCAACTTAGAGGGGACACTCGATAAGTATCTCTTTTCAGGAACGGGATCTTTGCATGACGAAAATCTGGATTTTGTCTTATCAGGCGACTTAGATTATCAACAAGAAATTCCCTTGTACAAATTCACGTTTGATTTAAAAAATGCTAATTTTCAAAAACTCAATTTATCAGAACGCCCGCTTAAAGCAAGAGGAACGCTGAATATCAATCTGTCCACTTCAGATTTTCAAATCATTAATGGAAACTTAGCCATCCGAAAAGTAGCCATTTACAATGGCGAATCACTTTATACAGTCGACTCGCTTTTGTTTGCCAGCATCGATCAGGAAGGTGAAAGCAGTATGAACATAGAATCTGATATTATATCCGGTGAGTTTAATGGAACCTTTAATTTGTTCAGTCTCGGAACTGTTATGCGCCAACATATCAATCAATATTTTTCGTTACAAGACAAAACCTTAACAACCTATAAAACACCTCAAAATTTTAAGTTTAATCTTACGTTGAAAAACACTGACCTGATTACTGAGATATTGATACCGGAGTTAGACCCCTTTATTCCTGGAAAAATTAGTGGCGAATTTAACAGTGAAGAAAATAGACTCAACATAGAAATAGGCATTGCCAGTATAAAATATAATACTACAGCAATGGATTCACTTTCGGTACTCATTTCTTCCGATGCATCCGCGCTGAACTATAAATTTCGATTAAAAAACATCACGCAGGACACGCTCACCATTGATGCCGTACAGCTTACTGGAAAAATTCAGAATAACGTTATAAACAGTGCATTTCAAATTTTGAACTCAAAAGACGAAAAGAAATATGTATTAGGAGGTAATATTAAAAGTGAGCAAGATAATTTTCGATTTAGCTTTTTGCAAGATCAGGTAGTGTTAAACTATACAGAATGGACTGTACCCAAAGACAACTACCTTGATTTTAGTTCAGTGGGGCTACAAGCCCATAATTTTGCTATTACAGGTGGCGAAGAGAAAATAGCCTTGATAACAACTGTAAGAGACTCAACAGTCTCCTTAGAATTTCAAGACCTGCAATTGTCAAGCCTATCACGCATTATAAGAGGCGCAATGCCTGCCAGCGGAAAGCTCAATGGCAACTTTAAATTTACAACTTCAGATAAGGGAAATTTTAAGTCCAAACTTCGAATTGACAGACTGGAAATATTAGATCAACCTTACGGGGATTTGACCATGACTATGTCGCATACAAATAATCGATATGGAATTGATCTGCAAATTAAAAATAAAGATTCTAACTTAAAGGCTACCGGATTTTATCAATCCGATAAAACAACATCTGCATTTGATTTTTCTGTGGCTCTATCCCCTTTTAATCTTAAACTGATTGAACCACTTTCTTCCGGACAATTAAAAAATGTTGAAGGAAATGCTGAAGGAAATCTTCATATCACCGGAAACTTTAAGGAACCAATTGTGCGTGGTAAAATCGGCTTCCAAGATGCCTCATTTAATTCAACCTATTTAAATAGTACCTTCTTTCTTAAAAACGAAACCATTTCTTTTGAAGAGTCGGGCTTAGCCTTTAATGATTTTACCATAAGTGATGATAAAAAAAATAAAGCTGTTATAGATGGAGATATCCTTACGCAAGCATACAAGGAATTCCGATTCAGGCTAAGGCTAACCGCTAGTAATTTTCAGCTATTAAATACCACCCAAGAAGATAACGACCTATTCTATGGCAAAGTTAACGTGAATACTGTAGCTCAAATTACCGGTAATGCCAACCGTCCTAAACTTGATATAACAGCCAGTTTGAGTAAAGATAGTAAACTAACCTATGTAGTACCGCAGACGCAGAAAAGTGTTATGGAACGCAAAGGGATTGTACAATTTGTTGATAAAGATGCTGTACTAGATCCTTTCCTGGCTAACATTAACATCGAGGATACCGTTGCCTCCGTTTTTGGTGGTATGGATATATCTGCAAACCTGGAACTGAGCGATCAGGAAACATTGCACATTGTTATAGATCCACAAACAGGTGATAAACTTTCTGTGAAGGGAAACGCTACACTCAATTTTGATATGACTTCGTCAGGAAATATGAACCTATCCGGGCGTTATGAAATTACGGAAGGTTCTTATAATCTTTCTTTTTACAAACTAATGAAGCGAAATTTTGCTATTGAAAAAGGAAGTACAATAGTCTGGTCAGGTAATCCACTTAATGCACAATTGGATATTCGCGCCCGCTTCGAAGTTGAAACAACTCCGTTGGATCTCATCGCCAATCAAATTAACACCACCGATCAAACGCAACTCAACTCCTACCGTCAACGATTACCATTTTTTGTACTCCTGGATATCAAAGGACAGTTACTGGCACCACAAATTACTTTTTTACTTGATATGCCAGTGGAAAAACGAGGTGCCTTTGGTGGTGCTATCTATGCAAAAATAACGGACATTAATACAAGAGAATCAGATGTAAATAAACAGGTGTTTGCCTTGCTCATTCTAAAACGTTTCGTTTCAGACAATCCACTAGAAAGTCAGGCTGGTGCTGGTGTAAGCAACGCAACCCGTACAAGCGTCAGCCGAATCCTGTCCGATCAACTCAACAGACTTTCCGAAAACATAAAAGGGGTTCAGCTTAGCCTCGATATAAAATCATATGAGGACTTTTCAACAGGTGAAGCTCAGGGTGACACACAAGTACAGCTTGGTGTTTCTAAATCCTTACTAAACGATCGTTTGGTTGTAAAGCTTTCAGGGAATGTCGATGTCGAGGGGGAAAACACTTCACAAGAAACTGTATCAGATTATATCGGTGATCTGGCGCTGGAATACAAATTAACCAAGGATGGCAGGTTTAGAGTGACGGGCTTCAGAACAAGCAATTACGATATGATTGATGGAGAACTCATCGAAACCGGAGCAGGCCTCATTTACATCAAAGACTACAACACCTTAAGAGAACTATTCAAACGAAATGCAAAGGAGAAGTAAAACATTATTATCAGCTGCCTTACCTCCCTCCCTGCGAATTCTTGGCTATTTGCTTTGTTGCATATTCGTGTCGGGATGCACCGCTACCAAATTTTTAAAGGAAGGTGAAACGTTTTACGCAGGTGCTGATATTCAGTTAAAACCACAAGGTAAAATTGATGGACAACGTGAGCTAAGTAAAGCATTGGAAACGTTGGTACTTCCGGCACCCAATGGAACAATTTTAGGTATGCGCCCTGCTGTTTGGTTTTATTATTCCGCTGGCATAGTCGAAAAGAAAAAAGGCTTTCGCAATTTCGCTAAAAACAAGTTAGGTAAGACTCCCGTTCTACTTACTGACGCCACACCTACTGAAACAGCGAAAGTCCTGGAAGGTCAATTGAATAATGATGGTTATTTTAAGTCGAAGGTGAGTTTTGAGGTAAAGACTAAACGTAAGAAAAGTGAAGTAATATATACGGTCATACTTGAGCGTCCCTATCGAATTCGTAGTATCAATTACATTTTTCTTGATACAATGCATGCATCAAAACTTAATGAAATCAAAACTACTTCGCTGCTTAAAGAAAATCAACGCTATAGTCTGGAGCTATTGAGTGCCGAGCAACAGCGCATTCAAGAGGTAGTGGAAAATGAGGGTTATTACTATTTTGACGACCGCTACTTACTTTTTAAAGCCGATACAACAATTGGCAAACGCATGGTTGAACTTGATTTAACCATTGAACCCGGAATCCCCGACCGGGCGAGACGTATTTATCACGTAAGGGAAATTTACGTTTTCCCTAACTATACACTTTCCAACGATAGTCTGGCCACAACGGGTGACACTACTGTAGTTGATGGTTTCAAGTATATCGATAATCAAAATAACTTCAGACCAACAATAATAACAAACGCAATTAACCTTAAGCCTGATAGTATCTATAAACGAGTTAATCATGAGTATACACTAAGTCACCTAATGGGCCTCAACACTTTTAAATATGTAAACATAAAATACCGTGGAAACAGAAGCGATTCTTCCGGACTTTGGGCATATATTTACCTTACACCCCAGCTGAAAAAATCTTTACGCTTTATGACAGATGTTGTTTCAAAGTCAAACAACTTTGTTGGACCGGGTATGGAATTCACCTTTACCAATCGAAATATTTTTCGCGGTGCGGAAATGTTTCAGTTTAAATTAAATGGATCATACGAATGGCAGGTGCGAAACAAACAAACAACAAATCTGAATGCCCTTGAAATTGGCGTTGAGGCCAGTCTCTCAGTGCCTCGTTTTATCACGCCATTCAACATTCAGTACAATGCTGCAAAGTACCTTCCGCAAACACAAATCAAGGCTGGGTATAGTTTTCAACAGCGACTCCAATATTTTCGTTTGAATTCGTCAAACATAAACGCTGGATATACCTGGCGGGAATCCACCCTCAAAACACATCAGTTGCTTCCGATAGATCTTACCTTCGTTCAAAGCACTAAAACATCAAAGGAATTTGATGATCTGTTGAATGCGAATCCAACCTTGAAAAATTCATTTCAAAATCAGTTTATACTCGGTTCCAGTTATTCATATACATTCAACACCCAATTGAGTGATGATATAGATCAGAAATACAACATCAAAAACGTAAAAAGATCTGACTACTACTTCAATGGAAAAGTAGATGTTTCAGGAAATATTGCAAATGCTATACAATCCACAAAATTTACGGAGGAGCAGAAACCTTACTTACTATTCAATGTGCCTTATTCTCAATATGTACGTACGCAACTCGATGGTCGCTATTATCATCAGTTTGATAAACACAACAAAATTGCAACGCGTGTTTTAGCAGGTGTTGGTTACGCTTATGGAAATGCTGAAAACATGCCCTATATTAAACAATTTTCAGTTGGTGGATCGAGTAGTTTGCGAGCTTTTCCCGCACGATCAGTCGGCCCTGGTACATTTAATTTTCTTGATACTGATTCGATCTTATTTATCGATCAAAGGGCAGATATCAAATTGGAAGGAAACGTTGAATATCGCTTCGATATCATAAAAGTAATGAAGGGCGCTTTGTTTTTTGATGCCGGCAATATCTGGCTTATTAAAGAAGATAGTTTAAGAACCGGGGGGCAATTTAATAAGTCTAAATTTTTACAAGAGATTGCTGTAGGCACCGGCTTCGGGTTACGGTTTGACTTTAACTTTTTTGTATTACGATTTGACCTTGCTTTTCCTTTGCGGAAACCTTATCGTGAAGAAAAAAATCGTTGGGCAATAGATGAAATCAATTTTGGTAATAAAAACTGGAGAAGAGAGAATCTGATTTTAAACATTGCGATTGGCTATCCTTTTTAAAAGGATCATTAACAAATTATACATTTTATACTACAATACTGCACTAAAGTAGAAAACATATCAAAATCAAAGCAATTAATAAATTATTTTCTACTGGCATTCAATGATAATGTCGTATATTAGGAAGTGATCATCACCTCTAAATTAAAATAAGTTTCTTCCCTTCAGTATTTTTTCACTGTATACTGATTCATTATTTTTTTACTCATGTGTTTTACATCACAATGTCTGATCGACATTTTACTTTAAACCATTATAATGAGAAGATCCGGTATTGTAGGAATTACTGTTTTTAGTTGCCTCTTGTTGCTTACACAATATATATCTTACCAGCGATATTTGATTCGCAAAGAAGCTGAACAGCAATATGTAGCGAGGGAACTTAATGCTATAAGTAATAGACTCGAGGCTGTAGTAAGCTATAGCCAATCAGCCGTAAAAACACTTGCCTTTATTGTAGCGGAATATGGTATACCCAGAAACTTTGATTCCATAGCAAGAAATATTCTTCAATCTTCCCGATACATTGATGCATTACAACTCACCCAAAAGGGTATTATCACGCATACTTATCCGTCATTTGGTAATGAAGCAGCGATAGGTTTTGACATTCTAAGCGACAGTGTAAGGCGTCATGAAGCAAACCGTGCGATTAAAAAAGGAGAATTGTTCTTTGCTGGTCCATTTGAGCTAATGCAGGGGGGGCTTGGCATAGTAGGGAGACTCCCTATCATTAAAAAGGATGAGTTTCAGGGTTTTGCAGTAGTTATCATAAAGTTAAATACAATGCTGAGTGCAATAGGAATTGATACTACTCAGCAAGGTGAATTTTTATATCAATTATCTAAGACTAATACAACTACACAACAAGAGGAATATTTTTTATCTCAATCTTTTGATGAAGATCATGGTACGTATGCCAGTATAGAGATACCAGCTGGTGATTGGAAAATAATGGTGATGGCCAACAAAAAGCAGCGGTTCTTTTTTAACATCACATTTTCAATAGTAGGGTTACTGCTTTCTATGACCAGTGGCTTATTTGCCTGGTATTTCGCGCAGCAGCCGGAAAAACTCAAGAAGTTGGTAAATGAAAAAACAATATTAGTAACTGAATCTCAGAATCAATTTAGGACCACTTTAGAGCGTGTGAGTGATGGTTTTATCTCGTATGACCTCGAGTGGCGCTATCGGTATATTAATTCAGCTGCCGAAGATTTACTTGGGTTAAAACTTAATGAATTGATTAACAAAAATATTTGGGAGGAGTTCCCGGAACTTATCAATCAACCCATTTATGAAGCATACCATAAAGCAAAGGAAAATCAACGGTACGTGTTCTTTGAATCCTATTTACCAATCTCCAAAAAATGGTTTGAGAATCACCTTTATCCATCTGCTGATGGGTTATCAGTGTTCTTTAGAGATGTTACTATTCAAAAGAATACAGCAGAAGATATTTTAAGAGCTTACAAAGAGAAAGAATCAGTATTACAGCGCATCAGCGACAAAGTTATTTCGCTTGACACAGAATGGCGTTATACCTTTTTAAATGAGGCTGCATTGCAAGATCATCCGGCTGGTAGTGAAGGTGCACTTGGAAAAATAATATGGGATGTACACCCGGAACTTCAGGGAACAGTTTTTTGGGATAAATATCACGAAGCATACAACAACAAAACAACGGTGGCTTTTGAAAGCTTTTATGCTCCTATGAAGAAATGGTTTTCAGCAAAGTGTTTCCCATCTAATGATGGACTCACCGTTTTTTACCAGGACATTACCGATAAGAAAGAAAAGGACAAATTGATTGAAATTAATGAAGCTCGACTAATCGAAGCGCAATCTGTAGCCAACGTTGGTAGTTGGGAAACAGATTTCTTAACACTAAACGTAATTTGGTCACTGCAGACTTACCACATTTTTGAATTGGATCCAGCCAGTTTTAAACCATCTCATACCAGCTTCTTAGATTTTGTTCATCCACAAGATAGAGATAAGGTGGATAAGGCATTTACTGAATCTTTTCAATATGATGATGATTTCTTAATTGAACATAGAATAATAACCCAGGGCGGTAAAATCAAATGGGTGGAAGAACGCTGGAAAGTTTTTAGAAACGAAAAGCGTACTCCCTATCGGGCTGCTGGTACTTGTCAGGATATAACCAAACGCAAAGTTGCCGAAATTGAAAAGGCGCTTATGATAGATAATACAGAAGAATCATTTATTCTGGTGGATAATGATCTTATTATTATTTCTTTTAACAATCAATTTTACAAGCTACACGAAGAATACTTAGGCTTTAAGGTGGAGAAAGGAAAATCTATCCTAGCCTATGCACAGCCTGAGAGACAAAATGCTGTTAAAGAAATCTATTCAAATGTGTTAGGTGGAAAAACGAAAGAGTCAGAGATTAATTTTCCATTGAAAGACGGTACGGCCAAGGTGTTTTCAATAAAATACAAACCTGCCAGGAACGAGACCAATGAGATCATTGGTGTGTTTGTAACTACCCGCGACATTACTGAGCGCAAAAAAGCGGAAGCACAAATTCAAACAGAAAAATTTTTCTCCGATTCATTGATCAATAGCCTTCCTGGTATATTTTATTTATACGATGAGAAAGGTGTTTTTTCGCACTGGAATAAAAACTTCGAAGATATATCCGGATACAGTGCAGAAGAAATCAAAAATATGCATCCACTTGATTTCTACGATGAAGACGAAAAACTTCTGATAAAGAGTAGCATAGACACTGTTTTTTCATACGGACACAAAGAAATCACCGCTCATTTTTACACCAAGGATAAAAGGAAAAAACCCTATTATTTCAATGGACATAAAATCGTAATCAATGGAACCAGCTACTTGATTGGTGTAGGTATTGATATTACTGAGCGTATTCAGGCGGAGAAGGAACTCTTGGTCTATACTGAAGAAATTAAAAGACTTACAGCACATTTGGAACAGATACGGGAAGACGAGCGTACACGTATTGCTCGTGAAGTCCACGATGAACTTGGTCAGCAATTAACAGGCTTAAAGATGGATGCCTCTTGGTTGTCGAAACGAATTGATAAGGAACACACATCTATCCATGAAAAATTATCGGGAATGACATCACTCATGGACCACACGATTAAGACCATCAGAAGAATATCAACTGATTTACGACCTGGTATTCTGGATGATCTGGGGTTGGTGGCTGCCTTAGAGTGGCAAAGCACGGAGTTTGAAAAGCAATATGGAATAGTATGCGTTTTTAAGTCAGAGGTAGGTGATTTACAAACAGAAAGACACTTAGCTACCACGGTATTTAGAATATATCAAGAGGCACTAACCAATATTGCACGCCATGCACAGGCAACCGAAGTCGAGTCGATTTTTCAGAAAAACGCTACCCACCTGATATTGACGGTAAAAGACAATGGACAAGGTTTTAATTACAAGGAGGTGAAAAGCAAAGGTACCCTGGGCTTAATTGGGATGCGTGAAAGAGCCATAATGGTAGGTGCAGAATTGAGTATAAAAAGTAAAAATGAGACTGGAACCATTGTTAAATTACAAATTCCATTAACTTTACTATTGCCGTCTTCCCCAGGACAATAGTATGAATATTCTTATAGCAGATGACCACGCAATTGTGCGTAAAGGCCTTATAGAACTCATTCGTGAGGCCTATCCATCTGCAAACATTACAGAAGTTGTCAATAGCCATGAAGTACTTGATCAAGTTGCCAAACAAACGTGGAGTATAATCCTTATGGATATATCTATGCCCGGTAGAAATGGCGTTGAAACCTTGAAGCAAATACGCAGTAACGGAGTAAAAACACCCATCTTAATGCTCAGTGCGCACCCTGAGGATCAGTATGCTTTGCGTGTGCTCAAAGCAGGTGCTTCAGGCTTTTTAAACAAAGACATCGCTACTGATGAATTACTTGCTGCCATAAGTAAAATTCTATCTGGTAAAAAGTACATCTCTGCAGCGGTAGCAGAAATGCTTGCCGAATTTCAAACCGATACAAGTCATAAGTCTGCTCACGAACTTCTCTCCGATCGGGAAATGCAAATGCTTCAACTCATTGGTTCAGGAAAGACTGTTTCTGAAATTGCGGAGCAGATATCACTTAGCGTGAACACAATCAGTACCTACCGCACACGACTTTTAGAAAAACTGTGTCTCAAAAACAATGCAGAACTGATCAAGTATGCAATAGATCACGGATTAGTATAGTCTACCGTTGGACATAGTTGGTTTAAGTCATCCAAAAATCAATCTAGCTGGATTAACCGCTTTACTTCATAGTAACCCACCAATGTAGTACAAACCACTACGTTCTTATCATTATTCAACCTAGTTGATACTGCATTACAATTCATGTGTTTTGTAGTACAGTACAGCTTGTCAGAATTATTACTATTTAATTCTTCGCTGATTGGTAGATACCTCTGCTTTCCAATGATTACGCTTTAAACAGCTATAACAATTCGCTCTCAAACGATTGACGTTAATCGCAAATTTATGATAAAGAAATCCCTCTTCACGCTGCTCATTAGTTGTATTAGTCTACTAACAATAGGCCAAAACATTGGCATAAACGGCACTGGTGCATTACCCGACACGAAAGCCATGCTCGACATTGTTTCCACCACAAGTGGTTTACTTATTCCTCGCATGACTACCACACAACGCGATGCCATCACATCACCTCCGAATGGGTTGCAGATTTATAATATTACTACCAACACGCATGATATTTATAGAGGTACACAATGGGAATCTATGGCTTCAATCAATCCAGGAGCAAATTTAGTATACGTCTATTCCCTTGCTGATCTCCCTTCACCTTCTGGTGGTGGCATCACACTTGACGCTAACAAAATGTATGTCTTCTCTGGGATTGTAAATATTTCACCCAACTACCTTAATCTTAATGGCGCAGGTCTTAGAGGAACAGATCCTGCCAAAGATGGCGTTATGTCATCAGTAAGTGGTGGTGTTTTGAGAAGCACAGGCGTATCTGTATTTCTGGAAAATATAGCTGTTATACCATTTAGTGCGGGCACAAAAGCTTATGATTTTACTGATGCAACAGGTACTAAGTATTGTAACCTGTTTTCAGGTTGCTCTGTAGTAGAAATTGGTGTAGCCAGTTTAGGTGTAGGGCAAGTCAGTGGTTTTAAAGCCACTACAATTATGAAAAATTATTGGAGCTGTGCAGATGGCATTAAAGTAACCGGTACAGTGGACAAGTTTGCCTCAGCATATAATTTCATTACAGGAATTGCCAGTGGTGGTAAAGGAATAGAGTTTCTCTCCGGCTTAACTATCAATGATATCGATCTTTCAAATAACTATTTTATCTACACAGGTCAAACAGGTGTAAAGGTAAATGCAGGTGCAACAATTGATCGTGGACGTATGACCACCAATATGTTTCGCGGAGTAACAACTTATATAACAGGTTTTGACTCCTACACGCCTGAATGGGAAATGCGGCAAAATACAAACATTCCTAACTCAAGAGCATTCAGCTCTTTGTATATGAATAATAATGCAACTTCCACCTCACTACCAGTTGTGAGTACATTTTACAAAATAGCAGGTACAACTACACCACTCAATGAAAAGCGTTTCACAGCAAGCAATAACAGACTAACTTATAACGGTAAAGATGCTATTGCAGGCAAAATACTAGTGATTATTGGCGTCAAAGCACCAAGCAATAATTCCGACTTTTCGATTGCCATTGCTAAAAACGGAACTGCCATATCAATTCCCAATGGATCAATGGCAGCTACGAATGCTAATCAAAGCTTCCAAATTACGCTTGAGACTGAAGTTGACTTAAATACAAATGATTACATCGAGGTATTCATAAGAAAAAATAATACGAACACATCTAGCATAACAGTTGAAGAATTACAATTTAGAATTACAGACTAATTCGGCATGAAAAAAACACTTTTATTTTTATGCGTATTAATAGTCTGTTGTATTAATGAAAATAGTAACGCCCAAGCCAGGGTGATACTTAATGGTGCTTCTATTGTTATAGCAGAAGGGGCACAATTAGTTGTTGACAATTCAGCCCCAGATGCCATCACCCACAATTCGGGCTTCATTGTAAGTGAGGGCGAACACAATATTATTAAATGGAATATCGGCACAACTATAGGAACGTACACCATTCCATGGGGTTATAATGCAAATTACATTCCACTCACCCTTTTTAAAACAGCAGGCATTGGAAATGGTCATTTTCTATTCTCCACTTATCATACCGGATGGCAGAACAGTGCGGAATTACCGATTGGCGTTGCCAACATGCATGGTGCATCTGGCACGGACAACTCTGCTTTTGCTTCTGATCGATTTTGGCAAATCAATGCTCAAAATTATACAGCTAAACCCACACTTTCATCCCTTGCGCTTACCTACATCGATGTTGAGCACTCAACCGTTGGCAATACGATCAACGAAAATAATTTAAGGGCAAATCGTTATAACAGCAATTTAGCTAGTTGGACAGATAACATATTAGAAAGTACACTGAACACTGCCGATAATACGGTAATCGTTAATTCAGTAGACGAGGCAAATCTAAACGATTGGTGGGTTGTCGGTATGTTGGGTGTAAATCTGTATTGGGTGGCACCTTCTGGTTCTACCTCAAATCTTTCTGCCAACTGGTCATTAACTTCTGGCGGTGTGGGCAATGCAGGTATTCCGAGTTTGGTAGATGCCATGATTTTTGATAGTAACAGCACAGTAGATAGTGAAATTGATGCAGATCTAACGGTTGCTAATTTTATTATTGATGCTGATTACACTGGAACTATTACACAAGGTGGAAGTAAAATTACGGTTACTAATATAGCTGAATTTTCAGGTGGAACGTTTACAGGCGGAACTGCCGACATAGTTGTAGATGGAACATTAACTCTTTCAGGAATCGACTTCACATCCACATCCACTACGCTAGAAATTAAAGAAAATTTAATAGTCAGCAGTGGAAGCTTTATCCACAACAATGGAACTGTACAATTTTCTGGCACTACAACTCAAAATATTGATGGACTAGTCGAGAATACGTTTAATCATATTAGTATAACAAACACTACTTCCAATCCTGGTGTGAGTATTGAAAGTAACCAAAATCTGGAGGGTGTATTAACCTTGGTTGATAATTCGATAGTGGATGCAGATGGAAGTAATAACACTGCGATATTCACCTTAATTTCCAATAGCGATAACCCTACCAATGATGCAGCTATTGGCATACTTCCTGCTGGAGCACAAGTTACAGGAAATGTAACGGTTCAGCGCTTCATGGCTAAAGAAGGACCTGATAACAATCGGATATACCGCTACATTTCATCTCCTGTTCAAAATGCGGCCGTAAGTGATTTTCAAAATGAAATTCCGGTAACTGGCACTTTTACCGGAGCCAGTACATGTTCAGGGTGCCTTCCAAATCAATCCATGTTTTCATACGATGAAACGGATATAGCAGACACCGATGGAAGTGGAACAGCTGACCTTAACGATGGTTATGTCAATTTTCCAATTGCAGCTAACTCAGAGACATTTATACCCGGAAAAGGATATACTGTATATGTTAGAGGTAATATTTTAAGTACAACGATGTGGGATCTGCGTGGCACTGTCAACACAGGAAATGCCACAAGTATTTCATTGCCCATAACGTATACATCATCTGGAGATATTTTGAATGATGGATGGAATCTTGTCGGCAACCCCATGCCTTCATCAATTGATTGGGATGCAAACACCGGGTGGACAAAAACAAATCTGGACGCTACAATCTATTTAGCAGACAATGGCAATAGTACACTTCAATATGCCACATGGAACGGCACAACAGGAACTAATGGAGGTTCGCGCTTCATTGCAATAGGTCAGGGCTTTTGGGTTAAGGCGAATGGAGAGAATCCAGTACTAAGCACTAATGAAAATACGAAGGCTGCTGGGACGCAAACTACCTTTTTTAGAGAAGGCGCTCTAGAAAACCTGCTGCGAATAACCATGACAACAGGAATAACCCGTGATGAAGCAGTTGTGCATTTTCGTGAGGATGCTACAACTGATTTTGATATTTCAGCAGATGCATGGAAACTAAATAATCAACTGTTCAACCTTAGCACATTATCAAGTAACAATGAAAAACTAGCCATTAATTCCTGGTCTGAATTATTGTGCAGCACTTCAATTAAACTCAGCGTAACGGAAGCCGCCATGGGTACATATACGCTTAAGTTCACCAATATCGATTCATTCACTGATGATACACAACTTGTTTTGAATGATGCCTTTGCAACTAATTCAATTACTATTGTTGAAAATTTAGAATACACCTTTACTGTTACATCAGATCCAAATTCGCAAGGCACTGATCGCTTTGTTTTACATTTCCAAAGGGAAGCCCCTCCTATTGTTATTCAAACAGTAGCAGAAGAACTTTCAGTGGGCTTTACTGAAAATATTCAATGGTATTTCAATGGGCGCCCAATACCTGGTGCAACTCTCCCAAGCATCCAGCCTGACTCATCCGGTACCTATAGCGTGGTGGTTAACTATAACGGCTGTGTCCTCGAAGGGTCAGCTGAATTTCTCGTGACCGCCATTGATGAAGTTATAGAGGACTCCCCTATTGTCTATCCTAATCCAGCAACCGAAAAAGTATATATACAATCACAAAAGGGTGGTATGGAAACGATTTACCTGATCAACGCTTTAGGGCAACAAGTTGACAAAATTCAATCATCTATAGTTGGTGAACAGCAGACGGAGATATTCTCAATGGAAGAGAGGCCAATTGGTGTATACCTAATTAAAATTATTAAAGGGCAAAATGTGTACCTGAAAAGAATTATTAAAAACTAATATTATGAATACCCCCACATTCTTAACCATTGTTCTTGTCATTTCATGCACTAGTCTTTTTGCACAGCCTGGCAATCCTAATAAAGCCCCAGATCAAAATGCTGTTCCTATTCAAGGTGAGTGGATAATTGTTTTGATTGGAGGTCTTTTAGGAGTAGCAAAAGTTTTAAAATACAGAAGACAGGCAATCCAAAAATAAATGAACAGTCCTACCTAACATTGTTTTATCAGCCATAGTACCGCCACCAAATACCAGATATTGTTTGTTTAATCTAGCAGCCATGTTAGAAAGAGTGCAATTGGGCATGCCTGCTCTTCTCGCTTTTCATCTAAGTCTATTGTACTAACCTTCAACAAACGCTATTGAAAGGTAAATCCCAAGAATTATGTAGTAATAAAAGTGACAAACATTGTCTAATACCTCCTACAGAAAAATGGCCTGTTCTTGATCAACTTGCAAGCATAAAATATAATCAATACCTGATGAGAATATTAAAAGTCGTAACCGTTGATGATTCACCAATCATTGCAGAGCGTCTACAAACTATCCTTGCTCAGATAGATCATATAAATTTTGTTGGTAATGCAAATAATATTACCTCAGCGCTTAGTTTGATTGATCATGCGCAGCCACAGGTAGTCATTCTGGACATCAATCTGGAAGCTGATCTTCCAGATCTAAACGGGATTAACTTGTTAATTATGCTGCGTAAGAAATACCTAAACATGAAGATTATCATGCTTACTAACATTACCCACCTGCAATATCGCAATACATGCCTCGCAAACGGAGCAGACTATTTTTTAGATAAATCAAATGAGTTTGAAAAGATAACAGAGATCGTGGGAGGTTTTACCAAACAAGCTGAACGCAATTTTATTAGTAATGAGGAATAAAGAGAACTTTTCTTTCGGAGTCTTAAGCTGGGTTAGTCTAATTGTTATCCTAAGTACAGGAATACTAGAAATGGTGAGCCCTGAAGGTGTATTCCTTTCTTGGGGATACATTGTAGGTGTGCTTGTGGCGCTAATGTCAGAGAAAAAACGTGACATCATCATATCGGTGATATTGTCCTTAATATTTGTAAGCATTTCGTTTTTCAGAATTGAAGATGAAGCCGAGCTACTTACAATTTTAATAACAAGATCGTATGCCTTAATAGGTCTGGGGTTTATGGGGTATTTTGTGCTGCGTTACATTAAGCGCGAACTAAAAACAGCCAATGAAAAAACGTTAATGGCTGGAATTTTTTCGCATGGTACACAGGGTATTATTTTAACAAAACAAAATGGAGAGATCGTTATGGTTAATCCATTCGCAGAAGTACTTTTCGGCTTTAAGGCGAATACATTAACCAGATGCAATATCAACCAATTAATTAAACAAACCACAGTAAGTGAAACACCAAATGATTTATCAGCGATTCCAAATAAATTTAAAGCAATCAGAAACGATGGTGAAGAATTTGCTGCAGAGATAAGCGCCAATCATTACCATTCTGGCGGAGAGTACTACACAGTACAATTCATTACAGACATTACCCAACGTAACGCTGACGAAGAAAAACTTTTGGCCCAAAAGCAAGAATTGGAAATAGTGAATCAGCAGTTAAAGTCATTCTCTTATTCAGTCTCGCATGATTTACGCTCACCTTTACGTGCAGTAGGTGGTTATGCGGAAATGTTGGCTGAAGATTATAGTACCCGCCTGGATGAAGAAGCAAACAGATTGCTTAGAAACATCCGAAGCAATGCCAAGCGTATGGGGACCTTAATTGATGACTTACTTACTTTTTCACGTTTGGGGCGAAAAGAAGTACACAAGCGAATGATCAATATGAATCAGATAGCTGAGGCAGCATTAGCTGAAGTTTCAGAATCGCTAACACACCAAGCAAAAGTTACCATCGAGGCATTACCTGAGGTAATGGCCGATCAGTCATTAATGAGACATGTACTCACCAACTTAGTATCAAATGCAATTAAGTATTCATCTAAATGTACCGAACCGATAGTTAAAATAAGCTTCACCCAAGATGAAAATGACTTTATATTTTGTGTGAGCGATAATGGTGTAGGCTTCGATATGAAGTATGTGAACAAATTGTTTGGCGTTTTTCAACGTCTTCATCTTGACAGTGAATTTGAAGGCACTGGTGTTGGATTAGCCATTGTCTATAGAATCATTCAAAAACATGGCGGTACAATACGCGCTGAGGCTAAAGTAGGTGCTGGAGCCGCATTTTATTTCACTTTACCGCTGGAGCAATCTAATTCGGCTACTGTACAAACAAGTGATTCGATAGGATATACGGTGGAAACAACGAGATTTCTGGGATCGCAGAAATCGAATAACAATTAATATGTATGTATGAAAAATTCGATTGTTGAAATTCTACTCATAGAAGATAACGAGCATGATGCCGAAATGACCATTCGTGCATTAAAAAAAAATAGAATAACAAATGGTGTTATTCATTTAAAGGATGGTGAGCAGGCGTTACATTTTCTTTTTGGAACTGGAGAGTTTGATGGAAGAAATACAAACGAAAAACCCAAAGTTATTCTATTGGACTTAAAAATGCCTAAAGTAGATGGCATAGAAGTGTTGCAACAAATAAAATCAAATGAATTAACCAAAACCATACCCGTAGTGGTACTTACCTCTTCTAAAGAGAATCCTGACATAGAGAAATGCTATGCATTGGGAGTCAATAGCTACATCGTAAAACCAGTAGATTTCACTGGCTTTATGGAGGCAATTACCCACTCTGGTATGTACTGGGTTATGCTAAATCAACCTCCCCAATGAAAAGTGCGCTTGTCCCTATTCTGCGTAGCAACCCAATAAAAATACTACACCTGGAAGATCAACCTTCCGATGCAGATCAAGTTGCGTACATCTTAAAAAAAGCAGATATAGCATTTGAGTTAAAACTTGTTTCAACCCGTATAGAGTATATTGATGCATTAGAAACTTTTGAGCCGGAGGTTGTTTTAAGCGATCATAGTCTCCCCTCTTTTAATTCCATAGAGGCTCTAGAAATATTACGGACAACGAAATCAAAAATTCCATTTGTATTAATTACAGGCACTGTCTCTGAAGAGTTTGCTGTAGAAGCCATGCACGCAGGTGCAGATGATTACATTTTAAAGGATCGCATGCAACGCCTACCCAATGCAGTAACGAACGCATTGCAAAAATATCAAATAAAAAAAGAGCAAGAAGAGGCAGAAACAAAAATTAAAGAAAGTGAAGCAAAGTACCGCTCCTTTTTTGAGAATAGTATGGACGGCATGATGCTTACCATAACAGACGGAAAGATTTTAGCAGCCAATCCAGCAGCTTGTGCTATGTTCAACATGACAGAGCAGGAAATCTGCGAATCAGGAAGATTTGGACTAGTTGATCTTTCTGACCCACGTCTTATGCCGTTAATCGAACAACGTCAGCTTACAGGCAATGCACGTGGTGAGGTCACCTTTCAGCGTAAAGATGGCAGCAAGTTCCCAGGAGAAATAACCTCATCGCTATTTGTCGATGCCTATGGCAACGAAAGAACATCCATGATTATTAGGGATATAACCGAAAGAATTGTAGCAGAAGAAAAAATTGCAACAACCACTTCCTCACTTCAAAAAGCGCTTGATGAATTGAAAAAAGTAATGGATTCGTCACTCGATATGATTTGTGCGGTTGACGAAGACGGCTGCTTCTTACAGGTGAGTGCTGCAAGTGAAATGATTTTAGGATATGCTCCTGATGAATTGCTCGGTAAAAAGATTTTTAACTTTGTTTATCCAGAAGATCTCAGCAAAACAGAACACTCAGCTCAACATGTTATGGCAGGCAATGCCCTTACCAATTTCGAAAATCGATATGTTCGTAAAGACGGATCGCTGGTCACGATAGCATGGTCAGCTCGCTGGGATGAAAACGAAAGAATTAGGTATGGAGTGGCAAGGGACGTTACCAAATTAAAGAATGCAGAAAAACTTATTGTAGCAGAACGTAAACGACTATCGGATTTGTTTATGAATGCCCCTGTGAGTATGTGTATAACGAAGGGCAAAGATTATGTCTTTGAACTTGCTAACCCGATATACCTTGAATTGTCAGGGAAGAAAAATATCATTGGTAAACCTTTCCGTGAAGTCTTTCCAGAGTTAGAGGGGCATGACTTAGTTAAATTACTTGATAGTATTTATGACAGTGGCCAGCCCTTTCAGGCCAATGAGATTGAATATAAAATTGACCGTGACGGTAATGGTAACTTTACCTCCATGTACCAAAATGTGTTTCAACAGCCCTATCGAGATATAGATGGTAACGTAGCTGGATTATTCTATTTCGGGGTTGATGTAACAGAACAAGTAGTGGCACGGAGGAAAATTGAAGAAGCTCAAAAACGCTATAGACAGATTGTAGAGACGGCACAGGAGGGCATTTGGGTAGTTGATCGATTAGATAAGACCACATTTGTAAACGGTAAAATGTGTGAATTGTTTGGATATACACCCGAGGAAATGATTGGCGAAGAGATTTATGCATTTATGGATGATGAAGGTAAGGAAATTGCAGCTAATCTTATGCAAGAGCGAAAAAATGGTAAGTCTGGGCAAGGTCATTTTAAATACATCTCAAAAACAGGCAAAGAAATATGGACGAATATATCTGCTAATCCCTTATTTGGAGAAGATGGATCTTATGAAGGTGCGCTTGCTATGATTACAGATATTACTGAACAAAAAAAGATAGAGGAAGAAAACAAAAAACTTTCGGATGTAGCCAGTCTTACCGTAAACGCTGTAATTGTTACAGACATCGAAGGCCGAATAACCTGGGTTAATAAAGGCTTTGAACGAATTACAGAGTATACCTTAATAGAAGTAATGGGCCAAAAGCCAGGTCATTTACTACAAGGACCCAATACGGATAAAGCTACAAGTAAGTACATGGGTGATTGTATTAAAAACAGTCAGGGATTTCGTGTCGAGATTTTGAATTACAGTAAGTCTGGGCGCGAGTATTGGTTAGATATTGAAGTTAGACCTATACACAATAGTCAACATAAGCTTACAGGATTTATGGCGATTGAGCAAGATATTACTGATCAGAAAAAAGTTGAACTTGAAAGACTGGCACTTATTGATAGCCTTCAGAATAGGAATAAAGACCTACAGCAATTCTCGTATATCGTATCGCATAATCTAAGGGCTCCTATTGCAAAAATTATGGGACTAGTAAGCATAATGGAAAGTGAATCCGAGGAAAATAAATTCTTACTAACCAAATTAAATGAAGAAGCTGCTCAACTCGATGAAGTTGTAAAAGATATTAATACTATTGTTTCTGCACGCAAATCTACTAAGGAAAAGATGGAACAAATTTTCTTTGAGACAAAAGTTAATCTTATCAGACAAGTATTAGAGGAGACCATATCAGAGAATCAAGCGACTATAATTACGGATTTTTCGGCTGCCCCCAATATATGGAGTATTAAGAGTTATGTCTACAGCATTATGTATAATCTTATTTCAAATTCCATTAAGTACAGAAAAACAGATGTGCCGCCCCTTATTGAGGTGCGAAGTACTCAAGATGAAAAATTTATTTGCTTATCCGTAAAAGATAATGGTGAGGGTATTGATCTTGTCAAAAACGGAAATAAGTTATTTGGTTTGTATAAGCGATTTCATACCGGAAATGTTCCTGGAAAAGGAATAGGACTCAATTTAATAAAAACACATGCCGAGTCACTTGGTGGACGTGTTGAAATTGATAGTGAATTAAATAAAGGAACAACATTTCATATTTATATCCCAAAACATGACAACAACACGGAAATTGCGAACCATACTCTTTAATCACAAATGAATTCTGAATGTTAAATGAGTAGTAGGAAAGTATAATAATATATTAAGTAGTGATAAGTAGCTTTTAGGCTTGAATAGAAATTATGGAAACTCAAACAGGAAATAAAGTTATAATGCTCATTGACGATGATGCCATCACTAATATGATTAATACAAAAGTCATTAAAATGAATTTTAATTTTAATGTGTACAACTATGTCAACGCCCAATTTGCATTGAAACAGCTTGAGCAATGGTGTCACTCATCTCCCGAAAATCTGCCATCTGTAATTTTTTTAGATATAAATATGCCAATTATGGACGGCTGGGAATTTTTAGAAGCGTTTCAAAAACTTCCTCATTCAGTACATGAAAAATCGAAGATATTTGTACTTACCTCATCTATAGATGTGGAGGATATCGAAAAAGCAAAAACATTTCATGTTGTAAGTGATTTCTTGTCCAAACCGCTTACTGCCCAAAAACTTAAAGATTTAATCTGAGCTTAGTAAAATTTAAATAATAGTGTCCAGTATTTGAGATGAAAAACACAGCTAACAATTCGGAAGCTTTAATTGAGGATAAAGATCAAAAAATTAAAATGCTTGAACATGCTATTCAGGCTATGAGCAGAAAATATGACATTCTCAGTAAGGCGACCAATGATGCGATTTGGGATTGGGATATTCAAACAGATTTAATAGAATGGAATCATGGATTATATACTATTTATGGACACGATGAAAACAATATTTTAAAGCAAGTATGGATTGATAAACTTCATCCTCTTGATAAACAAGAAGTTTTAGATGGTATTAATGAGGCTATCCGGGCACATAAACTAAACTGGAGTGCAATCTATCGTTACCGTTGTTCTAATGGATCGTATAAGTACACCTATGACCGGGCTTATATTGTTTACGAGAATGAAACACCAACACGTATGATCGGAGCAATGCAAGACATTGATGAGCGTATGGTAGCCCTACAAGAAGTTGAAAAGCTTTCGCTCGTGGCCAGTAAAACAGAAAACCTGGTTATCATAACCGATGCTAGTGAAAACATTGAATGGGTTAACGAAGCTTTTGTTAAAAAAACCGGATATACACTGCAGGAGGTGATTGGAAAAACACCTCGCTTTCTTCAAGGATTAGAAACTGACCGTGAAGCATTAGCTAGAATCAATATAGCAATTAGTCGTGGGGAGTCATGCACAGAAGAAGTACTGAATTACACTAAAAGTGGTAAAAAATTCTGGCTAAAGATGAATATAAATCCAGTATTTAATGAATACAACAAAATCCACAAATTTGTAGCGGTAGAAACTGACATCACTGTACAAAAAGAATATCAAATTGAAATTATTTCCATAGCACTGGAATTATCCAATTTAATAGAAAATGCCAATGCTGTAATTATAGGTGTCGATGAAAATGGTTTGGTGAATGAATGGAATAAACAGGCCACAGTCGTAACCGGATATACCAACCATGAACTAATTGGAAAAAAAATAACTGATTTCGTAGTTGGCTCTGCACGCCAGGCAATTGTAGAGAAATATATTCAACATGTTCTGAATGGAAACACCATAGATTTAAAAGAATTTGAAATCATCAACAGAAAGGGTAAGCATGATATTTTACTGCTCAGTGCAACACCACGTAAAAACACAAAGGGTAAAATTGTGGGATTAATCGCTGTTGGACAAGATATAACCGAGTTAACTGATTATCGACATTCCTTGGAGAAAAAGGTTTTTGAACGGACCCAGGAATTAAATAAGTTACTCGAAAAGGAAAAAGAACTTGCTGCACTAAAGTCACAATTTGCTTCTACCGTTTCGCATGAGTTCAGAACACCATTGGCAACCATTCAACTAGCTGCTAATTATATCCAGAATTACAAAACAAGATTAACTGACGATGAGGTGGGGACTAAAATTAATGTAGTCTTAAGACAGGTAGAACATATGACAAATTTGCTAGAAGATGTACTTACTATAAGTCGAGCAGAAGGAAACAAAATTCAAATTGCTAAAACACCGATTGTTATTAGTGAATTTTTTGAAACATTAAAGGAAGAGGTGGCGCGAAGTAATAATGAAACGCATACTGTAAATTTAACATTTGATTTACTGGAGCCAGTAATCAAGACAGATCCTAAATTACTGAGAAATATATTTATTAATCTCTTAACCAATGCCATTAAATTCTCGCCTGAAAAAGAATTTGTATATGTAAGCATATTACAGGATGATAAGGGGTTGAATGTTACTGTTAAAGATGGAGGCATTGGTATTCCACCAGATGATGTTAAGAATGTATTTGAACCATTCTATAGAGCAACTAATGTAATGGTCATTAAAGGCACAGGTTTAGGATTATCAATAGTAAAAAAAGCTGTTGACTTATTAGACGGAAAAATACATATGACAAGCAAGATTGGAGAAGGAACCGAATTTTCCGTTACTATTCCAACTGTCTGACAACAGGCTTCCACGATGAACTTCGCTCCTTTCTTTTCAGTATAATATGAGAATTTAATGATTCCTTATACTTCGCAATTTTTGAAGGATTGCCAAAAATATAGAATAATCGAATTTTCCAGTTTTTAGCTTTTTTAACATCACTTACCATCGCAATGTATTCATGAAAGTTGATATAAAAGGGATTGCCTTTATGCTCAATATTTTCTGTAAGTCCATATATAACCTGCTCCTCTTCTTTTTGATAGGTCCCGAACATTCTATCCCAAAAAATAAATGTGGCTCCAAAGTTCTTATCAATGTACTTCTCTTGTGATCCATGATGCACTCTGTGGTTTGATGGTGTTGCAAAGATGTATTCAAAAAGTTTAGGAAGTGTTCGAATATATTCTGTATGTACCCAAAATTGAAACAGGATAGCAATCTGATTTGTAATAAAAAAGATAATGGGATGAAAGCCCATTAAAGGAACAGGGAAAAGGAATATAATCTTAAGGTACTGTACCCAGCTGAGTCTGAAAGTAACTGATAAGTTATAGTGCTCACCCGAGTGATGCGCCACATGCGTGGCCCACCAGAACCGTTGCTTATGCGATATGCGATGTGCCCAATAACTACAAAAGTCAAAAAGAATATAACAGGGAAGAAATGTCCACCAGTTCAATTCCATACGCCAAGGCACCAGATTATAAATCCATACTGCCATATAGAATAGAACCACTTTTATCCATGTACTTATAAGGATATTACCAATACCTAGCCCTAGTGAACCTAGGGACTCCACTTTATCGTAGTACTTTCTATTCTGCTTGTAAGAAACAAATACTTCTAAAAGAACAAAAGCAAATATAACGGGCACAGCCCAAATAATAATTTCTGGAGCGCTATTTTGCAAGCGCTCTATTTGACTAAAGGGAATTTTGTCAGCCCCAAAAATTGAATATACCTCCATGCATTTTCTTTTAAGTTCTTAACTACTTGCTTTAGCATTCGATGATGTATATCTTATTTCGTCATCGCACAAATCATCAGAACACTTTTAACAATCGCTGTCACAAAAGCATTAAGCTAAATCTGCGCCACAATAAATCTGTATGTGCGACACTTCCAAGAAATAATATTTTATAACTTAAATAGCATGACTTCTGAACACCACATGCTGAAAAGAATTTACTGGAAATGTCATCATATTTGTATTATGTTATCAAATGATGGGTTTTATATCCACAGCATGAGGTAAAAGAACCCCTGCAGAATACTAATCATGTTAATACAGATTGAATAAGAGGATATAAAGCTGGCATCAATTTTCAATGGAAGACTAAAAACAAACAAATATGAAAAAGCTATTTTATTCTTTCAGTTTTCTTTTAGTGAGTGCATTACTAGTAAACACTGCGTATGCTCAAACACCACAAAGTCAAAGTTCGTCACGACCCATGTCTGACAAATCCATGAGTGATCGCCTTCAAAAGGATTTGAGCAATCGTAATTCAGGTATTTCTAATCAACAATTAAATTGGTTTGAAAGTAATGACGGATTCTATACCAACTATTCGATTAACAATGAAGAATACATGAGCCGTTACGATAAGGAAGGTAACTATATCGAAAGCATGAGAAAGAAAGCGTGGAACGATCAGGTTCCTGCGAATATCAGAACTTCATTCGATAACAGTAACTATAAATCACAAAACGTTAGCGGATACTGGGAAGTCTCAGATGATAATAGAAAAGGCTATTATATGGAACTAAAAGACGATAATGGCAAAATGACAAAGGTGTGGGTTGATGACAAAGGGAAATTCTCTTCTACTCCTTTCAAAGCCAAGCCAAACAATTAATATACAAACTGACTTCATAGAGGCTGACACTATATCACACAACAAAATGTCAGCATATTTCCTCCAAATCAAAGATTGGTTATGGAGCTTAACTCGAGGCAGCATAAGTTTACTATAACAAGTAGATGTTTACCGAATTTCAGAAGTTAATCGCTTTTGAAGTTCGGTTTTTTTAGTCTTATTAATATGCAAACAAGTACTACACGCGCAGAAACATTTAGTGACGGCATAATGGCTATCATGATTACGATCATGATTCTGGAATTGAAACTTCCGGATTTTGATGCCAATCAGGAAGTAAATGATATTCGAAATCATCTTAAAAAACTTATTCAGCATTTTGTGGCGTACATTTTTAGCTTTGTAATGATTGGAATTTTATGGACTAGCCATCACCACTTGTTCCACTTGCTGGAAAAAACAGATAACTTTTTAGTACGACTAAATTTATTCTTTCTATTTTGGATTACGCTTATTCCGATAGTCACTGGAATACTTGGCGCCAATCCATTTCTCCCGATTTCAACAGCGTTGTATGGCTCCGTTATGCTTTTAACAACAGCATCCTTGTCCTACATGCGAGGATACACCTTAAAAAATGATTTAATCCATTCAGGTAAAACAGCTGAAATAAATAATAAAATCTTCAAGGTTTCTGTCATTGGTAAGAGGCAAAGCTACATAAGTAGTTTTGCCTACTTACTTTCTATACCACTATCATTCGTCAGTATATATATTTCTTACGTCTGCTTTGCCATTCCTATCCTATTATTTTTTCTGCCCGCAAGTATAGATGAAGAGAAGTTAGAGAACAAAATCAATGAAAATAGTTAGTAAGTTGTCATTTATTCAGTTCATACCTGCCTATTGGTTTAGATTATTTTTAAAATGAAGAATTTCTGACATTATTTTTATTACACTAGTTACGAGTATAAAATTGAGTTTGAATACTATTTTTTCACTTCTGATGATACTGCAATCCTGTTTGTACCAAGTAAAGCATAAAGGTTTGTAGCGGACTGGGTCGATTCATCCTTAAAAAGGGGATTGATTATATTTTTTACTTGGTAAAGCATAGTCGATAATTTAGTATGCACAGTGAAGCACAAATGTGAAACCATTATTATCATCTCAAAAGATACTCGTAATAGATCCTTCGATCTTTAAATATGGAAAGAAATTCTCTGCTTGGTTAGTTTACTCTTCATACACCATGTTTAACCTGCAGCACGTACTACATTCAAACTAATGACCTGTATCATTAAATGATTAATCCAATTGACTTGGAATGTGCAATAGCCTCATCTGTATGTTTAAAAATACAGGTATATATATCTTTGTTTTCAAGGGAAAGCATTAATTCTTTTGTCGACAACTCCTTTTTACGGCTAATGTTTCTAAGATAAATGGCTACGATTCTATCGGGATATTTATTGGCGACTGCGGCATATATTGCCGGATCGCTTTGAGAATTATCTCCAAGTAAAACAAAACGTTGTTTAGGGAAAACCTGCAATATTCTTGCTACTTTAATTAATTTACCCTGATGTTTGGTTTTTCCTGTTTTAAATAGTTGATACCACTGTTTTATTTCGTTTAGCATAAATGCACCTTTAGGCAGGCCGTTGTGCTTAAAAAACTCATTGAGGTAATCATATAGATTCCATTCGCTACTGGAAACATAAAAAAAAGGGTTCGGTACGGAAGGTTCAGTATGTGCATCAGATAGCAATTGATAATACTTCACCACATCAGAAAATGTTTTCCTGCTCCTTGGATTACGTGTAAATAAAACGCGCAATCGTCTACCTGTTGTGGCTGAGTGAGAAACAAGAACGGTATCATCAATATCTGAAATGAATCCGTACTGGGTCACATGAGGCACAAAAATCTTTCCTTCGCCAAATGCAGTTGGTTTTTGCTGCTGATTCAAAACATGAACTGTTACTGGATGCCAGCCAGGCAAAATAGTATTAATGGAAGCCCATTCGAATTTAAAAGAACCATCCTGTTGCGTAGTAGCGAAGATCCTTTGATCTTCCCAGATTAACATTACATTTACCTTTGGGATCGGCCTAAAAAGAAACAATTTAATTAAACTGATAATGTTTAACAGTACATTATTGGTGTATTTAGTGCGCCAAGTTGGTTTACCTGCCAATACGTGCCCATATACTATGAGACTATCTTTATACCCATAACCGTGGTATACTTTAACATGCACGTTGTAATAATCCAATACAGCAGCCATAATTATCTGCAATCTACAAAACATGAAGGCGGTTTTAGTAAATTCTTATGGTACTTTATTTGCATATAGTGGTCAGCCATCTTACTTTTAAATAGCTAATGGCGTTCTTAATGAATCCGGGGAGTGATCTTAAATTTCTTTTCATCATCAATCCTGGTTCAGGCACCAATAGACAGGATTGGCCGGCTATCATATCTAACTATTTTAACAATTTAAATCATACTGTTAAAATATACCAATTGCATGGTGACTTTAGCAGACAAACTGTAATTGAACAAATAGTCTCTTTTTTACCGGACACTGTTGTTGCCGTAGGTGGTGATGGCACCATAAAATTGATAGCGGAGTGTTTGGTAAATACAAAAGTTCCCTTAGGAATAATACCAGCCGGTTCAGCCAATGGATTAGCTAAGGAACTTGATATTCCAGAAGATTACGAAAAGGCATTGAACCTACTTGTTACTGGTGTTCTGAAAAAGATTCATCTACTTAAAATCAATAATCAAATATGTATTCACCTGAGCGATATAGGTCTTAATGCCCATGCTGTAAAGAAATTTGAAACACTTCCTGGTCGTGGCATGTGGGGTTACATACGCGCTTCATTAAAGGTACTGCGCATCAACCCAATGATTAAAGTAGAAATAGCCTTAGATAATAAGGTAATTAAGCGGAAAGCACATATGATTGTAGTTGCAAATGCTACACGATACGGATCGGGTGCATTGATAAACCCATTAGGAAAGTTAGACGATGACCTTTTTGAAGTAGTCATAGTCAAAAAAATATCTTTGGGCGAACTCTTTAAAATGATCTTCTCTCACAATCCGTATGATTCCAACAAAACGGAAATTTTTCAAACCACCAAGCTAACGCTACGGTCAGCGAGAAAAGTATATTTCCAAATTGATGGTGAATACATCGGAAAAGTAAACGAAGTTCAGGCAATGCTTTTACCATTCGCGCTGGAAATAATTGTACCGCCAGCGGCTGGGTAACCTGATCCAAATCACCTAAAGATTAGCTCCACTCCCTACATTAACTCTTTCACATCCATGATAATAAAAGTAGACTGACTTATCATTTTTAAACATTCAGTCTAAAGCCGGCTTAAGTTTTGGAACAATCAATTATATGTTCTACTTCTTATCAAAAACATTCTGGCAGAATCCATGGTTAGTAGCAGCATTCATGGCAACGCTATTAACGATCATCTTTATAAGATATATTACTGTAGCGTATTTGTATAACTATATACTAAAAGTTGTTAATAAAAATACACACAATATCTACAGACAGAAGCGAACGCAAATCTTAAAAGAAATAAAATGGTCATTTATTTCCTCGATAGTATTCTCCGTTTATGCTGGATTCTCCTTTTGGGCCTATCAGCAAGGGTTAACCAAAGTGTATAATGAATTCCTAACCTATCCATTATGGTATTATTTTTTAAGCACATTTGTTCTATTATTGTTATACGAAACATACTACTATTGGCTTCATCGATGGATGCACCTTCCTGCTGTTTACAAAAAAGTACATAAAGTTCACCATCAAAGTATTCATTCAACTGTCTTTACCTCTTTTTCATTTCATCCATTAGAAGCTATTCTCCAATCAATGTTTTTTACAATGATCATCTTTTTCATACCATTTCATTATTCGGTATTGCTAATTGTGCTCATGCTAATGACAATTTCAGCGGTTATCAACCATAGTGGAACAGAAATATACAACCATAAATTCCTGTTAAAATACTTTATAGGTTCGTCCCATCATCATCTTCATCATACACAGTTTAAAAGTAATTTTGGTTTATATTTTACCTGGTGGGATAAATGGATGAAAACAGAGGCTAAAGTCATTCTTCCAAAATAAAGGTATTTATTCAGGCTTAGTATTCGTTCGGTTTAGTTTAAAGACCCTTCCGAATAATCCGATAGCCAAATCTACCTCTCCCACTAACAGTCTCTTGCAACATCTACTTTCCCGATTCTTTATGTTGTTGGAGTTGGGCTATGGAGCCACAATGGCGAAAACTGATTTTTCAATATAAAGAACATGTAAACTGGTCGTATCGTATGGGTGGTATAATTCCTTCCTGGAATGGCTATGTTGATAATATTAATTCTGTTACGCGCGCCTCGCAAATGGGGCCAATGTGGTTGCATGCTGAACAAGTTTCCGGCATGCCTATGTATGCTACCATCTGGAACAACAATCCACCAGCTTCCTCTTTCCCATCTTGCATCGCTGTGAAGTGTGCAACAGCTCAATCATTGGAAATGGGCGAACGCATGTTAAGAAAGCTAAGGGAATCCTGCCACCTGAATGGTAAAGATATATCTGACAAACGTGTTATACTTGAGGAAGCTGAAGCACTAGCTTTAACAACATCTGAATTTGACCTTAACAAATTTCTAAATGATTTTAAAAGCGAGTCTGGGCAGGATTATTTTCGTGAGGATTGGGATGAAACCAGAAAACGTGGTGTTACACGTTTTCCAACTTTATTTTTTTCGATGCCAGAAATAGGAACTATTCAACTCTCGGGCAGTCAATCATTGCACAATATGAAAAGGGCTTTGTTCCAACTCAATCCCAAATTACAAGCGATAGAGCCCAACGCAAGTGTTCCTGAATACAAAACATACTGGGGCAGTTGGATTGAACGAGAAGAGTTAGAATTTACAAGCGAAAGCATCGCACAGGTATAAAAACTTGGATTGACACCAAAAAGCAAAGCCCCGGAGTATTCCGAGGCTTCACTGTGCTTCAATATATTTTAACTTACTTTCAAATTATTCGCTAACCAAGTTAAATACATATTCTCCAGAAATTGAATTAACCCTCGCTCCTTCCGATTTGCCACCGGCCACAAATGTTAGTGTCAAGTTGTTGTCATCGTGACTAACAGAAACGGCCACACTCCCATCTCGCACAATCTGATTAATATTATCGCCTTGAAAATCCCAGGTGCCACTGGTTTTCCACACATGCCCTAAACTATTTTGCGTAGTGTAGGTCTTGTTACCAATGGTGAGGTTAAATCCAGTAAATTGGCTACTCACATCAATATCATCTTTTATTACACTTCCGGTACTACCCAATACCCACGAGCTGCCTTCATTCATTAATGCTTCGAGTTGCTTATTAAGAGCAACAACTTTAGGGTCTGGACTATCATCTTTACTACACCCAGCACAAAATAATAGTGAACTTAATAGAACGATTGTGATTGTATTTTTTATGTATGTCATGATCGAGGTTTTTAGTTTTTGATAATTTTGTGTGTGGTAGCTTCACTTGCTGTGATTACCCTTACTAGATATATCCCTTTTGGCAATGCTGAGATATCAACTCTATTTGTGAGGTCATTCACAATCATCCACTCTTTACCATCTGATGATAGGATACTCACCTGCGCATTTCCTTTATGAGGAATGTTAATCTGTAGATAGTCAGTAGCAGGATTTGGATAAATCATCAAACTACTTACACCTTCGTCAGTTCCCGTTATTGTAACTATTTCAATAGATCGCTCTACAGCATTCGCTGGTTTAAAATTATCATTACCTGGCTGAGAAGCTCTGATCATCACCGTTCCCAAACCGGTGAAGGAAACCACATTGCCACTAAGGGTTGCCGGTCCTGAAAGCATTTCAAATGTTATAGCCAATCCGGATGAAGTAGTGGCGACCAACGACATTTGGCCAGTTTCTAAAATCTGATCTTGTATAGCAGCGAAAGTGATAGTTTGTGCTTGTCTGGTATCAATAACATCAAAGCTTACGGATGCACTTGCCTGATTAAAATTAACATTACCGGCCTGGCTTGCTGTTAATGTTACAGTGCCCTCGGTCCCGTTCAGTGTAATGGTAGTACCTGAAATGGTAGCAGGTCCGGTGATTGTATAAGATAACTCAAGACCACTGGTTGTACTGGCTACTATATCAAAGGCAGCGTCTTGTATAGTTTTATTTGCAATTCCATTTATGCTTATGATCTGATCTGCTTTATTGATTGTTAAAGTTCCGTCTACCAAGGTAAGCGTATAGTTATCTGCAGTTCCTCCAACGAGCGTGATCGGATAATTTCCTGCATCACTGTTAGCAGTTGCTGTTGTTACTATTACTGGTTGAGAGGTTAACACGGCATCCGTTTCTCCATCAGCAAATCCATTATAAGTGAAAGTTAATGTAGGCAGAGCATCACCATAGGTAATGGTTTGATCCGTAGCAGTTACTGTCAACAATGCCGCATTCACGGTAAAGCTTTGCTCAACACTTGCTGCAGCTTTGTACTCACTGTCACCAGCTTGTAAGGCTTCTATAGTAACTAAACCTAAACCAGTGATACTTACTGTATTTCCAATTAACGTTGCAGGTCCGCTCACCACTGAATAACTCACTGGTAATGCAGAACTTGACGTTGCCGATAAATCAAAACCACCTTCAGCGTAGGTTCTGTCTGCTATTTCATTGAACGTTATGGTTTGAACTAACCTGTCTGTTACTGTTACAGTGGCAGTGCCGGTATTACTATTACCATTTGCATCTTCAACTGTAAGTGTAACGGTATTTGCTCCAACGTTTGCTTCTGTAAAGGATGCTATATCAATACTTAAAACCAGGGATGCAAGATCAGTACAATTGTCAGATGAACCGTTATCGACATCTGCTGCGGTAATAGTAGCATTACCACTTTGGTCTAAATCCACATTAATATTTTTAGTTACTACAGTTGGACCTGCATTGTCTGCCACTGTAACAGTAACATTGGCTATTGATTGATTACCAGAAGCGTCTTCTACCGTAAGCACAACTGCATTAGCTCCGATATCAGCACAGGTAAAGATTGATTTATCCAGGCTTAATAATAAACTACCTGTGGTAGTACAATCATCACTAGAGCCATTGTTCACATCTGCGGCTGTGATCGTGATCTCTCCGGCTGCATTAAGATTGACAGTAATGTTTTGTGCTATAGCTGTAGGATTAGTATTGTCACCAACAGTAATTTCAGTACTCATCTGTAAGCTGCAGATTGAGACACAAGAAATTAAGGCTCCGTTCACCCAATCAGTGGTTCCATCCATATTTGTAAGCGTACCATTTTTAGCACTAACCAAATCAGTTAATACAGATCCCGATGACTGATCGAAAGCATAGTAAAGTTGCAGATTCGGCTCTGTTCCAATAAGACAAAGATCCTTGTTTGCGAAAAGTTCGGCAGCGGTTTTGGCTACAGACCAGATTCTTACCTCATCCATTTTTCCGTTGAAAAACTCTGCAGTACCTGGAATCCTGTCTTCACCAAAATGTATTGGGAAAGCTGTACCAGGTATGGTGGTAAACGGAGCCGTTGTAGTTGCAACCTGAATGCCTCCTACAAAAATTTTGACAACACCATTGTTAAAAGTAATAGCAACATGATTCCATGCATTGAGTGTCATTGCATTTGCAGCAGTTGTTGAATGAGATACTCCTCCTGCACCAGCTACTATAAATCGTAAGCCTCTTCCATTGTCTGTTACATTATAAGAGTCCAGAATAAATTCTCCAGCCTGTATTGCACCGGCTCCACTGAAATTGGTTATTAACCTGTCATAATTTGTCGATCTCGGAAAAAGCCATGCTTCAATTGTTAATGTAGATGTTGTGGATAGTGTGTAAGGTGTGGTAACTTTATCGTTTACTCCATCGAAATCCAAGGCATTTCCGGGAAGTTGGGTGCCTCCTACTTCTGCAAAAACATTAAATGTTGTTGTTGCACTTAAATTTCCTGTATTAAAATCCAAAGCAGTTCTTGTACCTGCAATAGGGCCTTCAACAATACTGTTGTCAGCACTGTTTCGTAAAAAATAATTTACGCCCACTACAGAACTTCCGGTTGAAATTGTTGTACCTGAACTTCCGTCAGTACAAAAATTGGCATTTGCAGCGCTTATTGTTTCATCAACAATTATTGATGTTACTGTTACTGTAGCTGTAGCTGTGCTGCTATTCATTCTGTTATCGGTTACTGTTAGTGTTACTACGTTTTCCCCAAGGTCATCGCAGTTGAAATTTGTTTTTGACAGCGATAAATTAACATCACAATTATCATTAGAACCATTGTTAATCATGGCCGGTGTGATTGTAGCCATGCCGGTGACTGCATCCAGTTGTACGGTAATATCTTGTGCTATTGCCGTTGGTGCTGTAGAGTCTTCTGTTCTTACAAAGGCAGTTCCTGTCTCCACGTTACCATGCGTATCCTCTACTGTTAATGTAACTTGAATATTTGCGCCTACATCACTACATGTAAAATTAGTCTTGCTCAGTGTCATTGTTAATCCAGCAGTTCCACACGAGGCAGAAGTGCCATTATCAATATCTTCAGGTGTAAGTGTTGCATTGCCATTTGCATCTACAGGAAGAATAAATATTGACGAAACGGTAGAAACCACTATGCTGGGCACGACAGTTACTGTGGCGGTGGCCACATCACTATTCCCTTCCACATCTTCAGCAGTAAGCGTAACTGTGTTTGGACCTAGGTCTGCACAAGTAAATGATGTGATATCTAAACTCACCGTTACTGGGTCACCACAAGTATTTGTCGATCCGTTATTAATGTCATTAGCAGCAATTGTTGCATTACCATTGACATCTAACTGAATGGTGATGTCTTGAGTAGAAGCCGTTACGCCTGTGCTACCGGCACAAACTGTTTCTGTTGCTAGTGCTGTTACATCACCTGGAGTCAGGGTTGCATTATAATAGCGTATATCGTCAATCGCGTCCTCATAACTAGAAGAATTCCCCATTCTACTGTTACCGATGGTGATGGGTATTGCAGGTGTAATAAATCGTCTGATTACAGCTCCTGTCACGGCACCTAACTCTTTTTCAGCAACCTTAGTAACGCTTAAGGTGTTGTCAATATAAATCTTATAGGTGTTACCAACAACTTGTCCTCCTGCATACCTCGACTCCATATAAGAACGGTTTGTAATTGTAACATGATGCCATAAACCATCTGCAATGTTGGTAGTAGTCGCAGCATAATGCCAACCCAAATAGCCACTGGTATTCCAACGATACCACTCATAGTTAGCGGCTAGACCAATTCTTCCATTTAAGAGATAGGCATACCAACCAGTTTCGGATGTACCTTCAGTTGAACTAGTACGTTCACTTTGGTCCATGATTACTCTCACATTGGCATCATTAGTCGAGGTTTTAATCCAAAAGCTCACACTAAAACTATTCCCGGTTGTACTTGGTCTTTGTAGATAATCACCATTCAGACTGATGGCGCGATTTGCACCTCCCGCCCTATTAGGAATCAATGTTAGGGCACTTCCTGTTTGCGTAAAGTGGTTAGTACCTACAGTACTGTTTAGATTTCCAAGGGTAAACTTATATTCACCAAGTAAATTAGTTGTTGGAATTTGGCCGTAGCCAACAATGGATACCAACATTCCAAAAAGCAATAGTAGTAGTTTTCTCATAAAGGTGGGGATTGATTTTCTATTCTTTCAAATCCACCTAAAACTAATAGCTGAACAGGGCGGAATTCGGGCTATCGAGAATTCGTTAGCATGTATTGAGAATTCGTAAAGAAGAATCTAAAGTTTGAAGGAGCTTTTTGAGAAATATTCGTCAGTTTAATCTCTCCAGCGCAGTAAAAAGGGAATCCTTTTTACGTACAGCGACTGGCAAAGCACTGCCATCTTTCATAAAAATGGTGCCTCCATCCTTCTTTTCGAAGCGATCAAAATGGTGCAAATTGATTAAATGCGATTGATGGGCCCTGAAAAAGTGTTGACCTTCAAAAAGTGTATCGAACTCTTTAAGTGTTTTAGAAACCATCAAAATTCGTCCATTAGTGAGGAAGAAACGTGTATAGTTTGTTTCAGATGCACAGCGTACTATGTCCTTTACAGCGACCAAATAAACTGTATCTGCATCTTTAAGTATAATTTTTTGATTGGAAATATCCTCCCTATTGTTTTGAACAAGGTTGGCAACCTTAATCTGTTGCTCACTTTCTTCCGCCATGCCTTCGGCTTTTTTTAAGGCTGACACTAAATCATCTGGATCCACCGGTTTAAGCACATAATCAATGGCGCTAATTTTAAAGGCTCTGATGGCGTATGCGTCATGGCCTGTAACAAAAATCACTTTAAAGTCTAGTTGACCATAAAAAGCCAATAAGTCGAAGCCAGTACCGTCTTTCATCTCTACGTCCAACAGCACCAGATCAGGCTTGTGTTCCCTGATGCATGCCACACCTGCTTTTACACCATCTGCTTCTGCAATCACCTGCATATTGGGTGCATAGATAGACAATAGAGTCTTGAGGTTTTCTCTTATGATAGAATCATCATCCACTAATACAATACGCATGCTATTCATATAGAATAAAAATCAAAGGTAACTGTACGGAACTTTCAACTCTACCTTTGTTCCATTAACTTCTCCATTCTCATTGCGAATGTTTTCCCAGACAAGTTCTATTTTCTTCTTCAATGTTTTATTGAGTAATGCCATGCGTTCTTGTATGATGGTAGTTGACAGGGAGGTGTGCTCTTTCAATTCTTGTTTCTGCTCAACGATACCACCTCCATTGTCTGAAATTTCAATGGAGATATAATCTCCGACTTTTATAAGTTTCAATTTGATCATGCCTTGGGTTTTGGCGTTGATGATACCATGCTCGATGGCGTTTTCAATAAAAGGTTGCACAAACATGGGTGGGATTGCATCTGTCTCCCGGTCAATGTTTTCATTAACTTCTATTGTGTAGTCAAATGAATCATTCATTCTTACCCTATGGATATCCAAATAGTTTGTGAGCATCTGAATTTCATCTTCAACAAGTATAAACTCTTTACGGGAGTTTTCCAGAATCTCGCGCATTAGTTTAGCGAATTTTGCAAGGTAGGTTGCTGCCTTCTCCGCCTGATTCTTCAACATGAAATTTTGAATAGCCATCAACGCATTGGACATGAAATGCGGATTAAGTTGAGAGCGCAAAAAACGCTGCTCCAGTGCAGTTTGCTTTTGAATATTCTTTAAAGCACGTTGGCGGTATAAAAGATAAATGAATCCTGCAATAAAAAGTACAACAAACAACCCAATGATCATCGCCTGGTTCTTCTGTTTAATCTCCAGGTCCTTGATAGAAGCTTGTTGTGCCAGGTTAGCAATTTCCAAATCCTTCTTTTCCGTTTCGTATTTTGTTTGTAATTCCTCAATGATCTTAACTTTGTTTTCTGAGAAGATCGAATCTACCATGGCGTAATGCAATTTTAGGTATTCATTCGCCTTATTCCATTCGCTAAGCTGTTCGTAGTATTTATAGTGATTTAAGTAGGCGTCTTTCAATAACCTCAAATTTCCAAGCCCTTCATATATCTGAATTGACTTTTCGTTGTTGCTAATCGCACGCCTATAATCTTGTAGTCCTTCATAACTTTTAGCCAAAGCGAAATGTGTCGCAGCCACATTGGACACCTGATTATGCTGCTCAGCATACGTCAACGTCTTGTTTAAATACTGAATAGCTAATGGATAATTTTTAAGGTTATTATGCAAGTTTCCCAAACTTCCCTCAGCTATAGCTATTCCAGTTAAGAAATTGGCCTCTTCTGAAATTCGTTTTGCGTGCATATAGTATTCTTCTGCCTTTTTATAATCATTCAGCTGTTCATACGTTTTTGCCACATAAAAAAATAGTCCTGCCTTTTCCGAGCTTGGCGCATTGTTCTTTACCAGTTCAATATTTTGTAAATGAATTTCTAAAGCCTTTTCATATTTTCCTGTCACATTATAAATTCTGGCCAGGTTGCTGTTGGTAATGAGCAGGTTCCCATCATCTTGTATTTCTTTCAAGGTTTCTTTGGCTCTAAGTGCATACTGTAACCCCTGGTCATACTCACCTTTAACAGTGGCATGTTGGCTTAGCGCGTTGAGAGCAAGACCGATTCCGCGTTTGTACTGCAATTCCTCAGAAATTTGTAGCGCCTCTTTGAGTAAAGGTGGATTTTTACCGATATCTCCTGAAATATACTGTCTTGCCAGGCTGATCAGTAAGTGTACGCGTATTGTATCATTTGTTTTATGGCTGTCTACCAGCTTAGTAAGGCTGTCCAATTCTAGATCCTGATGCGTTTTGATTTGAGCTATTGCATTAACTCCGGTAAGGATATAAAACAGCCAAAGGCCTAGGATAGGTAAAGGTCTGGGGGGCATGGTTTCTCTAAAATGAAATAGTCCTCAAAATACAAATAAGTCGTTGTATTACGTTTAGGTGGTAATAAGAATTTTCTATTACCAAATTAGGAATAACCCATACATATACCGTTGTTTTCTCCCAATTCTACGAAAGCAAACTGAAGTCTATCCAAAAACATGATCGATCCATCTTCCAGACATGAGGTGCTTTCTCCACAACTAATGTAAACATGCAGAAAGGTGAAGATAAAATGATTTCTGGATATGCATTTTAATAATTAACTGCATGTATTGGACAGTAAAACCAGTTTGGACTTAACTGGCATACTATTTTCATTCTTTGAAATAAATGAAACTCCGGTCTAAAGAAACATATTGGTTGCTTAAAAACGGCCTTATCACCTCATACCCCACACTTCAAAAAAATATTGCATGTGATATACTCATTATAGGCGGTGGTATAACCGGTTCTTTAATGGCTTACCAGCTCTCGCAAGAAGGATATGAAACTGTATTAATAGACAAGCGTGATATCGCGATGGGAAGCACTAGTGCCACTACTGCCTTATTGCAATACGAAATTGATGAACCTTTGTATTCGCTTATAGGTAAGGTGGGTGAAAATATTGCTGTAGATTCTTACCGTGAAGGTGTTTTGGCACTCACTAAACTTAGCAAGATAGTTAAAACCGTAAAAGCTAATTGTGAATTTAAGCGGAAGGATAGTGTATACGTTGCAGACTCGCAAGATGATAAGGAATGGCTTAGAAAAGAGTTTTTAAGCAGGCAGAAATTTTCATTAGACGTAAAATGGCTCTCGTCATCACAACTTAAGGATCAGTATGGTGTTGTGGGCAAAGCAGCCATTTTATCTACAGCTGCGGCCAGTATGGATGCATACAAATTTGCACATACGTTGCTGTCACATAGTATTAAGCATTATGGACTAAAAGTCTACGATCATTCAAATGCAGAAAAAGTAACTTATCAAAGTAACAGTAATAGTAATAGTGTTATTACGGATAACAAGTGCGTAATTACTTGTAAGAAAATTGTGTACGCTTCGGGTTACGAAACGCAACAAATGCTAAAGAAGAACATTGTTACTTTGAATAGCACCTATGCTTTTATAAGCGAACCGTTGTTAAAGATGCCCAAATCCTTACAGGATACTATATTCTGGAATACACAGAATCCTTATTTGTACTTACGCTCAACGCCAGATAAACTGGTTGGGCTTTATGCTTGGGCATTTGTATTTTTTTCTTCACGGATAATAATCATCCGAACGAATTATGTAGGAATGCTCATGAATATAGGCATTAAAAAGCACAAAACCTATAGGAGATCGTTCAATTCCTGTTTTTAGGAGTTTAGAGATGACTGATTGTAGGTATGAAAAAAAATCTACACCTGCAAAATGCTAAGACAATGTCGTTTAGTTATGACTTTTTATTGGCCTCACTTCCAGTCCTCTCCAGAGGAGAGGATGACCATGGAAGCTTAACCAAACGACATTGAAATACTAAGATGGAAATAATATCTACCTTCTTCGGGCTGCCGAAGAAGGTAGATTAGTATAAAGCGCTGTATAATTCTCATCAACTTTAAATTAATTACTCAAATACGATGGAACTTTGATGGGTTCTAACGGAGCAATAATTTCTGCCCTTCTGTTTTCGAAGAATGGTGGCAACAACAATTGATGTCCTAAAGAATCAGCAGGTTCATCTACTGCAAAGCCAATATCAGAAGTCGCAAATTCAAATAATACGCCACTTGGTGTGCGTGTATAAATTGAATGAAAATAATTTCTATCCTTAATATCAGAAACATCGGTATACCCCGCCCCTTCTATATACGCTTTCAATTCTGCACTTTGTTGATCATTTGCTGTTGCAAAAGCAATGTGATGCGGAATACCAATACCGAAAGTCCATGAACCTTGTGGTAAGTCTTTATTGTGATGTAATTCAATTACTCTTCTTGGTCCACCATCTTTGATATGGTAGCGATGGTAATCACCCTCCTGCCCTACTTTTTTGAAACTCAACACTTGCGTCAGATAGCTATCCATCATTTCGACCTCACGGCAGGAAAGCACCGCCCCATGTATACCACGTATACCATCATCAGCAGAAACTTCATCTGTCTGCCATGCCCTGCGGTTATCATTATCACATCCGTATACACCAATACCAATTCCAGAAGGATCAACAAAATCAATAAATTTCTGACCGAATCGTTCTTGTATCCCTGAATTTTTTACACCATGCTTATCGAGGTGCTTTTTCCAAAAAGGAAGCGCATCGCTGTGCACAGAAAAACCTGAAACTTCTACTTGACCAGAACCACGCTTACCTGTTACGCCAGCTTTTTTAAATGGAAATGTAGTATAAACAGAACCTACTTCTGCATCTGCATTTGCATAGTATAAGTGATAGATACTGGCTCCACCATCGAATAGAACCGTTTGCTTAATCATGCGCATGCCCATGACCTTGGTAACAAAGTCGATGTCTTCCTGAGCACCGCCCACGCAAACCGTAAGGTGATGCAAGCCTGTGATGTAATCTTGTGGTCTCATAGAAAATTTAGATTTGGGTTATAGTTTATTATTATTTCAAAAGATGTTATTTTAATTTGTTGTTAATGAAGGTGCGACATCAAAGTTTGCTTCCGTTAAAGACCTTACTGTTGCGAGATCAGCACCGGGCATCAATTCAGTCAGCACTAATTTTTTTTGAATAAACTCAAATACGGCTAACTCAGTAATCACCATATCCACTGCATCAAAAGCAGTAATAGGCAACGTGCAACTTTTAACAATTTTTGCACCGCCATCTTTTTCGCTGTGGTTCATGGTAATGATTAATTTCTTGGCGCCACTGGCTAAATCCATAGCACCACCAACACCTAATAGTGGCTTACCGGGTACAGCCCAATTAGCGAGGTTACCATTTTCATCTACTTGCAAACCGCCCATAATGGCTACGTCTACATGCTTGCCGCGAATCATTCCGAAAGAAGTAGTAGTATCGAAATAGCTAGCACCTGGTAAAGCCGTTACCGGAATTTTTCCTGCGTTAACTGGATAATGCATGGCACCACTGCCGTCTGTCGGTTCGGGGCCTACACCTAACATCCCATTTTCTGTATGCAGAATAATCCCATCTTCAGGCTTGATCAGATCAGCTACTAAAGTTGGTATACCTATGCCTAAGTTGACGATGTTTCCTTTTTTCAATTCTTGTAGGGCACGCTTAGCCATGTGCATGCGCGCTTCATCTACCTTCTTTAAACTACCTTTAACCGAGGCTGATGATCCTAAATCACTTTCTTGCAATTTGGCTTCGACTAAAAAATCAATAAAGCAACCTTGTGTATGTATATTATTAGGATCGAGTTGCCCTACAGGTACTATCTCTTCTACTTCAGCTATTACAAGATCAGCTGCTGTAGCCATGGCAGGATTAAAGTTTTGCTCCGTTAAGCGATACGTTAAGTTGCCTGCCGTATCTGCTTTCCATGCCCGAATAAAAGATACGTTACCCCGAATACCCGGAATAAAAACTTGCTCAACACCATTTAACATGCGTGACTCTCTGCCTTGTGCTAATATAGTACCTGCTGAAGTTGGTGTAAAAAAACCACCTATGCCCATACCCCCACAGCGAATGGCTTCACCTAAAGTTCCTTGCGGAAGAATTTCGTAATCGACTTCACCACCCTGCGCTGCCTTTACTGCATCAGGATTACTGGTGAAATACGAACCAATCATTTTTTTGATCTGACCATTGCGCAATAGCTTGCCGCCACCCAAACCTGGCTCTCCAACGTTATTGCCAATAAATGTAAGTTCATTGATATCCGTTTTTGCCAAGGCATCTAAGAGATGAACTGGATTGCCCGTCATACCAAACCCACCACATAAGAGAACGTCACCACGCTTTACTTTTAAAGCGGCTTCTTCAAGAGAAATGATGGGAACTTGTTTCATATAGATTTTGATAGATGTAATTTTTCTTCAGATAATTTTTTAGAATTCAATGCGAGGATGTCTGTTAATGCCTCAGCAAGTTTTTCTTTAGCATCGCTAACAATGTCTTTAGCGCGAAAGGCTACATGAAAATCTGGTCGTATTAATAAGCAACCGGCATCCTTTATTTCGCGAATCGCGGCCCACTCACCATACAAATCTGTATACTTTTTACCCGGTCCGATTTGTATAAGTCGAATTGGAATATTCAGTTGCGTTGATAGCGCTTGTGCTGCATTCATCCACAACTCTCCACCTATACCCGTAAGCAATGTGAATTCTCCTTTGCCAGCCAGGTCAAGTGTAGATATCCTGTGCCCATTATCATTACCAATCCAAACATGAGGTAAGCGCGCTCCTGGCCATGTTGTCGCTTCATAGTATAATTCTTTATCGCGTTTGTAAGCAGGCTCTATGGTTCCATCCGACTTCACAGCATTAGACGTGTAGCGTTGATTCATTTCAACACCATGGCAATTAAACTCGTACGATTTAAATAGAATCGCCTGGCGCAATTGTTCGCGTTGCATTTCAGCTGCATCATTGTGATCCTTCATCTTTTCCATGTTGGCGCGCATCACTGAAGGATCAGTAGTATCCGTTAAACCAAGTGATTGAAAAATAGTACCAAACTCAGTAATGCTTTTATTGGCACGTTCAACAATTTGCTTGGCGATAGGTGCTCTTTCGGTGTTGTAAGAATTTAACAATTCTTCTCCTGCTTGTCCTTTTACTACCATCGCCACCTTCCAAGCAATATTAAAGGCATCTTGTATAGAAGTATTAGAACCTAATCCATTGGAAGGTGGATGACGATGAATAGCATCGCCCATACAAAAGACTCTTCCATTTGAAACTTGTGTGGCATAGCAATGATTGACTGTCCAGGTTGACGTTGATTTAATTTTGATAGGGATGTTAGGATCACCTACTAATTTCAACACTATCTCTTTTGCTAATTCATCTGTGACTTTAGGTGGACCATCATTTATGTCGTAACCCCATACAATCAACCATTCATTCCACGGACGCACCATACGCACCAAACCCATACCGATGCCACCCACATTCGAGCCTGGCTGCAATACCCAATACAAAACACTGGGGCGATGGGCTACATATTTTGTTAAATCCATTTCGCAAACAATGTTCATGCTTCCGCCTACACCCATCTGTCCTTCGAAAGGAAGATTAATATCTTTCGCCACCTGACTATTTCCACCATCTGCACCAAGCAAATATTTAGCACGAATGGTATACACTTCTTCAGAAAGTCTGTCGCGAACAGTTGCTGTTACGCCTTCATTATCTTGTTCTAATCCTAAGTATTCAGTATCAAACCGATAATGTGAGCCTTTGCTGGCGCCTGCATGGGCGAGAATAGGTTCCAATAAATTTTGCGGAATGTCACAAATTTTAGTTGGGCTGGATAAGGTATAATCTGCCAAGCGATTGGGATGTGTGCCCCATGAATACAAACGTCCAAGCTCTTCACTGGCCAGGCTAGTACAGAAAACATTGTTGCCCATAAACTCTTGCGCAACAGCTTTTTGATTCACTTCTTCTTCAATGCCCAAATCGCGAAACACTTCCATGGCGCGTTGATTGGTTATGTGCGCTCGTGGTGTATTAGCCATCCAGTTATACTTCGTAACCACTACATTTCGTACGCCATAAGCACTTAATAATGCCGCAGCTGCAGATCCCGCAGGGCCACTTCCCACTATTAAAACATCTGTTTCGAATTTATGCATGACACAGTATTTATTTCGGTGAAATATAGTGTAAAAACTATTTTATCGTACTTTTGTTTGATATTAGAACATAAAATTTCGTAAGTACCATGCAAAATCTAATAGAAACTGCCCTTACTGACTTAGTCATTAGCCGTATAAAGGCTGAAAATTCCAGAAATCAGGAGGTTTTAACCAAACTTGTAAAACATCTCCATGCTTTTGTCAAGGATGTAGAACCTACAGAAGAAGAGTGGTTTAAAGCCATTAATTTTCTTACACAAACCGGACAAAAGTGCGATGATAAGCGTCAGGAGTTCATACTTTTTTCGGATGTATTAGGCGTTTCAATGTTGGTCGATGCGATCAATCACCGTTCAAAATCCACGATAACAGAGACAACTGTAAAAGGTCCGTTTCACGCTGCAGCTCAAGCATTTGAAGCGGGTGAAAACATAGCGCGTGGTATCGAGGCTGAACGTGGTGAAACTACCGTAGTACATGGCCGTGTGCTAGCGCCTGAAGGGAATCCGGTAGCCAACGCAACTTTAGATGTATGGCAATCGGATGACATTGGCTATTACGATGTACAAGATGTCAATCAGCCACAAATGAATTTACGTGGAATATTTAAAACGAATGCCAACGGAGAATTTTGGTTTCGCACGATTAAACCTGCAGCCTATCCAGTACCAACAGATGGCCCAGTAGGCGACTTACTGAGAGCTTCAGGTCGCCATGCCATGCGACCTGCACATATCCACTTTTGGATTAAAGCAGAAGGCTATCAGGATATTATCACCCATTTATTCGTTGAAGGTGATGAGTACCTGGAATCAGATGCAGTATTTGGTGTGAAAGACTCTCTGGTTATTCCTTTTGTAAAAAACACAGATACCGACCTTGCTGCGAAATGGAAAGTGACTGCTCCTTTTTTTGAAGCACATTATGATTTTACCTTAGCAAAAAAATAATCTCCGATGAAGCAAGCATATATTGTAGAAAGCACTCGCACTCCCATTGCTAAATTTAAAGGTGGTTTGTCTGAGGTGCGTGCCGATGACTTGGCTGCCATTACCATTAAAGCCTTAATGAACAAGCTGCCCAATTTAGATCCTGCCTTGATCGATGATGTTATTTTGGGCTGTCATAATCAAGCGGGAGAAGATAATAGAAATGTTGCACGCATGGCAGCATTGCTGGCTGGTTTGCCTGTTTCTGTACCCGGGGAAACCATAAATCGTCTTTGTGCTTCTGGTATGTCAGCTGTTATTCAGGCTAATCGCGCCATTAAAGCAGGTGACGGTGACATATTTATTGCTGGCGGTGTAGAACACATGACGCGAAGCCCTTTTGTACTTTCAAAAACATCAACTCCCTTTGGTAATGATGCGCAATTGTATGACAGCAGTTTTGGTTGGCGCTTTGTTAATCCTAAAATGAAGAAGATGTATGGTACTGAGGCCATGGGTGAAACAGCCGAGAATCTTGTAGACTTACATCATATTTCCAGAAAAGACCAGGATTTATTTGCCTTGAACAGTCAATTGAAAGCAGCACGCGCAAGAAATGGAAAACGCTTTGCTATGGAAATTTCAGCGGTGGAGATTCCTCAGCGCAAAGGAAATCCGATCATGTTTGCAGATGATGAATTTATTAAAGGTGAAACAACATTGGAAATTTTAGCAGGTTTAAAACCTGCCTTCCGTGAAAACGGTACTGTTACCGCTGGCAATGCTTCTGGTTTAAATGATGGTGCGTGCGCATTGTTGATTGCTTCAGAAGATGCTATCAAACAATATGGCCTAAAACCCTTAGCCAGAATTGTAAACTCGCAAGTGGTGGGTGTTGAGCCACGCATTATGGGTATTGGTCCTGTAGAGGCTTCTAACAGAGCACTAGCCAAAGCGAATTTAAAAATGAGTGACATGGATGTGATTGAGTTAAATGAAGCTTTCGCGGCACAAAGTTTGGCTTGCATTCGATCATGGAAACTAGCTGACGATGATGCACGTATCAACCCTAATGGTGGAGCCATTGCTTTGGGACATCCATTAGGAATGTCGGGGGCACGCATTTTACAGAGTGCTGCTATTGAATTACAGCAACGTAACGGCAAGTATGCGCTATGCACAATGTGCGTAGGTTTAGGTCAAGGTTATGCAACCATTATTGAACGTGTTTAAATAATTTATCATGAACAAAGAAATCAAGAAATCTGATTTTGTACAGTCGCTTGAAAAAGGTTTGAATGTAATCAACGCCTTTGACATGGATCACGAACAGATGACCTTGAGTGATGTAGCCAAAAAAGTTGATTTGACGCGTGCCAATGCAAGACGGATTTTACTTACCCTCCAACACTTGGGTTATGTAACCTCACTGGATGGAAAGTTATTTTCGCTTACACCCAAAGTATTAAGCTTAGGTTATTCTTATTTGTCTGGTCTCCCCTTTCGTGAATTAGCGCAACCTTATATGCAGGAGTTGGCGAAAGAAATTAACGAGTCTTGTTCAATGTCTGTTTTAGATAATAGTGACATTGTTTACATCGCGCGTGTACATACAAAACGTATCATGACAATCTCTCTGGGAGTTGGCACAAGACTTCCTGCACACGCTACCTCTATGGGTAAAGTTTTGTTGGCGAGTATGGATCCTATGGAAGCCGCTAAACTGATTGGCCAAATGAAATTTGAAGAGCTCACTCCTTTTACACTTTCAAAGAATGCCTTTATTCAGCATCTCGATGTGGTGCGTAAACAAGGTTGGGCTATCTCCGATCAGGAATTGGAAATAGGTGTGCGATCTATCGCCTGTCCGATACGTGATAAAAAAGGTAAGGTGATTGCCGCCATTAACATTAGTGGACATGCCAGCCGTGTAACCTTAGAAGATTTAGTAAAGAAATATTTAAGTGCATTAAAAGATAAAGTTGAAAAAATCGAGCACGCACTCATTAACTTATGAATATACATTCTTTTGAATATACCGCTTTTCCATCTAAAGTATTTTTTGGTGAGAAGAGCTTTGATAATATAGTCAAGCTGTTGACCCAATATCAAAAAGCCTTTGTGATTGCAGAGAAGCGTCAAGAACCTTACGTTGATTTGATTAAAGCAAAAGCAGGTGTTGATAAGGTTTTTCATTTTAATAAAGTAGTACAACATGTTCCTGCTAATTTAGTTGAAGAAGCAAAACAACTTCAACAACGCGAGCAAACGGATGTGTTAGTGGCAATTGGCGGTGGTTCTGCCATTGGTTTAGCAAAAGCACTAGCCTTAACTTCTAATCACGATATCATTGCTGTACCCAGTACGTATGCGGGTTCGGAGATGACAAATATTTGGGGTATTACTACACTGGAAGGAAAAACAACTGGACGAGATATGCGTGTCTTGCCTGAAATTGTTATCTATGATCCTGCTATGACTGCCACCATGCCGGTTGCCTTAGCCGCTACCAGTGCCATGAATGCTATGGCTCACTTAATGGAGGCCGTATATGGTCACGATACAAATCCCATCAGCTATAATAATTCATTAGATGGAATGAAGAAGTTACGAGCAGGCATGATGCTTTTAGCTAAGCACAATAAATTAACGCAAGAAGCCAATCAATTATTACAATACGGTTCTTTCTTGGCAGGTAAGGGTTTGTGCGAAGTATCTATGTCCCTGCATCATAAGTTGGCGCATGTATTGGGTGGATCATTCAATTTAGACCATGCTTCAGTGCATACAGTATTACAGGCATTTGTGTTAGACTATCAATGGGATGCTTTATTGAAAGAAGTTCAACAAGATTTTTGTAATGCTTTAGCGCATCCATATCCACCCGAGGCATTGCTAGCGTTAGCTAGAGGTATGCATGCCCCAACCTCACTTGCTGAAATTGGTTTTAAAGAAGCAGACATCGATAAGACAATTAATATTGCCTTATCCAAACCGTATGCAAACCCGAAGTCGTTAACGAAAGAAGGATTGACTAATCTGTTGTCAAAAGCGTATAAGGGTACGTTGAATATATAATGAGTATACGCACTATAGAATTTAACTAGCTACCAGTCTGTTTGATTTCACTAAGTTTGAAATAACAAAAATTAGCCTCCAAGGCCATCCGTCAGACCGCTCTATTGCGCAGCAAACAGCGGTCAGACGGATCACGGACTAGCAGATTTAATTAAGACTCCCCTATTTCTTATATTGAAAATGCCCAATTATTTTGAAGTTGAACAAACAATCTTCCAGTACTTGACCACTCCCAATATTATGAACAATCAGGTAGCGTTCTCTATCATTTGATTTTATTCCTGATACAATTCCTATGTGAGTCACTGCACCTCCCAGGTTCCAGCAAACAATGTCACCAGGCTGATAGTCTCCAGCCTTATTCGTTATCGTTTTAACCACGCCATGTCTTGTAAAAAATGTCATCAGGTTTGGTACCCGTCTGTGATCAATATTTTTATCGGGTTTAACTAATCCCCAATTTTTTGGATACTTGGCAAAGTTTGCTTTCATATCTTCATGCACTTCTTTTTGTAGGTCAATTCCCAATTTTCTATACGCCCTGATAACAACATCTGTACAAACACCTTTACCTGCAGCAACATCGCCATTGGGATAAGCAATTGTGGTATAGGCAGGATCATAAACAACGCTTTGTTTTGTCAGAACCAGTGCTGAGTCGGCAAGTTGTTTGTAAAAAACTGTTTGCGCATGTGCACAAACAACTATCAATACCAATAAAATTGTGAGAAACTGCTTTATTTTCATGAAATGCATAAGCTTACTATCCTTCAATTTCAGGTTAATTTTAACTTTCTGCAATAACGGTTATTCTGAATAGATATTTTATTTTCATTCTTTATTCAAATATTAGTATAATTGATTCAATCTTTCAGAACCCCAACTCCTACTTTAATCAATATCACGCATCCCCATGAATCAAAATAGCAGTGCCTTTGTCAGGAAGGTTTTATTACGCCAGTCTATCAATTCCGTACGCCTGGTCATCGCTTTATTTACCATTAGTTCAGCTCTTATAAAGCTATTATATAATAATTTTCTACCTAATTTAATTGACATAGATGAATTGCGGTGGATAATTACCGGGTTGGGATGTGTTTTTTTCGCGACTACATTTCTTACTTATAAAAGGGGTTTAGTAGTAGTCTACTTTTCATTTTTCCTTTACCTGCTTACGGTTATTTATCTAATTGCTTTTGTAGTGCTGAATCATTTCGACCCAAATGCAGTGATTATCCTGATACTGGTGATAGGTGTAAGTACTATTGTTATGAACAGTCTGTTTTATTACGCTGTACAATCTTTTGTCATTCTAGGTGCCTCTCTTTTTGCTTACATGACTTATGGCATCAGTGATGAAAACATGATGGCATTAATAAACTTAATAGTGGCACTGGGTGCATTTGGAATTGTTATTAGCGTTCGGCTTAGTCTGATATCAAGCGTACAAAACTCCCATGCTAACCTTGAGAAACTCAACGTATTGTCGATTGTTGCCAACAAGGCTGGTGAAATCGTTTTTATCAGTCCTTCAGTACAACACCTGCTCGGTTATGACCCAAAAGATTTGGTTAAGGATGGCTGGTGGAGTTATATCAACTTGCGCAATGGTTGGATTAACAGAGAATATATATTGAATTACCCGAATATTCTTCCTAAGGAAATTGCCGCTATAGAAACTAAAGTTATCACAAAAGATGGCAGAACTGTTTGGTTGAGCTGGGCTAATTCTCTGCTACCAAATGGAAACTATATGGGACTTGCGCTTGACGTAACCAGATACAAGAACAGTTGAATATTTGAATACTATGGCAAGTCTGGATTGACTATTACTAAGAAAAAAATTTTACTTAGCGCAAAGCTTTTGTGTATATAGAAAATTGTAGAAATAATTCCCCACTACAAATTATTTTTTTGAATTAACTCAGAAATCAACCGCTAATTCTTTGTTTTACATCTCGGAATGATCTTGGCGTAAGATCATTCAAAACCAATTTATGGATAAGGAAGAAGTAATTGAAAAGAAAGAAATAAAAGAGCTTCTTGAACTAAACGAGGAGCTAGAAAATTACTTCCGAAACACCATTATACCACAACTTTTTATTGATGCTAACTTGGTTCTGAGAAAATTCAGCCCTCCTGCCAATATGCATTTTAAATTAACTAAGGAAGACATAGGGAAATCAACACACGATATACCCTCGTTGGCCAATCTGCCGGGACTTATTGATTCAATAAAAGAAGTAATTTCCAGCAATGAGGATATCGAAAAGGAAATACAAACGAATGACAAGCGTTGGTTTCAAATGAATCTTCTACCCTATATTATCAGAAAGCAAAACATCACCAATGGAGCAGTTATTACATTCGTTGATATTACAGAACGCATCGTTGACAAACAAGTTATTGAAAAAATCAATGCCGATCATGAAACCTTTATCTACTCTGTCTCCCACGATTTTCGTGGACCTTTAACTAATTTGGTTTTGTTGATTGACCTTCTAAAAGCAGCAATCAATAAAAAAGATAAAGAAGAGACAAAACTATTATTGGAGACCATGTACAGGTCAGCACAATCAATGGTAACGATTATCAATGAACTTACCGACCTTGCAAAAAACGGAATCGATCCTCAAGACAAGCCAGAAGAAGTCAGCATTGAGCAAATTTTGGAGAGTGTAAAATTTACGTTGAAGAACCAAATCTTTCAATCGCATGCTAAAATTACCACCAACTTCGAGGTTAAAACGCTTCTGTTTTCGCGTAAGAACTTAAGAAGTATAATGTACAACCTTCTTAGCAATGCCATTAAGTTTACTGCAGAAGAAAAAACACCGGAAATTTGTATAAGAACTGACAAACTGGAGGAATACACTTTACTATCTGTAGAAGATAATGGTGTAGGAATTGAGCCTGAGAAACAAAAAGATATTTTTGCAATATTTGAAAGGCTTAAACCACATATTGAAGGTACCGGTGTGGGCCTCTTTATTGTAGATAAGATGGTAAAAAACCAAGGAGGAAGAATAGAAGTAAATAGCAAACTTGGCGAGGGTACCACCTTTACCATTTATTTGAAAAATGAATACTAGCTACCATGAAATCAATAACTACAAGAATATTTTAATTCCTGAGTATCTTCTCCATCTTCTTCCCTTTTGCCAATTCATCAATCAGCTTGTCTAAGTAACGAACCTTTTGCACTAGCTTGTCTTCTATTTCTTCAACGCGGTACCCGCAGATAACTCCTGTAATCTTTGAAACATTAGGATTAAGTTTTGGGGCCTGATCAAAGAAGTTTTCAAAATTGGTCTTAGTATCAATTTGCTTTTGTAGTGTTTTTTTATCGTAGCCGGTCAGCCAATAAATAATGGCATCCACTTCTTCTTTTGTACGACCTTTTTTCTCAGCCTTTGCAATGTAATGCGGATAAACACTTGCAAAAGTCATGATGTAAATTCTTGCGTTATGATTATTCATTTTAGTTAGGCTTAATATTAGAAATCCTTTTAGTCGATCTAAATAAAGAGTAAACGTGGTCCTTACCACTACTGTGCTTTTAATACAGTTTTATAGATCTGAAATTTTGTTGTAAAAAATGCAAATAATTTATGCTATAATCTCTCCAGCTACTCAGAAAACCTCTGAAGTCCTCCAATTCTAAAGTATGTACTCGTTTCATATACTAAGGATCTGTTCTTCAATATTAAGAAATTTAGTGATTAAATTAAACGCTCGTTATTTTCTTGGCCTCTTAGCACTCCTTCACCTAACCCATAACACTTGCCAAAATACTATGTAGATTCCATTTGTCTATTCCAGCTTGTAAGTACTTATATACGAAACTATATCACCGCCAATATAGAGGTTGCCATTAAACTCTTTAACGGCACCAGCCTCCGGAACAAATTTTCCCGTTGTGTCGAAGAGTGCATTGATTACATTTCCTTGCTGTGAAATATTCAAAATCATTCCAAATAACTCTTGCTTCGGTTGAAGAAAATTCGGGAGTGCATAAACAAACTTCTTCATGCCTGGGTTAGGATGAATACGATCAAGGGCATCATTTCTTTTAGTAGAAAATCCTAACCAATATGTCCCATTATCTCTTATTGAAATACCATTGGGGAAGCCCTGAAGATTATCCATAAATACATCTGTATTTCCTTTGCGCTCACCTTTTAACCAGTAGCGTAATATTCGGTATTTTTCTGTCTCTGTCATTAGCAGATGACTTTCATCTGCACTTAACACAACACCATTACCAAAATAAGTTCCATCCAGCAGGGTTTCTACTTTACCTGTAAAAGGGTCATAACAATACAACCCTCCGGCTGTGCGCAATTCTAAGATTAGTTTTCTCCCATACTTTACAGTGTATGCAGACTCATGAGAAGTATTGGAAAAATAAATTTTACCATCAGCACCAATATCCAACCCGTTTGGAATAAGAAAAGGTCGGTCTTTCTCATCCTTACTAGCCAAAACCGTTACAGTCTTATCAGGGCCTATGCTAATCAAGCCTAGCTTGTGGCTCAAGGCAATCAGATTTCCGTTGCTATCAAAATGAAGCCCCGCCACCCAGGCGCTTGAGTTTAGAAAAACATCAACCTTTCCCAATGGATCAATTTTCAAAATACGGCCATCAGTAAAATCGTCTTCTTTACTGTGCACACCACAATACAAATTTCCCTCCTTATCAAAAACAATATCTTCAGGGCCATACCACCCATTAAGCCAAATGCGTTCGGTAGTGCTCAGTTTTTCGTTTAATGAGAGCTTACCTGCAAAAGCAGGTTTCTCTTCAGGCTGCCATGCCAAGGGATTTAAAGCGCAAGATTCGAGCAATAGCATTCCTGCAATACCTAAAATAGACAATGCCATGAATAAGACAATTTTATAACTTTTCATAATCTTCCGTACCGTGTTTATTACAGCACAAGACTATGCCATGTTAATGAAGAATGCATTAACATAGTTTAAGGAATACAACTGTAGCTTACTTTTCTTCCTTTGGATGGCGGATACGACTTAACTGAATAGGTGAAATACCCAGATAGGATGCGACATGGTATTGAGTAATGTGTTGCTCAATACCTGGAAACTCTTTTTGAAATATCTGATAACGTTCTGCGGCATTCAGCAATACAATATCAAGTTCCTTTTTTTCCTTTTCAAGAAAATAGTATTCAGCCATTTTTCTGGAAAGTCTTTCCAGGTCGGGGAAAGCATTATAACGGTTTGTTATTTCGTTATAGTTTATCGTCCAGATTATACAATCAGTCATGGCCTGTTGCGCAATAAGATTAGGACTCCCTTTAAGTAATGAAGTGTATGCGCCAATAACTGTAGGGGCTACAAAAAATTGCTTATTGTATTCTTTTCCTTCACGGTTAGTAAAGTAAGCACGCACAATTCCTGATTCCAAAAAAGCTATTCTAGTAGCTGTTTCATTTGTCTTGGTAAAATGATCGTGCTGTGCTAAGTGTTCCTTCCGAAAAAGTGGTTCGATCTCTTCCCAGGTAGTATCCGATATAGGAGAAACGGCATCAAAAAAAGATTTTAGATTCATTTCAAACAATTCTCCAAATTATTAAACCAGATATAATTCGTAAGCATAACCTTACTTGATTACAAAACCATGCGGTATAGTAACTTCCTTTTTAACCACTACAATGCCTGATGAAACGACAAGCAAATCATTTTCCTGATCGGCAAGATGAGTACCACCAATAATGGTTACATTATCTCCAATTCTACAATTCTTATCCAGAATAGCATTTTCAATATGACAATTCTCACCAATGCCCATTAAAATCTCTCCAGGCTTTTCTGCAATTTCATCCAGTGTTTGGTAGTAATCATTACCCATCATGTAGGTAGCACTCACTGTACTACCCTTCCCTATTCTTGATCGGATACCAATAACAGATCGTTCAATTTTTGCGGCACTAATAATTGAACCATCGGCTATAACTGAGTCGTTAATTAATGTACCTGATATTTTAGAAGTAGGAAGTATTCTGGCGTGTGTATAAATACGTTTTTTATTATCAAACAAATTGAAATTGGGTATTACATCAGTTAAACCCAGGTTGGCTTCGAAGAAGGAGCGTATATTTCCAATGTCTGTCCAATAACCTTCAAACTGGTAACTAAACACTTTGCGCTTTCCAATGGATTGAGGTATGATTTCCTTACCGAAGTCATTAGTGCTCGGATCGTTCATGAGTTCGATCAAAACATCACGGTCAAACACATATATACCCATAGAGGCCAGGTAAATGCGCCCCTCTGCTTTCATGTTATCACTTACTTCCGAATTCCATTTTCGAATTTCATCTATGTTTGGCTTCTCAACAAAACTCGTGATCATACTTTCACCATCAGTCTTCAAAATACCAAAGTCAACGCCATCTTGTGCATTTACAGGAAGTGTAGCAATAGTAATCTTAGCACCACTTTCTTCATGGCGCTGAATCAAATGGTTAAAATCCATTCGATACAATTGATCTCCAGATAGAATTAATACGTACTTAAAATCATGGTGAAGAAAATGATGCATGCTCTGACGTACAGCATCTGCAGTTCCCTGAAACCAATTCTTATTAGAAATGGTTTGTTCGGCAGCCAATAAATCAACAAACGCTTTACTGAACAAACTAAAATTGTAAGTATTTTTAATATGTCGATTGAGTGAGGCTGAATTAAACTGTGTCAGCACAAACATTCTGTTAATATCTGAATTGATACAATTAGATAAAGGAATGTCAACCAAGCGGTATTTCCCTGCAATAGGTACAGCAGGTTTTGAACGTTTTGCAGTTAAAGGGTACAAACGCGACCCCTGGCCACCTCCTAAAATTATCGCTATTACATCATCTTTTATCATGGCTCAAAATTGTTTTATACAATGACTCTGTTTGTTTTGCGATTGCTTTCCAATCAAAATAACTTTCTACTCTAGCGCGGCCATTGGCTCCCATTGTCTTTCTAAGGTTTTCATCGGCCATTAATTTGTTAATACCCGCAGCAAGATCTCGCGAAAATTTATCAGGGTTTGAGGCTTCAAATGGTGCCGTCTTTTCCTGTTCAAGCGGTACCAGTATTCCTGTTTCACCATCAACCACCACTTCTTTAATTCCACCAACACTACTGGCGACTACGGCTGTTTTACAAGCCATGGCTTCAATGTTGATTATGCCAAAGGGTTCGTAAATAGAAGGACAACAAAAAACAGCTGCATGAGAATATAATTGAATTACTTCTTTCTTACTCACCATTTCCGGTATCCAGATTACATTGTTCCTGCTTTGCTGAACTGTTTCAACACTTAGTTTCATTTCGCGGCCAATATCTTCAGTGTCGGGTGCCCCAGCACATAACACAACCTGCGTATCGCTATTGATGTATTTAATGGCATTTACTAGATGGATAATTCCCTTTTGTCGTGTAATGCGTCCTACAAAAAGAACAAAAGGTTTGGTTTTGTTTATTCCAAATTTATCTAATGCAGATGTTTCATTCGTCACGTTGTATTCCTCCAAATCGATCCCATTATAAATAACGCTGATCTTCTTTTCATCTACATTAAAGTACTTCAGCACATCCTGTTTCGTTTCCTGCGAAACAGCAATAACAGCATCAGCCATTTCGATGGCAGTCTTTTCAATCCATGATGATGCATCATAGCCTCTACCCAATTGTTCACGCTTCCATGGCCTGAGCGGCTCTAATGAATGCGTAGTAACAACCAATGGTGTACCGTAGCAAAGCTTTGATAAAATACCTGCAAATTGAGCATACCACGTATGACAATGCACGATATCGGCATTCATCATTCCACCATTCATTTGAATGCAGGTATTCAGTGTTGCAAATATGGGGGCTAACTCAGCCCTTGTATTGGGTTGCGAAAGAGGATCAGCTTTAAATCCAAGAACTTGCAACTGTTCAGTTTGTTGATGCTGATCGCCAAAACATCGTACCTCAACATGCATCAATTGAGATAACTCGCGTGCCAGATACTCCACATGAACACCGGCTCCTCCATACACATTTGGTGGATACTCGCGGGTGCAGAAAAGTACTTTCATGGACAACTTTTTCAAGTAGTAATATATAGATTAAACCCAAATTATGCATAAGGATTTGGCATGTATGTCTATAATATTGAGAAAGGGTAATATTATGAGCGCACATAGTCAGCAAGAAAATGCTGATTATCAAAAGTTAGGGATAATATGTTTGTTTCGCTATGCCAGAGCAGTGAATATTAATACAGATTTAGCTTGCTTTTACAAAGCATAAGAGACAACGATAAAAAGCTGGTTAACGATTTGAAAAATTGTCACTCGGCACGATTATAGCTTGGTTGGAGCTGTAGGTAATTCGCCTCAGTTTTCCTTTTGTAAAGAAATCATTTCAAATTCCATCAGTTTCCATTTTCCTTCCACCATTTTTTTGTGCGTGGTTATTAAAAATTTACCATTTGTTTCCTTATCCAATTCCTGATTATATTCTTCAACTAACTGATATTCTCCGTTAAAAAACTTAAAAATACTAGTCTTTTGAAATGTGTCCGTATTATGCCAATATGTTGTTATTGTTTTATTTACTACATCAAAAGATGGTCTTACATTTATCAAATTTGCTCCATCATTGAATTCACTTTCCCATTTACTAAACAGGCCTGTTTTGATGTCGTAAATATAAAAGTCATATAGAATATCTCTGTATTGTCCATTTCCACTGATAAGAATGAAATCTTCATTGCCATCATAATTGATGTCAATTATTTTCCAAGCTTCGTAATTATTTGGATTTTCGAATTTGGTATCAGGCTTAATTGTCTGAATAATCCGATTTGATGTTGTGTGAATAATTTCAAGCGTATCTATTGTATGAAAACCCTCTTCATCTACCTTTTCAAGGTTCCCGGACAATTTAAAGCGAAATAGTGAATCTTTGGATATATAATTTGTCTGGCCAAACACAAGGGAATGGATTAGAAGCCAAACTCCAATACATATTGTTAATTTAATTTTCACTTAATTATTACTTTATCACCCTAAACCCCCACCCTGCTTCGTATCCTCACGAAACAGTCATTTTTTACTTAAAACGTTTTTCTTCTATAGCTCAAAAAACAATTCTGACTATCCAATGAGCTAACACTTTTATGCATACCGCTGACGAGAGAACGATGATTAAAGTGGTTTGGTTTTTATTCTGTCACCAATTCGATATCCAGAAATCTATCTCTCCAAATTGTTAAAAGTCCTAGCAATGGAACTGCCACACCAATTAACAATCCAGTCATAAAATCTTTAGCACCATTGTCGGGATAGATAAGATTAACCACGCTACAAATCATAACAATTGAAAAAGCTGCAATTGGGAATCTGATATTAGTCTGTTTGTTCGCACTTATTCGAATTTCTTTTATATTGCCATTACTGATGTCAACTTTTACCTTTTTTGAGCTCCCCCACATTGTTTTAGCCTGAATTGTTACCGGGTTGTCAATAGAAATTAATCGTTCTTGTCCATTTGCTATTTCAAAGTGTTCTTGTCCGTCTAAAATTACCTTGTAACTGAAACGTTTGTTAGCCCATTCCTTTAATCTCTTAATTTTCAACTGTGCCATTTTATAATTTTTTTATTTGTTTGTTTTGCTGTTCGCCATGTTAGCGCAGCGCATGGGGAACCACTAATAAAAAGGATTTTTAATCCGTCTCTGCTCTGGTTGGTGTCCTCGCGAACCAGCTTTTGTTTTACCCAAAACGTCTTTCACAAATCTTTCAAAAAACTCCTGCCTAGCCAAGGCCACGGATGAGCTTATGCAATGGCTCACACACAACATCCGCGACAGCAGGATTAGTAGTCCATTCTCAAAGTAGTACTTGTAAGATTGTGAAAATCCAACGGTACTAACCGTCATCAGAGTTAAAGCGATAAGGCACTTTTTCATATCTGTTAGAGTTAATTTTTGCCAAATGTCTTTGTTATTTGCTTACCTCCAACCGAACCCAGCCTTGGTTCTTGTCCTCACGTACCAAATTTTCCTTTATCCAAAACCTCTTTCACAAACATCTCAAAAAACTGATGACTAGCCAAAATCACGGATGAACTTACACACTTGCTCCGGCACAATATCCGCGACAGCGTAAACCAGTTCGCTGTATTCACGCACCTAAAACAACTCTCCCTGTATTGGCAATAACTGAAAACTCATGCGGTGATATGGTGTAACCCCTAATTGTTCAATACCTGTACGATGTTCTTTTGTAGGGTAGCCAACGTTACGTTCCCAGGCATAGCCGGGAAACTGATGAGCCAATTTCTCCATTAAATCATCGCGGTAATTTTTTGCCAACACAGAGGCTGCAGCAATGGAGAGAAATTTGCCATCGCCTTTAATGATACAATGATGACTTATTTTTTTATATGGCGTAAAACGATTGCCGTCAATCAACAACAATTCAGGTCTTATTTCCAATTGATCCAAAGCCTGATGCATGGCCTTAAAGGAAGCTTTCAAAATATTAATCTGGTCAATTTCCTGCGGACTTACTTCTGCAATAGCCCAGGCGAGTGCCTCACTTTTAATGATGGCATCTAATTCTTTACGTTTTAGGGCAGGCAGTTTTTTTGAATCATTCAGCCATTCATGCTGAAAACGTTTAGGAAGAATAACCGCTGCAGCTACTACAGGGCCTGCCAAACAACCACGACCAACCTCATCGCAACCAGCTTCTATTTTATCAGATGTAAAGGAGGATTGTAACAATTGGCGTAATTTGATTACACCACAATGTTACTAAAAATTGGTTGTCCGGCTTAGAATTTGAAATACTATGTGGTTTAGTTAAGCCTTTTTAGTTGCCTCACCTCCAGTCCTCTCCGGGGGAGAGGAAGAATATGGAAGCCTAACTAAACGGCTTAGAACTTCAAATAGGAAACAGTGCCTATGAGCAAGATAATAGCAATGAGTATGAGCTCGGGGGCTACTAATTCCCAATAGACATTGGAATTGAGTGTGCTTTTCATAACTCTTAATTATAATCTAAGATAGCGAAAATATCTGAAAGTAATACCTTAAACAGTTTAGGGGTTTATACCTAATTTTCAGTGTGTTATGCTTAGAATAGCTAATTAATAGTTTATGATTGATTTTGTACAAAGAAGTAGATAAGCGCCAGAATTAATAAGCCTCCCAAAATGGCAAAAGTAATCTTCGCAGCACTGTATGGCCTGTCACCTTGCACCTCCCCTGTTCTTGCATTGATCAGAAATTGGTATAGCTTATTATTAAAACGATAGGCACTAATCCATACCGGCATTAGAATATGTTTGAAGGTTGGATCTTTATAGGTGCTGTTAGTAAAATTAATCATCTGGGTATCTCCTCCTATATCCTGCCGGATGCTTTGGTCAATGATGGGTTCCATCCTTTGCTTGGCTTGTTGGTAGGCTGTTCGTATTTCTACCTGATAAGTTTCTGTTCTGAAGCCACTCAAGTATTTATCGTTGTACACAACCAGGTTTTTAACGTCCCAGGGTTCTAATGCCCGGAGTTTATCTTTTTTGAGAGACGTTGTTGCTTCAATTAAAATGTCATCAAAAATATTGTTTACATGGCCACTGGCTGGATACCACCTTGTTTTTTGTACTTGTCTGGTTCTGTTAACCGATTTACCGTTTTCAACAGTTGTGTAGCTTTCTGTAATATAATAATGCTCACCTCTCTGTCCTGTATAAGAAGTGTCAGTTGTACAATCGAAAGTCCAGTAAGGTAAATACATACCCGACAGTTTACCGGCACGATCTGCATAATGTTTGAGGTCGTTAGGCGCAAACCATAAGCCTTTCAACCATGTACCAAAATTCTGCCTTGCTTTCTTTTCATCGATACCAAAAGGAAGTACATACTGGGGTTTGTGCATACTGGAAGTTGTACCTGACTGGATAACCAAAGGCGAAGCACAAAAGGGACACTTGTCTGAACTTGTTTTAGGATCAAAGGAAGAAACTGCGTGGCAACTATCGCACTTTACAGTTGCTATTTCCATTTGATCTTCCTTCTCAAAATTATTAGCTAGAAAATCTTCGAGTGGAGTCTCCTCTATTTTCCCCACTACATCAGGTTGGACAATTTCATTTTGTGCTCCACAATATTCACAGGCGAGGTGTAATGTGCCCGGCTTAAACTTTAGCAATGCCCCGCAACTCTGGCAGGCCAATTCGAGATTAATAGCCTTTGTGCTTTCTGTAAAATTACTCATGATGCAAAGGGGGAATTATAAATCAGCTAAGGAATTATTATGGTGAAGTTGTTTAGTGCCTCACCTAAATCCTCTCCAAAGGAGAGGATTTATAAGGAAGCTTAACTAAACGATATTGGATTATTGTGGTGGAAGTGGTGGTGGCACTGCGCCAAAGAGAGAAGCGAGTTCTGCTACTTCTCCAGCTTTAATCCAGGCACTCATGCCTTGCTTCCAAATTAATGTATCGCGATTGAAGGTACCTTGTTGAAGCATTTGTTGCAAATTAGCAATACTCAAAGGCCCTTGTTGTTGTCCGTTTACAGCAATAAAATAAGCAGCTGCATTTGGCAAAGGTGGCGGTGCCTGATTACCCGCTTGTGCATTTTGATTTTGCTGATTAAACATCTGTCCCATTTGCTGCGCCATGGCAAAGCCCATACCCATACCCATACCTGAAGCTGCATCGCTACCTGGATTTTTAGCAGCAGCTTCCATTGCATTAGCAGCCTGGAACTGAGCATACTGATTAAGGTTACCCAAAATACCCATGCTACTACGTTTATCCAGTGCTGTTTCCACTTCTGGTGGTAATGAGATATTTTCTACCAAAAATTTAGTTACCTCAATGCCATACTCACCAAATTCCGGATTGATTTTGTTGCTGATAAACTTCGATAACTCATCGTAATTTGCAGCCAAATCCAAAACAGGTATTTTACTTTCAGCTACAGCATCCGTAAAGCGGGTGACGATAAGGTTACGCAATTGCTCAGTAACTTCTTCGGTTGTAAAATGCGCCTGTGTACCGGCTATTTCTCTAATAAATTTGCCTGCATCAACCACTTTAATAGCGTAAGTTCCGAAAGCGCGTAAACGAATAGGACCAAACTCGGCATCGCGTAACATAATGGGATTCTTGGTTCCCCATTTGTTGTCAGTGAAGTTCTTAGTGTTAACAAAATATACTTCAACTTTAAAGGGACTATTAAAACCATATTTCCAGCCCATGAGTGTGGTTAACACAGGCATGTTCTCTGTACTTAGTTTTACCCGGCCTGGTTGGTATACGTCTGCTATCTTGCCTTCATTAACGAAAACTGCCACCTGACTTTCTCTTACCGTCAGCTGTGCACCATTTTTAATTTCATTTTGATGGCGAGGAAAACGCCAAACCATTGTATTGGTACTATCATCGGTCCATTCGATGATGTCTATTAACTCATTCTTAATTCTGTCCCAAAGTCCCATGTTAACTATGATTAAAATTTGAACTACAAATTAATTAATCCTTTCGATTTGTTTTAGGAAAATTAAAATGAATGTCAATTTAAGTGGCCACAGATTACACTGATTTACACAGATTATTGCCAAAAAAATAGAAGGATTAGGATAAGTGCTAAGTGGGTTTTCAAATCTGCGGTTAAGGTATTGAGCATGTAGCCATAAAGGATTCAGCCCAGGAATAAAAGCTAGATGGAATTGCTTAAGTTGCAAGCTTAAATTTTTCAGATTGGAATAGTGATATATGTCAAGTCAAAAATTATCCTGGAAAACCCTATCTACGGAAGTAAAGTATGATAATAATTGGATCACCTTAACTGAACATCAGGTGATTAACCCTTCGGGTGGTGGGGGTATTTATGGAAAGGTTCATTTTAAAAATAAAGCCATTGGCATAGTGGCACTTGATCAGGATAATAACATTTGGCTTGTGGGACAGCATCGCTATACACTAAATGAGTGGAGTTGGGAATTGCCAGAAGGTGGCGGTCCACTGGATCAAGACATTCTTGAATCGGCTAAGCGAGAATTGAGGGAAGAAACAGGCCTAACGGCCAACAAGTGGACTAAGTTGATGCGCTTCCACACCTCAAACTCAATTACCGATGAAGAAGGACATATATTTTTAGCTGAAGAACTTACACAAGGTAAAAATGCATTAGAAGATACAGAAGCCGATTTGCAGGTAAAGAAGGTAAGTTTAATAGAAGCCATAAAAATGATAGCTGATGGCTCTCTTACAGATAGCATGAGCGTTGCAGGTATTTTGTATGTTGCCCGTTTAAAAAATATCTGATCTCGTCAAGGCTTCAACATAGCGCATTCCCTTTAACATGACTCTTAAACAACATCTAAAAGCAAACATTACACTGGCACTACCTGTGATGCTGAGTCAATTGGGGCACGTTACTATGGGTGTGATGGACAATATTATGATTGGCCGAATTGGAGCAACACCATTAGCAGGCGCATCGTTGGCCAATGTTATTTTTAATGTATTGATGTTGTTCGGCATCGGTGTATCCTATGCCATTACACCATTAATTGCAGAAGCAGATGGTAAGCAGGACAAAGAAGCCATTGTTTTAGTTTTCAGACATGGCTTTTTGATTAATGTTTGCCTCAGCTTTATCCTGATTGTAGCGGTCATGTTTGGTAAGAGTTTGCTGTATAAAATTGATCAACCCCAGGATGCAGTTGATCAGGCACTACCCTACTTGAGCATAGTTACTGTTTCTCTTTTACCAATTCTGATCTTTCAATCTTTCAGGCAATTCGCTGATGGTCTCTCTTTAACGTATCTGTCATTGGTTGTGATGATTGCTGCCAATCTGTTAAACATATTTTTAAATTATACTTTCATTTATGGAAACTTTGGCTTTGAAGCTATGGGACTAAAGGGTGCCGGTTACGCCACACTCAATTCCAGATTTTTCATGGCCATTGCTTTAGCTGTTTATGTATTTTATCACAGCAAGCTTAGAATCTATCGCGCCATTTTTGCTTTTGGCAATTATTCTAAAAAAACTTTTAACAACTTACTTCATATTGGTGTTCCGGCCGGTATGCAATTCATTTTTGAAGTGGCAGCATTCGATTTTAGTGCTGTAATGATGGGCTGGCTTGGCACCAATACATTGGCCGCACACCAAATTGCCATTAACCTGGCCACCATCAGCTACATGACTACCAGTGGTTTAGGAGCTGCTGCGGTTATTCGAATCGGTAACTACATTGGTAAAAATGATTATAAAAATGTAAAGGCTTCAGCTTATTCGCTCATAGGTATGGCTTTAGTAATTATGCTGGTATGGGGCTTCATTTTTTACTTAGGACGGTTCTGGTTTCCTGCGCTTTATATAAATAATGCAGATGTAATTGCCATTGCTGCTCCATTACTCATCATTGCTGGTTTCTTCCAATTGTCTGATGGCATGCAGGTAGTGTGTGCTGGCGCTTTACGAGGTTTGCAGGATGTAAAAATACCTTCACTGTATATTTTTATCTCATACTGGATTATTGGTTTGCCCTTGGGATATTACCTGGCTTTTAAAGCTAACATGGGGGCTATTGGTATTTGGTCAGGATTACTCATAGGCCTTACATTAGTTGCACTTGCACTTTTCTTAAGACTCAGGTCATTAATGAACAAAAGGGAACTTGAGGCGGTGTAAGTAAACAATAATTTATTTGAGTTTTCATCACAGACGAATTAAAAATTCTTTGATATGGCTTCCGGATTACAAATCAGGAAGAGGGCATAAGTAAAAGATAGTTGTAACTTCGTCACAGAACCCGCTAAACCATGGAGCCTAAACCCGTACGACTTTCTCAAACCACTATTACAGAATTAATGATTCCCTCTTATGCCAACTTTGGCGGAAAGATTCACGGAGGAATTCTGTTGTCGCTGATGGATAAAGTGGCGTATGCCACTTCCAGCAAGCATGCCGGCACTTATTGCGTAACCGTTTCTGTAGATAAGGTTGAGTTTTTACAGCCAGTTGAAGTTGGAGAATTAGTATCGCTTCATGCCTCTGTTAATTATGTGGGTAGGTCATCTTTAGTGGTTGGAATAAGAGTTGAAGCACAGAATGTAAAAACAGGAATTATTAAGCATACCAACTCTAGTTACTTTACCATGGTGGCAAAAGGGGATGATGACAAACCCACAATGGTACCACCACTACTTTTGGAGCACAACGAAGATGTAAAACGTTTTATTGAAGCCATGCGCATGAAAGAAATAAAGCGTAAAGTGCGTGAAGAAATGGATGATGCCAACTCGGCTATAGATATTGCCCGGGCGCCTCAACTTTTAAAGGATGAGCGTTGTGTTTTAAAAATTTCATTGACCTGATTTGAACCCTTATTTATCAGGCTTGTTTTGTATTTTTGATGCCTGTGGATAGAAACGTAACTTATTGGTCTTCTTTAGCCGATGCTTTCAAATCGCTTTCAGCGGGTTTGAAATTAACGCTTCGCCATCTTTTTAAAGCCACTAAGAGTCAGTCTGTTAAATCCATTAAAGCTGCTGACTATTTTAACGAAAGAGAAGGGATTGCCACCATACAATATCCCCACATACAATTGCCCGTTCCTGATGTAGGTCGTTATAAGCTTCATAATGAGATAGATGACTGCATTGTCTGTGATAAGTGTGCTGTAGTTTGTCCCGTGGATTGTATTACCATTGAGCCCATTAAATCGCCAGAAGTAATTGGAAAGACCTCCGATGGAACTTCTAAACGCATTTATGCAGCCAAGTTTGATATTGATATGGCCAAATGCTGCTTTTGTGGTTTATGCACGACTGTATGCCCCACCGAATGTCTGACCATGACTAAGGAGTATGACTTCAGCGTGTTCGATATTAAAGAACACACATTTGCCTTTGGTGAGATGAGTACTGCCGATATTGATGAAAAGAAAAAAGCCTGGGACGAACATCAAAAACTTAAGGCAACGACTCCTGCAGCACCATTAGCAATAACCACAAGCACTTCTGATACACCAAAACCAGCCAAACCTGTTTTTAAACCTAAGATTAAACCACCCAGTCCTCCTTCGGCATGAGTCTGCTTAACTTCACATTTTATTTCTTTTGTACCATGGTGGCCGGATCAGCTATAACGCTTTTGTTTGTAAAGAACATATTTCATGCTGCCTTAGCATTACTGAGTTGTTTGTTAGGTATAGCAGCACTCTTCATTTTGTGCATGGCTGAATTTTCGGCAGTAGCACAAATTTTATTGTATGCAGGTGGTGTAGTTGTGTTGCTCATTTTCGGAATTATGCTCACCAATAAATCTGGTGCCCAACCTATCGCTATTGGAAATACAGGCATATTCGGTGGCGTTTTAGTGGGCGGGTCTTTGTTTTTCCTGATGCTCTTTTTTGTAAATAAATCAATCTTTATTCTACCGATTCAAAAACCATCAGCTGAAAGCAATACGATAAAAACAATTGGTGTTGAGTTGCTGACTGATTATGTTTTGCCTTTTGAGATTACCGGTATTTTATTGTTAGCGGTATTGGCTGGTGCAGCTACCATTGCAGGCTTTAAACCAAGCAAGAACTAATGCCTATTCAACCATTATACATATTAAGTGCCTTACTCCTATCCATTGGCTTAGTCATTGTGATTGTAAAGCGTAATGCCATTATGGTTTTGATGGGTATCGAGTTGATGCTTAATGCGGCAAACATTAATCTGATCGCCTTCAATCAAAAAACACCACAAACATTAGATGGCCAGGTGTTCTCTTTATTTGTAATGATTATTGCCGTTTGTGAAGCTGCCATTGGTTTGGCGATTATTCTTCAGGTGTATCGTCATTATAAAACATCTGTTCCTGATGAAGTAACTGAATTGAAAGGATGAGCCAGGCATTACTACTCAATTTACTTTTTTTCTTGCTGGGCTTGCCCCTTGTTTCGGCAATGCTTGCTCAATTTATTTCAGAAAAATACCGCTGGCTTAATCCACTCATAGCTGTTTTTCTGCTTTTGCTTACCACCATTACTGGCATTAGCATTTGCGTGGCACAATGGAATGAAGCACCTGTCCTTTTGGAGCATACCTGGTTTAGTTTAGGTAACTATACAATTACAGCCGGCTTCTACATCAACAATGTCACCCTAGTGATGGTGTCGGTTGTCAGTTTTATTTCGCTAATGGTTCACCTTTTTTCCAGTGGCTACATGGCAGGTGATCGATTTGAAAAGAGCTACTATACCATGCTGGGCTTTTTTACTTTCTGCATGTTAGGCTTGGTGCTGGCTAATAATATCTTACTACTATTTATTTTTTGGGAATTGGTGGGTTTTTCATCTTACACGCTTATTGGACATTGGCGTGAAAAAGCCATTGCAGCAAAAGCTGCTGGTAAAGCTTTTGTCATCAATCGCATTGCAGATCTTGGTTTCATCGCGGCTATACTGATTCTGTACACGCAGACCAATAGTTTTAGCTTAACAGAAGTGACACAACTAACGAATGAGTTCTGGAGAAATGCAGCGGCCATCAGTTTGTTAATTGCTGTGATGGGTAAGTCAGCTCAGGTTCCTTTCTTTAACTGGCTGCCTTCTGCCATGGAGGGGCCAACCCCTGTATCAGCTTTAATCCACGCTGCTACCATGGTGGTTGCAGGTATTTTTTTACTAATCAGAATGTTTCCGCTCTTCAGTCCTGAAGCTTTAGATATAGTAGTCATTGTCGGTAGTATAACTGCTTTGTTGGGAGCACTGGCTGCCTTACACCAATACGATATCAAGAAGATTTTAGCCTACTCTACCATTTCTCAATTGGGCTTAATGCTTGCGGCTGTGGGTTCTGGTGCTTATGGTGTGGCTTTGTTGCATCTATTTACGCATGCTTTTTTTAAAGCTGGTTTATTCCTAAGTGCGGGAGCTATTATTCATGTGCTCCATCAGGCACAGCATACTGCACATGTTCATTTCGATGTACAGGATATCAGAAATCTAGGCGGGTTAAAAAAAATGATGCCCATTACCTTAGTTTGCTTTGCAATTTGCAGCGCTGCATTATCTGGTTTCCCTATGTTATCAGGTTTTCAATCTAAAGATGCTATTCTGGTAAGTCTGTTTAACTGGTCGGGCAATTCATGGAGACTTATATTCACTTGGACAGTTGTAGTCTCTTTTGTTTTAACAATTGTTTATAGTGTTCGAATGTTGTGGTACATCTTCTTTGCAACTGCTAAAAAAACAAGCCTGTTGAGGGTAAGCGAAGCTCCCGGGATTTTACGTATACCCATTATTTTACTTTCCTTGTGTTCTTTGTGGTTTGTAGTTTCGGTACATCCTCTTGAATACAATGGCTGGTTACTCAATAGCATACAACCTGCTAAACACTATTTATTCATCACCTGGTTATCCATGATATTGATTCCAACTTTATCTGTAATAGCATGGTGGTGGTATAAAAGCAAGGAATTATCGAGAGTCTATCCTGTTCTAAAGAACGGTTTTTACTTAGACAGGGTATATGATAAAGCTGGAAAGAATACCGTTCTTACTTTAGCATACACAGCAAAGAAGAGTGATCAGGGGATTGATGGTTTCATCCACGTACTTGCCTATGCACAAGTAACTTTTGCGCATCTCCTCGCATGGTTTGATAAATGGATTATTGATGGCGGTGTGAATGGAATAGCCTGGATGGCAAGACAGACAGGAGCTCTGGCGCGTTCTTTTAGTGGAGGTAAAATCCAGACTTATATTTTCTGGACAACCTTTACACTGATAATTTTTCTATTTTGGATTTTGTTTTAACATGTTGTATTAGCTGATGCAGGCCTATTTACTTTCCCTATTGCTGATAATACCACTGGCAGGTGCGTTGGTAACGCTTGCTATGCCCTCAACTTCCAAACAGTTTAGAACCATAGCCTTGGCTATCAGCCTACTTCAGGTTATTGTTTTACTGCTGGTCTTCAGTCATTACTCAACGCAGCAAAATGGTTTACAACTGATTGAATTAAAACCATGGATTACACTGGACATGGGAGCCTGGGGCATTCTCAAGGCTAACTACTTCTTGGCGGTTGATGGTCTTAGTTTACCTTTAGTAGCACTCTCCGTAATTGTTATTTTGATTGCCGTTATCTCTTCGTGGAAAATTGAAAAAAGTCCTAAAGGTTATTTTGCGCTGCTCCTCATATTAAACGCTGCGGTTATTGGCACTTTCTGTGCTCAGGATTTTCTGCTTTTCTATCTCTTCTTTGAATTTATGTTGTTGCCTATGTTCTTCCTCATTGGTATATGGGGAGGTGTTAAAAGGGAATATGCTTCGATCAAATTTTTCCTGTACACCTTATTGGGCTCAATCTTCATACTGATTGTAATGATTGCCCTTTACTTGTCAACACAAAGTATTGGCGATGGTGAATTGATAATCCATTCTTTTAGTCTTGTGGACATGCAGGATGTGAACAATATTATTAGCAATTCAATTTTAGATCCGCAACGCAATGTAAGCATACTAGGCATGTCGGCCAGAACGTGGGCCTTCATCTTATTATTCATTGGCTTTGGTATTAAATTACCGATGATACCCCTACATACCTGGTTACCCGATGCACACGTAGAAGCCCCAACACCTATTTCTGTTTTATTAGCAGCGTTGTTATTAAAAATCGGTGGTTATGGATTACTCAGAATTACCTATCCCATATTTCCAGACATTGCCTTAGAGTTAAGTTGGTTGGTAGCACTCTTTGGTGTTGTATCCATCATCTATGGTGGTCTTGCTGCTATGGCCAGCAAAGATTTAAAAAGATTGATCGCCTACTCTTCTGTTTCACACATGGGGTTTGTGCTGTTAGGCGTTGCCTCTGTTACACCTGAAGGAAGTGCCGGAGCCATTTATCAGATGGTCAGTCATGGTATTATTTCAACCATGTTATTCTTATTGGTTGGTGTATTATATGACCGCACCCACGACAGAATGATTGGTAACTATTCCGGCCTTTCAACTAAAATGCCAGTCTACTTTACCTTTACACTTATTGCTTTCTTTGCTTCATTAGGGTTGCCGGGGCTATCTGGTTTCATGGCTGAGCTCATGGTTTTTCTGGGTGCCTTTAAATCCGGTAGCACCAACTATTTATTGCATGAAAGCTTTGCCATTGTGGCTACTTTTGGTTTAGTGCTGGGGGCAATCTATTACCTGTGGACATTACAGAGAATGTTCTTTGGTAAGTTCCATGTAAAATCTGGCATTAATAATAACCTGGCAGATGTTGATCTGCGGGAGAAAATTATGCTTATCCCTTTACTGTTAATTACAATTACTTTAGGCATCTTTCCACAATTACTACTTGATTTTATCAACCCTTTTGCCGAGGCCTTTAGCTCGTCTATTCTTGAAAGTGGTAAAACATTAAGAGCTTTACTTCAGCGATAACCATGCAGGGGATAGCAGAAAAATTAGAATGGATTCAATTAAGCCTTGGGTATTTTTTACCAGAGTTACTGCTGTGTGTTAGTGTAATTTTTCTTTTGCTGGCCAGTCTTTTTTCTAAAGCAAAAGAAAGAGCAACTGATGCTTTCGCTCTGACTTTTTTCATAGGTGCATTTGTTTTATCGTTACTGCAGTATAGTGAGGTATCATCAACTATTCCGCTTTTCAGCGGTATGCTTCAGCTTAACAATTTTTCAACCCATTTAAAGATACTAATTGATCTGGCGGCTATTCTTACAGTGCTTCTCTCCTATTCGCAAAAAGAACGTAAAGGAGAATATTATGCATTAATTGCAACGGCTACACTGGGAGCACATTTACTTGTAATGAGTAGCAATCTTGTCATGGCTTTTCTTGCACTGGAACTTATCTCACTTCCTTCTTATGCATTGGCAGCTTTTGGCTTTCAGAAAAAAAGTATGGAAGCTGCACTTAAATATTTTTTATTTGGATCAGTAGCATCTGCCATTATGCTATACGGCATGTCTATGCTTTATGGACAAACACTTACGCTAGACTTCGCATCCAGTACATTCCGACAAGCGATCTTTGACAACCAAAACTATTTTTTAGTTATCAGTGTATGCTTTGTATTGGTTGGCTTCTTATTTAAAATGAGCAGTGCACCGGTACACCCGTGGGCACCAGATGTATATGAGGCATCGACCACGCCAGTCGTTGCTTTCTTTTCTGTTGTGCCTAAGCTGGCAGGACTAGGAATTCTCATTCACTTTATACAGGCTTTAAACTTAGGCGGATACTCTTCTATTCGTTGGTATGTGATCATTAGCCTTATCGCCATTCTTACATTGATCATCGGCAACTTTGCTGCTTTATTGCAAAAGAATCCCAAACGTATGATGGCTTATTCCTCCATCGCACAAAGCGGATTTTTATTAATTGGTGCCATAACGCTGAATGAACAAGGTATTGCAGTAATGCTTTACTATGCAACGGCCTTTCTACTAGCCAATTATCTCGTATTCTGGTACATCGCTTATTTTGAGGAGCAAACTGTTGTAGAAATCGCGGATTATGCCGGTGTGGGTAAAACTCAACCCTTCGCCTCCATTATGCTCTTAATTGGCCTGATCTCATTAACAGGTCTACCACCAACTGCTGGTTTTATGGCTAAACTCTTCATTTTCTCATCATTATGGACCGCCTATGAAGACTCACAAGCAATTATCTATATGATGTTATTTGTTGTGGGCTTACTCAATACTGTAGTTTCTCTCTTTTTCTACTTAAAAATTCCTTATCAGGCCTTTTTAAAGGCAGAAAGTCGAACACTTACTATTAAAAAATCGATACTAGTAAATCTTTTCGGAATAATTGTGGTTATCATGCTGTTAGTTTTATTCTTCATGCCTTCAAGTTTGATGGGTTGGCTGAATAGGATTAACTTTGCACTTTGATACGCTCCACTCATGACTGACGAAATCCTTCACGAATGTGGCATTGCCATGATTCGCCTGCGTAAGCCCCTTTCTTACTACGTAGAAAAGTACGGCCCAACCTACGCGATGAATAAAATGTATGTGCTGATGGAAAAGCAGCACAACCGCGGGCAGGACGGAGCCGGTATTGCCAATATTAAAATTGACGTAGATTCAGGACACCGATACATCAGTCGCTACCGTTCAATTAAACAACAGCCTGTGGCTGACCTTTTTAAAAAAATAGGTAAGAAATTCAGAAAAGCGCAAAAACTAGGAAAAGACAGATTTAAAGACGAGCAATGGCTTAAGGAAAATGTGGCCTTTACAGGAGAACTTTGGTTGGGTCATCTTCGCTACGGTACGCATGGTCGCAATAGCATTGAAAACGTTCATCCCTTCTTACGCCAAAACAACTGGAGAAGTCGTAACCTAGTAATGGCCGGCAACTTCAACATGACCAATGTTGACGAACTCTTTGATATTTTAGTAGGGCTCGGTCAGCATCCTAAAGAGAAAGTAGACACTGTAACCGTAATGGAAAAAATAGGTCACTTTCTTGATGAAGAAGTGCAAAGCCTTTTCGAGAAGTATAAAGATCAATTTTCTAATAAAGAGATTTCTGAGATTATCGAAAATGAAATTGAAATAGCACGTGTACTCAGACGTGCCTGTAAAGATTTTGATGGTGGCTATGCCATGGCTGGTATGACCGGCTCAGGCTCTTCATTCGTAGTACGCGATCCAAACGGTATTCGTCCTGCTTATTTTTATGCCGATGATGAAATAGTAGTGGTTGCTTCTGAAAAGCCTGCTATTAAAACTGCATTCAACATCGACTACAACCAGATTGAAGAGATTAAACCCGGGCATGCTTTAATCGTTACCAAGAGTGGCGAATATGAACAGCATCAGATTATACAACCCGGAGAAAAAGCATCCTGCAGTTTCGAGCGCATTTATTTCTCACGTGGTAACGATCCTGATATCTACAGAGAGCGTAAACAACTTGGTAAGTTATTAGTACCCCAAGTATTAAAAGCCATCAACTTCGATTTAAAAAATACAGTCTTTTCTTATATTCCAAACACAGCCGAAACAGCTTTCTACGGTATGATGGCCGGTGTAGAAGAATACCTGATTCAAAAACAGAAAGAAGTATTGTTGGAAGGAAAGCCAACGATGGATGATGCCGAAGACATACTCTCCTTCAGACCACGCATTGAGAAAATTGTTATAAAAGATGCCAAGTTGCGCACCTTTATCACCGATGATGAACACCGCGATGATCTTGTGTCGCATGTGTATGACACTACTTATGAAGTAATTCGTAAGGGAGTGGATACCTTGGTGGTCATTGACGATTCAATTGTAAGAGGAACTACGTTAGAGAAAAGCATTTTAAAAATGCTGGATCGTTTAGAACCCAAGAAAATTGTAGTAGTCTCTTCTTGTCCACAAATACGTTACCCCGATTGCTATGGTATAGACATGAGCAAGATGGGCGAGTTTGTCGCCTTCCGTGCTATGCGGGAACTCTTAAAAGATACTGGCAAAGATTATCTGTTAGACGAAGTCTACGAAAGATGCCAGGCAGCTAAAGAACTTGAACAACACCAAAATTTTGTACAAGCACTATACGACCAATATACTGACGAAGAACTCTCCGCAAAGATTACAGACATTGTAAGACCTGTCGGCATGAGAGCAGATTTAGAGGTTGTTTTTCAAACCGTTGACAATCTTCATAAAGCTATTCCACATCATAAAGGCGACTGGTACTTTACTGGAAACTACCCCACTGCGGGTGGTATGCGGGTTGTCAACAAGTCGTTCATCAACTACCTAGATGGTAAACTAGTAAGGGCTTACTAACCAATATTTAGGTAGGATTTCCTCTTTCCTCAGAATTATATTGAGCTAAAAGTGATATAAGTAGAACTTTTTACTGCTTTTTATTACTTTACAGCGTCAATCTAAACCTAAAATTTATGAGGAAAATTCTACTCTTAGTGGGTTTGTTCATGTCATTAACCCTGGCTACGAACGCCCAAGAACGAACTGTTTCCGGAAAAGTTACCTCTGCTGAAGATGGTACAGCTTTGCCGGGTGTAAACGTTGTAATCAAAGGAACAGCCGTAGGGACGGTAACTGATGCTGAGGGTAATTATCGATTAAGTGTGCCTTCAGGAGGCTCAGCATCATTAGTGTTCTCTTTTATTGGTCTTAATACCACCGAAGTGGCTATAGGAGAGCGTGCAACGGTTGATGTTTCACTCGCACTTGATGTAACACAACTTAACGAAGTGGTTGTTGTTGGTTATGGTACGCAGTTAAAGCAAGATCTTACAGGAAACATTGCAAAAGTAAGCGGTGATGCCATCCAGAATTTATCGGTTACAACTTTCGAGCAAGCGATGCAAGGAAGAGCTGCTGGTGTTTTGGTTACGCAACAAAATGGAAAGTTAGGCCAAGGCTTGAATATAAGAATCAGAGGATCATCTTCAATCAGTGCGGGGAACGAACCCTTGTACGTAGTTGATGGTATGATTATCAACAACGACAACTTATCAGGTACTGATGCCGCTACAAACGCACTTGCCGATTTAAACTCTAATGACATTGCTTCACTAGAAATTCTAAAAGATGCTGCTGCTTCAGCTATTTATGGAGCAAGAGCTGCCAATGGTGTTGTGCTCATTACTACCAAAAGAGGTAAGGCTGGTAAAACAAACTTTACAGCTAATTATCAATTTGGTTCAAGCAAACCAACTCGCAACAGAGAGTTTCTTAATTCAGCACAATATGTTGAGTTAATGCGTGAATCTGCATATAATAACGATTTGGCAGATGGGTTCGATCCAATTAATAATCCTGCTGACTATCCCGACTCTTGGTTAGAATTCTGGGAAGGCTACATGGACTACCTTGGTGGCCATACCGACTGGAGAACATTGGAGACTAACACTGATTGGGAAAAAGAAGCTTATCAAAAAGCTAACTTTAATTCGTTTGATTTCACAGCAAGCGGTGGTACAGATAAAACCACATTTTATTTTGGTGGTGGACTTACTGATCAGGACGGTATATTAATTGGTAACTCTTTCAGAAGAATTTCAGGAAGATTAAACCTAGACCATAAAGCAACCGATAAGCTTAGCTTTGGTATGAATGTTAATATTGCGAATACAATTAACGATAGGGTTACAGATGATAATGAGTTTTCAACACCATTACAGTTAGTTGCACAAGCTCCGATTACACCAGTAAGAGATGCTGAAGGAAGACTATATGACAACTCTTTAAATCCTTCAATGTCATATTACCCTGCTACTGTTGAGTTAGAGAACGCTGAGTTCACAACTAAAGTTTTCAGAAACATTGTTGCCACAAACGCTACTTATAAAATAAGCAATGATTTACGTTTGATTGGAGAATACGGCTTTGATCTCCTAACTCAAAATGAAAGTCGTTACCAAAACGAATTTACAGAAGTAGGAAGATCTGTAGGTGGGTATGGCCGTTCTAGATGGACACAAGTGTTCAACTCAACCGCACGTGCTTTATTAATACTGGATAAAAATATTGCTAAGCACAGTATCAATGCCACTTTTGGAACGGAGTTGTTACAAAAGAGAATAGATTTTCAAGATGCTCAAGGACAGGGTTTTCCAATTCCTAACATGAAAAAACTGACCTCGGCTGCTACACCTGTAAGTATACCGGGTACACTTAATGAAGAAGCATATACTTCCTTCTATGCAAGAGCTAACTATAAGTTTAACGAAAAATATCTATTCAGTCTAAGCGGTCGTATGGACGGTTCATCCAAGTTTAGTCCTGATAATCGTTATGGTTTCTTTCCAGCAGCTTCAGCGGGATGGATCTTATCACAAGAAGGATTCATGTCAGGTGTTACTCCTGTCAGCTTTTTAAAGTTAAGAGCGAGTTATGGTTTAACTGGAAATGCATCAATACCTGACTACCGCTATCTACGACTTTATAACGGTATTGGTTACGGTGGAACACCTGGATTACAGCCCGGACAATTAGAGAATCCTGATCTGCGTTGGGAAAAAACAGCTCAGTTAGATATTGGATTTGATTTTGGGTTTTTCAATGACAAACTAACCGGTGAAGTTGATTACTATAACAAGCAGACTAGCGACCTTCTACTGGATAAGCCAGAACCAGCAACTAGTGGCTATACAACAGTCTACGAAAACATTGGAGAACTGGAGAACAAAGGATTTGAACTCGTTTTAAACTATACTATTGTTAAAACCTCTGACCTTTCGATATCTATAGGCGGTAATTACGCAGCTAATAGAAATAAAGTATTAAAACTTAATGAAGGTCAAAATCAGATTGGACCCACAGGTTCTAGATTTTTAAACGCAGTTATTGTCGGCCAACCCATTGGTGTATTCTACGGTCGTGAATATGCAGGTGTAGATCCAGCTAATGGTGATGCATTGTGGTTTGTTAACGGAGAGAATACAGGATCAGCAACAACAAACAATTTCAATTCAGCTAACCCTGTAGTATTAGGTAATCCAACTCCTACATCAATTTATGGTTTTACCACTAATGCAACCTTTAAAGGATTAGAACTGTCGGTTCTATTCCAGGGCGTTGCAGGTAATAAAGTATTTGATGGTGCTGGTAGTTTTATGTCGGCAAATGGAAGGTACGAAGACAACTCTACTGTTGATCAATTAAGAAGATGGCAAAACCCAGGCGATATCACAGATGTGCCTCAAGCCAGATTATACGGAAACAATGGTGCTCAGTCTTCAAGCAGGTTTTTATATGACGCTTCGTACTTAAGATTGAAAACGCTGACTCTTGCATACAATTTCCCTGCCTCTATGATCAGTCGTTTTAAATTGTCAAGTGCACGTTTGTATGTGACGGGGCAGAATCTACTCACCATTACTGATTACAAAGGATGGGATCCTGAGGTTAACTCTGATGCTTTCGCTACCAACATTGATCTGGGTAACGATTTTTATGCTGCACCTCAGGCTAAAACAATAACAGTAGGTGTTAAAGTTGGTTTCTAATTATTCAACCCGATTGATTATGATATTTAATAACTATAAAAAAATCTTACTCGTAGCAGCTACTCTATTGGCAACTGCCTGCGAGGATAAGTTGGATCTGACAGATCCAAACAATGCTGAAGATAAATTTGCATTGGCAACCGACACTAACGTTAAATCAACGTTAATAGGTGCTTACAATAACCTTTCTGCAGGGGCTTACTTTGGCGGCAATACACTTCGCAACAGCGAACTAATGGCTGCAAATGATGAAATCGTATTCTCAGGTACATTCAACGATGTTTCTGATCTTTACAGAAAGGAGATGATCGCTGCGAACTCAGATGTTGCTAATATGTGGATAGCTGCGTATGCAACTATCAATACAGTAAACAATGTGTTAAGCGCTTTGGATGTTGTAAATGAAGAAGATCGTGATCAGGTGGAAGGTGAAGCTCTTTTTCTGAGAGGTTTGTCTTATTTTGAATTGATTCAGTTTTTTGCTCAACCTTATTCAGCTGGTAATACCACAACAAACCTTGGTGTTCCTATCAGACTTGTTGAAGATCGAAACAGTACTGAACCTGTTGGCAGAGCTACTGTTCAGCGAGTATATGAATTAATTCTTGATGACCTGAATACTGCTGAAAGTCAATTAGCAGAAGGCCCTAATTCAGGTAAGGCTACAGCAGAAGCTGCAGCTGCAGTATTGTCACGTGTACATTTGCAAATGGCAAACTATGTTGAAGCACGCAATGCCGCTGACAGAGCAATCTCTTCTGGTAACTATGAACTAGTTGACGAAGTTGCGCTCGCATTTGAAGGCCCGACCACTTCGGAGGATCTCTTTAACATTCCTGTGAGTGAGGTAGACGGAATTAATAACATGGTGACTTTCTTTGCTGCAAGTGCTTTAGGTGGACGTGGCGATGTTGAAGTTCAGGACAGTCATCTTGATCTTTATGAAGCTGACGATGAGCGATTATCAGAATTATTCTATATTGATCCTAGTACAGATGACATCCGTACTGGAAAATGGGCTAATCAATTTGGTAATGTAAAAATGATTCGTCTGGCCGAAATGTACCTAACCAGAGCTGAATGTAACGAACGCTTAGGTACTTCAGTAGGTGATTCACCGCTTAATGATGTTAACCTGATACGCGAAAGAGCAGGTTTAGATCCGTTAGGAGCTGTTACACTAGCCGATATTTTAAATGAGCGAAAGTTAGAGCTTGCACTTGAAGGTCAGAGACTTCATGATGTAAAGAGACTTCAGGAATCTATTGTTTTAGGAGCCGTAACTTTCTTCTATGATGATGATCTATTGGTGTTCCCTATTCCTCAACGCGAAATAGACGTTAACACTGCATTGGCAGGACAACAAAATCCAGGATACATCACAAACTAAACTGGATTTGAATTTGAAAAACAGAAAACCCCGTGCAAGCGGGGTTTTTTGCTTTCAAACATAGCTATGGCAAACTATTTCTTTTTATGAAGCGTAACCAGTTGCAAGGCTAACTGATCCGCTAAGGGTGATGTTGATTGTATACTGTCGGGTAACGATTTACTGTAGAAGGAATGCACTAACCAAAGTTCCATTACTTCGGAAGCTTTTATTGTATAGGGTTCATACACCCTGTTGTCGGATACTAACAACAACGTTTCCTTGTGCTCTTTAAATTGAAATACGCGTTTAAAAACTATTCCATCCTGCTTCGTCACCAATATATAAGATTTTCCATTTTTCAAATCCTGCAGTGATTCCACATATTCACCAAAAACAATACTGCCAGGTTGTATCGGCAACATAGACTCACCTTGTATTTCAAAAGCACGATGTGTTCGGTTACGCGGTAACATCGGCATACTGATCTTCGGCAACTCACTTATGTATTCCGGATCCTGATAACCCGACAAATATCCTGCTGCTGCCTTTTGAGGTATCAACTCTATATTCTCCCTATCATTACTGTCTACTGTAATGGCCAATACTTCTCGCTTAGCAACTTGCTTCTTCTTTTGAGTTGGTTTACTCAAATCGTCCTGCACCAAAGCATCTAAACTAAGATCAAACAGAGTGGCTATGCGCATAAGGGTAAAAAGTGGGGGCACGGCCCGCTCCTCTTCATAAGCACCAACTACTGGTTGTTTTACATCCAATTGATCAGCCAATTCCTTTTGCGTCCATCCACGCTGTTGCCTCAGATAACGAAGGTTCTTATTAACAAACGACATGCTGCAAAGTAATACTAAATATTTTAGTTTTACAACATAACATTTTACTAATTTATTTAGTTAATGTTGCAGTATGGATCGGAACATCATTCACATGGATTTGGACGCTTTCTTTGTAGCCGTAGAGTGCCGCAAAAATCCGTCTTTGAAGGGTAAGCCGCTTATTGTAGGCGGTCAAAGTCGCAGGGGCGTAGTAGCAGCCTGCAGTTATGAGGCACGTGCCTTTGGTGTACATTCTGCCATGCCCATGTATCTGGCCATGCAGCTCTGCCCTGAGGCTACTATCATTTCCGGTGATATGGAGGCTTATAGCCAAATGTCGCATGAAGTAACAGAGATTATTGCCTACCACGCTCCCCTATTCGAAAAAGCATCTATTGATGAGTTTTACATTGATGCCAGTGGTATGGATAAGTTTTTTGGGGCTTTTAAGTGGGCGCTGCAATTACAACAACAGATCATTAAAGAAAGCGCACTCCCTATTTCATTAGGTATGTCTGTCAATAAGCTGGTGTCTAAAGTAGCCACCGCAGAATTTAAACCATATGCAAAAATGCATATTGTTTCGGGTGACGAGCAGAATTTCCTAGCGCCACTGGCTGTCGATAAACTGCCTATGGTAGGCAAACAAACTGCCACTTTTTTATACGATATGGGGGTGCGCACAGTGGCTACGTTGCGCGACATGCCACTAAAATTTTTAGTAAGTGCCTTTGGTAAAAATGGTGTAAGCCTCTGGAACAAAGCACATGGCATTGACGATACACCTGTTGTGCCCCATAGCGAACAAAAGTCCATTTCTACTGAATCAACTTTCGAAGAAGACACTATTGATGTTAAAAGACTGAAATCGATTCTGATTGCCATGGTTGAAAAAGTAGCATTTCAGCTGCGTGAACAAAAGAAACTCACGGCTTGCATCACTGTAAAAATACGTTATTCCAACTTCGACACAGAAACCAAACAAGTACACGTTCCCTACACTTCTTCCGATCACATTATACTGCGTGTAGTACAAGAGCTCTTTAATAAACTCTATAATCGCAGGATGTTGATTCGCTTAGTAGGCATACGACTAAGCAACCTGGTGCACGGCAATCACCAGATCAATTTATTTGATGATACCGAACAAGACATTAACCTGTACGAAGAAATGGATTATATCAAACACAAATACGGATCAGAAAAATTAGTAAGGGCCACTACACTCGATGTGAGCAAGCGTGTGCGTATGGAAATGAATATGTTTAAAGGAAAAGTAAGGAAGAACCTGGTTAATTAAAATCACCCTGGTCTGTGTCATCACAGACCGGAACAATTAAAAAAATAAATCCTAACCCTGGTCTGTGTCATCACAGACCAGAATAATTAAAAAACAAATCCATCTCCCCGGTCTGTGTCCCCACAGACCGGAAGCACAAAATATTAACCTTCATCTTTTTATAAAAAATGGAAGATCGAAATTTAAAATACGACACGAGAAACTCCAGAATGGATTTGAATAGGGTTTATTTTTGGACAGACACTATAAAAAACTGGAGACATTTATTCATCAAAGACGACCTTAAACAAGTAATTATCGACTGCCTGAACAATCTTATTATTCGAAAAAAAATATTAGTCTATGCATTCGTGATTATGCCCAATCATATTCATCTCATTTGGGAAATGCTTGAACTCAATGGGAAAGAAATGCCACACGCCAGTTTTAATAAATTCACCAGTCATCAATTTCTAAAGTTGTTAATGGAAGAAAATAGCAAAGAGCTCAATCAATACCAGGAAAGCGATCTTGAACGTAAACATCGATTTTGGCAGCGCGATCCTTTAGCTATACACTTGGACGGAAAGACAAAAGCAGAACAGAAATTAGAGTATATACATCTGAATTCTTTACAAGAAAAATGGAGTTTGGTAATTAAGCACGAAGACTATAGGTGGTCTTCAGCTAAATTCTATGAAACTGGTGAAGATGAATTCGGGATTTTAACTGATTACAGAGACCGATTTTGATTTTTATTAAGGTCGCAATCTGGTGTACTTGAATCGTGACCGATATCCCCAGCCATTCCGGTCTGTGAGGACACAGACCGGGGAGAAGGGTTTGTGAGTACCGCAACCTTGGTCTGTCCTTACAGATCAGAAAACCTAAATTGACACAAATTGTCATTTAATAAAAATACCTTCGTAACAACAAAACAAGAGAATATGAATCCTTCACATACATCATTCAGCGAAAAATCGAAAGAGCTTCTCTTCGTACTAACGCCACCAACACCGTTACAGGAAACAGTCAATCACTTTAAAAAAGATGCTGAGAACCTGGTTGGTTACCCGTACAAAAGTCGTTATGCCAAAGCACACATCACCCTGGGCTATTGCATTACTGATCAACCACTAAAACTTATCTGGTCTATTGCCGATAAGATGCAGATACATGCACCATTTCATGTTCACATAAAAGATTGCCGCCCCTTACTGCATGGCGAAAACAGAAGCATTTGTCTGGATGTTGCCAATAAATCAACAGTTACCGACATAACTGATAATTTATCAGAACTGACTGAAACCACAGATACGCCTCACCTTACCATCGCCCGAAACCTTCCTTATGAAGACTTTGCTAAAGCGTGGCCTTATTTTCAGAACATTCATTACAGCAACAACTTTATTTGCGATCGTATTACTGTACTTGAACGTGCCGGCAACCGCTGGATTCCATATGAGCAAATTCCTTTAGCCGGCTGATGAACCCCAACTATGTATCTCAATTGTCACACTGCTTATAGCTTTAAGTATGGAACACTTCAAATAGAAGACCTGTTCAGCGAAGCTAAAAGGTGTGGTGTACATAAACTGATACTAACAGAAATCAATAATACAGCGTCATACATCGAGATGCTTCGCTGTTGCGAAAAAAATATGCCATCCAAAAATGGTCTAACCAAATATGGGCAAGAACCCTATTCATTAGAGATTGGCATTGGTGTTGAGTTCCGAAAAGAGGATGAACTCCTCTACATCGCGCTGGCGCGCAATAACAATGGCTTTGAGCAAATTAATCGCCATTTATCGCGGTACAATCGTGGTGAAGTGAATCTTCTCTCGAGGGCTCCAGAACTATCAGATACCTTTATTCTCTATCCGCTGGGGAAGATTGAACCAGACTTACTCCGCAAACACGAATTTATAACCGTACGTAAATCGCAACTAAATGCCTATAAGCTGCATGCTGATCGAAAAGAATTTGCACACAAATTTGTGTTACACCATCCGGTAACATTAAGGCCACCCATTACCGAACAAAATGGAAAAACAAAAAAAGTAAACTACAGAGATCACAACATTCATAGACTATTGCGCGCCATTTCCTGTAACACGCTGCTGAGCAAACTCAATGAACACGCACAAGCCGATAGAGGCGAATATATGTTGCCTGAAGCTGAGTTACTTAAAAATTTTGAACAATTCCCCGATCTAATTGCTAATACACAGCGACTACTCAACAAATGTTCACTTGATTTTAATTTAGGAGAAGACAAAAACAAAAAAGTTATAAAAGATAAAAAGGAAAACGACATTGCTTATTTGCGTGAAGAAACCAAAAAAGGATATCAGCGAATTTATGGCAATGATCAACGCATCTGGCAAGAGCGTATCGAAAAAGAGTTATCCATTATAGAACGTAAAAATTTTACAGCGTACTATCTAATCAGCTATGACCTGATCAATTTTGCCAAACGAGAAGGTTATGATTTTGTCGGGCGTGGAAGCGGTGCTAACAGCACTGTAGCATATTGCCTGGGCATCACCAACGTAGACCCTATCGAACTTGATTTATACTTCGAACGTTTTTTAAATGAGGAACGCTCCTCCCCGCCTGATTTCGACATTGATTTCTCCTGGGATAACCGTGATGCCATTTATCAATATATCTTCTCAACCTATGGTGAAGAACATGTTTGCCTGCTCGGTACACATACAACTTATCAAAGGAAATCCATTATCCGGGAATTGGGTAAAGTTTTTGGTTTACCTAAAGAAGAGATTGATGAGATCGTAGAATTTCCGGACGCCAATAGAAAAAGAGATCATATACGCGAACTTATATTCAGGTACGCAGAATATATGAAAGACCTGCCAGCCAACATTTCTATTCATGCCGGTGGTGTACTCATTACTGAAAAACCAATTTATGCGTATACTGCTACAGAACTTCCCCCTAAAGGTTTACCAGTATCGCATTTCGAAATGCACAGTGCCGAAGATTTTGGTATCTATAAGTTTGACATTCTAAGTCAACGTGGACTTGGTCATATAAAAGAAACTGCCAAACATGTAAAGAAAAATCAGGGAATCGATGTAGATGTACACCAGTTCAGAAAATTTAAAGACGATGAAAAAATAAAAGACCTGCTGCGCAACAGTAAGGCTATGGGTTGTTTCTACGTAGAATCACCTGCCATGCGTATGTTGTTGGGTAAATTACAATGTGAAGATTATCTAACACTTGTAGCCGCAAGCTCTATCATACGGCCAGGGGTTGCCAGTTCTGGAATGATGAAGGCCTACATTGAGCGTTATCATACAGTAAAAAATGGTGGTACTTATGAAGCCATTCATCCAAAAATGGATGAGCTAATGCGCGAGACGTATGGTGTGATGGTCTATCAGGAAGATGTTATTAAAGTAGCGCATCACTTTGCAGGACTAACTTTAACAGAAGCAGATGTACTACGCAGGGGCATGTCGGGCAAGTATCGTTCGCGAGAAGAGTTTCAACGGGTACGCGATCAGTTTTTTTCAAACTGTAAGAAACGTGGTTATGAACAAAAAGTAACTGACCGTGTCTGGTTTGAAATAGAAAGCTTTTCCGGTTATTCGTTTGCTAAAGGGCATTCTGCCAGCTATGCAGTAGAGAGCTACCAAAGCCTGTACTTAAAAGCACATTATCCACTTGAGTTTATGGTTGGAGTGATCAATAACTTCGGTGGTTTTTACAGTACTGAATTCTATTTTCATGAAGCGAGAATGAATGGTGCCATTATACAAGCACCTTGTCTTAACAATAGCGATTACCTGACAAGCATACAGGGCAAAACCATCTTTATGGGCTTTATTCATATTAAAAGTCTGGAACAGAAAATAGCAAAAGCCATTGAAGCCAACCGACAGCTACATGGTGTTTATACAAGCCTTGATAATTTTTTACAACGCATACCTGGTATAGGACTGGAACAAGTAAGAATTCTCATTCGCATAGGCGCGTTCCGGTTTACCGGAAAAAATAAGCAACGTCTGCTGTGGGAAGCCATGCTCTACCTGAGTAATTCAAAAAGCAAACTACCCAGCACAGAAGTACTTTTTGATACTGAACCAAAAGACTTTCCGCTGCCACCTTTATTGCGTAGCGACCATGAAGATGCTTTCGATGAAATTGAATTACTGGGTTTTCCGCTGTGTGACCCTTTTGATCTGCTACCCAATAAAAATCTGGGCAATACCCTGGCAAAAGAACTGGCCAACAAACTAAATAAGGTTGTAAGCATTATCGGTTATGTCGTTACCACAAAACCAACCAGCACCACTAAAGGAGATGCGATGAGTTTTGGTACTTTCTATGATGCTGAAGGAAATGTTTTTGATACCGTACATTTCCCTAACGTACACAAAGCCTATCCCATGCGTGGTCGTGGATTTTACCTAATTAAAGGGAAAGTAACTGTCGATTTTGGTGTATACATGATTGAAGTGCAGCAGCTTGAAAAACTTTCGATGATCCATAAAAGACCGGAAAAGGTTTATCAGGAGGTTGAGTCGATTTCGCATTAATCTAATACTCCAATTTTTTAAATTCTAAAAAATTTGGTGTAATGACTCTGAGAATTAAAAAATGCTTTAAGTATTAACAAACTCAGAGCTACCTTCGAGTAGCGCTGAGCAGAGATAAATATTAGCCTGGTACTCTGAACTATTTCCCCAAAACCTCTTCCAGTTTTTGTTCCAGTGCGGCACCACGCAAATTTTTAGCAATAATCTTTCCTTCTTTATCTAACAACAGCGAATAAGGAATGCCTTGTATATCGTAAGTCTTAGCTGCCTCTGATTGAAAATATTTAAGGTCTGATACGTGTGTCCATGTTAAGCCATCTTGTTCAATAGCCTGTACCCAGTCTTCTTTAGTGCGATCTAATGAAACGCCAAACACAGTAAAGCCTTTGCTCTTAAAGCGATTAAATGCTTTTACTACATTAGGATTTTCTCTACGACAAGGACCACACCACTTAGCCCAAAAATCAACCAGTACATACTGTCCGCGTAAAGAGCTCAGTTTAACCACCTGACCCTCCGGATTAGGTAATGCAATTTCTGGTGCTTCCTGACCAATGGCCAGCTTCTTAAGCTTATCAACTTTTTCAATAAATGTTTTAGCATGGCTATAGCTGCCCCAATTTGTACGTAACTTATCCGCTACTGAAAGATAGAGGTCAAAATACTCGTCTGCATCTAATGAGTTATTCTGCAATAAATTAACAACAGCCAATGATGGTGCTTGTTCTTTTAGATAAGCTGCTACCTTATCCTTATTAACCTTGTCTAGCTTCATATAAGCCTGCTGCAACACTAACATCTTTTCCTGATTGCCTTCTCGTTGTGCTGTTGCAAAGTCTTCATTCAGCTTTGCTACTTCAGGCATAGTCTCCGTTGCACGAAGCATCTTTTGCGCATTGGAGATAATATCCATATCGCGTGAGCCGGTTATTTCCGAAAAACCTTGTGGACTATTACCGTCTACATTTACTTCAATATCACTTCTGTCAACAATTAAATTGATTACTTGTGTGTTATAAAAATTAATACGATAGTAGCCCGGCTCGCTGAGCTTTATTTTTTTCGCAAAGGCATAATTGCTTTTAAGCGTAATCGTATCTTCCCATGCTGAAGAAGTATTACTTTTTAACTCCTGAATAACAATCTGCCCTTGTTGTGGAAAACCCACCTTACCCTTGATGGTTACATACCAACTCCCATCACTCTCGCTTTCTGTAGTGGCGGATGAACAAGAGATCAATACAACAAAACTTAGAACAACAATCTTAAATAAACTCCTCATAACACTTCTAATTTCTTTGATAATAATTCACTGGCCAGTTTAGGGTCGGCTTTACCCTTACTCCTTTTCATTACTTCGCCCATAAACATGGCGATTATTCCCTTCTTTCCACTTTTATATTCCGCTACCTTTTGCGGATAGCTATTGATTACTTCTTCAATGATCGGCATTAAACTTCCTGTATCACTTTCCTGCAACACATTCAATTGCTGTGCCACTTCCAATGCACTTGTCCCTTGTTTTTCTGCCAATACAGGAAATACCTGTTGCGAGGCTATTGAAAAACTAAGTTTGCCTGCTTCCACTAAATCAATCAACTCAGCAAGTATAACAGGACGCACCGGAATTTCCGATGCCTTATTTGTCAACGTTTTCAAATAAGCTTTAACCGGTCCCATCATCCAATTAGAGGCCGCTTTATAATGCTTTGTTCGTTGACAAAGTTCCTCGAAGTACAAAGCGATTTCTTTAGAATCGGTTAATACTTGTGCATCATACTGTGGCAATCCATATAACTCGGTGAATTTCTTATGTAAATCGTAAGCCATTAAAGGCAGACTCTCCATAATGCTGTTCAACCATTCCTCCGAAACAATAACAGGACTTAAATCAGGGTCAGGAAAATAACGGTAATCATTTAATTCTTCCTTGGCGCGCATGCCGTATGTCTTGCCAGAAGTAATATCAAACATCCGCGTTTCCGATATAATGCTATTTCCTCTTTCTACTTCTTCTATTTGTCGCTCAATCTCAAAATCAATCGCTTTCTGAACATAGCGAATGGAGTTCATATTTTTGATCTCAACCTTCTTGCCAAAGGTCTTCGCATCTTTTAGCATAATAGAGATATTGGCATCGCAGCGCAAGGAACCTTCTTCCATATTGCCATCACAAATATCGAGGTAACGAACACGCTGTCTCACCTCTGTTAAAAAAGCAGCTGCCTCCTCAGATGTACTCAGTACCGGTTCTGTTACAATTTCAATTAACGGTGTCCCAGCCCTGTTCAAATCCACAAGGCTATACACACTATCCTGATCATGAATCAGTTTACCAGCATCTTCTTCTAAATGAATTCGGTTGAGTATAATATCTTTTTGTCTTCCGTCTTTTAGTGTAATGGGCACATAACCACCTATGCAAATGGGTGTTCTGTCTTGCGTAAGCTGATAACCTTTCGGAAGATCAGGATAAAAATAGTTTTTGCGATCGAAGATGTTGTAACGCGAAATCTTCGACTGACATACCAAACCCATTTTAATGGCATACTCCAATGCTTTTTTATTAAGCTTGGGTAAGGTGCCGGGATGAGCAAGGTTAACAACACTGATGTTTGTATTAGGGGAACCACCAAATGATACAGACTCGCTGCTAAAGATTTTAGAAACCGTGCTAAGCTGTGCATGCACTTCTAAACCTATTACAACCTTGTATTTATCTCTGATTGATTCTTTCAACATCATTTCATTTAATCAATCTCCGCGGTCTGTGTCCCCACAGACCACATCTATCTCTATTCTATATTTTCGGTCTGTGAAGACACAGACCGAGGTACAGCAACTTACTATTTAATCATTCCCCTTGCTTTCACCAGCACAGCATCAAGACCCGCTAAATTTTTACCACCTGCTGTTGCAAAGAAGGGCTGTCCTCCGCCTCCACCATCAATTTCTTTAGCCAATTCTTTCACCATGTTACCGGCATGATACACTTTGGTTTCTGCCAACTGCTCGCCTACCATCACACACACCTGTGGTTTACCTTCTACTTCAACGGCCAATATCAATAACAAATCATTGAACTGATTGCGCAATGCATAGGCAACATTTTTCACGGTATCGGCATTGGGCAAGGATATTTTATCCATGATAAGCGTCTTATCACCTTGCTTAATGGCTTTGGTTACCAATACATCTTTTACCTGATTAGCTTTCTCCTGGTTAAATACTTCCAGTTTTTTCTCTAATGCCTGTTTCTCTTCTGCTAACGCTTTTACCGCTGCTGATAAATCTTTAGGGTTCTTCAGCATCCCACGTATTTCATCGAGCAAAGAAACTTCATTGCGTACATAGGCTTCTGCTTCATCAGCTGTGATGGCTTCAATTCTACGTACGCCTGCTGCTACTGAACTCTCTGATATTATTTTAAATAAACCAATGTGACCCGTAGCCCTTACGTGAGTTCCTCCGCAAAGTTCTACAGAGAATTTCGGATCGAAAGTGATAACGCGTACAAAGTCACCATACTTCTCTCCAAACAAGGCCATCGCACCAAGCGTTTTTGCTTGTTCGATAGGCACATTGCGCTTTTCATCCAGCGCAATATTCTCGCGCACTTTCTGATTCACGATATCTTCTACTTGCTGAATTTCTTCAGGTGTCATAGCTACGAAGTGTGAAAAATCGAAGCGCAATAATTTATCGTTTACCAAAGAACCTTTTTGCTCTACATGCTTACCAAGCACTTGACGCAAAGCTGCGTGTAATAAGTGCGTAGCGGAGTGGTTATTCATGCTTTGTCTGCGCTTGTCGCGTTGCACTACTGCATGGAAAGAGGCAGTTAAGCTCTCCGGTAATTTATCAGAGAAATGAACAATGAGTTCGTTTTCTTTTTTAGTATCAACAATAAAAATTTTCTCGTTAGCCGATTCTATAAATCCTGTATCACCTACCTGACCACCACTTTCAGCATAGAAAGGTGTTTTGTTAAACACTAACTGAAACTGTTCTTTATTTTTTTGTTTGATGATGCGGTACTTCACCAGCTTCACATCTTCTTCCAGGGAATCATAACCGGTGAATTCAGTTTTCACATCATCACCAATACTCATCCAGTCACCGGTTTCTTTAGAAGCAGCGGCCTTCGAACGATCCTTCTGCTTTTTCATTTCCGTTTCGAAGCCTGTTTCATCAATAGACAAGCCACGCTCGCGGGCAATAAGCGAAGTCAGATCGACAGGAAAACCGAAAGTATCATATAATTCAAAAACTTGATCTCCTGCAATAACTTTGTCTTTCTTCTCTTGTATAATGGCATCAATCCTTTTCAAACCTTTTTCTAGCGTCCTCAAAAAAGAAGCCTCCTCTTCAAAAATTACCTTGCTCACATAATCTTCCTGTGCTTTCAGTTCACCAAAAACATCTTTTAACTGATTAGCTAATACGGGCACCAGTTTGTAAATGAAAGGTTCTTTGAAATCGAGGAAAGTAAATCCATACCGGACGGCTCTTCTCAAAATTCTTCTAATCACATAGCCTGCACCCGTGTTAGAAGGCAACTGACCATCGCAAATAGCAAAGGAAACGGCTCGTACATGGTCTGCCATCACGCGCATGGCAATGTCTGTCTTCTCATCTGCTTTATATTTTACGTTGGCTGCTTCCCCAATAAAAGTAATCAGGGGTTGAAATACATCGGTATCGTAGTTAGATGTTTTGCCTTGTATGGCCATACACAAACGTTCGAAGCCCATACCCGTATCCACATGTTGTGCTGGCAACTTTTCTAATGATCCATCGGCTTTGCGGTTAAATTCCATGAACACGAGGTTCCAGATTTCCACCACTTGAGGGTGATCATTGTTGACAAGCGTTTTACCTGGTACTTTCTTCACTTCTTCATCGCTGCGCAAGTCAACGTGTATTTCTGAACAAGGTCCACATGGGCCACTCTCGCCCATCTCCCAAAAATTATCTTTCTTACTGCCGTGCAGAATACGTTCTTCATCAATGAAGGCTTTCCACAAGCCTTTTGCTTCTTCATCTACCGGAAGACCATCACCTTTATCACCACCAAATACGGTTACATACAGACGATCTTTCGGCAGTTTGTATTCTTCTGTTAATAATTCCCACGCCCAAGCAATAGCATCTTTCTTAAAGTAATCGCCAAAACTCCAGTTGCCCAACATTTCAAACATGGTATGGTGATAGGTATCAATACCCACCTCTTCCAGGTCATTATGCTTGCCACTTACACGCAAACATTTTTGTGTATCCGCCACGCGGCTGCTTTTGGGTGTTGTATTACCCAAAAAACAGTCCTTAAACTGCACCATACCAGAGTTGGTGAATAACAAGGTTGGGTCATTTTTCAGCACCAGAGGCGCAGATGGCACGATTTGATGCCCTTTTTTCTCAAAAAACTCTAAAAACTTCCTGCGTATCGAACCCGAATCCATATTAAAAAACTTGTAAGTGTCTCGTTTTTACTATATTAGTCCGTTTTTAGCAAACGGCAAGCTGCAAAATTAACCGTAAAGTGGGGAGTTTGAGTGAGTTAGAGCGATTTTTTTAGCTGCCCAAAGACGATAAAATTTTGACAAAATTCATTTACAACCCCAAGACATGCCGCTATGAGCGCGAAGGTATAAACCTTTGGCGTATAGGCGGTCTGTTATCTCTTGTACTTACACTTGCATGCTTACTTTTTGTAGGCATTGCTACACTTCATGGCCTTGTTTGGCAAAGTGATGAAGAGATTCGACTGCGCAGTGAAAACAAAGCATTGAAGCAACACTACGCTGTTGTAAAACAGCAATTTGAAGATAGTGAACAACAACTAAGTCTACTCGAAGAGAAAGACAAAGCACTTAAAGCTTCTCTTTTTAATTCTATTTTTGTTGCGCCTGAGAAAAAGGAAATACAACATGCCTCTTTCATTATGGTAACGGACGTAAACGTACTACGCGACCGCATAAAAGAACTGACCAACATTACCAAAGATATTGCCAATGATGCCGTTTTTAACAGCACTTATTTTGGTGATAAACTGGCTGGTGATCGTAAGAAGACTATTGATAAACTGAGTGTTACACCCTCTATTATACCTGTGAATGGTAAACTCATTTCAGGTTTTGGTAAGCGTATTCATCCTTTTCACAAGGGCTTGTACGATCATCCAGGAATTGACATTGCTGCTACGCGTGGAACAGAAGTGGTGGCCAGTGCAAATGGTTATGTGAGTGATATAACCAAAAGTGAGTTACTGGCCGGTTATGGTAATACAATTGAATTAACACATAGCCAGACGTTGAGCACACGCTATGCGCACCTTGAAACCATTTTGGTGAGACAAGGTCAGAAAGTTAAAAAGGGACAAGTTATAGGCACTGTCGGTAATAGTGGTGGCTCTAGTGCCCCTCACCTACATTATGAGGTGCTCAGAAATGGTAGAGAACAAAATCCCATTTATTACTTCCTTCAAAATATTGATCCTGCTCAGTACCAGCAGCTGTATGCGATTAGTTTAAAACAAAACCAATCTCTCGATTAATGGCTCGCTATATCTATAACAAAGAGACCTGCGCCTATGAGCGTTACGAGCTAAAAGGAAAAGCCCTTCGTAACCGCATTTATGCCATACTTGGTTTTTCTTTAACCATTGCATTTGGTGCTTACATTACCTTCCTCAATTATAGCAAACCACTGGATCTGTTAGAAGTTGAACGTAATAATGCCAATTTGAGAACAGCCTGGTTTCACCTCAATTTCAGATTAGGAGAAACAGAGCAAAAATTAAAAGCATTTATAGAAGAAGATGATCAAAACTACCGCGTTATTCTTGATGCAGCACCTTTGTCACCTATAGAAAGACAAGCCGGTGTGGGTGGTGCTATACGTAAAACAAAAGCGCTTGAAGAGCATGCTTTGATCTCTTCTACTTTTGATCGGGCATTGCGGTTGAATAACAGACTAATGGTTCAAAACGAATCTTTTGATGAACTGCAGAAATTGCTTGATAAAAAATTAAGGCAATGGGCTTCACGTCCCGCCATTCAACCCATTGATAATCGGGATGTACTTCACTTGCACACTACCTTTGGCATGCGTTTAAATCCTGTACTGAAAATATGGACATTGCATAAAGGACTTGACTTCACTGCGCCAACCGGAACACCAATATATGCTACAGGGGATGGCGTAGTGCAAGATGCCTACCATTCTGACTCTTTTGGAAATGTGGTTTTTATAGATCATGGTTTTGATTTCGAAACACGGTATGCTCATATGGTTAAATTTATTGTAGCACGTGGAGAAAAAATAAAACGTGGTCAGGTTATTGGCTATGTAGGTAATACCGGGCGATCTGCCGGAGAACATTTGCATTACGAAGTACTCTATAAAGGCACTCAAATAAACCCGATCAATTTCTTCCAGCGCGATTTGAGTAATAAAGAGTATAAAAAACTTCTTGAGTTCGCTAAAACCGAGAATAGTTCGCTGGATTACTAAGTTTTAAATCTAATTATCTCTTTTCTTTGTAGCCTAATTTATAACGCATGAGGCTTAGTGTTTTCTTTTTTATTTACCTGCTGCTTTCAACTACTGCATTTTCGCAATCAAAAGATACGCTAACCATTATTGGTGTTGGTGATATTATGATGGGTACTAACTACCCTGAAAATAGATTACCAGCTAATAACGGTGCCTTTCTGATGAAAGATGTAGAAGCTGTTTTAAAAAACGCTGATGTTACGTTTGGTAACCTTGAAGGTACTTTGTTAGATGAAGGAGGAACACCAAAAACCTGTCGCGATCCTAAAGTATGTTATGCTTTTCGCACACCTGTTGCCTACGTTGATAACCTAGTCAATGCCGGTTTCGATTTGTTGAGTCTCGCTAACAACCACGCTGGTGACATGGGTGATTTAGGCAGAAAAAGCAGTATGCAAACCTTAGAAGATGCAGGTATTCTCCATGCCGGACAACTCAATCAGAAAACTGTCATTTTTATAAAAGATAGTATCAAATATGGACTGGTTGCATTTGCTCCTAACAGCAACTGTGTACCTCTTAATGATTTGGCTGGCGCTAAGGAGTTGGTAAAACAGCTTGATACCAAGGTCGATGTAGTAATTGTTTCTTTTCATGGCGGTGCGGAAGGGCCTCAATACCAGCATGTGCCGCGTAATATTGAAATGTTCTATGGCGAAAATCGTGGTGATGTCTACAAATTTGCCCACGAATTGATTGATGTTGGTGCTGATGTCATTTTCGGACATGGCCCTCATGTTACCCGTGGTATTGAAGTCTATAAAAATCGTTTTATTGCTTACAGTCTAGGCAATTTCTGTACTTATCGCGGTATTAATGTATCTGGCATTAATGGTTTGGCGCCTATTGTTAAAATATACACCAGTAAAGAAGGCGAATTTTTAAAGGGTGAAATCACACCAACTATTCAAAATCACACCACAGGTGTACAAATTGACTCCTTAAAGCGTGTAACTAAAGTGATTCAGGAACTCTCTAAAAAAGATTTTCCTGAAAGTCCTGTTCGCATTGCCGAGAATGGTTTAATTACTTATCTTGCCCAATAGCATGGCGTACAAAGAGAAGGAAATAGAAAAACTTTATTACTCTATTGGCGAGGTAGCTGAAATATTTAATGTTGCCCCATCGCTCATTCGTTTTTGGGAAACAGAGTTTGATGTAATCAAACCTAAAAAGAACAGAAAGGGCAATCGTCAATTTACCAGAGAGGACATAGACAATGTCCGCACTATTTATCACTTGGTAAAAGAAAAAGGATTCACCTTACAAGGCGCTAAAGAAATGCTTCGCAACGACAATCAGTCTGTTCGCGATAAAATGGAATTACTGGATTCTTTAAAGAATGTCCGTAATTTCCTAGTTGAACTCCGCGAAAAACTACACTAATCATTTTGAACTTTTTGAAGTATAGATAGACTGAGAACAAATACACTCAGCTTACCAATTTACTATACCTTCAACGCGTGATTGATCAATCTCGCTTGTGCTTATTAGCGCTCCATTTTATTCCGGGTATAGGAGATTACTTGTTACGCCAGTTGGTCAGCTATTGTGGCTCAGCTGAACGTGTTTTTAATATTCCTAAAGGAAAATTATTAAAAGTCCCTGGTGTTGGTGAAGTGACTGCCAATGCCATTCTTGCGCACAATACTTTCGATTTGGCCGAGAAGGAAATTAAGAAAGCTGAGAAACTTAGTACACAACTAATTTTTTATCTCGACAAAGAGTACCCTACTCGTTTAAAACAAATTCCAGATGCGCCTACCCTGTTGTATTGTAAGGGATCAATCGATTTTGAAAATCCCAAATCAGTAGCCATTGTCGGCACACGCAAAGCAACCGCATATGGTCGAGAATGTGTAGAGCAATTAATTAGTGAGCTTATACCGCATCAGGCACTAATCATCAGTGGACTTGCTTACGGAATAGATATACAAGCACATAAACAAGCCGTAAAGCAAGGCTTGCAAACCATTGCCGTTATGGGCAGTGGCATTGATGTAATCTACCCTGCCAGCCATAAAGACACTGCTAACCAAATGCAGCATAATGGAGGCCTGGTCACCGAAAACCGATTTGGTGCTAAACCTGATGCACATAATTTTCCGATGCGCAATCGCATCATTGCTGGTTTGTGCGATGCCTTAGTAGTGGTTGAAGCGGCTGAAAGAGGAGGTGCACTTATTACTGCAGAAATTGCTAATAGCTACAACAAAGATGTATTTGCCTTTCCCGGCAATGTGGGTGAAACGCATTCTGAAGGATGCAATGCTTTGATAAAAAATAATAAGGCATATTTAATTACCTCTGCAAAAGACCTTGAGTATCTTATGAATTGGGAGGTAGCGAAGAAACCCATTAAAAAGAAAGAAGCCTTCTCATTAGAAGGCTTCGAACCTGAAGAACAAACTATTCTTAAATTATTATTGGAGAAAAGCCCTTCAACTATCGATGAATTGAGTTGGAAGAGTAATACCGCAGTTAGTCAATTAGCTTCTTTATTGCTTACGCTTGAGTTTAACGGAGTTGTCCAATCACTTCCGGGTAAACAATACAAGCTCAAGTACTAAATCAGACGCAATACAGGCTACTGAAATAATTCTAAATTCTTACACTTTAATCATTACCCGTTACCTTTGTATTACACTTCTCTTTTATCACTTCATAAGCCCGCAAATCACCTAACTCTCCTGCTTTGCTTAAATCCAAACAACCATTTTTCATATCACCAAAATCGATGCGTAAAATGCCACGCATATAATAAGCGTCAACACTTTTAGGATTGATCTGAATAATTTTCGTTACGTCATTTATGGCATCTTCATAAGCCATCAGCAATTGTTTGGCTTTACCGCGGCTGAAGTAAGCCTCCACAAAATTTTCGTTTACTGCAATAGCTGCCGAAAAATCTTCGATGGCTCCATAATAATCCTGCAAACGCATCTTCACATTACCTCTGGCGAAAAAAGCATCAGCAGATTTTGGGTTTGCTTCAATGGCTGTATTGTAATCCTTCATCGCACCATGCAGGTCTTCAAACTTCTCTTTCAAAGTTGCCCTTAAAAAAAAAGCGCTTGAATTCTTAGCATCTAACTCAATAGCCTTATTCAGATTAAGAATAGCCTCCATGTAGTCATGTTTGCCAATCAACTCTCTGCCCTTCTGCGTGTATTCTTTCGAGGTTTGTGCCAATACGCCAAACGATAAAAACGTAAATACCAGTAATGCTGTCTTTCTCATACCACCTAAAATATAAAATTCTGTTTAAAACGTCAATGATTATGCCAATTTCAATGTGCGGGAAATATGGTTGAAGCCATTTGCATTGCTTTAACAAACGCCTCCTTGTTAATGCTTGTTTTAATTTGTTTTTCATCCAAATAAGCAAGAATAGTTTCTGTTGCCATATTGCCTACTAATGCATCATCTGCCATTGGGCAACCGCCCAAACCCTTTATAGCACCATCGAAGCGCTTACAACCCGATTCGTAAGCTGCCTGAATTTTTTCAAGCGCTGTAACTGGATTAGAGTGCAGGTGAACGCCAATTTCTACTGATGGATAAGACTTTGACAATGAAGTAAAAAGGTATTTGATATTCTCTGGTGTAGATACACCAATCGTATCTGCTAATGATATTACGTCAGAGCCAAGTGTAACCAAAATGTCAACAAATTGTCCTACCAAATCTACTGCATATGGATCGCTGTAAGGATTGCCAAAACCCATACTGACATAGGTAACCAGCTTTTTTCCTTTACTCTCACACAAGTTTTTTATCTCCGACAATTCGTTGAGTGCTTCGGCAATTGATTTGTTAGTATTCCGCTGTTGAAAAGTCTCAGATATGGACATTGGGAAACCTAAATAAGAAATCCCTTCAAAGGTAATCGCATCCTTCGCTCCTCTTATATTAGCTATAATGGCCAACAATTTTGAAGGACTATCCTGCCAGTTCAGTTGAGCATAAACTTCAGCAGTATCGCGAAGTTGCGGAATGGCTTTTGGTGAAACAAAACTTCCAAAATCAATACTATCAAAACCTACTTTTAGTAACTGATTGATATAGCGCACTTTATCTTCCGTGGGTATAAACTCATGGAGACCTTGCATAGCATCACGTGGGCATTCAATCAATTTCATTCTTAATGGGATTATTAAAGTCCAAACATATTAAATTGACTTTAATATTTAGGTAAATCCTGATTGTAGTAAAAAACAAACAAATATCGCTTTATATAACCGTTCAACCGGTTAATTTAATTCCATGAATAGTACACATGTATTAACTTCGATTAAAACTTATCTATGCCCCTCATCGAATTAAACGAGCCCTTGGGTTATAAAAGGGCCCTCCACTTATTGCGCAGGTGTACCTTCGGTTTTACTAAACAAGATATCGAAGATACTTTTGAAAACCTTACGCCCCGACAGGCCATTACCCAACTTTTCAGGCAGATTTTACCTGATCCTCCCTTACCCATCAATCCACAAACAAATCAGGAGTGGGTTGAGTCCGGCATTTATGCCGCAGATCAAATGGATGGAGAATTGCAGGAAGCTTTTAAGCGTTGGTTTGTCGGACAAATGATGGCTTCAGGGCTCCCAGCCAATCAAAAGCTGGCTTACAGTGCCCGCGAGAAAATTGTATACTTTCTTCATACACACTTTACAACAATTCAGGAAAAGGTAGGCAATAGCAGATCGCTTTATTTCCAAAATGCTTTGTATCGCATGTTTGCTTTGGATGACATGCCCCCGCCAACCTTTCCAGATCTCCCCATTCCTCCTCCACCCTTAGAACTTAATTTCAAAAACCTCACAGTAAAAGTGAGTGTAGACAATGCCATGATAGCTTTGCTTGATGGCAACTTGAATGTTAAAGGAAGTCCGAATGAAAACTATTCACGCGAACTATTCGAGCTTTACTCTATTGGTCGTGGATTAGAAGGATCACTTCCTGAAGCCACTGAACAAGGTGATTACATCGTGTATAAGGAACAAGATGTACAAGCCGCTGCACGGGTGCTCTCTGGCTGGACAACCAATACTGATTTTGATTCCATTACTGATCCTAACGTAACACTCGATCCTGAAACACAATTACCACGAGGACGTGTGAGAGGCAATGCGCTGGATGCTTCAGGTCACGATAACGATCCGAAGATATTCAGCAATAGAATGCCCGGTACCATTTCAGCTGATCCCTTGTTACTTAATGGCAATCGCGCCACAGAAGAAAGCGCATTAGAAGAAATACGTCAGTTGGTTGATTTAATTTATGCTCAGCCTGAAACAGCAAAACACATTTGCAGAAAGTTGTACCGCTTTTTTGTTTATCATGAAATTACACCTGCCATCGATAGCACAATTATTGAAGAGATGGCCAATGCATTTACTAATAGTGGTTTTAAACTTCAAACGGTAATTGAAAACCTGTTATGTAGTGAAATTTTCTACGAAGCCGCTCCCGGAGTTGGCGATGATACTTACGGTGGCATTATTAAATCACCATTAGAGCTGGTGATGAACACTGTAGGCTCCTTCGGTGTAAGTGTACCCGATCAAAGTACTGACTTAACCTCTTTCTATACCATCACAGGAGAAATAATAAGTGTTGCAGACAATCAGGGCATGAATTTTTTTCAACCTTTCGATGTGGCAGGCTACGAAGCATATCATCAGTTTCCTATTTATCACAGAAGCTGGATCAATGTAAATTATTTAACAAGACGTTACGACTTTATTCGAAACATAGTTAACCCTTTGTCAGATAGCCCACTAAAGATCGATGTGTATCAATTTGTTAAAGACAATGTGCCTGATGCTATTGCAGGTAATGCAAGAGATTTAGTAATTGAACTCTGTGGCTATTTTTTACCAGTAAGCGATAACCTGACTTTTGATGAAGATGCCGATGATGGTGTTTCTGGTATAACAGCTGAAAGACTCAAATACTTCCTGAACGTTTTCTTATCAGACATTGATCCTGACCCTGAAGCTGCCTGGACACAACGCTGGACAAGTGGTGTGGGTATCAGCACTGCTACAGAACAATTGCAAAGACTATTTAATGTCTTGCTTCAAACTCCTGAGTATCAACTTCAGTAAACGATTTATATGAAGCGTAGAAATTTCCTAAAAAAATTACCAATAGCGGTAAGCATACCTTTCACACTGGCTAATATTCCTTTTAATGTGATGGCTGAGAATGCGTTGACACGCATGGCCAGGCAAAGCACTAACGACCGTGTACTGATTATTCTTCAAATGCATGGTGGTAATGACGGACTGAACAGTATTATACCTGTTGATGCTTATGAATTGTATTACAATGCCAGACCCAACATTGCTATACCTTCTAAAAACTCCACGCGTAAAATGATTACGCTTGATGGAACACTACCGTTGGATAGTCAGGTAGGTTTACATCCAGACATGGCACACATGAAAGCTTTGTACGATCAGGGAAGAATGACAGTCGTGCAAGGTGTCTCGTATAAAAATAATAATGGTTCACATTTCAGAGGTCGGGATATTTCATTTATGGGAGGAAACTCCGATGACTATTTTTCTTCCGGATGGTTAGGTCGCTATTTAGGCAAAGAGTATGCGCCCAATGCCTACCCCGATGATTTTCCGAATGCAGAAATGCCCGATCCACTGGCCATTGAAACCGGAAATGATTTGTCGCTTATCTTTCATCAGGAAGGCAACATCCCTACCTCTATTTCTTTAGATAATCCTCAAGGGTTTGCACAGCTTGTTTCTGAACTTGAAGGTTTTCAGGAAGATGCCAGTCTGGATCCCTTAGGTATACCACCATCTCATTTAATCGGTTCATCCTATTACAAAGAGATGGAGTGGATTTTGGGTTTAGAAAATAAATCTAAAGATTACGCACAGCGTTTATATGATGTTTACCTAGCTGGTGGAAACAGTAGCATTACTTATCCGGAGCGCTACCCTTTTAATGCGCCCCAGGGTAGCATGCGCAATGGCTTATCTGCACAATTACAAATGATTGCCCGCTTATTGGCAGGTGGTTGTAAAACAAAAGTATTTCTGGTGAAGATTGGTGGCTTTGATACACATGCAGATCAAGTGACGAGTTATGATCCAACTATGGGTGTACACGCTGCGCTCATGTATCATATCTCTTCAGCTATGGATGCTTTCCAACGGGACTTACGCGTACGTGGTTTAGAAGATCGCGTGCTGAGTGTTACCACTTCAGAATTCGGAAGACGTATTTACTCCAATGGAAGTTATGGTACCGACCACGGTACTGGTGGTCCGATTTTTATTTTTGGAAAAGGCGTGCAGCCAGGCGTAGTCGGTAAAGTGCCTGATCTTACCAAGGATAATGTAGAAATGCAATATGATTACCGACAGATCTATGCCAATCTTTTAAAGGATTGGATGCTGGTGGATAAAACAGTATTGAACAATGACATATTCTTCGGTAATTTTATTGATGGCAGTGTCGATGGTGTTAATTATGAACCCCTACCACTAGCCAACGATATAATCGCCAGTGCAGAAGGTTTTGTGAGTAGTCGTTTTGCTTTGGAAAGTATTTATCCCAACCCTGCTCACGATAATGTTAGTATTAAGTTCAAGGTAAACCATGCCGATCAGGTTTCAATTGAACTATTGGATAACCTGGGAAAAGAAGTGAAACAACTCGTACAAGGATTTTACGAACCCGGTACTTACGAAGTGCAATGCAGCATTCAAAGTTTACAACCGGGCACTTATGTGTGTAACTTTAAATCAGGCTTTTTTAAAGAAAATAAAAAACTTGTGATACGATAAAACCTCAACCAACCCCAATCTCACCCCTACATGAAAAAATATTATCTCCTTATCCTGATTTCTGCTTTGCTTACCACGCAGGTTTATGCGCAAGCACGCAAGGTGAATAAACGAAACCCAACTGGAACCGCAGCTGCCAAGAAAAGCAATCCGTTTTTGCAAAAGCAATTTTGGTTAGGTTTTAAAGCGGGCACAAACCTTACTCAAGCTAAAGTGCAGGAAAGCTATTCTGTGATTGTACCTCCACCCAATGCCATAGTAGATGTTAAAAATTACAAAAACTTTAATCTAACTGGTAGCCAGGTTGCTTTAGAAGTTACATTTTACACCAAGGGCTTTTCCATTAGTGTACAACCAACCTATTTTCACTCGCGCTTTGAATATGCTAATAGATATGAATGGATGGATGCCAACAGTCCAACCAATCTTTTAACGCTCAATTATAAGCAAGAGCAACAAACTGATTATGCGGAGTTACCCTTACTGGTTAAGTACGACATTGCAGGAAGTGTGCTAAGACCTTTCGTGCAAGCAGGTGTCTATTATGCTATACAGGTTAATGCAAATAAAGCCGTGACTGTCAATGGAGTTGATTATGCTTCCGGTGGTCTAAATGAATTTGAGAATGATCCCATATTAGTTGGGGCTGAAGACCTATTTGCTAAAAATTATTGGGGAATCTCTGCTGGTGCGGGTGTCAATTATAATCTGGGGAATGTAAGACTAACCCTTGAAGGAAATTATAGAATGGGCATGAGTCTGGCCAACTCTACAGAGAATCGGTATAAGAATGATCGTTTGGCAGGTGTAGGTGATGCTTTAGATGATATCAAGCTAAACAACATCGTTTTTTCTTTCGGATGTCTCTTTCCAATGCGTTACCTCGCCAGTGGTTTTAAAACCTTAGATCGTTAATCACATGAAGTCTATTATACGAATTTTCCTTCCGCTGACTTTGCTTGTTTCTGCTTGCCTGGAGAAAGCTGATCTGAGGTTAGAAGAAAAAAGCTTTTTCAGAATTTATGATAATGCAGATTTTAATGCTGCTTTTACGCCTATTGATATACAACAAACCAGCGATGAGGGTTATCTTGTATTAGCTGGCAAACGTTTGGATGATAGTAATTTTACAGGCATCTACTTACTGAAAGTGGATAAGACTGGACAAATTGTTAACGAGGTGGATGATTTTGATACCCAATATGTAAACCCAGTCGGGCCTCTGCTCCTGATTAATGGTGCTTATCACTTTGTTTGCATGGATACAAACCTGCAACTGGCACAATTAGTCAGACTAAACGCTAATGGTGACATTGATGGAAGCATTACACCACTGGGACTTACTTATCCATTAGCTATTAATACTGATGGCAATAATATACTTCTTCTCAGCTATGACAATGAAGATAAGCAAATGGATATTACACAACTGAGTGCTACTGGTTCCATCAGTGCCGGCCCTACAGGTTTTAGTATTGGCGTTGGTGATGAAACTGAAGAGCCCATCATCAATCATTTTATACAAGGTGGCAGGAAGTTTCCTTTTGCTATAGGCAGAACTTCTGGTGGTGCCATTTATTACAACGGCTTTTATAACTACACTTTCTCCCTGGTATTTACCAGCTTCGGAGCGGATGATCCCGCTGGCGTTGTTTACGGTCAGCAAGATGATGGTGGCTTCAGTGCTGTAATGCCAGTTGGTGCAGGTCAGTTTGCCGCATCGCGCTTTAATTTTGGTGACAATTTTCTGCTCCCGCAAATCAACCTAACCACTAACGGTATTACAATAGGCACAGAGTTGGGCGGCTTTACTTTACCTGAACTGGCTCCTAACGCAACAGTAAGATTACTACATCACACTACTGACCAGCAGGCAAGTATTGTTTTCGGATCAAATACGCAAGCCAGGCAAATCGCACTTTTAGCTTATAACGAAGATGATGGAAGCTTTACAGGCAGTCGCTATCTTGGTTTCGCCAATCCATTTGAAATTGGAAACCTCATTCAAACCAGTGATGATGGTATAGCTGTTTGTGGTATTACCTATCTGGCAGGTCGTTTCCCTCGCATTTGTATTTTTAAACTTTCAAAACAGGAAGTTGAGGAGCTAACTAAGTAGCAAATCGAAACAGATCAACTTGTTTTTTTTACTATCACCTGCTCCTTTAGCTAAACTGAGGGATGGTCAGATATTTTTTAGCAACTTGCGGTGACTAATTACCTTAAATGATACATCTGCAGGAAAACATTGATCTGACATTACTCAATACTTTTGGTCTTCAGTGCACCGCACGTTACTTCGTTAGCATACAAAAAGCGGAGCAGCTTAAAGCTTTACTTGAGCTGGACTTTCTTCAAAAAGAGACCAAACTTGTTCTTGGTGGTGGTAGTAATCTGCTTTTTACAAAAAATATTTTTGATGGTTTGGTCATCAAAAATGAGATCAAAGGGATAGAGATTCTGAAAGAAAACGATGACCATTGTTGGTTGAAAGTTGGTGCGGGAGAAGGCTGGCATGACTTCGTTTTATACTGTGTTAAGCAACAACTGGGTGGTGTCGAAAACCTTTCGTTAATACCCGGATCGGTTGGTGCCGCACCCATGCAAAACATTGGAGCGTATGGTGCAGAAGTGAAAGACACTATCGAGTCTGTTACTGCCTTCGAATTTGAAAAAGGAACTTTTCGTGACTTTCCTAATCAGGAATGTGCCTTCGGATATCGCGAAAGTTATTTTAAAAACGAAGGCAAGAATCGTTACTTCATAACACATGTTTGCTTTAAGCTCAGCAAGCGAAATCATATTATCAAGACTGAATATGGCGCTATAAAAGAGTTTCTTACAAAAATGAATATCAATGAGTTATCACTAAAGGCTGTAAGTGATGCTGTCATTGCAATTCGTCAATCAAAACTTCCTGATCCAGCAAAGATTGGTAATGCCGGAAGCTTCTTTAAGAACCCAACTATTACACTTGAACAATACGAAATCTTAAAACAAAAACATGCTGCAATGCCAATGTTTGCTGTTGATGCATTGCATGTTAAAGTACCTGCAGCCTGGCTTATTGAACAGAGCGGATGGAAAGGAAAGACCTTTGATAAAGTTGGTGTGCATACACAACAAGCGCTGGTCTTAGTCAATTACGGACATGGAAAAGGAAAAGATATTCTTGAGTTGGCAACAAAAATTCAAGCGAATGTTGAATCTAATTTCGGCATCAAACTCAACATGGAAGTCAACATTGTTTGATGAATGTTTAACCCAAAGTAGTGATGAGTAATGCTGTAAAAAAATTCGCACTTGAAAATTTTTTCGTAAAAATTTTTGCAGATTAATTTTTTGTTATAACTTTTCATCAGTTTTTAAACTAAACACTTAAGCGCTATGGCAAAAACCGCTAAGAAGACAGCAAAGAAAGCAGTTAAGAAAACTGCTAAGAAGGCTGCCAAGAAGAAGAAGTAATTAGGTATAACCTAAAGACTTTGCGAGGGGAAGTAATCTAGGATTTCTTCCCCTTCGTTTTTTTATAAACACACGCATTCATATTATTAAGAAAAACTTCTTACCTACTCATTCATCCACCCTCTTATTTATTAAGTTATCCACAATCGACTTAACATTGAATGATTAGAATAAGTCATCTAGCAACATTCATTTCATTGAAATAAAGCTGAACGCACCCATCACATTAGTTTCAACAGACCCAGTCCAAACCGAAACCATCCACCGATAATCAGTTCTTTAAATTCTTAGTTGTTAAAATCCTTCAGATCCTTAAACCCTGCAACCTTGATCCAGACCCTGGTGAGCACACCTGTTTTTCTTATTTATAAAATCGTTTGCAGAGATTTAATGTCTCAACTCCTTTATTCTTCCCTACATACATCGTAATTTTCTAGTGTAACCAAAGGATTAAACGATGGCAAAGTCTACAACACCAGTAAAAAAGAAGGTTAGCACAAGTGCTAAGAAGTCTTCTCCAGCGAAAAAAGCGAGCAATTCATCTATTACACTCGATATGGTAAACGAAGCTGCGCTTACCGCACTTAAAAAATTGAACATTGAGGAAAAGCTTCAAAACGATATTGCCTGGTGCTTAGGAAGCTATCGCCACGATAACAACCCTGTTGGTCTGATTGAAACAGCAAAGCGTGCTATTACTGTACTTAAAGCAGCTAAAGCAAAAAATGCTAAAGCAGTTGCTGTTAAAGTAATTACTGACTTGGAGAAAGTGGTAAAGTAAATTCCAGTAATTTCTTAGATCATGTGCGTTACGTTGGTAAGCTCTCCGGTGTATTGCTCAGCTTGAACCCCAAAGCGTGTTAAGAAGTCCACGCCCTCATCATTAGGTAGCCCTTTAAAAGCTGCGTAAGACTTCAGGTAGATAACCTTGCTGATGCCCATAGTGTAAATGATACGTGCACATGCAAGGCAAGGAGATAGCGTTACATATAGCGTAGCACCATCTACAGAGGTCTGGTTTTTAACTGCATATAAAATGGCATTCTGTTCGGCATGAAGCGCCAGTGAGCATCCACCTTTTGAATCACGCGGGCATCCTGTTTCAGGGAACTCAACATCACAGTTATGTGTACCTGCAGGAGGACCGTTATAGCCTATGGATATAATTCTCGTTTCTTTGGTAAGCACAGCGCCTACATGTCGCTTTACACAATGAGAGCGCTTGGCCAGATTAACAGCCAATTCCATAAAAATGTCATCGAAAGCAGGACGTTGCATGATTTTTGTATATTTCTACGACAATATTACTAAAGAGAATGAAATGGCCATGCACAACGTTCATTTAAAGGAATGAAATAAAGCCTGGTCTTTCCAACAAAAAAGTTATAAACATGAAGCGATCACTCATTTACTTAGCATTATTCTTTTCATCTGGATGGGCCGTTGCACAAAATTCAGCAGAATTAGAAAAACGCAATGGTTTTAAGGATATCAAACTAGGAACACCTATTGATTCCATAAAAGGAGCCACATTTAAAAGCGAATCAACAAATAAAGAAGGGCAGCTTTCTAAAATATATGCAGTAGACTATCCTGTTTATAAAAATATCGGTGATATAATAGTTGAGGCAGTAGAACTAACCACATACAAAGGTTTGATCTACATCATCAAGGTTGTAACCGTTAAAGACACACGCCTAATGAAAGGTATGGAACTTGCTTTGGGCAAATCTGAATGGGATCTCCGAAATGAACAGTACTTCTGGAAATCTGAAAACCTAATACTGACTTTTAAAGCAGTAGAAAAAGACAAAATTGAACTTACTTATACGTCATTTCCCATTTTGAAAAAGATGAAGGACGATAAGAAGAAAGAGGTCGAGAATATAGCGGATGATTTTTGATTATGTCTTCGCTCCTTAAATCTTGAAAGGATCATTTGCCACAGACCGGACAGACTGGTTTCACAAATTCACACAGCATAGGTAATCACTCCCCTATTCATATTTGTGCTTAACAGATAGACTTCCTGTAGCACCAAAAATGCCGGACTCATTTCTACATCCCTTGTATAATTGGAATGTTGAAACAAGTCCGGCATAAATGATACCTGATTGATGTTTTTATCTACATCAATCTGTTAGCGCATTATCCTTTAAAAAAAATTCTATAGATTACCCCTGCCTGATCGTCTGATACAAACATTGAACCGTCTTCAAGCACCAGTATATCAACTGGTCTGCCCCACGACTTCTGTTCTGCTTCATCTAACCATCCACTAGCAAAAGTTTCATAAGTAGTTGCCGTGCTCGCATTCTCAACATTGACCATGCTAATACGGTAACCAATTTTTTGTGCACGATTCCAGCTTCCATGCTCGGCAATAAACAATTGATCGCGGTATTGTTCAGGAAAATTATCCCCTGTGTAAAATTTAAGTCCAAGTGGCGCAACGTGCGGCCCCAAGGTCTGTGCTGGTTTTATAAACTTCTCGCATGACTGCCCTTTCCCGAATTCAGGATCGCTAATAGTACCACCATGGCAATAAGGGTAACCGAAATGTAATCCTGCTTCGGTTACACGATTCAGTTCGCAAGGAGGAATATCATCACCCAACATATCGCGACCATTATCTGTAAACCACATTTCTTTTGTTTCAGGATGCCAGGTAAAACCTACAGAATTACGAACGCCATTGGCATAGATTTGTAAATCACTACCATCCTTTTTAATAGAAGTGATAGAGGCGTAAATTTCCTTTTCTGACTTACAGATATTACAAGGTGCGCCTACAGGTACATACAATCTACCATCTGGTCCAAAGGCAATATACTTCCATCCATGATGTGTTTCAGTAGGAAAATCTTCCTTTACAACGACTGGTGTAATGGCTTTACCCAAATTCGCTTCAATATCATCATATCTGGTAATGCGACTCACTTCCGCCACATATAAGTCACCATCGTTCACGGCAACGCCATTAGGCATATTCAGGCCTGAGGCAATCACCCAGCGCTTATCAGCTTTATTATCTCCATTAGTATCTTTTACCGCATACACCTTATCACCGTTTCTATTGCCCACATAAAGTGTTCCTTCCGGGCTCATCGCCATAGAACGGGCGTTGTTTACCTCCGCATATACTTCAATAGAGAAGCCGGCAGGCATTTTAATTTTATCAAGGGGCAATGTTTTGGCGTATTCTGTAATAGCTTCTTCTCCTCCTTCTGGCACAACCTTACTCACTTCTTTTGTCGCATTGTTACAGCAAAGCACCAGTGCTGCTAGCGACAGTATCATCAATTTCTTCATAGCTCTGAATTTTAAACGAAAATAACACATTCAATACTCTATTTAACACGTTTTTCTGTAAGTGGTTCAGGTTAGTTATGATGCTTAGCGCAACGCTTTGCTTATTTTTGCACCATGATTTCTATTACCAACCTTTCTTACTTTATCGGGGGGCGAGCCTTATACGAAAATGCCAATATGTTTATTAAGCCGAAGGATAAAATCGGGTTAATTGGTTTGAATGGCCGCGGGAAATCAACACTCTTGAAAATTATAGATGGGGAATATACCATTGATGCAGGTTCAGTAAGCAAAAGCAACGATTGCACAATTGGTTTCTTAAATCAAGATCTACTCTCTTATCAATCTGACGATGCTATTGTAACGGTAGCCATGGAAGCCTTTAAGGAGGCTGTTGACACGCAAAGGCAGATAGAGCAGTTGCTACACAAACTGGAAACCGAGTATTCAGATGAAATGGTTGAAAAATTAACCAATCTCCAGGAAAAGTTTGAACAACTGGATGGCTACTCCATGCAGGCCAAAGCTGAGGAAATCTTGGAAGGTATCGGTTTTACTACTCAGGATCTTCATCGACCCCTTCGCGAGTTTTCCGGTGGATGGCGCATGCGGGTAATGCTTGCAAAGCTATTATTAGAAAAACCTTCTCTACTCATGCTCGATGAGCCTACCAACCACTTGGACTTACCTTCTATTGAATGGGTAGAAAATTATTTGCGTAATTATGAAGGTGCCGTTATAGTGGTTTCTCACGATCGTTACTTTTTGGATAACGTAACCACAAAAACAGTTGAGGTTACACAAGGTCAATTGATTACTTACGAAGGGAATTATTCTTTCTATTTAGAAGAAAAGGAACTTCGAAAAGAAATTCAAAATGGTGCATACGAAAATCAGCAAGCTAAGATAAGGCAGACCGAGCGTTTCATTGAACGATTTAAAGCAAAGGCAACTAAGGCTAAACAAGTACAGTCTAGGGTTAAGGCACTAGATAGACTTGATCTCATTGAGGAGGTGGTGGACGATACAGCAGCTGTCAATTTTCGTTTCCGTTTTAAACAACAACCGGGTCGATACATCATTACTTTAAAAGATGTTTCAAAAGCTTATGGCAGTTTGGAGATTTTAAAAAACAGCAATGCCACAATTGAACGAGGAGACAAAATTGTACTGATTGGTGCTAACGGTAAAGGTAAATCTACTTTGCTTCGCATTATTTCAGGAACCGAACCGATTGAAGGCGAAAGAGCATTGGGCTATAATGTTATTCAGGGATTTTTTGCACAGCATCAGCTTGAATCATTAAAGCTCGATAACGAAATTATTGAAGAAATGAAACAAGCAGGTTCGGGTAAAACCGAACAGGAATTAAGAAATGTACTGGGTTGTTTCTTATTCTCGGATGATGATCAATACAAAAAAATTAAAGTGCTCTCTGGTGGAGAAAAATCGAGAGTGGCTTTAGCTAAAACATTGATATCGGAAGCTAACTTTTTATTACTAGATGAACCTACTAACCACCTTGACTTCATATCTGAAAACATTTTGATACAAGCACTTCAGCAATATGAAGGAAGCTTTGTGGTAGTTTCTCACAACCGCCATTTCGTAAGTCAGGTAGCTAATAAAATCTGGTACATAGAAGATAAACAAATAAAAGAATACCCAGGTACTTATGATGAATATGAGTATTGGAGAAAACAACAGGCTGCCATAACCACAGCACCTGTTAAAACCCAAGTGACACCTAAAGTAGAAAAGAAACAAGAAGCCCCTAAGAACGACAACAATCAAAATCGGTTGAAGTCGCTTGAAAAGGAAATGAAAAAGGTAGAAGGTGATATGGAAACCTTACAGAAGCAAAAAGAGACTATTGAATTAAACATGACAAACCCTTCAATCTTTGGTAATTTTAATGAGCTTCAAAAGCTTCAACAGGAGTTGGCTATTATCACTCAAAAATTAGAGGTGGTAAATAAAAAATGGGATGAATTAGCAGAAACGATTGATACACTCTAAAAGTAAGGGCTACCAGTCCGAATCCAGAGCCTACGTTCGGTTGCCGGCAGCCCATTACCCAAATACAAACCCAAAAAAATAAATAGGCTTAGGTTAAACAGCCAATTTTTCAAGACATACACTTAAGCCCAATAAAATCATTAGAAATAGCAGTGCATAAAGTGAGATATGCACCCTTTTTTGTAGTCTGTTTTCTAACGTTTCCATAGTGAGTGGCTTTGTTCGTTAGACACAGCCAAACTCAAAAAGGTTGGAAAACTATTTTAAAATATACCTAAAACGGAGAGCTACATCAAAAGTGAGCGGACTGGATTTCACCCCTAAATCAGTCTTATATATAGAGCTAAATGGGTAACGCAAGCCGGGAGATATCGCTAAACGATATTGATCGCCAAACCGATAGCTGAGTTCCGTTCCTATCAAACCACTTATATTAAATGCTTTGTATGGGGAGTCATCACCTCTTCCCTGTGTGGATTTCTCAAGATTTTCAACTTGTGGCGTTATCGTGTTCTGTAAAAACAAGTCCGTGGAAAATCCTGAATTAATCTGAAAACCAACCTTTCTGTCTATAACAATATAGCCCGCCTGCATCGGAAAGCTTATCAATTGTATATTGTTATTTACACTGTATGGGCTGGTGGTTAATATGTTTGATTTAGTATCTGAATTTTTTTCAAACTGATTAATCGAAGCCGCCCTTAATGTTTGTTGAACCGGGTCAGCCACTACGGATGTTGCTGTATAGTCTGAGGTTTGCGAAATGTAACTCATACCCCCTTGTATTAGCCATCGTTGCGAAACTTTTGTGCCAACCATTAGATTAACGGCATAGGTATAACCAGGAGAATTACTTTCTGCTGCTGCGGTTTGACCGGCAAAAGAATTGTTGAGCACCCCCGCAGCCACACTCGGACTGCTTGGTGTTGTATTACTAAATGTACCAGCAGCAAAGCCCACTGCTGTCCAAAATTGCTCAGTCCCCTTATCGTTCTCTTTTTTCTTTTTAGTTTCTTCTTCACTCAATAAAGCCGCGGTTAGTAATAATTTATCTTCCTTCACAAGTGGTGACTTTATCTCTTCTGCCCCTGATTGATTGGCTCGGGATGTAGTATTAAAAGAAGCATATCCACCTTTAGCAGCGGGCATTACTTCTTTCAATGACTTTCCATAATCAGTTGAGGTCATACGCAAATGAGTACCATTTGAAATACTGTTCGAGCTTTCTTGCTCAGGCATTTGTGCTCTAGCTGATCTGGCTGATTTAGTTGTTAATACGTTGTTTTGGCTACCATGTATATGGCCAGACTTGCCAGTTTGTTTTTCAAATATTGTCGCATCCCCGGAAGGATCATTTACTGAGGATTCGTCCAGATATTGTGGGCTTACAACATCTTGATTAGTCTTCGAGTTGTTTTCTATAGCGAGTTGCTGATTAAAAGATGTTGCTGTACCATTTCCAAAATAAGTATACGCACCAGAAAGCAATGCTACTGAAACGCAAGCGGCCGCAAGCCACTTATATAAGATTACAGTTCTGCGTAAACGCTTCACCTCATCATCTTTATCCAGTTGCATTTCAATGCCTTCCCACACGGCATCAGAATGCGCAACTTCGGCTTCGTTTAATTTTTTAATCCAATTCTCCTGCTTATCACTTGTCTCCATACTTCAATCTGTTTTCTTCTTGCTGCAATTGTTTCCGCAGCAATTCCTTGGCCCTGGCATATTGCGATTTTGATGTCCCTTCCGATATGCCTAAAAGTCCTGCTATTTCCTGATGCGTATAGCCCTCTACCGCATACATGTTAAAAATCAACTGACAACCATGGGGCAATGATTGTATCATATCCAGCAGCTGCTCAAAAGCCAAAGTATTGAGGCTCTCTGCACTTGTTTCCAGAGAAACTTCTCCAACATCAACCATCGGAAAAAGGTAGAGCTTCTTTCGATGCATGTTTAAAGCCGTGTTAACCATTATCCGTGTCATCCAGGTAGCAAGTTGCGACTGCCCTTTAAAATTGGGTAAGTGCTGATAAATCTTTACGAACCCCTCCTGTAATACATCTTCTGCCTCCGGCACCGATTTGGAATAACGCAGGCAGACCGCCATTAAACGTTTACTAAATTGCTTGTATAGCAGGTGCTGACACGCACGATCTCCCTTACGGCAACCGTTTATAAGCTCTTCTTCTGTATACATGCGCTCTTTAGACACGACTTTCTTTTCTAAAGTTGGAATACATTTCTAATTTAAAGGAATTTATGAAGAAACTACTTGTCCTTTTATTACTGGCCTCTTGTACCCCTCTTTCTTACCCAACAACTGGTGAAGTATCCTATAATCTGTTTGATGATGGGGTATTTTCATCCACAATTAAAACTGTGCAGCTTTATCCCGACAAAAACGATGCTACTAATGTTTTATTACCAGCCAGTGTTCCTATTCAGGAGCAAAATCTAAGACTTGAGTTTGACGACCTCGTAACTGCATATCAATCATACACAGTGCGTATTAGCCATTGCAATTCCGACTGGACGAAATCCAGTCTTTCCAATTTAGATTTCCTGATGGAATACAATAGTTTCCCTATTAATCAATATGCCTTTTCTTCAGATACCCACATACCTTATCTACATTATTGGTTCATTGTCCCTTCGGTAAAGTTAAGTGGCAATTATGTGCTTACCGTCTATTTAGATGATAGCAAGCCTGTACTCTCTAAACGTTTTATGGTCTATAGTAAGCAGGTTCAGCTTTCATTGAATACAGATTTATCTGGTGCAGGTCAGCTAAACAATAAACAAGGCATTAGTCTTTCATTTCAATATCCAAACCTTGATGTTATCAATGCTTCTACTCAATTTGAAGTGCAAATCAGACAAAATCAACGTTGGGACAATTTAATTACAAATATTCCTCCTGCTTTTATAAGAGAAGCTGAACGCGCAATCGAATACAGAGTAAATGACGAAGACTACATGCATGATGGCGGTAATGAATATCGCTTCATCGATCTGCGAACCATAATTAATACAGGACAAAACCTGGCAAAAATAGACAGATCAGTCAAACCGTATACAGCTTATGCAGGCCTTGATAAATCCAGACAGCACGATCGCTATTCGCAATACCTCGATTTTAACGGCAACTTTGTTATCATGAATTATGATTACACACTACAATATTCAGAAAACTATATTAAAACTGTTTTTACTTTATCCACTGGAAAAAAGATAGACGGTACTGTGCATTTAGAGGGTAAACTTGTGAACAATTCTTTTAGTAAAGAAAGTGAGATGCTGTACGATTCTGCTCGAAAGGAGTACAGAAAAGAACTATTATTAAAGCAAGGCTGGTATAATTATCAATATATTATCGAAAAGGGTAATAAGAAGAGTAATCTCCTGGAGGGCAACCATTTTGAGACTGAAAATCTTTATGAAGTGCTGGTGTATTACAAATCACTTCAACCAAGAGCTGATTTACTTGTAGGTTATTTACAACTTAATAAAAATCCACGTTAAGCATAAACAGCATGCTTTTCTTCATGCCGCTGAATGGCATCGTTGTTGGCCAAATCGAGCATACCAAAACCCTTGGCAGTATAATGACCTAAACCATTTTCGTAAATAAATTGCTGAACCTCAGTAACAGCATATAATTTAAAAGGAAAGGTGTAGCCTCTTACTTCGAATCGAACATCATTATCATATAAAGGATAAATGCGTGCAAACTTTTTATGCGAATCCTGCAAGCGCTGTAAATAATCCTGATCAGCTACCAATTGAAATTTATAAAAAGATGTAATTGCTTCGGGCGAATATCTGCCTGAGGCCTCCATCCTACTGATGGTAGAATCATATAATAAATCTGAAAACTCATCGGTGCCCGGTGAGATAAAACGTTTGCTGCTTTCATCATTAAAAATAGCAGGCAACAATACGATAGGCGAAATACATAAAAATTTAGTTTCCTGCCCAACAGTTACAGCATCTTCATTTTCATAGCTCTCTGGGGAAAGCTGCAGGTTCCCTACCATAATATCACGCATCTTAAAGAGCTGATCCATGAAGTAGTCCAGAAAAGGCTTATCGGTACAGGCAAAGACCAGGGTAACTTTTGAGGAGTAAAAATGCAGGCCTTTGCGGCTGATTTTAGTCTGCCCTTTTAAGCCTGAAAAATTGAACAGCGAAAAACTTCTGTAATCAGGATTTGACCCAAAAACTAGTACACCTTTGATAAACTGGGCTATCAGGTACTGATGGTGAAAAGGAACATAAGCCCCTCTATTCTTCAACGAAAAAACGATCCTAACTCTCAAGCAAAAAAAATTTGGGGTTAAAAAAATAAATACGAGAACCCCCGCTACTCATTGAGGTTGAGCGGTTTATAAAACTAAAAAAGAAGATCTGATTTTAAAAGGAAGAGCCGTATTAATTATACGTTAAAACGGAAATGCATGATATCTCCATCTGCTACTACATATTCCTTACCCTCAACCGCCATTTTTCCCGCCTCTTTACAAGCCACTTCTGTTTTATAATGCTGATAATCAGTTAGTTTTATAACTTCTGCTCGAATAAAGCCCTTTTCAAAATCAGTGTGAATAACACCTGCCGCCTGAGGCGCCTTCCAGCCTTTTTTGATGGTCCAGGCCCTAACTTCTTGAACACCAGCTGTAAAATAGGTAATCAAGTTAAGTAAGGCATAAGAAGCCCTAACCAATTTATTTAAGCCCGATTCCGTTAACCCGTATTCTTTCAAAAACTCTAATCTGTCTTCTTCGCTCTCCAATTCGGCAATTTGCGCTTCAATGGCAGCACTAATGATAACCACATCAGCTCCCTCTAGCTTCACCAATTCTCTAAGCGCATCTACGTGTTTATTGCCAGTATGAAGCGATCCCTCATCAACATTGGCTACATACAAAACAGGTTTAGCGGTAAGCAACTGTAAATCAGCAATGGCTTTCGCGTCCTCAGCATCTAATACTACCGATCTCGCATTTTTCCCTTCCAGTAAAGCTTCCTTTACTTGTTGTAATACTTGTAACTCCTTTTTAGCCTTGGCATCACCAGTCTTGGCAATTTTTTCAGCCTTGGTTATTTTTTTATCTATCGATTCCAGGTCCTTCAATTGAAGTTCGGTATCAATAATTTCTTTATCAGCTACCGGATTTACACGGCCATCAACATGAACAATATTGTCGTTATCGAAACAGCGCACAACATGTAAAATCGCATCAACCTCTCTAATGTTTGCCAAAAACTGGTTACCCAATCCTTCACCCTTGCTGGCTCCTTTTACTAATCCTGCAATATCTACGAACTCAATAGTAGCAGGCATAACACGTTGTGGTATAACCAACTCCTCCAAAACCTTTAATCTTGGATCTGGAACTGTAATAATACCCACATTTGGTTCAATCGTACAGAAAGGAAAGTTGGCCGCCTCAGCCTTATTATTTGAGATAGAGTTAAAAAGGGTGGATTTACCAACATTAGGAAGACCTACTATACCGCACTGAAGAGCCATAGACAAATACTAATTTAAAATGAGGTGCAAATATAAGCCTCAGTCGTAGTATGTGGAGCAGTGCCTCACAATATTAGACCTCTTGCGACCAAGAATATAAAAAAAGCCCCCAAGAGGAGGCTTTTTTTTCAAAATTTATCAAAGTCGGGGTCAATTATTCCCACTTAAGCTCTGTATCGGTCTCGGTGCTTCCATTAGCATTAGACTCCACACTTACCTCTTCATGCTCAGCTTCACGCTCGCGATCAAACTGCTCAAAGTCTACCCCTGGCATTAATTCCTTAATGTGTGCCACAGAACCATTAAGTGCATTTAAAAACTTGTTAAAATCTTCTTTATACAAGAAAATCTTGTGTTTTTCATAGGTAAAACCATCTTCTTTAAAACGCTTTTTGCTTTCCGTAATAGTTAGGTAAAAGTCGTTTGAACGAGTTGATTTTACATCAAAGAAATAGGTTCTCTTTCCTGCCTTCACTTTTGCAGAGTAGATTTCTTCTCTGCCATTTGCCTTATTATCTTCCACAATCCTGTTGGTTAGGGGTTGGTTTTTGGTTTTGTCAGGTCGAAATATAATATTTTGCCTTTTGATAGCAAACTATATTAAAAATTCTAATCAATGTAGCTTTGTTAGTAGATTTACCCGTGTTGTTTAAACTAAGTGATTTAAAGCAAAGTGCCAGCCTGGATTTACTGGCCAGACAGTTAGTGGAGGGCTTTATAACAGGTCTTCATAAGTCTCCCTATCATGGTTTTTCGGTGGAATTCTCCGAACATCGCCTTTATAATGAAGGTGAAAGTACACGTCATATTGATTGGAAAGTTTACTCAAGAACAGATAAGCTGTTTACCAAACGCTATGCTGAAGAAACGAACCTGCGTTGCTTGCTCATCGTGGATAAGTCGCCTTCCATGTACTATCCAGCCCAAAGCAAGGGCAAAATTACTTTTAGCACCTATGCAGCCGCTGCGCTTGCCTACTTAATACAACATCAACGCGATGCCGTAGGACTCTGTACATTCTCTAATGAAATTGAGTCCTTATCTCAAATTCGCTCTACACCATCTCACCTGGAAAAGCTTTTTATAGATATGGAAAAGCTGCTTAAAGAAGACAGGACTAAAGGCGATAGTAACAGTTCCACTAAATTAAGCGAAGTACTGCATGAGATTGCCGAGAAAATTCACAAGCGATCGCTTGTGGTTATTTTTAGTGATTTCTTTGATGCTGACGAAACTACACAAGAGCTATTTAAAGCTCTGCAACACCTCAGGCATAAAAAGCATGAAGTCATTGTTTTTCATGTAACTGATAAGGCCACTGAATATAATTTTGATTTCGGTAGCAAGCCAGTAGAGTTTATTGACCTGGAAAGTGGCAGCCGAATAAAAGTGAACACTGAAGATGTAAAAGAGGCATATGTAAAAACAGCAGAGGTTTTTTATCAAGCCCTCAAACAGCAATGCCAGCAGTTTAAAATTGATTTTATTGAAGCCGATATCTCAACAGGATTTCAGCATGTTTTGCAGACTTATCTGATCAAAAGGGCCAAAATGCGGTGAGATATTAACCCTCTTGGTGTAACCAGGCTTTTTTGGTAGCCAGTTCATCTTTAGTCTCCACATAATCAGGGTCAGGCACACAGCAATCTACCGGGCATACGGCTGCGCACTGAGGCTCTTCATGAAAGCCTGTACATTCTGTACACTTACCAGGTACTATATAATAGAATTCAGCAGACACAGGCGCTTGCATGGCTTTAGCATCTTGCTCAGTCCCATCCTCTAGCTCCACGGCTGTAAGTTTCGTGCCTCCTGACCAGTTCCATTCCCTTCCTCCCTCATAAATAGCGGTATTTGGGCATTCAGGCTCGCATGCTCCACAGTTGATACACTCATCAGTAATTATAATCGCCATGTAATCCGTATTTTTGAGTCCTTAAAAGTGCTGCAAAAATAGAACAGCACAACCAGTAATCAAAAACAGCTTTTCACCGCTTAAAGTTTATTTTTCTCATGAGTTTAGAACAACGTATTCAGGCTTTTCACCAGTTGGGTCAAGTGCTGCAAAATATGCCAATTGAGAAACTGGAAGCCTGGAGCTTTGCTGCTAAATCCGAAAATCCCTGGTTTACGCCTGCTTCAGTTGAACAAGCCATAAAAGGGGTAAGTGCATTTCTAAATGAGCAAAAGCTTCGCGAGTGGACTAAGGTTTACGCAATTGATGAAATCAGGAATAAGCGTGTTGCTCTTGTTATGGCTGGAAACATACCCATGGTAGGTTTTCACGACTTGCTTTGTATCCTCATCAGTGGTCATCATGCCGTGATTAAATTAAGTTCGAAGGATAGTGTACTCATTAAAAACATACTGCTAGAATTGAAGAACACAGCTCCAGATTTTGCTGATCAATACTCAATCGTTGATGGGCCTATGAAAAGTTTCGATGCTGTAATAGCCACAGGTAGCGACAATTCTGCAAGGTACTTCCAACATTACTTTGGTAAGTATCCCAACATTATCAGAAAAAACAGAACCTCTTGTGCAGTACTCACAGGCAAAGAGAGTAAAGAAGATATAAGTAAACTAGGTGAAGATATTTTCAGCTATTTTGGTCTCGGTTGCAGAAACGTTTCTAAACTTTTTATTCCTAAAGGTTTTGAAATCCCTTTACTGTTAGATCAATGGCAGAAATACGAAAATGTTATTCATCACCACAAATACAATAACAACTACGATTACCAAAAAGCTATTTTACTAGTCAACCAGGTGCCACACCTGGATACCGGATATTTACTGTTACAGGAAAGCGAGAGACTAGTCTCTCCTATTTCTGTCTTGTATTATCAGTATTATAATTCGGAGGATGAATTAATTAATACCATAATACAGGAACGCGAAAAACTACAGTGCATTGTTGGCAAAGAAGCCTTCTGTACAGTGCCTTTCGGGCAAACACAAATGCCTGGCCTTAGCGATTATGCGGATGATATTGATACGGTTGAGTTTTTAAGCAAATGTTAATAATCCATGAGTCTATCAACGAATTAGCACATCAAACAGATTGCTTCGTCATCCCACACATAAACCATAACCCATAACCCACGCTTTGTTACTTGCAATGACACAAGGTGTTTTTATATCAATCAACGAATCTACACACCAGTAAATCAGCACATCAATTTACTTAAGGCTTATTACCTCTTAATATTTCAACCCAACCAGTGAACTCCTGGCCACCTGATATTAGATTGTAGTAATAAACACCATCAGATACGCCTTCTGCATTCCAGTTATTTTGATAATCGCTTGAGGAGTAAACTTCATTACCCCAACGATTACTAATAATCAGCTTAGAGCCGGCTGCAAGGTTTCTTATAAAGAAAACCTCGTTGCGCTGACTTGGATCATTATCAGGTGTAAATATGTTTGGAATAAAAATATCAGTTTTAACCCCAATCACAAATTCCTTTTCAGCAACGCAACCAAAGTCGTCTTCAACAATGGCGGTGTACGTACCAGGGCCCAGGCCTGAGTATTGCTGAGAATAACTTGTGTTTACTAAAAGTACTTCTGTTTCCGCTCGAACAACTTCGTCAAATGCATTTTGTAATTGAATAAAGTAAACAGGTGAACCTCCTGATACTACAAAAATACGTGCAGCTGTAGGATCATCTTCAAAAGAAGTTTCTTGCTGAGGTCTTGGGGTAGTAGGATCGCTGATAGCAAGTGCTGTATTTGGCCCCTCAATAGTAAGTCCTGAAGTTACATTAGATTCACAACTCTCCGTTGAGCCTGGCTGTCGTAGAATGAGGTTATACACATCTGGAACAATACCTTCAATAACCGCGCCTAGCAGAGACTCGGTGAAAGTAATATTTCCACTCAGTGTTTGATTACCCGAGCTCAATACATACTCATAATCCTGTTCCTGAATACCGTTTACGTTACCTAGCAAAATGCTTCCTCCTTCACCAAAGCACTCCTCGTTAACAGATGTGGCAGTGAATGTAACGCGAACCGCTCCTCTTAATCTTGTTAGGGCCGGATCAATGCGAGTCGGGCATAAAGCATTTATTGATTTAACCCATACAAAGTAATCTCCAGAAGCAAGGTTCGGGATAAATACAGGATTTGGACTAGCTGTAGAAAAGTTTTCATCCGTTGGTATCACAGAGAAATCAGTAAGCACTGCGATCTGAAATTGTCCTGCAAAATTATTTTCAATATTAAAAGCGATGCTTCCATTTTGTCCATCACCAGCACAATCAGGATCAGTTGCCACAACGGTATTTGTACTAACAATACCTGGGAAGCTAACCGAAGGAAGTTCCAAAGTTTTTGGCGCACAACCAGACGCATCCGAAACAATTAAGCTATAGGAGCCTGGTGCTAGAGAAGTAAAGGTATTATCTGCCGGAAGTCCAGGGATGTCCTCTTCACTACCAACTAATCCAAACTTATAAGTGAATGGTGCTACACCACCAGTAGTTGTAACGATGATTGAACCATCATTACTATTACAAGATGCATCTTGTTTAATTGCGCTAACTAATGATACCGGTTCTTGGAATCCAGGACCTACATTAACTAATACTTCAGCAGGACACGTATCAGCAGCATCATCTCTGATCAGAATAGCGGCAGTTCCAGCAGGAATATTAGTAATTGTCTGACCTGATAAGAAAGTCTGAGCGTCAGAGAAATCACCAATAATTGAATATTCGTAAGGAGCAGAACCACCACCTGTAATAGATATAGTCGCTGTTCCGGTTGCATCACCTATACAGGTTGGATCAATCTTATTATCAAGTGTCGCAGTTACATTAGATTGTCTGTCAAGTTTAAATGGTAATGTACAAATGTTGCCAGAGCCATCTAAAATTCTATAGTAATACTGAGCAGGTTTTAATCCACTTATTACTATGGGTGTTCCTGCAATACCTGTTTCACTAGTTTGATTAGCGACAGGCAAACCTGCAACAAATACTGTATCAATCAAAATTACAGTGTAATTAGGCGAAGGTGTACCTCCTGAAATATCAAAAGAAAGTTGTCCATCGTCATCGCCATTACAACCTGGCTTGGTTTCTACAATATTAGTTGTAAATAAAGTACAATTCTCATTTCCAATACCGCCTCCACCACCTGATCCACAAAGTGGATCAGTAGTTGCGCGGGTAGTAATGGTAATTGTTTGTGCTAACTGCACTGAACAAGAACCATCCATATTAGAAGCGAGTACATTAAATGTTGTGGTTGTTGCGATATCCGAGGTAGGCAGGTTAATGCTAAAACCATTACCAAGGAAAGCGCCACCAACATTTGTATCGTCAGCATCAAGTCGTAGTTGGTAAACAATATCATTTTCAGAAGCGACAACAATTGCTGAGGAAGCACCAGCACAAATCAAAGCTGGGAAAGCGCTCAGACTCCTTGAAGCATCAGGGCCATTATTAACTACGACACTAACTAACGTTGCGAGTTCTGCTGTACAGGTGCCATTAGAGGCCTCAACATTAAAGGTAGTGCTCACTGTTAGTGTACCAGAGGACAATACAAGGTCTGCACCTGTTCCTATACCTGAGGCTAATACGGCATTATCTACATCATTTCTTAATTCATAAAAGATTCCGTTTTCGGCCGACTCAATAGTAATGTCAACACTAGAACCTATACAAGTTGTAGGCGATGATATATTTACCGTTAATGATGAAGATGGTGTAGTATTAACCGTAATTGTTTCCAGGTCTGTTAACTCAATTGAACATGTTCCGCTTCCAGCCAACACGTTAAAGGTAGTAGTAGCTGTTAAATTACCTGTCGGCAAATTAATAGTAGCACCATTTCCAATAATTGCAGCATTTACATTAGCATCATCTGCATCATTTCTTAGTTGATAAGAAACGCCATTTTCAGAATTCAATACTTGAACAAAGGTGGTTCCTCCTTCGCAAATCGTTGCACTGGTTGAAGAGGTGACCAATGTATTATCAAGTGTTCCTACACCAATGATTACCGTAACCACTTCCGATAATACACCAGAGGCACAAACGCCATTTGAGGCCTCAACGTTAAAATCTGTGTCTGCTATGAGAATATCTGTTGGTAAAAGAATTGTACCACCATCGCCTGCAATCGGTGTACCAACAAGCGTATTACTTGGATGTAGTCTCAACTGATAGTTAACACCTACTTCAGAATTGATAACCTGAATTGAAGTAGTGCCTCCTGAGCAAACAGGATTGGCTGATGCGCTCAAATCAAGACTTAAATCCTGTTCGTTAACAACCTGCACCGTTACCTGATTCGTTAATTCTGTTACACAAGAACCGCTCTCTGCTAAAATGTTATATGTAGTTGTTGCTGTTATGCTACCTGTATTGAAAATTACAGAAGCACCATTCAACGGTCCGTTTATGATAGAATTATCTGCATCGTTTCGCAGTGTATAGTTTACTCCAGCTTCAGGGTTTGTGATTTCAATAGTTGTACCTGCAGTCTCACAGACAATTGTTGCTGCTGGTGTAGCCGCTAAACTGATATCAATGGTTCCATTTACAGTTACAGCAATAGTAGCCGTTAATTCAACAGCTGTACAAACGCCACTGCTTGCCAAAACATTAAAGGTAGTCGATGCAGTTAAGGCATCACTAATAAGTGTAATCGTGCCTCCAGTCCCCAAAACAGCAATTCCTGAAAGTGCATCTCCATTTAAATCATCTCTTAATTGATACGAAACACCAATTTCAGAATTCAATATGTCAACGCTTGCAGTTCCTCCCTCACAAATATTTGAAGCAGGTCCATTCACCGTAAGTGAAATATCAGGATTCTGATCAATATTTACTGTAACCTGATTTACCAATTCAACTGAACAAGAACCATTAGTGGCAAAAATATTAAAGGTTGTACTGGCTGTTAGTACTCCTGTAGAAATGATTAAGTCCGTCCCTGTTCCCGGTACCTGCGCTCCTAATAAACTATTGTCTGCATCATTTCTCAATTGATATAATACGCCATTTTCAGCGCTCACAATAGTGATGTTAGTCTGATTACCCTCGCACAAAGTTGAAGCAGCAACGTTCACTGCCAGGTTGCTGTTGATTGTTCCGGACACAGTAACTACGGGGTTTGCTGTTAATTCAACAGGAGGACATGAGGCAACTGTTGCCAACACATTGAAGGTTGTATTTGCAGTGAGTATACCAGTTGGTAATGGAATATTTCCTCCTGTGCCTACTACAGCTGCACCAATGTTGGCATTATCCGCATCATTGCGCAATTGATATGATACACCAAGTTGCGAATTTGCAACTACTATCTCTGTGGCACCACCCGTACATAAATTAGTGATGTTTGCTGTTACACCTAGGCTAATATCAGGCGAGTTAACTACTGTTACCTGTACCGATCCACTGCTCGCTACTGAACAACCTGTCGCATCTGATAGGTTTACAATTGTAAAAGTTGTAGTTACCGCTGGATTCACTAAAAGAGATAAACCAAAAGCAGTTACCTGTGGTGCTGATGTAGTTGTACCATCAAACACCTGGAAAGTCCAAGGACCTGTTCCAGCAAAAGTAATATTGATATTTGTTGATGATCCTGCACAGATGGTAGGACTTGTAGCTGAAACGGTTGCTGAGGGTGGTGGATTAATTGTTACAGGTAAATTTACCTGAGCCCCAATACAACTTGCTGAATTAGTCTCAATCACGCTTACACTTCCTGCACCGGCTACTCCCCAGTCAACTGTGATACTAGATGTATTGGTTCCACTCGCCTGAGTGCCTCCCACTATTGTCCATGAATAAGTACTATTGAGTGTGCTTATTATACTGTAAGGTACAGCGGCTTCATTGGCACAAACACTGTTGTCACCTGTGATGACGCTTGTAACCGGAATGGCATTGATCGTAACAGGGAAGTTAACCGCAACTCCTGGGCATCCAGTGTTTGTTTCTACTACCTGAACATTGCCTGCGCCTGCTGCTCCCCAATCTACTGTAATGCTATTCGATGTGCCACCACTCGCCTGGGTTCCTCCCGTGATTGTCCAGGCATAAGTGCTACCTGGCGTATTAACTACACTATAGCTAACTCCATTCGTATTAGCACAAACCGGACTCGTACCTGTTATAACGCTTGTAACTGGAATCGCATTGATTGTTACTGCGAAATTAACCGCAGCTCCTGGGCAACCAGTGTTTGTTTCTATTACCTGAACATTGCCTGCGCCTGCTGCTCCCCAGTCTACTGTAATGCTTGCTGTATTAGTGCCACTCACTTGGGTGCCGCCTGTGATCGTCCACGCGTAGGTGCTACCTGCATTCGAAGTTACACTATATGCAACTCCTGCTTCACTCGCACAAACACTGTTATCGCCTGTGATCGCACTCGTCACTGGTATAGGATTGATCGTAACCGGTAAGTTTACCGCTGCGCCAACACAACCTAAATTCGTTTCTACTACCTGAACATTGCCTGCTCCCGCTGCTCCCCAGTCTACTGTAATGCTTGCTGTATTAGTGCCACTCACTTGGGTGCCGCCTGTGATCGTCCAAGCATAGGTGCTACCTGCATTCGAAGTTACACTATATGCAACTCCTGCTTCACTCGCACAAACACTGTTATCGCCTGTGATCGCACTCGTCACTGGTATAGGATTAACTGTCACCACAGGTGTGTTTGTCATGTTGGCCGGTGTACAAACACCATTAGTGGCTACAATAGAGAAAGTATAAGGAGAGCCTGCTGGAATAAGCTCAGAAGCCGCTACGTTAAAAGCAAGAGCTGCACCTGTACCTGCTAAGGGCACCCCCAAAGGAGAACCATTTTTTAAGAGTTGGTAAGTTGTACCAGGAGCCGGATCGGGAGGATTAGTTTCGGAGTCCGACAAATTAATTGTAATTGTTTCGCCATCGCAGATATCGGTATCAGATGCTGAAACAATGAAAGATGCTGGTGAAGGATCAGCTATGGCTATAGGGCCACCTGTTGCCTGACAAACCGTTCTGGAATCTGATACGGTAACGGAATAATTGCCTCCGCTAAGGTTGGCTAAATCCTCAGTGGCGTATGGGCCACCCGGTCCAGTCCAATTGAAAACTAAATTAGCAGGTGCACTTCCACCTGACACTGTAATATCAATCGAGCCATTTGCAGCTACGCAACTGGAATTATTAATTGAATTTATCGCACTAATTGAAGGGGCCGTAAAAAGAAATATTGTTGCATTCGAATTCGCACTAGCATTATCATCGGAAACAACAACCAAATAATTTCTCCCGCCACCAGTTCCAGCTAATCCCGAAACGGTAAGGGGCACTCCAACAGAGATTGGTTGGTTTAATATATTAAATCCTCCACTAAAAACGCTGTAAAAAGCAGGCCCTGTAGCACTAGTCACATCAATATCAAATGAGCCATTTGCTGAAGCGTTACAAGCGTCAACAACATTTATAATATTGAAGGCAGGCGGCTGAGCCCACGACTTGAAGCTTCCAAACATGGTCAAGGTAAGGAAGGCGCTAAAAATAAGTATAGACTTGCGCATCTTAGTTTATAGTAAAGTCAACATGTTTTTGGCAAAAATTTTCTGAGCCTTTCTGGTCAATGACTATTAAAACATAAGAACCTTTGCCCAGATTATTTAACTCTTCTTCCGATATGTTCTGCTTAGCAAAACCTTTGTTTCCAACAAGATGAAGCAATTGCTTTCCTTTCAACCCAGTCACCTCCAAAACGACCTTGTTATTTTGGTCAACAGTAACTTTTACATTAAACTGATCACAATCAGGGGTAATTTGTAAGGATCTTGCGTTGGTCATCAAGCCTATCAGTAACAGACTAACAAATAGCAGTCTGCTTATAAGGTATTTAGGTACAGTCATTTGGAGGTAAAATTAAGCATAATAACTCATAGTTTAAATATGACTGGGCACTCAATAGTAACCGCAAAAAACAATACGCTAGTTAACTAAGACAACCCATTCATTTCGTTTAAAAAATACCTTACGTTCTAGGATGTAAGGTTCATATCAAAAAATATAGTTAGCAATGCTTATAGTAAGACCTAAGCATACTTTCTATTAAAAATTTCACCCATAATAAATGCTCTCTTAACTCGCTCAGGATCAGAAAATTCCTGCATAATCTCGCTGGCCATAGATGGTTTATTGTCCTCTTCAAAGGCTTTAAATTTACCGAAGGAAACATCGGTATCCCCTACTTTCATGGTGTCCTCGTAAGAAAGCCTGTTAAAGGCAGCAAACTTATTCTCCTCAAATGTTTTATAAGTTTCTTCTTTTCTATAATCGTAACCAACCTGTTCAGCCGTTGTCTCCTCTTCTATTTCTTCATCATAACTAACGAATTCCTGCACAGGTCTTTGTGGAGAGGGGTTAGCATAAGGATCTTTAGCTTCTGTGATTTCTTTAAGTAAATCCTCAAAAGTAAGCGGCTTGGGAGCGTTTTCATTGCCCTGGGCACGTGGTTGCTGTCTTCCTGTCTGAGAAGTTTGCCCCTCAGGTTTTTTCATTAGCCTGCTGATAAAGTAGACCAATCCAACAACAATGTAAAGCCAGGTTTGAATATTATCCATCATTCAAATGTACTGAATTAACGCTTTAATCAAAATTTTCTTCGTTTTTTGAGTTTTTAATGGGTATTCCGGTCGTGGGATTTTTTATTTTGAAATGGCAAGGTCAGGCAATTATCTTTGCGTTCTTTTTTACAAACAACCACTACACGTTCATGCAATTATCTAAGCTGGAGATTAAGGGTTTTAAGAGTTTTGCCGATAAAGTTGTTATCAACTTCGATGAGGGTATTACCGGTATTGTCGGCCCAAATGGCTGTGGTAAGTCCAATGTGGTGGACTCCATACGTTGGGTTTTAGGCGAGCAGAAAACAAGCGCACTTCGTTCCGAAAAGATGGAAAACATCATTTTTAACGGTACTAGTCAACGTTCGGCTCAGCAAATGGCGGAAGTTTCCCTAACCATTAACAATACCAAGAATATTCTACCTACTGAATACTCGCAGGTAACTATTACCAGGCGTTTATATAGATCGGGGGAAAGTGAGTACTTATTAAATGGCGTTACCTGCCGCTTGAAGGATATCACTAATCTCTTTTTGGATACTGGTGTGGCTTCAAATACCTATTCAATTATTGAATTAGGTATGGTTGACGACCTCCTTAACGACAAAGACAATTCCCGCAGAATGCTCTTTGAGGAAGCTGCCGGTGTTTCCAAGTTTAAAAAGCGTAAGAAAGAAACGCTCAAGAAGATAGAAGATACTGATGCTGATTTGGAGCGCGTAGAAGACCTTCTTTTCGAAATTGAAAAAAACATGAAGAGCTTGGAAAAGCAAGCTAAGCAGACTGAAAATTACTATAGAATTAAAGAGGATTATAAAGAAAAGAGCGTTCATTTTGCTAAAGTCACGGTTAACAAACAACGCGAAAACTTTAACAAACTGACCAAACAAATTGAAGAGGAGAACGATCGAAAATTATCGCTCACATCTCAAATAGCCGAGCGCGAAGCTGGTGTTGAGAAGTTTAAGGCTGATCTGATTTTAAAAGAGAAAACTTTATCTTCTCGTCAAAAGGCAATCAACGAACATGTTGCCCGCATTCGCCAATATGAAAGCGAAAAGCAAATTAAAAATGAGCGTTTAAAATACCTTAACGATCGTGCAAATAGCTTGCGCGAACAGATAGAGCAAGATAAGAAAAGTAACGAACGAGCGCGTTTCAGCATCGGTAGTCTTGATACCGAAAAAACAAGTGCAGAACAGATATTAAAAGACATTACTGGTAAACTAGAGTCGTTAAAAAACGATTACGAAAATCAACGTAGAGTTACCTCAGAACTTCAGTTACAATCTGATGCTATTCGCAGAGAGCAACGCACCAAGCAGGAAGAAAGCTTTCAGATTAATAAGTCAATTGAGATACGTCAGATTCAGATAGCATCCTTTAAACAAGAGCTTGAAAAAACAGCTACAGATACTAACCAACAAAGCGCAAGTCTTGTAGAGTTTGAAAAGAAATTGGTTCTTTTAAAAGAAGAGCTAAATAAAAAGAACAACGAGCTAGATCAATACAAAAAAGAAGAAGAAAATGTAATTCTACGTATTTCTCAGATGGAAAAAACCATCGAGATGATACGCGATGAGATGACTTCTACTAGTCGTATTCTGGATGCAAAGCAGAATGAGTACAATTTAACTAAGTCTTTGGTCGAAAGTCAGGAAGGTTTTCCTGAGGCTATTAAATTCCTCAAGAAGAAGATTGCAAAAAACGCTCCTCTCCTTTCTGATATTCTAACTACTTCAGAAGATTATCGCGTAACGATCGAAAATTTCCTTGAGCCATACTTAAACTATTACATCGTTGAGCATGAGGCTGAAGCTTATGAAGCTATTAACATCTTAAGTGATGCCTCAAAAGGAAAAGCTCACTTCTTTGTGTTAGACAAGTTCGAGCGTTTTGAGCCAACTACAGGAAGAATTTACGAAAGTGCTTTCCCGGCTACTGAGATTATTGAATATGATCAGAAGTACAGGAAGCTAATGGCTTTTATTCTGGACAAAGTTTACATTTACGAAGGTGATTTAAAGAGCATTCCTTTAGATGATGACAATATTTTCATCACCAAGAGCGGTAAACTTACTAAACGTAAATACTCATTATCCGGTGGTTCGGTCGGCTTATTTGAAGGCAAGAAAATTGGCCGTGCCAAGAACCTTGAGAAATTAGAGAAAGAAATCAAAGATTTAACCACGAAATCAGATGAAATACGCAGCAACTTGCTGATGAAACAATCTGATTTAGAGAAGTTGCGCAACCATCAGTTAAGACAACAAATCGAGACGGTACAAAATTCCATTCGTCAGATTAATGATGAATTTGTTTCTGTACGCACAAAGCGTGAGCAGTTCTCAGAAATGCTCGGCAATGCCGATATGCGTAGAGAAGATATTCTTGAGAAGATCGACACGCTCCTTAAAGAATTGGATGAAGCAACACCAACGGCCAAAACCATTGAGCACGAAGTGCACGAAATGGAACAACGACTGGCTTTGGTTATTGAAGACCTCGCCTCACACAACGAATTACTTAACCAGAAGTCATCTGCTTACAATGAACAGAATATCTTCTTCCATCAGCAGGAAAACAGGGTAAAGAGCCTGGAGCAGGAAATGCGCTTCAAGCAGGAATCAGTTGAGCAAAGTGGTTCCCGTATTGAGGTAAACACTGTAGAGCTAACAAAGAACGAGGACGAAATCAAAATCATGCTTGAAACCTCTGAAAATAATGATGAGGATTTACTAGCGCTTTACAACGAGAAAGAAGAGATGGAGAAAGGCCTTAACGAGGCTGAACGGGAGTATTACGATTCACGTGGACAAATCGATACTATTGAAAAAGAGCTTCGTGGCATACAACATACCCGTGAAAGTATTGATGGTTTACTGATGAACCTTCAGAATGCTTTAAACGAAAGTAAGCTCGAGCTTAGCTCAGTGAAAGAACGCTTGTCTGTTGAATTCAAAGTTGATTTAGACGAAGTACTTGCAGCTGTTTCTGAAGAAGAAGGCAAGCAATTGGCCGAAGCGAATGAAGCAGAAATTAAGGCACAGGTAAATAAGATCAGAGAACGCCTAGATAACATGGGGCCTATCAACCCCATGGCAATGGAGGCTTACCAGGAGATTAAGCAGCGTAATGACTTTATCCTATCACAGAAAGATGATTTATTAAAGGCTAAAGAATCTTTGCTTAATACCATAGCTGAAATTGAAGGTGTAGCCAGTCAAACATTCATGGATGCTTTTAATCAGGTGCGCGAACACTTTAAGAAAGCTTTCAAATCATTGTTTAATGAAGATGACGATTGCGACATCCGATTAGTTGATACTAACAATCCATTAGAATCAGAAATTGACATTATTGCAAAGCCTAAGGGGAAACGTCCGTTAACAATCAATCAGCTCTCGGGTGGTGAGAAGACTTTAACAGCAACTGCTTTGCTCTTCTCAATGTACCTACTAAAACCGGCACCATTCTGTATTTTTGATGAGGTGGATGCTCCTTTGGATGACGCAAACATTGACAAGTTCAATAACATTATCCGTACCTTCAGTAAAGACTCTCAGTTTGTGATTGTTACGCACAACAAGCGTACTATGACAAGTACCGATGTTATTTACGGTATTACCATGGTTGAGAAGGGCATTTCGAGAGTTGTACCCGTTGATTTAAGAGAATTGGCATAAATCGTTGTTAGTTGTTAGTTGTTGGTATCATCTTCCAACAACTAACAACGAATAACGAACAACGAATAACGAACAACTAACTGTTATTTAGCAGTCCAGATAGTCTCCTGCTTCTCTTGACCCACCGTTAAAATTATACGTGGGGGATTTGCCGCCAATACTAGCTTAGTGTCTTTTCCCGGATAATCATCAGCATCTACAACTACTCCCTTACCTAAGTAGGCAACTGGCATCAAAACATCATTATCAGAGCAAAATTCATCATGTACGTCTTGTAAAATTTCCTCTAGCTTAGCCCCAAACTGCTCCTGGAAGTCATCTTCCAGATCATGCAAAGCATCCTCCATTTCGTCATACTTGGGGTTATTGTAGTCAACGGCAGCCAATTCTTCTTTTCTTTTGGTAAGTTCTGCCAGCGCTTTATCGAGTGCTTTAATATCCATAGGTCAATTTTTAACAAAGATTACACAAAGCTAAATTTTTAAAAAGGACTTGTTGTCTTAAATTTACACTGTTTCAAATGAAATTATGATGACAGAAGACTTTCTACCTATTAATGGCACTGATTATATCGAAATGTATGTGGGTAATGCAAAACAATCCGCATTATTCTATCAATATGCCTTTGGTTTTGAGTTAATCGCTTATGCCGGGCCAGAAACTGGCCTGAGAGATAGAGCGTCTTATGTACTAAAACAGAATAAGATACGTCTGGTGCTTACATCATCCATTCGTCAGGATTCTGAAATAGCAGAGCATGTAAAAAGGCATGGTGATGGCGTAAAAGTATTAGCATTATGGGTAGATGATGCAACAAAATCATTTCAAGAAACAACTAAACGAGGCGCAGTAGTTGCAAAAGAACCCCAGGTTCTAAAAGATGAAAATGGAGAAGTGGTGGTTGCATCCATTAAAACATATGGAGAAACAATACATACTTTCGTTGAAAGAAAAAATTACAAAGGTTTATTCTTGCCCGGTTATATAGCAAGAAAAAGTAACGTAAAGATTGAACCACTAGGTCTTGAGTATGTAGACCATTGTGTTGGTAATGTAGAACTGGGTGCCATGAATAAGTGGGTTAAGTTTTATGAAGACGTAATGGGTTTCAAATTGTTGTTGACATTTGATGATAAAGACATCTCAACTGAATACAGCGCACTAATGTCTAAGGTGGTTTCAAATGGCAATGGTTACATTAAATTTCCCATTAATGAACCTGCTGAAGGCAAGAAGAAATCGCAGATTGATGAATACTTAGAGTTTTACAACGGACCTGGTGTACAACATATTGCTGTGGCCACCAACAACATATTGCATACTGTTGGTGAACTTCGAAAACGCGGTGTAGAGTTCTTACAGGTGCCGGAAATATATTATGAAGATGTTCTAAGTCGTGTTGGAAAAATAGATGAAGACTTGCAACCACTTAAGGATCTAAATATTCTCATCGACAGAGACGAAGAAGGATATTTGCTTCAAATCTTTACAAAACCAGTGCAAGACAGACCTACCCTTTTCTTTGAAATTATTCAACGTAAGGGTGCCAAATCATTTGGGAAAGGTAATTTCAAAGCTTTGTTTGAAGCGATAGAGCGTGAACAAGCCATTCGTGGAAACCTGTAATTATTCTAAAATATTATCCTTGAAGTTATTGACTTAAAGGATTTAGAGATTTAAAACTTATGGCACTTTCAAAAGAAGTACAAGATCGCATTGATTTATGGCTCAATAGTCCAATAGTTGATGAGGCTTCAAAAAATGATATAAAAAAACTTCAGTCAGAAGGAAAAGAAAAAGAACTCACAGATAGTTTTTATAAAGATCTTGAATTTGGCACTGGCGGTTTACGCGGTATTATGGGCGCTGGCTCCAACTGCATGAACCAATACACGCTTGGTAAAGCAACGCAAGGATTGGCTAATTATTTGAATAAGACCTATCCGAATTCACCTATCAAAGTTGCCATTGCTTACGATAACCGTAATAACAGTAAGATCTTTGCACAGATTACAGCCAATATTTTTTCAGCAAACAATATTCAGGTTTTTCTTTACGATGAATTAAGACCCACTCCTCTCCTTTCTTACACCATCAGGCACTTACAATGTCAATCAGGTGTTGTGATTACAGCTTCGCACAATCCAAAAGAATATAACGGCTATAAAGTATACTGGAGTGATGGTGCTCAAGTAGTACCTCCGCATGATAAGAATATCATTGCTGAAGTTAATGCCATCAGTACTTTCGAGCAAATCAAATTTAACTCCAATCCATCATTAATACATTCAGTTGAGCAAGCAGTTGAGCAAGCTTATTATGAAGAAGTTAAAAAACTGATTCCTAAAAAAGAGGCTATTGCCAAACACCATAACATGCCTATTGTTTACACGAGTATTCATGGATCTGGCATTACCATGGTTCCCGAATGCTTGAAGCAAATAGGTTTCACTAATGTTCAAGTTGTTGCCGAACAAGCAATACCAGATGGTAATTTCCCAACAGTACACTCTCCTAACCCAGAGGAACAAGCTGCGATGGAAATGGTTATTAAAAAGGGAATAGCACTGAATGCTGACATGGTAATGGCAACAGACCCAGACACAGACCGAGTAGGTATTGGTGTACGCAAACCAAGTGGTGATTTTGTATTACTTAATGGCAACCAGGCGTTTAGTTTAATGATGTGGTTTATTTTAAAAAACCAACAGAGTACAACCAACGCGTATATCGCTAAAACAATTGTTACGAGTGAGTTGGTAGATGAGATGGCTCAACAACTCAATGTAAAATGCTATAACACACTAACAGGCTTCAAATACATTGCTGAGGTAATGAAGCAGCAAGAAGGTAAACTGCGCTTTATTGCAGCCGGTGAAGAAAGTTACGGTTATATGGTGGGTGATTTTGTGCGAGACAAAGATGCAGTTTCTGCCTGTGCATTTTTTGCAGCCATGGCTGCTGCCGCCAAAGATGAAGGGAAGACCATTTACGACTGGCTAATTCAGATGTATGTCGAGTTTGGATACTACAAGGAGAGCCTAATTACACTGACCAAAAAAGGACAAGAAGGAGAGCAAGCCATTAAAGCCATGATGGCAAAATTCAGAAGTGAGGCACCAACTAGCATGGCTGGCATTGACGTTGTAAGTGCATTGGATTATTTAAGCCTGAAAGAAAGAAATTTAAAAACTGGAGAGGAAAAGATTTTAGCCTTTCATAAATCCGATGTACTGCAATACTATTTGGCCGATGGAACCAAAGTTTCTGTAAGACCTTCAGGTACTGAGCCAAAGATTAAGTTTTACATCAGCGTAAAGACGCAATTGGCTGACTCGAAAGCCTACGAGAATGTGAGCCAAAGCCTCGATGCAAAACTAAAAACGATTGAGTCTTATCTATTAAGTTTGTAAGGCTAGCTTCAGGATGCTTATCTTTGCAGCTTAAGCATGAAAAAAGTAGCTTTTTACACATTAGGTTGCAAACTCAACTACTCAGAGACCTCCACCATTTCTCGAATGTTCGAGGAAAAGGGGTATGCTAAAGTTGATTTTTCCGACAAGCCCGACATTTTTATTATCAACACCTGTTCGGTTACCGAAAATGCTGATAAAAAGTGTCACAAAATTGTTCGTGAAGCCCGCGCCATTTCACCAGATGCATATGTTGCCATCATTGGTTGTTATGCACAATTAAAGCCGCAGGAAATTGCCAGTATACCTGGTGTTGATGCTGTGTTGGGTGCTGCCGAAAAATTCAGATTAGTAGAATTACTCGATGGCTTTGTGCGAAAACCCGAAACAGCTGTCCATGCATCTGATATTGAGGCTGCCAATAAATTCAATACCTCCTATTCTATTAACGATCGAACTAGAACTTTCTTAAAAGTGCAAGATGGTTGCGACTACTCTTGTGCTTTCTGTACCATTCCATTGGCCAGGGGCAATAGTAGAAGTGATAGTATTGAAAACATAATTAAAATCGCTCAGGAAATAGCGCAAACGGAAGTTAGAGAAATTGTATTAACTGGTGTAAACACGGGAGATTTCGGAATACAAAATGGAATTCGGGTTGAGCGCTTTGCTGATTTAGTAAAAGCCCTTGACGAAGTCGAAGGTATTGAGCGTTTCAGAATATCTTCCATTGAACCAAACCTTTTATCTGATGAGATTATTGGCTTCGTTGCGGAGTCCAAACGCTTTGTCCCACACTTTCATATACCATTACAGTCAGGTTCGAACAAAATTCTGAGGCTTATGCGCAGAAGGTATTTGCGCGAGCTTTATATCAGCAGAGTAGAGAAGATTAAAACGCTTATGCCCCATTGCTGCATTGGTGTAGATGTCATCGTTGGTTTTCCTGGAGAAACAGATGAAGATTTTAAGGAGACTTATCAATTCTTAAATGAATTGGATATCTCCTATCTGCATGTGTTTACCTATTCCGAAAGGGAAAACACATTAGCCACTGAAATGGAAGACAGCGTGCCACAAAGTAAAAGAGCTGAGCGCTCTAAAATGCTTCACATTTTATCTGATAAAAAACGTAGAAAGTTTTATGAGGATAATCTTGGGAATGATTTCACCGTGCTGTTTGAAAACGATGTAGAGAATGGCATGATGCATGGCTTCACTGAGAATTATATTCGTGTGAGCGCCAAATACGATCCGATGCTGATCAATGAACTACGTAAGGTTCGTCTTACTTCCATCAACGATAAGGGCCTTGTTGAGGTTGAGGAGTCTAATCAAGAGTTACTTCATCATCACTAATCGACAACTGGCAATCTTTTAATCAGTTTAACGTCAAAATCGACTAAAAAACTCCAAAAAGTTCGAAAGTTGGTTAAAAGCTATTCCAAATTCTGGTTGCCTTTACTATGTAAGATTTTAATTGATTCATCACATTTATGATGTCACCTTATTATTAAGGCATTTTGTAATATGTTGATTACAAGCTAGATATAACCAATCTTTCTATTTTTATCTTGAACTGATTTATCTCCCTATTGAATTGTGCTTAAAAGTTTATCTGCGTCATTTTTTTAGTTTAAATCCTAAAAAAGGTATTAAAATGACCAAGCCCTTACGTGAATCTTGTAGAGGTGGCTATTGAAATTAATTGTAAATCAAATGGATAGACCTTTGTTATAACAAAAACAAAGACTCATGAAAAAATCAGCCCTCCTCTTCATTGCAGCTTTATTTATTCTATCATCGTGCAGCCTTGAAAGCTTTCAGTGTCATAGCTATGGCCATACCAATAAAGTGACTAAGCATGGCATGAAAGCACAAAATAAATACCAGAAGAAGCACAGAATTTAATTACAGCTTAACCAGACCATCAGCTAACTCAATCTTACGATCGGCCATTCCAGCAAGTTCGGCATTGTGTGTTACAATGATAAAAGTTTGATCAAGCTCCTTTCTCAGCTTAAAGAAAAGCTGATGTAGTTCAAGCGCTGTTTTCGAATCCAGGTTTCCGCTAGGCTCATCTGCAAGAATAATAGATGGCGCATTGATTAGCGCTCTAGCCACTGCAGTTCTTTGCTGCTCACCACCCGACATTTCAGAAGGTTTGTGTTCAGCTCTTTGCGACAAGCCTAATATTTTCAACAATTCGTTTGCACGTTTTTTCAAATCAGGTTCGGCTTTTCCACCAATAAAGCCTGGCATCATTACATTTTCCAAAGCAGAGAATTCGGGTAAGAGATTATGAAATTGAAAAACAAAGCCTATTGCATTATTCCTAAATCGTGCTAAATCAGCAGCATTTTTCACAAAAACATTTTCATTATTCATCAACAATTGTCCAGAATCTGGCTTATCCAGCGTACCCAGTAAATGAAGTAGCGTACTCTTTCCTGCTCCAGAAGCACCGACAATAGCGACTATTTCGCCCTTATTTACCTGAAGGTCAATACCTTTTAGCACTTGCAGTGTTCCATACGATTTTTTTAGACCTTCGGCTTTCAGCATATTATTTGAATTAGAATCTGAAATAAACTAGTTTCGCTTCAAATTAAAAATGCATGAACATTCACGAATATCAGGGTAAAGAAATTCTCAAGAAGTACGGAGTGGCAGTTCAGCGTGGTATTGTAGCAGATACACCAGACGCAGCTGTCAATGCAGCCAAAGAATTACAAGCCGAAACGGGCACAAAATGGTTTGTTATAAAGTCGCAAATCCATGCCGGTGGCAGAGGAAAGGGATCGGTAAAAGAAACAGGCTCAAAGGGTGTAGTCCTTGCTAAAGGTATTGCAGAAGTTCCTGAAAAAGTGAAAGCGATTCTGGGAGGAACCTTGGTAACTATACAAACTGGAGCTGAAGGAAAAAAAGTAAATAAGGTGCTTATTGCTGAGGATGTATATTATCCTGGAGAAAATGAGCCAAAAGAGTATTATATGAGCATTTTGCTCGATCGTGCTACCGGATCGCCAGTAATCATGGCATCTACTGAAGGTGGTATGAACATTGAAGAGGTTGCTGAAAATCATCCTGAAAAAATTATTAAAGAATGGATTGACCCCCATTTAGGTTTACAGCCATTCCAGGCAAGAAAAATTGCATTTGCCATGGGCTGGGAAGGTAACGCTTTCAAAGAGGGTGTTAAATTTATTAATTCACTTTACAATGCCTATTTAGGTTTGGATGCTTCAATGTTTGAGATTAATCCTTTATTAAGGACTTCAGACAATAAGATTTTGGCAGTAGATGCAAAAGTTGATCTTGACGACAATGCTTTGTACCGTCATAAAGATTTAGCTGAACTAAGAGACATTTCTGAGGAAGATCCATTAGAAGTTGAGGCTGGTAAATCAGGTCTTAACTATGTAAAGTTAGACGGTAACGTTGGCTGTATGGTGAATGGTGCTGGTTTAGCTATGGCAACAATGGATATTATTAAGTTATCTGGTGGTGAACCTGCCAACTTCCTTGACGTAGGGGGTGGAGCAAATGCTGAAACTGTTGAGGCTGGTTTCCGTATAATCTTGAAGGACCCGAATGTAAAAGCTATTTTGATCAATATTTTTGGGGGTATTGTTCGATGCGACCGTGTAGCAAATGGCGTGGTTGAAGCTTACAAGAAAATTGGCGATATTCGAGTACCCATTATTGTACGCTTACAAGGCACAAATGCTGAAGAGGGAGCTAAAATAATTGAACAATCGGGCCTTAAAGTATACTCAGCAATCGTTTTGAAGGATGCTGCACAGAAAGTCAAGGATGTTTTAAAATAGTCTGTTAATTCAGACTATTTTTTTCCTATATTGTAAGTCGGAAAATGCAGATATGCAGAAAATAGTAACGATAACTTTAACGATTTTACTTGCAGTACCATTCTTTGGTTTCTCACAGAGTTTTTATTCTGTGAGAAGGGATCGTAATCTTATTCTTAGCGGGGGGACAGGTGTTACCAAATACTATGGTGAGCTTGTTAATCCAAATTCAATTGGTAAAGTAAGACCTAATATTTATGCAGGTGCCGAGTATCTCATTCTTCCGAGAATCTCAGCCAGATTAGATGCTACTTGGTTTCAACTATCGGGTAGTGATGCAATAGCTGATGCTTCTCGCAGAAGTAGAAATCTGAGTTTTTTCTCTAATAATTTCGAAATAGATTTTACCGGTTCAGTAAGGATTTTCGCAGATGAAGGAACTTACGCTAAACGCAGACCTTATAATTTTTATGGTTTAGGCGGTGTCGGGCTTCTGTACTTTAATCCAAAGACTAGATATCAAGGTGATATAGTAGCATTACAGCCTCTTCAAACAGAAGGTGTTGAATACAGCAAAATACAGTTCGTCATTCCAATGGGCTTTGGAGTAACTGTTAAAATCAACCCTTTTATCAACTTTGCTTTAGAAGGTGTCTTAAGAAAAACCTTTACAGATCATCTTGATGATGTTAGCTCCTTCAATTATGTTGATCCTGCAACACTACTTGGTGGTGTAGATGGTCTATCAGCCAAACTTGCTGACAGAAGAGGTGAGTTTAATCCTGATGGTGATTATACATTTGATCCCGCAAACCCTGATAGAAGAGGTAATCCTGAAACTGATGATTCATACTTTATTGTAACAGCTAAGTTGCAATTTTATGTACCTACAAAATTTGGCGCAAGCAAAAAGCTTTATAACACCAAAAGAAAAGGCTCTAAAAGCAGCCGTACTAAAGGTGGTATGTACAAAGTGAGAAAAGGCGCATACAAGCGCAGATAAGTTATTCCCTACTAGCCTGTGCTCTGGTATCATACATTTGGTTTACTTGAAATTAGTCTGATTATTACCTTTTTTGTCTTCTACGGCATATACTTAGTCAAACTTAAACGAGTAGCGAAGCAACTTAATACCAATTTCTCATCAGCTTTCTATAAGTTCACATTACGTTGCGCAATCTTCGCACTGCTTATTATTTCGTTGTTGGGGCCTTCTTTCGGCTCAGCCAAAAAAGAAGTTAAATCTGTAGGCAAAGACATCATGATTTGTGTTGATCTGTCCAAATCGATGGATGCTTTCGACATACAACCTACCCGTATTGAAAAGATCAAGTTTGAATTAAAACGCATTGTACAGGCATTCAACTCGGACAGAATAGGTATTATTATTTTTTCTTCAGAAGCCTTCATGCAGTGCCCTCTCACCTTCGACCAAAATGCACTGAACCTTTTTATTGAAACCATGAATTCAAGTTTGGTGCCTGGAGGCGGAACCGATTTTGCTCCTCCCCTACGTATGGCATTAAAAAAACTAGAAGATGACAAAGCACCATTAGCACAAACTAAATCTAAAATTATTGTGTTAATCAGTGATGGTGAAGATTTCGGTGAGGATACTCAAGAGGTAAATTCTCTTATTGAGGATAAAGGTGTTAAGCTATTTACACTTGGGGTAGGTACTCAAGAAGGAGGAAACATTTATTCCGGTAATGGTCTTAAAATGGATCGCTCAGGAAATGTTGTTACAACAAAACTCAAACCTGAAGCGTTAAAAGATTTAGCTAACAAAACCGGAGGACAATATTTTGAAATCAACGAAAACAAAAATGATGTGGCGCGTATGATTAATTCAATAAGTAAAATTGAAGGTGAATTCAGAGATGCCCGTTTTGTTGATACTTCGTCTAATAAGTATTATTACTTTTTAGCAGCAGCTTTGTTACTGCTCGTTTTAGATGTTTTGGTTAATATTAGAACGATCAGGATATGAAAGTGCTGATATTTGCCATCTTATCACTAATAGTGTATACCGACCCTGGTAAAATCAGTAAAATTAATACCCTTAAATCGGAGGCCAGAAAAGCTTTTAATTCAGGTGACTATCAAACAGCAGTCAGTAAGTACCAGATGCTGAAAGACTCGCTCCTGGTAAATGAAGATGAAATAAAATTAAACCTAGCACATGCTTATTATCAGTTAAACGATAGTGCTCAGGCCATTTCTACTTATCAGGAAGCTACAGCCAGTCTCGATAAGACAATACGATCAAAAGCCAATCAACAACTTGGCATTATAAATAATCAGCAGGGCAAATTTGAAGAAGCACTTAATAACTTTAAACAAGCCATTAAAGCCGATCCTAATAATATGGATGCTCGCTATAATTATGAGATGTTGAAAAAGAAGTTAGAGGAGAAGAAAAAACAAGAGGAGCAACAAAAACAAGATCCAAAGCAAAACGATCAACAAAAAAATAAAAACGAAGAGAAGAAAGAGGAACAGAACAAAAAAGACAAAGAGAAGAGCGAGCAAGAGAAAAAAGAAGATCAAAAAAAATCTGAAAATAAAGACGAAAAGAGTAAGGAAGAAAAGAAAGACGAGGAGCAAAAGAAAGATGAACAACAAAAGGATTCTGAAAAGCCTAGCGAGGAGAAAAAAGAAACCCCACCTTCTGTTAGCGAGAAATTGCAACAAATGAAAATCAGCGAAGAGAAGGCTAAAATGTTGTTGGAGGCCATGAAAAATCAAGAGGTTCAGTACCTGCAACAAAACAAGCGCAAGGCCACGAAACCCAAAGAAAAAGGCAAACCCGATTGGTAGGGCTTGGCATTGTCCACCCCTCTAAACTTCACCAATTATTCTATTATGGGCAATGAAGATGGCTTGAATTTCCTATTTTTGACCCACTAAATCGTTTACGGAAATTATTTAATCATGCAAGAAGTATATATCGTTTCAGCTGTCCGCACACCGATCGGCAGCTTTTTAGGTAGTCTATCATCACTCACTGCAGTTCAATTGGGTGGTATCGCCTTTAAAGGCGCCCTTGAAAAATCCGGTATCGATAAGAAATTGATTCAGGAGGTTTTTGTTGGCAATGTTATTTCAGCTGGTTTAGGTCAGGCACCTGCCACTCAGGTTGCGGTAGCTGCCGGATTAGGCTTTGATATCCCCTGTACTTTGGTTAACAAGGTTTGCGCTTCAGGTATGAAAGCTGTTATGCTTGGTGCGCAATCCATTATGTTAGGTCATAACGATGTTGTTTTAGCAGGTGGTATGGAAAGCATGAGTAATATCCCGTTTTACCTTTTAAAAGCGCGTACCGGTTATAAATATGGTAATGGTGAATTAGTCGATGGACTTCAGTTTGATGGCTTGACAGATGTGTACAACCATTGTGCTATGGGCGTTTGTGCAGATAACACTGCGAAAGAGATGAACATCTCCCGTCAGGATCAGGACACTTACGCCATTAACTCTTACAAACGTTCTGCTGCTAGTTGGGCTGCAGGTAAGTTCAAAGATGAAATTGTTAGTGTGGAGATTGTTGACCGTAAAGGCAACAAAACCATTTTCGCAGAAGATGAAGAGTTCAAAAATGTAAACTTTGATAAAATGGCCGGACTAAAACCAGCCTTTTCCAAAGAAGGAACTGTTACTGCCGCTAATGCTTCAACCTTGAATGATGGTGCCTCTGCACTACTCCTGGTAAGCAAGAAAAAAGCAGAAGAACTTGGCCTAAAACCAATCGCGAAAATAAGAGGCTTTGCTGATGCCGCACAAGATCCGATGTGGTTTACTACAGCACCATCGTTGGCTATTCCTAAGGCGCTTAAATTGGCTGGTGTGGAACAAAAAGATGTTGATTACTACGAGATTAATGAAGCCTTCTCCGCAGTTGCTATCGCTAATAACATTAAACTTGGCTTAGACCCTGAGCGCGTAAATATTAATGGTGGTGCTGTTGCTTTAGGTCACCCGCTAGGTGCCTCAGGTGCCCGTATTACAGCTTCCCTTATTCAGGTATTGAAACAAAACAGCGCTTCAATAGGTGTAGCTGGTATCTGCAATGGAGGTGGTGGCGCGTCTGCCATCGTTATAGAGAGCCTCTAATCGATTTTTCTAGCAATATTTTGGATAGCCTTGCGTTAATTGCAAGGCTATCTTTATTTTAGCTTAGCTTAAACCTCGTCATATGACTAACCGGTTTTTCCTCCTTTCTATCCTCTGCCTAATAACCCATACTAGTTTTGCTCAGCGCGAGGTTAAAACGTATTACGATGGCGGTAGAAAGCAAGTACAAGAAAACTACTTTGTATCCATAGCAGATAATGAGTCAATTATAGGTAGATACAAAAAATTCTATCCAGATGGTAAACTGGCCCTCGAAGGAGAGTTTATTGAAGGTAGAAAATCCGGCACCTTTGTAGAATATTATCCTAACGGTAAACCTTCCCGCATACTCACTTATGAGAATGGTTTAAGACAAGGGCCTGTAGAAATCTTCGATGCCAATGGTCTTCAGGTACAGCGAGCCTACTACCAAAACGACAGACTAGTTGATAGTGTCAGAACCTTTCATGATAATGGTGAACTCAAAAGTGAAACCATTTTTAAGAAGGGAAAACCAGATGGTCTTGTACTTGAGTATTACCCTGACAAAACTGTCAGCAAAGAGATTCTATACAAAAACGGAAAGCCTAACGGACTAACACGCACCTTTTATCCTGATGGCAAACCAGAAACAGCCTTCAATTGTAAAGATGGCATCGTAGTGGATTTCTATAAAACCTACTATCCTAATGGCCAAATGGAATTTCAGTACACCATGGAAGCCGGAGCCAAAAATGGAGAATACAAAAGCTTTGATCGAGAAGGACGCCTAACTACCATGGGTTACTTTATGGCAGGCCAGTTACATGGCGATAATTATGGATACCACCCCAATGGAAAATTGCAGCATAAGTTTAAATACTTCGAGGGCAAGCGAATTGGCAATGGCTTTGTATACCACGAAAATGAACAAATTAAAACAAAAGAAAGCGTAGCACTCAATGGCCGTAACAGAACTGTTGAAGAGTTTACCAAAGAAGGCAAGGCGGTTTGGGTAAAAGAATATGTTAATGAAACCCCACATGGCAAGTGGATTTTCTATTTCGAAGATGGAAAGACCATTAAAGAAAAACAGCTTTTTGAAAATGGTAAGCTACACGGTGACCATGTTACCTATCACCCTAATGGCAAAGTAGCCAATGAAGACATTTATAAATTCGGGCTATTGGCAGGCCCTTTTAAAATGTTTTATGAAAACGGGAAGCTTCAGAGTACTGGTGAATACAAATCAAATCGTTTACATGGTCTGTTCACTGCCTACCATCCAAATGGAAAAATCAAAGAACAAGGCGAATATATAGCAGCCCGAAAACATAAAGTGTGGAAAGAGTTTGATGAGCAGGGAAATTTGATCAGAACCTTTAATTTTAAGGCCGGAATCCTGGTAGAAACCCAGGAGTAAAATTCATGAAGGCCATAAGAGAAACAACATTCAATTTTCCAGGACAAACTGGTTTTTATAAAGGCAAAGTACGTGATGTATACTTTTTTGGAGAATACATGGCTATGGTTGCAAGCGACCGCATTTCGGCTTTTGATGTTATTTTACCCAAAGCCATTCCTGATAAAGGTCGGGTCCTTAATCAAATTGCGGCATATAACCTTCAGGCTACCAAAGACATAGTACCCAACTGGGTAATCAGTAGTCCGGATCCTAACGTTACCATTGGCTTTACCTGCGAAGCTTTTGCAGTTGAAATGGTAGTGAGAGGTTATCTGGCAGGACATGCGTGGCGCGAATATAAAGCCGGTAGGCGCACGTTGTGTGGTGTTACCCTTCCGGAAGGACTAAAAGAAAATGACAAGCTTCCCTACCCTATTATTACGCCTACAACCAAGGCACAGGTCGGCCATGACGAGGATATATCCAGGGAGGCTATATTGGAGCGTGGAATAGTAAGTCAGGCTGATTATGAGGTATTAGAAGATTATACCCTAAAACTTTACCAGCGGGGCACAGAACTGGCAGCAAAACGAGGTCTTATTCTAGTTGACACTAAATACGAATTTGGTAAGCACAAAGGTAAAATCTACTTGATAGATGAGGTACACACCCCTGATTCATCCCGGTATTTTTATAAAGAAGGATATGAAGAAAGGCAAAATAATGGTGAAGCACAGAAACAGCTTTCCAAAGAGTTTGTACGCCAGTGGCTTATCGAAAATGGTTTTCAGGGTAAAGATGGTCAACAAGTACCTGAGATGAGTGAAGCTATTGTAACCTCTATTTCTAACCGATATAAAGAGCTTTATTTACACGTTACGGGTGAATCACTTGGCCCTGTTGATTATGATCAAGTGATTGAAAGGATAGAAAAGAGCATCCTCAATTCAATAAAATCGCTTAACTTACAGCCTAGTGTTAATTAAGTCATGAAGTATACAATCGACAAACAAGAAAAATACGCCTCACTTCGCCTGCATGAAGAAAAATTGGATTCAAGCGTTGCTCCCCAATTAAAATCAGAGCTAATTACCCTCCATGCTGAAGGAATACATAATGTGATTCTGGATCTTACAGAAGTAAAGTACACAGATTCATCGGGGCTGAGTGCTTTACTTGTGGGCAACCGTATTATGCAGGAAGATGGTGGAATTTTTATTTTAGCTTCACTATCGGAACACACCATGAAATTGATCAAAATATCGCAATTGGATACGGTTTTGAATATTTTACCAACCGTTGAAGAAGCCATTGATGCAGTGTACATGCATGAAATAGAAAAAGATTTAAAACAAGGGAGTTAAAATTCTCCAGCCATTTTAAAGCCCTGCTTGTCGGGGCTTTTTTGTTACTTATAAATTCTGAATTTGTCGTTTTCCATAACCATACTAGGCTCAAGCGGTGCACTTCCTGCTTACGGACGTTTTCCTTCCTCACAATTTATTGAAATACAAAACCGGTATTTCCTGGTTGATTGTGGCGAAGGAACTCAAATGCAGCTAAGAAGATATGAGCTAAATGTGCATCGCATTAACCATATATTTATCAGTCACTTACATGGGGATCATTATCTGGGTTTGATGGGACTCCTTCTCACACTTCATTTGCAGAAAAGAACCACTGAACTCCATTTATATAGCCATGCGGGCTTAGATGAAATCATTACAGTACAATTACGTCACTCTAAATCCGTACTTAACTACTCCATTATTTTCCACACGCTTACAAAAGATAAGCATGAGATTCTATTTGAAGATGAGCATTTGCAAGTAGAAAGCATCCCTTTAACACACAAACTAACCTGTTCCGGATTTTTATTCCGGGAAAAACCAAAAGCAAGACGGTTAAACAAAAACCGTTTGCCTGACGGTCTGTTATTACAACAAATAGCGGCTTTAAAAATGGGAGATGATGTAATTGAGGAAGATGGCAAAGTACTTTATAAAAATGAAGACCTAACATTAACGGCAAAGCACAGCCGCAGCTATGCCTACTGTTCCGATACAGCTTACGAGCCTAAGCTTATTCCCCTCATAAAAGATGTAGATCTGCTCTACCATGAGGCTACGTTTATTGAAGATGATAAACTAAAAGCAAAAGAAACAATGCACAGTACGGCACTGGAAGCTGCACAAATTGCACAGCTGGCAGGAGTGAAAAAGCTTGCACTTGGGCATTTCTCGGCTCGCTATAAAGATTTGATAGTAATAGAAGAAGAAGCAAAAACTATTTTTAAGAATACAGTATTGGCTACTGAAGGACAAAACTTTTCATTAGAAGAATAAGATGAAGAAATCAGCTGTACAAAAACGCAACCTGCTTTTCATTGTATTGTGTGGAATATTTCTGACAAACGCCCTGGTGGCAGAAATGATTGGTGTGAAAATTTTTTCCGCAGAAACTACACTTGGCCTACAGTCTGCAAACATCAGTATTCTTGGCTTTAAACTGGACTTTAATCTTACAGCTGGTGTTGTGCTCTGGCCATTCGTTTTTATTACAACAGATATTATAAATGAGTACTTTGGTAAAGAAGGAGTTAAACGCATTTCATACCTCACTGCTATTCTAATAAGCTATGCTTTTATAGTAATTTATGTTACTACCCTTTTGCCACCAGCCGATTTTTGGATGGACATTAACAGCAAGGACAATGATGGAAATCCCTTTAATATCAATTACGCTTTTCAAACTATTTTCAGGCAAGGACTTGGCATTATTATAGGATCGCTTACTGCTTTTTTAATCGGTCAGCTTTTAGATGTTTTTGTTTTTCATAAACTGAGAAAGCTTACAGGCAGCAAATTTGTTTGGTTAAGAGCTACCGGGTCAACTCTGGTATCGCAGTTAATCGACAGCTTTGTAGTTTTGTTTATTGCCTTTTTTGTTTTTGGCAATTGGGAAATTAAACAGGTTGCATCTGTGGGGTTTAATAATTACATATACAAGTTCTTTATTGCCATTGCCCTTACACCCCTTATCTACCTTGCTCACTATTTGATAGATAAATATTTAGGTAAGGATGATGCCGACAAGCTTGCAGAGGAGGCAGCCGCCAAAAGTGATGGTTTATTCTAACGCTTAATATTATCTAATAGAATGGCAGTGGCAATGGCTGCATTCAAAGACTCTGCCAGACCCAGTTTTGGAATGGTTATAGGATGTGTAACCTTTTGACTAAGTTCTTTAGAAATGCCATTTGACTCATTGCCGATAATTAATAAACCGGCTTTAGGAAAAGAAGTTTGATGGACATTCTGACCATCTAAAAAAGCACCATATACAGGAAGCGTATTTGCCGCAAGCACTTCAGTTAAATCAGTGTAAAAGACATTGACACGCGTGAAAGAACCCTTGGTTGCGTTTATCACTTTCGTATTATAAAAGTCTACAGTTTCTTCCGAAGCTAGAATTTGCGTAATACCATACCAATCTGCCGTTCTAATAATAGTACCCAAGTTACCTGGATCCCTGATGTCATCTAAAACCAGGGTGAAATTGTCTTGAGCTATAGTAACTGTATCCCATTTCTTCATTTGCACTACGGCAAGTGCTGCATCATTTGTTTTAAAATCACCCAAAGTGCTTAAAAGATCGGGCTTAACCACATAAAGTTCTGTACCGTCTTTAATTGTTGGAAGGTCTTGGATAAAGGTCTCTGTACCTAGAATTATACGTAGCTCAAAGTCGGATGCGAGTACTTCTAAAACACTCTTTCCTCCTTCAACAATAAAGCATTGCTCCTGTTTACGATATTTCTTTTCTTGCAGCGATTTAATGAATTTAATTGTCGATTTTGTAAGCATATCAGCTTGAGAAATAAGGTCACCAAATATATCCCATTTTTTTTAACGAGCCTTTTCCTAAGTGGCTGTCTGGGGATCAAGCACCTTAAAGAAAATGAGAAGCTCCTGTATAGACAGGCCATTGTGGCCCCTAAAAGCATTAATAGCGATGACCTGAATAACCTTTATGCACAAGAGCCTAATAGAAAGTTTTTAAACCTGCCAATAGCCCCTCTTGTTGGTATTTATTACCTTGGTGAAAGACGGTATGATACGGCCAAGCTAAATCGGAAAAAAAAGGCTGTTGAACTTAAGTTTGACAATAAGATTAAGGCAACTAACAGGGTACGCAAGATTGCTAATCTTCAATTTCGTAAACAGAAAAAAACCGAGAAATTCAATAACCGTTTAGAAAATGGTAATACAATCATGCAATGGGGGGAACCTGTCGCGGTGTTTGATAGTTTAAAGGTCGAGGAAAGTAAATCCAAGTTTAACGCCTACCTTTTCAGTCAGGGGTACTTTACAAATACGGTAAGTGCCCGATCTATCACTATTCAAAAAGTTGTAAACGTTACCTATCGTGTCAATCCTGGGGAGCCTTACAAAATTGACTCTATTCATTACCAAATAAGTGATTCAACTGTTAATGCATTATTAGTTAAGAATAATGGTGCAAGCTATTTGAAGAGAGGTGAGCGATACATTGATGATAATTTCTCTAAAGAAAGAGAGCGCATCGATTTACTGTTGAAAGACAATGGTTATTATGATTTTAGCAGACAGTATATAGAATTTGAGATTGATACAAGTTACCTCAGCAATAGAAAGGTAAGCGTGGTTTTAATTATTCGCGATCCTGCATATCGCGTTCATCATAAACAGTTTTTTGTTGACTCAGTTAATTTTAATATTAATGCACCTAACCCACTCAATAGAAAAAGACAATACAGTAAGTATAGAAACGTTAACTACACTTATTGGCAAAAAGAATACAGTTTTAAAATCTTGGGACAACGTGTTTTTGTTAATCAAAACAATACATACAGTCGTAACAATACCCTCAATACACAAAGACAACTCGCCAACCTGGATGCTTTTAAATTTGTAAACATAAACTATGATACTTCAGGTGGATTATTCATTGCCAATATTTTTACAAGTCCTTTAGACCGATACGAATGGTCCAACGAAATTGGGGTAAACGTAACACAAGGTTACCCTGGCCCCTTCTACAACCTTAACTTTAAAAAGCGTAATATTTTCAGGGGTTTAGAGAACTTTGACTTGAATGCCCGAATTGGTATTGAGGGAGTTGCTTCTACTTCTAACCCCATAAAAGTATTAGCGAGTCAAGAGGCCAGTATAAACGCATCATTAACATTTCCTCAATTTATTTGGCCACTGAGTGAGAAAACACAAAATAAGGCTGCCCGTTTCAACCCAAAAACCAGGATTACCACAGGTTTTGCTTACACCGACAGACCAGAATACAGAAGAAGTGCATCTAACCTATCAGCCACCTATAATTGGCAAAACAAACAAAATAGCTACTACTCATTGTCTATTGCTAATTTGAGTATCATCAACTCAAAAATCATTCTTCCGGAGTTCCAGGAATTTTTAGATTTACAAGATCAATTGGGCAATCGAAGCTTATCTAATTCATTTAAACCATCCTTTGTAAGCAGTATACTTTTCAGCTTTACCTGGAATCCGGATAACTATGGCAATGCTGAGCGAAGCTCAAACTTTCTTCGCACTTCTGTAGAAACAGGTGGTAATATCTTTAACTTGATAGATCCACAGCCATTGGTAGATCAGGGACTTGCTTATTTTAAGTATGTGAGATTAAATGTTGACATGCGTAGAATAACAGTCTTGAATAAACACCTTGTAGTTGCCAAGCGATTTAACGGAGGTATGGCTTATTCTTTTAATAAGGACAAAAGTCTTCCTTATGAAAAATTCTTTTTTGCAGGAGGAAGTAATAGTATTCGTGCCTGGCGACCACGCAGGCTTGGACCAGGATCATTCAAACCCGTCTTATCGGCTGATCCGGACAAAGACGGCCTCTTTAATTATCAAATTGAACAACCTGCAGAAATTTTATTGGAGGGAAGCATTGAATTAAGACAGAAACTTTTTGGCTTCATTAGTGGTGCTGTGTTTGTAGATGCAGGTAATGTATGGACAAGGGTTGAGCGAAAAACTCCAGACGAAATACAAGGAACATCTAAGTTTGCGTTTGATAGATTTTACAAAGAGATTGGTGTGGGCACCGGCTTTGGCGTGCGTTTTGACTTTTCTTTTCTAATACTGAGATTAGATGCCGGTATTAAAGTGTATGATCCTGCCCGTGATAAGGTAGAAAGATTTGTATTGGATAACTTGAAATTTTTTGGGCCTTTTGGTACTAACAGGGAACCTGTTATCTACAACATTGGAATTGGTTACCCTTTCTAGTGTCTGTCAAGAATTTCGAATTTAGAGTAGTTACTCTTGTACTCAGGTACCAGATCTTTCATTAAAGTAACCATTTTAAGTTCGTTTGCATCGGTGATTAAATCACCAAGTAATTCAATCATGCTATTGACATGTGTGAACTCATATTCACGAACCCTTGCCTTTAATATTTTGGGATGGTGCGTTGGCAGGGTGTCTTCATTACTGCTTAGCAATTCTTCATATAGCTTTTCACCATCGCGTAATCCGGTAAACACTATATCTATGTCTTTACCTATATCGAGTCCTGATAAAAGAACCATTTTTTTTGCGAGGTCATAAATCTTTACAGACTTGCCCATATCGAAAATAAATATTTCTCCCCCATGGCCAATAGTACCTGCTTCCAGTACCAAACGGCAAGCCTCTGGTATGGTCATGAAAAAGCGAGTCACTTCCGGATGTGTAACCGTGATTGGCCCCCCCGCTTCAATTTGCTTTTTGAAAATTGGAATAACCGAACCATTAGAGCCCAACACATTACCAAACCGGGTGGTTACAAACATGGTATGGCTTCCTCCAAGCACCTGTAAATGGTTGTTTAAAGATTGGACGTAAATTTCTGCAATACGTTTAGAGCAACCCATTATGCTTGTAGGATTCACTGCCTTATCGGTAGAGATCATTACAAACTTGGTTACACCAAACTCAACGCTTAAATCAGCAAGTAACTTAGTCCCCAAAATATTACAGCTCACTGCTTCTGCGGGATTGCTCTCCATAACAGGAACATGCTTATACGCTGCTGCGTGAAAAACCCATTCCAGTTTATAATCTCTGAATAAAGCGCGCATACGCTCGTTATTGGTAATATCCATTAGGTGGAAACTAATCCGACAAGGACTCTTGATATTCATAAGCTCACGCTCCAATTCATAGAGTGGAGATTCCGCCTGATCAACTAAGACAAGTTGTTTAGGTTGATAGTGAATTAACTGTCTTGCTAATTCGCTACCAATGGAACCAGAGGCACCTGTAACACAGATGACACGCCCTTTAATTGCTTGTAGCAAATTGGTATTGTCTAACTGAATAGAGTCACGACCTAAAAGATCTTCAATGTTTACCTCCTTAATCTGGCCTGCCTGGAACTCGCCCTTAACCCATTTATCAAAAGAGGGCACCATGCGTACTTTGACCTTTTTTGAAATACAAAGTTCTACGATCTCATCTTTTCTTTCGGTAGTCAGATGCTTAACGGCTATAATTACTTCGGCAATATCCAACTGATCAATTCTAACTGAAAGATCAGCTGATTTGTAAATTGGAATTCCCGATATTGCCTTTCCTGCTTTGTTGTAATCGTCTTCAAAAAAAGCTGCAACTTTAGACTTACCCCTTGCTTCAGCATCGAGCGCCTGCTTGGCCAACATACCAATCTGGCCTGCACCAAAAATTACAACATTGTTTTTTTTCGCGAGGTCATTTCTTACATAGGAGAAGACACTTTTAACTAAAAGCCTATAGTAAACTAAAAATAAAAAGGATACGAAGAAGGAAATGATAATAACTGAATATGGAATAAGGTTTAAGCCAGCATTGTAGTAATAAGTTAGATTTACAGAAATTGATATGACCACCGTTAAGAATGAGGTGTAGAAAATACGAATGGCGTCATCAATGCCTGTGTACCTGACAATTCCTGAATAACTTTTAGTGATAAAGGAAGCTAATAAACCAGCTATAGCCAATAAAATAATACCAGTCTCGATTTTAAACGCCAACATTTCATGAATTTGAAAGTTGAAACGCAAGGCATATGCTAACGTTGCAGACGTAATGACTACCAACAGGTCAAGAAGTACGATGACCCACCTTGGCAAGACGGTTAGTTTTTTTACAAGAAGGAAGAAATTCAGCAAGACCTTTTAGTTGTCTTTAGACGAAGATTTGTGTAATGCATACATTTTTCGAGCACCTAATAACGCCCCCGCACCCAATATCCACTCAATACCTGTAATGGGCACATTATTATCACCGGGAGATCCACCGCCCCCTGGCTGAGCTTCTAATATCACAGGAAGCACAATAATAAAAAGCAAGATTAAAATATTCTTAAGGGCAGATGCCTTCATAAAAAGTATAGTTTACAATTAACGCTTAATAATCTTATGTACTGTAACGGTCTTATTCGAGTTCTCCACTCTAACCATGTAAATACCAGTAGGCATGGCACTAACGTCAAATTGGCTTTTACTGATACCGTCTGCCTGTATTACTTTACCCGCCTTAACAACTTCTCCCGTAACAGTTAGTAAATGCATACTTACTACATTTTCATCGGCTACTTCTACAGTCAATTCCTCCTCAACCGGATTAGGGAAAACAGCGATACTAATTTTTTCAGGCTCCAGACTGCTCATCATTGGTGTGGTTGTTAAGAAAAAGCGATCTTTCATTTTAGTATTAGCAGTTGAGATTGCAAAAACATATTCCTGAGAGGCAGGAACTACCATGTTATTCATCTTATCTACAAGAAAATACGATTGTGAAACGTTTGAAGAAAAGCTCAAGCTATACAAGCCTGCATCTCTTACTTCAACAGAAAGTGGAATCTCATTTTCTGTCCGGTCTGTTATATAATAAGCTAATTTCGAATCGTCTGCTCCTTGAATAGCTAGAGACATCCGTTCTTTTCCTGAGCTCATCTTAAGCGAATGCCTTCCATTTTTTTCAAGGATATAAGCCTCATCAACAATATCATTTTGTTTGAGTGAAACAGTCAACACTGGTACTTCAGGGCTGGCCTTTCTGTAGTAATTGCCACTTATAGATGTTTTTGCACCCTCATGTATAATCATGGTGTGGTTTTGTTGACTGTTGTCTGCATAAACCCAGAAAGCCTGGCCAGTTGCAATAGTACCATCAAATCCACTACCTGTTTGCGTTTCGCGATTGTATGAGCGCCACAACTCTGCTACCTCATCATACAACCAAATTACAGGATCAATGCCAGGATCGGTTGTCCAATGACTTGGATCTTCATCCCATACAATGGAAGAAGGATAAGGGTTCCCCACAAGGTTCCAACCATCAGCTGTAGGTTGTACTGGTGATGAGACAGTATGTGTTACCGTCAGTGGTATACTTCCCTGATTGATCGTTCCTGTCGCAGTCCATAAGGTAGGAGAAGTTCCATCCCACATAAAAAGGTTATATCCTATTCCGGGCAACAGTATTGCAGAGGCATCGCCAGAAGGGCCTGGGTAACCAGTGTAACCATTATTGAATGCCCCAGCTATTGATTCATTATACGAGCTTAAGTTAGCGTTATCATTATTACAAAGTCCTCCACAAGGGAAATCTGTGCCCGGGTAACCATTGATAAAGATTCCAGCATCTCGAAGCTGTTGCACTGTCCCGTTCGTTACCGGGGATGAGATGTATCGGAAGTCATTATCTTCGGCACCCCAAAGGCGTTGTACGGAAACATTTCCAACTACTGAAGCTCCAGCCCCTAATTGAGCAATGCTTGCATCTGATCCAGAAGTATCGCCAATAGATAGGAGTGTAAAGATTGATGTGTTAGTAACACCATCTGCATCAAAGGTTGCACCATTCGAAACTGTTAAGACCCCGCGTAAGCTCTGACTGCTATTCATACTAACTGTGCCCGCAGTTTTGGTAAGGGTAATATCATTAAACTGGTTTACATTAATAGTGCTGATGCTTTGGTTAGCAGTACCTGTTAAAACTAGATCAGCTGTCCCCAAGTTAAAAGTTCCTGAAGACGATAGGTCACCGGAGAGTGTCAGCGTGGAGCTTGGTGCGTTAAAGGTGCCGGTGTTAGAAAGAGAAGTAGCGCTGATGGCATTACTCCCTGCTGTGAAGAATCCTGAGTTGACTGTTAAAGCACCTTGTATGCTTAATGCACTACTTAAGGTTAAGGTGCTACTTAAATTAGATGTAAGGTTATTAATAGTACCTAAAGCTTCCTGACCCGCTGTTAAATTAGTTCCAGTATAAATAAGGTTATAAGGACCACCAGTAGGTGCATTACCCGTAAAACTTGCTTGTGAATTCCTCGTAAACAAAACTCCATTTGAAAAAGATAAAGATCCACCCGTGTTGCTTAAAGTACCATCCAATAAATCCAATCGATTAGTAATTAATATTGGGCTTCCAAAATTAACTGTACCAAAACGGTTTACAATCAGTGTATTTAAGACACTTCCTGGATCAAAATTAAGCGTACTGCTATTCGTAGTTCCTCCATTTAGTGTTAAAACGCTGTTGGAATTCGATACAAGTAGTCCACCTGTTTGGGTATTATTAATAGCAGAACCAATCTGGATACTTAAATCTGAAAAGTCTAAAGATGTCCCTGAGGCCATTTCCAATGAACCCTGTATAATTTGATCAGCATTACAATCAATTGACCCATTTAATAATGTGACATTTCTGAAAGTTATTTGGTTTGGTATTATTAAAACAGAACCAGATCTATTGATTGTTAGTTGGCGTATGGTGGAGTTAGTAGAAAATGGGAATGGAGCAGAGAGAATTCCAGAACCATATATATTGACAGAGTTAAAATTCCCGGAACTTGTAATCAGTGACGTTCCGCTAATGTCACCATAAATCACCAAACCGTTATTAGCCACATTGCTTACCATGCTATACTGACCTCCTTGTAAGTTAATATCCCCATAAACGAATAAGCTTAATCCGCTGTTCCCATTTAATGTGCTTGTGGTCATAGATCCGGATAAAAGTGTTAGGTTTCTAATAGTATGCACCCTCGAGCTCGAAGTATTAAGAAAATCTAAGGATCCTCCATTTATTGTAATTGTTGTCCCTGAACCCATATTTAAGTTATCTTGAATAACTAATAATTGACCAGATAAGATTGATAGGTTACCATTCATAACTAAGGATGTTGAAGCTGTATTATTTACCTCAACCCCAAAACTGTTATTAATTATTGTTGTAACACCCGTAGTTGAAGGATGCCCTGATCCAATGAATTGTTTACCATTTCCTTCATAGTGAATCACTGTCGAAGAAGTCCATGTACGACCAGTTGTTCTTAAATTACCTGTTGCTGCTATTCCGGCTGTAATCGCTCCAGTAGGGTTAGTGGAATATGAATATAAATCGCCACCTAAAAACACTGAACCTAAGCCCTGTAAGTGAGATTCTCCAAGTAAATGAAGAGATGCACCACTAAAAATTAATAAATCGGTGCCAGCGCCATCATTTATCGTAACCGAGACACCATCATTAACAATAAGGACTGCACCGCTATTTAAACCGGTTTGATCCAAAGTTATTGGCGTTGAAATGGTAATTATGTGGGTTGGTCTTAGACTTATATTGCTAGCAGAGAAATCTGGGGAAGTAGTGGCATTAGACCAAAGGTTAGAGCCATTAGGCAAAGCCTCTACCTGCCACGTTGCCGGATTGTTCCAATCGCCACTTGCTCTTGATCTATACCGGTTTTGGGCAAAGCTTTGGCTTACCAAAACGCACAAAGTGATAATCAATAGGAAACTTCTCATAAGCCAATATTTACAGACAGTAAAGGTAACATTTTCTATCAGGATTTATGCTAAAAAAGGCGGTTAAGTAACCCACTAGTCCAAGGCATCTCTAAACTCTCTGATGACGAATTCTAAGTCCTTTGTTGTTAGATTACTTCCAGAGGGTAAGCACAATCCTTTCGAAAATAAGTCAGCAGAAAATCCATTTTCGTAGGCCGGAGCCTTCGCAAATACAGGCTGAAGGTGCATGGATTTCCACAAGGGACGGGTCTCTATATTCACTTTTTCAAGCGCCAAACGCACTTTCTCATTTCTGCTTTTCTCCTCCAAGAGCACGCAGGTCAACCAGCGGTTGGCATAGCTTCCCTCCTGCTCAGGCTGAAAATTAATACCTGCTTTCTCAAGATGTTGACGGTAGAAAGCAAAAATCTCTCTTCTACGATGGACCCTTTGCTCCAACACCTCCAGTTGCCCCCGGCCAATGCCGGCACAAATATTACTGAGCCTATAATTGTACCCGATCTCTGAATGCTGGTAGTGTGGAGCCGAATCCCGAGCCTGGGTAGCTAAAAACCTGGCTTTTTCTATCCATTCACTGTTTTTTGATACCAACGCCCCTCCGCCTGACGTAGTGATGATCTTGTTGCCATTAAAGGAAAGGATACCAAAATCACCAAAGGTGCCACATTTTTGCCCTTTGTATAAAGCACCCAGCGCTTCTGCAGCGTCTTCAATCACAGGAATTTCATGTTGTCTGGCAATAGCCATGATTTCATCCATTTTAGCCGGCATGCCGTACAGGTGAACCACAATGATCGCCTTTGGCTTTTTACCGATTTTATGGATACGGTCCTGAATGGCTTCTTCCAGCAGGGCAGGATCCATGTTCCAGGTTTCCGGTTCTGAATCCACAAAAACTGGCTTTGCCCCCAGGTAGGCAATGGGATTACACGATCCTGAGAAGGTAAAGCTTGCACACAACACTTCATCGTTTTGCTTAACACCTAGAATAATAAGCGCCAGGTGTATGGCGGCCGTACCCGAGGAAAGGGCCGCCACTGCGTACCCATGCAAGTAATCGCTAAGACCTTGCTCAAAGGCTGTTAGATGTGGACCGGCCGGAGCCACCCAGTTGGTAGCAAAGGCTTCTTGCACATATTCTAATTCACGCCCTCCCATGTGCGGAGACGATAAGTAAATACGTTCGTTCATTTTTGACTGTACATGATACGTTGAAAGTAAATAGCGGGTATCAATAAAATAATAAGCGTAGGATTTACAATGAGTCTGTGCAACTGTGACAATAAAGGGACAGATATTTCTGCTGTTCCTTCTATTGATAACTTCAAGACCAGGTAAACAGGCAATAATATAAACGTGTCCACCAACTGTAACAGAAATGCAAGGCGTGTTATTTTCGCATCGTAAAACCAGGCATAGATTAATACTAACGCTGCCGTGTCGTTTAATACAATGCGAATCAACTTCTTTAACACAAAATCCGTTTCTGCAGAAAGTCCCAAGGCCAAACTCTGATTCAGACTGAAAGCATCCTGCAGTAGGTAGACTCCTGCCAGCACCAAGAACGACAGAAGCATCCATGCCAACCGAGAATAGCTAGGCAGCATGCGCAGTGGTTTTTTCCTTCTTCACCCTTTTTACCCAGGCAAACCACAATGCAAACACAAAGAGGTAGAGGATACCGGTAAAGAAATATTTGTGAAAGAAGTACAGTTGTTGTGGGAAATGGAGTGATATCTGAAACAATAAAAACACCCTCACTAAATTAACAAGATAAAGCAAGGCTAGCCCTGCGAACAGAAAAAAGAGTGTACTCTTGAGTCTGCCTGAAAAAGCGAAGAGAAAGGCCAGGTAAACGATCATCACATTCACTCCATTACATCCTTCAAAAACATTGATTACCTCAAGTCCTTTATATTGAAGTGTGCCGTAAGCAAGTCCGGGTAACACCTGAAGGCTTATGTCTTCATAAAACCAAGACAATAAAGTGCCAACCTGCTGGCTGACAAGGATGGTGAGAGGGTCGGCCATGGGATAGTAGGCTTCAATGTAGAAGCCATACAATGTATTCAGAAGCAGGTATAAGCCTAAAAACATCGCTAAAAAAAACAGGGCTTGCCGGTACGTCTTTAAAAAGTCTACCATAGTTTTTTCTCTTTTGCCGGTACACCCATTACCGTTTTTCCTGCCGCTATCGATGCTGTTACCACAGCCCCAGCACCTATTATTGCATAATCGCCAATGCTGATGCCCTGCAATATGGATGCGCCTGTACCTACAAATACACCTTCTCCTAACGTTACATTACCGGAAATATTTACCGAAGGCATAAGCGAACTGTAACGGCCTATTTTTACATCGTGACCGATGGTACTGTTCAAATTGATGATTACAAAATCCTCAATCTGTATATCAACAGTGAGCTTCACTCCAGGACAAAGAATAATTCCCTTACCCAACTTCACAGTGCTATGTAAAAACACATCTTCGCTAATCAAGGATTGAAAAGGCATTGCACTTTGCGACCAATTGTCTATCAATTGTTTACGGATTTTTGGATCGGAAATAGCCAAAAGTATATCATCCGTTTTAGCTAAGTCCGCTGCTTCAGTAAGTGCTTTAAAGTCATCCATGTAGCCGGCAAAAGCGAGTCCCTGCCTGTCGAGCATACCTCTTACCTCTTTGCCAAATCCACCGGCTCCATATACTGCAATGCGCTTCATGAGATAAAGGTAGGAAGTTTATGCTTTTGTTGATGTGCTGATGTGCTGATGTGAAGATTTGAAAGTAGGAATAACGATGTAATCATTGGCTGGTAAAAGAATGTGGTGATGAGTTGATTTGAAAATTGAATGGTTGGATACTAACCCGCAAGCTGATACACGGAAGGAAATACATGTGATGAAATCCTTCCTTAAAAATCCAGATATGTTAGTCCATAAAATACACCTGTATTAATCCCAGGTATTCATGGAGTGCTCTGTGCATCATCTCTAACTTTTCAGGCGATGGGGAAAAATTAAAAAGGCTTCTATTAGGTTCGTTTTTAATCCAATAGCCGGTAGGAGCCGGAATTACTTTTACTCCGTGTTTCTTACAAAGCATGACTGCACGAGGCATATGATATGCGTTAGTCACTAAAATAAGTGTTCCCTTCGTTCCAAAACGTCTTTTATATGCAAGAATCTCTTCATCAGTATTTGCTGGAGATCGATTCTGAAGCGTGTCACTTTTCTTAACGCCTAATTCCAACGCAGCCAAGGTGTGAACTTCTGCAATAGTTGTCTGTTTTTTTAAGGAATTACCACTACCAATAAACCTGCTCTCTTTAACTAGTCGATATATCCTCAAACCTTCAACAACCCGAGCAGAGGCTACATATGAAAGACGCATACTAGGAGGAAGTGCCATATCTTGAGAATTACCACTACCCAACACTAAAATATTGATTGGGCTAACCAGTTTTAAAGTTGGCCGTTGCTCAAAGACAGGAAATTGTTTTTCTAGTTCATAAATTAACAATTGAGGAACGGGGGACGCACCCGCAACTAAAATCCATACTATTGATCCACCTAAAAAATACTTGGCTAGCCTAATGTTTTTAAGTAAGTAAAAACCAATGCTTGCTATTAATAGAATGATAAAAACTACCAAAGGGTTACACAGTAAATTAACAACCTTAGTCATTAAATCCTTTTTAGGCTAGACTCTTTCATTATAACCGGCAAAGAATCTACATCTCTTAAGAAAATTAAATCTTTTTCAAATTCATAAACCTTAAACGTATTGTCGAAGGTAAAATCGTTACTCAATAGTTGTAGAGTATCTTCAGCAAAATTAGCTCCAGCTGCTGCAAGGCATTGTGTAAATGCTACATGTCGAACATTGATTTCAGTGATTAGAGGTCTACCTAACCTATCTTCTTTAAAGTCAACTGTAAAAAACCCATGAGGCCTGGCAAATGTAATTTTAAATAGATGATCCATTGCTTGCTGTGCTACCTTTACAAGGTTTGGTTCATTAAGTAGGCGTCCGAAAGAGGTATTTCCCGTTATTCCTGATGGAGCCACTTTTGCCATTATATAGTTTACCCGTTCTGCACAGGCGGCCCTCACTAGCTGGCCTTCAAAATAGAGGAGTTTACATGCTAGGTTTCTACCTGACAAAAATTCACTGGCTAAAAATGTCTTAACATTTGGGTTGATGGTTATCCAGTTGCGCAGCGCTTGCTCGCTTTCAATTTTTAACGAACCCAAGCCACTGGTGCCTGAACTGCTGCGTACCCAAAACGGTGGAGGCAAAAGCTGAAACAGGGTAGTGAAATTAACTTGATCGCGTGAAAATTCAACAGAAAGAGGCACAACTTCTAATGGCTTTAAAGCCTCCGTCATTCGGGCTTTGTCAATAAGCAGCTCCGCAATCAAACGATCCGGAAGAAGTGCCTTTACGGGTAGGTTATGCTTCTCCTGTCTTTGGCTCCATTGCAACACCTCTGCCTCCGGCAGGATGACGGCATAATCCAATTGTTCGTCCCTGATAATTTTTTGAATAGCATCCCAATACAATTCATCATTAGCTTTTGGCACCAGATAGGTTTTATCAAATAAATGCGATTGATAAAGGCCGATCGAAAGCGGATTGGTATCAGTGCCCACCAGATACCAATTTTGTTTCCGGCTATACATCTTTAATGCTATAGCAAAACTTCGTGGTGTGGGACCACCCACACCGGTTATTAAAATGCGCATGTATTCAATTTTATCCTTAGTGTTTAGTTAGAACCATTAAATGGTTCCATTGGCCGAGCTTCGCTTTGGTTAATTCCTTCCCGCTTTAATACTTTAACAATCGTCATCCAAAAAATTCTACAATCTAAAGCAAATGAAATATTATCTACATAATAGACATCTAACTCAAAACGCTTTGTCCAGCTAATAGAATTTCTTCCATTGACCTGAGCCCAACCTGTAATACCTGGCCGAACTTCATGCCTTCGGTTTTGAATGGGAGAATACAACGGAATATACTTAAAGAGCAAGGGCCGTGGACCTATTAAACTCATCTCTCCTTTTAAAACATTGACCAACTGTGGTAATTCGTCCAGTGATAATTTACGGATCCATTTTCCAAAAGACGTTAAACGCTGCTTGTCAGGCATCAAATTTCCATTGTTGTCGCGAGCATCATTCATTGTTTTGAATTTGATAATCTGAAAGGACCGCTGCAGATAACCAGGTCTTTCCTGGAGGAAGAATACAGTTCCTTTATTTTGAATAGTTAGCAACAAGATAATAATTATAAAAATCGGACTTGATATTAATAAAATCGTTATCGACAGGATGATGTCAACTAATCGTTTCACATACCTCTTATACATATTCTTACTTTATGTATTTCAGTAATTCATTTTTAAGTCCTTTCTTAACTGGAAGTTGCCATAAAAGTTTGCACCAATCATGGTTACCTTCAATAAGTCCAGGACCCTTTTCTGTTATTACAACATCCCACCCGATTGAACGATTTTGAGGATGCATTTTAGCAGCTTTTTTTACCAAGTCAAGAGTTTCATACCAAAAAGGAATGACGTAACCCTCAATACCCTTATGGGTTACCGGATGAACTGACTCAGCTTTCTTTGCAATGTCGCTATACACACCTTTACCTGTTACAATACCTGTTTTTTCATCGATTGGTGCGGCCATATTACCCGCTGCTAAATTATCAACTTTAGAATTTACAGAAATTCGTAGGCGGCAACCTAAAATATCCACTTCATTTTCCAAGTTGAGCTGCGTAAAAATTCGAACCGTGTTTACCGCTGATGGTGAAAGGTCGTTGAGATCCGAATGTTGTATGATAAATTCTTCCACCAAATCATACGGACTGTTCTCCAGGTACAAAACCAAAGAAGCAGGTGTGAATTCTGATGTATTTCGGACAGATACTTCCGCTCCACACTTACCCGTTGCGCCCTTAAAGACAATCCGCCCGGAAGGATTATTCAATAACTGCCTCGCTACAGTCGCATTTTGTTTCAACAATACCAGATCGGCCACTTGATGCAGCATATATGTCCCGTAGTATTTATAAAAAAGTCTTTTGTCATCCAATATACCACGCACTTCAGGTGGGTTCATTGTTCGTTGAAACTCATACATAAAGCCGGTACCAGCCCAATTGATTTTTTCCTCTTTAGCTTTTTCAAAAAAACGAAACTGAAAATATTCAAGCAGCGATATGTTGTATCTCAGTGAATCGGATATAGCACTCCATAACAACCCCAAATACGTGCGTTTCGTATGCCCCGAAGTGTATATTAAAAAATGACGAAGCTGTTTCCAGTTCATTTTTTTAAAATAATAAATCAAGTAAATAAATCGCTTCATTTCAGTTTTGGTTATGCTATTAATCTTCCCAACTCATGGGCTTCCCTAAACTCCACGTCTGGCCAACGCTTCACAATTTCTTTTAAAAGTATTCTTAGGGCGCTGATACCGTTTGATCTATTTGCAGGATCGATATGCCCACAGAAATTAACACGATGCGAACTGATTACTGCTGGCTTATTCCAACTAAAGGCAACATCGATTTGCCTCAAGGTATGATTAACCCAGTCAAATCCGCGGTTATCAGTAGGTTCGAATACTACATTCCGCACTATGATAAGCTGGCCCAATTTATTCTTTTTACCAGTATGGTAGATAATAGTCTTATACTTTCCGTGTCCGGTATGTTCTCTTTTAATCCACGGTGCATCAATATATTTTATTCCTTTGTCTAGCAAGCATTTATGGATAATACTACTCTCCCTCCCACCTGGAGCGTTGAAATGTACAGACTTATAGCCATAAACCTTCTCAAAGCAGGCTAGACCATCTTGTGCTATTTCCTGAAGTTTGTCATTCTCCTTTACATCATCAAAATCAAAAGCTGCTGTGTAGGATATTGAAGTATATCCGGAGTTTGAAATACTTGTGTAGGATTTGTTTTCGAGACAAGTAATTAATTCAGCATCTCGCTTCTTCAACTTTTCTTCAAAAACTTTTAGATTTAGGTGTTCTCGTCCGTGATACTGGGGAATGAAAATACGGCTTTCAATACCCTGCTTTACTAAACTCCAGGTACCCTCATACTGTTTTGGATCCTCAGCACTGACCTTTTGAAAGGTAGTGGTTAGCAGTTCGGGAACATAGCGCTGATAGTTTTCAGCTTTCATTGTATCAAAATCAATATTGCAGCTCATCGAAAAAGGTGTGAACACTGCATTTCTATTATTTTTATCCTTCACGGAGGTCAACGCATCAAACAATTGTTCCAGGTCTTCTCTGTTTTCAAGTGAATCTAATGCATCAAACCGGTTTTGTATTTTTAAACCAGCCTCATCCAGTTTTCTCCGAGCCGTAGGCGAGGCTAAACGAACATTTCCATAATCATCAACCGAGAACACCACGATTTTGCGTTTCGTCCTCCAACCCAATACATTTTTAATATTTTCTTTTATGAATTCCATCATCAATTCATGTAAACAAAAAACTAAGTTAGAGCCTTCACTAATATGATTGCCATTACCGCCACTGCTCCTCTAACAAATCAACAAAGCGTTTATAAATAACTTTTGAATTCCCCACCTTGAGAGCAATCTTAAGGCTATTATCCACATACTCCTGAAGCATGTCGGGATTCTCTCGGAAGCGCAAAATATTATTTACCAACCCCGTTACATCACCGGGTACATTATGCAAACCTACTTTATTATTCAGGATAATTTCTCTCATCTCACTTTCCAAGCTATTCAGTATAGGAAGCCCTGCAGACAACAAATCAAAAATCTTATAGGTAACAGATTGGGTTGCTCCTTTAATATGTTGTGTCATGCCCAACTGACAATGTGCGTAATATTGCAAAAGTACATCCTTTGCTAATCTTCCAAGAAAGGTTAAGTTAGTATGATGCTTAGTGTAATCTAGAATTTTGTTCTCCTGAGGCCCTGCACCTGCAACATAGAAATGAATTTGAGAATCTGAAGAAAGAACATGCGCTGCAGATAGTATGGTATTGATATCATAAGAACTCGCCAAACTTCCAGCATAAATGATGTTGAGCTTCTTTTTTGGCAAATCTAATGGGGCAGCATTTATAATATGTGTTCGAATGGCATCAAAATCTGCTGCGGGATACAAGCGTTCTTTTCGCGTTACATTATGAAACTGCACTGACCAATCAAGGTATTGTTGTGAAATAGATGTCAGCATTGTAACTTTTTTTAGCGAATCACGCACCCTCCGTCTAGGCATATAAAACATTAATCCATTTAACGGCTTTAACCAGTTAGGCATTGCATGCTCGAATAGTGTTGGCCAAGGATCAATGATATCCATGACTATGGGAATCTGGTTTTTATTGGCCCAAGTAGTCACTTCATAAGCAACTGAAATGGGTGGAAAGGCTAGCAATATCACATCCGGCCTTTCTGCCTTAGTCATTTCATTAATGATTTTTTTTCCCAAAAGAGCGTGCGAGAATAATCGTTTCAGCGAAATATTTTTCTTATAACCTATTGACTTAACAAAATGCAAACGATAATTCTTTTCATAATCAATAACCGTAGTTTCGGGATATCGTTGCACCTTCGTATTATGTTTAAATGTACTGCCCCAAAAAGTAACTTCATGCCCTCGGGATATGGCTTCTGATGCAATACTTAAAAAGCGTGTAGAGAAAACTTTATCAACAGGTGTTTGTTCAAAAATAGATACGAGCCAAATCTTCATCACTTACTTCTGTTTAACCAGGCTTCATATATCTCTTCAAAAGTAACCTGCAATGATTTTGTTATATTCCAATTGGGATAATGTGATTTCATTTTTCGTAAATCACTATAATAACAGATATGATCTCCTATCCTATTGTTTTCATCATATCTGTATTTCATTGGCTTTCCGCTGATCTCAGAAATAATTTGAAACGCTTCCAAAATAGAACATGTATTTTCTTTTCCACCGCCCAGATTATATACTTCAGCTATGCGTGGATTTTTAATAAACTCTTCAATGAAACGAGCTACATCGTAAGAATGAATATTATCACGTACCTGCTTACCTTTATAACCAAATATTGTGTATTCTTTCTCTTCGAGATTACACTTCACGAGATAGCTTAAGAAACCATGTAACTCAACGCCACTATGACTTGGCCCAGTTAAACACCCGCCACGCAAAACGCATGAAGGAATATTAAAGTACCGACCATACTCTTGAACAGAAATATCAGCCGAAACTTTTGATGCACCGAAGAGTGAATGCTTAGACTGATCGATGGTAAATGTTTCCGCTATTCCATACTGATAAGCTGTATCATCATAGTCCCACCGTGTCTCTAACTCCTTCATTTTAATAAGGTTGGGAGCATCCCCATAAACTTTATTGGTTGACATGTGAACAAATGGAATGCCCGTACTATGCCTTCTGGTAGCCTCCAACAAATTAAATGTTCCGACAGCATTGGTGTCAAAGTCATCAAAAGGAATAGCAGCCGCACGATCGTGGCTTGGTTGAGCTGCGGTATGCACAATTGCATCCGGTGCAATTGTTGGAATTAAGTTCAATACGGCATGCCGGTCGCGTATATCCACTTCATGATGATGAAAGTTTTTAATCGTTGATTCTAATCGTTTTTGATTCCATCGTGTATCTCCGGCAGTGCCAAAAAATACTGCGCGCTGGTTGTTATCAACACCATGAATTTCCCAACCCAAGTTGGCGAAGTGAACACATACTTCTGATCCAATTAATCCTGATGATCCTGTTACTAATAGTTTCTTCATAAATCAACTCTATAATATTTACTTAGTTTACAATTGAAAATTGAGCACATAGTGCTAAGTATTTCTCTGCTCTTTTTTGTGGGCTATCAAAATTTTTAAGTTGTTGCAATCCGCATTGAATGAGGCTGTCTCTCATATTCTTACTTTGAATGCATTGCATAATCTTACTGGCTGCCTCCTTTGCATCCATAGGGTTAAAGTACAAGGCAGCATCACCACAGATACTTCTTGCGAAGCCCAAGTCAGTAGTGATGATTGGCTTTTTCATAATCATTGCCTCGGGGTAAGAAGCCGAGAAGCATTCAGCCAGCGTGGGTAAAAACATTGCATCACATTCGTGATATAGAACAGGACATTCTGCAGGAGGAACCGGGCCCACATTGATCAGGTACTTTTTAAATTTCTCCCTTTTGATTTTATTGAATGATGCAGTATCTAAAGTTACAACAAATTGAAAATCATGAATACCCAAGGCCAGCAATTCTTCAATTACATTAGGAATGATTTCAATGTTTTTATGTGGATAATAGGCAGACAATGTCAATAACCGGAAAACATGTTTAGCTTCCTTATCAAGTTTTAGCGTAAACTTTTCTGGATTTATATAATAATCACTATACGTATTGGAAACAGTAAAAACTTTACTGCTACCTAAGGCAGATTGCACGCGTTGATTAACATCATCTGTTTGTACTACATACGCACTGGCATCTCTTTTAAAAAAATAATAGTGTAAAAATTTCTTTACTTCAAACTTCAATCGCTTAATTCCTGCAATCTGTTTGACATAGGGCGATTCCGGATAAATGTATAAAGGCAAATTGAATCCGATAATTTGAGGCGCTAATGACCGATAGTATGTGGGACCCGATGTTGAGATCATACAGTCAGGGCAAATTTGCCTTTCATACTTTCGCAACGTTTTTTGAATAAAGGGTATCGTAAGTAAACCAATGACTCCAAAACTGAAATCATAAAAGAAAAAGTTCTTTGGAAATACAGATTTATCCAACGATTTCGATATACCTTCTCCCACAAAAACATGATATTCATGTTCTGGAAAGTGCCTGCATTCATGAATAAATGAAAGTGCCACTTGTACTGCACCACCAAATCGCTGATGTGCTGTATTGATTACAATTTTCATTTAATTCACATTACCAGTATCGCGCGTAAAATACGCTGCTTGGTCATCCAAACTTTTAACACTTTGCGCAGGGTTACCCGCATAAACAGTGTAACTCGCATGCATAGGTTTATTTAAAATGGCACCGGCTGCCAGCACTGAATAGTCCGGCAATATTGAGCCTTTCAAGACAATAACACCTGTACCTATCATACAGTATTTACCGATAAGGATCGGATCTGCCTCCTGACAATTATCCTTGATATTAATTCCATGTGTAATAAATTGCGAACGGACTCCGGCAATTGTTGTAAAATCTCCAACATATATCCCTCCATTACAATCCATATAGTGACGATCTGTGATACGCGTATGTACACCTAATACCAATTCACACTTTCTTGAAACTGAACGCCTATAAGCTTCTGTTCGTATACTAGCCCCTGTTATCCAATTAAAGCTGCCAATTTTAGCAAATTCATGTAGGATTAGCGAATCAATTGCATTTATAAACGTACCGCTTTTAATAAGAGATCCCTTTTTCAAAACCACTTGCTTTGCCAAAATAATACTAAATCCAATTTTAGAATTTCTCTCCAACACAAAACCCAAAAATATTTTTAACCCCAGCTTACGTACCGGCCAAGGAAAGAGAAAACAAAATATTTGAATAATGATTTTAAAGTATTTCATCTACAAGCTTATCTATCACTTTATCAACACTAAATTTTTCAGTTATTTTAACTGACTCCATTTGAAGCTGCCGCCTAAAGTTATTGTCCTCCAGTAATGAAATCAATTCAGTAATAAATTCATCCTTTGCTCCCACTGCAATCAATAGGCCGTTCACTCGATTTTCAATTATATCTGATGGGCCCGCGTCACAATTATACGTAATCGCTGCGCAACCCGCAGCCATAGCTTCTGCTAACGCATTAGGAAATCCTTCAGAGTATGAGGTAAACGCAAATACCTCGGCTATTGAATACCATTTAGTAACATCTTTTTCAAAACCAATAAAACTGATTCTAGAACTTAGATTCAATTGGCTAACTCTTTCTTTACACTTTTCAAGATAATTGTCACCCCCACCCACAAAAACCAACTCCCAATCATTCTGTAAATATTTCGGCAAACGGCTATATATTTCAATCAAATCGAGTTGACCTTTTGATTCTACAAAACGGCCAACATGCAGAATAATTTTTTTTCGCTGCAAAGAAAGTGGCATCCGTTCAATCGGGTTAGGAAAATAGATAACTTTTTCCTGCCCGAACGATTGTGTTTCAATTTTTGTGCTCAACTTGGTTTGTGTTAGAATTCCATGAGCTGTACGGTAAAGCCATTTTTTTAAGAAATAATGATGCAAACCATCATGTCGTTCATATCCTCCTCGTTTCAAATTAAATTTTGAGTTTCTCCACGGATTACTTCGATCAGATACATATTTCTTTACGGTTAACCCAAGAGCACTCAATAAGAAAAACGAATTATACATACTACCAAAGGAGATCGCAACATCTGGCTTTAACTCTTTTAGTAATCTTCGAAGCGATAGAATTTTCTTTATAATATCAAGAAAGTAAAAATCTGTTTTGGGGAGGTAGCAAATATCAATTCCCAATGAAATCGGATAGAAGGGATCTTTCTTAGCAAAGCAAATTATCGTTATTGAAGCTATACCTTTTGTAAACAAATAATTCGATAGGTTGCTTACGACTCGCTCAATACCACCAGCTCCAAGGGATGGAACAATGAAGACTATTTTTCTTTCACTCAAAAACACTTTCTCAGATAATCAATTTGAAATTGAACTCCTAAGTTTTCTAAGATAGTATCTTAAAAAATAGTCTATTCTAAGTTGTATAGATCGAAACTTACCTCTTTCTCTGGGCAATGAACTTTTAACAGAATATCGATTCTCAAACATGACAAAAGAAATACACCACGAAATAGCCTCGAGGTAATCAAAATTAAACCCTTGATGGCGATACGTTAATTTTATAAGTTGTTTTAAACGTTTCAAATCAATAATTGCTGAATCATGATGGTCAACAAAATGTAATAGTCTATCGTGCAACTGAACTTGCAAATAATTTTCATAGGAGTGATGACGTCTTTTAAACTCGTCTGCTGACACACCAATTTGACCATAGGGCTTGCCTGTTCTCGCCCAAGGAATGTCTTTCAGATCAGTTTTAAAATGAACGAGAAGTTCTTTATAAATATCATCATTTCTAACCGTTGTATTTAATGACCACATAAATCCAAACACCTCAGGACTTGTAAAGGCCTGGTATAAGGGAACTTTTTCATTAATAACCTCCATGCAAGGGTTCAACATTCTTCGCATGTAGTGCAATTGCCTGTCAAGTTCATGTTGAGCATAGTCATCAGGTCGTTCAAAAAGAGAGTGGTAGCGATTAACCTCATTATTCAATTGCAATTTGAGATTGTTGATGCTATTAAATTGCACCAAATAACTGAATCGAGATCTGCCCTTAAAAATCGAGCTTACCTTTGACACATGCCGACCCGAAAACTCAGCTCGTCCTACACTGTCGCCATAGCTTCCTGCCAAGATCACATCCACTTCACTTTCAGCATCATTGGCAATATCAGGCATCGCATGCAAATGAAGGCCGGAGTATTCACAACCCCGATCAGCCGCTAATTCTATATTTCGCCACAACCGTTCTACATCTACTATGTAATGTTTCCAATTCCAACCTAAACGAATGGCAATCTCCTTACTATAAACAACATCACGAGAATCGGAATTACCCCAGGTATAAGCAGTTACGCTTGTAACATTAACACGCTTCGTTTTTATTAAGTAATCTAAAACTCCGGCTACCATCCTGCTATCCATCCCACCACTTAACAGTATACCTACTCTAGTACTTACACCAACATACACTTCGATTTCATTGCATAATAATTCAAACAATCTTTTTGCTATCTCAGGCACTGAGTATAGACTATTACCATGAGTTGGTAAGGCATGTGTTGTCCAACGATTATTATCTAAAAAAGACATCCAAGGGGTTCTGTAAAGTCCATTCAAGATTGTCTTATCGCCTAACATGAAATTCTTACTGAGCACAGAAATGATTGAAGACTCATCTACTTCTCTATTCTCATATTTAGAAAGAGCTTCTTTAAAGTTTTCGTAAACGACTAGCTCACTTTTATTTTTAGCATAGGAATAATATTTATTAAATGCACCCAGATAGTTTGAGTCATCAAGATGACGATGTTTACTTACCATTTAAATATTGCTTTGCCCAAGATTCAAAACCAATGGCTAACCATATCATATTGAGTTTATCAGAAGATATGGTATCCAAATTCTTTACCCAAGAATCCACCAATTTATAATTAAAAATCCCCCTATCCTTGAGGGCAGAAAACCACTCATCATTCCATCGGGTATAAAATTCATCTGAATTGAAAAATTCACGTAATGGAATTGGAAATCCCTTCTTTGTACGAAAAGCAAACTCATGCCCAAACTTGTTTTCAGCAATCTTTTTTAAGATCAGCTTAGGTTCTTTTACACGTTGTTCGCCCAACAAAGCTTTGGCTCCTAATTGAAGACTAAAATCAACTAACTCATTATCCAGAAATGGAACGCGATTCTCAATACTATGTGCCATTGACATTTTATCCTGACGCATGAGCAAATCAGGCAGATAAGTTTTTATCTCATATTTCCTCTGTTTTAAAAGAGGATCTCCGGTAAGCTCATGGTAGATGGCAAGACGTTGAGAAATAGAATTTTGAAAACTAAAGTTAGCCTTTATATCACATAAGGAGTCTATGGAGGAAAAGCTATTTGCCAGAATCAATCGAATATCTTTATTAAGAAAACTAAGGCCATAGCGATGAATTGACCGTTTATTTCTTTTAAGTAATCCTAACAATTCATGTGAGGGGAACGCTCCACCTGAAAAAGTCACAAATCGTTTGTAGCCCGCTAAAACCTCATCAGCGCCCTCACCACTCAACAATACAGTGACATGTTGCTTTGCCATTTGACTCAACAAATAAATACCAATGGTATTAGGATGATTAAGGGGCTGTTCAAAATGCCAAACCACTTTATCCAATTCATTTAAATAATACTTACTGTTGAGTTCGTATTTATGACCACGTAATCCTAATTTATGAATAACCTGATCAATGTAGATCTCTTCAGAATATTTCTCCTGATCTGGAATAATAGAAATAGTTTCAAGCTGATTATGCCCTATTAATTGTGCAGCGAAGAAACTAATTAACGATGAATCAACACCTCCGGATAGTTGCGAGCCAAGTTTAACATCCGAAATAAGTTGACGTTTAACTGATTTTTGTAAAATTTCCTCAAGACGATCCTGTGTTAACTCATCACTTTTATAGGTTGATTTATTGATATCAAAATATTTATTTTTAACTACCTCAAGCGAAGGCTTAATAACCCAATACTCGCCCGGCTCCATGTTTACAATATTCTTAAATAATGTTTTGTTTACTAAATTTCTAAACAACAGAAACTCATCAATATCAGTTTCGTTGAGCTGAAAATCAAACTCAGTTAAGGCTTTGAAACTCTTCATCTCAGATGAAAAAGCTATTCTCTCTGGCTCACGTAAAACGTACAACGGCTTAATGCCAAATCGATCTCTAATCAAAGTGACTGTATTCTCTAAGCCATCATAGAGTACTATTGCAAACATACCATTCAGCCTAGTAAGCATACCCTCTAAGCCATACTCAATATAAAGTTTTAAGACAATTTCAGTATCGGAAGTGCTTTTAAATCGATGTCCCTTTTGAATCAGTTCATTTTTAAAATCAAATGCATTATAGATTTCTCCATTCAACATCAACACTATCTTTCTTTCCAAGTCAATCATCGGTTGATGCCCATTTACCGATAAGTCTAGAATGCTAAGTCGATTAAAACCAAACATTACATTAGCATCACTTTTAGTGATTTCATCCTGAAGTGAATATTCCTGTATACTGTGATCATTACTACTAATACCTACCATGCCGACATCATCAGGTCCGCGATGCCGTTGCAGACTCAGCATACTTTTTATGGTTGATAGTGATTGCTCATTTTTACCAGTACTTAGATAATATCCTGTTAATCCACACATGACTATTTTGAATCGATTAAGTACGCCAATTGAGCTGAGTCTAAATATTCAACCTCTGGCCAACGTTTATTAACTCGTTTTAATAATTGATCTAAATCCTGAAGACCTTTATCCCTATTTTTTTCAATTAACCGACCTATATAATTAACTCTATGGGAACTAATAATAGCTGGTTTGTTCCATTTAAACGCAATGCCAATCTCGTGTAAACATCTATCCACCCAATCGATAGCGGGATTATTCACTCGTTCAAACGATACATTCCTTATTGTATAATGTTGACCTCGTTTTCCGTGTTCACCCATAAAATGCCTTTTAGATGAGAAGCCATTTGACTGTGGTGTTTTTTGAACTCTCCCACCTTGAAAAAAAATCACCCCGAATTTTGACGCTTCTATCTCAAACTCATCAGACCAATAATAGCATGGAGCAATTGTTGAGACTGATTTAAACCCAAAAATTTCTTCAAATCGTACTAAGCCCCTTCTAACGGTTTCTTCTAAAGGTTCAATTTGATTGGTTCTTCTATAGCCCCAACTATCCAAATACTCCAATGGACACGAGGAATCATTTCGTGCATGAAGATTAGCCATACCAAAATTAAACGCTTCCAAAGTAGATTCTTGACTACTTTGTAAATCAAGAATCCAGTTATTAATGTTCACGTGCTCTGTTGCATGAAATTGGGGGTAAAAACAACCCGCTTCTATTCCTGTCATTATCAAATTCATTACACCTGAGCTATCAGGATAGTGTTGATACGTATCAAGAACATCCTTCCGGTGGTATGAAGAAAAGTTATCTGATTTGATCTTATCAAAGTCCGGATTGAACATGACATAATTGAGAGTAAACTTTGGTATACTGCCAGATTGCGAAATATTCTTAGTAAGAATCTCCATCAAACCTGTAACATCATCCCTTCGTTCGACTGCATCATTCTTGCTGTACTCGCAAGATGCCAGCGGGTACTTCCCATTTAATTTTGTATATGCCACTATACCACTGGTTCTTACCATACCCCAATCATCGCTTTCAAAAACAACTAGTTTTCTTTTGGTTCTCCAACCTGGAATATTAGCAAAATGACTTTTTACACTATCTAACATGGACAATGCCACTCTAATTCGATTGCAAACACAAAATCATTGGATTACCCTCTAAATTGTCACCCACTTTTATTCTAATTAGCTGCTCTTCTCTGCTTTCGCGATATTCTGTCAGTAAAAAAAGCTGGTACCCCAGTTCGGATAAAAATTTAAGAATATGCTGATAATTTGTATCATAATCAAAGGCTAGAATCTCAATATGAAATTCTATTAGCAAAATGGGGCGAATCTTTTGAAGCATTCCCTTCATACCCTGTAACACCATCCACTCAGCTCCTTCCACATCAATTTTAATAAAATCAGGGATTAGATTATTCTCTGAAATGTAACTATCAATTGAAACACTTGCTACGGTATCGAACTGTCCACTAACACGCTTAATGCTTAGCCCAGGACTGGGCTGATTAAGATGGGGGATTTTAATTTGACCAGCCTTATTAGATACTGCTACATTATTCAACTTCACATTGGTAAAACGATTGATTTCTATATTCCTCTCAATTATGTTTTTGCATTTATCGTCCATTTCAAAAGCATGAACCTGACCTGACTTGGCGATTGCCGCTGCCAGACAAGTAAAATATCCGATATGTGCCCCTATATCAAAAACAACAGAATTATTTTTTACATATTTTACAAATAGCCCAGAGGCTATTGGCTCATGAATAGTATTAGTATAACGAGGATAAAACCAATTATTCGAGTATATATCACTAGTGTCAAATGTGACAGAGGCATTTCCAATTTGTAACAAAAAGGTATCAAGGTTATTAACTTTACTTTTTATTTTAGATTGGGAAAAATCATTGATTAATCCTATCCTGCTAAGCAATTTTTTTATTGGACTAAAAAGTCCTAAATATTGAAGCTTCTTCTTTAGCGTTTTTTTCATAATCTGAACTTTGAAGTATAAATAAGTTAATGGCCAACCAGCCACTCTGATAAACTTACATCACTGAAAACTAGGAAAGATGTCATTACATTATTGACCAATAAAAGTGGATCAACAGTATAGAATCCAGCTCTAAATGTTACCAACACTTTTATGAAAAGTAAGGGTGCTAAAGCAATACTTATATATTTCAATCGAGCATCACGGCTATGTGTATAAATAATAAGGTATCTAAGTAAGAGTAAAACCAAAAAAATATGGCTAAATCGAAAAAGTGCTAAGCTTAGGTTATAGCTTAACAAACTCAACACCAAAAAGACATCCAGTAATGGCCTGAACCGCAAAGACTCCTGCGTATCTCTAACTTTCAAAATTAAAAAAAACTCCAGTAAATAGAATAAAATCATCATGAAAGGAAAAGAATAGTAGTTAAACTCTACATACCAATTCGTACTGGGACCTGACATTCGCGCCTTTTGAAATCCTTCGTAACTAGCATAACCTTCTGCACTTGACTGTATGGCCGTTTCATCAAAAAATGACAGCGCTTGCTGAAAAGCATCAAAATAAGACGACACCGAAGTGACTAAGAAGATGAATAGCGATATGGGTATTAATAATTTTGTAATTCGTGATCTAAAAAATAGAAAGGGCAACGTTATAATGAATGGAAAAATAAAAGTATAGTGAATCAATACGGATAATGAAGCATAAAAAATGTGCTTCTTCCTAAAAGTGGATAAAAAAAGAATGATCTGGGAAATAAATAAAAAAAATGCTGTATAGAAACGGACACCAGTAACACCTCTATAAAATGGAATCAATAGAATTAATGACAACAAAAGAATATAATATACAAAATCAAATTTATGCTTGCCTAAAAGACTATATGCAGCGTTGAGCATTTGCAAAAATAAAAGCGTGTATATAACAGATGTTAGCCCCCAAAACCATCGGGGATTGTCAGTAAATCTGGAAGTAACAAACTGTAGCGTAACAGCATATAAATCGGGCTTAGCTGCTGCAACAGCATACTCCAGATCAAGATCATCAAAGTCGGTATAAAGGTTATTAATCCGCTCAAAGTAATCTGACCATGAATAATCACTAATGACATAAAAACTTTGTTTGTAGCGTACGATATCCCCCGAATCAACAAAAACTGTGTATCCGTATAGGAATGAAAAGGCTAGTATAATCCATTGAAACCGTTTATTGAACCCTCTTCTCAAGGCCAGAATAAAGGAAAGAAATGGCCAAACAATAAATAGTAGCCAGTAATATTTTACATTTCCAATCAAGATTGCTTCATCAATTTAATCCAAGAATCAGTTATGTTCTCGGGATAGTATTTAACTAGTCCTTCTTGAGCATTACTCGCCATTTCTTGTCGTAAATCTTCATTACGCATCAAATGAGTAAGTCCTTTTACATAGGAATCAACATCAAACTTGTCAAAAATCATCCCTGACTTTTTATCAACAATAATATCCTGGAGGCCGGTGTAACAATTAAAGGCAAAAGGTACTACGCCATAAGCCTGTGCTTCAACCAATACCATCCCAAAACCTTCAAAGGCCGAAGTCATGCAAAAGAATTTTGATCTCTGCAAAAATGGCTGCGGATCAGCGTAGCCATGAAGTATTATACGCTGTAAATCCAATTTTGCAATTTTCTCTTGCATATGTTTACGCATAGGTCCATCTCCGAGTATATCAAAGGACCAATCGGGGAAAGAGCCTTGCAATCTACCCCAAATATCTAGTAGCAGATCAACCCGTTTTTGATGATAATCCAATCTCCCCACATATAACAACCTATTCTCTTTAAATTTTTCTACTCCTTCTTGCGACCTGTAAGGGGCAGGGTTGGGGATAGCTGTGACTTTATTGATGTTTTTGTAAACACCATAACTCTTAAGTTCAGCGACAAACCTCGGTGATAGTAAAACCAAGTTATCAGAAATATCAAGAATTTTTTTAAACTGGTTTCCGTACTTAATCTTATTATAACGTTTAAGCAACCACCACACAAAGGGATAATCAAAGCGTTTAAGTATGGAAGTGGGGCCTATATTGTCTAAAACAATATTGCGATAATTCTCCAAGTAGCATGAGATACAGTTATGATGAACCGTAATTATCTTTACTTTTTTTTCCCTTCTTTTTGCAACACCATTCAAAATTGCCAGTAATTGCTTATGCATACTTGCCTGATTGATGATTACATCAATCTTGAGTTTGTCCACTAATCCAACAAGATAATCCTGACAATTGAGGATTTTATTAACAGCATCAGGAAAAATATACTGTGGTATGCCTTTAACCTCCACTGGGGCATGTTCTGCCACACATAAGTAAATCACCGAATGTTCTAATCGTTTAAACTCTAGAGCCAGAGTCTCTGTAACACGCTGCACCCCACCTTTATTAGCATCTATGGGGAATGAGGATAGAAATAAAATAGTCAATGATGTATATCAAATTAGTTTAGTAACCTTAAAGAGCTGTTCGTATTCATCCTGGTACTCTTTGCTTAACAGCTTATGCAATTCAGGTGAGATCTTTGTTAAGTCCTTTTTCTGAAAAAAAGATTGATATAATTTCAATACAAATTCTTTACCTGGAAAATTTCGCCCCCCAAAGAACCTAAGAATAAATTTATGAAGGGATTTGAATCTGGGAGAAGTGGTGGTGTTACTCTTCGGTATTATTTTAGAAAACTCATTTTTAACATCTAAGAATTCACACAATTGCTTTACAACACCATCCTGATTCTTTATGAAGTCATGAAAGTTAACTATCAATATTTGATCCTTCCTTAATCGTTCGTGCCATAAATTAATGTATTTTAAATACTTGCCGTGCTCGATGGCGTATCGACACATGTCACGATCTAATTCATTTCTCTTGATCAATTCATAATACTTTTCAAGAGTAACATATCCATGATACTTTAAAAGCCAGTTCAAATTATATTTATACGTACTCACAAAACGTTCTACTGGATCTCGAACAATAAAAATAACTTTCGAATCATTTATACCTGAGATATAATCCAATGCCATCTTCTGATAGAAGTTGCAAACCGATGCCTCCATGCGGTACCGGGTTGTTTTACCGCTAAAGTAGTTGGCCCATGAAGCATTCTTAGATGAGATATTTTGATCAGGGTTAAATAATTCATAATCCCTATCGCAAAGAAAATAAGTTTCCTTAGGGTTTGTACCGGAAATTAAAGGATGTGTAACTAAAAAATCAAATAATGAGGATGACCCACATTTCTGAAATCCGACTATAAAAAGATTTGGTTCTTCAACGGAAACAGTCATTTCAATTATTAAAATTTTTAAATCTAAAACTCACAAAATTATTTCCGAACTCTGTAAATCTGTCATCTCTAATCACTTTGTCCCACCATTCATTAATCTGAACGGCATTAAGATGATTTACTAATGACTGTATATTGGGATGTATAACTTTTAGGTTAGTCAAATTCTCATAATAGCTAGCTACAGCTTGAGAGGGTGAATAATTCGTGTTTACACCTAATACAGGTTGCATGCAATAAACTGCTTCCAGAAAATTGGTACTGGGTAATTGCAGGTGAACTATAACTTTTGATTTAGCAGCTAATATTGCTAAAGGCCCTTTACCATCATCAATACTGATCGAATCCTTCTCAACCTTTAAGAATGCAAGTTCATTTGGTGAGGAGACCAACCTGGTTGTCGTCAATCTTGGTCTAAGCACAACATTCCCATATTTCTTCCTGTCAAGATTACTAATTAAATATCGATATGTATTGTAGTAGTACTCTTTTGTATATTCATCAATGAGAGAAAATACAATAAGACAGTCTATGCTTTGTTGTACACTTAAATCAAGTTGCTTTTTCCAACTACGGAAGTATTGCTCCATTCTATAAGCCTTTCCCGGTTCATCCTTCTCATTGACCTTCCAACCATATGTAATAAATTTATCAATTGTTCTGTAAAATAATTTACTTGGTGAGAATGAAACCTCTCCAATATACCCTCCTGTCTGATAAAAGAATATTTTGGCACCATACTCTTGATACTTAGCTAGCGTCAAGTATGAAAAAGGTGATTGCAAATGTTCATAATGAAATATCTTTTCTCCGGGATTGTTTACTATTGGAATACTTTCCAAATTTTTTGCAAAATGTTCAAGAAAAAATGTGGGTAAATTGGCAATGATATTCCTGATAAACATATCATACCTACCATTAGTATGATTTACTGCACGCTTACGAAGGCCAACATTATGTACTGGCATTAACCAGGGAAAATACTCGGATGTAGCAACCCCTACTCCATTTCTCTCATGTTCATGAGAACGGGTTCCTATGCATAGGTTAGCATTACTTTTAATCTTTTCTTGAAATACATTTAGAGAAGTCCCCTTCTTAAATTTTCTTCCCAGGTATACAAGCCAATTTTTCAAAACCCCCTTCCTGACTGGAATCTGCCTTGAATTTACTGAAACAAATAACGCAGGTTCATTGTAATCAGAATTACTCATCAAAGGCTCACGATTTAAGCATGTCTTCAAATGATCACTTAGCACAATCAGCCAAAATCTCTCTGAATAGTTTACATTATGAATCTTGTTCATAATCGGAAAGAGTATGGAGCAAAGCTGCTCAATACGCTCATTTCTTCTATTTACGATATCAGGATCATTGTAAGGAGCATCCTTAATCCTATATTGACCTGTCATTTTATTAACTCAAAACTAACCCTATCGCCTTTCTTTAAACTTTGTTTGGACTTCTTTCCAATGATCTCAGATAAATACATGGGATGCAAACCGTATCCCGGACGAATTGATCGAATGTGAGCTTCTGTGATTATATCTCCTTCATTGATATCGCTTACCACATATAAAGACCTACAAAAATCCTTACCTGTTTTCTGCTTATCGGTAAGATCATAGTTTACGACCCCCAAAGCACTTTCGGCTTCGCGTACTGCTTTTACCATGGCTGTGAACTCTTGCTCGTTCATAGAAAAGGAAGCGTCAGGCCCTCCAATGGAGCGATCGAGTATAAAATGCTTTTCAATTATTTTTGCCCCCATGCAGGTTGCTACAATAGGTACCGTACTGCCCATGGTATGATCTGAAAGGCCCGTGATGACTCCGAAACGTTCGGCCATGTCTTTCACCATTACCATGTTGGCCTCTTCTATTGGTGCCGGATAACTGGAGGTACATTTTAACAAGGCAATTGTATTATTCTTCATTCTGCGGCAGGCATCAAGAGCCAATTGAATATCTTCCATCTCTGCAATGCCTGTTGAAATAATAACAGGTTTTCCTTTTGAGGCTACCAGTTCAATGAGAGGAATATCGGTAATTTCAAAAGAGGCAATTTTGTAGGCTGGAGCATTCAAAGACTCCAGCAAGTCTACAGCAGTTGGATCGAAGGGAGAAGAGAAACAAACAAGTCCTTCTTCGGCTGCTGCCTTGAAAAGTGTTTCATGCCACTCCCAGGGTGTATAGGCCTCCTTGTACAAGTCATACAAATATTTACCATCCCAGATTGTTCCCTGACTTAGTTTAAAATCATCAGAACGTACATTGAGCGTGATAGTATCAGCTGTATAGGTTTGTAGCTTGATGGCATCGGCACCCGACCGTTTCGCTGCTTTGATGGTAGCCAGTGCATTTTCCAGGCTTCCATTGTGATTCGCAGAAAGCTCTGCAATAATAAATACGGGATGCTTGTCCCCTATCTCTACATGTCCAATTTTCATATTATTGATAAATAATAGTTGGATTTCGTTCCGTCATCTTGGCTCTTTTCAAAGCCCAGATTCTCAAACACTTTTACTGAGGGTAAATTTTCGTTGATGACCCAGCCAGTGATACGTGTTATTTGATGCCCAGCCTCCTGCTTAAATTGTTCAATTCCCTTTTTCAACAGGATTCTTCCAAATCCCATTCCATGATATTTTGGATCAAGTAAATAGCTAATCATTGCTTCGTTGGTATCAATATCAAATCGGATTGATCCTATTGGCTCATCTCCTTGCATCAACAGATAATAAAAACAGTGATTGGATTTAAGTTTATTCGCAAACCACATTTTGTGATCTAACCATTGTATTTCAGATTGATTCAATGCAAACTCCCTAACCTTCGGGTTTGTTGCCCATCGAAAAGTAGTCGCTGCATCGGTTAATAAGGCTGGTCGCAAATAGCAATGAACCTTGGCATGAATTACAACAGAAATAAAGCGCTCATCGAAAAAAGCATGTTCCTTTAAGGTTGCTTCGCGGTAAAATCCGCTTTTCTCTAACACCGGGTATAAGTGCGGACGCAGGTTAAAAGCATAGGTAAAAATTTTATGTAAGTCAAGCTCTTCAAAAGCTACTCGTTCAATTAATGAAAGATAGGTTGACCAATGAAACTCAAAAAATTCTTTCTCCAGGGTAGTATCCATGATAAAGGATATCTCGGCATTTCGGTTAGTCCAATCAATATGTACTAAACCGCCATAACCAATACAAGTATCACCATCCAGATAAGAAAATAAGATTTGCCCCGGCTTGTCAAGATCAAATAACTTGGCCACAACCGTCTTAAAATATTGATCCTGATCCTCTGGCGTAAGAATTCTGTTTTGTCGTAAATGATACATTTGCTCATTTCGCCATTGCATAATACTAAATCGATCCTCCATTCGGATGGGAACAATAGCATATTGCTTGAAATAAAACTGCTGTTTAGTCAGGCACTTATATTCCATCATCTTTTTGTTCTGCAGATCCTAACATTTTTGCCAATTCCAGATCCTCATAATTATCAATATCTACAGCCCGTTTCCAGTTCATCTCCCAAAAGACATGTCCGTTACCATAAAATGTATTTTCATTATATAGTGCCTCAACATTAGCTACCCATATTGCACCTGTTGGGCTAAACAGCTCAGGTAAATCTTGTGAACGTTTTTTAGCGTCTTCAAAAATCCAGGAAGGATGCCCCTCTTGGTCCAACGTAACAGCCCACCAGGGGTTCATCCATGTATACTTAAAACATGAAATAAGAAAGTTGGATTTTGATTTTACAAAATATTGGTAAGCATTAATAATGTCTTGAGCATTTCGCAATGGACAAACCGCAAAGAGCTGTATAACCTCATCAAAATAAATCCCTTGTTCTTCCATTAGCTGCAAGGTGCGTATTGTTGCTTCACTTACCGGGCTGTAGTCATCTGCCTTACTGTCGCGTAAACCCGGCACTTCTGCACCCCATTGTCTGGCTACTGTAGCAATTTCTTCACTATCGGTGCTTACCACAATCTTTTCAAAAAGTCCAGAATCTCTGGCAGCTTCTATTGTCCATGCGATCAAAGGTTTTCCCATGAAGTCAATAATGTTTTTACCGGGAATGCGCTTAGACCCCCCTCTGGCTGGAATGATAGCCACGATTCGTTTATGATTGCTGCTCGACATGTTGAATTAATGCTAAAACTCCCACTGCTTCCTTCAATGTTGCGTTGGTGGATCCTCCATGCAAGATAAAATCTGCAAAATCTTTCAACTGAGCTTGATACATTTCATCAATGGCATCTGTAGTGAATTTGAAGAGCGCTTCACTTTTATTACTCTCATACGGTGTATACCAAATTCCCTCCATTGTCCAGTAATACAATCCTTTAGAGGTAAACGCTTCCCCCTCATTCCTGTTGATTGGCGAGAAGAAATCCAATTCAAAATTAACTCTGGCTCCTGATTTTGTTTTTATGGTAAAGAAGGCAAAATCATCAGTATCAATGTCTAAAAAAGAGAGGCGATCTGTTACACCTTTAATGGATTGAGGCTCTCCAAACCAATGAAGCGCCATATCAATTTCATGCGACAAAGTGCGGATAACACCACCACCTAAAGCTTTTATTGCTGTATATTCTTTTGTGTAGTCTGCGTAAGGATGCCATTTAGGCAAGTAGTAAGATCTCTTAAATGATATTTTAAAAGGCGGATCATTTGCAAATATCTCTGTGAGTTTAACCACAAGAGGTGAAAACCGCATACAATAAGCCACTCTTATTTGCTCACTAAAAGCAGTAAGCAAGGTAGCCTCAGCAAGTGTATCTGCAATTGGTTTTTCAATTAAAACTTTTACACCTGCCTTTAAAAAAGGCAAGGCTGTTTGGACATGCAGAGCTGTAGGATTTGAAATAATTACTCCATTGGGTTGAAAAGATAAGGCATCTTCAACAGAAAAAAACTCAAGGATATCGCTCTTTTCCTTTCGTGCCCCTTTATTTGTTCTAAGGGCAGCTAATGTTACATTTTCTATAGACTGCAAATGTTTTAAATGCCTCCTACCAATGGAACCGAGACCTATCAGTAAAATTTTCATTTTCTGCCCCATTCAATAATGTCTACAATTTCCATTGTTTCATGTCGAGGTATCAACTGCTTTTTGGTTTCAACCTGTTCAATGAATTTTTGTATGGAGGCCTTAAAACAACTAAAAGAATCTGCGAATAATTTCGTGATCGATCCCTTGCTCCCAAAGAAGGTGATTGCCAAAGGCACCGGATACTTACCTGTCACTTTTACATACGCCATCAGATTCTCCCACTTCACCAGTGTAAGTTGCACCTCTTCTGCCTTTGTTGTTTGCACATGTTTAAGTGTTCCTCGGTTCTCCAGCTGCGCAATGATCGGCTCAAGAATATGCACAGCATAGGTGTCCCACTTTTTCATAACCGAAGCCTCCACCCAATGGATATCACCTATCATCGCTCTGTCTTCCCTTGTCAGTTGGAGCTCTGAGGCATAGCGCAGCGATGAGCAGGTAAAAATCTGTGCCTCGTATTGCTGTTGCTCCAACATAATACTGGCATCCTTATGCGACAAAGCAAAAGGTTTATCTACAAAAACAGGAAGTCCGGCCTTCAGGAATGGCGCCACCATATCAGCATGATTCTCAGCATCGTCTCTGGCCAGTAAAATAGCATCTACGGACTCAATCATTTCTTCCGGATTCAGTACTACAGTTTCAATTTTAGCGGAAGCTGCAACGTGTTTAGAGACAGTTAAATCTTGTGTCCAGATATGGGTAACAATAGCATTGGGAATCTGTGCGTGGGGCCACACTTGTTTAGCCAGGTAATCTGGTATTGCAGGAAAGGGGCATTCATCCATTTTGCTTTTATCATATCCATTGCAAATGGCTGCCCATGAGTAGGGATGTCCGTTCCCTTCGCTCATTCCAATAATTCCTAAACGAAGTTTCTTTCCTTGCATTTTACTTAGGCCATTGATTAGGCATGAGAATAGCTTCGGATATTTCTCCTATTTCGAAATCTTTATCAACCGCTGCTCCCTTAAGTAACGAAGTCAGATTTCTTTCAAGCTGAACTTTTGTGTTTACACCCATCACTACTTTATCAATCGCTGCATGCTGAAGGCAAAATAATAGCAAGGCAGCTGCTCTCTCTTCAATCGAGGGGAATTGCACCGTCAGTTTTTCTATCACGGGCTTTACCGGATTAAAAAAAGCACCAAGGTCTTTACTATCCATTAATAAAAGTCCTTGCAAAAAAGCGGATCTTACATGAATCTCAACCGATCGCTCTTTCAGGAGCTTAAAGTACTGAGCGAAACGTTGGTCCAGCAGACTAAAAGGAATCTGTATCAGATCAGGAATCATGTTCAGTTGAAACAGCTTCTCTAACTCCGCTGGCGTGTACAATGAATATCCAATTTTTTTTACGAGTTTATCCTCTCTCAATTGCAGAAGCTCTTCCCAATAAACGGGATGTTCGATCAAGCTATTGGCGTGGTGAGCAAGATAAGCATACAGAGATTGGCGCTTAAGTTTCTCTAAACTTGTCAGCAAGGAGGTACGCACAGCTTTGCGGTCACCAGCATCAATAAATTTTGAAACAAGCTGAAAGTCAGCACCGGTACATTGCCCAATCACTTCTTCACTATTACCATAGGCAGCGGCTGTATCCAATAGGGTGATCTGTTGATCTCTGGCAAAGTCTAAAATTTCGGTCACTTCTCTCAGGGATGTTTTTCCTTTGGCATTACTGATACCGTAGTCCAACCCAAACTGAACTGTTCCGAGTGCGATTCTATGGTTAATGTTAGCGCTCAAAAAAAGATTTTATTTTTTCAATTACGTAGTCTTGTTCCTCATCGGTAAGCGATGGATACATAGGAATACTCAGACAACGTTCATAATACTTTTCTGCCAAGGGAAAATCTCCTTTTTTCCATCCCAACTTTTTGTAATAGGGCATGGTGTGTACGGGTATATAATGAACTTGCGAAAAAATTCCGGCCTCTCGCAGATAATCATACAGTTCCTTTCTTCTATCTACTTCAATAACATAAAGATGGTATGCATTATGGTGCTTTGCCTCTCTTTGCTGCTTTATTATACCTAGTCTTGCAAAAGCTTCATCATATTTTTTTGCAATCGTTTCTCTTCTTTTTAAACCTGCATCAGCTCGCGAAAGTTGACTGAGTGCTAAAGCTGCCTGAAAATCGGTTAGGCGATAATTGTACCCAAGCTCCTGCATTTCATAATACCAGCCACCATGATTTTCTTCCAGCAAATCAGGATTTTTAGTAATGCCGTGAGTTCTTAGTAATAATAGTTTATCGTATAAGGCCTTAGAATTTGTAGTGATCATCCCTCCCTCACCTGCCGCAATATGTTTTACCGGATGAAAGGAGAAAATGGCAAGGTCTGCAAAGGCACCATTACCGCACATTTGCTTTTTACCCTTACTGTCCATAAAGTATCCACCGGGCGCATGGCAGGCATCTTCAATAATCCAAAGTCCGTGTTCATCAGCAAGCTGTCGGAATGCCTCAAGATTTACAGGGTAGCCCGAAAAATCTACCGGTATAATTCCTGTATAGGTACCTTTAGGGGATGCCTCCAATAATGCACGTACTTTTGCAATATCTATTGTATACGTAGCGGGATCAATGTCAGCAAATACAACATCTCCTCCAGCATAGCGCACACAGTTTGCTGATGCCGCAAAGGTAATGGGTGTGGTGATGACCTTATCGCCTGCCTTTACATTAAGCGCTAAGGCGCAAAGGTGCAAAGCGGCTGTGCCATTGGCAACAGCAACTGCATACTGAGCACCTACGTACTGAGCAAAAGCTTCTTCCAACTTATTGATAGTAGGGCCTTGCGTTAAAAAATCAGAAAGCAAAACTTTGTTAACAGCTTCAACATCTTCTGAAGTAATATGTTGTTTACCGTAAGGAATATTTCTCATCATTGGTAAAAAGGTGTATTAGATTTCATCAAAGGAATGATCAACATTCTCCTTTATTAACTTTCGTAGCTCAGCAACAGAAACCCACTCCGAATTAGTAGCAGAGTTATAGGCAAAACCCATCTCTACTTTCTTGGCTTTGAATTGTTCGATAAAATCTGGGAGTTTCCAACGTGAAGTGGCAGGTACAATTACATAATAATTGCCTACATCATAGGTGTGGAAAGAATCTGATGATGTAATCATTTCTTCATGTATCTTTTCACCTGGCCGAATACCAATCACTGGTTTGCTGCATTCAGGTCCAATCGCTTCTGCCACATCTAAAATTTTATAAGAGGGTATCTTAGGCACATAAATTTCTCCTCCCCACGCATGTTCAAGCGCATGCATGACCATATCCACCCCGCCTTGCAGGGTTATATTAAAGCGAGTCATGGTGGGCTCAGTTATGGGCAGTACGCCCTCTTTTTTCTTCTTGAGGAAGAAAGGAATTACTGATCCATTAGATCCCATTACGTTACCATAGCGCACCACACTGAATCGAATTGGGTTCCACCCTCTGATGTTATTAGCTGCAACAAATAATTTATCGGAAGCCAATTTGGTGGCTCCATAAAGATTAATTGGAGCCGCTGCCTTATCTGTAGAAAGCGCTACCACACGCTCTACTTCAGTTTCGAGACAGGCATTGATAACATTTTCCGCGCCCATAATGTTTGTTTTTACACATTCCATAGGGTTATACTCAGCAATGGGTACGTGTTTCATGGCAGCTGCATGAATTACATAATCAATGCCTTTAAGCGCACGCCTGACACGGTCAAAATCGCGCACGTCACCAATAAAAAATCGGATTTGTGGAAATTTATCCTGAGGATAATCCTGAGCCATTTGAAATTGTTTCTGTTCATCGCGGGAAAAAATAACAAGGCGTTTAGTTTGGGGCCATTTGGCAAGAATATGAGCTGTTAAGGCCTTACCTAAGGAACCTGTACCTCCGGTAATAAGAATTGACTTATTTGTTAAATCCATAATGTCTTACTAAGATCTTCGTGTCGAATCTTTCACTAGTGTAACTATTTCTGAAAAAACCTTTTTATTGAAAAGATAATTGAGTGTAATCCAACCAAATGTATATTCAATTGAAGCTATGGCTACCTTAAAATAAGTCGACAATTCATTGAAATACTGTAATGTAATGTAACCAAGACCTGTTAGAACAATTGCTATCACCAGTAATGGTAAAATATTTAGCAACGTATGCTGAATGGTACAAGCAATTTCTTTACCAGCAAGATACCATGAAGGTATTATTACCAATATGGAAGTTACCACATAAACCACACCTACAGTTAGCATACCTGCTTGCACAGCCAGAAAAAATCCGATCAAAGTAATTAAGCCCGAGAAGGTATTTAGTTTAAAATCTATATTCGAACGACCTTGGGATAACAATACATTACTGGTTAGAAAGCCAAGTGATTTTATAGCAGCTACAACTGAAAGTAATTGAAGTATAGTAACCATTTCTAACCAGGTTTCGCCAGCGAGTAATAAAACAAATGGTTCTGCCATTACAATTAATAAACCCATACCTGGCAATACAAAGAACGCAATGACCCTCATTACCTTCAGGTAGATTGTTCTTACTCTTTGTCTATCATCCTTAATTTGAGAAAATGAAGGAAAGAGTACCGTTGTAAATACAATGTTAAACCTGCGCGTAGGCAAAGTAACAATGGAGTAAGCGCGTGCGTAAATTCCAAGCGCATCTACACCAAGAAATTTACCAATAAGTAAATTATCGCCACTTCCTATCCAATAATGGAAACTATTTGAACCTAAAAGTGGTAGCCCAAACTTTAAATGAGTTTTAAGCTTTGTGTAAGAGAATATAAAGGATGGGCGAAAAGAACTATTGAACCAGTAAAAGATGCTCGTAAATAGTGCCATACACACTTGCTGTACAACAAGTGCCCAAACACCGGCTCCATTTAATGCTGAAGCAATTGAAATAATTGACGCCAAAATACCGGCAAGCGTATTGTTAATGAAAATGGTTTTGAATGCCAACTGTTTACGTAACAAGATACCATGAATAGATCCAAGTGCCTGAATAATGAAAACGGAAGATAATGCACAGGTAATATATATGAGTTTAGGTTCATTATAAAAGCCTGCAATAAGTGGACTTACTAAAATTAACATTAAAGTAAGCAATGAATTAATAATCACAGTCGTCCAAAACACGGTACTCTTATCAACCTCATCAATTTGTTTGGATTGTATAAGTGATGAGCTTATGCCTACGTTAGCCATGACAAATAAGAATCCTGAAAAAACATTCACCATCCCCATTAAACCAAACTCGGTAGGAGTTAGTATACGCATAAGCATAATGCCTACAGCAAATAGTAATGCCAGATTTACCAACTGATTCAGCATATTCCACTTGATACCACTAATGGTTTGGGACTTATGCTTTTTTAAGTCTACATCAGTTTTTACCACCTTTTCAATCAAGAGTAAAAAATTATGAGCTTACCAGCTTGTATGGAGTCGAACATTATTCGTAATAACCCCCACCATTGTTCTTTGAAGTTCCATAACCATAGCCATAATGATAGCCATAACCATAGGAGTAACCATAGCCATAACCGGGGCCCGATTTATAGATATCGTTCAAAACAAGACTAATGTTTTTGATTTTACCATCTTTATAAAAATCATCTATAGTTCTAAGCAGAGGCTTTGGCGTATAGTTCTGACGAACTATAAATAAGGTATGATCCACCATTCCCGAAAGAACAAAGGCATCCGTCACCAGAGCCAATGGAGGGGAGTCAATAAAAATGAAATCGTAATTTTCCTTCACCTTGCTTAAAAAATCACTCATCCGGTCAGATAAGATCAACTCGGAAGGATTGGGTGGTACAGGACCTCCACTTATTAAATTCAGGTTTGGATAGTCCGTTGTCCTGGTAATCTCTTCCAGTGTTGCCAAGCCAGCTAAATAATTGCTTAAGCCTATTGAGTTATCTAAATTAAAATCTGCAAAAATCTTTGGCTTTCGCATGTCTGCACCTACAATCAGTGTCTTCTTACCGGAGAGTGCAAACACAGAAGCGAGGTTAATAGAAGTGAACGTTTTACCCTCCCCACTTATAGAACTTGTAATCAGAAATACGCCTTTTTCTTTTCCCTGCAGAAAGTAATTAAGATTAGATCGCAAAGCTCGAAACGATTCTGAGATGGCCGATTTTGGTTTAGAAAGCACCTCCAGATTAATATCTAAACGTTTATGCCCCACGCCTCCAATAAATGGAATGGTGGTTATTCTCTCAACATCTTCACGCGACTGAACTCGCGTGTTAGATAGTTCAAGCATCACAAAGAAGATAAATGGCAGTGTTAAACCGATGGATAAGCCAAGAAAGTAGTTTCTACTGGTAGATGGTGAAATTGGACCATTAGCAATTGGAGGATTAACAACAACTATGTCTGATGTATTTGATGCTTTAGATATACCGGCCTCGGCTCTTTTCTGAAGCAGAAACACGTAAAGGCTTTCTAATAAAGCGTAATTCCTTTTTATATTGATAAACTGTCTTTCAGCTAAAGGCAAAGTACTTAATTGTTTTTCTATCTCTTTTATATTCTTCCCTAAAAAATCAAGCTTTATTTTATCTACCGATTTCTGGTTATCGATTGATTCTAGTATATCTCCCTTAAGCACATTAATTCTTTTTCTACCATCGGCAACAAAAGGATTTTCCAGTTTATCCGATCGGGTCAGCATTTTAATGTCTGTCTGTATCTTAATAATCTCTGAAACAAGTTCGATTAAAATCTGATCGGTAATACCCACAGAACTGGGCAGGATAACTTTATCTAACTCAGTATTATTGTTGATATAATTTATCAGGTAGTTGTAATAACTAGCTCTAATAATTAACTCTGATTTCTGTACCTCAAACCCTTCTACTTTTTGATATAAGCGTAGTGCTTCACTATTAAGATCTGTAACAATATTCTTGTTTTTAAAAACTTCCAATTGACGCTCAGCTTTGGACAAAGAGTCGCTAATATTGTTTAATTGATCATTAATAAATTCTATTGTATTGGTTGCTGTGACATTTTTCTTTTCCAGATCATATTGCTGATAATTCTCGATTAATCCATTAAGGAAATCAATTTCTTTATTTGAATTGGCTCCTCGAATAGACAGATTGATGACTCCAGCACCTTCTTCAGCCCATTCAGCTTGCAATCGGCCAGCATATGATCGGGCTACGTCAAAGGGTGTTTTATAAGAAAAGGCAAAAGAACCACCAATTGAAGTGTCTGATAAATCTTTATTTACATTAAGCTTAAAGACGACATCCTCAACTGTGATCTCCTCTCCAAATTTTTTTTCTTCGGTAATTTTCTCACCATCCTGAAAATAGGATAAGCTGAACTTATCATTATTTATAAGATCAAAGTTGAAGTCAAGTACTTTATCTTGTTCATTTTTAATAATATCTATCGAGAAAGGAAGTGTTTTATAAGATTCTGTGGTCAAAAAATTTCCTATTCTGAAAAAGGTTTTATCAAACCCCTTTTGCTGAACGGATCTTTGTATTAAAGGAATTGACCTGATAATATAAATCTCGTTCAAATAATTTCTGTAAAATTTTACTAAAGGATTGTTGTAAAGCAATTCTCCTCCGGAAGCCTCCTGTGTTTCCTTGATAATAATGGAGGCATTGATAGAATATATGCGCGTAGCGTAACGATTAATTAAGAAGGCTACAGTTAAACCTGTTAGAATACTCAAGGCAATTAAGTACCAATAGCGAGTTGCCTGGTAAATGATTCTTTTGGGATCAATATCTAAACCTTCTTTTGATATTGATCCATTTTTATTATTAAAGTCCTGAGTCACGTTAATTTGTCAATAAGTTAATAGTTAAAACAACAAGTGTTAAAGCAGAAATAGCCAACGATACATTTTGGCCCACATACTTTCTATAAGGACGCTGTCTAAGTGCAGGTACTATAATAAGATCATTTTGATTAATGAAAAAGTTAGGGGATTGCATAAAATCCTCATCTAATAAGTCAATGTACTGCACATCAGTTTGACCATTTCGAATTCTTATCAGTTTAATATTTTTCTTATCAGCCAAATCGGTTAGACCTCCAGCCAGCCCTATTGCCTCCATCAGGCTAACACGATTATTACTAAGCGTTATAGTGCCTTCTCTATTAACTTCACCTAAGAAGGTAATCCTGAAATTAATTAACCTTACCTTTACAATTGGATTCTGTAAATATTGATTGGCTATTTTTTGGAGAGTATCCTGAGCCTCATAGATTGTAAGACCTGCAACTTTTACTTTACCAACAACAGGGAATGGTACCATACCTTCGTTATCAACCAATTCACCTATAAGCAAAGGATTAGCTTGTTGACTTAAAGATTGCCCGGCCAATTGTATGTCTTTAGTAAAAAAATCATACTGCTGAGGTGTTAAACTTTCAAAGCGTACTGATAGAATGTCTTCAGGCTGAATTTTATACGCAAAGTCTTCATAACTATACTCTCTAACAACTGTGTCTTTAGGTAAGACTTTTGAATTCACATCATTCTTTTGTAGATACACATACTTTCTGTTAGGTACACAACTCCCTAAAAAAGCCAAGGATGCAAAAAGTACAAGTATCCTCATGGTATCATTCATTTTAACCTTAAATATAGTCATTCCAGCAATTATTTTATCGTGGTATCCTTACAGCTCCGCCTCCTCAGTCCCAGTGAGTAAGTTGCATTTACTTTTATTTATTATTGGTTATTCGTGATTAACACATTGCACGAATCACCATTTTTTAGTCAGTAGTCCATAGCAAAAGCGGAGCAATTACCTTTTCCTGCTGCTCCCATTGGGCCTTGCTGATGATGCATATTTTTATGTCTCGTTGTATTAACTTCTTTGCTTTCTCTACTAATTTTAATGCATAGTCCTCGTCTATGGCACCTACTAACAATAACTCAATAGTCCCACTATCCTTTCCTTTAGCATAATCACCAATGATATACGCAGCCTGTAGGTCACCTAGTTTGAAAACAATGTTCTCGATGATCTTATCCAAACCTAAATATTTGTGAACGAGACTTTTCAGGTCTTGAAATAATGGATGATTGGTATTAGCTCTATACTCTACTGTTCGCCCATTCTCAGCGGAAACGAGATAACCTGCCTTAGACAGGTTATTTAACTCATGTCGGATAGAGTTAGTGGATTCGTCAAATTCTTCTGCCAAACCCCTCAGGTAGGCAGTTGAGGTACTGTTAGTGAAGAACTTCAACAGCATCTTAATACGCGTTCTGGATGTAATAAGGCCCTCTAGCACGGTTTAAAGTTAAAGTAAAGATTTAATGAGTAAAAATTTTACTCATTAAAATTCAAAAAATTCACCTCTACACTTGGCCAAACCTGAAATGATGGATTTTGGCTAGCTGGGTGTAGAATCGCTAAATAGCCTGCAGTAGTTTCGGGTCTAATGCTACCCTAATTGAGCCTGTAAAAGATTCAAGGTGAACAACAAAGTGTTGCTTATCTTCTATGCTAACCAACTGACCTTCAATGCCTTTAAGAGAGCCGTCTATAATTTTAACTTTGTCTCCGGACTTCAAATCCGGAATACTCATGGATTCTAAGAAGAGACCTGATTCCAGAAAACGGTTTATAAGGGTATATTCCTTTTCATGAAGTACAGCAGGTTTATCGTTATGGCGAATATTCCAGCTAATGCCTGGAGTTTGTAGAATTACAGGTATTTTCTCAATTGTATCGTAAACAAAAATATAAGAGTTAAAGAGCGGTACTTCTACCTTTTTCTTTCGATCGCTCCATTGCTTCATTACCTTTTGCATAGGCAAAAACGCTTCAAAACCATTGCGGGTGAGTACTTCGAAAACCTTTTTTTCGTGACGGCTTTTGGTGTAAAATACAAACCACTGCTTCATGTCTTTATTGAGGCTAATACTTATCAGGCAATGCAGATAAAAAATGGATTCAATAAATCAGGTTTATTGTATTGAACGGGCTTATCAGAATCTTTTTGCAAAACCCTGTAGCCGACCTCATTTACTATAGCATGTGCTGCAGCGGTATCCCATTCCATTGTTGGTGCAAAACGAGGATAAACATCGGCAGCTCCCTCCGCTACTAATAAAAACTTTAAACTACTCCCTTTAGAAACTAATTGAGGTTCATTCAGTTTGTTTACAAAAGCCTGCGTTTCCAAATCGATATGTGATCGTGAGGCTACAACCCTTACACCAGGTTTGCTCAAGTCAACGGAGGGTCTGTATGCCAGCTTTCTGGTTAATTGGTTTTCTTTTATAAATGCTCCCTGGTTCTTTACCGCATAAAAAACCTGATTGGTTACCGGTATGGCAACGACACCTAAGATTGGTTCTTGGTTATGAATTAAGGCTATGTTTACAGTAAACTCACCATTGCGTTTGATAAACTCTTTTGTACCATCGAGGGGGTCTACCATCCAAAAATATTCCCAGTTTTTTCTGATCTCATAAGGTATTGTCTTACCCTCTTCACTAAGCACAGGTAAGTTTGTTGAGGCCAATATGCCAGCAATTGTTGCATGACTTCTCTTATCTGCCAGGGTAAGTGGAGACTGATCGCCCTTACGTTCTTCCTGAAAATCAGCAGTATTGTAAACTTCGAGAATATCCAAACAAGCTGCTTCTGCGGCTTCAATGGCGTTTGTTAATAAGTTATTTAGATTCAAAATTTCTGTGTGTCCTATTAAACAATCATGCCTGATGCAACTGTCTCATTTGTTTGCTCGTCAATAAGTATCAAACTTCCTGTAATACGGTTTTTACGATAACTATCGTATTGAAGTGCCTGTGCTGTTCTTATACGAATTCGAGCAATATCGTTCATGTTCAAGTACTCTGCATTTTCAATTCGTTGCAAGGAATTGATATCAAGCTTGTATTGAATTTCCTTTAATACAACTTTTACTTCCTTGTTAGTATGCCTTACCAATAGTCGAGCATTAACAGCAGTTGGCTTTTGATTCATCCAACAAACCATTACATCAATATCCTGATCTGATTGAGGATGGTTGTTAATTTTAGCAATGATATCGCCTCTGCTTATGTCAATTTCATCCTCTAATGTCATCGTAACTGACATGGGAGCAAAGGCTGATTCAACTTTATCTTCACCTACGAATATATTTTTTACCTTCGATTGAAACCCTGATGGCATTACCAACACATCATCACCCGGACGAAATATTCCACCTGCCACTCTTCCAGCATACCCTCTGAAATCATGATGATCAATGGACTGTGGTCTTATCACGTACTGAACAGGGAAGCGGGAGTCGATATGATTATGATCGCTCTCAATATGCACTGATTCAAGCATATGTAGCAATGTTGCTCCTTGATACCAATTCATCTTTTCAGAGCGGTTCACTACGTTGTCGCCAACCAAAGCGCTGATTGGAACAAACTGTATATCTGAAACTTCTAGCTTAGACGAAAATGATTTATAATCTTCAACTATTTGATCATATACCTCTTGTTTGTAATCAACCAAATCCATTTTATTAACACAAACAATAATATGCGGTATCTTTAGTAGAGACGCTATAAAAGAATGTCTAAAGGTTTGCTCTACCAAGCCTTTACGAGCATCGATCAAAATCAGGGCTAGATTAGCAGTAGAGGCACCTGTTACCATATTGCGGGTATACTGAATATGACCAGGTGCATCTGCAATAATAAATTTCCTTTTTGGAGTAGCGAAATATCTATATGCTACATCAATGGTAATGCCTTGCTCACGTTCAGACTTTAGTCCGTCAGTTAATAGTGATAAATCAACATAATCAAAACCTCTTTTCTGGCTAGATGCCTCAACAGCTTCTAATTGATCTTCAAATATAGATTTGCTGTCATATAATAAGCGGCCAATCAAAGTGCTTTTGCCATCATCTACACTGCCTGCTGTTGTGAAACGTAATAGTTGATTCATTCTTTTTAATTGTCAATTGTCAATTGCCAATTGTTGGTTTTCACTTAAACCAACAAGAGACAGTACACTAAAAATAGCCAGATTTTTTTCTATCCTCCATCGCTGTTTCAGATCGTTTATCATCTGCACGTGTTCCCCTCTCTGTTTTACGAGAAGCGGCAACTTCTTCAATTATTTTCTCAATTGTATCTGCGTCAGATTCAACAGCACCTGTAATGGGCATGTCGCCACATGTTCTGAAGCGAACTCGTTTTTTTTCTGGCATCTCACCCTCTTTCAATTTTAGCCATGCTGAAGTAGATAGTAATGCACCATCACGAGAAATTACCTCACGTTCGTGGGTGTAATACAGTGTAGGTATAGGAATATTCTCTTGTTGAATATATTGCCAAACATCCATTTCCGTCCAGTTTGAAATTGGAAAAACCCTGAAGTGTTCCCCCATTTGCTTTCTCCCATTAAAAATATTCCAAAGTTCAGGTCGCTGATTCTTTGGATCCCATTGACCAAATTCATCTCTGTGTGAGAAGAACCTTTCTTTGGCTCTTGCTTTTTCTTCGTCTCTTCTTGCTCCTCCCATCGCTGCATCATACTTATGCAATTCAATAGTATCTAACAAAGTAACTGTTTGCAAGGCATTTCGACTGGCATTGTAGCCTGTTTCTTCGCGTACGCGCCCTTTGTCAATGCTTTCCTGAACTGAGCCAACAACTAATTTAACTTGAAGCTCGTTGACAAGCCAATCACGATACACCATTGTTTCAGGGAAATTGTGACCTGTGTCTATGTGTACCAGAGGAAAAGGTATGCGTGCCGGATAAAATGCTTTTTTTGACAAGTATGCCAAAACAATTGAATCTTTCCCACCTGAAAACAATAATGCTGGCTTTTCAAATTGTGCTACCACTTCACGAATAACGTAGATAGCCTCAGCTTCTAATTCTTTTAAATGGCTTAAATAGTATTGATTCATGTAAATGAAATCTTAGGAACGATTAAATCAAGTAGCAAATGTAAGGATTCCTCTAGACTCTGAATATCTGATTCAATGCGAATATCCGGATTTTGAGGTATTTCGTAAGGTGAACTTATCCCCGTAAAGTCCTTAATTTCTCCTGCTCTTGCTTTTTTATATAAACCCTTAACATCTCTTTGCTCACAAACTTCTACTGGGCAATTCACAAAAACCTCAATATAGTTTGACTGCCCTACAATATGCTTAACTCGGTTTCTATCTGCCTTAAAAGGTGAAATAAATGCAGCTATGACAACAATACCTGCATCCATCATTAATTTAGATACTTCAGCAATTCGTCTGATATTTTCACTTCTTCCTTCATTTGAGAAATTAAGATCCTTGTTTAATCCCGTGCGAATATTGTCTCCATCTAATAAATACGTTTTAAAACCCATAGCATGTAATTGATACTCTAGCTGAACTGAAATAGTCGATTTACCAGAACCAGACAAACCTGTTAACCAGATCAATTTAGGTTTTTGCTTTAACATTAATTCACGTTCAGCAAGCGAAACTTTTGTTTGAAATGGGAAAAGATTGTTCATACTATAACTTGTAAAAAAGTACAATAAATGTAATGCACACAATTGAATAGAGAATCGTAAAAGGAGTGCCTGCTCTTAAAAAATCCTTGAATGTATAACCCCCTGGTCCGTATACCATTAAATTAGTTTGATAACCAATTGGCGTCATGAAATCACCTGAAGCTGCGAAGGCAATGGCAACAAAAAAGGGTGTAGTGTTTAAAACCATTTGTGAAGCAATGGCCATTGCAATAGGAAACATTATAGAAACAGCTGCTGCGTTTGTAATGAGAGAAGTTAGTAAAATAGTAGTAATAAAAAGTACTGACAGCATAACTACAGGGCCAAATTCTTGTCCATATTTTAATAGCGTTGATGCCATCATATCTGCAGTACCCGTTTTTTCCAACGCTATGCCAATGGCCAAAGAGCAAACCAGGATCAGCAACAAACTCAGATCAAGATTTTGTCTTATTTGACTTAGTGATAATCTTCCGGAAAACACCAGTACACATAATAAGACCAGACAAGCCGAGAATAAGGGTATAATGCCAGTAACGCCCAATATTAAGGCTCCGAATACACCTATGCCCAACCACTTATACCAGAAAGGTTTTTTTGCTGAAAGTTTTTGCGGCACCGAAAGGTAGAAAAGGTCTTTGTGCTGATCATTTTTTATACTTGATTCTCCAGCAAGTAATAATAGAAAGTCACCACCAGCTAATTGTGCTTCTCCCATTTTTCCTCCCAAACGTTTTCCATCCCTATGCACTGCTACAATAGATGCACTAAAACGACTTCGAAAATTTGAATCTTTTATTTTTACACCGGTTAAATCAGAACCCGATGGAATTATCGCTTCCACGAAATTGAATTGTCCTTCTTTTTCTATATGCTCTTGCTTTGGCAAACGAAGACCATTGTCATCTTCAATTAGTTTATAAATGGCACTTGTATTACCAGAGAAGAAAAGTAAATCACCACTATGTAGTACTTGTTCTGGGGAAACTGGTGAAATAACTTGCTCATCCCGTAGTATTTCTACCAAAAATACATCTTGTAAATTTCTTAACCCGGCATCCTTAACAGTTCTACCAATGAGCTTAGAGTTCTCAGATAATTCTGTTTCAACGATATACTCTTTTAGATGCTTATAAATTGTAGTTAACTTATCCTTATTATCTGGCAGAAGAGCGTAACCTACAAAATAGAAGTATATCCATCCGATTACAGTTACTATCAAACCTAGATAAAGAAAGTCTGTAAAGTTTAATAGTGGAAGATGATAGGACTCAATCAATCCATTTAATACCAAGTTGGTGGAAGTACCTACAACAGTAATCATACCTCCTAAAATTGTGGCATGAGAAAGCGGTATTAAAAATTTAGAAGAAGAATTTCCGGTTCTTGAGGCCCAATCTTTTACATAGGGAATCAAAAATGCTACTATAGGCGTATTATTGAGTAACGAAGATGTTGAAGAAGAGAAAATCATTAATCTCAACAAAAATGCTTTTGGAGTTAATGACTCTTTAAAAAATCGACTAAGAAGTTCTGTACCTACTAATGAGCGAATACCCGCAGTAACTAACACTAATAAAAAAATAATAATTATCTGCTGATTAGATAAACCCTTTAACAATTCTGCAGGGCTTATAATACCTGTAATGACAAGTGCCATCGCACAGATAAAAAAGGTTAGTGCCGGGTTAAACCACTCTTTGTAAAGTGCCAGCACTAGGAATACGACAATTAGTAGAACAAAAATTTGAGAGAAAACCATTTTAAAACGTAAAAGTCTACGCTTGTTTATGAAGTGTCCAAATTGCCAAAATAGTTTTCAAAAACGCTTCCATTTCATGCAAGGGAATCATGTTCGGACCATCGCTTAATGCTTTCTCTGGATTAGGGTGTGTTTCAATGAAGAAACCATCGACCCCTACTGCAGCCGCTGCTTTTGCCAAATAGGAAGTAAACTGACGGTCGCCTCCACTTTTACCACCCAAGCCACCCGGGCGCTGCACGCTGTGTGTAACATCAAAAATAACAGGTGTGTATTGGCGCATGATCGGCAATGAACGCATATCTACTACCAAATTATTATAACCAAAAGTGCTTCCACGTTCTGTCAGAAATACATTGTTGTTGCCCTCTCCTTTTACTTTGGCTACTGCATATTGCATGTCTTCTGGTGCCATAAATTGACCCTTCTTCACTTTAACAGCCTTGCCTGTACGGGCCGCTGCTTTTAGCAAATCTGTTTGACGACATAAGAAGGCTGGAATCTGTAGCACATCTGCTACTGTAGCTGCTTCTGCACACTGATAACTTTCGTGTACATCGGTAACAATAGGCACTTGCAAATCTTTCTTTACACGTTCTAATATCTGTAAGCCACCTTCCATCGAAGGGCCACGGTAAGAACCTAATGAAGTACGGTTGGCTTTATCGAAAGAAGCTTTGAACACATATTGAATACCTAACTGCTCGGTTAGTTTTTTCATGTGCGTGCCCACTTCCATACAAATCTCGTAGCTCTCTGCGGCACAAGGGCCTGCAAATAAAACCATCTTATCACCACCCAGGGTGATCTTGTCTGTTACCTGAACTTTATCTTTAAAAATCTCCACTGCTTTTGGTTGTTAGTTGTTCGTTATTGGTTGTTCGATGATAGTTGTTCGATTAGTTGAATGGAATACGATTATAAGTGCTGTAGTCTTCTTCCTGTTCTTTTACAATGTCTTCAAAGACTTCGTTGAGGTCAAGCGATAGTAAGATCCACTTGCTGAAAGTCTGTTATCGGTTTCATAGCTAAATCCCTTCAAAGATACATAAATACGTACTTTCTTTATCCACTGATTGCTACATCAGCCTTTTAGAATCTTCTCAAATTTACCTTGTGCAGCAAGTACTAAATCGCCTACTTCGCGCACTACTCCTTCGCCTCCATTATATTTGGATATCAAATCAACTTTATCTTTGATATAATCGAATGCATCAGCAGGGCACACAGCCAAACCAACCAATTTAAATGCCACTAAATCAATAATATCATCACCAACATAAGCCATTTCTTTGGCTTTTAATTTATGGTGTGCTGCAAGCTTTTCAACTACTGCGCCTTTGTCTACAATACCCTGGTGGCAAAAATCGAATTTAAGTTCTGCAGCGCGATTAGCAGTAACCACCGAATCGCGACCAGAAATAGCGCCCACTAAAATGCCAGCTTTGCGCAAATGAGATATGATTTGTCCATCTTTTACGTTGAAGTTTTTAATCTCCTTACCGTTGGCATCGTAAATAATTTTACCATCGGTGAGCACGCCATCAACATCAAAAAAAATGGCTTTAATCTGAGCGGCTTTTTTAACCTGCTCTTTCGTGTATTGGGCTAAAATCTTCTTCAAAATGAATTATTACAGGATCGGAGTTCGAAAATTAGGAAAAGGTTTTTACTTTATAGCACTAAACCTTGCTTAGCATGAAGATTATCTGGTTTTTGGTCTCTTTGGTACTCACTTTGGCCTTGATTTTTGCACTTAACTCAAGTTGGCCCCTTGGTGGCACGCGCATCCCTCCTCTTGGTAAATTCTTAAGTCCTTTTGAGGGTTTCTGGCAAAATATTGAAGCTAAAGATCAGACTCTCAGTGCTGAACTAAATATTAGCGGACTTGATGAAGAAGTCTCTATTTATGTGGATAGTCTTTTAATCCCGCACATTTTTACTAACAACGAAGCTGACTTGTACCTGGCACAAGGCTTTGTTACGGCCAAACACAGGTTGTGGCAAATGGAATTTCAGACACATGCAGCAGCAGGACGTATTTCGGAAATAATTGGTGCCGGTAAAGACAATGCGGTGCTGAATTACGACCGTGGTCAGCGCAGACTGGGGATGGTTTATGGAGCACAGCATGCATTGGAAGCCATGGAAAAAGATGCTAACTCGAAATTAGCTGTCGAAAAATATACCGAAGGTATTAATCAATATATTCAATCACTTAGTTACAAAGACCTTCCTTTCGAATACAAGCTGCTGGATTATGCACCAGAGCAATGGACGAAATTAAAATGTGCCTTACTACTTCGCAGCATGGCGCAAACACTTAATATGGGTGATAAGGATATTGAAATGACCAATACCTTAAAACTCTTTGGCAAGGAAACTGTTGATTTACTTTTTCCTGATATGGAAAATGTAGGTGATCCCATTGTTGATAACACTGGCCAATGGAATTTCAATCCAGTCACACTTGAAAGTGTACCCTCTGCCCTGCCTAATGAATTAATTAAGTTATCAGGAAAACTACCGCCCTCAGACCCAACCACTGGTAGCAATAACTGGGCGGTGAGTGGAAGCAAAACGGCCAACGGTGCCCCTATGCTAAGCAGTGATCCTCACTTAAATTTAAGTTTACCTTCCATCTGGTATGCCATACAACTGCATGCACCTGGTATAAATGTAATGGGGGTTTCATTGCCTGGTGCTCCCCATGTTATTATTGGTTTTAACGATTCAGTATCCTGGGCAGTTACTAATGCACAACGTGATTTGGTTGACTGGTATAGCATTGAATTTAGAGATAGTACTAAAAGTGAGTACCTGCTCGACAGCAACTGGGTGAAAAGCAACATTGTGGAAGAGCGTTTTAATGTGCGCGGACAGAATGCTTTTATTGATAATGTTGTGTATACACATTGGGGACCCGTTACCTACGATGATACCTATCATGCTGAAGACAACCTAAAGCACCACGCTTTCCGATGGATTGCCCATGATGAATCGAATGAATCGCTGACCTTTTATAAACTTAACCGAGCCAATAATCATCAGGATTACATGGAAGCACTAAATCATTACAGTGGCCCTGCTCAGAATTTTGCTTTCGCCTCTACAGGTGGTGATGTAGCCATGCGTGTGCAGGGTAAGTTTCCTGTAAGAAGAAAAGATGAAGGCAAGTTTGTATTAGATGGCCGTAAAACCTCCAATGGATGGCAGGCCTTCATTCCCAACGAACAGAACGTAATGTATAAAAATCCGGAGCGTGGCTTTGTCAGCTCAGCTAATCAGTATCCGGCAGATGCAACCTATCCCTACTACATCACGGCTTCTAATTTTGAAGCTTATCGAAACAGACGCATTAACCAGGTGTTAAGCGCGCTTAGCAATGCCAAACCCGAAGATCTGATGAATTTGCAGAACGATAATTATAATCTAAAAGCTGCAGAGAGTCTCCCCTATTTTCTTGAACAAGTTGCTGATCTAGCCAACCTCACGGAGGCTGAAAAAGTGGCGCTAGATAAACTGAAAAGCTGGGATTACTTCAACAACGTTGATAGTGAGGGTGCTTCCTATTACGAAGCGTGGTGGGACGCTTTGATGCCGATGACCTGGGATGAATTCCGTAAAGAAAATGTATCGCTCTCCCGACCTACCACTTACCACACCATTAAACTTTTAAAAGAACAACCTGAACTTGCTTGGTTCGACAGACAAGAAACACCTGAGAAGGAAAATGCTAAAGCATTACTGCAAGCAGCATTCAGAAAAGGTGTGGCTGATATTGAAGCATGGAAAAAGAGTAAGAACTCAACTACCGTTCCTTGGGCAGAATTCAAAGATTCTTATATAGGTCATTTGCTTCGCATTGATGCCCTCAGCATTAAAATTAAACATGGTGGAAATCATGATATTGTCAACGCGCACTCACGTACGCATGGTCCTTCATGGAGAATGATTACCTCTATGGAAAAAGAAGGTGTAAAAGCCTGGGCTACTTACCCCGGAGGACAATCGGGTAATCCTGGTAGCAAGTACTACGATCAGTTTGTAAGCCACTGGACTAGTGCCAGATATTATCCACTTGCTTTTCTTCGCAGTAAAGAAGAAGCTACGTCATTAAATCACCTCCACCTTAATCCATCAAAGAAATGAAATTCTTAATGCAATTTTTATTCATCGTAATAGGATCATTCGTGATTCAGCTTTTTTTACCCTGGTGGAGTATTGCTATAGTTGCTTTTGCTGCCGGTTATCTTTTAAAATCGTCACAAAACTTTTTAGCCGGGTTCTTAGGTGTTGCGTTGTTATGGGGTGCTTATGCTTTCTGGATTGATTTGGGTGGCGCTGCGCCACTAGCTGATAGAGTGGCTGGCATTTTATCGATTAGCAAACCATTACTATTTGCGCTTACCGCAGTGGTTGGTGGTTTCGTGGGAGGTTTTGCTGCACTGAGCGGCTCAATACTTAAACAAGATAAAAGGAAGAATTTGTATTACTGATTTGATTTAAAATCTTGTTGCCACAGATTTCACAGAAAGGAACAGATAAGATGAATTGGAATTAATAACTAAAATGTTAATCTGGTTTGATCAAACTAATTTTGAATAGCAAAAATTTCAACCAGTAAGAATATCCGTCAGACCGCTCCAACGCGCAGTAAACATCGGTCACACGGATTCTACGTAAAGAAAGGCTATCATTACTTAAAATTTGATACTAATTTTACAACCATGGAAACTGTTTCTTCTTAATCCTCTATTCGTACTATTTTGATTAGAAAAACATTCTTCTTTTGCTGCCTCCTCCTCGTAATCAGGCTTAGCTTCTCATCACATTGTTTTGGGCAGGATAGCCTTCGTTATACTTTCGAATTTAATGCACACAAGGGTTCAATTCTTCCGCATCGCGACACCTTAAGAAAAACGGCCAGGGGTGCACATCCTACCACCATTGAGCTTGGTTTTAGTTGGCGAGATGCTTCCAGAAAAGGTTTTGAAAAAGCCAATCGCTATACGGAGAATGGTATACTAGTTGGCTACACACATTTTGATAAAAAGAATATTCTGGGTGAAGGCTTTTATTATATGATGTATACGGAGCCGCAACTGACTTTAAATAAAAAAATAAATTTTTCGCTTCGGGCTTCAGCTGGAATAACTTACCTGAACAAGGTGTATGACTTTACCGATAATCCTGACAATCGATTTTACAGTAGTCCGGTAAGTGGCTTAATACGAGTAGGATTTCATGCTAATTATTCAATTACCTCATCATGGCAAGTAAGTGCAGGTGCTAACTTCAACCACATTTCTAATGGTGGTATGCGTGTGCCTAATCTGGGTATGAACTACCCTACGGTTTCGATGGGGTTTAAATATCTTATTAACGATGTAGATTTAGTTGACCGGGCAAAAAAGGATATCTACCATAAAAGTTTACGCTACCATGCGCACTTGTTTACTGCGTCACGATTGGTGCGCGATTGGGATGCAGATGCGCCACGCAAGCAAATGATCGGTTTGAGTATGGCCTTATCCAGACAATTCAATCATTTGAGTAGTTGGATGGTGGGAACCGAACTCTCTCATGATGGCTCTTTGCCCATAACAGGAAAAGTATTTGAAAGATTTGATGACAGTCCAGTGATTATTTCGGTAACAGGCGGACACTTGCTCACGATTGGCCGTGTTGAGTTTTCTCAGTTGTTGGGTGTCTATTTATTCAAGCAATATGGTAATGATATACCTGTATTTCAGCGCTATACGCTCTTATATGCAGCTACTAAAAATATTCGTGCGGGTTTTTCCTTAAAAGCCCATGCAGAGGTGGCCGAGTTAATTGATTTACGTTTAGGTATAAATTTTGGAGTATCTTCGAAAAGATAGGTTGAGAAATCAAACCCATCGCTTATATTTGCAACTCTTTTTTTGGGAAGAAGTCCTAAAAAGAACTTTAAGGAGAGGTGGGTGAGTGGCTGAAACCAACAGTTTGCTAAACTGTCGTACGGGTCAAACTGTACCGGGGGTTCGAATCCCCCCCTCTCCGCTTAAAGAAAAATGGTCCGATAGCTCAACTGGATAGAGCATCACCCTTCTAAGGTGGCGGTTCGGGGTTCGACTCCCTGTCGGATCACTAAAATAAAATGGTTGAGTAGTTTTATTATTGATTAATAATTCTACTTTTGCAGCCCTTAAGAAATTGTTCGGGGCGTAGCGCAGTCCGGTAGCGCACCTGGTTTGGGACCAGGGGGCCGCAGGTTCGAATCCTGCCGCCCCGACAGAATAACAAAAACCTTCTCATGAAAATGGGAAGGTTTTTTTATTTGGTACTACATCTACATAATCGCAGTAAATTACCTACTCCGTCTTTAATCCCTCCACCGCATTTGCTCTCAACACTTTTCTAATTTGGGTTGATATGGTGAGTAGCAGTACTACAATTAATATAGTTACCGCAATGGTTGTTCCTGTAAAATCAACAGGCATGTGGTACTCGTAAGAAGTAGTAAAAATCAGTTTGATTAAAGTATAACTGATCGGTGCCCCAACGGCCAGTGCCAAAATAAATAACACTGTATACTGGCGATAAATAATTACTGCAATGTGTTTTAACTCTGCACCCAATACCTTGCGGATACTGAACTCTTTTAAGCGACCTGTTACATTCAGTTTTACCAATCCATACAAACCTAAACTCGCCAGGGTTATAGCTAAGATGGCTATTACACGCCACACCACACCATGTATAGCAATTTCGCCATAATAATTTCCCCATACATCTTCCTGATAGCCTCCTTCAAAGGGTACTTCTGGAAATAATGTTGCCCAATGGGCTTGCATAGCACTATACACTTTTTGTTCTGTGCCTGAGCTTACTTTTAAAGACAGGAAACGGTAATCCTCTTTATTAGCCACTGTAAAAAATGTGGGTTGTATTTCTCTGGCGAAACTATAACTATGAAAATCTGCCAGCACACCCACTACTTCATACTGCAACGTATCCATTGTGAATTGTTGACCGATGGGATTTGTCCAGCCTGCATTTTTTATAAAAAATTCATTCACGACTACAGCTTGTTTATCGCTGCCTTCAAAATCCTTAAAACCCCTACCCTCTTTTAAGGTTAAACCCATGGTCTCAAAATAACGGGCATCTACCCTTAACTGATTAGCTTCATAATCGCGGTCGGGGAAATGTAGAACGCGTGTAACTTGATTTTTACCTAAGTGATGCACTGCACCAGAAATACCAACCACATCTGGCTGTTCTGCCATCTTAGTCTGCAATTGTTCAAATGCAGCTGCATTAGGAACTGTCGCATACATGGTTTGAAACTGGTTATAGCCCCATCCTCTTTCGGCCATGTAACGGCTATTCTGCGTAAACATGACTGCTCCTGTTATAAAAACACAAGCCAATATCAATTGCAAAGCCAAAAACATTTTAGTGAGCATATTCTTCTGGCCAAATCTGACCGATCCCTTAAGAATACCAACGGCCTGAAATTTTGAAATGTAAAAAGCGGGATAAGCACCGGAGGCAATCGCTGTGAACAACACAATGATTGGCAGGTAAATCCATAAGTTTTTATCTGCGAAACTGAAATCCATATTAAAGTCCCATAAAAACTCGAAACCGGGAATAAAGAAGGTATAGGCAAGCACAAGGCCGAAGAGCAATGCAAAGAAAGTCATCACTACATTTTCTGACAAAAACTGAATAATAACGGCAAGTCTATTGGCACCAATAGATTTTCGCACACCAATCTCTTTTAAGCGTCTGGCTGCTGATACTATGGCAATGTTGATAAAATTAAAACACGCCAGCGCTAACATAAACGTACCAATCACCATCATGTACCTTACCGATGAGTAGTTGCTTTTACTGCTTCGTGAAATATCATCGCGTATGTATTCAGACTGCTCATGCAAAGTGGCCAGCGGTTCAAAACCAAAAGATGAAATTGCCCACTCTTCTTCTACTGCTTTGTTTTGAATGCTACGGTACTTATCCATCCGTTGTTGAATAGCTAATATATCCAGAGGATTTTCTACCTGTATAAAAGTTGCATTGACCAGGGCACTCCAGTCATGCAGATCGTAATTAGTTTCAGCGCTTAACAAATTTTCGTAATTGATAAGAAAATTAAAGTTGATGGTAATAGACTTTGGAAATGCTGCCGCGACTCCGCTAACCTTAAACTCTTTACTAACATTATTATCAAATTTCAAAAGCATAACCTGACCAATAGGATTTTCATCTCCAAAGTATTTCAGTGCCATGTCTTCACTTAAGATAATGCTGTTCGGATCTTTTAAGGTAGAAGACAATCCCCATTTTAAAGGAAAAGTAAACATGTCCAAAAACTCAGGATCGGTAAACCGGATGCGTTCGTGAAATACCTGATCCTCCTGCTTAACAATACCATGATGATCTTCTACGCGGCAGACTTTTTTGATCTGCGTAAAATCGTTTCTCAACATTTCGCCTAAAGGTCTGGGCGAGCCACCAAATTGCTGCTCTTTACCATCACGGTTAGCGAAAAAGGTGGCGAGGTAGACATTATTTTTATGTTCATGAAACTGATCTGTGCTGTAAGTCCAGTTAGCAAAAGCGTAGACAAAAATGGAAAACCCAATAGCGATTGAAAGACCAACAAGGTTGATAGATGAGGTCAATGGGTTTTTCATCAAACCTCTTATAGAAACCTTAAAATAATTTTTGAACATGGGGTAGTGGTTTATTTTTTGAAGGAAGGTGGTATTTCTAAGCAGGGATAGTCTGAGTAGTTTGAACATTTCTGCCCAGTACATTCGTTTTGTTTTACTTGGTGAATATTGTTGCAGGTTGTCATAAAAGACTTCTTCCATGTCACCTTCTATCTCTTCGAGGTATTCTTCTTTAATAAAAAAGCGCAAGAGTCGCAACGGAAGTCTTGGTGGCACAATATCCTTCGGCTCGTTCATATCAACTTCAGTTCGTGTGCCAGCACCGGCATGGCTTCCCATAACCCGGCTCTGATATCTTTCATCTCTTTCAATACTTTGTGTGCGTAAGAAGTTGTTGCGTAAATACGCTTACGCTTCCCTCCTCTTTTTTGTGTGGCCTCACCAAACTCAGAAGTAAGAAAGCCCTTTTCTTCCATCCGTTTTAAGGCAGATTGTATAGAGCCAACACTTAGCTTTTCTTTCAGTCTGGATTCTAGCTCGCGCTTGATCTCCACCCCATAGGCCTCCTGTTGTAAGGCCGCAACAGCCAACAGTACAAGTTCTTCAAACTCGCCAAGTTTTGTTTTCTTCATAAGCTTATACTTATATAATTAACTCACTCATTTCTCAATGAAGAAACAGGATTCATCACGGCCGATTTAATTGACTGAAAACTTATGGTAAATCCGGCTATCAAAACAGCTATTAATCCCGCCACTACAAAAATCCAGGCTTGCATCTCCATGCGGTAAGCAAAGCCGGCTAACCATTCTTTCATTACATACCAGGAAACAGGGATGGCAATAATAATTGCTATCAACACCAGTTTGATAAAATCGCTGGAGAGCAATAAGATAATTGTGCGCATATCTGCACCGAGTACTTTACGAATGCCTATTTCTTTGGTGCGCAATTCTGCAGTGTAAGTGGCCAGACCTAATAAACCGAGACAGGCAATAAATATGGCCAGGCAGGCAAACACAGTAAAGAGTTGCTTAAACATCAGGTCGCTTTTGTATTGCTGATTAAAGTCGTTATCCAGGAAACTATACAAAAAGGGTCTATGGGGTACAAGCTTACTCCATACTTCGTTTACCTCTTTAATTGTTTTATCCATGTTTTCAGGATTAATCTTAACCGACATGTAACGACTGGAATAGGGATCGAATGGAAGTGTAAGAGGCTCTATATTTCTGTGAAGCGAAATGTAATTGAAGTCTTTCACCACGCCTATCACTTCTCCTTTCCTTCCCCATTGATCAAATTTCTTACCCACAATGTCAGCAGGATTGGTGTAGCCATATTGTTTTGCAGCCGCTTCATTCAGTACAAGTGCACTGGTTGAATCAGAGGGATACAATCTTGAATAGGACCTGCCGGCTACCAATTCCAGGTTAAAATGATTAACGAAATCAATCCCAACCTGAAAAATGGGTTGCACCATCATTTTCATTTCGCCATCTGCATTTTCGATGGTAGTACCTGCATTTGGAAAGTAACTACCTGGTACACTTCTTGAAAATGCTACAGATGAAATGGCCTGACTAGCCTCCAGTGTATTTTTTAAAGATTCAGAATAATAATTAACTATTTCATCATAATTGTAATCGACAATCAGCATTTGCTCTTTGTCAAAACCTAAGTCTCTATTCTGCAAATGATCCATTTGCGTATAAACAATGATGGTTCCTGTAATCAATGCAATGGAGAGACTAAATTGAAAAACGACTAATGCGCGTCTCAGGTATCCTCCACCACCACTGTTGTGCATAATTCCTTTTAGAACAGCCACAGGTTTAAATCCGGATAATACAAAGGCGGGGTAAAAACCTGCCAGTATGCCTATGATAATAATTAATGCAAATGCAAGAAGAGGCGCTTGCCAGGTTAAAAGTGGTGTGAGTGTAAATTCTTTACCTGTTAGTCCACTCATAAAAGGTAATGCAACAACCACTACACCTGCAGCCAATAGCATGGCTAAAAAAACAATAAGTATGGATTCACCCAGAAACTGGAGAACCAAACTGCCCTGTGCAGCACCAATAGATTTTCTGATGCCTACTTCTTTGGCTCTCTCCATAGACCGCGCTGTAGAAAGATTCATAAAGTTGATCATGGCGATGATCAAAATGAAAAGTCCAATGATTGAGAATATATAGATGTTTGAAAGACTTCCTGTTTCGCCCGGCTGTCTGTGTGCATTGGTTCTCAGGTAAACATCTTTGAGCGACTCAAGGGCAATGGTATACTTCGAATCTGAATCTCCTATGTTCTTTGTGATGAAATCAGGTATTTTCTGCTGAAAGGATCTTTCATTGAATTGTTCATTCCCTAAAAAGTAAGTGTAGAAATCAACGTAACCCCAGTTTTCGAAAATTTCCGGTCGTGATTTCCTGAAAGTATTCAGGGAGATCAATACGTTGAAATGAAAATGAGAGTTGTTCGGAATATCTTCTATCACCCCTGTTACCACATAATCACCGGCAGCAGATCTTCCTGAAGACTCGCTTCCTTTAAGAATCTTTCCATAAGCTTCCTCGTCTCCAAAATATTTTTTAGCAGCCGATTGGGTCAACACAATACTATAAGGAGCTGCAAGCGCTGTTCTGGCATCACCTGTTATAAACTTCCAATTGAATACATCAAAGGCAGTGGAATCCATAAAGAAAACACCATCTTCCTGATAAGTCTTGTCACCATGAGTAAGCAATATGTCTGACCTTCCTGAAAACTGAACAATCTTGTCAATTTCAGGAAAGTAATCTTTTAGTGCAGGACCAACTGGTGCATTGCCCCAAACCCAAAACGGATTTGCTTTGGCATCTTTTGCTGCATCTCCGGTTGATCTTGAGCCATGGGTAATGCGGTAAATTCTTTCACCATTCTCATGGTAATTATCATATGACAACTCATGTTGTACAAACAGAAAAATCAAAAAGCATGATGCAATACCGAGCCCAAGCCCTGATATGTTTATGAAAGAGTAAGCCTTCTTTTTCAGCAAATTTCTCCAGGCAATTTTTATATAATTTTTATACATAGGGTAGTGGTTAAAGTTGGCCGGTTGCATAAATTTTTTTAGAAGATTCGGCCTGATGAGTTTAAGTGTTTCATAGGCATACAATCGTCTTGCTTTACCAGGGGAATATCTTTCAATATTTTCCTGAAATATTTCTTCCAGATCGCCTTCAATTTCCTCCAGGTATTTTGGGTTCAGAAAAAACCGTAGAAATTTTAAGGGCCATTCAGGTGGATGTATGTCAGCATATCCACTCATATCATGCGGAGTTCATGTGCCAGTGATGGAATTGACTCCCACAACCCTGCCCTGATTTCTTTCATTTCTTCCAGTACTTTGCGTGCATAGGAAGTAGTGTAATAAATACGCTTACGCTTCCCTCCTCTTTTTTGTGTGGCCTCTCCAAATTCAGAGGTAAGGAAACCTTTCTCTTCCATACGTTTTAATGCAGATTGTATAGAACCAACGCTGAGTTTCTCTTTCAGTCTGGTTTCAAGCTCGCGCTTAATCTCCACCCCATAGGCCTCCTGTTGTAAAGCAGCTACGGCCAGCAATACAAGTTCTTCAAACTCGCCAAGTTTTGTTTTCTTCATAAACAATGTATTATTCGTAATTGCAGTTAATATAGTTACACAATATTATTCGCAATTGCAGTTATTTTACTAAAGCATTGATATTCAATGCTTTAATTTTACATTAAAAATTTGAAATTTAAAATTGCTCTTAAGCAATTTTTACCGAAGTCATCGTAAGAGAGCCTGCCTGTGCCTTGTCGTTGAATAAGGAGATTTCTTCTTTCTCTTCTTTTAAACCAAGCACATATAACAATGGCAGGTAATGATCTGGTGAAGGAATGGCCAACTCAAATGCTTTACCCTGCGCTGCATAGTTAATCAATGGTTTGTGATTACCATCTAATATGTATTCACTCATTTTAGTCCGAGCCTCTTGTGCCCAGTCGTAAGCATAATTATCTACGTTGAATTTATCCCAGGCAACCATGCGCAGGTTATGCACCATGTTACCGCTACCAATAATCAGCACTCCTTTTTTGCGAAGGGCCGATAACTCTTTTGCCAATTCGTAATGATACTGTGGACCTTTGGTATAATCTAAACTCATTTGCACTACAGGCACATCTGCATTCGGGTACAAATGTTTCACCACACTCCAGGCGCCATGATCCAGTCCCCACTTATGATCAAACTCCACTTCGGTGCTTTGTATCAAGGCTTTTGTTTCTGCAGCGAGTGAGGGACTACCGGGCGCAGGATATTGCACTTCATATAAAGCTTTAGGAAATCCACCAAAGTCATGAATGGTTCTTGGCTTTTCCATGGCGGTAACCAACGTACCCTTTGTTTCCCAATGAGCAGAAACCACGAGTATGGCTTGTGGTCTGGGAATGCTTTTGCTGACTGAACGAAAACCTTCTACAAATTCATTTTCTTCAATGGCATTCATAGGACTGCCATGACCCAAAAATAAAAGTGGCATTTGCTCACTGCTTACCAGCGATTGTTCGAGTGTTGTTAGGGCTTGTGCTTTCATACGTATACCTGCAAAGCCAACTACGGCTGCCAGTTTTAAAAAAGTGTTTCTATTCATTTGATTGAGCAGACCTAATAGCCGTGATTATGAATTTAATAACAGCAAGCTTATAAAAAAAGTGCCTGTTCTTTAATCGGAGAACCTTTAATAATAAAAATTACCATCAACGCTTTCAATAAATCATCGTCCCTGCGGAGACGATGATTGGAATAAAAAAGTGCCCACTCAGGTCTGAGAATCTTTACTCAACTGGTCTGTGAGGACACAGACCAGGGATAAGGATTGTTTCATCACAACTCACAACATCTCCTAATAAAATCATCGTCCCTGTGGAGACGATGATTGGAAAAGAATAAAAACGTGCCTACTCAAGTCTATGAATCTTTACTCAACCGGTCTGTGAGGACACAGACCAGGGATAAGATTGAGAACCTTTAATCAGAATAACCATCAACGCTTTTAATAAATCATCGTCCCTGCGGAGACGATGATTGGAAACGAATAAAAAAGTGCCTGTTCATGGTAGTAAGGCATACCCAGTAGACGGTATTTTACTTAAATAGATGAGTATGGATTAGCCCGAAACTGAACATTGAACTAATTTAAAACCCTAATCTATGTTATGAAAGGCCTTCTTATTTCTGTTCTACTTCTACTTTGTTTTTATAGTCATGCTCAGAGCCCTGCAGGCATCTGGTACTTCGGGCAAAATGCTGGTGTCGATTTTTCATCTGGAAAACCTGTAGCCATTACAGACGGGCAATTGAATACAGAAGAAGGCTGCGTTACCATCAGCGATGTTAATGGCAAACTTCAGTTTTATACTAATGGTGTTTCAGTTTGGAATAAACAACATCAATTGATGCCGAATGGAAATGGTCTGGTGGGCTCTCCTTCCAGCACTTCATCGGGGGTGGTGATTCAACATCCCGGTAATGCTAATCTATTCTATTTATTCACCGTTCCTGCTATTGCTGACTCAGCTGGGTTTCGCTATTCAATGGTTGATATGCAATTGGATAGCGGTCGAGGTGATATCATAACAAATCAAAAAAATATTAAGCTACGAAATCCGGTTACAGAGAAGCTGACCTCTACACTTCATCGCAATGGTAAAGACTATTGGATATTACTACACGAATGGAACAACGATGCATTTGTTGCTTTTAAAATAACGGCTCAAGGTCTTGATACAACACCTGTGCTATCCAACGCAGGGTCTATTCACCAGGGCACTACCCTAAATACACAAGGCTATATGAAAGTAAATCCTGATGGCACCAACCTGGCTTTAGCACTTGAAGAAAGTAATGTAATTGAAGTATTCGATTTCGATAATGAAAGCGGGAAAGTATCAAAACCGATTAGTATGTCATTGCCCAATGGATCATACGTATATGGTATAGAGTTTTCACCTGATGGTTCTTTGCTTTATGTATCGGCAGCCGGTAAAGGTGAAATTTATCAATATAATTTACAGGCAGGATCTGAAGAAGCCATTCGTGCCAGCGGTATAATGATCGGTAAAACAAATCCTTCTGTTTGGGTTGGTGCTTTACAAGTAGCGATTGATGGTAAAATTTATTTCACGGTGTATAAAACCCCTTACCTGGGTGTAATTGAAAATCCAAATCAGCAGGGTATTGGTTGTGGGTTCAATCAACAAGCAGTGGAATTGAAGGGAAGACTTTCTACCTTGGGTTTACCTACATTCAGCCAGAACTTTTTTTACAGACGTGAGAACAGAAAGGTGGAGTATTTTAACGCAAACAATGTTGTAAAAGGTAAAGCACTAGTTTTGCGTAATATTCTTTTCGATTTTGGAAAAGCTAGTCTGAAAACAAGTTCAAATGCAGAGCTTGATAAAGTCGTAGCCGCTATGAAGGCCAATCCTTCCTTGAAAGCAAAAGTAACAGGACATACAGATAACATTGGCAACAAGTCATTTAATATCACACTGTCGCAAAACAGGGCTATATCGGTTGCTGCGTATTTGAAATCGAAGGGTATAGCAGCTACCTCACTAATTACCGAAGGTTTTGGTAGTGCGCAGCCTGTGGCAGGTAATGATACTGATGCAGGGCGAGCATTGAATAGAAGGGTGGAGATAACGTTTGAGTAAAGGGATTTCAAAGTTAGAAGTTAGAAGTTATGATTCATCGTCCTTGTGGAGACGATCATTAGACAGAATGACGTGTTACTCATTTTCAAATTCTCAAATCTCCAAATTTCCAAATCAATCACCGCATCAACGAATTAGCACATCAGCACATCAGTTTCCAAACTTCCCCGCCTGATAATCAGCGTAGGCTTGTTGAATTTCCTCCATGGTGTTCATTACAAATGGGCCGTGTGCCACCATGGGTTCATTAAACGGAACTGCGTGTCCAAATAAAATAATTGAGTCGCTTAATGTTTCTATCACTAAATCTTCACCCTGATTGGTAAACTCCACTAGGTGTAGCATACTCGCTTTTATCTCATTAACCATAACCTCACCGCGAATCATATAGAAAAATATATTTCTTTCAGCTGCTACCTTAAGGGATAACGAACTACCCTTTTTCAAATACAATGTAGCAATAGTAACATCACTTATTGTTTCAAAAGCAGGCTTCTGTTGCTGCCACCCACCTGCAATACACTGTGCCTCTACCCCATCCGCAAGTTGTACCATCGGTATCTCGTTTTTTTGCAGACCTGTATATTGAGGAGCAGTCATCTTATGTTTGGCCGGGAGGTTTAACCACAACTGCAATATCTCCAACGGACCGCCTTCTTTTTTAAACTTCGTTGATGATACTTCTGCATGAATTAAACCTCGCCCCGCGGTCATCCATTGCACACCTCCTGCTTCTATTACACTTTCATGTCCGGCAGAATCCTGGTGCATGATGTCCCCCTCAATTATAAAAGTAACTGTTTCCATACCCCGGTGTGGGTGCGGACCGAAGGGCAAACCATTATTATTAGGTTTATAAACCTGTGGTCCATGGTGATTTAAAAACAGAAAAGGATCTATTTGTGGTAAAGAAGGTGAAGGAAGTACGTTATACGTTACTAAGTCTGCAATAGGTGTGTAACGTGCTTTATGAAGTGTTTTTATCTTTCGCATGAGCATAAAAATTTCTCGTGCAAATTGCTACAAAGTATTTTAACCTTGCTTGATGTAGATTAAGAAATTAATATGGATTTAACGTTGACGAACAAAAGAATCAGTCTCCACTTTTGGAAATAGTTTAAAATAGGATAAACGCGTTGTGATTAATTGTTTGCGTTTAGTAACTACAAACTGGCCTTCGAGTAAATCTGCATGCGTCATCAGCATGGAAAAAGTAAAAATACTTCCATCTGGTTCTCTGTGTATGTATTTAAAGCCTGCACCATCAGCAAATTCAGACAACTCCCCTACTACTGGATACTTACTGGCATCGCGGTTACTCATGGAGACTTCCATAAAATCGCGTTTATTGTCCATAGTTTCTTTAATAATGGCGACTCTGGCGTAGTTGTCTTTTTGTTCTACTGTGCGGGAAATCTGCTTTCCAGTAAGCCAGTGTCTTTTGCTTTTGGTGATAATGCAGGATACTGAATAAATACCTTCCACTGGTTGTGCAGCAGTGCCATCGCGGTGTAGGTAGCGATGAATCATGTCTTCAAAGCTTACCTGCTCGTGTTGGAAGCGCTTTGATCCTGTGCGTTGTGCTAAAACGCTTGTGCTTATGATCAGTGCCAGGAAGACGAGGGTATGTCGCATATACTTATGAATTAAACTTTAAATCAATGAATCAGGTTGCCAAAATGCTTAAATAAATCATCAAATTACCACATCAGAACATCAGCACATAAACAAATCAGATTGCTTCCTCACCCCAACGCACAACCAACCCTTCATTCCTCGCAATGACGTACACTCATTTTCAAATCTTCAAATTATCAAATCAATCATCGAATTATCACATCAACGAATCAGCACATCAGCAAATCAACTTAAAAATCAATATCCGCATACTCCCCCTTAATACTCGTTCTACAGGATAAACGGCTACGCAGGGCACTAGGTTTAAAAGTTGAATTACCTAATAACATTCGTACACATTCTTGTATCCCTTCAGTTATCGATGGGTGTGGGTGCACACATTCTGCCAACTCTTCAATTCCCTTGTCCATCGAAATCAACAAAGCCACCGCCTGTATGGCACTGGATGCATGATTACCAACAACCTTCATGCCGAGTATCTTCATGTGCTCGTCATTGGTTACTAAAAGTTTAATAAACCCTTGGGTATTTCGCTTAGCAATAGCCCTGGGAATACAACTATAATCAAGGGTTACTACTTTGTAATCAATATGTTTCTCGCGTGCCTGCACTTCGTTAAGTCCTACCCCCGCTACTTCAGGACTCAGAAACATTATGGTACTAATGTTCTCGTAAACAAGTTTGCGGTCGGGCTTACCAAAGATTCTCTCTACGGCATAGCGCCCTTCCAGTTCTCCCACATTCACCAATGATATGTCGGCTGTTAAATCGCCTACCGCAAAAATATTGCTGATATTAGTTTGTGTATCATTATCTTCAATGCCGCGCTTGCTGATATTGATGCCTACTTTATCATCCCACAAATCTTCCAGGTTAGGCACACGTCCCACTGATACCAATGCCTTTTCTACATTAAATACTTCTTTACTACTATCGTTATACTCTAACTCATACTCTACACGACCATGCTTAATTTCCATGCGCACAAGTCTGGAATTACGGTGAATTAATACACCGCTGTTCTCCATATTTCTTTCAATCACCTTTACTACATCATCGTCTTCAAATGGAAGTATTCTGTCGCCCTTATCTATGAGGTGAACTTTAGTTTTACCAAAGCCAGAGAAAATTGTTGCGTACTCGCAGCCAATAACACCGGCACCAACAATTACCATACTTTCAGGAAAATCATTTAGTTTTTCAATGCCTTCACTAGTCAATACAATTTTTTCATCAATGGGTAATTCTGGTAAATAACGTGGTCTGCTACCAGTGGCCAATATGATGTATTCTGCGTAAACAACCTCCTTAACATGCCCACGTGTAATTTCAATTTCATGCTGACTGATTAGTCTGGCACTACCTTCTTTGAAGGAAAGTAAGGTACGGCCATTCATGTTGCGCAGCATATCCATGTGTTCATCTAACATAGACTTGCGTTCTTCAACTGCGCGCTGCACTTCTTCCTGAATTTCTTTATAATTAATGCTGGGAACCTGAAGGTTAAAACGCTTTAAGTTCTTGCGGAATGATGCTGTTTCTCGAGACAGCTCCCACCAGGTTTTAGACGAAAGAGCACCATTAGTGACTCCTGCGCCACCTACCCTGTTTTTTTCAATCAGCAAGACCTTTTTCTTAAAATCGAGAGCCCTCATAGCTGCAGCGTAGCCTGAGGGGCCGGCACCTATCACAACCAGGTCAAATTTTTCCATAGACTAAAACCTTAGACGTTTCAGCCCTAAGGTACGAATAGCCATTAAGGACGGAAAGGTTTTTCGATCACTTTTTTGGTGCGTGTATTCCACCCACCATGCACCGAACGCTTCCTCCACCATGTGTTTCAATGGTTTGAATATTAATAGGCAATAAATCGGCAAACTGCGTAATTGCATCAATTTGCCCCGGAATAAGTGAATTAAAGGCTTGTAGGGAAAGTAGTACGAAAGGTTCTCCCTTTCTATTTTTAACTTCCAGCATATTTCCAGCAAAAGATGCCATTTGAGCATAGCTGATGGCTACTACTTTATGTCCGGTATTTGCGAAAGAATTAAGCACTAATTCCTGATCCTCATCTTTTGTTATTGCATCCAGACAAAGGACAACAAATTTTTCTCCTACGCACATAAGTACATTTGTGTGATAAATGGACTTACCGTGTTGGTCTACAGCATCGAAAAGAATTAAGGAATAGCCAAGGCGTTGAGCAATTTCCTGGGCTAGGTTTTCGTCAGTTCTTTCAGACCGGGAAGCGTAAGCGATTTTATTAATATGATCGAAGACCAAACTACCTGTACCTTCTACCACCTTTTTATTTCTTTCTTCAGCAGAAAAATCAATAATATCTTTAATAGAAAATTTATCCCTTAGCATCTGTACAAACTCAGGTCTTCTTTCTTGTCTCCTGTTTTGAGCAAACATGGGATACAAAAGCAGCTTGCCATCTTCATGCACACTCATCCAGTTATTAGGAAAAATGGCATCGGGCTTTATCGGATCTTTGGTGTCTTCGAAAACAACAAGGTCAATGAGGTTGTCTTTTAATAAATCCACCATATCATCAAACTCCCTAAGCGCTGTGCGATGTACTATAGCCTGATCGTCTTCTGTTGACCGTTGAAAAGAATTGGTCGCAGCAGTTTGCTCATTGAAGCCAAAGTTGGCTGGCCTGACCATAAATAAAGAATGAGGAGTTTGTTGAAATAACATGGCGCAAATATGCCAAAAGAGCATCATAAATTAACTATTTTTGATATTGCGATAACCCTAACCATTAGTAAAATTGTTCTCCTTCCTCCAAACTATAGCCAATACCGGAATAAAAAACGGTATATCTGCTTCTGAACGAAGAGGAATTTTACTTTGCAATCAAATCAACCTAATCTTATTTGGTTTGGGTTTATTCCTAAGTTTTTTTTACTGGATCTATTACCCTCCAAATATTATACGCTACATCATCCCAGCCATTAGCGGATTGAGCGTTTTCTTCATTTTACTGAATGCTTTCCATTATAACACAATAAGCAGAATAGGTACCAGCTTATTTGTTCCATTTGCTACAATGTCGCTTTCTATCTATTCGAAGAGTCTTTATTACGATCAGCAAATTGATCTTGACTATTTTACTTTCCGTTTTATCATATTAGGAGCCTCTATTTTACCCGCTGTCCTTTTTTCAACGAGAGAAAAAGCTAATCTGATTGTGTGTCTGCTACTCAATTTTACTTTGTTAATTTCTCATGATTTTATACATGCTGCTTTTGGAGTGGGTTATCCTGTTAAAGGAATTGATTTGCAAACCTATAATTTTGCAAATGTGGTAATTGGTGTTACTTATTTTGTGTTGCTGGGTTCTGTGCTCTTTTTAAAAATAAATCTGGAACGTGGAGATCGCAAAAATCTACGTTTGCTAGATGAAGTACAAAAAAGCAATGAAATACTTATTTTCAAGAACAATGAAATAGAGGCGCAGCATCAGGAATTATTGGCGCAAAGTGAAAAACTTGCCTTCAATCAGGAGAAGTTACTAGCCGCTAATCGTGTTATTGAAGAACAAAAAGAACTACTATCCAGTCACAATAAAGATTTACAATCTGAACTGGTCGAAAAAAATCAGGACTTATCAGAAGCCAATGCAGAATTAATAAAATACAATAATGAGTTAAGACAATTCTCTTATACAATTTCACATAACCTTCGTGGCCCTTTGGCCAGCTTATTAGGATTAGTGAGTCTTTTTGATAAAAAAATATTAGACGGAGAAAACCTGACCATTGCTAATCATATTCTCGACTCTGCACAACGTCTTGATGGTATTGTAAAAGATCTCAATAAAATTATAGACATACGAAATGACATTTTTAAGATCCGGCAACAAATTTCCCTGGAAGATGAATTGCTTATCATTCAAAATGTACTGAAAAAAGAATTGAATCCTGATCAAATTATCATGGACATTTCAATTGATTCCTGCCCCCATGTTTACTCGGTGCGTCCGATGGTTCATAGTATTTTATACAACTTAATCAGTAATGCACTTAAGTATAGAGCCCCAGAGCGAAAGGCATTAATTAACGTTAAAGCATCTCAAAATAATGACTATTATATATTAAGTGTAGAGGATAACGGACTAGGTATAGATCTTGAAAAACATCAGGATAGTCTTTTTAAACTATACAAAAGATTTCATTACCATACTGAAGGTAAAGGGATAGGGTTGTATCTGGTGAAATTGCAATGCGAAGCATTAGGCGGTTATATAGAAGTAGCTAGTGAACTTAATCGTTTTACACAGTTTACCATTTATCTGCGCAAACCAGAGAACATTGAAAGACAATTACTATTTGATGAACCCCACGCTAAAATATTTTTTGATGCCAGTATTAATGCTACAGGCATAATCTGGAAGGGACCAATTACAAGCGAACAGTACAGAGATGTGTTTGTGAAAAGCCTGGGGTTTGTTAAAGCCTTTAATACACCCAACTACATTGCTGATATTTCAGAGCAGGGAACAATTACAGAAGAAGACCAGCAATGGATGTTTAAAGGAGTAATTCCTGAAGCAATACAATTTGGTCTGCGTAGAATAGCCAGTGTAAAACCCGATGTTAACCATGAACTTATAAGGAAATATCTGGAGGGGATTAATAGCTCGCTTGAAAAGCAAGGTGCGGAGTATCGTATGTTTGAAAGTATGGATGAGGCAACCAATTGGATGCGTGAATCAAATGAATTAGAGCTTAGTCAGAAAAAATAGTATGGAGACCCTAAAAGAACTTGATCGCGATCTGCTAATTTTTTTAAACAGCCTGCATACTCCATGGCTTGATCCAATTATGTTTTGGATTACCAAAACTTTTTTTTGGTTACCACTTTATCTTTTTTTGCTTTACTTAATCATTATCAAATACAAAAAGCAAAGCTGGATACCACTTATTGGTATTGCACTCACTATCTTATTAGCTGATCAGATTACAAGTGGTTTGATGAAACCATATTTTGAAAGACTCCGACCATCGAGAGAGCCAAGTCTGGAAGGTATATTGCACATTGTAAATAATTATAAAGGTGGCAAATTTGGGTTTGCCTCTGGCCATGCCGCCAATACTTTTGGTACAGCTACATTCTTCTTTCTATTATTGAGAAAAAGGTATAAGTGGATAATCTACCTCTTCGTTTGGGCATTGGTTATGACGTATACTAGAATTTATCTTGGTGTGCATTATCCAGGTGATATATTGGTCGGAGGTACTATCGGCATTCTTTGTGGCTGGACAGGGTTTAAAGTACAAGCTTATTTAGACAAGCGCTTTAATAAAATTCAAGCTGCGTAATAGCAAGTTTATAAAGTAAACATGGTTGAATACAAAACCACCATACTGAAATATGAAAAGAACGGAGAAAAAACCGGATGGACTTATATTGATGTGCCCGCGGATGTGGCCGAACAATTAGTACCAAACAATAAAAAATCTTTCCGGGTTAAAGGAAAATTAGATAAGCACACTATTAAACAAGTCGCCTTAATTCCAGTAGGCAAAGGAAATTTCATCATTCCTATAAACGCTGATATCAGAAAAGCCATAGGTAAAAAAGAAGGTGCTCAACTATTGGTTTCGCTCAGCGTAGATAAAACCGATTTTAAATTTGATGAAGATTTCATGGCTTGCCTGGAAGACGAACCAAAGGCAATTCAGTATTTCAAAAGTATTACAGCTTCGCATCAAAAGTACTTTAGCAAATGGATATCCAGTGCTAAAACAGAAGAAACAAAAGTGAAGCGCATTACTATGGCTATTAGCGCACTTAGTCGCGAACTGGGTTATTCAGAAATGATTCGGGAAAGTATGGCTAAAAAAGGATAAAGGATTAATCAGTCCTTGAATACATCTATGGCTGGAAGAACTTTGTTATCAAAATTGAATAACGCCATGTTTTCCCAAGCTGAACCGTTGCTAGCCTCATCGCCACGATAAGCCACCCATTCAGGTGCCCAATAAGCAAAGCCAATAGCTCTATCCGTTTTTATTATCATCGACTTCACTTTCAACATAAAGGCCTTCTGCCCTTCCGGACTTGCTGGGTAACCAGTTACCAAATGGCCAGGCTCTCCAATAAGATTATTAGTCCAGTCATTCCATTGCAGTGTAAAAGGATACGCTGTTTCAGCAAGTACAATATCCTTCTCATTTGTGCGACTTATTCTCGCGATTGCACTTTCCACCTCAATCAAATTTTTAGAATGCCAACGTGGATAGTAAGACAAGGCAATGATATCGTAATCTACTTGTTGGTTTTTGAGGATTGCATAAAACCAATCAGCATCAACACCGGCATAGTGCATCATTATCTTAGTTGTTGACGATACATCTCTTACGGCTTCTACACCACGCTTTAAAAAAGTAATAAAGTTAGCGCTGTTCGCCTCTGCTCCCTCAGGCCAAATCAAACCACCGTTTATCTCATTACCTATTTGTATGTACTCGGGTGATAAACGTTGCATGACTTTTTTAGTGTAATTGTAAACGCTATCAGATAGACCTTGAAGGTTGGCACTTTGCCAGGCTTGTGGTTTAGTCTGACTACCTGGATCAGCCCAAGTATCTGAGTAGTGAAGTGTGATCCAGATTTTAAATCCCTTTGCTTTAGCTTCTGATGCGAACGCTGCCACCTCCTCTAATGAAGATCTTCCATCGGCAGGAGTATGCCACACACGTAAACGCAATGTATTACAGCCTGATTCTTTAAGAATGTCCAGCACATCTGCAGGTAAGTTTTGAGCATTATAAAAAATAGTCCCCTCTTCTCTTATCTCTGGTAAGAAAGAAACATCCGCTGCTTTAATCAAATCCTTTTGAACAGGTTCTACAACAGCATCATTAGGTTCATCAGAGCAGGCTGATAAAGAAATGCATATCATTAACAGCAACGGAAGAAATTTAATGCTCATCATAAGATTTCTTATTTTTTGAAGTATGCAGAGTCTATGGCTCATTTACCCAAAAGCCTCTTCACATATTTACCAATTATATCAAATTCTAAGTTAACAACATGTCCGGGCCTTAAATGTTTAAAAGTGGTATTTTCGTAAGTGTAAGGTATAATGGCCACACGAAAACTCCTTGCTGAAGAATTAAAACAAGTCAAGCTAACACCATTAATACAAATCGAGCCTTTCTCTACAGTTACATTACCATCAGCAGCATCGTATTCAAAATCAAAAAGCCAACTGCCATTTTCATCCTGTACGCTTTTACAAACAGCCACCTGGTCTACGTGTCCTTGTACGATGTGCCCGTCAAAGCGACCATTGGCTACCATGCATCTTTCCAGATTAACGATGTCATGCTGAATAAGCTGGCCCAGGTTAGTTTTTTTTAAGGTTTCGTCAATGGCAGTAACCCAATGGCTATTGGTTTCAAGGGCTGTAACTGTAAGACAGACCCCATTATGCGAAACACTTTGATCCACCTTTAATTCATGGCTAATAGCGCTTTCCATTAAAAAATGATAGTTACTACCCTCCTGTCTGATCTCCTTAACCCTTGCTGTAGCCTCAATTATTCCTGTAAACATATGCGAAATTAGCACGATTTAGCCTTTTTAAAAATAATTTGGTTTATAATATAAACCAGTTTATGTTTACATCGTTAATACGATTATGGAAAGCGAGAATAAAAACCTTAGTCCGGAGCAAAGCCTCGACCTTATTGCCAGCATGATCAGGCAAACACAAGGAAATGTAAGTAGCGGCAGCTTCTACTTTTTATTATGGGGTTGGGTAATTACCCTTTGCAATTTTGGTATGTACATTTTAGCAAAATTTTACTCGCCTTCTAATGCAGCATTTATTTGGACACTAACTATACCAGCCTGGATAATTACTATGATTTATGCCAGCCGACAAGACAAAACAAGATCAATTACCACACACTTGGATAAGATAAGTATGTGGTTATGGATTGCGTTGGGTATTACCATACTCCCTTCATGGATATTTGGTTCCGTTATAGATTGGCGTGTAAATGCACTTGTGTTAATGCCAGTTGGCATGGCCACGTTTGTGTCAGGTATTATTATTCGCTTTAAGCCGCTTTTGTTTGGCGGTATCACCTTCTGGATAGCCGGAACCTTATGTTTTATTGTGTCGCCTCTTGATCAGTATTTGATTGGTGGTGTTGCCATGATCTTTGGTTATCTGTTACCAGGCTATATGTTGAGAAGTAAAAAATAAGCGACCATGTTGAAAGAACTTGATCCACTTCTTCATTCTCAATTAAGATTAGGTGTTATGTCTATACTAATGAGTGTCGAATCTGCTGAGTTTACTTTTCTGAAAGAGAAAACAAATTCAACAGCAGGCAACCTGAGTGTGCAACTTGATAAACTTTCGGAAGCCGGATATATTACGATTGAAAAATCATTCAATGGTAAGAAACCATTAACTACCTGTAGAATAAACCGCAAAGGCATGAAGGCATTTGAAGATTATGTAAATGCTTTGAAGGATTATATCAAAAAATAATTTTTTTGAGTTTCAAGTTTATAAAATAAACCAGTTTATAATTATGAAAAATTTACTCTCACTCTTCCTGTTGGTAATAAGTTTACAACAGGTATCTGCACAACGACCTGATGTTTCAGCACGCTGCAAACAAGAAATGAAAAAGCTTGTTTATATGGCGGGCGACTGGAAAGGAGAAGCCAACATTCGCGACCAAAGCGGTGTACTTAAAGTTGCACAAACGGAACATATCGAATTTAAGCTAGATAGTCTTGTGTTAAATATTGAAGGAATTGGTCGTGAAGGAGAAAAAATTACCTTTCACGCTTTGGCTAACATTAACTATGATGTTACCACACAAGCCTTTCAATTTAGATCTTATGTAAAAGAAGGTTTCAGCACCAATGCATACTTCAAGATTTTAGAAGAGAATAAGTTTGAATGGGGTTTTGATATTCCATCAGGTGGAAAATCGCGTTATACGATCATCCTCAATCCCTCAACCAAAACATGGAAAGAAGTCGGTGAATACTCACGCGATGGACAACAGTGGTACAATTTTATAGAGATGAATCTTACCAAAATTTAAGACTCCGTTCAATTTCAAATTTCAAATTATATGAATCTCGATCAACAACGCGAAGAATTCAAACGCAGACGGTTTCTTGCTATGCCCCTTGCCGGAACGGTAGCATGGATGGTGATTGGTATAGGTAGTTTATTCTTAATTCCTGCCGGCCTCGTTTGGTTAACATTTATTGCAACAGGCTGCATAGCCTACCTGGGAATTATGCTTTCCAAACTCACAGGCGAAAATTTTACAGATAAGAATAAACCTAAAAACACTTTTGATACGCTCTTCTTTTATTCAGTAGGCATGTCGCTGCTGGTATACGCCATCGCGATTCCATTTTTCATGATTGATTATACCACTTTGCCTTTTACCGTTGGCATTCTTGCGGGGCTTATGTGGTTACCTGTGTCTTGGATTATTCAACATTGGATTGGTCTTTTCCACGCCATCAGCAGAACACTTCTATTGGTTGCCGTATACTTTCTCTTCCCTGACCAGCGGTTTCTGGCAAGTGCCATTGTTGTTGTGAGTATTTATCTGATCACTATTGTTGTGTTAGAAAAACGTTGGAAAGCAGTTAACCAAATTAAAATATCGCTTAGTTAAAAACATACTATTATGAAAACTATAATATTAATTACAAGTTTATTGTTCTCTTTCAATGTCTTAACCGCACAATACGAGCTTAACAAATTACTGTACCGTGCCTACCTACAGAATACCTCCAGCACACAAGCAGAATTAAAGCAGGCTGAAATTAAACACCGCGAATCAGTTAAAGCTGATCCTAAAAATACAAGCAAACGCTATACGCTGGCTTTTATACAATGGAGTTTGCTAAACGCAAGTATGAGAACCCAAGATGAAACACTATTTGATGACTACTACGATGCATTGATAGACAACCTTGATGAACTATTAGACATTGATAATAAACATGCCGAAGCATACGCTTTACAATCTTCTGCTTATGGATTAAAGATTAGTTATAGTCCGATGCAGGGTATGTTTCTTGGTCCTAAGAGTAGTAGTATTATTGAAAAAGCAAAAAAAATAAATCCTAACTCTGCGCTGGTTTGGAAAATCTATGCCGGATCAAAACTATTCACACCTGAAATGTGGGGTGGTGATGTTAAAGAAGCAATTAAAGCTTTTGAGACTTCTGTTAAACTTTACGAATCAAAACCGGAATCTCTTCCTGAAAATTGGCAATACCTGGATGCCTTGGCATTTCTTGGGCAGGCATATATAAAAGATGAACAACCTAAAAAAGCAATTGTCATTTACGATAAAGCCTTACAGGTAGAACCAGAGTTCAATTATGTAAAGAAGTCGTTATTACCAAAAGCCAAAGCCATTCAATAAAAATGAGAATCCTTCTGCTCCTCTTGTTGATTCAGTTTTCGTCTCAAATACTGTATGCACAATGTTCAAATGTTACAGGCTCTGTACTAGATACTGAGACAGAAGCTGTGCTACCTGGTGCAACTGTATATCATTTGAGTGATTATCAAAAAGGAACAACAACAGATATTAATGGTGTATTTAGTTTAGTGGCTAACGTTAACAATCAAATTAAAATAAGTTTTATTGGCTACGAAACTCAGACCATAATTGTTGATAGTACTTGTACAGCATTGGTAAGATTAGCACCCCTGGCCACTAATCTTAGTGAAATGACAATACGAGCTGAGCGCTTGGTAGCAGAAGGATTTACCATCACTAAACTTTCTAAACTAAACATTTACACTAACCCCGGTGCCAAAGCAGATCCGTTGTTGGCCGTAAATACTTTGCCTGCAGCCACAACGTTAGATGAATCTGCAAACATCAGTCTACGTGGTGCAGACCCTTCAGAAACCGGGATTTTTCTGAATAATGTACCTATTAATGATGCCGTACGGTATGCACAGCTAAACGGTATCGGCACTTTCAGTATTTTCAATACGGCTATTATCAATCAAATGTTGGTTTACCCGGGCAACCCACCATTAGAATATGGCAACACAACCTCAGGATTGATTGCTTTAAGCACCGATGAGCAAGTACCAAAGCAGAACACAAATTCTATCACGCTTTCATTAGCCAATATAGGATTCTTAAGTAGTCGAAAGCTTACAGAAAAATCAGCCCTGACTACCTTTACAAACATTCAACCTTCTGCTGGCATAAAATTTATCAATCCAACTTCCTTAGAAAGATTAAAGCGATTTAATACAATTGATCTTGGACTTCATTATCTGAATCGGTTAAGTGAGCGAACGCTCTTAAAAGTATTCAGTTACAGTAATGCTGAGTCTTTCAGCTATGAAACGCGTCAGGCCACTTTCAACGGAAATTTCGACCAGGAAAAATGGAGAACGCTTCTAATTGCAAACTTACGTCATCGGTTAAAATACGGAGAACTATCGTTTAACAATGGTGTTAATGCTTCTTCTAGTAAATTTCAATTAAGTATTATCGACACCAAACTTAAATTACAGGATTATTATTCAAGTCTGACCTATCAGTATGCTTGGAAATTACTAGAAGTAAAAACGGGTATAACGTATGACTATCGATCAACCAATTTCTCAGGAGCAGTACCGCTTTATGGATTTGCGATGGGTGAAGAACATCCTACTTTTAGTCTTTCCTCATCACAAACTGCACAGACACCTGAAGCTTTTGTGTATGCTAATTATCATGTAAGCGAAAAATGGCAAGTGGGTGCTGGTCTCAGAAAAAATGCTTTTGCAAAAAAGCAAAACGATTATTTAAGTAGTCAGATCAATGTTTCTTATCAACCCGCAGCGTACTGGAATATCATACTTTCTGCTGGTAATTATAATAAAATAACTATTTCACAGGAAGACTATTCGCAATTACTACATTTCGAAAGCAAACAGTATTCGGTAGATATTTCTCGCAAAAGCAGCAGATTTGAAAATAGTTTATCATTGTATTATAAAGCGGGAAGCAGAAATGAATTACAAACTTTAGTTAAAGGAATAGAGTTTTATAGTCGCTACCAATTACCTCAAAAGATTCGAATTGACTTAGCTTTTACATCACTGGATGCCTCACAAAAAGCCATCCAATCTAACAGACTCTCGTCACGTTACGATATCAATTATATTATCAGAAATACTGTTGAATATAAATTCTTCTCTACCTGGACAATTGCTGCTGTTTTAATGAGGAGACAAGGAAGTTTCTATGATCCAGTCAGCCAAACAAACTATCGTGCTGATTTAAATGCTTATGAACCTGGTTATGGTAATACGCAACGACTACCAGATTATTATCAAATGGATATGAGTTTAACTAAACTATTGCTCTTAGGAAAGAAGGGCACTGCAGTTATCTTTCTTAGTACCGGAAACGTTCCTGATTTTCAAAATGTAAGAAGTTACACGTACAATTTCGATTACACAGAAAAGAGTCAGGAGTTGTTTTCGTTGCGCACATTTTATGCTGGCCTTATATTGAATTTTTGAAGTCACATCAATGATTAAAATAGAACTATTTAAGGGCTAATATTCCCTGTTTACTTCTCTATTTACATTAACTTTACCAATCAATTTTGTTCGTATGGAATTTGGTAAAGTAGATCCTGCTGATCTTGATAAAATAGATTTTAAATTGCCACCAGATCATGCTGACACGATAGCCATTTTAGCCAAGGCAAAAAAAGTGAATACGCAGATTTATATTGGCTGTGCCAAATGGGGCAGAAAAGATTGGGTAGGTAAACTCTATCCGCCCAAAACCAAAGAAGCTGATTTTCTGGTGCACTATGCAAAACACTTCAACTGCATAGAACTGAACGCTACCTTCTACAGAATGCCCACACCTGTTCAGATAAAAATCTGGAAAAGTAAAGTCGGAAAAGACTTTAAGTTTTGCCCTAAGTTTGTAGATCAGATTACGCATTTACGCAGACTCAAAAATGTAAAAGAAATTACCGATCAGTTTTTAGAAGCCATTTATGAGTTCGGAGAAAATCTTGGGCCAATCTTTTTAATGCCACACCCACAGATGGGACCCAAAGCGCTAGATACATTACAAGCTTTTATTGAATCACTCCCAGAAGAAGTGGAGTTATTTACAGAATTCAGGCATCCCGAATGGTTCAGTAATCAGCAGGCATTTGATCAGGTTTACGATGTACTTAAAAAACAAAAATCAGGTGCCATTATCACCGATGCCAGCGGCAGAAGAGATTGTGTGCACATGCGACTAAGTACGCCAGAAGCTTTTATCCGTTTTGTTGGCAATGGTCTGCATCCAACAGACTATACACGTATTAATGACTGGGTGCAGCGAATGAAACAATGGAAAGATCAAGGTATACAGCGCATCTGGTTTTTTATGCATCAACATGAAGAACTACATTCGCCAGAACTGTGTCGCTATTTAATTCCCGAAATCAATAAGCATTGTGGAACAAATATTAAAGGAATCAATTTTATTGATGATCAAAATCTGTTTAATTAAAACCTTTCTAAGCATTTTTTCTTGCTAGTTATGTAGCAAGGGAATAGACACTTTGAAAGTAGCGCCCTGGCCTGATTCACTGATAAGCTCAATAGTAGCATGTAACTGATCACATAATTGCTTAACAATAGTAAGTCCAAGTCCGGTTGATGCCTCTCCTGCTGTAGGCTGGGCGGATAAGCGTTGAAATTTTTTAAATAGATTTTTACGATCCTCCTCGGTAAAGCCTGGCCCTTCATCTTTAACAGAAATCAATATGTAATCTTGTTCCATCCGGCAGTCAATAAATATATTTTTTCCTTTGGGTGAGAACTTAATAGCATTTGAAACTAGATTATCCATTATGCGTTGCAAATGGTCATTTACTGATTCAATAAGGAGTTTTTTGTTCGGATTAACTACATGTAAGTTTATCTGCTTATCAGCCAGTTGTGTTTCGTACTCACGCGCTAAATTCTGAATCAATAAAGTTATATCAACCTGTCCATAAATTAAGTTGTTAGTATGTTCACTATTAGCAGCTAGTAAATCAGCAATTAGCCTTCTACCCTGTTCCACTACATTGTTAATCTTGTCTACATAATCCTTTTGATGCTCATTTAGATCTCCATCCAATTTTACCAATTCTAGCAAACCCTTTACTTTATTGAGTGGCGATTTTAAATCGTGCGCTACTACGTTCATCAAATTATTCTTTTCCTTTATAGACTCTTCGAGTTCTTTATTTGTATGCTCTATTCTTTCCGCATAATCAGTCAGCACTTTATTAACACGTGCCTTGCGCTCATTTCTCCTCCACAACATAATGGAGAAGATTATTACAAAAAGAGAAAGCAGGGCCATCATAGAAAATCCATAGAGGTTATTCCTGGCCTGAACCTCTTTTATTAGATTCTCTGATCGCAATAATTCATTCTCCTTCTCTTTCTTTTCAGCCTCATATCTCGCCATCATCTCAGCAATTTGTTCAGACTTATCTTTCCTATAGAGGGAGTCTTCCAACTTACCTAAATAATCTAATTGCTCAACTGCCTGTTTAAAATTGCCCTGCTTTTTATAACAACGTGATAAGTTAAGCGTTGCTGTAACCATCATTTCTAAAGAACCTATTTCTTTGGCCAGCTTATAGCTCAATTGACTATATGGAATAGCCTCTCCATATTTCCCGGCTTTCTCAAGGTTAGCTCCAATATTACCGTAAGATGAGGCAATCCCGCTTTTATCATTTCTCTCTTGTTTGATTTTAAGTGATTTGAGATAATATTGATGTGCCTGCTTGTGATCTCCTACATTTTCGAAGGTAATTCCCAGGTTATTGTAGATCATGGCAAATTCTCTTTTATGGATATTGGTATCCAAAACTGCTGCCGACTCTATAAAATTTTCACGAGCCTTAAGGAAATCTTTTGTGTTCAGGTAGATAAGACCGATGTTGTTTATTGTACCAGCTACTGCCTCCTTTAAACCAAGCGTTTTTCGAATAGCAAGTGCCTTTTCGAAGTATGACATCGCCATTTTATTATCTTTTTGAGCTTTATAAACGAAAGCCATGCTATTAAATGCGTTGGCCATCCCCACCGAATCTTTCATATCTTCAGAAATAGAAAGTGATTTGAGGTAGGCATCCATGCTGCTGACCAATTGCCCCTTGCGTTCGTATACAATGCCGATATTCAAATGAGCCTTGGCCCGTTCTGTTGAATCATGGTTTGTAATAGTCAGTGCTAGGCCTTCATTAAAAAAATAAAGAGCTGAATCATATTCATCATTAGAACGTTTGATGTTCCCCAAATTTTTAAAAACAGAAATTTGTTGAGCTTGATCGTTAAGCTGCTTAGCCAATGCCGATGCCTTTCTGCAATAAATTAAGGCTTTTTCTCTATCAATTGCTCGGTAAGAATCGCATAAAGCACAGAGTGTACTCAGCAAGTTTTTACCCTGCGCCTTTTGCAAAGCCTGTAAAAGGCTATCCTGATCTGAGGCTTGTGTTTGAGCGAACGAATTACCTGAAAATATAGGAAGTAAGAGGATAAGGACTAGACAAAAACGCATGGGGTAATCTTAGATAAAGCCAAAATACGCTTTATGCTTTAAAAATCTTATCATTCGCAAAAAAATCAACTTCGTTTCCAAAATTCCGTTTACTCAAAATGTGCTATTTTCGCACCTTCTCTTGTACTTATGAAGCTTTACGATCAGCATCCTATTAATCTAACAAACTCACTGAGTGGTAAAAAGGAGTTATTTAAACCCATTACAGAGGGTTATGTGGGTATGTATGTTTGTGGACCAACGGTTTATAACAATGTACACTTGGGTAACACCCGTACATTTTTAACTTTCGATATTGTATCTCGCTACTTCCGATTTTTAGGTTTAAAAGTGCGTTATGTGCGTAACATTACCGATGTAGGGCACCTGACAGATGATGGAGATGATGGTGAAGACAAGATTGGTAAAAAAGCCAGGCTGGAAAAACTCGAGCCTATGGAGGTGGTGAAACGCTACACTGAAGATTTTCATGGGGTAATGCGTTTGTTCAACATACTACCACCAAGCATTGAACCGTCTGCCACGGCTCACATTATTGAGCAAATAGAAATCACCAAAAAACTAATTGATTTAGGTCTGGCATATGAAGTAAATGGTTCGGTATATTTTGATGTAAAAAAATACAACCAATCACACCACTACGGTATATTGTCTGGTCGTAACATTGAAGAGTTGATGGAGAGTGGTCGCGATCTGGACAGCCAGGATGAGAAACGAGAAAAAGTAGATTTTGCTCTTTGGAAGAAAGCATCAGAAGAACACATCATGCGCTGGCCATCTCCGTGGGGTGATGGTTTTCCAGGTTGGCACATTGAGTGTACTGTAATGAGCACAAAATACCTGGGCGAAACTTTTGATATACATGGCGGTGGTATGGATTTAAAATTTCCGCACCACGAATGTGAGATCGCGCAAGCTACCGGTGCCAACGGAAAAGTGCCCGTTAACTACTGGCTGCATTCTAACATGCTTACTGTAAACGGGCAGAAAATGAGTAAGTCGTTGGGCAATTCGTTTTTACCAGCCGAGTTACTCAGTGGCAACCACCCTTTGCTCGATAAAGGTTATGGCGCCATGACTACCCGTTTCTTTATGTTACAGTCGCATTACTCCAGCACCTTAGACTTTTCAAACGAAGCATTGCAGGCAGCTGAAAAAGCCTACAGAAGATTGAGTACGGCATTAGGTGCTGTTAAATCATTAACACACAGTGAAGGTAAAGTTGACGAGACTTTATCTACCGAGTTAAGCGGACTGATTGATGCGTGTTATAAAAATATGAGTGATGATTTTAACACCGCCAAAACATTGGCTGTGTTGTTTGAAATGTCGTCACGCATTAATGATTTTAAATCCGGGAACCGGAAAACTGGTGATGTAAGCGCTGAGCTTTTTGAAAACTTTAAGAAGACTTACATCGCATTTATGGAAGAGGTGCTGGGCTTGCAGGAAGAAAGCACTCAAAGCAACAATGCATTAGACGGTGCCATTAAGGTATTGATTGAATTACGTAAGAAAGCGAGAACCGATCGTAACTATGCCCTATCAGATAAAATCAGAGATGATTTGAAAGCAGCGGGTATTCAGTTGAAAGATGGCAAGGATGGGGAGATGAGTTATGAACTTGAATGATTCGTTAATCGTTGTTGGTTGTTCGTACTTCGTTGTTCGTTGTAAAATTAAAACTTCAAAGGATCGCTGAATTGTGAGCTAGATTAAATTGTGATTAGCAATGTGTATATAAACTTAGATTGCTTCAGTCGTGCCTCCCTTGCAATGACGTGAACTTTTATTTTAGGATTCATTAAAAATACCCAAAAACGAATTACCAACAACCATTAACGAACAACCAACAACCAACAACCACTTGCTCAAAAAGCCCTTCATATTTCTCATTCGCGTTTACCAGGCTACTCTATCGCCTTTGTTAGGATCGAATTGCAGGCATACACCGACATGCTCGCAATACACAGTTGAAGCCATTCAGGAATGGGGTGTTGTAAAAGGGACTTTAATGGGTGCAAAAAGAATTTCACGTTGTCACCCCTGGGGTACAAGCGGCTACGATCCGGTACCTAAAAAATCAGATCGAGGTAAAGTAAATTAAGCCGCGTGTTTATCTGAAGAAGAAAGTCTGGTGATCATTTCTACATCTTCGAAATCAACATTAGTTTGTTTAATCGCTGACATAAGTAGTCTGATTTCGCTCATGTCTATAGTGGCATCTGCTTCAGCTAATCTAAAAAGGTAAGCAAAGACACAGAGTTTTTCTTCATCGGTACAACCATTAAGCAATGCAAGACCTCTTGCATAGATATCCTGCTTCTTTATGGTTGATATACTTTTAGCAAAGCCTTGAAAAATTGCATCATCAATCTTTTCTTCTTGCTTAATGCTTTGCAGCATTTTCATTTCACGTTCATCAATACGACCGTCAACATTGATCAGCATGTGAACAAGATGTAGGAGTCCGAGGTGATAATTCGTATTCATAAAGCGGCAGTTTGGTTAAAAAATTTTACTGCGGATTAAAGCCATCAATCCGTTGGTTAATTCAATATACTCAAATCAGCTAATAAAGTTGCGTAGCCAGTGAACCTGCCTTGCAGGTAAGCGCGAAAAAACCTAAAAAATGGAGCTTAATACAAGAATTTGAGTAAAAACACCTACAACGGTAGGCTACGGGTTTATGAAAGATATTCTTCCCATTCGTTAGCATGCCCATTGGCATAATCCTTCAGGAAGATGGCGTAGGAAGGTCTGATCGGTTTGTGCTTGAGAATCATATTTGCTTCTTCTGGTGTGAAGTCACCCTTTTTAGCATTACAGCGTTTGCAGGCTGTTACCAAGTTAGTCCAGGAGTCTTTGCCACCCTTTGCTCGAGGGATTACATGATCGATGGTGAGGTCACGTTTAGTGCCACAATACTGACATTCAAAATTATCGCGCTTAAAAATATTCTGACGCGTCAGGTTAACACCTTTGTAGGGTGCGTTTACATAACGATTAAGCCTAATGACCGATGGCATCGGGAAAGTTTGCGTGATGGAGTGCAGCTTGTAGCCATTGGCACTTTTAACCATCTCGCTTTTATTGAGGTATACCAATATGAACGCACGCTCAACAGAGCAGACCATTAGTGGGCTGGAATCATTGTTAAGCACCAATACACGGTTGTTCATACTGAAAGATAGTAGCTATCTCTTATCAAACAAAACTTAATGTACTTGGTTTAAAGCTACTTAGCTCAAAATTCTTCGGAAATGCGATAGTTGGTGACTCAGTTGACCGCTTTCAGTGTGGATGATGCCCTCCTCACTCAGGCTATCGAGGCGCACACGACCAGAGGCATGAATGATCTGGTTGTTGGCATAAACGATACCTACGTGGGTAATAGCTTCATCATTGTTTTTAAAAAATGCCAAGTCGCCCGGTTTTGTCTCGGAAAGCAATTTAACCGCTTTGCCCTGTGTTGCCTGCTGGCGTGCATCTCTGTACAGTTTATAGCCACAAATTTTAAACACCATTTGTGTTAAGCCTGAGCAGTCGATACCGAAAGGTGTTTTACCACCCCACAGATAAGGTGCGTGCAAATAACGGTTAGCTATAGTTCTTAGAAAATCAAACTCTCTTTTCAAACCCAGGTTTTTGGCTTCGCCATTAAAAGCGAATTGTTCTTCCATTTTAAAAAGCTCAGTACTGGATATAGGAATGATGCTTCCCATGACAATGGCCAACGGCACTTTATTATATAAAATGCTTGTTGTAAGGTCGGTGGCAATTTTAAGTTCTGCCCTACCCAGGTAATCAAAATATTCCTTGCTGATGCTATGGTGTTGTTTAGCATCAATCCAGCCTTCGTATTCGTCAAAAGCTATTTGTATTTTAATCCACTTCTTATCACCCGAAACTTGTTTTACTTCGTAGTGTTCTCCAAAAAGCAATTGCGTAACCAGCTCCGCTTTATCAGCAGCTTCTGCTCGCACCGCTACTACACTTAAACGACAAACACCAAAATCTATAGTATCCATTAATTAATTCCTTCAATACGGTTTAAGTAAAAATTGACCAGTTTATGAAAGTTTAAAAAGCTGTGGTCAAAGTATTTTTATTTATCATTTATAAAAACAGGTTTTTCATTAATCCGTCTTACCGCTGTTTACTTCGTCATTCAGCGGTCTGACGGATAGTAGATAAATGTCATTTAAGCGACCTCTTTGATTGTGTAATTTCTCTCCATCTTTCTTTCAATTTATACAATTTACTAAAATTTTACCCTGCTCAATTCGCGTTTAATATCACGTTCTTTTATTGAATCACGTTTGTCATGCACTTTTTTACCTTTAGCCAAGGCTATTTCTAGCTTGGCATATCCTCTTTCATTAATAAACAACCTTGTGGGTATCAGGGTAAGGCCCTTCTCCTCTACTTTGCCCTCCAGTTTTTTAATCTCCATTTTCTTCAGCAACAACTTTCTTTCACGGGCTGCCTCATGGTTATAGTGCGTTCCCTGCGCATAGGTTGTAATGTTGATCCCTTTTGCAAAAAGCTCGCCATTATTCAAGTAGCAGTAACCATCTTGTAGGTTTACCTTACCTTCTCGTATCGACTTAATCTCTGTACCTTTTAATACAATACCCGCAATATATTTATCAAGCAGCTCGTATTGAAAGCCTGCCTGCTTATTGCGGATGTTGATATCATTAGAAAAACGATCTTGTTTACTCATTTTTTACACAGGCTTTTGTAAGAGCTTGTTCAACTTATCTTTCTTTAAAATTTTTTGTCCTGTTTTACCAATGGCCACCAGTCTGTCGCCCACACTTGCCTGATAATGACAAATCAGTTCATTTCGTTCAATTGAATCCACCCAGGCTTCAAAAATAATTTCTTCACCCACAAAAGCTGGCCCTTTATGCTCTATACTTAAAAAAGTGCCAATGCCTTCTTCATCGTCTTCACGCATCTCCAACACAAACTGCCGGGTGGTCCATTCAATATCCCTTGCCAATGAAAAGGTGGCACAAACAGGGTGTACTACCTCCCCATGAAAAGCAGCTACATCTTGCTGTGTAACAAGGTGTTTAAATGTTTTTCTATCGCCTGGTTTAAACATCTCTTTCACAAATAAAGCAAGTTTGTTTGTCAATTATTGTCATTAAATGGGCATTCGTGCTAAAGGTGTTACACTTAAATCGGCAAAATCGCCTTTTAAAAACTTATAGTGAGCTGCCATGGCAATCATACCGGCATTATCAGTACAGTATTCGAAAGCGGGAATATACACCTGCCATTGTTTGCGCTCAGCCATAGCAAGCAAACTTTTGCGTAAGCCCGAGTTGGCCGAAACACCTCCGGCTATGGCTATCTCTTTTATGTTAGTCTGTTTGGCAGCTTGCTCCACCCGCTTTAGCAACATTCCTACTAAATGTGCTTGCAGACTGGCGCAGATATCGTTCAAATTCTGCTCAATAAAATCAGCATTCTTCCTCACCTCATCGCGCAGAAAATACATGAACTGTGTTTTAATGCCACTGAAAGAAAAATCGAGGTTGGGCATTACCGTTTCTGTAAAGGTAAAACGTTTGGCATCGCCCAACTGTGCATGCTTATCAATAAGTGGCCCGCCCGGATAGGGCAAGCCCATCAATTTGGCTGCTTTGTCGAAGGCCTCACCCACGGCATCATCCTGGGTTTCGCCAATTACTTCCATGTCCAAAAAGTCTTTAACTAAGACAATTTGCGTGTGGCCACCACTTACGGTTAGGCACAAAAAGGGAAAAGATGGTCTGGGCTCGTCAATAAAGTGCGCCAACACATGCGCCTGCATGTGGTTTATTTCTATTAGCGGAATATTAAGGGCCAGGGCCATTCCTTTAGCAAACGACACTCCCACCAGAAGCGAACCTATCAGACCCGGCCCACGTGTAAAGGCTATGGCAGATAATTTGCTTTTATCTATGCCTGCCGTACTGAGGGCTTCGCTGACTACCGCCACAATATTCTGCTGGTGGGCACGCGAGGCTAACTCAGGCACCACTCCACCATATTTTTGGTGAATGGCCTGCGTGGCAATAATATTATTAAGTACCTTGCCGTTTGTGATAACGGAGGCTGAGGTTTCATCACAGGATGACTCAATGGCAAGGATGATGGGATGCATGCTTAAGTAAATGAACGCGCAAATTATTAAAAATAGACTACGAAAAGTATTTGCGTACAGCGTTACTGGTCTGATCTTTTTAATCCTATCCTCTTTTCTGCTTTTACAGGCGCCCCCGGTACAACAAAAGCTGATTGATCGCTATTTGGGCGAGTTGCAGGAGGTTACAGGTTTCCCCACTACCATAAAAAGCTTTAAAATGCTCTGGTTCGACCGACTAGAGCTTGAAAACCTACTCATTGAAGATACCGAGCAAAATAAGATGATAGCCGTAGAGCGTCTTAGAATCAACTTCAAGTTGTTCGAAATGCTCAGAGGTAAGTATGTTAATATAGATGGAATTGTTGTTGACAAGGCGGATGTCTTTTTAAACAACATTCAGGAAACGGATAGTACGGACGACCTGAACATTAACATATTTATTGATCGTATTAATAAAAAATATGGTGGAAAAGGAAATGGTGGCGCCAGCCCTGTAATTAACGTTGGTGAGGCTATTTTACAAAACAGCAGTTTTCGCTACAACGATGGGGCTACTGATACATTGAGCGGTTTCGACTACCATCATTTTACAATAGACATAACAGACGTATCGTTGGATAAATTCATGATCGTGGGCGATACCATTGAATTTGATGTGGCCTCCATTGTAGCCAAAGACCGACAAACACAGTTACGTGTAAACAGTTTCTCTACTTTTTTCAGGATCTCGCAAAAGGCTATGGAATTTTATAACCTGAAGGCAGATATTGGCAAAAGCTATATTGCTGATACTATTGTTTTCTTATACGAATCGCAGCGAGATTTAAATCGGTTTAATGATGCGGTAAAAATTCAAGCACATCTTGAAAAGATCAAACTCCATCCGCAAGACCTGGAACTTTTTGCCAAGGGTGCGTCAAAGCTTGATCTCCCACTTGAAGTCTCCGGGAATTTTAATGGGAAGGTTAAAAAGTTTGTTTTAAGCGACATGCTGTTACAAACAGGTAACAGCGAATTACGTGGAGAGTTAAGCATGGATGGCTTGCCTTATATTGATGAAACTTTTATTGAGATTGATCTGGAGAATTCGAATCTGCGTTTCGAAGACTTATCCTTTGCATTGAATAATGAAGTGATTGAAAAACTCTCCCCACTGGGCGCTACTAATTTAAATGGACAATTTTTAGGTTATGTGTCTGACTTTGTAGCAAACGCATCTATTCAAACAAGGCTTGGTAATATTAAATCCGATATCAACTTAAAAATTAATGAAACTAATAATGAACGCTCAACTTACAGTGGTAATCTTAGTTTAATCAATTTTGATTTAGGCACTTATCTTAATGACACCCTTAATTTTCAAAAAATAAGTTTAGCGGGTAAGATAAAAGGTTCAGGTCTTACTATGAGTACTGCGGACTTCTTGCTTAATGCTAACGTTAGTTCTATTGGCATCCGAAACTATAATTATCAAAACATTTACACAGATGCCCGCTTTGCAAAAGAATTTTTCAGTGGCAAGATTGGCATTGATGATGCACATGCTAAAATAAACCTTGTGGGCTCATTAGATTTAAGAAAGGGCATAAATGAAATTAAAATGCAGGGTAAAATTGACACCCTGGATTTTCATAAGATCCTGCTTAGTAAAGAAGTACTTAGTCTGAGCACTGAAATAAACATTGACACCAAAGGTTTCGAATTAGATAGCTTAATTGGATCGGCTGTGTTTGAAAATGCTGAGATTCATTATAAGGAAAGAAGTCTGGCCTTACAATCGGTGGATATTTTTGCTGCCAGACAAAAAGAATTACATGAGTTAAGTGTAAGAACGGATTTAATATCTGCTTCAGCGAAAGGAAACTTTAACTTTAGTGATTTATTTATCGACTTACAGGGACTCGTAACAGAATTAAATTTAAATATCAAAAATGACTCGTTGCGCATTGCTGAATATTATAAATCGGAACGGAGAAGCCTGAAAGATTATGCTGTCAGTCTTGATGTTTTAATTAAAGATGCAACTCCTGTTGCCACATTGTTAGGTATCAATTTTTCACTTTCACCGAATGTAAATATAGAGGGAAGCTTCACAAAGGGTATTACGACAATCTTTAACGCTTACAGTAAAATACCAAAGCTCCAATATGACAACTTCATTTTTGAAAACACTAACATTGATATTAACACTTCTAAATTAAAAGATAGTACTGCAGTGTTGGCAATGGCTTTTATTCAATCAGATAAGCAAAGCCTTGAAGGCATTGCCACTAAAGATTTAATAACAGAAGTTATTTGGAATAAAAATCACATTGATTTTAGTCTTGATCTTGATCAAGAGAAATTAAATAACAATGTAAGACTACGCGGCACTGTTGATTTTAGTGATAGCACGTATATCCATTTAAAGAATTCCACTTTTCAATTGTTAGATAAAACATGGAAGGTTAACGAAGAAACATTGGTAAGCCAAAAAGGTAGTGATTGGCATTTAGAACAGGTTGGATTCTTCCATGATGAACAAAGAATCAATTTACAAGGGATGATCTCTAATAAAAAAGATGAACCACTATTTGTGTCGTTGCGAAACATTGATTTGAATGGATTCGAATCAATTATTTCTGAAAAACTAAGTGGACTTGTAAATGCTGATCTTACTTTCAGAGATCTCTACAATGAACCTACTCTTGAAAATAAAGTTGATGTACGAGATTTAACGGTGAATGATTTTTTAGTCGGTGACATTATCGGAAATAACCAATGGAATAGTGAGGAGAATAAATTTTTAGTGGATTTCATGGTGAATCGTATGGGTATTGAAGCCATTAATTTGAAAGGCTATTATGATCCAACTAATAAAGTAAGTCCTTTAAATGTTCTGGCTGTACTTAATCAGGCTAATTTGAAACTGGCTGAACCGATATTGCGCGGCATCTTCAGCCAGATAGATGGTACGTTAACAGGTGAGTTCGCTATTAGAGGAACCGTTAATAAGCCTTTGATTCGTGGATCGGGAAAGGTTGCGAATGGCCAGATCATGATAGACTATTTAAAAACCTTGTACAATTTTACAGGGATAATTGGTCTTACACCAACCTCTATCTACTTTGAAAATATTCAAATGAAAGATGCCTTTAATAATAAAGGTAAGTTAGAAGGGGTAATCGCCCATCGCAATTTCAATAACATGCGTCTTAATATCTTTGGAAGCTTTGCCAACTTTATGGTACTGAACACCACTATAAAAGACAATGAGCTTTTTTATGGGCAGGCCTTTGCTACTGGAGAAGTGAATTTCTTTGGACCTGTTGCCAACCTGAAAATTTCTGCTACGGCTAAAACAGATCGAAATTCAAAAATATATATTCCGTTAAGTAGCTCTGGTTCTGTTGAGAAAAAAGAGTTTATCAGCTTCGTTAACTTTAATGATACTACTCGTGCAAATACTGATATTGATAATCGCAAAAAACTTACTGGTGTTTCTATCGATTTAAATCTTGACATTACTGAAGATGCTTATTGCGAAATTATTTTTGATATTAAAGCAGGAGATATTATTCGCGGCCGTGGTAATGGCGACATTCGTTTACAACTCGACACTAAGGGTGAGTTTAGCATGTTTGGAGGCATTGTGTTCGAAGAAGGGGGATACAACTTTACATTATATAATTTAATTAATAAAGAATTTGATATTCAGAAGGGAAGCAGGATTACATGGTCGGGCGATCCATACCAAGGGCAAATGAGCATTAAGGCTGCTTATAATCAGTTGGCTTCAATTGCTCCTATTATTATCGATGCAGAGAATCAGAATGATCCGGTATTGAAGCGTAAATATCCACTACAGGTTTTACTTTCGTTGGAGGGTGCCATGCTATCGCCACAAATAAATTTTGATATTATTGCCCGTGATCTACCACAAACGGTAACACTGACCAACGGTATAAGTAAGCGTCTTGCTTTTGAGTTTGCCGCGTTTAAAACAAAGCTCGATGAGCAGGAGCTAAAGAAACAAGTATTTAGTTTGATCATTTTACGAAGGTTATCGCCTTTAAATGAAACAATCAGCACAACAGGTTCAGTTACGAATAGTGTGAGTGAATTACTATCTAATCAGTTAAGTTATTGGATGAGTCAGGTGGATGAAAACCTTGAGATTGATGTAGATCTGGGTGCTTTAGATGCTGAAGCTTTCAACACATTTCAGTTACGTTTATCATACACATTTTTAAACGGACGCTTACGTGTTACGCGTGATGGTACTTTCACCAATCAAAATACTGCTACAGCTGGTGTGAATAATAATAGTACAGCTTCACTTGTTGGTGATTGGACAGTTGATTACTTATTAACGGCTGATGGCAAATTTAAAATGCGCATGTATAATCGCACCAATGCTAATGCTTTGTTGAATGCCCTTAACAACCAAAATGCTATTACTACCGGTGTAAGTATTCAACACACACAAAGTTTTAATACGTTAAGTGATTTATGGCGCTCTGCCAGAGAACGGAGAGAGGAAAATACTGAAGATCTGGAGGTGAATGAAGAAGCCATTTTGAAAGAGGAAGATGGAGGCACTGAGGAATAGCACTAACTCCGCCATGTTACTATCATCTTTTGTAAGGAAAGGATTATTATTCTTTCTGCTTACTTGTTTGTCTATTCATATTAGCAAAGCTCAATTCCTTTTAAATGACAGTATTTCGTATCAACCAAAAAAATTAACCACACTTGGTATATCTGCTGGTGCTGTTTATGGGGTAAGTATGTTTGCTTTGAATGAAGCCTGGTATAAGGAAAATAAAAGAGAAGAGTTTCACTTCTTTAATGATGCAGCTGAGTGGAAGCAGGTGGACAAGGCAGGACACTTTTATACAGCCTTCTATTTAAGTGCTCTTAGCGCTCAATCCATCAACCAATGTGGTGTAAAGGCAAAGAAGTCGGCTTTACTTGGTAGTTTAGCCGGGTTTGTATTGATTTCTTCTATCGAAATATTTGATGGCTACTCAGAAGCTTATGGTGCATCGGTAAGTGACTTAATTGCTAATGCCGGTGGTAGTGTATTTTATTGGTGGCAGCAAAATCATTGGCAAGAGTTACGTCTGCAACCTAAATTTTCCTTTCATCGTACGCCTTTTGCGCCACTCAGACCTGCTGTGTTGGGTGAAAATATTCCTACTGAAATTTTAAAAGATTATAATGGGCAAACCTATTGGCTATCGGCAGACATGGATAAATTTATGCGTTTTCCTAAATGGTTGAACCTTGCAGTTGGGTATGGCGCGCATAGTATGTTGTATGCCAGAGATGCAACAAATACAGCGAATGGCTATGATCCCTACAGGCAGTATTACTTGTCGGTAGATTTTGATCTGACAGCCATTGAAACAGATTCAAAGTTTGTAAGAGGTTTAATCAAGGCATTGTCAGTTATTAAGTTGCCAGCTCCTGCCCTTGAAATGAGTAAAAAGGGTGTGAAATTTCACCCGTTATATTTTTAAGCAACAGCAACTCTGCAAAGCTTGATTTTCCTGATTCGTTGTAATGACTTTGCCTAAATGACTACTTGAAGGAAGACTCACTCCCACCTCTAATACCGTTTTAGGAGATCCTTGTTTATTTTTAATTGCATTTTCTATTTTATAAGCTTAAAAAAAACTATCTTCCATTACTTCTTTCATCCAAATCAACCATTTATGAACCTCTTCAAATTTATAAAGCAGTATATAGACGATATTGGTGGTCAGTTTACAGATTATGACCACACAAAGGCTGTGGTAGTTGTTCCCATTGGTAAAAATCGATTTCAGACAGTTCTGGCTATTGTAAAACCCAGCCAGTTATCCGGGAAAGATTTGGCTGTGTTTACCTCTAAGGTTTGCGAATTTACCTCTACCATTAACGCCAGAGAAATTCTGGAGGAAAATGCCATGTTTGATTATAGTAAGTTTATGATTGAGGATGGATACCTTAAGATTGAGGCATCGTGTCCTGCCGGAAATGTTACCGAGGAACAGGTAAAAGAGATGTTGCAAGAGGTGGCTACTATGTCGGACAAGTTTGAAATGGAATTAACCGGACAGGATGTTTTTTAATAATTATTTGCTTTCATTGATAAACTATCAATGAAGTTTAGTGATATCGGAATAAAATAGCGACTCACTTGATTTCTTGATGCATATTAATTGGCCTCACTCCTACCTCTCTTCTGCTGAGAGAGATTGTGGTATCAAGAAATCAAGTAAATAAATAAGGTTTCTTATTTATTTTTGTGCAAATATTGAATTTCTCTATATTGTTTTGATTTAGTGCCCCGTATTAATAATTAAATACTAGTGTTACCTAATACGATGGGCTTATGTACGATCAATTTTTTGATGCCAAACCTGCAGGTGTACGGTTAGAAAAACTCTTCCACCGCGATTTAAACTGCATTGCTATCCACTTCCCTTATGATGGTTATTTAATTACGGTTACCAAACAAATAGAAGGTATACTGTTTAGTAAAACACATCGCTGTTGGTATGTGCCTGACCAAGCTGGTTTACTTAAAAATTTAATAGCTCATTTTAAGCGTCACAATGTTGAAGTTGATTATTCGAGTATTAACAAAGCTTCTGAATTACTCAAGGATACTGATGTATCGATTGACAAACAACAAGCTACGAAAATAATTTCTCTCCCACCAGTAGAAAAACCTGAGACCAAAAAACTCCGCGCCTTAAATGAAGAACAACAAATAGTGCTTCGCATGATAGAGCAAAAGTTGCATCTTAAAGGCTACACGAGTAATACCACGAAAACATATCTTTTTCAGTTTAAGGAATTCATGCATTTTTATGCCAATTCGTATCCTATTGGACTTACCGATATTGACATACGCAATTACTTACTTTACCTCGTAGAGAAGAAAAAAGTAAGCAAGTCGACACAAAACCAAGCCATAAACGCCATTAAGTTTTTCTATGAAATTGTAATGGGGCAAGTAAGACAAACATATTACATAGAACGCCCCATGAAAGACAGGCCGTTGCCGCAGGTGTTAAGCGAAGAAGAAGTAGTGTCGATCATTCAACATGCAGGGAATATAAAACACACCACCATGCTGATGTTGATTTATGCTGCCGGTTTAAGACGGAGTGAGCTGATAAATCTTAAACCTGGTGATGTGGATATGGATCGCTTAACCGTTTTTATTCGTGGTGGCAAGGGGCGCAAAGACAGGCAAAGTATATTGGCCAAACAGATGATACCGATGCTGAAAGAATATATGAAGCAATACAGACCTAAGCGATGGCTCTATGAGGGTAAAGATGGGGAGCGTTACTCTGCAGCGAGTATGCAGATGGTATTAAAGAAGGCTGTGGAGCGAGCGGGAATAAAGAAGCATGTTAAGCTACATACTTTGAGACATTCTTTTGCTACGCACTTGCTCGAGTCGGGCACTTCTACACGCTACATCCAAACTTTGCTGGGTCATGAGTCGTCAAGGACCACCGAAATATATACTCAGGTTAGCCGTTTCGCATTGGATAAAATCAAGAGTCCACTAGATAACATTCTCCGTCTCGACAAATAGAGTACTAAACAAAAAATATATACGCCATTTTGAATGATTTAAGGCATTTACAAGCTATTTTCAAGGGATTTTACATAAATGATATTAATTTAACACCTGTACATACACAAACGTTGGCAATAATTGGTTTAAGAAAATGAAATACGTATTAATAATACTGTCACTCCTGACAACAACATCCTATGGACAAGGTGATCTTATTAACCAAAGAGAAAAGGAAAGACTTGAAATTGAAAAAAAATCAGAAGTTGAAAAAAGTAAAATAATCGTGTTAGTTAAAGTCAAAGGACAATCTGAATTAAAAATCGTGATAAATGAAAATTGGCCCAGAGACATTGAGACAACTTACAATATTCTTAAAAATGAACAAGGACAGATTATTTACGTTGGAGAATTTCCGATAAGTGAAAGCGGTGATTGGAATTTAGAACTAATGCATTATTTCTCACAGAATGGACAATTAATAGCATTTGAAAAGAGACTCTCCTATTTTAATGAGGAATGTACAGATGGGGCTGTTGATGAGACGGTAATTGAATTGTATGACTCTAATTTTAAAGTAATTAAACTGACTAAAAAGCAGACAGATAACGAAGGAAAAGAACTAAAGGTAAATTACTGTGAACATGGTTACGATTGGACTTTTGAAAAAAGACCGACAGTAAAAGAATTTGCTAACCTAAAAAAAATTAGAGTCTAACCAACTATTGCCAACAATAGCTACATGTCATGCCGCGTGACAGTTTGCCAATTACACACAAACTACTAACTTCGTTACTTAACGTTGGAATTATACGGGCTTCGATAAGCGGCACGCCATGTAGCCCAGCGTTAGGCACAAGGCGGTTGAAGTGCTTCGTAAGACAGTGACGACTAAACGACCACCACCCTACTTCGGTTGACTTTAGTATAGCTAACAACTTCTGGTTGACATTAAAACCATCGTGTGACTTTGATTCAACTAAAAACCACTTGTGAATCAAAACCAATTCGCAACGACTTAGTTGTAAACGTTAAATAGTTCTTCGTTTTACATTGTTGACACAGGACGGACTCGTCTTGACTAACGACCTCGATTTGACCTGTGACTGTAACCGTATAACGACAACAATTTCGACTCACTTAACGTAGGACGAATCCGCCCAGTGCCTAACAATAGCTACATTCCATGCCGCATGATAGTTTGCCAATTACACACAAACTACTAACTTCGCTTTGTACCGTTGGAAACAAACGTGCTTCGCTAAGCGGCACGTCATGTAGCCCAGCGTTAGCAGCAATTTCACGAATAAGACAACGTGACCAACAAAATAACAGCATGAAAGTGAGACTAATTGTATATAAATTTATTAGAACGAGAACGACAGTTTTGTTCTGTCTACACTTCCTCATACTGACTGAGACATTCGCACAAAGTACATTAAACGATTCTTTAATAACACAACTACATCTGATTCGTGAGGACGACCAAAAATATAGAGCACAACTCGAATCAATTCAAACAAACTATGGCTGGGAATCAAAGGAAATGAAAGACTTGTGGAAAATTATTGAGAAAAAGGACTCTTTGAATTTAATCAAAATAGAAGCAATTCTTGGCAAGTATGGTTGGCTAGGATCTGAAATAATCGGAGAATCTGGAAATTCCACATTGTTTTTAGTAATACAACATTCGGACATAGAAACGCAAGTGAAATACTTACCTATGATGAGAGATGCTGTAAAAAATGGAAAAGCAAAAGCGAGTAGTCTAGCACTACTAGAGGATCGTGTAGCATTGCGCTTAGGGAACAAGCAGATTTATGGTTCTCAAGTCTCTTGGAATATGAAGACCAATGAATATTATATTTTACCTCTTGACGACCCTGACAACGTGGATAAAAGACGTGCGGCTGTAGGACTTCAACCGCTCGGGGACTATGTGAGTAATTGGAACTTAAAATGGGACATAGAACAATACAAAAAAGACTTGCCAAAAATTGAAGCATTACAAAAAAAGGAGAAATGAAAATGCTGCTAACAATAGCTACATGTCATGCCGCGTGACAGTTTGCCAATTACGCACAAACTACTAAATTCGTTACTTAACGTTGGAATCATACGGGCTTCGAAAAGCGGCACGCCATGTAGCCCAGCGTTGTGTGCAATTTTTTCGGGACAGATTTGACCACTCCAACAAATCGGACTTCTTGACAACGAATGAAGCAATTTAGAAAATCATATTACAATAATGAGTGGTATGAATACTCTAATATGATTAAGCGTAGGGACAACTACAAATGCCTGAAATGCGGACGCGGAGAACCTAATGTTATACTTCAGACACATCACAAGATGTATAAACCAAGACTGAAACCTTGGGAATATCCAGCAAGTGACTGCTTGACCCTTTGTAAAGGCTGCCATTCAAAAGAACATGGATTAGTTGAACCTGACAGCGGCTGGACACTTGTTTCAATTGACGACTTAGGCGGTTTAGATGGAATTTGTGAACGAAAAGGTTGCGGGACTGAAATTAGATATGAACACATCACTTATCATCCTAATTGGGGTTACAAATCAGTTGGGAGTACTTGCGTTGAACATTTGACAAGGGAAGACCAATTTTTAAGTCAAGAGGTACTTAAAGTTTTTAAAAACATAAGTGGATTTATTAATACATCTGTATGGGAGAATGGAGTTACAAAAAATGGAAAACATTTTACCTACACGACTTATTCACATCATCAAATTCGGATATATGGTAAGGGGACATATTTTTCTTATCAAATTGCATTAAAACGAAAAGGCGAAAGATGGTTTGACTATGGAGAATTTATTCAAGCAAAGAACAAGACTTTGGACCAAGTTAAAGAACTTGGATTTATTGTTCTTAAAGGACTAATTACCAATGACGAAACTGAAAAAGAGTTATTAAGGAATATCTACTCAAGAATTAGGTAAAAAAAACTGCACACAACAACGGCTATAAAGCATTACTTTTGATTAATTATTTTTTAAAGGATAAAAGTAACGCTTCATAGCCAAGCGTTGGCGGTAATTAACGTGTGACAATAAAGCATTCGACCATTTGATATTGTGATAAGATCGACAAAAATGATTAGACCTTTACATTTGACAACTTTGCTATTTATATTTTCAAGTTGTGTCAATGTTGAAAAATGGAGATGTGACACCTATCAGCAATACCTAAATCATGAGAACTTTGGACGACTTGAAGAGAAATACATTGACAATGAAAATCACGCTAGAGAGACTTTGATTTTGAAGCACTTTCAACTCCAAAAATCGGACATTCAATTAACACTAATTGTTGACGGACTTTACGATACGATTCAAGTCGGTGACGAACTTCTAAAAGAAAGAGGTTCAAATGTGACAATTATCAAACGGGGGACAGAAAGAATTGAATTAACCGTTGACAAATCAAAGTGGTGTAAGGAAAACTGACCAATGTTAACTACCGCCAACAATAGCTACATGTCATGCCGCGGGACAGTTTGCCAATTACACACAAACTACTAACTTCGTTACTTAACGTTGGAATCATACGGGCTTCGATAAGCGGCACGCCATGTAGCCCAGCGTTAGGCACAAGGCGGTTGAAGTGCTTCGTAAGACAGTGACGACTAAACGACCACCACCCTACTTCGGTTGACTTTAGTATAGCTAACAACTTCTGGTTGACATTAAAACCATCGTGTGACTTTGATTCAACTAAAAACCACTTGTGAATCAAAACCAATTCGCAACGACTTAGTTGTAAACGTTAAATAGTTCTTCGTTTTACATTGTTGACACAGGACGGACTCGTCTTGACTAACGACCTCGATTTGACCTGTGACTGTAACCGTATAACGACAACAATTTCGACTCACTTAACGTAGGACGAATCCGCCCAGTGCCTAACAATAGCTACATTCCATGCCGCATGATAGTTTGCCAATTACACACAAACTACTAACTTCGCTTTGTACCGTTGGAAACAAACGTGCTTCGCTAAGCGGCACGTCATGTAGCCCAGCGATATCTATGATTAAAAAAAGTTATTTCTAACTATTTTTTAATTCTGGTGTGTAAGGTGTTCCACGATTCACAACAGCTACAATTCTGTGCAACAGTTTGTTTCGAACAGCATT
>NZ_BHXQ01000002.1 GCF_003990915.1 Chryseotalea sanaruensis
CGAATTGGTTTTGATTCACAAGTGGTTTTTAGTTGAATCAAAGTCACACGATGGTTTTAATGTCAACCAGAAGTTGTTAGCTATACTAAAGTCAACCGAAGTAGGGTGGTGGTCGTTTAGTCGTCACGGTCTTACGAAGCACTTCAACCGCCTTGTGCCTAACGCTGGGCTACATGGCGTGCCGCTTAGCGAAGCACGTATGATTCCAACGTTACAAAGCGAATTTAGTAGTTTGTGTGTAATTGGCAAACTGTCACGCGGCATGACATGTAGCTATTGTTGTGTGGCGTGCGTATCATTTGCTCAATTGTCTAATTCGTTTCTGTTTAAAATTCTCCCACTTTCTCCTTTCTCTCGGATTATAATATTTAATGTAAATGTCGTTGTCGGTCGTGGGTTCTATATTCAAAAATGTCCAGCTAATTTTTTTCTCTTTCTTGTCCATTTTGTAATTGGATGGTGCAATCGTCTCTACAGTATTTACCTTGACGTTATCCAGTTTAACATTTACTTCAGCTCTACTGATTTTGTCTTTCCAACCTGTCCCAGTGCTTAATAGGTATTTCATAAACCTGTATTCTCCACCGTAGCCAATTCCACTTGGTACCATGTAATTAACTTTAATCGTTTTCGATTCGCCCTTATGAAACTTTACTTTCCAGATGTACCATGCATAATCGCCAGCTGTCATTAAACTGTCAAATTCCATTATTAAATCAGAGTCGAGGTTTGGTTCATTTTCTTTCCAATTGTAAACTTTGGTTTGGGCTCGCTCAAAAGCGGAGTAAGATCCCTTAGTTACTTTTGTCCAATTTCTTTTTTCAATTACTCCAAAGTGTGTATTTATACTGTCTAGTTTTCGTTTATACTCTTCTTCAATATGAATTACTTTCATGTATTTGTCATAAGTCTCTTTCATTTCCTCTGGAACTTGGATGTCACTTTGACTAAGTCTCAAGCCGTCAACGTATATTTCAAATTTTTCTTTGTCCTGCTTGTCGTAAGGGCTAATGCTCCAATGAAAGAAATTCATGACTGGAAAACCAACGGCTAAGGTTAAACTGTCACCGTGATTCTTCATATTAAATGTACAGCTTACAAAAGATGAGTCTGAATATAGATTTATATTAACGATCTCTGAAACCATTTGTACCTCACATGGTTTATTTGTCATTAAGCTTTTCAATACAATCGGATTGGGTGCGATGTCGGTCCGCCCGTTATTTGTCAAAAAGAGTAATAGAATAATTATTGTCGTCTTTTTCATTAATAGTCTGTCCCGAAGCATGCCACACAACGTCTGGCTATGAAGCGTTACTTTTATCCTTTAAAAAATAATTAATCAAAAGTAATGCTTTATAGCCGTTGTTGTGCGCTGTTAGCGTTTACTAAAGATCAAGCTACTGTATCCTTTTTCTGCTTTCCCAGCCACTAGAAATGACATCCAAATATTCCATTTATAATCAGCAACAATAGCATTGTCCGCTTTTCCAATTCTCAGTCTGTTTGTGTTGTAGCCAAATAGAACTGGGACTAAAGGAATTGTCACAAAGAATGGTCTTTTATAAAAGTAACCGTCTTTGAATTTACCTTTCACATTCTTCTCCGATATTATAGAGTCTCCTTGATACAATTTGAAAATGGCTTTCTTTGAGGTCAAAAATTCAATACTGACTGATTGGTTGTCCAAGTCGTAACCTAAGCCAAATTGATCTTGATTCACGTTTTCCCATAAAGTCTTTAATTGGTAGTCACCCGTAAACTGTGTCCAAAATTCTTTTCCCTTCCCATCGTCCGCCTTATTAGAGTATCGTCCGTTTAATTGACGAAAGTCACTTTCGTTTAATTTATCAACTGTCTGGATTGAATCATGCTTGATTGTTGCGCAACCAATTATTAAGGTTGCTAAAATCAAAAGTACAATTATTCTTTTCATCAATCTCAACTATCTTATTTGGGGTTTTGTCCCGCGGTAATAGCGCACAACGCTGGGCTACATGGCGTGCCGCTTATCGAAGCTCGTATGATTCCAACGTTAATTAACGAAGTTAGTAGTTTGTGTGTAATTGGCAAACTGTCACGCGGCATGACATGTAGCTATTGTTGCACACTGGGCGGAGTCGTCCTACGTTAAGTGAGTCGAAATGTTGTCGTTATACGGTTACTGTCACAGGTTGAGTCGCGGTCGCTGGTCAAGACGAGTCCGTCCAGTGTCAAACAGGGTAGGAGAGTTACTTGAATTTGTTTTTGAGTCAAATTTTTTTCGTGAGCCCGATTTTTCAGATTTTCCTTTCCAGAAATAAAAAAATTCGCACTTCACGCGATTCGTTTCTGTCACCGGGGCGGGGTAAAATAGTCCAAAGTCAAATGGTTTTTATCACACGTAATTATCTTACGAAGCACTTCAACCGCCTTGTGTGCAACGTCCTGCTATATTCAACTGTTGAATATATTTCCGATATCCGGAGCCCACGCTGTTGCATATAGCCTCTAATATCGGAAGGTTTTGTGCAAGTCTCCAAATTTTTGAGTGCTCTTAGCTTTAATTCTGCTAATGCACCATCAAGCCCAAAGACACTCCCGGCCAATTGTCAAACTTTAATTCTCTTTCTTCTGTAACTTGTTCAGTACTTTCCTTGTGTAAATAGGCATTCCACGAAAGTGCAGCAAAGAAATAGACGCTGCTGTTTTTAGGTTTTATCCTGCTGCCAATAAGCAACTCAGGCTTACTAATCAAATTCAGTTCTTTTGTTATTTTCTTCTTAGCTTCATTTAAATGTTGCATGGTAATACCATAGGCGTAAAACCATATTTCATTCATCCCCGGTCGTTGCGATCTGTTGTAGATGTACTTCCGCAAGGCATAACCTAGTGCCCACTGCGCATCTTTGTCCACCGACCAGCTACTTCCTTTCGAGTAGATCAGCGCATTGTGTACATATTTGTTCTTATGCGTAGTCACAATCCTACCGTTCTTTATATTGCCTGTAGTCACTTCAATATTAACAGGAAATAATTCTGTTGCATAAAGTGAGAGATGACCAAACGAACCGATGTTCAATAAACCAATAGCAGTACCATCAATGGTTCCTATTTCCTTTCCTCTTTTATAAATGTTAATCAAACCAATTTGTGTACCCTGCATGCGTCCTCCTATGTTTACCAAACCAATCTGGTAACCATTCATGCGTTCTTTGGCTTTGTTTACCAAGCCAATTTGCCAGCCGGTGTAGTCACTATTTTCGTAACCATTTTTTCCTTCTATAAAACCTACCCTGTTAAAAAGAGATAACTGCAAACCATATAAACCACCATCAGTATAATTGCTGAGCGTGGCTATTTGCACACCGTCCATCGATTGATAAGAAGTGTTGGTAAGACCTGCCAACTGAAAACCGAATGAGTATTTATACACCACATTGCTGATACCCGCCAACTGAAAACCAAATAAGGCATTGTGAATCATGTTGACCCCACCAGTGGCTTGCCAGCCATACGCATTGGAGAGCACACTGTTGATAAGGCCTGAGAATTGCGCCCCTATCATATTGGCTTCGAAACCGCTTCTTTGCTTTTGATCTATCTCATTCTCGCTTAAGCCTTTGTATGCATTAATGCCTGTTACATTAACGAGTCCTGCCACTTGTAGTCCGCGGGTTTTTAATTCATTGGCATTTGAAATAAGGGCAAGCTCTAAAAAGTTAGTAGCGCCTGTATAGCCTGAAGTAAAATTGAAAGAGAATACATTGGTCTTATCACTGCCATGTATGCCGTTGGTACTAATGCCAGGACTTAAGGACACATGAAAAAGTTTGAGTTGCCTTTTTCGCGATTGCGGAAAAGCCAGTGTACTGCATGCGCACACTACGAGTAGGATTCGTAACATAAAGAGGGTTAGGGTTACCCTTTTTAACTGTATGTATAAATCTTTAGTATACTGAAATCGATAAAATAACTGATACAGTAGACGAACGACTAGAAGTTATCTCAAAAATACTTCGAACAGTATAATCACAGTTCATTGTGGTGAACGAAGTGTTGAATGTATGCTAGGGTGAGGAAGCAATCTATTGACGGCATTTAAGGCCACCAGCCGGATTGCTTCGCCCACCCCGACACAAACCCTACCTACAGGGCTCGCAATGACGAGTCGTTTTATTTTTGAGATGGCCTCTAGTAGGTCTTTATTATGTCTGAAGGAATAGCAATGACGTAATCTGCTAATCCTTTATTTGCCTCCTCCAGTTGGTTGATGTCTTTTTGTTCCACTACCTGAAGTGTTATGATCTTAATCTTAGCATCGGCTTTTTTAATGTACCACACAATGCCTTCGGAATTTTGCGAGTGATAAGAACCGTTAACATGCAAGAAGGGAAAACTTTTATTCTTTAAAATAAAATGAGCCATAGTCGCATCTTTCACTGCCTGCGAACGCGCCATGTTATCAGCAGTGCCAGGGGCACCATGTCCACCCATTTGATCGATCATTGATTTATAGCCGCTTAATGTCAAGTCAATAATAATAGGCAATGTAGCAATCCAGTTTTTTGCTTCGGGTGCAATTGTATTTAATTGATCAATGCCTTTTTTATAAACAATGTTAGCGTAACGTCTGGGTACATTGGTAGCGATTACACGTTGTTTGTTCTCTTTGGCAAACTCAATCAAAGGTTTATAATCGTTCTTGTAGTTATCCCAAACTTTGGCTTCGCTCAATAAAAGTTTTTCATCAATAAGTCCTGCCAGGTATTCATCAATAATAATTTGGTTGTCGGCTTCGAACATTTCCATACCAATGGTTACAGAACCTCTTTGTGCGAAAAGGTCTTTCATTACCTGTAACTCCAGCCAGTGAGCAATGGAATTGTCGTGCAATTCGCCAAAGAAAGTAAGGTCTGCTTTAGCAGACTCCTTCATCATGGTGGTAAAGTCACTTGGCTTGCCCTCTTTGGTGAAAACCTTATACGTTGCTTTGTCTTGTGCGTAGGTAAATAGTGTGGCGGTGAGGAAGCAGCAAACGAGTAGTTTTTTCATAAAAATTTATTCTCTTTACAAAGTTGGAATAAATTTTGAATTCGTCATATTAAAATTTAATTGGTTTTATGGTTAGAGGTTCTAATTTATTTCGGATAAAGATGCCTCGCGACTCGGAATGACAAGTGTTACTAAAATTAATCGAATCAGCATTAGACAGCGAGTTTTCACTCTCAGGCCGTGGGGCCTCGCATACTCATTCAAGGCTGTATGCTATCCCTGCCTACCGGCAGGCAGGCGCGCAACCTCTGCCAGACCGAAGATAGCATAATGCCTTGCCTGAGCATGCTGTAATGAAGCATAGGAAATTCAGATTTGTGTAGGCGAACAAGTTGCGTTCTAAATTGGCATGTGCGTTATTAAATTCTTTAATCAGCATATCAACACTACAACGAATTAACGAATCAGCACATCAACGAATCAACACATCAACGAATCATCAAATCAACCAGATTGCTTCGTCACCCCAACACACAACCCAGCCCAATTCCTCGCAATGACGTGAGTCTTATTTTTAAATCTTAATATTTTCAAATCAATCAACGAATCAGCACATCAACACTTCAACGAATCAACACATCAACGAATTAACGAATCAGCACATCAACTAATCAATTTTATTGTTTTCTCAAATACACTCTCCCATATTTTGATTCGACTTCCAGTTCATTACCTGTACCCAACTCGTAGCGAACCGAAGTCCAGTTGTCATAATTATCAGGGAAGTTACTTCCATTAGGCTTCTGAGTAAGGTTGGTAAATATCTCTCCGAACTTTGTTCTGGCGCTTAGCATTTTTAAACCTTGTGTGGGCACGGTTACATCAACGCCACCGTAAGTAGCATTAACAGTAAGGGGCGCCTGGCAAGCCAACAATTCAACCATACCATATTTAGCATCAATAGTGGTTGCTTTGTTTTTAGGAATGAATATCTCAAGTTCAATCTCAATGATCACACCATTGTTCATGTAACGGTAGTTCTTACCATTTTCTTCCATAAATTTTTGTACTTCAGGATCACGGTAATTGTCTGTTTTAAAATAGTACTCCTCTGTACCTTGTTTAATTAGCATGCGTTTAGGAAGCTTATCTTTATTACGTATGGATGAAGCAATAACTAAAGCACCACCTTCATTACTACTGGTGAGCTCAAAGGCCTCGTCATTTTCGCCCCGGTTAATGCTTACCGTTCCTTTAATACTTACTTCCTGTTTATCCCACGTGCTGATTTTAATTAACTCGGGGTAGTCAAATTCTAACACCAAGTTTTGTGAAGCCTGTATCGGAAAGTTTTTCTCAATTTTTGTTTGCGCATAGACACAGAGTGGTAACGCAAATACTAAAAATAGTATTCTGGTTTGCATATTAGTCTTTTTAATGTGTGTATTTTAATCTGATGGTGCTAGGTTCCGCGGCACAGTGTTAATTGAATTAATACGCTGCGTCTGATCACCTTAATTTTTAACTGCTAGTTCCATTCTTTGCTAAAATCCGTCTGACCGCTGTAAATTTTCGCATTCAGCGGTCTGACGGATTAGCGCTGATTATTTGATTCTTATCATTTTAAACTAGTAATATTCAAAAGATTAGTATCGATCTCTATAAAAAATACTAGATAGGTATGAAGTAGCTTAGTATTTCATTCGCCTTGTAATTCAGACTATTTTTTGCGAAGATAAATCTTGCCGTAATCAGAGCGCAGGTCGATGGCAAAACCTCCACCATTCAATTTTCCGTCCAGCTTATCGCCCCATTGTGTCATACCATCTTTCTTGTTTACCTCCAGGTTAAAATCTGAGGCCATGTACAACTCACCATAAGAGGTTGTCATTTTCAGATTTGCCTTGGTCGCTATGGGTAAAGTAATGTCGACATGTCCATAAACTGATACAATTGACAAAGGACCTTTTACCGATTCGCTAAAGGAGGCATCCACTCCACCATAAACTGTTTTTAAAGTTAATGGCCCGGTTACATTCTCCAATTCAATGCTATTGTATTGGCAAGAGATTTCAATCTCATTTTCCATGTTTCTGAAAACAGCTTTGCCTCCATACTGCGATTCATGGTTGAAGTAGACTATTACACCTCTCGGCACCAACACCTTAATTTTAGGTGAGTTCATTTTCTTCAGCTGACGAACTTCAACAATGTTATCCTTGGTTGTTACATTAATACCAAGGCCTGTGTTGTCATCGAGGCCCATACCATTTACCGATTTCAGCCCAACAGCTCTTTCGTCTTTATCACGGTCACCATCTTTAGAGGAGAAGATTATTTCATTACCGGCATGGCCCTCTACTGTTACATTACCTGAATAGATTTCAAGTCGCCCGGAACTCTTGTTTACCTTGTATTCTTGCGCAGTAGCTAGTGTAGCAAAAAGCAATAGTGCGCCTGTTATTAATTTCGTTTGCATGTGTTTACCTGATTAGAATGTTCACTTATATATTAAATCTTTCATGAAAGCTTGAGTATGGCTGTATGCGCTTCATCGCGCACAGCTTTTATCGATTGGTCATCTTCGATAATATCTTTTAATTGTGGCATAATCGATTGTTCTTTGATTTGCACCAACAATTGTATTAAGGCAATTTGTACCGAAGGATCTTTCTGTATGGCCAGACTTTGAATCAGCTTGCGTTTCACTGCTGGGTCTGCATGGAATTTTGATAAAGCTTCCAGTGCCGACAAACGCACATTTGTATTCGCATCTTCATTCAGTACATTAAAAAGCGCTCTGGTAATTTCATCATCGGCTTGTGGAAGTGAGTTGGCTACCGATACACCCATCATACGCTGACTAGCTGAGAGTTCATTGTTCATCATGGCCATCATCATACTTTTTGTCTCTTGCAATTGTCTTTTCAGTTCAGCCATTTCGCGTTGTTGCTGCCACTGATTGTTCACCCAAAAGCCTATGCCTCCGGCTACAATGAGTAACATAACAGCAGCGGCTACTCTATACATCATCGGAGTAAAAAACACTTGCTTTGTTTCCTTCTTCAATTCTTGTTGCAAGGCAGCTTCGAATGATTCGCGCAGCGCAGCACTTGGTTTCCATTCAGCGCTTTTTGTTATGCTGCTGTTAACGTGTTTCAGTTGTTCGAACCAGGTGCGCAAGTCTGCATCTTCAGTCAACATACGTTCTGCTTCCTTACGTTCATCTACTGACAAATTTCCATCCAGGTAATCCATCAGCTTTTGTTGTACCGTCTCGTTAATCATACGCCTCTAATTGAAAGTAATGTTCTTTAAGTTTTATCATGGCCCGGTGCACTTTAACTTTAATGTTGGCCACGGTTGTATTTAAAATCTCTGCTACTTCTTCGTACTTCATATGTTGAAAACGGGTAAGCACCAGTAACTCTCTTTGCTCTTCCGACAACAGACTCAATGATTGATGAAGCCTCGCCTCTCTTTCCTCCTCTGCCCTGCTGTCTTCGTCCGGAATAAAATCAGCCAGTCGCTCTACATCTGTTTTCGAATTCATGCTTCTCTTCATCGACTGATAATGATCTGAAAACACATTTCTTGCCAGTTGATAAATCCAGGATTGAAAGCGCATACTCTCTTTATACGTATGCCTGTATTTCAACATGCGCAGAAAAACATTTTGCGTCAGGTCTTCGCCCACTTCCTTATCCATTGCCAAACGTGCCAGAAAGTTGTAGAGGCGCAAGTGGTAGCGCTCGAACAGCACAGCGGCCTGTTCCAGCTTACCATTTTTTACTGCCTCCATGATGGCCTCGTCAGTCATTGGGAAAGGTTTTTATCAAATTTCAGGTTAATTACCATCACGCACTCAAAAGGTTACAAAAGAATTTAAAGATTGTAAAAATACTTCAAAACTATTTTACATACATTTACGTAATAAATAGCATCATGAAAGGAACAAATCTTGGCGAGTTTGAGGAACTCGTATTGTTGACTATTGCCGTATTGCTAAATGATGCCTACAGTGTGGCCATTTGCGATGAGTTGGAAAGACAAACTAAACGCTCGGCAAAACTGGGTGTTGTCCATGCTGTACTCAATAGACTGGAAGAAAAAGGTTATGTGAAGAGTAAACTAGGAGAAGCAACACAAACACGTGGTGGTAAAAGAAAAAGGTATTACACTGTTACCAGCGCAGGAAAATCTGCCTTGTATAAAGCTAAAGAACTACGTGATCAATTGTGGAGCATGATTCCTGAGTTCTCTTTAAAAGCCATCTGATGAAAGTCAATAAAGAATCATCTCCTCCGAAATGGGCAACACGATTGCTTGCCTGGTATTGTAAACCTGATCTGCTCGAAGATCTGGAGGGCGACTTGTATGAATATTTTCTGCGCAATGTTGAACAGAAGGGCTTGAGAAAAGCAAAGCTCATTTACATTATCGATGTGTTTAAATTTTTCAGATTATATACCGTACGCAAACCTGAATTTATCAATTATTTAATCAACTGGATTATGCTGGGCAGTTACATCAAAACCTCCGGAAGAAGTCTTGTTCGCAACAAACTTTTCTCAACTATTAATATTGCAGGCCTTGCCATTAGCATGACCGTTGGCTTACTGCTGATTGGCGTTTTAATGGATGTGTTTTCTTATGATCGCTTTCATGAAAAACATGATCAGATTTATCGTGTTATTAGTCGCTATCAATACCTGGAACATCAGGACAGGAGTTTTATGGCGACAAATTCTCTTCGCGCTGCGAAAGCAATCGAAGAAAGTTTTACCGGTCATGAAGGTGTTGCAATTCTGCGAAGAGGTTTAGCTGGCGATGTTCAATTTGGCGAAAAGGCCGTTCCACTATCCGGGTACTGGGCCAACAATTCACTTCTATCTGTATTCTCCTTTCCATTGGCAGAAGGTAATCCCGCTACTGCGCTAAAAGAACCCTTCTCGCTGGTGTTAACACAAACTGCTGCCCATAAAATATTTGGTGATGAAAGTGTGCTCGGCAAAACAATTTTATTGAATGACGATAAGGAATATACCATAACGGGGGTGCTACAAGACTTACCTGCCTTTTCTCACATGAAATTTGAGATGTTGTGTTCAATCAACACGCTGCCAATAAGCGCTCCAGAGCGCGCCAAAAGTGACGAAGCATGGGATAATGTCTGGAGCCACTGGGTTTATGTTGTTATTCCCGATGAGAGAAACCTTACTGCCTTCAATGAGAATTTAGATAAACTAAGTGCAAAAGAAGACCTCACTGTAAAAAATACGCACATCGAATTGGCGCTTCAACCCTTGGATGATATCATGTTGGGTAATAATATGGGGAATGAAATAGGGCCAACTCTTGGTACTACCATACTTTGGGTTTTCCTGGCCCTCTGCATCATTGTTATGCTTTCTGCTTGCTTTAACTATACCAATCTTTCTATCGCCCGCTCATTACGAAGATCAAAAGAAGTGGGTATTCGAAAAGTAATCGGAGCAGTGAGAGGTCATGTTATTGCACAGTTTACTACAGAGGCTATTGTTCTATCGTTGTTGTCATTGGTGGCTGCCTATGTACTCTTTCTTTTTGTAAAGCCACACTTTATCAGTATGGAGCCAGATTTACAGAAAATATTAGTACTTGAAACATCTCCTTTACTGATCTTATACTTTTTTGCATTCGCAATATTTATTGGCTTGGTGGCCGGTATTTTCCCCGCCATGTTCTTTGCTCGTCTGAATGCCATTAGTGTGCTAAAGAGTAGCTCTCAAAAAATATTCAGTAAGGTAACTATGAGAAAAGCACTGATTGTCTTCCAGTATGCTATATCATTGATGCTAATCACCGGTACTTTAGTTATTTACAAACAGTATAAACATTTTGTAAATTATGATCTCGGCTACACAACAAATAATATTCTAAATATTGCGGTAAGCGACAACAATGCCTCGCTTCTTAAAAACGAATTGGTTGCCTTAAATGAAGTAGAAGATATTTCCCGATCTGCTATGGTACTGGGTGTTGGCAATTATTGGTCAACCCGCATGAAAAATCCCGTGAAACCAATGGATTCTGCTAATGTTTGGTTTATGTCAGTTGACGATAAATATCTACCGTTGCACAACTACCGACTATTGGCAGGTAGAAATTTTACGCCATTGGCTCCTGATGCAGCAGAGAGTGAAGTAATCATAAATGAACATGTGATCAAGCGACTAGAACTTGTCAAGGGTGATTTTATTGATGCCCTTGGTAAAGAAATTTTGGTTGATGGAAAAGCTTTAACCATTGTAGGTATCATCGATGACTTTGAATACGGGCGTGCAAATAATAACAACAACAGAGAGGTACTATTGCGTTATAGTCCAAAAGATTGCCAATATCTTAATATAAAACTGGCAAGCGCAAGCTCCCCCGCTTTAATAGCTAAGATCGATTCTATCTGGAAGAAGATAGATCCCGTACATCCATTGCAGGCAAAACTCTATGATGATGAAATTAAAGAAGCCTTTAGTGGTTTATCTGCATCCGTGAAAGTAGCAGGTGCTATTGCTTTTCTCACCATATGCATTGCCTCTATGGGCATGTTGGGTATGGTTGTATTTACAACAGAAACAAGAATTAAAGAGGTGAGTGTACGTAAGGTATTGGGTGCCAGTGTAGCTCGATTACTGCTCCTGCTTGGTAAAGGTTTTTTTGCACTTATTGGCATTGCCGTAGTAATTGCACTACCCATAACCTATTTATTCTTTGAAGAAATTCTACTACCTAAAGTAGCCAACCATGCTCCTATTGGTTTATTTGATATGCTGGTTGGGGTATTGGCTGTTGGGTTATTGGCAATGCTTCTTGTTTTCTCACAAACTTTAAAAGTTGCCAATGCAAATCCTGCTGAAGTACTGAAAAATGAGTAAGCTAAAATAATGTTAGCTGATCGTTGGGTAGTTCCTGAATAGAATTGATTTTTACATCATTAAAATTTGATAGGGAAATACCTAACAAACGCACTTTTACATTCTCTGTTTCAGTTTGCTGTAATAAACTCAGCACTGTTTCCAGAATGGTTTCTTCATCATCAATACCATTAAGAAATGATCTGCTTCTGGTTATTTGTTTAAAATCGTGATACTTGACTTTCAGTGTAATCGTTCTGCCTTTCAGTTCCTGTTTTTGTAAACGGTTCACCACTAAAACCGACAGCTTCTTCAGTTGAATAACCATTTCCTCCACATCTGTTAAGTCGTAAGGAAAGGTATCTTCTGCGCCAACCGATTTAGCTTCACGATCAGGTTTTACCGGGCGATTGTCCTCCCCTCTTACAATTTTATAATAGAACCTTCCGGCTTTACCAAAATGTTTGATGAGTTCCGTCTCTTTTAGTTTTTTTAAATCCGCTCCGGTATGCAGGTTCATACCTTTCATTTTTTCGGCCGTTACTTTGCCAACACCAAAGAATTTTTCTACAGGCAGCTTCTCAATAAAATTTTCCACCCGTGAAGGCCCTATAAAGGTTAAGCCATTAGGCTTGTTCATATCAGAAGCAATTTTAGCAACGAACTTGTTAATAGAAATGCCGGCTGAAGCAGTTAATTGAAGCTCGCTGTTAATAGCATCTTTTATTTGTGTGGCTATTTCAATAGCTGACCCTATACCGAGTTTATCTTCGGTAACATCCAGATAGGCTTCATCCAGCGAAAGCGGCTCTATTAAATCGGTGTAGCGCTGAAAGATCTCCCTTATTTTATAAGAGACTTCTTTATAAACAGCAAAACGTGGATATACAAATATTACTTGCGGACAAAGTTGTTTAGCTTTTTTGGAAGGCATGGCAGAACGCACGCCAAATTTACGCGCCTCATAACTGGCGGTAGCCACAACACCTCCTCTACCTTCAGGAGAGCCCCCTACTACTATGGGTTTACCGCGATATTCAGGAAAATCTCTTTGTTCAATAGAAGCATAGAAAGCATCCATGTCTACATGAATGATTTTACGAAAAGGCTTGACAATGGCTTCTTCCATGCTTACTTAACATTTAACATTTTTCTAACCGCAAAGGGCGCTAAGGTTCGCAGAGACATTGTCCTTTTCTTTGCGAAACTCCGTGAACTCTGCGGTTAAAATAATGCTTATGCAAATTACAAAGCTCCACTGACAAGCCTATGGCAGGAGCGGAGCATTGATAATGGAAAATGTTTTTATAACTGATAAGGGGGGAGAAACAGCAAGGGATAAAACGAAAAAGGCAGCTTGCGCTGCCCTGATCTCATAAACAAACCTAAAACTAACCTCTATTAACAAGCTCTCTTTCTTCTGTTCTGTTGTTCAACTTGGTGGCGTAGTAAAAAAATACCCCAAAATGAACGAGGACCATGAAGAGAACCAGATATATCATTGCTACCGCCATTTACAATACAAAGGTGCAGCCAAACTTACCGGCAAGTTTGACAAGCTTGCCACTGGTATCACAGAAGTAAGCTTTGTTCATCTTTTGGCATATTTTGTGGTTTACACTTTCAAAAATTCTGTCACAGCGTGTTTTATACTCTTTTATTTCGTTATTCTTACCAATTCTAAAATTCTTACACATGAAGCGTTTCACCGGCTTTGCCTTACTTTTCATTATTTTATTTTCTGGCGGCAGTTCTTTGGCACAATCTGCCCAAACCGATAGCCTGCAGGGCCCACCCCTGAATTGGTTTTTACTCGATCCGGACGCTGACAAGTTTCAGGGAATCAGTATTGAAAAGGCTTACCAAAGTATTTTGAAAGACAGGCCAGCAAAAAAAATAATCGTAGCCGTTATTGATACAGGTGTGGATATAGACCACGAAGACCTGAAAGGGCTTATCTGGATAAATGAAAAAGAGATTGCCGGTAACGGAGTAGACGATGACAAAAATGGCTATGTGGATGATGTAAACGGCTGGAATTTTATTGGTGGTAAAAATGGAAGTACAACAAACGATCATGCGGAAGTTACCCGCGAGTACATGCGACTAAAAGATCAGTTTGAAAATCCGAGCAAGTCTAATAAAAAAGACAAGGAGGCAATGGCCTATTGGGAAAAAGTAAAAACCAAATACGAGAACGACTCAAAAGCTAATCAAAAAAAGCTGGATGAGTTCACGGAGCAGTTTTCTTTATACGCCAATGCACTTTACACAATTGATTATTGTGACAGTATTATTAGACAAAATAGTAAACTCGAACGCATTACACTTAAAGAAATTGATGCTTTTGATGCTAGTAATGATACACTACTCATGGTGCAACGAACCTTGCAGAGTGTATATCAAAGTCTTGATCCAGATACAGAATTGGGTGATTTCTTAACAGAACTACAAACGCATGTAATAGGACTTAAAGAATATATTGACTACCTGCAAGAAGCGGTAAAAAGTTATGACCTTACATTTAAACCTCGAGAAGTTGTTGGTGATGATGAAAACAATGCCAGCGAACGTTACTATGGTAACAATGATGTAAAAGATTCAGGTAAGCACGGCACGCACGTAGCCGGTATTATTGCTGCAAACCGTAGTAATGAAGTGGGTATGAAAGGTGTTGCTGACAATGTACTTATTATGCCAATTCGAGTAGTGCCTTCGAGTGGTGATGAACGTGATAAAGATGTGGCGAATGGTATTCTGTATGCCGTAGATAATGGTGCCAAGGTCATTAACATGAGTTTTGGTAAATACTTTTCGCCTAATAAGGACGTGGTAGAAAAAGCCATTCGCTATGCGGAGCAAAAAGGTGTGCTATTGATTCATGCAGCAGGTAACGATGGTGATGACATCGATGTGAAGGATCACTTTCCTGTACCTAACTATACCAATGGAAAAACAGCTTCAAACTGGATGGAGATTGGTGCTTCTTCGTGGGGTGAAGGAAAAGAATTTGTAGCCGACTTCTCTAACTATGGTAAGAAAACAGTTGATGTATTTTCACCGGGTACTGCCATTTACGCAACTGTGCCTGGCAATGAATACGAGTCGCTGCAGGGCACCAGCATGGCAACACCAGTGGTGGCAGGTATTGCAGCAGTCTTACTTGGCTATTTCCCAGAACTAAGTGTTACTGATGTTCGTGAAATAATAAGTAAATCGAGCAGAAGATTTGATGGCTTAAAAGTAAACAAACCTGGAAGCAGTGATGAAGTTGATTTCTCAAACCTGAGTAAGAGCGGTGGACTGGTAAATGCCTACGAGGCAATTAAGTTAGCCTCTACCTGGAAAAAGACACCCTCTAAAAGATAATTTAGAAGACGTAACGCAGACCTATACCACCCTGTAGATGAGTCCAGCCCGGCTGTTGTTGCATGTCGATGTAATATTCCATTTCTATAAAAGCTGAAATAGGAAGCTGAAAATATGCGTACTCAATTCCAACAGCTGCCTGTACACCCTGCGTTAGTCGTTTAGTTGTAAGGGTACCCGGCTCATTAAAATTAGGGGCCGTTTGATAGAAATAGTCGTACTCAATACTAGTTCTTCTTAACTCCCAACCTAAACCGCCATATACCTGTAAACCCTTTGAAAGTTTATCTGCATCCAGTTGATAAAGCACTTTGGCATCTAATACAAAATCGGACTTAATCTCGTGGGACAAATACTCCACACCTTCCAGATCAGGTGTAAGTTCATCGGTTTTTAAAGTAAATTCTTCTCTAAAAAGCTTACTGTATAAACTGCTGGAGGGTGACCCTACATCTAATACAAAAGCATAATGTTTAACAGGATAGAGCTTGTAGCTGAGTGAGAAGGGATCGCCAACCTTAAAACCAATACCCTGGTAAGGGTACTTACTGTTTTCAAAGATCGGGCAAATTGTTTTGGCTTTATGGTGCCCTACTCTTGGCGCTTTAAAGTTGTGTTTGTTAAGAGTGTAACTGCTTTTACTATAGCCCCCTTTACTCTTTTGTGCATACAGCAGTTGGCTGCTTAGCAAGAAGAGTGTTAGGATAAAGAATGATTTGAAGGGCTGCATTAAAACAAATATACGTCTTTTGCTGTGCCTATAACAAGTGTGACTTGAGCACCGACTCAGACAAACTCTTTATACTGCATTTTGTGAAGCTGAGCATAGTACCCGTCTTGCAGAAGCAATCCATCATGCTTACCCATCTCCTTAATTTCTCCCTTGTCCAGTACAACTATCTTATCTGCGTTTTGTATGGTCGAAAGCCTGTGAGCAATAACAATGGCGGTACGTCCCTTCATCATTTTATCGGTAGCCTGCTGGATCATTTCTTCCGTTTCGCTATCAACCGAAGATGTCGCTTCATCTAAAACTAGTATGCGCGGATCGTAAACCATGGCACGGATAAAGGAAATCAGCTGGCGTTGCCCTACAGATAAGGTAGAGCCCCGTTCCATTACATTGTAGTTCAATTTGCCCGGCAATCTTTCAATAAATTTTCTGGCGCCAACCAGATCAGCCGCATGCCAAACCATTTCTTCGGTTACTTCTTCACTGCCGAGGCTTATATTTTTATAAATAGTATCACTGAATAAAAACACATCCTGCAGCACCACGCCAATATTCTTTCTAAGATGTCCTAGCTCATATTCACGCAGATCCTTGCCATCAATTTTTATTTCGCCCTTATTAATTTCGTAAAAGCGATTTAACAAATTAATAATAGATGATTTACCCGCACCAGTTGCACCAACCAACGCTACAGTCTCACCTTCTTTAATGTCCAGGTTAATACCTTTTAAAACATACTCTTCTTCATTGTAAGCAAACCAAACATTTTCAAGCTTCACCTCACCACGGATATGTTCAGGTACATGAGTTCCATTCTTTTGTACATCTGTTTGATCATCTAACAAATTAAGAATACGCGATGAACTGACAATACCCATTTGTAAAGTATTATAACGATCTGCAATCATCCGGATAGGTCTGAAGAACATTTGGATGTACATGATAAAGGCAATCAGTTTACCAATGGTGATACCTGTCATCTCCTCTTGCAGAACACCTTTTGCACCATACCAAACCAATAAACCAATACCGGCTGCGGCAATAATTTCAGCTACCGGAAAATAAATGGAATAGTACAACACAGACCGAAGGTTTGCATCGCGGTGTTCTTTATTGATTTCCCGGAATTTTTTAGCTTCATGGTTTTCGCTGGCAAAAATCTGCACGATGTTCATACCTGTAATATGCTCTTGCACAAAAGTATTCAGGTTAGCCACAGCATTACGCACATCATTAAAAGCAACTTTTATTTTCTCTTTAAAAATGTAAGTACTAATCAGCATCAAAGGAATGGTAGACAAACTTAGCAGTGAAAGTCTCCAATCGGTATAAAACATGATGGCTAGAATAAAAATGATTTGCAGCAAATCACTTAGCATAGCAGCAAGACCTTCGCTAAAAACATCAGCCAGGGTTTCAACATCACTAATGGTACGTGTTACTAAACGACCAATGGGTGTTTTGTCATAAAACCTTAAACGAAGATTGACTAAATGATCGTAAAGCTTGGTGCGAATGTCGCGTATCACTTGCTGCCCCAACCAACCAGATAAGTAAGTATGTGCGTATTGTGCAATAGACTGGATGAAAAGCATCCCTAGCAAAATCACAATCATCCACAACATGCCCATGTAATCACCATTAGCAACATCCTTATCCAACGTATATTGAATAAGCATGGGACGAACGGGTGACAGCAAACCGATGGCAATGGTTAGAAAAACCACAACATAGAACCTCCCCTTATACGGTCTTACAAAACGCATCAGTCGGCTTAGCACCGACCAATCAATGATATTACCACTACTTACCTTTTCCTTTTCCACTTAAGCCTAGTTATCAGTTACAAGCGATTAAACGCTTATTTATAATTATTGTTGAAAGATTGATTCCGGGTACACTACTCTGGTTAAGAATAAACCATGGGGGGCAACATTCATACCTGCCTGCTTTCGATCTTTCGATTCCAGTATCAATTTAAAATCTTGCAAAGATAGTTTTCCATTTCCAACTTCCAGTAGCGTCCCTACAATTGCCCTTACCATACCTCTTAAAAAACGATTTGCTGAAATATGGAAAATCAATTTGTCGCCTTCTTTAACCCATTCTGCCCGTTTAAGGTTGCAATTGAAGTTATTTACATCAGTTTTTACCTTGCTGAAAGCTTCAAAATCATGAACTCCCACCAAGGTAGCAGCGGCTTTATTCATTAAAGCTAGATCTACATCTTTAAAGTAATAAAGTGCCTGTCCTTCCAGAAAAGGGTTCTTCTTTAAAGTAATTCTGTATTCATATGCACGTTCAGTGGCAGAAAAGCGCGCATGTGCTTCTTCTTTTACCCGCTGTATCGACCGTATAGCAACATCGCTGGGCAAGAAAGAGTTGATCTTGCCGAGAAATGAAACTTCATCTAATGCATGTTCAATATCAACATGAAAAAATTGCTGTTCACAGTGTACACCTGTGTCTGTCCGTCCACTGCCGAGGATTGAAATTTCGGCTCTTAACAACTTTGACAATGCGTTTTCTACTACAGCCTGTACGCCAATAGCATTCGGTTGGCTTTGCCAGCCGGCATAGTTTGTCCCCTTATAAGCTATTTCAAAAAAGTAACGCATCGTTAATAATTTCAAATTTGAAATTTGAAATTTTAGATTTTCTCGTAAAGAATAGCCGAACCTTGCCCCACACCTATGCACATGGTGGCAATACCATATCGCACCTCACGCTTTTGCATTTCGTGAATTAGTGTAGCTGATATACGAACACCACTACAACCAAGAGGGTGACCAATAGCGATAGAGCCCCCGTTAACATTTACGATGTCAGGGTTAAGATTGAGGTCTTGCATACAAGCTAAAGATTGAGAGGCAAAAGCCTCGTTAAGTTCTACCAAACCAATATCCTGAATTTTTAAGCCTGCTCTTTTCAACACTTTATTTACGGCAGGTACCGGCCCCACACCCATGTAAGCAGGATCAACTCCTGCTATGGCCATGGTTACAACGCGTGCCTTAGGTTTCAGATTAAATCTTTTTACTACATCTTCGTTTACTAATAAACTAACTGCTGCCCCGTCATTAATACCAGATGAGTTTCCGGCAGTTACCGTTCCGCCTTCTTTAAAGGCAGGCTTCAACGCTGCTAATTTTTCTATTGATGTAACACGCGGATGCTCGTCTTTATCAAAAAGTAAAGGATCGTTCTTTCCTTTTGGCACTAAAACACTCACCAACTCATCATTAAATTTCCCAGCCTCATGTGCTTTTGCATATCGCACCTGACTTTGGTAAGCAAATTCATCTTGTGCCTCACGACTTACTTTCCATTTTGCAGCAACATTTTCTGCCGTCTCACCCATCGTAAATGGATGATACAATTTTGACAACGCAGGATTGGTAAAACGCCAGCCCATAGTTGTATCATATATTTCAGTCTTACGTGAAAAACCTTCTTCGGCTTTGGCCATTACAAATGGAGCGCGACTCATGCTCTCTACACCACCTGCTAAATACGCTTCACCTTCACCCAACATAATAGCGCGAGAAGCGTCCATGATCGCCTGCAAACCCGATGCGCATAAACGATTAACCGTTACACCACCTACCTCTACTGGTAATCCTGAAAGTAAAGCAGCCATTCGGGCAACGTTACGATTGTCTTCACCCGATTGATTTGCCGCTCCAAAAACCACATCTTCTATTAAACTAAAATCAACCGTTGGATTGCGTTCTACTAATCTTTTAATTACCCATGCCGCCAAATCATCAGGCCTTACAGCAGCTAAACTACCGGCATATTTTCCAATTGGCGTTCTTACTATATCAACTATGTAAACTGATTTCATGCTTAAAATTTAAGGAATGGTTTATTACATTAAAGGATTCCGTAGTTTTGTCGGCAAGTTAAAGCAAGCTTTATATGTGGCAAAGAATTCAAACCGTATTTCTGGTAGTTGTTATTATTTCAATGATCGGACTGATTTTTATGCCCATCTGGGTATTTCTGCCCGATACTGAAAATTCGCACATGTTATTTGCCTTGCACTACACCGAAAAAACAAATGGTGTTGCCAATACGCTATATATGCCCTATGCCATTACGGCAATGCTGGCAATTGCTGCAGCATCGATAGCCTTTATCAGTATTCAAAAATTCAAAAATCGCGCCTTACAAATGAAGCTGGGAGCCCTTAATTCATTGTTAATGCTGGGTGCAATGGTTAGCATTGTGGTTTTTGTAATGGACCTTGCCAAAAGTCACAATGGTGGCCAATACGGTTCTGGTTTTTGGATGATCGCCATGGGGGTTGCGGCTAACTTCCTGGCAAATCGATTTATTAGAAGAGACGAAAAAATAGTACGCGACTCAGAACGCTTGCGTTAGTTTTTCGTATAATCACTCAAAACTTAACAATTATGAGAAAAATAACCATTTTGAGCCTGATGCTCCTGGCTAGTTCAATTGCTTTTGCGCAAGAGTATAAAATTATCACCACTGTAGAGTCTATTGTTCCGCTCGGCATTGGTCGTTCCAGGATGTTAGATGCAAAAGAATCTAGCGACTACAAAAACCTGACTACCGCTCGGGTAGACGGCAAAAAAAGTGATCAGGGTGACATTAAAAGAGAGGATATAAAAATTAACAACTTCGAAGAAACTAAGTTGCTTAATTTCTATAGTGCAGTAGGTATTAACTTTCAAAATATTGCGTCTAACGATGCCGTTGTAACTTCTAAACTTAATGAAATGGCAAAAGAAGGCTGGGAACTTATGTTTGTTACCAGTGGTGTTGAAAGTGAAGCTGGTAAGCAGGATGGTGAAGGTATTTTTATAACACGCTACGTGTTTAAAAAGAAGTAAGCCTGCCAAGCTGTCACTATTTTTACATTGGAACAATAGTTGAAATCCTGCTCAGGCAGGATTTTTCAATTCTAACAAATACAACTATGGCAGAAGTAGCAGAAAAAGGCAGTATCTCGATTCATACCGAGAATATTTTTCCAATCATCAAAAAGTTCCTTTATAGCGACCATGAAATTTTTCTTCGCGAACTGGTATCTAATGCAGTTGATGCAACCCAAAAACTGAAGAAACTTTCTTCATTGGGTGAATTTGGCGGAGAACTAGGTGATGTAAGAATAGAAGTTAAATTTGATAAAGAAAAGCGCACCATTACTGTAAGCGACAAAGGCTTAGGCATGACTGGTGAAGAAATTAAAAAGTATATCAATCAAATCGCTTTCTCAGGGGCAACAGAGTTTGTTGAAAAATTTAAGGATAAGACTGATGCTAAAGATATCATTGGTAAATTCGGTCTAGGCTTTTACTCTGCCTTTATGGTAGCTGATAAAGTAGAAGTAGTTTCAAAGTCTTTCAAAGACAATACTGAAGCAGCACGCTGGATTTGCGATGGTTCAACAGAATTTGAATTGACCTCTGCCACTAAAGAAGGACGAGGTACAGATGTAATTCTTCATATAAATGCAGACTCAGATGAGTTTTTAGAAGAGTCTCGTCTTAAAGGCATCCTTGAAAAGTATTGCAAATTTTTACCTGTAGAAATTAAGTTCGGCACCAAAGACGAAAGCGTTGAGGATGGTGAAGACCAGGACGGAAAGAAAAAATTCAAGACGGTTACCACCGACAACATCATTAATAACCCTGCTCCACTTTGGGCAAAATCGCCTACAGAGTTAAAAGACGAAGACTATATTTCTTTTTATAAAGAACTTTATCCTTTCAGCGAAGATCCGTTGTTTTGGATCCACCTCAATGTGGATTATCCTTTTAATCTAACAGGAATTTTATATTTCCCTAAGGTGAAGAATGACTTCGAAATTCAGAAAAATAAAATTCAACTTTACTCTCGTCAAGTTTTTATTACTGATGAAGTAAAAGATGTAGTGCCTGATTTTCTTATGTTGCTTCACGGTGTTATTGATTCACCAGACATTCCATTGAATGTTTCACGAAGTTACTTACAGAGTGATGGTAACGTTAAAAAAATAAGTCAACATATTACAAAAAAGGTTGCTGATAAACTTCAAGAACTTTTCAAAAAAGACAGAGTCGATTTTGAAAAGAAGTGGGATGATGTAAATATTTTTGTTAAGTATGGTATTATCAGCGATGAGAAATTCTATGATCGCGCTAAAGATTTTACACTACTTAAAAATGTTGATAAGCAGTATTTTACAATAGAAGAGTACAAAGAAAAGATAAGTGCTAACCAGACCGATAAAGACGGTAGCCTTGTCTACCTATATACAACTGATGCCGGTAAACAAGATAGCTTTATACAAGCAGCTAAAAATAAGTCTTACGATGTCCTCCTCCTTGATGGTGTCTTAGACAATCACTTCATTAATACATTCGAGCAAAAGCTTGAGAAAACACAGATCAAACGTGTAGACAGTGAAATTGTAGATAAGCTTATCGACAAAGACACAAAGATGGAAAGTGTGCTCAGCAAAGAGGATGAGGAAAAAGTTAAAGCCATTTTTGAAAAGGCGATTAACAACAAAGCTATGACTGTGGCAATTGAATCGCTTTCAACAGATGAGTTGCCTGTAGTAATTACTATGAGCGAGTGGATGCGCAGAATGAAAGACATGGCCAAAATGGGCGGTGGCGGTTATGCCTTTATGGGTGGCATGCCTGATAATTACAACGTATTCATTAATGGTAATCATGCCATCACGCAAAAAATTCTGAAAGCTGAAAATGAAGATCAACAAACTAAGCTAGCTAAGCAAGCTTTTGACCTGGCCTTGCTTTCTCAAAATATGCTAACTGGTGCAGACTTAACCAGTTTCATTAAGAGAAGCATAGAAATGGTTGGATAGTTTTTATTCAACTATCTATTTTAGCTGAATCAGTTGTGTGTAACAACATAATTGATTCAGCTTTTTTATTTTATGAGGAAGTGTTAGGATACTCCTACTTATTCATCACGTAGTCGTCAAAAGTAAGTGTTTCCGAAACATTCTTCGACTTTGCTGTGGGACTCAATTGATATGCTAAGGCCAAAGCCAACAAAAAGAAGCAGCACAGGTATAGCGTATAAAAGGTAAATGGAGAAAAATCAAATACACCCTGATAACTTAAGTAATTATAAGAGAAAGCTACGGCTAGTGCCATAATACCCGATACACTAAACCAGGCACCATATCTTTCAAATAGCATTGCTCTCAAAATTATAATTACAATACAAAGTAGTACGGCACCTGCCAATGTCAAATAAATGTTAAGCAAATTGGTGTAAACAACAGCAGGTGTTGCCATTGTGAGAAATACGAATATATAGTTGGGGTAAAGAAGAATTTTCTTAATCAACAAATTGGTATCGAAAACATACAGCTTGGCAATAAACTGTATAGCCAGCGCCATCGTAAAGTATAGCGTTATGTATTCAATTTTTAATGTCAGTTCCCAATCAAACCAAGGCATCCAATGAATGGCTAAGTATTGTTCTGAAAAGATGGAACGTAGTCCCCAGGTTAGGCAAAGCATTGCGAAGTAGAGAGCCGCCTTTTCCCGTTTAACAAACACATAAATAATAATAAAAAATAAACCCAGAAAAGTAAGCACTCCCAGCAAGATCATATTAACCAGGTAAGCCTTGCTTTGCTGATTCAGTAAGTCTTCAGGTAAACCAAGACGGATTGGGTTCTTAATACCACCAATTGAGTGATGAAAATTGGCTATCTGCAAAGTGAACTGTAGTGTGTCTTTGGTTACAGGAAAGCTGACGACCTGAGGAAGCCACTGTGGTTGGGTTGTTCTTCTTGAAGAGCTGACGAGTCCATTTTTGGCAATCAGTACACCATTTATCCATAAATTGTAGGCGCAATAAAGCTGGGGAATATCAACGGCCAAATTTTTTTGATCACGATTAACAATAACAGATAGCTTATACGTTGCAATACCCTGACTGCTTTCTTTATTCCAGCGATGAGGAAAATTAACAAGTATTGACCCCTCAGGCTTTTCAAAAGGCGTTACCAGTTGATCGGCATAGATATACCACTGGCCATTTAATGATACAGGTGATTGTTGGAAATTATAGGAACGTGAATCGAAAATTCCGTTCAATGCGATAGGTTTACTCTGCGCAACTACAGACACGAAATAAACACTTAGCAACACTAATGTTGCCATAACTTTTTTTACCATTTGCTTGGGGCTTTGGTAGATTAAAACCAAAGCGAATATACACCAAATTGGGTATTAGCATCTTGCAAACGTTGTCAAACCTTTTAAATGTAAGTTTTTCAGAGATCTATACTTTTTTCTAGAAGTTTAGTCAGGTAATTGGCCTGTTACCACCCTATCGTAAGTGATAAAATCTGTATTTACCGGCTCAAAACCCTTTTGGCGAAGGAGGATAGCAACTTGAGCCCGGTGGTAGGTAGAATGATTTACCAAGTGTATCATAATGTTCTCAACCTTATTCTTATAGGGGTCTCCCACATAATTATTGTATGACAATTCTCTGTCGAAACGCTCGTTTTCGTTGACAAATGCTAGCCAGTTTTTTCCAATTTCATTGCTCATAGCCTCCAACTCCATTAGACTGTACTGCTTCCACAACGGATAGGGAGCCGTTGAGTTTCCCGTTATCCTTGCTAACCAAATGTACAAGGCTGAAAGTGTATGACTCATCAATGTCAAAATCTTTTCATCACTTACTTGTTGCTTTTTTAAACATGTAATTACCTTCTTATTTGCCCAATCGTTGTAGCTATACAGTTTTACAAAATACTCCTTCATCTTCTGCAATCTAAAATGTTATAATTCGCAAGCAAGTTATAAGGTTTTGAGGATTATTTAATTTTTAGAAAGATGCTTTTAATCATATTAGCTCGCCTCATTAAAGGAAAGGGTGTTGGTCTGTTCATCATTACCCTACACTTAATATTTCTGATTGATCTGAAGATGATTTTAAACATCATCTTCAAACTATCTTGTTACGTCTTCTTTATTACCACTAGGGCTGTTTAAAGTACATTGGGATGTCCTGCAATGGACTATCCCAAAAGGGCCTAAGATTTAAGTAATGTCTTCGAACGCTAACAGCAATAGACGCCATTACTATTACTGACACACCTGCTAGTACGACATCATAGTATTGCAAAAACCTTCCGAGCAACATTATCGCAAGAAGGGATAAAATAAATAAATTCCTTGACATCAATTCATTATTAATAATTACGGAATACTTTAGTTGTTGCCATTACTTTATGGTTCGTTTAAATGCTGGAACAGCAAGGACAAATGATCCTGCGAATCCATTTTAAGATTATTTACTTTAATCAATAATTCAGCTTTGGCTGCACTATCTCCTAATCCGCTAATCAAAGATTTCTTATTTTTTAAAAGAATAAGATTTGAATCCCCTTTTGACCAATAAAATTTTTGCTCGTTTGTAAATTCATCTTTTGTTCGGTTGGCACTATACGCTCCCTGATAATCAGCTTTTCGGAACACCTTTGAGTGCTTTATAAACAAGGAGAATTTACCTGTGGTGACAATCTGGTAATAGCCAACTTTCCCCTCATTACTCTTCTTTTTATAAAAAGTCAATGCTGTTCCATTTACATCCATCACAAACGAGTGAACCATATCGCGACTAACCACTAACTCCTTTCCTCCTCTTATGACAAAAATCTCGTCATTGAAAACATCGTAATTCATGTTGTCAATTTTAACGACTTGCTCTTTGTTCATCATAATTCTTCCTTTTACAAAATCTTTTACAAATGTTGGAAAGCCATCAACCCCATCGTAACGGTTATCGAAAGTGCGTGCCGATAGCCCACTTCCACCAACCATTTGTAAATTAGTTTGACCTTCTAGACCCTCCAATACTTGTGCTTGCAAAAGGGCGCCTTCACAAAAGATCATTAAGGCTATGCTCAATACTTTCTTATAATTTTTAATCATTTATAACTCCTTTAAGCTTTATAGAATCAGATAAATTTTTTATCTTATACGAATAGTGATGTTCTATTCTATTTACTAATACGTGCCAGCCCATCTTTCGCCTCCTGTAAAGTCCCATCAAGTTTTAAGGAGGTTTCATAAGCCTTTTTTGCAGCTACTTTATCCCCCCTCTTCTCATAAATATTACCCAACCGCATATAAGCAGCTGCATGAGAAGGCTCACCCGCTTTGGGTTGATAAGTTAAATATTTCTTCATGCTGGATTCTCCAAAATCCAAACGAGTTCCGCTTACTGCACTTAGTCTCCCTAGTTGATAAATCGTCAGCATATTTTTCGGGTCTTTTGAATTGAGCTCTCCGTAAATGGCGAATGCTTTGTCGTATTGCTTTCTGGTTACGTAAAAATTGGCCAACCCTCCTACATAATCAGGCTTTACCTTTGCCATAGCTATAAATTCCCTTTCCGCTTCAGCAAATTTTTCTTCCTTCATATATATCCTGCCACTTGCCAAATGGCCCTCTGCTGCATCAAGTTTTCTGATTTGTAAGGCAACATCGTGTGCCTTTTCAAAACTACCTCCCATAAAGCCTGGTGCTTGGGTGTAATATTCAATCAGGGATCTTCGAGCGTCAAGGTTCCTTGGATCCAGTGCAACAGCACTTTCCCAGGCACTTTTCATTTTGGGTGCTAACAATCCTTGTCGAAATGGATTGGCATCTCTGGCAATAATGCCTAAAGCATTTCCGAGCCAGTTGAAATAATCTGCTACTTTACTATCGACTTCTGTTGCTTCTTCAAAGTAGTCTGCAGCATCTTCATATTGCTTTTCCTCAAAAGCAATCCTTCCTAAAAAATAACGAGAAGCTGCAAAATCTGCTTGGCCCTCGCTGATACCTGCTAATATTTTTTTGGCTTCTGAAAAGTTTTTAGCTTCGAATAAAGTTTTCGCACTATTGATTTTACTACTCTGCGCAAAAATTGTGCAACTGAATAAGAGTAAGATAAATGTATTTGTAATAGGGGGAGTCATACAAAATACAAGTTAGTGCAAAAATGCGAAGCCCTTATATTAGTCGTTGTACTTTTCTTCAATTCGCAGACTAAATCCTACTCCATGTTGATTAATAATCTGCACAGCAGGGTCATGCTGTAAATATTTACGCAATTTTGAAATGAATACATCCAGACTTCGTCCCATAAAATAGTCATCGCTTCCCCAAACATAATTTAATATTTCTTCACGCTTAAGGGTATTGTTTTGATGGCGACAAAGCATTTGAAGTATTAATGCCTCGCGTTGTGTGAGCGTTTTAGAGCATTGTGGGCAATCTAAGGTGAGTTTAGCTGAGTCAAAAACATAGTTCCCCAACTTGGCCACTATATGTTCTACATCAAGTAGTGGCTTTCGTCTGCGTAAAAAAACCTCTATTCTATAAAAGAGTTCTTCAAAACTGAAGGGTTTGGTTATGTAATCATCCGCACCTGTTCTGAAACCCACAAGTTTATCTTCTGTCATATTCTTGGCAGAAAGAAAAAGTATAGGAACCTCTTTATCATACTCTCTAATATACTTTGCAACTGCAAAACCATCAGCCTTAGGAAGCATAACATCAAGTAAGCACAATTGATATAATGATGATTTGAAATTATCCATTGCCTGACGCCCATCACTACATAGTGTTACCTCGTAACCTTTCAGACTTAGGTTATCCTTAATAACAAAGCCAAGGTTGGCATCGTCCTCCACTAAAAGAATTTTGTGTTGCTTCATTCAACTATAGGTAAATATATGCTAAGGGTAGCCCCCTCATTCAATTGACTGCTTACACTAACCTTGCCTTTATGAGTTTCTATCACCTGCTTAACATAACTTAGTCCCAAACCGAAACCCTTCACATTGTGTATGTTCCCTGTTGGAATCCGAAAAAACTTATGGAATATTCTCGCTTGATATTCAGGAGCAATTCCAATTCCGTTGTCGCTAATTTGAATCAAAATGAACTTACCGCTTTGCCTTGTAGTCACTTTTATTGATGGTTTCGCCTCTGTGTATTTGATGGCGTTGTCAAATACATTGATGAACACATTGCTTAAATGATGATGATCTGCAGTAATGTTAGTGCTGGTTGCAGTAAAAGCTAAAGAAATACCTACCTCTTTATCATTAAACTGTGGCTGCATACTGCTAATGACATTGTTGAGGAGTTCATGTGCATCAATCTTTTCGCGTTTCAACTCCATGTCTGCCTTGTCCAGTTTAGCAACCTGCAGCAGTCGTTCCAAATGCTGCCGCATCCGATCTGTTTCCTGATCAATAATGTTGGTGTAACTAAGCGAACGAACCTCGTTATTTTGTCTTGCTTGCTCGCGTAAGACTTCTGCCGAAAGTGAAATAGTGGATAAAGGGGTTTTAAATTCGTGAGTCATATTGTTTATGAAATCCTTTTGTATTTCTGACAAGCGTCTTTGACGTAGAATCACAAACAATGCATAAGCAAAAAATATAATCACAACTAAAAGTACCAGCGAGGAAAATGTCCATATACCCATCTGGTTGATGAGTTGTAGTTCGCGACCAGGAAAACGAACACCGAAATAATAACTTGCGTTTTTCAATTTAGGCAAGGCCTCCAGCTTAGGCTCGCTTTTAATTAATCCTGCTGCGGCAACCTTACCATAAACCATACACTCTTGCGAGCAGTCGTAAATGCCATATTCAAAATCAGCCTTAATGTTTCTCTTCTCAAATTCAGTGCGAAGTAAAAACTCCAACATAGAGGGATTGATATCGCTGTTGAGCATCACCACAAAATAATTAGTCGACAACTGCTCAACAGGATTATTAGCAGGGGGGGGAGTATTTTGGAGCTCAAAAAATTGCTGAGCAACCGACAATAATGCCGTGTTAACTTGCCTGTCGAAATCTGCGCGTTGCAAATCAAAAGCCTTTCTTACCCAATACACTTGAGTAATGGTTATACCCACGATGCTGAGAGCAGCTAAAACAACTACGATTCTGAGGGTAGAGCTTTTCACAAAGTAAAAATACGTTAAACCATTGATTCGAGTTTTCACTTAACAATCATTAACAATTGTTAGCAAACGCTTAACAGCATGCTAAACGATAACTCATAATCTTTACACCATTAATTAAAACAATTATTCATTTAAATAACATCATTATGAAAAAAGTAACAATCATCTTCTTTGCGAGTTTTATTGCCTTTGTTGCCTACTGCCATAGCACTGCAGTTTTTAACTGGAGCAAAACACAGCATGACTTTGGTAATATTACAAAGGACACTCCTGTAGCCCATGAATTTGAATTTACAAACACAGGTTCAGAGCCACTTATTGTTACCAGTGTTACAGCTTCTTGTGGCTGCACGGTTGCTGATTACTCCAAAGAGCCCATTGCCCCTGGCACCAATGGTTATGTAAAAGCCTCTTTTGATGCCGGAAAGTTAGGCGCCTTTGTTAAAACTGTAACAGTACAATCCAATGCAAATGAAAACCCCGTACTTACACTGAAAGGCACAGTTGTAGAATAATGTGCTCCTAAGTTTAAAAAAAAACAATAATTTCTTAGACAAAAGTGGGGTATTGTTTAATGCCCCACTTTTTATTTTGGCATACAAATGTACGTATGCTGAGCCAAATTTGGGTATTTATACAGGCGGCATGAAATATAGTTGCCTAGGGTATGTTCTTAGTCTTTAGAGTGTTACCTTTGAGATGCAGGTAGTACGCCCAAATAAGTTTTAAAGTACTATCTGCCTTGATTAAAATTATAAGTACATGAGTTTACGATCACTTCAATTTGCAAAAGAGCGCCCTGAATTTTTTTCTACGCTAAATCAACGCGTCAATGGCTATTTCAAAACTAACAACATTGACAAAACAGCTAACACAGAAATGGTTATTAAAACTATTTTTATGTTCTCACTTTATTTTACGCCCTATTTCTTAATTATTGGCGGCATTACTACTAACCTTTGGATTCTTTTCGGCTTGTGCATACTTATGGGCTTTGGTAAAGCAGGAATTGGTTTATCAATTATGCATGACGCAAACCATGGCGCCTATTCTAATAAAGCATGGGTTAATAACTTTCTGGGCTACTCCCTCAACCTTGTGGGGGCTCACATGATGAACTGGAAAATACAACATAACGTACTTCACCATACTTATACTAACGTTCACGATGCAGATGAAGACATCAGCCCTAGAGGTGTACTGCGTTTATCACCTGATTCTAAATGGAGACCGATCCACCGTTTTCAACACATTTATGGATGGTTGTTATATGGCTTAATGACGTTAGTGTGGACGTTCACAAAAGATTTTTATAGAGTATTCAAATATCATCAAGAAGGTTTATTGGCTAGGCAGAAGTCCTCTCTCACCAAAGAATTGGCGATTATGATTTTTTCAAAGCTTGCATACTTCGCTTACATTTTTGTAATACCCATGCTTTTGCTTGACGTCACTTTTACACAAGTGTTGGTTGGTTTCATTGCTATGCATTACCTGGCTGGTTTTATTCTGGCCATTATTTTTCAACCGGCCCATGTTATCGAAGGCACAGCTTACCCTGCACCTGATGAGACTGGCACGCTTGAGAATAACTGGGCTATACACCAAATGCGTACTACAACAAACTTTGGCCGGAAACATAGAATTTTTTCATGGTACGTGGGGGGGTTAAATTATCAAGTGGAACATCACTTGTTCCCTAATATCTGTCACGTTCACTATAGAGAAATTTCAAAAATTGTGGAAGCAACAGCAAATGAATTTGGTGTTCCTTATCAATCTAAAGAAACATTCTGGGAAGCAATTAAAGCACATGCCCGTCAATTAAAAACGTTAGGTAAAAAACCTTCTGCCGTTCAACATGTAACCGCAATGGCTGCTTAATTTAAAATCATCAGCATTTAAAAGCTGTTTGGATAAATATCCAAGCAGCTTTTTTATTTACTGGTTTTTACAAACTCAATATTACGCTGCAAGCCCTCAAGCTTCGTTCGTTTCACAGCAGATCTTCTAAACACCAGTTGGAAAACCTCTTCTGTAATTTCCTTCCAATCACTTTTAGAAAGATTCTTCAATTCATCGGAAGGTTCAAATTTTTTTTCGCTGTGTGCCTTTGAGAAGCGATTCCAAGGACATACATCCTGGCAGATGTCACAACCAAAAATCCAATTATCAAACTTACCTTTTACCTCCTCCGGAATTGCATCTTTTAATTCTATAGTAAAATAGGAAATACATTTACTTCCATCCACAACATAGGGCTCAGGTATGGCTTCAGTCGGGCAGGCATCCATGCAGGCTGTACAGGTGCCACAATAATCTTTTATTGGCGAGTCATAGTCTAATTCAAGATCAATAATCAGTTCAGCTAAAAAAAAGAAGCTACCCATCTGTTTATTCAGCAGCAAAGAGTTTTTACCAATCCAGCCAGTGCCTGCACGTTGCGCCCAGGCGCGCTCCATTACCGGAGCTGAATCAACAAAAGCACGTCCATCAATTTCTCCAATGCTTAAGCGAAGTTCTTCCAACAGCGTTTTGAGCTTATCTTTAATCACAAAATGATAATCCTCGCCATATGCATACTTGGCAATTTTTAAATTACTGGTTTGAGATAGATCTGCTGAGGGATAATAATTATACCCTAACGTGATAATGGATTTTGCACCAGGCACCAGTAACCTGGGATCAAGGCGTTTATCGAAATAATTTTCCAGGTAAGACATTTTACCCTGATAACCTCTTTGCAACCACTCCTCTAAGCGTGGTGCTTCATCTTCTAAAAACTCAGCTTTAGCAATACCACAAAAACTAAAACCCAGGTTAGCAGCAGCAGATTTAATGAGAGCTGTATGGGCAGTTTGTGGAGACATTATTCGTTATTCGTTATTCGTTATTCGTTATTCGTTATTCGTTATTCGTTATTCGTTATTCGTTATTCGTTATTCGTTATTCGTTATTAAAAAAATTGTAGCAACATAATTCGTGTAGACATTGTTTTAATTGTACTTATTAACTAACAAATATTAATCTATATCAGACAACAATATCAAACATCAAACAAGCCAGCTCCCCTACCGCCAGGTATGGCAATCTTTAAATGTTTGTATGCTTTTTCGGTTGCTTCTCTTCCTCGCGATGTGCGTTTTAAGTATCCTTCCTGTATTAAAAAGGGTTCATAAACTTCTTCAATGGTTTCAGCTTCTTCTGCCACTGCTGAGGCGATAGTCGAAATTCCTACCGGACCACCTTTAAACTTTTCAATAATGGTCAGCAAAATGCGATTGTCCATTTCATCCAAACCATTTTCATCTACATCCAGTGCGTTGAGCGCCATTTTTGCAATGTGCATGGCAATTGTGCCGTCACCTTTTATTTGGGCAAAATCCCTAGTTCTTCTTAACAACGTATTGGCTATACGCGGTGTACCTCTGCTTCTTCTGGCCAATTCAAATGCAGCATCATCGGCAATGGGTGTTTGTAAAATTGCAGATGACCGCTTGACAATAGATGTAAGTAGATTGGCATCGTAATATTCCAAACGTGCATTTATACCAAAGCGTGCACGCAAAGGTGAGGTCAGCAAACCTGCTCTCGTAGTCGCGCCAATCAGTGTAAAAGGACTAAGCCCAATTTGAATAGACCTTGCGTTCGGTCCAGAATCCAGCATAATATCGATACGGAAATCTTCCATCGCTGAATACAAATATTCTTCAACAATAGGATTCAGCCGATGTATCTCATCAATAAACAACACATCGTTAGCTTCAAGATTAGTAAGTAAACCTGCCAAATCGCTTGGCTTGTCTAACACTGGGCCAGAGGTTATTTTAATACTTGTTTGAAGTTCATTGGCAATTATATGCGACAAGGTGGTTTTACCTAAACCGGGAGGGCCATGCAATAAAACATGATCAAGTGCCTCGCCTCTTTGTTTGGCAGCCTGTACATACACTTTAATATTTTCTACTATCTTCTCTTGTCCGGTGAAATCGCTAAAGGAAAGCGGACGCAATGCCTTTTCGGCATCTTTCTCTGAGGCACTCAGGCCTTCACTTTCACCCGTCAAATAATCTTCTCGCATGCGCGAAGTTAAGCATTAACATGAAAAGGAGTTTTAGCAACATTGTTGCATTTACATCTTTTTTGATAACTTGCGCCTCATTTTACAAACATGACCCTTCGTAACAAGAACATTCTTTACTCGGTGATCGTTTTGGTCGCCATGGCTGCTGTTTGGCAATATAGAAAGGGCAAAACCCCTTCTTTTATTCAGATTGAAGGCGAGACCATGGCCACCAGCTACCACATCTCTTATTTTGACCTGCAAAACAGAAACTTTAAGCAGTCGATCGATTCATTACTGGTGCTGGTTAATAAGGCAATAAACAATTACAACCCCAATTCAGAGGTGTCGCGCTTTAATAAAGGAGACAGTGTTTTTAATGTGGAGTTGCCTTACCTATTGCCTGCCTTAGAAAAAGCTCAAAAAGTATTTGCCGCTTCAAATGGTGCGTTTGATATGACTATTATGCCTTTGGTTAATTATTGGGGTTTTGGCCCTGATAAAACCATAAAGCCTGATAGTTCAAAAATTGATTCATTAAAGGCTCTTGTGGGTTTTGAAAAAATCAGACTTACAGCCAATACCGTTGCTAAAACTGATAATCGTACACAACTTGATTTTGGTGGTATCGGTCAGGGTTATGGCGCGGATGTAATTGCTGATTACTTGAAATCAAAAGGCATTGTAAATGCTTTAGTAGAATTAGGTGGCGAAGGTTTGGCTATGGGCATGAATTTGAAAACACAAAAGCCGTGGGAGATTGGTATTCTTGATCCCAACTCCACACGCGATAATATGTTTTTCAAAGCCTATGCATCATTAAGTAATAAAGCCTTCACTACTTCTGGCAACTATTTCAATTATAAAATAGTTGATGGTAGAAAATTCTCGCATACCATTGATCCAGAGAGTGGCTATCCGGTTAAACGTTCTTTGTTAAGTGCAACAGTTTTTGCAAACGACTGTACAACAGCGGATGCATGGGGAACAGCCATTATGGTAATGGGGCATGAGAAAGCCCTTGAGGTGTTGAAAAAACATCCTGAACTTGATGTCCTACTCTTTTACACAACTGATAACGGAGATATGGAATATTTCGTGACTGAAAAAATTAAATCGTCTATTACTATCAAACCTTAATTACATGACGATAAAACTGCTTGTACTTTTTCTAACACCGCTGTTAGCGGGTTTGTTAGTTTATTTTGTACCCAATGCCCGAAGCAGCAATTTCCGTTTGCTATTGGTCTTTGCAGGGTCATATCTTTTTGGTATTACCGTTACCCACATTCTTCCTGAACTCTATCATCAATCTATAGGAGCCGAATTAATTGGTCTATTTGTATTAGCCGGTTTCTTTTTACAACAGGTGTTGGAATATTTTACTTCAGGTATTGAGCATGGTCACATCCATGTACACAGTCATGGATCTGATCATCATAGTCATTCGCATCATCACAGACAGGTTTCAGCTATCGTTTTATTAACTGCATTGTGTCTGCATGCGTTTCTGGAAGGTGGTATGCTGGCACAACCCTTAGCTATGGGGCCACATTATGATATGAATGCCATTTTGTTAGGTATTGCTTTACACCGTGCACCAGCAGCTTTTGCTTTAATGACAGTACTTGCTTTCCAACTGGGTTCTAAGCGCAAATCCCTTCCATACTTAATAGGCTTCTCAATTGCAGCTCCTATTGGTTTGTTAATAAGTACCTATTTAGCAGAAACAGAAATTTTATCAGGCAATGCACTTATTTATTTGTATGCACTGGTAAGTGGTAACTTCCTGCACATATCAACTACTATTGTGTTTGAGAGCAGTCCTGAGCATCATTTTAATGCTAAGAAACTGGCTGTGGCCATGGTTGGTGCACTTTTGGCAGTTGGCGTAGAATACATTTTATAAATTGTAGTAAATAGCTTTTTACAACATTTAACCAGCTTAAAATAAATGTAATGATCGTCATCATTGCATTTGATATTTGAATTGGTTTTTCTTTGTTAAGGATGGGTTACTTAATCGTAAAACCAACAATAAATCTTTACTAGTTGGAATATTTCCAATAGTTTTATATGCTTTAATCTACACTAATGAAGAATCTCCGCACAATTTGGTGGCGTACGGGTTTTATAGGCATTGCCCTATTATCCAGTTGCGATTTCAATAACTTACTCGACACCGATTTCGAATCCATCAGCACTTCGCCTACTATTGCTATTCCGTTAGGTTTTGGAAGCTTGAGTATACAAGATTTTTTAAATGATGAGGATTCTGCCAACATCAAAATTTATGAAAGTGGCCCTGATCAAGGTGTGGTATATCTTTTTTACCAACAAACATTGAAAACGCAGGGAATTGGTGACCTACTTACTTTTCCTGATAAAAATATTACTCGCGGTTTAAATATTAACCCGACCGCCATTCCAATTCCCGTGCCCGCTAATAGTACAGTGAACTTAAGTCCGGGTAACCTTACTTTCGATCTAGATTTTGATCCGGAAAAATTTAGTGAAATTCTTTTTACGCAAGGAAGTCTTCGCATTATTGCGCAGACAAATCCTATTATTCCTAACCTGCAATTTGAAGGTGAGATAATATTAACTTCTTTTACTAACAATGGTATTCCACTTAGCCAGACATTACAAAGCGGTAGTAGTTCACAATTAATATCTGTTGCTGGCTATAGCGCCATTCTGGAAGATAATCTATTTGAAGCTCAGGTTAGCGTTCGCGTTAGCAGTGGCGCAACACCCTCTGCAGTCCCTCCGGGCACTCAATTCAATTTTACCCTCGACTTTACTGATCTCAATTTTGATTATGTAAAAGGTTTCTTTGGTGATCAGACTGCTGATCTGCCAGATGAAACATTAGAAATAGGTGCCTTTGAAAATGTTTTTGATGATGTGGAGGTGTCACTCGCCAGTCCAAAAATTTCTTTTGTAGTTATCAATGAATATGGCATTCCTGTTAACGTAATATTTAACACACTTGAAGCACGTAAGCCTGGCAGCAGTCTGGCGGTCCAATTAAATCCTGCCAGTCCAATTGTTACCAACATTCCCCAAACAATGGGAGACTCAGCTTTTACTACCGTGGCTGTAACCAATGCCAGAGCCTTACTGGATTTTGCTCCTACGGAATTTTACTATAATGTTAGTGCGCGCATTAACCAAGGACTAACAGATGGTGAAAACTTTTGCCAAAGTGATGCAGAATTAAATGTGCGTATGTCAATTGAAGTCCCTTTTATTGGAAATGCTTCAAATATCATTCTTCAAGACACAGTTGATCTTGATGTAGGTGATCTTGAGTCATCCGAAATTGAAGAGGCCTTGTTACGCATTGCAACCGTTAACCATTTGCCATTAAATGCAACGCTTCAACTCTATTTACTAAACGAAGATCTTACACAACTTGATATTTTATTAGATCCCAATGACAACCGTATTATTGAGGGTGCTGCTACAGATGCCACTGGCACTCCGGTAACCCCAGGAGAAAAAGTAATGGAAATTAATATCAGTAAAGAGAAAATCAACAAACTGTTTGAAGCCAGTAAGCTTGTAATTGTTGCAGAGCTGGAAACAGCAGATAACCCCAAGGATGTAAAATTTCATGCAGCCGATAAGCTCGAAATAAAAGTAGGACTGAAAGCAAAGGTTAAGCTAAATGTTGACCTATGATAAATCTATTTTCTTTCCATTTACCTTCAATCGACTTTCGCATGAAATACTTTAGTCTTTTTATATTTTTATTGGGTTCTGTGCAACTTTTTGCTCAACCAGAAGCCACTATGTACACGCTTTCAGGTGTACCACAACATGTTAATTATAATCCTGCTTTTGTTCCAAATTATAAATTTGTATTAAGCATAGGCCCTGGCTCAGTTCATGGTCATTATTCTAACAGTAGTTTTGCATATAGCGATTTGGCTGTACGAAGAGGCGACTCGCTTGTTGCTGATCTTGTAAAGTTTAATGGAGCCCTTAATAAAAAGAATTACATCACCACGGCTGGAGACGTTGAAGCTTTTCGTTTGGGCATACAATTAAGCAAACGACTTTATTTTAATTGGACAGTAGGTACAAAAGTTTTTGCGAGGCAAATGATCCCGCAAGATTTGACCTCATTATTTATTAATGGGACTTCGAGCTTTGTCAATAGTTCAGCTTCATTCTCACCACAGTTAGAAGCAACATCCTATTTAGAATCTGCTTTTGGTGCATCATACAAAGTGAATGATAAGATAACGGTTGGTGGACGCGTTAAAATTTTGCGTGGTATTGTTAACGCCAGCACTGAAAATTCAGAGTTGACCCTTGCCCTTGCTGATGATTATTCTATGACTCTGACTGGAGATGTGAACGCACGTACCTCAGGAATACAAAATGCCGATAATGGGGATGTAAAAGACTACTTGAAAAATAAAGGTTTGGCCATTGATTTAGGAGCAACACTTAAGCTAACTGAAAAGCTTACGGTTGGCGCAAGCTTGCTGGATGTTGGTGCCATTAACTGGAAAAACGATACCTATGCTTATACGCTAGATCCAAGCGTGGCCACCTACACATTTGCTGGTGTGGACCTGCAAAGAATTATCGATGGTGATGAAGATTACTTTGATGCCGAAATGGATTCGCTGGAATCTAAATTTGAGTTGCAGGAAGGTGCAACGGGTGGCTACAGAACACCTCTTCCCGGTAAAATGTATTTTAATGCCAGCTATAAAATTAAAAAGCAAATAACTTTTGGGGCTCTCTTGTTTATGGAAAAGTTTCAGGGACGATTTCACCCGGGACTTTCAGCTTCAGTTCATAAAGAATTCTGGCGCATAGCAGGAGTATCTGTTAGTTACTCAGCCATCAACAAAGGCTTCGGTAATTTAGGTGCAGGCTTTAACCTAAACCTTACGCCTTTTCAATTTTATGTAGTGGGCGATAATCTATTGCGAATGCCCCTATCTTACTTAGCAAATGGCAGCTATGAAAAATTTGCCAGTAATGTTAGATACTTCAACGTAAGGGCGGGTATGAACTTTGTTTTTGGCAGGGATCGCTCACATGAGAAAAAAGCATATAACCAGCGAAAAAAATAGATTTTCATTTTCTATAAAAGTGCATATCAAGGCTGATAATCTTGGTATGCATTTTTTTTAGACTTGGGAATATCTCTATAGTTATTAAAACAAGGGTGACACTTCGCATTCAATAGCTGTCGTTTTTGATAGAATCAAGATCCGAAGAGTAAAATAATCTCGATTAGTTAAACTTTGTCTTCTCAAAGTATAATTTCTTTACCTTGTTTTCAAGCGCCATAGCTTTCGGAAAAAGAATTTCATTTTCGATACGAGCATGAATAATCAGGCTTTTCTCAAACTCCTTTAGCTCATTGTAGAGTACTTTAATATGCAGTGGGGTGTCGCTGCTCATTTTATAATCTCTGGTAATACTCCTGATCCCCTCCATCTCATCGTCATGTGCCTCATGTTCAGCTGCAAACTTATGAAGTGAGCTTCGTTCTAATAAATAAAATAAACGTGTTGGATTATAGTTGCCTTTAACTGCACGCTCCAGCGATCTTATATAGCTGAATAAATTATCCTCTTCTTCATAGATGTGGTGTATAAAATCTTCTACAAAAAGTGGAAATACTACTTTTAAATCACGCTCTACACTTAAGTAGTCATCATGCTGAGCATTAAACCCCTGAACTAAACCTGCCATATAAGGCAACTTATGCTTTATAAAAATAAAGTGGGCATGTTTTAAGTATTCAATAATAAGATCAATCGGATAAGATGTAAGGGGAAGATCAGTTTCCTGCAAAAGGCTTGGTGACTCTAATTCCCGCAAAACCTGCTCTACACGCAAGCCCTTTTGAAGACAAACCTGCTCAAGGGTCAGTTCAGAAAATTCATAAAATTTTATCCCGAAGTAAAAGAGCACATAAGCATGCACATGGTTTTCCTCCACGAGTTCCCCAATTCTGCGGTTTTTCCAGCTTACTTCTTCCATTATCTATCAAATATAAAAATCAATCCAGAAAAAAATATCCATTTTTGCTCAATATTGGTGCTTTATTCATCCTCATAATATGATAAACGTCACCAACAAATAGATTCGTATTTTCGTTATAGTTGCATCATGAGTGAAATTGGTAATTCTAAGACCCAAATAGCCCTTCCCTTGGTACTTTGTGTAGGTTTGGCAGCGGGCATTTTTATTGGCAGCAAACTTTCTTCTGGCAATCGTTTATCTAGCGATGTGGGCAAAGACGTTCAGAAATTTAGAGAGGCGCTTACTTATATTCAAAAAGATTATGTGGACAAGGTGAATACCAATGAATTGGTAGATGATGCCATTGAGCACATGCTGACCAAACTTGATCCTCACTCCACTTATATTGCAGCACGTGATACTTCTCAGGCAAATGAAAGTCTTCGGGGTAATTTTGATGGCATAGGTGTTGAGTTTAACATTTTCAATGACACTATTACAGTAGTTACACCGTTGAGCGGAGGGCCCTCAGAAGCCTTGGGTATTCGCTCTGGCGATAAGATTATTAAAGTAGACAGCATCCTCGTTGCGGGTATTGGTGTTACTAATGCCGATGTAATGCGCTATTTAAAAGGTCCACGTGGTACTGAGGTTAGAGTATCAATATCACGAAGAGGAGTTGCTGAATTACTTGAGTACACCATAATACGGGATAAAATACCTACTTATTCTGTAGATGTTGCCTACATGGTTGATAACGAGATTGGTTACATTAAAGTAAGCCGCTTTGCTGCAACAACATATAAGGAATTTGAAGAATCGCTGAAAAAATTGAAGAGCCAGGGCATGAAAAAACTTGTGCTGGATTTACAAGGTAATCCAGGTGGTTATATGGACATGGCCATCAGTATGCTGGATGATTTCCTGCCTTCAGGCAATAAAATTGTTTTTACAAAAGGTAAAGCTAGTCGTTATGATCAGGACGCATTCGCTACTAATAAAGGTTCTTTTGAGGAGGGCGATTTAATTGTTTTAGTAAACGAAGGCAGCGCTTCAGCCTCTGAAATTGTTGCTGGTGCACTGCAAGATAATGACAGGGCTTTGTTGGTAGGCCGCAGAACTTTTGGGAAGGGCCTTGTTCAAACTACTTTTGATCTGGATGGTGGAGCAGAAATGCGTCTGACCATTTCACGGTACTACACACCGAGTGGTCGTTCTATTCAGAAACCTTATGACGATGGCACCGAATACGATCGTGATATTGTAAGTCGATACACACGAGGTGAATTTTTCCATTCGGACAGTATCAAGTTTAACGATTCACTCAAGTACACCACTCAAAACGGTCGCACGGTATATGGTGGTGGTGGCATTATGCCCGACTATTTTGTGTCACTGGATACAACCTTGAACAGTCATTACCTGAACGAACTTTATATATCCAATACTATTAATGAATACACATTCGACTATGCAGATAAGAATCGAGAAGCATTGGAGAAAATGGGATGGGACAAGTTTTACAAAACCTTTGTTGTAAGCGACCAAATGCTTGATGAACTCGTGGCTGCCGGCAAGCGTGCAAAGGTTAAACCAGATTATCAGGAGCTTAGAGAAAGAAAGAAAGTTTTCCAGATACACGTGAAAGCACAAATTGCTCGAAAAATCTGGGGCAATGCCGGCTTCTTCCCTGTTTTTAATGAAACAAATGAAGTGTTTCTTCAGGCTATTAAAATGTTTGATCGCTTGCCAGAATTAAACCGACAAAAAATGTGAGACTGAATATGGTTTGTACAAAGTAATTCTACACATTTGAGCGCTTATGAAAGTAGAGATTCCGTTACTTATACTTAGTTCTTTAGTCATTTTCTCTTACATCTTTGATCTTTTTGCACGCAAAGCAAAGATCCCTTCGATATTATTACTATTAGCCACTGGTGTTGGGTTGCAATTTGCAGCTTCTTACTTTGGTTTCTCTACTTTAACGCTCCAGCGCATACTCCCACTAATGGGTACAGTTGGTCTGATCTTGATTGTGCTTGAAGGGTCGCTAGAATTGAAACTTACCAGTGACAAAAAAACTCTTTTGAAACAATCTCTGGCAGCCTCCTTTTTTATTTTACTTGGCACCACCTTTGCAATCACATTATTGTTCTATTACCTGACGGAATCCTCATTACGAAGCGCCTTCATCAACGCTATTCCCTTCAGTATAATCAGCTCGGCTATTGCAATACCTTCAGCCTCCAGTTTACCCGAAGCGCGTAAAGAGTTTGTTGTTTACGAATCATCACTCTCAGATATTTTTGGCATCATGCTCTTTAATTTTGCCATTACAAATACTAACTATGGTTTTATGTCCTTTTCAAAATTGATAGGAGAAACTGTTGTTATAACAATATTGTCTGCTACTTTTTGTATTGCTCTTTTATACTTGTTGTCGCGCATCACGCACCGCCTGAAATTTTTCCTGGTAATTTCTGTATTAGTGCTTGTGTATGCCTTTGGTAAGTTTTATCATTTATCATCGTTGGTTATCGTTCTTGTCTTTGGATTGTTTCTTAGCAACGCAACCGCTATTCGCTCAACATTCTTTAGAAGGTTTTTCCTTTATAAAAATTATGATCAGGATCTCGAGCAGCTGCATTTACTTTCGGGTGAGTCCGCTTTTCTTGTACGCACTTTTTTCTTTCTTATTTTCGGATTAAGTTTAGATTTGACCTCTTTAGCTAATGTTCAAGTTTTTCTGGCAGGCATACTTATTGCGGTTCTAATTTATCTTGTCCGTTTCGTCTATCAGAAAATCTGGATGAAAAGTGCCACAGTTACTGAATTGCTTTTATCGCCACGTGGCTTAATCAGTATTTTGCTATTTATGAGTATTCCTGAAGACCAACGCATTGTTGAGGTGAGCGAGGGGGTGATGCTGCTCGTTATACTACTTACAAGCATTATCATGACAATAGGGTTGCTAAGAGCTAAACCAGGTGAAGCCAATCCATAAATAATTTCGTAAATTGCTCTAAGATCAAAATCATTATTTATGTTTTACCACAAGCTAGGCAATATTCCCCCAAAACGTCATACACAGTTTCGTCAACCCGATGGCAGTTTGTATAAAGAAGAACTTGTGAGCTCAGAGGGTTTTTCAAACATCTACTCTAATCTTTATCACATTAATGCACCCACACGGATAAAAGCTATTATCAAACAAGAACCTTATGGTGCAAAACGAATCGATGATTATAGTCTTCGTCAAACGCATTTAAATACATCTAAGGTAACAAGCACTGGTAACGATTATCTGAGTGCCCGTAAAGTACTTCTGATGAATAATGATTGCTCCATTTCCATCTGCTCGCCCACGCAACGCAAAATGGATTATTTCTATAAAAATGCTGAAGGCGATGAAGTAATCTATATACATGATGGTAAGGGTGTTTTAATTTCACAATTTGGGAAATTAGAAATTCGTCAAGGTGATTATGTAGTAATTCCGCGCACTGTAATTTATAAATTGGAGTTTGAAGAAGGCCCATTGCGTCTACTCATAGTGGAGTCAGCTTCACCCATCGAAACACCTAATCGCTATAGAAACGAACTGGGGCAACTACTTGAGCATGCACCGTTTTGCGAGCGCGATATCAGACCTCCACATGAATTAGTGACTGACAGAACTAAAGGCGATTTTTTAATGAAGATTAAAAAGCAAGGCTATCTGCACCACTACATGTATGATTACAGCCCACTTGATCTTGTAGGATGGGATGGCTTCTTATGGCCTTATGCATTTTCTATACACGATTTTGAACCCATTACTGGTCGCATACACCAACCACCTCCAGTGCACCAGACTTTCCAGGCACGCAACTTTGTAATCTGTTCTTTTGTGCCGCGCTTATTTGATTATCATCCGCTTGCAATTCCTGCCCCGTATAATCACAGCAACATCGACAGTGATGAAGTTTTGTATTATGCTGAAGGGAATTTTATGAGTCGCAGAGGTATAGAGCGTGGCTCATTTACACTGCATCCTGGTGGGTTACCACATGGTCCACATCCTGGAACAGTTGAAAAAAGTATTGGCGCGAAAGAAACGCATGAGCTTGCAGTAATGATCGATACTTTTAAACCACTCTATCTTACTACTGATTCATTAGAATTTCTTGATAAAAATTATCCAATGAGTTGGACTGATGCTTCTACAGAACCTTTTAATGAAGTGAATACACCATAAAACCATGTGGAGACTTTTACCCTATTTAATCTTTTGGTTTCTGGGGATTTTGTTTGGCAGTATTGGTGGTTACTACTATTTCTTTTACAAACAACTTCTACAAGAGGGTAAAACTGTTAAAGGAGTTGTTATGCTGCATTATCATGGGCGTGGAGAAAGATTCGCACCTATTATCGACTATACAATTGAGGGTAAAAGACTTGTTCATGAACATCAACCTGCCATACGTGGAGGAAAGGAATTATACCCTCTTAGGTCAACGGTAGAACTACTCTACATACCCGGGGATCCTGAAAGGGTAGCTCTCAAAAGCGTTGTTGATACACAATGGCTTTTCTATGTTTTCTATGGCTCAATTTTACTATTTCTGCTAATCCCTTTACTGATTTTCATCTATACACGATTTAAATAGTCAAATTCCTCTTACAGAACAGAAGTACTGCGCAATTTCTCTTCGTTTTAAAATCGATACACAATCTTTATCTGTCATAGTGTGATGATGACAAATGAATAGCTCTATGTTCGTGGTCTCTGGTTTAAAAAATGTGCTATTTTCATTTTCGTTCTATTTTTCGTTAACAAAATCATCTGCATCAAGATTTGCAGGATAGAAGGATGAACAGGATTAAAATATAATGAATAAAATATGGTGATGAATATAATAAATGAGATTTGATTTACTCAAACTACTTAACATTAATGCAACCAATACAGCAGTCTGTATCAGGATTTGAAAGCAATGAAGGAAGAGGAAATCACTTATAAGATAATAGGTTGTGCAATGAAAATACACAACCCGTTTGGTAACGGCTTCCAGGAAGTTATTTATCAGCGATGAATTGGAGCGTGCTCGTTTAGGTTTTGGAAGAGAATTAGAGCAGATTATTTATTATGAAGGTATTAGTGTAGGCACAAGAAGAGCGGATTTTATTGTTGAGAATGGCATCGTTGTTGAACTCAAAGCAGTTATTAATCCTGAGGATGTACACCTTGCCCAAGCTAAAAATTATGTAGTCGCTTATGACATGGCAACCGGGTTACTTATCAACTTTGGCGCAACAAGTTTGCAATACAAGAAAATTTTTAATTCCAAGTATAACCCAGTTAAAAATCCTGTTGTTCCGAAAACTCAATAAATCCTGACGCAATCAAGTTTTAAAAATTTCAATTTATCCGCAACCTAGTAAACCTGATGCAGACACTGTATTAAGATTCTGTAAATTCTTTAATCTCAAAAAATCCTGAAACTGACGATGCTTTGAGTGCAAATGAATTATTGAGCTATCTGAAAAGAAGTACAATACTTTAGCAACTATCCAAAAAGAAATCCTGTCAATCCTACAATCCTATAAATCGTGATACAGACTATTCTACTAAGCTAAACGAGCAACCAAGCATTTTAAAAAAAGGACTGTAGTCTACATACCTGCCCAAATAAAAATCCTATCAATTCTCAAATCAAGTAAATCCTGATCCACACATTTTTGATTACCTGTGACTCCTCTTACCTATAAAAATAAACAAAGCAGCTGTCGATGCAAATAGAGCCAACAAAACCAGACTATTCAAGACAACCTTTAGTAAACCTAACGAATTTATATCAACAAACGGATAAGGATAAAACTCGGATAGATTCCCACGAAAGAGAATAAAGAAAAGATAAATAAGTGGATATAAAAGCCATACCGGCAAAGCGCTCCATCTTAACTCATTCTTTGCTTCATAAAAGTACCAAAAGCATATTACCAGCAAAGGGTTTACAGAATGAAGCAGTTCATCAACCAACCTTTGCAAACCCATTGGCTCCCAAATTTGTCGTAGCACCAGTTGATAAACTAAACATACGATAGTAATATAAACTGTAAGCGCGGTGAGAGAGCCTGGTTTATGAACAAGACTATTCCTATTTTCTTTCGAGAAAAAAATGACAGTGAAATAAATCGCCACTAATGAATTCGTCAATATTGTGAAGTAACTAAAAAAGCGAATAGTTATCTCACTAAGCGTGTGTTCACTGTTTTGAATCATTAAATAGTATTGAGCAATGACTGCAAACCAGGCAATGGCGGCAAACAGTAATGAAATTTTCTTTTTCATTTGAGTAGATTTACAAAAAGAATAATTTTCCTATTTAAAAAAATTAAAAGCTATTAAAATAAAAATATTTTCAATCCTCAAATCATATTAATCCTGATCAAGACTTCTTCTGCCTCACCAAAAAACCAAAAGCTGCTGCTGTAAAAAACATTAACAAACTATAAATGGCAGGTGGCACTGACATAGCAGAGTTATTCAACACATTTAATGCAATGTAAATGGCAAGTGTGCCATTATGAATGCCAATCTCCATACCAATGGCAATGGCTTGCTTCTTCTCTACTTTAAAAAATTGCGGCACATAATATCCTATGGCCATACTCAACACATTGAATAATAATATGGGTAAGCCCAACTCACCTGAATAATCAATCAGTACTTGCTTCTCACGAATGGTAACCGAAACAATAATGATCAGTAATACCAATGCTGATAAAATTTTTACCGGCTTATCCATTCGTTGTGCAAAAGAAGGCGCTTTACTTTTTATAAGCATACCAATGGTAACAGGCACTAAAACAATCGCGAAAACCTCTACTACTTTTTTAAATTGTATAGGCACATACTGACCCGAATCCAAAAAATAATCAAGAGAAAGATTTACAAGAAATGGCAGCGTAAACAAAGTTAGTACACTATTAACCGCAGTAAGTGTGATGTTCAACGCAACATCACCATTAGAGAGATGGCTATATAAGTTTGCGGTGGCACCTCCGGGAGAAGCGGCCAGCAACATTAAGCCAACTGCCAGCACAGGATTTAAATTAAATACTATGACTAAACCAAAGCACACCAATGGCAGAAGTACCATCTGGCAGAATAATGCGATGGTCATAGCCTTAGGGTACTTTGTAAGGCGTTTAAAATCTTCAATGGATAACGATAACCCCAAGCCCAACATAATAATCCCAAGGGCAATCGGGAGGAATAAGGAGGTAAGATCGGACTGCTGCATAGATAAATGGTTTAAGCTAAAATACTTATTTTATCGTTCGTATCCTTAACTTTAGACTTACGTTATAAACATCATGCAGAAATTTTCTATCCCCATTCAAATTCGTTGGTCTGATATTGATCAAAATAGACATTTACGTCACAGTGTTTATTACGATTATGGAGCTATGGCCAGAATTGAGTTCTTAAATAGTCATGGCCTAACCTCAGAAAAATTTGAGGAATTACATATGGGACCCATATTATTCAGGGAAGAGGCTATTTTTAGAAGAGAGATTAAATTTGGCGATAGCGTTACAGTTGATGTTGAACTGGTAAAAGCAAGTGCTGATTATTCAAGATGGAGTATGCGTCATAATTTTATTAAACCTGACGGAACACTATCAGCCATTATTAATATTGATGGGGCCTGGATAAATATAGTGGAGCGCAAGATTGCTATACCCACTCCCTTTATCCAAAATATTTTTAATGATTTGCCCAAGGCAAAAGATTTCAGCATGATTGATCTGAGTAAAAAATAAAACTTAGTTGATAACTAGGTTGCTTTATTTATGTTAGAGGATTTTGATTTTCTTATTGGTCAGTGGAAAGTGATTAACAACCGCTTAAAAAGCTGGATGAGCGATTGCCACGAGTGGTACCAGTTTGAATCACAGCATACCGAGAAAAAACACAGTCTTGGCTCAGGCAATTTTGCTGTTCATCAATACGTTTTCAACCACGCCTTATACGAACGAAGTATCCTTAGAAAATTCAACGACCACCATCAGTTCTGGGAAATCAACAGGATGGATCAAATGTCTTCACTCGCTCTTCAATCTTTGAAGGGCACCTTTTGGAAAAACAAAGGCTCTTTCATTTCAAGAGGCTTATTGAATGAGCAAGAAATTTTGGTCTGGGCAGAATGGACAAAAGTGAATAGTAATTTTGCCTATTGGGAGCAATCTGTTTCGAATGACAATGGCGCTACTTGGGAGTTAAATTGGATTATGGATTTTAAAAGGATAAGCTAACGAATACATGCTAAAAATAAAGCATTGATTTCATACATGAGAAAATTTCACTCTATCAATAATATTCTTAAATAATAAAGGCCTGTAAGTTTACAGACCTTTATTATTTAATCAGAATACTCTTTTACACCAACTCCGCAATCACGGTTTCTCCACCAGTAGTCACATCGTTAATGTTAACATTCACTTTTACATCCAATGGCAAGTAAATATCAACACGTGAACCAAACTTGATAAAACCAAACTCCTGGCCCTGATCAAGTTTATCACCTTCTTTTACATACCATTTAATCCTCCGCGCTAAAGCTCCTGCAATTTGTCTGAAAAGCACTTCAGTGCCAGCTTGTGTTTTTACCACAACAGTTGTGCGTTCATTTTCTGTACTTGATTTAGGATGCCATGCTACTAAATATTTTCCAGGATGATATTTAAAGTAGCTGATAGAACCTGCAGCAGGCATCCTGTTTACGTGAACATTAAAAGGAGACATGAAAATTGAAATCTGCTTACGCTTTCCTTTAAAGTATTCTGGTTCCTCCGCTTCTTCAATCACTACAACTTTACCATCAGCAGGTGCTATAATGTGCTTAGGATTTTTTGCAGTATTACGTGATGGATTTCTGAAAAACTGTAGCACAATTAAAAAGAAAACCAAACCTACCCCTATAACCACATTTCGAATAATATTCTGGCTCGGTAAGAAGTAATCAAAGCTATAAATAATAGCTACTAAAATAATCAGTAAAACAAATAACAATGTTCTTCCTTCGCGATGTATCATGTGTTAATATTCAGGGGTTGGAAAATAGAAATCAGAATTTAAAATATAGTATCGGTGAAAAATAAGTACAGCAAGCCTTTCGACCTGCTGTACAAAATTAGATAATATCTTCAATTGTCAATTACTCATCGACCCCTGAAAATCGGCTTAATATCCTCCGCGGTACTTATAAGTCTTAGCTACTTTATCGATAGCCACCATATAAGCAGCAATACGCATAGGCACTTTATAGTCTTGTGAAGTTTTATAAACGTTATTAAAAGCATCCTTCATAATCCTGTCACTTCTGCGGTTTACACGATCAGCCGTCCATTTATATCCTAAGCGGTTTTGCACCCACTCAAAGTATGAAACCGTTACACCTCCGGCATTTGCTAAGATATCAGGCACTACCATGATACCCTTTTCATTAATGATAGCATCAGCCTTAGATGAAGTAGGTCCATTAGCACCTTCTACAATCAATTTTGCTCTGATATGAGGTGCATTCGTGGCTGTAATCTGATCTTCCATTGCAGCAGGTACTAATACATCTACAGGTAATGTCAACAAATCATCATTGCTAATCATGCTTGCCTCTGTGAAGCCCGCCAATGAACCTTTGTTCATGTCGCGGTAAGCAACTGCCTTTTCGATATCAATACCTTTTTCATTGTAATAAGCACCAGATACATCGCTGATCGCCTGAATAATCAAACCACGCTCATGGAGCAAACGCGCTGCCCATGAACCCACGTTACCAAAGCCTTGCACTGCACAAGTTGCTTTGTAAGGGTTGATCTTTAATTTCTCCATAGCCGCTAAAGCAGTTACCATAACACCGCGACCTGTTGCTTCTGTGCGGCCCAAAGAGCCACCCATTACAATAGGTTTACCAGTAACCACTGCGTTAACAGTCATACCTTGTGTTTTAGAATATTCATCCATCAACCAAGCCATTTCGCGAGGCCCTGTACCCATATCTGGAGCAGGAATATCTTTGTCCGGCCCGAAAATATCAATCATCGCGCTTGTATAGGCGCGAGTTAAGCGTTCAATTTCACCAGCTGACATGGTACGTGGGTTGCAAGTAATACCACCTTTTGCACCACCGTAGGGGATATCCACAACAGCACATTTCCAAGTCATCCAGGCTGCCAATGCTTTAACCTCGTCAATGTTTACATGTTCATCATAGCGGATGCCACCTTTTGATGGACCAAGAATGGTGGAGTGGATAACTCTGTAGCCTTCGAATACCTGGATATGACCGCTATCCATGGTAATTGGGAGTGAGACAATCACCTGCTTGGCAGGATTTTTTAATACGTTATAAACTTCTTCTTCCAGACCTAACTTCTCCGATGCCACCTTAAAGCGTGACATCATGGCCTCAAACGGATTTTCTTTGTCTGCGAGTGGAGCCGGTTCTATGTATCCCATAAAGTTTTATTGATTTTGAATTTTCTTGTGCTCAGTGTCTATTTTTAACCCTGCGATTTTTACGAATCCACGAAGGTGCCGCAAAGATAGCAAAATACCATTTTCCACCTTAAGCAATCGTGTGAAAGCCTTTACAGTATTATTTGAAGACAACCATTTATTGGTGGTAAACAAGGCGGCTGGAATACTGGTTCAAGGGGATGCGACAGGCGATAGGCCTTTAGTAGAACTTTGTAAGGATTACATCGCAAAAAAGTACGATAAACCAGGGGCCGTTTTTCTGGGTGTTGTTCACCGGTTAGACAGGCCAGTAAGCGGTATTGTAGTATTGGCCAGAACAAGTAAGGCTTTAGAGCGCATGAATGAGCTTTTTCGGTCGAGGCAAACCAAAAAAACCTACTGGGCTCTGGTAAAAAACAAACCTAGGATAGTAGAAGATACACTCGTTCATTGGCTGCAAAAGGATGAGCGCAAGAATAAAACAACAGCTTTTAATAAAGAAACCACCGGGGCACTGCTTTCTGAGTTGAGCTATCGCTTAATAAAGCCTGTAGCTGATCACTATTTGTTGGAGGTTAATCCGGTTACAGGCAGACCTCACCAAATTAGGGTGCAGTTAGCCAGTATAGGCTGTGTAATCCGGGGAGATGTTAAATATGGCCACCCTATGGCTAATGAGGATGCATCCATTAATTTACATGCCAGAAAACTATCTTTTATTCACCCGGTTAAAAAGGAACTGATTGAATTTGAAGCACCTTTACCAGAAGAAGAATATTGGAATAAAGTATGAGCAAATCGTGGACTGAGAAATTAAAAGAACGCTGGCAGCTAAAAAGTGCCTGGCAGGTATTGGTAGTCTTGCTTGTTTTTGCGTGCACTGGATTTACTGTGCTCTTTATCAAAAAACCTATCCTTAATTTTTTTGCCAGTGAAGCAGGAGACAGCACACTAGCATCTGTACTTTACTATATTTTTATATTGCCCCTATACAATGTTATCTTATTGATATACGGTTTTGTGTTTGGCCAGTTCGAATTTTTCTGGGCTTTTGAAAAGCGTTTCTTCTCGCGTATAAGGAATTTGTTTTCGCGGAAGAAAAACTAGAGGTCGGAGGTAGTTGCTACAAGTTAAAAGCCGATTACTTTAACCCACAGTTACTTCAGTGAAGCTCTCGGTTTTAAAATATTTGGCTGCACAATGTTGTAGGTCTTCGGCCTGTATAACGTTTACACGGTTTATCATCAGCTGGTAATAGTCGGAAGGCAGCTCATTCAGCAAAATGATTTTAAACTTATCCCCATGAGCAAAAGCAGTGGTAACTTCTGATTGAAGTGATCCTATAAAATGATTGCGTGCTGTTTCCAGCTCGGTGTTGCTCACCGGTACTTGTGCGAGTTTTTCTAGTTCTTTTTTAATTTCAAGCATAGTGAGTTCACGATTTTCGCAATTCACGTCTGCACCAATAATAAAATATGATTCGCGTAAGAGCGATTGTACCGATGAAAAAATCCCATAGGTAAGCCCCTTATCTTCCCGAATATTTTTCATCAATCGTGAGCCGAAATAACCTCCTAATAAATGGGTAGTAAATAAGAGGTCAAAAAAATCAGGATGCTGGCGACTAATAATGCGTTTACCATAGCGTATTGTGCTCTGTACGCTTCCTTCTTTAGCTCGATACTCTGTTATTGCAACAGGCATTAAGAAAGATGCTTCCTTTCCGTTTATTTTTCCTGTTGGTAGCTGATCCAAAAATTGCGTCAGCACCTTAAGTGTAGTGTCATTTACATGACCAGATACTACCACTTGAAAGTTTACTAGAAAACTTTTCAGATAAGAAGCGAGTTTTTCTCTTTCTACTTGTTCAATAGCATGAGCATCTAACTCTCTCCCGTAAGGATGGTCACCAAAAATAGCTTTACGGAAATACTTACCTGCCAGATAACTGGTTTTCTCCTCGTTAACCTTCAGATTTTGGAGCGCTATATTTTTTGAAAGCATTAATTCCTGTTCCGGAAAAATTGCCTCATGAATTAACTCCCCAACTACTTCTAAAACTTCACTTAAATTTCTACTTAGCGAGTAAATTGTAATAGAAAAAAAATCATTACCGGCACTTATGTCAAGATGGGCTCCGTATGCATCAAATAAGGAGGCCAGCTGAAAACTGCTTTTCGTCTTAGTCCCCTTATCAAGTTGTGATGCGGAAAAATGAGCTGTGCCTGGTGAGGTCTCATACCATTTTCCTGCTTTGGCGATCAATTCAACGCGTACTACCTCTTGTGTTCCACCACTAAGCACGAACAGGTCTGTGCCTTTGGCTGACTTGTAATGCTGTGGTGTAAGCAGTGTTAGAACAGTATTTTTTTGAAAGGGTGGTGCTAAGGTTCTGTCGAGCATGTGTTAGTCAGTTACCGACTCGTTCAGTGCAGACTGAACTTCAGGCATCTGAAGCATTAAAGTGAAACGAATAGTTTCTGCTAAGGCATTTTCGCGGCCATTAGTAGGTGCAAGGTAGGCCACATCAAGGCCAAAGTTGTTTTTGCGGAAGCCAAGTCCAACAGTTAAATACTTTCTATTACCCTTGTCTTCACTTTCATGGAAGTAACCCAATCGTCCGGCAAACACTGCGTTGTACCAATATTCAATACCTACAGATGTAGTTATCTCTTTAAGCTCTTCTCTAAAACCATCTGGTGCATCAGAAAATGATCCAAACATGCCGCTTAATAAAGGTCTATCGTCATCTCTTCCTGAAATAATATTTCCCTGCAAGTCACGCCTTGGTGGGGTGGGCACCATTAACTTATTAAAATCAAGTAAAAAAGTAATAGAGTTAAATGGATCAAGCTCTGTTTTAAAAGCTGAACCTATTCGAAGATTAACTGGCAGGAAATTAGTGTTGTTAGCATCTGAGTAAGAAATTTTAGCACCAATATTTGAGATAACAGCTCCCAAAGAAAGTTGAGAAAGTCTTGCACTCTGCAATGGTTTTGTGTAAAAAACTCCGGCATCAACCGCCACACTTTGTCCTGGTTTAGCATCAAAAGTTGTGCTTTGAAACTGGCCCGTGAGGTTAGAATAAATATATCTGCCCGTAAGACCAACACTAAAATTTTTTGATAGAAGACGAGAGTAGGTTGCGTCAATGGCCATGTCACGCGGATTATAGTCACCTAATGATTGATTTTGATCATTTCGGAAAAAGACCTCCCCCATATTGAAATATTTCATGGATACAGCAATTACCTCCTCAAAACCCAATTTGTAAAAACCAGACAAATAAACGATGTCCATATCGTTTACAATTTTCCCCAGCCAAGGTGTGTATGACAAAGAACCACCATAGGCATTTTGAATATGGACAAGTTTACCAGGATTCCAATAGGCAGCATTGGCATCTGCTGATGAAGCAACGCCCGCTTCACCTAAACCGGCATGCCGTGCATCAGGTGAAATGGTGAGGAAGGGCGCAGAAGTTGTAATAACATTAGGGCCGCTGGTGCCGGTTACGGACTGCGCTGAAACTGAACCTGCAAATGAAAGAACGGAGATTGCAGCAATTAGATATTTCATCAGAAATTGGGTTCTAAATTCAAAGATAATCAATTCAATATAATAAGCTTGGCTTGGGCACTAGCCCGCTTGCCACTAGTTTGAGAACGCAAAAATAGCTTGGCAATATATACACCGGCCTTTAAATCATTACGCTTAATGGTTGCCAAGTCTACTCTAAAGGCACTATTTTCACTAAATATGGTTTCGCTTAATATTTGGTCTCCCTGCGGGCTGTAAACTACGATTTGCGCGGACACGTCTTCACCAGCTGTATTATGGGTAAAAAATAAGGTGCTTTCTATTGAAAAGGGGTTCGGATAATTTCCAAATTCTTCAATAACCATTGCGGTGCCGTCTGTTACTACAAAGTCAACCGTTGCTTCACCTGGATTATTATATGTATCCCAAGCCATTACTCTAAGACGATGTTTGCCTGGCTTTATATCACGGAGGGGGAAAACAACTGTCCCTTTTGTAAAATCATTTATATCAGCCAAAAAGTAATCACCCAACTCATAAATGGCTTCATCATCCAATACAGCCACGAGGTCATTTCCAATACCGTAATTTGATATAGTAATACCACTCTCGTCACTGATGCGAACTACCAAACGACTATCGGCCGAAACTATACCGCCATTTACAAAAGTAGCATCATTCATAAATGCCGTAAGCTGAGGTGCCTCAATATCATTACCAGAAATAGTCGCAGATCCACCTACTTCTATAGAAGAAACACCGGCTGCAGCTTTATTTCCGTCTTTTGCAAACAAACTCATACGGCCATCGCCCAAAGCGTAAGCAATATTTTTAGGCACGATAAAATTGAATTCGAACACTCCGCTTTCAACACTTGCCTGTCCTCTAAAAAGAAGTGAAGACCATTGCTTGTAATTGAATGGAGGATTCTCATCACCTAATGTTCTAAGTGTACCTGCCTTATCATATACAGATGCCTCCAAAAGCCCATTAAAATTTTCGTCTGCCTGATCGGGGGAACCCTCAACATATCCTTTAACAGTAACACGTGCCAATGCTTGCAGTGTACTTACATCTTGATCGGTTGTTATCGATTCAATTTTTATAGATGATTGTGGTGCAGCCAGGTGCATTGATGGATCTCCCAACAAAGAAAAATTCCTGTTGGCTACACCACTGGATGAATTATTTTTTGTGTCTTTAAAAATTTCGCCTAATGTCCTGAACCTTCCATTTTCTTTTTGAAGAAAGGCTTCATAAAAAGCTTTGTTTAAGTCAAAATTTGTGCTGGAGTTTACAGGGCGAGCTGTGGTAACAAGACCTATAGCACCATATTTCTCACGCAATAAAATAACTTCTGCTGCTGAACTTACCTGCACATCATCATGTCGACCAAACTCACAAGTTGCAGTAACTAGAAAAGGAAGGCTTTCATTTTTAAGATCAAGGATCATCAACTCATCAAAAACTTTTTCTTGTGCCCATTGGTATTCATTACCATGACCTGTGTAATTAATGATAAGCGCTCCTTTATCAAAAATATTCTCAATGGCGATATTAGCTTCTGGCGCAATTTGTCCGGCAGGCCTTGAAATTTGTGCGTAATTATCTATGTATAGCTTTTCTGCATTAAACACAGAGTTATTGATGTTCTCTACTTGAGCTGCCAATAAATCAGCTTGGGCATGATGCACATTAAAGTCACCATCATCTGCTACAAAAGCTATACGATTTTGCCAGCCGCTTTGCCCTTCCTCTTTAGTCTCGTAAGTAATAATTTTATCAACAATGTATTTAGCTTGTACTGATTCCTTAATAGGTAAGCGACCAACTGCTATGTCCAGTGTTTCGTTGCACGAAAAACACTCACGCCATTCTCCCTCATGCGCTTCAAGTAAACCATAATAATCATCAGATGAATACGTTTCCAAAGGGCTTAAAGAATTACGTGAAGTGTAAGTGAAAACACGGTTTTTATTGTTAGGCAAAGTATTCTTATAGTCGTATGTTCCCTTTCCAAAAAGTAATAGACTTTGAAACGCTTGCGGATATTTATCACTGAGCAATCTGGCATAATCCCGTATGGCGGTTACATCAGGTCTGCCCCCTGAAAACTCATTGTAAATCTGATCAACTGTTACAACATTAACTACAATGCCTGAATGTGTAGTGCGGTGATCGGCCAGGCGCATCGCTTCAATCTTCAGTTCTTCATCTGTTACAATTAATAAGTTAAGTGAGGCGCTACCGCGTAAGTTTTGGTTTTGAATGCGGACAGGTGCTTCCGCATTCAGTGCCTGATTAAAAGCAAAGAACTCTCGAAGAATTGTTGTATTTGCGGTAAAACTTGCTGTGTTTCCAACAAGCTGAACAGTATAGGAGGCAATAGAAGCAGGGGTTGTTACATCCCATACTTGGGTATTACTGTTCCCATTTTCTAATATAAACTGTGATGCTTGTTGGTTGAGGCTTTGTGCAGAACGAAATGAAACTTGATCGTTGTATACCGCCAGTTTACGTGTAACGTGAAGGTTAAAAAAATCAAGGTGGCCATAAGCTCCCGCATTTCCGTTTTTGGTAAAGCGATATGTAATTCGTTGGGCAGTACGATTTACAGCATTTACGTTAGTGGCATTTAATAAAAAAGTATCACGCTTGTGCCTTGCCTTTAAACCATACTGTGAATTAGGAACTTGATCAATCGACTGAATACCTACCTCCTGATCATTAATTTTTACTGCAAAAGCGGATCCTGCTAACGAGTAGGCCACTACATCGGAGACAAATTTTATAGTGCTCCCGGCAACAATACCTTCAATGTTGAGATTAATACTTTGCTCAACATTATTCTCAAATCGTTCTCCATACCACTCTCTCCCAGATTCTAAAATATTCGTTCTGGTTAATTCATGATGTAACACATCCTGATATTCATTTACATCAACTGTTGCCTCTGGACTATCTGCCCCGTGTATTCTTTTACCTGATTCTCCACCAAAGGTTAGAAATGCATAATTTTTATCTGCGTACAAGTTGTATTCATAATAGAAAACTTGTTTGGATAAATTATAAGAATGTTGATTGGGACCTTGAGCATAAAAAAGTATGAGGTCTGAATTATTAAAAACGCCATCACTTTCACCCTGCACAATAATAGATGACTCAATAAGATCTATAGGCCTGTCCGTTGCGTTTGACTGAGGCAACATTCCCCCAGGGTTTGTGTATATTTTAATTGTCCTGGGATCCACCTGGTCAATATCTACACCAGCATCTCTTAGTTGGGCGTGTGTAATTTTGTAGACACCTGTTTTTGAAACCGGAATTTTAAGCCAAGTACCTTCGCTTAACACCGAGGATTGTCCATAAATAGTCTCAACCATACCACAGAGGGAGATGAATGCTGCACTAGCTACTATTGATTTAAGGTTAAGCAATGCTATAGACTTAGGTTATACTTTTTTTTCCGACAAGACGGCCCCAACTAGCTGCTAACGAAAGCAGTATATACAATAGTATAATTACTGGTAAAGAAGATTTGTGCAAAACTACAATTAAAACTAACGCTAATCCTAAGAAGGTAAACCGCAATTCATTCCCTTGCCATGCGAAATTTTTGAATTTGAGGGCAAAAAGCTCGATTTCTGCCACTAAAAGCAATGAAAAAACAATAATAACAACAACTAGCACCCATGCTTGTTGCATAAAAAGCAATATGACTTCAGGCAAAAATGGAAGTGCCGTTATAAACAAAGCGTTTGCAGGCGTTGGCAAGCCAATAAACGAGCTAGTCTGACGCTCATCAATATTGAATTTAGCCAAGCGAAGTGCTGAAAAAACCGCAATAGTGAAGGCTATGAATGGAAGATAGGAATGGTCACTCAGGTTGCTGAGCCAGCTATACATCATTACTGAAGGAAGTACGCCAAAGCTTACCATATCGGCCAATGAATCCAGCTCCTTGCCAATAGGTGAACTCGCTTTTAGCCAGCGGGCAGCAAAACCATCAAAAAAATCAAAAACGCATGCAGCCCACACAAAGTAAGCTGCTGGCACAGGATAGCCTTCAAGAACAAACACAATACCTATACAACCACAAAGGAGGTTTAAACAAGTAAGCGTGTTAGGAATATGTTTTAATAATTTCATTTCGCGATAGCACAAAAAGGATTGTTCACTTTTTCGTAACCTATTGTTGTTTCCGGCCCATGTCCGGGGTAAACCGTAACATCATTGGGTAACGTAAATAGTTTGGTATGAATACTTTTGATCAAGGTATCGAAGTTTCCACCCGGTAAATCTGTTCTGCCTATGCTTTCTCTGAAAAGTACATCCCCTCCAATTAGGATTGCTTGCTTAGCAATATAGAAAGCAACATGAGCTGGAGAGTGTCCGGGTACTGACAAAATCTGAATCACTTCTTCTCCTAAACTTAAGTAAGTTGCTTCTGCTAAAAAACCAGCTGGTTCTGCCTCTTGGTATTGTTGAAACCCATAGTTTGGTGCGTAAGCTTTTACCGCTTTAAGTACAGCTTCTTCCCCACTAGGAATAAAAAGAGGCGCCTTATAAGTGCTCGTTACAAAATAATTACCCAACACATGATCTATATGGCAATGCGTGTTTAAGACCTGCACCACCTTTAGCTTCTTTGCCTGAATAAAATTCGCAAGTTCCTCTTGTTCATTTTTAGAATAACAACCCGGATCGATGACAAAGCATAGTCCATTCGTATCGTATAGAATATACGTGTTCTCTGCTAAATCATTAAAAGTAAATCGTTGAAGTGTCAGCATAATAGGAGTCTGCAAGTTAGGCATTGCAGAAGAGTTAACAATAAGCCTATTTTGCAGAGTGAGTGAAAAAAAGGTTTTTGATTATCTGATTGTTGGTAGTGGTTTGGCAGGTAGTGTGCTGGCTTTTGAGCTTGATCAGCGCAGAAAACGTGTGTTGCTTATTGGCAACAAGCAAAATCATTCCTCTGTTATAGCTGCCGGATTGTTTAATCCTATAACCGGCAAAGTCCTTTCAAAAACCTGGCAGGCAGAAGAGATTTTTAGTCAGTTGCAACGCTTTTACTCTCACGCAGAAAGAGAAATGGGGCAAAAATTCTTTTACCCCATGCCTATTTACAGGCCATTTCTTTCAGTAGAAGAGCAAAATGAATGGATGGGTAAAAGTGCATCACCCGATTGGGCCATTTTTATAGAAAAAATCTATACAAAAAGTGGTGGGTGGTACGGTGTTAAAGATTTACTTGGGGGGCTGTTACTCAAACAAACTGGTTTCCTGAACACAAATGTTTTCATGGAGGCCATCAGGAATTATTTTGTTGAGAAACAGCAATTTCAGGAGCATACTCTAGCTTATGACAAACTGAGTATCACAACAAATTCTATTGTGTATGGGGAATACCAATCGGAGAAAATAATCTTTTGTGAGGGAACAAATACTTTTCAAAATCCCTATTTCAACTGGCTGCCTATACGCCCATTAAAAGGTGAAACATTAACCGTACAATCCAATCTTCCTGAAAACGTAATTGTTAACCGTGGCATTTACGCGGTGCCCTTAGAAAAAGGTATTTTTAAACTCGGTGCTACCTACGAAACCAAGGATTTATCTCAAGCTATTACCATAAAAGGATTAGAAGAACTAAAGGAGAAATTCAAGGAAATCATATCCCTCCCCTATAATGTGGTAAATCAGGAATGGGGTTTTAGGCCCACTACCCCCGATAGAAGGCCTATCATCGGGGAACATCCTGAATATAACAATGTTATAGTGTGCAATGGCCTTGGTACAAAAGGTGTAAGCCTTGCACCATTTGTTTCCAACCTATTGGCTGAATTTTTAGTTAAGGGAATACGTTTAAGCACATACGATGCAGTGGATGTAAGTCGTTATTATTCTTTATATTGGAAAGCTGTAAACAAGAGATGAAAAGACGTTTTTTACTAATAGGCTTCACATTAATTCTGGCGCTTGGAAGCGCTTTTGCCCAGCAATCCCGTGAAAGCTTTGGTAAAAATCGCTTTCAGTATCGTCCATTCGATTGGCAATACATAAGTGGAGAGAATTTTGACATTTATTATTATGACAATCGCAAGGGGAATGCCTCTGAGGCCCTTACTTACCTGGAGTCAGAATTTGATCGTATTACAGATCTTATTGGTTTCCCGCCTTACTTTAAAACCAAAGTATTTTTATACAACTCGCTTACCGATTTACGCCAAAGCAATGTTGGCTTAAACCACAATGCACTAAATGTAGGAGGCGAAACTGAATTCATTAAACCTTATATAGAAGTTGCCTACACTGGCACTGCACAGGAGTTTAAAGAAGAACTACTCTTCAAAACTTCTGAATTGTTGATTAATGAAATGATGTATGGTGGCAATTTGAAAGATATATTTCAGAATGCACTATTGCTAAATCTACCTGAGTGGTTTGTGCAGGGCGCAATTCACTATGTATCTAAGGGCTGGAATGCCGAGATGGACGATTATGTGCGAGATCTGGTCCAAACAAAAAAAGCACAACGTTTCACTAAACTTTCCGGAAAGGAAGCTGCACTCGCAGGGCAATCATTCTGGAATTTTATTGCTGAGAAATATGGTAAAAGCAGTGTTCACAATATTCTAAACTATACAAGGGTAACGCGCAATGAAGAAAAAAGTCTGCTCATTACATTAGGCATTAGTTATAAAAGACTGATGAATGAATGGGAAGCTTATTATAAAAAAATGGCAGACCAGGCGAACAACTCTTATGTAGTTGCACCAAAAGATAATCAGTTTACCAAACAGCCACTACATACCGTTTACTACACTTCTGTTAAAGTTAGCCCCGATGGCCGTCATGTTGCATATGCAGAAAATGATAGAGGTAGATTTTCTGTTACTGTAAAATCTTTAGAAAGTGGAAAAGAGAAAAACATTTTACGTGGTGGAACACAGGTAATCGGTCAAAGAGTAGATTATACCGTCCCGCTTATTGGTTGGTCCGATGCCAATACACTGGGAGTTGTCGGTGTTAAGCAGGGAGAATATTGGTTCTGGCTATACGATCTTACTACACAATCTAAACTGCCACGCCAGCTTGATAAGTTTAATAATATCCGAAGCATCAGCTTTTCGGCCAATGGTCGTCTTGCGATTATGAGTGCAGACTTCGAAGGCAAGAATGATCTTTACTTACTCAGCACAAGACGCGACAGAACGAGAAGACTCACCAATGATACTTTTGATGACCTTGACCCTTCTTTTATTCCGGGAACCAACCGAATAGTGTTCTCTTCTAACAGACCTGATGATTCTTTACGCTCTGGAAGAAAAGTTGCTCTGGCCGAGCTCACAAATCAATATAATTTATTCATGTACGACCTGGACAGTACTAGAAATAATTTAACCCGAATCACCAATACACTTAGTAAAGATTTTGCCCCACAAGCACTAAACAACAATGTTTTCTATTACCTGAGCGATCAAAGAGGCATTATTAACTTATTTAAGTTCGACCGATCAACGGGTATCTATTCGCAAATCTCAAATTATAATTCCAGCATCATAAACTACGATTTAAACATCGAAAACAGAACCCTTGCTTTTGTTACAAGTAAAAGTCTTGAGCAAAATATCTATGTTGATAAAGCTTTTGATTTTAACCGCCAGGTATTTACACCATCTACAAGAAGAAAAGAATTATTGCAGGCACGCACTATTCGCGAAAGAAAGGTAGCCACCGAAAATAAAAACATGAGCGTGAAAGAATTACTTAACGCCCGCCTTAAAGCTGCTTCAAGTGATACAACAAGTGTAGTGGTAGATGTAAACGACTCATTGTCAGCTAAGACGGATAGCATAAGTGTGAATCTGGATAAAAATCCTTCGTTGGCAAAGGATACAACCCCTGTAGTAGTAAAAGAAAGGCCTCTTAACACTGACGACTATACTTTTGAAGACGAAGTGATAAAAAAAGAACCAACAACTACAGAGAGTTTCCTTAGCCGCTATGCGCGTGCCCGTGAACGCGAACGTGTTACAGGCCCCTTTCCTTACGATCCGAAATTTAGTGCCAGCAACCTTGTAACTTCGCTTGTAATTGATCCTATACGAGGGCTGGGCATACAACTCGAGACGCAGATGAATGATATGCTGGAGAACTACCGAATCTACGGTGGTGTTATGCAGTCTTTCGATTTTAAAAGCGGTGATGTTTTTGGAGAATTTCAATACTTACCGCACTATATAGATTTCAGTGCCCGATTTGACAGAAAAGTTATTTATTGGGAAACCTTATCGTCCAGCGACAATGGCACACCACCCGATAATTACAACTACTCACTTAATAAACTAGAATTTGGCGCTTCGCTTCCCCTTAACGACAGAACACGTTTCACTGTAAAGCCTTTCGCTACAATCGCAAGATCTGTTAATGTTGGGCCTAGTGGTTTAAGTCTGACTTCACCTACAGCCGCTCCTTTGAATGTCTATTATGCAGGCGTAAAGTCTGAGTTAATTTATGACAACTCGATCATGACTGGCGCAAATCTTATGGAGGGCTCAAGAGGTAAAATTACTTTTACCCATCATGAAAACTTCGGCAATAATCAGCTCAATTTTAGTCAACTCTCCATTGATCTTAGACATTATCAAAAACTTTATAAAGAAATTGTGTTGGCTGTTCGTGGCTTCGGTGGAAGCTTCTTTGGAAATTCTCCTAAACAATATTTATTAGGTGGCATGGATAATTGGGCATTTAACCGTTCGCGAATTGGCGGAAGCAGTGCTACAGGCCAGGTAAACCCATTAGGTGCATCAGGCCAAAATCAGGAGTTGCTTTTTGTAGAGTATGCTACGAGTCTACGCGGATTTAACTATGCTACTTTATTTGGGAATACTGTTATGCTTGCCAACGCAGAACTTCGTGTACCCTTAGTACGTGCATTGAGCGATGGCCCTGTTGCTTCTAACTTCTTCAGAAATTTACAACTTACTGCTTTTTATGATATTGGTACCAGCTGGTCAGGCGAGCCCCCCTTCACATCGGGCAATAGTGTTAGTTATGATGTAATAAAACAACCACCGTTTGAGGTCGAGATCAAAAATTACCTCAATCCATGGTTATACAGTTATGGCTTTGGTATGCGCTCTGTTATTCTAGGCTACTATATGAAGTTTGACTTTGCATGGCCAGTAGAAAACTTCGAGCGTCAGGATCCAAGACTTTTCATAACGTTGGGTTACGATTTTTAAGGCTAAAAAGCTGTTGTTATTCATTGCCGATACTAAATAGTATCTTGCCTCTTTATTGCTCCTATGATTAAATCCATGACAGGCTTTGGCCAGGCCTCTTTTGAAGGTGGTCACTTTCAACTCAACATTGAGGTAAGAAGCCTTAACTCAAAGTTTCTTGATTTAAACCTTCGTCTTCCTAAACTCTTCACCGAGAAGGAGCTTGAGATTAGAAATCTCATTACCGAAAAATTGGAAAGAGGAAAGGTTTCTATTTCAATTGATTATCAGCAACAAGGGCAGCAAGAGCCACAAATTACCTATAACAAGGACTTATTTAAGGCTTACTATATCCAATTACAAAAATTAGCAAATACCGTAGAAGCATCTCAGGATTCTCTTTTTCAGCTTGCCTTAAACTCTCCCGGTGTAACTGAGAACAAGTTCGATGAAACACTTACAGAAGAAGATTGGAATAATCTTAAGAATACGCTTTTGAAAGCAATGGCCGATTGCGAAGTTTTCAGGGTAAAAGAAGGCGCAATCCTACTACAGAAATTTCACGAATACATCAATACCATCAGCAAAGGATTAGCTAGTGTAAATGAGATTGACCCAAAGAGGGTACAGCGAGTAAGAGAAAAATTGAAGGGTGGAATTCATGATTTTTTTGGTGATGAGGGCTTCGATAAAAACAGACTGGAACAAGAAATTATTTTCTACATAGAAAAACTTGATATACAGGAGGAGATTGTTCGTCTGGGTACGCACCTTGAGTACTTTAAACAGGTGTTGGATGACAAACAATCGAATGGAAAAAAACTCGGATTCATCGCTCAGGAAATTGGCAGAGAGATCAATACCATTGGCAGCAAAAGTAATGATGCCGACATGCAAAAAGTAGTAGTAGTAATGAAAGAAGAATTGGAAAAAATTAAAGAACAACTGAACAATATACTCTAATGGCAACAACAAAAATTATAGTTAATAATAACGGCTCACTAAAAGTAGAAGGCGATTTCGAAATTGTAGATGCGCAGGGAAACACTTACGGCCTACAAGGCAGAACAGTTCTTTCACTTTGTCGTTGTGCCCAATCGAAAAACAAACCCTTTTGCGATGGATCTCATAAAAACGGTTTCGAGCATGAGGCAACTGCTTTTGAGCTCCCGCCACGCAAAGTGTAGTGCTTCATGAAACTAAAAGAGTGCCCATCATGCGCAATGGAAATTGACGAAAAGGCGAAAGTGTGCCCTATTTGTCAATATGAGTTTACAGGTTACAGCGCTGGAATTAAATGGACTGCGGTACTACTGGTGATTGTCTTTATTCTATATCTCCTCCTCAATATCTTTTAGGTTATGCATCTCATGGACAGTTATAACTGTTCATGTAATTATGTTTAAGCAGATTGGCTACATGCTTATCTTAGCTTAAAATAAATTTGTATGCTAAAACGCTTCCTTTTCATTGCTTGCCTTTTCATTGTTAGCCTTGCACAGGCACAAACACTTGGTGAGCTAACTGTCGAAAAAATTATGCGCGATCCTAAATGGATTGGTACAGCCCCAAGCAATGTGCGTTGGTCGCTGGATAGTAAAACCATTTATTTTAATTGGAATCCTGATAAAGCAAAGGCTGATTCTCTTTACAAAATAACGCTAACTAATAGAACACCTCAAAAAGTATCGAAACAAGAGCGTTTAAATTTACCCTCTGGTAACGGCACCTTCAATAAAGCCTATACTTCTTATCTGTTTGAAAAAAATGGGGATATCTTCATTTTTGATATCATCACTTCAAAAAGCAGGCAAGTTACCAATACAATAAATAGAGAAAGTAATCCTTCATTCTCAAGTGATGAGCGTAAAATCATTTTTACAGCAGATCAAAATTTATTTAGTTGGGAAATTGCAAATGGCAATCTGACACAATTAAGCGATTTCAAAAAAGGAAAGAAAAACTTGTCTACTCCTTTAAATGAACAAGAGAAATGGTTGAAGGAGGACCAGTTGGCAATCATTCAAATTTTAAAGGAGCGCAACGATGATCGCGAAGAAACTGCGAGCATCAGAAAAGCAGAACAAGTAAAAAGACCTAAAGAAATTTATCTGGACGATAAAAACGTAGATCAGGCAAGGCTTAGCCCTGATGGCAACTTTATTACTTACAGACTAACAAAAAATAGTAGTGCCAAAAATACTATCGTACCCAATTATGTAACAACCTCTGGCTTTACTGAAAATATTCCGGCACGTACGAAAGTAGGTGCCGCCCAAAATACATCAGAACTTTTTGTATACGATATCAAACGCGATACTGTACTGCAAGTAAAAGTAGATGAGCTCCCTGGCATTACTGAAAAACCTGTTTTTGTAAAGGACGACTCAAAAGATAAGAAGCCTGTAAACAGAGCAGTTTCTTTCTTCGGTCCTATCTGGTCTGATGATGGCAAGCAAGCAATATTAATGTTGCGTGCTGCAGATAATAAAGATCGTTGGATTGTTCTATTAGATGTGGCTACACAAAAACTAAACCTTGTTCATCGTTTACATGATGATGCATGGGTTGGAGGACCAGGCAGTTATAGTATGGGTTGGATCAATAACGCAAGTTTATGGTTTATCTCTGAAGAAACCGGTTATTCTCATCTTTACAGTTACGACACAAATAACAAAACACAAAAGGCGCTTACCTCAGGTAAGTATGAAGTGCAACAAGTAGAGTTGTCCCGTTCTAAAAAACATTTTTATATTACGACAAATGAAGTACATCCTGGTGAAAAGCATTTTTACAAATTACCTGTAAGTGGTGGTAATACTGAAAAAATTACATCTGTTATTGGTGCGCATGAGGTGGAAATATCGCCTGATGAAAAAATGTTGGCTTACCGTTTTTCGTACAGCAATAAACCTTGGGAATTATTCTTTAGCGAAAACAAAGCAGGTGCTAAAACTCAACAGATTACGCAATCACTTACTACAGAATTCACTTCTTACAACTGGCGCGATCCAGTTGTCACCACTGTAAAGGCCCGTGATGGCGCTGACATTTACACACGCTTGTATAAGCCAACTAAACCAAATGGCGCTGCAGTAATTTTTGTACACGGTGCTGGTTATTTACAGAATGCACACAAATGGTGGAGCAGTTATTTCCGCGAATACATGTTCCACAATTTATTGGTTGATAAAGGTTATACTGTAATCGACATGGACTATCGAGCCAGTGCTGGTTATGGTCGCGATTGGCGGACTGGCATTTATCAATTTATGGGTGGTAAAGATTTAACAGATCATGTAGATGGTGCGGAATGGTTGGTGAAAGAGCATGGTATAGATCCTAAACGAATTGGCATTTACGGTGGCTCTTATGGTGGATTTATTACCTTAATGGGTATGTTTACTACACCTGATGCCTTTGCAGCTGGTGCGGCTTTACGCCCGGTTACTGATTGGGCACATTATAACCATGGTTACACTTCTAATATTTTAAACACACCTGTGCTAGATAGTCTTGCGTATGCAAAGAGTTCTCCTATTTATTATGCTGAGGGCTTAAAAGGATCATTGTTGATCTGTCACGGCATGATAGATGTGAATGTACATTTTCAAGATGTAGTAAGATTATCGCAGCGCTTAATTGAATTGAAGAAGGAAAACTGGGAACTGGCTGTATATCCAGTAGAAGATCATGGCTTTGTTGAGCCTAGCAGCTGGACAGATGAGTACAAACGGATATTAAAATTATTTGAGGAGAAACTTAAGTAATAAATTTCTTCTTTTAGAAAGTCAATGGCTTGTGAAATCACAAGCTCCGCTGTTCGACATGTTAGCGTAGCGCATGTCGAACTAATAATACTGCCGGATATATATCCGGTTTATTAAAAGTTCCAGATGCCCTGCGGAACATCTGGAACAGCGTAGTATTAAAATTATTTGAGGAGAAACTTAAGTAATAAATTTCTTCTTTTAGAAAGTCAATGGCTTGTGAAATCACAAGCCATTTTTTTCACCTTCGATGAAATGTTTCTGTCTGTGAAGACACAGACTAAGAAGAGTAGATCAAGAAAGTAAAAATCAACTAGAACGTTAGTATTACAAAATCAGTATACGTAATCTGTTTTAAATTTTCTTTGCGTCCAGTATCCAACCGAATGACTGCTCTAGGTGTCTATACTTGATTATTCACGTATAAGAATAGCAACTGCAGAATAATTTCTAAATTATTTCTACGAAGGCTCACAACCTATCTATACAACGTAGTGTCTATCGGTCATTAAACAAAATAACTTTAAAAATGAAAAGAGTAATTCAAAACACGCTGTCAAACCGTTTATCTATGTTGTTGCTTTTATGTGCTGTGCTATTTGTTACAGCAAGTTGCAGTGATGACGATGATGCAGTTATTATTGCTGCGCCTACACTTGGTAATACCTCTGCTATCACTGCTACGGGCTTTACTGTTAACTGGACTGCTGTGACCGGAGCTGACAAGTATTTATTAGACGTTTCTACTTCTAATAATTTTGCTACAACTGTGACCGGATTTAGTAAAAAAGAAGTAACAGGAACTTCTACAAATGTGACCGGCTTAACCGCTCAAACGAAATACTATTTCCGTTTGTATGCAAAAAAGGGAACCGCTACTTCTGTTGCTTCCACTACTAAAGATGCAACTACACTGTAGTTAAATTCAATCCTATAGGCTTTTGTGCTGCAGAACAAAAGCCTGTTTGATTATAGCCAAACAGCAATCAACTAACATAGAAACAGCTAATTATATTTCCTCTTTTGAAAACTTTTTCAATAAATTATTAAATCAATTTAGCCAACGTACTAATGTACCTTTCCGGCACCTCACCCTTTGTAGCAGCTTGGTAATCGCTATAGCTACAAGGAATAATACTATTTCTGGAATAACGTTTCTTACCATTTGGATTAGGTACTTCTAGCCACCACTTCTCACTCATCTTACTTTTATAGAAAGAAATGGTTTCAGGATCGGATGGCATAGACACTGTGTACTTTGTAAAATCGTTGCCTTTAAAATTCTGTTCATTCTTGCGGTTATAATACCCTTCAATAAAATACCAGATCATAGTAGCAATAACAGAAGCTGTCTTTTGATGTGCATCATCCAATTCAGGATGATATCCGTAAAAACCGACTGAACTCAACTTCTCATTCAACCCTGCATACCAACAAATCTGACACGCTTCTTCTCCTGTTAACCCAAAGGGTTGAGCATAACGGTTACCAGGCGCATCACTAGAACGAATAGCAGTAATATCAAAAGAAAGTAAATCGGCATGGCGAATGGCTGGTTCCATCTCCTGCATATTGGTACGCATTTGCCCGATGCGAAAAGCTTCAAAGTAAAGTTTCTCCAACACAGACACCGACAAAGGATCGATCAAATAACTCTGATAACCTAAATGAATATAATTAAAGAGGAAGTTTGGTTCGTGAAGTAATATCTTATGTACATGTCTCCGTTCAACGCTGACTTGTGGATCGTCTTCCAGATCTAAGAAAGCATCAACATTTAAAAAGCTAACCAGCTTCTCAAAAGTTTCGTAGGCTGCATATTGACCAAAGTCTAAATCATGACCTCCCCCAATAATTATTGGTAGTACGTTTTGCTCCAGCACAATGCGACAGACTTCGCTGATGCGGGTGTACATTTCATCCCGATCATGACCGGGATTCAAATTTCCTAAATCAACAATTCTGAAAGCACCTTGACCTCGTTTGAGGTTATACAATTTTTTCCGAATTTCATTAGCTGCTTTTGTGTCTGGATCACTCACACCAATTAACACAATATGTGCATCACGGTAGTCGGGCATCTTATCGCCATACACACGAATGTTTTTATAGAATGAAGAGGTAGACGAAATGTTCTCGTAAATGCTTTCGTCAACGGGTGAAAAGAAAATGGTTAAGTCCATGCTGGCCGGAATGAAGTGTGAATATAATCATTCCAAATCTGAACTTGAACACCTCCTGGTTATGACTTAAAAATTACTTTTATAAATTTCGCTTTAACCGAAAAATTTGGGCAGTCATTATAGCCCGCAATACCGCCAAACTTACATAATTCATTACCGGAACAGTCGTAGACTACTGTCATTGCATCTGCGCAACCAACACAGTTATTTACCGAAATCACAACCTGCCCCTCGTACTCATATTGTTCTATCAGTGCTTTCTGCGATCCGGATTTTTTCAGCTCCTTCACTTTTGTCTGTAACCAGTCGTTGTTATCACATGGTAAATCAAGTGAGTCTTCGCAGGTAAATGCCGAAAGCGATAGGCCAAGCGTAAGTAGTATAACTATTCCTTTATTCATATCCGTGCTTTTCATTTAGACACATATCCGTGTCATCAAGTTGGAATCTACTATCCTATAACAAAAAAGCCCTCCGATATGGAGGGCTCTTTGTATAGTTTGGTGAAGATTAACCACCGAAATCGTCAAAGCGAATATTTTCTTTTGGCGTGCCCATTTCATCGAGCATTTTCAATACCGCAGCATTCATCAACGGAGGTCCGCATAAGTAGAATTCGATATCCTCAGGTGCTGGGTGATTCTTCAAGTAATTATCAAATAAACACTGGTGAATGAAACCAACATAACCATCAGCCTCTCTGTCTTCAAGGTTTTTCTTTACTTTCCAATTGTCTTCCGGTAATGGTTCACTCAAACCAATGTTAAATTGGAAGTTTGGAAACTCCTGCTCGATTTTACGGAAGTGCTCAACATAGAACAACTCTTTCTTAGAGCGACCACCGTACCAGTAAGATACTTTACGGTTTGTTTTTTCTGTATGGAACAAATGGAAGATCTGTGCACGCAATGGAGCCATACCAGCACCACCACCAATGTACACCATTTCACGTTGTGTCTTATTGATGTGGAATTCACCGTAAGGTCCTGAGATAGTTACTTTATCTCCAGGCTTGCGGGAGAAAACGTACGAAGAACAGATACCAGGATTTACATCCATCCATTTATTGTTGGCACGATCCCATGGTGGCGTAGCAATGCGAATATTCAACATCACAATATTACCTTCAGCGGGGTGGTTAGCCATTGAATAGGCTCGGAAGATGGGCTCATCGTTCTTCATCTTCAGATCCCATAACTTGAACTTATCCCAATCACCTTTGAATACATCTTTGCTGCTATGGCCCAATTCCGGGTGAGGCGTGATGTCCATCGTTTTGAAATCAACCGTCAAAGACGGCACATCAATCTGGATATAGCCACCCGCTTCGAAATGCAATGTTTCTCCAGGAGGTAGTTTTACTACGAATTCTTTAATGAAGGTTGAAACGTTATAGTTAGAAACCACCTCGCACTCCCACTTCTTGATACCGAAGATTTCATCAGGAATGCGGATGTTCATATCCTGCTTAACTTTTACCTGGCAACCCAGGCGCACATGACCCAATTTCTCAGCACGGCTTAAGTGCCCCATTTCTGTTGGCAATACATCGCCACCACCTGATTCAACCACGCACTTGCACATGGCGCAGGTACCCCCTCCACCACAGGCAGAAGGCAAAAATATTTTTTCATTTGCCAAAGTTGACAACAAGGAGCTACCGGCAGAAACAGTGATCTCTTTTTCACCATTAATCATAACCTTTACTGGTCCGGATTGCACCAATTTAGCCTGAGCAAAAATAAGAAGCGCCACCAGCAAAAGGATAACAACGGTGAACGCCAGAATGGAAGAGGTAATAACCATAACAGGTAAAATTTAAGTCCACAAATATAAGGCAGGTCACGAATTTTTGCTTCGTGAAGCCTATAATTTTTGATTGGTTAAATATTTGATTATTAATGGTTTAAGTAAATACTAACCACAAGCCTTTACCTTCTGTCAGACTAAGTCATTTTTGCTGGTCAAAAGCGCCACTTTCAGGACGCCAACAGGTCTTCCGGGACTGACTCAGCAATGGGACTAAAGGTGGCATTTGCAGCTAATAAAACACTTACGCCATCACGTTCACTTAACGCTTTAAACTGCGCTAATGTTAAGATGCCTTGCAGTAATTGTTTACCATTTGCGGCATACCCTGACTTAAAAGTCTCAAAATCCTTAATGCTTACCGAGTGTTGATCTTCAAAAGTTACAACCGCCTCTACCCGCAAATCATTTGAAAAGGAGAGTGCTTCATGTTGTGCCCGCTTTTTGTACTCATACGCATAACCATACGTTAGTGCCGAAACATCAGATAGTACGGCCGAACCTGTCGGGTAACTCCCTGCACCTTTGCCTACAAAGGTTTGTTTTTCAGCAAAAGCACCCTCTACCAAAACAGCATTGTATTCATTCCGAATAGAGGCCAAAGGATGGTGGGCTTCAATAAACTGGGGGGCAACAAAAGCAAAAACTTTATCACCTTGCTTAAATGCGCGCGCTACAAGTTTTATTGAAAGGTTATTTTCTTTAGCATACTTCAAATCCGTTGCCGAAATTTTATCGATACCTATGTTAATGACATCTGCAGGTTTTACAAAAACACCAAAAGTGTGTGCGATGGCAATAACCAGTTTAAACTTAGCATCGTACCCTTCTACATCAAGTGCCGGATCAGTTTCAGCAAACCCCAATTCTTGTGCTTTTAACAAAGCATCGGCATAGGATTTCTTCTCTTCAAATACTTTTGTTAAGATGTAATTAGTTGAGCCGTTAAATATTCCTTCTATGGAGGTTAAGAGATCGTTATCATAATACTCTTCAAGGTTTCGGATAATAGGAATACTTCCACAAACTGATCCCTCATATAGAATTGATTTTCCATAACGTTGCTGTAATTCGTAAAACTCTTCAAGATTCTCAGCCAACATTCTTTTATTAGCTGTAACCACATGCTTACCTTTTTCTATTGCTTCTTTTACAATAGCATAAGCCGCTTCATGATCGTTGATTAACTCTACGACTATATCTATAGAAGGATCATTGAGAATTTCAGTCTTATCAGTTGTAAATAATTCCTGAGGTAAAGTTCTGGTTTTACTTTTATCCTTGATGGCTATTCGCTTTATCTCAGCTTTTACTCCATGTGTTTGGCTGAGTACGTTATAGAGACCCTGCCCTACTACACCAAATCCAAATAGTCCAATTGTCAATTTCTTTTTCATTGTTAGAATAATTTATCTCTTTTATTTTTCATTTAATACATCAGTCTCCTGGTAAAATTTGTTGATGTACTTAATCAACTGATCATACTCAATCAGGAAACCATCATGCCCATAAAGTGATTGCATAATGGCAATATCTGCATGAGGAATTTTCTCTGCCAGGAACAGTTGTTCCGTTAAAGGAAACAGTACATCGCTGTCAATACCAATAACCAGTGTTTTTGCTTTAATCTTTTTCAACGCATCCTCAGTACCTGATCTGTCGCGACCAACTTGCTGACTGTCCATCATTTTAGTTAATGTCCAGTAGGCAAAAGCATTGAATCGTTTTACGAGTTTTACTCCCTGATATTGCTGATATGTTGCAGCTCTGAAAGCATCGGTTATGTTGTTGTTGCCCTCTCCTTGTGTTTGGCCGTAGGTGTCGTATGTTCTGTAGGAAAGCATGCCAATTGCTCTTGCCGCTTTTAGTCCTTCCGCTCCTGCCAAGTAGTCGTTGTTTTTCCAAGTAACATCTGCAGCAATAGCCATACGTTGTGCTTCATTGAATGCAATGCCCCAAGGTGAGTGTGCAGCATTTGTTGCAATAGGAATAATGTGTTCAAAAACATCAGGTTCCTGAATAGCCCACTCTAAAACGTGTTGCCCTCCCAACGATCCTCCTATGAGCGTATGCACTGAATGAATACCTAGTGATCTGCGTAATAAATCAAAGGCCCTAACCACATCACGGTTAGTCAGCGTGGGGAAATCATGAAAGTAAATGCGCTCTGTTTCTGGATTAATGGAGAAAGCATTGGTTGAACCATAGCAACTACCCAGAATATTGGCGCAAACAATAAAGTATTTATCAGGACTGTATACACCTTCTTTAGTAAATAATTTTCCCCACCAATCCGTAAAGTCTGAACTTCCTGTTAATGCATGACAAACCCAGATCACATTATCACGTTCTGCATTAAGCTTACCTAAAGTGGTATATTGAAGTTGAAAGCCGGGCAAATAATCGCCCAACTCCAACTCAAAGGATTCATTGAAATAATATGTGGATGTCTGTTTCATAAAAATCGCCCCGCTCGTTCCTCATTGAAGAGTGAACGGAGATTAAAAAACCCTTATATGTTACTGTTTTTATACATCAGTGATTAGGCGTGAACCGTGTCCAGGCTAAAAACTTTTTCGAGTGCCTGAACAAAGTCGGCTTTAATGTCATCGATATGTTCAATACCTACCGACACGCGAAGCAAGGTTGGCAATACACCTGTTGACAATTGTTCCTCTTCGCTTAATTGCTGATGCGTAGTGGCGGCAGGTTGAATAATGAGTGTTTTCGAATCACCCACATTGGCCAAGTGACTTACTAACTTCAACGAATCTACAAACTTAGTTGTATGTGTTTTGCTGCCTTTTAGTGTGAAGGAGAGTACTCCACCAAAACCATTTCGTAAATACTTCTTGGCTAATTTGTGGTAGGTACTGCTTTCAAGACCAGGGTAGTTCACACTTTCTACCTGCGGATGCTGCTCTAGCCATTGAGCCAAAGCCAAGGCATTATCTACTGTGCGTTGCACACGCAGCGATAAGGTTTCAAGGCCTTGTATTAACAAGAAAGAATTGAACGGGCTAATAGCTGAACCAAAATCGCGTAAGCCTTCTACTCTTGCACGAATGATGAATGCAATGTTGGGTAACCCAAGAGGATTGTTAACACCAAATACTTCGGCAAACTTTAATCCGTGATAACCCTCTGATGGTTCAGTGAACTGTGGAAACTTGCCATTACCCCAATTGTAATTTCCACTGTCGACAATCACGCCACCAATAGAGGTGCCGTGGCCACCAATCCATTTCGTAGCCGACTCTACCACCACTGCAGCACCATGTGCAATCGGTTTGAATAAAAATCCGCCAGCACCAAAAGTATTATCAACAATCAATGGAATGTCGTAGCGTTTGGCCAATGCTGATAAGGCATCAAAGTCGGGAATGTTAAAACCAGGATTACCGATGGTTTCGAGGTAAATCGCTTTTGTTTTATTGTCAATTAGTTTTTCAAATGCTTCAGGCTTATCTCCTTCTGCAAATCTTACTTCAATTCCCAGGCGTTTAAAAGCAACTTTAAATTGGTTATAGGTACCACCATATAAAAACGAAGTGCTTACAAAGTTATCGCCTGTTTGTAAGATGTTGTTAAGTGCAATAAACTGTGCTGCCTGGCCACTGCCTACTGCCAGGGCCGCCACGCCACCCTCTAAGGCTGCAATGCGTTTTTCAAACACATCGGTGGTGGGGTTCATAATACGCGTGTAGATGTTACCAAACTCTTTTAAAGCAAATAGATTGGCACCGTGCTCAGAGTTTTTAAAAGTGTAAGAAGTAGTTTGATACAAGGGAACTGCACGTGAACCTGTAGCATCAATTTCGTGACCAGCATGTAGCTGAAGTGTTTCAAAATGTAAATTAGACATGATAATAGTATTTAGATTGTTAAAAAGATTTTGAGAAATAGTATAAAGCGATGACAGGACTTGTCAAGCCTTGAATATTGTGTTACGAAAAAAGATTAATCGTTAACAACAACAACCTGCCTGTGCGGCAGATATACGCATACAACATGTGCATGACGTATTTGCCTCCGGCTGCATGGCAACGGGAAGACAACAACAAATAATGGATTGAATAAAGTCGCGAATAGAAGTCTCAAGGCTTAGATTACCCTGCTTTGTGATGTTAATGAAGTTAATTGTTTTCATTTTCAATCGTTTTATAGTTCTCCTCAACACCTTGTTGGGAGCAGGATTTAGCACCTTTCCACATTTTGTGGCGGTTGCTAGTGCTTCTTTGAGCCTGTTCTCTCAGCACTTCTTTATAAATCGATTGGGCGAATGGCCTTCTCGACTATGATGACACAAACGTATACTGGTTTAGTAGAGTTTCCAAATACTTAAAGAAATATTTTAAAATATCTTTTGCCTTACAGCTGTTCGTTATGGTATTTCTTCAGCAACATAATCTGACCGGTGTGATATAAATCATGGTGAATGATACCGTTTAACATGACTTTAAATTTGAAAGGACGCCCCGGAACTTTTTCTTCTAATTTCTCAACAGGTGTTTGTTCGAGCAATGTTAACAATCGTTTCTGACTCGCTTTTAATTCCAGTATTGCTGTTTTCAGATTTTTTGTGCCCGGAAAATTCATTTCATCTGTATCAATATCAAAGGCAGCATTCCCTTCCAGTTTTTCGCAAACAAAATTTCTCCACGCAGTCATGTGCGCAATCAATTCTATAATACTATGCGAGTTCCCAATTCGTTGATCAGCTTGTACATCACGCAAGTCCTCCAGTGCTTCCAACACGGCAGGCCCATGCCAGGCATTCTTTTCAAAAGTATGCGATAGCGTGTCAACAAGATTTTGAATTTCAGTTTTTCTCATATATCAATAAATAAAAATGACCAGTACAAGACTGGTCATTAATTATAATTTTACGAAGTGAATAAGTTTACTCACCTACTTCAATCATTACGCCACCTACCCAACTTGCTACTAAATTATAAAGTGCCGCTGTAATTACACCTGCAACCAGCCCAATGATGCCGTAAAAAATCGGGAAGAAAATGATACTGCCAATGCCAAAAAAGCTAAGGATGGTTTTCGTTGTCTCATCACTTTCTGCCATATGCAAATTTGACATCACAGAGCCCCAGGCAGCGAACATCAAACCAATAATTACGCCCAGTAACGCATAAAGAATACCTAGTACTTTCGCCAGTGAAAAAGGATCTACTTTTTTAATTTCTCTTTTAGCCATGATCTTTTAATAATTGACAATTTACAATGGACAGTTGACAATTGATTAAGTGAGCATTCCGCCATCAACCTGCAACACCTGTCCGGTAATGTAAGCCGACATATCTGAACCTAAGAAAACACAAGCATCTGCTACATCATCAGGACTACCACCACGTTTCAATGGAATGGCATCTCTCCAGCTTTGCACCGTCTTTTCATCCAATTTACCTGTCATTTCTGTTTCAATAAAACCAGGTGCAATCGCATTGCTGCGCACGCCACGAGAACCCAACTCAAGGGCTACTGATTTTGTAAATCCTATAATGCCTGCTTTTGATGCCGAATAATTTGCCTGACCCGCGTTGCCTTTTAAGCCCACCACGGAAGTCATGTTAATAATAGAGCCGCTTTTCTGCTTCATCATTTGCTTGGTGGCAGCCTTCACCGTATTAAAGCATGATTTCAAATTAACGTTGATCACACGATCCCAGGCTTCTTCATTCATGCGAAGCAAAAGGTTGTCCATGGTAATGCCGGCATTGTTTACTAAAATATCTAATGAACCAAAATCAGCAATTACATCAGCAATCAGTTTATCGGCTTGTGCGAAATCAGAGGCATCCGAGCGATAACCTTTTGCCTTTACACCTTTGGCCGCCAGTTCTGCCTCCAGTGCTTGTCCCTGTTCCACACTTGATAAATAGGTAAAAGCCACATTTGCACCCTGCTCAGCATACTTTAAAGCAATGGATCTTCCGATACCCTTAGAGGCTCCGGTAACCAAAGCCGTTTTATTTTGAAGTAGTTTCATTGTTGGATTTTAGGTGTTTATAAAATAGGATGATAAATACGACTAAACCGACCAGTCCTGCATCGCGCACAAAAAGTCCTTCAACCATGTGGAATTTCAAATTCATGAAAGTACCACCCACTATGGCTAGCGAGCTTATAGATAAAAGTACAATGTGGACGATCTTCATTTTGTCAAAAGTAAGCAAAAGCCGTAAATCTGTTAAATTTTGAGTTTTGAAAGCGCAAATGCAGGCTTATCTTTGGCAGCGAATTTAAAAGCATAGCTATGTCTAAATATGATTTAATCGTTATTGGCAGCGGGCCTGGTGGGTATGTAGCCGCTATCCGTGCCTCTCAACTGGGCATGAAAGTGGGTGTGGTAGAAAAAGCAGAATTAGGCGGTATCTGCCTGAATTGGGGCTGTATTCCTACAAAAGCGTTATTAAAGAGTGCCAACGTTTTTGAATATATAAAGCACGCCAAAGATTACGGAGTAACGGTAGGCGAGGCCAAAGCTGATATTAAGGACATGGTAAAACGCAGTCGCGATGTAGCGGCAGGCATGAGCAAAGGCATTCAGTTTTTATTTAAGAAAAATAAAATCGACCATATTGTTGGCTTCGGTAAAGTTAAAAAAGGTGGTAAAGTAGAAGTAACAGATGCCGAAGGCAAAAAAGTTGACTATGAAGCCAAGCATACCATCATAGCAACAGGTGGTCGTTCACGCGAGTTGCCTTCTATGAAATTCGATGGTAAAAAAATTATCGGCTACCGCGAAGCCATGGTACTACAAGAGCAACCCAAAAAATTATTGGTGGTAGGTTCAGGTGCTATTGGTGTTGAGTTTGCTTATTTCTACAACGCAATAGGTACGGAAGTAACTATCGTAGAATTCATGCCACGTATTGTACCTGTTGAAGATGAAGAAGTTTCTAAACAATTAGAAAAGTCCTTCAAAAAATCAGGTATGACTATACATACCAGCGCTGAAGTAACTGGTGTAGATACCAGTGGTAAAGGTTGTGTTGCAACTGTTAAAACACCAACCGGTGAAATCAAGATTGAAGCTGACATCGTATTATCGGCAGCCGGAGTGGTGACCAACCTGGAAGGTATTGGTTTGGAAGAAACCGGTGTGAAGCACGAGAAAGGAAAAATCATAGTTGATGATTATTATAAAACAAACGTACCGGGCATCTACGCCATTGGTGATGTCGTAAAAGGCCCTGCACTGGCACACGTAGCTTCAGCTGAAGGCATTATTTGCGTAGAGAAAATTGCAGGACAAAACCCTCATCCACTTAATTATAACAATATTCCTGGTTGTACTTATGCATCGCCTGAAATTGCTTCAGTAGGTTATACTGAAGAAGCAGCCAAGAAAGCCGGATATGAAGTGAAGGTAGGCAAGTTCCCATTCACGGCATCAGGAAAAGCGAAAGCTGCCGGTGCTCCTGATGGTTTTGTAAAAGTAATTTTTGATGCCAAGTATGGCGAGTGGTTAGGCGCACACATGATTGGTGCTAACGTAACTGAAATGATTGCGGAGGTGGTGGTAGCTCGCAACCTGGAGACTACTGGTCACGAAATTGTGAAGTCGGTGCACCCACATCCTACCATGAGCGAAGCCATTATGGAAGCGGCTGCAGCAGCGTATGGTGAAGTGATTCACCTCTAGGCTTTATAAATTTATATTAATAGAAAAAGCTCACCAAAATGGTGAGCTTTTCTATTTTCCAATAGTGCTTACCAATTATTTTGGCAACACTACTGACTCTACTACGTGAATCACACCATTTGACTGGTTCACATCGAAGATAGAGATTTTAGATGTGTTCCCTTTTTCATCTTTCAACAATACATCCTTGCCACTCATCATCGCTTGAAGTTTACCACCTTGTACTGTGGTTAGCGTTGCTGTGCCCTTGCCTGCTTTAATAGCGTTCGCTACATCAGCTGCACTTAATTTACCAGCCACTACATGGTAAGTTAATACTGCTGTAAGTGTTCCTTTATTTTCAGGCTTCAACAAATTTTCAACTGTGCCTGCAGGTAATTTTTCAAATGCTGCATTCGTTGGTGCAAACACTGTGAAAGGACCAGCACCTGATAATGTTTCGACTAAACCTGCTGCTTTTACTGCTGCCACAAGCGTTGTGTGATCTTTTGAGTTTACTGCATTCTCAATGATGTTTTTTGTCGGATACATCGGTGCGCCTCCTACAGTAACTGGTTTCTGTGCATATGCAGCAACAGATAACAATAAACTAAATGATGCAATCAATACTTTTTTCATAAAATGATTTTTGTTTGTTTAATTAACATCACTTACGTACGATGGTTATTGATTGGATTTTATTAAACCAAAAAAAAACTCATCACACCGTTAAAAGGTTGTTAACGGGTGACCAGTAACATTTTAAGCACATCGAAATATTTTGTTTAACGTAATATGATTTTTTCATCACTTTATACTTTGAAATCAGTACTTAAGCTGAAAATTGAAGTAATCATCTATACACGAAAACGACACTTTTATTTAAAATCGAACTTTTGTAACATCATTCATTTTGTTTAAGGTCTACTCTATTTTGATCCATCTAACTTTTTTAACAACACTTTAGGATCCTTATTATTACGAGAACTAACGCCAATCGTTACTTCTTTGAAGTCTAAAAGACAGAGAACAAACTCGACTGTCAAACCTACTGCTTTCAATATAGACTTCGTGCAAGAAATTTTCGATAATAACTCAATGCTATGTGATAGTTAATAAGGATTTTATCTCCATCAACAATCGAGATACGTTTGGTGCTTCATTCGACATCCTAATCTATCCCGTTTAAATACCTCACTTAATTTTTAAATGCTTATCGCAAACATTCTCAATATGATTCTTTTTTAATAATTTGAGCTTTTAATCAATACTACCATCACTTTAAGGATACATATAGAGGAAGAAGAACTAGTCAGCCGCCTGCGTGCTAAAGACAAGTCAGCTCTATCATATCTCTATGATCATTATTCAGGTGCTTTATATGGTGTAATCCACCGAATTCTTAAACATGAAGACATAGCTGAAGAGGTTTTGCAGGACATCTTCCTGAAAATCTGGGATCGCATCGATCAATACGACTCCTCTAAAGGCAAATTATTTACCTGGATGCTCAACATTGCCCGTAATCAGGCAATCGACAAAACCAGGTCTAAAGAAATTTCCAAAGATCAGAAAACCAAAGGCATTGATTCTCTCGTACATACAATAGACAGGCAGGATGCTCTTGAACAAAATATAGACGGCATCGGTCTGAAAGAAGTTTTAAACAAATTAGTGGCAGAACAACGCTTTGTTGTGGAACACCTTTACTTTAAAGGCTATTCCCAATCCGAGCTGGCAGAAGAGTTTAATATTCCGCTGGGTACGGTTAAAACAAGATTGCGTTCGGCCATGCAACAATTACGATCAATAGTAGGCGCTTGAATTTAGAAGAATACATATCGAGTGGGGTTTTAGAGGCTTATGCTGCTGGCTTGCTTGCGGAAAATGAACGCAAAGAAGTAGAGCAGAATGTGCAACTATACCCAGCGCTAAAAACTGAATTGGAGCAGATAGAAGCAACGCAGGAGCTACTGTTAATGAAGGGAGCAATACAACCGGCCTCCAATGTAAAAGCGTTGATTTTCGAAGCGCTCGATCAGCAAAATGATAAAAAAGTAATCCCTTTAAAATCTACCAACAATCAAACGCGCTTTTGGCAATTCGCTGTAGCCGCCTCTTTAAGTCTGGCGATTATCAGTTCGTTTCTGGCTTACAACTATTACAACAAGTGGCGCACAACTGTTATCAGCTTCAATGATCTGCTTACACGCAACCAACAAATAGCAGAGGACTACAATACTGTAAACAACCGCATCAGTGAAATTGAAACTGACTTGCGCGTGATGAATAACCCTGACTTCAAACGTGTTGTAATGAAGGGTACTGACAATGCTCCGCAAGCTTTAGCGGCTGTCTATTGGAATGAAAATAGTCAGGAAGTGTACCTCAGCCTTCAGAATATGAAGGCGCTTTCAAAAGAAAATCAATATCAACTTTGGGCTATCATTGATGGGAAGCCGGTTGATGCTGGTGTTTTCGATGGAAATCTGGCCGGTCTTATCAAAATGAAGAATATTGGACAAGGTGCAGCAGCATTTGCAGTAACCATTGAACCAAAGGGCGGCAAATCAAGTCCTACACTTGAAACCATGCAAGTTATAGGCAACACAACAGCAGTCTAATGTCTGCCAAATGACTTAAATCACCTTGTTTTTTTGCCTTTTCACAGCCTTTTTAGACTTTTTACCTGAACAATGGTTTACTAAAGCGTATCTTTGATCATTAATTTAAAGTGAAAAAAAATCTACCCGTACAAGGCTATTACAAAAGAGCGAAAGTTTTTGGCTTGATGCTGATCGCTATTTTGGCCATTCTTACAGCCATCTACCTCTACAATTGGTATAATTCCTGATCTGATTGCCTTCAGATAAGCGCTGTTTTTTGATAATTTAGCAGACTAAACAGCTTCAACCATGAAGGCATACACTATAGGCATTTTTCTCCTTTTCAGTTTAACACTGCACGCGCAAAAGCAAGACTCAATCATGCAGGTGCAATATGCTTCTGCATTAAAAAAACTGGAGGCTAATGATTTGAATGATGCCATTCTCCAATTCACCCAACTCATTAACTCTGGCTTCAGCAATAAAGAAGTGTTTGTCAAAAGAGGCGTTTCGCATGCTAAACAACAGCAATATGACAAAGCCAGGTTAGACCTGGATGAAGCGATAAAAGCACGCATCAATACTGCCGAACTTTTTGAATACCGTGGCATAGCCAAATATAATTTGAATGATGCTACTGGTGCCGCTACTGATCTCGAAAAAGCCACAAGTATGGGCGCCAATAATTTTGATGTCTTTGCTACACTAGGTAATGCTAAATTTAAACTGGAAAGTTATAAAGATGCCATTGCTAATTACGACAAGGCCATAGCGCTTGGTAAAGCAGACCACATACTTTACAACAACCGCGGTAAGGCCAAATTCAACTTACAAGATTTTCAAAATGCTTTACCCGATTTCGATAAAGCCTTAGCATTGAAAAGCGACTATGATAAAGCCCTTGAAAACAGAGCGGCCACACGTTATGCTTTAAAAGATTGGAAAGGCAGTGTAGAAGATTTCGAAAAAATGATTGCGGCCGGAAAAACTGAAACAGAACTTTTTCAGAAAGCAGGAACAGCTAAATATGAATTGAAAGATACCAAAGGCACCATAGATGCACTCAGTAAAGTTACAGTCAAAGGTGTTCGCGATAAAGATGTATTCCAGATGCTTGGGCTTAGTTTGGCTACTTCAGGTGATTGTACAGAAGCACAAAAAAACCTGAGTGCTGCTGTTGCTATGGGTAGCACTGATAAAGATGTATTTCGTCAGCTCGGCACTTGCCAGTTTAAAAATAAAGAGTTTACACCAGCTATCGAGTCATTAAGTCGCGCCATCACAGCGGGTGTTAATGAAGTAGATGTATTTGTAATGCGTGGCCATGCTTACTTCAACACTAAAAACAATGAAGCTGCAGCTAAAGATTATGAAAAAGCTATTTCGCTTGGTGCCAAAGAGTATGATGTTTTCAAAAATATGGGAGATATCAGTTTCCTGAAAAATGATTTTCCTGCTGCCATAAAACATTACGATGCCGCACTTTCACTAAACGACAAAGATCCAATTGTTTGGAATAATCGTGGCAAGGCTAAAGCAAATACACAAGACTTAAAAAATGCCATCCCTGATTTTGATAAAGCTATTGCACTAAAAGAAGATTACGACAAAGCCATTGAAAATCGTGCTAACACACATTATGCTCTACAAAACTGGAAAGAGGCTTCTTCTGATTTTGATAAATTGATTGCCTCCGGAAAAACCGAAACAGAATTTCTGCAGAAAACTGGAACTGCCAAATACACACTTAAAGATTTTAAAGGAAGTGCTGATGCTTTAAACAAAGTAATCGCTAAAGGAGTAAAAGATAAAGATGTTTATAAAATGCTTGGCTTAAGTCAGGCACAAAATGGCGATTGTGTAGAGTCTGCAAAAAATCTGACAGCAGCAGTAAACATGGGGATTAGTGATGCAGAAACACTCAATCAATTAGGAACATGCCAATACAAGAATAAAGATTTCAGTGGCGCATTAGAGTCATTAAGCAAAGCGGTAACAGCGGGCGCCAGTAGTGCAGATTTATTCTTAATGAAAGGTCTGTCTGCCATCAACCTGCAAAAGCCAGATCTTGCTGAACCTGATCTTGAAAAAGCCATAGCTATGGGGGCCAAAGATTTTGATGCCTTTAAAAATTTAGGTGATATCACTTTCAAGAAAAATGATTTTCCAAAAGCCATCTCTTACTATAATGAAGCATCAGTGCTTAATGATAAAGATCCAGTGCTCTTCAATAACAGAGGAAAAGCAAAAATGAATAGCGGTCAAATACCCGCATCAATTCCAGACTTCGACAAAGCTATTCAGTTAAAAAATGATTATTCAAAGGCTTACTTAAATAGAGGTACTGCTAAATACAACACAAAAGATTATGCAGGTGCTTTACCTGATCTGGAAAAAGCAAAAGTAGCAGAAGGTGAAACAGCCGAATTGCTACAAATGCTTGCGCTGGGTAATTACAACATGGCGAAAAAAGATGCAGCCAAAGATTACTTGGAGAAAGCCATTAAGGCTGGAGTAAAAGACGCAAAGGTTCTCCTCTATGCCGGCTACCTGCGCTACGATACAAAAGATTATAAAGGTACCGTTGAAGCACTTACAGCAGCTGAAGTTGCTGGTGAAAAAGAAGATGGTATCTATGAAAAAAGGGGGAAGGCTTCATTCCAATTAAAAGATTATGCGGCTGCAGAAATTGATCTTCAAAAAACAATTACAAAAAATACAAACGACCTACTCGCCCACGAAAACCTTGCCCTAAGCAAACTGCAACTAAAAAAAGAAGAAGAGGCTCAACCCATACTGGAAAAAGCAGTTACACTAAACTCTCAAAACAAAGAAGTTTACTATGCAGCAGGTAATGGACGCTTCAAACAAAATAATTTTACGGGAAGTATTGAGGCTTATGATAAGGCAATTACACTAGGGCAAAACGATGAGGTGATTTACAACAACAGAGGGAAAGCTAAAGTAAATGCTGGATTAGTTAAAGAGTCACTTACCGACTTTGATCGTGCCATCGGACTCAAGAATGAATATACGCTTGCCTTCAACAATCGTGGTAAAGCACGTTACGCTCTAAATGATTTTAAAGGTGCCGGTGCTGATATGGCTATTGTTGCATCTCGCAATCAGGCCGGAACAGATGAATTCGCCATACTTGCCATCTCAAAATATAAAACTGAAGATTACAAAGGCACTCTCGATCCTGCTACAAAAGCTATTGATGCAGGTTCCACAAATGCCAAGGTGTATGAGGCCCGAGGAGGATCACAATTTAAACTAAAAACTTATGATAAGGCTATTGTCGATTTAGCCAAAGCAATTGAATTAGGCGAGAAAACCGCTGAAGTTTATTATCAACTTGGTACAGCACGCTTTGAGCTAAAAGATTTCACTACTGCACTAACTGATTTAGACAATGCCATCAATAGTGGCATTAATGATGCTATTGCATATGATATGCGCGGTGTATGCAAACTAGAAACTAAAAGATATGATGAAGCACAAAGTGATTTTACAACAGCTATAGAAAAAGATAGTAAACTAGCCGTTGCGTTCTTTCACCGTGGCGATGCCCGTTACTGGCTAAAAAATGCTACTGGCGCGTTAGATGATTACACTCAAGCCGTTACGCTTGGTCACCGTGATCCAGCACTTTATAATAATAGAGGCCGCATTTATCTGGAAATGGAAAATTATCCTGATGCACTTAAAGATTTTAACACTGCACTTACCAGTAATAAAGAATACGTAACTGCTTACCAGAACAGAGGTTCTCTTTATGTTAAAACAAATAAGTTTGATGAGGCTGCAAAAGACTTCCGCATGGTTGAAAAAATCACCCAAAAGCCTGATGCCGAACTTAATCGCCAGCTGGCAGATGCCTACTACAATGGAAACAATTATGTAGCTGCAGAAGAATATTTAGAAAGATTGATTGCTTCAGGTATTAAAGACAAAACCGTTTTTTACAGAAGAGGCCGTGTAAGTTTAGAACAAGAGATGTACAGAGAGGCCATCAAAAATTATGATGAAGCTCAGAAAGCCGGTGAAAACTCACCATTGCTTTTTGCAGATAAAGCCAAAGCTTATTTAGGACTTGACGATACAAAGTCTGCTATAGTTGAACTGGGCAACGCGGTTAACGCTGATCCTAAAAATCCTGACAATTATTTTAATAGAGCTTTGATTAAAGAAGAGATTGAAGATTTTGAGGGAGCAATATTAGATTACAACCGTGTTATTCAACTCAACCCTGAAGATGGTATAGCCTATTATAACCGAGCAACTTGTAAAGCTAACAACGATGACGTAGGTGCTGCTATTTCTGATATGGATGAAGCTATTCGTATTGAACCTAAAAATGCTTCTTACTTTAAACAGCGTGGTAACTTTTATTATCAAATGGAAGACAAACAAAAAGCTTGTGTTGATTGGAGACGTGCTGTTGAACTTGGAGACTCTAAAGCCAGATTCTCAATTGATTCTTATTGTAAGTAGGATCAGGATTGGATCAGGCTTTAAAGATTTACTGGATTTCAGAAATTCTAAATTCTAAATACTTATTTTCTAACCTTCCCTTTCTTCTTCTTAACCTCTGCCGGTTTTTCGGCAGTACGTTTACCCGTTACGCGTCTATAGATGAGGGTAAAAAAAAGAACAGTAGAGATCATGACTGCCCAATAGCCGTTTGCAAAACCAAAACTCATGATCTGATGTAGCCCCATGATAAAAAATGCTACGGAAGCGGATAAGAGAATTGCATCAACTAATTTCATAAGATCTTATTAATCCTCATTTACTTCAATTACTCCAGTAACATGTTTGATCTCAAAATCAGATAGATCTTGATTCGCCTTCATCCCCTCTCCGTAAATTACGTTTCCTTGTTCGCGAATGGTTACAAACTTATCTGTGAATATTTTCTGATCTGCTGGTGTCCAGAATAATTCTTCAGTATTTAATTGTTCATGCTTTATCACATTTTTAACCACTACGTTACCTCTACCCCGCCATTTATTCTCCTCCTTAAAATAAAAAGCGTGATCAGCTGTCAGGGTGCTTTCAAGATTGCCTGCTATATCATAGAACTCCAGGTATAAACCCTCTGGAAATTCCTTGTCATCGTTTTTAAACTCATGAACCAGTGGTGTTTTCATTTTTACCTTAACGGTACTGTTCTGGCTATAGAACATTTCCATGTCCTCCATCTCACGCAAAGGACCTTCGTAAATGATTGGCTCTCTTACCTCAGTTTTTCCACAGGCAATTAGTAAAAGAGAAAAAAAAAGAACTTTTGCTTGATTCATTTTCTATTAAATAAAAAAGCCATCCTGTGCATGCAGGATGGCTCTTATAGATTAGGTGAACTTAATCACGAGTTCTGATTGTCGTATTTTCATTAATCCAGCAATCAACTCGGATGCTTTGTCCTTGTGAATAATTCTTAAGGAAGATATCTTCTTTTGAGGGGAAGTTAGATTTCGCAGCGCTCATCTTCTGGGTAGCACCTGCTTTTGCATAATAATCGTAAGCGATTAAGTAAACAGCTCGGTCATCTGCTTGACTATCCATTTTCTTACAATCATTGAAGCTATTAAGGTACAAGTCACCGATTCGCTCAAAGGCATCTTTGTTAGATGGATCTGCTGCTGCTGCTTGTCTGAACAATTCTCTTGCGTCACTTTTTGATCCTTTTCTTGAAGCCATTGATCCTTGAAGAATTAACATTTCAGCTTTTGCAGCATTGTCTGGTGCCAGAGCAAGTGCTTCACTGAAATAGAATTCAGCCTTTTCAAAATTGTCCATAGTAAAGTAGCGAAGACCAAGATTTTTAGCAAGTCCATAATCTTTCTGACCATCTGCTGCATTGTGAATAGCCTCACCAGCCTCTAACCAAAGTGGATCATCAGTACACTTACCTTGCAACATAAATCCAAAGATTTTTTTAGCAAGGTTAATATCAGAAGGGTTTTGCTTAAACTTTGGAGCAAGTGTTGATTTTACACGGTCGCAATCAAAAGATACTAAAGTCAATAATATCGCATCGATTTCATCTTTAGTTTTCTTCAGTTTATCAATTGGTTTGGCTTCGCTTTGCGCCTTCTTAATTTTGGCATCAACCACAGCGCTTACCATATCATATTTTTCAAGGATCTGGTCTTCTGTCAGCTTCTTAAATTTAGCAGCAGAAATACGCACGGACTGCATGTAGGGCACCAACAAGCCATCCATAATATTATTACCATTCAATTCGAAGGCTTTGTCCATTACTGGTAGCACTTCAGCGCCTTTTGCTCCATTGATATTGAACTTATAGTAAGAGAGTGCCTTGCGGGCCATTACTGATGCTTCTTCACCACAGTTTTTGATACGCATATCATATATGATCATCAGCGAGTCAATAAAAATCTGCTTTTTGGTAGCATCCTTTTCTACATCAGCTAACTCATCAAATATCTCAGCTCCTTGAATGTATATGCTGGTATTGAGATTGGGTGCATTAGTTAATAACCACTGATGAGGAGCAATAGCCTGCTTATAATGCTTATTTCTAACGGCATCACCGTAAAGCACATTTTTTTCTTCAGCCGTGGCTTTGTCTTCAGGCCAAGTCCAGTCTTTGCACTGTGCAAAGCTGCTCAGGCTACCAACAGATAAGGATATTACCAGAATCGCTTTGAGAACATTCATTTTCATCTTCTTTATATTAACTAGTCAAACTTCCTTTTAACAAACCATCTGTCATTGAGTGTGACTCCCAAATAAACTTTAAGATAATTTTCTTTAAGTCCATTTTCTTGAACACTACCTCGTTGACCGGCTTTAAAGGCCAAATCAATGCTTGATTGTCCTGTTGGTAAAGAGAGGCCAAAATTAATGCCAAAATCATTAACCTTCTTACCGTTTGCGAAAAAAGGCGCCTGACTGAGGCCAATTCTATAGGTTACACGCTTAAAATAATTCAAAGAACTATAATCCGGAGTAAATTCACCTCCCAGAGACCAGCGCCATGTTTGTCCCAAATCATCATCTACAACATTTAACGAGCGGAAAGTGCTCCAATCCTGGTAGTAATAATCAATGCCAAACGACCACTTAGCATCTTTTGCAAAAGAAATCCCGCCTCCAAATCCTGAAGGAAGCTCAAGCTTACCTTTTCTGGTAGCCAACACATCATTGTCAAGGGTATCTAAAGTGCTGCCGTTAAGTCTGAAATATTCAACATCTCTTTCAGCGTTGAGACGGCCATTAAAATCGTACACAGCACCAAAGTTTAATCTATAGTTACCATTGAAAAGCGAATCTATACTATATGAAATGCCTCCACCCAATAGAAAGCCTTTGGAGTAAGTCGATTCATCAACACCAGGAATAAAAGGAACTAGCTGATTATCAAGTTGAATTTCATTTAAGGTAAGTGTATTGACTGAGCCGAAAATATAGCTGGCTTTTAGACCTACCGACAAGCCTTTGTAAATTCTAAAGCCATTTGACCAATACAACTGTGTAAGTCCCCCCGAACCCTGCTCTGTAACTTTGGTTGTATCAATTAGCTGATTGTTATTGTCAAAAACCTGCAAATCATATTGAAGACTGTAATCAACATTGGTATAAGGCATTAAACCAACTGAGGTAGTTATTTTTCTAAAAAGTACAGGAAATGCAATAGCCAGATAGTTTAGGTTACCTGAACGAATACTTTGGTTGTTAACCCCATCTGTCAGATCAAGTTGCTCTGCAACTAAACCCACCTGAAACACAGTCAGGGTGTTATATACCAACAGGGCTGGATTTTGATTATTTAGGTGCAGAAACTGTGGTTGACTAAAGCCTAATCCCCCCATTCCCTGATTGGGTGCAAGGGCATTTCCATAGCTTTCGCCAATACCAAAAGTTGAATATGGGCTTTTTGCTGCCTGCCCTAAAACATTACTGCCCGTCAATAAAACCAACGAAAAACAGAAAAAAATACTTCTACTGACTGACATTGTGTAATAAAATGCTGTTTAAACCCTTCAAAACCAGATTTGGGACCGCAAATATGGCCCCTTTCAAACTGTTTTCAAAAAAATGCGTGTCTCCTCCGCATAATATCACCCTCATTTGGGGGTAATGCTGCCTATAACGCTCAATTGTGCCTTCTATTTCAACGCACATCCCATTAAGAGCCCCACTTTGCATGCAAGATTTTGTGGTATTGCCTATAAGTGGAATATCCCCCTCAATTGCAACCTGCGGAAGTCGGGCGGTAAACTCATGCATGGCGCGTAAACGCATGTTCAGGCCGGGGGAAATGGCGCCTCCCAGATACTCGGCATTTTGATTGATGAAATCATAGGTAATGCAGGTGCCACTGTCAATCACCAGACAAGGTTCAGCTGGAAACATTTGCACTGCGCCACAAACACCAGCCAGGCGATCTACCCCTAAGGTTTCTGGCGTGGCATATAAATTAACAATAGGCAAAGGCAAATTATGCGTAAGGGTAATTATACTGGGTATATGAGTTAATGAAGGAAGGATTGTATCGTAAGTTTTACTCACTGAAGCAACAATGACGGCTTGCACCCGAACACCAAGCAGGTATTCTCTTAAAGCGGCATGATCGGCAAACACCCTTTCTTCTAACAAATTGTGCTGTTTGAAAATACCTACCTTGCTGCTTGTATTTCCAATATCCACCACCAGATTATCCATATCGTATGAGCAATATCAAAAGTAAAGATTCTGTCGCCAAGTATAAAGTAATTGGACTTATGTCAGGCACCTCTCTGGACGGGCTGGATATCGCCCTCTGTGTTTTTAACAAGCATGAAACAGGTAAATGGTCATTCTCCATTGAAATAGCGGAAACCATTCGTTATGCTAAGAACTGGCAAAAGTTATTATCAAGCGCACATCAGGTTAAAGCTGAAGAGCTTTTGATTTTGAATACTGCCTATGGTAGGCTGATTGGTGAAGAGGTCACAAATTTTATTGCAAAGAACAAAATCAAGGGTGTGGATTTCATTGCTTCACACGGCCATACTATTTTTCACCAACCTCAAAAGGGTTTCACCTTTCAATTGGGTAATGGAAATGCTTTACATCAAGCTAGTAATCTACCAACGATTTGGGATTTCAGAACCATGGATGTAGCGCTTGGTGGCGAAGGTGCGCCTTTAGTACCAATAGGTGATCAGTTGCTTTTCGCTGATTATGATGTTTGTCTCAATCTCGGGGGTATTGCCAACCTCTCTACTGAGCAAAAGAGCAAGCGTATTGCTTATGATATTTGCTACACCAATATGACGCTAAACTATCTGGCTCAAAAAAACAATAAAGCTTTTGATAAAAATGGCGGCATGGCTTCTGATGGTCAGGTTCATGTCGGTTTACTAAAAGCATTATCAAAGGTGTACGCAACATTAAGAAAGCCAAGGCCTTCACTAAGCCGAGAAATTTTTGAAAAACAAATAAAACCACTTCTCGACAACGAGAAAATTAATTTGAAAGACAGACTCCGCACCGTTACTGAAAGCATGGCAGCAGAAATAATCAGTGCTATCGGTACTGAAAAAGAAAAAAATGTGTTGATAACCGGAGGTGGTGCGCACAATAGCTTTTTACTTTACCGATTGGTCGAGCTGGGTGGCGATCAGCTAAGATTTATTAAACCTGATGATCCAATTGTAAATTTTAAGGAAGCACTGGTCTTTGCTTTTTTAGGTGTATTAAAGGTAAGGGGAGAAGAAAACGTACTTAAGTCCGTGACGGGGGCATTAAAAAATAGCAGCAGTGGGGTGATGACTGGATTCTAAACACAAACCCCTCTACTCTCTCATAAAACATTTTATAAAAAATACTTTATTGGCTGTGAGGACACAGCCCAATGAAAGTAGTGTGATGACAGGTTTTTAATAGATTTGTATTTTATTTTTTTACTTCATGAAAGATTTACTTCAAAAATTTGAAAATAAGCGACCTGAAATAGTTTTCGAATGGAAAGATCCTGAAACTGAAGCAGTGGGTTGGGTTGTCATTAACTCACTAAGAGGTGGCGCTGCGGGTGGTGGTACTCGCATGCGTGCCGGTTTGGATAAACGTGAAGTAGAATCGTTAGCTAAAACAATGGAAGTAAAATTTACTGTGTCTGGTCCGCCTATTGGTGGCGCCAAATCTGGTATAAACTTCGACCCTGCTGATCCTCGCAAATTAGGTGTTTTACAGCGTTGGTACGCTGCAGTAATGCCACTGCTAAAATATTATTATGGTACAGGTGGTGATTTAAATGTTGATGAGATTCATGAAGTCATCCCTATCACCGAAGACTCAGGTATCTGGCATCCACAAGAGGGTGTATTTACCGGCCACTACAAACCAAGCGAAGCACAGAAAGTAAATCGTATCGGGCAATTACGTCAAGGTGTGGTTAAAGTTATTGAAGATGCTGACTTCGTACCCAATTTGGAGAAGAAATACACGATAGCGGATATGTGTACAGGTTACGGTGTGGCCGAGGCTGTAAAACATTATTACGAACTCTGGGGTGGCAAACTGGAAGGTAAGCGTGCTGTTGTACAAGGTTGGGGAAATGTAGGCGCAGCTGCAGGATTCTATTTAGCTAAGATGGGGGTAAAAGTTGTTGGCATTATCAGTCGCGAAGGTGGGTTGATTAATAAAAATGGTTTCTCTCAGGAAGAAATAAACAAACTGGTGCTCGATAGAAAAGGCAACAGAATTATATCAGATAAGCTTTTATCTTTTGATGAAATCAATTCAAAAATATGGGATGAGGAATTTGAAATCTTTATTCCAGCTGCAGCTTCACGCTTAGTTACACGCGATCAGGTAGATCGCATGATCGCTTCAAAGCTGGAAGTGATTTCATCTGGAGCTAATGTTCCTTTTGCTGATCCGGAAATATTTTTCGGTTCAACAGGGCTACATGCAGATCAGCAAGTATCAATTATTCCAGACTTTATTGCTAACTGTGGTATGGCGCGTGTGTTTGCTTACTTTATGGAACGTGAAGTGAGTATGACAGATAATGCAATCTTCAACGACATCTCTGCGACTATTAGAAAAGGCTTAGAGAAATCTTTCAAAAAGAGTACAGCCAAAACTAATATTGCGCAGCATTCATTTGAGATTGCTTTGCGACAGTTGGTATAACCATTTGTTACACATCTGGCTCTCTGGTTTCACATCTAAAGGGATAAATGAGTTACATGATTTGTTGATCCAAAATCCAGCCTGTCAAACTTAAACGCTGCCGTGTAGCGGGTAACACCTCATGTTCCAAAACATCACTGCGAAAACACACCAACCTTCCGGCTACTGGCAACACATCAAATGAGTCATGGTCTGTATAGATTCTGAGTTGACCGCCTTCTTCTTCCTTCCAATTAGTATTCAAATAACAGATAACAGAAAGTTTGCGGTGGTCGTCTTTTTTAAATTGATCCAGATGTCTTTTGTAATAAGTGCCTACCGGATAAACAGTCATATGCACTTCATAATCTTTCATGCTTAAAAACAAACTTCTATTAAGATGTTGTATTAACTCATTAAGTCTGTTTAGGTAAACCATTGCGGCAGGCGGTGCGGTATTTTTATCCAGCCACAAAATATAATCTCCCCTAATCGCTTCGTTTATCTGTAGGTCAGCATTTTTACCAATACCTGCCTTTTTAAACAATTGTTCATGCTGATTAAAATGAGGTAAGGTTAGAATCTGAGCTACTTCGTCTGTTGTCAGGAAATTGTCGATAATTGCATAACTTTTGTCGACCAAACCATCAGCTACCGAATCAAAAAGTTCGTTCATGTAACAAAGTTACGCGATGTCTGTCTATACTAAAGCACTTCACTTAAAATCCATGAAAAACAGCACTAACTTTATTCTTTTCCTTTTTCTGATAATAACGCTTACCGCCTGTGGAGACTATGAGGCAGTTGAGCTTCGTCAGATTAAAAGTGTGGTGGCTGACGTTAGCGATGACCCGATGTTAAGGACGGAAGCCATTTTTTACAACCCCAATAACAAAAGCGGAAAACTTAAAGCCGTTAATGTTGATGTTTTTGTGGAAGGGAAAAAAGCTGCCATTGTAAAACAGAAGATGAAAATCAAAGTGCCAGCCAGAGGTGAGTTCAGCGTTCCTTTAATGGTTAAAATAAATCTTAAAGAACAAGGACTAATGAATACCCTCTTAAGCGTGCTAGGAGCAAAACGCTTAAAAGTGCGTTACAAAGGTCATGTGCGCATCAGTTATCACGGCCTACCCATCATTGTCCCTGTCGACCACGAAGAAGAAGTCAGAATCAGATTCTGATTATAGATTTACTAGAGTTTGAGAAACTTAAATTATCCCAAAGCCATTCATCATTGATTTATTGTTACTGAGAAAACAGCTGCTTATCTTAAGCAATAAACCAATAGATATGAAAAGGTTCGTCTACCTGTTTATGTTAAGCACTTTACTGCTTAACTGTAACCTGGAGCAAAAAAATAAAAATACTTTTAGTATCACCTTTACCGATTCACTGAGTAAAGACGTTCAAGATGGTCGTCTGCTTTTGTTACTTGCCAAAGACGATAAAACAGAGCCACGTTTTCAAATAAGCGATGGCTTAACTACGCAACTTGTTTTTGGTATTGATGTAGAGGGCATGAAACCCGGTGACGAAATTATCATCGATGAAAAAGCTTTTGGCTTTCCTATTAGAAATATCAATGATTTACCTACTGGGGATTATGTGGTTCAGGCACTCATCAATAGATACGAAACTTTCAATTTAAAAACAGGACACACTGTAAAGCTGCCTCCCGATCAGGGCGAAGGGCAGCAGTGGAACAGAAAGCCAGGTAATTTTTACAGTAAACCAGTTAAGGTTAGCCTGGATAATACTAAAACACAACATACGACCATCACACTGGATCAAATCATTCCGGCTGTTGAAGAACCTAAAGACAGCAAGTACATCAAGCATATTAAAATTCAAAGTAAACTCTTAACTGAGTTTTGGGGACGTCCAATGTTTTTAGGTGCACACGTTTTACTTCCTGAAGGCTTTGATGAACACCCGGAATCACGTTATCCTTTAATGGTATTTCACGGTCACTTCCCCGATGATTTCGGTGGATTTAGTGAGACACCACCCCCGGCAGATATGGATACTACTGATTACAGTGCGCGCTTTGGTATTTATGGTTATAGAAAATTTCAAGCGCAGGAGTCTTATAATTTTTATAAGCAGTGGACAAGTAAAAATTTTCCACGCTTTCTCATTATTGAAATTCAGCATGCTAATCCCTACTACGATGACTCCTATTCTGTAAACTCGGCTAACCTCGGCCCTTACGGAGATGCCATTATGCAAGAATTAATTCCTGAGATTGAAAAACAATTTCGCGGCATTGGTGAGGGTTGGGCTCGCTTTACTTATGGCGGTTCCACCGGTGGATGGGAGGCGCTTGCTGTACAGATGTTTTATCCTGATGAATTTAACGGTTGCTTCGCTGCCTGCCCTGATCCCATAGATTTCCGCGCGTATTGTCTGGTCGATATCTACAAAGATAAAAATGCTTACTGGTATGAAAGTGACTTTAAAAAAGTACCTATATCCTCCCACCGAAATTATCTCGGACAAATACAATCTACCATGCAGGAAAGCAATTATTATGAACTAGCACTAGGAACAAAATCGAGAAGCGGCCAGCAATGGGATATATGGGAAGCAGTGTATTCACCACAAGGTGAAGATGGATATCCGAAAAGAATTTTTGATAAGGAAAGTGGTGAGATTAATAAAGAAGTAGCTGCTTATTGGAAAGAGCATTATGATCTACGCCATATTTTAGAAAGAGATTGGTCAACACTTGGCCCAAAGCTGCAAGGGAAAATTCATATCTATTGTGGAGATATGGACAACTACTATCTAAATAATGCTGTATATCTGATGGAGGATTTTTTAAAGAAGACGAACAATCCTTTTTATGCCGGTGAAGTAGCCTATGGCGACAGGGCGGAACACTGCTGGAATGGCGATGCTGTCAATCCTAACTATGTTTCAAGGTTGCGCTACAACAGCATGTATCTCCCTAAAATATTAAAACGCATACAAGAAAGCGCACCAAAAGGTGCGGATACCAAAAGTTGGAGGTATTAAAGATCACAATCTTCATACATGCGATTAAGTGCTTTTTTTATGGCCTTTTTGTGAAGCACCGAGAGTGATCCTGTATTGACAACATGAATACCCCCTTTATTGTCATCTATGTTGGTTGCAGATCTATTTGCTCTTGCAATATTTTCGTAAATGAATTGCCTGCTCTTTACACTATAAAGCCGAAGGAGTATTGTTAATTTCATATCTGCCCCCGGTACTATGTACGGCACAGATGTATCGTGTTTATTCCCTAACTCAATCTCTCTATAGTGTTCCCACAAGTCAGCGTTTTGTATAGAGGTCAGTTGGAAAAATAAAAGGTATCCAAATCCTGCATCCAATAATCGTGTGTAGGTAGATGTATCTTCTAACACTACACCTAATCGCTTCAACTCCCATTCCAAAGATGGCTCATGATGGACACTAATTTTATCAGCTGTGCTGGGCTTTACAATATTTTCAAAGAAATTTTCATTCTCTCTAACCGTCATTGATTGCAGGGGGAAAACAACAACAGCCTTCTCTCGCTCTACTTTTTCAAAATTGGGTTTTTTAACAATAACTTTTACTGTCGTACACGCCAATAGTAAAAGAGAGAACGCAGTTATTAATATTCTAAAACTCATAGTTGGCTTAATTCTGTTTTTATAATCAAATTCTTTGCCAGAGACTATTATCCATAATAGTTGTATTTACTTATCTTTATACAAATACGAATATTGTGAATTCTCAATTAGAAAAGCATTTTCATAAGCTTGAAGAGCAGAGGACTGAAATTCTTAATAGTTTACTATCAAAGTCTGCTACGGAACTCTCAGCACCACCCGCACCCGGAAAGTGGTCTGTGCTTCAGATACTCACCCATCTTTACGCTTCGGAAAAATTATCTTTTGGCTACATTAAAAAGAAATCTTTAGGCATTCAGGATACGGCTAATGCAGACTTAAGGCAAGCCATGGTCTTAACTGTTCTTAAAATATCGCAGCGTTTACCATTTCGTTTTAGGGCCCCAAAAGTTGTGGTGGAAAACACACCTGAAACTATGTCTTTAGAACAACTTGTTAACCATTGGAATTTATTGAGATTAGAGCTAAAAGCACATCTTGAAAATGTCCCTGATGGACATTTACATAAACTAGTGTATAAGCATCCGATGGCTGGCCGATTAAGTTTACCACAAGCACTGCAATTCTTTGCCGAACACATCAATCACCACAAGCCTCAAATAAAAAAGGCCTTAAAATTCTAAAACAAATAGTAGTATTCAACCTTACAACCATCCTACCTTCATGAAAAAACTATTGACCGTCCTGTTCACTTTTATAATAGGATTAACCTATGCCCAATCGGTAAAAAGCCCAGATGAGTTTTTAGGATACACCTTAGGTGATCGCTACACACGCCATCATGAAATGATTGATTATTTCCGCTATGTGGATGCACAACTTTCCAATGTGCAAATCACGCAATACGGAAAAACGTATGAGGACAGGCCACTTATTTACACAATAATTACCTCTCAAGAAAACTTTGCGAAGCTAGAAGATATCCGAATGGATAATCTAAAGCGCACTGGTTTAGCCAGTGGCACTCCATCTGCAAATAAAATTGCCATTGTTTGGATGAGCTATAATGTGCATGGCAACGAAGCCAGTGGTATGGAGGCAGCACTAAAAACTTTGCATGAGTTGGTGAGCACAACACGAGGGCAAGAATATTTAAAAAACACTGTCGTGATTATGGATCCCTGCATCAATCCTGATGGTAGAGATCGTTTCACCAACTTCAACAATCAATACATTAATGTAATTCCGAATTCAAGTAGTGATGCCGCTGAAAATAATGAGCCATGGCCAAGGGGAAGAGCCAATCATTACCTCTTCGATTTAAATAGAGACTGGGCATGGTTACAACAAACAGAATCGCAGGCACGCTTAAAAGCATACAACCAATGGATGCCGCATATCCATGTTGATTTTCATGAACAGGGTTTTAACAGCCCCTACTACTTTGCTCCGGCTGCAGAGCCTTTTCATGCAGTGATCACAAACTGGCAACGCGAATTCCAGACAACCATTGGTAAGAATAATGCTAAATACTTTGACGAAAAGAGTTGGTTGTTTTTTACTAAAGAAAACTTTGATTTACTCTATCCAAGTTATGGAGATACTTATCCAACCTATAACGGTGCCATCGGCATGACATACGAGCAAGGCGGCCAGCGTGGCGTGAGTATTATGACCAGAGAAGGCGTGCCGCTTACTTTAGAACAGCGCTTACTACATCACCACACCACTGGAATGAGCACTGTTGAAGTTGCCTCTAAAAACGCCATCAAACTTGTAGATGAGTTTGAAAAGTATTTCAAAGAAAACCTAAGCAATCCTTTCGGTACTTATAAAAGCTATGTGATTAAAGCTGATAACAATACTGATAAAATTGAAGAGTTAACCAGCTGGATGGATAAGCATGCCATTAACTATGGATTTGTGGGAAGTTCAAAAGCAGGTAAAGGTTTCGATTACCAAACACAAACACAAGGCACTTTTACACTTAATGCTGAGGACATTGTTGTAAATACTTTTCAACCGAAGTCACGTTTTATCACCACCGTTTTCGAACCACAATCAAAACTGTCTGATTCTGTCACTTATGACATTACTGCGTGGAATTTGTTTTATGCCTACAACTTAAAAGGATACGCTTTAACGGAACGCCTTAATGCAGGAAAAGCTTACGAAAAGAAAAAAACAGATGCTCCAGCCATTACCAACGCCTACGCTTACATTTTTAAATATGAATCTGTTAAAGATGCTGAGTTTTTGAGTGAACTGCTTAAACGTAATTTCAGAGTCCGCATTGCTCAGCAAGCCTTTACTGTAAATGGTAATGCCTTTAATGCAGGAACTATAATTGTTACTAAGACTAACAACGAAGGGATAATCGATTTTGATAAAGTAGTTCAAACCCTTGCTACAAACTACAAGAGAACACTATACACAAGTACTACAGGCTTTGTTGATAAGGGCAAAGACTTTGGTTCCTCAGAAGTTGCTTATTTAGAAACGCCAAAAGTGGCAATGTTGATGGGCGATGGTAGTTCATCTCTATCTGCCGGAGAAGTATGGCATTATTTTGAACAACAGCTTCACTATCCACTAACACAAATCAGAACTAACCAACTAAAACGAACTGACCTCGATCAGTACAACGTGTTAATTGTGCCGGAAGGTTACTATGATATTTTTGATGATGCACAACTTGAGCGCATCAACACATGGGTAAGCGCAGGCGGCAAACTTATTGTGATTGGTGATGCACTTGAATCATTCTCGGATAAAAAAGGATTTAGTCTGAAACATTATAAAAATGACGAGGCTAAGAAAGCAATTGAAAAACTAGATGAAGAATGGAAGAAAAAAGACGGATTGATTCGCTATGAAGATGCCGAAAGAAAAAATATTTCTGAAAACATCTCAGGTGCTATTTATAAAATAGCCGTAGACAACTCGCATCCATTAGCCTTTGGGTTGGGTAACCATTACTTCACTTTGAAAACCAATACCATTCGCTACGACTTTATGGAAGACGCTTGGAATGTTGGCGTTTTAAAAGGTAATGCCAAACCAGTTCAGGGTTTTGCTGGTTACAAGGCCAATAAAAAAATGGACAACACACTATCATTTGGTGTACAGCAAAAAGGCAGAGGTAACATTGTTTATTTCGTGGACAATCCTCTATTCCGGTGTTTCTGGGAGCAAGGTAAGTTTGTATTCGGCAATGCAGTATTTATGGTTCTTTAGGCTTCTTTTAATATAAATTCGAAAGCCTGTGAATATCTATTTACAGGCTTTTTTTATTAACTCGCTTGGCTATTCTGTTTGAGGATATTACCCTTTGTCTTGTGCATTTAAAACGATCGACTTCTTCTACCCTTTGCGCAACGTGCTTTGTCTTACGCCCCTGAACGCGAGTACGCCAGCGTTCCCAACTTTTGCGCTGAAGGTTATTGCGCATCAATTCAATTACTTGGCGTTCGCTTAAACCGAACTGAATTTTAATCGCGTCAAATGGTGTACGATCCTCCCAGGCCATTTCAATAATACGATCTGTTTCTTCTGTTGAAAGCATATTATTACAACAGTAAAACAAAGAATTGGTTGAGTTTTATTGCTGTTTATTTAAGATTTCTTAATTGAAAAATCCCCCATTATAAATTAAATGAGCAAATGTTTAAACAGCATAACAAAATGTAAGTGGTGCAAAATATTGTTATCCTAAGCTGAAAATGACCAATGCAGAGTTATGTTCAGAAAAGAATATGAACCACAATATTTATATATCTGCCCTATACAACATATTGGTTACTTTCAATACTTTGGAAGAATTAATATTTTTCATTCCAAATTTGTTAGCACTGATGCAGAGATCAAGTAATTAATCAATGCAATTTGACTGATTACTAACAGCATAGATTCATTAAAGCTTCAATATAGCCATGACAAAAATAAATAGTAGAAATGATTTACTAAACAGCCTCAGATTCGAGCCATTAACTAAAGCAAATTGGAGTAAATTTGTTGAACTTTTTGGAGTGAAGGGGGCCTGTGGTAATTGTTGGTGTATGTCATTCCGATTAAGTAAAGCGGATTTTGACGAAGGGAAATCGAATGATGGGAACAAAGATGCAATGAAGCAACTTGTTTGGGATAACCAGCCCATAGGGCTTATTGGTTTCTATAAAGATTTACCTATTGCGTGGAGTGCATTTGCACCAAGAGAAAAATTTATCAAACTTCAAAAATCCAGAGTTCATAAACCCATTGATAGCAAACAAGTATGGTCTATTCCTTGCACCTTTATTGCAAAAGACTTTAGACGGCAAGGAGTTTCTGTTGCTCTTTTGAAAGGAGTAATAGGCTATGCCAAGGAAAATGGCATTAAAATAATTGAAGCCTATCCAACTATCCCAACCCAAGAAAGCATTCCTGATGCCTTTGCCTGGATAGGTTTATTTAAATCATTTGAAAGAGCTGGGTTTAAAATCGTTGACCAAACATCGAAAAGCAGGCCCATGGTTCGTTACTATATTGATTAGAAAAAATACCGATCAGTTTTTAGCTAGCTATAACTTTACTGCTCTTCGTACTTATCTTTATTAAGCCTGAACAAATAGCTTAAACCAAATACAATACCTCCCGGTCGGAGAAATCTCAATACCTGGATACTAACAGGGTCAAGTTGAGAGCCGTCCTTAATAGTGTAAAAAGTTGAGCTACTTATATTAGTTGAATAACCAAATTCAATATTAAAAGCATTCCCATTGCTGAATGAAAATTCTCGTATAGCTGTTACGTTAAAAAGCCCTTGTCTATTAAGATCCATAAGCACGACCTGACTATTACCGCCATTAACTTCAAACTCAGTTTCAAAATCCTTTAAGCCAGAGGCTGAACTATATCCTAAACCAAATCTCCACTTACCGTCAGCATTTGGTTTAAATAAAAAGCCCAGACCCACCTTTGTCCCCCAGGTGCCTATACCTGCCCCTACTCTTACTCCGTATTGATCATCTAATTTAAAATCACCACTAAGGCCCAAAAGACCATTGTGTTGATTAACACCTATACCAACACCCAGATAATATTTTTGAGCCAAGCAGGTCACAGATAAACATGACACGCACAACAGGAGGAGTAATTTTTTCATGATGGCTTTATATAATGATAAAAGTTAAGAATAAGTTATAAAAACAAAAAGCCCACCAATTACGGTGGGCCTTCAAATACCTGTTGTACTATTAATTAAGCTGATTTCAAAGCTTCTGCACCAGCAACGATTTCCAAAATCTCTTTGGTAATAGCTGCCTGACGTGTACGGTTATAAGTCAGTTTAAGTTCTTTCAATAACTCACCGGCATTCTCTGTTGCTTTGTCCATCGCGGTCATACGTGCACCATTCTCTGAGGCGTTAGAATCCAACAAGCCTTTGAATAATTGCACCTTCAATGACTTAGGAATTAAGCCAGTGATAATCTCTTCACGATCTGGTTGATAAATGTAATCCACCTCTGACGTTTTCTTTCCCTCTTGGGCCGGTGGCTTAACCGGTAAGAACTGCTCAGTGCGTAAAATTTGAGTAGCTACATTCTTAAATTCGTTGTAAACTATTTCAATTTTATCATAACGACCAGCTTGAAACTCAGTCATTAGAAATTCAGCGGCTTTAGCAGCTTGTTCAAAAGTAAGGTTAGAAAATAAAGTTGAGTAATCGCCTACCAAGTTTACTTTACGCTTTCCGAAAAATTCAAAAGCTTTTCTGCCAATAGGCAAAATAGTAACGTTGCCTTTATCGTACTGTGACTGATACTTTTCTGCAATCACTCTCAACACACCTTTAAAAATGTTGCTGTTAAAAGATCCACACAGTCCACGATCAGAGCTTATCGCAACAATCAAAACCTTTTTTTCTTCACGAACCTGGCTGTACCAAGCATCGCTTGAATTATCGCCTTGCGCTGAAGAAAGATTCTGAAGAATAGAAGAAAGCTTTTGGGCAAAGGGGCGCATTTGGGTAATGCGATCCTGGGACCTGCGCAACTTGGCTGCCGCAACCATTTTCATGGCCTTGGTAATCTGCTGCGTAGAAATCACAGAGGTGATTCGTCCTTTTACTTCCTTTAAGTTAGCCATATCTTCAATTAGTCGATTTGAAAATTTGATGATTTGAAAATGAATTCATCTTCAAATCACCAAACTGAAATAATTTTCAAATTAATATTTTGATGCTAAATCTGTAGCTACCTGCTTAATAATGGCCACGTCTGCATCTTCAAATTTACCAGCGCGCAAATTGTCAAGCACGTTACGGTGACTTGCATTCATCAACTCAGCAAATTCTTTTTCAAACTGTCTTACTTTATTTACAGGCACTTTATCAATAAAGCCACGTGTTGAAGCGGTGATGATAGCCACTTGTTGCTCTACAGAAACAGGTGCATACTGATCTTGCTTTAATATCTCTTGATTTCTTCTACCACGCTCGATTGTCAATTTAGTAGCCGCATCAAGGTCAGAACCGAACTTAGCAAAGGCTTCCAATTCGCGGAACTGTGCCTGATCAAGTTTCAAAGTACCCGCTACTTTCTTCATTGATTTAATCTGAGCCGAACCACCCACACGTGATACAGAGATACCTACGTTAATCGCAGGACGGATACCAGAGTTGAAAAGGTTTGTTTCAAGGAAGATCTGACCATCAGTAATTGAAATTACGTTGGTAGGAATGTAAGCTGAAACGTCACCAGCTTGTGTTTCAATTATAGGAAGAGCAGTTAATGAACCACCACCTTTTACCAAATGCTTGATAGAGGCCGGAAGGTCATTCATATTTTTCGCGATCTCATCGTTGTTGATGATTTTCGCAGCTCTTTCCAATAAGCGAGAGTGTAGGTAGAATACATCACCAGGGTAAGCTTCACGTCCCGGAGGTCTTCTCAATAGCAAAGAAACTTCACGATAAGAAACTGCCTGCTTAGACAAGTCATCGTAAATAACCAAAGCAGGACGACCGGTATCGCGGAAGAACTCACCAATGGCTGCACCTGTAAAAGGAGCAAAGAACTGCATAGGTGCAGGATCTGAAGCAGTTGCCGAAACAATAACTGTATAAGGAAGAGCACCAGCCTTTTCAAGTTCGGCAGCAACAGAAGCTACTGTAGAACCCTTCTGACCTACGGCTACGTAGATACAATAAACAGGCTGACCTTTTTCGTAAAATTCTTTTTGGTTGATAATTGTATCAATCGCTACAGCAGTCTTACCTGTCTGGCGGTCACCAATGATCAATTCACGCTGACCACGTCCGATAGGAATCATCGCATCAATCGCCTTGATACCTGTCTGAAGTGGCTCATTTACCGGCTGACGGAAAATTACACCAGGAGCCTTACGCTCTAGTGGCATATCGTAAAGTTCTCCAGCAAGCGGTCCTTTACCATCAATAGGATTACCTAATGTATCTACTACACGACCAAGCACGCCATCACCTACTTTTACAGAGGCAATTTGCTTCGTGCGTTTTACTGTATCACCTTCATGAATGTCTTGAGAATCACCCAACAATACCGCTCCTACGTTATCTTCTTCAAGGTTCAATACCAGGGCCTTCAAGCCATTGTCAAACACTAAAAGTTCACCAGCTTGTGCTTGTGTTAAGCCGTAAATACGAGCTACACCATCACCAACTGTTAGTACAGTACCAACTTCTTCAAGTTGTGCTTCAGTGCGTGAGTTGGAAAGTTGCTCACGCAATATTGCTGATACTTCTTCTGGTCTTATCTCTGCCATATGTCTTAATTCAAAATTTCAAATTCAAAATTGTCTCTCTGTTTCAAGCCTTCTCATCAGAGGAAGGATTGTGGTGAGGTTTATAGTTCTTTTATATAAGGGTTGTAGCTAAACTTCACTTTCAATGCCTTCAGTTTGTTTTTCATGCTGGCGTCAATCTGGCGATCACCAACATTTAATACGAAACCACCAATCATATCAGCATCTACTTTTTCAATCAACTCAACTTCTTTTTTGTCACTTATCTTCTTCACCATCTCGCCAAACTCTGCACGCAACGATGCATCAATAGGTACAGCTGTTGTTAAAGTAGCTTTGCCAATGCCCTTGTAAACATTAAAGGCATTATGAAACTGCTTGGAGATATCAATGAGTATACCCTCACGATTTTTACGCGTAATGATATCGAAAATAGCGAGTGTCAATGGATGAACCTTTCCTTTAAAAAGTTTTTCAAGAATATCTCGCTTCTTCTCGTGTCTGATGATCGGATTTTTGAGCATAAGCGCAAATGCACGGTTCTCGTCAGCTACTTTGGCAAACAACAACATATCGTTGTGCACTGCATCAACGGCATTCTGCTCTACTGCTAATCCAAGCAGCGACTTTACATATCTGGAGGCAACACGGGTTTCGGCCATGTGCTTAGTTTAGTTTTAGTTCTTTAATATAACCGTCAACAAGATCCTTCTGTGCCTTATCACTAGAAAGGTTCTTCTTCATGAGCTTTTCAGCAACTTCTAATGAGAACATCGCCACTTGCGTACGAACATCCTTCATCGCTGCCTGCTTTTCAATGTTAATGGCCTGACGCGCATCTTCAATGATTCTATCTGCTGTTTTTTTAGCATCGGCTGCTGCTTCATCTTTCATGCGGTTAACAGCATCTCTTGCATCTTTTAACATTTTGTCACGCTCTTCACGTGCCAGTTTTAAAAGCTTTTCGTTATCAGACTTTAGCGTAGCAATCTCCAAACGAGCTTGCTCTGCTGTATTCAATGCTTCTGTTATTGATGTTTCACGTTCTTTTAATGAAGCAAGAATAGGTTTCCAGGCTAAGAAATATAGCAATACAACTAGCGGGAAGAATATAATGGCTTGCCAAATGATCAGGCCAGAGCCGGGGGTTAGTAATTCCATACGATTTCGATCGTTACGTTGTTAAAGAAAACGAGTTCCGCCAAGTGCGGAACTCCGTTTTTTTTACTTCAAGAATGAGATAAGCAGGCAAATAACCAATCCGAAAAGAGCGGCTACTTCAATAAGCGCTGCAATAACAAGCATCGCTCCCTGAATTTTACCAGAAGCTTCTGGCTGACGAGCCATACCCTCCATGGCAGCAGCACCGATTTTACCAATGCCAAGGCCTGCGCCAATTGCTACAAGACCAGCACCGATTCCAGCGCCCATAATTGCAAGACTCATGTCTGCTAAAAGTGCTAACAACATAAACTATTTATTTAAAGTGAAACAAAAACTACTCTTAATGGTGGTCATCGTGAGCGTGCTCAGCAACAGCCATTCCTATATACAATGACGAGAAGAGCGTAAATACATACGCCTGAATACCCGCCACTAATAATTCAATTAAGTTAATGAACATCACAATCAGTGATGAACCAATACCAACATATGCACTGCCAAATACGAAAGCCAAACAAATTAAGCTTAACAATACTATGTGCCCAGCAGTAATCGCAACAAACAAACGTATAGTCAATGAAATAGGCTTGGTGATAATACCCAGAATTTCAACAGGCAGGATAACCAACCTTAAAGGAAGAGGCACACCAGGTGTCCAGAAAATATGCCCCCAATATCCTTTGTTACCGCTTACATTGGTGATCACAAATGTACCTATCGCCAACACTGCCGTTACCGCAATGTTCCCCGTAAGGTTAGCCGCACCTGGCAATAAACCTAAGAGGTTACCAAAAAGGATAAAGAAGAAAAGCGTTAATAAATAAGGGAGATATTTCTCGTATTTGGGACCAATGTTTGGCTTTACTACTTCGTCACGAACAAATACAATAATGGGCTCAATAAATGCCTGAATACCTTTAGGTGCCTTCCCTGCATTTTTCTTGTAGCCACGCGCTACTGCAGACAAAATCAAGATCATTAAGGTAGCATTGATAAACAGCATCGCTACGTTCTTGGTAATAGAAAGATCTAAAACCGACTTTCCTGAATCTGCTAGGTAAATATGATTATGATCTAGCTTGTAGCCGTTGTACTCAACAATATTGTGGTGCTCATCATAAAAATTGTGTGATGAGAAAGACTCCAAACCACGCTCGGCTGAATAAACAATAACAGGTAGATATAATGTGCCATAATGGCCATCGAAGAAATGCCAGATATGGTCGTCCAATACGTGGTGTAAAATAACCTCGCTGGCATTAAAAGCCTTGGTAGAATCGTTCGATTCAGCAGCAAAAGAAGCCTGCGATAAGCCTAAGAAAAGCACCACCAGCAAAAGCTTCGAAAACACCTTTATTTTATCGAAAAAAACGCTCATTTTGGCCTAAAGGGGGTTAAAAACGACCGCAAAGGTATGAATTAAAGCATGCTGAAAAAATGTTTTGAAAAATATTTGGTAAGGGGCTTATCTGCCCCTTTTCAGGAAGAGGTATAATACCTGTATGGTTATGAAAATCAGGCAGTTAATGAGGAAATATACAGCATTTGCCTTAATCCCTTCCTGGTCTGCATAGAATACAAAGGCCAGGTAGCCCAACCAGACCAAAAGTTGCAGGATTATGCTCACCAAATAGATAGTGGTAAAAGTTTCCGGAGCCTGTATCGCCATCAGTTTTCTTACCGACACCCAAATACTAATGGACAGTAGTAAGGTCGTTTGCAAATAATAAGAAGGCTTCCAGGTATCTGGAATCATAAACGTACTCACTAGGAGTACAGCGCCCGTAATAAAAACGAGAAGCAGGATAAATCTAAGCACTTCAGTCCTTATTTAGGGATCGGTAAATTTGGTAAAGCATACCACCAAAGGCCAAAAAGCCGAAGATGAGCATGAATGCCGGAAAAGTGATGGATAAGTATTGATCTAATGTATACCCTAACCAGCCTGCCAAACCAATACCCAGCAAAAGCTGCAAGGCAAGGTTGCTATACTTTAAATAGCTGTTAGATGGATTTGGCTTGTTGGCTGAACCCATTATCGGCCATTATCTTAATTTCCTTGATGGTAGCGCCCATTTTACAAGTCCCATTAAACACCGCTCCAGGCTCAACAATCAATTTTCCAGTGCTGATATCGCCATTAATCACGGCTGTTGCTTTAAGCACTAAGACCTCTGAAATCTCCAATCTTCCTTTTACCTCTCCCTCTATATCAGCATTTTGTGCTATAACATTGCCTTCCACATGCGAAAGATTGCCCAAGGCTACTTTAGATTTTGACTTTACGTCACCCTTTATCTTACCCTCGATACGGATGTTTCCGTAAGTCTCAATATTACCTTCCAGGTAAGTGCCCTTACCGATAGTGTTACTGGAACTGCTTAGTTCTTCAGCTGCGCGTTTTTGTTCTTTAGTGTTTAGCATGGCTTTGCAAATAGGGTTTGTTAGTTTAAAAAGTAACGAAATCCTCCGGGTTAAGGGAGTTTCCGTTGTACCATAATTCAAAGTGCAGGTGCGGACCGTTTGTCAACTCACCGCTATTGCCAACGATAGCGATGATTTCACCAGCATTAACAAATGTACCAACTTTTTTATATAGATGAGAATTGTGCTTATAAACCGAGATCAGGTTGCCTTTGTGCTGCAGCATAATAACATGCCCGCTGTCTTGCGTCCATGACGAAAAGATCACCATCCCATCAGCTACATTTTTAACAGGTTCGTTCACTTTGGCTACTATATCTACACCCAAATGGGCTTTTTTAGCATCGTACTTATCTGAAATAAACCCGTCAATCGGAGTGAAGAAAAACATGGATTGTAGTTCCTGGTATTTAACTGCCGTGTTGGTTATTAATGATAATTCCGATTGCTCAAAATTTCTTCTAAAACTCGAATCTGTCGAACTTATTGCGAGGGTCGAGGGCCTCACCAAAGGTTTATTTTCATTTCGAAGCGCTTCAGCCGGGTCGTTAAAAGTACTAGTATCACCGCTCAATACGCGTTGAAAATTAGCAATGAATTGATCTTTTCTATCCACCTCTAAGGCAAGTGAATCTACTCTCATTGCAAGGGAAACCAACTCACGGTTGGCCTGTGCCTGAGCAAATTCAGGATCGAACCACTTAGCTAGAATTGTTTTGCTAAGAAAAAGGCATAGTGCCAACAATAGCACAAAAAGTATGACTGAAAAAAGAATAACTTTAGAGCCCGTTATCCCTATGGCATGACGCTCAGCAAAGTTTTCCTCATTGCGAAGAATTAGCTGATAACGTGTGGCCAGGCGGTTAGATAGGGTTTTACGTGCTTTCACTATGCTCAATTTTTTGACAAAATTAGTTATTCCTGCTTATTAACATACTCATCTCTTCGGCCAATGCGTTTTGTAACCAATAAACGACTTCTTGTGAAGATTAATATAGCCTCACTTTGCATCGCTATTGGATTACTCCTGTCTGGCTGTTCTGCCGAAAGAAATACTGTAACCAGTAAAGCCTTTCACAACCTGGCTTCACATTACAATGGCTATTTCTATGCTGAAGAAGAAATGACAAAGGTGGAGCTGGGTTATGCCAAAAGCATGACTGACGATTATAATCGGATTTTGCGTTTATACCCAAAACTCGACTCTACTCAATCTGCATCATACGACAAAGAATTGAAAGAGGTTGTGAAGATGGCCTCTCTCGCCATTCAATACCATAAAAATAGTAAGTGGGTTGACGACAGTTATATACTAGTAGGTAAAGCAAGACTCTACGCACTAGATTGGGGTAATGCCATTCAAACTTTCAAATTTGTTAACACTAACAGTAAGGATAAAGATGCACGCCACCAGGCCATCATAAATCTAATCAGAACTTTTACTGAACATGGCGAATACAATAATGCAAAAGCTGCAGCTGATTTTCTACAAAAAGAAGAGCTTAACACTGAGAATAAAAAGCAGTTGTTTTTAGAACGCGCATACCTGGCACAAACCCAAAATGATTTAGATAAAATGGTGTTTAACCTTACTCAGGCTGCTCCCTTACTTCAAAAGAAATCAGACAGACCAGGAAGAATTTATTTCATTATTGGCCAGGTGTATCAGAAACTTGGCTTTGAAGCACAAGCCTACAATTATTATAGAAAATGTTTGGGTACTCACCCTGAATATGAGGTGGATTTTTATGCTCGTCTCTACTCAGCCCAAGTAACTGAAATCTCCAGAAGTAGAGATATTTCTACAGCCCGAAAATCTTTTAAGCGTTTGCTGAAGGATAGTAAGAACAGAGACTTCAAAGACAAAATTTATTATGAAATGGGGCTCTTTGAGCGAAAGCGTGGCAACATTGAGCAGGGTGTAGAATATTTAAATCAAGCTATTAGAATTGGCAACAACAAAAGAGTTGATGGAGAAGCCTACCTGCGTTTGGGTGAAATGAACTACGACAAAAAAAAGTACGAATTGTCGCAAGCCTATTATGATAGTGCTGTTAAAACACTACCTGTGGATTATGAAGGTATTGCCAGTATAAAAAAGCGACAAGAAATTTTGAACGAATTTGTTCAGCACCTTACCACAATACGTTGGCAGGATAGCTTACTCGTCCTCTCTCAAATGGACACTGCCGCACTACGCTTGCAAGTTGAGGCAGCAGTAAAAGCCAGCATGAAGCCTGAGTTAGAGGGGAAGAAAAAGAAAAAATCTAATAGAATTAATATCGAACAAGCACCCACATCAATTTTTGCTACAGATCCTAACGATGCCGGTAATGAAAACAGCACTTGGTATTTTGCAAATGCCACCGCAGTTGCACTTGGACAAACTGAATTTGCACGCGTGTGGGGTAATATTGCGTTAGAAGATAACTGGAGAATTTCGCAACGGGCCACCGCCAGACCTCAAGCATCTATCAATGATGTAGAGGCCCCTCAATCAAACAACAATGCAAACGAATCAACCAATAGCCAGGCAAGCAACATTGAAACAGCTCTTGTAAAAATTAAAGAACAACTCTTAGATACAGATGAGAAAAAAGAAGCGTCATTAAAGATGATTGAAGAGGCTTACTATATGCTAGGCGATATCTATTCGCTTAAACTTGAGGAACCAGCCAATGCTATTGAAACATATAACACCTTATTGAAACGGTTTCCAGAAACAGATTACAGAGCCGAAGTACTTTATCGATTATATATACTGAATAAAGAAAGTAATCCAGATGGAGCTAATGCCTTTGCGAATATTCTCAAAAGCGATTTTCCCGAATCATCATGGACCAAAATCTTGTTAAACCCTGATTACCTTACAGAAGCTGGTAAAGTGGCTGTGAGACAAAAAGCTTTATATGCTGTTGCCTACAATTACTACACAGGTGACGTTTACGATTCTGCCAATGTAATCCTTCAAAATGCAAAAATGCTTGGACTAAGCACCTTCACTCCCAATCTTGAATTGTTGGAAGCCCTTGTTAGTGCTAAAACGGAAGGTGTTGAAACCTACAAACAAAAACTGCAGACTTTTACTGAAATCTACCCGGAGCACCAACTGTATGCTTATGCTAAGAAGCTTTTAGAAGCTGCAGAAAAAAAGTTGATTTCAGAATCAACAACTACCGCAATAAAATACGAAACTGAACTACTGGGACAGCATGTTTTTGTTATTGCCTTCAATAAACAAGAAGGTCTTTCAGATGCATTACAAAATGCATTACAGGCTTTCAATAAACAGCATTATACACAGCAAAACTTTAGCATGAGCAATACTAAGCTCACTGAAGACAAATTTATATTCATGATATCTGGCATTTCAGACCGTTTAGCGGCAAAAGCGTATATCAATTTGTTTAATGAGAAGTTAGCCGCAATGAATGCACTTAAAAATTATAATTTCAATAATTTTGTTATCTCAGAAGAAAATCTTGACACACTAAAGCGAACCCAGGCACTAAATGAGTACCTCATCTTCTATAAGCAAAACTATCAAACAGAAAATCAATAGCTTCCTGCTTCTTGAAAAAAGCTGGTTGAAAAAACTATTTACATGGTTTTGGATATTGTTCCTGGCTGCTATGATAGGATTCCCTATCTACATCTATTCCGTAAGTATCGACTTATTCGGACTTTTTGGAGGTATGCCTAGTCTTAAAGCTATTGAAAACCCTGAAAACGATCTTTCTTCAGAAATCATCTCAGCAGATGGTACTTCTCTAGGCCGATATTTCCGCTACAATAGAAGCCAGGCTAGCTATCATGATTTATCTCCCGAGCTAGTAAACACACTGATTCTATCAGAAGATCATCGCTTTTACCAACACAGCGGTATGGACTTTGTAGCCTACCTCCGTGTTTTGTCGGGAATACTTACCCTTAATCCGAAGGGTGGTGGAAGTACAATCACACAACAACTCGCAAAAAATTTATATACACAGAATCCAGATATGGGTCTGGATGGTACTTTTTCAAAATTAGGAAAGTATCCACGAAGGGTAATTCAAAAAACTAAAGAGTGGATTATTTCTGTTTATCTGGAACGCAATTTTACCAAAGAAGAAATTCTGGCCATGTATTTAAATACAACCACGTTTGGAAATAACACCTATGGTATTAAGGTGGCGGCAGAAACCTATTTCAATAAATCTCCAGATAGTTTAAACATACAAGAGTCTGCAGTGCTTGTTGGAATGCTCCAAGCAGTAACACGTTTTAATCCTGTTTCAAATCCGGAGAATTCATTTAAGAAAAGGAATGAAGTATTGGCCAAGCTTTTCAGATATGGCTACATCAAAACAAGAGAAGAATACGATTCTATAAAAGAACTTCCAATAGAATTAACTTATAAGGTGCAAAATCAAAATGAAGGACTAGCCCCTTACTTCCGTACAGTTATACAAAATGATCTGATGCGTTGGTGCAAAGAGAATGGTTATGACTTATGGGATTCAGGTTTAAAAATTTATACAACCATTGACAGCCGCATGCAGCGCTATGCCGAAGAGTCGATGAGAGAACACATGACTTATCTGCAAAAAGATTTTGCACAAAGCTGGGAAGGCAGGGATCCGTGGATAGATGATAACTATGCACCTATCAAAGGTTTTCTCGATTCACGGATTAAACAAACCGAAACTTATAAAAGTCTGGTGGCACGTTATGGTGAAAACTCTGACTCCTTAAAAATAATGCTGAAGCTTAAAAAACCTATGCGTGTTTTTTCATGGAATGGAGAAAGAGATACTTTGTTTAGCTCAATGGATTCGCTTAACCATTATAAAAGGTTTTTACAAGCTGGCTTCATGTCAATGGATGCACATACAGGCGCCATTAAAGCATGGGTTGGTGGCATTGATCACAAATACTTTAAGTACGATCACGTAAAACAAGGCAGACGCCAACCGGGATCAACTTTTAAAGCATTCGTTTATGGAACAGCTATTGAAACAGGTTACACACCATGTCAACGTCTGCCCGATATTTCTCCGAGTTTCGATTTGCCGAGTGGAACCTGGAGACCATTGAATGCTGAAGGTGGTTATGGTGATGGCACACGTTACACCTTGCGTCAAGCAATGGCACGCTCAATTAACTCAATCTCTGCACAACTTATTCAAAAAGTAGATCCTGTAAATGTTGTTGACTTCGCTAAACGTACTGGCATAACAAGCCCATTAGAAGCTGTACCCTCTTTATGTCTGGGTGTTAATGATGTTTCACTTTATGAATTAGTTGGTGCTTATTCAGCGTTTGTAAATCAGGGAATTTATACAATCCCCTACTATATAACACGTATTGAAGACAAGCACGGAAATGTTATTGAAGCTTTTACACCAAAAACACGCCAAGCAATGAACGAGCAAACTGCCTATAAAATGGTTTACATGTTGCAAGGCGGTATTCAAGAAGAAGGTGGTACTTCAAGAGGTTTGCCAAGAGAGCTTAAGATTGATAACGAGATTGGTGGTAAAACCGGTACAACCGACAATGCCTCTGATGGTTGGTATATGGGTATCTCGAAAGATTTAGTATCAGGTTCATGGGTAGGTGGAGACGAGCGCAGCATTCACTATCGCTCATGGTCAAGTGGTTCGGGTGGTAAAACTGCAAGACCTATCTGGTCTAACTTTATGATGAAGGTTTATGCAGATGCATCACTTCCTTATAAAAAAGGGAAATTCAAAACGCCTGACTCGGGTATAGACATTACGTTGGATTGTGAACAATACGAAGTGGTTGAAGATCCTGAGAATACAGAAAGCTGGTCTCAAGATGATATTCGTTAACAATGAATGACGAAAGTGCAAGAGCGTTAATCAATATCCTGCCGGAATCACCAGGTGTCTACAGATATTATAATGATGTAGATGTACTCATCTATGTAGGTAAGGCAAAAAATATTCGCAAGCGAGTAAGCAGTTACTTTTCCAAAACAGCTGGCATTAGTAGAAAAACATTAAAGCTTGTTTCTGAAATTGAGCGAATCGAGTATACCGTTTCTAACAACGAGTTTGATGCATTATTACTCGAGAACAATCTCATTAAACAAAATCAGCCTAAGTATAATATATTATTAAAGGACGATAAAACCTTTCCTTATCTCTGCATACTTAAGGAGCGCTTCCCAAGAATTATCTACACAAGAAAATACATTCCACAACAAGGAGAGTATTTTGGGCCATTCTCTAGTGTTGTCGCTATGAAGAGTGTCCTGGAACTTGTCCAAAAACTTTATGCCATTCGAACATGTTCACTGTTATTGAGTGAGCAGAATATTAAATCGGAAAAATTTAAAGTCTGCCTCGAGTTTCATTTAGGCAACTGTAAAGGCCCCTGTGTAGGCAATCAGCAAGAGCATGATTATTTGGAAGACATTGCACAAGCCAGACATATTCTAAAAGGCAATCTAAGTATTGTTGCCCATTACTTCCAAGAACAAATGGAAGCTTTTGCGGCAGCAATGAATTTTGAGCGTGCTCAATTTTTTAAAGAGAAGATTTTGTTATTGGAAAAATACCAGAGCAAATCTCTAGTGGTGAACCGCGCAATCACTGATGTTGATGTTATTACCCTGGTGTCCAACGATAACACGTTATACATTAATTTCTTATTGCTGAAAGAAGGCGCCATTATATTTTCTAAAACAGTATTTGCACAGAAACGTGTTGATGAAGCAGATGAGGAAGTGTTAAGCACAGTTGCTCAGGAACTTCGTGAGCAGGCTAATAGTCAAAATAAAATTATTCTGAGCAACATACCATTAAGCTTTGTAGCAGAAGGTGTAGAGAATACAGTGCCTCAGATAGGTGACAAAAAGAAACTAATCACTTTGTCCGTAAAAAACGCACTTGAATTAAAGCGTGAAAAAGAAATATCAAAAGAAGGTCGCAAAACCAAAAACAGAGAAGTACTTGAAATTCTGCAAAGTGATCTTCAGTTAAAAACATTGCCCATTGTAATTGAGTGTTTCGACAACTCGAATTTTCAGGGTACATCTCCCGTTGCCTCCATGGTACGCTTTGTCGATGGAAAACCTGATAAAAAAGGTTATAGGCACTTTAATATTAAAACCGTAGAAGGCCCCAATGATTTTGCATCGATGAAAGAAATTGTTGGCCGTAGGTATAAAAGATTAATTGAAGAACAAACTGCCTTGCCTGACCTGATAATTGTTGATGGGGGTAAAGGGCAACTCAGTAGTGCAGTGGAGGCACTTAAAGAATTGAGCGTTTATGGACGTGTACCCATTGCAGGCATCGCCAAAAGACTGGAAGAAATATATTTACCAGAAGACACACTTCCGCTTCTCATCAACAAAAAATCGCCAGGATTAAGGCTCATCCAGCAAATGCGAGATGAGGCGCACAGGTTTGCCATCACTTTTCATCGATTGAAAAGATCTAAAGTGAATAGCAGTTCATCATTAGAAGAAATAGAAGGGCTTGGAAAAAAGACAGCTGAGAAACTATTGAAGCATTTCAAATCGCTGAAGAAAGTAAAAGCAGCAAGTGTAGAGGAGCTAACGGCACTGGTAGGGCCCAGCATAGCAGAAAAGATAAAACAAGTGCAATAAAAAAGGGAGTGAAATCACTCCCTTTTTCTTTATACCTATTATAACTATGGGATTAATACTCCCAAAGATTATGTTCCTTTTCCATTAAGAGATTTTCTTGGCGGTATACTTCATAAACACCCTCAAATCTATTTCCACCACTTGCCTGAATCATACCAATGATATCGATATCATCTGGGTTTTCAACTTTGGTAATGTAACCATGGAATAATCTTAACAAAATAGCGTCTGCGAAGTTTTTGTTTTGTGCAGTGTTTTGGCGGTTAAACCAAACTGCCTTCTCCGGATACTGACGGAACTTTGCTTCCAGGTCTTTATATCTAACAATACCTACTTGCTTGTAGAAGCCAGCTATATCATCAAACACTTGCATAGAGATTGATTGAATATCGTAATAAAGTCTTGATCTTCTTTTATCGAAAATCAAATCTTCGTTAACAACCAAACGAGTTACATCTCTGGCTTCAAAAGTAAGGGCCATACCTTGTTGTGTAACAGCCCACTCACCGTTAGGAGACTCCTCAGGATTTACACCTGTATTATCCACTTGTGCTTCGTAGTTTTTACCGTTAAACTTTCTGATATCACCCTGATAGGTAGCTTCAGAAGGATTCCATTCCGGATACTCTATCGCCTGATTTCTAACTAGGTTAGCAATTGCTTCCTCCTTTGTAAACTTAGTCTTGAGAGAATCATCTTTATAAAGCTCTAACTCACCACTCTTTACTAAGTCAAGCATAAGTTTAGTTACCTCACCATTTCTGGCGAAGAAACCTTTATTTTGCTTTTCTAATAGATCGACCTGTCTCCACACCTTTACCTTATAATGTTGCTCATAAAGCGCAATAGGGTCAAGTGAATTAGGGTTATACTGTTTTTCCTCAGGCTGCGCTAAAGCAGCACCCGAAGAAAGGGCTAGAACAGCGACAGCAAGAATTCTCTTATTCATAATTTATTATTTAACCAATATCTGAACCATGTCAGATGTATTTGTAGGAACAGTTTCGTCTCCTCCTTTGAAAGTTCTGCGTACAATAGTTTTTGGTTCTATTGAAATAACATCACCAGGACGCAATGCACCAAGACCTTTCAAGTCAATAATTTCACTTGAGTAATTAGGAAGCGTACCCACTGCAGTACCACCTCTTACTAAGTAAACATTCATCTGACGAATTCTGAAGTTAGCGTCTTTAGGAACTTCTTCCTTAAAGTTTGCTTCAGCCTCTGCGTTTACCTTAATCTGAGGTGAGTTTGCACGGATACCTTGCTTAGGATCAATATCACGGCCAGATGCGTCCTTTGCTATTACACGCGGACGTGGAATAGGCTTCGCTTCAAAATTTACTGAGCCTAGACCAGCACCACCATTAGCCACATTAACTGCGAACTTACGCTGTGAAGGAATGATAGTAACGATACCGGGCTTATTACCTTTTTGAATTTCAGAACCTGTGCTACTAAAAGTAGGATTGAAAGCTGGGCCAAGGCCACTTACTTCAAAAGTTACAGCATTACCACAGTTCATATAGAGGCGTGGAGCATTACCTGTAGTTACTTTAATGATAGGTTCAGCCACAAAGTATTCAATTGTACTAGAGAACGTAGTGTCTGCTAGTTTAATATCAGCCTTAAATGATTTTTTAGCTAAGCCGGTGGATTTATCATATCCGCCACCACTCGCTACAAATTCCACTTTACCAATTGGAATACCTGAAGCAGAAGTAGCGTTGGCCAATTTCGTGCCATCGCGATAAAATTCAGGTGTTACTGCAGATGCGGCTCCAGTGATAAACATTTCAGCTTCGTACTTAGTACCTGCTACAACTGTAGAAGACTTTGGTAATACCATTGGAACGAATTTATCGAAACGAATAGTACCAACATTAGCATCCGCTGCCAGTCTGGATAAAGCTTTACTTTCGTACTCCAATACTTCAGTCTGGATCTGGGTAACAGAAGCCAAGGCTGCAATAGGAGGTGTGTTTTCGAACATGAAAGTTCTGAAGTCTTTATTCGCATGCTTATCGTTGCCTTTAAACATATCAATTTCTTCAGGGGACTTAGTTAGTTTCTCGAATTTTTCTTCAGGACACAATGAGCTGATTTGCGCAACGTAATCATTAAGAAGCTTTTCAAAACCAACACCATGCGGTGAGCGAGGGTCAATCATCATAGTGGCCACTTTAGAACCGTGGTTATTGATGAAATTATCATCGATCTTATCAGTGCCCGAAGCCTTCAGCATTTCTGCCTTAAGGTTGTCGATGCTAGCAAGAGTTGTTTTGGTTAACTCTCTTACTTTACCTGCATTTTCCTTTGCTTTAAGAACTTTAGGGTTTTGACTTTTCCCTGCTTCTTCGATAATATTATTAAACGTAGTTTGGTTTTTAATATTACCATCAACAATAAGTTCGTCAAGTGTTGCGTGGATGATGGCAAATTTCTCTAATACGGCACTACTTACCTGGAGAGCCAAAAGGGCTGTGAGCACCAGGTACATCATACCAATTAGTTTTTGCCTCGGGGTTTCCTTACCACCTGCCATATTTAATTGAGTTTAGATCTTGTTAACTAAAAATACTAAGACAATGAGCAATGAAATATTACTGACCGCTACCTTTCATGGCAGTTAACATGCTGCCGTACACTTTATTAAGTGAAGTCAGGTTGTCAGTTAATTTTCCTAATTCGTTGGTGAACTTGGCGGTGTTATCACCTACTTTAGAAAGACCATTCATAGCACCTGTTAAGCTTTCATAGAACTTGTTCATGTTCTTAACGTGGCTATCCGCATCCTTTAGCTCCATCTCATATACTGAGTTAAGCGCTGCAAGGTTCTTGGTAACTTTCTGTACCTGAGCGTGGTATTCGCCAGTATCTTTAGAAGCATCTGCCATTGCAGAAACGGCCTTCATGGCTGATCCGTAAGAGGCATTCATATCTGACAATGATTTTGAAGCAGTTTGTACGTTTTTAGCGTAATCGTTCGTTGCTACAGCAGCATTTGCCAAGTTAGACATCTGTGAAGCAGACGTAGCCAAGTTTGTCAAACCTTTTCCAAGGTTATCCAATAAGCCTTGATCAACTTTTGCATTCTTCAGCATGTCATCTATTCTTAATAGAGCAGAATCACCAGCAGCAGGGGCACCAGCTTTACGCACAGTTGGCGTTGCAGGAGCACCTTCAAAGTCTTCAGACAATTCAGGGTAAACTTTTGACCAATCTGGTTCTTTGTGAGGCGGTTCAAAGGCGCTCAGGAAGAAGATCGCTGCTTCAACAAGTAGACCGACCATCAACATTTGGTCAGCACCTGTTAGGTGAAGAATTTTAAATAAAGCTCCGACAATTACCACGGCTGCACCAATACCGTAAACTTTGGGCATAATGGTTTTAAAGAGAAGCTCAACAAATCCGCCTTTTTTCTTGCTCATTGTAGTATGGGTTTAAATCTGATGTTTAACGTTTTTTAAATATAGAGAGACTTTTTAAATATTAAAATTCTTGTCCGGAAGAGCGACCCAAGTGAGTCATTGCGCAACGGAATCCTATGTAAGCACGTGTTGAATCTTTGAATTCGAAAGTACGTGTACCGGTTTCAAGGTAGTATGCCACATCCTTCCATGAGCCACCACGAATAACCTTTTTAGGTGCAATTTTCTCGTTGTATTTTTTACTATTCGGATCAGTGCGCTCATCAATATACTGCGGGTTCAAATCCCAAACAGTAGGAACTGAGGCAGCATAGAAATCGTCCAGGCACCATTCTGATGCATTACCTGCCATATCATAGAGGCCATAATCATTAGGAAAATATTGGGCAACGGGTGCTGAATAGGCAAAACCATCATCAAAGAAGTTACCTCTGCCAGGCTTAAAGTTAGCCAACATACATCCCTTTGAGTTACGGATGTAAGGGTTACCCCAAGGATATTTTGCTAAATCGCGACCACCTCTTGCTGAATATTCCCACTCAGCCTCTGAAGGCAGACGGAAAGCAGGCATTGGAGGCTCACCATTTGTTTTGCGGAATTCATTCCAATAAGCAGTTCTCCACTCGCTGAAATAAGTTGCTGCATCCCAGTTAATACCTACAACAGGATAATCATCGTAGGCTGGGTGCCAGAAATAATAATCCTGAATAGGGTCGCCCATGTGGTGAGCAAAGTCTTTTACCCAAACTGTTGTGTCGGGATAGAAACTCTGTCTGAAATCTTCAGTTGAGGGTGATTCAAAGCCTTCAATAGCTCCGTTTTCGTACAAATGCCAGTTTACGAACTGACGGTACTCATTATTAGTAATCTCGGTATCGTCCATAAAGAACGGACCAATAGTTACTTGTTTGTTATAGTTAATCTGAGTTGAGGCAGGGTCTTCATCAGCCTGACCCATGTGGAAAGTTCCGGCAGGAATAGGCACCATACCGAGGGGTATTACCATTGCCCAACCTTCACGGCCGGCAACGCCAATTACCTGACCTTCATCTCCTCCACTTTGCCCCAAGCCTAGCAGGCCGCAAGCTCCTGCCACGAATCCAGCAAGAATTAAAAAAATCCTTCCGAGGGTTGTCTTATTCATAGTACGCAATTTGATAGTCGAAATAAGTTGTTTCTAAATAGGTTCACAAATTCTACAAAATTGAACGAAATCCAAAATTAAAAAAAAGCACTTAGTGCCTATACCTTGGCGTTCGAACGATTTTTTTACTTGTACCGGGGCTAACGGGTAAGTCATAGCTAATCATAACCTCGTGAGATGTAGGCTGTTTAGCTGCCTGATCTTTAACCACATAGTCCATTGAGTAGCCTAATCTTAATGATTTATCTTTTAATAAGCTGTAGCCTAATAAAATAGAAACAGCTTCTGATTGCCTGAACGACAGGCCACCCCACATCGTATTTTTATAAAATGCCAATCCCGATAGATCGACAGATGTCTCGTTAAGATCCGTTTTTACCCATGTAGTGAACAGGAAAGTAAGATCGAAACTCATGTCATAGTAATAGCCACCGGTGAAATTCACGTGGTTTTCTAACGCAGCCCTTGTTGCATCAGCGCCAAAATCAAATTCAGACTTAAGCAAGTGGTTAAATCCAACACCAGCATAATATTTTTCGGAACGATAAAAAAGACCAAATCCAAGATCCGGTTTAATTTGAGATTCTTTGCCTTCGGTAATGTTTGGGTCGCCCCCATCTACGTAACGATAAATTCTGCCATTAACTGTTTGCGAAAACATGCCAACCTTGATACCAATGCTTAATTTATTGTCTTTAATACCTAAATGGTATGCATAATTAACTTGTGCTTCCAGGCTGTTTAGTGGACCGCTGATATCGTTCATGATGTAAGTACCGAAGCCACTATGTAATTTGAATATAGGTGTATTGAAGCTAACTAATTGAGAAACAGGCGCATTTCCTTCACCAAAACTTGGTTGGTATCCTAGCCATTGGCTTCTGTGTACTGCAGAAATACGCGTAACACCATCAACCCCTGCAAATGCAGGTGTTAAGTACATGTTATTAAACATGTAATGCGTAAACAGTGCGTCTTGCTGAGCTTGAACACTGAAAGCCGCAAAAAATGTTATCGCGAGAGCGGTATAAAACGACTTCTTTGACATGTATTACTAAAACAGATGCTAAAGTAAATGTTTTTTATCGATACAATCAACATTGAGGTGTTAAAGTATTTTAAAAAACACTCAATTCTAAAACACCGATAATGAATGAGTTATCGAATTCCGTTAGCCTTCTTTATATATATTTCGAGCGCTCCTGTCATGCTTGGGGCATTTGGAAGCGGGGCTTCAATATCTAAAATCAAGCCCGCATCGCGTGCTGCCTGGGCCGTTGTAGGACCAAACGCTGCAATTCGGGTGTTATTTTGTTTGAAATCAGGGAAGTTTTGAAATAGTGAAGTAATGCCTGAAGGGCTGAAAAAAGCCACTATGTCATAAAAAACCTCTTTCAGGTCGGAAAGATCAGATGCAACAGTATTATATATTATTGCTTCCGTAAAAGAATAACCATGCTGTTTAAAAAAATCAGGGATATCGTTTTTACGAATGTCTGAACAGGGAAAAAGATATTTCTCGTTTTTATGCTTTTTCACTAGTTCCAGTAAGTCGACAGCAGTTTTAAGGCCTGTGAAAATCTTACGCTTTCTGATTACGATATATTTCTGCAGGTAGTTGGAGGTCTGCTCTGATACGCAGAAATACTTCATATCAGCAGGCATTTCAATTTTTAGCTCACCACAGATGGTAAAAAAGTGATCAACAGCGTTTCTGCTGGTAAAAATGATCGCTGTATGCTGTAGTATGTCTATCTTTTGTTTCCTAAATTCCTTAACAGGAACCGGTTCAACCTGAATGAAGGGTCGAAATTCTATCTTAAGGTTAAATTTTTCAGCTAACTTAAGGTAAGGAGAATTTGTATCTGCTGGAGCCTCTTGTGTAACCAAAATGCTCTTCACTTTTCGCATTCTGTCCGTAGCAATTTCACTCATATCAACACCTGGGTAGTACTAGTAATACAGAATTTTTAAAATAATTAGAGAGGGTATTATTTCTGTGGCACAAAGGTACGAAAATAAATGGAATGGACTTATGCGAGCTTTTGCCGCGATTTTGAAAAACGCCAAAACAATCCACATAACCAGTACAGAGCCAGTGGCCATGTAGAAAAAATTAATCCAGCCTGGTCCTGCTGTGCGAGTAAGTATACTAATAGTTAATAGAGAGACGGAGAATCCAACAAATAAGAAAAATAATCTTGTCCAGTTAAAAAATTGCATTCCGGCCACATCGCGTAGCTGAAAAAGTGTGGCGAAAAGGTAGATGGTCAGCATTTTAACGCTAAAAATCAAAATCACTAACAAGCTTAGCAAAAGCCAATCACGCATAAGATCAGGTAAGGAATCTGGCTTGATTAACAGCTTATCTGGAAGATGTACAAACAAGAGAAGCAAAAAAAAGGCAATAGTGAGGCTGCTAAATCCAAAAAATAAAAAATTGCCACTGCTTGTAATCCTTGTGTAAACAATATTGTCTTCACTTTCACGCATGGAAAATATTTTGCTAACGGAAAAATAATCTGAAGCCAGCTTAGGATTGAGCTTAACAATGAGAATAAGCAATAGCAAAATGATGCTTGCTCCAATTAGAACGAAATTGGTAAGAAAAGCAGAAGGTCGTTTTTCGTAAATAGATTTTGAGGCTACCAAAGGGTATCTGACAAGCTGGGTGAGCAGCGAAGTCTTCTCTATCTTTTCTTTACTATAGATACTGATGGTGAAAGTTGTTTTTGCAAGGGCCCGTCTTAAGCTATCTATCGAAATCAGTAATGACTTTTGATCTGCCCAAAGCAGTTGCTGGTCAACAAATAGGGAAAAAGGTATTGTAGATTTTACCTTTAAATAATCACCACTTCCTAAAGAAGCCTTTTGTTGAATATGAACAGATTTTGCTTGCAGCGCCTCATCGAATTTAACATAACCGGAATCAGTGTATACAAACCAGTCCTGCTGCAAGTCACGGCTTACTTGTTCGTTTTGGGCAAACAGGCTGAAGTGAAGAAGAATTGCTAAAAACGGTAAGAGTTGCTTCATGGAATGAAGTGCAAAAATAGGACACTTTCGGCAGCCGCAAAATGCATGTAACTTTGCTGCATGGCAGGCGTTTATTTTCACATTCCCTTTTGCAGGCAAGCGTGCCATTATTGCGACTTCCATTTCTCTACCAATCAGGGGCTTAAGGCTGAGATGGTTGAGGCAATACTGCAAGAAATGGTGCTACGGAAAGATTACCTTATTGAAGAAAGAATAGACACAATCTACTTTGGCGGTGGTACACCCTCCTTACTCGCGGCAAGCGAAATTGCAAAACTCTTAGCAGCGATTCAAAAACATTTTATAGTTCTACCAGGTGTTGAAGTTACCCTTGAGGCCAACCCTGATGATCTGGATTTCGACACACTTGTTGCTTTTAAAAGCGTTGGCATAAACAGGCTAAGTATTGGTATACAATCATTTCACAGTCACCATTTACAGTTTTTGCATCGTGTACACAATGCCGATCAAGCCAAAAACTGTGTTCAGGATGCAAGAAAGGCCGGCTTCGATAATATTAGTATTGATTTAATTTACGCCCTTACCAACGAGACTGATGAGGAGTGGCGCGAGGATATTAGACAAGCCTTACTTTTAGAGCCTGAACACATTTCGAGTTATTCCCTTACTATTGAGCCTCAGACTGTTTTTGGAAAGTGGGCAAAGACAGGAAAGTTACGTGTGACTGATGATGACGTGGCCGCCCGACACCTGGAAATATTAATTGAACAACTCGAGGCTAGTGGTTATGAACATTACGAAGTTTCAAATTTTGCCAAAGCCGGATTTCAATCAAAGCACAACAGCAGCTATTGGAAAGGCGCGAAATATCTTGGGCTGGGCCCGAGCGCACATTCTTATAATAAAGTGAGTCGTCAGTTTAATGTTGCTAATAATCATGCGTACCTGCGTTCCATTAAAAGTGGGGAAGTTCCATTTGAAAAAGAAATTTTAAGTCGTGCAGATAAGGTGAATGAATATATACTTACCAGCCTGCGAACCAGCTGGGGTTGTAATTGTGACTATCTTAAAAATGAATTTGATTATGATTTGCTTCTTGAGCAGTCTGCCTATATTCAGGATATAATTAAAAATGAATACGCCCGACTTGACAATGCAGTGCTTTCATTGACCAAGAAGGGGAAATTGCTGGCGGACAAAATTGCTTCAGATCTTTTTATAAGTTTATGATCATCTCGTTTACATTTAATAACAAACACTACCGTGCAGATTTGCAGGATGGCATTGACATCTCCATTCCATTAAAGAGCGGTGAAGAAAATCCGAACTGCTATTATGCTGATACACCTCATTTTGAAGTAATCCGGGCCGGAAATTTTGTTGGTAGTGTAAAGGAAGGTGGTGTAGTTAATCACAGAAAAATAACTTTTACACCGCATGGCAACGGCACCCATACTGAATGTTACGGTCACATCGATGCGGATGAAACTGCTACAATTAATAAAAGACTGAAAAATTCGCATGCACTTGCAGCTGTTGTTAGTTTAACGCCTGTAGTATCAGCAAATGGCGATAGCATACTTACATTAGATACCTATAAAGAAAAAATGAGGTATGAAGATGCTTCCGCAATAGTTATTCGAAGTCTGCCAAATGATACCAGTAAACTAACAAGGCAATACTCAGGTACAAACCCACTCTATATTGATGCTGCGCTTGCTGCTTATCTAGCCGAAAAAGGCGTTGAGCACTTATTGCTAGATTTACCCAGTGTAGATAAAGAAGTGGATGAAGGGAAGTTGGCTGCACATAGGGCTTTTTGGAAAGCTGGTAATGAGAGTCGAAAACATTGCACCATCACTGAAATGGTGTATGTACCGAATCATGTGCAAGATGGGCTTTACTTATTGAATTTGCAGATCGCGCCCTTTGAAAATGATGCAAGCCCAAGCAAACCCGTTTTGTATAAAGTGACAGAATTTCTACCTTGAACATTACTTAGTGCTGAGTGCCCCTTATGGAAAAATCATCGGAAGAGAAGCGAGTTTATTTATTATTGAAGGCTGTTATCTTTCATTATCACGGACTTGATGAAACTGAGAAGCGAGACCTTGATAAGACTGCTGAAGATTTGCAGGCACCTGAAGAATATAAGTGGGCCTTGGATTTTGTGGCCGAAGATTACATTACCGCCTTTGATCGCGCCCGCGATTATTTGAATTTAATTATCAGCGATTACACTAAGGATAAACGTGTTGAACTCATTAACATGGTCTGGCAAGCCAATAACTTAAAGGGCTACGTAACCGAAATGGAAGCTACAGCTATGCTGAAGCTCGCCAAAGATTGGAATGTGCAGAAAGAGTTGGTTGATCTGGTGTTGAAATAAGTCCTTTACAAAGACATCATATCCTTAAACTTAGCTGCTTGTCTGCGGCTTACTTCCACTTTATCACCTCCACGCAAACGCACCATCAGGCCTCCGTTGAACCAGGGCTCTATACCTTCTACCCAACTTAAGTTTACAATGTGTTTACGGCTGGCGCGGAAGAATGCTCTTTCATCAAGTTTTTCGTCCAATGCGTTAAGCGATTTATGGATCATTGGTTTATTCGTATCAAAATAAACCTTGATGTAATTGCCGTCCGACTCGAACATGCGCACGTTGGATAAACTTACAAACCAGCAACGGTCTCCATCTTTTACAAATACCTGATCATTAAGGCCAAGCTTTTTATCACCATTGGCAATGATCTCTTTTTTCTCTTTTTCTTTTTGAAGTATTTTTTGGATAGTCTCTGATAAACGTTCAGGCTGAATAGGTTTCAGCAAATAGTCCAAAGCACTTACATCAAAAGCTTTTAGCGCATATTCATCGTAGGCCGTTGTAAACACCACCAGTGGCACTGAATCGAGCATTTCAAGTAATTGAAATCCGGTTTTGCCGGGCATTTGTATATCTAGAAAAAGAAGATCAGGATTAAGCGTTTCAATCATTTCAAATGCCTCATCAGCATTTTGCGCCTCTCCTACCACCTCAATTGCCGAATGATCTTCCAGCAATTTCATCAACTCTTTACGGGCTAGGCGTTCATCATCTACGATCAGGGCTCTCATGCGAATGCGGGATTATAATTTCAGTTAGTACAAAAGTATCGTTTTCATTCTCTATTTTGAAAGATGCATTTTCACCATAGAGCAATTTAAGGCGTTGAGCGGTATTTTTAAGGCCTAAGCCGCCCTTTCTTTTGATTCCATTTACGTGGTATTCGTGATACTGACCACTATTGCGGATCTGAACGTGCAGCTTATTTTGCTCAACAAAAGTTTTTACTTCAACAATACCTCCTTCAGTTAACTTGGCAATGCCGTGTTTAATTCCATTTTCAACCAAGGTTTGGATCATTAATGGTGGCACCAGAAAGTCTTTGGAGTCAGGATGTATGTCGAACTCTGTTTTAAGCCGCTCTTCAAAGCGAATGGTTTCCAGGCTTAGGTAGTCTTTCACGATTTTCAATTCATCATCGAACTTAGTAAGCCCGATCCGATCTACTGCCAATGAATTACGTAAAATGTTAGAGAGGTGGTTGATTGCTTGTTTTGATTTTTTCGGATTCTCATCCACCAATGCTCTTATACTATTTAGTGCGTTGAAAATAAAATGTGGGTTAAGTTGTGATTTCAGGTTCTGCAACTCAATCTCGATACGCGATGTTTCGTACTTGAGTGATTTATTATATTGCTCTACAAAATAGTAAGCGAAATAAAATACAGACCACAGAAAGAAGAAGATTGTAAAGGATGACCATCCATAAATAATCTGAGATGGATTAAGTGTTAATTCCGGATTATATTCTCTTCCGGAAATAATAAAGGCTAAGGGCTGCAATGCATACGCAAGCAGTGCCATTATCACTACAGTAAGTAGTACGCGTGGAATAAGTGCGGGGAGTGGCAGCTTCATCCAGCGAAAGCGAGAAACCAAGAGGTAGCGAAGCAGATGGGTAAGCAGCAAACATAACAATGCTTCTAACAAAAAGAAGACTATACGTTTACTGTTAATTGCTCCGGAAAAAATGGTGAAAAAGACAATCTGAAGAATGGCATAGAGTATCCATCCTCCAATTTGTAAAGTCCAATATAGTCTTTGTTTATTCACCATGTTTTTAAACCACAGTTAAAAAGGCAATATGTGTATGGTGAAATTTTATACTTGAGGATTCTATTATAGATAATTAAACTGCAAAAGGTAAAAGAAAGTAAGTCCGGTTGCAATGATAAAAATCCAGGTGGTAATGACTAAAGATTTTTTATGCTGTGCAAGCTTTGGTTCACTTGCCAGCTGATTAAAAATGAAAGATAATCCCGCCAGAGAGTATAATGTAAATTCGAGCATTCGTTGCTGATACAATTGAAATATACCAAAAGCTAAAAATATGGCTCCAAAGAGGTATTGTCGTTGTTGTGCGTTCATGTTACAAAAATACAGGTTAATTCAGATTACTTTACTTTAAGTAATAATCTGTTTTTGCTTTTTGATTCAATTGCTGGTCTGTTCATGAGCATGCCCCTAAACTTGCCTGTTGCAAACATTAAAGCCTGATCATCGTAGTGGGGGCTCATCACATTACCCGACTGACCGGTTGGCAATATTGTCTCACCATTTTCTATTGCAGAGAAGTCTGTGATTTTGCGCAAAGCCGGACCGACACTTACCGGAAAATAGCCTGTGGTGTCTAAGGAGAAGGTTAAGTTATTGATTACTTCTTGTCCTCCTTCTACTTCAAAAGGCCCTACGTTGAAAAATTTATCTAAAGGCTTAACTGTACCCAAGGGATGGTTATGTGTGAGTGTATGAATCTTACCCCAGGGCATGGCAAAATCTTCTGTTGCTCCTGCTTGGGTTAAAGCGGAAAGTGTTTTAATGGCAGCTTGCTCAAAAATATTGGCGCGTGTTTCTATAACCTCTTTTGTCAATACATTATCCCACCACGGTGAGTTTTCATTGCTGATTAAGCTCAAGTATGAGTTTTTAGGAACGGATGTTTCCATAAGTGTTTTAAAAGCTGTTTCTCCCAATTCATCCTTCATAGAGAGAAAGATGACTTGCGAAAGTAAATTGTAATAAACAGATGGAGAGCTGTTATAGCTTTCGTGGTTACCATTCCAAGTTTCCAACTGCAAAAATAAAACATCAAATTCCGGTTTATCTAGTCCTCTTAGAATAGTAGCCATTGTTTTTGCAACTTCCCCCTGTGGTTTACCCACTACGTCCAGATTTACTTTCTTCATGTCTTCTGTCGTCCACTTCTTGTTCTCTGCCAACAATTCATTCACTCTACCCGCTCGTGATTTGGGGTAGTAATATCCAGGATACAAAACGCCATCTACTGAATCGGGTTGATTGTTGCAAGAATACACATAACCCCATGGCGGGTTAATTGATTGAGGATTTTTTTCGAAGGGATAAAAACCTAAGTACTCATCGTTGCCGCTGGCACCATCTAAAAACAATTTAGAATTTACATGTGCTGGTCGTATTGGTAATTTTGCTACGGCCCACCAGGCAATATTTCCATCAACATCACCATACATAACGTTTAAACCTGGAGCAGAAAAAAGAGAAACTGCTTTTTGTGTCTCCGCAAAATTTGCGGCATGATTTAAACGGTATGCTGCTTCTATAGCCTCATTTGGTTGTTGCGTTAACATCCACCACATAGCTATTGGTTTTTCTTCAGCTGGAATATTATCGATACCCCCATTTACAATTGGTCCGTGGCGTGAGGATTTAATTTCTAATACTATGTCCTCCTCGCCTTTTACTTTAATTATCTCATTTCTTATTGATAAATTTTCCCATTGATCTTTAAACTTAACCTGATTAGCATTTTCAGGATTTAGTTCTTCAACAAAAAAATCCATGTCATCATTCTCAAACATGGTAAGTCCCCAACCGATTTTGTCATTATTACCTAATAAGCCAAAAGGGATACCTGCCAAATGGTGACCATAAAAACGAAACCCAGGATACTCTATATGTGCTTCATACCAAACAGCAGGTTGACCAAAACCAATATGGGTATCGTTGGCCAATATTGGGGATGACGAAGCTGTGCGCGAGCCCGATATTACCCAACCATTGCTGCCTTGAAAACGTGGAACTGGTAAATACTCCAAAGCTTGCTGGACGGCACTTATTAAAGAGTCCATTCCTGCCGGTTTTATTTCTCCATTAAAGTTTTTTATCAACTCAGCATTGGCGGGTGTTTGAACAGCAAGGTCTTGCAAATAGGCTGCGCCTAATTCATTTTTAATTTTCTCCAATACAGGATCCACCTGCAAAGCTTCGGCAAACCCAAACGACATAAAACCGATAGCCAGGTAAATATCTTCAGGCTTAAACTCAGTTTTTGGAATGCCCATGATTAAAAATTCGATGGGGGTATCGCCAGTTTTTATAAATTCATTGATGCCCTTTTGGTAGGCAACTGTTCCTTTCTGATAAGCACTGGTATCGCTGCTTAGAAATTGTTGAGCGCTTTCACTGGCAAACTTGTTAATGCCTAATGTCCGGAATAGTTTGTCAACTTTAATCAGGTCGGGCCCCAACACCTCTGATAACCTCCCTCCTGCTGCTCTTCGCAACATCTCCATTTGAAAAAGTCTATCTTGCGCATGCACATAGCCTAAAGCATAATAGGCATCGTGTTCATTGTTGGCATAAATATGCGGCACGCCATAATCATCATACAATACTTCCACATTTTCATGTAAACCGTTTAACGTAAGCTCACCGTTTAGTGTAGGCTTTGACACTTGTAAAAAGGTAAATACGCCAGCGAAGATCAGGATCAATACGATAAGAAGGCCGAAAAAAAAGCGTTTTAGGATTTTCATGCAATAATTCGATTTTTCAAATAGGATTATAGGTAGATGTCAATTTCTGTAAAAACGAAAGATAAGTAAATTAAGGATTCAATAGAGGGTGGGTTGTAATTGGTATTAAAGACAGTCCGGCACAATGTAAAATTTGGATACCAATGGTTTGTAAAACACAGATGATAAAACTAAGTTCTGATTAAGTGAGTTTCGGTGATCTGCGAATTTAATTTCATCAACAATCGTATTTAAACCAGCCATTGATAATTTCAAGCGGAGCAGTACCTTTAAACCATATTTTGTGTAAAGCACTACTCGCCAAACATTTCCTAAAGTCATGATAGCTCCCGTACCTGAATATGTTAACTATTTGTTCATATTTACAACTATGCTAACGCTTTGGTTTTTTTACAAAGCGAGTCAGTCGAAGCTGGCTGTATTTATTTTACTTGGCTGGATTGCGCTGCAAGGTATCATAAGCGATAGTGGTTTTTATATAATTACGAATACTGTACCACCCCACTTTGTTTTCTTAGTATTACCACCATTGGTACTGATTGCCTACGTCCTGCTAAGTAAGCCAGGTCAGCATTTCATCGATTCTTTAGATACACGTTGGCTTACATACCTGCATGTAATCAGAATACCAGTAGAAGTGACATTGTATTTTCTTTTTGTTAATAAGCTGTTACCTGAGCTAATGACTTTTGAAGGAAATAATTTTGATATACTCTCTGGCATCACCGCACCAATTATTGCTTACTTCGGATATTCAGCTAAGAAGTTGTCGAAGGGAGTTTTACTTGGCTGGAATTTTTTATGTTTGGCGTTACTCTTTAATATCGTTACAACTGCCGTGTTGAGCGCACCTTTTCCTTTTCAACAGTTTGCCTTCGAACAGCCAAATGTGGGGGTGTTATACTTTCCTTTTAGCTGGCTACCCGGTTTTGTGGTGCCCATGGTTTTGTTTTCTCATGTAGTCAGCATTCGGCAGTTGCTAAAAGTCAAACTTTAATAACCCTGTTTGTTCAACTTTGTGTAATGAGCATCATTTGCTTTGTCCATTTTTTAAAAACCACCGTTGTAAAACGTGGCGTTACTGATTCATTTGTACCTCATGCACTTAGGTTCTACTCTCTCTACTCCAACTTCCATCTTCTAACTTCTATTCTCTACTCAGACGCTAGGCTAATTTCATTTCTCATTAAAAAGCATTCTCTTTGAAGCATGGAACTCGCAGGTTATCTCGCTTCTATTTTTGTGGGTGTAGTTTTAGGTCTTTTGGGCGGGGGCGGATCCATTCTCTCTATCCCTATATTGGTTTATCTATTTAACATTGAGCCCGTTTTAGCTTCAGCCTACTCCTTGTTTATTGTTGGGATAACTTCCTTTGTTGGGGCAATACCAAAGTATCGTCAGCAGTTAGTGAATCTGCGTACTGGTATTCTATTCGGCATACCCTCTATTGCCAGCATATTTACTACACGCAAGTGGATTGTGCCCGCTATACCAGATATCATTTGGGACGCAGATGGTTTTGTGCTAACAAAGCGTGTACTGATACTGGGCATTTTTGCCATACTAATGGTGCTGGCTTCTGTATCCATGATAAGAGGAAAAAGAGAAATCAACTCAGATCAACAAAATTTCAGATCGTTGTTGGTTGTTATTGAAGGTTTACTCATTGGCTTTTTAACCGGCCTAGTAGGGGCAGGTGGTGGCTTTTTAATTATCCCTGCGCTGGTTTTTCTAACTGGTTTAAAATTTAAAACTGCCGTTGGCACTTCTTTATTTATTATCGCCATCAACTCACTCAGTGGTTTTATGGGCGATATATTTAGTTCAACTATCGATTGGACTTTTCTATTGTCAATAACTGCCCTAGCTGTTACAGGTATTTTTATTGGAAATATTTATGCTGACAAGATTTCAAGCACTGTATTACGTAAAGCCTTTGGCTGGCTTACGCTAGTTATGAGTGTTTGGATTTTAGTAAAAGAAACCTTGCTTTAAATTATGGGCGAAGTACATCTAAGTGGTGAAACAGCGTTGAAGCACCGGCTCGTATTGCTGTTTAAATTTTTGATAGCACCATTCCTTCAAAATTTCAATTTCATCATTCACCAATAGGTTTATGGCTTTGCGCAATTCCTTTTCAAAAAGGATGGCATCAAAGCTTACGCGAATCAATATGCTTTTTACATATTTTAGCATGCTGCTTGTTTTCTTTAAGAAAGCTGTCATACGTGTATTTTATTACTTAAATATTAAACTCTTGTTGTAAATTTCGCACTTACCATTGTCAGGTTGTGACACAAACTTGAGGGTGAAACGTAAAAACCCATGAACAGGGTGTGATATGAGACAACTTTTTTCGATTAGAATCCTCTTAGCTCTTTTAGTGGTGCTTTGCGCTCAAAATCTTGTTGCGCAACAGGTTCAGATTACGTTAGGCCCTGATGAAATTGGCGAAAATCAGACATGGACGGTAACGGTCACTGTTCAAAACGACCGCTTAAAGAGCTATGACAATTTTCCAGACATTCCCGGATTACAAAAAAGGGGCACTTCATCGCAATCCAGTACCAATATCGTGAATGGTCAGGTGTCTTCTTCGCAAAGTATTATTATGACATACCTGCCTCAAAAGCAGGGCACCATAACGGTACCATCTTTTACCATGACCATTAATGGAACAAAAATTAATGTGCCTGGAAAGAAAGTAAAAATTGGTGCTCCGGTGCAACGACAGCAAGCCACAGATCCATTCAGTCGTTTTTTTAACAGAGATCCCAAAGAGGATTTTTTTGGCAGAGGAGAAACTGAGTTTGTTGATATTAAAGACGATGCATTTTTTGCCTTAACCACAAATAAAGATAATGTGTATGTAGGCGAAGGTTTTACTGCAACATTGGCTTTTTACGTAAGCGATGGTAATCGTGCGCCTTTACAATTTTATGAGTTAGGCAAACAGCTTGGAGAAATACTTAAAAAAGTAAAACCAGCTACCTGTTGGGAGGAAAACTTTAATATCGAAAATATTGAAGGTGAAGGCATTCAAATAAATGGCAAAGACTACACTCAATATAAATTATATCAAGCGGTATTTTATCCACTGAATGCTGAGCGCATTGTTTTCCCAAGCGTTGGGTTAGAAATGATTAAATACAAAGTGGCAAAAAACCCATCGTTCTTCGGACAAAACAGACAAGAAGATTTTAAAACATTTTACTCTAAAGAAAAAGTGGTAAGGGTTAAAGAATTGCCACCCCACCCTATGCGTGATGGTGTGGCAGTAGGCGACTATCGACTAGATGAAAAAACGACCACGAATAATATAGAGACAGGTCAAAGTTTTTCTTACCAGTTTAATGTTTACGGAGAAGGTAACATATCGTCAATAGAAAAACCTAAACTAGGCAAGCCTGATGCTTTCGAATTTTACGAACCAAATGTAAGGCAAGACATCACCCGCGATAAAGGAAGAGTAGCGGGTACTAAATCTTTTAGCTACTTTATGATACCACGCGAGCCCGGTCAATATAACTTAGGAGATTATTTTCAGTGGATATTTTTTAATCCAAAAACAGCTAAGTACGATACATTAAGTAGTAGTATAAAACTTGCCGTTACGGGCGAAAGTCTTAAAGACGAAGCTATTAGTTCAAACGATTTGGGTAGTTTTTATGATAAGATTGGTACGGTGGACAATTCATTAAATAAAATGGGTAAACCGAATTGGCTTGCTGTATTTGTTTACGGATTTGTTGCTTTTTCTTTAGCACTATCTGCCTATTTGTTTTTTAAAAAGTAACTATTCATAAAATTTGAAATTTCAAATTCATAACTCCACCCATCTAAATTTTGATTACTGATTAAACCATGAACACATACGGCACACTTTTTCGCATCACTACTTTTGGTGAATCTCACGGACCCTCTATTGGTGTAGTGGTAGATGGTTGCCCGGCAGGCCTACCTGTTGATGAAGTATTTATTCAGCAAGAATTAGCACGCAGAAAGCCAGGACAATCAAAAATTACCACACAGCGCAAGGAAGATGATGCTTTCAAAATTTTGTCGGGTGTTTTTGAAGGGAAAACAACTGGAATGCCCATTGCACTTGTCATTGAAAATCAGGATCAACGCAGTAAAGATTATAGCCATGTTGAGAATGTATTTCGTCCTTCTCATGCGGATTACACTTACGAGGCTAAGTATGGTCATCGCGATCATAGAGGTGGCGGAAGAAGCTCGGCTCGCGAAACAGCTGCACGTGTAGCTGCGGGTGCCATTGCTAAATTATTTTTACGATCATACGGTGTTACCATACAAGCTTTTGTTTCGCAGGTTGGCGATATTAAAGCAGCGCACTACACAACATTAGATTTATCTAAAACAGAAGACAACATTGTACGCTGTCCAGATGCAACAGTGGCCGATAAGATGATTGAATTAATCGATGCAGTTCGTTTAGATCGTGATACCATTGGTGGACTTGTTACTTGTGTTATTAAAAATACACCAGTGGGTTTGGGCGAACCTGTATTTGATAAATTACACGCAGAATTGGGCAAAGCTATGCTAAGCATCAACGCAGTGAAAGGTTTTGAGTATGGAAGCGGATTTGAGGGAATTACCCTACGCGGCTCAGAACACAATGATCTGTTTTATACTGAAGAAGGACAAGTAAGAACTAAAACTAACTTTTCAGGGGGTGTGCAAGGTGGTATTAGCAATGGAGAAGATATTTATTTTAATGTTGCTTTTAAACCTGTTGCTACTATTATGCAAGATCAAGAAACTGTAGATAAGGATAATAATCCTGCAGTAGTATCTGGCAAAGGCAGACACGATCCGTGTGTAGTACCCAGGGCTGTACCTATTGTTGAAGCTATGGCAGCATTGGTAATTGCCGATTTTGTGTTGAGAACTCGAACATCAAAACTTTAAACAGAAACAGTATGGCGAAGGAACTTAAAACTAAAAAAACCGATGCCAACGTTAGAAAGTTTATTGACACTGTTGAAGATGAACAGAAGCGAGACGATGCCTATACGGTATTAAAGCTAATGCAAAAAATTACAAAGGAAGAACCAAAAATGTGGGGTTCAGCCATTGTAGGTTTTGGAACATACAGTTATAAATATGCCAGTGGGCAACAGGGCGATTGGCCGCTTGTGGGATTCTCGCCCCGCAAGCAAAATCTTACGCTCTACATCATGCCTGGTTTTGAAAAATATGATGATCTTATGGAAAAGCTGGGGAAGTATAAAACAGGTAAATCATGCTTGTATATAAAATCGTTACAAGATATTGACATGAAGATATTGCAGTCCATTATTACACAATCAGTGGACTACATGAAAGAGAAATACGGTAAATAGGATCTGTTGAATAAGTTGCTTTAGCTACTTCTTTCTCTATTACCGAAAGTATTGTGTATCTTGTGTAGTTAGATTATTGCTCCCTTCTATTAAGTTACGTTCACTAACAGACTATTTGCCTCAATTCCTCTCTAAAGGCAAGTAAAATCGACTTTAGCATAACGTTTCGCAGTTTAAGAATCTGTGATTTATGTAACATTCTGAATTCAGTGTATAACGCATTGGCCTTTTAATGTTACCAGTTTTGTCCGTTTCATTAGAAAAAATTTGCTTGAAGATATTTATTAAATACATGGTGAGCAATCGCTGTAAAATGGCGGTAAAGGAAGAGTTGAAGAAACTCGGGCTTCACTTTATTGTAGTTGATTTAGGAGAAGTAGAGATCATGGAAAACATGACCCTTGCCCAGCAAGAACAACTGCAACGTGCCTTGCTAGTCTCTGGCCTCGAATTAATGGATGACAAACGTGCTGTATTAATTGAGCGCGTAAAAACAGTAATTATGGAGATGATTCATCACTCAGATGAATTACCTAAAATGAATTACTCGGATTTCATCAGTGAAAAACTTGACTACGATTACACCTACCTATCAAATCTGTTTTCAGAGGTAAAGGGTATTACAATACAACAATTCATTATTATTCATAAAATTGAAAGAGTTAAAGAACTGTTGTTGTATGATGAGTTAAGTCTTACCGAAATTTCTTACAAACTTCATTATAGCAGTGTGGCACACTTGTCAAATCAATTTAAAAAGGTAACAGGTTTGTCACCCTCAAGATTTAAACAACTTAAATATAGAGGCCGAAGTCCTATTGAGGACATTGGAAATCTAAATGAACGTAGTGAAGCCTAATACAATTACAAACTTTAAATCGATTAAATGCAAATAGAACAAGAGTCAAGATATGCGAGAAGTCTGATAGAAGCTAGCCTTGATCCATTGGTAACAATTAACACTGAAGGTAAAATTACGGACATGAATAATGCTACCGCAAATATTACCGGCTTAACTCGTGAGGATTTAACTGGTACTGACTTCTTTGATTATTTTACTGAACCACAAAAGGCACGAGAGGTATATCAGGAGGTTTTTGCAAAAGGTTCTGTCGCGGATTCTCCACTCACCTTACGACATGTTGCTGGTAAGTTAACGGATGTATTATTTAATGGATCGGTCTATAAAAACGAGTCGGGTGATATACTTGGTGTTGTAATTGTGGCACGTGATGTAACTGAGCAAAAGCGAATTGAAAAAGAAATAATTGAGGCAAGAGTATTGGCGGAGCAAGCCACGGGAATTGCTGAAGAGGCAAAAAACAAAGCTGAGAAGGCTACACGCATTGCTGAAGATGCTGTAAAAGCAAAACAGCAGTTTCTCTCAAATATGAGCCATGAGATTCGCACTCCCATGAATGCCATTATTGGATTTACTAAAGTATTGTTGAAGACAGATCTATCTTCAAAACAACATGAATATTTAACAGCCATTAAACTGAGTGGTGATGCGTTAATAGTATTAATCAACGACATTCTGGATTTAGCCAAGGTAGATGCAGGAAAAATGACATTTGAAAAAACGCCATTTAAAATGGCTATGTCTATTGCCGCAATGATTCATTTGTTTGAAGCAAAGATTTATGAGAAGAATTTAGGATTGGTTAGAGAATACGATACAAGAATTCCATCTGTGTTGGTTGGAGATCCTGTTCGCCTACATCAGATTATTTTGAATCTCATTAGCAATGCAGTAAAGTTTACAACACAGGGAAAAATTACCGTTAGCGTAAAGCTGCTTAGTGAAGATAATGAAAAAGTAAACATTGAGTTTGCAGTAGCTGACACCGGCATAGGGATACCTGCCCAAAAATTGAGTAGAATATTTGAAAACTTCCAACAGGCCACAAGTGGAACTTCTAGATTATATGGAGGTACCGGTCTGGGGTTAGCTATTGTAAAGCAACTAGTGGAACCTCAGGGTGGTGTTATTCAAGTGACAAGTAAAGTGGATGTTGGTTCTACTTTTAGTTTCACACTTAGTTTTCAAAAAACTAATAAGGAAGCTGAAACAGACTTTGGCTTTGCGGAAATTGATGGTGCTGTTAAAAACATCAGGGTACTGGTTGTGGAAGACATAGCCTTGAATCAACTTTTGATGAAGACTTTGCTTGACGATTTCGGTTTCGAACGCGACATTGCCACCAACGGCAGAATTGCCATTGAGAAACTTGAAAAGGATTCTTACGATATCATTTTGATGGACTTACAAATGCCGGAAATGAACGGCTTTGAAGCTACTGAGCATATTCGAACCATCATGAAATCTACTATACCCATTATTGCATTAACAGCCGATGTAACAACCGTTGACTTGGCAAAGTGCAAAGCAGTGGGTATGAACGATTACATTGCCAAGCCAGTAGATGAACGAGTATTGTACAGCAAAATAGTTTCGCTGGTAAAGAAAGTTTCTACAAAAATAGTCGAGCCTGAAATTATCAGTGAGCAAATAAGTGACAGAGAGCCATGCATAGATTTGGCCTATCTTAATCAGCGCACTAAATCAAATCCGGAATTGATGAAGGAAATGATTTCACTCTACTTAATGCAAACACCTCCATTGGTAAATGCAATGAAACAAAGTTTTCTGGATAAAGATTGGGAAGGCTTATATAATGCTGTTCATAAAATGATACCATCTTTTTCTATAATGGGGATTAGTGTTGATTTTGAAAACATGGCAAAAAAATTACAAGATTATGCAAGCTCACAGCAAAAGTCTGCAGATGTTCCTGAATTAGTTAAGGAACTGGAATACATTTGCTTGCAAGCATGTAACGAGTTAGAAGAAGAGGTTAATCGAATAAAATTTGTTACAACATGAAAGCTGAAAAGATAAAAATTTTTCTGGTAGACGATGATGCATTATTCTTGAAATCACTCGAGATCGAGTTTACACACCATACAGATTTTATTGTTGAGACATTTGCAACTGGCGAACTCTGTCTTCTGCACCTGGAAGAACATCCGGATGTAATCATATTAGATTATCATTTGAATGGTGTTGATAAAAACGCCATGAATGGTATAGAAACTCTAGATAAGATTAAGGATTTCGATTCCAAAATTCTGGTGGTCATGCTCTCCGCTCAAGATAAAATTGAAGTAGCCATCAGTTGTATGCACCACCATGCCTTTGATTATGTGGTAAAAAGCGAAACCGCCTTTATGCGATTACAGAAAAACATTACAGCTTTCTTTCATTACGAAAAAATTGAAAAGGAATTAAGCTGGTATATGTCTAGAATGTAAAATTTAAATTATGATCTTCAATGGATTATTTGGAATTCCTGCACTCAGGAATGAAATTAAACTAAACTCAATTACTTGCTATGGCCTTTTCAGGCCAATTTCTGCTACACTTAATCTTAATGTGTGATAAGTGTAACTCTTCAATTCTGAAGTGTAACACCGTCCCTTTTTAAATCCCCACCTTTGATCCTCAGTTAAAAATCTGCTTCTACAACTCATAGCCTGGTGAGTGTCAATATAAGCCAGCCTTAAAAGTTTGATTAAAACTGAGGACAATAAAACAGTCGCGCATTGTCTTTTGCAATAAAAATTTTGCGATTTAAACAAACTACAAATGAGAATAATAAAAAATGTTTTTGCGGCTGTGGCCGTGCTTATGATGGCCTTTTTATCAGGTTGTGATAATGAAAAGGATCCTGGAGTGCGCCCTACAGTTGAATCAACAAACCCTGTGGATGGTGCAAGCAATGTTGCAGTAAACAGTGCCATCACTGCAACTTTTAGTGTTGCTATGGATCCTTCTACAATAAACACTACAAACTTTACCGTAACCCAAGGTAGTACGGCAGTAGTGGGTATTGTTAGTTACTCTGGTACAACAGCTACTTTTACACCAACCAATTTGTTGGCAGAATCAACACTTTTTACAGCTACAATTACAACTGGCGTAAAGAATACAAACGGTGATGCGCTTTTAATCGCTGAAGCATTCAGTTTTACCTCGGGTCTTATTCCTGATACGACTGTACCTGTGATCAGTGCAACAAATCCATTGAGTACTGCTACCAATGTGGGTCGTAACAATACAGTTTCAATCACTTTTAGTGAAGCGATGGATCCTGCAACTATCAACACATCAACCTTTACACTTAAAAAAGGCAGTACTGCTGTTGCAGGTGAGGTGATTTACTCTGGAATGGTAGCTTCTTTTAATCCAACAAACACATTAGATGCATCTGCAAATTATACTGCATCAATTACAACGGGAGCAAAAGATCTAGCTGGTAATGCGTTGGCCTCTCTTACAACATGGGCATTTACTACTGGTGGAAGTACTTCTACCTTAGCGGTAGTTGATTTGGGTGCCGCAGGAAACTATTTGTTACTGGCTAAAACCGCTATCAACAATGTATCTACATCGGCACTTACAGGTGATTTGGGTCTGAGCCCTGCTGCAACTTCGTATATCACTGGTCTGTCTTTAATAAATGCAACAGGTTTCGCAACCTCAGCGCAAGTAACAGGAAACATTTATGCAGCAGATATGGCTGATCCTACTCCAATTAATCTTACAACAGCCGTTAATAATATGACTACTGCTTATAATGATGCTGCAGGTCGTCTTTCACCAGATTTTCTTGAATTAGGTACAGGAAACATTGGTGGCAGAACCTTGACACCTGGCTTGTACAAGTGGACTACCTCAGTAACAATTCCTGCCAGCATTACCATATCAGGTGGCGCAGATGATGTTTGGATTTTTCAAATCTCTGGAGACTTATTGATGAGTAACGCAGTAAATATGACCCTATCAGGCGGTGCGCAAGCAAAAAACATTTTTTGGCAAGTAGCAGGTCAGGCCACCTTTGGCACAACCTCACATGCTGAGGGTATTATTCTGTCAATGACCGGTATCACTTTACAAACCGGAGCATCTATGAATGGTAGAGCCTTGGCTCAAACAGCCATCGTTTTAGATAGTAATGCGGTAACACAACCACAATAAGCAATTCTATTAAATAACAAAAGGAAGCTGCCTATTGGCGGCTTCTTTCACGAAAACAAAAACTGAAATATGAAAAAACTTAAATTATTTACCATTCTTTCTTTCTTGTCTTTAGCATTCGTTATCGGATGTAATGATGATGACGCAACACCCGGTGGAAACACACAGGTAATTCCAGTACAAACTACTGCTCAGGCAACAGTTGCATCTACAACTACGACAAGCTTAATTGACATGGCTATTCTTGCTGGGTCATCAATAACCAACACGGGTGCTACAACTATAACAGGCGATTTAGGTTTAAGCCCAGGTACTTCAATTGGTGGTTTCCCACCGGGAATTTTGAATGGCACGCAACATATCAACACTGCAACAGCAACTCAGGCAAAACTTGATTTAACTGCTGCTTACAATGATGCTGCTGGTCGTACCAGCACAGATATTGTTACCCTATCGGGAAATATTGGTGGGCTAACACTTACGCCAGGTCTATACAAGTCTACATCCTCATTAGCTATATCATCTGGAGATTTAACCTTTGATGCAAAGGGTAACGCTGATGCAGTTTTTATTATTCAAATTGCTTCTACACTTACTACTACATCAGGTCGTAAGGTAATATTGAGTGGTAGTGCAAAAGCTTCCAATATTTTTTGGCAAGTTGGTACTTCGGCAACTTTAGGAACTACTTCGGTTTTTAAAGGAACCATTATGGCCATGCAGTCGATCACTTTTAATACAGGTGCAACATTAAATGGTAAGGCACTTGCAAGAACAGGTGGTATTACTTTGGCCGGTAATACAATTGTGAAGTTTTAGAACCTTCGATAACTTACTGAAAAAGGTTGCTCAGAAAACTGAGCAACCTTTTTTTGTCTTTTAGTATTTGAATTTCAAATGCTTACTTACAGCATGCTCAGGCAAGGCATTATGCTATCTTTGGTCTGGAAGTGTCTGTGTGGATAGCATACAGCCTTGAATGAGTATGCGAGGCCCAGTGGCCTGAGAGCGAAACTCCATGGTTCCAGCTAACTTAAATGATTTTAATTATTCACGGGCTCTTTGTAGGTGCTGTATAACCAGAATATATATCGTTCTTAATTTATGATTAGCCTATTTGAAGCAATCAAAAAAATGTTCACTATATTTAGTAAGCCTCCGCAATGTCTAAATAAAAGCCTTGTTGTTGCTGCTTACCAAAACCCTGATCAACACGAATATTTAGTTGATCTTTTTTATTAATCATAAAGCGTAAACCAATACCTGCATTGGGTTTAAAACTATTATCTCCTACCCTATACCAACTCTTGGGTGTAAGCGCACCACCAATCCAAACATCAATACCAATAAATCTCCAGAGTCCTGCACGATACTCTGCCTGAAGAGCATACAAATTATTATACCGATAATAGCCAGTGTAATATCCGCGCATTACATTACCACCACCTATATCAGCCATATCTTTAAAAGGAACATCGCCTGAATTAATATTGATAAAAGCCTGCAGCGCTAACACATCTCGATCGCTGATTATTTTTAGAGGAATGTATTTACGTGCATCAATTCTTAGATTAAAAAACCCATAGTATCGATCTGACCATTTAGGATAAGGCATTAATACTACTTCAGCAAAAATTCCCCGTTGCGGGTAAGTCTGACTGTCACGACTCTCGTAGGTAAGCGCAGGCGCAAAGCCAATTAAATTGTATCCTTGATATCCGCGTGGCTGATCAATTTGAAATTGCCCACCTGTAGGTGAGTCGATATCATAAATTTTATTATGACGCACTGCAAATCCCGCATATAAATTTTTATTGAGCCGCCAGTAAAAACGCAAGTCAGTAGTGAGTTTATTATAAGCAATGGTGTCCTTTTTAAGGAGTGGTGTCTCTGTTTCTATGCCGTAGTAAAATTCAGGAAAATATGTAAAACTGAATTTGCCCTCGAAGATGAATTTATTTTGAGGTGAATAGTAACGAAGCTTGTTGCCCCAGTCATATTGATTATTGGCAGTGTATAAAATATAAGTTTGTGCATAGGAAGCAGTTGTGAGGGAATCGTTGGCAGCATTAAAACTGCCAGCAACCAGTGCCCCAAATCCAAAGCGCGTTTCTGGCGAATAGTAAATAACGGGCAGGGGGGTGATGCGTATCTTTTTTGGCTGCGCAGTGGTATCATGTTGAGCTTTAAGCGTAACGCTGATAAACAAAAAGCTACAGGTGTAAAGCAGGGTCGATCTGATCACAGATGGTTAGGTATAATAATTAAAGGTACATAGTTAGCACATCCCTAAGCTATCCTTTTAACCTTTTTTACAAGCCCAGTCTTGATTTTTCACTTATATTGCGAGCCTTAAACAAACGATTGCGAAATATTGTGGATTTTCGCCCACTTAGTTTTACGTTATGGAAGTGAATACGGCTCCTGCAAAAAAATCTCGTCTTACTTTATACATTATTATAGCCCTTGTGCTGGGAATCCTTGTGGGCTTCGGGCTTAACAAGAGTTACGTAGAAGAAGAGAATGAAAAAATCGCAAATTTTGATTCGTCTATTAAAGACTTTAAGGAGCTGATTAAAATAGAAAAAGACAGTGCTACGCTTGCAGGATATCATTCGACAGTAAACACGATGAACAATGAGCGTAATGCTACGTTGACTTCCCGCGATAAAAAGGTAGAACCTTTTGCATTATTAGCTGATATTTTTTTACGTCTCATTAAAATGATAGTAGCACCACTTGTATTCACCACCCTGGTAGTAGGTGTTGCTAAGTTGGGAGATATTAATTCGGTAGGGCGTATTGGTGGCAAAACGTTATTGTGGTTTCTGGCTGCCTCTTTTATGAGCTTGCTCTTGGGTATGTTGATGGTTAATATTTTTCAACCCGGTCTGGCTATGAATTTACCATTACCCACTGTTAATGAAACGGGCATACAGGCTGTGGGTCTTTCACTGAAAACATTTTTATATCATATTTTTCCTGCAAGCGTATTTGACGCGATGGCCAAGAATGAGATTCTGCAGATTGTCGTTTTCTCATTATTCTTTGGTATAGCCACAGCTGCCATTGGTGAGCAAGGTAAAATTGTGATCAAAGCCATGGACGCGATGGCGCACGTTATCTTGAAAGTGACCACCTACGTAATGAACTTTGCACCGGTAGCTGTATTTGGTGCTATGGCTGCCATTGTTGCCAAACAGGGTGTAGGAATTTTAAAGACCTACTCAATTTTTATTGGAGAGTTTTATTTCAGTCTTGGTCTCCTTTGGATTTTACTAATATTGGCCGGCTTCATAGTAGTCGGAAAGCGAATTATTACACTGATAAAAAGTGTAAGAGAACCTATCATTTTGGCATTCAGTACTTCCAGTAGTGAAGCAGCTTTCCCTAAGACTATGGAATTGTTGCAAAAGTTTGGCTGTAAGGATAAGATCGTAAGTTTTGTATTACCGCTAGGTTATTCATTTAACCTTGATGGTAGCATGATGTACATGACTTTCGCTTCATTGTTCATTGCACAATCTTACGGCATTGATTTACCCCTAGCCACACAATTTAGCATGTTGCTGGTGTTAATGATTACCAGTAAAGGTATTGCTGGTGTGCCGCGCGCTTCTTTGGTGGTGATTGCCGGAACACTTGTAACCTTTAATATTCCTGAAGCAGGTCTTGCTTTATTGTTGGGTATAGATCCATTACTTGATATGGGTCGCAGTGCAACCAATGTAGTGGGTAATAGCGTGGCTACAGCTGTAGTCAGTAAGTGGGAAAATGCCCTGGAAAAGCCTGTTGAAGAAGATTTGTAAACAGTTGTTCTATAGGAACTATTCCTGTGTAAATTTGTTCTTTCAATTCAACACAGAAGTCTATGTTAAAAGCAACGCCTAAAAACGTAAGTATATATCTGGAGTCAAATCCAAACCCTAATTCACTGAAATTTGTCGTAAACGACATGCTAGTGCCAGAAGGCATGAGCTTCGATTTTCCAGATAAGGCCAGTGCTGCCAAGGCTCCCCTTGCGCTCGAGCTTTTCGACTTCCCTGAAGTTGAGCGCGTTTTTTACATGAGTAATTTTATAACGGTATCGAAAAAAGACGGAGTTGAGTGGCTTGAAATTCAACATGCGATTCGTGACCACATCAAAAAATTCCTGGAGTCGGATAAGGCTATTATTGAAGTAAGTGATGCCGACTTTGCTCCTGAACAAGAGGAGACTGAAACCATCAAGAAAATAAAAACCATCTTGGATGAATACATCCGCCCTGCGGTTGAGCAAGATGGTGGAGCTATTACCTTTCACTCATTTATAAACGGCATTGTGAGTGTTAAGCTACAAGGCTCATGCAGCGGTTGCCCTTCATCTACCATTACATTGAAAGCAGGTATTGAAAACCTTTTTACCCGTATGATGCCCGATGAAGTAAAATCTGTCGAGGCTTTAGGCTAAGTGTAGTTATTTTAATTATTCAATAGATTCAAGGTAGAGATCCTCTACCTTTTTTCTTGCCCAAGGTGTTTTTCTAAAAAAAGTCAAACATGATTTAATACTGGGATCATACCGAAAACAATTTACGGGTATTCGATCACCTAACTCTTCCCATCCATATTTATCCACTAAAAATTCTAAAATAGCAGCTAGTGTTTTTCCGTGTAACGGATTGTTTTTCTGTTCACTCATTTATGCAATTTTTTTAATAGCTCTTGTATAATCCCCTTGTTCATCTTCAGGTAATTTAGCCAGCACACTAGCAATCTTTTTGAGTTGCTGTTGGTAAAGATTATAAAGTACAGTGCCGGTAGTAAGTGGCAGGTTTTGTGCAAGCATCCTCTCGCAAAAGTAAATGCGTATTTCCAATTCAGTTTGTGGCAAGCCTGAATATTTAATTTGCCGGTTCGCATAACGAAGTATCTTTCGCAACACCTTCTTAGCCAGGTAAAGATTTTTGTTGGCTACATCGGTAAACAGGTCATCAATTTCAGTCTTTATAGATTGAATATATCCAGCCTCATCCTGTGCTTCAAATAGCAAATAGTTGAGTAACTCCTTATTCTCCTTTTTGTAGCGGGCTAGTCTTAAGCACAGCAGCTGAATGTCTTTCGAACTTATATTAACCAGCTCCTTTCTGATATCATTTACAGATGCACTAACCATGATTTTTCTTATATTTTATTATAAAGGGGGCTTAAACCCAATGTCGTTTAGTTAAGACTTTTTTTGGCCTCACCTCCAGTCCTCTCCAAAGGAGAGGATGAATATGGAAGCTTAACTAACCGACATCAGTTTTAAACCGGGAGTTGATAAAGCGCTCAATTTAAAGAAAGGTTTTTTGTTTAAAGACCTTTTGTTAAATTGAAGTAACCAACCTGCCCCCCTCGTGAAGTATTTGTCTGTATTGCTATGCCTTTTTGTGGTGACTCATTTATTGGTTGCCCAGGACTTTAAAAGCGAAAAAACAATTAATGATTTATTAATAGCGCTACCCACCCTACTGAAAACAGATAGAGAAGCTTCTATTTTAAAGATTAATGACGCATTGCGACTTTCTGAGCGAAATGGACATTATAAATTCGGTCAACTTTGCTATTGGATGGGGGAATCATTGTTGAGTCATTCGCGCTATGATAGTGCAGGGCAATTCTATCAAAAATCAATTCCTTATCTGGAGAAGGAACAAGATGAAGCTATTTTAGGAAGAGCCTATATCGGAGCTGGCTATGTGCTAAACTTTCAAACTCGTTTCACAGAGGCGCTGGCATTTGATCTCAAAGCAGAGAAAATTTTCAGGAAACTGAATGATCAACGCATGTTGGCCCGTAGCCTGAAGCGAATTGGCGATGACGTCTATTATCATGATGATTCCCGTGCTCAAGAAGCATTGCCTTATTATCAGGAATCGATAGCGATAAGCCAAGCTGAGAAGGATACTTTAAACAGCATAAGGGCACTCAATGCCATTGTAAGTATTTATACCGAAACACAGGAGTATGCCCGTGCCGATTCAGCCATGGCAGATGCTATTCGTTTAGGCGAATTAATAAAGTGTTACCGCTGCTTGGCTATCAGTTATTCTCAATGGGGTATTAATGATCATAAGCAAGGAAAATTTGAGAGCGCCATTGCCAAATACAAGAAGGAGTTTGAAATGAACAAGCGCTTGGGAGCAGATTATGATCAGTTTTTTGTGTTCCAGAATATTGCCGAAGCATTAATTGGTCTGAAGCGTTACGATGAAGCATTAACTTACTCTGAGCAATCGTTGAAAATTGCTCAAAGCGATGTGTCCTGGAAACATCACTACGATGCCTACAAGGCTAGATATCAGGCTTTAAAAGGCAAAGGCGATGCGGCAGGAGCTCTGCTAGCCTACGAAAAGCAAATGCAATTTCGCGATTCACTGTTCTCTGAAGAAAAAGAGAAAATACTTGGCGGTCTACGGACTACTTATGACCTGGAAAGAAAGGAGCTGCAAATTGCCGACCTTGAAAAGCAAAACATCATTAACGAATTGGAAGCTACTACTGCACGACAGTGGCAAATAGGTCTCATAGTATTTCTAGTCTTATTAAGTGTTGTAGTGGCTGTTCTAAATAACCGATATCGACTAAAACAGCGAACTGCTAAAGTGCTGGATGAGAAAAACAGTGAACTCCAAAAGCTGAATGGTTTTAAAGATCGCATGTTTGCAGTAATATCACACGACTTGCGCAATCCTGTAAATGCTTTTAGTATGCTAATGGAAAGTCTGCACCAGAATGTACAACACGCAACAAAAGAAGAACTTCAGGAATTTTTACAAAGTACCTTGCAGTCAGCACGCGATTTGCAAAGCTTACTTAATAATTTGTTAGAGTGGGCCTTGGTGCAGATTGGCAGACTTCCCTATCAACCTCAGACAATTAAACTTTCAGAAGTGATTAGCGAAAGTAGCAGCCATGTTGAGTTAATGGCTGATCAAAAAAAGATTAAGATTACAAATGAAACAAATGGAGAAATTATTTTTGCGGATAAAGCTATGATTACTATTGTCGTGCGAAATATTCTTTCCAATGCTATTAAATTTTCTAACGTAAGCAGTTGTGTTAATATTAGTGTAAAGGAGTCTGCCAATACCATTAAAATGGCCATTCGCGATCAGGGTATGGGTATGATGCCCGAAGAACTAAACAAACTTTTTAAACAAGAAGAAAGCACACAAGATATTGGCAACTCATTAGAGAAAGGTGCAGGCATAGGCTTGTTGTTGTGCAAAGATTTAATGGATAAAAATAATGGAAGGATTAGTGTAGAGAGTGTGCAAGGAGAAGGGTCAGTTTTTTACCTTGAGTTGCCTAAGCCTTGATAAGCAAGAGTATTGATTGACTATTTATAAACATGAGTGCTGCCCTTAAAATTTTTTTAGTTGATGATCATAAACTAGTAAGAGATGGTGTGCGAGCCATGTTGCTGGGTAATATCGGTTTTAAAGTTGTGGGTGCAGCTGGTAATGCCGATGAATTCTTTAGTCAAATGGACGAGGCTAATCCGGATATTTGCGTGTTGGATGTGCAGCTGCCAGGCAAGAGCGGGATGGAAATAGCTGAAACCCTAAAAAGCAAACATCCTAAAATTAAAATCTTAATTCTCACTGCTTTAAAAGATGATGCCCCGGTTAAGCAGTGTCGTGATATAGGTGTAGATGGAATGATCTCTAAAGATTCTGGCAAGGATACCTATCTGGAAGCATTAGAAGCTTTAAAAGCTGGGCGCACTTTTTATGCAGGACAGTTTACAGAATTATTATTAAAAGCATCGCAAGGTAAAAGTGATGCGATGGCTTCTCTCTCTGATCGAGAATTAGATTTTGTAAGAGCCTTTGCTAAAGGTTTGTCGCATAAAGAGATTGCAGATCAGTTAAATATTTCACCACGAACTGTAGAAGTTCATAAGAAAAATGTAATGGATAAGTTGAAATTCGGTAATGATGTCGACTTGATCAAGTTTGCAATTAGAGAAGGACTCTCTACTCTTTAGTTGTTGGTGATTAGTTGTTCGTTGTTTGTGGGTTACCAATTTTCTATTCGAACAACGACCAACTAAGTACATCCCCTCATCACCTTTACGGTATTTCCCTACTACCGATGCGTAGTGTTTAAGGGCAGCTTTGCGTTACCTTATTCACTAAACCCTCGCATAATGAAATCATTAAAAAAACACCTGATTCCAGCAGGAATCTTTGCGTTGATTATTACAGGAATATGTATTTCGACTGTTTCTTTTGGACAGTTGGATAAATTGAAAAAGACAATTCCTAAGCAAGCAACACCAGCGCCAAAAGCCGAAACGAAATCGTCTGCACAGCCTAATCAGCAAACAGCAGCACCAACTGTCATGGCTGCTGGAAAAACAATTTATGTAAACCCTTCCGGGAATAACTCGAATGAAGGCACCGACAAAGCCGCCCCTATGAAAAACCTCGATAAAGCGCTGGCTAAAGCAGTAGCGGGCGATCGCATTAATATGAGCGAGGGCACCTACTTCGGAACATTTGGTGTTGGGTATTGGGAAATAAACGTGGCAGTTCAAATTTATGGTGGCTATTCATCAGATTTTTCAGCACGAGATCCATTTAAGTACTTAACTGTTTTACAGCCACCCGTTGATGCTTTTGACAAGAGCGCTAACCGGAATGTACTGGATATGAAGAAACCCTTAAGCGGTGTTGTTATTGATGGTTTGATCTTCGAAGGAGGATTAAAAGCGCCTTATAATAATGACCCCGATCCAAAAAAGTCAGGACGCTGCGAAGGTTGCGAATCTGGAATGATGCTGGTAGGGCCGGGTCAGAAAAACCCTGAAGGTGTAATGCTTGTATTACATGGTAATAATCATGTGGTGCGTAATTGTGTTTTTGTTAACTCCAGCTTTGGAGGTGTGCGTGCAAAAATTGGTCAGGCAGGTGCTGGCGATATTGAAATAGCCAATAACATTTTTGTTGGTAATCGCATGTTTGGTATTGAAGGTTTCGGTTTGAAAGGACAAAAGCCGGTGGAGGGCCAGATCAACATTCATCATAATACTATTTTATTTTCGTGGAGTAGATTGAAAGATTTAGGAGACTTTGGTTACGGTATTAATGTACAGAATGATGCAGCCTTTAAAATACATGATAACATCATAGGCCTCAATATTTCAGCGGGCATTTCATCACAACGTTTTAATAAGGATTTGTATATCGATAATAACCTGTTTATGGGTAATAAGAAAAAAGATTTTTGGTTTACACCAGCCAGCAGTGTAAACATTGTTATTGACGCAACAGAGTTTGGTGATGTAGAGATACCGAGTGCAAGGGGTAATGTTAACCAAGCCCTGAAACTACCACTGAACACGGCATATTTCAATGGTTTTATAAATGTACAGTATAGTGAGAAAACAGATTATGATCCTAATTCACAAGCTAATCAGTTGCGTGCGGCATTAGGTCAAAACAAACAAGGCACTATTCAATCTACGGTAAGTATGTTTGCCAACCGTTATCCATGGAAGGAGACGTTGAAATTAGTAGGCGTGGATGCCACACATGGAGTTCAAGCTTTTAAGGAATAGATAAACCGGCATCACAATTTTTTAGGTCTTTTCGCTTAAGTGGAGAGGCCTTTTTTTACGCCCTAATTTTCAAGGAATAGTTGGATGAAGGACTTGCTTCGATTTGAATTGTTGTTTGTTGCCAGTTATAGATTGTTCAGGGTCAATAATACGAACAGCAACCAACCAATAACAAACAACTACGTAATCGCCCCCATCATATTTACGGTTTTGCCCTACTACTCTTGTCTTTAATTAAAAGGGATTTTTACAACGCCTTATTTCACTAAACCCCTCACTAATGAAACTTTTTGCACAAACAAGATTAACATCTTCTATTAAAATGAAGCAATTCGCCCGATCAAAAATTAAGATCGGGATACTACTACTTCTACTCGTAGTTAGCAATAGAATAAATGCCCAGCTTTTGCCTGGTACTTATAATCCGGTTATTAACTCAAATGTCAATCCTGTATCGGCCGCTGGCCTCCGTTACTTTACAAATGCTTCTTTAACAAAAGGCTCTGGTAATATTGTTGTATCAACAAGCCCTGGGGGAGTATGGGAGAATATTGCTGTTTCAAGCACTTCTGTTACAATAACTCCGATAGCTAGCCCGGCAGGTTTCTACGTTGATATTAAATTTAGAAGACCAGTACCTGATGGTGTGCAGGTAAGTATAAGTATTCCATCCTCTGCCTTTAACACAAGCGCAGTTGGTGGCTTCGGAGGTATTAATGCATGGCAATTCAACACCAATCCTTCTGGCCCTATTTTATATAGTCGTACTCCGGCAATTGGTGCTCAATTAACGGCATCTCCTTCAAACATCGTATTAGATTTTCATGAGAATATCTTCAAAGGTTCTGGTTCCATATTGTTAAAGAATAGAAATTCGGGAAATATTATTCAATCAATAAATGTAACATCGTCTGATGTTACTATCCTTACAGGTTCCGGGTCTCCCAGAACGGCTGTAATCAATTTACCTACGGCCTTACCTGAGGGGTCGGATATAATTTTAGAAATGCCTGCTGGCGTTTTCAAAGATGGTGGTAATGTAAATTCTATCGCTGTAAACGATACTCAATCTTGGTTTAGAGTAGTTGACTCAACGCCACCCACGTTACTGTCAGTAACGCCAGCCCACCAGTCTACCATTAACATTACAGATCGTCAGATTACCTTGACCTTTAGTGAGCCTGTATTTCGTTATCCAGGAAGTATTTTTTTCTTCAATAGAAGCACAGGTGCAGTGATTTATCAAGCTACAGCTTCCTCACCCGATGTTGTTCAAACTGGAAACACACTGACTATTACAAGACCAAGCAATTGGCCATTAGGTATTACAATTGCTGTTCGTATTGGTTCAAATTATTTATCGGATTTAGCTGCTAATTTTTGGCCAGGGTTTTCAACTAATAATGATTATTATTTTACAACCTGCTCTCCTGTGACTCCGGGCATTTCTATCGCGCTTACTGCAGGTAGTAGCCCCGCGTGTGCCGGACAAACGCATACATTTACAGCAACACCCACTAATGGAGGGACTTCACCAAGTTACCAATGGAAAGTAAATGGGGTTAATGTGGGAACCAATAGCCCCACGTTTACAACTTCAACATTATCTGGTGGGGTGAATGGTATAACCTGCGTGCTAACCAGTAATGCAGCTTGTGTTTCTACCCCAACCGCCACATCTGGTAATATTTTTGTATCTATTCAAAATCCACTTACACCATCAGTTTCAATAACATCAATACCTGCCAACACAACCATTTGCGCAGGCAACTCAACAACCTTTTATGCAAATCCCGTAAATGCAGGTGCTTCACCGACTTACCAATGGAAGGTGAACGGAGCGAACGTTGGAACAAATCAAAACAGTTTTACAACTACTTCGTTAACCAACGGCCAGGTAGTAACGTGTGTAATTACACGTGATGATAATGGGTGTGTAACATCCACAACCGCAACCTCCAATACTATAACCATGACTGTTGGATCATTGCCTGCACAGCCTAGTGATATTGTGGGTAACACTACTGTATGTCAGGGAAGCAGTAATGCTTATAGTGTTACAAATGTGAGTGGAACTACTTACACATGGGATACGGGAAATGCAGGTACTATTACCGGTAGCGGTAACACTGTAAACATAACATGGAATTCATCCGGAGCTAAAACCTTAACGGTTTACGCTTCTAATTCTTGTGGTACAGCCATTGCCAGAACCTTGGCTGTAACAGTAGATGCAACCCCTGCACAACCAAGCGGAATCGTGGGTTCAACTGCGCCTGGACAAAATCAATCCACTCAATATTCTGTTACCAACGAGTCAGGAATAACCTATGCTTGGAATGCTGGCTCAGGCGGAACGGTTACCGGTAGCGGCAATGCAGTAAGTATTCTCTGGACAACCGCGGGAGCAAAAACCATAACAGTTACGCCTTCCTCATCGTGTGGTTCGGGTACAGCCAGAACGTTGAGTGTGACGGTTGGTGCAGCCTGTACCATCCCTGCACAACCTAGTATTATTACAGGAAGTGCCACCGCATGTACAGAAAGTAGCGGAACGTATAGCGTAACCGAAGTAGGTGGTGTTAGCTATACTTGGAATGCTGGTGTGGATGGTAATGTTTCCGGTTCAGGAAATTCAGTGAACTTAATTTGGACGTCCATCGGCACAAAGACCGTAACGGTTACACCATTTACAGATTGTGGCACAGGAACGCCAAGAACGCTGACAGTAGTTGTTTCATCATTGCCGGCACAACCGTCAGCCATTACCGGAAACACAACTGCGTGCATTAATTCATCTAACACTTATAGTGTTACTAACGTAAGTGGTGTATCCTATATGTGGGATACCGGAGGCAAAGGAACAATTACCGGATCGGGCAACAGTATTAGTGTACAATGGACTGCAGCAGGAGCCAACACACTAACTGTAATACCATCGAATGGTTGTGGTGCTGGCTTGGCACAATCTTTATCTGTAATTGTAAACACGTTACCTGCAGGTACAAGTGCTATTGCCGGATCAAATTTAATGTGTACCGGAGCATCCAGTACCTATGATGTTACGAACGTAAGTGGCGTAACTTATACATGGAGTGCAGGTGCTGGCGGAGCGGTGAGCGGTTCAGGAAATTCTGTTTCTATTAGTTGGTCAACGGGTGGTGAAAAAGTAGTACAAGTCACTCCTTCCAATTCTTGTGGTAGCGGTTCACCTACAACTTTTTCTGTTTCTGTTACGCAAGCTGTTACGCAACCTAGTACGATCACAGGTATCACTTCCGTAGATGCTGGTGCAACCACTACTTATTCCGTTACGAATGTTCCGGGTGTAAGTTATGCATGGTCAACCAGTGCCGATGGTGCTATTGTTGCTAATGGTAATTCAGCGCAGGTTACCTGGACAACCGGTGGATCAAAAACATTAACGGTTACCCCTTCTAATCTTTGTGGTAATGGAACTACCAGGAACTTAACAGTAACTGTTGCAACCCCGTGTGTGATTCCTACAACGCCTGTTATGATAATTTTGAGTGGTACTGCTAATACGCAAGTAGGGCAGACTATACGGTTTCAGGTTAGTAGTTCAATAGGGGCTACTTCGTATGATTTAGCAGTTACTCCTTCAACAGGAGTTACATTAACACCAATCGCGGGAGGAATTACCTGGGATGTTACTTTTACAACACCTGGAGCGTATTCGATATCAGGTAAGGGTGTAAGTGCCTGCGGAACCAGTGGTCCTGTATTGCTCAATGTAAATGTGTGTGGATTAACAATTGATCCACCAGCTTCTGTAACAGGTGCTACTGAAAATATTTGCCCTGGTTCAACTACCCGCTATACAGTTAACTCACCACTAGAAGGATTTTTCTACGACTGGTCATTGGGTGGGGTACCCGGAGTTACTATTGAGTACTTAAACGCACAACGTAGCATAGCTGATATAACTTGGGATACAGATTGGGGAGGTGTAAATGTTACAGTGCGTTCACGAAATGCCTGTAACAATACCAGTGCTTTAGGGACAACACTTTCTGTAAGTTTAATTGCGAAGCCACTCGGAAGAACAATTTCTCCGACACCTGTTGGGAACACCTGTGTCGGCTCAGGCTCAATCATCTATACAATAAATGTCCCTGAAGTAGGTGTTGATTATAACTGGATTTTGAATGGCGCAGGTACTGTGGCAGGAAATAAATTGAGTGCTACCATTCCATTGGATGGACAATCCAGAATTATTAAAGTGCTGGGAACGAACTCTTGTTTTGCTAATGAAGAAGTGAATTCAATTAGCTTTAGTGGAGGTACACCAGTTCCAACTCAACCAAGCCCTATTGTAGGACCTTCCACAATTGACTTTAATGTAGATGGTACCTTTACCGTGGAGGCTCAACCAGTTGGTGTAAATTTCTCCTGGGACGCAGGTCCAGATGCCACTATTACTAACACAGCATCTCAAACTTCTAAATTAATCCGCTGGTCAACTGGTGGCACTAAAACAATTAGTCTCAACACCTCAAACGGCTGCGGTATAAGTACAATAAGAAGCTACTCGCTGTATGTAAATGGTCCCTGCACTGCTCCAGAAATACCCGACCCAATTACGGGGGGGACTAGTGGCTGCGCTAATGTTGAGTATATATTTTCTGTACCCTTTCAACCCAATACAACCTTTAACTGGAGTGCAGGTGCAGATGCAACGATTACGGGAACGGGCACAACACGAAGCATTAAATGGTCAACTCCGGGAGCTAAAAATATTACAGTTTCGGCTACTAATGGCTGCACAACTTCAGCAAGTCAAACAAAACCTTTTACGGTTATTCCTACCCCAGCTCAACCCGCTGGGTTGACAGGCGGAAATCTTGCCTGCTCCGGATCAACAGAAGAATTTGCAGTGAATCCAGTAACTGGAGGTGTTATGTATGCGTGGGAAATTCAAGGAGGAACATTTACAACATCTGGATCACAAAATGAAATTGTGAGCATTACCTGGTCGTCTGCTGGCTCTAATATTATTAAAGTAAAAGCTTCGAATGCTTGTGGCTTTGGCCCTGAACGTTCCATTACCCGTGATATAAGCACTACTCCACTACAACCGTCCATCATTACCGGAGAAGCAGATGTTTGTATTGGCATCGCAAAACCATATAGTATAACCAACGTGCCGGGTACAACTTATATGTGGAATGGAGGGGCAGGTGCAACAGTTACAGGGTCAGGAAATGCGGTAACGATTTCCTGGAGTTCAGCGGGTGCAAAAACCATTACAGTTACCCCTACAAATAGTTGTGGAAGCGGAACAGCGCGTACATATAGTGTGAATGTAATTGGTGTTCCTGCGCAACCTGCAGCAATAACAGGTAATGCCTTACCCGTATTGGGAAGTGCAGTAGCGTATACAGTAACAAATGTGGCAGGTGTAAACTATGCTTGGTCATTAACAGATAAAGGATTGCTTACAAATTCAGGCAATACCAGCTCAGTTTCCTGGAACAGTTTAGGCAGCGCAACACTCAGTGTAACGGCATCTAATTTGTGTGGAGTTAGTGCGGAGCGTACGCTGGCTATAACGGTTAACAAAATTCCGCAAGCCATAACATTTACCCTGGCAAGTCCTATACTCGCGAATGAAGAGATTACACTTGAGGGTGTTTCAAATGCTGGCCTTCCTGTTTCGTATACAAGTTCTAATACATCTATTGCAGCAGTTGAAGGAAATAATTTAGTGATTAACAGCAGCGGAACAATCATGATTACGGCCTCACAATCCGGTGATGCCACCTATGCAGCTGCCACAAATGTAGTACGCTCACTAATTATCGATAAGGCAAGCCAAGTCATTACTTTTGCAGCATTATCAGAAGTATCATTTGGAGATCCAGCATTTAATGTCGGGGCAACAGCTAACTCGCTGCTCCCGATCTCATTCACTAGTTCAAATACTTCAGTAGCAACAGTTGATAACGATGGGACGATTTCGATTTTAGGAGTTGGTTCAACTAACATAACCGCTTCACAGGGAGGAGACGCTAAATATAATTCAGCCACATCGGTTGTCCGTGATCTAACAGTGACTAAGGCAGATCAAACCATCACGTTTGAGCCATTGGCAATTAAGAATATTAGTGATCCTCCCTTATTTTTAGAAGGTATAGCATCGTCTGGATTAGCTTTGACCTATTCAAGTTCAAATACTTCGGTTGCTACAGTCAGCGATAATATCGTTTTTATTGTGGGTGAAGGAACTACCAATATCACAGCTTCGCAGCCTGGAAATGAAAACTATAATGCAGCGAGCAATGTAGTACAGGAGCTTGTCGTTAATGGTAAGCAAAATCAAAGCATTGAGTTTAATTCGTTAACTACAAAGACCTTTGGTGATGAAGCATTTGATCTTACAGCTTCGGCTTCATCTGGATTGACAATTAGCTACACAAGTTCAAATACAGCTGTGGCTACTGTTAGTGGAAGTACAATAACCATTGTAGGTGCAGGATCAACAACCATCACAGCTTCACAAAGTGGTAATGAAATCTTTAACCCTGCCACATCTATTCCACAAGTTTTAACGGTGAATAAAGCAGATCAGATTATCAACTTTGCTGCAATCCCTGAGCAGCTCTTAAGCACAGGTACTCTTGTGTTGTCAGCCACCTCATCAGCTGGTCTGGATATTAGCTATAGTAGTTCCAATACCAGTGTAACAACAGTAACAGGTGCAACACTTACTTTCCACAGTGCAGGGGTAACAACTATTACAGCTTCACAAGCCGGAAATAGTAATTTCAATGCTGCCATTGCAATTGATCAGTCACTCACCATTACGACTAAACAATCTCAGACCATAAATTTTGCTTCACTTTCATCAAAAGCATTCGGTGATGCGGCTTTTGATCTGAGCGCTTCGGCAAGTTCTGATCTGCCTGTACAATTTGTAAGTTCAAATATTTCAGTGGCAACCATTGATGGTAATGTGGTGAGTATTGTTGGCGCTGGTACAACTACTATTACTGCCAAACAAGCAGGAAACGAAAGCTTTGAAGCAGCTCCAGATGTATCGCATGATTTAGTAGTGGCTAAAGCAAACCAAACAATTACTTTCTCAACACCAGCTTCCGTTAATTTCACAACAAACACATTGTCGCTGGAAGCAACAAGTAGCGCTGCGTTAGCGGTTAGCTTTGCAAGTTCGAATGCATCACTAGGCACAATAGATGGGAACATGCTCACATTTATAGCAGCCGGTACTTTGGAGATAACCGCTTCGCAACCTGGTAACGCAAATTACAATGCAGCCAGTAACGTTATTGCATCCATTACAATTGTTGACGACCGTCAGACCATCTCTCTAACTGGCGCACTAGATTTCGGAAATGTATTGCTAGGTGAAACTAAAGTCAAAACAATAACCATAGCCAACACTGGAAATGCAGCATTGCAAATAAGTGCAATAACACTTCCTGAAGGGTTTACCAGTTCAATAGAAGCAACAACAGTAAATGCAAATGCAAGCATTACAGCAGAGATAACTTTTATGCCAATCGAGCTTAAGGATTATGAAGGTTCAGTTGTTATCAGCTCCAATGCTGCTAGTGGTAATAATGCTTTAACACTAAGCGGAACAGGCGTAACCATTACTGGTTTCAATGAACCTGGTCAAGCAAGTGGTGATTTAGATGTTTACCCTAATCCAGGCACTGGTGTTTATATAGTAAAGAGTAAAATGACACGTAATAAATCAATTGCTGTAATGGATATGTCAGGTAGAGCACAATACAGAATACTCAAATCACTTGATGAAGAGTACCATGAGTTAGATCTTTTGGATTTACCCAAAGGCATCTATTACCTGAAAATAGAAGAGAAAGGTTCAGTGGCTGTGAAACGTATTGTTAAACTTAACTAAGATATGACTATGAAAAATATTCAAAGAATTTACCTATTGCTGATATTGGGTATTCTCGCTTCCTGTGGTGGCGATGACCCTAAACCACTAACAGAAGAGGAAAAGCAAATAAAAATGCTTGCAAAAACATGGAACCTTAGTACGGCTAGCGTAGATGGACTGGATGTTGAAGAATGGTTTAGTGGTTTGCAACTTTCTTTCACCGAAAGCAAATCATTTACTGTAGAAAATGCGGTCCCTCCTATCTGGATTGCTTCTGGTACTTTTGAATTGGAGAAGTCAGGATCAAACTACGTAATCAAGCGAAGCGATGGAGTCGATTTATTGATTACAACACTCAACGAAACAAGTGTAAGCATAAATATGAGTTACGTGGCAGATGATAATGCACGAACTGCAGGTATCACTGGATCTTACACTTTTATTTTTTCAGCTGATTGATAATCATATTCCCTACTTTGAAGGCTATCTCAATTTTTTTGAGATAGCCTTTTTATTTTAAGTGCACATATAAGATGCAATTTGTAATTTTAATACTTATTGTAGTTTATGCGCATCCTGATCATTCTTTCAATTCTCGCTGCCACGCTATGTGAAGCACAAAGTCAATCCTTAAAAGTAATGACTTACAACATCCGCCTGAACACCACAAGTGATGGCGTAAATAGTTGGCCCAATAGAAAAGAGAAAGTGGCAACGCTGATTAAGAAAATTAATCCGGATGCTTTTGGTGTGCAAGAGGCTTTACACGATCAGATGCAGGATCTCCTTAAAGCCTTGCCTGATTACACATTTGTGGGAGTTGGCCGAGACGATGGCAAAGAAAAAGGCGAGTACACCGCCATCTTTTATAAAAAATCAAAATTGAAAGTACTGAAGAGCGATTCATTTTGGTTATCAGAAACACCAACTGTGCCGGGCAGCAAAGGTTGGGATGCAGCCATAACACGCATGGTAACGCATGCCCATTTTAAAGATTTTGATTCAAACATGGACTTTTTAATGGTAACAACACATTTTGATCATGTTGGTAAGCAAGCAAGATTAATGAGTGCTTCATATATAGAGGGTTGGATCACTGGAAATAGTGCGCCAAAAAACAGACCTGCTATTTTGTGTGGCGATTTTAACTTTCAACCTGATGAAGAACCTTATGCTAGTCTGGTAAAAAGCACAAATCCTCGACTGATAGATGCAAGACCTGTTGCTGATAAAAACGGTACATTCTGTGGCTTCGAAAAAGACAAAATGGAATGTGTCATCATCGACTATATCTTCCACACGCCTAACATCACAATAGAGAATTTTGAGGTAATTCAGGAAAATGATGGACAATACTATCCTTCCGACCACTTGCCGGTAGTGGCAACCATAAAACTAGCCTCAAAAGATTGATATTTCTTGAGGTCTCCTTAGTAAAAATAAATGTCCATTAACTAAGCTTTTTTTCCAGGCCTCACCTCCTGTCCTCTCCAGAGGAGAGGGTGAATAAGGATGCTTAACTAAACGACATTGTATTAGAAAATCCTTAGTTTTACCCTTCATTTTTGGATATAAGGATTTTGACTGATTAACCATGTGGACATACCTCGCGCGTTTCATCATTAAATTTAAACTTCCACTCATTCTTGTAATTGCAGCCATTACGGTGGTGATGGGCTACTACGCTCAATTTGCCGAAATGAGCTACGATTTTCGTGGAACGGTACCAGCAAACGATCCTGAACAGATCTATTTTCAGGAATTTAGAAAACAGTTTGGTGAAGATGGTAACATCGTGGCTGTTGGTCTTCAAGACAGCGCTATTTTTGAATATAAGAACTTTGAGAAGCTGCGTGAGTTTTGTGTAGCGGTAAAATGGATTGATGGTGTAAAGGAGGTAATCTCTTTACCTCAAATTAAAAAGCTTGAGAAGGATACTGCCAAAACCCAGTTTGTATTAACAGATGTTTTTGCCGGAGGTAAAATTACAAATCAATATGTACTGGACAGCTTTCTGCGTGAAGCATCAAAACAGCGTTTTTATATTGGCCAGATTGTTAATGAAGAAAATGGTGCAATTGCTATACTTATTTCAATCAAGAAAGAAACACTCAATTCCTCAAAGCGTGTTGACCTCACCAACGAGATTGTAACACTCGGAGAAAAGTTTACTCAAAGTACAGGCATACAATTGCATTACGCTGGTCTTCCTTTTGTACGCTCCGTTATCGCGCAAAAAGTTGGACAAGAGTTAAAAGTTTTTCTAGGCTTATCTGTACTGATCACCGGTATTATTTTATTAATCTTTTTCCGTTCATGGCGTGCTACTGTTTTTCCGCTGATCATCATTGGCATTGTAGTGGTTTGGGTTTTAGGTTGTATTGAACTCTTCGGCTTTAAAATCACACTCCTTAGTGGCATGATACCACCGATTATTGTTGTAATCGGTATTCCAAACGCCATTTATCTTCTAAATAAGTACCACACTGAATGGGTGTCGCATCGCGATAAAGAAAGAGCCATAAGCGAAGTAATTAAAAAAGTTGGCTTAGCTACTTTCTTAACTAACCTGACAACGGCAATCGGCTTTCTTGTACTGCTCACTGCAGATATTACCATACTCCGTGAATTTGGTATCGTAGCCGGTATTAATGTAATGGCCACTTTCGTGGTAAGTCTTATTTTGATTCCAAGTGTTTTCTCATGGATGCCACCCCCTTCACCCAAGCACCTGAAACACCTCGATATAAAAGTTTTTGATAATGCTTTATCTTTTGTAGATGTGATGGTGCATCGCCACCGGATGTTTATCTATTCTATCGCTGCGGTAATAGTCACTTTTGCTATAATTGGCATGTTTCGATTGCACTCTGTTTCTTTCATGGTAGATGATTTACCTGAAGAAAGCGTAGTGAAAAAAGACCTGCATTTCTTTGAAGAAAACTTTAGTGGTGTAATGCCATTGGAAATTGTAATAAACACTGGCAAACGCAGAGGCATTATCGATGTTAAAAACCTGCGCAAGGTTGATGAGTTTGAAAGTTTTCTCGACTCACTCAAACCGGTTTCAAGACCAGTGTCTGTGGTGAGTTTTGTTAAGGCTGCCAAACAAGCCTTTTACAACAATAACCCTAAGTATTATTCACTACCGGATAGTCGTGAGCGCAATTACATTTTACCCTACTTAAAAGGACAATCAGATAATTCTGGGCTGTTCAAATCTTTTGTTGACAGCACCTTGCAAACTATGCGTATTTCTTTACAGGTGGCAGATATTGGTTCCGACAAAATGGATTCGCTGATAAACGGTGTTATAAAACCCCGTATGGATTTAATTTTTGCTGATACCGACATTACAGCAAAAATTACAGGCACAACACCTTTGTTCATAAAAGGAAATGCCTTCCTGATCGATAATTTAAAAGGCAGTTTAATTCTGGCTTTTGTGTTGATCGCCCTTACCATGGGTTTGCTTTTTTCGAGCGTGCGTATGATCATCATTGCACTAGTTCCAAATTTTATTCCAATGGCCATCACTGCGGCCTTGATGGGTTATTTTGGTGTGCCCCTTAAACCTAGTACTGTGTTAATCTTCAGCATTACTTTTGGTATTTCTGTTGATTACTCCATTCACTTTTTAGCTAAGTACCGACAAGAATTATTTTCCAAAAACTTCTACGTGCCATTGGCGGTGAGTAACACCATTCTGGAAGTAGGAAAAAGTATGGTCTACACCTCTATTGTATTGTTTTTTGGTTTCATCATTTTTGCCTTCTCCTCTTTTGGTGGTACAGTAGCCCTGGGATTATTAACCTCCACTACTTTATTGCTATCTATGGTTACAAACCTTGTATTGCTGCCTGCACTTATTTTAACATTTGATACAGGTAAATACAAGCGTGGCGATGCGCCCATGATAGAGCAGCTCGAGCCAGACTTTTACACAGAGAACGAAGACGAGGAAATTGACCTGACTAAGATCAAAATCCATAACAGGCATTCTTCAGCCGAGTAAATTTAGTTGCTGATTGTTCGTTGCTGGTTAATCGCTGGTTTTCGACCAACCAACAACTAATAACCATCAACCTTCCTACGCTCAAGTCATTTTTTTCAGCTCACATTGTCAATTGGCCATTGTTCATTGTCCATTGATTTCTCATCTTTGCCCCCTTATTATCTGTAAATCAGCATTTTTAGAACCATGTCGGCAAAGTACAAAGAGCAGAAGGATGTGAATTATGCCCAAATCGCCAGCGAAATACTGGACTTTTGGGATAAGCAGCAGATTTTCGAAAAATCAGTCAGCAACAGGGAAGGTGCGCCTTCTTTTACCTTCTATGAAGGTCCTCCCTCAGCCAATGGAACTCCCGGTATTCACCACGTAATGGCGCGTACCGTAAAGGATATTTTTTGCCGTTACAAAACACTTCAGGGTTTTCAGGTAAAACGTAAAGGCGGCTGGGATACACACGGCTTACCAGTCGAACTACAGGTAGAAAAAACCCTGGGCATTACCAAAGATGATATCGGTAAGAAAATTTCTGTAGAGGAGTACAATCAGAAGTGCCGCGAAACGGTAATGATGTACACAGACCAGTGGGATGACCTAACGCGCAAGATGGGTTATTGGGTGGATTTGAAAAACCCATACATCACCTACGAGAAAAATTACATTGAAACATTATGGTGGTTGCTAAAGCAACTCTACAATAAAAAATTATTATACAAAGGTTATAGCATACAACCTTATTCACCAGCGGCAGGTACCGGCTTAAGCTCACACGAATTAAACTTACCGGGTTGTTACAAAGATGTGAAGGACACCTCTGTTGTGGCTCAGTTTAAAGTGAAACAAGAGAAGTTAGCAGATTTTCTTTTTGGGAAAAATAAAGGTGATGTATTCGTTTTAGCCTGGACAACCACACCTTGGACTTTGCCCTCTAACACAGCACTGACTATTGGCGAGAAAATTACTTACGTTCAAATTAACACTTTCAATGCATATACCCACAAGGCAATCAGTGTGGTGTTGGCAAAAGATTTAGTTGGTAAATATTTCTCTGAAAAGAATAAAGAACTTACGCTTGAAGATTACAAAGCCGGAGATAAAAATGTTCCTTTCGAAATTGTTCAGGAATTTTCAGGTAAGCAACTCGTGGGTATCCGCTATGAACAACTCATGCCTTACCTGGAACCTTTACATGATGCCGACAAAGCATTTCAGGTAATAGCCGGAGACTTTGTTACTACTGAAGATGGTACTGGAGTTGTGCATACTTCACCCACTTTTGGTGCAGACGATTTTCGTGTAGCTAAACAAAACGGTGTACCAGCGCTAACGGTTAAAGATGAGCTCGGCAACGAAGTGCCTACGGTAGATAGAAAAGGAAAATTCATTGATGCTATTGGTGAGCGCTTGAAAGAAGGTGTCTCGAAGTACAATATCAAAACACATAAGCCACTAGGTGTTGATGATTTTTACGTTAAGAATTATACAAATGAAGATGAGGCACATCCTGATTATAAAAACACAGATGTTATTATCTCTATCATTTTAAAAGAAGAGAACAAAGCTTTTAAAGTAGAAAAATACGAACACACTTACCCACACTGCTGGCGTACTGATAAACCGGTGTTGTACTATCCTTTAGATTCCTGGTTCATCAAAACCACTGAGAAGAAAGACCGCATGGTTGAGCTTAATAAAACCATCAACTGGAAACCAGAATCGACAGGCACAGGCCGCTTCGGTAATTGGTTAGAAAATCTTGTTGACTGGAATTTATCACGCTCTCGCTATTGGGGAACACCACTGCCAATCTGGAGAACAAAAGATGGTAAAGAAGAAATTTGTATTGGTTCAGTAGAAGAATTGACAAAAGAGGTTCAGAAAGCTGAACAGGCTGGAATCAAAAACAAATTTGCAATTGACAATGGACAATTGACAATTGATCTGCACCGCCCTTATGTTGATGAAGTAGTTTTAGTTAGTGCATCTGGTCAACCGATGTACCGCGAAGCAGATTTGATAGATGTATGGTTCGATTCTGGTGCTATGCCCTACGCACAATGGGGGCTTGATAAAACCAAGTTAGAAAATAACGATCCAATGCCTTTTGCTTCGGGTTGGGAAGGTGCATATCCAGCCGACTACATTGCAGAAGGAGTTGATCAGACACGTGGATGGTTTTTTACATTGCATGCCCTGGCAGTAATGCTGTTCGACAGTGTAGCCTATAAAAACGTAATTTCTAATGGCCTGGTACTCGACAAGTCTGGCAATAAAATGTCGAAGAGTAAGGGCAATGTGGTGAACCCATTTGAAACCCTGAGCAAGTACGGCCCTGATGTTGTGCGCTGGTACATGATTGAAAACGCGCCACCTTGGGACAACTTAAAATTCGATCTTGAAGGTATAGCAGAAACACAACGCAGATTTTTCGGCACCCTCATCAATACCTATTCTTTCTTTGTGATGTATGCCAACATTGATGGTTTTGTAAAAGATGAAATGAACAATGTTCCTTTTGATCAATTAGCACCATTGGATCGTTGGATTATTACCAAAGAACAAACCCTGATTGAGGAAGTAACAAAAGCATACGAAGAATACGAGCCAACAAGAGCGGCTCGTGCTATTCAGGAATTTGTAAACGATCATTTGTCGAACTGGTATGTGCGCCTTAACCGCAAGCGTTTCTGGCAACCATCCAATAGAGGTGAATTAGGTCAGGACAAGCGTGCGGCATACGAGACTTTATATGAATGCTTAATGGTAACAGCACAGTTGATGTCACCTATTGCTCCATTCTTCAGTGAGTGGTTATATAAAAATCTGACAGATAATATTCGCGATCGTGCTAAACAACATAATACACCGTTGCAGTTTGAATCAATTCACCATACTTTCCTTATAAAGGCAGCGCCTCAGCGTAAGGATGTTGAGTTGGAATTAGCCATGGACTATGCTCAACGCATTTGTTCGTTGACACACTCTATCCGCAAGAATGCCAAGATTAAAGTGCGCACGCCATTGCAAAAAATATTGCTACCTGTGCTAGATGAAAAATTTGCACAACGTGTACGCAGTGTAGAAGACATAATTAAGAGCGAGGTAAACGTAAAAGAGATTCAATACATTGATGATGCTTCTGGTTTGCTGGTGAAAAAGGTGAAACCAAATTTTGCTAAGTTGGGTAAACAATATGGCCCTAAGATGAAAGAGGTTTCAGCAGTAATCACCACGTTTGAACAAGCTGATATTTCTGTGATTGAAAAACAAGGCACCTTAAACAAAGGTGGTTTTGATATCACGCTAGAAGATGTTCTTATTTCTTCGGAAGACATACCGGGTTGGGCTGTGGCTAACGAAGGTGGTGTAACCGTGGCCTTAGATATTACGATTACAGAAGAATTAAAGCGTGAGGGTATTGCCCGTGATTTTGTAAACCGTATTCAGAATTTACGTAAAGATCAGGGCATGGATGTCCTTGATAAAATTACTGTAGAGGTGGAAGCGGTTAACGGATTTGCAGAAGCGCTTCAGGAACATAAAGACTACATCAGTAAAGAAGTTCAGGCCGTATCATTAGAATTTAAGAATTCAATAGTTGATGCTGTTGAAGTCGATATGGATGAAGCAATGTTGAAGGTAAAAATCAATGTGAAAAGGTAGTTGATCGTTTTTGGTTGTTGGTTGTTCGTAATTGGCAGCCAGCAGTTAACAGCCAGCAGTTAACAGCCAACAACGAACAACTAGCAACGAACAACTAAATAAGAATGAAGATCTATAAATATTTTCTGATTGCCTTACTGATTATTTGTATTGATCAGGCTTCAAAACTATTAGTACATGAATATATGTACCTGGGTGAAACAGTTCATTTAATAGGAAATGAAGACTACGGTTTCAAACTACATTATTTGCTAAACCCCGGTATGGCCTTTGGCCTAAAGTGGGATAACGAATTTGGTAAACTGGCACTCACCATCTTTCGCATTTTTGCCATGTTCGGGATTTCATATTATCTGGTGCGCATGGCAAAGCAAGGTGCGCATAATGGATTTTTGGTTTGTATGGCGCTCATTTTAGGTGGAGCTATAGGTAACGTAATTGATAGTACTTTTTATGGGGTGTTTTTAGAAAATGCACCTTATGGCTCACCAACCCCCTGGTTTCATGGACAGGTAATTGACATGCTCTTTTTCCCACTATTTAGCGTTCATTGGCCGGAGTGGATACCCTATTTAGGAGGAGGAAATTTCCTATTTTTCAGCCCAGTATTCAACATTGCCGACTCTTCCATTTTCATTGGGGTTTTAATAATTCTGATCATGCAGAAAAGATTCTTTAAAGAGGAGCAGGAAATAACTACCGTTGAGCTTACGGACACACCTTCTCCGCAATCAACTGAAGGTTCGCCACCTACAGAGCCATCTTCCACTGAAAAATCTGACACAGCCGCCTAAACAAATCTTATTGGGTATTAGACCTTTGCAGTAGGCAAATACATTATTCTTGTTAGTTTTGGGGCTTATAAAATTTGTCCACCTAACCTTACTTTATAATGAGTTTGTTTATTAGAAAGCCTCTTGCGCAACTGATGGCCCAGGCCGTAGATAGTGACAAAGGGCTCAAGCGTACACTGGGAGCCGGAAATCTCATTGCCTTAGGCGTGGGTGCCATTATTGGTGCAGGTCTGTTTGTGCGTACTGCCGCTGCTGCTGGTGAAGCAGCAGGCCCAGCTGTCGTATTATCGTTTGTGGTTGCTGCTATTGGCTGTGCTTTTGCCGGTCTTTGCTACGCAGAGTTTGCATCGATGATACCTATTGCGGGTAGTGCTTATACCTACGCTTATGCAACTATGGGTGAGTTTGTCGCCTGGATCATTGGTTGGGCTCTCGTACTTGAATACGCACTTGCGTCAGCAACAGTGGCCATCGCATGGAGTGAATACCTAAATAACTTGCTGGGGGGGAGTATACCGTATGAGTGGTGCCACTCACCTTTCGAAACATCCGTGAATGGTGTAAGCGGTATCATGAATTTACCAGCCTTATTAATTCTTTTAATACTTACACTTATCTTAATTAAGGGTACACAGGAATCAGCAACAGTAAATGCAGTCATCGTATTTGTTAAAGTTGCTATCGTATTACTCTTTATAGGTCTAGGATGGAGCTTTATTAATCCGTCTAACTACACACCATTCTTTATCCCTGAAGGAACTCCTGGTCATGAAGGCTGGAACGAATGGGGATGGGGTGGCGTATTTGGTGGTGCTGCCATTGTGTTCTTTGCCTTTATTGGTTTTGATGCCGTATCTACTGCTGCGCAGGAAGCTAAAAATCCTAAGCGCGACATGCCTATTGGTATTTTAGGTTCATTGTTAGTTTGTACAATTCTTTATGTATTGTTCTCTTATGTGCTAACAGGCATGGCTAACTGGGAAGAGTTTAAAACTGCTGGTAAAGAAGCTTCTGTTGCATACGCGATTAATACATACATGGAAGGTTACGGTTGGTTAGCGACACTAATCTCTGTTGCTATTCTTGCAGGTTTCTCTTCTGTTATTCTGGTAATGCTTATGGGGCAGTCTCGTGTATTCTACTCTATGTCTAATGACGGCTTAGTGCCAAAAGTTTTCTCTGAACTGCATCCTAAATTCCGAACACCTTATAAGTCAAACATGATCCTCTTCATTTTTGTAGGATTATTTGCAGCATTTGTTCCTGGTAACGTAGCCGGTGACTTAACAAGTTTTGGTACCCTGTTCGCATTCGTTTTAGTGTGCGCAGGTATTTGGGTAATGCGTGTTAAAAATCCTGAGTTGGTGCGTCCTTTCACTACACCGCTTGTACCACTCGTTCCGATTTTAGGTATGTTGGTATGTGGTGGTCTTATCGCATCTCTTGATCAAAATACTTTATTGATTGCTTTCGGCTGGATGGCCTTTGGTTTGGTCTTGTATTTTGGATATGGAAAATCACATAGCTATTTGAGAAAAGGCAAATAGATAAAAGCTAACAGGTATTTAATGTAAAAAAGACCGCCTCAAAATACTGAGGTGGTCTTTTTGTTTTTCATTGGTCCTGTGCCCTGGTCTGTGTCCTCATAGACCTGCATCAGCTCCAAGTGTCGTCTCCCTTTTCGGGGACGATACGAATAATAAAATACGGCAATTAAAACTTGCAGATATACTCTCTACATTGGTCTGTGTCCGCACAGACCAGCATCAAAGTAATTTATATAATAAATATCTGAATGATTCACCTCACCTATTTCGGGCTGTGAAGACACAGCCCGAGGAAATTCAAGCCATAAAAGAAACAAGCGTCAACACCTGCTCACCTAAAAACTGGTCACCTTCCATTTTTACAAAAGCTCGGATATCTTCTGCTCTCCAACTTTTTGAAAACAACTTCCATGCAGCATGGCCCTCAAGCTGTACATGAGCCATAACAAGTGCTGGTTTTTCTTTTAACAATTCCCATCCTGTCTCACGCTTCACCAAAAACCAGCTGTCTACAATTTCATGTGCAACATCAACCTGAATGGCTGTATTCACAGCTGCATCAATATCTTTAAACGTAAAGGGTAAAGCACGCATTACAGTTTCCAGAAAAGGACTGAAGTACTTTTGATTCAATATGCCTGGTTTGTTAACAGCATCCCTGATCTGTTGTTGATGCAACCATTTCTCTGTGTACTCTCTGGCAATGTGAAACCAATTTTGTGATTCTGCTTCGCCCGCCCATGCAACAGAAAAAATAGCTTTTGTATTTAAGTCAACCGATTCAAAGTAAGTGCAGGTTTGGTGGCTTGTTGCTTCATGCAGCAAGATCATAACCTTCGGACTGATACGTTTGCTGGACTTTACCCAATCAGCATTTAGTTGGTTGAGCCAAGTAACAAGGTCTTGATAGGATTGTATATCACCAGGCTGTTCTCCGAAAAACACATCCCTTTGTATTGACAGCGTTCTAATATTACCATCTAATAAGTGTGCGGCTACATCTTTTACCTTCCAAAGTTTGGCCACTGTCTGTGCTTGCCACTCGTCAGCATTTAACGATTTCAGTAATTCAATAAGACTGGCATCTAAGGACCTGAATAAATGAGAAACACGAATGGGAACAGACATTCTAACACATTTAATTTTAACTACTTCGGCAATTTACCGCTTTCATTCTATCTTTAGCAATTAGAAATCAATGCCGTTTAGTTAAGTCTCTATATTCATCCTCTCCTTTCGAGAGGACTGGAGGTGAGTCAATATAAATGCTTAACTGAGCGGCATATAATTAGAAAATTTCCCCATGGAAGATCTTGGAAAATCCCTACCGTTCGCTGAAGGTTTTATTGATGCTGAACGTGCAGGCAAAAGCGCTGGTGAACAACATTGCCTCAACTGTGGTACACCATTAACGGGCAAGTATTGCGGAAACTGCGGTCAGCGTGATTTACCAGCCCGACAAAACCTTGGCGATTTGTTGATCAACTTCATCAGTTCTTTCTATAGTTTTGAATCTAAATTTTTTAAGACTTTTAAATACCTGCTTTTTTATCCAGGAAAGATTACAGCCGAGTACAATGCTGGTAAACGAGAAAGTTTTTATCACCCAGCCAGAATGTATGTATTTCTGAGTTTTATATTTTTTCTGCTTTTCTCTACAGTATTTTCAACCGATGATATGGATCTCGAAGAGAAGGGAGATTTTAAAACGGTACAAGATTCACTTAATGTTGATTCATTGGTTAGAGAAAATACCAAAGGCTTGAAATTCGGGTATCAACCTGTAGAAATAAGTACCGAAAGCAAAGTGGCAAAAACACTAGCCCAATACGATTCTTTACAAAATGCTTTACCCGCTGAAAAACGTGATGGATACATTAAACGATATTTTGAGCGGAAGGGAAGAGAAGTTGAAGCAGGAGCCACTCAGGGTCAGATAGCAAAAGCCTTCATGAATGACATGATGGAAAACACACCCAAGATGATATTTATTCTCATGCCCTTCTTCGCCTTACTACTCAAACTCTTTTATGTCAGGCGTGATTTTTACTATTCAGAACATCTGATCTTCACCATATTTTTTTACGATTTTATATATCTCATCGGATCTTTAATTATCCTTGCAAGTAAAGTAGAGTGGCTATGGTGGCTAGAATTGGGTTTATACATGTGGATTTTCATTTATCTATACAAAGCCATGCGTAAAGTATACAAGCAAGGAAGAGCAAAAACAGTTATTAAATTTTTATTGTTGAATTTCTTATTCCTTTTCGTTGTTAGTTTTGGTATTGCAGGTTTGGCCTTAATAGCCTTTATAAGATTATAATCATGTTATCAGAATCATCTGCACCATTAGCTGAACGTCTCCGCCCCTCTACGTTAAACGATGTAGTGGGTCAGCAACATTTAGTTGGTGAGAAGGGTATGCTGCGCACAGTCTTACGTTCAGGCACAATACCTTCCATGATTTTCTGGGGGCCACCGGGTGTAGGTAAAACAACACTGGCCAATATTATTGCCAACGAAGCAAAGAAGCCCTTTTACATATTAAGTGCCATCAGTGCCGGAGTAAAAGATATACGTGAAGTTATTGAAAAAGCGAAAGCCTCTCCACGTTCAATTTTATTTATAGATGAGATCCATCGTTTTAATAAAGGACAGCAAGATGCACTATTGGGTGCTGTAGAAAAAGGAATTATCACCTTGATTGGTGCTACAACGGAGAATCCATCTTTTGAAGTGAATGCAGCCTTGCTCTCGCGCTGCCAGGTATATGTATTGAAGGCATTGGAAGAAAAAGAATTGCTTCAGCTGATACATCAAGCCATTGCAAAGGATGACGTGCTGAAGAAAAAAAAGATAGATGTTCAGGAGCATGCAGCGCTCTTTCAATTGTCGGGTGGAGATGCACGCAAAGTGTTGAATCTATTGGAACTGGTCGTTGAATCCTCGGAGACGCCAGATGTTGTAATCACGGATGCACTAGTAATGAGTGTGGCGCAAAAGAAAATTGCCATTTACGATAAAAGTGGTGAGCAACATTATGATATTATTTCAGCCTTCATCAAATCCATTCGCGGCAGCGATCCCAACGCAGCCATTTATTACCTGGCTCGCATGATTGAAGGTGGCGAAGATGTAAGCTTCATTGCCCGTAGAATGGTAATATTAGCGTCAGAGGACATAGGCAACGCTAACCCTACTGCTTTAATAATGGCTACCAACACCTTTCAGGCCGTTAATGTGATTGGCTATCCTGAAGCGCGCATCATTCTCGCCCAATGTGCGGTATATTTGGCCAGTTCGCCAAAGAGCAATGCCGGTTATATGGCTATCGAAAATGCTTTACAGAAGGTAAATGAAACAGGTGATTTACCCATACCTTTATCGGTAAGAAATGCACCGACCAAACTAATGAAGAATCTTGGTTATGGTAAAGATTACCAATATGCACATAGTTATGAAAATAGTTTCGTGAACATGGAGTTTCTACCCGATGCCATTAAAGGAATGAAATTTTATGAGCCGGGTAAGAATGCGAGAGAAGAAGAAATGCGTAAACACCTTCGCACCCTGTGGAAAGAAAAATATGGCTATTAAGGTTTTTTGAAATTTGAAATATTGAATCTGAAATAATTCTTAATGAGTAGAATAATTTTTGAATCCTCACCTTTGTATTTAGTGCTGTGCCTGCTACTTGCGCTGGGTGCTGCTTATCTTCTGTATAAAATAAAATATCCCTGGAGCAAAAGAATCAATCAAGTGCTTTTTGTAACCAGAACTCTATTAATTTTTCTGCTGGCACTACTTTTATTAGAACCCATTCTAAAACAAGTCAATAATTTCTTTATCAAACCTGTTATTGTTGTATTGCAAGACGATAGCGGTTCGGTAAACGAAGTAACAGACTCCATAAAACAACAAGCGATAACGCAACAGCTAGGTAAATTACAACGTGATCTTCAAGAACAAGATTACACAGTTGAGTTTCGTACACTACAAGATCCTAACGGAACCTCCGATTTTACATCGGCCATTAAAAAAGTCAGCAACGACTACGAAGGACAAAAAGTGGCCGGCTTAGTATTTATCTCAGACGGTATTTACAATGCAGGTATTTCACCTTTGTACTCAACCTTCAATTTTCCCGTGCACACAATCGGAGTGGGCGATACAAGCAAACGCATAGATCTTTTTATTAAAAATACTGTCTTTAATAAAATTGCCTATCAGGGTAATCGTTTTCCGGTAAGAATAGAGTTGAGCGCAAAAGGATTTTTAGCTAAAATTGTTGATGTCTCTTTGTTGAACAAAGGCAAACTACTTGAAAAGAAAGCTGTCAACATTACCAATGAAGCACTGACCCGTGTGGAGTTTTTACCGCTCGCGGCAGATCAGGGGTTACAGCGTTACGAAATTGTAATTACCCCACAAGCTGAAGAGTGGAATACAACCAATAATAGAACTACGGTTTTTGTGGAAGTTGTATCCGGTAAAAAGAAAATACTGGCTTTAGCTTCTGCGCCACATCCAGACATTAAAGCCCTGAGAGCCGTAGTAGAGCAAAATGAAAATTATGAGTTTGATCTACACATACCGGGAACCACCCAAAATGATTTCGGTAAGTTGAGTAAAGAGGCAGATTTAATTATGCTCTTTCAGGTACCGGATCTTAAAGGGCGAACAAGACAATTATTGCAACAGGCACAAGCTACAAAAGCCTCTTTGTTTTTTGTGTTAGGCGAACAAACCAATTGGCAGGAATTGAATAAAGATGGAATTGTAAAAATTGAAGGAGGCATACGTCAATTCGATGATGTAGTGCCTGCTTTTAATACTGACTTTTCAGTGTTTACTGCAGAAACAAATCTTGCAGGTGTTTTCCAATCTTTTCCACCAGCCTCGGTGCCATTTGTAAAAATGCAAATTCCTCCATCAGCTACTCCGTTACTTTTTCAAAAAGTAGGAAGCTTGGTAACAGACAAACCACTTTTATACCTTGATCAGTTAGAAGAAAGAAAAGTGGCCTTTATGCTGGGTGAAGGTTTGTGGCGTTGGAGATTACAGGAATTTAGTAGAAATGAAAATACAGAAAGCTTTGACGAATTGTTTGGTAAGCTGATTCAATACTTATCCACCACCGATGATCGAAGGAAATTCAGAAGCTACCCAATAAAACAAGAGTTTCTGGATACAGAATCTGTTCAATTCGAAACACAGGTGTATAACGATATTTTCGAACCAGTTTATGGCAAAACTATTGAGATAGAACTAACCAGCGAGACAGGACAACGTAATACATACCGATATACAACCAACGAAGGAAACACACGCTACACCATTGGCGGTTTGTCGGAAGGTGTATACCGATACAAGGCTTCTACTACACTGAAAGAGAAAGAGGAAGTGAGAGGAGAATTTTTGGTAAGTCGCCAGCAAATCGAACTGCAAAACCTTACTGCCGATTTTGATTTACTAAGAAAACTTTCTGTGCAAACGGGAGGATTATTTGTAAGCGCTGAGAACATCGAAACATTAAACACATCGCTTACACAGCAAAAAGCCACTGCTTTAATCCAATCAGAAGAAAAGTATGATAACCTGATTAACTTAAAGTGGACATTCTTTTTACTCTTAGTCCTCGTAAGTAGCGAATGGTTTCTGCGTAAGTATTATGGTTCATACTAAATCCTATCTCAAAATAAGAGGACTCGTCATTGCTTCTCCCAATAAAATCGGGAGAAGCAATCCAGCTGGCTGCTTTAAATTCTCCTAAATAGATTGCTTCTTCACCCAGCACACGTTCAACGCTTCGTTCATCGCAATGACGCGATTATTTTGTTTCTAAGTATTTTTGAGATGGCTTCTAGCTAGCCAATTTTCTTTTGTGTTTTAGCATTACCCAAATAAAAGCAATAATACCTGTTGCCAACATAGACACAACCCAGGTTATTGCATAAGTGCCCCCCGAGAGTTGAAAGGCAACAGTAAAAAAAACGAAAAGCATACCGGCAGCTATCCATACAGGATCATTCATTAGTCTATCTTCCGGTTCATTACGCAAGTCCAAATAAATGGTGTGATCCTTTTTAAATAGAATGATCCATTTTTTATAATCCCAGAACACCAGAAAGATTGTGCCCAACAGCATTAAAGTGGTGATGACAGGCGTGCCTGAGCCGAAATCTACTGAATGAGTAATGAGACAGACATTAGTGATAACTGGAAGAAAGACGAGCGCTCCAATAGTCGAAAAACGCTGCGACATCAGCAAGGCTCCGGATATAAACTGCGCCCAGCCAAGGAAATTCCAGTAAAAACCGCTTTGATACATGGCTTCAAAAAAATAACCTACAGGTTCCGTGGGCGGAATCAGGGTAAAACGCTCACCCTTAATTTTAATTATAGAAGCGAATACAAAGGCAAAACCAGTCAGGTAGCGCAGGTAAATAACAAATAATCTTACCAGGAATTGCTTTTTCAGCCAATCGATGATCGTAATCATATTAGCTAAGTCGTTATTGTCAGGTTTTTGTTACAATTTTGATTTGTTCTGAAACAATCAGCCGCTCATTTTTGTATTCTTTCTTTAACTCTTTAATTAATGGCCAAAGCCACTTCTGTACTAAAAAAGACCGATGCCACAGGTCACGATAATATTGAGGTAATCGGAGCACGCGAGCACAACCTTAAGAACATTTCTGTATCCTTTCCACGCAACAAATTGGTTGTTATTACCGGTATCAGCGGCAGCGGAAAGTCATCTTTGGCATTTGATACCATCTATGCAGAAGGTCAAAGAAGATACATGGAGAGTTTTTCGGCTTACGCCAGAAGCTTTTTGGGTAATTTGGAAAGACCTGATGTTGATAAAATTAACGGACTCAGCCCCGTAATTTCCATTGAACAGAAAACAACATCACGCAACCCACGCTCTACTGTAGGCACCGTTACCGAAATCTATGACTTCATGCGTCTGCTTTATGCAAGAGCTGGTGAAGCATTTTCATATTTATCAGGTGAAAGAATGGTGCGCCAATCAGAAGATCAGATTGTGGATGCATTACTTCAAAATTTTAAAGGAAAGAAACTTACCCTGCTGGCACCAATTGTAAAAGGCCGCAAAGGACATTACCGCGAACTATTTGTGCAAATACGCAAACAAGGCTATACTAAAGTGCGTGTAGATGGTGAAGTGCAGGAAATTGCTGCGAAAATGCAGGTAGACCGTTTTAAAATTCACGACATTGAAGTAGTTATTGATCGCATTGTTGCAGATGCCAAAGACAGGGTGCGCATTGCGCAGTCGGTAAACAAAGCGTTGAAAGAAGGCAAGGGTGTAATCATGGCACTGGAAGAAAATGGAAAACTTCATCACTTCTCTAAATTTCTGATGGACCCAACTACAGGTTTATCATACGATGAACCTGCTCCTAACACTTTTTCATTTAACTCGCCTTATGGTGCTTGCCCTGTGTGTAATGGACTCGGGCAAATTGAAGAGATTACCGAAGAGTCAGTAATTCCTGATAAGACATTAAGTATTAGTCGGGGTGGCATTTTGCCATTGGGTGAGTATCGCGATATATGGATATTTAAAAAGATTGAAGCCATACTCAAACGTTATAAGCTAACCCTAAGCACACCATTAAACAAAGTACCCAAAGAGGCAATCAAAACCTTATTGTATGGTGATGATGAACCAGTAGCTGTGGCTTCAGTTAAATACCCTGGCACAGAATGGAACACTAAGTTTGAAGGGATTATTAATTTTTTAGAAAAGCAAAAAGAAGAAGGCTCTGAAAGTATTCGCAAATGGCTGGAAGATTTCATGATTGTAAGAACATGCCCGGAATGTAATGGAGCACGCTTAAAGAAGGAATCACTTCATTTCAAAATTGCAGATAAAAATATTTCAGAACTTTCGCATCTCGATATTCAGCAACTCCATAAATGGTTTGATAAGCTTGAAAACAGACTTAACGCCAAACAGAATGTAATTGCAACGGAAGTACTAAAAGAAATTCGTAAGCGTATTGGATTTTTATTGGATGTTGGTTTGGATTATCTAAGCCTAGACAGACCACTGAAAACTTTGAGTGGTGGCGAAGCGCAACGCATTCGCCTTGCCACACAAATTGGCACACAGTTAGTTGGTGTATTATATATTCTTGATGAACCAAGTATTGGTTTACACGCGCGCGACAATGTAAAACTGATTAAAGCCTTAAAAGATTTACGCGATTTAGGAAACTCAGTTGTTGTAGTGGAGCATGACAAAGACATGATGTTAGAGAGCGATTACGTTATTGACATCGGTCCTGGTGCAGGCAGACATGGCGGCCAGGTGGTTTCAGAGGGTGATCCAAAAACTTTTTTAAAGAACAACAGCACAACCGCCAAATACTTGTCGGGTAAGCTGGGAATAAATGTTAAGAAAGAAAAACGTAAAGGCTCTGGTAAAAAACTTTCCATTACGGGCGCACAAGGTAATAACTTAAAAAATGTTGACTTACATGTGCCGCTGGGTACTTTCACCTGTATCACAGGTGTGTCAGGTAGTGGTAAGTCAACACTTATTCACGAAACACTTTTTCCTATTCTCAACAAACATTTTTATCATTCCCGAACGGAGCCCAAGCCTTACAAAAAAGTTGATGGCTTAGACGAGTTAGATAAAGTTATTGAAGTAGATCAGTCACCGATTGGTCGCACACCAAGATCAAATCCTGCTACGTATACAGGTGTATTTTCCGATATCCGTGATTTATTCTCACAATTGCAGGAGTCGAAAATACGTGGCTACAAACCAGGACGTTTTTCATTTAATGTAAAAGGTGGTCGCTGCGAAACATGTGAAGGAGCAGGGTTACGTCTCATTGAAATGGAATTTTTACCGGATGTATATGTGCATTGTGAAACATGCAAAGGCAAACGCTATAACAGGGAAACACTTGAAGTAAGATTTAAAGGTAAATCAATTTCAGATGTGTTGGATATGACGGTAGAAGAAGCAGTAAACTTCTTTGAAAACCAACCGAAAATTTTACGAAAAATCGAAACACTGAATGAAGTTGGCTTGGGCTACATTTCACTAGGCCAGCACGCTACTACACTTTCAGGTGGAGAGGCACAGCGTGTTAAGTTGGCTACAGAATTATCGAAGCGCGATACCGGAAAAACATTTTATATACTAGACGAACCCACAACGGGTTTACATTTCCAGGATATCTCTCATTTGCTGGATGTTTTGCAAAAACTAGTCGATAAAGGAAATACCGTGCTAGTAATTGAGCACAACATGGATGTGATCAAATCAGCAGATTATGTTGTCGATCTAGGACCTGAAGGCGGTGGCAAGGGCGGACAGATTATTGCGCAAGGTACACCTGAGCAAGTGGCGAAAAATACAACTAGCTATACTGGTAAGTTTTTAAAAATTGAACTTCAGTAAATTTTTGTAAGGTTAACACCATTTTTTTCTACGAATAATTTCTTTCCCTCGTAGGGATCAAAGGTGTAACTATTCGTTTTGGACTCAAGACTTCCTCCATATTTAAGTTCGTACGAATCATTAACATACGCTATAAAAATAACACTTTCGTTTGGGGGAAGCTGAATATTCATCACAGAACAATTATACTCATTGTCCAGAGGCCTGTCGTTAAGAACATCTGCATAGAGTGTCTCACCAGTTTTATTAATAATAATAATACTTCTAAAGAATTTTGGCATGTAGGTATAAGTGTCCAGTTGTCGTGGATGGTTGAAAGAGTTTCCCACTCCATCAATCATACTAACACCAATGGAAGCCTGTGTATAGTTACTCCGCATTGCTTGCATTTTTTGCTGGGCAACTCTGCTATTAAAATCAAAAATGTACCGATACCGTTCGTCACCCAAACTTGTGAGTGCAATTTTGCGTGGAGAGCTGCAAGAATAAAAGCAAAGCGCTAAAATGAATAAGACTGAAACTTTTTTCATAATAAAGTATTAACAAATATTTTGCCAAGTTTGTTTACAATCACTTGATAATCATGTGTACAATGGTTAAAAATTAAAATAAATGATTTCGGCCTTATCTGCAAAGCTAATTTTATACTACGCTGATTCATTCTGTGAAGTTCGCAGCACTGTCCCCCCGCCAGAGAGGCGGGGATAGGGGGTGGTGATTGCCGTTTTAGTTTCCGCACTCTTCTTTTCTTAATAGGCTCTGTAGCATTTCGTTCTATTTCTTCAATAGTCTTCTCAATCGATTCATTAACTCAATTTATTTTCTTTAACACATCTTCATCAGTAAATCGAAGCACATGAAATCCTGCAGCTGTTAACTGTTCATCTTTTAGTCGATCTTTTTTAATTGTTTCTTCCCATGTGTGGGTAATACCATCAACTTCTATTACCATCATTAATTCTTTGCACATAAAGTCTTCAATAAAATTTAGCACCAGTCTTTGTCTTCTGAAACCTTTTCGTTTACCTGTGCGCAAAGCATACTTCCTTAAACAAGGTTCCGCCTTGGTCATGGTTTTTCTTAATTGATTGGCAAAGGGTTGCAGTTTAGGATTGTAAGCGTAAAAGTTTCTATTGTTTGCTTCTATACTGTTTTCCACACCTAGCCTCTGTGTACATCTTAAATATCGGTTATGTAGTCCTTCATCTTAACGCTATCTTTTTATAATCTACTAAAAGACATATACCAATTCCACTCCCATGTTTTTCCCATGTCTTCCGTAAATGCCTGACTCCAGATTGGATTTTCTCTGTTTCGAACATCCCAACGAAAAACCACTACAATATTTTTGGAGTTAAATGTGTCTTTAGTAAAAAAGTGAGCCACATTATTTTCAAATGAACCTACAACAGCAGGCTGGAGCACGCCTTCATTAGAATCAGCCCAATAAATACTCCACAACTTTGTTTTAGGATTAAAAAGTCACCTTCCCATATAAGGTCTGGTATAGCAGGTACTATCCATTTACGCGTTGTAAATATGCTGGCGATACTTTGGTACTGCGCCAACAAGAGAAGTAACACCAACAATAAACAACGAGTAGGCTGAAGCCAAAACAGGTTCCACATTAAAGAGATAAACTAAAATTGGTATGGATAGAATAGAACCACCCCCACCCAGAAGCCCTAATACTACACCTACAAAAACAAAAGCGAGATAACCTGCCAGTTCCATGGCTCAAAGAGAATGCTTTTTTACTGAGAAATGAAATTAAGCTAGTTGAGGGGTAGAGAATAGAAGTTCGAGGTTAGATGCTGGAGGTTGGAAGATAGAATTTAGAATATATAAATGTAAGACAGGGTTATTAAACTTTGATTTTTAGCAGCTGTCGAATGCTGACTAAATGCGCAAGCAATACCATGGGCAGCACGAAGCCGGGTAACCAGGCAAATGGAAAATACAACACACCTACATTGGGCTGTTCAAAAGCCAATTGCTGACAAGGAAAAGGTGCACTCAGCACAGCTGTAATCATGATATTAGCCAGCAGGGCAAGGCATAAGAAATTCCAGCCAAGTAAAATTCCTCTCGATAACATATACTGGCATGGATTGAACGTCTCATATTATTTTACTTAAATTCTTCACAATTTATCAATGCCCTATCATCCTGAACTAGAAAAAAGTTAATGTTAAGAGAATCACCTCTTTGTAGCTTAAAGAACTCAGTTTCAATTGATTTTTGACCAATCGATACACAAGTTAAGAAGGTCGTTTCACTTCCAGCCTTTCCTTTAATCTGATAATAACCGGTAGAATCAGGTAAAACGGATACACAAGCAATATTTATGTTTGCAATCGGAATTGAATTAAAAGAGTCATACTGTTTAACATACCCATAAATTATTGCGCTATCACCTTCAAGCAACTCGTTGCTTGTATACTTGTTAATAGTATAACCACCTTTATTATTCGTTGGTTTTAATTTAGTGTCCCTTTGAATTGTGCAGGATATTGCAAAAACAAATACGATCATGAATAAAATAAATTCTTTCATACAAATTGAGCTTCAACACGCTGTCTTTTTCCACTCTCTGCGAATCTTTACTGGTCACCTGATATTCACAGTAAAGTCATATAGGCCATGCTAAGCTACTATGTATAGTTTAGGAAATTTCAAATACCCTAACTTTAATTAATCATTCATGTACAAGCTCATCGAACCAAGTATGATAACTTCGCTATTACCATTAACTAGTAACTCGTTAAAAACTTCCCAGCATTGTGATCCGGTAAGTTTGGATGTTGAACATTTATCACGAGAAATATAAACAGGAAAAATCAGATTAAGATTTTCAGTATTAGAATAATTAACCTCACTTAGAATCTTTGACCAACTTATCCTGTTTTGTTTAATCTTTTTTGCAATAATTTCTCTCAACTGATCGTCAACCGATTTTGAAAAGATTATTGTGTCACATTCAAATGATTTTGTGTTTATGACAAACTTAATCGAAAAAAAGTTAGGTCGCAGTTAAGTTTCTTTTTATCGGCTTCTCTGATAAACAATCTTATCTCTTTTTTAATCGGATCTGCCAACTCATAGGCAATTAAATCAACAGCTTCACCTGACCATTGCGCTTTGCTTTGCAAAGGCATTAGCGTAAATAAAAGTAGTAAAAGACTATTGACAAATCGTTCCTTTGTTACCATTTGCATGATCATTATTGGTTTGTATGATTTCATTTGCTTTAGTTGGATTTGTGTTAACGACCTTAACTTAGTGAAAGCCCATTAAGCGTACTGGTTAAACAAATCAGAGGAACGATATTATCAAAGCATTTAAATACTACTTACCTAGATTTAGAATTTCACTGCTATCTAAGTTTTTAAGGGAAAACCTCCCCTTTCTTGAGCGCATAATCAAATACTTCTCGCATCCAGTTTGCGTGCTTCTTTTGTAACCCTTCGTGGTTAATTTTATGGTTACAATACTTTCATATCCGGCATAGTCAACTAATTTAAAATTTTCTTCATCACTAAGCCAAGAGCATAGTATATTATCAACATCTGTAAGTGGTGAAAGATTAATATCCACCACCCCACGCTGATCAGTAACCAGCCCTTTCAAAATTTCATTATCTTGATTACGAAGCAAAACATTAACTCCTGGCATGAAGTGTCCAATTTCATTAACAATATTTAACCTTATTTTAGTACTAAAAGTAGGGGCATTTAACAAGTCTAAATATTTAACTTTTTTCAATGTTACAATTCGGTCATCTTCAATTTTATTCACATGAAATAGCAAAAGAGTATCTCTAATTATTAAGTAATATCCAGTGCTCAGGGTAATAAGGCCGAAGTCACCTGAGTACTTAGCTGTAAATTTGTTCTGATATAAATCAATCTCCTTACAACTACTTCCAGATGGGTCACAATAAAAATATTTACCATCAATTTTCTGGCTAAATGTTTTTAAGCTTATTATCACAAGGGAAAAACATAAAATATACTTAACAGCCTGCATTATTCCCCTTTTTTGCAACAGAGTTTCCATAAAAGTCCTTGCCTGACAGTTCAACAACAATTGTATTTAAAATTCTATTACGATCTGTAACGTTGGGTATTTTTTGTAGAAACAAAGAAGTTTCGTTATTGGGGGGAGTTTGATAATGTGTCAAGCCACCCCATGCTAAATCATCATAGAATTGCCTGCTAAAGTTATAGCCTTTACTTTTTCCATAAAGCTCAAGAGCATCAGCAATTGGTATCAGGTAATTGTTTGTTATAAAATCATGTCCATAGTTGATAGCCACAGTTAGCCAATCTGGACCAAGAAGTTGAGCACGTTTGGTTGGATCGGTCAACGTATTAAAGGTAACTGCAACAACGTAAGCGTGTATCGACTCATGAAGTAAAGTCCTTGCAATTGATAGGTTAGATGCGTTTGAGAATTTGTTTGAATCGAAGATGGTTGTTACTGTCCCAGTTAATGTATTGAATTGAATTAAAGTGTTAGCATTTTCTGCACCTGGAAGCGTTCCATTTTTTACTTCCCAGTTGTAACCTGGTATGTTCCCTGAGAATTTTTGAATAATCTGCCCAACTGAACCTTGTGAAATATTCTTTAAATCTGAAATTATAATCTGCATACAGGGCTTAAGTTGTGCATCATTAATTTGTTCCTCCCATTCATTAATCGCTAATATGTCGTCAATTGATGGATATCCACTATTACCTGAACCACTACCACCTCCCTCTGGAGGATAGTCTGACCAATCATCGGAAGTTCCTCCTCCACTATAACAGGTTGTTTCTGAATATTCAAGTACACAATTAACGTAACTTCCATAGGGTGTATCAACAGCTGTACAAGAATAATATTCTATTGTTTCACAATAAGGAAGAGTTTCTGTACGAGCATTAAGTTCACCTTCGCCATTTTTTATCATCTGTCGAACTTCTCCGTTCTTATGAATGAAGCCTTTAACAAAGTCACCATTCCAGTCTTCAACCAATACAACTCCTGAAAACGCTACATCCCCAATTGCATTTAAGTAAGTACTATCGGGGATCGAGGTCACGATGTCGACTTTGATTTTACCTCCTTCATTCTTATTAAATATAAGGTATGTAAGGTCACTTAGTGCTATAGATGTTTTTCCCTTTGGGATATAGAGTTCTTTTTCAAATTTAACCGGAACAATGACGGCTTCGCCAAAGCTTAGTTGCCTGACGTTCGCCTTGTGCCACTGAGGATTCTTAATTATTTTCTTTCTGAATCCCCTAGCCTGATGTTTATTATTTTCTTGTTGCTGCTCCAACTCACTTTCAAAAAAGGATCTTGCTTCGCTAATTAATGGATTTATGTAATTTGGTTGAAAGATATCAGAATCTTGATTACATGAGTTTAGCACCACAATTGTAATAGCTGTTATTACTAAAGTAGCGAGAGTTTTAATCTTTACCTTCATAATTAAATCTATTTGATCAGTTCCAAAAAATTACAAATGAAGCTCTTGTGAGATAGTTAATCTGGCAGTCAAAATACAAACGTCATTCAATTAATTTATCCTTTTTTCTGCAAACGTTTAATTTCTTCACACTTTTCTCTGAGCCCATTCTGTAGTTATAATACCAAAATAGGTATTTTTTTTAATTCTTCAGTCAAATAAGTAAAATTGAACAATCTAATGCCTACCATTTATAACCGTTTAAGATCCTACAAAAATAGTGGATACTGGAAAAGCTAAATAATTCGTAAAAAATTTAGATTGCCTCAATCATACCTTTTTCGCATACCTTCAAAAATAATTTTAAGAGTCTTTTCGGATACTCTTAGTTAAAAAGAGGCACTATCAATTTGAATAAATTGAATATAACTTCAACAGCTACCGTGTAGAGGTCAGTAATAAAGACTTAATGATTTAGTTTTTGTAATAAACAAGAATTGAAAAAATTATGCTAGTTACTTTGTGGACGTATGCCGAAAATAAGCAGATATCCGATCATCCAGAATTCACCAACGGTAGCCGGTATGGTTAGCATATCAATCCAGGATCCACTCAATCCACCATACACTAAAAAAGCGCTGGCGATGTAACCGACACCACCTATTTGCAATACACGTCCCAAACCTATCGGCATCCGCTTTGAGCTGACAACAGCATACCCCATGGGAATGAGCCATAAGCCAAAGAAGAGGCTGCCTATCGCCCATGAACCTTTAATGAGCAGCATAAAAACCTGAAGCATGATCAGCTTTTCATTATCTGGCAGGCTTAGACTGGCCACGTTAATAGATCCGCCCATGGCTATGGCGCTAATCATAATGATGCCCGCGTTCATCATGCCCCATGCGGCCAAAGCCCATGCAGCGAAATGATTAATATCTTTGAATAGTTTGAAAAAATAAACCGCAGCCAGCGCTTGCGAAACAATGATGGCAAACTCAGCCAAGAGACGCATCCTCGCGAGGCTTTCTTGTTCTTTCAGGTTTAACAGCGTTTTTGGCAAGTCGTCTGAAACATAAATTTGTGCGTGCAGTAGTAGAAAACCGAGTACCCCTGATACTGCCAGTGCCAAATACCAAACTCCGGCTTTCCGGGCGGTTGCGACTAAGTCTGCATGTTGTTCATTCATCTTTGAGGTGTCTTAAATACTAGGACGATTTTGATGGCATAATGTTACTTCTCTAAGCTGTTGTTGGTATTGCGCATGGTGAAATTTCCACTCAACCAGTAATCCGAAACACTGTCCCTCGCCAGCGAGGCGGGGGTAAGTGGGTGGAGATAACCATTATGGTTTTCTTTGGCTTGGATAGATTACCTCCCCCTACCCCCTCCCAATGGAGGGGGACAGTGTACCCATTAAAAAATCAATTAAAGAAATACTCTACAAATAAAGTCGCTATCATCTTAATCTACTCATAATATTATTCGTAGCACTGTCCCCCACCAGCGAGGCGGGGGTAAGGGGGTGGAGATAACCATTAATTTCTTTGGTTTGGATAAATTGCCTCCCCCTACCCCCTCCAATGGAGGGGGACAGTGTACCCATTAAAAAATCAATTAAAGAAATACTCTACAAATAAAGTCGCTATCATCTTAATCTACTCATAATATTATTCGTAGCACTGTCCCCCACCAGCGAGGCGGGGGTAGGGGGTGGTGGTTGCCGTTTTAGTTTCCGCTCTCTTCTTTTCTTAATAGGCTGTGTAGCATTTCTTTCAATTTCATCAATGGTCACCTCAATCGATTCAATTACCCAATTAATTCTCTTTAACACATCATCATCGGTAAATCGAAGTACATGAAATCCTGCCGCAATTAATTGTTCGTTTTTTAGTCTGTCTTTTTCAATTGTTTCTTCCCATGTGTGGGTAATACCATCCACCTCTATAACCAGCATTAATTCTTTGCACATAAAGTCTGCGATAAAATTTAGGACTGGTCTTTGTCTTCTGAAACCATAACCTTTGCGCTTGCCGGCTCGCAAGGCATACTTCCATAAACAAGCTTCTGCTTTGGTCATGGTTTTTCTTAACTGATTGGCGAAGGGCTGCAGTTTAGGATTGTAAGCGTAAAAGTTTTCTTTATTTGCTTCCATAATATTTTCCGGCCCTCCGAGGAGGAGAACAGTGTACCCATCTAATAGATAGAGTGGAACAATATACTCAATAGAGAGTAGACTGTAAACCATGTACTCCATCTTCCTCGTGATGATTTATTCAACTCACAAATATCATTCGAAGAATTGTCCTGAGTCAGCGAGGCGAGGTAAGGGTGATGATAACCATTAAAGTTTTGTTGACTTAAATAAGAGGCCTCCCCCTCCCCCCCCCTCCAATGGAGGGGGATAGTGTATCCATTGCAAATTCGAAATGCTACACTCATATATAAAAGTCGTTGTTATCTTGATTCATTTCACCCTATTACGCAACTCGAACAGGAGGTGCTTATTATTACTCATACCCGTGCCCAAGCTAATTCTAGTATGGCACTCATCTTTTTCAAAAAAATAGCGTATAATTGAAAATACTTACATCGGTCTTCCCCTAACCAAGCGTAAGTTTTCCCAATCTGGAACAGTTAAAGAATTAAAAAGCTTTATTTATCTTGTTTTTGCCCATTTTTACTTTGGCACTTTATTCTCAATACCCTGTTTATATTACATTTCCTATATGGACTACAAGACAACCCTGACCAGCCTTTACTACCTGCTTATTTGTGCCGATGGCAAAGTAGATGAACGCGAACTTGCTTTAGGACGCAAAATGATGGAAGCGGAAGGCTTAGGCTTAGCCACCTTTGATAGTCAGCTGGAGGCGCTGAAGGCAAAAGATATTTCGGCACTCTACAATGATTGTTTGGCAGGTCTAAAAAAGCTAGACAATAAGCAACAAACCAGGGCCATTGCCTGGTTGTGTGTTATTGCCAACTCCGATGGTTTTATGGACAAGGCTGAGTGGATATTGATTTATAAAATATACCACACCGAACTAAAGCTCTCTTTAGATGAGGTAATGAAAACCCAAAAGGAACTCAACAAGATTATACACGGTAAATCTTTTCAGTCACTTGGTGTGCGGGTGGCGAAGTAAACTTTCATTAGCTTCGAGCCACTAGCCTCCGGCTGCGAACTGCTCTTCTCCTATTATACCCACTTTCGTCTACCGAAAAAAAGAAGCGTTAAACTCAGCATTCTTATTTCTCCTATTGGTCTCTTCAGAGAGACATTAATCTGTAAAATCAATTAGTTGCCTTTTTTTGCTACACGGTGCTGGCAGCTCGTAGCTCCATCCCGGACTAGTAGCTCGTGGCTGACAGCTAGCAGCTCATTGCTCTTTGTTAATCATCAAATTTTCAAATTAACAAATCAGCACATCATCATATTAGCACATCACCGAATCAACGAATCAACACATCAACTTCCCTCCACCACTTCTCCACAGGCAACGTATCCCCTAAGCGCACGGGCTCTCCTATTTTAGGTGTGGTCATTACTACTTTCCCTTCGCCACTCGCTATTAATCGCTCAATGGGTTCTGTCCAGGCGTGGTTTGATAAAGCAAACTTTGCCCAATGCACCGGTAACAATACGTTGGCTTGCAGGTCTTGAGCAGCATTTGCTACTTCTTCGGGCATCATGTGTATAAAGGGCCAGTTTTTACCATACTGTCCTGTTTCTAGCATGGCAATTTCAAATGGGCCGTATAGATCACCTATTTTTTTAAACTGATTGTCATAACCAGAATCGCCCCCAATAAAAATGTTGTGCCCCTGCAGGTTTAATACAAATGATGACCACAATGTTTTGCCCCGCGTAAATCCTCTTCCCGAAAAATGACGTGAAGGTGTAGATGTAATAATTGTTGAATCATTCAACTTGTGCGTCTCCCACCAATCCAAGCTTTTAATTTTTTCGGCAGGTACTCCCCAATGTTTTAAATGCGCATCTACACCCAATGGGGTAATAATATTTTTTACGGAAGTATGTAGTTTTATTAAAGTAGCATAATCGAGGTGATCGTAATGATCGTGTGTGATCACTAATAAATCGATGAGAGGCAAATCATCAACACTAAACACATCGGTTCCCTCAAATGCTTTTCCGAAAATACCAATGGGCGATGCATAGCCGCTCATAACCGGATCGACCAACACTGTAAAGTCTTTGTACTTTATTAGATAAGATGAATGACCAAACCACACAATGGTTAGTTTATCGGAAGCTAAATTTTTCAAATCGGTTTTTACTGTAGGCAAAGGTTTGCTCGGTTCAACTGTAGACGGTTTGTTCAGCATTTCGCGCATAACCCTAAGGGTAGAAACTTCTTTAAGCATTACCTCGGTAGGTTGCACATTTTGAAAGGAGCCGTCCTTATAATTGGTGGATTTTTCGATGCGCGCTAAATCTTCGCCTGTAGTATGCTTGCCAAACACAGGCAGTTGCATAAACAGCATTAAGCTAACAGCCAGTATGGCAATAACTACCGCAGTAACTATCATTATTTTTTTAAAAGTTTTCAAGTGCAGATATTTTTAGGGCTAGTAATGCATGCAAGCATGTAATACTGGTGGAGACGGGATAGTGGGGAAAATATTGTCAGGCATTTTTCTTTCTGGCCTCCCACAATGCTGCCTTTGTTTTTGCCTCATGTATGCTGGCATCTATTTCATAGCCGAAAAGCAATACAGTCGTCACTAGCTGCACCCATATCATTAATGCAATAAGTACACCAATGGAGCCATAAATTTTATTGTAACTACCAAAATGTGTGATGTAGTACGAGAATCCATATGAAACACCCATAGTACCCAGCGTTGCAATAAGTGACCCTAACGAAAAGAAACGCCAGTCGTAATGGATTGCCGGACCGAAGTAATAAATGGTGGCTATTGCCAAAAAGAAAACAATAAAAATAACAACAAAACGAAGCACGAAGAGGAGATACAAAGTATATGTATCAGCATTAAGCCAGGCAAATTCCGGCAGGTAAGCCAATACGTAATCTAATACTAACTGCCCTACTACGAGCAGTATAACTGCCAGAAATAAAACCAACGATAAATTCAAAGTAAGCCCTGTGGCAATAAGTCTTGTTTTTATCAAGCCTCTTTTTTCTTGTGTATTATAGCAGGCATTGAAAGCACGCATCAGCGCCATCATACCATTGGTAGCTAAAAAAAGTGCAAAGAGTACACCAAATGTCAATAAGCCTCCTCGCGAATTACCTATAATATCCTCTATAGTGGAAGCCACCACTTCATACATACTTTGTGGCATCATACTTCCCAAAAACTCCATAATGCTGTTGGTGTTCACATCTGGAATTACGCTGCTGATGTAGGGAATAAGTGTGAATAAAAAGATAATGGTGGGGAAAATGGCTAGTATGAAGTTGTAGGCTACGCCATTGGCACGGTCCAGTATATCATCTTCTTTTATATTCTTAAAAAAAATCTTGATGACACTATACAGTGAAACCTGTCGCTTCTTACTCATGTGCACGCGCCTGAGCAGGTCTACAAAGCGTTGCCCTTGTCCGTATTTAAAAAGATATTTTTTATGACTGTACTTCATTCAAAATAAGGTTTCAATACATTTACCATAGCTTGTGGTGCACGGCATGGTCGGTTGCTTTTCATATCTACAAACACCAATTGTGTTTCGCCTTCGTTAATCAGTTTTTGCTGCTCGTTAAATATTTCGTAATAAAAACGAATGCGTACACCTGGCATTTCTTTAATGGTGGTGCGTAATGTCAGCAACTCATCATACCGTGCCGGTGCTTTGTAGCGTGTGCTGTGTTCCGTTACGGGCATCATTACACCCATGTCTTCTAATTGCTTATAGGTCAATCCAAGCTGTCGCAGACTTTCCACACGTGCCACTTCGTAGTACATGGCGTAGTTGCCATAGTATACGTAACCCATCTGGTCTGTTTCTGCATAACGTACTCTAACACTTGTTTCTGATACGTACATTACTTTTTTGCTCCTGCTCTTCGCAATTGTTTTCCCTTTTCTATTTCAATTTCCAATGCTCGCTGGTAGCGTTTAGCATTGTTTATTTGCTGGCGATAATTATCTGTAAAATTGTGATATCCGGAAAAATCTTCCTTGGCACACATGTACAAATAGTTATTTACATCATGGTTCAATACTGCATCAACACAATTTACCCTTGGCATGTTTATAGGACCAGGCGGTAAACCGGCATACTTATAAGTATTATAAGGCGAATCTATTTCCTTATGCTCATTTAACACACGCTTCAAACTAAAATCTCCCGAGGCAAATACAAGTGTTGGATCGGCCTGCAAAGGCATGTCTTGTTTTAACCTGTTCAAATAAAGACCGGCAATTACTGGTGCTTCATCTTGCTTCATGGCTTCTGCCTGCACAATTGAAGCCAAAATAGAAACCTCCACTGGTGAAAGTCCTAATTGTGCTGCTTTGGCTTTGCGTTCATCATTCCAAAATATTACATACTCATCGTACATTCGTTCCATCAATGCATCGGGCAATATGTTATAATATACTTCGTAGGTATTGGGTATAAACATACACATGAGGTTGTCTTTGTTGAAACCGTATTTGTTGTTCATCGAAAATTTTACCGCTGCTGCTTCAAACTCATCGGGGCGCATGCTCAGGTTGGTGGTTATCTTCTCAGCCAAATCTTTAAGCAAGCGCACATTGTTAAAAGTAATGCGCACAGGTTCTTGTTTCCCCAAACGCAATAATCGTATAGCCTGCAGGTTGGTCATGTTGGCTTTTAATATAAAACGACCCGGCTTTACTTTTTTATCGTAGTCCATCATTCTGGATAAAAAAGCGAAGGACATTAAGTCTTGCACATAATCGCCTTCATGTAAGATCTTTTGCACAGTTTTAAAGTCAGCATCGTTAGGTATTACAATCATCCTGTCTTCTTTACCCACCAAAAAATTAGGCGTGTAAATGATCTGATAGGCGTAAAAGCCAAAGGAGATCAGCAACATGGAAAATAAAAGAAAGAAAATGAGCTTTTTCTCAGGCTTCATAACAAACATTAAAAGTCAAAAATACACAATACAACTAGTCCCGGAAACAACCTTCTAACGATCTGGTACAAAACTTGTTCCTCCAAAAACAGACTAAACAATTACGTAATTGACCATTTGGGCCTTCTACAATTACAGCATTTGGCTTACCTTAGTTGAACAATTACCGATAACTCAGCTCCACACAATAAACCTATGATCTTTTTCAAAAAAATTCTGCGCTGGGCGCTTATCATTTTCTTGGTTGGCTTTACCGCCCTTTATACTTTCTATTATTTCGCTGTATTTGAAGAGGGGGTAATGGCCGGAAGGGTATTAAGTATTACCGAAAGGGGTATGTTTTTCAAAACTTATGAGGGTAAGTTAAGTGTAGAATCCTTCGGCTCGCTTAAAGGGGTGAGCCCCATAGCTGAAACACGTGATTTTTCTGTGGAGTCGGACGAAACCACTGTTATTAAAGATCTGGAAAGTGCGGCTGCCGCTGGTGAACGTGTAAATTTGCGTTTTATAAGAAGGTACAGGACCTTTCCATGGCGGGGTGAAACGAAGTATTTTGTAATTGGCGTTGAGAAAACCAAACCTTGATTTTAGCATATTGCTAACTTACGCCCTGTCTGCCCCAAGTTATGGACTTCAAAAAATTATTCGGTGCTCATCCCTGGCTACAGGAGCTTGCTTTTGTTTGCCTCTTTGGATTGCTCTCAGCCCTTATGGGAATGGTGGAGTTTCAGATGCCAGGCTTTAGCGGTAATGCAACCGACTTAAGGGAAATTCCTATCCTGATCAGCGTTGTATACTTGCGTCATTTCATCTCCATAATAGGCGTTATACTTTTTTCTGTGCTTAGCATGCACGAAGAGGGCGCTTTTATTTCGTATTTTCTAATGCACTTTGCTGCTGCCATTTTTTTATGGTTTGCTTATCAAAAAATCAAAAGCAATCATAATTTCAACAACTTTAAAGTGGGTGTTAGCTGGTCGTCTATAACGCTTGTTTACTACGCCATCATTATTCCTGTTTACATCATATCAGAAAATATTTTCCAGAACAATTCTTTACCTTTCTATGCTTCTGTAGTATCAATGACAACTACTGCAAAGTTTGAAATCATCACAACTGGTTTGGTTACATCCTTGTATATCATTCAAAATAATATACGTAAGCAGTTACGGGAGCATAAAATTAATCTTGAACGCATTGTTAAAGAAAGAACAATGGCACTGACTGATAGCAATCAACAATTATTAACACTAAATGAAGAGCTCACTTCATCTACCGAAGAAGTAAGGGCATTAAATGAAAACCTTGAAAAGATTGTTCATAGCAGAACGGAAAAAATCAATACACAACTTAAGCAGTTGGAGAAATATGCACACATGAATTCGCATGAGGTGCGCGGCCCGCTGGCAAGGGTTCTGGGCCTGGTTGGTTTAATAAAAATAGACAAGCAAAATGGTGCCGATCCAGCGATTATCGACAAACTTGAGGTGGCAGCAGAAGAACTTGATGAGGTGGTGAAGAAAATGAATTTGCTGTTGGAGATAGAAGTTGATAGAAAGAATATTTAGAATTTAGAATTTAGAATTTAGAATTTAGAATTTAATAAATTCAGTACCGAAAAGAAGTGCAGCACACTTCCACCCAATACAAATAAATGCCACACACTGTGGTTATACTTTACCTGATCGCGCAAAAAGAAAATAGTGCCAAGGGTATAAGAAACTCCTCCCACAATTAAAAATAGAAAGCTTGTAAAACTAATGGCTTCATACAAAGGCTTAATCGCTATTATTATAACCCAACCCATCAATACATACAGAATAGTAGAGAGCCGAACTTTACTGCCTACAGAAATTGCTTTCACTATCGCACCAAGTACTGCACAAGCCCAGACTATACCAAATACTGTCCAGCCTATCCAGCCGCGAAGGGCTGTTAAGCAAAAAGGTGTGTAGGTTCCGGCTATTAACAGGTAAATAGAAATGTGATCGAATTTATGAAATAAGTGCTTGGCGCGACCAGGTGTAAAACTGTGGTATAGAGTAGACGCAAAATAGAGTAGCACAAGGGTGGTACCGAAAACTGAAAAACTGACCACGTGCCATGCTGTACCATGCATAGCCGCCATAACAATAAGCACTACTAATGCTGCAATGGCGAGTAAAGCACCAATACCGTGTGTAATGGCATTGGCGATTTCTTCACCTGTGCTCATTTGTTTATCCTGCTTGATAGCCATTTAAAACACTTTTAACTTACAATGTTATACTACTCTAAATATCCGAATTGCTTCAGCTTAAATCTTTCTTTGCGCCAGTTATCAGCAACTTTTACATGGGTTTCCAAATGGATTTTTTTCTTGAAGAATGACTCCATGTCCTGTCGTGCCTCGATGCCTACTTTTTTTAGTGAGCTTCCGGCTTTGCCAATTAAAATGCCTTTTTGCGAATCGCGCTCTACATAAATCTGTGCACGTACCCGGATAATGTCTTCGGCTTCTTTGAAAGATTCAATCACCACCTCGGCACTGTACGGGATCTCTTGTCCGTAATTATAAAATATTTTCTCGCGAATAATTTCGGCTGCAAAGAATCGCTCCGAGCGATCCGTTAAATCATCTTGTGGAAAATAAGGTGGGTGGACAGGCAACACACTTTGAACCACCGGCAAAATCTTATCTACATTTTTCTTTTTAGCAGCACTAACTGGTATCGCTTGCTGTATGTTGGTAAACTTTGTCTTCCAGAAATTAATTTTTTCTTCTACCGATTCCTCCTTTTTTGCCAGGTCTATTTTGTTAAGGATCAGCACAACCGGACATTTAACTCTATTGATCCGGTCGATCATGTATTCTTCAATAGTGTCGTCCCAGGCAATCACCAATAAAACCAAGTCAGCATCTTCAAGCGATACTTTTACAAAGTTCATCATGGCTTCGTGCAAAGCATACTTAGGTTCTAACATGCCCGGTGTGTCGCTATACACAATCTGCATTTCCGGTGTGTTGATCATACCCATAATGCGGTGCCTGGTGGTTTGCGCTTTGGGGGTAACAATAGACAACTGCTCACCTACCAGTAAATTCATGAGGGTGGACTTACCTGCATTGGGCTTACCGATAATGCTTACGAAACCTGCTTTAAATTCTGTCATGCGGTAGATTTAACAATAATAATTTGCTTAAAGTATCGAATGACTTCGCTTGCTATGTTGATCGCAAACAAAACCATTTTTTACAGTGCAAAACAAAGGTACGATTTGTTTTTGTGGGCATATCGTTCTACTTTTGTGCAACAATCGAAAGATAGTGTCCCATTTGAAACCGGGAGCCGTTCGTTAGTTATGTTTCGAACTACGCTATTGCGATAAAATCGCGGGATGGAGCAGTTGGTAGCTCGTTGGGCTCATAACCCAAAGGTCACAGGTTCGAGTCCTGTTCCCGCTACTCGATCAAAGAGCGATATTTCGGTATCGCTCTTTTTATTTTGTCAGGCTTCTACCTGCTGGGTCTGGCAGCAGTTTTAACCAAATGGTTAAAACGCTTTCAAAACCTTAATTAACTCATGGCAAACATCGTTGCAATCGTAGGCCGCCCTAATGTTGGCAAATCTACCTTCTTCAATCGTCTCATCGAAAAACGTGAGGCTATTATGGATGACGAGTCGGGCGTTACCCGCGATCGTCACTATGGCTATGCCGAATGGACTGGCCATTTCTTTACAGTAATTGATACCGGAGGATATGTAACCGGATCGGAAGACAAGTTTGAATCGCAAATCAGAAAGCAGGTAAAACTGGCTATTGATGAAGCTTCGGCTGTTATCTTTTTAGTAGACATCCGCGATGGTGTAACTGGCATGGATAAAGATTTCGCCAATGTATTGCGCACCTCTAAAAAGCCGCTTTTTATCGCTGCCAACAAAACAGACACGCCAGATAAAACTATGCTGGCAAATGAGTTTTATGAATTAGGGCTTGAAGCTGAAATCTTCCCTGTTTCGGCTGAAAATGGTAGTGGAACTGGGGAATTACTAGATGAATTGGTTAAAACTTTTGAAACCCCAGGTGTAGAAGATCCGAATGCAGGCATTCCTAAAATCTCCATTCTTGGTCGTCCTAACGTGGGCAAGTCTTCATTGATCAATGCTTTATTAGGTGAAGAAAGAAGTATAGTAACGGATGAAGCTGGTACAACCCGAGACTCTATCCACTCACATTATAAAATGTATAACAAACATTTTATCCTGATTGATACTGCTGGTATTCGTAAAAAGGGTAAGGTTAGAGATGATATTGAGTTTTATTCTGTACTCCGTTCGCTTCGTGCACTCGAAGAATCGGATGTTGTAATAATTGTGATCGATGCCCAACAAGGTATGGAATCACAGGATGTAAACCTGATCAGTTTGGCCGAACGCCAGGGTAAGGGTATTGTAATTATGATTAACAAATGGGATTTGATAGAAAAGGATTCCAAGACTGCAGAAAAGTTTAAGCAGGATATGATGGAACGCTTGGCCCCCATCGATTACATACCCATGATTTTTGCCTCCGTACTGGAGAAGCAGCGTATTTTCCAAGTCGTAGAAAAAGCCATGCAGGTGTTCGAAAACAAGAGTAAGAAAATTCCAACCAGTAAATTGAATGATATTTTGCTGCGTGAAATCCAGCATAACCCTCCCGCATCGGTACGTGGAAAGTTTGTTCAGATAAAGTACGTTACTCAGGTAAACGCACGATATCCATCGTTTGCATTCTTTACCAACATGCCACAATTCATTATGGAGTCGTATGAACGCTTTTTAGAGAACAAAATCCGCGATCATTTTGATTTTGAGGGGGTTCCGGTAAGATTAATCTTTAAGAAAAAATAATTTTTATCATTCTTTTGCATAGTTCCTTTAATAAAGGCTTATCTTTGCGGCACATTAAAATACCTGTATACTATGAAAAAATTATTCGCACTTGTAGCTGTAGCAGCTTTTGCAGTTGCTTTCACAGCTTGTGGTGGAAAGAAAGTTGAAGAAGCCGCTGCTACTGTAGATTCTACAGCTGCTGCTGTTGTTGATTCAGCTACTACTGTTGTTGACTCTGCTACTGTTGTTGTAGATTCAGCTGCTGCTGTTGTAGCTCAGTAATCAATCGACTTCGATTGCATTTCCCGGGAAGGCTTTAGAAATCTAAAGCCTTTTTTATTTTCCTAACACTTGTTTTCTTTGGCAAAACATGCCAAAAGCCAGCGACTCATCTAGCATTCAAGCTATTCTTACGCAGCACTTGCCCCCACAGGCAGTTGCTTACGCCTATTTACTCTGGCAACAAAGTCCATTTCAACTTAAGCTTACTAAAAGCAGACAAAGTAAAGTCGGTGATTTCTCTTGCCGTCATAATTCCACTCAGGTGCAAATCACACTTAACCACGACCTGAACCCTTATTTGTTTTTGCTAACGTATGTTCATGAGGTTGCTCATTTAAGGGTTTACCTGGCTCACGGAAGCCGAGCAGAAGCACACGGAAGTGAATGGAAGGATTCATTTAAACAACTGTTAGCACCGCTACTGCAAGAAACCATTTTCCCTGACGACATTTTATTGGAGCTAAGAAGGCACATGGTTAATCCGAAGGCTAGTTCTTTTGCGGACGTAACGCTAACGCAACGGCTACGCGCATACGATGCTAACCGAAAGTCGATGCCCTTGCTATCTTCTTTGCCTGAAGGGAGTATTTTTAAACTGCAGGGTCGCTATTTTAAAAAGGGTAAGCTTCGCAGAACAAGAGTGCTTTGTCTTGAAATGAAAACTAAAAGAAATTATCTGGTACCAGCAGAAGCAGAAGTAAGTGATGTGCAGTTGGCCTTGTTGTAGACCCTTGATGTTCACGGTGAGGCTAGTGTAGAGATGCAATGTTCAAAGCAAAAGGAGTCAATAAAAGTGCGAAGTGTTAAGATGCGAAGTGTTAAAGTACAATGTTAGAGGTTCGAAAAAAGCAAGACTTTACACTATGCCTGAAGCTTGTGGCCTGGAGCGTGAAGCCTTTATCAGAGGATAGAAGTCCTCGCAAAGACTACCCTTCATCTTCAAATTTTCAAATCATCAAATTTTCAAATCAATCAGCTAATCACCACATAACCGAATTAGCACATCAATTAAGTCTTCGCTGAATAAGCTTATCTACCAATTCAAAAAACAGATTGGGCTGTAATGTTCTCCACCGTTCTATTTCCAGTGTGCCACCCATGTTTATATAGCGATCAATACCATAGCGTTCCATCTCTTGCCTGATAAACTCTGGAAATGAAACAGCTGCAATCCAACCCTCTTCTACATCGTCAAACCACTCTTCGTAATAGCTGTCGTCCGAACCGTGAAAGTTGAGTATGTTCTCTCCTATCAAAATGTATTTGTTAATGCCTTCTGCTGCCAGTAGCTCAATCACGTTACGCTTCAAGTGCATAATGTCGTTGTTGATGGCATCGTTCCATTCACCAATGAACTCAACAATGGCAAAGCCTTTTTTATAACTGGCAAAGAGAATTTTTATATAAAGCGTTTCCGAGCCCATAAAATCCCAAGCCGGATCGATGTAATACCCATAAATATTTTCAGAATATACATCGTAGTTATATTCCTTGCCGTGAAATGGCGAGCGTTCATCCAACGCAGGATCATAAAGTGATAACCACCGTTCGTAAGGAAGGATGTTATGCATGCTTCTGACTTTCTATGGCTTTGCGCACAGCACCATGTTCTTTCAATAATTTTTCTGCTGTAGCCTGATCTGTCTTCAATTCATCCATAATCATGCGCACACCACGATCTACTAACTTATCGTTAGTGAGCATCATGTCTACCATTTTATTTCCTTTTACCCTGCCGAGTTTAATCATCACAGCAGTACTGATCATGTTAAGCACTAACTTCTGTGCTGTACCCGCTTTCATGCGTGTGCTGCCGGTAACAAACTCAGGGCCTACAACTACTTCAATAGGATAATCTACATGCTTGCTTAACTCACTTCCGTTATTACAAGTAATACAGGCAGTAACAACACCATTTGCCTTTGCTTCTTTTACACCACCAATTACATAAGGTGTTCGGCCAGAGGCTGCAATGCCAACCAATACATCATTGCGATTAATCAAATGCTCTTCTAAATCTTTCCAGGCTTGTTGTGCATTATCTTCTGCATACTCAACCGCTTTTCGTATGGCGCCATCACCTCCGGCAATCAGGCCAACTACTTTACCATGTGGCATGCCATAGGTTGGTGGAATTTCAGAGGCATCTAAAATTCCTAGTCTTCCACTCGTGCCTGCTCCGATATAAAATAATCGTCCACCCTGATTCATTTTTTCAACTATCACGTTTACCAGTGCTTCAATCTGTGGCAAAGCCTTTTCAACGGCAAGCGGAACAGACTTGTCTTCGCGATTAATGTTTTGCAACAAGTCTTGCACAGACATCTGTTCAAGATTGTTGTAGTGCGAGGATGATTCAGTGGTCGACAAAGTAATTTGTTTAAAGTATTTATTTTAACTGCTTTTAACTTTACTAACAATCAGCGTACCTAAAATCCATCTGACCGCTATTTACTTCCACATTCAGCGAGCTGACGGATTAGCAAATTGCTTTATCTCAAATCAATTGTTCAAGTCCTTTTTATGGTAAAGCGTTAGTCCGGCAATCGGGCTTTCCAAAATATGCTGAACCGTAATGTTTTTTTCTTTCGCTACTTGTCGTAACAAGTTACTGAAGTAAAAAGAAACTGATCCTGTAAAATGAACTTTCAGTTTTTCGTACCCCTCATACTTCATCACATTCTTTTCAAAAAAATCAGAAAAACTTTTCCTTACCAACTGGTCGCAATACGGTTCGTTCAAATGCTGAAAAATAAAATGAGAGAAACTTCCCAAAAACCTGCTCGGCATCTCCTGATTATAAACCCTGTCCAAAAACTCATCACGTTCAAAAGGAAAGCGCTGTTTAAACTGATCCCATAATTTTTCAGGTAAATCTCTTCGCAAATAATCAGCAACTATACACTTACCAAGGTATGCCCCGGAACCTTCATCACCCAAAACATATCCAAGCGATGTTACATTATCTGCAATATTTTTGCCATCGTAATAACAGGAGTTTGAACCTGTCCCTAAAATACAGGCTATCCCCTCTTCAGTTCCACACAATGCACGTGCAGCAGCCAGTAAATCGTGCCACACTTCAATGTGTGCATCCCTGAAAAACTTTTCAAATACATTTCTGATCAGCTTTCTGTTTTTATCGGATGAGCAACCCGTACCGTAATAGTAAATTTTTAAAGGATTGAATTTTACCTGGGGCATCAGCACCTCACGTACTTCTTGCTCAAATTGTTCAATTGGTTGATAGTAAGGATTAAACCCTATGGTTTGCGCTTGTTCAATTTTTCCTGAATCATCAATCAGTCTCCAATCTGTTTTGGAGGCACCGCTATCGGCTATTAAAATCATGCTGCAAAAGTAATGCTAATTTGTAATACAAAATCGCTACAGGCTTTAAGTGATACAGACCAAGTTTAAAATCACAGTGCTCCGTTTAATGTTTAGTTCTTTTGCGTTTACTATAGACCAACAGAAAGGTAGCAGTCTTAACTTAAGGATCATATTCGCGTGAAGCGTGTGGCGTACAGCCTGAAGCATATCCGGTGCAGCGAAAAGCCTACATTCATGGTTTCAGTTTTCCGATTACCACAAACTTCTCAAACACTTTCTCGGTATGCGGAGCATCTTTCAGCTCGTCAGTTAAATCTTGGCCCGCCCAATGTTCATAATGCTTACCATTTCGCCATAACCTGGATATAGTTACGTCATAAATTAACCCATTTAGGGCTACCCAAATAGCTGGTTTATCCTGCCCATTGCGTAAAGCCAATTGTGATTTGGTGTACTCTGGTAGCTCCTGTGGTAGATTACTCATGTTTAGAGTGGAGAAACTATAATTATTGAATATCTTTTGGCTTGAATTTACTAACACTAAACCGATGAAGCGAATTTTATCTTTTCTGAGCCTGGTATGTATCATGGCCTCTTGTGGAACCAAGGAAACAATTAATTATGCCAACATGGCTGATGAACAACTTAAAAAAGTTGCGGACTCTTTGGCGCATGCTTATATCATTACCGATGGACACGTTGATTTACCCTTTCGCTTAAAAGTTAAAAACTTCAGATTAGAACAAGAGTTTTTGGGTATTCCCATTAGCACCACTGAAGGCGACTTCGATTTTGAACGTGCCAAAAAAGGTGGTTTAGATGCGCCTTTCATGTCTATCTATATTCCTTCACGCTACCAATTACAAGAAGACAATGGAAAAGCACTAGCCGATACATTGATTACTATGATTGACGGTATTATTACCGCCCATCCGGATAAGTTTGGTAAAGCCGGCAGCCCTGCTGATGTAGAAGCTAACACAAAAGCCGGTAAGGTGTCCTTGCCTATGGGTATGGAAAATGCCGCTCCGGTAGGCAATGACCTGGCAAATATTCAATATTTCTACGACCGCGGTATTCGCTACATGACACTCACGCACGGAAAAGATAATCAGATCAGCGACTCTTCTTATGATACTACACAAACCTGGAAAGGACTCAGCCCATTTGGAGAAGAGGTGGTGCGTGAAATGAATCGTGTAGGTGTGATGGTGGACATCTCACACGTATCTGATAGCGCTTTTTACGATGCTTTGAAAATTACAAAAGCGCCCATGATTGCTTCACACTCATCATGTCGCTATTTCACTCCGGGCTTTCAACGCAACATGAGTGATGACATGATTAAAGAACTTGGAAAAAATGGAGGTGTGATACAAATAAATTTTGGCGCGAGCTTTCTGGATTCAGTAGCGCGTACTAACAGCAAGCTGTTGGATTCACTTGAAAATATTTTAGCTGAGAAAAAACTTACTTCACGCGATGCGGAAGCACAACCCATTATTGACCAGTTTGTAAAAAATCATAACGAACTTTTTTCTGATGTTGAAAAGGTAGCTGATCACATTGATCGTGTAAAAATGCTGGCTGGTATTGATCATGTAGGCATAGGATCGGATTACGATGGTGTTGGTGATAGCTTACCTGTTGGCTTAAAAGATGTAAGTCAGTATCCTAACTTAATTTTTGTCTTGCTGAAAAGAGGTTACACTCCAGAAGAAATAGAAAAAATTTGTTACAAAAATGTATTCCGAGTATGGAACAAAGTGATAGATGTAGCATCAACCAATTAATCGATTGAAATTATTTTATGAAGCCCCAAAAAATACTTCTCCTGTCTCTATTCCTTATTGCCTCGTCAGGCTTGGATGCACAACACATAATGTCAATGAAGCCCAAACGGCCAATTGTATGTTATGGTAAAGCTGTAACAGGAACCAGTCATATTCCCCTTTCGTCCGATATTCAGAAAAAGTTAGAGGAAGGGTCAGCCAATCGCACTAAAACTTCAAATTTTGTAGTGCAATATGTTGGTTTTACCACTGACGCACGCGAAGCATTTCAAAAAGCTGTTGATATATGGGAGAGTATATTAGTGTCCCCTGTTGATATTCATGTAAGAGCCGTATGGACCCCATTGAATAATGGGGTGCTCGGATCAGCAACTGCCGGAACTTTTTTTGCCAATTTTGATGGTGCACAGCAAATCAATACCTGGTATCCTGTTGCACTGGCCGAAAAAATAGCCAGGCAGGATTTAAACGAACCTGATGACATAGATATTTTTGCACAGTTTAACAGCAATAATAGCTTTTGGTACCTAGGCACTGACGGAGTTACGCCTTCGGGTATGTATGATCTTACCACTGTTGTGCTACATGAGTTAGGACATGGTCTTGGCTTTTTAGATTCATACAATATAGATAGCGACATTGCTTCTGTAGGACTTGCAGGTACGGGTGTGCCCATTATTTATGATTTGTCACTTGAAAATGGTCTCGGAGAAAATCTTTATCTGACAACATCTACCGGTTCGGATGATCTTAAAGATCAACTTACCGGAAACAGTCTTTTTTACAACTCTCCTTCTACTAACGCTGCCAATGGCAACGAGCCTGCGCGTGTTTATGCCCCACAAACCTTTAGCAGTGGTTCCAGCATTGCGCACCTTGATGAAGGCACTTTCCCTGAAGGTCTGGACAATTCGTTAATGACTCCGCAGATAGGTACTGGTGAATCCATATTTGATCCCGGAGAGATTGTAATCGGCATGTTTGGCGACATGGGATGGGTATTTACCTACATTGACCATCAACGCCTGCCTAATGTTGAAGATGTGAATACTTCCTTTGTGGTGAAGGCTGTTGTTACCACCGATGCAGAATCAGTGAGTTCAGTAGTGCTTGTCTATAATACTGGAGGGGCAGATACTGAGGTTGCCATGACACCAACTGCTGTACCAAACGAATATGAGGCTTCAATTCCCGCAACAGGCGTACCCGACACTTACAAATATTTCATCAGCGTAAATGATAATACCGGCAGAACTTATACTAAGCCAGGTAAGCAAAGCATACCTTTAGGTTCGCAAACGCAAGCTTATTTTGTATTCGAAACCGGTGAAGATAACAAGGCGCCTATAGTAAATCATACTGCTCCTGGTTTTATTTTGGCTGCTGACACAGAGTTATTAATCGAAGCATATATTACTGATAATATTGGTATTGCCTCGGCTGAGGTTGAATATTTTATTGATGATGTAGCGCAGTCACCTGTAACTTTTGTGATACAGGATCCTCCTCAGGATTCTGTTTACCATGCAGTTATTGATCTTAATCAAGGGCTACCAACCGGAACCGTACTCAAATACAAAATAACAGTAACCGATAACTCTTCAAACAGCAACCAGAAAGTACTTCCCGAAGTTGGTTTTTTTGAATTAGATGTACAAGGCCTCGGTGAACCCATAGAGGCATATAGCAATAATTTTGATGAACCTTCTGATGATTTTTTCGGAAATGGTTTTACCATATCAACGCCCACTGATTTCGACAATCCCGCCATTCATTCAGAGCACCCGTACATAGGCGGAGAGGGCTTTCCGAATGATGAACGTCATCTTGTTTACCAGATGAAGTACCCGATTAAAGTTGCCAGTAAAGACGCATTCATTCAATTCGATGAAATTGTACTGGTTGAACCCGGTGATGATGGTACCGTTTTTGGTGATGCCAGTTTCTGGGATTTCGTTATTGTTGAAGGATCTTTAGATGGGGGCGAAACGTGGATTCCATTTATTGACGGCTATGATGCCCGAGCTGAGTCAGTCTGGCTGACTCGTTATTTAAGTGCCTCTGATGGAAATCAAAATTCAACCGCTGTAGGCGAGCAATCTCTATATAGAAAAAGAGTTATTAATATGCTTGATGCATTTAATGCAGGTGATGAAGTTGCCATTCGTTTTCGTCTCTACATTGACCTTGCCGCAAATGGTTGGGGATGGGCTATAGACAATTTACAAATTCAAACTGATATTACCCCTCCATTGCTTCTGCACAATCATATTAACTATGTAAAAGCAGGAAGTGATTTTCCTGATCCACGTTTGCTTGCGCGGGATGACGGAGGCATAAGCAGTCTTGCTATTCATTACATTATCAATGAGGGAACTGAACTGAGTGTGCTCGCAGCAGACTCGCTTGATAATACATTCACTTTATCAATTGGCGCTCTTCAATCTGGGGACATTGTCCGCTACAAATTCTCTGCAATTGATACTACCGGAAACGAAACCACCTTGCCGCCAAATGGATACTTTGTTGTAAAAGCAATCGATTTTCAACCACCAGCTGATCATTATGCTTCGACATTTGAAACCGCTACTGATGATTTTGTTGGAAACTTTTTTGAAATATCACAACCTTCTGGCTTCTTAAACAAGACACTGAGGACTACTAGTCCGTATAGTCTTGGTTTTGGCTTAGACAGTACAAGCAACATTACCACCACCTTGCTGAGACCAATACGCATTGCCGAGTCAAATACTATAATAAGATTTGATGAGGTAGTCCTTGTACAGGATCAGGACTCTACCATCCCATTTGGCTCAGATGCATTCAATGATTTCTGTATAGTTGAGGGGTCAAAAGATGGTGGCCTGACATGGCAGCCATTTACAACCGGTTATGATGCAAGTGCCTATTCAACCTGGGTAAATGCCTTTAATACGAGCGGAGTTGGTTCGCAAAATCTATTTAAGTCCCGTTTAATTGATCTAACTGAAAATGAAAACTTCTTAGCAAATGATGAAGTCATCATTAGATTCAGGTTGTTTACTGATGCAACAATTAATGGTTGGGGATGGGCTATAGACAATTTATATATTCAAGATCCTGTAACAGGGCTTGAGTCAAAAACGCTATCAACAATATCAGTGTACCCAAATCCAATTAACGATTTTGTTAACATTAGCAGTAGACTTGGTGCAGGAGAAAAGCTGTCACTTCAATTAATGCAACAAAATGGGCAAATAATAACGAGTGAAGTGCTTGGCGGAAGTGATGGTGAAGTCAACCACCGATTAGATTTATCACATCTGCCAAATGGTATGTACCTACTCAGGATAAGTAACGGTGAAACTAACGAGGTTCGAAAAATAGTGAAACTCAACTAACAAAAAGCCCCGCTACTTAGCGGGGTTTTTTATTTCCTGAAAAAATGAAAAATAAGGCTGCAAATCCAAAATTCAGGACTTACTTTTGCCCAATTTTAACCATAGCACTTCAGCCTTATGCCACGCGACAGAAGTATTCGCTCCGTACTCATTATCGGTAGCGGCCCAATTATTATCGGTCAAGCTTGTGAATTCGACTATGCTGGCTCTCAAGCCGCCCGTTCCCTACGTGAGGAGGGAATTGAGGTTATCTTGATCAACTCGAATCCGGCCACCATCATGACGGACAAAGTGACAGCTGATCATATTTATCTTAAGCCGCTTACGAAAAAATCGATCCGCGAAATTCTAGAAAAACACAATATAGATGCGGTGCTCCCCACCATGGGAGGACAAACAGCACTCAATTTGTGTATTGACTGCGATAAGGCGGGAATTTGGCAACACTATGGCGTGCGTATTATTGGTGTAGACATTAAAGCCATTGAAACTACCGAAGACCGCGAAAAATTCCGCTTGAAAATGTTGGAGTTGGGTGTCGGTGTTTGTAAGGGCCGTACAGCCAAATCCTTTTTAGAAGGCAAAGAAATAGCACAAGAAACAGGCTTCCCACTGGTTATCCGTCCTTCATACACACTGGGAGGAACAGGTGGTGGCTTTGTGAATACGCCAGAAGAGTTTGATGAAGCCCTCAACAGAGGCTTGCATGCCTCTCCCGTTCACGAAGTGCTTGTAGAGCAGTCCATTTTTGGCTGGAAGGAATATGAACTTGAATTGCTCCGCGATAATGTAGGAAACGTCATCATTATCTGTTCGATCGAGAACTTTGACCCGATGGGTATACACACGGGTGACTCAATCACAGTAGCGCCTGCCATGACTTTGCCTGACACTGCTTATCAGCGCATGCGCGACATGGCCATTAAAATGATGAATGGCATCGGGCAATTTGCTGGTGGCTGTAATGTACAGTTCTCACTCAACCCTGATAATTACGAGGAGGTTATCGGAATTGAAATCAATCCACGTGTGTCGCGCTCATCAGCACTGGCCTCTAAAGCAACCGGTTATCCCATTGCTAAGATCGCGGCTAAACTCGCTGTTGGTTTTAATTTAGATGAATTAAAGAATGCCATAACTGGTACAACCACCGCATATTTCGAACCTGCGCTTGATTATGTAATCGTAAAAATTCCTCGTTGGAATTTCGATAAGTTTCAAGGTGCCGATCGCAGACTTGGTTTACAAATGAAATCGGTAGGTGAAGTAATGGGCATCGGCAGAAACTTTCAGGAAGCTTTGCAGAAGGCCTGTCAGTCGCTCGAGATCAGAAGAAACGGTATTGGTGCAGATGGTCAGGAATTGAGAAATCAGGATGAGTTGTTGCACTCATTGGCCAATCCAACCTGGAACAGACTCTTCCACATTCACGATGCGATTAAAGTCGGTATTCCTTTAAAGACAATCGGTAAACTTACCCGTATTGATAAATGGTTCCTGAAACAAATTGAAGAGCTGGTTCAAATTGAAGAACAACTTGAAGAGTACGATATCGGTAATATTCCTACAGATTTGCTGCGAACAGCTAAAGAAAAAGGCTTCGGTGATCGTCAGATTGCGCACTTATTACATTGCTTTGAAAGTGAAGTCTTCAATAAAAGAAATGAACTTGGCATCAAACGCGTCTACAAATTAGTTGACACTTGTGCGGCTGAATTCGAGGCAAAAACACCTTATTACTATTCAACTTTCGATACAGAAAACGAATCAATTCCATCTAATAAAAAGAAAGTAATTGTATTGGGATCCGGCCCGAACCGCATAGGTCAGGGTATTGAATTTGACTACTCTTGTGTACATGGTGTATTGGCTGCAAAAGAAAGTGGTTATGAAACCATCATGATCAACTGTAATCCAGAAACAGTTTCAACTGATTTTGATATAGCTGACAAACTATACTTCGAACCTGTTTTCTGGGAACATTTGTACGACATTATTCAGCATGAAAAACCCGAAGGTGTAATTGTACAGCTAGGCGGACAAACCGCCTTGAAGCTGGCGGAAAAACTGCACAAATACGGTATCAAAATAATTGGCACTTCTTTCGATTCACTTGACCTTGCCGAAGACCGAGGCAGATTTTCCGAATTACTGAAAGAGCAAAACATTCCTTATCCTGAGTTTGGTGTTGCTACCGATCCAGATGTGGCACTCGAAGTTTCTAAACAAATCGGTTTCCCTTTATTGGTTCGCCCTTCATATGTACTTGGTGGCCAAAGCATGAAGATTGTGATCAATGAAAAAGAACTTGAGTCGCACATCATCGACATCTGGAAACACTTACCAGATAACAAAGTACTCCTTGATCATTATTTGGATGGCGCTATTGAGGCCGAAGCAGATGCCATTTGCGATGGTGAGAATGTATACATTATTGGTATCATGCAGCACATAGAACCTGCCGGTATCCATTCTGGAGATTCATACGCAGTGTTGCCACCTTATAATTTGGGCGACTTCATCATCAAGCAAATTGAAACTTACACTACGCGTATAGCACAGGCATTGAAAGTAAAAGGTCTGATCAACATTCAGTTCGCCATACAGAAAGATAAGGTATACATTATTGAAGCCAACCCACGCGCTTCACGTACTGTTCCTTTCATCTGTAAGGCTTACGATGAACCGTATGTTAACTACGCAACCAAAGTTATGTTGGGCGCGAAGAAGGTAACAGACTTCAAATTCAATCCTACTAAAAAAGGGTACGCTATTAAAGAACCTGTTTTCTCTTTCAATAAATTCCCTGAAGTAAACAAAGAGCTTGGTCCTGAAATGAAATCTACAGGCGAGGCCATTTACTTCATCGATGATTTGATGGACGATTACTTCTTGAATATTTATAATGAAAGGAATTTGTACTTAAGCAGATAGCATTTCCCAACAATACTAAAGGTGCCGCAACGGATTCGGTTAAACAACCGTTTCCTTTGTGGTGCTGCTAAAGATATTCAGTTAGCAAACAACGTTGTGCTGATGGCCAAACAGGCAAACAAGAATTGGCAGGGGCCGATGCTTCTCAACCTATTTAAGTGAAAAAGGAAATGGCGCATTTTAGAGAACCAAAAACTGGATTTTTGAAAATGACCAAAGTTTCTTTAATTTCCCAAACTACTTATATAGACTTACCAAAAAAAGAGAACATCAACTATTTAAAGATTAATTAGAAGTAATAAGTAAAATTGATATCTACGTAACAGAATTTTTTCAAAATGATAGTTTTTGGGCACAACTCGTTTACACTAAATTCATGTAAGCCTTCTCAACTCGGGCTGCCGGATCACCTCGATGCAGAATTCACGATTGAACGAAGACAACGATACGCGCACATTTTCTGGATACCAACGTTTGGCATTGGTAAGATTTGGGCATTACGAAAGAAAAATAGCGACAATCTTTTTCAGCCAAGCCCGGAACTGGCGAGTTTCTTACAGTCTTTGCCGCTGCAAGAGAAAACTCCCTGGTATACTTTTTCATTGCCTCTTCTCATCGTTGCTGGATTCATTTTATTTAGCATATACATACCTATCGATAGTTATCTTTCCAAAAAAAGAGCGGAAAAATATCTGACAGAGAAAATTCAAGGACTTGAAAATGCTATTAATAATCCACTGCCAAGTCAATATTTTGAATTAAGCTATCCCGAAGGGAAAACTTACCTCAAGGTGCTTAGTCATACACCAAATGATCTTACCTGTTTGTTCAGAGACGTAACAACTGGTAATTACTCTGATGATCGAATACTAGAGGCATTTGCGTGGGATACTACCTACCAATACTTTGATACAGTTAATATCAAAAAGAGCGAGCTTCTATCAGCCATCAACAGGAATGATTCTTATAGTTTTAAAGGCTCAGATTTCAAAGACTTAGGAAAAGAACTCGTTTTGCAGAATGCTGTTACCTACTCTTTTCCGGTTTTCAAAAAGTTAGAGACAGGATACGAAGAGGGTCGTTTTGTTCTATTGGTGCAAAATATTGGTGCAGCTGGGCAAATCAAAAATTTATCTACAACCAAATCGAATGTCATTTTTTCGCAGGGGTTATTTCCTATATCCGTTGAAACCAGACAACAGATTCTGTTAGTTGGAACGTATGATGGGATCGAGCCTTCCCTCTCCGGTAAGGTTAGCGTGTTAAACGCTGAGGGTGATTCCGCAAAATATAGTGTTCGCATCAGCGGGTTAAGGTTTTATCTTGAACAAGACAAGAGATGAATATCAAGAAAATAATACTTCTAGGTGTCTGCGCACTAGTCATTTTGATTTTTTGGGTCATTATTCCCATAGATGTTTATGAGAATAACAGTCTTTTCTTCAGCTTTTTATGTGGTGGTCTATTCTTTGTGTTTTTGTTTTTGGCTTTAGGCGATTTTGAATCTCTAGAAGAAATATTCGAGAATAAGAAAGTGGATCAGGGGACTCATCCAACTCGGTACCTAGCGCCTTTTGCGATAATCCCTGGTGTAATCATAGTTTTTCTATTGACTTTCCATCAATCGAATCGTAAAAGCAAAGAGTTGGAAGCAAATGGTGTTTTGACAAAAGGTCGTGTGATTGATGGTCAATCACAGAAAACAACCAGACGGTTTCAAACCAATACATCGTACAGCATAAAAGTGCTTTACCAAGATAGCAAGAAAACAAAACATAAATTTGAAGCAAGCGTAAGCTCATCAACATTTAGAAATGTGTATAAGGGTAGCGTAGTTGATGTTGTCTATTCTAAAAACTATCCTGGTCTTGCAAAAGTGATTTCTGATATTGATGAACTTAGTAAATACAAATACATACCAAAAGAAACGGTAAAAGCCGAAAATCTAATCGCCATTTTAACCAGTAAGATTAGACCCGATTCTGTTCTTCAGTACTTAAATTCCATAAACTATGAATGGGAAAAAGGGAAAGAGGCAAATTACTACCAAAATGAACGACTGAATCTTGCTGTTAAAATATTCCCAGACGAAGGAGAAATTGTATACGTTGAGCGAACACTTCTTCTAATGGCTAATCAGTCTGAAACGTTTGAAAACTCATTAGGTAAGTCAGGCTTTAATAAAAAAGCACAAGAGGTTAATGGTAAGAGTGAAGAAGTTTATTATAACGATAAATACTTAATAACAAAGGAACCCATGAAATCAGATATCAATAGTGCTGACTTTTTATCCTCATCCTCATTTATGGTTTATCATTTAATAAAACTGGAGTGATTCTGACCTCTTCCTTATACACTAACAACTTACTGGGGCTTGAGTTTAGCACAATATTTCTTCTCGACAAACCGACTTAATAGCTAAAGGAACCTCTTTCACTGCTTTTTCCGTTTAAAATATGGATCTTTGGAAAATCATTAAAAACCAAAAAAATGAGCACGATTGAAATACGAACATTTGCGGAGAAGGCAACGCATGGTTTTAATCTTGCGAACAAAAGCTCATTGAATTTATTAAGAAAGAAGATGGAGAGTTGGTTATCACAAAAGATGGCAAACCTGTAAGAATAAAAGCCCGTGATTTAAAATAGAGCATCATGTTTAAGTTTCTTATCATTTGTGTTTTGGTTGGCTACGTGTTGTATAAAATCGCCAGCTCAATTAAAGTGTTTGTGCACACTAATAATTATCAGCGTCCGCCACAGTACAAACCTCCTGGCAGCAATGTTAATATCGAAACACCACCACCTTCTAAGAAAAATGATGGAAAAGATTTTAAGGGCGGGGAGTACGTTGACTACGAAGAAATAAAATAATGTTTATTCAAATCTGAAATTTTGAATCTAAAATTTACCAAATACCAGGCAACAGGCAACGATTTTATCCTTATCGATAATAGAGATGGAAAAATTATTTTGTCGCAACAACAGATCGTACAGTTATGCGATCGCAAGTTTGGTATTGGTGCTGATGGTTTAATTCTCATTGAACCTTCTGATGTAGCTCCCTTTAACGTTAACTATTACAACAGCGATGGCTCCCAAAGTTTATGCGGTAATGGTAGTCGTGCCGCTGTAAGTTTTGCCGCCAGCCTTACGTTGTTAAAAGATAAAACGTCCTTTATTGCATACGATGGCCTGCATGATGCCGAGTTAATGCCTTCTGGAATTGTTCGTTTGCGAATGAATGATACAAACGCTGTTGATGCAAGTCGTGAAGATTTGTTCGCTAACACGGGCTCCCCGCATGTTATTCGTTTTGTAAACAACATTCAGGATTATCCCGTTTTTGAAGAAGGTAAAAAAGTCCGTTATAATGATGCTTATAAACCGGGAGGCACGAATGTGAATTTTGTTGAACTGCAAGACAACAATGCCCTATTTGTTCGCACCTACGAGCGTGGTGTAGAAAATGAAACACTGTCGTGTGGAACGGGTGTAACAGCCGCTGCATTAGCTGCCTCTACAAAGGGTTATACTTCCCCTATCCAAATCAAAACACTAGGCGGAGAGCTTTCCGTAACCTTCAAAAAAGGTGTTAATGGCGAATTTACCGATATCTACCTGATCGGTCCCGCCCAAAAAGTATTCGAGGGCGAGATTGTATTGCCATAATTGGCAGCAATCAGGCCATATTTACCTCTCCTTTACTGCCAAAACTGTGCTTAAGTGCTTAGAGATGCTTCTGAAGCCAATTGGTGCTATAATTGACACGATCATTTCCCAAAAACAGATTAACTTTAAAGCCATTTTGTCGATGATGCGAATCATTGATTGGGCAAACTGACCATTGTTGTTTTATGTTAAAATTAATTGCTAAAATTTTCGGTACTAAGTCTCAACGCGACATCAAATCCATTGAGCCCCTTGTAAAAGAAACCCTTCAGGAGTTTGATAAACTGGCTGGTCTTTCCAACGACCAATTGCGTGAGCAAACCCAGCAGGTACAAAACGCCATTAATGAGGCATTGTCTTCTATAGATTCTGAAATAGCGGCTTTGCATAAACGCATTGCTGATCAGCCTGAGATGGACATCAATGAAAAGGAGGCCGTTTTTGCTGAAATTGATAAGCTTGAAGCTGATCGCAATAAAGACCTTGAAAAAGTATTGCTAAAAGTATTGCCAAAAGCATTTGCGATTGTTCGCGATACAGCAAGACGCTTCAAAGAGAATGATTATCTGGAAGTAACCGCTCTAGATTATGATATAAAAATTGCCGCAACGCACACCAACGTTACCATACATGGTGATAAAGCCAGATGGGCAAGACAATGGATGGCAGCTGGTAATATGATTACCTGGGATATGATGCACTATGAAGTGCAGATTATCGGGGGTATTGTTTTACACCAAGGTAAGGTTTCTGAAATGGCAACTGGTGAGGGTAAAACACTGGTGGCTACCTTTCCTACTTTCTTAAATGCACTTGCTAAACGTGGTGTTCACCTGGTAACAGTAAACGATTACCTTGCTAAACGCGATAGTGAGTGGATGGCGCCTCTCTTCCAATTCCATGGCCTCACAGTTGATTGTATTGATAAGCACGAGCCTAACTCTATTGCCCGCAGAAATGCCTACCGTGCCGATATCACTTACGGAACAAATAACGAATTTGGTTTCGACTACCTACGCGATAACATGTCGCGCGAAACGGATGAACTCGTGCAACGCGGCCATCACTATGCTATGGTTGATGAAGTTGACTCTGTACTGATTGATGAGGCACGTACGCCCTTGATCATCTCTGGACCTGTACCTAGAGGTGACCAACATGAATTCTACGATTTAAAGCCTCGCATTTTTAAATTGGTAGAGGCACAGAAAAAATTAATTACACAATACCTGGGTGAAGCCAAGAAACAACTGGAATCAGGAAATGAAAAAGATGGTGGCCTTTCAATTTTCCGAGCGCATCGTGGTATGCCAAAATACAAACCGGTTATTAAGCTCTTAAGTGAAACTGGTATCAGGGCAACCATGCAGAAAACAGAAAACTATTATCTGCAAGACAATAAGAAGATGATGCCGGAGGCAGACGCTCCGCTTTATTTTATTATTGATGAAAAAGATAACAGTGTAGACCTGACCGAAAAAGGTATTGACTTAATTACAGGAGAAGGTGAAGATGCTAAATTCTTTATCCTCCCTGAAATTGGCACTGAACTTTCTAAAATAGAAAAAGACAACAGCATGAGTGATGCTGAACGTCTTGCCAAAAAAGAAGAACTTATAAAAGACTATCAGGTGAAGTCGCAACGCATTCACAGCGTGAATCAGTTGTTGAAGGCTTACACTATGTTTGAAAAAGATACTGAGTACATCATTGTTGATGGAAAAGTAAAAATAGTTGATGAGCAAACTGGTCGTGTGCTTGACGGAAGACGTTATTCAGATGGTTTGCACCAGGCGATTGAAGCAAAGGAAAATGTAAAAGTTGAAGACGCTACACAGACCTACGCTACCATTACCTTACAGAATTATTTCCGCATGTACCACAAGCTTGCAGGTATGACAGGTACAGCTGAAACAGAAGCAGGCGAATTCTGGGACATTTACAAACTTGATGTTGTTGTTATTCCTCAAAACAGAACAGCCGTAAGAAAAGACTCCGATGATTTAGTTTTTAAAACCATTCGTGAAAAATTTACAGCGGCAATTGAAGAGATTGTAAAACTTACGGAAGCAGGTAGACCAGTGTTGGTGGGTACAACTTCAGTTGAAATTTCAGAATTGATAAGCCGCATGTTACAAATGCGCAAAATCAAGCACAATGTATTAAACGCTAAGCAACACCAACGCGAAGCAGAAATTGTTGCTGAAGCTGGTAAGCCAGGAACTGTAACAATCGCGACAAACATGGCAGGTCGTGGTACTGACATTAAGTTAACACCAGAATCGAAAGCTGCCGGTGGTTTAGCTATTATTGGTACTGAGCGCCACGAGTCAAGACGTGTAGACCGTCAGTTGCGCGGTCGTGCAGGACGTCAGGGCGATCCAGGTTCATCGCAATTCTACGTATCACTTGAAGATAACCTCATGCGTTTGTTCATGCCGGAGCGTATTGCACGCATCATGGATAGATTGGGCTTGAAAGAAGGTGAAGTAATTCAGCATTCTATGGTAACAAGCTCTATTGAGCGTGCCCAGAAAAAAGTAGAAGAAAACAACTTTGGTATTCGTAAGCGCTTGCTGGAGTACGATAACGTGATGAACTCACAGCGTGAAGTAATTTATAAGAGAAGAAAGAATGCGCTTTTTGGAGAACGTTTAGAGTTAGATATACTCACCATGATCTTCGACACAGCAGAAGAATTGGTGATTAATGCCAAAAATGCTGCCGACTATGAAAGCCTGCGTTTAAATACCTTAAGCACTTTCGGCATAGATTACGAAGTATCTAAAGAAGATTTCGATAAGTGGGATCAGGCGAAGTTGACTAACAACTTATACGAAAAAGCACTTGATCATTATCATCGCAAAAACAAAGCAGTAGCCGCAAAGTCCCTTCCTATTGTAAAAGACGTTTATCATACAAGAGGCGCTACTGTAGAAAATATACTAGTTCCTTTTACAGATGGCGTAAAACAAATCGGTGTTGCTGCAAATCTTGCCAAGTGTGTAGAGTCTGAAAATGGAGAGCTGATTAAATCAATGGAGAAAATGATTGCTTTGGCTATCATCGATCAATTATGGAAAGAACACTTGCGTGACATGGATGACTTGAAGCAATCTGTGCAAACAGCAGTTTACGAACAGAAAGATCCTTTATTGATTTACAAGTTCGAAGGCTTTGAAGCTTTCAAAAAACTTGTGGCCAGGGTAAATGAAGAAACGGTTTCATTCTTAATGAAAGCAGATATTCCTGTGCAACAATCAGATCAGGTACAGGAAGCAAGAGCCAGCAGAGCGAGAGTACGGTTAAATGAGAATAAAGAAGAATCTAAATCGTTATTAAGTGGTGGCGGACCGCAGCCGCAAGCTAACCGTCCTCCACAAGAAAAAATAATGCCTGTTAAGTCTGAAAAAATTGCCAACAGAAACGACAAGGTGAATGTTCAATATCCTGACGGGCGTGTTATGCGCGATGTTAAGTACAAGAAAGTGGAAGATGATATTTTGAACAATCGATGTATTGTGATTGAATAGTCTTTAAGCATATTTCAAGGTCTATTCCTCGGTCTGTGTCCGCACAGACCGAAATTACATTAGCAAAATGGTTTGTGAAGACACAAACCATGGCGTGAAAGCTGAAAACAAAATTTACTAAACAACTAAATACAGTATTGGCTTTACTAAACGAAAACGACTTAGTGGAACTAACTGGATAAAGCGATGAAAAGAATGTTTGAGTTGTCACACTACCTGGTTTACATGATTATGATGGGCTGTGCCTCTAGTCAGGTGAGCACCTCTGCTACACCAACACGTTATACCGAAGACCTCACTTATTTACGTCCATCTTTTGAAGAGGCAAAACCAAATCCGGAAACAGATCCGAATGAGAATGTAACGAAACCTGTATATCAGGAACCGCGCTATGCAGTAAATGAACAACTGCACGAAGTGCTGGATAGCATTGATCGTATTAATCTTAGTAAAAAACTAGTGGACGGTTTTACCATACAAATTTATGCGGGTCAAAAAAGAGAAGATGCGCTAAATACTAAGCGAACAATGGATTTAGCCCTACCAGAATTAAAAGCAGAAATGACTTATGTTCAGCCCACTTTTCGCATCAAAGCAGGCAAGTATTATACTCAACTAGACGCGCAAAAAGACTACGTAGCAGTAAAACGTCATTTCCCTAACGCTATTCTTGTCCCAGATAAAATAGCCGTTCCGCATTGATTTGAAATTTGAAATTCTGAATAGTCTTACGCTACATCAAATCCTTTGATGATCTTCAGCATCGCAAACCAATCTTGTTGGCCTAGCTTTACATCCAAAGCAGCAGCGGCCTCCTGAATACGCTCAGTTTTTGTTGTACCTGTAATGGGGAAAAGATTTGCAGGATGCGCAAGCAACCAAGCGAAAAGCAATTTAGCAGTGCTCACTTTATATTTATCTGCCAACACGCCAAGCGTTTGCATTTTTTCCAAGTCATCAAAATATTTTCCATTGCCTAGTGGTGACCAGGCCATAATGCCAACATGATGTTTCATCATTACATCACTTACACCATTAAACAAGTAATCACTTTTAAATAAGGATACTTCCAGCTGATTGGTGACCAAAGGCATGGGTAAAAACGATTGCAGCATTTCAAATTGTGTGCTGGTGAAATTCGAAACACCAAAATGCAAAACCTTACCCTTTTCATATAAATCCTCAAAGGCTTTTGCTACCTCCTGTGGGTTTAACAAAGGATCAGGTCTATGTATTAATAATAAATCAATTCTATCTGTACCTAAATTTTTAAGTGAAGTTTCCACAGACTGAATGATGTGTTCGTAGGTTGTATCGTAGTGTTTAATCCTGTGTTCAGGCTTGTTATCAACTTTTAACTTAATACCACATTTAGTAACCAATTGCATTTTATTACGCAAACCTGGATGTTGCTTGAGGATACGACCAAATAATTCTTCTATGGTATACCCACCATAAATATCGGCATGATCAAATGTTGTAATGCCACAATCTAATGCTGCTGCAATGCAACGTTCATTAATAGTTTCGTCAGCCCAATTCCAAACACCCGCTATGATGCGCGAAAACTCCGGACCTTTAGGATGAATCCTCTGATATTGCACCCTATTTAGCAGTTTGGTGTTGGTAACACTTCTTTCCCTTACTTGCTGTCATTCGCTTGCAGCGCACTCCCTCTTTTGTTTTTCCCTCGCACTGTTTTAACGCAGCCTTTCCCAATTCATTAGGTTTGCAAACATCACAAGCTTTTTTTCCAGCCTTCTTTGCCTTATCAATGTTAATACCCTCCGCATCACCTGAAAGACGACAATCTGCAGTATGGTATTTTTCTCCCTTTGCAGAAGAGTAAACAGTTTGTGCTTGGGCAGCAAGTACGAATCCAAACACCAGTAAAACACTCATCAATAGTTTTTTCATATTCATAATTGTTTAATCAGTTCAACATATAATTCAGTAAGCTTCGCTTCAGCCTTACCTGCTATTTCAATAATTTCTTGAATATTAGCTGGCTGAAGATTATCTGGGTCGCAATCATCGGTAAGCACAGAAATAGCACAGCATGGTAAACCAGTGTGATTTGCTACTATAACTTCAGGCACGGTGCTCATCCCTACAGCATCCGCTCCAATGCGATGTAAGAAACGATACTCGGCCCTGGTTTCAAGATTAGGGCCCATCACACCAACATAAACACCTTCATTTAATTTTATACTCTTCTCTTTGGCGATTGCTTTTAGTTTTTTATTTAAAGTTAACGCATATGGCTGACTCATATCCGGAAAACGCGATCCCAACACCTCATAGTTTGTTCCCCTCAAGGGATTATCCGGTTGTAAGTTAATGTGATCATCAATCAGCATAAGTTCACCCTTTTTCCAATTCAAATTCATATTGCCTGCTGCGTTGGAGATAAGCAGGTTTTTTACGCCCAACATTTTCATAACGCGCACAGGTAGTGTAATCTGTTGCATGCTGTAGCCCTCATAATAATGGAAGCGACCCTGCATGGCCAACACTTTCTTCCCCTTAATCTCACCGTAAATCAATTGCCCTTTATGAAATTCAACCGTTGATATTGGAAAATGCGGAATCGAATTATACGGGATTTGAATTGGCTTCTTAAATTCCTTAACAAATAAATTTCCTAACCCAGTGCCTAGTATCACTCCTATTTCGGGCGCCTCAACACCTCGGCTTCTAATGTAGTCGCTTGCTTCTTGGATTTCTTTTAACATAAAAATAAAATAGAGTAGTGAAGGTAAAAAAAGAAGCCGGAATTACCCGCTTCTTTTCAAATTGTTGTAGTCAACTAACAACAACCACCTCCATCATAAAAATACGTTGAAGGTGAAATGAAAATATCCTGCCTGTTAAGTGCGGCAAGTGCACCTGCTGTTTTATCGCAAATGGCAAGTGGTTGGTTTTGCATAAGTACATGTCCCTTCTTATCATCGAAGTACTCATCACCACCAAAATAAATTGCTGTTCTTCCTGTAAATACACATGCACCATCTGCCGGCATGGGGTCTTTAATGGCACAAACTTCCACGCTTTCAATGTAAATCATTTTGTTGGTTTGATAATGTGCAGGATCTAAAATTCGATAAGGACGCTTCGCACGAATTTCTACTGTGCCAAAACCTGTATCTGTAATGAGCTTAATGTATTCTTTTAATGGAAGTGCCCCGCTTAAACATAGCGCGCGTAGCCTTTCATCTTGTTTCAAGGTTTCCGGCATTTCAGTCTCGCAAGTAGGATCAGATAAGACTAGGCGACCATGTGGTTTCAATATTCGATACATCTCCGCCAATGCGGTTTTTAAATCTTCTTGAGTAAAAATGTTAAACAAACAATTTTGAGCTGCAACATCTATCGAGTTATCTGGAACCGGAAGATTAAGCGCATCACCTTTTCTAAGGTCAATAAAATCAGGCTTAAACCATGGATTTTGCTTTTCAGCCTCAACAAAATTTTCCCTACTCGCCTGCAACATCTCATCCACTACATCAATACCTATTACGCCACTACTACGTCTGCTGAAATAGGAAAACTGTAATAACTCCATGCCTCCACCAACACCAACATAAAGAATTGCAGGATCATTAACTAGATCTCGGGGATTTACGGTGCTGCCACAACCATAATTCATGTCGAGCATTTTCTTTGGAATTTTTAATCCTGGCAGTTGCCAGACAGGTGTTGTTGTGCAACACAATCCTTTTTGTGGATTTTCCGCTGCTTCTTTATAAACGTTACGGGTGGTCTCTAAATAAGTTTGCATGAATTAATGATTTCAAATTCCAAGTTTCAAATTCAACATTAAGCTGTTGCTCCCTGGCAACTTGAGCCTGCGCCTGCTGTGCAAGCATAACAATGCTGGCTGATGACGATATCGCGTGATTCCAATTCAACAACATTAAATGTACTAATATGTTGCCCTTTGCGTTCATCTGTTTTTAAACCCAGCATTTGATTAAAATCGCAATCATACAAAAATCCCTGCCAGTCGATAGAAACAGTATTACGACACATAACACCACTCACTGCCATCGGATTAAAAGCAGTGATTAATTTCTCCATATACTCTTCGTAGTTTCCACTTTCAATTAGAAAATCCAAAAAGCGGCTAATAGGAATATTGGTAATAGTAAATAAGCTGTTAAACTCAATAGAGAAATGCTCTTTCAATTCTTTTTTAAAATCTCTCTCCAGCTGACCTTGATCGCCTGGTAAAAAAGCACCACTTGGGTTGTAAACTAAGTCTAAAATTAAACCACTCCCTGATTTTCCATAACCAACTTCATTAAGCATTTGTAGCGCCTTTATTGAAGTTTCAAAAACGCCTTCTCCACGTTGGCGATTTGTTTTCTCTGCACTATAAAAAGGTAGGGATGAGCAAATGCGCACCTTGTGCTCTTTAAAAAATTGCGGCAGATCATGATACTTAGGATTAGCTAAAATGATGGTTAAGTTTGACCGAACGATGATCTCTTGCGCACCTCTTTTTTTTGCTTCTGTTACAAACCATCGGAAGTCAGGATTCATTTCAGGAGCGCCACCAGTAATATCAAGTGTGTGAATTTTTGTCTGCTCCAAAACATCCAGACATTGTTGCATGGTTTCACGCGTCATGATTTCTTTGCGGTCAGGACCAGCATCTACATGGCAGTGCTTGCACACTTGATTGCACATGTAGCCAATGTTCATTTGGAAGATTTCAATCTTCGATGGTTTTAAAGGAAAATAACCAACAGCCTCAATCTTGGATTTAAATGTTGGAAGTTTACCTTCCTTAAAAATCCCATTATTCAAAAACTCAACTTGCTTTTCTTGTTGAGCTAGTAGGTGATGGCGGGCATGCAAGCTTTTAATCATACGTAATAGTTGTTCGTTGATCGTTGTTGGCTGTTCGATAAAGTTTTCGAATAACGAAAAAACAACAACCAATAACGATTATAAAATCACATCGATAACTTTTTGGCCTTGTTCATCATCATTACACCATGTACAAGTGAAGCACCACCCCGTATAGCTGCGGCTACATGTACTGCCTCCATCATCCCTTTTTCAGTGGCACCTTTCTCAAGTGCATCTTGTGTGTAGGCATCAATGCAATACGGACATTGAACAGTGTGCGATACGGCTAATGCGATTAATGATTTTTCACGGGCTGTTAATTCACCATCTTTAAAAACCTCTCCATAATAATCGAAAAATTTTGCAGCAAGCGTTTTATCCCACTCTGCAATGTTTCCAAATTTTTTAAGGTCTGCGGGGTTGTAGTAAGTATTTTCCATAGTAAGATTTACGGTAATATAGTGGTTTTACATGAGGTGAATAATCGTCCTCACGACAAAACAACATACCTACGAATAAAGTTGCGACTGCGGATTTAAGCAGGAAGGGCTATTCTGTAAATTTTGCCCTTTTTTATTTTGAGGTCTTCGTCTCGTAACCAAGGATTGAGGCGCTTAATGGTTTTGTAATTTGTACCTTTTGATAATGAAAAATCAACCAGACTTTTAATTGATTCTTTTACTTCCACATATTGGACTTTCTCTTCGTTGTAGAGTTCTTCTTCAGCTAATACAAAGCCGTACTTTAACGGGTTTTGCATTATCTCTTTCATGGCAATGAGTCGGAAGATATAACGTGAGGTTTCATCATTCAAAAACAAGTCGTAATAGGAATCAACCTTTTGATTATCTAATGCTTTTTGCATGCCCGTCATTCCTCGATTGTATGAAGCTGCAGCAAGCGTCCAGTTACCAAATTTGCGATGGGCATCTTTAAGGTATTTACATGCAGCATAAGTAGATTTAATAGGGTCGTAACGCTCGTCAACCTGCTTATTAATTTCTAACCCGTAAGCTTTGCCCGCATCGGGCATAATTTGCCAAAAACCAGTCGCTTCTCGGGGCGAAACCTGATTCAGCAATGCGCTTTCAATCAAGGGCAGATATTTAAAATCATCAGGTATACCATTCTCTTTAAGAATTTTCTCCATTTGTGGCAACCAGCGATTTGCCCGTTTAATAATAAATAATGTGCTACTGTGTAAGTAGCTGTTTACCTGCAACTCTCTGTCTAAGCGCTCGCGTACATCATTGATATGAAGTGGCACTTCTTCTTGTGCAAAATCCAGCTTTTCCGGAATACGAAATGGTTTTGCTACAAAACCAGAAGGAATTTCGGCAACTAACGCTGTTGCATTATCTGAAATGGCCTCTACAGCTACGTTACGACCCAAACTGCTTCCATTGTAGGTTATATAACCTAACAAAATGACTAGTGTAGCTACTGATACATATATTGAAAGATCCTTCATCCCCACATCCGGTAAAAAGTGTTTAGAAATTTGGCGAAAGTAGATACTTCGAATAAAAGTCATCAATCACTTTCACTGCCTCTTCTGGTGTATCTACAACGCTGAATAACTCAAGATCTTCTACGTTGGCATTCTTTTCTTTTCCAATCAACACCTTGGTAACCCAGTCAACAAAACCCTTCCAATATTCCTTGCCAACCAATACAATAGGAAAGCGACCAATTTTTTTGGTTTGAATTAGGGTAAGTGCTTCAGTTAATTCATCTAATGTTCCAAATCCACCTGGCATTACTATAAAGCCCTGTGAATATTTCATAAACATTACTTTGCGAACAAAGAAATAATCAAAGGTTATTAACTTATCAGGGTCAATATAAATATTACCCTTCTGTTCAAATGGTAAAAAAATATTAAGTCCTACTGATTTACCTTTGGCACGATGCGCCCCGCGGTTACCCGCTTCCATAATACCGGGCCCACCACCTGTAATAACACCATAACCATGCTGCACCAATTGATAAGCTATATCATCGGCCATTTTATAATAAGGGTTGGTGGGCTTAGTTCTGGCAGAACCAAATATGGTTACACAGGGACCTATTTTGGCCAGCTTTTCAAAACCTTCAACAAACTCACTCATGACTTTAAAAATCACCCATGAGTCTGAGCTTTTTATTTCTGCCCAATCTTTATCAACAAATGCCTTTCTTATTCTGTGCTCTTCTTCAATGGCTTGCTTAAGCAGGTCATCATCCACTTTTTTTAATTTCTTCTTTGCCATAACAATACTAAAATTACAACAAGGTAGTAAAACGATGAGAATTACAAATTAGTTGTAGTTTACTTCTTATCAAGTAGATTTTGCAAACTTTCTTCCAGGGTATTAAACTGAAACTGATAACCACTGGCTTGTATTTTTTTTGATGAAACATCACTTCCGTAAATGATCAGGTTAGCCATTTCGCCTAATACCAGCTTGAGAAAAAATGCAGGAACTTTAGGAAGGAAGAGTGGTCTCTTAAGCTGCCTGGCTATGGCTTTGGTAAAGTCTTCATTACTTACAGCATAGGGGCCTGTACCATTGTAAGCACCTTGTAACGATTCATTCTCTACCAAGTGAATAAACATATTACAAAGGTCGTCTATGTGTATCCAACTCAACATCTGCTTACCCGATGCCAGCGGAGAACCAACAAATAATTTTACCGGAACAACCATAGGCTCCAATGCTCCGCCTTTATCACTTAACACTATGCCTATGCGCAATTTAGCTACACGCAAAGGAAGTTCAATTAATTTGTCAATCGACTCTTCCCATTGCCGGGTGACCGAGGCAAGGTAATCCGTGCCTGGCGCACTTTGCTCGTCATATAATTCGCCTTTTAAGTCGAAACCATAGTAACCAATGGCTGAAGCTGAGATAAAATGTTTTACCTCATTATTTGTGTTTTTTAGTGTGGCCTCTAACAATGCTGTCGATTGAGTACGACTTTCTAAAATCTCTTGCTTGCGCTTTTCCGACCATCGTTTGTCGGCAATGCCTGCACCAGCCAAATGAATAACAGTATCTATACCTTTAAGGGCACTTACATCCATTTGCATTTGTTCTACATTCCAGACAAAAGATGGAATCTCACCCTTTTTTGCACTTCTACCTAAATGGGAAACGTTGTGCCCCTTTTGTAATAAAAATTCGGTAAGCCTTTTGCCTATAAGTCCGGAGGCACCCGTTATTAAAATGTTTTTTTTAGTCACGGTGCTGATTTTAGTAGTTTTGAATACAATTAAGAAACATTATTGCTATGAAAAAGTTTGTTCTACTCGCATTTCTCCTGATCTCTGTCATGTCTTTTGGCCAGACGGTGATGGTGAGACAGGAAAAACAGAAAATAAAGAACGACAATATTTACAGCTTTGCCACTACACTTGATGCCAGTGTCGAAGATGTAAATGGTGCGTTGTTGAAGTTTTTGAAAAATTACGGTAAGCCAAAACAACAGGATGAAGCCATTGTATTAGCAGAATGCATTGTGAATGGGAAAGCTTTCAGCAAAGCACTATATGGTAATACTCGCCAGGCTGGCGCTGCAACATATGCGTGGATTGGCGTAAATCTTAATGAGTGGGCAGCAGACTCTGCTATGGTTGTTGGTCGTCTTGAGGCTATGGTAAAAGAATTTGGCGTTAACTTTTATCGCGATAAAATACAAGTGCAGATTGATGAAGCGCAACGTGCGGTGGACATCGTGAGCAGGCAGCAACAACGAACATTGAATGAACAGCAAAGCATTCAGCAAAAAATTGAGAGTAATAAAAAGGAATACCAGCAATTATTAAAGGCCATACAGAAAAACCGTAGCGACTCCGTTGCATTGGTGTTGCGCCTCAATAAAAACACAGCCAGTACAGACTCGCTACGCACTGTGGCTGACAAAGTAAAGCAAGCAGTTGTGTTTCAGAAAGAAAGACAGGGGAAAGTTAACTAATTTGAGCTATGTGTGTTGAAGATCAATCTGGTAGAAAGTTTTATAAAAAAGAAAGGCTGTTCTCAGAACAGCCTTTCTTTTTATATTCAACTATTACTTAGTTAAGATTATATTTTAATCCAAGACTGATGGATCTTCCTGGGTTTAGTCTGCTGTAGTATTGATCCTGAGCATTAAAGCCAACAAAGAAGTTTTCCCTTACATCATCTAAAATATTAGAAACATTAAAAGTAATGCTGGTCTTTTTATCGGGGCCAAAACTTTTGCTTAAGTTAAAGTTCAAGCTGTTGAAAGGTTCAGCATAAACATCTGGGAAGAGACCTCCACCAACTACAGTAAGCGTAGGACCATTAACATTGTAGAATAAACCGCCATCAAAGCCGTTTTCAGGATCTTCGTAAGACAAGCCTACATTTATGATGTAGGGTGCTTGTCCTGCCATTTCTCTTGTGCGCTTTAATTCCTGACCATTTTTCTGATAAGCTTTGCGCACATTGTACTCCTGATCGGTCATATCAATTCTTGAGTCAACAAATGTTAGGTTACCACTTGCAAATAATTTTCTGAAAACTGGTCCGGCAAAGTCAAGCGACTTTCTGAATTCAAACTCAGCACCAAGAATTTGTCCATCACCTACGTTACGTGGTTGGAATTCGTTCGTAGTTTGTGCCACTGAAAGTCGTACCAGTTCTATTGGATCAGCAAATTTTTTGTAAAACACACTAACTGAAAACAACTCACCCTTCTTCATGTACTTTTCCCAACGGATGTCGAAGTTGTCTATCAAAGTTTCTCTTAAGTTTCCATCCCAATCAGGAAATTTAAACAAACCACCATTAAATGTTCTGTTCGATACAGGATCAAGAATCTGAGCGAATGACAACTCTTTGAATGAAGGTCTGGCTATAGTTTTAGAATAAGAAAGTCTCAGGTTCTGATTATCTCTGTAGTTATAGATAAAATTACCGGAAGGGAAGAAATGAAGCGCATCAAGTACTATAGCGTCATCAAGATTTCTTCCGTTAACAACATCTCCATTAGCATAAACACCATCACGTCCGGTATGTCTTTGAACAAAATTTTCAGCACGCACACCAATAATTGCTTTAAGCTTATCGATTATCTGAAAATCGTTTGAAACATAAAATGCTGTATTGCTTACTGTAGAGTTAAAGCTGTTAGAATTTGGATCAGGGTTACCCGAAGAGAAATACACAGAACCATTTGGGTAAAGAAACTGATCATCCATGATTACGTTTGAGTTGCCGTTGAACTCTGGCTGTGAGCCGAAAAACTGCATGTTGTAAGTAAGGATCTCAAAATCTCTTTCCTTAAAAGTATGGCTTGCACCAAACTTAAGCGATGCCGCCTTATTGAATAATTGGTAATTCTTTTTGAAATCTACTTTTGAAACAAGGTTGATTTCATCAAGGTATCTCCAAATACGTGATGGATTGCCTGCAGCACCTGAACTAAAAACAGTATCAGAAGAAGTGTAGGTAAATGCAGTTTTTCTGATGTCTGGTTCAACAATTTTGGAAATCGTTGGCGATACTTTCCAATCAATGCTCCAACCTTTATCAGAAGTGTGGTGTTCACCACTCAATAAAATGTTGGTTACACCTCTCTGACTAAATTCAAGGTTTTCGGATCCGCCAAAGAAACCAGACTTACCAACAGCAGAACCGTTGTCGTCAATAAAAAATCTAGCCGCTCTCTTCTCACCGTTTTGAAGATGAAGAGCTGACAACTTATATTTTGAATTTTGTGTTTTGTAAGCTAAACCTGCTAAACTTCCCCATAAGGAGTTTCTTTCAGTAATTGCTCCCTCTTGAGTAGTGGCATATATTAATTCATATTCGTCAGCAAAAGCCGGGCGCTGATATTCTCCGTAAAAGGCATCGTCATAGAATACAGTTGAGCTTTTATAAGTTGTGGAAAAAATATAGCCTAGACTTGTGCCATTGTCAAAGTTCTTTTGGTTTGCTGACGAAATACCAAAGCTATAATCCATTAAGCTTTTTTGATCTTGCGTACCCATGGTCTTATTGAAGCCCTTTAGAAAACTATTTACATCTTGTGAGGTTACACCTGGAGCACCTGGACTAGGGAAAACAGAATTGGTTGCACCAGCAGGTAATTGTCTTGTGCCGTCATCAAAACCTAACCAATCGTTCTTACCTCCCTTATAGGTAAAATGATCATCTCTAAAGTGCATGGATGGGTTATAGCCAACACTTGCCGAAACATTGAAGGTTTTAACTTCTGGAAAATCTTTTGTTTCGATGTTTACTACACCACCAGTAAAGTCTGCTGGAAGATCTGCAGATGATGACTTAAGCACCATCATGTTCTCAATAAGACTGGTTGGGAAAATATCTATCTGAATACTGTTTCGATCTGGATCTAGACCGGGAACATCCACTGAATTAAGGGTTGTTTTTGTGTATCGATCACCAAGTCCTCTTACGAAAACATACTTACCTCCCTCTACAGAGACACCTGTAACACGTTTAACTGCCTCCGAAGCGTCCGAATCACCGATTTGACTAAACTTAGCGGAGGAGATTCCATCAACTAAAATTGGAGCTTTTCTTTTTACGGTAAGTATGGCAGATTCCGAATTGCGTATGGCTTCGGCTGTTACAACAACACTCTCTAAAGTTTGCACGTCTTCTTGTAATCTGATATTCTCTACCAAGGTTACACTTCCTGATTTAACCTCAACACCGGTAACAGTAGTTGTCCTATATGAAACATAGGAAATTATCAAATCATAAGTGCCCGGAAGAATGTTGATATTAAATTTACCGTCAAAGTCTGTTACTGACCCTGAGGTATTGTTTTTTACCTGAACAGTTACCCCAATCAGGGCCTCTCCGCTCACATCATCGAAGACGGAACCTCTGATTGTACCCTTTTGATCTTGTGCATTTGATGAAAAACTCAAACAACATAGGCTTAAGCTCAACAAAAACAGCTTTTTTATCATAATTTTTGCGTTTTCGGTTAAAAGGACCGGGTTTGATTGGCCACGCAAAAATAGATAGAGCTTGCCCTATGTCAGGGGCAAGCTCTATTATCAAATTGTTCAAGGTCTATTATCAAATTGTTACGTACTTTTTACAGTCCGATACCTGCCAAAGCGCCTGATTGACGAGCCCAAGTCCAGGTAAAGGAAGTAAGGTTAGCACCCAGGGTATTGGCGTTAGCGGCTACAGCCGTTAATTTATCTGCAGGAATACCAGCAAATACAGTTGCCGCGGATTTTTCAGCAGGCAAAGTATATTGGAAGCCGGCAACGCTGCTTGTGCTGTTGGCAAAAGCAATCATGGCAGCATACTCTTTAACGTCAGTATTATTGGAAATACCGTAGAAGTAGATATTGCTCATCTGCACATTGGTGTTTGCGTCAAAGTCAATAAGGTCGGCTATGTTAGCACCTGCATACACAGTACCATTCATAAATTTATGATCACCATCCTTATAAGTTCCTTCAGGACCATCTAACTCAAAGCCACTACCGGTATTTGGAGCAACAATAACAAAGTTACTAACTGTACCATTATAGGCTTGATCAGTATCTAAAGCATCATCAAAAGAATTCCAAACAAGTGCATTTGTTACGGAAACAGTACCACCAAAAAACTCGATACCGTCATCCTGATTAGCAACTACCTCAATGTTTTCAATAACTGTGCCTGAACCTACTCCACCAAGTGTTAAACCATTGATTTCGTTACCTGATCCAATGTTTGCACCGCCATGGCGTATTGAAACATAACGAATAATTCCAGAATTATCGGTCTTGTTGTTACCACCATATAAACCATTGGCATCAGTTGCTGGTATACCTTCAATTTGAACTTCTGACAACTGACTTCCTGAGCTTGAAGCTGAAATAGGTGCACTACCTAAAACAATAACCCCTCCCCATAAACCATTTACTGTAGGCTCCAGGTTAGGGCTTACAATTTGGCCTGGTTGTAATTCATCAGCAACAGATGTAAAAATAATTGGGCTGGCTGCTGTTCCTTCCGCCATTAGTTTTCCACCACGTGCTACCAATAATGCAGTGGCATTTGCGCCTGTACCTGCCTGACCTTTAATTACAGTACCCGGCTCGATAGTTAATGTTACACCATTGATTACAGTAATGCGGCCACCAAGTACATAAACAACGCCTGTTTTCCAGGTTGTATTTGCTGTAATATTTGAAGTAATCGTTACCTGATTACCTTTTGTAACAACAACTTCCTTTAAATCTTCTTTATCGTTATTATCAATTACCGTTAAAGAGATGGTTGCATCACCTGCCTCTTCGTTGGCGGCAAAAGTAACCACGATGTCTCCAGAAACTGCTCCGGCTGTCAAAGCGGCAGAAACCTCCGCTTCACCACCAGTTGCTGTAACGCTTGCTGATTTAAAACCACCAGGAATAGAAACGGTAAAAGTTAAATCAGTTGATTCGCCAATAAGTACGTCCAAAGCAGCAGGTGCTGTGATGGTAGGGCGATCTGGTGTAGCTTCTTCATCATCGCAAGCCCATGTAAACGCTAACACGGAGGCGATGGCAATCATTGATAAGAATTTTTTCATGATTAATGTTTTTGGTTTCGAAATTTAATTCTGCGCCAAAGGTGAACATCTAATGTTATCTGAAGCGATCGTGTCTTTTAACAAATTGTTAAAGAGGTTAGGGACTATGTTACTTCAATATTAAGGCTGTCTATATTATAAAGAACGAAAACAAGCTTTGCATAAGAAATGAAATAGCGGAAGATCATTTACTAAGATATTGGATTCCCGTAGTGTCAAAAAAATAACCTGGCCGCTTCGTGCAACCAGGTTATCTATACCATTATTAACTTCAACTATTTTGATATAGGCACTTTGTTTAAGATGGCCTTTATGATATCGGTAGTCTTCACACTATCTGCCTCCGCCTCATAATTAAGAATGATGCGGTGGTTCATCACATCTAATGCTACTTCCTTAATGTCTTCTGGCAATACATAATCCCTGCCTTCAAAGTAAGCTACTGCCTTAGCGGCCAGATTCAAATTTATACTGGCGCGTGGTGAAGCACCAAATTGTATGTATTGTGCCTGCTCATCCAGTTTATATTCTTTTGGTTTGCGTGTAGCAAACACCAGTTCTATAATATAGCGTTCCAACGATTCGCTGATCTTCACTTTATTCACCTGCTCACGCACTGAGAAAATATCTTCTTTAGTAAGCACTGTGTTCACAGTGAAATCAAATTTCATATTTGAAATCCTGCGCATCACCTCAAGTTCCTGCTCTTTTGTAGGGTAATCAACAGAAACCTTCATCATAAAACGGTCTACCTGTGCTTCCGGAAGTGAATAGGTTCCTTCCTGATCAACCGGGTTTTGGGTTGCCAACACAAGGAAAGGTTTATCAAGCGTAAATGTTGTCTCACCAATAGTCACTTGCTTTTCCTGCATGGCCTCCAACAAAGCGGATTGTACTTTGGCTGGCGAGCGGTTAATTTCATCTGCCAGAATAATATTCGCAAAAATAGGCCCCTTCTTTACCTCAAATTTACCTTCGCGCTGGTTGTAAATCATCGTTCCAACAAGGTCGGCAGGCAAAAGATCGGGGGTAAACTGTATACGGGAAAAATCGAGGTGCAACACCTGCGCCAACGTACTCACGGTAAGCGTTTTCGCCAGACCTGGCACTCCCTCTAACAATATGTGTCCATTAGTAAATAAGCCCACCAGTAACCGATTCACCATATACTCCTGGCCAACCACTACTTTGCCTACCTCGTCTAATACTTGCTTAATTTTGGCTTTATGTTCCTGATGGATCTCTGAAGAAGCTGTTAATGACATATAAAAAAGTTTTACAGACCAATTAAACGACAATTTTAATGAATCGGGGTCAATTTTTGTGATGAATCATGATCATAGTTCTTTCGAAGGCACTTTATTCAGTTTGAGTTGTTCTTTTTGTACCTTATTACGGATTATGCTTGTTAAAAAACGTTAATTTTTTGATTTTGCGCACCCTCAACTCTAATTTTGATACGATATGAGCAAACACAGCGGAAACACGCTATTAGCCTTTTTACTGGGCGCAGCTGCAGGAGCAGCCATCGGCATACTTTATGCCCCCGAAAAAGGTTCGGTTACACGCGAGAAGCTTTCATTTAAACTGGATAAGTACCGCAAAATGCTTCAAGATCTGGTTAACGACCTTATCGAGGGCAGAGAAACACCACTGACCAGCGAGGCAAAAAGTCAGGGACAGAAGGTGGTAGACGAAACTAAAAATAAGGCTGAGCAGTTATTGGATGACGTAGACACTTTGCTTGAGCAGTTAAGAAATTCAAAAGGTTAAGATTAAAAAAACAATTAATATGAAGTTGATTATGAGAAATGTGGCCCTGGCATTATTAGCGTTAGCCTCTCTAACCGCTTGCGGAGATAAAGACGCAGAGAAAAAAATAGCAGCACTTGAGGCGCGTCTTAGCGAATTGGAAGGTAAAAAATCACCTGCTGCTTCACCGGCTGTTCAAGCACAACCCGTGGAAGAAGTAAAGCCTGAAGGCCCTATTGCTGCGCTTCAGTTTGAAAAAATTGAACATGACTTTGGCACTATTAGCGAAGGGCAAAAAGTTTCTTACACCTACAAATTCAAAAATACGGGTGATGCTCCTTTAATCATCCAAAGTGCTCAGCCATCTTGCGGCTGTACAGTTCCTGAGTGGTCTAAAGAACCAATTCCTGCTGGTGGTGAAGGATATGTAAAGGCTGAATTTGATAGCAAGGGAAAGCCTAATGCGCAAAATAAGACTATAACTGTTACTGCCAATACTTTCCCGAAACAAACCACACTGCGCTTTAAGGCCATGGTAATTCCAACTGTAACCGCACCTGTGCAATAAGTTATAAAATAAATAGCTATAAAAAAGCCCGAGCTTCAAAGCCGGGCTTTTTTGTGCCTAATTCGTAATTTGCGTATTAGAACTTGAAGCTAAGAGCTTGTGGCTAGTTGCTAAAAGAGAAAAATTAACCGAATTCACTCCCATGTACCATACCCGCCTTGTTGTTATCTGTGAACCTGATTTTTCTGAAATACTGATGGCCGAAATAGCTGAAACCGGTTTCGATACCTTCATGGAAAATGATAAAGGCTTTGAGGCATATGTTGAAACTGAAAATTTTGACAAACAAATGCTCGAGGCAATACGGGAACGCTACAGCCAGCAGACCTCCGTTGTATTTTACCAGGATCGGATTCAGAAAAAGAATTGGAATGAAGAATGGGAGAAAAATTATGAGCCTGTAATAGTTGATGATCAGTGTATAATCCGGGCAAGTTTTCATCAACCAAATAAGCAGTATCCTTACGACATCGTGATAACGCCTAAAATGTCATTTGGCACAGGGCACCACGCTACAACTTATTTGATGGTTAAAAATCAGCTCGATATTGATCATACCAATAAACGTGTAATGGATGCCGGTTGTGGCACTGCCGTGCTCAGTGTAATGGCATGCAAACGAGGCGCAGCCTTTGTAGATTCTTTTGATATTGACGCATGGAGCATTGAGAACGGAAAAGAAAATGCTGAGGTAAATAACTTTCAGAACATTCGCATCCGACAAGGCAAAATAAGCGAACTGAAATTTGATGAGCCCTTCGATATTATATTGGCAAACATCAATAAAAATATCTTACTCCTCGAAATGCCTTATTATTTTGCCTACCTGAAACCAGGTGCACTATTGCTATTAAGTGGTTTTTATGAACACGACATACCAGACTTACTAGCCAGGGCTGAAAAAGAGGGCTTGAGCAAAGTAAAGCAAGTCGTGCACGAGACTTGGGCTACGTTACTGCTACAAAGAAAATAAGCGCCTTAAAATTACCCATATTGTTTACCGACTCCCCATCGTTATACAAGGGCAAAACCAAAATCTTGATTAACTTGTCTTCATTTTAGTAACACGCGAAAACTTGAAACGCATATCGGCATTCGTACTCCTTTTTATGTTGCTGTCGGCATCATTGCTGGCGCAGCAGACAATGCCAATTCCATTTCAAGACAGTGTGCGAAATGCACTAGCAGCATCCAAAAATGTTGAATCTATTGCAATAGGTGACGGTTTTGTTCAGGTCTGGTCTTCTTATGGCATGACAGAACAAAACAGCATTAAAAAACAAATTACATTAATGCGTAAAAAGGGCTACAAATTACGACCACATGTAATACAATACGTGAGCGCTCTAGTGCATGCTAAACAAACTGAAAACGCTGATAATCCTACCATCACTTCCTTTTTAAATACTGCGCAAAAAGTTATTGAGAATTATAGTGCCACTCAGGCGAATAATTTTTTAAACGCCAGTAAGATTTTTTTTCAACACCACGCCATTCATTTTGATAAGGGCTTTCAATTATACAGTTCCAATGATACTTACTTCTTTGATTTCATTGAACCACCTAAGCCCATTGAAATTATTGAAGACGAAACTCCTTCACTAGACACCATCCCAACTGATTGGGGTGATGACGAGTACACTGACGACACACAACAGGATGACTGGACTGAGGATTCTTACAGTCAACCTCAAAATAATAACCCAATTTGGATGAACATGGTACAGGCTCCGGTTCCGCCAATTGTTGAGGGGCCGGTTTTAGTTTTCGAAAAGGCTACTTTAAACTTTGTAACACGCTACGATTCTGTTTTTCTACAAAACACTAAAGGTTCTTATGCCTTCAACCTTGACACTTTCATAGGTGAGGGTGGTTCTTTTGATTTCACAGCAGCGCTGCTTGCTGCTGATTCAATTTTTTGTGAACTACCTGTTGGTTATTTTTTTAAGGCGAACAAGGCAGAGTTAAAATCTGAATACACTAAACTAACTTATAAAGGCAAGTTAGACGAGCCAATTTCTGGGCGCTTCGAGTTTAAATCAGTTGCTCATGCAGATTCAGTAGCTTCTGTATATCCTCGTTTTACATCTTATGAAAACACCATTATTTATAAAGGTGTAGGTTTAAGCAACACAAGTTTTAGTGGAGGCTTTACACTTATTGGCAATAAAATATCAAGTGCTTCTGTATTTAATGGAAATTCAACACTTCAGGTTAGCAAAGCAGGTAATCCATTATGGAAAGCCACCTCACCAGGCTTTAACATTTCAAAGGATATTATCACAACGGAAAATGCAAGAATAACCATCTTTCAGGAAAACGATTCCATAACACATCCTATGGTTCGTTTATCTTATAAATTTCCAAGCGATAGCGCACAACAGCTTCTATTACTGAGCTCCAAAAGTTACATGCGCTATGCGCCTTTCTCTTCTTCATTCTTCAATGTCGATTTTATGGTAAACAAAATCGATTGGAGATTTATGAGCGATAGCCTAAATCTTTCTATAGAAGGTAACCGCAGTACTGTACCCATGATTGTGGAGTCGGCCAACTACTATGATCCGGATGATTACCATGCCCTGCAAAGTGAAGCTTTCAATTTTCATCCCCTTGTAGTTGTCGCTAATTACTGTTTAAAAAATAACGTACGTGAATTTTATGTGGGTGACTTAGCCTTATATACTAAACGTGAAGTAGCTGAAATGCAAAATGCAGTCGACTTCCTCGCGCAAAAGGGAATGGTGGTTTATTATCCGCGACAAAACTTTGTTCGTGTTAAAGAGAAGGCAATACAGGTTTATAGATCACAACAAAAGAAAACTGATTATGACAATTTAAAAATTCATTCTGTTATTGACACGTTACCAAATGCCACATTGAATTTTGCTAAAAGAGAGATGACCATTCGAGGTGTGGAAGGTTTTAATGTAAGCGACTCACTCAATTGTACAATTATACCTGATAGTTCAACAATAGTGCTCTTGCAAAACCGCGATTTAAAATTTGATGGCCGAATCAGTGCCGGTAATTTTGAAATTGTAGGTAAAGAGTTTACGTTAAAATATGATAGCTTCTTTATCAGCATGAAACAAATCGACTCCATCGGTTTTTTTGTGTTAGAGAAAAATGCTCAGGGTCAGACGGTACGCAGGCGTATTGATAATACTATGCAAGGTGCCGACTCTGTGCATGCTGCAGCAGCCGGTATCACGCGTGTACGTAGCTCCGGTGGCACACTATACATCAGTAGACCAAACAATAAATCCGGAAGAATAAAAACTGCCGACTACCCAAGACTAGATGCCACCAATGGTGGTGTAATCTATTTCGACAGAAGAGAAATTTTAAATGGCGCCTACGACCGATCGGTTTTCTTCATGGTACCACCTTTTAAACTCGATAGTTTAAATGACGCGGATCCATCCACCATTAACTTTGATGGTACTTTTGCCAGCAATGGTATGTTTCCGAATTTCCAAGAGAAACTGCATACTATGCCCGATAAAACGCTGGGATTTGAACACACTATTCCTGGTGATGGCTACCCGCTCTTTAAAGGTGATGGTAAAATTTATGGTAATATTCATTTAGACAAACGCGGTATCCGTTCTGCTGGTAATATTGATTACCTCGCTACTAACATCAGGTCTGATAATTTCGTTTTCTACCCCGACTCTGTAACAGCAAGAGGTCAGCATGCCACCATGGTTCAACAACAATTCGGAAGTGTCATTTTCCCTCAGGCGTCTTTTCCAAACTACCAGATGAATTGGAAACCGAAACGCGATGAATTAAAATTAAGTACAACCAATTCTGATTTCCACTTTTATGATTCTACCGCTCAGCTAAAGGGAAGTGTAATCGTTTCAAAAAAAGGTGTAAGTGGTGATGGTGTGTTAAAGACGCGCGGCACAGAATTGATCTCAAAGGAAATGAGTTTTGTCTCTGATCAATTTGCAGCACGTCATGCCACTTTCAACGTATTATCAGAAGATCCAGCCAAGCCTGCACTGGCAGGTAAAGATGTGCGCTTGCGTTTTAACCTGACTGAAAACGTAGCTGACATAGGCCCGGAAGTAGCAGGTGATGCAGCGATAGAATTTCCTTTTGCACAATTTAAAACTTCCATTCCACGTGCGCATTGGGATTTGAACACGCAGAAAATTACCATGTCCAAAGATAAAGATGTACCCATTGAAGATTCTTATTTTTATACAACGCGTAAAGACCTGGATTCACTTCGTTTTAACGCTGAAAAAGCTGAGTACGATATAAAGAAGCAAGAACTAAAAGTAAGTGGTATACCCTATATTATTGTCGCTGACGCAAAAATTACACCTGCCGGTAATGAAGTATTGATTCTTGAAAACGCCCAAATTGGTACACTTAAGAATACTACCATTATTATAGACACCTTAAATGGTTACCACAGTTTAACAGATGGCGTTATCGATATTAAATCAAGAAACGAATTCTCTGGTTACGCAACTTATCAGTACATCAACTTTTTAAAAGATACTTTCGAAATAAAACTTACTGATTTTCACCTTGAAACTATTGTTGCAACAGATTCACTTAAGCGCACTAGTCGCAGAAAAACAGAAGCTTCACAACAAACCGTAGCTATAGGCTCAGTTGATGAAGCCAAAAAATTAGTATTGGGTGCAGGTATGTTTTACAAAGGCGACATGAAAATGTATGCTACCAGACCAGCACTTGAACTTGAAGGATACATAAAACTTGACATCAAAAAAATAAAAGATTACAATTCATGGATTCGTTACCAGCAAAGTGGTGAAGAAACAGAAGTAATTATTAACTACGATAACGCCCTTACAGAAGAGGGAAAAAAAGTAGATGCAGGCTTACATTTTGATGCAACTGATAATACGCTTTACATATCGTTTCTTAATGATAAGCGTAATGAAGATGATGAAGATTTCTTTATTCCGAGCGGATCATTATTCTACGATGCAGAAGCAACAGATTATAAAATTGAAGATCTTGAAAAAGCTGCTGGCAATAAACTATCTGGTAAAGTATTTACTTACAATGACAACAATCAGAACATCCGTTTTGAAGGTCCAGTAAATTTATTAAGTGGAAATAGTTCTTTCAATGTTACAGCCACTGTCATTGGCCAAGGTAATCTGGAAACGAATGATATTCGCATGAATTCAATGGTGTTAGTGGATGCAAAAGTACCGAGCACCGCTTTTGATGCCATGGCACGCGACATACAAACTGTTATTGCGAATGAAGGTGTGGGAGAAGGTCTTGGTGATTTAACTGAATTGCTTTATAAGGTTGCCGACATTGTGGGTGAACGTGAAGCCAGAGCATACGAACAAGCAAGTCAAAAAGCTTATGTTTCTTTAGCCACATTAGCCGCAACTGCCAAGCCACTTAACTTTGCCAATGTTAATTTTAAATGGTCGCAAGGTTTCAAAGCTTTTTATAGCGAGGGAAGTTTAGGTGTATCAAATATTGGCCGCAATGACATAAATGGAGCATTTGAAGGATTTATGGAGGTGAAGAAAAATGAAGACGGACTTCCTGTTTTCAATGTATTCATTAAAGCTTCGCCTGAGTCATGGTATTCATTTAGTTATGAAGATAATCGTTTACTAGCGCATTCATCGAATCAACTTTTCAACAGTATTATCTCGAAGAAAACCAATTCCGGAAAAGCGAAAGTAGGCGAACTCATTTTTGTGCCAGGAAGCGATGATGAGACCCTTGCCTTTATTAATCGTTTTAGAAGAGATTATTATGGCATTGAAGTACCCTACAGTTTAAGTGCCGGCAGCACAGGTGCTAAGAAAAAAGAGGAAGAGAAGAAGGTGGAAGATGATGGGTTTTAGAATTTTTTAATAATAATCAGACGAAGTACAAATTTCAATATTCAATCATGGTAAAAGAATACATAGCATCCAATCAGGAGAGATTTTTAAATGAGTTGTTTGATTTACTGCGCATACCTTCAGTAAGTGCCGACAGCAAGCACAAAGATGATGTGCGTAAAGCAGCCAACTATGTAAAAGCAAAATTAGAAGAGGCTGGTGCTGATACTGTTCAATTAGTAGAAACTAAAGGTCACCCGATTGTGTTTGGCGAAAAGATTGTAAATCCTTCTTTGCCCACTGTTTTAGTCTATGGTCACTATGATGTTCAGCCCGCAGATCCATTAAACCTTTGGCACTCACCTGCTTTCGAGCCAGTTGTAAAAGATGGAAAAATTTATGCGCGTGGCGCCTGCGATGATAAGGGTCAATTCTACATGCACATCAAAGCCTTCGAAATAATGATGAAGCAAGATGCCTTGACATGCAATGTAAAGTTTATGATTGAGGGCGAGGAAGAAGTGGGCTCGGATAACCTACCCATTTTTGTAAGAGATTATAAAGACAAACTAAAAGCAGATATCATTTTAATTTCTGATACTTCTCTCATATCCTTAGATCATCCTTCCATTACAGTGGGCTTACGAGGCTTAAGCTATATGGAAGTAGAAGTAACAGGCCCTAATCGCGATTTACATTCAGGTGTTTATGGCGGTGCTGTAGCAAATCCTATCAACGTACTGGCTGATATGATTGCTTCATTGCATGATGAAAAGGGTCGTGTGTCTATACCTGGCTTTTATGATAAAGTAGTAAACCTTACACCAAAAGAAAGAGAAGCACTTAATAAGGCACCATTTGTACTTGAAAATTATAAGAAAGATTTAGACATCGCAGAAACACAAGGTGAAGACGGATACACTACGATTGAGCGTACAGGAATTCGTCCAACACTTGATGTTAATGGAATCTGGGGAGGTTATACCGGTGAAGGTGCCAAAACAGTTTTACCTTCTAAAGCATCAGCTAAAATTTCAATGCGTTTAGTTCCTAATCAGGATAGCGCTGAAATAACTGAGTTATTTACGAAACATTTTCAATCAATTGCTCCGAAGTCTGTAAAGGTAAAAGTAACTGCTCATCACGGTGGACAGCCCGCAGTAACCTCTACAACATCTAAAGCATATAAATCTGCTGAGAAAGCATTTGAACAAGTGTGGGGTAAAACACCCATTCCTACCCGTGATGGTGGAAGTATTCCTATTGTATCACTATTTAAAAAAGAACTTGGCTTAGAAACGGTATTAATGGGCTTTGGTTTAGATAGTGATGCTATACACTCACCTAACGAACATTACGGAATCAAAAATTTTACACTAGGAATCGAAACAATAGTGGCCTTCTATCAGCATTTTGCAAAGTAGAGAACCATTCGAAATTAATTTTGGTTTAAGAAAGATTAGAATTTAGTAGATATGCGTTTTATCATTTTTGTAGTATTACTGCTCTCTTCATTTAGCGGATCAGCGCAAATTTTACAGCCAGCTAAAATTACTGCGGGTACTGGTACTACCCAAGCGAAAGTGGGTGATGTCATCGATCTTATTTTTAAAGCGCAGATCGATCAAAACTGGTATATCTACTCTTTAGGTTTCGATGAGGATTGTGGGCCTATACCCATATCCATCACGCTTGATAAACATCCAAGCTTTGAATTAGTGGGTGGTGTTGTAGCTATCAATGATGAAGCCAAACACGATAAAATTTTCGATTGTGATGTACGCATTTTTAAAGTGAGTGGTGAGTTTCGTCAGAAAATAAAAATACTTAGTAAAGACCTTGTGCTAAAAGGAATTTATGAAGGCCAGGTTTGTACTGAAGTTGACGGTAAATGTGTTTTGTTTGATGGTGATCTGGCCTTCGGAAAAATCTCAGTTACCGGAGAAGATAAAAAGCAAGACGTTCAAAAACCAAAAGCTGAGGAGAAATCCGTTATCAATACTACACCAGTAACAGAGGACGCAATCGATACTGTTAAAAGTGTAATTGAACCAGCAAAAGTCTATAGCGATAAAGTAACGGGCCCAGTACTGGACGAAGCGCTTATTCAACAAAGTGCTCAGCAACAATCTTATTGGTTATTCTTTGCACTGGCCTTTGTGGCCGGTCTTGCTGCGTTGCTTACACCTTGTGTGTTCCCCATGATCCCCATGACGGTGAGCTTCTTTACTGGTCAGGGTAATTCGAAATTTAAAGCGTTGATGTACGGCTTCTTCATCATTGCCATTTACACATTAATTGGTGCAGCCTTAGCTCCACTTATGGGCCCTGAAACAGCCAACCATTTATCAACTGAGTGGATTCCTAATTTAATTTTCTTCGCAGTATTCATTGTGTTTGGTTTATCTTTTCTGGGTCTCTTTGAAATTACCCTACCAAGTTCAGTAGTCAACGCTGCCGACAGACAAGCAGACAAAGGTGGACTCGTTGGTATTTTCTTTATGGCCTTTACCATTGTATTGGTTTCATTCTCTTGCACCGGCCCAATTGTTGGCAGCATTTTAGTTTCGTCTGCCGGTGGAGAGTTTATTAAGCCTATCGTGGGTATGTTTGGTTTCTCTTTGGCCTTTGCCATTCCCTTTACTTTGTTTGCCTTCTTCCCAAGTTGGTTAAGCTCTTTGCCAAAATCAGGTGGTTGGTTAAATAGTGTTAAAGTTGTACTAGGCTTCTTAGAAATTGCACTTGCCTTCAAATTCTTAAGTATTGCTGATCAGGCTTTCCATTGGGGCATACTTGATAGAGAAATAAACATTGCTATTTGGATTGTGATTGGTCTGCTGATTGGCGCCTATTTAATGAAATGGTTTTTATTACCTGGTGATACAGGAAAAGATGTTGAAGAAAAAAGAATTGGTATTCCACGTTTATCGATGGCGATGATCACTTTCATTTTTGTGGTGTATTTAATTCCTGGTATGTGGGGTGCGCCTTTAAAAGCGTTGGCAGGTTATTTACCTCCCCTCTACACACATGATTTTAATTTATTAGCTGCATCAGCATCGACTACTGAAACCTGCGATGAACCGCAGTACGGAGATTTTCTGCACTTACCTCATGGCCTAAATGGATACTTTGATTATAAGCAAGCCTTGGCCTGCGCACGCCAGCAAAGCAAGCCATTGTTTATCGATTTCACAGGCCATGGCTGCACCAATTGTCGCGAGATGGAAGCAGTAGTGTGGAGCGATCCGCAAGTGTTAGAGCGCTTGCAAAATGATTATGTAGTGGTGGCTTTATATGTAGATGATAAAACGGAATTGCCGGAGAGCGCCTGGTATACCTCCACCTATGATAACAAGGTGAAGAAAACTATTGGTAAACAAAATGCCGACTTACAGATTACCAACCTTAAAAATAATGCACAACCATTTTATGTGCTAGTGGGCAATGACGAAAAAGTATTGGTTGCGCCTTACGGTTACGATAAAAGCGTTGAAGGATTTGTGAAGTTTTTGGATGAGGGTAAGAAACGATTTGCGGAAAAATTGTGATATCTGTTTCCCTAACAGACTTAGTACTTATATTTTGATTTACTCGATTTAAGAAACTTTAACAAAAAGGGTTTATCTTCTATCACTTGATATTACTTCTTTTTTGAGTAAATTTCCATTAGAATTAGTGCAGTAAGGGCAAGTTCAGCCATGTCTCATTATCCTTTCTGCGTAACCTACTTTCAATGAAAATAATTTTAAGTGACTTATTGTATACGCTTGTCACTCGCTATGGTTATATATTTTGCCTTGGGTTAACCATGGCCTGTGGCAGCAAAGCTGAAGTTACAGAACAAGATCCTGCAAGTCTTCGCGGACAAGTGCCACCTACAGAAGTTGAGGTTACAAAGGCCATAAAAAAACCATTTGAATATTTAATACGAACCAGTGGTAAAATAGAAGCAGAAAAAGAGCTGGACATTGTACTTAAGGTTGATGGCACAATTAACCAACTGAATATTAAAAATGGAGATCAGCTCAAGGCCGGCCAATTATTGGCAACCCTAGATAACCAGCGCTATAAGTTGGATTTAGATAAAGCCGAAATTCAATTGAGAGAAAAGAAAATAAGTTATGAAGATCAGCTTATTGGTTTTAAATCACAAGACGAAGCTAAGCTTAAAATTATACAAGAGAATATACGATTCTCCAGTGGTTTAGCCGCGGCAGAAAATGCTTACGAGCAAGCCCATTATATTTATAATAACTCACTTATAAAGGCACCTATTAGCGGCATCGTTTCTAATCTCAACTTTAAGGAAGGAAGCAGTGTAAAAAATGGAGATGTACTTTGTAATATCTATCAACCTAACAACCTCGTTGTTTCTTGTGACATTTTGGAGTCTGAGGCTTTTATGCTTGCCAAGACCCAACCAGCTTCTGTGCAATCACTTTTTGAAAAAGATAAGATCTATGATGCAAAAGTTAAGCTTATCAATCCTCGTGTTGATAACAAAAGCGGAATGCTCAATGTAAAAATCAGTATCACCTCTTCTGCAAAACTTTACCCGGGCATGAATGTCAGCGTTACCATTAAAGTGCCTTCACAAAACAACATCGTATTGCCAAAAGAAGCGGTTATCGTACGCTCGGGTAAACAAGTAGTTTTTACGGAGGAGGGTGGATTAGCTAAATGGAATTATGTAACAACGGGCAGAGAAAACGGTAAAGAAATTGAAATACTTGGCGGGTTAAAAGAAAATTCGAATGTTATTACTACCAATAACTTACAGTTGGCACATGATGCTCCAGTAAGTGCGGGTGGTGGTTTGTGAATTATCGATTAGTTACACTGACTTTAAATTAATTTCACCGCCAAAATATCACCTTATCATTGAACCCCTTCTTCGGTAATTGTATACTTACATAAAGTCATATTTTCAAAAAGTACAACCATCTCACCAGCGGTATTAATTGTAAAACTCACTGGAAGTTGTCCATCTTCAAGCGCATCAATTCGCAAAGATGAAACATATTGCTTCATTTCAATATTATAAACATCTATACAGCGATGATTACTGTTACTTAAGTTACTTAACACGAAAGCTTGTCCATTGTGTAACCTTGCATCAAGTACTGTTGGGATAGAAGGCTTCGTTTGATATGCTCCACCAGGACCAGAAAAGCCTACGGGTGCTGGAGTTTCGTCTATTGTCTCGATATGAAAAAGGTAATTACCGTTAAGATCAAAAAAAAGTAGCTTTCCTACCTTAATAAAATAAAACATGGCGTAATGCTCATCCCTTACTAGCTGTCCATCGAATACAAAGTCTACAAAGCTGTCTTTCTTTTCAAGTTGTAAAATTTCTGAAAGATTAATTTTGTTTGTAATTGTATCATCATAAAAATCATATACTAGGAACACCTTATCCGTTTCATCTTCTGCTTCAGAAGAGAAAAAATATAATCTGTCATTTATCTTTTGCAGTGAATTACTAAAGAATGATAACCGTCTATATTGCAGCAAGGAGTCATTCTTTAAAAACTTCTTTAGCATTGACCTATTAGCATCATAAACCTCGTAAGTGCTATCACCAATAAAATAATGAAAATACTTTTCGTTTTCATCTTTGCCATTGCTACCAACTTTTCCGAGTTGTAAGACGGGATTAAACTTATAATCGAACTTAATCAGATGCCATGTTCTCGAATCAATTACCCATAGTGTGTCTAAAAAAAATTGATGGATACAATTTGACTTGCTTCATATTCTTTTGAGTGAAGAAGGGTTAGATTTTTCTCAAACTTTCTATCGAAGATCCATCAGCTCTTTTGATCCTTTGTTTCAATTCTATACTCCTGTAGCCCCTTATCTTTTTGGTTTGGTTGGCAACCTAAGTTGATTAGGGTTAAGTAGATGAAAAATAAATATTTAAAGTGCTTCAAAATTTTTTAAGTTAAAACAAAGCGGGGTAGATTTAACCTACCCACCCTAATAAGCATTAAAACTCTTATAACTGATTTCAGAGCTTGTGGCTCCCTTTTATTTTACATTTTGTTGTATAAGCAATAGACTGAAGTAGAATTTGAATGTTATTCTCATACACAACATTGCTTTAACGGATCAAGACCAGCCAAAATGCTTTTTGATAATTGATTTCTTGTCATCCGTTGTTTCCGAATGAAACACACACTTACCATCTTTAAAATGAAATATCATTGGCGCGACTATACCCATTTCATAGCGCTCATAGTTGTTCATTGTGTCGTGATGTATTCGGTTTTTCGGCAAATCCAACTTATCAAGACCAAATTTCTTTATAGTATCATTATCCTTTGTTGATACAACGATGTCAAGATTATTCGCTTTACTTTCCATCAGCATCTTTACTGTTCCTTGCAAACAAGGGTTACATCCATCAAGTGGTAAAAATATCAGAATTGTTTCTTCTTGTGGAATAGTATAATTTACCTCTTTGGCTAAAAATTTGTCTAGGGTTTCTCTGTATGGATAATCGCATGAAGGGGTGCATGAAAAACAAAAAAGAATGAGCAGAACATATATGATTTTCATAGTTTTAGCGGTTTATAGGCAATGAATTTTAAACTATGCTCTTCATTCATAGGGTTATTTGGATGGTTGATATTTATCCACAATAATCCATCAGACACAAAACAAAAATCGTCCATAAACACATTAGCTGGCAATAGCACTTCTCCGGCTACACCAAAGTCACGATCTAGTATCAGCACTGATAAGTCGTTTGTAAGCTTGCCATTCATAAGACCATCAGCTGCCAGTAGTTCTTGCGGGTGTCGAACAAACCGATAGAAGATGCTATTGTCTTTATCAAATAATAATCTGTCGTATCTTCCATTTGTGATATTGTAGTTGCGTTGCTTTTGTAAGGGCATAGACTCATTACCTACCTTTGTTGATGCTTCTATACGTGCTGGCAAATATTTGCTTCTAGCATAAACAGTTTTAACAAGTTCCTTTGTTTGTGGGTGATAGAGATACATGTTATGGTCTGCATCAAAATAATGAATATCATAATCATCAGTTAGTAATCTTTGCAAATTCGATCGAAGGAAATAAATGTCGTCACCTTTGAAAAAATCAGGGTAGTAACCATAATTTCTAATAATCATTTTCTGCTTAATGTCATAATCAACCGCTAACGGAAACTGGTAATATGCGGAGGTTTGCTGACGAATAAATGGAGAAATCCAAAAGGTAAGCAAATTAGTAGCTGGAATGTAGGATGGATCAAAATAATCAACCATCATAGCCTCATAGTTACTGCTACGATCAAGTTGATTATCCACATTATAGTTATCAGTTACCTGGCCCAAGGAGTCAACCAACTGTATATTATTGTGATTAAATGTGAATAGAAAAATTGAATCTTTTTTGTGTAGATGGAATCCTTGCAGTTGAGGCACAGCATGCGGCCCTTCGTTTTGCAAAGCAATGGTTTGGAAGTTTTGTTGAGTTGCAAAATTGTAAAGATAGATCCGATGTGCATTGCTGCTATAAATGGCAAGTACATTTTGTCCACTAAACTGCCTAAATTGAAAAAGGGGATAAAAATTTGATGTGAGTGAATCAATTGGTACACTCAAAGTGTCATATGGTACAAGCGTGTACTTTTGGGTTGAAATAGTATTATGTTGTAGGTGCTGTTCCGTTTTAGTATTTGAGCAAGCCATACAGGCTAAAAAAAGAAAAGCCAAGAAGCTTATATTTTTCATTGAGTTAGATATTTCGGGGAGAAATTAAGATCAAAAAAGGCATCCAGCCAGAGCGATCGAGGATGCCTTAAATGTTTAAGAATTACTAAGTATCACTGCAACTCCATTACACTAGCTCCTCCACCGCCTTTACACTCCTGCTCAACACCACATTGGTTGCCGGACTCGGAACATTTACTCCCACTGGGTTGACAATCAACCACCTTTCTTACACAGGGTCCATTACATGGGTCACTTGCTTCAACAGCATACACAGCATCTACACCTAGTGCTAGTACAAAAGTAATTACACAAAGGGAAAGAATTTTAATCAAGCTTTTTCTCATAAAGATTTTTGTTTTGGTTAAAGAATATATTTTAGATTAAACAAAATAATCGCTTGTTTAATCATTGAATAAAACTAGAGGAAGGTTTTTAAAAGCGTAAATTCACTATTGTGATTTGTATACCATTAAAAGTTCTTTGTTGATTGCTTAAAGTCCAGCGTAAACTTTCACATCCCTAAAACTCAACTAGCAGGATTTTATAAGTATATAAATCAAAGTAATTTTTTAATGCGTATAAATTAATGTAGAAGCTTCGCAGCTAGTAATATTACTAAATAAAAAAACTGAATTATTTTTGATCAACCTTTATAGTATAAAAAGAAAGATAACTCTCAGACTTAATATTAGCTTGATTGTACAGAAAAACAAGTCCCTCTCTGGTTACATCATATATTGGTGTTAACTTAGAACTTAGTTTTATGGAATCTAAGTATTCAAACTCACTATTGAAGATCATGAGGTAGCTCTCTTCATGTTTTTTTTGAAGGCTTTCTGTTTTATTCTTCCTGACCATGTAATATAATTCCCTATACGGATCAAATATTGGATAAAAGTATCTGGGTGAATTGAAGAAATAATTCACTCTTTCGCCAGTACTATAGGAAGACTTACTTAATGGTGGAATATCAGTGTCGTCTGTCTTATTTAACTCAATAACATTATGAGTTGATGAATCATCATTCTTGGCTATTTGATATACAGTAGAACTTATCGGAAAATTATAGACGAGTTTTCCATTACTTCGATCAACGTAAGGCAAATCAAGGTCTCCATAAAAATTATCTTTGAATAATGATGGAAAAGAACAGGTTATAAGCGTATTGGCAATATTTAAGCCATCGAAATGGATATCTAATATATAAAGTTGTTCATAGAAATCATCATTTAATCGTTTTACTGCCTTATAGACGGGTAGTGTTAATACATTATCATCACTAAACGACAATTTAGAATAGTTACCGTAGGTCAACTCTAGAGGAGAAAGGCTTAGTCCCTCCATACCTTCTAATTGATCAAACTTTATCTTTTTTAATACAGTCCCTTCATGGTTCAAAAAGTATATAAATGCATTACCATAGATTATAGTTATAAAGTCTTTATTAACTGCAAAACTCCCCGCAGTAGGAATAGCATTGGGCCCCTCCTTTTGAAAAGCAATTGATTTGAGAAATTTCTTGTTTGTAAAGTCAAAAAAATCTAAGGCATGCGTTGTATGATTATAACCAACGAATACGTCTTTTCCATCCATTTGTAGAAAATCTGTAACATAGTATAAACTAAGTTGTGATGTGTTTATTGGTACACTGGTTTCGGAATAAGTATAATCTATTGAACTATCTGTCTTTGTTCCTGAGCAACTAACTAATATAACAAAAATAAATAGGAACCCGGTTGGGTTCCTATTTATTAACAACCTTCTATCCATATAATCGTACCTGTTAAACAACCATCACAATTGTCTTCAACATCCTGAATCACTTCATTTCTCCAAGATTCACAAAAATAATAGTCATCTGTGCAACACGCTAGCAAATCAGAAGCAAGGGGTCCAGCAACTAAACCAAAAATCATTAATCCAGAAATCAAAATTTTTTTTGTTCTGCTTTTCATAATATAAAAATTTAATTTTCTGTCACTATTGACATTAGTACCAATTAAGACATCGAGCGTGCAATTTCATTGCACTCTGAAGATTTCTTAAAAAAGAAGTTATAAAATTTTCAAAAAGCACCTTAAAATTAAGGTATATTGATTTATTGTTACGGGTTAGGACTTTCCGGAACATTTTGATATAGATAAGTCTTTTTTCTTTTGCAATAAATAATAGTAACTGCTTTTTCGCTTACCAGATACTCGAGATAGTTAAAAACCATCCGTCTTGAAACACCTAACCTTTTTGCTAATTCAACCGGTGACCCCGTTGCCTCCTTCTGAATAAGTTCATCTAAAAATTCAAGTCGCTTGCTAATTTTTTCAAACTGCATTGATCTCAATTAATTTCGACAATAGTGCTTTTTTTATTCGCTACACAACATAGCAGCTATTGCTACCTCATTTCAAATAAAGAAATAAATGACCAACATGCAAGCACTATTTTAAAATTAAACCCCATTGTCTGTGAGCTTACACACTAGCTAACATCCACTCAAAAAACATTCAAATCCTCTAATTGAGTTCGGGTAGCAGAATATCTCATGACTAATATTATATTGGTCTTTATTTTTAATGCTACGCTTCTTACTTCAACGACCTATTGCCATTACTATGTGTTTGATTGTCTCCGCGGCAATAAGCATAGTGGCATTCTGGCAACTACCTGTTTCTTTACTCCCTGCTATTGATGTACCTGAAATCACTATCTCCGTCAAATCTCCAAATAGCTCCGCTCAGGAAATTGAACAAAATATACTTAAAACCATACGGGAAAATATGCTTAGCCTCAATGGTTTAAAAGCCGCAGAAAGCATAGCACAAGACGAAACAGGGCGGGTGTCTCTGCACTTTGAGTATGGTACCAATATGACTTTGTCTTATATAGAAGCCAATGAAAAAATTGATCGGCTTACACCTCAGCTACCGCAAAATCTTGAAAGACCCATTGTAATAAAATCCAGTACTGCGGATCTTCCCATTGTACGCATACAGGTTTCGCCCAAAAACGAAAATGATATACTTCAATTATCAGAGCTTACCAGCAAAGTTTTAAAACGAAGGCTTGAACAGCTAGCTGGTGTTGGCCTTGTTGATATTAATGGAACAGTTAAGCGGGTTATACGCATAGCACCTAACTATGAGGTGCTAAAAAGTTTAAACTTAAGTGAAAGTACTATTGCACAAACCATTGAAAACGCTAACCTCGACCTGGGCTCTGTCTCTGTGAAAGATGGTAATTATCGCTATTTTTTAAAACTAAGTGCTAAGGTTACAAATCCCGAAGACGTAGAGAATCTTCCCATTCTATTGCCTGAAGAAAAGGGTGTTATTAAACTAAAAAATGTTGCAAACATTTATTACGAGGCCGAAAAACCATTGGGCTTTCATTTGTATGGTTCACAACAAGGCTTGGTTATAACGGTGCATAAACAGATGCAGGCTAAAATGCCCGAGCTGATGCCCGTCTTATATAAGGTTGTTGAGCAGTTTAAAGCAGACTATCCACAATTTGAATTTGATGTAACTCAAGATCAATCGCTATTGCTTACACTTAGTATTAATAATTTGTCGCAGTCGCTTTTGTGGGGTGGGCTTTTTGCTTTTGCTGTACTTTTTCTTTTTATGCGTGGCTGGCGCGAGCCGCTGATTATGGGTATCGTACTTCCTGTTTCATTATTACTGGCCTTTTCATTATTCTACGCATTTAACATCTCGCTAAACATTATTTCGCTCAGTGGTTTGGCGCTAGGGCTAGGCATGTTGGTTGATAACTCTATAGTTGTTATCGACAACATAATGATGAAACGCAAGGAGGGATGTGATCTTCTTGATAGCTGTGTGGTGGGCACCCAGGAAGTAATAGTACCCTTATTAAGTTCTGCGTTAACCAATATGGCTGTTTTCATTCCGCTTATTTATATGAGTGGAATAACAGGGGCTTTATTCTTCGATCAGGCCTTATCGATTGCTGCCATATTGAGTGTTTCGATACTATGCACTTTTATTGTTGTACCATTAATATACATTTTATTCTTTAAGAATAGAAAATCAGAATTACAAGCTGATAGTTTCTTTTTTGAAAAAATGAAGGATGCCTACGAGCGTTCTTTTCTATTTATCTGGCAACATAAAAAGTTAAGTTTGTTATTGATGAGCATGCTTATTCCAATAGCCGTTGCTTTACTCTTTTTATTACCTAAACAAGGATTTCCTGAAATAGAAAGAACAGAAACAATTATTGAAATAAATTGGAATGAACCCATAGATGCTGTAGAAAATAAACAACGCACCATAAAGTTTATAGATTATTGTACGGAATTTACGAAACAGGCCGAGGCAGATATCGGTCACCAACAATTTTTGCTAAGTACTGAAAATTATTCTGTGCAGCATGCATTAGTATATTTAGCTTACCATAATGCCAACGATAAAATTAAATCAGATCCACGATTTATCGAATACTTCTTAACAAATTATCCACTGGCTAAAATAAAGGTCTCTGCAGCCCCTAATTCTTTCGAGCAATTATTCCAAACATCAAGACCTGTATTAGAAGCCCGCTTCCGTGACAATGAAAAAACAATTCAGCTATCTGAAGATCAAGTCAATGATTTATTGCAGATTACTGAAGCAAAAGCAATTGCAGTAAAAGGCAAGGGTCTAGAGACTGAAACAATGGCCTACATTTACATTGATTTCGATAAACTAAAGTTATATCAACTCAATTATCAAGATGTTATCAGGCAGCTAAAAATTGCTTTTGGGGAATATCAAATTACTGATTTTAAAAGTTTTGGAGATGTAACACCGGTTTTGTTTAGCCAATACAATATTGATTTTGAATCAGCCTTACGTGCTATAGAAATAAAATCAGTAAGTGGCATTAATTATCCACTTAAGGATTTTGTGACTTACGAATTTAAAGACAGCTTCAAGAATATAACAGCTGATGCAGCTGGTGTATATCAATCTATTTCACTTAGCAATTTCGATGATCCGTCAGTATTAGAACCAATCTTCACAACCTTTGCTAAGCAACAAAATCTTGTCGTAGATTTAACAGGCACCTGGTTCGAAACCAAAGAAAACCTGAGCAGCCTGATACTCATTTTACTTGTTTCAGTTCTTTTAATGTATTTCATTCTAACTGCTGAGTTCGAATCATTGAAACAACCCTTTCTTGTTATGCTTACTTTTCCACTAGGTTTTGCCGGAAGCCTGATGCTGCTTTGGATTAGTGGTGGTTCGCTTAACATTATGTCTGGCATTGGTATGATTGTGGTGTTGGGTATTTTAGATAATGATGCTATTCTGAAAATTGATAGAATAAATAAACTCAGAGAAACACTTCCTTTGGAGAAAGCTATTAAACAGGCGGGTCTAGACAGGTTGAAACCAATTGTGATGAACACCTGCACTAACGTGTTGGCCATTACCCCTATTATATTTTCATCAGGTATAGGCGCTGATCTACAAAGACCCATAGCCATTACAACTATTGGCGGGCTAATTGTTGGCACTTTTACTGCACTATATTTTGTGCCATTACTCTATTGGTTTAGTTCATCTAAAAAGAATAAAGCTCTACAATAGCAGATCAATAAAGTTCTTTGCTGACTCTTTACATATTGAAATAGCGCTAGAGATATTCTTTTTAGTATGCACATACTATGCTACTGATCTTAATAGCTATTGCATTTGTTCAGAAAGAATTTAGACGTTATGATTTATCTACCATAAGTATTGGTTGTACTAATGCAATCGAAATTACTGATACAATTAGGCCGCCAATTGTTCCAGCTGCCAGAGAAAACCAGAAAATTTCATGCTGGCCACCAATTAAAAATGGCACCAGCCCCATGCAAGTTGACAATATAGTGAGTGTAATAGGTCTTAGTTTAATAAATGTGCTTTTAATGAATTCTCTTCTGTTCTTTTTTCTTTTTTGATTGAAATCATTCAAAATAAAAATGCTTGAGTTAACTACTAATCCACCTAACAACACAAATGCTGCATAACCTCCCTGATCGAAATACAGATCAAATAATGAAAAGCTTAGAAAGAGACCAATAAATGATATAGGTATACTTATAATTACATAAAAGGGTTGCTTTAAACTTTCAAATAATATTGCAGATATACAATAAATACCAATAATTAAGAGAAGTAGTAAACTATACTGTCTTTTTGTTTTTTCCCACGAAAATGACCAATTCAGTTTTTCTGCTAAATAGCCTGGCGGCATAATTGTGCTGAGTTCAGTTAAAACTTCAGTTAAGTATTTATCCCCGAACTGATAGCTTCCATAATAATCAAAACCAACTTGGCGAATGTATTGTTTGTTTTCTTTATGAATGGCATTTGCTGTTTTCTCCTTGATTAGTTCAGCAGTATTTGTAAGTTGATATTGTACTTGATCAGACCTTTGATAATCGTTCAATACATCAAAAGTGGAGTAGGTTTCGCCATTAGCTGGCGCTACATAAAGTGGTATAGATTTACCATTCAAATTTAAACTACCAGATGCATACTCAAGTGCTGTTTTCTCCTGCAGATTTAGAGCAATTCTGGCAGGTGTCAAAGCCAAACCGCTTAGTTTATCTTTATCAATACTTAAAACGAAATGCTCAATAGATCGATCGTTCCAGCTAAGTCTTTCATTTGTATTAACTTTTTGAATGCGCTTATGTTTTAGAAGTTTATCCGATAAAATCTGAGACTGGGCTTCAAGTTCTTCATAATTATAACCCTTCATACTTACCTTGAAGTTTGGTAGAGACTCCCCTGAACTATTACTAAAAGCTCTTCCAACACCATAAATATTCCAGTCCACACCACCCCAATCTAATGATTGGGCAATAAGTCTGCTTTTTAGCTGGTAAGGCAACGATCCATTCTCAACCTTCTTTTCAAAAAAAATTACTATTGAACCTCTTTGTCCGGAATTTACATTTGTAATAAATTTTTTAATGCCTTGTACCGACTGGAGATAAGTCTCCATAAAACGGATAACTCTATCCATATCATTAAGCGTGTTGCCCTGAGGAAGCGATGCCTCAATGTAAAGCGCAGTTCTTTGTGGATCTCTATAGCCCGACCTTTCATAAACGTCTCTTATAAAAAGTCTTAATGCACCACCCAAAATTTTATCAGTTACAGGTCTTATCTGATCCTGATAAAGTTCACTTCCTACTGTGCTGTTGTACCACTCGTGGTCATCCCACTTTGCAGGTAATAGAAAAATAGGAATACCAAAGCAGAGCACTAAAAGACCAATGACAACTCTTCGGTAACTTGAAAGTATTGTTATTAGAGTTGAGTAGTTATTAAAAAATTTAATTCTCATCCTCGATGCTGAACTGAATAACTTATTGTTATACGATGCGCCTGAACGAGTAAGCTTATAAAGTGCTGGTATATAAAACAGCGACACCAAAATTGAACAGAAAAGACTTATGGCAACTATTATACAAAACTCCGTCAAGTTTTGTCTTTCTTGTTCTGGCAAAAAGAGCACCAATAACAAGGCCATAATGGTCGTCATCGTGGCTCCTAGTACAGCGCTGTAAATACTTTTACCCGCCCTTCTTTCCAATTGATCTAACACTACAATAGCATTGTCAATAATGAGACCGAAAGAAATTGTGATACCTGCAATGGTATAAAGGTGAATTGAGATTTTTAAAAAATAGCCGATCAGTGAAGTAATACTTAAAGTAACCAATATTCCCGTAAACAGAATTAATAAATGTCTCCAGTTTCTATATGCAATCAGTATAAAAACTAAGAGTATTAATACTGAAAGTAGTGCTCTTGTATAGTTTTTCTCAATTTCTTTTGTTAAAAACTCCGTATCATCGTAGTCTAACTCAATAGCATAATCCAAAGGCAACTTTGCCTTAAGTTGATCCACACTTTCTTTTATTGTATTTGCAAGATCTAACCTGTTTACTCCCTCATCAGCAAATACTGATAATGAAATTGAATTTAATCCATTTACACGCTGATAATTTCTCTGCTTACTTTCTTGAATTGAGATAGTCGCTAAATCATTTAACTGTATTAATCCTGATGTTGTTGGTAGTTTTATATGCTCTATTTCCTCAATGGATTTCAAATTGTTATCAACTTTGATAGCCAACTTTTGTCCGGAAGCTAAGAATAAAGCACCAGGAAAAAACGAACTAAACTCATCCTGAAGAATCGCATGGATTTGTGATGGCGCTATATTATGTATGCTCAGCTTATCAACATCATAATCAACACTAATTTGAAGACCCTCTGCCCCGTAAACACTTACCTCTCTGATTCCCTGTATTAAGGAAAGTGAATTCACGAATATTTTTCCGACAGTCTCTTTAATTTCGAAGGAAGCATACGGTGCATTGATCTTATACAGTAATATGGGTTGTTTGCTGACATCTGTTTTGCCTCGTTGTTCAATTTGAGGGTATGTTAATGCTTTATGTAACTTTGGATATAACTGACGAATACTTGATGAGACTTCAAATTTTTTAAAATCCAAATCTACATCCCTGTCAAAAGTTATTTCTATTGTTCCGCTATACAGTGATGATATTGAGTAAATATTTTGTATTCCACCAATTTGAGATAATACTGATTCCAAAGGTGAAGTTGCTTCTTGTTCAATCAACTCAGGGGTAGCACCGGTAAGTTGGTATGTTACAACGAGCTTTGGGAGATTGTTATCTGGATTGAGGTCAACAGAAAATTTAGGCAAAAGCAAAATGCCAATAGCCGAGGCAAATATAAATGCAACGAGAATCTTAAAATGGCTCAATGAGTTAAATTATAGAAATCAATATACTAACAAATTAGTCAATCTCTGATTACCTAAAGTTTAGTTTGTAACAACTAAGATTGATTAAAATGATATAGAAACACAATTGTCCCAGTAAATGCAGGCTTAGGATTATCTTTGATCTCAAGCGTAACTTCCATTTCAGTTTTAGCTATGCCTCGTAAATTGGTTAACGCCGAAAGCTTTACTCTTAGTCGAACCTCACTATTGACTAATACGGCCTGATTGAACTTAAGCTTTTCGATGCCATAGTTCACCAACATTTTTACATTTTTAATATCGGCTATCTCCTCCCACAAATATGGAACCAGCGAAAGAGTTAAATAACCATGCGCAATGGTTGATTTAAACTGACTTTGGGAAGCTCTCTCGGGATCTGTATGTATCCATTGGTGATCTAGGGTGGCATCTGCAAACTTATTAATCTGCTCTTGTGTAATGGTCAGGTAATTGGATACACCCAACTCAAGGCCTATGTGCTTTTCAAATTCAGCGATACTACCAACAGAAAATTTACTCATTTAGGGAAGTTTGTATAAGTAAGGTAGCAAGTTTTTAATTCAGATTAAACTTTGCCGTATAATAATTGCATCACTTGTAAGGGGGAATGAATATCTAAAAATAAAAAAGCCTTTCTGAAAAATCAGAAAGGCTTTTACTTTTATAAAAACTGAGATTATAACGTTCTCTTCACTTCTCTCATTTCGTAGCTTTCAATTACATCGCCTACGAGTATGTCATCAAAACCATCAATACGGATACCGCAATCAAAGCCTGTACGTACTTCGCTTGCATCGTCTTTCATACGCTTCAATGAACTTAGTTTACCGGCATAAGTAACTATACCATCTCGAATTAATCGCATAGGATTACTACGCTTGATAGAACCATCGGTTACCATACAACCTGCAATGGTACCTACTTTAGAAATCTTGAATACCTCACGCACTTCTGCATTACCCACAATGACTTCTTCTTCCTGAGGTGCCAACATGCCTTCCATCGCAGCCTTCACTTCGTTGATGGCATCATAGATGATTGAGTACATACGTATCTCAATCTCTTCATTCTCAGCTAAACGTTTAGCTGAACCTGAAGGACGCACCTGGAAACCAATGATGATCGCATCAGAAGCTGAAGCTAACAACACATCAGATTCTGAGATCTGACCAACACCACGGTGGATGATGGCTACTTGTACTTCAGCTGTTGATAATTTCAACAATGAATCTGACAAGGCTTCAACTGAACCATCCACGTCACCTTTAACAATAACATTCAATTGCTTGAACGAACCTATTGCTAAACGCCTACCAATTTCATCAAGTGTAATGTGCTTACGTGTACGTATGCTTTGTTCACGCTGTAATTGTGAGCGCTTACCTGCTAATTCTCTTGCCTCACGGTCAGTTTCCATGATCTGGAATTTCTCACCTGCTTGTGGTGCCCCTTCCAAACCAAGTACAACTACCGGTGTAGATGGCCCTGCCTCTTTTACCTTTTTACCAGTGTCGTCAAACATCGCTTTTACACGACCGTAATTCGCACCGGCAACCATAATATCACCAACCTTTAAAGTCCCGGCTTGCACCATGATGGTGGCAACATAACCACGGCCTTTATCCAATGAAGCTTCAACAACTGAACCAACCGCTGGTTTGTCAGGGTTTGCTTTCAAGTTTAATATTTCTGCTTCCAGTAAAACTTTCTCTAATAGATCTTCAATACCTTGTCCGCTTTTCGCAGAAACTTCCTGGCACTGATATTTACCACCCCACTCCTCTACAAGAATGTTATTCTTCGAAAGTGATTCACGAACCTTATCAGGGTTTGCTGTTGGCTTATCAATTTTATTAATCGCAATAACAATAGGTACACCAGCAACCTGTGCGTGGTTAATTGCCTCTTTTGTTTGCGGCATCACATCATCATCAGCAGCCACTACAATAATAGCAATGTCAGTAAGTTTTGCACCACGGGCACGCATCGCTGTAAAGGCTTCGTGACCTGGAGTATCAAGGAATGCAATTTTGTTACCCTTCTTAGTTATAACATCATACGCACCAATGTGCTGCGTGATACCACCTGCTTCCGATGCTGTAACTTTTGTTTTACGGATGTAGTCAAGCAAGGATGTTTTACCGTGATCAACGTGACCCATGATGGTTACAATCGGTGCTCTGTCTTGTAAATCCTCTTCAGCATCATTTGATTCCTCAACACCTGTTTCATCTTCAGTAGAGATAAACTGAATTTCATATCCAAATTCATCTGCAATTACTGTTATCGCTTCTGCATCCAGACGTTGGTTAATAGATACGAACATGCCCAAACCTAAACAAGTTGAGATAACATCGTTAACAGAAACGTCCATCATTGAAGCAAGGTCATTAGCAGAGATAAACTCTGTCACCTTTAGAATTTTTGATTCCTTTTGTTCTTCAATGGCACGTTGCTCTGCTGCATCTGTATAAGCCTGACGCTTTTCCTTTCTATACTTAGCACCTGTTGCTTTTTTAGCACCACCTCCACTAAGTTTAGCAAGGGTTGCCTTAATTTTTTCCTGAATTTCCTGCTCTGTAGGTTCTGCCTTAGGGGTACGTGGTGACTGCTGTTGTTGCGGTCTGTTACCACCTCCACGCTGAAATTGCTGTGGTCTGTTGCCACCACCTTGTCCTTGCTGATTTGGTGGTGCATTAGAAATTCTTTTACGCGGACGCTTATGTTTATCATCGCGCACATCAGATGATGCGACAGGATCTTTTTTCTTTTCAGAAGGTAATTGAATTTTACCCAATACATTCAAGCCTTGAAGTTTTTCTGCTGTTGCTTTTATAACCTCTTGCGGTTTCTCTTCAGGCGCTTTTTCAGCGACAACCGGCTTAGGTGCATCCGGTATTTTTTCTTCTTTAACTTCTTTAGCCTTCTCGACAACTGGTGGTACAACCTTTACTTCTGGTTTAGGTTTTACCTCAGCTACTGGTGCAGGTTCTGGTGCCTTCTCTTTCTTAACAGGCTCTTCTTTCTTCGCCTTCGGTTTAGGTTCCAGGTCAATTTTATCAACAACCTTTAATCCTTCTAATTTAGGTTTCTCAACCTCTACCTTGGTAGATGGTTGTGGCTTAGGTTCCTCCTTAGGCTTCACCTCTTTTGCACCAATATTCTTTATCAGAATACTTTCTTCGTCTTCAGCCTTCTTTTTATGAACTTCCTTCTCAGGCTCAATTACTACATTCTCGATATGCTTGATACCAATTTGCAAATTGGATGCTTCGAGTTTTTCAGTTGCAGATGAGGCATACTCTTTAGAAAGCAATGCATATTGCTCAGGAGTAAGCTTAGCGTTAGGGTTGTTTTCAACCACATGGCCTTTATTCGCCAAAAACTCTATTATGGTGTGCAATCCCACGTTGAGTTTTCGCGCTGCCTGGCTCGCCCTTATCATCTTATCTTCTGCCATACTGTAAGTTTGCTCTTTTTTCGCGTAAAGCGGTTTTGTTTTTGTTAAAAATCGATGGATTATCTAAAAATCTATTCGAATTCTTTCTTCAATACTCCAAGAACCTGCTCTACAGTTTCTTCTTCTAAATCTGTTCTGCGCACTAGCTCTTCTTTTGATAGGGCTAGTACACTTTTTGCTGTGTCTAAACCGATGCGTTTTAATTCATCGATAATCCAGCTTTCAATTTCGTCAGAGAATTCAACAAGATCAACATCTTCATCAAGCATGCCTTCTTCAACATCTCTGAATACATCTATCTCGTAGCCAACCAAACGGCTTGCCAACTTGATGTTTAAACCACCTTTACCAATAGCCAATGACACTTGATCGGGCTTAAGGAATACAGAAATACGTCCGTTCTCCTTATCCGCTTTTATACTGGTGATCTTAGCAGGGCTTAATGCACGCTGCACGTAAAGCTCCAGGTTTTCTGTATAGTTAATAACATCGATATTCTCATTCTGCAATTCACGCACAATAGAATGAATACGAGATCCCTTCATACCCACACAAGCACCTACGGGATCTATGCGGTCATCGTAAGATTCCACAGCAACCTTGGCACGCTCACCTGGCTCACGGACAGCATTCTTAATGGTGATTAAACCATCATACACTTCTGGCACCTCCTGCTCAAATAAACGCTCGATAAAAACAGGCGATGTTCTTGATAAAATGATTTTAGGATTACCATTTATCATTTCAACTTTATGAACAATTGCACGCACGTTTTCACCCTTGCGGTAGCGGTCTTTATGAATTTGTTCGCTACGCGGAATAGCAATTTCGTTACCTTCTGCGTCAATCAACAAAACCTCGCGGCTAAGAACCTGGTATACTTCCCCAGTGATGATTTCGCCAACCAGATCTTTATATTTCTGAAATAAAATATCTTTTTCAAGGTCTTTTACCTTCTGAATTAAGGTTTGACGGGCAGTGGTAACTGCTCTTCTTCCAAAATCCTCAATGTACATTTGTTCAGAAACCTCTTCACCCACTTCAAAATCAGGCTCGATTTTACGTGCATCTGTCAGGCTGATTTTATCGTGATCCCAGATGTCTTCAGAATTATCGTCAACAATTTCGCGGACACGGTAAATCTCCAAGTCACCTTTATCGGCATTGATAATGATATCGAAGTTGCTATCCTCTACAAATTTCTTGCGAATCATGTTACGGAATACATCTTCCAGGATACGAATCATCGTAGGTCTGTCAATGTTTTTCTGCTTCGCGAATTCTGCAAATGATGAAATTAATTCATGCGCGTCCATTGCTGTTTTTATTTAAAGGAAACTGTCACAAATGCTTTATCTATTAATTCAAAAGGAATGGTTAAATCCTTCTCTTCTGCTTTTTTTCCTTTACCACTTTTTTGTGAAAGGGTAATGGCACTTTCTGTTACCGCTGTAAGTGTACCTTCTGCAGGTGTATTTTCTTCTTTCACCTTAACTTTTAGTGTACGGCCAATATTTTTCTTGTATTGTCGGTGTAACTTCAGCGGCTGATCTAGTCCTGGAGTAGTTACCTCAAGTAAATAATTCTCATCTACCTCAGGTTGTTCATCCAGGCTTTCAGAGAGTTTTCTGCTCAAATTAGCGCAGTCCTCAATAGAAACTCCGTCATCACCATCCAACACAACCAATATTTTACCTGGCTTACGTTTCATAACAGCGCTTACCTCAACGATAAATAAACTATCGTTGCTCAATAGGCCTTCCGCAAGTTGTCGTATGTTATCTGCCAGATCCATAAAAGTTGAAAATCAAAGAGGGGACTTTAAGGTCCCCTCTTGACAATTTCATAGAAAGTGCTGCAAATGTAGCTCTTTTTTCATTTATGGCAAAATTATGCCAACTAAAGTTCTGCTGTTACCAGCCTATTTCTAGTGTTATCGAATGTATTTATCAAAATCCTTATGCTCCCGCTGGTACAAAACTTCAGTTGGCAAGGTTTTAAAATACTCATAGGTAATTTTCAAACCTTCAGCACGCGAAACTTTGGGAGTCCAGCCAAGAAGACTTTTAGCAAGTGTTATGTCCGGTTGGCGCTGCTTGGGATCGTCCTTTGGTAGTTCCTTAAATATTATTTTTTGATCCGTGCCCGTAAGTTTAATAATCTCCTCAGCAAACTGAAGAATGGTGATTTCATCAGGATTACCAATGTTAACTGGTAAATGATAATCAGACATAAGTAAACGGTAAATGCCCTCCACCTGATCGTCAACATAACAGAAAGACCTGGTTTGTGAGCCATCACCAAAAACAGTAAGGTCTTCACCCCTTAAAGCCTGTCCAATAAAGGCTGGCAACACTCGCCCATCATTCAGGCGCATGCGTGGACCGTAAGTATTAAATATGCGCAGTATACGCGTGTCTACTTTATGATATGTATGATAAGCCATCGTCATCGCTTCTTGAAAACGCTTGGCTTCATCATAGACACCACGTGGGCCTATAGGATTTACATTACCATAGTACTCTTCAGTCTGAGGATGTACTAGTGGATCCCCATATACCTCAGAGGTTGATGCAATAAGAATTCTCGATTTTTTATCGCGAGCCAAACCCAATAGGTTGTGTATTCCCAATGATCCAACTTTTAAGGTCTGAATTGGAATTTTCAGGTAATCAATCGGGCTTGCTGGCGAAGCAAAATGAAGAATGTAATCCAATTGCCCAGAAACATGTACAAAGTTTGAAACATCGTGATGATAGAATTCAAAATCAGGGTGTTTAAACAAGTGTTCTATATTACGCAGATCGCCTGTTATCAAATTATCCATGGCAATAACATGCATGCCCTCTTTAATGAACCTTTCGCACAAATGCGATCCTAAAAAACCGGCTGCGCCCGTTATGAGTATTCTTTTCTTATTTGCCATTGATAACCTCTCTTCCTATGCTGTAATATGTATAACCTAACTCACGCATTTGCTGTAAGTCGTAAAGATTTCTTCCATCAAAAATTGCCTTATTATTAAGCAGCGTTGATAGTTTCTCAAAATCCGGTGTTCTGAATTCCGGCCATTCAGTTGCTATAAAAAGTGCATCAGCATCTTTAGCTGCCTCATAAGGATTTTCGCAGAACTGTATCTTACTACCAAAAATTGTTTTCACATTCTCCATCGCTTCAGGATCACTTACCTTTACAATAGCTCCTTCACTTAAAAGTGATTCTATATTTTCTAAAGCAGGTGCCTCTCTTATGTCGTCAGTATGGGGTTTAAAAGCCAATCCCCAAACAGCTACTGTTTTACCTTCTAAACTGTTTTTAAAATAATGCTTGATGGCTGCTATCAGTTTAGTTTTTTGAGATGCGTTAACATCCATCACAGCATTTAATATTTTAAAATCGTACGCGGCATCTTTAGAAGACTTGGCTAAAGCCTGCACATCTTTTGGAAAGCAGCTGCCACCATAACCTATACCTGGAAAAAGAAAGCGTTTACCTATTCTGCTATCAGTTCCAATTCCCTTTCTAACAGCATCAACATCTGCACCCATTAACTCACAAAGATTAGCAATCTCATTCATGAAAGTGATTTTGGTTGCCAAAAAGGAGTTAGCTGCATATTTAGTAAGCTCTGCAGAACGTTCATCCATAAAGATGATAGGATTGCCCTGTCTTACAAATGGTGCATATAATTGCTCCATTACTTTTTTTGCCTTCTCTGAGGTTGTACCGATGACAACACGATCAGGTTTCATAAAATCTTCAACGGCTACCCCTTCTCTTAAAAACTCAGGGTTAGACACTACGCTAAACTCAACTTTTGCATTAGCAGCAATACGGTCGCGAACCCTCTCTGCTGTACCAACCGGAACAGTGCTCTTGTCAACAATTACACTAAAAGATCTTAATAAAGGCCCTAAATCATCAGCAACTTTCAATATGTATTTTAAGTCAGCTGATCCATCTTCACCTGGAGGAGTGGGCAGTGCTAAAAAAATTATTTGAGCATCCTTAATGCCTTCAGCCAGGTCTGTGGTAAAAAATAGTCTTTGTTGCTTAAGATTTCTTTCAAATAGCTGCTCAAGGCCTGGCTCGTATATGGTAATCTTTCCTGATTTGAGTTTCTCTACTTTATTAATATCTATATCGACACAAGTGACGGTGTTGCCTGTTTCTGCAAAACACGTACCTGTCACCAGTCCAACATATCCTGTTCCTATTACCGCTATTTTCATTTTATCAGATTTGAGGTGCGAAAATACTCATTAAGGCAATGATTTTTAGTGATGAACATCATCAGTTACTGACCAAACTAACATTCGTTTGTAAAACAACACAATATCTATACCTTTGAAGTCTATTTATTAAAGAACATGGAAACACTTGTTGAGAAAGAAAAGACAATAAGCTTTGAAGAGACTGAGAATCAGCGAATGATCGCCCAAATGATTCGCGATTTTGGAGCTAAAGAAATTAAACCTAAAATGATGGAGTGGGATGAGTCTCAAGAATTTCCGGTTAAGCTTTTTAATAAGCTCGGGGAACTCGGACTTATGGGAGTGCTGGTGCCACAAGAATACGGTGGAGCCGGGTTTGGCTATTTAGAATACGTTACGGCAATTGTAGAGCTCTCAAAAATAGACGGATCTATCGGTCTATCCATGGCAGCGCACAATTCATTATGTACTGGTCATATACTAAGCTTTGGAAATGAGGCTCAAAAGCAACAATATTTACCCAAGTTAGCTTCCGGTGAGTGGATTGGAGCCTGGGGTTTAACGGAGCCCAATACAGGCTCTGATGCAGGAAACATGAGAACTGTTGCCGTAAAAGATGGAGATCACTATATTATTAATGGTGCTAAAAATTTCATTACACACGGTAAATCGGGTAATGTGGCTGTAGTCATTGTAAGAACAGGTAATGTGGGTGACTCTCACGGCATGACTGCTTTTATTATTGAAAAGGGTACACAAGGCTTTACTTCTGGTAAAAAGGAAAACAAATTAGGCATGCGTGCCTCAGAAACTGCAGAACTTATTTTTCAAGACTGTCGTGTGCATAAGTCACAAATGCTTGGAAATGAAGGTGAGGGATTTATCCAAGCCATGAAAATTTTGGATGGTGGTCGTATTTCAATAGCCTCATTAAGCCTAGGTATTGCCATAGGTGCTTTTGAAGCCGCTTTGAAATATTCCCAAGAGAGGCATCAGTTTAACCAAGCTATCTCCAAGTTTCAGGGCATTGCTTTTAAACTTGCCGATATGGCTACAAAAATTGAGGCCGCCAAGCTTTTGACCTACCGAGCTGCTGATATGAAAAGTAAAGGCTTTAATGTTAATAAGGAGTCTGCCATGGCCAAGCTTTATGCCTCAGAAATTGCTGTTGAAGTAGCAAACGAAGGTGTGCAGATTTTTGGTGGTTACGGTTATACTAAAGACTTTCCAGCTGAGAAGTACTATCGCGATGCTAAACTGTGTACTATTGGCGAGGGGACATCAGAAATTCAAAAATTGGTGATTTCAAGAGCAGTTTTGAAATAAATTTGCAGAAGTTATACCAGAAACCCTATATTTGCAGCCCTAATACATAAGATCATGTTAGTTATCAACATCAAAGAAAACGAGTCAATTGATAAAGCTCTTAAGCGCTTTAAGAAGAAGTTTGAAAAAACTGGCGTTTTGCGTGAATTACGCAGTCGTACAGCTTTTGAAAAGCCATCTGTGCGCAGAAGAACACAAATTATTAAGGCTGCTTATATTCAGAACTTAAGAGATCAGGAGGCTCAATAAGCCGCCTTTTTTATTAACAATATTTCCACAATCCCTGGAAGGTATTTCCTTTCGGGGATTTATTTTTTACATTGCTCTGGTAGCCGTTGAATCCAGAGCATGATAGATCCTTTCCTACGTTATCTTGAATTTGAAAAACGTCTCAGCAAACACACGCTGATTGCATACAAAGGAGATCTCCTGCAATTCAAGTCCTTCCTTAAAGAAACTTATGAAACTGAAGATTTAACCTCTGCTAACTATGGCATGGTGCGCTCATGGATTGCACAATTAGTAGATGAGAAAAATGAACCCAGGTCAGTAAATCGCAAAATTGCTACCTTAAGAGCTTTTTTTAAGTTTTTGATGCGACAGGGGAGTCTCTCAAAAGATCCTTTGCTTAAAATTATGGTGCTTAAGACCCAAAAACGGCTCCCCTCATTTGTGCGCGAAGAAGAAATGAATCAAATGCTTGACCATGTAGTTTTTGAAGATTCTCTTGAAGGTCACCGCGATAGGTTAGTTATGGAGCTATTTTATGGTAGCGGTATGCGTTTGGCAGAGTTACTCCAATTGGGCGACAAGTCCATTAATTTCAAAAATAGAACCCTTAAAGTTTTAGGAAAAAGAAATAAAGAGAGAGTTATCCCTTTCAGCGAATCTCTCGTTCAAATAATTAAGCGGTATCAACAGGCACGCGACAAAGTGCTTGTAAAATCCGAACACGGATTATTAATAGTAACTGATAATGGTAAACCTGCCTACCGAATGATGGTACAACGCATTGTGAAAAAATATCTTAACACAACGAGCTCTGATAAAAAAAGTCCTCACGTATTGAGGCATACCTATGCAACGCACTTATTAAATAAAGGTGCGGAAATAAATGCCGTAAAGGATTTACTTGGCCATAGTAGCTTGGCGGCAACGCAAGTCTATACGCACAACACCATGGAGAAACTGAAAAAAACTTTTGAGCAAGCTCATCCAAAAGCCTGATATACAACTAAAACCAACGCTTATGTAAAATTTAGTAAGAGCAACCCAAAGCCGATGGGTAAAAGACAAAGGCATCTTATGTTCAACCTTAAATTTTAGTGCTATGAAGTTACAAGTTCATTCTATCCACTTTGATGCAGACAGAAAACTGATTGATTTTATTCAAAAAAAGGTCACAAAGCTGGAAACGTTCTACGATCGTATGGTAGATGGAGAAGTCTTTCTTCGATTAAACAATGAGGGTATTGATAACAAAACGGTTGAAATAAAGCTAAATGTACCTGGCAATAATCTCTTCGCAACGGAGAAAGCAAAGTCGTTCGAAGCTGCTGCTGACATGGCTACTGAGGCGCTCCGGAATCAGTTAAAAAAATTCAAGTCTAAAGTAAAAAATGGAAGAGCTTAAGGATTATTCTCATACAATAAAAAAAGGGCTTCAAATGAAGCCCTTTTTAGTTTAGGAGGTTTTGTAAAGTTTAAGCTGTTGCCGACTCTAATTTAGTGGCTGCCTTAAGGTGTACTGTCTTTTTGCCCTTATAACCGCAGTACCCGCATTGGAAATGCTTTAAAAGCTCACCTTCCTCCATTGCTGTGGGTACTTTAATAATTTCTTCTTTTACCACCTTGAAAGTCTGGTAATTACATTCTGGGCATTGCAATGCATGTAAGTGACCTGAGTAGCGTTCAATTTTAATGAAACCAGTTTCTTCATCTTTCCACACATCGTAGTCAACAGAGAAAACATTTTCTTCAGCGATCATACCTTCATCCAGGTAAGCATCTTCTTCTTCTTCGCTAAGCAACTTCATTGCCTTGCCAGTTTTAGGAGAAACGCGCGGCTTATAACGTAAAGCGCGCAAACGCTTTTCAATGTAGAATGGGTAGTAAAACTTAAGTAAGTTCTGGAAGATAAGGGCTACAATAAGACCCATCGAAACAGTTGTGAATACGCGAACTACGATCCAAAGAGCATTCAACTCTTCCACATTAGAATTTGCCAGGAAGCAACCCCCAATAACCGCAATTATAACGGCTATCCAAAGAATGCGGATTTCATGACGGTTAATAAAGTCGTACTTGTCTTTAGCCTCTCCTACGGCAGCTAATCTTACTAGATATCCAAGAATCAGCAAAGCAGTTGCCGCCCAAAAAGCGTAAGCAATCTGCATGGCTGCCTGGTTCCATTGGTCATAGTGGGCTGAATGATCGTAAAGTGGATCCATATTTTAAGGGTTGGGTGTTTGGGTTTCTTTTGTAAACAAATATAAAAGTTCGATAATTTACTACCTAATGTGGTGGTATTTGCCACAAAACAGAACTCAATTTACTACTGTTTTTTAATATTTGACAACTGAGTTCTTAAAAATGATGCAAGCTTTGTCTGAACTAGTGAATATGCGATAAAAACTCCTTAATAATGGTGAGGCATTCCACAGGAGATTCAACCATCCCCATATGGCCAACATCGGTTAAAACATGAATAGTGGCCTTCTTAGGTAATTTAGACTGCTCAATCAGGGCTTTTACGGGTATAACACTGTCATTCTCTCCTGCTAAAAATAATATGGGATTTGGAAATTTTTTTAACAAAGAAATTCGTTCCGGGCGGTCGCGCATAGCCCCCAGGTAGTGTGTAACTGTTTCTTCTGATGTAGCAATAGCCATTTGCTTAACTGCACTAACAGCCGTATGGTTAGGGTCTGCAAACAATGGAGGCACAAAATTGCTGGTAAATGCAAGTGCTCCATTCTTCTTTACAAAGTCAATTGTCTTAGTTCTTGCTTCTTTTTTCTCCTCAGAATCTGCCAATGCCGAGGAATGAAAAAGGCAAAAGGCTGAAAAAATATCGGGGCGTGCCTCAACCATGGCAAGACTTACATAGCCTCCCAACGAATGCCCTATAAGAAAAACATCATTCAGTCCTAGATTAACCAGCACATCGTTAATCTGCCCAGCTATTTCATTAAGCGTGAAAGGGCTTTTTTCGGGTAAAGGACTTTGACCAAAACCGGGTAAATCGAACGCCAGTATCCTATAATCGGCTGAGAGATTTTCAGAGAATTCTTTCCAGATAACATTTGTCTCAAGAAAGCCATGTAGTAAAACTACCGGCTGACCATTTCCCGAATCGCTGTAGAACAGCCTCGTCATTTTATAGCGTAATTTTTGAAACCAGCTCTAACATTTCAATTACGGTTCGTTCAATTCCCTCCGGATCAAAACCACATTCTTTGTGCAACTCTAATTGCTCACCATGCTCTACAACTGCATCAGGAATACCAAGTAATTTGACTTCTGCCTTATAGTTGTGCTCTGCCATAAACTCTAGTATTGCACTGCCAAAGCCTCCTTGCACACAACCATCTTCAACCGTGATTATCTTGGTGTAGTTGCTAAAAATTTCATGCAGCATAACTTCATCCAAAGGCTTTACAAAACGCATATCGTAGTGTCCAATATGAACGTTTTGTTTTTCCAGCTTATCACAGACTTCAACACCGTAGTTTCCAATGTGGCCTATTGTAAGAATAGCTAGATCCTCTCCTTCTCTTAATTTTCTGCCTTTGCCTATTTCTATTTCCTGCATGGGTAAGCGCCAGTTAGGCATTACACCTTGTCCGCGAGGATAACGAATGCTGAAAGCATTTTCCTTTCGTGGCTTTGCAGCAGTAAACATGAGGTTACGCAACTCCTCTTCATTCATTGGTGAAGCAATAATCATATTGGGAATGCAGCGCATGTAGGCAATATCATATGCACCATGGTGTGTAGGGCCATCAGCACCAGCAAAACCAGCTCTGTCGAGGCAGAAGTTTACTGGTAAATTTTGAATGCAAACGTCATGCACAACCTGATCAAACGCGCGTTGCATGAAAGAGCTATAGATGTTACAAAAAGGAATAAGGCCTTGGGTAGCCAGGCCGGCAGAAAATGTAACCGCATGTTGCTCAGCTATACCCACATCAAAAGCACGGTCAGGCATCTCCTTCATCATAATATTCATGGAAGAACCTGAAGGCATAGCCGGGGTAATACCCATGATTTTATCATCGGCCTTAGCCAATTCTACCAAGGTGTGACCAAACACGTCCTGATATTTAGGCGCTTGAGGCTTTTCGTAAGTTTTCTTATGAATTTCTCCAGTTATTTTATCGAAAGTGCCCGGTGCATGCCAGGTTGTAGCATTACCCTTTTCAGCAGGGCCGTAGCCTTTTCCTTTCACTGTAACACAGTGTAGTAGTTTGGGGCCTTTTATATTTTTCAGATCATTTAAAACATGCACCAAATGGTCCACATCATGACCATCTACAGGTCCAAAATAACGGAGATTAAGCGATTCAAAAAGATTACTTTGACTTAGTAATGTTGATTTGATGCCATTTTCTACTTTGCTCACAATTTCCTGAGCATTTTTCCCAAGGTTAGGGAGTTTGCCAAGCATATTCCAAACCTCATCTTTTAATTTATTATAAACCTTTGAGGTTGTAATGTCTGTCAGATAATCCTTTAATGCACCCACATTTGGGTCAATCGACATACAGTTGTCGTTCAGGATAATCAAAATATTGGAGTCAGATACGCCAGCATGATTCATGGCTTCAAAAGCCATACCTCCTGTCATAGCACCATCGCCAATAATGGCAACATGCTGTTTATCTTCAATACCCATGTATTTGGAGGCCATGGCCATACCTAAGGCGGCAGAAATTGATGTAGAAGAGTGACCTACACCAAAGGTGTCATACTCACTTTCTTTACGCTTTGGGAAGCCTGAAATACCGCCATAAACTCTGTTTGAATGGAAACTATCTCTGCGTCCGGTTAAAATTTTGTGCCCATAAGCCTGGTGGCCTACATCCCAAACTAATTGATCGTAAGGTGTCTTAAAAACGTAATGAAGGGCTACTGTTAACTCCACAACGCCCAAACTGGCGCCAAAATGGCCTCCATAAACAGAAACATTATCTACAATGAATTGGCGCAACTCCTCGCATAACTGCACAAGTTGTACCTGATCAAGTTTTTTAACGTCATCGGGTGAATTAATACCAGAAAGTAGCGGACCAGGAGTAATTAACATGTTACCTCATTTTGTATTTATGTTAAACAGATAATGAAAGTAAGTGTTTTACCCTGAAATTCAATATCTGAGCAACAATAAGGGTACAAAGGTATATAATTACAGAATCTCTATCTTCCTAAGGGCAAAAGCTGAAAATACTGCTTAATTTTGCCCTCCCAATTGGCTGCTATGACACAGGAAAATTTTGAGATAAAACTACCACTTTTCGAAGGCCCCTTCGATTTGTTGCTATTCTTCATTGAAAGAGATGAATTAGACATCAATGATATTCCTATTTCAAAAATCACGAATGATTTTCTAGACTACATACGTCAATTGGAAGTGTTGAATATAGAGGTAGCAAGCGAATTTATTTTGGTAGCCGCAACGTTAATGCGCATCAAATCCAAGATGCTTTTACCACGCCCTCAAATTGACGAGCAGGGCAATGAAATTGACCCACGTGAAGAATTAGTGCGCCACTTGATGGAGTACAAAAAGTATAAATCAGTAATGGAGAATTTTCAAAAGATGGAAGAGACCGAACTACTGAAAGAGAGACGTGGCAACCTAACAAAAGAATTAAGAGCTTTAGCAGAGAGCACCAATGTAGAAGCCGAGCTGCAAGATGTTGATGTATTTAAGTTGATGAGTGTATTTGAAAAAGTGTTAAAGCGCTTTGATGCAGAAAAAAATAAACCTGTTCACCAAGTGATTCAATATCCCTACACGATGGACGGGCAAAAAGATTTTATTTTGAACGAAGTGAAAGCCAGACAACGCGTGCCCTTTATAGAGTTGATTGAAAAATATAGCAATTCACGCATCGCGCTTATCTTTAACTTTCTTTCTATTCTTGAAATGCTGGCTGCTGGTAAAATCGGCATACAAGTAGGTGAAGGCTTTAATAATTTTTGGGTGACGGATAAGGCTTACGAAGAAACAACTGAAGGCAGCGTTACACAATAATAGAACGTTTTACAATATCAATAGACTCAATTAGAAGGCGCAAAATCTTTTGAGTCCTGTATTTTCCCACACTTTATACAAGTGTCTTTATGGAAGAATTTAGCAGGGCTCAACAAAACGAAATACGTAGTGTTGAAGTTCAAGAAATTATCAGCACTATACCTGGCGGTTTAATCAGAGTTGGTACTAGCATTATTTTTTGTGCACTCATATCTCTACTAGGCATTTCGTGGTTTATTCGCTACCCTGATGTGCTACAGGCCACTGTTGTTATTACTACGGATCCATCGCCTTACAGTTTGGTTAGCCGACAAAGTGGAAACATTACCTTATTAAAAAAAGATAATGAAACAGTAGTAGCAGGCGAGCCTATTGCTTACTTAAAAAGTAATGCTGATCCTTTTGCTGTGATTGGGCTAGAAGCAGTGCTAGAGCAGCAACAGAAGCTGATTATTAACTCAGATCATGTTAATCTTGGCGATCTGCAAAATGCTTATGCCAACACCATAAAGGCTGAAATTGCTTTAGATAATTTTCTGAATAATAAATCATTTGATCTTCAACTTGAACAACTTAATAGACAACTAAAGACTTACTCCAGGCTAAAAAGTGTTTTAGCAAAACAACAAGTGCTTGCTAGTCAAGAGTTAACATTGGCGCACGAGCGTTTTAAAACAGACTCTATTCTTTACAAAAAGGAAGTGCTTTCAACACTTGATTTTACAAATGCGAAAGCAACCTGGGTGCAGCAGCAAAGGCTCGCACAAAATGCGTATAGCGCATTGGTTAGTAACGAAATCCAGATGAATGATTTACGCAAACAGCTTGATGATACAGAGATAAAGAAACGTGAGGAAAATTATAGACTTGAGCAAGACGTACTGAGTACCCGCGAAATACTTCTCGGCCAGATTAAAACCTGGAAGGAAAATTACTTGTTTATCTCACCCACTGAAGGCCGCTTGTGTTTTAATGGGATTTTAGAGAACAACCTTTTTGTCAGTGCTGCAAAGGAGATTTTTAGCATTATTCCCCATGAAGGAAAAGTTATAGCAAGAGCACAGCTGCCCATACTGGGAGCGGGAAAGGTAAAAGAAGGGCAAGCGGTAAACATACGCTTAGACAATTATCCCTTTGCAGAATTTGGTATGCTAAAGGGAAAGGTGGCGCACATTGCAGAGCTGCCAGTTGAGGGTAAGTACCAACTTATTTTAGAAATACCACAAACATTGGTGACCACTCAAAAAAAACAGTTGGCATTCCGCCAGCAACTTAGTGGTACTACAGAAATTATTACTGAAGATTTGAGGTTGCTGGAAAGGTTTTTTTATCAGTTTAAGAAGATAATAAGTTTTTAATTGATCGACAATAAGTTAAAAATAATAAAAGTGTACAAGGTAGTTGACTTAAAAAACTAAAAATGATATTAATTTTTTCAGAAGAACAGGATTTTTCCACATGTGAGGTCATTGACTGGCTTAATTACTATGAGGTATCTTGGATACGACTAAATGATAATCAAATTGAAAATTTGATTATCATTCAAAATTTAAACCAAACTAAATTTACAATTGATTTAACAGATCATAAATTCAATTATAATCAAATCAGAGCCTACTGGTATAGACGTGGAAATCTGAAATATAAAATTAAAAACACAAAAGGTATTGATCAAAGCGTACTTACATATTTAGAAACAGAATGGAATTCAATAAGAACTTTCATTTACAATTTTATATTTGAAAATCTTCCCGGTATTGGCAATCCTAAAATATTGGACGACCTAAATAAAATCATAATTCTAGAAAGAGCAAAAAGCGTTGGACTATTTGTCCCTTCTACAATGATAACCTCAAAAAAATTTGAGCTTATTAATTTCTACAATTCCAAGGGTAGTATTATTACAAAAGGAGTACATAGGACAATAGAACTTAATTTGAACGAAGCAACCTACAGCTCATTAGCAGAGGAGTTATTAGAACAAGATATCGACAATATATCAGATACTTTTTTTCCTTCGCTTTTCCAAGAAAAGATAGATAAGGAGTACGAAATTAGAAGCTTTTATCTTAATGGAAGTTTTTACTCTATGGCTATGTTTTCACAACTTAATAAAGAGACTCTCACTGATTTCAGAAGCCCTTCAATAAAACCTCTAAGATCCGTTCCATATTCAATACCAAACAATATTCAAAATAGGCTTGGAAAACTTATGAAAAGTCTGAAACTAAATTCAGGATCAATTGACCTTGTTGTTGACAAAAAAGGAGATTTCTATTTTCTTGAAATTAATCCTATAGGGCAGTATGATAATTTATCAAAAAAATGTAACTACCACCTTGATAGGAAAATTGCGGAGCACCTAATAGAAATATCCAACAGCAGGACTTAGTGATTAAAATTGGCCAATTAAATCCATTTCATTTTATAAGGATCGTACCTACACTTTGAAGGTTTACTATAAATGTCATTTGAGTCAGTGATGTATGCTCTACAATCTGTACATACGTATCTGAATTCACAGTCTTTACAAACATCAATTTTATCTTTGTTTATTTCCCATATTGCTTTAAAATTTTTTCTTAATAAAGCAGAATGAAGGGATGTGTCATTGATATTACCATAATCTACAACCATAGAAGGACAATTTTTTATGTATCCCTTTGAGTCTACGGAAATCTTTCTGTTTAGGCAACTGTTAAAATTAACGGATTCGCTATAGGTTTCTATATTAACACTAAAATTAGAAACATGAATTGCACCACAATGATTTGAAGAATCAACTTCACTTGTAGAATAAATTATTCTGCCCATTTCCCCAAACGATCCCTTATGACCATTTATTATTCGACCAAAAGGGGCCGAATGCACTAAGATTCTGTATAATCTTGGATTTCTAATAATAAGGTTAGTTAAGTTTTCATCTCTTTCAAACTCACTTTCATACTTTATAATTAATTCGACTGACTTCAATGCAGTGTTCTTAAGAAGATAAAGTATTTTATCAATCTCTGAAACTGATTTAATCGAGAAAAACCTTAATTCAAGATCCTTACACCCCAGTTCATCTAATTGATTAAATAATGACTCGAAATCATGTCTTGAGTGAGAATCTATATCAATAATTGCATTAGTTATTTGGGATGGTGATTCCCATTTAAAATCTATGTCTAAGAAGCGCTCCGGTTCAAAAGTCCAAAATCCTAGTTCTTCAGTAATAAGATTTTCAATATATTCTTTAATAATGTTCCTCGTTTCAATCTCATAATCAATCATCACAAGCTCAAAATTTTTAATCCTACAATCTAGAATTATATCAATTATCTCATTAGGTATAGCCATCAAGACATTCCTCTGCAAATCACAAATCATCCCTCTAGAGGCTCCCTTAACAGGCATGCAGCAGGCATATAATAAAAAATATTTATTCCTGTTCATCTGGTGAGTCAACATTAAACGAGTCCTCAATAACTATCTTTGATATTGGCTTGTAATGACTATGAACAGGATAATTATTTGTGGAATATTTTTTCATTGGCACAAAGATAGAAAATTCAATCCTTTTAAGTTTTGGATAAACTCTTAGAAATTTAAAACTCACTGGTAAGGAAAATAAATTTTTGTCGAATATTTCTCTTTCCTTTTCCATAATCCTTATTTTAATTTTAATGGCTTCAGGCCTATTTCAATCCTTGCTTTGTTAGTTGCTTCAATATCTTTCGGTAAAGACTTGGCTATTTTTCCATCCTTACCAAGCAGCAATAGAGTATGATAAAGTTCTGGTTGATTATTTCTTAAAAGAAATTTGTCATACAAATTGGCAAGGGTTAAAGGATTCATTTTATCAGACTTAACTTCAATTAACAATATTGGATACATCTCTCTGATCCACGAATCATTCATGTGATACAAAACAGTGGTCAGTTTAGAACTTAATTTTTCTTCAAGAGGCCAACCAAATTCAATAATTAAGTTCTTTAAGTATATAGCGTTACACGAATCTATTTTCGTCTGTTTAAGACTAAGTTTTTGAAGAGCAGTGTCTTTTTCAATCAGATTTCTATCTAACCCTAATGTATATTTGTAGATTAATTTTCTAGGTAATTTGTTTAAAGAATCTAATTTCTCCTTACTTGTTACGCCAAATGCAAGGAATCCCCTATACTTCTGATCATTTTCATACATTAAGCTTATTTGTTTAGAAATATGTTTTGGTTCCGATTTCGGTTTTAAATTTTGTGAATTACACACATGCCCCTCTAATATTAAAAAGCATAAAATAGATTTCCCAACTGTTGATAAGCTCAGTCTGATCATTTTTTTAAGATAAAAAATTAGGGCTGTTCGCAAAACCAGCCCTAATGAAATAGTTGGTAAATTATTACTTTTCAACGAGTATATTACCATTTGGACATTGGTGATCACGAGAACCTTGTTGAGTTTGAGAGTCTACATACCAAGTATCCCAATATTCACCACCGCGAATACTTCTTAAATTTCTAATTTCGAATTTTTCGAATTTTTCAATTGATTTAATCCTTTTTTTCATAAAATTATTTTTTTGTTATTGTTCAATCAACACATTTCCATTAGGACAAGTATGATCTCTCTTTACCTCTCCATTAAGAGTAGTAGAAGTATCCCAATACTGACCACCTCGAATACCAAGTTGATTTTTAATCTCAAATTTTTTTAGTTCTTCCAATGATTTAATTTTTTTCATTTTCCTAAATTTTAATTAAACATTCCAGTGTCATTTTAACAATGGATCGATTTAATGTTGCGATCATTAAATAGATTGAACTAAATTAATATATGGGTGTCCGGTGGCATCGGACTGGTAAAATTTTCTTGCGTAATTATTATATAATTCTGCATCGCCCCCCTTTATATTGTCTAAACTTCTATCTCCAATTAGTAATTTAAAATCATTAGAATAGAAGTAGGTCTTCCTATGGTGACAAAAACATATTTCAGCCCCTAGTGCCCTCATCTCGGCAAGATTCTCCATTAAAGTACTTCTGGAAATTCCGAGCTTATTAGCAAACTCGTTCGCTGTTCCCGTGGTTTTTGTTCGGATAGAATAGTCTAGCCTCTGTAATCTATCGATTGCCTTTAAAAGACTCATTACTTAAAATATTTATGTTACACTAAATTTCTAATTCCCTAACTCCAATTGATTCTTTACTAACTCATAGTAAAAACCTTTTTTGGTTGTTAATTCTTCGTGAGAGCCTACCTCTACTATTTTACCCTTTTCTAATACCACTATCTGGTCGGCATTTTTAACTGTACTTAGTCTGTGTGCTATTACCAATACTGTTTTGTCTTTAAAAAACTGGTTCAAATTTTCCATAATCGTTTTTTCGTTGTTGGCATCCAGCGCACTGGTGGCTTCATCAAAAAATATGTATTGAGGATTTTTATATACTGCCCGTGCTATTAATAAGCGTTGCTTTTGCCCTTGGCTAAGGCCCACACCATTACTACCAATTTTAGTATTATAACCCAAGGGTAAGCCTTCTATAAAACTTTCTATGTTGGCTATTTGCACGGCATGGCGCAGTTTTTTAGCGTCTATTTCTTCATCCGCCAAGGATATGTTGCGTGCAATGGTATCGGAGAAAATATATCCGTCTTGCATAACGGTGCCGCATATTTTTCGCCACTCCGCAGTACGTATATTCTCCATGTTTTCAGCGTCAAGGTTTATCTTTCCGTCTGTGGGTTTATAAAATTTGAGTAGGAGCTTCATTAAGGTAGTTTTACCACTACCGCTTGTGCCCACTATGGCGGTAATTTTCCCTTCTTGTATAACTAAATCAATATCATCTAATACCTTAGGGGAATGTGGGCCCTCATATTGAAAGGAGACCTTATGGAGTATTAATGAAGCGTTAGCAGTGGTATTAAAAGTAAAACCTGTATGGACTGAGTCGTCTTGTTCATTTTTCTCATGTTGAATTTCGTTAATGCGCTCTAAACTTATTTTAGCATCCTGGTAGGCGCGGGTAAAGGCAATAAATTCTTGTATGGGTGCATTCAGTTGGCCGATAATATATTGTATGGCCAACATCATACCCAGGGTTATGCTGCCCTCTATTACCGCAAAGGCCGCCATAACAGTGATGAGCATGTTTTTGCTTTCGTTTAAAAATAAGCTGCCTGCATCCTGATACTGTTGTAATTTTGTAGAAGCTACGTTAATGTGAAATAGTTTTGCCTGTATGCGTTCCCACTCCCAGCGCTTTTGTGTTTCGCAATTGTTCATTTTAATTTCACTCATGCCCTGCACAGTTTGTATTAATGAACTTTGGTTGTCAGCCATCTGCTGAAAGCGTTTGTAATCCAGTGCTGCTCGTTTTTTCATAAACAAAAGCACAAAGACTATGTAGCAGGCACTAAAACCAGCAAAAACCAAAAACATGGGTATGTGGTAAATGGCCAACACAATACTGAACACTATAAAATTGAAAAACGAAAACAGGATGCTCAGCGATGAGGTGCTGATAAATTGTTCGATGCGTGTATGATCTTCTATGCGCCTTAGTATATCGCCTATCATTTTACCTTCAAAAAAAGGCATGGGTAGTTTAAAGAGTTTTACCAAAAAATCTGAAATAAGAGAAATGTTAATGCGTGTACTTAAATGCAAGAGTATCCACCTGCGAATAAAATCTACGGCCATTCTGCTAAAGAATAACATGAACTGACCGGCTAACACCAGATAGATAAACTGAACGTTCTGGGTGTTAATACCGATGTCAATAATAGACTGCGTTAGAAAAGGCAGGGTAAGCGAAATTAAACTGCCTGTGAGTAAACCTAATACCAACTGAAGCATGAGCTTTTTATGCAGGCTGAGGTAGCCAAACAGCAGTTTGATTCCACCCTTCTGTTCAGCTTCTGTCTCTATTCCGTTTTCAAAAAACTTTGGTGTAGGTTGTAGGAGTAAGGCAATGCCCGCATCTTGTCCGCTATCGATTGTAGAAAACCAACCTTTCAAAAAATCGTTTTTACTATATGTCAGCAAACCGGAAGATGGATCAGCCACAAAAACTTTATCATTTGTGATTTTATACACCACTATAAAGTGTCGCTGATACCAGTGAACAACAGAGGGAAGTGGGGCTTCGGTTAGGAGTTGGTGGTAGTTTATTTTTACCCCAAGGGTACGAAAACCTATAGCTTCTGCTGCATCGCTTATGCCTAACAATGAAACGCCTTCGCGTGTAATGAAAGATTTCTTTCTAAGCGCTCCTATGGTGTATGATCTACCATAATGTTTTGCAATCATTTGCAAACACGTAGGACCGCAGTCCATTTGGTCTAGTTGTGTGTAGTGTGGAAATTTGCCCATCTAAAAAGGATTAAAAAGCATAGTGTAGCTTTGATAAACCTGATAGATAGTAAAAAAGTATGCATCAGCATATACCTTATAAATTAGGTGTGTGCTCTATTACTTAAAAATAACTCTATTGGCCCTTTTGTGATAAACTTTGAGCGGGGATTGATACAAATAAATTATATCTGGATCAGGATGAAAGGGATTTTAAGATTTGCAGGATTTTGATTGTATGTTTTTTTTAATCTGTTTGACGCTTATCAATAGGAAAAAAGCTACTCAAAATACTGCAATAAATGCTATTTCAATAAGGCTCCACTTAATCTTAACAACTCTGTCTCTGATACTTTAGCATTGTAGCGTGCGTTAATTAAGCGGTTGTAGGCTAATTCTAAACTTTGTTGGGTTGTGCGTAACTCAATCATGGTGGTACTGCCTCTTTTAAAACTTTCTAAGGCAATGCTGACATTCTCTTTAGCCAATAAAATATTTTCTTCTTCAATAGCTAAAATAGTTAGTGCATTCTGGTAATTAATGTAAGCATTGCGCGCAGCAGCACTTACCGTGGTACGTTGTTGATCGTATAGTAATTGCTGACGATCATAGACAATCTTAGATTGTTGTACCAGTCGTTGTGTATTAAACCCATTTAAAATTGGAATATTCAATGTTAGTCCATAATTAAAACCCTGGAAATCGCTTTGCAGCGCTGAGAATGGATTAATTAAACGAACATTATCGTTGTGCGTAATATTATATGAGCTTACAAAATTTAAGATAGGCAAACGCTCAGCTTTACGTTCGCGCATAGTCAACTGAGAAATGAATAAACTTCTTTGTGTAGCTAAAAGACTGTAATTACCAGTGTTCACCTTATCAAAAACTTCTTCTCGTTGCAGCGAAGTGTTAATTAAAATCGTATCAGCTACATCATAAACAACTGGGAGCTTCATGTCTAATAGGGTATTCAGATTCTCCTTTAGTTGTACAATGAGGGTCTGCTGTTGTACAATGCTGGCGCGCTGTGCATTCAAATCAACACGTGCCTGGAGCAATTCTGGTTTGGCACCAATACCAACCTCAAGTTTACGCTCTGCCAATTTTACGCGTTCTTCATTTACCAACATCTGCTCCTGTATAGCGCGGAGCTGTTGTTTCTGCCTGATAACATCATAATAGTTAGTAATAATGGCAGCAATGGTATTTACCATCTGCTCTTTTACTTGTAATGACCCCTGGCGTTCGAGCTGTTCAATCCGCTCACGTGTTGCAAACATGCGTGTGCCATCAAATAAAGTCCAAACGAGTTGTAAAGAACCTCCGTAAGAAATGCTTTTTGCATTACCACTTCTGTTATTTGCCGCATTCTCAAATCTGAATTCCTGATCTGTGTCATTAACCGTATAGTTGCCAACTGCATTGAGCTGTGGTAAAAACGCAGCAAAAGAATAATCATTATCTGTTGCTGCTGCTTTTAAATTAGTCTGGGCAATACGTACATCATAGTTATTCTCAAGCGCTAAAGTAATGGCTTGCTCTAGTGTAACTACATCCTGCGAAAAACATGAAGTAAAAACGGAAACTAAAAATATTACTATAAAACTACGCTTCATAAACCAATGTATTTTTTTCAGGCTCTGCTACTAACTTATCAAACTCAACATGAGCACGCTTGCGCGATAAGAAAGTATACATGGCAGGAATAACAAATAGTGTGAGAATAAGTGAAAACAAAATGCCGCCTACAATAACAATACCGAGTGGTTGGCGGCTTGTCGATGCAGCGCCCAACGATAAGGCTAGTGGCAACGATCCTAATGCCATGGCAAGACTCGTCATTAAAATAGGTCGTAAGCGCATGCGTGAAGCCATTAAAACTGCTTGAATACGATCTATACCTTCTTCACGTTTTTGGTTGGCAAATTCTACAATTAGAATACCATTTTTTGTTACTAAACCAATTAGCATGATCATACCAATCTGTGAGAAAATATTTAAAGTCTGTCCAAATATGTAAAGGGAAATTAATGCTCCGCAAATGGCAAGGGGCACTGTAAACATAATGGTAAGTGGATCGATAAAGCTTTCGAATTGTGCAGCTAAGATTAAGTAGATAAGAATAAGTGCAAGCACAAAAGCAAAGGCTATATTGCCTGAACTTTCGGCAAAATCGCGCGAACTACCGGCCAGAGCAGTTGTGAAGGTGTCGTCCAGCAATTCAGCTTTAATCTCCTCCATTACTTTAATACCATCGCCAATGGTTTTGCCTGGTGCCAACCCCGCAGATATAGTTGCAGACTTGAAACGATTAAAGTGATAAAGGGTTGGTGGTGTTGTGCTTTCTTCTACCGTAACAAGATTATCAATTGATACTAATTGACCTGAGCGTGTTCGCACATACAAACTTTTTAAATCGGCTGGATCATCGCGGTTGATGCGTGTTACCTGACCAATAACCTGATATTGTTTACCCTCGCGTGTAAAATAACCGAAACGCAAATTGCTGTAGGCTAATTGAAGTGTCTGGGAAATATCCTGAACGCTAACACCTAATTGCGTTGCTTTTAATCTGTTGATCTGAACTTTTAATTCAGGTTTATTGAATTTCAAATCAACATCAACCGTTTGTAAAACCGGACTTGCATTTGCCCTTTCTAAAAACTGAGGGAGCACGGTACGCAACTTCTCAAAGTTATTATTCTGTATAACAAAGGCCACAGGCAAACCTCCTCTTCTATCAGCTGAAATGGTTTGCTCTTGCAAAGTAAATGCTCTGCCCTGCGGGTAATTTTTTAAGTTACTGTTCACCCTATCAACTATTTCTTGCTGCGAGTATTCACGATCTAGCGGGTCTACTAGTGTTACTCGCACGAAACCAGTATTAACAGAACCTGAACCTGTAAAACCTGGTGCTGTAACAGAAAGAGCTGTGCGATATTCAGGAACAGAGTCCATAATAAAGTCTACAACTTCCTTTACATAAGTATCCATGTAATCGTAAGCAGTGCCTTCCGGTGCCGTAAGTGAAATTCTGAATTGATTTCTATCTTCCATAGGCGCTAATTCAGATTGAATGTTAGTGCCTATCAGGTAAGCTGCGACAAAGCAAACTAAAATGATAACAAGTGCTACCCATCTCACTTTCATGAAAGAACTAAGCCATCGACTATAACCATTCTCCATACCTGCAAAGAAGGGTTCGGTAACATTGTAAAACCAGGAGTGTTTGTGATTTGAACGTGTAAGCTTAACACTGAGTACTGGTGTAAGTGTTAACGACACAAAAGCTGAAACTAAAACCGCTCCTGCCACGACCACACCAAACTCTGTGAATAACCGCCCTGTAAAACCTTTTAAGAACAAGATCGGCAAGAATACAACAGCTAGTGTAACTGAGGTAGAAATAACGGCAAAGAAAATTTCTTTTGACCCTTCAAGTGCAGCCTGATATTTATTCATACCTCCTTCAAGCTTCTTGTAAATATTTTCTGTCACCACAATACCATCATCTACCACCAAACCAGTAGCCAGCACTATACCCAACATGGTTAATACGTTGATTGAGAAGCCCGACAAATACATGATGAAGAAAGTTGTTAACAGCGAGACGGGAATGTCAATAAGTGGGCGAAAGGCAATAATAGCATCACGGAAGAATAAGTAAATAATAAGTACAACCAACAGGAAAGAAATGATTAGTGTTTCTTCTACTTCGGTAATTGATCTCTTAATGAATACTGTTTGATCTAGTGCGATATTTAGGGAGATATCTTCAGGAACATCACGTTTAATCTGTTCTAGTCTTTTATAAAATTCGTCAGAGATAGATACATAATTGGCACCAGGCAAAGGAACAATTGCAAGACCCACCATGGGAATGTTACTTTCACGCAAAACAGATTCTTCGTTCTCAGGACCCAACATTGCTTGCCCAACATCCCTTAAGCGTATATCACCTTCTGGAGTCGAGCGAATCACAACATTACTGAAATCTTCCTCTGTATATAATCTGCCGAAAGTTCGCACAGTTAACTCTGTGGAGTTTCCGGATATTTTACCTGATGGTAGTTCAACATTCTCTCTATTCAACGCCTGCTGTACTTCTAACGCAGTCATATTATAAGCACTAAGCTTAGCCGGATCTAACCATATCCTCATAGCAAAGCGTTTCTCTCCCCAAATTTGTATACCACTTACACCTGGAATAGTTTGCAATCTTTCTACCAAAACATTAGTTGAATACTCTGTGAGTTGCAGTGGATTTCGGGTAGTGCTCTGCACTGTCATGGTAATAATTGCTCCTGCATTAGCATCTGCTTTTGATACTACTGGTGGGCCAGGTAAATCATCTGGCAAAGACCGTGTTGCTTGTGATACTTTATCCCGTACATCATTTGCTGCTGCCTCCAGGTCAACGCCCAATTCAAACTCTACATTAATATTACTTCGGCCTACGCTTGACGAAGATGTTATATTTCTAATACCCGGTATACCATTAACAGCCTTCTCAAGTGGTTCAGTAATTTGTGACTCAATAATATCTGCATTTGCTCCAGGATAAGATGCATTTACACTAATAATTGGTGGATCGATGGCCGGATAATCGCGCACACCAAGTGAGTTAAATCCTATGATCCCAAACAACACCAAAACGATGTTCATGACAACTGCCAACACCGGTCTCCTCAAACTTAATTCCGAAATATTCATAGTATATATTTTGAAGCTTTGCGCTACTTCTTTGTGTTTACTGCTAAGCCATCATGCACAGTTATACATCAAAGATGAAGCCCCTAGCTATTGGTACTTATTTAACTTACCTACCTTCACTTTTGCATTTGGCCTTATGGCCATTAAACCCGTGGTAATAATTGTGTCTCCTGCTCTCAGTCCTCTTGTGATTTCTACAAAAGCAGAATCGCGCAAACCTGTCTCAACAATAGTAAATGTGGCACTGTCGCCTCGAAGTAATATTACTTGTTTGTTTCTTGCTTGAGGAATTACTGCCTGCGATGGAACCAATAGTCCTTTAGTTGCACTTCCCATTTGCAATTGTACTTTAGCAAAAACACCTGGCACCAGTTCCGGATTGTTGCCAGTTACAAGTGCCCTAACCCGTAGGGTACGGGTTGCTTGATCAACACCACTTTCTGTTGCCATCACAACACCGGTGTGTTCCTCAAGTCCACCGTCTACTGTAAACTTAACTTTATACCCTTTGTCAATGCTTCTAGCATATTTTTCCGGTACTGAAAACTCTAGTTTTAATTGATTAGTCTGTCGGATAGTAGCCACCACATCGTTGGTTGATAAATAGGCACCCAGACTGACATTTCGTAATCCTATCTTACCAGTGTAAGGTGCTCTTATTTCTGTTTGAGAAATTGAAATCTTAACTGCTTCGATATCTGCATTCAAATTATCAACCTGCAAAGCAGTGAGGTCGTACTCCTGCTGACTTATACCATTAATTGCCAACAGTTCTTTTTGACGTTCTTCGGTTTTTATAGCAATTTTAAGTTGAACTTGAAGCTTATTCAATTGCGCTTGCAAATCGTTATCAAATTGTTTTACAAGCAAGGCCCCCCTTTGCACATTGGCACCTTCATTAATGTTAAGTTGCACAATTCGTCCGCTGACTTCACTTCTCAACTGTGTTTCTTCTGCTGGCAATAGCGTGCCGGGCACTTCAATATTATCCGTCAATATTTCGGCTGATACCAAAAATCCATCTACTACGAGTGGTCCAGTTTGCCGGTTATTTGCTGCTGGCCCCTTCGCTTTTTCGCCACAGGCGTGAAGAACAATGACTAGTGCAATAAAAAAAATCGATCTTAAAATGCTCATGCTCTAAAAAATAATCAAATGGTGATTTATTGTTCTCTTTTTGATGTTCGTAAAAATTGATCGTGTAGTTTCAACACTTGTTCCAGCAATGAATGATTTCCATCATTATTTATTATGAAATCTGCTAATGTTATTTTCTCAGTCTCGCTTAACTGATTTTTTATAATCTCTTTCACTTGCTCTCTGTTTCTATGCTTATCTCTTGCCAAAACCCTCTCAATTCTTTCATGCTCGGGGGCGGTGACAAGAAGCAGATAATCTAAAGTCTTGTATGAACCAGATTCAATTAACAAGGCAGCCTCTTTTAACACATAAGGTGCACCGATTTGTTCCTTCAACCAATTTTCATAATCGAGCCCAACCCTTGGATGAACCAGTGAGTTGAGCTTTTTTAACTTTTGCTCATCGCTAAAAACCTCAGTCGCCAAGTACTCCCGATTCAGTTCACCACTTGTTTTAAAGGACAATGTTCCGAATTCTTTTTTAATGCCCTCCATCAGTATTCCATCGGTGGTCATAAGTGCTTTCGCTCGGCTGTCTGCATCGTATGTTGGTATACCCAAAACATTAAAAATTTTACAAACCGTGCTTTTGCCTGCACCAATACCGCCTGTAATACCTATTTGCAAGGGCTTAATCATAATAACGAATGTATAAAGGGGTTGTTCCGCTGTTAATACGATACCTCAACAGTATCAACACGAATAATTTTTGAGAACGGTGGAATACCAGTGATGATCGGGGCAATCCTTGATTTTCCTGCCTGCGTTTGCTTGAAGTCGAGTATGGCTGTTATACTTTCTTTGGTATAACTGGTGTGTATACTGCTTTCTGGTAACAACACTGTAAAGTGTATTTGATCGATACTTATGGCAGGGCGTACCCTTGCCGGCATATTTATTAAAGCCACTTTGGCTGAGTCTTTTAGCTCGACCAATTTATCAACGCTAAAAGATATGGATACCTGTTGTGGTTCGCCAACTAGTTGTTGATGCTTGAACTGGACAAGGGCTGTCCCCTCCTGGTTTTCATCAATGTTGTTTCTATCATAAACAACGGGATAAGGATGTGGGAGCCCCTGAACAATTCTGCGTGGCCCTTGTACAAAAACACTGTCAGGTGTTAAGGTTACATTGCTTGCCATACCATAGCCGTCTCTAATATTCTTACTCAAATCCGGCATCATTAGCTTAAGCCAACGACCATCTATGGGTTCTATATCAATGTGTAGCGTATCGGTTGCCACAAAATTAATTTGCAGGTCTGGGAGTTGCGATGCGAAAACAATTGGAAGTGAACTGCCTACTACTTTTTTTACATCTGTGGGCCGCTCGAGGGGCATTAATAATGAAGGTACCTTTACCCCTGCACTTCTACGTAAAAGTGACCAGCCCATACCTGTAACATTCATTTTTACTTCACGAGGTAAATTTTCAACAGGTATAAAGGTTTCCTGATCGTACTGAAACTCAATCGGAAATGCCAGAATGGTTGTGTAGGTTTTATTTAGGGAATTAAAAAACCAAAAGACTGTCGCTGCCATCAGGCAAAGCACAACAGCCTTCCAGTTTTTTTTATTGAATCGTAATACGTTTAATATCGATCCTATTATGCTCATTTATTTCTTACCAGAAGCAGCTTTTGTTGCTTCCATGTTAATTGCTGTTTTTGAAAATTTAATGCGACCACCTTTTTCTACTTCAAGAATAAAGGTATCGTCTTCAATTTCTGCAATACGACCGTGTGCACCACCAATGGTTACTACGTAATCGCCTTTGCCAATTTCTTCCTGAAATTTCTTAGCATCCTTTGCCTTTTTCTGTTGCGGGCGGATCATAAAAAAGTAGAACACTAAAATAATGGCTCCGAAAAATATGAACTGCATATACGGGTTGCCTTGCTGTGCTTGTAAAATAATTGTGAACATGTCTGTTAAATTTTGTGCAAAGTTAGTTGATATTCCTTTAAGGCCTTCAGTTAAATCCAGAAGAAATTGCTTTAAGCCTTCATGGCCTTGATTATGTCGGTAAACTCTCTTGATTTAAGAGAGGCACCCCCCACCAAACCTCCATCTACGTCAGGGCAAGAGAACAGCTCATTGGCATTGCCTGCGTTTACGCTTCCTCCATACAAAATGGTAATTGTATCAGCAATTGCTTTACCGTACTTTCCAGCCAAATGTTGTCTGATAACTGCATGCATGTCTTGCGCCTGCTGTGCTGAGGCTGTTTTGCCCGTACCAATTGCCCAAACAGGTTCATAAGCAATTACCACCTTTTGTAAAGCTTCCGCAGATAAATGAAATAAGCTTTCTTCTACTTGTTTGCGGACGAGTGCTTCATGTTCATTGCGTTCGCGAACTTCCAGTGGCTCGCCACAGCAATAGATAGGTGTAAGGCTATTTGCTATTGCCATGTCAACTTTCTTCGCCAGTAAGGCTCCTCCCTCATTAAAATATTGTCTGCGCTCACTATGGCCAATGATTACATAAGGAATATCCATTGATTTTAACATCGGTGCTGCAACCTCCCCTGTATAGGCGCCCGAAACATGTTCGCTGCAATTTTGTGCTCCCACTGCGATGCGTTTATGTGTGCCCAACATGTTTTGCACAGCATCCAGGTAGGGAAAGGGAACACATAGTACCACTTTTACATTTCCCTGTACTTCATCATTTATCATTCCAAGCAACTCGCTGGTCAGGGCTTTCGCTTCCTGAAAGTTCTTGTTCATTTTCCAATTACCGGCTACAATTTTTGTTCTCATCTTATTTGTATTTCAAATTTACATTAACGCTTTGTCGCTTTATACTTCGATTCTTTGAAGAGTTTATCTGCATCCTGGTTTTTCATTAAGTCTTGCAGTACAACATCAGGGTGGTTTTTCATATAACTGTTTACGATCTGCCAACCTACCCATTGCGCAATTCTTCCCGGACACTCAGGTCCCACTTCAACAGTTTTGGGTCTTTCGCCTAAAAAGCGTTGCTTCATTATGTTGGCTGTTGAATAGAGTACTTCATCCTCTACTAACCTGAACCAAATAAGATCCTGATTTTTTCTAGCGCCTGCTATTTCTCCTGCTGAGTAATTCATCAGAATGCTATCGGCTTTACATGGCAACATTTGTTTGGCGAAATAATATGACTTACCATAAGCAATCATATCTGCCAACACTGTTTTATCGTTCATGTTGGTGGCATTAACCTTTGTATCAATACCATATAAAAGCATTACGGATGGCACTATATTTTCAGGTATATATTGTCTTAAAATATATTCATACATACGTGGCCTGTACTTAGCACCTGCACCTAAGTAATGGTCTACACCTACAATAATTAACGAATCAGATAAATACAAATCTCCATCGAGACCTGTGATTACAAACTGAATTTTTGGTTGTGGATATTCAGGATAGTAGTAATAAAGGTTGGTGAAAGCCTGTTCAAACTCTTCTCTTAATGCCTGTAAATCTCCAAAAACTCTCTGCGTTTCGAAATAAAGTGAGTCGAAGTAGGGATTAGTAAAACGTTGATATAGTGTGTTGATAAAAGTTGAATCGTCAGGATATTCGGAACGGTGCAGGAATTGATCGCGGAACACTTGGTGCTTTCCTAAAATATCAACGAGTGATTGTTTGTCTGTAATTGTATGAATGACTTCCCTTAAGTCTTCCGTTTGCAGTTCTACCTGCACACTAACGTTTGGTGCATCCACACATTCTTTGCTTTTGTTGGTACAGGCCACAACAAAAGCACATAAAACTAAAAAAGTAAACAGATGTCGCATCATAAATTCAGGCAACAAAGAAACAAAGAAATATGATATCAGGAGGTTGCTGAGTGTTAGTCGAATTGAAGTTTATCTGTAGGTAAGCTTCGCATAAGGCGCATGCTCTTGGTTTCTCCCTCCCGGGTTACATGTATCAGGTTAGACTGATCTTCATAAAGCTCAGTAATGGTAGTATGCGTTACCTCTATACCTTTAATTTTTTTAACCCCTGGCGCATAGGCATAAACAATGACAGCGTCCCCCTCAATTTCATGCCCTAAAAAGGTGATTTTAACCGCTTTGTCATCCGCTTTAATTTCCAGCTTTTTTGTCAGATATTCAACCAGCAATTGATCTGTCGTTAATCCGGCACCAGGTTGGGTAATATCCAGGTTCGGTTGTTTACGTTCCCTCCTGATGGCTTCCTCTAAATCATCCAAAAAAATGCGTGTTGTTATCTCTAATTCTTTGTCTTTAGCATCGAATTTTATTTCGGTTACACTAACATGGAGTGGGTGCAAAAAAGTTGAAAATCCAGCAATCAAAAAAGAAAATAGCATGACGTAAAAATCAAGATTTAAAATTCAATATTCAAGAATACAGCAAAGCAAAAGCCAATATTTAGAATATATCAATTTTAGGAGCCAAATGCTTATACTTGCCAGCTTTTATACACCAATATGTCAGAGTTTCAGCTTTATTTCATGCTTGGCAAGGAACACATCCTTGATTATGCCAATGGCTATGATCATATTTTATTTGTGCTGGCCTTATGCGCCATGTACCTCATGCGTGATTGGAAAAGATTACTTATCCTTATCACCGCGTTTACGGTAGGTCATTCCATTACCCTGGCTTTATCAACACTGGATATTGTTTCAGTAAATTCTGAATTGATTGAGTTTTTAATTCCCCTAACTATTTTCATCACGGCTGTATCTAATATTTTCAGAAAAGAAGAAAATCGGTCAACCCTATCGCTTCAATTAAACTACGGCTATGCCCTCTTTTTTGGTCTTATCCACGGTCTTGGTTTTTCAAACTACTTAAAAAGTATATTGGGTAAAGATGAAAGTATTATAACCCAGCTTTTAGCCTTTAACATTGGATTAGAGTTCGGTCAAATAATAATTGTTGCAATATTTTTATTTGCTGCGTTTATTATAGTTGATCTGATGGGGCGTAGCAGAAGAGATTGGAAAATCATTTTATCTTCCGCTATTGCAGGAATTGCTCTTGTGTTAATGAAGGACAAGATTTTTTGGTAAAAATTAAAACAACGAACATCCATACAACTATGAAAATTAAACTTCTATTCTCTCTGCTGCTTTTGTCGGCAGTAGCTTATGCGCAAAGTCCGGGCTGGCAAGGCAAGTTTGAACAGCTTGACCAATTGTTGCCCACACCCAATGAATACAGGAGCGGATCAGGCGCACCAGGGCCACGCTACTGGCAACAGAGAGCCGATTATGTTATTAATGCCGAGCTCAATGATGTTAACCAAAGTATTACAGGGAGTGAGACCATTACCTACTTCAACAACTCACCTGATGTGCTAAAATATCTTTGGTTACAACTAGATCAAAACATTAACGATAAAGAGAGTAACACTTTAAAAACTGCTACCAGCACGGTACGCGATTCAATTGATACCAAATCTATCGCCAGCAGTCTTGTTTTACACGATTTTGATGGTGGCTTTAAAATTAAATCTGTAAAAGATGCAACTGGTAAAGCTTTGCCTTATACCATCAATGCTACCATGATGCGCATTGATCTGCCACAAGCATTGGCTCCAGGACAAAAATTCTCTTTCTCTGTTGAATGGTCTTTTAACATTAACGATCGCGTAAAGGGCTATACCACGAATGATGGCAGAAGTGGTATGGAATATTTCCCAAAAGATGGCAACTACCTCTACATTATTGCTCAATGGTTTCCACGCATGTGTGTTTACGATGATGTTGTGGGATGGCAGAATAAACAGTTCTTGGGTCAGGGCGAGTTTACGCTTACTTTCGGTAACTACGTGGTTAACCTGACAGTGCCTGCCGATCATATTGTAGCGGCAACAGGTATGGTGCAAAACGCAAAAGAAGTTTTAACACCGGAACAATACGCGCGCTTTGAAAAAGCGAAAACATCTTTTGACAAGCCTGTGATTATTGCTACCCAGCAAGAAGCTGAACAACGTGAGAAGACAAAATCTACTGCTAAAAAAACATGGAAATTCTATGCCGAAAATGTACGTGACTTCGCCTTTGCTACTTCACGTAAATTTATCTGGGATGCACAGGCAGTAAAGATCGGAGACAAAACGCCATTAGCGATGTCTTACTATCCTAAAGAAGGCAACCCACTATGGGAGCAAGAATCTACCAAAGCTGTTAAATACACTTTAGAAACTTATAGCAAATACACCATCGACTATCCATATCCACAGGCAACATCTGTACATGCTGCATCATTAGGTATGGAGTATCCAATGATTTGCTTTAACTACGGTCGTCCGTTAGAAGATGGCACCATTCCTGAACGCACCAAATGGGGAATGATTGGTGTAATAGTGCATGAAGTAGGTCATAACTTCTTCCCGATGATCATTAACAGTGATGAGCGTCAGTGGACATGGATGGATGAGGGCTTGAATACTTTTGTGCAATACAGAACTCAGGTTGAAAATTATCCTGACATGCCACAACGTAGAGGCCCTGCTTCAACTATCGTCCCTTACATGAAGGGCAATGCAGATTTACAACGACCGCTTATGGTGAACTCAGAATCGGTAGTACGTGCCAACTTCGGAAACGAACAATACGCCAAGTGTGCTACTGGTTTAAATATGCTGCGCGAAACCGTTATGGGCCCTGAATTATTTGACAAAGCTTTTAAAGAATATGCAAGTCGTTGGGCATTTAAACACCCTAAACCTGCTGATTTATTCCGCACAATGGAAGATGCCTCTGCTGTAGACCTGGATTGGTTCTGGAGAGGATGGTTCTATACGACAGATGTGTGTGATCAATCTATTGAACAAGTAAGATGGTTGACTGTGCGCACAGAAAACTCTAAAGTTGAAAACAAAGGCGTTAGTGCCAAGCGAGGTGATCTTGCTTCAGGCAGCAGTACTAACCAAGCGAATGATTTCAGCAATGGTCCACAACCTATTACCGTATTACCAACGCCTGATTATTTTTATGGTGAATTCAGAAGCCGTGTTGACGATAAAGCTGTATTGGCCAAGTTAGAAAACAAGAACCTGTACGAGGTAACCCTTACAAATAATGGAGGTCTAATTATGCCTGTTATCATTGAATGGACTTACAAAGATGGTAGCAAGGAACTTGAGCGCATACCTGCAGAAATCTGGCGCACAAATGAACAACGCATTACTAAAGTGTTTGTAAAGGATAAAGAGGTTACTAAAGTTGTATTAGATCCTAAAATGGAAACAACTGACATAAGCCTTGAAGACAACGTTTTTCCTAAAGTGCAAAGCCCATCTAAAATTGATCAATTGAAGAAAAAATAGAAAGAAGCCGTAAATAACCATTTAAGTGCCGGTTGGGGTGTTTATCCTAACCGGCATTTTTGCTTTATTGCATATCCAAATTACAATTATGAAGAAATTATTAATAATTGCCCTGTTCGCTTCTTTTGCTGTTCAGGCTCAAAACTGGAAAGGTAAGTTTGAACAACTTGGCCCTAACGAGTTACCTACACCCAATGCTTATCGTTCAGGTTCAGGTGCCCCTGGCACTGAGTACTGGCAACAACGTGCCGACTACGTTATTGATGTAGAGGTTAATGATGAAACGCAGGTGTTAACAGGTAAAGAAACCATTACTTACCATAACAATTCTCCTGAAACACTTACGTACCTGTGGATGCAGCTCGATCAAAACATTTTGGCCGATAACAGCATGACTGCCCAAACGCAACAAGGCGGCTTGCGCGATTCTTCTGCTACGCGCATACTTGGGTTTATTGGTGTTAACACGAGCGACTACAAAGGTGGCTATAACATTACGGCTGTTAAAGATGCGGCCAACAAAGCACTAAAGTATACCATCAACAATACCATGATGCGTATTGAACTTCCGGCACCTCTTAAAAAGGGTGAGAAGTTTGTGTTCTCCGTTGATTGGAATTATCAGGAATACGACCGCATGCAGTTTAGCCAACGCGGTGGCTATGAGTTTTTCCCTGAAGATGGTAATTATGTTTACACTTTTGCCCAGTGGTTCCCACGCATGTGTGTTTTCGATGATTATGAAGGCTGGCAAAACAAACAGTTTTTAGGAACTGGTGAGTTTGCACTTGCTTTTGGTGATTACAAAGTACGCATTACAGTTCCTTCAGATCATATTGTTGCTTCAACTGGTTGGTTGCAAAATCCTAAGGCCGTATTAACTGCTGAACAACAAGAACGCTATGCCTTGGCACAAAGAACTTTTGATAAGCCAGTATTTATTGTAACCGAAGAAGAAGCTAAAAAGAAAGAGAAGGAACGCGCTACTAAAAAAAGCACTTGGGAATTCCATGCTGAAAACGTACGCGATTTTGCATTTGCTCATTCTCGCAAATTTATCTGGGATGCTCAAGCCGTAAAGCTTGCTACCAAAACACCTTTAGCGCAATCATTTTATCCTAAAGAAGGTAATCCGTTATGGGCTAAAGAATCAACTAAAGCTGTTAAAAACACACTTGAGGTTTACTCTGCAAGAACATTCGATTATCCTTATCCGCATGCTACATCAGTTCATGCTGCGAATCAAGGTATGGAGTACCCTATGATCTGTTTCAATTTTGGACGGCCAAATAAAGATGGAACTTACTCAGATCGTTTACTTCAGGGTATGATTGGTGTAGTTGTACACGAAGTAGGTCACAACTTTTTCCCGATGATTATAAACAGTGATGAACGTCAGAGCACATGGATGGATGAAGGCTTGAATACTTTTATGGAAGGCGAAACTATCCGTGATCGTTATCCTGCACTAAACTATACTACGGCTACACCTAAAAGCATGATTCCTTTTATGAAAGGTGATCGTACGCAGATGCGACCTATTATGGCAACTGCAGATAACCAGGGAAGAAACCACGGCCCTAATGGTTATACAAAACCTGGCACTGGTTTAACTATCCTGCGCAATACTGTTATGGGGCCTGAATTGTTTGACAAAGCCTTTAAAGAGTACGCCACACGTTGGGCATTTAAACATCCAAAGCCAGCAGATTTCTTCCGCACTATGGAAGATGCATCAGCTGTTGACCTTGATTGGTTCTGGAGAGGTTGGTTCTTTACCACTGATAACACAGATATTGAGTTAGCTGAAGTAAAGTGGATGAAGGTAAAGAGTACACAGGTTGATCCTGAAAAGAAAACACCTAAAACAAAACAAGGTGATCTTGCCTCAGCCAAGAGCAACAACCCAACTGATTTCTCAAATGGCCCTGAAGAATTTACCTTAATCAATACCCCTGATAATTTCTATGGTGAATTCCGCAGCCGCATTAATGATGATGATGTGAGAAAGAAACTCGAGGGTAAAAATATCTATCAGGTTAAACTTAAAAATGTTGGTGGTTTGGTGATGCCAGTCATTATCGAGTGGACGTTTAAAGATGGCAGCAAAGAGATTGACCGTATACCGGCAGAAATCTGGCGCCTAAATGAAAATGAAGTAGTTAAAGTATTTGTGAAAGAGAAAGAGGTGGTAAATGTATTGGTTGATCCTAATTTCGAGATTGCCGATGTAAATGCTACAAATAACAATTTCCCTAAAAAAGAAGAACCTTCAAAGGTAGATCAGTTGAAGAAGAATTAATCTGATTAACATAGACGAAAACGAGAGAGAGCCCGGGATTACCCGGGCTTTTTCATTGACTACACCTTCAAGGTCTTATTTTGTTTTTGCATCTTTACAGTATGAAATTATTCTTTCGCGAATACCCATCTGCTAAACCGAATGCGCCTGTGATGATTATCATGCATGGTTTGTTTGGCTCTTGTGATAATTGGCTTACTCAGGCCAAATTGTTTAATCAGGATTATCAAGTTTACACAATTGATATACGCAACCACGGTCTTTCACCACACAGCGATGACTTTGACTATACTTTTATGGTTAAGGATTTAGTTGAATTCATTGACGATCATCAGATACAAAATCCGATTATTATCGGCCACTCCATGGGCGGTAAAGCGGCCATGAATTTTGCTATTGCGCATCCTGATAAACTTGCTTGTTTGATTGTCGTAGATATTGCACCGCGCGCCTACAACCTTGAACATTATACCATTGCTGAAGGACTTAAAGCCATTACCATTGATACGCTCACTTCTCGCAACGAAGCAGATGAACAACTTGCACGTTTTGTGCCTGAATCAGATGTGCGCCAGTTTCTACTTAAAAATTTACAACGCAAATCTGAAGGTGGTTTTAGCTGGAAATTTAATTTAAAAGTAATTACAGAGAAGCTCAGTAATGTAGGTGTTGAATTACAATACAAAGGTACTTTCGATAAAGCAACGTTGTTTGTAAAGGGTAATCGTTCCAATTACGTAAAAGATGAAGACACCAATATCATCCGTCAATATTTTCCTCAAGCTAAGATAGAGGGAATGGATACAAGCCACTGGGTACAAGCTGAAAAACCGCAGGAGTTTGTAACACTGGTTCATAACTACCTTCAATCGTTGTAATGGGTAAAGGCAAACTATACTTAATTCCTGTTGTGATTGCTGACGCAACTCAAGGCAGTGTTATTCCAACACAGGTGAGAGAGGTTTTGCCTTCTATTCAATATTTTCTTGCTGAAGAAATCAGAACAGCTCGCAGGTATTTAAGCAGCTTAAAAGTGTATGAATCTATCGAGCCGCTTCAATTCCAGGTGTTAAATAAAAAAACGAAACCGGCTGAGCTCAAAGAATTATTCAAACCAATTGAAGATGGGAAAAATTTAGGTGTTCTTTCTGAATCGGGTTGCCCTGGTGTAGCAGACCCTGGGGCTATTGCAGTTGCTTATGCGCACAAACACAACATTGTTGTTGTGCCTTTGGTTGGTCCTTCATCGCTTTTACTTTCTTTAATGGCCAGCGGATTAAACGGTCAGAAGTTTGCGTTTCATGGTTATCTGCCTATTGACTCCAAAGATCGTTTACAAGCAATACGTGAACTGGAAAAAGAATCAAAACAAAAAAATCAAACGCAGCTTTTCATTGAAACCCCTTACCGCAATCAAGCTGTCTACAACGATTTGGTAAAAGGTTTAAGCAACACAACATTATTAACCGTAGCCTACGACATAACCGGAAGTGCCGAATTGATCAAAACAAAATCAGTGGCTGAGTGGAAAAAAGAAAAACTAATACTTGATAAACTACCTTGCGTTTTCTTACTCCTCGCTGAATAACAAACACCTGCCGGCTTACTGACATAAATCATTGAATCTTCTACGCAACGCTAGTAGTTTTACTCTATGGCATTGCTGTTCCAAATGTTCCGAAGGGCATCTGGAACTCGTGATATGCCGGATTTAAATCCGGCATTATAGCTAGTTCGACATGCGCTACGCTAACATGTCGAACAGCGTAAGTAACAAATAATGACTTACTGATATAAATCATTAAATCCATTACGCTTTACTTGTACCTTTACTGCATGACGGTACAAGGCTTTATCTCTACCCTTCCTAAAAAGCAGAAAGACATAATGACCATGATGCGATTGTGGATTTTAGATTTAGGTCCCAATGTTACTGAAGAACTCATCAATAATATTCCATCCTTCCAATTAAATGGTGCCCTCTGTTATATTAGCCATGATGAAGATAGCGTAAGTCTTTGTTTCAATCGTGGTTTTGAATTACCTAAAGAATATAATTTTCTGGAAAGTAAGGGCAGGAAGCAAGTAATGTCAGCTACCTTTTATGGGCTGACTGAATTAGATGAATACGAAGACGAGGTAAAAGAATTGTTAAATGAGGCTGCAGCTTTAAATGGTTTTCTGGCGAAGAAAAGAAAATGATGAATAAATTTAGAATTTAGAATTGTTTACAAAGATGAAAAGGAACAATCTCAAATTTAAAACTTCTTTCAATTGAAATGCTGTTCTGTGAGGACACAGATCAGGGGTAAGGATAAGGATAAATTACCTTAGTTCTCTCAAGTCAAGTGAAAGTAATTCCTTAATAAAGTCAGGACGGGATTGCATAGAAGGAATTGCTTTTAGCGGCTCATAAATAATTACAACACCTTTCTGTTCATTTTTTCCATAACTCATTGTTTTCACTATTTTAGAATCATGCTTAAACAATAAAGTTGAGAATTGAGAATTACTTTCCACTTCACGAACTGTATCAACTCTCAGTAAACTATTCTCATGAATAATTCTCTGAGAAAATAAATCTATTAGCGCTTCATATTGTGCTGGCTCAGCGTAATGCCAATGAACCATATATTCCTCACACTGCATGCTTGATTCTGTATTTGATTTGCAACCCTTAGGAACAGCCTTCTTATAGTTAAAGAATGTTACCCTCCATCGCTGACTCAAAAAACCCAATACGATTAGCGTAGCAAATGCGCCAAGTATAATAATTGATCGAGAAGTCATAGCCTTGCTACTTAGTTTTGATATCTAAATCATTAACTCCTTCACCGCCATCCACGCCATTAATCCACTACTTATCTTTAGCGCATCTTCATCTATATCAAAGGTGGGGTTGTGTACATAAGACGTTATCCCTTTAGCTTCATTTCTTGTGCCCAGTCGATAGAAAGATGCGGGTATAATTTGTGAGTAGTAAGAAAAATCTTCGGCTCCAAGTGTAATATCAATATCAACCACATTTTCCTTACCCACATATTCTGTGGCAGCTGCTTTTATTCGCTTGGTTACTTGTGGGTCGTTTTGAAGAAAGGGATAGCCACGTGATATATTAACTTCACATTTACCGCCCATGCCTTCTGCTAAACTCTCTGCCATTTTCTTAATTCTCCGTAAACCTTCTTCTCTCCACTCTTCATTCATCGCACGGAAAGTACCCGCTATGTTTACTTCCATCGGAATAACATTGGTTGTAGCACCACCTTCAATTTTTCCAAAGGTTAAAACCGTAGGTTGCTTAGGGCTTGCGTTGCGACTGATAATTTGCTGCAAGGAAACAATAATATTACAGGCAATTACAATTGGATCAATGGTGAGGTCAGGCGCAGCGCCATGCCCACCTTTACCAAGTACTTTCATGTAGATTTCATCTGCGCTGGCCATGTACATTCCCTCACGAAAACCAATTTTGCCAGCAGGCAATAATGGAAATACATGCTGACCAATAATGGTAGCGGGTTGTGGATTCTGCAGCGCTCCATCACGGATCATATAAGATGCACCACCAGGATTTTTCTCTTCACCTGGTTGAAATAAAAAACGAATTGTTCCCTCAAATTCCTCTCGCAAATCATGCAGAATTTTCACTGTGCCCAACAAAGATGAAGTATGTACATCATGACCACAGGCGTGCATCACACCTGGATTTGTAGATTTATACGAAACATCGTTTGCTTCAACAATCGGCAAGGCGTCCATGTCGGCACGAAGTGCCACCATCTTTTTTGTTGGATTTTTTCCCTGTACTTCAACAATTAGTCCTGTGCCCGCTACTGCCTTTGGCGTTAGACCGAACGATCTTAATTGCTTATCAACATATTTTACTGTTTCAAATTCCTGATAGGATAGCTCCGGATGTGCATGCAAATGGCGTCTCCATGTAATTACATCTGTAGTGTATTGATTGGCGAGTACTTTAATTTTATCTAAAAGATTCATTTCTCCTTACAACTTAAAATTATCTATCTGTTCTTTATGCTTTGCATTGCCTTTGCAAAAGCACTTTGAATTACCTCATTTCTTACATGTCTATTCTCCTTAACAATCCACCTACCGTGCATGATTGTTCCCAACACCATGGCACTATCAGCAGCATATACAATGCTGGCCATTAGTTTTTCATTTGATGTATTGGCTAACAGTGGAGATGCTGCATTATATACCACTGCATGAAAGGCTTGATCAATCTCAAATGGAGATGCATCACCCAAGCCCATAGCAACTCTTCCATTGGTAGTTTCTGTTTGGACTAAATAGGCTGCTGCATTCCCTTCAAAAGTATTGCGTTGGTTTGTTATTAATCTTTGCCGGTAGTCGATCATGCGAAACTCTTCTAACGGGTTTATGCCTATATGACTATCTGTGCCAATACACCATTTTCCGCCATATCTAACATAATCTTTCATTCTGAAAATGCCATCTCCAAGATTTCCTTCGGTAGACGGACATAATACTACATCTGCTTTTGCCTGTGCTAAATTTTTTACTTCTTCATCAGATAAATGCGTAGCATGCACCAAATGAAATCGTTCATTAACAGGAAGATTATTTAACAACCACTCCACTGGTCGTTGTTGGGTATAGGCAAGGCAATCTTCAATCTCTTTTTTCTGCTCCGCTATATGCAAATGAAAGGGAATATTTTTGGGCCCCTGTTGATAGGTGCTTTTAATGTCTTCCAAATCAACTGCACGCAATGAATGTACACTAAAACCAAGCTTGGCGTGTTGATGCTGTTTAACTATTTCTGCTGAATCATCAAGCAGATGAAAATAATCTTCAATGGTTCTGGAAATAAATCTTCTTTGTCGTGCTTGTGGCTCTGCACCAAACCCGCCTTTCTGATAAAACACAGGAATAAGTGTGATATTAATACCAGCTGTTACTGCCGCTGCCACCATTCTTTCACCCATCTCTCCTAAATTATTATAAGGCTTGCCATCCTTATCGTGATGCAGATAATGGAATTCTACTACATGACTATAACCGTGTCTTACCATTTCGGCATATAACATGGCTGCTATAGCTTCCACTTCATCCGGGTTTACAGCAAGTGCACATTGGTACATGGCTTCGCGCCAAGTCCAGAAGTCATCACTAGTGCCGGGTGCATGTTGCTCTGCTAAACCAGCCATAGCGTATTGAAAAGCATGTGAATGTGCATTCTGAAATCCGGGTAGAGCAATGCCATTTACATACTCAATAGCTGCTGCCTCTGTGGGTGTTTCAGAGGAAATAGAGAGAATACAACCACGCTCGTCCAAACAAACAAAGGCTGGTGCAAGCCAAGCTTGATTATACCAAAGTTGGTTAAAGCGAAATGTTTTATATGGTATAGGTTGTGTTTCCATTATTTCAACGCTATAATCAATTTGGTTAATACTGCTTTTAAAAGGTCTCTCATCTTATTGGCTCTTGCTTCGCTATACCGTTGCTCCTGATCATCCATATACATCGTCTTGCTCATTTCTAATTGCAATGCATGTACTTGATGAGCAGGCTTTCCAAAATTTCTGGTAATATAACCACCTTTAAAAGGATGATTGTGAAAAACTGAGTAATCACCTTGTTGTAGAGAGTTCAACGTAATATTAATAATTTCTTCTGAAGCAGAAGTACCATCAGCATTTCCCAAAATCAAATCTGGAAATTTTTCTTTGTAGATGGTCGGTACATGTTGACGAATGGAATGGCAGTCCCATAACAGTACCTTGCCAAATTTTTCTTTCTTCTCTTCAATCAGTTCTGCCAGTTTGCTATGATATGGTTTGTAGTATTGTTGCACCCGCCTGTTTACTTCTTGTTGCTCTACTTCTTTTCTTTCATCATTGTAAATCGGAGCGCCAAAAAAGGTTGTTGTTGGACAAAGGGCAGTAATAATTCGGCCGTCATTATACAGCGGTTTACTTTCCGGATCGCGATTTAAGTCAATTACCCAACGACTATAATTAGCGTGAATCATAGTAATACCTAAGGCTGGCGCAAAATCATAGAGCTTGTGCACAAACCAATCTGTATCGTCAGGTGCATGGGTTAGTTCTTTCTTAAAATCATTCTTTAATTCATGCGGAAAGGCTGTACCGCAGTGAGGCACACTCAATATTATAGGGACTTCAGGAGCAGTGGTTTGCTCTATAAAATAAGTTTTGTTCATTTCCTTTTTTGCTGGCATGCTTGCAATGCCTGGTTGCACATCGTTTCACTTTTTGCTGCCAAGTCTCTCTGCATCATAGCCTCAAGTTGAGCTTTTTCAGCCACAGCTCTTACTTGTTGCAAATCTTCCATTAGCTTTTCACTTAACACTTTTTGAAGCTTGGCTTCACGTCTTTGTAAATAAGCAAATACAGTTGAGCACAACAACAATACAAACAGTGACAGCAGTATTATTTTGTTCCGTTTAGCAGAAATCTTCTGTTGTTGGTTTCCATTAAGCAAACTTTGTGACCTGTTCATAAATACTTATTTAGTGTTTGCTTTTTTACATTCATCCAAAGCTTTTAGTGCAGTGGCAAGTCTCATGTTAGCTTCTGCTGCAATCTGCTCGGCTTCTAGTCTATACTTTGCTGCCAGCGTTACCACCTTATCTGCATCCTTTGAAATTCTTTCAACCTCTTTTTTGCTTGTAAATGCATAAACAATGGAGATAACAGAAATTACTATTGAAGATGCTAATATGATGGCCGTGATTCTGGCTCTTCTTACTTGTTGTTTATCAAATGATTTCTCCATTATTGTTTCTTCTTTGAGCGTTTTTTCTTCTTCTCATTTTCCGGTGCCGCTTCGGGTATGGTTGTCTTATTTATCTTATTGTAGTTTTCTTGCGCTTGTTTGAATTGCTTTTCCGCTCTTCTTAAATTTTGTAAAGCATAATGTTTCTGGCTTAGCACTTCACGTTGATAGTAGGCCTTATCATAAGCAAATGATTTTTTCAAAGTAAGAATGCGCTGATACGATTCATTAATCCGCTCCTCGCTTATAGTACCATTCTGAACAAGTTTTTTGATAATGCCATGTACTTTATCAACAGTTCGTTCTTCACTGCCTGATATATTATTAGAAAAAGTCATAACATCAACACCTGCTAGAATAGCCAGCTTAATGGCCTCCTCTAATCCATAGTGTTTAGTGATAGCGTGCATTTGCATATCGTCTGAAAAAACAACACCTGTGTAACCAATTTCCTTTCTAAGTATATTCCCAAGAATACTGTCTGACAAAGTTCCCGGTAGGCCTCTTGCATCCAATTTTTTATTCACGATATGTGCACTCATTATGCCGTCAACGTAGCCGGCTTGCAATAACTTTTTATACGGTATCAATTCTTTTTCATGCCAAGTGTTAGTAACATCTGCAATACCCAAATGTGTATCGGCTTTGGAGCTACCATGACCAGGAAAATGTTTTAGCACAGTGATAACACCCAGTTTACGGTGCTCTTCAATAAAAGCTTTAGCCATTATACTTACTGTATCGGCATCTGCTGAATAGGAACGCTCCACTTTAGCAATAATAGGATTGTCAGGGTTACTGGCCAGATCCACTGTAGGTGCAAAATTTACATTAATACCCAACCCTGCGAGTGTTGCCGCTGTGGCTTGTGCATAGAAACGAACTGTGTCGAGTGATTTACTTTTACCAGCATAAGCAGCCGAAACAGATCTGGGAAATCCATACTTCTCTTTCAACCTATTAACACGACCTCCTTCCTGATCAATAGCAATAAAAAGTGGGGTTATTGCTGCCTGCTGATAAGTCCAGATAATCTTTTTCAAAGCCATGTATGAGTTTGACCTTGGTATATTTTTTTCAAATATGATAATGGAGCCAACCTTTCCATCTCTAATCTCCTTTAAAACTTTCTCATCAACTTTTGTATCGGCAAAGCCAATTAAAAGCATTTGACCTATTTTGATAGATAGACTATCAATCTGTGAGTATGATGTACTGATAACACCAATACTTAAAAGGCATGTAAAAAATAATTTCATTACTTATAATTGTCGCGAATGTATTCTAATATGCTTTGCATATTTCTCCGGATATCCGAAGTGGATGCAAGATAGTGACTGTTCATAAAAGAAAAGATCAGGGTTTTGCCAGAACGTGTAATTAAATAGCCACTCAAGCTGTGGTTATTAGCTAAAGTGCCCGTCTTGCCATAAAAATAGGGCTGTTCCGACTTATACCAGTTTGCAACTGTACCATTTACTCCCCCTGTTGCCAGTAAAGGGAACAATCTTTCTCTTGGCACTTTCTGATATATTTTCTTCCAAACAGCAACTATACTTCTAGGTGTAAATAAATTGTAGCGCGAAAGTCCTGAGCCGTCAACCCAGCGAAGCTTGTCAGGCAAATCACTCAAATAACTTTGCTGCATTAAGCGCATTGCCGGCCCAACACTTAATGAATCACTAATTGTTGCTGAGCACATTAATAAAAGTTGTTCAGCTAGAAAATTATCACTTTCCTGCATCATCACTTTGTAAACACTATCTACTGGTGTATTGAAGAAAGTTTGTACATCGAAAGGCATCGCTGCATTTATATATGCCACTGGTTTTTTTAAGGTATCCTGCAAAAGCAGTCTCGTCAGGCTGTCGCTGGTGCGAAAGGGTGTTTCGAAGGTTTTGCTTATAATCCGTTGTGAGGGGTGAAAGGTAAAATGATTAGTATCTTTTTCACGAATAAATTCAGGATTTCTCTTCTCTTCTGCGATGCTTACGCTATTAGCAAAGTAAGCTGGCTCAATGAGTAATATTGAAGAATCGAAAGTTGCAGTTACTAAATTACTGTAAATTGGAAATGCGGATTTCTCTGGCTGGTAAGAACCATTGAAATCATCCCACGCCCAACCACTACCAAAAGCTTCTTCATAAAAATTAGTTGATGACAAATATAGACTGCCTTCGGTGTTCTTTAAAAAATCAAAAGATGCAGGATTGTTGTAAATCTTATTGTTTAGAAATGTAGGATCGCCCATTGTCCAAACAATTAATGAATCAGTTGATTGCTTATATTTAAATGCTGGCAATGAATCATTCAGTATAGTAAGGCAGGTATAAAAGGTAAGAATTTTAGTGTTAGAGGCCGGAGTAAAATATCGATCTGCTTTATATTCAAAAACGGTTTTACCCGCATCAATATCATACAATGAAAAACCAGTATGATCCTGAAATTTTATTTCAGTATCGCTAAAATTCCGCTCGAGTGTATTTTGGAAACGCGGAGAACATGAAAAGAGTAATGTGGTAATGAAAAAAAGAGCGATGACTTTTATCATATTCCATCCGAGAGATATCGTTCCTGAAGTACAATGCGGTGATGTGTTTCGTGGCCCGCTACAATATAACCCAAAGCTACTACAGATATTTGAGTGTTGTTAGCTTTGCCGATTCGGTTAAGCATTTCAGGTGTTAAATTTCTAAATAAGTCGAGGGTAACAATTCTAAGGTTATGTACTTCTCTGGCAAGCTGAGCAATACTTCTACCGTGCGCATTCGCTTCAGGGGCGTAGGTATTTTCATCGAAGCCATGCAATTCCGTACTATCATTTCTCGAAAAACGAAGTGCTCTGTAGCAAAAAATTCTTTCTGTATCCATCATGTGACAAAGTAATTCCTTGATGCTCCACTTACCTTTATCGTAACGGAACTCACCTTTTGTTTCAGGGATGGAAGTCAATAGCTCTTGTAACAGCTGCTGACTTTTCTGGAGGGCATCCATTAGCGGAGCATCACAAACATGTTTCACATATGTTTGATAGAATGAAGGGACTGAATCAAGGTTAATATACTGCATATCTCTGCCTAAAGATTAGGTATTACTAATTTTATAGTTGTGCCTTTCCCGTATTTACTTTTAATATCAATTTTACCATTCAACTTATCAACCGCTTGTTTAACAATGTACATTCCCAATCCAGATCCTTCAGACTTCTCAGTTGCGCGGAAAAACATATCAAAAATTTTGTCAAGATACTCTTTCTGAATACCTATTCCATTGTCTTCAAAAGTAACCGAAGCCCTAAGCGTATTGACATCAATTGTTACTTTAAGGTAGCTCTTCGAGTTGATATTATAGTATTTAAATGCGTTAGAAATAATATTGCCAAATATCAGTTTCAGTGTCATTTCATCTGAGTGAAACTTTGCTTTGCTTTTACATTTAATAGCAATTTTAAGTTTCTTGAAATTTTCAAGGTACTCTAACTCTTTAATATTTGCAGCAATGAGTTCATCTAATACTACTTCACTAGTGCTAATTTCAGCCCTACTTACTTTTGCATAGCTAAGCATGGAGCGAACAAATTCATCTAATTTTCTTACACGTCCCTCAATTTTCTCTAAGTAGTCATTTACTCGTTCCTTCTCGCTATCAAACTTTGCGAGATTAATAAGGCCTAACACAGAACTAAGTGGAGACCGGAGGTCGTGTGAGGTTTTATACATAAACTGGTCGAGTTCGAAGTTACGTTCCGACAACTCTTCCATGGTCATTTTTAAATCTTGTTCACGTGCTTCCAGCTTCCAATTCTGGTTTATCAACTCTTCATTAAGCGCCTTGATTTTTTGTTCATTTTGTTTTCTAAGTGTAACATCTCTTATAAAAGCTGCCGCGCCTGTTATATTGCCGTCTATATCTTTTACCGGGCTATAGGAAACTTCCACGGCTCCTTTTGAGGGTAGGATCATTTCGATGTTAAAGTATTCACCCTTAAGTGAACGTATTAGATTTCCCTCCAGGTTTGGATAATCAGACTTAGGGAAAACTTTAAGAACATTATCACCCACCTTAATTTTTTTTCCCGTTGATTTAAGAGCCCGTTCCTCATGCGACTTATTAAAAATCAGGTATCTTAGGTTTTGGTCTACTGCAAAAATTCTGTCTTTGGTGCTTTCTAGCACTGCTGTCAGATTAGAAAGCAGTTGCTTAGCCTTTTGCTCTGTTCGCTTTTGCTCAGTTATATCCACCACAAACATTGCGGCCCCCTGAAGTTCATTCTTTTTACCTTTAATCGGATTAAAAGTTATTTGGATAATTCTGTTTGGATAGTTCTCATAATTAACCTTATATTCTTTAATAAAGCGATCTCCTTTGATGGCGCGTTTTATTTCTTCAGGGTACCAGTTCTCGTCAACTGATCCTTTTAGGTAATCTCTTAAGTCTCCCCCAATCATAATTTCTTTATTGTAGAGGAGCTTCATAACCTTTTTATGATTCTCATTAAAGGCTAAATACCGAAACTGTTTATCTAGCGCATAAATAGATTCTTGAGTGCTCTCCATAATAGCGCGGAGATTAGAGTGTAGTTGAAAAAACTCATCCTCCTTGCTTTTTATTTCCGTTATGTCGCGTACGACACCATCCATGATATAGGTGCCGTCAACCGATCTAAACATTGTACTATTGAGCGAGCCCCAAAATGTGCTACCATCTTTTCTGCGATAGAGTACTTCAGCATTGCTTACTTTCGTTGACTTCTTTTGACCATCAATTAGCTTTTTACGATCAGCAGGATTTGCATAAAATTTTACAGGAGAGACCTTGAGTATTTCTTCCAGACTGTTATAGCCAAACATTTTTACGTAAGACTCATTTACGTAAATCAGTCCCTTAGTGGGAGAACTCCTAAAAAATCCTTCTTGAACATTATTACTAATAGAGGAAAGGAGTTGTTGGCTCGCCTGAAATTTTAGTTCGGATTTTTTTTGCTCTGTTATGTCCTGTACGGTGCCAATGTATTGGGTTCTCCTATTAGGAGACGACAATAAGCTAATTGTCATTTTAACCCATATTTTCTTTTTGTTTTTTTTGTAGAATTGAAGTTCCTGATTTCTTACAACCTTTTGTTGTGCCATAAGGCTTAAGATGTATAGGCGTTGGGCATCATCAACATAAAAATCTCGAGGTCTTGTTTGAGCTAATTCTTCAAACGATTTGTAGCCCGACATTCTTAAAAATGCCTGATTAGCATATAAGAATTTATCTCCGAATTCACCTAAAAAAATTCCTTCTTCAAGATTTTCATTGATGATTTCTAAAAGTTCCTGAAACTGCTGTGATTTTTCTTCCGCCTCCTTTCTCTCACTAATATTTCTGAAATTAGAAATTACACCATTTACCTCAGGAAGGTGTAATTGATTAGTAAGTGTAGTTTCTCCCCAACGGAAGTAACCTTTTTTATGTAATAGTCGCTGCTGAAAGGTAATTGACTCCCCTGGCTTTAGACTGAAAAAAATTTTGTGAATTTTATCTGCCTCATCAGGATGAACAAAGTCTGATCCCTTCCTTCCTAATAAATCTTTATCGGTATAACCACCAAAACGTTTTAAGGAAGGACTTGCGTAACGAATAACACCTTTTTCGTCATATAAAACTATGGCATCATGGGCATGTTCTATAAGCGCTTTAAAGCGGGTTTGCTCTAAAACACCTGACGTAGTATTATTCTTTTTGGCCATGCATTAAAATTCTGTAAATAATGCATCAGGTAAAGCATCACTTACACTTACTTCTTTAGGTCCCTTTCCATCTGAGCGTTCAGCTGATAGCAGGATTTTTCCATATTTTTTATAGTTATCAAAAGGCCAGATTGCTGATGCTGTATCTTGAGTTGCCTTTTCAAAGTATGCCCACTGTTTTACCAGGTTATCCTTTCGATCTACATAAATGTGATATTTATTTTCTGGGGTTGAGCCCACATTTTCAAAAGTGAGTTGCAATACATTACAAAAGCCTCCCGTCTGCAGCGTATCCTCTCCCAAATATTTTAGTGTAACACCTGAATCTTTTAGTTTAAAAGGCATCACCAACCAATACGAATCGTTTATCCAGATTCTCTCTGCTCTTTTTAGCATTGAACTTAAAGTATCTTGCTCAGTCAGCTCTGTGTTTTTAATACGTACTCTTCCCTTACCTGTCTTCATGTCAAGTAAGTATATGGTACTGTCCGGTATGGATTCAATTCTTACCCTGCCATCTTGTTTGTCCCACACCAGGTTTCTGCGACCGAAAAAATTCCAGCTGATAAAACGCGTCTGATCCCAGGCAGCTCTACCTCCCTGGGCACGCATAACACTGTCTGCCAATTCCATGGCAGCGGGGTCAGACAATTCGATATTAAAACCATCGGCAGGAGGATTTTCCAGGCCTGATAATTTGCTATTGTTTTGCTGTTGCTGACAGGCCATAAACAATAAAGCTAAAGCCAGCTGAGCGTAGATATGTTTCATGAGTTACAATTATAAAATAATGTCAGATCTTAGCCTTACTGGCATTTACACATCAAACATGCAACATCTCAGTAAACAAAAACGATTAAGCTAAGAATTTACTTAGGCATTGCATGGGTGAATTTTAAACTAAGATACTATTTATCTACGGTTGTAGGCTTTCTTATTGTTGGATTTATAATCTGATAAAGTTTGTTTTTTTCGCTTGTTGAAAACATCACTTTTCTCAGGAACATCTCTACCGGAAGTACTAAAAATGCAATACCTACTTGCAAGCCAAAATCCATAACTGGGCTTGTGGTGACGAAATAAGTGCCTACAGCCGCTTGAATTAAGGTGATTAACAAAACAATGGTAAGCATTGAAAGCATTTGCGCAATTAGCCTATACCGATTGTTTAAAGCCTGAAGACGCATCGACAATACCACCAACACACTAAAAACGGCAAACTCCATGGCATAGAACCATGGGGTTTTCCAGAATGGAGGGTTAATGCGCACACGAATACTTTCCAACTCACTAATTCTTCCCAGGGCATCTCTTGTTTGAAACTTGAGTGTATAATTGCCTAGTGCCAGGTAGGGGAAATTAAAAACATTATTGCTAGTCCAGTCTGACCAGCCTCCTTCAGCATCTGAACCTTCCAATGAGTACCGATACTGGGCGCCCAATTGAGAACCAAATGTTGCTTGAACAATTTCTACATTTAACTGCCCTCCATCTTGCTCTAGTTTATAAAAGGGCAGATTAACAGGGAAATAGGATTGCTGATTGCGGATGGATCGAATCAAAAAGGGATAAGTAGTTGCCTGCTCTAATGATTTGTTAGAATAGAAGCGGAATAGCTCATTGTCTTTAGTAACAACCCATAAAGCATCAGTACCTTCTTCAGCATCAATGTAGCGCAGTTCAGCAAATACATTCAGGTATTCCAGGTTTTGATTGTCTTCAAAAGAGCCAAGGCATCTCCACATTTCTTTATACCGATACCAAAGATTGTCGCCTGTTGCAAAAAATTGAGAAGGCTTTCCTAGTGAATCAATTACGCGAACAGCACCACCATTTACTGTGTAGAAACCATTTGTGTTTACCAACACCATGGCATCGTCATATCTAATTGATTCGCTATGGTCCAATGCCGGATTGGTGAAAGCATATGTTTTTAATGTTTTATTTTCTTCTAAACTGTAAAGTGTTTTGGATCCTGTAATCCATAGAGTTCCCTTTGCATCTTCAACGAAGGAACTAATGTCATCATGTATGTCTTCGATCAGGGTGCTTTCTCCGGCTTCTGTCCACGAGAATACTCTGCCCCTGTAGGTTTCACCAACAATTCCGTACTTATCACTGGATGCAATAACTTCTACAGGTTCTTGTACTAATTGCTTTCCTTTAAGATCTTCAATTTCAAACAAGCCTGATAAACCTGACGCATATAAAGTACCCTTATGATCGACCAGTTTTTCGATTTTTGTTTGTATGCCCTCTACTTTTTTAAATGAGAAAGTGCTCCCCATTAATATTTTCCGCACCTGTCTGATTTTCGCTACTACTGTTTCTGTTTTTTCTTCTACTAATGGTTGGTTTTCTTTTTCTGGTTCGTTCTTCTTTTTCCTTGATCGAAAAAGCCCTCTACGTTTTGCCGGCTCTTCTTCTTCCTCCTGTACAGCTATAGCTACCTGCTTTGTTACAGTGCCTTTCTTTTCTATAAAATATACTTCGTCCATATATTGATCTTCTTTTACCAAAGTAAAAAGACCAACAGATGTTCCCACATACACTCTGTCTTCGAAGGTTTTTGCACAAAGTATGTTTCCGCTAAGGCCAGTGTAATGATTAAAAGAACGGAAAGGTAATTCAGGTGCAATACAGCTAAAGCCATATTCATGACCAACCCATACATTTCCTTCAGAATCGCGCCTCATGCAAAAGACTTCATTATCGGGAAGGCCAGAGTAATAGTTTATAATTTCTTCGGTTGCACCATTTTGCGGGTTTATAAAAACCACACCGCCATTAAGGGTACCAAGTGCTATTAGTTTATCATTGACCCATGCACCACTTACCACTACACCAGATTGCAAATATTTAGCATCTTTCAGCACAACCTCTTTTAAAGAAGTGGATGCATTAGCCAGGTAATATTTTTGATCTTCGGTGACTACAAAATAATTGTTATTAAAAGAAAGCACCAAGTCAACACCCTTTAAAGATCCCAAGTCGGTATTTACCAGACCGGCTCCTTCAACTTTATAATTATTGCCGCTAAATGTAGCTGCATAGATTTTCCCAGATAACTCAAATAAATTTGAGAAGCCTTCTTCGCCTTCTGGTAACTTTAATCTGTTTATTTTTTTATCGCTTATCTGATAACTAACCAGTTCATTTTCTGTGATGAAGTATAATACACCCTTATCACTTACACTTTCAAAATAATCGTGGCCTGGATTGGATAAAATAGGTCTGAGTTGTAAACTGTAATCAGTTGCAGTGATAACCTGACCGATCACACCTTCACCTCCGGCAAATATCTGACCGTCCTCCATGCTCAGGGAGTAGATAATAGAGGGTGTAGCTATGGTTCGCCAATTATGACCATCAAATTGTGTAAGACCCTTACGGCTGGCAAAATACATCAGTCCACTTGTATCCTGAGTCATATCAAAACTAAGTGCCCCTGCCTGTGTGTCTTGTGAGTAGTGGGAAATGTAGTAGTGGCCTGGTTGAGCAAATGCAGGCAAGCCAATTAGCGTGAGGATAAATAAAAGTAGAGTGATCTTCATGACTGGGGAATGATAAACCCAAAGTTAAGCTTTAAAATAAAAAAGGTGGACATTTCTGTCCACCTCTATGCAAAAGGTTCGGTATACTATTTGGCTACAAACACAAAATCGCTGCCGGGAGCATTGTCTCCGAATTCACCAAATCTAGGTTGAATCTTCAATTTTTCAACGTATGAGTATATTTCTGGAAGGGTTAAAACACCATCTCTCCCTCCTCTACTTCTTAATGCCTCAATTAAGTTTTTTGCAAATGGTGAATGCTTACCCGCAATACCGTCAGATACATAGGTTTTACCACCCGAGGTTAAAAACCTTCTCGTTTTATAGGTGAGCTTTCGGGTGATAAACTCTGCAGTGTTCTGCTCCTTGTATACCTCATCCCCAATACCCCTTGATGAAGCCAAGGCTGCATCAAAAGTTCCGCCAAAGCAAACATCCATAGCCAGAAAAATATGCTCACATGGAATGTTGTTGATGATAGAACGAAGTCGATTGTGCGACAGGTAAGTTGTTTTTGCTTCATCGTTAATCAACGATTCACGTGTTACCACAAAACCTTCACCAAAGGTTTGATCATAATTACCGTGGCCAGCAAAGAATATTAAAAGCTGATCCAGTGGTTTATATTTTTTCTCTGCATACTCACGGATCTTTTTTAGTACATCAGCTTGTGTGCCATTTTCAACAACATCGACTTGAAATCCGTAGGTCTTTTTCAATTCAGCTGCAATCGTGCGTGAATCAAATACAGGGTTTACTAAATCTCCCCAGTGGTCGTATTCATCTGTTGCAAAAATCAGGGCATAATCGGTACGGTCAAGTTTAGTTGCATCTGCAAGTGCTGCCGAGCCAATCGTAACCTTTCTATAGCTAACTGTTTTTTGTCCATCGATGTTCTCTGCTATAATCTCCAGCAAATTATCACCGTCCATTAGTGTAATGCTGCGCTCTACAACAGTATGAAGCTTTTCTTCATCTGTGGGTTGTATGGAGGAACTGCCACGGGACGCGGACTGTTCACTTTCCTTTACATTAATAATAATGCTTTTGATGGGTTTGTCAGAATCAATTTCTACCCTGATCTTAAACTTGTTCTCCTGTGCATAGTTTGTTTCTTGCACAGGCGTGATCCAGTTAATAACCGGAATGGTAGTACTAGCAAGTTTTTTAGGATCGCTGAAGTCCACCTCGAAATCATTTGTACGTGTACTCACGTTTTGAGCCATGGCAACGGCCACACTCAAAATCGTTAACGCTAATGAGAAGAGTCTTTTTTTCATATTTATTTTTTAATCAGTACTCTGGATTGTTGTATCTGCTTACCCTGTTTGTTGTCTACTGCTACTTTAAAAATATAGAGCCCCTCCGTATCTACAACCTGTGCTCCATTCCATTCAAAAGTATAATAACCAGGTGCAAATGCTTTACTAAGTATCGTACCATAACTTTTTCCCATTGCATCAATCACTTCAATCGACACTTGCTGCCGGGCCCCTCCTGCTTCAGGCAATGAGAAGGGAAGGGATACTACATCAGCGCTCGGATTAGGATATGCCTTGCCCAATTGGACCATGTTTGGTAACATTTCATTTATAATGTTTTCGCCATAATAAATCCTGAAACGTGAGGACTCATTAGGATTAAAAACATATGAAGATTGTGAAAGCATATCAACTGGTTGTTGAAGCGTTTCGTCAAATAAATAAATTTCTTGTTTAAGGTTTGCCAAATCTGCACTATTCCATTTAAGCGTTGCAGAACCACTTTGATTAGAAGCTACTGTAAACTCCCATACATACTTATCTGAAGTAGGCACTACATCTCGCGAGAAGTTTTTTGCAAAGTGCTCAGGGTGCGCGAAATTCAATTCCGAATACTCGAAAAACCGTGGTGGATTTACACCATCAAATTGGTCAAAGGAATTGTCGGCTAACTTATGCATACCTATGCCTCCAAAAGTATTTTCAAATTCACCATTGCTGATAGTTAAAGGCATTAGCCAATCACCCTCACCAAAAACAACATCGTTTGTTCTTACACCGGCATTAGTTTGTCCGGCAAAAGGAACTGAAATAGTTGCTGCTGCGCTGGCAAACACCAAGCCACCTTCAAATGGAGAAAGATTCTGATTTGTTTGAGCATATTGACCAGAGGTGTATTTCACCAAAACTGCATTTGTTCCTGTTAATGCATTGTAAGCTGATACATCTGCCCAGGAAATCGTTGACAGGTAGGGGTTGCCTATCATATTCCAACCTTGCTTTAGAGATATTTGAAAAAGGTTATTTCGGTCATTAGAAGGGGCAAGTATTCCTTCGCCTATTTCAATATCCTCTGCGACTTTAATGTTGATAAAATATCCTTCCCCTCGTTCAATTGTAGAGAAGTCTGTGGGAAATTCGCCCCAGCCAGTTTGATCTTTATATTTCAGGAAACGATAGCCAATTTTATTTTCAAGATCTGAAAGCTCATCAAAAACAGCTGTTATACTATTGCTATTCCCTAATTCAAATGGAATGGAAAATATCTTCCAGCCATTTTTAGTGCCGCCTAATCCGAGCTGAGCAGATGGTATTTTACTGTCAATTAGTGAATAGCTGACAAAAAGTTTATAGGTATTGGTTCCTGCCGGTGAACGCACTTCATTGCCTGATAAATCTGTTGCAGTAAAGAAGTATTCAAGACCTGTCTCGTCAAAAAATGTAGCAGGCACATTAAAATCATATTGATTTGCAATTCCTGAATTTAAAACTCCTTGTAAAGTACTAAAGGATACTGCTGCGATTTTTCTGTAATGCAGTACTGCATTTTCAACTTCACCAGAATTATCTGTAACAATTGGTGAAAAAATTGTAGCAGCACCTTTATTCACGCTTGTAGGTGCAGTAAATGTGATTACTGGTGCTACGTTATCTATCGTAAGGAAGCTCCAGGTAATTTCATTGCTTGCATTACTGAAATTATCAATAAAGGCACCAGCCTCAACTACTACATCATATAAGGTTTGAAACTCAAATGCTGAAGGAGGTGTAAAGGTAATTTTGTTGCCCGCAATAATTCCAGTGGCTGCATCGATCGAAAACTCAGGTTCAGGGCTTCCTTGGATAAATACATCTAATGTTTTTCCAGCCACACCTGTTACAGCCTTATTAAAGGTGATTTCAAGCGTTGAGTTAATCGCAACATCTTCAGCATTGTTTGCAGGACTTAGCAATGTTGTAGATGGCCCCGCAGTGGTTGTGAACTGCCAGGAAGATGCTTCAAGACCCGCAAAGTCGTTTCCATAAATATCCTTGAAAGCACCTACTTCAATTGCAACTGAGTAGCTAGTGCTATTATCAAGCGGTTGTGCAAGAGTAAAAGTAAATGTGTTTCCCGTTTTTACAGCACTTGTAACTGCAATGACTGATACAGGGTTTACTAAATCCGTTGTTTTAAAGATTCTTAAATTGCGGGCAGCTACAGCCGTTGCCTGCTCATTTAAAGTTATGGCCAATGTTGTGTTGGCGTTAACATCCGTAGCATCAGTGATCGGGGCCAATTGTGTAAGTACCGGACCGGTATTGTCTTCAATTACCGTTAGCAATTGATTGACAGTAACATTTGCAAGTGTTTGTGTTATACCCGATGGCCACTCAATTATTAATTCATCGATAACTGAAGAGGAACCGAAACCAAAGTGAACGATAAGACTATTTTGTGAAGCAAGAGATGAGTGACCTGTAACTTCACGATGCTGTGTTATTGACCCTATGCGCGCTTTTACTCTGGCGCCAATACCAGAACGATTTGAGACTGTACCGTTAAGTTTAAGTTTTAACCAATTATTTAACCCTCCGCTATTTTTAAAAAGATGACGGTTTGGAGGAGCCTGAGCATTTTGTGAGAAAAAGGCATTCAAGCTGGTAATGGCAATATCCAAGTATCCATCGTTATCATAATCAGCTAAAGCAAGGCCGCCATTAATAGCCGCATTATCACAAAATTTTTCAGTTGTTAGTTTGGTAAAGGTTGTGCCATTTTGGTTTAGATAAATTGTGTTGCTTCCGAATCTGGAGGTTACTAAATCAAGAAAGCCATTATTATCTATATCACCCCAAACCGCTGAAATTGTACTAGCTGGCTGTGCCTCCATAAGAACGCTTGCTTCTTGTTGGGAAAACGTAGTTCCTGCATTATTGCGAAATAATTTATTAGGTGAGGATGCCTCTTGCTCGGTAACATATACATCAATAAATCCATCATTGTTGTAATCACCGGCTGCTCCTGCCAATGTTTCTGCTAATAGTGTAAAACCAGGATTAGGCAATTCGGTAAATGAGCCTGTTCCGTCATTTTCAAAAACCAGTGCTGATGTTACTGATTGGGCGTCTATAACAAAGATAGCATCCATGTCACCATCATTATCTTTGTCAAGCCAGACAACATCATTTACAGCCCTTCCTTCTATTGTTAAATCACCTGAATTGGTAGCGGCAATAAATTCTCCTGAATTGGTTTGGAGATATAAAGCATCTTTAACTGTGCCAGGATCATATTGTGAAAAAGTAATATGTAAGTCTAATAAACCATCACTATTCACATCAATCCAACTAGTATAAAATGTGCCGTCATCGTCTGAGCTCGTATTTTGATTTACAATTGAATTTACTTTTGTAAATGTAAAGTTTCCATTGCCGCGATAAAGCGCGTGGGGCTCACCTGATGATGCAAAAAAGATGTCCAGATTACCATCTTTATTATAATCAGCAATACTAGCTGTTATATATCTGTTTGATTCAAACACGTCATTTAGCGGAGTGAAAGTGCCATTGTCATTTCTATATACAAGTACTTCCTGTAACTCAAGGGAAAAAATTCCGAAATTGGTTATTATCAAATCTTCATCTCCGTCATTATCAAAATCTCCCCAAAGCGTACCAATGGTATTAGTTAATGGCGTAGTGGTTACGCTTTCCTGTTGTAAAAAACGTGGAACTGTAAACGGTATACTTACTTCACTACTTGGCGAAGAGTCACCCGTGCTATTCCTGGCTATTATTCTGTAAAAGTAGGTTGTGCCTGGCGTTACAGTATTGTCTATATGGGATGATGTAGGATAGTTAACTTCAGCAATTTGAGTAAATCCACTACCGGAAACGGTAGAACGTTCAACAACAAAAGAGGTTTCAAATGCGGTTGGGGTCCAACTAATTTCTACTTCTGTGCTGCTGAATGCAAATACTCTTGGAAGCTGCGGTGCGGCAGGAATAGGATCTGTTGCATTTAATGTAAGCTCCACTGTACGACTTACTGAAGGAGCAACACTCGGATTGGATATCCAATGCAGGGTTAATACGCTAGTTACGTCATTCCATGAGCCATTTTGTGTCGGATAAATATCTGGTGAGCCCTCAGCAAGAAACTGATCGCGAATATAGACAGTCCCGCACGACTCCTCGATTACAGCAGGTTCGTCAACACTAACAAGACCGGCCGTAACATCACTAATAGAATAATATCCATCTGATTGTTTTCTTACAACAACATTTAAAGCTGTTTCTTCAGTACCTACTATAAACAGTGACCAACTTCTATTGTCGGGAATTGTTGTTTCGCAAACACTTAAAGTGTTTGCTACCACCTGTTCGAAAGGAGAGTTTCCAGAAGCGTTTATGGCCGCCACTCTGTAAGTTGTGGCAGAGCCTGGTGTCCTGTTGCGATCAACAAAGTATATTCTTCTTCCTTGTCCATTAGGGGCAGGCGAGGATAAAGTATCCAGAGAAACAAAACTTGTTCCATTGAAATATTGTACAACAAATGCATTCTCATTAAAGGAGTCATCGGTCCAACTTAATGTAACCTCTTCTGTACCCGCACCTGCAACATCAAAACTTAAAACTGGCGAAGGAGGTATTACTGTTTCATTTGTATAGTATAGCCCGCTAAATGGAAGCAACGCAAAAGCTCTTCCACTTTGAATATTACCTTCTACAACAAGATTAATGATCTCATAGAAGTCACCAACATTCCCAAATGAAGTTATAGTTGTATAGGTCTCACCTAAATCCCTGGAAACTAAAACTTCTTTTCTATCACTTCCATCATTTCGGGTAATAAAAATATGCCCTTGATCTGAGACAAACATTTGGCCTCCTGGAGGTGCATCTTTTATAATCCAGTCATTATTATTTTGGAATTGAAATGCCAATTTGTGGATGCTCGATCCCACATCTCCATAAACAAATGTTAAACCCTCTTTAACTTGAAGACTTTTTATATTGTCAATTGCGTGTTCTGTTACAAGAGTAGCTGAAGCTGCAAACGGAAGTGTGGTTAAATCAATTTTATACACTTGGTCGTTACCGCTATCATAATCGTACCATAACAAATATAACTCGTTAGTTACATCATTACGAACCATTAGTTTCCGGGGAAATCCATCAAGTAAAGGAAGATTCGTAACTGTTGTTGCTGCAGACCAAGTTAGTGCCTGGTCAGACGAGTAATAGAGTTGGCCATTGCCATAATCAAGTCCATATAGTTTCTGAGTGTTGCTGCCCATAGCAACCAAACCAACATCAGTGGGAGGCATGATGCCGCGTTCTGTTATAGAATTATTGGATGAATTGTATAGATAACTTTTTTCGCTACCAATTATTAAAGCTGTTTCGGAAAGCTCAAGTGGTAAAATGTGTCTGAATCGTTCGCGTGTATGCAGTATATCTGACCAAGTATTATTTACACCTTCAAGTGCATGAACGTTAAATTGGCTTGTTACTAAAACTGTCCCATCTGATAAATGTTCCATATCAGTTGGTTCCAATCTGTCTATCCCATTATTCGCAACCACAAAAGAAGTGCCTCCATTAGTTGTCCTGATTACACCACGCGTTTCAGTTCCTAGAATAAAGCTTGAAACACTACCTCCGGCCAGACATCTTACATCAGCCGTGAGCAACCCTCCTACTCTCTCCCAGAGGAAGCTTCCGTTAAAGTCTTTTAAGTAAATTTTTCTATTATAATTGTCAACTAAAATCAATTTATCTCCTAGAGAAAGTATAACTTCAGTGCCATAGTTATCTTCAAAATTGAGATCCTCTAAACCTGTATTGTCTACTAGCCATTCATCTCCTACTCGAAAGTCAGTACCTGCTCCATCAACATCATTAGAATAAATAAATCCAAAGTCTCTGGTAAAACAGTACATCTGGCTTTCTTGATAATTGTACTCCAGATCAAGCACTACAAAGTTGCCTACGAGGTCAGTTGTTACCTCGATTGCTGATTCACCACCATCTATAGAGCGCAGAAGTCCACCTGCCGAACTACTTGCTGCTATAATAATATCACCAAATTCACTTATCTCGATGTCGCGTAATACACCAGCAAATGGTTGACCCGTATCAAAACCAAGGTTCCATGTAGCACCCTCATCATCAGAGTAATGAAGGTTACTATGTCCCATACCAATTAATCGACCAGATGGATGTCTTTTTATTCTTCTTGATTGATGAGAATTTTCATCAGTGTTTTGTTTAGTAAATGTCACCCCGTTATCTATAGAGCGATAAGTATCATTATATGTGAGGATGTATATGTTGCCAGATAAAAAATCATATTCAATATCTAATACAACTTCTTTTGCGCTAGATAGTAAGACAGGTGTCCATGTTGTTCCATTATTAGTAGATACGTATGGGTAACCCTCTGGGTAGAAAGGGCTACTACTTGAGGCTGTCGCGAACAGCTTGCCAGTTGAAGTTCTTTCTAAATCAACTATTGTTCCTCCAAATGGGCCAGGAACAAAGGACCAAGTGTTTTGGGCATTAGCAACAGATATTGAAGCTAAAAGAAGAATGAGGGTCTGTAAAAGAATTTTTTTCATGCTCAGATAGGTCATGTCAGTTTTAAGCTATTTTCTAATTGCCAGGAAGATCTGGGACAGGAATTTCTCCATTGGTGTTTCCTGGAGGATTATCGCCTCCACCTCCACTACCAGCTAAGGCTACCGCTACACCGCCAATTGCTAACACGGGTACAATTTTAAGTAGCAAAGGAATTTTAGGTGTAACTGCAAAAGGTTGAGAGATGGCTACGTCTTGCGAATTACGTGAGTCTGTAATTCTAATAATGTAATCCTTGCCTTTGCTTTGATGTTTTGAAATAAAAAGTGTGTAGCTGCCATTATTGGGTTGATTAGCAACTGCATTAATTTGTTGCCCCCCATTCAAAAACTCAACGGTAACAGGATTGCTATTACCTGGTTTCCAGGTAATAGTATGATTTTTACCACGCTTCATTTTTGTCGTAGCCTTTATGTTTGTGAACTTTGCTACTGGGACAAATTGTTTTCCGCGCACTTCAAGTGAAAGCCTGCCTTTATAAGGCCCCAACTCCTCACGGATACTCCATTCGATTTTTCTGTCGCTTCCAGGCTTAACCTCATTGCCAACATCACCTTTTACTTTTGTTAAAGCTGTGTTGAAATTGCTCTGGGAGCTGTAAAGCATTATTTGATACTCATTATTGGGGTTACTGTCTTCCAAATCGTAATGCACGATGATTTTCTCACCGGCTAATTCTACTCGTTTAATTGTAACCTTTTGGGCAAAAGCACAAAAGGGAAACAACAATAATAGAATACTAAGTAATTGTACTCTCATTGGGGTGGGGGCTAAATGATACTTGAATTAAAGTTAGCAAAAAAGCAAACTATATACTTCAATTTAGGTACATGTAACTTACACCAAAGAAAATTCTGCAAATAACATGGCGAGCGTATTATCATCGAATTTTCAAGAATTTAAGGTAATCAGCGTAGTAAAGTCTATTTTGAGCTGCCGAAATGTATCAATAAACTGTATGGCTATATGTTTAAGACAGTTTTTTTGAGTAGTTCTACTTTTTGTAATAAGCTAAATGCAATAAAAAAGGTGAGCCATTTGACCCACCTTCTTTTTGGAGTAAGATATTGCCATTACCTGGCTACAAACACAAAATCACTGCCGGGAGCATTGTCTCCGAATTCACCAAATCTAGGCTGAATCTTCAATTTTTCAACGTATGAGTATATTTCTGGAAGGGTTAAAACACCATCTCTCCCTCCTCTACTTCTTAATGCCTCAATTACGTTTTTTGCAAATGGTGAATGCTTTCCCGCAATACCGTCAGATACATAGGTTTTACCACCCGAGGTTAAAAACCTTCTCGTCTTATAGGTGAGCTTTCGGGTGATAAACTCTGCAGTGTTCTGCTCCTTGTACACCTCATCCCCAATACCCCTTGATGAAGCCAAGGCTGCATCAAAAGTTCCGCCAAAGCAAACATCCATAGCCAGAAAAATATGCTCACATGGAATGTTGTTGATGATAGAACGAAGTCGATTGTGCGACAGGTAAGTTGTTTTTGCTTCATCGTTAATCAACGATTCGCGTGTTACCACAAAACCTTCACCAAAGGTTTGATCATAATTACCGTGGCCAGCAAAGAATATTAAAAGCTGATCCAGTGGTTTATATTTCTTCTCTGCATACTCACGGATCTTTTTTAGTACATCAGCTTGTGTGCCATTTTCCAGTACATCAACTTTAAAGCCATAAGTGTTTTTCAATTCGGCTGCAATGGTGCGTGAATCAAATACAGGGTTTACCAAATCTCCCCAGTGGTCGTATTCATCTGTTGCAAAAATCAGTGCATAATCGGTGCGGTCAAGTTTAGTTGCATCTGCAAGTGATGTCGAGCCAACCGTTACCTTTCTGTAACTAATTGTTTTTTGTCCATCGATGTTCTCTGCTATAATCTCCAGCAAATTATCACCGTCCATTAATGTAATGTTGCGCTCTACAACAGTGTGAAGCTTTTCTTCGTCTGTGGGTTGTATGGAGGAGCTACCACGTGAAGCGGATTGTTCACTTTCTTTTACATTAATAATGATGTTTTTGATGGGTTTATCAGAATCAATTTCTACCCTGATCTTAAATTTGTTCTCCTGTGCATAGTTTGTTTCTTGCACAGGCGTGATCCAGTTTATAACCGGGATAGTGGTATAAACGAGTCTTTTAGGATCGCTGAAGTCCACCTCGAATTCATTTGTTCGCGTACTCACGTTTTGAGCCATGGCAACAGCCACACTCAAAATCGTTAACGCTAATGAGAAGAGTCTTTTTTTCATATATTATTTGTTTATCATAACCTTTACTTGTTTCGTGCTTCTGCCTGTCTTATTGAAAACATTAACTGATATTAATAGTAAGCCCTCGTGATCGCTTAGTGTTGATGCATCAAAAGAAAGTTCGTGGTAACCTCCTTTAAACACTCCTCTTGCTACTGTACCCATGCTTCTGCCCATAACATCACTTATTTCCAACGTTACTTGTTGTTGCTCTCCTCCATTTTCCGGCAAAGAGAATCTTACTGTTGTTTCTTTATTAGTTGGGTTAGGATAAGCACTACTTACAGCAAAAAACTCTGCACCAATTTTCTCTAGCAGATTTACACCAAAGTAAATCTTAAATGTTGAAGACTGTTTTGGATCGAAAATATATGTGCTTGTTTCACGCATGTTAATCACTTGCATGCTACGTTTATCAAGGAGCATAATCTCCTTGTCGTTATTTCCAAAGCCGGTATTATTCCAGCGCATGGTTGCCAAACCGGTTAGGTTCGAGTTAACAGAGAATTCCCACTCTTGATATTGAGCGGTAGGTACGATGTCGCGTGTAAATCTTTTGAAAATATGTTCAGCATGATCAAAATTAATTTCAGCGTAGTCGAAAAATCTTGGAGGGTTAACATCATCAAACTCATCGTAGCTGGCAGAAGCAGATGGATGCATACCTACGCCTGCAAATAAATTATTTATGTGATTGTGCTCCAAAGCTAAAGGCAGATGCCAACTTTCGTCATCAAGGTTTGTTGAAAGGTTATGCTCCATTATTCGTGCACCGGAAGTTTGGCCGGGGAAGGGTACTTGAAGGGTTACCGCGGTCTGCACATTTACAAAACCTCCTTGACCAGGCTGTAAAGTATTTCCATCAGTATATGAACCATTTGCAAATGTTTTGAGTGAACCTACATTTGAAGTTGCGTTATTAAAACTTCTTACATCATCCCAATTAATGGCTACACTATATGGATTGCCTATCTGGTTCCAACCTTGTACAAGATTCATGGTAAATAGGTTTTCCCTATCGTAATCAGGTGAAGTGGAATTAGTGAACAATACTTCTTTGGCACCTATAGCGTTCATGAAATAGCCTTTTCCTCTTTCAATAATTGCAAAGTCAGGATATTCCTGCCATACTTCTGTATTGCCTGATTTACTATAGCGTAACATCCGCCAGGTATCATCTGCTGCTGCTCCAAAAGTTGAAAAGACATCTGCTATGTTAAAGTTATTACCATTCAATTGGTAGGGAATCGCTACAATCCTCCAATCTTGAGCGGTTCCGCCTCCACTCAGTGTAATTCTTGGTGCGTTTGATGTATTAAAAAGAAGTGTTGTTTTATAGTAAGTGTCTGCAACCTCCGGGCTTCTTTTTGTATTGCCTGCCAAATCGGTTGCTACAAAATAATACTCAACACCCATATCATCAGCCATGGTATTAGTGAGTTGGGCAGTCCAGTTATTACCACTAGTATTCGAAGCAGCCACCTGATTAAAATTATTATCAGCAACTTTTCTGTGGAAAAACGTAAGTCCGGTTACCGCTTTATTATCTGTGGCTACAATATTTAAAGTTGCTGGCGAAAAGCCTTTGTCAAGTGTGTTTACAGAAGAGGGGTCATATGTAATAGAAGGTGCAGTTACATCTGGTGCTTCAACAGTTGTAAATGTCCAATTGCCTGATGCAATACCTGCATACTCGTTACCAACGTTATCTACAAAAGCTCCAGCATCAAGTGTTACAGTTAACAACCTCTCATATGGCCAGCCTTCTGCAGGTGCATTAAATGTAATAGCATTAGCCGCAACGGTACCAGTTGCTACATCAACATCTAATACAGTTGTTGCGCCATCTAACACAATAAGTTTTTTACCAGCAGTTGCTGTGACTGTATTGGCAAAAGCTACGGTTAAAGCCTGGTCTATAATAACGTTAACAGCTGCATTGGCGGGGGAAAGACTGGCTAGCTGTGGTCCATTGCCTACGGTGAATGCCCATGCAGTACCTGTAATAACATTGGAAAAATTTCCATAAACATCACTAAAGGCTCCTTCTTCAATGCTTACCGTATAGTTAACTCCCAACTCTAACTTATTGGGAAGGGTAAATTCATATTTGTCACCTGTTTTAACAGCCATTGTAACATCAATTACAAAGAGTTGCGTGGCAGGGTCACTGCTTTTTACAACAATTAGTTTTTTACCAGCTATTGCTATAGACTCTTCATCGAGTGTGATTTCGAGCTTTGTGGATGCTGATACATTTGTAGCACCATTGGCTGGAAGCAGTGTAAGTGTTTGAGGGCCTGTTCCATCCTCAACCACAAGTAATGTTTGATTAGCTGCCACATTGGTAATAGTCTGCTGAAGACCTGAAGGCCAGAATACCCTTACCGTAGCACTATTTTGATTTGCCAAACCAAAGTGAGCCGTTAAACTACTCGTGCTTCCATAACCTGATAGTGACTCAACAGCGCGCATCTGCGTTTTAGCATTGGGTGTTGTTATCTCTATTCGCGCCCCAATGCCTGATCTGTTCGAGTTTACGCCTTGCAATTTTACCTTAAGCCAACGTGTGCTCGTGCCAGGTACTAACGAGTTTTTTAAGAGAATTGTAGGGAAGTTTGCATTCTTACCTGTTGCAATATCTAGGGTTCCGTTATTGTCATAATCAGCAAAGGCAAAGGCAATATTGGTTCTGCTTGCATCAGCCGCTACAAGGTATTCTTGTGCGGTATACTTACTAAAGTTACCAGCACCGTCATTAATATAAAGAACTGCCTGTAAAGAATTCGCTACCACCATATCTAAGTCCCCATCATTATCAATATCGCCCCAGGCACTACCAAAGGATTGGACAGTTTTAGCCTCTGACAAAACGCTGCCTGTCATCTTTGTGAATGTGCCATCGCCATTGTTACTATAAAGCATACTTGGGTAAAAAGGGCTGTTTTCTACTACATAAACATCAAGATCAAGATCATTATCATAATCACCCCATGACAAAGAACGTGACCCCATAAAATAATCTTGTTCAAACACAGTTCCACTTACAGGAGTAAATGTGCCATCTCCGTTATTGCTATACAATTGATCAAAATCATTCGCTGTTGTACTAAACCTACTTCTGATAAAATCCTGATCGCCATCTTTATCATAATCTGCCCAGCTTCCACCCCTGGAGATAGTTGCTTCAGCCGCTATCTCTCCTAGTTCATAGGTTTCAAACTCACTACTGCTATTTTGGGTAAAAAATCTAAAAAAAGTAGAGGATGATGAAACGTCATCTGAAAATACGGCATCAAGTTTACCATCATTATTAAAGTCTGCCATGGATGCAAACCAGTTTAAACCAAAGTTATTGGGGGGCACAAGGTTAGTTCGTGTAAAAGATTTATCACCATTATTAATAAAAATATCTCCTCCGGAAAGGGATCCATTGACAGCAATGTCACTAAACCCATCATTATTGATGTCCCCAACCGAAATAACTCTTAAGGTGGAGGTTTCGAAATCAGATAGTCCTGGAACGTTAATTTTAGTCAGATTTCCAGTTCCGTCATTTTCAAAAACGGTAATGCCAGTAGCTCCAACAGGTGCATTAAACGGGGTTACCAATAAGTCATCGTCATCATCATTGTCAATGTCTATCCAGGCAATACCTTGTGTAGGAAAGTCGTATCCTACTAAACTAATAGCGTCAAATCGCGGTGTTTGGTAAGCTATTGAAACTTCAGCAGAGCTTGTTGTTGCACCACCCAGGCTGGTTGCCACTACTCTGTAATAATAGGTCGTTCCTACAGTTAGGGTACTATTATCAATATATGAAAATGGAGCTGTTGTAAATGCAGATCCAATATCTACAAATCCAGTTCCGGCAGTAGTTGACCTCTGCACTTGATATTGTTGGGCATAGAGTGAACTACCCCAGGTAACCACTACTTCATTCGTACTTTTTACGTAGGCACCAACATTAGTAGGTGCACCAGGAGCAGGGTCTGAAGCATTGAGCGTATACACAGTTGTTTCTTCTCTGTAGGGGGTATAGTTAGGTCTTGTTTTCCAATGTATCGTTAGTGTATTGGTAACTGCGTCCCAAGTGCCATTTCCATCTCCGTAAACTACTCCTGGCAAGAGGTATACATTACCACAAACCTCTCTCATTTGAAATTGAGAAGTAGGTGAAATTCCTGGGCTTATGCCGCTCACAGCGTTTGGATTGAGTAGGCCTGAAATGATATAATTACCAAATCCACCTGTGATACTCACTGGATTATTACTTCCAGCTAAAGTCTGTGTAGTCGCTGTCCAACTCCTATTAGTTGGGATAGTATAAGTTTGACAATTTTCTATAGTTGTTACAGATGCTTCGTTTGTATAGGCAGAATTGCCTGCAGCACCCACAGCCCTCACCCTATAGAAGTACGTGGTGTTATCAAGCGGTACGTTGGTGTTTAGAATTACAAAGTTTAGGCCATTCGGGTTAGCGAAACCCACGCTGTCAAAAGCAGTATTATTGTCTTGTGACCGCTCAATAACAAAATAGGATTCATTATTTGAGTTGTCACTCCATTTCAGGGTTAGGGAAAAAGCCGAATAGCTTTCAACAGTTAAATCAGTTGGGGCAGCGGGTGGTATTACCTGTGTATTACTCTTGTAAACCGGTCCGTAGTGAATAGCTAGATAGGAGAAATTAGCAGGAGAAATAAGAACCTCTAAAGCATAATTGTTTATACCAAAATTGTCATTTTCTACCCAGGCATTCCCACCATCAGTAGAAATATACACTCTGCCATTCGATCCAAGCAGGTAAAGTATATTCTGATTGATTGCCCGTATACGTCCGTAAGAATAAGGAATGCTTTTCTCTTCCCATGTTTGTCCACCATCTGAAGATATCAATAGTTTATATGTATTTGTAATGGCCGTTGCAAAAATCTTATCTTCAAAAACTGTAAAAGCATCAGTTAACTCATAGCCAGCCGGGCTTATATCTGTTGCCTGAAAAGTGGTTGAGTTTATCTTAAAATGTTGCTGCTTGTTAAGTGCATAATTATAAAGATTTATAATAAGGCTTCCGTCAGGCATACTATTTATGCCCGATGTACCATTAATGTAGGTGTCGTTAGGTGAGGGTAACCCAGTGATTAAATTAGTTGTCCATGTAAGACCGGCATCTACTGATACTGTAAGATTAAACTGAGGCGTACCAGCTGTGCAATTGTATGAGGTTACTGTGTAAAAGGTACTAGCATCCAGGTTTTCAAAGTTATTCATATAACTACCACAACCCACCAAAGCCCCTTCAAATACTAAATTCCAGGTGCTCCCATTATCGGTGGATCTTACCAGTTTTTCGCCATAGGCATAAATGGCAGAACCTATTTTTTTTAGACCTATAAAATTTGCATTAAGTGGTGTGTTGTATAAAAAATCCCAGCTCTGCCCATCATCTGTTGATAAAAATAAGCCGAGACCAAGACCTGAAACTCGGATTAGTCTCCCATTATCGGTCATAACGAGGGAGCCCGGCTCATATCCGCCCAGGCCTGTTATACCATTATTTATTTCATTCCAATTAAAGCCACCATCACTTGATTTAAACATGCCCTTTCTCTGACTTACATAAATGGTGTTTACATCAAAAAGAAAGATGCCTTTTAATTCTGAGTACAAGTTGCCATAAATACTCATTGGTGAGGCAACACTTGTCCAGGTTAAAGCACCATCAGTACTTTTCCAAAAAGTACTTTCATTCCTTCCAAGGATATTGTTATAACCCTGCCCTCCATAATAAACAGTACTACCTGCCGCATAAATACGTCCATTATAAAAGTTGGTATCAGAAATAGTTGATTTCACCGATGTCCATGTGTCCCCATTATTGGTTGATTTAAAAGGACCTTGAAAAGTATTAGCATAGATGTCAGACCCACTAAAAGATATAGATGACACTTGGCCATTAACGCCATCAGTCAGCCCTCTGGAGCTGTTTAATTGTGTAAAGCCTAATACACTGTTGGGAGAGTTCGATCTGTAGATAAGATGAAAATCTGTGGCAACGAATAAATAACCTGTATTACTTATCTTAAAGTCGATAACATAAGGCGATGAAGGCAATTGCGTTACATCACCTATCGGCCAACTGGTACCAGCATTGGTAGATCGGTATACAGTACCACCCTGACTTGCAATAAAAAGGAAACCATTAGGGGATATGCGCAAAAATTTAGCATCATTGAATCCATTTGCAGAAACCAATATCCAATTGCTACCCCCATCGGTCGAAGAATATAATCGTGAGTAGCTTACCGCGTATAATTTTCCTGAAACCGGATCTCTTTCAATATTGCGAAGATTATATGGATCTGTGATACCGGTATTTGAAGTTGTCCATGTTGCTCCGCCATCGTCACTGATAACAATACCTTGAACATTGCTTAGACCTACCAATCTGCTATTAGAAAAAACCATGGCCTCCAAACCACCTCCGTAAGGGCCATTTAATGCTGTGTAATTAGTTTGAGCAAAACCACTTAAAGATAATGCTGTCAAAAAAATCAGTATATATTTTTTCATATACATATGCTTACTCAATACAAAAATTAATTACCTGGAAATGGAGGATCCGGAATAGCCGGACCATCATTGGTATCGGGGGTGTCAGTTCCGCCACCACTAGCCAATACCGCTGCAACGCCCACTATTGCTATTGCCGGTATTACTTTTAGCAACATTGGAACGGCCGGTGTTACCATAAAAGGTTTTGATACTGCTACATCTTGTGTGTTACGTGTATCTGTAATTCTTATAATATAATCCTTACCCTTACTCTGCTTCTTTGGAATATACAGCGTATAAGCTCCGTTATTTGGCTGATTTAATGCAGCAACGATTTGCTGTCCGCCATTTAAAAATTCAATGTTGATTGGATTACTATTGCCAGGCTTCCAGTTAATGACATGGTTTTTACCACGCTTCATTTTAGTGGAAGTGGTAATGTTGGTAAACTTTGCTACAGACACAAACTGCTTCCCTCTTACCTCCAATGAAAGTCTGCCTTTATATGGTCCTAGCTCTTCGCGAATGCTCCAGGTTATTTTCCTATCTGTGCCTGGTTTTACTTCATTACCCACATCGCCTGTAACTTTTGTTAAGGCCGTGTTGAAGTTGCTCTGCGAACTATACAGGGCTATCTGATATTCATTATTGGGATTGCTGTCTTCTAAATCGTAGTGCACGATTATCTTTTCACCGGCCAACTCCACGCGTTTAATCGTTACCTTTTGGGCAAATATTGGTGTAGCGGCTAGCAGCAGTAAAGCTATTGCTGTTACTCTCATAGGGGGCATTGGTTTTAAGTAACAATAAAGATACTATAATCACCCATAATACCTTATAAAAGGTACATGTAACTACCCCCAATAAAATTTTGTTTAGCTGTGTTGGCCTCTGGTATAAAGACCATAGTCAAGGAAGTAACGAGAATAAATAGGATAACGCCTCATTTGAATCAATTTTGGCACTTTTCCTTCTTCCTGTTTAATTTCATAGTAATACTCAAAACCCTTCGAAATTTTGATGGTTTGAACAATTTCCTGCCTTTGTCGGGTATGAATATCAAGTATTTTTACTCTAAGGTGAAAAGTGCCTTGAGTACTTTTAATGCGTATGAAGTTTGATGGCGTTTTGTTGTAGAGTTTACCATTTACAAAAACCTGCACAACCTCAGATTTTCTTACAGCACTAATGGCAATACCGGAGGTATAAGCCTGAACCGTTATGCTGACTAAAAAAGCGAAAAAAAATACTATCACCCCTCTTTTCATACCTATTTCTTTACACTTTTTAATAGCAATGCTTATGCCAGAGCTTTAACGAACATTGAGCTCTTTGCGAAGATTAGCGAGCGTATTTTTAAGAGCATCCTGCCAGTTTGCAGCTGCATCCCATTCCTTACCCAAATAAACATTGTCAAATTCAAGCTTTTTAAAGTAGAATTTATAAACACTCTTTTCATCAACAATCTTGATTGGCCTTTTAACTAAGGTATAACCTAATATTTCCAGTGCCTGCTTTTCGGGCAAATGAACTGATTGTAACACATACCAAAAGCCCTTTAGTCTCAATTCTGCATCACTAATGCTGTCGCCAACAAATTCTAATTTAAACGGATAGCTGCTCAATTCATTCTTTAATGCCTCATTATCTTCAACTCTATCAGAAAGTCTCACGGCTAATCTATCTACTCGCAAATCTGAACTGTGTGATTCTATTCTGCTGCCTCGTATTATGCTTATTTTCAAATCAGTTTCAGGCTGATCGTTCACCAAAAAATTTTGCTTTGAAAGTGCATTTTGCGCATCGCGACCTAATTCAAGCAACAGTTCGCCTAATGCAGATTTACTGAGTTGCCATGCAGGCTGTAATGTATTGACAAAACTAAACTTCTGGTTAAATTTTGTCATGGTACAACGGTATTCTTGTTGATCTTTTTGAACAAAAACCAAGTTGCTTATTTCTCGTTTTTGTATTGCCTCAAACAAAGCTTTTCGTACGTCATGTCCACCAAGCAGTTTCTCAATTGCTATAGCCAGTACAGCATCAATTCCAGTAGTAGAAAATGATTCTTGTATTCGCTCAAGCTCTTTCTGAGTCAGGCTACTGCTATAGAATAATAAAGTGCGTCCACTCAAAATCCGCTCAGGCATTTGATTTACAATTGTAAAGCGTTGGAAAAAAAACTCCTCTGTAATTGGCAGACTCTGCGCCTGCAGCGAATAATTAAACAGCAAGAAAAAATTCAATAATAAAATGTAAATCAGTCTCATGGTTTGCTATTGCAAAGAACGAAAAAATGTCGTTTAGATTGTAAGTCTTGTTATGGTAATTTAATATAGTTGACAGTAAGCAGGACAAAATGTGTTTGTCTCAAATAGTTGAATCTATTGTCAACTGTCAATTTAGCATCCTAATCCGGCAATTCAATAAACAAACCTTCATCATTAAGCTTAACGGCAAAAGTTGTTAAATCAGCAGATCGTTGCATACTTTCTCTTCCTGTTCGCAAATCAAAACAGTAGTTATGCCAAGGACAAATGATTTCGTTACGATAGTTAACATGTCCCTTACTCAAGGATTCTTTATTGTGTGTACAAAAATCATCAACTGCAAAAAACTGCTCTCCTTTGCGAACCAAGGCAATTCTATACTGATCTACTAATACCCGTCTTGGCTTACCCTCAGCCAATTCCGCAAAAGCCTGCTCCGGTTGTGTAAAGATTTTTACCCACATAACGATTTACCTTTGCTTACCATGCCCATTTTTCTACCTTCGGTTTTAGTCATAACCTAAACGTATGAAAAATTTATTAATGAGTGCAGTGCTTTGTATGCTAACACTTACAGTTACTGCACAGGTAAGCCCTAAACTGCAAGCAAAAGTGATGCAGCAGGCAGCCACTATAGAACCTCGCATGATTGAATGGAGACGACATATCCATCAATATCCTGAATTATCTAACCGAGAAGTTAAGACTGGTGAGAAGATTGCCGCTCATCTTAAGTCACTCGGTATAGAGGTACAAACGGGTGTGGCACATACCGGTGTAGTGGGCATACTAAAGGGCGGTAAGCCAGGGCCGGTAATTGCTTTGCGTGCCGATATGGATGCATTACCAGTAACTGAACGCAATAGCCTCCCCTTCGCTTCTAAAGAACGTACAACTTTTAATGGACAAGAAACAGGAGTAATGCATGCTTGTGGTCATGACACCCATGTAGCTATGCTAATGGCAACTGCGGAAATACTTGCCCAAAACAAAAGTGAGTTAAGGGGAACAGTGAAATTTATTTTTCAACCTGCCGAAGAAGGTGCGCCAGCCGGTGAGGAAGGTGGCGCTAGTTTAATGGTAAAACAAGGTGTGCTTGAAAATCCCAAAGTAGATGTAATCTTTGGTGCACATATTCAATCTATAGCTCCACTGGGACGCATTACTTACAAGCCCGCTGGTTTAATGGCTGCTTCGGATTGGTTTAAAATCAAAGTTTATGGTAAACAAGCACATGGTTCAGCTCCATGGGGTGGCATCGATCCAATTGTTGTGTCGGCTCAGATCATTAATAGTTTACAAACCATTGTTAGCCGATCTGTTAACTTAACACAAGAACCTGCAGTAGTCACTGTTGGCCGCATTAATGCTGGTATTCGTGAAAATATTATTCCTGAATATGCAGAAATGGCAGGCACCATCAGAACGCTTGATACAAAAATGCAGGACGAAATCCATGAGAAAATGAGAGTGATGGTAACTAAAGTTGCGGAAAGCATGGGAGCCAGAGCTGAAATTGAAATTCAAAAAATGACACCTGTAACATATAATGATCCGGCACTTACTGAAAAAGTAGTAGCCAGCTTACAGAAAGCTGCAGGTGAAAGCAACGTTGTAAGAATCCCCTCTGTAACTGGTGCTGAAGACTTTGCGTTCTATCAGCAAAAGGTTCCTGGTTTCTTTTTCTTCGTTGGTGCTTGTCCTCCAGACAAAGATCCATTGAAGGATGCAGTAGGTCATCATACTCCTGACTTTATAATTGATGAACGCGGCATGCTGGTTGGACTGAAAGCAATGCTTAATCTGACGCTGGATTATATGTATGCTAAGTAAATCTTGATGAACTTTATTGAAGCCCTTTTGTTAACAAATAGAAATTAAACCAACAATCATGTCAAAAATTACCTTGGGCGGAAAGCCCACCAATACCAATGGAGAGCTGCCAGCTGTAGGCAGTGCAGCCCCTGATTTCATCCTTACAAATGCTGCCGATATGAGTGAGGTGTCATTGAAAAATTATGCAGGCAAAAATGTCGTTATGAACATTTTTCCTAGCGTTGATACTGGTGTATGTGCAGCCTCTGTGCGTAAGTTCAATGCAGAGGCAAGCAAACTTGATAATACAGTAGTGCTTTGCATTTCTAAAGATTTACCGTTTGCAATGAAGCGCTTCTGTGGTGCCGAGGGATTAAATAACGTAGTAACCCTCAGCGATTACCGCAACAAAGGCTTTTCAAAAAACTATGGTGTTGAAATTACTGATGGCGCTTTTGAAGCTTTAGATGCACGCGCTGTAGTTATTGTTGGCACTGATGGTAAAGTGAAGCATACTGAGCTCGTTCCTGAAATTGGTCAAGAGCCTAATTACGAAGCAGCCATCAAGTCACTCTAAAACTATTACAACTTCTTGTATCCTAAACTCCTTGAACGTAAACGTTCAAGGAGTTTTTTTTGATCGCTTTAAAAAATTAACTATTTGTTAACATCTCAGACCTAAAGGAGTAATGGCAAAAGAGAATTTTTACATGAATTCTTTCCTTGCCTACACCAACACAAGATATCGCACTTTTTCAATCAATGAAACAAGGTAATCGCCTTGCTTTCAACTCACTTTTTCTGGCCTATTATAAAAGCCTTTGCCAATTCGCCTATCAATACACCAGAAATAAAGAAGAAACAGAAGAGATCGTAAGTGATGTTTTCTTCTCCCTTTGGCAAAATAAAGACCGGATAAACATTGAGCAGAGCGTAAAGGCTTATTTATACACGTGCGTAAAAAATGCTTCCATTGCGTTGGTTAAAAAAAGACAGCCACTTTTTAATGACCTTGAAGATGTACTGCATAGCTATGCAGCGCGACACCATGAACCAGACCGCATACATGAATACATTGAACTTAAAGAGTATTTCAATCAAGCCGTAGAAAGTTTACCCATCCGTTGCAAACAGATTTTTATCCTCAATAGGTTTGATAATTTAAAGTATAAGGAAATTAGTGTGCTTCTGAATATTTCTGAAAAAACTGTTGAGAATCAAATTATCAAAGCGCTTGTCGTACTCCGAAATGCATTAAACAGATATACAACCAAGCACTATTAAATCTTCCCAATTTCCTTACACTTTCTTACAGTAATACTCAGACAAATCCATTCAATACATTTTAATTGTGCTTTCTTTCCCCAGATTGCTCCTCCCTTAACAAAGAGGTAATGTATTCTTAACACCACAACATAGTGGTACTGTGCTCCCATTTCACTCTAAGCATATAGTAACAAATGCTATGGAGGAAAATATCCCAAAAGAACTTATTGTCAGGTATCTATCAAATGAGGCAAATTCCGATGAACAGATTCAACTGTTTGACTGGATTTCGCTTAATGTCGAGAATCAAAAGAGATTCAATGAGTTTTGCGAAGTCTGGAATAAAAACTATACCCACCCCGAAGAGTTTAAAGAGCAACAAGCACTTTATTCATTAAATAATAAAATCGATAGCCTTGCACCAATAGCCAAGAAAAAAACAAACTGGCTAAAGGTTGCAGCACTAATAGGCATTCTTGCCTTAACCGCCACTACGCTTTTTGTATATTCTATAAAGTCAGTTTCGTCTGAAATAACTTATGTTGTTAAAACTAATCCGCCTGGGCAAAAATCCCAGCTTCAACTAAGCGATGGTTCAATAGTCTACTTAAATGCTGGCAGCAGTATAGAATTACCTGAACAATTCAATGATAAAATTCGCGAGGTACACTTGCTGAAAGGGGAGGCTTTCTTCGAAGTCCAAAGAGACTCACTTCGTCCGTTTATTATTAGCACAGGTGCTGTACAAACAAAAGTATTAGGAACATCCTTTAACATAAAATATGATGAGCTAACTACAGAAGTAGCAGTTAGAAGTGGACTCGTTAGTGTTTCTAACAATCAAAGCGCTGAGCTACTCACTGTAAATGAAAAACTGACTATAACAGGCAATCAAATTATCCGAGAGCAGGCAAACCTGGAATCAATTCTGGCCTGGAGAAACAATACTTTAATTCTAGACAATTTAAACCTTGCTGATGCCGCTGCAAAAATTGAGATGTGGTATGGAGTTGAAATATCCTTTGCCAACAGCGCAATTCTAGATTGCAAAATAGCAGGCAAGTATAAAAACCAAACACTTGAAAACGTACTAAAGGCAATTGCCTATGCTACCGAAATTGAATTTGAAATCAAAAATAAGGAGGTGAAAATATCTGGAAAAGGATGCCACTAAAAGAACCAGAGCCATAGTGGCTCCGGCTAAAAATTGAATAACACTGTCCGCTTCTTCCAGGAAATAGAGCAGTGCATTCAACAGCTAAGTCAATCTGTAATCAACTTAAACTATTTCAAAAATATGCAAAAAAGATTACCCAAACTTATCCGGGTACTACACATGACAACCAAATATGCCCTGACAATACTGTGCATACAGTGCCTGACCCTAAACTTGCTTTTTGCAAATAATGGGAATGCCCAAAATTTGTATGCAGTGCCCCTTTCACTTAATGCTAAAAACAAAAGTATAAGCGAGGTTTTTACACTTATCGAAAAGGAAACAGACTTTACTTTTACCTATAATCCTAAAAAAGTTGATTTGAGCAAACTTATCACGTTGGCTGAAACTGATAATTCTTTAGGTAAAGTCTTGGATAAAATATCAAAAACAAATCAGATAAGTTTCCGACAGATCAATACCATTATTGTTGTAAACGCTGTCTCTGCAAAAGAATCATCAGCGTTAGGAAGCGTAAGTGGAAGAATAGTTGATAAACAACTAAATGAAACTTTGCCCGGTGCCAGTATTAAAGTAGTTGACAGTAATGTAGGAACAGTTACAGACCTCAATGGAGAGTTTACTTTACGTGTTCCAGAAGGCGAAATAACACTTGAGTTTACTTACATCGGCTTTAAGAAAGAAGTGCAAAAAGTTAATGTAGTCGGTAATGCTAATATATTTATTGAAGTAAAAATGAGCAGCGATATTCAGGAACTTGAGAATATTGTTGTTACAGGAACACTACAAGGGCAACAGCGAGCTTTAAACCAGCAAAAATCTGCAGATAATATTAAGAACATCGTCAGTGCTGATCAAATTGGTCGTTTCCCTGATGTGAATGTGGCCGAAGCTTTACAACGATTGCCTGCAGTAAACATTGAACGTGATCAGGGAGAAGGTCGTTACGTATTAGTACGTGGTCTTGCTCCGCAATTTACCAACATCAGTATCAATGGTGAACAAGTTCCCTCACCTGAAGCGGGTGTGCGTTATGTTGCCTTAGATGCAGTACCTGCAGACCAGCTTGCTTCTATTGAAGTTTCAAAAGCCATCACACCAGATATGGATGGTGATGCTATTGGTGGTAGCGTTAATTTAATTACAAGAACAGCGCAAAGCGAAGAAACGTCCATTAGGGCATCTGCACTAATGGGTTATAATGATATTGTCGGAAGAGCAAACCTCCAAGGTTCACTTGAAGTGAGCAAACGTTTTTTAAATAATAAGCTTGGTGTGATGCTCAACTCCAGCTATTATGAAACAGACAGAGGCTCAGACAACTGGGAACGCGATGGCGATGAAATGGAAATTCGTGATTATGAGTTGGTGAGAACAAGATTGGGGCTTAGCAGTACCATCGATTATAAAATTAATAATCAAAATGAGCTTTACTTCCGCACGCTCTACAACAAGTTTACAGATCGTGAGCAACGCAGAACGTACTTATTAGTTCCTAATGTTGATAACTCACCATTTGAAAGCAACGAAATAGAGCGTGCCACAAAAGACAGACTCGAAAAACAAATTGTAAGCAGCTTTAACCTAGGTGGTAAACATACTTTCGCAAAGCTAAATCTCGATTACGAAGTAGCATATGCTGAAGCCATTCAAGATACACCCTTTGATATTGAAGTAAATACTGTAGGCGAGTTCGATGACATTCAAATCGATTTTGCAACCAATCCTGAGTACCCAACCTTTACCATAAATGGAGTAGGTAACCTTAATCCAAACAACGATTACCTTAATAATGCTAACTATGAATTCGATGAATTTGTAAGTGGTCGTACGTATGCGCTGGATGTAAACAAAACTGCAAAGTTTAATATCGGCATTCCTTATCAACTTGGAAATGGTGATGGCCTTTTCAAATTTGGTGGTAAGGCCCGTTTGAAAGAGAAAAGTTTTGATATCACTGAAAATGTTTTCGGCTGGGCTGGTGGTGATGTTGTTTTCGGAGATTTAGAAGGTGATTACACATTAGAGAAATTTCAAGGTGGTCCTGCGGGCGAATTCCTTAACGGCAAATACTTGATCAGGCCAAATATTGATGTTAGTCGTGTGATGAATCACTTCAATAATAACCGCAACGGATACGAGCTGGATGTAGAAGGCAAGTTGGCAACAGAGGCAGTAGAATCATACAAAGCCACTGAAGATGTGTATGCTGCTTATGCTATGACTAAAGTTCAATTGAAAAAACTAATGGTCTTAGCTGGTTTACGTTATGAAACTACTAAAGTGGGTTATCAATCAGAAGAAGTATACTATGATTTTGAAGGTGACTTAGATGAGATCGTTCCCGTATCTGGCGAAACAGACTATGCATTCATACTCCCTCAAGTTCATGCCAAGTACCGTATTAATGAAAGCACCAACATCCGTTTTGCTGCAACACGTAGTTATTCTCGTCCTAACTTCGAGAGCATCGTTCCTGCACAGGAAATTGATTTGAATGCACGAGAAGGAAGTGTTGGGAATCCTTTGTTAAAACCCGTATCAGCAACCAATATTGATCTTTTAGGTGAAAAGTATTTCGGAACTGTAGGTATCCTTTCGGGGGGTGTTTTCTATAAGCGTTTAGATGATTTCATTTTCAATAAACGTTTTGAAGTAAGCTCTTATAATGGCCGCAACTTCGGTACTGATATTCAACTTACACAGGCGCAAAATGGCGAAGAAGCTAATTTACTGGGTGTGGAATTAGCCTACCAACAAAACCTGCTTTTCCTTCCCGGTAAATTAAGCGGACTCAGTGTTTATGCTAACTACACCTTTACAAAATCCGCTGCCAATATTCAGTCACGCGAAGACATAAACGAAACAGAGGAAGTTCGCTTGCCTGGTCAGGCTAAGCATGTTGGAAACTTCTCATTGGGATATGATCTGGGTCGCCTTAACATTCGCTTGTCCAGCAATTTCAATGGAGAATACATTACCGAACTTGGTGATGATGCTAGCGAAGACCTTTTCGTAAAAGATCGCGTACAGTTAGATGCTACGGCAACCTTTACCATTAATCCAAAATTCCGTGTGTTTGCTGAGTTTCTTAACATCACCAACCAGCCATTTGAAGTATATCAGGGTACCGAGACTCGCTTCATTCAGCGCGAATTCTATTCGTGGTGGACGCGCATCGGTGTAAAGTTTGACTTTTAATACCATAAGACATGACTAAGAAAATTTATCAGATATTAATCCTTGCCAGTATGCTTACACTGGCCGGCTGTGCGGATAATGAATTAGACGTAACACCCAACGACAGCAATTTCCCATTTCAATTGATTGTTGATACCGATGAGGGAGGCGATCTGGCAGATGCCGAGGACTATGGACTTGAAATAAAATTTGCAGATTATTTGGGCGAATTACCTTCAGAAACCATCACATTGTATTACGATATTGAAGGCGAGGATAGTTTCGAAAATGCAGTAACAATTGACAAAGTGGTTTACGAAGTGGAAATTGATGATTGCGTGTACGAACGTGAATTAGATTTCGACCCCATCGCAAAAACCATAACCGTTGTAAGCGATGAGGATCTTGGTTCTTTGCCAGAGGCTTTTGAAGTAGTGTTTCTCTTACCGGGAGCCGATGACACTGAGGGTACTTTCGAGTTTACGATAACCGATCTGCAATCAACTAATAAAAATATTATTGTTGGTGAGTCTTCCGTTTTCGAATATGAGGTGTTGGATATCGATATAGCCGGTCAGTGGATCTGGGAGCTCTCTTCCGAAGATGATCTCGAATCATTTAAAGAAGTTTTTAGTGTAATCTCTCCTGATCTGGCTGATCTTGCCTTCGAAGATATTCTTGAGGACGATGGTGTTAGAATTATTCGTGTTCAGTTTGAATACGGTGAAATGAAATTTGAAATAGAATTAGCCAAAGAAGAAATTGTTTGTGAAGAAGGAGAGTCAGAAATAGAAAATAAGCAATTAGAAATTGAGGCCGAATATGATGCGGAAGACGGAGAACTCATCTTAGAAGGGAGCCATATTATCCTGAACGAAGGTGATGGAGAGATAGAAGACGAACTGGATTTCATGGTTATTGCAGTCTACGAGATTAACGAAGAAGATCAAAGCATCACCTTTACCTTCCAAAAGATTATCGATGAAGATAATTATGAAGAAGGTGACGAGCTTTTTTCTGCTACCAGCGTTTTCACCTTTGTAAAGGACTAATAAAGTAAACAAAAGAGCTTCCTGAAGTCGAAAGGAAGTTCTTTCTTTGCAAAATTTTATTCCATGCGCCAGAACATCATCTTACTTTCCCTTGTGTCTCTTCTCTTTACTGCCTGTAACAAAAAACCAGGACAACCAGTATCTGACAATACCCTTTTTACTAGTGCCAACGGTTCGAATAATCTAGACAATCCTAAGATTAATGAAGCCTCTGGCTTAGATGCCGGGATTGTGAATAAAGGTAAATTCTGGACACACAATGATAGTGCCGGTGATCCTGAAGTTTACCTGATCGATAGCCTGGGTAAACATGTGGGAACCGTTGTGCTTGAAGGCTTAGTAAACAGAGATTGGGAAGACATTACTGTTGGCTCTGGCCCTGAAAAAGGTAAGAGCTACGTTTACGTAGCTGAAATTGGAGACAACAATGCTGTACACGATGTTAAATATATTTATCGTTTTGAAGAACCACTGCTGCAGCAAGATCAAGTACTCAGCATCACTGATATTGACACAATCGCCTTTCAGTTTGATGACGGCAAACGGGATTCAGAAGCCTTAATGATAGATGATGTGACAGGCGATTTGTATATTTTCAGTAAGCGTGAAAAACAAATCAGCCTGTATACCCTTCCATTTCCACAACGCACCGATACATTTTTAATAGCCACCAAACAGCTTACCATGCCGCTTACTCAAATTGTAGGGGCTGACTTTAATACCATTACAGGTGAAGTGCTCTTAAAAAATTACGATTCGGTGTATTACTGGAAAAGAAATGAAGCTGAAAGTATTGTAGAACTTCTTCGTAACAAAGCACAAACTTTACCATACGAACCCGAGCCTCAAGGAGAATCCATCTGTTTCGATTCGCATGGCAAGGGCTATTATACAGTTAGCGAAGAAGCGAAAGGCGTAAAACCTGCCTTACTCTTTTATAAAAGAAACTGAATTAATGAAAACCTTAAATAGCATTTTCAAACTAAGTACACTAAGTTTTTTAATCATCCATTGTTCTCCTAAAACTGAGAACAAAACAATTGTAGAAAGCGATACCACCGCCATTATACCAGTGGTGGTTACACAAAAAGTAAAACACGATAGCGATGATCCTGCCATCTGGATTAATCCGCAAGACTCCACACAAGTACTTATTATTGGTACTGATAAAGGTGGTGATACAGGGGATGGTGGTTTGTTTGCTTTCGACTTGTCTGGTAACGTTGTTGATAGTGTTCGTCCGCTTAAAAGACCTAATAATGTTGACATTGCTTATGGTTTAAACATAAATGGAAAGCGTGTTGACATCGCAGTTTGTACAGAACGCAATGCCAAAAGTATCCGTGTTTTCAGTTTGCCCGATTTAGAAGCACTGGACAACGGAGGTATATCGGTTTTTGATGGTGAGGCAGATTCCTTGCGCGACCCGATGGGAATAGCCTTGTACACCAATCCGGCTGATCAAAAAATATATGCCATTGTTGGAAGAAAAACCGGGCCACAAGATGGTACTTACCTTTGGCAATATTTATTGGAAGATGATGGAAGTGGTGTTGTGAAAGCCAGCTTAAAAAGAAAATTCGGTTTCTTTAGTGGTAAAAAAGAAATCGAGTCTATTGCAGTCGACAATGAGCTTGGCTTTATTTATCACTCAGATGAGCAACACGGCATTCATAAATCATATGCCCACCCCGACAGCAGCAATGTAGAGCTTGCCCTTTTCGGCACATCAGGTTTCACAGAAGACATAGAGGGGATATCCATTTATAAAACTGATAATAAAACCGGTTATATACTTGTATCCGATCAACAAGCTAATATGTTTCGTGTATTCCCCCGCGAAGGGAGCCAGGGTAAGCCACTCGAACATCCAGAAATTTCTTTCTTTCTTGCCTCAACTTCAGAAAGTGATGGGAGTGATGTAATCAATGCAGCACTGCCAGGGTTTCCAAGAGGAATATTCATAGCCATGAGTGACGATGCCACCTTTCAATTTTATGACTGGCGTGAGATCAGCAAAAAAATAGTTCGATAACGTTACCGGGCAGGTCTTTGATCTGCCCGGTTCTTTTAACATCTTGCTTCTTTCCGGCATCGGTCACTGCAGTATTTAACTTCTTCCCAGTTCTTCTCCCACTTCTTGCGCCAGGTAAAAGGCTTTTGGCAAACCACGCATACTTTCTGGGGTAAATAGGACTTATTGCCTTTACTCATATTCCTTAAACACAATTTTCTGGGTAGGGTTAAAGCATTCCTTAAAAAATAAAATTACCGTATCTTCGTTTTATGTTCATGCGCACAATACTGCTTGGTTGCTTTCTATTCCTTTCTTTTTCACTGCTGGCGCAGGAAGAGACAGGCGATGCTGAAGATAGACCTTTTACTATAGATGGTGCCTATCAGTTAGACCTGAGTCAAAAAGACGATTCTATTGCCAGTCCTAAAAAGAAGAAAGTAAAGAAGCGGGTCTTTTATGGTATTAAAACCAAAAAAGGCATGACCCGAAAAGGCACCGGTGAGCGCATTGTTTTTGAGAAGTTCTTCATACTTAAAACACCTGAGAATCCACAGACTTTCGTCAGGGATGTCTATTGGTTTGATTATGAACGCACAGAAGTTCGCAAGACAGCCCCTTCAAAGTTTGATCCCAAAAAAGGTATACTCTTACATGGCCCTTATGAAAAGTTTATGCTGGGTGGTGTAACGCTAGAGAAAGGCATTTTCTACAAAGGCACTAAGCACGGTCGCTGGATGCGCTACAACCGTGATAGTGTGCTACTCGATAAAGAAAAATATTTCAGAGGATGGCCTAAAGAATCACAACTTACATACTATGATCCATTTGAAAGAAAAAAGCTAAAAGAAATTATTCCGATCGAATATGGTGAAAGAGAAGGTTACTATTACCTCTTCCACGAAAATGGAAAACCTGCTGTGGTAGGTGAATATAAGTTCGGTAAAAGAATAAACGACTGGATTGAATACTATCCTGATGGCAGACGTAAAAAAATAATTTCCTTCCCAAAAGAACCCTTTGATCCTGAAACAAAAGCTTTTGTACGTGTAGAGTGGAATGAGAAAGGAAGGGAGATTTACAGGAAGGTGAGATAAGTTTATTTGAATACTCTCACGTGAATCTCAAATTCAAAATTTGAAATTCGGAAGCACTATCCCAAGGTCTGCGACCTTAACTTTAGTAGGTTGCTTCACTTCCAATAAGTTAGAAGGGGGAATTAAAAATTCTTTGATACGGCTTCCGGATTGTAAATCCGGAAGAGCTATGAATTTACAATTCGGAAGTTCTATCCTAAGGTCTGCGACCTTACCTCTTTCATAACGATTTTATAGCGATAAATTCTAAAAGCTAATTAAAATTTCTTTATAGGATTTCCGGTTTTTAAATCCGGAAGAGTTAGCAGAGCTAACTTATTGGAATAAAAATAGAGTTGAACTTTCTGAATGATTTTATGGCTTTTTTAAGATATAAAAAAGCAAAATTTTACGATCTGTAAGGGCGAAATTGAAAGAAAATGTGTGATCCGAAAAAACTTTCGAAAAATAATATTACATTCTTTTACATTTAAGAATTCAACTCTCTGTGCAGCATTAAAAAAATAATTTATGAGAAAGATTTTTTTGGGCATTTCCACGCTATTCCTGTTATCTCTTACATCCTGTTTAGATGAAAGTGTGTATGAAAAAGAAACTGTGTATAAAGAAGATATACTCGATTACTTCGATGCATTAATGGTTTCAACTAAAGGAGAATTCAATGATGAGATATCCGAATTTAAAAATTCAATAAATTTTCGAAAAGTTGAAACATATGATTTGCGAACAACTGAGAAAATTATTTCAGCGGAAATTACAAGTTTAAATTCTTTCCAAGATGCTGAGAGAGTAAAAGCCATATTTTTTCTTAATAATGGTAAAATTGTACGATCGAATATTGTGACTTTCGATCATGAAATGCATTTTGATAAACATGATGATATTATTGTTTCCATCTTAAATATGGATGCAAGCACACAAATATACACAGGTCGCATGACTGTCTATAATGCATTTCAAAAACTATTAATGTATAACATTTACGAAAGCGGTAAACTAGTAGAAAATGCAATGGCTCGTATAGACGCTGGTGCTAACCCTACTTCAGGCAAAACAAATGGTTGCACAAATTGGTATTTAATTACAACAACATACTATTCTGACGGTAGCACTACCACAACGACAGAATACCTTTATACCAGTTGTAGTGGTGGTAATTGTGAAGAACAAGCCTCGAGGGGTAGTAAAATAAATTGTGGCGGTGGACCTTGGACTGGTGGTGCCGGAAGCCCAGCGGGTAGTAATCCTAGTTTTCCAAGCCTCCCAGCAAATGGAGATGTTTATGAATTCACTAACGCGAATGGAGAATACACAAAATATCAATTTGATAGTCAGAAAGGTATATGGGTAGTAATAGAACGTATACTTCCACCCATTACCATTATATTAGAACCAGAAAATTATCCGTTTTTAATGATTCAATGGCCAGTGCATAATCAAAAGGTATTTGGCACTGATCTATTTACTTATACCTATGATGGAGGTTCTGGAAATTGGAACGGAGAACCTACAAATGTTGTAATTTCTCCAGATCGTCCTATAAGTAACATGACAGACTATCTAAAGTGCTTTACATCAACTCAGAGTGCTACTGTTACAATCTATGTGGATCAGCCTGTTGAGGGATCAAATGACGCATATGCCATAACATGGGGAGGTGCAGTTGTTGGGCACACTTTTGTTTCAATTACTCAAGGTTCTAACAGAAGTGTATTCGGCTTTTATCCATCTACTGATGAGACAAGCCCCACAAGTCCGCCAGAACCAAGCGTGATGGGGGATGATAGTGGTGAAGGCTTTGATGCAAGTATATCAATTACTATTTCTGGACCTATTCTTCAACAAATTCTTCAGTATGTTATAAACTATAATGCAACTTATGATTTAGATAACTACAATTGTTCAGATTTTGGGATAAGTGTCGGTAATCTTGCTGGTCTAGCGTTACCTGATTCCTATGGTTCATGGCCTGGTGGAGGGGGATCTAATCCGGGCGCTTTAGGTCAGCATATAAGGAGTAGAAGTTCCTCTGGAAATATCAGTGTTAATAAAGTTGGAGGAAATGCACCAACTAACAATAGAAACTGTAATTAATAGTTTATGAAAATCATACAAAAAATATTTATTATAATGCTGTTAGGCAACATAGCTTGTTCTTTTAACAACAAAGAACAAGTTATAGAAAAATTTATCACTGATCTGAAAAACAATGATATCTCTAACGTTAGTTTAATTACAAAATACTATGAAAATCAAGACAAAAGTCAAAATGAAATATTACACTTGCTCTCACATCAAATTGATTTGCTACGGACTAAGTTATTAAATGATTGCCCAATGCTTAGCATCCAAAGGCATGATGGTAACTCTGATCTTGTTAAGTCTTTCAAGCTGAAAACTGAGGGGTATGATGTTGATAATATTTTCTACATTATCTGTAATGATGTAATCATCACCCCTGTTTTACTGGAAGCAGAGAAAATTAAATCCATTTCAACATACTCTAAAACCGAAACCGGTTCAAGGATTTTTGTTATTCTCTAAATATAACTGCTATAGCGAAATGCTTGCGCCTATCCCTGCTCCCTGCCCTGCTCTTCCGAATTTGCAATTCGGAAGTTCCATCTTAAGGTCTACGACCTTACCTCTTTCACAACGATTTTATAGCGATAAATTCTAAAAGCTAATTAAAATTTCTTTTATAGGATTTCCGGTTTTTAAATCTGGAAGAGTTAGCAGAGCTAACTTATTGGAATAAAAATAGGGTTGAACTTTCTGAATGTTTTTATGACTTTTTTAAGATATAAAAAAGCAAAATTTTGCGATCTGTAAGGACAAGATTGAAACAAAATACATAATCCGAAAAAACATTCGAAAAATAATATTACATTCGTTTACATTTAACAACTCAACTCTCTGTGCAGCATTAAAAAAATAATTTATGAGAAAGATTTTTTGGGGTATTTCCACGCTATTCCTGTTATCTCTTACATCCTGTCTCGATGAAAGTGTCTATGAAAAAGAAACTGTGTATAAAGAAGATATACTCAATTACTTCGATGCATTAATGGTTTCAACTAAAGGGGAATTCAATGATGAGATATCCGAATTTAAAAATTCAATAAATTTTCGAAAAGTTGAAACATATGATTTGCGAACAACTGAGAAAATTATTTCAGCGGAAATTACAAGTTTAAATTCTTTCCAAGATGCTGAGAGAGTAAAAGCCATATTTTTTCTTAATAATGGTAAAATTGTACGATCGAATATTGTGACTTTCGATCATGAAATGCATTTTGATAAACATGATGATATTATTGTTTCCATCTTAAATATGGATGCAAGCACACAAATATACACAGGTCGCATGACTGTCTATAATGCATTTCAAAAACTATTAATGTATAACATTTACGAAAGCGGTAAACTAGTAGAAAATGCAATGGCTCGTATAGACGCTGGTGCTAACCCTACTTCAGGCAAAACAAATGGTTGCACAAATTGGTATTTAATTACAACAACATACTATTCTGACGGTAGCACTACCACAACGACAGAATACCTTTATACCAGTTGTAGTGGTGGTAATTGTGAAGAACAAGCCTCGAGGGGTAGTAAAATAAATTGTGGCGGTGGACCCTGGACTGGTGGTGCCGGAAGCCCAGCGGGTATTAATCCTAGTTTTCCAAGCCTCCCAGCAAATGGAGATGTTTATGAATTCACTAACGCGAATGGAGAATACACAAAATATCAATTTGATAGTCAGAAAGGCATATGGGTAGTAATAGAACGTATACTCCCACCCATTACCATTATATTAGAACCAGAAAATTATCCGTTTTTAATGATTCAATGGCCAGTGCATGGACAAATCGTATTTGGCACTGATAACTTTATTTATACCTATGATGGTGGGTCGGGGAATTGGGAGGGTGTGTATTGTATTCAAAACCAACTTACCAACCCTTGCCTATTTAGTGTGGCAGCACATGTATTAGATCCGAATGTAACAAGCACATACAACGGGCTGATTCAGCAGGTTTTTAATTCAAGTGATAAAGTTAATTGGATTTTAATTGAAGGAAGCATAAATGGAGCGGCACAAACCCCTCCCGATCTAACGAATGATGGAATTTTTACGGTTATTACAACGCTAGATCCTGCAGACTTAACAAACAAGTCACGTGAATACATAGCTTCGACAATATATCACGAGGCATTTCATGCCTTAATGCATAAATACACCGGGGCTTTTACCTATACTCCAACTGAGCATCACTATCAAATGATTACTAACTTTATCGTTGATATTAGTGAAGCTTTACAAGAGGCGTATCCCAACCTTTCGACTATTGAAGCAAAAGCACTTATTGCGAAGCAAATTTATGAATTTCATGGCCCCGTGCGGTCTCAGATTCTTTTAAGGATAGGACTTACGGAAGACCAAATTAATGCAGCTTTAATAAAATTTAGTGGTAATGGACCAGGAACTACAGGTTGTTAAATTGAAGTTACAGACTTCTCAAATAGCTATTTTCGTGCTTTTAGTTTTTATGAGTTGTGCACCTTTTAGGGATCCGCCAATTTCTGATGAAGAAACTTTTTTTCGCTATTTTATTGAGTATAACGAGCGAACTGCTTCAGGCTATCATGAGTCGTCAAATGATATTATGGTAGTCAGAGCCGAACATAATGATTGGGGATTTAAAGAAGGTCTTGCACTGCTTCAGCAAGATACAATTCGCGATAACTGGAGAAGAAATGCTTACGTAGTTTTAACCGAAGCAGAAAAGCATCAAATCATTAACCAGATAGATTCGACTGCACACCTAAAGAGGCTAGCCAAAACAGGTCTGATAAAGCTCATTCCAAAAAAGGAGATTGACTCATTGGACCGGGAGTTCGCTAAGTTACCGATTGATTTTAGCAAGACTTACGGATATTATTCTTTGTACTCGCTGAGGAAACCCATATTCCTCCGTGATAATTCTTTGTGTGTCTTTTATTATAATTATCGCTGTGGCGACCTGTGTGGCGCTATGGAGTTTGCTATCTATAAAAGGGATGAAAGCACTAAATGGAAAAAATGGATTATAATTTATATGTCAGTCAGCTAAGATTTGTTTTAAATCATGAACGAATTCGGATGAACTAAGTTTGATTAATTAATTATTCAGTAGTTCGCTTACTTTAACATTGAAGAATATTGTTAATTTCTATTTTTATCAAATTGCTACACACAATTGTTTACTAGAAAAATGAATTTATGAAATGATTAAGTATCTGTTACTCCTCCACGCTATTCCTGTTATCTCTTACATCCTGTTTAGATGAAAGTGTGTATGAAAAAGAAACTGTGTATAAAGAAGATATACTCGATTACTTCGATGCATTAATGGTTTCAACTAAAGGGGAATTCAATGATGAGATATCCGAATTTAAAAATTCAATAAATTTTCGAAAAGTTGAAACATATGATTTGCGAACAACTGAGAAAATTATTTCAGCGGAAATTACAAGTTTAAATTCTTTCCAAGATGCTGAGAGAGTAAAAGCCATATTTTTTCTTAATAATGGTAAGATTGTACGATCGAATATTGTGACTTTCGATCATGAAATGCGTTTTGATAAACATGATGATATTATTGTTTCCATCTTAAATATGGATGCAAGCACACAAATATACACAGGTCGCATGACTGTCTATAATGCATTTCAAAAACTATTAATGTATAACATTTACGAAAGCGGTAAACTAGTAGAAAATGCAATGGCTCGTATAGACGCTGGTGCTAACCCTACTTCAGGCAAAACAAATGGTTGCACAAATTGGTATTTAATTACAACAACATACTATTCTGACGGTAGCACTACCACAACGACAGAATACCTTTATACCAGTTGTAGTGGTGGTAATTGTGAAGAACAAGCCTCGAGGGGTAGTAAAATAAATTGTGGCGGTGGACCGTGGACTGGTGGTGCAGGAAGTCCAGCAAATAGTAATCCTAGTTTTCCAAGCCTCCCAGCAAATGGAGATGTTTATGAATTCACTAACGCGAATGGAGAATACACAAAATATCAATTTGATAGTCAGAAAGGTATATGGGTAGTAATAGAACGTATACTTCCACCCATTACCATTATATTAGAACCAGAAAATTATCCGTTTTTAATGATTCAATGGCCAGTGCATAATCAAAAGGTATTTGGCGCTGATCTATTTACTTATACCTATGATGGAGGTTCTGGAAATTGGAACGGAGAACCTACAAATGTTGTAATTTCTCCAGATCGTCCTATAAGTAACATGACAGACTATCTAAAGTGCTTTACATCAACTCAGAGTGCTACTGTTACAATCTATGTGGATCAGCCTGTTGAGGGATCAAATGACGCATATGCCATAACATGGGGAGGTGCAGTTGTTGGGCACACTTTTGTTTCAATTACTCAAGGTTCTAACAGAAGTGTATTCGGCTTTTATCCATCTACTGATGAGACAAGCCCCACAAGTCCGCCAGAACCAAGCGTGATGGGGGATGATAGTGGTGAAGGCTTTGATGCAAGTATATCAATTACTATTTCTGGACCTATTCTTCAACAAATTCTTCAGTATGTTATAAACTATAATGCAACTTATGATTTAGATAACTACAATTGTTCAGATTTTGGGATAAGTGTCGGTAATCTTGCTGGTCTGGCGTTACCTGATTCCTATGGTTCATGGCCTGGTGGAGGGGGATCTAATCCGGGCGCTTTAGGTCAGCATATAAGAAGTAGAAGTTCATCTGGAAATATCAGTGTTAATAAAGTTGGAGGAAATGCACCAACTAACAATAGAAACTGTAATTAATAGTTTATGAAAATCATACAAAAAATATTTATTATAATGCTGTTAGGCAACATAGCCTGTTCTTTTAACAACAAAGAACAAGTTATAGAAAAATTTATCACTGATCTGAAAAACAATGATATCTCTAACGTTAGTTTAATTACAAAATACTATCAAAATCAAGACAAAAGTCAAAATGAAACATTACACTTGCTCTCACAGCAAATTGATTTGCTAAGGACTAAGTTATTAAATGATTGCCCAATGCTTAGCATCCAAAGGCATGATGGTAACTCTGATCTTGTTAAGTCTTTCAAGCTGAAAACTGAGGGGTATGATGTTGATAATATTTTCTACATTATCTGTAATGATGTAATCATCACCCCTGTTTTACTGGAAGCAGAGAAAATTAAATCCATTTCAACATACTCTAAAACCGAAACCGGTTCAAAGATTTTTGTTATTCTCTAAATATAACTGCTATAGCGAAATGCTTGCGCCTATCCCTGCTCTTCCGAATTTGCAATTCGGAAGTTCTATCCTAAGGTCTGCGACCTTACCTCTCGTGCAAAGATTTTAGTGCGTTACTTCAGTTTCGCTAAGTTTTGAAAGCGAATTAAAAATTCTTAATAGTATAAACCATAAGCCCTAACACCTCTCTTGTTAAACTCAATAGCCGGAAAAGGTATCTTTAAAAGATTTAAACTACCTAACACACGCTTTAAAAAAATACTTCGCGTAGGAATTTTACTCAAATCAACATCCAAACTTAGCAGCACTTGTCTGTAACGATCATAAGACGGAGCTGGTTGACCATTAATAAAATCAGGATTTTCAAATTCCCCAAGCATACCATTGGCACTATAACCAAGGCCTACATTTAACCAGGCGGGTAGGTTGGAATTTTTTGCAAATGATTTTAGATTAACTGAAAGCCAATAAGTATGTGAGTTGTAGTCCAGAAAAAGTTGTTCAAAAGCATTTTCTCCGAGCACACGTGGCCTTACTTTCGCATAGGGGGAGGGTGAAAAAGAATATTTCATTTTTATTCTCTGCTCATTCCAACGCCACTCCTGCACCGTAAAAAGTAAACTGCCAGAAGCATTGGCCGCAACATCGCCCACTGAAAACCCATAGCCCTCATAAATACCGTCAAATATTTCAACCGGCAGTTGCAGTATAAAGCCAAGTGAACCTCCCCAAAGCAAGGCTTTGTTTTTTGGAACACCCGCCCATCTTAAAGCATGATAGCCCGCACGACTCTCTTGATACGCAATAAAACTGTGTGCAAACTTATCCATTTGCAGATAGCCCGAATTATCATTGTACCAATGGAAGGGCACACGTTCATGGTCTCTGTACCAAATTTCATTCAGATAGAGCATGCCACCTACGTAAAAGCTTGCCTCCGTTCCGGCAACAAGCCAAAATCTTCTCTTATTAATTGTACTGGTTGTTGAGTCAGTATTTTCTTGTGCAAAAGCTCCTGTTGAAATAACTAGAGTAAGGCAAAAAAGAATTTTTCTCATTTCAAAAAAATCATAATTAAATAAGTATCCTGCAAAAATATACTCACATACTATGGGGTATACTTTGGATAAAGAAAAGCCAATTTAAACTTAGTATGCTACAATTACTTCTCTTCTACATTGCATTTGCTAAAATAAATATCCTTCAAACCTTACAACTTTTTATGGTTTATTGGTGTCAATAAATTCGAAGAGTCTAAAATGTCCCGAACCCGACTTAAATCAATACACTATGAAAAGGCACATTCTTATCATATTCCTACTAGTCTTCATTGTTTTTACAAGTTGTCAATCAGAAATTTCCAATGAAGAACTTTGTGTTGCAAGATTAAGGGGCCGCATTGTAAGCAGTAGCCCTGCCTGTGCAGGTGTTGCAATTCAAATTCTTTCAGGTTCCTTTCAACCAGACCATGTTGATGCAAGTTGGCAGAATGCTTTTCAACCTAACTCAACAGTATATCAAAATGTATTTAAAACTTACCCATTCTGCCAGGCAAGTGAAGAACAGCTAAAACGTTTTGAGAGCATACTCGAAGAAGGAGATGAATTTTATTTTGTTTTTAAGAATAGCGAAGCTGGTTTTTGTGGCTTCGGTGATTGTACCATTTGCGAACCATTGGTTTCGCTTCCTGAGAAAGTTAACGAGATTGAAATAGTTGACTTAGCGTGTACGGACGTTTTCATTGTTGAATAAGTAATCGTAGCGCAAAAATTTGGTTGTATTGTCATACGCTGAGTAATCCTCAATCATTGTAAGTAAATTATCAGTGTATTTGTATTTCTTACGCTTTTCAGCAGTTCTGCTGTTAGTAAACAACAATAGCTCTGAAACTCTTCCATCATCTGTGTAGGTTGCCTCAACCGAAAAATTGAAAGGACTACCAAAAAGTTCTTCAAAAATTAATTTTCCGTTTTTTGAAAACCTTTTCAAACTAGACTTAATTCCATCTGCTCCATAGAAAGTCTTAGTCAATGCCCCATTTTCGTCATACCTCCATACTGCTGAATCATTCCTGCTTCCTTTGCTAACTTCTGTATAGATTCGATCATACATTAAATTCGCTTTGGTTATCGTAAACCGCAGTCTGTCATTTCTTGAAATAAGAATGCTTATCCGACTGATTTTTTGATAATCTTCTACTTGCGCAGTATCTAGAATATTCCGGGTAAGGGATTTGATTTTTTCAAATAGGAACTTACTAGTATCCATTTTAGCCATGCTTAACACTTTAATATCTATATCATGATACGAAAGATTTACTTTTTGCATTGACGATTTACTTCCTTCCCTTTGTTCAGTTTCGCTTATTCCTGCCGAATCATAATGATAAAATTTGTTAAGCTGGTGCTGAAATGGTTCCTGATAAAAAAGCTTCGATTTTCTGATTCTCCCATTACTGCTGAATTCGTGAATGGCATTTAGGTTAATAATAGAGCCATCCTCAGCCAATTCAACGATCCGTATTTCCTGGATTGTTGAATCCCTTAGGTTTTTTAAATAAGTTGATGCTGTGCCAACCAATGAATCTTGTGCCGCCAATGTCATTTTGGTTCCAATCAATGCTGAAATGATTAGACAGAAAAATGAACTGAATCTTAGCATTTATCTCTAAAGTAATTGGTTACAATTTGCCTCTCAAAAACTCTGCAGTAAAACCCTTGCCTTTCTTCGCCATCTCTTCTGGCGTTCCTTCAAATACCAATTGACCTCCTCTTTTCTCTCCGCCTTCTGGTCCCAAGTCTATAATCCAATCGGCACACTTAATAATTTCAAGGTTGTGTTCGATCACAATTACACTATGTCCTTCATCAACCAGAGCATTAATGGCTTTCAACAACTTACTGATGTCATGAAAGTGCAAGCCTGTAGTGGGCTCATCAAAAATGAAAAGGATATTACCATCCGGTGAGTTCTTTCCTAAGAAAGAGGCGAGTTTTACGCGCTGTGCTTCACCACCACTTAATGAATTGGATGACTGACCTAGTTTTACATAGCCCAATCCTACCTCATACATTGGCAACACTCGGTCATAAATGGCCTTGCGCTCTTTAAAGAAATCCAACGAGGCCTCTACTGTCATATCCAGTATATCGGCAATATTTTTTCCGTTCACCTCCACCTCCAGCACTTCCTGCTTAAATCTTTTGCCATGGCAACTTTCGCATTTCAAAAAGATATCTGCCATGAACTGCATCTCAACCTTAATTTCTCCTTCACCTTGGCAAGTCTCACAGCGTCCGCCTTCTACGTTAAATGAAAAATGAGATGGCTTATAAGCACGCTGTTGGGATAAAGGTTGGTCAGCAAATAAATTTCTTATCGCGTCATACGCCTTAACATAACTTATAGGATTGGAGCGTGAGGATTTACCAATTGGATTCTGATCCACAAACTCAACTTGTGTAATTCTGCTAAAATCACCTTCAAGCTTATCATACTTACCAGGAGTTTCTGCTACGTTGCCGGTTAACCTTCCCATAGCAGGATATAAAATTTTTGTAACCAAGGTTGATTTACCTGAGCCACTTACTCCAGTAACTACTGTAAGGGTATTGAGTGGAAACTTAACCTTCAGGTTCTTCAAATTGTTTTCACGCGCACCCACCACTGTAATGGAGTCCTTCCACTTTCTGCGTGTCTTCGGTATCTCAATCTTATCTACACCAATTAAAAAGTTAATGGTGTGCGAAGCAATGCGTTTGTTTACATCGCTGATGGATCCCTGAAACACCAACTCACCGCCATGCGATCCTGCGTCCGGACCAATATCAATAATCTGATCGGCTGCACGCATGATTTCTTCTTCATGCTCAACAATAATTACCGTATTGCCTAAGTCGCGCAGGGACTGCAGAACCTCTACCATTCTCGCTGTGTCTTTAGGATGAAGACCAATGCTAGGTTCATCTAATACATACATAGACCCAACCAAAGCACTGCCAAGTGATGTTGCCAGTTTAATGCGTTGGTATTCTCCACCAGATAAAGTAGAAGTAACCCGATTGAGTGTTAAATATCCCAGTCCCACCTTTTCCATGTACTCAAGGCGCGAGCGAATTTCAGTCAGTATGCGGTCTGATATTTTCTGTTCGTAAACCGGAAGCTTCAATGTTTGAAACCAGGTTAATGCCTCCTCTATCGGCATCAACACAATATCAGTAATGGAAGTGTCTGCAATTTTTACATACTGGGCATCTTTACGCAAACGTGTTCCTCTGCAGTCAGGGCAGGTAGTTCTGCCACGATAGCGCGAAAGCATAACGCGATACTGAATTTTATGTGTTTTGGATTCGAGGTATTTGAAAAAACCATTAATGCCATCAAAATACTCGTTACCAGTCCAGAGCAACTCACGTTGTTTTTGTGTCAGTTCGTTGTAAGCCCTATGTATCGGAAAATCGAACTTGATTCCATTTTTCAACAAAGGTTTTTGCCATTCGCTCATCGCTTCACTTCTCCAGGGAGCAATGGCCCCCTCGTACACCGACAAAGATTTGTCAGGAATAACTAAGTCTTCATCTATACCAAGCACTTTACCAAAGCCTTCACAAGTCTGGCAGGCTCCATAAGGATTGTTGAAGCTGAAAAAATTAACGGATGGCTCCGTAAAGGTCATGCCGTCCAATTCAAAACGGTCGGTGAATTTTACTACGTTGCCACCTTCTATATACAAATGGCAATCACCTTCGCCTTCAAAAAAGGCAGTTTGCACGGAATCCGATATACGAAATACGGTGTCTTCGTCTTCTGCATTAACCGAGGCGCGATCGATCAGAATTTCAACCACCCCCGTAGGCTCACTTACCTTTTTAGGAGCGGCTTTCTTTTTTGTTTTAGTTACCTCTTCAACAGGTGCTGGTGGGTTCAGTATTTCTTCAATAAACTTCACCTCACCATTCATGAGTATACGTGCAAATCCTTTACTTAATAAAAGATTAAGTTCTTCACTCAGCTTACGACCCTTCTTAATATGTAAGGGGCAGGCCACCATTATCCGTGTGCCTTGTTTTAATTTGTTTACCTGATTAATTACTTCCGTTACTGTATCGCGCTTTACCTCCTTGCCGCTAATAGGCGAGTAAGTTGTGCCAACGCGTGCGAAAAGTAATTTCAGATAGTCATAAATTTCTGTTGTGGTGCCTACCGTTGACCGTGGGTTGCGCGTATTAACCTTCTGCTCGATGGCAATGGCTGGCGAAACTCCCTTTATATAATCCACATCGGGTTTTTCCATACGCCCCAAAAACTGGCGGGCATACGAGCTAAGGCTTTCGACATACATACGCTGGCCTTCAGCAAAAAGCGTATCGAAGGCCAAAGAAGATTTACCAGAACCTGACAAGCCGGTGATCACCACCATCTTGTTTCTGGGAATAGCTACACTGAGGTTTTTAAGGTTATTAACACGGGCTCTCTTAATAATGATAAACTCCTTAGGGTCGAGTTGGTCGATGTCCTGTTCGATGGTTAAACTTTCTTTTTTCATTGAATTCTTGAAGGCCTTTACCCGATTCAATCAAATCGGGTTTAAATCTGAGTGGCGAAGATGGTTTAAACACAAACACCATCCTTTCAGATGGTGTTCAATTTAAATCAAACTTTTAAGGAAATAAGCAAAGGAGCAGTATTAACCGCCCGAAATTGCTGGAGTGGTTTAGTCAAAGTCAGGATCGTAGCTGGCTTCTTTACCCCCACGTTTTCCTCCTTCATAATCGTCATCGTCACCGCCACCACCGGCTCCATAACTGTCATCCGTGTCGTTGCCATAGTCGTCATCGCTATCGCCTCCTCCTGGTGCATTGTCCCCAAACTCATCGTCTTCCTTCTTCTCAACATCGTACTCACCATCGCTGTTTTTTACAGCAGGAACCTTAATCAGGTAGGTGGCATCTTCTGTCTCCAGTGGGAATACAAAAATGGGTTCTTTTTTAGCATTGGTAATACGGGTAATGCTTCCCTCGTATCCTGCTGGGTATTGATCCTTCAATAATTCCTTTAGATCATCCGTTAGGTTATCTAAACTCTTAATAACGCGCTTCTTACTCGTGGCCATAGTTGGTTAAAACTGCAAATCGGGTTCAAATAGGGCGATAAAAATCCTAGTAGGCAAGATTTTTTAAAAAATTTTTTGCGCAATTTCAGAAAGTTTATACCTTTTCACTCTAATCACTCACCAAAACCCCATACTATCGAGCTACATTTCTACGTTACCTAAAAGCAAAACAGATGATTAATAAAGGATGTAGTGACAGTGAATTAGTGTCACTTTATCAGGACGGTAACGATGGGGCTTTTGAAATTCTCCTACACCGACACAAGTCACGCTTGTATACGGCCATTTATTTAATAGTAAAAGACCGTTATAGGGCTGAGGACCTATTGCAGGAAACCTTTATCAAGGCTGTAAACACTATTAAAGGTGGACGCTATAATGATGAGGGTAAGTTTTCTGCCTGGATTGGCAGAATAGCACATAACCTGGCAATAGACAGCTTCCGTAAGCAAAAACGCTATCCGGAAATTGTGTTGGAAGATGGCAGTAAGGTTTTTAACTCAATGGAATTTGCGGAAGCTTCCATGGAGGACAAACAGGTGCTACAGGAATCTAAAGCAAAACTTCGTATGCTGATAAAGGAATTGCCTGTTGAGCAAAAGCAAGTGTTGATTATGCGGCATTATTTAAACATGAGTTTCCAGGAAATTGCAGAACGTACAGACGTGAGCATAAACACGGCCTTGGGACGCATGCGTTACGCACTCATCAACCTGCGTAAGAAGATGATTAATAACAGAGCCTATGATAAAAACTTTTACCCAGAACGACCTGATCCGGTTTTTGTACCACGAGACTACGGAGAAGGAGACGGAGGAAATTAAGCACGCATTACTTTCCGATCCGGAATTGAATGAGCAATTCAATCAATTATGTTCAATGACCAAAGAGCTTGATGGAGGCTTACTAAAGCCCTCTTCAGCCACTGTGTTGAATATATTGAGTCATGTGAGAAGTGTTTCTTCAGTGAAACGCTAATAGTAATTACGCGCTCATCACTCCTTACAGGTAAGGCAGCCCTCGCTACCGAAATGTTCAGTAGCGAAGGTTTTCATTGCCTGATGTAAAATTTATTGCTTTTAATCCGTGTATTGAAGCTCCCAATGGATTAGCCCCTCATCGCGGCTTACCTCCTTAAATCCATTTTTCTCCAAAACCCGATGTGAGCCCCAGTGTTCCAACGGTGTGTCTGCTGTTATTGCTTCTAAATCCGGATTTTTAAATGCCCAATCTACCATAGCTTTAAGCGCTTCAGTGGCATAATTCTTTCCGAAATAAAAACTATTTAACCCATAGCCAACCATCACCTTACCCTCTTGTGGTAAGCCTGTAAAGCCAATACCACCAATAGCTATTGATTCTTGTTTAATAATAATCAGCCAGTTGGTGTACCAGGCAAAATGCTGAGGGTGTTTTCGTGTACTTTCAATCCAGAATTCTATTGCCTCTTCCAAATGAGGTAGTGTTTCCGGATCATCATGTGGTTCAATAGCATTGATACTAAGATCCTTTGCTAAAATCTGTCGTTGATTCTTATAGAGGTGTAGTTGCTCATGCGATAAAGGCAAAAGCACTAGTCGTGCTGTTTCTAACATGGTAAGATTTAGTTAATGAAAAATAAAAAAACATGGCGCTAAGATTAAAGCGCAATAGGTGTCAAAGTGATTTGACGTTTAGGCCGGAACAATTCCAGGCTTGATAGGATGTATTTTATTCTTTTTCAGAGGCGTTTGCTCTTTACAAAGGTATAGAAAAAAATGAGTGTACGCAGCTATGGTGAACTTTCAAAAGTTCGCTGCTATTTTGCATCGTGAAAATTCTCCTTGTCCACCAGCACTTTAATACTCCCGAAAAGGGTGGAGCCCTGCGCTCCTATTTTCTGGCTTCGGCATTGGTGGAGCATGGCCATAATGTTGTAGTCATTACAGGTCACAATCAAAGCACATCACTACATGAGATTCATAAGGGCATCTCTATTCATTATTTACCTGTGCCATATGATAATGCCTTTGGTTTTTATAAAAGGATCCGCTCTTTCCTCACGTTTATACTATTAGCATGCAAAACTGCCGTTGCGCAACAACAGGTGGAGCGGTGTTATGTAATGTCTACACCCTTAACCGTTGGGTTGGTGGGTATTTGGCTGAAGTGGCGAAGAAGGGTGCCTTTCATTTTTGAGGTCGGTGATCTGTGGCCAGAGGCGCCCATACAACTTGGCTTTATTAAAAATCCAATTCTTAAATTTTTATTAAGAAGACTGGAGTATTTTATCTACAAGCAGAGCCATGCAGTGGTGGCCTTGTCAGTGCCGATGAAAAAAATTATTGAACAACAAATGCGCGGCAAAACAGTGTATTTATTGCCCAACATGGCCGATCTGGATTTTTTCAGGCCTGAGCATAAAAAGGAAGCACTTGAGCTAAAATTTGGCGTGCAAAATCGTTTTGTTATGTCTTACATCGGCTCGATTGGTTTTGCGAATGGCTTGGAGTTCATGTTAGACTGCGCCAGAATCACAGAACAATCAAACTTACCAGTAACGTTTTTATTTTGCGGAGATGGCGCTGTGCTGGAATCGCTTAAGTCTACCACAAAAAATTTAGCAGTTAATAATGTAGTCTTTGTCCCCTTCTCTAATCGTGAAGGTGTTAGGGAAGTGATGAACGTAACTGATGCCGTATTTATTTCTTATCGTAATAAACCGGTTTTAGAAACTGGTTCACCAAATAAATATTTTGATGGTCTGGCGGCTGGCAAATTGGTTATTACAAATTTCAATGGCTGGATTAAAGAAGACATTGAAGCACACAATTGTGGTTTTGTTATTGATTACAAAAGGCCTGAAGATCTTGTGAAGCATTTATGGCCTTATCTCAATGACAAAAATATTTTGCGTAGAGCACAAGAAAATGCACACGAACTATCAAAGAAATACAGCAGGAAAAAATTGGGAGAGGAGTATGTTGAGCTGATGGTTAAGTAGGTAGTGTGATTTAAACTATCGCTAACCAACGCTCCCTAAATACTCAGTAAGTTTTTCCGTATCCGAAAACTGTACTACTTCAAATCCTTCTGCCACCTGGCTTGATCTTCCCTTGATGTTGTTTCCTGATACTTTTGACAATATTTCTGATGGATCAACTACTTGTGCGTGATAAAGCATCTTACCATTTAAATGTTTTACCATGCCCGGAAGCAAATTGGCAACTACCCAATTCTGCGAGGCAACACTGATGATGCCCATCTTGCGAATATCAGCTACAAACTTCTGGGTATTCAATTTTGTAAAGGCTGCCAACACGGCAGTGTTGATGGTAATAAATTGCTGGTCGTTTTGAACCTTGCCCGTGTAAACCAAAAAGAGTGTGTTCAACGCTGCATCATAATACACCTGCGCGCTTTTGTCTTTAAAAAACTCCTGCATACCTAAACTTGTCTGTCAATCAGGTCTTCGGCAAAAGTGCGTAATGCTGTTTTGGCTTTTACATTTCCTTTTACGGCATCCAGACTTTTAAAGCCCTTGTTAAAGTAGCTATTAATTTTTTTATTGGCCAGCGCAGGAATGCTTAAATCGCCATACACTTTCTTAACAGCCTCAACTTTTTCGTTTTTATTGAATTTTGTAAGCGATAGCCAATGCGCTAATGTTTGCTTCTGCTGCTCATTAGCCTTTTCAAAAGCCTTGATCAACAAATATGTTTTTTTGTTTGCAATAATATCTCCTCCTACCTGCTTACCAAATTTATCAGGATCTGCGTAAGCATCTAATAAATCATCTTTTAACTGAAAGCCTATGCCGATGTTGACACCGAAATCGCGTAAAGCCTTTTGTTGCTTTTCATTGGCATTCGCCAAAATAGCTCCCAACTCTAAGGCAAAGCCCAACAGTACTGCTGTTTTCAACTTTATCATGTTGATGTATTCTTCCTCGGTTACACCATCACGTTTTTCGAAGTCCATGTCGAGTTGCTGACCTTCGCACACCTCTGCTGCACACTTATTAAAAGCCTTTAAAACCTTCTTTAACTTTGTATCTGGTAAGGTCATGAACATATCATAGACCTTTACCAACATCACATCTCCGGAGAGAATAGCTGTGTTAACATCCCACTTTTTATGAACAGTAGCCTTACCCCTTCGTAAGGGAGCCTTATCCATAATGTCATCATGCATTAGGGTGAAATTGTGAAATGCCTCAACCGCCAATGCGTAGGTAGTGATGGATTTCACATCCTTTTTATAAAGTGAATAAGCCAGCAGAGTGAGTAGCGGACGCATCCGTTTGCCACCAATGCTCATGATATAGCGAATGGGTTCGTAAAGAGACTCCGGATTTTTACCAAACTTCTGTTTGGTCGCTTCTTTTTCTATTAGTTCAAAAAAATTCACAAGTCGTATTTAAGGAATATTGTTTAACAAGCACTTTTAAAAAATGTTTAGCTGAGTATATGTAGTTTATTTGCCACAGACGCGCCTACCGGACGGGCAGGTTACACAAATTTTCGCAGATAAAAGTACAGCATCTATTTAAAATCTATAGCTGTTAAAACTTAAAACAGTATTACCGGGGTCACCTTTTCTTCTTCTTCCTGTTTGCCAATGATTCTGGGAAGTCAAGATCATCACCAGCCTCAGTATACTTTCTAGGTGCTGGTGCTTTATTTGAAAGAAGCTGTGTATCTGCAAAAACCAAATCAATCAGTCGCTTATCAATATCTGTCTTTTTCACACGTACCATTAATTTATCGCCTAGTGTAAAGCGCTTATGGTTTCTACGGCCCACTATGCAATAATTTCTTTCATCAAACTCGTAATAATCATCATCCATGTCCGACATGCGGATCATACCCTCACATTTCGTTTCGATGATTTCTATATACAAGCCCCACTCGGTTACACCTGAGATAATGCCTTCGTAGTCACGCTTCTCAGCGGAAGCCATAAACTCAACTTGCTTGTATTTAATCGAAGCACGTTCAGCGTCAGCGGCACGCTTCTCACGTTCCGATGAATGCAAGCATTTTTTCTCAAACTCTGTCTGATCGACAGAAGCCTTACCATCCAGATAATGTTGCAGCAAACGATGCACCATCATATCGGGATATCTTCGAATGGGTGATGTAAAGTGTGAGTAATGCTCGAAAGCCAAACCAAAGTGCCCTTTAGCTGCTGTGGTGTACTTGGCCTTGGCCATAGCACGCACTGCTAAACTCTGTAAAACATTTTGCTCAGGCTTACCTTCAATTTCATCCATTAAACTATTCAATGATTTAGAAATTGATTTTTCCTCCACATCCATAGCATGACCAAATTGCTTTGCGAAAGTGGCAAAGGTTTGGATTTTTTCTGGATCTGGGTAATCGTGTGTACGGTAAACAAAGGTATTTTTCTGCTCACCCTTTTTCATTTCGTAAACAAAAGTGGCCACGCGCTTATTGGCCAGTAGCATAAACTCTTCAATCAACTTATGTGCATCCTTTCTAACCTTAGGAATAACGGCCAGTGGCTTACCTTTTTCATCCAGCTTAAATTTTACCTCTGTGGTTTCAAAATTTACTGCTCCTTTTTTAAAGCGCTCTTTTCTTAATTTGTGTGCGTAATCATTTAGCAGTGTTAGCTCTTCAGCGAAATCGCCCTGCTTCGTCTCTAGCACAGTTTGCGCTTCTTCATAAGAGAAACGTCTGTCGGAGTGAATAATGGTTCTTCCAAACCATTCTTTAACAATTTGCGCCTGCGCACACATTTCAAACACTGCGGCAAAGGTAAGTTTGTCTTCGTTAGGCCTGAGCGAACAAAGTTCATTACTCAGTCTTTCTGGTAACATCGGAATCGTTCTGTCAACCAGGTAAACAGAAGTGGCTCTTTCAAAAGCTTCATCCTCCAACAGACATTTCTCTTCAATGTAGTGTGTTACATCGGCAATGTGTACACCTATTTCATAATTGCCGTTCTCGAGTTTGCGAATAGAAAGTGCATCATCAAAATCCTTAGCATCTTCCGGATCTATGGTGAATGTTGTGATTTCTCTGAAGTCTTTTCGCTTCTTAATTTCGTCCTGTGTAATGCCCTCCTCAATCTTTTTAGCTTCTTTAATCAGTTGTGGTTGAAACTCGAAGGGCAAACCAAACTCTGCCATGATGGAGTGAATCTCAGCTTCATTCTCACCAGCTTTACCAAGTACATCGGTTACTTTTGCTTCAGGACTTTTCTCTGGTGAACCCCAAGCCACAATTTCTACTACTACTTTATCATTTGTTCTAGCTCCGTTGAGGTTGTCAGGATAAACAAAGAAATCTTGATGCATCTTTCGATAATCAGGTACCACAAAGGCATAGTTTTTGGAAACCTCAATGCGTCCGACATAACGTGTTCTGCCTCTTTTAATTATTTCTACCACCTTGCCTTCAGGATGTTCACCATGTCGTGTTTTAAAAACACTGACTGCTACTGTGTCGCTATCGAGTGCCGAACCAAGGTCTTTGGATTTTACATAAATATCTGGTTGATCTTCACCTATGCGGATATAAGCAAAGCGTGAGCTGACATGGTCAACAATGCCTGTAATGGCATTCAAGCTTCCAACTGCTGCATAGTTTCCGTCACTGATTTCTTTTATCTGACCTTGCAATTCAAGTTCATAAATGAAATTAGCAACAAGCTTCAGCTCATCTTTCTTTTTTACCTGCGCTTTACGTGCAATTTGTTTGATACTATATCCTTTTCCAGGATTTTCTGAAAAAACCGAAAGGATAATTGCTTTAATACGTGAAAAGGAATCATTCCCTTTCGTTGTTTTTGTTTTCTTATTTTTTGACATTCTTAAGTCGTAATAACATTCTCGTCTTTCACTAATGGAAGACTTTTCATTTTTAAAAATAGCTGTGCTAACACCAAAACATCAGCTGTACAATAATTTTTTATCTTCTCCAGATCGCCCAGTTGGTAGTAAACACTATTCACTTTACTCCCGTCAATATCACTTTTGCTTGAAGCAATATTAAAGATTGAGGCAAGGAGATCTAAAGAAGTATAGTGTTTATAATCGCCAAACTTCCACATCTCCATGGTGTCCATGTGTTCTACTTGCCAGGATTTTTTACCTGCCAGATTTAAAGAGGCTGGTAAAGCGATATTATTCACCAGCATTCTCCTGCACATATAAGGAAAGTCGAACTCTTTACCGTTATGTGCACAAAGCTTTACGTTATCGCCCAGTTTCACAAGCATTTCTTTAAACTCCTCTAGCAAAGTCGCTTCGTTATGGCCGTAGAAAGCTTTTGTTTTTAAGCCTAACTCACCACTTTCATGATCGAAAAGTTTACCAACAGAAATACAGATTATCTTACCAAACTCTGCATAAATACCGGCACGCTCATGAAAAAGTTCCTCATCACTTTGATCGTCACCGCGCTTCAGAAAAGAGGCTTTCCTCGACCATTGAACTTTTAATCTTTCATCAAGGGATTGAAAGTTGTTAGTTATGGCAACTGTTTCAATGTCCAGAAATAGTATGTCGCGTAATTCAGGAATCATTTTCTCTACAATTCTCCTTCAAAATACGCAAATTCCTGTTGTTAATGGCAATCTCATCTCAGGAGTGTAGTACAGCCTCCATACCAAGCTCTTTTACGAAAGTCAGATTGCCCTCACTGATGCTTTCAGGAACGAACACAAAACGTTTATCGTAGATTTTGCTGCCAATGTAATAGCTTACCCAGTATTCATTATTCAGGTGAAAAACACCTTTATCAATTGGCTCAATTAACGCTGAGCCTTTTGCGGGTACTGTCTGTAGGTAATGACGTAAAATAGAAGTCTTTTGTTGTTCTCCATCTTTCTCTCCATATCCATTACTGGCTACAAGTGTATTCTCTATTGGAAACTCATTGTTGTTCAATAAATACACGAGCCACTCATCGCTTTCTCCTATCGTTTTCTTACAGGCTACGGCAATAGTAACATTAACAACCGTAGGTATTTCTAAGTCCTTCTTCATTTTTATTGCTGACTAAACCATTCTCTCATGACTACTTCTGCGGCTTTACCCTGTGGTGTAAAATCAATAAGTGCATTTCTTCTTGCACCTTGTGGATACCACTTCCAAAAATACACACCTTCCATCCAACTTTTGTTCCAACATTGTTTAAAGAATGCTTCATAGGCGTTAGCTTGTGTTGCATCTGAAATTCTTTCGTGATGTTCTGTATCTGGCCACGTCCAAGGTTCTATCGTTGCATCATGCGTGCTTTTGTATCCCAGCTCTGTAAAAATAACAGGCTTTCGGATTTTCCCATGCAATGCTTCAATTTGTTTCAATGGCTGCTCCCATCCCGCAGCAACTTCTGCAACAGTTGGGTGTGAATTTTTTGTTAAGGGGAAATAACCTTGTATACCAATAAAATCTAACAGTGCCCAAAAGGGTATTTGCTCAAACTCATTAAAATTAGCAGCATAAGTAAGTCTGCCTGTATAAACACTTCTTACATTTTTTATTACTTCAAACCACTCAGGTCGATGAATCGTTTTTTGTAATTCCGTTCCTATGCAGAGTATTTCAATTTGTTCTTGTTGCGCCAGTTCAGCATAACTCATAATAAAGTCATTGTAATGCTTAAACCATTTCTTCCAGCCCTCTTCACTAGCCATTTCTATTTCTCCGGGCCACGATTGCCTTAACCAGATGTGCGGCTTTAGTATTGTTTTAATGTTTGCAGCTTTTGCCAGTCGAGTGGTTGCGGCAATACCTTCAAACGATTCTCCCCACCATGGTTTGCGCTGCGTGTTTTTCTCAAATAATAAACTTGTATCACCAGGTAGTTGTTGCCAGCCAAATGGTGTTTGAGAAATCCAGGTGACACCAACTAATTTTAGTTTGTCAATATCTTCCTGAACCACGGGTTGCCGTGTGCCTACCCAACAAACGCCCTTCTGTCTTTCGCGTTTACTGTCAGTTGCTTCTTTATTGATCAGGAATACTGACAGAAGTAAGATTGGAAGCGCTATGATGGTAAACAGTTTCATATGTTCCTATTCATACTCGAACTAGTTGCATACCAAATAATGAAGTCAGGTGTTTCTTCATGTGCTGTTTTACTTCTTCCATGTCTATAGGCCTGCCAAGTTCCTGTTGTAAAGAGGTTACAGCTTTATCATCTATGCCGCAGGGCACTATGTGATTAAAATAACTCAGGTCTGTATTTACATTGAAAGCCAAACCGTGCATGGTAACCCAACGGCTTGTCTTTACACCCAGAGCAGAAATTTTTCGCTCATTTTCATTAGCAGCATCTCCTAACCACACACCAGTAAGTCCGGCAATTCTTCCACTCTCTACACCATACGTCTGACAAGTAAGGATAACAGCCTCTTCCAGTAAACGCATGTATTTGTGTATGTCAGTAAAGAAATTCTCCATATCAATTACCGGATAAACGATTAGTTGCCCCGGGCCGTGGTAAGTAATATCTCCTCCACGGTTAATATGGTAATAGCTGGCATTTACTTGTTTCAGTGCAGTCTGATCCAACAACAAATTTTTTTCATCACCACTTTTACCTAAGGTATATACATGCGGATGCTCGCAGAATAGCAGGAAGTTCTTTGTTATAGCTTGTTCTTCTTCGGGCAAATTTCTGTTGCTACTCTTGATAGCTAAAATATCGTTGAACAAAGAAGCCTGGTAATCCCAGGCCTCTTTGTAATCAATTAATCCAAGATCAGTAAATGTGGTGGCACTATTTGTTTTCGCGTTCACTTGATTTTTTCCAGTTCTGATTTCAAATAAACAATGGGCTCAATTGTATCCGGATCTACTCCGTTTTCTTTCGCCAGGTAAAACGAAATCCAGTCGGTAAGGTGAATGAGGTAATAGTATTGCTCTAGTAAAGAAGCACCTTCTCCAATCATGTCGATGATCGGATTTGATTTTTTCTCTAATAGATCGCGGCAAATTTCCATGCGCTTTTCTACCCTTTCATGATCATGATCTGAATACATGTAAATGGGTTGAAGCATAGGCATCAGTGGCTCAGGAAATTTCCAGCCTACCAATTCATTATGATTCATCTCCGGAAAGGTATTAACGTGTGCGAACTGTTTTGAGTTCTCGTTAATCTGCTGTTGAAAGCGTAATGCCATTGCATGCAAACGCTGATCACAATAAATAATGGGTAATCTGCCTTTAAGTTTTTTAGCAATCAGTTCTGCTTCTGATTGAATCCCCTTCTCTCCACGATTTAGAAACTCAATAGCATTTTCAGTTTCTTTAATAAAAGCAGAGCCAATCAGGTTGGTGTGGTATAACAATGATAAAAGTGCAATCATATTATACCCCAACATTGCCCTGGGGCTATCAGAGCCGGCCGGAAGCTGAATGTAAAAAAGATTATACTCGCGTGCTATGTCCAGAATTTTTCCGCCTGAGGCAATTACTATACAATGGGCCCTCTTTAACAATGCTTTGTTAAGGGCAGCAATGGTTTCTTCTGTATTACCGCTGTATGAACTTGCAACAAAAAGCGTATGAGGACTAACAAACTGAGGAATATTGTAGCTCTTTACCACCGTCATCGGAATAGGAATGCGGCCAAAAGTAAGTGAGTCTACCAGGTTTGCACCAATTCCAGAACCACCCATGCCTGCTATAACGATATTGCGTATATCGCTGCCTGGTCTCACCAAATCAAGACCTTCTCCTATCTTCAAAGCTTCCGCAAGCTGGCGGGTAAATCCTTCAATGTATTTTTTTGTTGTTGACACAGTCGTAAATTTTGGCTTCAAAGGTAGAACATTTGCATGAGCGATAAAATTAAAACAGGGAACAAAGGTGAAGAACTGGCTGCTAATTTTTTAGTTGCCAAGGGTTATGAGATCGTAGCCAAAAACTATCGCTATAAGCATGCAGAAATTGACCTGATTGTCAGCAAGGATAAGTGGCTGATATTTGTTGAAGTGAAGACCCGCCACTCGGCTGCATTTGGTGAGCCTGAAAGCTTTGTCACAAATAAAAAGGCGGCTAAGGTTATTGAGGGAGCAGAGCAGTTTGTGTTTGAACAGCAATGGGATGGGCCTATTCGTTTTGATATTGTTAGTATAAAATTGGGGAAGAACCTGGAGATTGAACATTTTGAAGATGCATTCTATTAATAAATCTAGTCGAATTATTATCCGGTTTTTTTCTTGATAATTCTATAATCTTGAGATAACTGTGATTCAATTGAAAGCCACTAATTTCGGTTCATAACCTAACCCCCAAACTATGAAAAATTTTAGCAAGCTGCTGCTCGCTTTTGTGCTGCTCTTTGCAGTCATTTCCTGTTCCGATGATGAATCGATTAAACCCTTTAGCCCGAGAGCTGATGATGCTTATGTTCCACAAGAGGACATTGCCAATGGAAGAAGTTCTGGAGAGAATTTAACGATGGGAAATCCGAGTGGAGCCGTTGCCAACAGTTCAAACTATTGGAATTATCTGGTTACAAAATACCAATTTGCTATGTCGTACCACCGCGACAGAGGTACACCAAACTGGGTAAGCTGGCATGTAGATAACACATGGTTGGGAAGTGCCCCTCGTCAAGATGATTTTCGCGCTGACACCTCTTTACCTAGCGGTTGGTATCGTGTAAGCAATACTGATTATTCAGGAAGTGGTTTTGACAGAGGCCATAATTGCCCTTCAGCAGATCGCACTTACTCCGTTAGCGATAACTCTGCAACCTTCTTTATGACAAATATGATTCCACAAGCGCCCACTAATAACCAACAGACATGGGCAAGATTAGAGAGCTATTGCAGAACACTAATTAACCAAGGAAATGAATTATATGTAATTATGGGCAGCTATGGAACAGGAGGAACAGGTAGCAACGGTTACAAAACAAAAATTGCTAATGGAAAAGTGACTGTGCCAAATCGCGTTTGGAAAGTAATACTTGTTATGCCTAAAGGCACCAATGATGTTTCGAGAGTTACCACTTCAACACGTATAATTGCTGTTGACATGCCGAATTCAAATAGCATCAGTACGTCATGGGGAACCTACAGAACTACAACCGATGCAATTGAATTAAGAATGGGGTATAATTTATTTTCTGCCTTACCATCTAACATTCAAAGCGCCATTGAATCAAGAGTCGACAACGGCCCAACACAATAAGCATACATAAAAACCTTCTTTAAAAGTCCCTGAACTTTAATGTGCAGGGGCTTTTTATTTTAAATGTATAAAGGCTGATCGATAAAGAATGCTTAAATTGATTCATGAAGATTCTTTTATCTACTCTAACTATAATGTCTTTTTGCCTTACATCCCTTGCACAGTCCGGTTCTGAGATTTATATCTTAGATCTTAAAGAGAAGAAAGGCAAAATCACCCTATCTAATCCACGAAACATTACTAACCGCATTGGTTACGACAACCAGCCATCCTTTCATAAAACTGAAAAAGTATTATACTTTTCATCATTCGATGAAAGTGGACGAGCTGATCTTAAAAGCTATAACCTGAAAACAAAAGAAACTAAAAATGTTACAACAACCCCAGAGCGCGAATACTCACCAACCCTAACTCCTGATGGAGATTATCTCTCATGTATTATTCAACGTGATAACGGTGCGCAAGATTTAGGAAAATATCCGGTAGAGGGAGGGGAAGCCATTGCAATTATTGATAATATGATTGTTGGTTACCATGTTTGGGCTGACAACAGTCACTTGGCACTATTTGTTTTGGGGAAAGATGGAGCTCCTAACTCACTTCATTATCTGGAACTACCTACCAGAGAAGATATGGTGTTGGCTGAAAACATTGGTCGTTCTTTACATCGTATTCCTTCTGAAGAAGCGATTAGCTATGTTGCAAAAGTTGGTGCTGATAACTGGGAGATCCGAAAATTAAACTTAGATAAATTAGATAGCGAAAAAATTGCAACTACTTTGCCAGGCAAAGAAGACATCTGCTGGACTGCAGCGGGTACTTTGCTTTCCAGCGATGGCGAGAAAATATATATGCTACAAAATGAAAAATGGATTCCATTACCAATAAAAGGATTGAAACTTCCATTGAAAGGCATTACCAGATTAGCAGTAAATGCTCAGAATACTACTTTGGCGATTGTAATAAGTGAGTAATTATCACTTATCTTTTTCTCCCAATAGATGTGCCTTCGCCTTTTGCAATTCCTCTTTTTGTTTTTCGCTCACAGTCGGATAGCTAAATTCAAGCTTTTCAAACTGACGGTGAATAATAGCTGCAATACTCAGGCGAGCAAACCACTTATCGTCTGCTGGTATTACAAACCATGGCGCATATTCTGTAGAAGTTGCACTCAAGGCTTCTTCATAGGCCTTTTGGTAATCATCCCAGAAGCCCCTTTCTTTTAAATCACTTAATGAAAATTTCCAGTTTTTGGTTGTGTCGTCTATGCGCTCCAAAAAACGTTTCTTCTGCTCCTTCTTTGAAACATTCAGAAAGAACTTAAGAATGATCATACCATTATCGGTAAGGTTCTTTTCGAAACGTCTAATCTGCTTGTAGCGTTGTTCCCAAAATTTTTTGTCAATGTCGTCAATAGAATCAATGCCAGGGATGTTTTCAGCCAACACATACTCAGGATGCACTTTCGTTACCAATACATTTTCGTAATGTGATCTATTATGTATGGCTATTTCTCCTCTTGCTGGTAATGCTAATTGATGTCGCCAAAAATAGTCGTGGTCTAGCTCGTGCGAATTGGGGGCTTTAAAACTATAAACCTTTACCCCTAATGGATTAAAGCCAGACATTATGTGTTTTACGGCACCATCTTTACCTGCTGCATCCATTGCTTGAAAAATAATCAAGATACTGAAGCGATTATGGGCATAAAGCTTGTCTTGCGTTTCTGATAATTGTTTTCGCCCCTTTTCCAGCAGCGCTTCTGCTTCTTTTTTATTTAACTCCTCACCCTTGTACTTTGTGTCAAAATCTTTGAGTTTGATCTTCGTTTCAGGCTTGACTAACAGGTCTTTCACACGAATAAGTTTTTCATCGCTAAGCATAACATTGGATTTTATGGATGTGAATCCAGTATAAGTTCTAAAAATTCCTTTGCCTCAGGTTACACCAATATGCACAGATAACAGCTGATTCGTGTGAATCCATATTTTCTTGGAAGCAAGGTATTTAAGACTGATACAAAGATTAATGAAACTAGTAAAGTCTAACTAAGTCCGAAATGATTTAAATCAGTTGATCAAACTTTAAGAAGGCGTACCATCACGTAGTGCTCGCCTTAAAATCTTTCCAACATTGCTCTTAGGCAACTCCGTTCTGAATTCTATATACTTAGGCCGTTTGTAGTTAACCATCTGCTCTTTGCAAAAGGCTTTCAATTCATCTTCTGTTAGCGATTCATCTTTTTTAATTACAAAAAGTTTCACTGCTTCTGTTGAATGTTCATCCGGTACGCCAATGGCCGCTGCTTCCAAAACTTTTGGGTGTGTTGCTACAATCGCTTCTATTTCATTTGGGTAGACGTTAAATCCCGAAACCAAAATCATATCCTTTTTACGGTCTACTATTTTAAAGAAACCATCAGGTTCCATGATGGCTACATCACCTGTTTTAAACCATTCTCCTTTATAAAACACCTCACTGTTGTCTTTCTGCCAATACCCTTTAAACACTTGTGGCCCTTTCGCGCACAGCTCACCTGGTTCACCAGCAGGGAGTGGGTTGCCATTATCATCAGCAATCATAATATCGGTACTGGGAAAGGGAACACCAATACAACTGGGTCTTTCACTTCCCAATAAATTAATGGTTAACATAGGCGATGTCTCACTCAACCCATAGCCTTGTGTTATAAACTGTCCAGTCAATTGTTTCCAACGTTCACTTACTACATCTTGTATGGCCATACCTCCACCAATAGTTGCTTTTAATGGCGTAAAATCTACTTCTTTAATTTTAGGATGATTGAGTAAGGCATTGAAAAGTGTGTTAACGCCAATCATAATGTTATATGGTTGTCTTTTCAACTCTTTAATAAATCCCGGCAGGTCTTTAGGATTTGTAATCAACACAGATTTAAAACCAAACTTCATAAAAATAAGCGTGCCATATAGTGCAGTAATATGGTATAAGGGCAATGGCACAAGCGCAGTAGCATTTTTAGGGAAGTACATTTTTAAAAATGCTTCACCTTGCATCAAATTAGCCGACAAATTTCTATGCGATAACTCTGCTCCCTTTGATAGGCCAGTAGTGCCCCCTGTATACTGAAGCAAAATCGTATCCTCTGGCTTTCCTTTTACTTCTGTATATGAAAGTGTTAAACCTTCTGCTAAAACATTATTAAAGGATAAAGCCCCCGGTAATTGATAAGGGGGAACCATTTTCTTAATACGTTTTACTACAAAGTTGACAAGGTGTTTTTTTAAACCACCTAACATATCTCCCAACTCAGTAATAATTACTGTTTTGATTTGAGTCTTTGAAAAAACTTTTTCCAGATTATAGGCAAAGTTGGCTGCTATCACTATTGCCTTTGCTCCACTATCACGAAACTGATGTTCCATTTCGCGTGGTGTATACAATGGATTTGTATTGACCACAATTAAACCTGCACGCAAGGCTCCGATAAATACGATAGGGTATTGCAAACAGTTTGGCATCTGCACAGCAATTCTGTCGCCTGGTTTCAAATCAGTTTTGTGCTGAAAGTAGGCCGCAATAGCTTTTGATTGCCGATCAAGCTCATCAAAGGTCATAATCTTACCCATATTTTCGAAGAGGGGCCTTCCCTTGTATTTTTGGAAAGATTCATCAAACATGTCTAATAAAGTAGGGTAATCTGCGGGATTGATTTCAGCAAGCATCCCCTCGGGATAACTTGAAAGCCAAGGACGGTTATTCATAGTCTTAAATTAATTAAAATAGCTAAACAACAACCGTTTGCAATGCTAATTCTTATAGTATATTGTCTTAAAATAGAACCCCGATGGCAACCAACGACCTATTAGATTTTGTTAAACTGCGCAATGCGCATGAACCTGAATTTTTACAAGCTGTAGAGGAAGTAGCACTTTCCGTTTTACCAGCGCTAGAAAAACACGCTGACCTGAGAAAACTTAAAATCATTGAGAGAATAACTGAGCCTGAAAGACTTATCTCTTTTCGTGTTACCTGGTTAGATGATAAGGGAGAAACACAAATAAATCGCGGCTACCGTGTGCAAATGAATAGCGCCATTGGCCCTTATAAAGGTGGTCTTCGTTTTCATCCGTCTGTTAATCAAAGCGTACTTAAGTTTTTAGCATTCGAACAGATTTTTAAAAATGCACTTACCGGTGTTCCCATGGGCGGTGGTAAAGGAGGTAGCGATTTCGATCCGAAAGGAAAAAGTGAAAATGAAATCATGAAATTCTGCCAGGCATTTATGAGCGAACTGGCGCGCCATATTGGCCATCGCTTAGATGTACCTGCCGGTGATATTGGTGTGGGAGGAAGAGAAATTGGTTATTTATTTGGCGCTTATAAAAAAATAAGAAATGAATTCACTGGTGTATTAACCGGAAAAGGAATTGGATGGGGCGGTAGCTTAGTTCGCCCAGAAGCTACAGGTTATGGCCTGGTTTATTTTGCTGAAAATATGTTGCAGACAAAAAAAGAATCGCTCAAAAATAAAGTTTGCCTTGTTTCCGGCTCTGGTAATGTGGCGCAATATGCTATAGAAAAACTAATTCAGCTTGGCGCAAAGGTGGTTACTGCTTCTGATTCTAACGGCTATGTTTATGATGAAGCTGGTTTTACAGTTGAAAAGCTCGCGTTCTTGATGGATTTAAAAAACAACAAACGTGGACGCATAAAAGAATATGCAGAGAAATTTAAAAATGTTGTTTACAAAGACATTGATGATAAAGCTGATCATAATCCTTTATGGAGTATAAAAGCTGATTGTGCTTTCCCTTGCGCAACACAAAACGAAGTCAATGAAAAAGATGCTAACAACCTTGTTAAAAACGGTGTAAAATTGTTAGGTGAAGGATCGAACATGCCTACTACGCCCGAGGCGATAAATGTGTTAATTGATAATGGAATCATGTACGCTCCAGGCAAAGCCAGTAATGCTGGTGGTGTTGCTACTTCGGGTTTAGAAATGACTCAAAACTTTATGGGTACCAATTGGACACGTCAGGAAGTGGACGCAAAATTGGTTGACATCATGAAAAATATTCACGAAACATGTTTAGCTGCCGCAGCTGCCTATGGCAAGCCCGGCAACTATATGCATGGTGCTAATATTGCGGGCTTCTTAAAAGTTGCAAGAGCTATGCAGGCACAGGGAGTAATTTAATTTTGGAATTATAAGATTTCAGATTCAACATTCGAAGTTTATAGATACTTCGCGAATGTTGAATCTTTTTATTGGCATCTCATTCAATCACATTCTCCACCTCATCCAACTTCTTAGTTGAAAACTTACCTGAGGTTGCGTATATAATTTTGCCTTCTTCGTCAAGTACAAAAAAGTAAGGAGTGTCTTTCTTTTCGAAATCTAGTGCTTCTTTGTATTGTTTTAACTCTCCCTTATAAAACAGAATGTTTGGCAACACTTGTGGATCAATATTTTTCAGCGCCTTCTTTTTGGCGGTTCCTGTAGCTGCTGCGTTAACTCCTGTAAACATGGGGACAAAGTAAACGTTAACATCGTAGCCCATACCATCAAACAATGAACCAGTATTCTTTCTTACAAATTTTTCAAAAACAGGAGAAAACCATGAGTTCAATTCGTCCTCTGCTTTTTTTGAGTATGCCAAACCTAAAAGTGTATACTTGCCCTTTACATCATCCGGCAGTTTCACTTTTTTGTCCTCTACTGTCTCTGCCTCCATGGCTGGAAAAGGTTTCCCTACAACCTGAGCCATAGAAAAGCCTGATACAAGCAACAAAAGATACAATACTAACGTTTTTTTCATATTGGGTAGATTAATAAGGTAAAACTGCATGAATGTTTGCGTCTTTTCAAACCTTCTTCGTCTATTAAACGGATAGATTCGACCAATCGTATATGAATAGCCTGCATCACGACCTTTATCAAAAAATTAAACGCTATGTACTCAGTCATGTGCGTGACAAACAAGATGCAGAAGATATTGTGCAGGATATTTTCATAAAAATTCAATTGCAACAACACCAGGTGCGCAACCCTGAAAAATTAATTGGCTGGATGTACCGCATTGCAAAAAATTCCATCATTGATCATTACCGGCTTAGAAAAAAAGAGCAAACAGGTATGCTTGTAGAGGTGACAGACGACAGGCACATTTTTAACGAATGCGTTGAACAATGCTTGATGGAACTAGCTAAAACCTTGCCTTCCCCTTATCAGGAAGCACTTGAGTTATCAGAGAAACAAAATATTTCGCAAACTGAATTAGCCAAGCGCTGGAATATTTCTTACTCGGGTGCCAAATCGAGGATACAACGTGCACGCCAAATGCTAAAGGGAAAATTGCAAACACTTTACCGCATTGAAACTGATGCTTACGGCAACATACTTGTTTGCGAAAATCGAGAACACTGCAGCTGCAACGCTGCGCATACTTTACAAGAAGAGTTAAATCGCATCATTTAAAAATTGTCAGGACATCAGTGATGCCCTGACAATTCGGTTTAGCAGCAGCCTCCGCCACCACAACCATCACCATCAATTGAGTGTGTTTTCATGTTCGTATAGTTTAATGTGAAACATTTTTTGTAGCAATCTTTTATTGCCTGTAGTAATGACGTGGACGTTATCAAAAGACGCAGCCTAACTCACTTTTATTTCTTGCGTCTTTTTCTTCTTGATCCGTCATCAGGATAAAAACATGAAAAAATTTTTACTCTTAACATTACTGCTGAGTGTTTTTAACTCACTAGTCTTTGGACAAACCTCATTAAATAATGATGTCGCAAGGGGGCATTATAAACAGCTCAACAACTTCTCAGGTAAGGCAAGTGGTGACCACGCCATTGACACACTTCATTTCATTTATGATGCAGCACTTGCAGAAAAAAGGCTGAGTCTGAAACCTCATTATTTAACAGCCATAACCGAAAAAGATTTTATACTGCCAGATATGCCAGCTAATAGCGCTGCAAAAACAAAAGCAGAACTCAATTACTTGATGGCTTTGCAACAACAACGCACAGAACTAGATGTGAAGACAAGCTTGTTTATGGCCAATGTTTACTTTAATCCACGAGCAAAACCAGAAGACGCTAACTATAAAGTCTACCGTGATAATTTATTCTTTATTGGCCGCTCAATAGGTACCTGGTTTAATGCACAAAACCTGCCCATGACTGCTAAACTGATGGCCACCGTATGGCAAGACGCCAGCTACTTTATCTGGACATTCAAATATAAATATGCCCGCATTCGCCCATACATTTTAGAACCTGCTCTTAACAACTTAGAGGAAACCAACTGGCCAGCGTATCCGAGTGGTCATGCAGCTAACTCATATATTAACGCTTATATCTACAGTGCTTTGGCGCCAGATTTTAGCGATGTGTTTTTAAAAGATGCATATGATATGGCCCATTCGCGCGAAATACTGGGTGTACATTATCCGAGTGATTCAGAAAGTTCACGTTTGTTGGCTCAACAATTCGTTAGTATGTTGTTTAAGAATAAAGAATTCCTAAAAGATTTTGAAAGCGTGAAAAAAGAATGGGCTGAGAAAGCCAAAGAAGATTTTACTACACCTTCATCTGTAGAAAAGACAACGGTTGAAACAGAAGCCTGTGCTAAAAAATGCGATGGATAAAAACAAAAGCAGGGGCTTACAAAATAAGCCCCTGCTGTTTATTGTAACCTGTTTGTGTTTTTTAATACCTCCATACTTTTACCTAGCTGTTCAGTTGCTTCAGGTGTACGAAGTGTGCTAACATACCACCACTCGGCTTTTGCTTTATCAGCATTGGTGTACAATAGCAAATAACCATGATCGCGAGCGTTACCGTATTTAAGATGCGGATTAGCCTTCATTAAAGTTTGCTCACCCATTTTTACAGTATCGTCACTCGTGTATTCATTCCAGTTGGATGAGGAAATACTTGGTGTACCCAATTCAATAGCATAAGCGCCCGCAGCAGTTTTTGGATTATACTTTTTAAGATCCGCTACTTCAAATGCCCAGGAGGCGTGTGTATCTCCTGTAATAAAAATGACATTCTTCAATGCCTGCTCTTGTAGGTAATCGGCAATATGTTTCTGTTCGTAAGGATAACCATCCCAACTATCAAGGTTGCGTGGTGCAGAGGGGAATGGGCCCGATTGATCTACTTCAGAAAATATAACCTGGTTGCCAATTATTTTCCAGGTTGATTTGGATTGTGCCAGTGTGGTTTTAAACCAATCCAATTGTGCTGCACCAAGCATGCTTTGTGCTTCACTCTTGTAAGCCGGATCGCTTAAACTGTCAACTGGTTTAGTTCTTCCTTCCAGTCTTTCATCCAACATAATCAGATCAGCAATATTCCCAAATGAGAATGAACGGTAATGGCTTTTACCCTCTCTTATGGGCAACCACTCATAATACGCTTGGGTAGCAGCTGCTTTTCTGGCAGCAAACTCGCCTTCATCTTCCTGATGATTCTGTGCACCTTCTTTAAAAACATTATTCGCTACTTCATGATCGTCCCAAATGGTAATGAAAGGATGTTGTCGCCTTGCTCTTTGCAATCCCTTGTCTAAGTGGTATTGCGAGTAGCGGGTGCGATAATCTTGTAGTGTTACTATTTCATGTGCAGGTAAATGCTTACGGCCTATCGTTGTATCGCCATAGCCACCCACAGGATATTCATAAATATAATCACCTAAATGGACGACTGCATCCAGTTCACGTTCAGCAATTTTTTGGTAAGCATTGAAATAACCAAACTCCCAGTTACTGCAACTTACAACAGCAAATGCAGCACTGTCAGTTTGTACTGCAGCGGTTTTTGTTCGCCCGGTCATAGATGTTGTTCCTAATGCTTTAAAGCGATAGTAATAGAATCTTCCTGGTTTAAGTCCGTCAACATCTGCTTTAACAGTGTAATCACGGGCGGGTGTTGTTGTAATAGAATCTGATTTATAAACTGAAACAAAAGCGGGGTCCTCTGCAATCTCCCACTGCACAACTACACTATTTAGAGAATCTTCAGGCGTAACTCTTGTCCAGATTATGACGCGGTCATGTAGCGGATCGCCTGAAGCAACACCATGATAAAAAGGTTTTTGTGTTGCCTCGAAAAATGGAGTGACTTCTTCAGTTAACTTTTTGCTTTTTTCGGTCTTGCTGCATCCCATTATCATTAGGAGCATCAGTATGGCGTAGCTTTGTTTCATAGGTTTAGATCATCACAATTAATAATACGAATCTAGGTTTTTCTTTCTTCGAAATTCTATTACAAATTCCTGTGCATTGTTATAAAATTGTTGTCTTTTTTATTGAATTCACCGAATAAAAATTTGGTCAAAGGTCTTAATCGAAGCACTGTAGGTTAAACACCACATTTTCAGTATCTTGCGCCACTTTTGCACCAAATGCAAGAGAAATGTGTTTTAACATTGCATAAAAACAATAAGAATCATGGGAAGACCCCCTATTTTACCAAAGAAGAAAAAAGACGGTTTTTATATAGAAATTCGCAATAAAGGCGCTAAAACTGGCACAATCATCATCCGCGACACAGAAGAAGCGATGATGCAAGCCGTTCGTCAATACCAGGCCACTAAAGACATTATCATCATGGGCGAGCACCGCAATGGTAAGAAAGTTGAAGGTGCCGCTAAGAAAGGTCGCGCTAAATCAGCTGAATAATTTATTAAGAATCGGTGTTGTTGCTTTGTAGTTAGCTTCACCGATTTTTAAATTCAATACTCCGCCAAAACTTCTTCAATTGTTTTGCCTGAGCCTACGCACTCAAGCAAACGTAGCATTACTCTGTCCACCAATGTATCAGGACAAGAAGCACCACTCGTTAACACAATTTTAAGGGGATGCTTAGCGGGCAGAAAGCCTTGTGCCACTTCTTTCTTTTTCTGTGGATAGTTATAGTGATGTATTTCTGTAGTTGATTTAATCTCCTTTTCTGAATTTATAAAATAGGTTGGAAATTTTCGCTCACACAATTCAACAATATGCGAAGTATTCGAGCTATTGTAACCTCCTACTACTATCGCTACGTCTGCATCCGTTTCTAGTAATTGATATGTTGAATCCTGGTTGTCGTTAGTTGCATAACACAAAGTATCGCGCGTGTCAGCAAAGTGTTGTTTAATATCGGCCTCTCCGTACTTCTCTATCATTACCTTTCTAAAATAATCGGCAATGGCTTGGGTCTCCGTTGCAAGCATGGTAGTCTGATTCACCACGCCAACACGCTCTAAATCTTTTGTTACATCAAATCCTTCAGAAAAACGACCTGCAAATTCCTCGGTAAACTGTACAGCATTTTTCTTTCCGGTTACGTAAGCTGCAAGCTGAACCGCCTCCTCCATATCACGCACTACTACTGATTTTGCGTTGGCGGCTGAGTGAGAAAATGTTGCCCGAGTCTCTTCGTGTTTGGGTTTTCCATGTATGATAACGGTATGGTTTTCCTTCCCCAGCTTCTCCGCTCTATTCCATACCTTCTCTACAAAAGGACAAGTAGTGTTATATTTTTGCACTTCTACACCTTTATCCAATAAGAAATTTTCAATTTCAATGGTGGTACCAAAAGCCGGAATAATCACTACATCATCTGCGTTAATTTTCTCCCAAGGAATAAACTGTGATCCATCAGTATCCATTATAAATTCTATACCACGGCTTTGCAGATCGTTGTTCACTTCCTGGTTGTGAATCATCTGACTAAGGAGGTAGACTTTTTTATCTGGATTTTCTTCGATAGCGCGGTAAGAAATTTCAATGGCGTTTTCTACACCATAACAAAAACCAAAATGACGTGCCAGTATAAATTGTACGCTGCCAAAATCAAGTATAGTAGGTGTAAAGTCTTGCTTACGCAAATCTTTAACACGTCTTGATTCTTTTATCTTGCCGGTAATGGAAGAACGGTAATAAGCGGGTATGTCGAACTTTTTGATAGCTGTAAATTTATCTACAAAGTAAACACAAAAGAGGGCTTGTGGTTCCGTAAAAAAATAAAAAGGCAACACTCCTGAGTAAATCAGGAACACTGCCTTTCCATCTTAAAAGAAAACCGGCTTATGCAGCCTTAGATAACTTATCTTCTTTTACAGTATTGGTTCTAACCTCTTTTGATTCGAGATCAAACCACTTTACTTCAACGATGTTGTTCTTAATATACCTTAACACTTCCATCACTTTGCCGTCTACCTTGTTGCGAACACGTTCGCCCTTCTTGAACAATTTCCTCATATAATACAATAACGAATTTGTTAATTTTAAACCAAAATACGAATCAAAACTTAAAAGTCAAGTGTTTGACTGGAATGCTTTTGATGACACTAATCACTTACATCCTGAAAGCGTAGTTAAATTCTCTAGGGAAGTCATCGTAAGTCCCACTTAAAATAACGAGGTCACCTGCTTTTTTGTTCTTTAATTCTTCGTTAAATTCTTTAACGGATTTAACCTCGGTATCGTTCACCCTGGTAATGATGAAGCCCTCCCTCATTTCTGTATAACGAGCCAATTTACCATTGCCCAAAGATTTTACCCTTACACCATTTTCCAAATCTAGTTGCTTCAACACCTTGGTGTCTATTTCTTCTAGCTCTATTCCTAAGGCAACAAGGCTACTTCGTTCTTCGGGTTTTATTATCTCTGTGTTACCATTACGCCCTATCAAGGTTACGGTATACTTCATCTCTTTCCCTCTTCTATTCACCGTAACTTCTACTTTGTCACCAGGACGTTTAAGTCCAATGTACTCTGTTAAAGCGGTACTGCTTTTAATTGAGGTGTTATCTAGTTTAATTACAACGTCACCTTCTTTAATCCCCGCATCCTTTGCTGCACTCTTTTCAGCAAAACCAGACACATAAGCTCCTTCAATAATATCCAGGTCGTACTGCTTTGCCAAATCCTTGTTAACACTCGCCACAGATACACCCAACCAACCACGTTGCACTACTCCAAACTTTATAATGTCTTCTACAATTTTACTCACAATACCAGAAGGTACAGCAAAACCATAACCAGAATAAGAACCTGTTGGACTCGCAATCGCTGTGTTGATGCCTAACAATCCACCATTCAAATCCACCAATGCTCCACCGCTATTTCCAGGGTTAATGGCAGCATCTGTTTGTATAAACGATTCAATGGCTGTGCTTCCTTTTTCTGTAATCCCCTCGCGATTCACAATGCCAATGTTTCTTCCTTTGGCACTAATAATTCCTGCAGTTACAGTGGAGTTCAAGTTAAAAGGATTGCCAACTGCCAACACCCACTGCCCTACCTTTGCCTGATCTGAATCTACGAAAGCCAAAAAGGGAAGATTGGTTTCTTTCACTTTTAACACAGCCAAATCTGTGTCAGGATCTATGCCAACTACCTCTGCATTAAATGATCTATTGTCATTTAGGGTCACTTCAACTATGTCAGCGTCTTTAACAACGTGATTGTTGGTCACTATATAACCATCTGCATTAATAATAACACCTGAACCGGTTGATTGACTCGGTTGACTACCGCGACCTTGTGGAGATGGTGTGCCGAAAAATTCTCGAAATGGATCAAAAGGCTGTTGGTTCTCTCTTGTGCTTTGTTTTTGTGTTGAGCGAATGTGCACCACAGCCTTCGTTACTTTTTCTGCTGTTGTTGTAAAATCTAGTGGCACTGCCTCTCCGTTTTCATTAAAGGAGTATGCTACTTTTGTAATGGGTGTGCCATTTACATATTGTGTTTTACTCACATCATCGTTACCTAACCAACGGTAAGCGGCTATCGTAAATACACTGCCAAGCACTGCGGCAAAAAAGATTGATGCAAATTGTTTCATGTGTTTATAATTTTAGTTTAATGTCACATGGAATGGCCATATAATTATTTGTGATTTGTGAGGATCATATACATGACCATTTCATAGTTCTATCTGATTTTTTAATGTCTATTTATCCTCAAAAATCAGGCAAGTCAGCAAAAAATGAAATTTTGTCAGTTTGAGAAAGTCAAAAATTCCTTCCAACGCCTTCATGCCTTCTAATTAATGCTACAACGTTTAATTAATCAAATGGGTTCTTAAATACTTAATGTGTGGCATTAGTATGCGTAATTTGCAGGATGATCATCAGCGGTATAATAGTTTTAAAAAAAGGTAAAGAAATTTCTTTACAGCGTTTCCACCCATGGCTGTTTTCTGGTGCCATTCAAAAAATGGAGGGCCTGGTTAACGATGGCGTTTGGGTAGAAGTTAGGGATGCCAATAATAAAACCCTTGGCTTCGGCCATTATCAAAACGGGAGCATTGCTGTGCGCATGCTTACCTTCGATTCAGTTACCCCTGATGAATCTTTTTACACTAAAAAATTAGCTCAAGCTTTATCGCTCAGAGCGTCCGCTTATCTACCCTCCATGCATACCAACTGCTTTCGCCTTGTACATGGTGAGGGCGATGGTTTAACAGGACTTGTTATTGATTATTATGATGGGGTCGCGATTGTACAGGCCCACTCTACAGGAATGCATGCTGATCGGGAAGCGATTACAGCGGGCTTGCAAGCAGTACTAAAAGACAAATTGAAGGCAGTTTACTATAAAAGTCAGGGAACGCTGCCCGGAAAAATACGCGATGAAAAAAGCGATGGATATTTATTCGGGATGACCAGCGTGCCTCATATAGTGAAAGAGCATGATCAAAAATTTTTAATTGATTGGGAGAGTGGGCAAAAGACCGGCTTCTTTTTAGATCAGCGTGAAAACAGAAAACTGTTGGCCGATTTCTCCAGAAATAAAAAAGTGCTCAATACTTTTTGTTACACAGGAGGCTTTTCTGTTTATGCTTTACATGCAGGTGCTGCTACAGTTCATTCTGTTGATTCTTCTGAAAAGGCTGTTGAGTTAACTAGAAAAAATATTGAACTAAACGGGTTCGATACGCAACAGCATGAATGCTTTGCGATGGATACTTTTGATTTCTTAAAAGATAAAAAAGATCAATACGATGTAATTATTCTTGATCCACCTGCCTTTGCGAAACACCGCGATGCAAAACATCAGGCAATGAAGGGTTACCAAAGACTGAATGCTGAAGCTATGAAGATGATTAAATCTGGTGGCATTATTTTTACCTTCTCATGCTCACAGGTTATTGATCGCAAACTTTTCTATGATACTGTTACTTCAGCCGCTATTCAGGCTGGCCGTGATATAAAAGTTTTGAGTCACCTATGCCAACCCGCAGATCACCCTGTTTCCATTTTCCATCCGGAAGGGGAGTATTTAAAAGGTTTAGTGCTAAGTGTGGTTTAAATTCCTAAACTTCACTTGCAATAGATTTCGCCATCATTCCAACTCCTGAAGTATAACTTGTGTCTAATGAAAAAAATAAACACATGAAAGCATTCGTATCTATACTCGCTATCAGCTTTATACTTAGTGGGTGTTCTGAAGAAAATGTAGGCACATCAACTTGTTTGACTCCAGCTACACTTCGTGATATGAGTGGTTTAGATGGATGTGGTTGGGTTTTTGAATTGAATGATGGCACAAAATTGAGTCCTTATTGGATAATGTTTTGTGGCACACCTCCCCTTCCTAAAGAAGTAACTGAAGATCCTCTTTACAATTTCGAATATGTAGATGGCAAACAGGTTATGATTAACTACGAAATCATTCCCGACATAGTCACAGCCTGTATGGCTGCTGAGGTTGTAAAAATCAAATGCATAAGCGATCGTCCTTTGCCAGGGAATGAATAAATACCACAGCTTAGGTGAGCGAGCATCATCCTGATCTGATTATTTTTATACATGATCTCCGCTTACCTAAGAACAAGATCTTTAGTCAAAGCAATTTTATTTTCTGGTTTATGTATTGGAGTCGCTGATGGTATTGCAGCGGTGCTCTCTAATTTTTTGATGAAGAGCGTTAGCCCGGATCGGGTTTTCAAATTTGTGGCCAGTGGCGTATTTGGCATGAAGGCCTTTGCTGGAAATACTGAAATGGTGGCTGCTGGCTTATTCTTTCATTTTCTAATTGCCATGTCTTTCACTGCATTTTTCTTTGTTGTAGCCACCACCTTTAAAAATTTACGCAACAATGTTTTAATAACCGGCACTGGTTATGGCTGTGGCATTTGGCTTATCATGAATTTTATTGCGATACCACTCTCCAATACCCCTCCCCTTTCCTTTGAAACCAGTTCAGTCATTGTGGGTATCATCGTTCATATTTTTATTATCGGTATCCCAATTGTATGGCTAGCCAAGCAGCACTTTAGCTCCGCTCAATCATCCGCATAAGCTTTTCTTCACTTGCAGGTACTCTTCCCAAATCTCCCTTACTATTTCTGCTGCGGGTTGAATCTTGTTAATACTTGCTGCTACCTGCCCGATTTCCAATTCTCCTTCCTCCATATCTCCTTCAAACATGCCCTTCTTTGCTCTCCGTTTGCCGAGCAAAGCCTCCATTTCCTGACTTGTTCCTCCTCTTTTCTCGAGTTCAATTACATCTTGAAAAAACTTATTTCTTAATAAACGAACTGGGGTTAACTTTTTCATGGTTAACAAAGTCTCTCCTTCACCAGCAGCCACAATTTTATTTTTAAAGTTTTGATGGGCTGAGGATTCGGCCGAGGCGGCAAATCTGCTCCCAATTTGCACTCCATCAGCCCCCAAGGCCTCAGCCGCTAACATACTTCGGCCATTAGCAACACCTCCCGCTGCAATCAATGGGATTGATATCGCTTCTCTCACCATAGGTATCAAAACGAGGGTTGTGGTTTCTTCCCTTCCATTATGCCCACCTGCCTCAAAGCCTTCCGCCACTACAGCATCAACACCCGCCAATTCTGCTTTTTTGGCAAATTTCACGCTGCTAACTACATGTACAACTGTAATTCCGTGCGCTTTTAAATGGCTTGTCCAGGTGGCAGGGTTACCAGCAGAAGTGAAAACAATTTTTACATTTTCCTGAATGATAAGGTCTATAATTTCCTTCATTTCGGGGTAAAGCATGGGCACGTTTACAGCAAATGGCTTAGTAGTGGCAGCCTTACATTTTTGTAAATGCTCCTTGAGGGTTTCGGGGTGCATAGAGCCAGCCCCAATAATACCCAAGCCTCCGGCATTGCTAACTGCAGCGGCCAATCGCCAACCACTGCACCAGATCATACCCGCCTGAATGATGGGAAACTCAATGTTGAAAAGTTGTTGAATGCGTTGGTTCATGACTAAAAATGGCTTGTATTGCGTTGAAAATCTGAAATTTAACTCAGGCGCTCCGGAAGGCCAAAAAATAGTGCTTTAGAGTTGTCCACAAACTCAAGATTTAATTTTAGGCACTTAAAATACTGTAATTCAGATGGTTAATCATTTTCAAAAGAGTCGTGTGGATAACTCCAAAAAATTGTGGAAAACTATTTCTTCTCTTTTTTGGATCATTTTCCCGTTAATCGTATACAAATAACACTCTATCACAAAAAGTAGCTCGTTGGCATAATGATTGCCAAATTGATAAACTTACAAACCGTATTTTCGTTTTCCCTATTTATGAGACGTATACTCCTTTTCAGCCTTTTATCTTTTTTATTCACAAACCTTTCTCTAGCACAAACCAAGGTTATCAAGTTTCCTGCGCTGGAAACGATGCTGCAAAAGAAAGACGGGCCAATTCAGGTTATTAATTTCTGGGCCACCTGGTGCGGTCCATGCGTTAAAGAATTACCCATGTTTGAACAGGTGAACACAAATAATACGAACGTAAAAGTTACCTTGGTTAGTCTGGATTTTGCCGATAAACTCGACAAGGTTGATGCCTTTATTGCGCGTAAAAATATGAAGAGTGCAGTGTTGCTGCTTGATGATATTGATTACAACAGCTGGATTGATAAGGTTGAAAAAAGCTGGGAAGGTGCAATTCCTGCAACACTTATCTATAATCCGACCAACGGCAAGCGCGTGTTTACACAACATGAGCTTAAAGAAGGCGAACTCGAAAAACTAATTGAATCTGTACAATAACAAACTAAATAAATAAAACCATGAAGTACTTCAAATCACTTATTGCAGCCGCTTTCGTAGCTGTTCTTTTTGTTGCAGCTAAACCGGCAGGGTATGGCGTTGGCGATACCGTTGCTGACTTTAAACTTAAAAATGTTGATGGTAAAATGATTTCTTTAGCCGATTTCAAAAGTGCTAAGGGAGCCATTGTAATTTTTGATTGCAATACCTGCCCTTACTCACAAAAATACAATGACAGAATTATTGCGCTTGCTAAAAAGTATTCAAGCACTTTCCCAGTTGTAGCCATCAACTCCAACTCTCCCGAAGTATCCCCTGGCGATTCTTTTGAAGAAATGGTAAAGTATGCAAAAACCAAAGGTTATACTTTCCCTTATTTATTTGATGAGACACAAGAAGTAGCCCACAACTATGGTGCTACCAATACACCACATGTCTATGTGCTGAAAAAGGAAGGAGCCACTTTCAAAGTAGCCTACATTGGCGCCATTGATAACAACACTAAAGATGCCGCTGCCGCAGATAAAAAATATGTTGAAGAAGCAGTTGATGCTTTGATTGCCGGAAAGGCAGTGCCCACTGACAAAACAAAAGCAATTGGTTGTACCATTAAGTGGAAGCCTGCTTAATCATTTATTGAACTGCTTTTAAAAGAGGCTGTAAAGGATCTCGGTAAATCCAAATGGGTTCACCAGGCCAATACAGCCTCTTTTTATTTCAATTCGGTTGCTGCAGTTGTTAAACCGTTTTCATGATTTCCATCATGGAAACCCAAAACAGTTTTTGTTGCGAATCTGCGTTGCGGACGACTAGATTTCACAAATTTTAACAAAGAGCAAGTTCTTAAAGGCTACACAAGAATCCATTTTTAACGAAACAGGGCTCCTTTGAACCTTTAATAGACATTGTCCTAATAGAATTCTGTCATTATTCATTAGAGCAATTTTTATTCTAAGCTGCGTATTTTCAAAAAAAGGAAATTTGGAGTAGCGGGATATTTTTTGAGTTATTTTTTGTTTTGTGATGCCTACGCGTAATTTTGCGCAACTTTTTACCAAACACTCGGAATTATATGGCGAAGTCAACCAAAAAGGCGAGCCCTAAAAAAGCAGCTAAAAAACCCACAGCTAAGCCTGGAGCAAAGAAACCTGTAAAAGCAGCCAAAAAAGCTGCACCTAAAAAGGCAACCAAACCAGTAGCTAAAACGGCTAAATCCGCGAAAAAAGTAGCGGCTAAAAAAGCTGTAGCACCTAAAAAAGTGGCTAAACCAGCGCCAAAAGCAGCTGTAAAACCAGCAAAAACACCGACTCAACCAGTAAAAGCAGCTCCGGTTAGTGCCCCACCAGCTCCTAAGCCATCGCTTGCACATACTGTTTTCCCTAACGTTACGCAACAAAGACCTGTGGCACATCGCCCTGCCAATGCTGCTGCCTCCTCTGCCTCAGATAACAGAACACGTTATTCTGAAGAAGAATTGAAGGAATTTGAAACACTTATCAATACAAAACTTGATAAGGCACGCAGCGAATACAAAATTTTGAAAGACACCCTCAACCGCAATAATGACGAGGGTACCGATGCAACCTCAGGCGGCAATACCAAAGTTTTGGAAGATGGCGCTGAAACCGCTGAAAAAGAGAATATGAGCCAATTGGCTGCTCGTCAGCAAAAGTATGTTACCAACCTTGAAAATGCCTTGGTTCGCATTAAAAATGGCACTTATGGCATTTGTTCTGTAACAGGTAAACTTATTTCTAAAGAACGTTTAATGGCTGTTCCGCATACAACTCAATCTATTGAGGCTAAAATGCAGCAACAGGACTAATTGTATTTTCTAAACCTATCCTATAAAGACCCCGTTTACGGGGTTTTTTCTTTTATACAGAGACTTAATAAAAACGTACCTTTGTGGAAAATAGTAATACCGTGGATTTCCTACAAAACCATATCGAAGCACTCATCTTCTGTGCGCCTCACCCAGTAAAAGTAGCTGATATACATGCTTGCCTTTCAGAGATGTTTGGAGCAGATGTGCCCGAAGATGATATCAAAGGCGCAATTGAACGTATTGAACAAAAATTTTCTGCTGAAGAGTTTTCCTTCCAGCTCAATAAGGCTGCCGGTGGCTACCAGTTTTTAACCAAACCAGCTTATCAAGCCAGCATCGGCATTTTGCTAAAACAACAGTCGAAAAAGCGTCTTTCCACAGCAGCAATGGAAACACTTTCCATTATTGCTTACAAGCAACCTATTTCCAAAACCGAAGTGGAAAATATTCGTGGTGTAAACTGTGATTATGCCGTTCAGAAATTAATGGATAAGGGACTTATTGAAATAAAAGGAAAAAGCGAAAGTGTAGGCCGCCCCATGCTTTATGGCACAACCACAAAGTTTATGGAGTATTTCGGCATTAACGATTTAACTGAAATGCCTGTTCCTAAAGACTTCACGCAGGAAGTAATTAGCACCATAGGAGAAAGCACAGACTCAAAAGAAACAACAATAAACAACAATACAGAAACAGATGGCCAAGCGTAAATTATCGCGTACTGATCCGCGCACAAGCGGAAGCGATGCAGGCCGCAGATCTTCTAAAGGCACAAGTAAAAAAAGCGCTTCAAGAAGTTCTTCTAACTCCCGTAGTGAGAGAACATCTGCCCCGCGCAAAGTTTCAGATAAACCTAGCGACAAAAGACGTTCTTCCCGTTCAGGAGAAGAAAGTCGTGAAGAAAGACCCAGAAGAGGTTCTTCTACCAGAAGTGCACCACGCGCTGAAGGAAGAGGTGAAAGATCTTTCGATAAAAAAAGAACAGGTGGAAGACCTGAACGTGGAGGTAGCAGACCTTTTAATGCAGATGCAAAACCAAGAAGAGGTTTTCCTGAAGGCTTTAAACGAGATGATGATGAAAGACCCAGACGTACATCAAGACCAGATGGCGAACGTCCCTCTTTTCGTCAACGTAGCGATTCCCCTGAAAAACCATTTAGAGGCAAAACCGATAATCCCTTTCCCCGCAAACGCGAATTCGATAAAGACGAAAATCCTGAAAGGAGAAGTAGTGCTGGCAGAAGTAGACGTGATGATAGTGAAAGACCTGCTCGAAGAACTTTTTCAAAAGATGAAACTGCTGGTCGCTCCGACAATCCTTTTACGCGTAAACGTAATGCCGATGAGACAGAGCGTCCTGTAAGAAGGGATGAGGATAGTAGCGATAGAAGCAGTGATGAAGAGAGACCTGCTCGTAGAACTTTTTCGAGAGAAGAGCCTACAGGAAGATCAGATAATCCATTTACGCGCAAGCGAAGAGCGGAGGAAGATGAGAGACCTGCAAGAAGAGATGATGATTCAAGGGACAGTCGCGATAGAGATGACACTGAAAGAAAACCTTTCGGTAAAAGGAAGCCTTTTGAGAGTCGTGAGGTAAAAAATGAACGTGGTGAAAGAAGACCACGCAAATCTTTTACAGAAGGAAAAACAATTTCATCCAGAGGTTTCAAGGACAGAGGAGATGCTGTTGAAGAAAAGCCTGAGAAAATGCGCTTGAATCGTTACATCGCCAACAGTGGTGTAAGTTCACGCAGAGAAGCTGATGAAATTATTAAAATGGGTTTGGTTACCGTTAATGGTAAAACCATAACAGAAATGGGTTATCAGGTTCAGCCTGGTGATGTTGTTAAGCATGAAGGCAAAATGCTTCGTGCCGAAAAGCATGTTTATGTTTTAATGAATAAACCCAAGGGCTATCTAACTACCACTCGCGATCCTGATGATCGTATGACAGTAATGCAGTTAGTGGCTTCTCATATAAAGGAAAGAATTTATCCGGTAGGCAGATTAGACAGGAACACCACGGGCCTTCTACTTTTAACCAATGATGGCGCATTAGCCGAACAGCTTTCACATCCTTCTTATAATGTAAAGAAGATTTACAAAGTAGAACTTGACAGACCTTTGGCAAGACAAGATTTTGAAAAGATCGGACAAGGTGTACAGTTGGAAGAGGGTCGTGCTATGGTCGATGACATCGCGATGGTATCAGACGATGGCAAAACCGTTGGTCTTGAAATTCATATTGGATGGAACAGAGTAGTTCGCAGAATTTTTGAATCTCTTGAATACCAGGTGATGAAACTCGATAGAACAATTTATGCAGGTCTCGATAAAAAAGATTTGCCAAGAGGTAATTGGAGACATTTGAGAGAAGAGGAAGTTATTCGCCTTAAACATCTTAAGAAAGGTACCTGAGATGTGGTATAAAAGTTAAACAAAAAAAGATGGTGCCATTCGGTGTCATCTTTTTTTGTTTTTATTCACCAATGAAAATACCAAAGTTTAGGTATTGCGCAACGTAGTGTCTACGGGATACATTGCAGAAAATAGTTGGTATGAAATATTTAGTAAAAATTCCAAGATTTATTTCTGTCTTAATTCTATTGGTCTCATTGATGGCCAGCACGTGCGAGCCGGATATTCCTGAACCTCCTGTAACTAGTGGAAATGGAGGAAACGGAGGAGGAGGAAGTGCGGTATGTTCCGGTAGTTACAGAAGTCCTGTTAGCGATGTACAGCTTGATTCATTTTGTGGTACTGCTTATGCTTACCGTTGCTTAAGTGGTTTACCGTTAAACTCTACTGAAGTTCAAAGTGTCTGCTCCATTTATAATAGTCTTAAAGAACCGGGCACACCCAATTGCCCTTACTGTCAATAACATTTCAAATAACGGATATGTATATGAAATCATTCAAAAGGTTATATTTCGTTTCAATATTTTTAATGATCTCTTCTGCAGCGATTGCACAAGACTTGATTATTAAAAAAGATGGCTCTGAAATCAGTGCCAAGGTTGTGGAGGTTGAAGATTTAAAAGTAAGGTATAGAAGATTTGATCAGGGTACTACTGGTCCTATATACTCCCTTGCCAAGGCCGACATTTTTATGATTCGTTATGAAGATGGAACCAAAGATGTTTTTGGTGCGTCTCAAACAGGTATAACAAGTCCTACTCAAACACCTGCTCCTGCTAACACAGCAGAGCAGCCAGTAAAGACAGCTCCAGTTCAAACAAATACTACTTCTGTATTAAGTGCGATGCCTCAAAATACTTATTCACCAGCCAGTAGTAGTGGTGCAACCTCATCGCGCTTTTTTGTCAGCTATGCGCCCGGCACCTTTGCTGATCTCGGTATTAGCATGGGTACTTTATCAGACAAGGGAGCGCTTTATTTTACGGGGCGCTTTTCGAGTAATTCTTTTGGTGAAGTTTCCATCTATGAAATGACCGATGCCGATGGGATAGATGATGACTTTTGGATCTGGGACTATACAGGCAACTATGAATATAGGCGTGGATCATTCTTAGTTGGTTATATGGCTAATATGGGAGGTAACCTGGATGGCACAAGCATTCATGGATACTTTGGTGTTGGCTACGGATATGCCAACTATATGTATGAATATGAACAGATCGGTTCTTCTGGTACTTCTTATGGCTATGAATTGATCAAATACACCGATGTAAGCAAGTCTTCTGTTGAGGCTGAATTTGGTATGCTGGTTGATTTTAATGGCTTTAACCTTAGCATTGGATATTCAACACTTGCCTTTTCTGAGGGTATGCTGACTTTTGGCGTTGGGTTGTCTTTTAAGCGCTAATCGCTGAGAAAAGATTTTCTAGTTAAAGATTGGCTGATGGCCTAAAAGCAAAAAAGGTGTCTTTTCAGACACCTTTTTTTGTGGTGATGGAGGGAATTGAACCCCCGACACAAGGATTTTCAGTCCTTTGCTCTACCAACTGAGCTACATCACCTTAAAACCACCCAAATAACGGGTAGCGGGGCACAAAAGTAGATAAATTTACTTTCCGACCAAAAATGCTATCAGAAATATTCTTCTTTTATCAATCTCACAAGCTTCTTTCTAAAACTCATTCTAAATTGTTTACAAAATTGGAATTATAACGATTGAAGCTTAACCTCGTGGTATGATTCAGCAAATTGCATTTGTCATTACACTCGGCATTGCCGCCTTCTTAATCCGTAAGCGTACTTTACGTATTCGCGATAACATTAAGCTTGGTAAACCTAACAACATTAAGGACAGGCCATCTGAGCGCCTCCAGAATATGCTGTTGGTAGCTTTTGGCCAGAAAAAAATGTTTAAAAAAGTAATACCTGCTCTACTGCATTTCTTCATCTATGTTGGCTTTTTGGTAATTAACCTTGAAGTACTCGAATTTGTGGTTGATGGTGTGTTGGGAACGCATCGTGTGTTTGCTCCTTTTCTGGGATCCTTCTATGGCGTTCTCATGAATGTTTTTGAATTTCTGGCAGTAGCTGTTTTGTTGGCATGTGTGTTTTTCCTGCTCCGAAGAAATGTGATGAGCATCCCTCGGTTTCAGTCTGCTGAGTTAAATAAGTGGCCCCGCCTTGATGCCAATCTGATTTTGATTACAGAGATTGTTTTAATGACGGCCATCCTTAGCATGAATGCGGCCGACCAGCTTTTGCAAGGTCGTGATGAGCATTATGTGGCAACCGGAAATTTATTCTTTAGCTCTTTTCTCATTCCACTTTTTGAAAACCTGAGCACTTCTACATTAATTCTTGTTGAGCGTTTTGCGTGGTGGTTCCATATTATTGGTATTCTTGGCTTTGCTGTTTATGTAACGTACTCCAAACACCTTCATATTTTTCTTGCTTTCCCTAACACTTATTATGGAAAGTTGGAAGCCAAGGGTCATATCAATAACATGCCTGTGGTTACCAATGAAGTAAAATCAATGTTGGGTATTGGTACTGACGCACCGGCCACTCCTGCTGAGCCCGGCCGTTTTGGAGCAAAAGACATAAACGATTTAAGCTGGAATAGTTTAATGGCTGCTTATTCATGTACAGAGTGTGGTCGTTGCACAGCAGAATGTCCTGCAAATCTTACCGGCAAAAAATTATCGCCTCGTAAAATTATGATGGATACCCGCGACCGGATGGAGGATGTAGGCAACAGTATAGCTGTAGGTGGTGCCGGCTTAAATGATGGTAAGTCATTACTTGGCGATTACATTACAAAAGAAGAAATCAATGCTTGCACCAGCTGTAATGCGTGCGTGGAAGCTTGTCCGGTTCTGATTAATCCATTAGAAATTATTGTAGAGTTGAGACGTTACGTTTCTATGGAGGAATCTGGTGCACCAGCGTCATGGAACAACATGTACCAAAACATTGAAACAAATTTTGCTCCGTGGAAATTTTCACCCAGCGACCGATTTAATTGGTCGAAGGAGGGATAGTGTGCCTGCGAAAAATTGAAGTTTGCTAACAACTTACCTATTTACTATGGGGTATTTTGAGATCAAAAAAAGAAGGGATGGCCAGATACTGCTTAATTTGAAATCAAGTAACAGTATGACGATACTGACTACCGAAGGTTACAACAGTGCCGAGGACTATGCTGAAAGCATGGAGGCCATAAAAAAAAATGCGATCAATGATGCTTGCTATGTCATTAAAGAAACAGCAGACCGAAAGTTCTACTTTGATCTTAAGGCAGCCAATGGTAGCGTTATTGGTAAAAGTGGGATTTACATGACTAAAGCTGCAGCGGGCCGGGGGGTTGATGCTGTAAAAAGAAATGCCCCTGATGCACACTTAAAAGAATGACCTTGAGTTTAAATTATATTTTCTAAAATTATGAATATACCTGTTGTTGCCGATTTAGCCGCCAAAGGAGAAAGTCCGGAAGTATTGTTTTGGGTTGGCTGTGCGGGATCGTATGACGATCGCTACAAGCGAGTAACCAAAGCATTTGTTAAAATCATGAATGCTGTGGGTACAAATTTCGCAGTATTGGGCACCGAAGAAAGTTGCACAGGCGATCCTGCACGAAGAGCCGGAAACGAATTCCTGTTTCAGATGCAGGCAATGTCGAACATACAGGTACTAAATGGTTACGGCATAAAAAAAATTGTAACTGCTTGTCCGCATTGTTTCAACACTATTAAAAATGAATACCCGGAACTTGGCGGAAACTATGAAGTGATTCATCACTCCACTTTTTTGCAACAGTTAATTAACGATGGGAAAATTAAACTGGAAGGTGGTGGTTCATTTAAGGGTAAAAAAATTACTTATCACGACTCATGTTATTTAGGCCGCGCTAATAATATTTATGAAGCCCCTCGTCAGGTACTTGAAGCACTTGATGCTGATTTGGTTGAAATGAAACGCTGCCGCACTACTGGATTATGCTGTGGAGCAGGTGGAGCACAGATGTTCAAAGATGCTGAAAAAGGTAAAAAAGAAATAAATGTTGAGCGTGCTGAAGAGGCATTGTCAACAGGAGCTAAAACCATTGCTGTGGCTTGCCCCTTCTGTATGACTATGATGACAGATGGTGTTAAAAACAAAGAGAAAGAAGCCGAAGTTTCAGTAAAAGATTTAGCGGAACTGATTGTAGAGGCAAAAGGTTTATAATCTTACGTTGTAAACCAATACACAGCTAATTTTTATGATTGTACCATTTGACGCTTTACCAGAAACAGCAAGGGTTTGGATATACCAAAGCGACAGGTCCCTACAGCCTGGTGAGTCAGACATAATTAAAAGTCGAATCTCCGGATTTTTGGAGAAATGGACTGCACACGGCAACACGCTCCACGCTGGGGTTGACATTGTACATGCTCATTTTATTATCATTGGCCTTGACGAATCTTTATCTGGTGCAAGTGGTTGTTCAATTGACAGTTTATTCCGCGACCTGAGTGCATTAGGTAAGGAGCTAAACGTTGATTTTTTCAATCGTGAACTCATTGCTTTTTTTGTAAATAATAAGGTTAAGTTGATACGAAGAGGAGACCTTAAAACGTTCTTTACTGAGGTAAATGCAGAGGTGTTAACTTTCAATAATCTTGTGTCTACCAAAGGAGCACTGGAGCAAACCTGGTTGCAGGCTGCTAAATTCGGCTGGCTAAAGCGGTACATGCCCACGGTTACGGTATAAAAGACTGCCTGCTTTTTTGTAGTTTTCGAAATTAGTCATAAAATATGCGTTATCTATCCTTCATTCTTGTACTATTATTGGCGGTGTCATGCAGCGTGGAGAAAAAAGCTATGAAGGCTTTTAATCGTGGTGAGTACCAGAACGCAATAGGTCTCTACCAAAAAACACTTTCAAAAAACCCAGGTAAAGCAAATTACTTTATTGCAGAAAGTTACCGTTTGTCGAACCGCATTAAAGAGGCTGAACCATTTTATGCCAATGCCAAGGGGATAGGAATAGATAAGGATACTGTTCAATTTTACTATGCACAGTCGTTAAAAGCCAATGGTAAGTACAATGAAGCCCTTACACAATTAAATAGCCTGGCCGAAAATGCTAGCAGCGACAAGCTAAAACGTCTTGCAAACGCACAGGTTAGTGGCATTCAGGAATTAGAAACAATTAAACAAAACAAAAGCTACTACCGTGTTAGAAATCTCGATGCACTAAATACCCCTTCAGCAGAATACTCTCCAGTATTTCTCAATAATGAACTGTATTTTACTTCAAATCGTGGCTCAGGCAAAATCTATGAAGCTGAGGGCAAACCCTTCTCAAATATTTATAAGGTTGCCTCGCGAGGAGCCAATGTCGATTTAAATACACTAGCACCCTTACCCTCCTCTATTAACACCGAAGGAATTAATGACGGTTGTGTTACATTTTCTCCTGATGGAAAAGTAATGGTCTTTGCAAAAGGTAATACCGGTAAGAAAAAAGGTGCTGAAGATGTAGATCTGTATATTGCCCGTTTTAGAAATGGCGAGTGGACTGCTGCTCAGCGTATAACAGGTAGCGTAAACACTCCTGGTCATTGGGAGTCAACTCCATCTTTCAGCCCTGACGGCAGAACTTTGTATTTCTCTTCCTCACGTCCGGGGGGCCAGGGTGGTTTAGATATTTACTCTGCACGTATGGATTCACGCGGTCGCTTTTCTCAGATAAAAAATCTTGGATCTGAAATCAATACTCCTGGGGATGAGTATTTTCCTCATATGGCAGAAGATGGTAAACTATACTTTGCTTCTGACGGACATGCTGGCTTTGGTATGCTGGATATTTTTGTAGTTAACCGTGTTAATGGACGCAACATCATACAAAACCTGGGTGAGCCTGTAAACTCAAATGCTGATGATTTCGGTATGTTTCTTTTTAAACCTGATCGTGGGTTCTTCACTTCCAATAGAGCAGAAGGAAAGGGAGATGATGATGTTTATACGTTTGTAAATGAAGATCCCAATCTCAAAATCATCAATTACTATTTAGAAGGCATTGTTTACTCACCTGATAAAGAAGGTAAACTTCAGTTATTACCTAATACCAAAGTTAGTTTGCTCGATAACAAAAGAGAGAGCATGACTGACTACGTAACTGGCAATGATGGTAAGTTCTTATTCCGAGTTTATGGTGATGAGGACTATGAATTATTTGGAGAGTTGGATGGCTATTTAACAAAACGTCAACCCTACACTACGAAAGGAAAATCCGTTGATCCGGCCACTTTAAAAGAACTCGTTACCAATATTACACTAGACACCATTATGGTGATGGATCGTATTGAGCTCAATAAAATTTTTGTGCTGGAAAATATCTATTTCGACTTTGCTAAATCCGATATTACACCTACAGCTGCAAAAGAACTAAACAAATTAGTAGAGATCCTTAAGGATAATCCTGAGATCAAAATTGAAATGGGCTCGCATACCGATAGTGTAGATACTTATGAGTACAATCTTTTGCTTTCTCAGCGCAGGGCTGAGTCTACAGTTAAATATTTAGTAAATAATGGTATCTCACAACAAAGACTAACAGCTAAAGGTTATGGTGAAACTACACCTATTGCCCGCAATACCAATCCAGATGGTAGCGATAATCCGGTAGGACGTGCCCGCAACCGCAGAACGGAGTTCAAGATCGTTGAAATCGGTGATGTGGTGAGACCTGTAAGTGAGGAGGCTGAATTTGATGAAGACAAATATTTTAAGGGAGATGGGAATTAATCGTGTAATACCTTTTAAAAAAATAATCTGATAAATTTCTCTCAAATATTTACCTTCATCGCTTACTTCCATAGCGATGAAAGCCACTAGAAATATTCAGCAGTCTCTGTTTTGTCTAACGCTAATTCTAGCATTTGCTTTTAATGCACATGCACAACAAAAAATCAACTTCGATAACGATTGGCGTTTTCATTTTGGGCATGCAAATGATCCTGAAAAGGATTTCAATTATAGCTTATCCACTATTTTTTCGAAATCCGGAAGTGCTGTTGGCACTGCTATTGACCCTAAATATAACGACAGCCTGTGGCGTAAACTAAATGTACCACACGATTGGGCTGTAGAGCTCCCTTTTGTTAACAAAGACAACTTTGATGTTCAATCACATGGATACAAACCTGTTGGTGGTTTCTTTCCTGAAACCAGCATAGGTTGGTACCGCAAGCATTTCAATATAGATAAGTCAGATTCTGGCAGTCGATTTCAACTACAGTTTGATGGTATTTTTCGCAATGCCAGTGTGTGGGTAAATGGTTTCTATCTCGGTACAAATGATAGTGGCTATGTTGGCGTTACTTACGACATAACTGACTACATCTATTTCAAAAAAGAAAATGTTGTAGTGGTGCGAGTTGATGCCACTCAATACGAAGGCTGGTTTTATGAAGGTGCTGGCATTTATCGTCATATATGGCTTAATAAATTGAATAACCTGCATTTTGCAACAGGGGGAGTATTCGCTTACTCAACGGTTCAGGATAAGAATGCTACCATCTCGATTGAAACAACTATTGAGAATCAAAATCTAGCTCCGGCCAATTGCACTGTTTTTTCTTACTTAACTGACCGTACTGGTAGAAAGCTTGCACAAACAAAAGAGCAGACGCTTAACCTGGCCGTTAATGCACAAGGCAAACTCATACAAAAAATTACAGTTAACAACCCAAGGCTATGGTCTTTGGAAGATCCTTATCTCTATAAACTGGTATCAGTTATTAAAAGCAATGGTAGCATTGTACACACCAACAAAGAGCGAATCGGTATTCGCACAATAAAGATTGATGCCAAGGAAGGTTTTTTTCTAAATGGAAAGCATATCAAATTATTAGGAACAAATAACCATCAAGATCATGCGGGGTTAGGTAGTGCCCTACCTGACTATTTACAATTCTACCGTATTCGTCTCCTAAAAAATATGGGTTCAAATGCATATCGTGCAAGTCACCATGCACCTACACCGGAGTTATTAGATGCCTGCGACAGTTTAGGTATGCTTGTGATGAACGAACAGCGCTTATTGAACAGCAGTCCGGAGTATATGGATCAGTTTACTAGGTTAATCCTGCGAGACAGAAATCATCCTTCAGTATTTATGTGGTCTATTGGCAACGAAGAAGGATGGATACAAACTAACTCAGTAGGTAAACGTATTGCCCAAACCTTGTTAGCTAAACAAAAAGAACTTGATCCTACACGAACCAGTATCTATGCTGCAGATCTTGCCAACGTTTTTAATGGTGTAAATGAAGTAAGTCCTGTCAGAGGTTTCAACTATCGTCAGTTTGCAGTAGCAGACTATCATCGCGATCATCCAACACAGCCTATTATTGGCACTGAGATGGGCAGCACCGTAACTACGCGTGGCATTTATCATAAAGACAGCATTCGTGCTTATGTGCCCGATCAGGATATAACAGCACCGTGGTGGGCTAGTAAAGCTGAAGATTGGTGGACACTGGCAGCTAATTCTAAATTTTGGTTAGGTGGTTTTATCTGGACAGGGCTGGATTATCGTGGAGAGCCAACACCTTATAAGTGGCCTAATATTAATTCGCATTTTGGTGTAATGGATGTATGTGGATTTCCAAAGAACATTTATTACTACTATCAAAGTTGGTGGACTAATCATGACATTCTTCACATCTCTCCACATTGGAATTGGCCTAATAAAAGAGGTGAGACTATCGATGTTTGGGTTAATTCAAATGCTGACGAAGTAGAGCTTTTCCTAAATGGAAAAACATTAGGTAAAAAAGTAATGCCGCGTAATAGTCATTTAAAATGGCCGGTTGTTTACGAGCAAGGTAAATTAGAAGCTATAGGTTATAAAAAAGGAAAAGTTTTAAAAACAAAAGTTGAAACAACCTGGCAACCATTTGAAGTGGTGTTAACACCTTACAAAACAACCATGCTGGCCGATGGAAAAGATGCTACTGTTATCAACATTTCTATTATCGATAACCAAGGACGTGAAGTGCCTACGGCTGATAACATGGTTCGCTTTGAAATAAGTGGTGATGCAAAAATTATTGGTGTTGGAAACGGAGACCCTAGCAGTCATGAGCCCGATAAATGTGAAGAAGGGCGTTGGCAACGCAGTGCTTTTAATGGCAAATGTCAGGTAATAATACAGGCCGGCACTAAGCCTGGTATTATCAGGTTTGAAGCAAAAGCAGCCGGGCTTTGGTCAGGTGCTACCGATATCATCACTGTGTCACCAGGAAGTGTTGCCTCAATAACACGAGATAAAACTTATGACCTGAGCGGTGAATCGGCCAAGGGTCGCGAAGTAACAAAAATGATGGGAGCAGACATTTCTTTTTTGCCTGAGTTAGAAGCACGAGGTATCAAATTTTCAGACAAGGGTGTTGAAAAAGATGCCATTCAGATCTTGAAAGATCATGGTTTTAATTATGTACGCCTGCGCATCTTTAATAATCCTGCTCATGAAAAGGGTTATTCACCAGACAAAGGCTTTTGTGATTTGCAAAACACTTTAGTTATGGCAAAGCGCGTAAAGGCAGCGGGCATGAAGTTGCTATTGGATTTTCATTATAGTGATTATTGGGCTGATCCAGGCAAACAATATAAACCTGAGGCCTGGAAAGATTTAGGGTTTACCGATTTGAAAAAATCTGTTTACAGTTACACCAAAGAAGTAATGACCGCCTTGAAGGAACAGGGCACAACACCTGACATGGTGCAGGTAGGTAATGAAATTAATCACGGAATTATCTGGCCCGAAGGAAGTGTAAGTCATTTGGATAGTTTGGCACAACTCATACGTGCAGGAACCGCAGCCGTAAAAGCTGTTGATCCGACTGTAGTTATGATGCTACATGTTGCATTGGGCGGACAACATGATGAGTCTGCATTCTTTATTGATAACATGGTGGCACGTGGTGTACAGTTTGATGTAATTGGCGAATCATACTATCCTAAATGGCATGGTACCTTAGATGATCTACGTGATAATTTAAATGATTTAGTGAAGCGGTATAATAAAGATGTGATTGTTGTAGAGTATTCCCATCGTAAAGAAGAGGTAAATAAAATTGCTTTTGAGGTAGAAGGTGGACGAGGAAAAGGTACTTGCATTTGGGAACCTCTTAGTACATGGGAATCTATCTTTGATAAAGAGGGAAAATCAAACGAGCTTATTGAACTCTACGATGTCATGAGTAAGGCTTATTTAAAAAAATAGAAATACTTTAGAAGCTAACTTTTATCAACATTTATACCTGAACTCATGGATCAGCTCTTACAGACCAGCGACTATATTGTTTTCCTTATCTATTTTGTTCTTGTTTCCTCCTACGGCCTGTGGGTTTACAATAGAAAAAAATCGGCTGAATCGTCCACCAAAGATTACTTTTTGGCAGAGGGTTCACTAACCTGGTGGGCAATTGGCGCTTCTTTAATTGCTTCAAACATTTCTGCTGAACAATTCATAGGCATGAGTGGTGAAGGTTTCTTCGCTGGCATTGCCGTTGCTGCTTACGAATGGATAGCCGCCATTGCGTTAATCATTATTGCTGTGTGGTTTATTCCTGTTTATCTCAAAAACAAAATATACACCATGCCTCAGTTTTTGAAGCAGCGTTATAATGAAACAGTGGCCATTGTAATGGCTGTGTTTTGGTTGTTCTTATATGTTTTTGTAAACCTTACCTCCATACTTTATTTAGGTGCTATGGCCATTAGTGGTCTGGCTGGTGCTGAGTATTTTTATGCTATTGTGTTAGGGCTTGCTGCCTTTGCTTTTGTTATTACCATTGGGGGTATGAAAGTAATCGGTTATACCGATGTTATTCAGGTAGCAGTTCTTATACTAGGTGGTTTTGTAGCCGTCTATCTTGCGCTTTATACTGTTGATGAAGCCTTGAATCAGGGCAGTAGTGCCTTTAACGGATTCTTAACCCTCATGAAAAAAGCACCAGATCATTTCCATATGATTTTTGATAAACCAACAGCCAGCAGCAGTGGTGATTATGTCAGTAAATACATCGCTCTTCCAGGTATCACCATGTATTTTGCCGGTCAGTGGATTGCTAATTTAAATTATTGGGGTTGCAATCAGTACATTACACAACGCGCGCTTGGGGCAGATTTAAAAACAGCACGCAACGGTATCCTATTCGCAGGTTTTCTAAAGTTATTCATGCCTGTAATCGTTATGCTGCCTGGTATTGCTGCATATGTTTTATACCAACATGGTTATTTCGATGGAGCGGTTTTTGATGGTAAAAAAGATGGAGCGTATTCTGCTATTTTAAGCTTACTGCCCGCAGGCATGAAAGGCCTTTCAGCTGCTGCTTTAACAGCCGCCATTGTTGCCTCACTGGCCGGTAAAGCCAATAGTATTTCAACCATTTTCACACTGGATATCTACCACAATTACTTTAACAAAACGGCTAGTGAAAAACAATTGGTTTGGGTGGGTCGTGTTACTGTATTAGTAGCCATGCTTATTGCTATTTTCTGCACCTGGGATGATCTGTTGGGCATTGGTGGCGAGGGCGGATTCACCTTTATCCAAAAGTACACTGGCTTTATCAGCCCCGGTGTTTTTGCCATGTTTATACTTGGCATGTTTTGGAAAAGAACAACTGGCACCGCAGCCATTGTTGGTGTGTTGTCAGGCTTTTTACTCTCTGTTTTTTTCAACAACTATGCACCCTCCGTTTTAGGTAACGAAACATTACTGTATACAGCCTATCCTGACGGTAAAGGTGGATTTGAGATACCCTTCCTCATCAACATGGGATGGTCATTTTTCTTTACGATGATATTAATGGTAGTGATCAGCTTGGCGGGGCCTAAGGTTAACCCCAAAGCTTTTGCGCTTGATAAAGCCATGTTTAAAGTAAGTCCATCCAACACCGTTTGGATCACTATTATTTTAATGGTTGTTATAGCCTTGTATGCTAAGTTTTGGTAGCTCATTTAACACATAAGTATTAACCAAATTCTATACTTTTGCCATCATCTAAAATTTAAAACACTATGAGTTTCCGCATCGAGAAAGATACCATGGGCGAAGTACAAGTACCCTCCGATAAATATTGGGGTGCACAAACTGAACGCTCTCGCAATAATTTTAAAATTGGCCCTGAGGCCAGTATGCCTAAAGAAATTATTTACGCATTTGCCTACCTCAAAAATGCTGCAGCTCAGGCCAACCATGAACTCGGTGTGCTAGCCGCAGATAAAAAGGATCTTATCGCAAAAGTTTGTGATGAAATATTAGCGGGCAAACTCGATGGTGAATTCCCATTGGTAATCTGGCAGACCGGTTCTGGTACACAAAGCAATATGAATGTAAACGAAGTTATCGCTTACCGTGCCCATGTGCTAAGTGGTGGTAAACTGACTGACGATAAAAAGGTGCTACACCCTAATGATGATGTAAATAAATCACAGTCCTCTAACGATACCTTTCCAACAGCCATGCACATTGCAGCTTATAAGCAAGTGATGGAGGTTACCCTGCCGGGAATGGAAAAACTTCGCGATACTTTAGCCAAGAAAGCAACTGAATACAACAACATCGTAAAGACTGGCCGTACCCACTTCATGGATGCTACACCGCTAACTTTAGGTCAGGAGTTTTCAGGGTATGTTCAGCAGATTACTAACAGCATTCGTACCATTAAAAATGCACTAGAGATTGTATGTGAATTAGCGCTTGGTGGTACTGCTGTAGGCACAGGTTTAAATACACCAAAAGGCTACGATGTATTAGTGGCTAAAAAAATTGCTGATCTTACTGGCTATCCCTTTATAACTGCTCCTAATAAATTTGAAGCCCTTGCCGCACATGATGGCATGGTGGAATTATCAGGTGCATTAAAGCGTGCAGCAGTGGCTTTAATGAAAGTTGCCAACGATATCCGCATGTTAAGCTCTGGTCCTCGCAGTGGTATTGGTGAAATTATCATTCCTGATAATGAACCGGGTTCATCTATAATGCCTGGCAAAGTAAATCCTACACAGCCCGAAGCACTTACTATGGTTTGTGCACAAGTAATGGGAAATGATGTAGCTGTTTCCATAGGCGGCTCAATGGGGCATTTCGAATTAAATGTATTTAAGCCAGTAATTGCTGCCAACGTATTACAATCTGCCCGCTTGATTGGTGATGCCTGTGTTTCCTTTAATGATAAATGTGCAGTTGGTATTGAGCCTAACCTGGCCATCATCAAGCAGCACATGGAAAACTCTTTGATGTTAGTAACGGCTCTAAACACGCACATTGGATACGAAAATGCTGCCAAAATTGCCAAGACTGCCCACAAAGAAAACAAGACCTTGCGTCAAGCTGCAGTTGACCTAGGTTTGGTAACAAATGAACAATTTGACCAATGGGTAAGACCTGAAAAAATGGTGGGTAGCCTAGATAAATAAGATCAAATTAATGTGCCGGTTTTACGCAAGACCTACTCACTAAAAGGTCTGATGTACGGCCGGTACTTAGTATTTAAAAATATTTTGTACTTTTATTACTGATTAAACCAAACGCACAATGAAAAACAGACTAGTATTATTTTTTTGTCTGGCGTTAATGGCGGCCTCCACAGCCAGCTTCGCGCAACTATCCAAGAAGGAAAAGAAGGAGTGGAAAAAGAAAGCCAAAGAATACGCTAAGAATCCCGAGGTTCTTAAAACGCTTACTGAGGACAAGCAGGTTGCTGATAATTCAGTAGGTGACTTAACCAATCAGGTAAAGTCTCTTCAAAGCCAGTTGGCTCCAAAAGATGCTAGAATAACAGAATTGGAAGATGAGCTTTCACGCGCCAACAGCCAACTGTCTGCCACGCGTGCAGAATTAGCTCAAATGAAATCTTCTCCGGCCGCTCCAGCACCTATGGATTTCTCAAAAGGTGTGGTTTTCAAGGTTCAGATCGGAGCCTTCAAAAACAAAGATTTATCAAAGTACTTCGAGAACAACCCGAACTTTGGTGGTGAAGCTGCTAAAGGTGAGGCTGATCCTCAGAAGTTAACCATCGGTGTTTTCCGCGATTATTGGGAAGCTGATACTTTTAAAAAATACATGCGCGAAATGGGTGTGAAGGATGCCTGGATCGTTCCTTACAGAGATGGTCAGCGCGTTGAAATTAAAGACGTACTTGAGGGCGTAACTACAGATAAACCTGCAGAAGCCACCAATTAATAATCTACTCGACAAAAGAAATGGCGGTGTCACAAAATGACACCGCTATTTTTTTATACTTGTACCAGCATTCCACTAAACTGGTTCTCTCCTAAATACTTGTCATGCAAAAACGCTGGGTTAAAAAAGCTGCACCATCAGAAGATCAGGTAAAAGCATTAAGCCAGACGCTTAACATTAACCCACTGTTAGCAAGTATTCTAATTCAAAGAGATATTGATACTTATGAAAAGGCAAAGGCGTTCTTCAGACCAACGCTAGATGATCTTCATAATCCATTCCTCATGCAGGATATGGAAAAAGCCATTGAGCGTTTACACAAAGCCATCAGAGCAGAAGAAAAAATTCTGATTTATGGTGATTATGATGTTGACGGCACTACAGCTGTTGCTGTGGTTTTTAGTTATTTGTTTAGTTTTTACAAGCACTGCGAATATTATGTACCTGACCGCTACAGTGAAGGTTATGGCGTTTCACAAGCAGGTATTGAATATGCGGCTGCAAACGGTATGACACTTATTATTACGCTTGATTGTGGAATTAAAGCTTCTGATAAAGTAACACTGGCAGATTCGCATGGTATTGATTTCATTATCTGCGATCATCACTTGCCCGATGCCAATATACCAACTGCTATTGCAGTACTCGATCCTAAACGTGAAGACTGCACCTATCCTTACACAGAATTAAGTGGTTGTGGCCTTGGTTTTAAGTTCATACAAGCTTATGCACAAAAGCATCGTGACGAGGAAGAGGTTTTTCAATACCTCGATATGGTTGCCGTTAGCATTGCCTCTGATATTGTACCCATTACCGGAGAAAATCGGGTGTTAACTGTTTTTGGTTTAAAGAAACTAAACGAAAATCCTTCACCAGGGCTAAAGGCTTTGAAAGAGATTTCAGCCATTCGTAATGAGCTTGATGTTTCCGGTATTGTATTCACCATTGGCCCTCGCATAAATGCTGCCGGTCGTATTGCACATGCTACAGGTGCTGTTAAACTTTTAATTGCTTCAACCGAACAAGAGGCACTTGATCTCGCCTTTGCGATTAATGAAAAAAATGATCAACGCAGGGTTGTAGACCTCGATATAACTGGCGAAGCATTGGCCATGATTGAAGCGGATGAAAGAATAAAAAATGCGAACTCAACTGTTTTATATAAGAGCACCTGGAGCAAAGGTGTAATTGGCATTGTCGCCTCGCGTTGTATTGAAAAATATTACAGACCTACTATTATTCTAACTGAATCCAATGATAAAATAACAGGCTCAGCCAGAAGTGTGCATGGCTTTGACTTATATGAAGCTATAGAAGCATGTGGTGACTTACTCGATAAGTTTGGTGGCCACCGCCATGCGGCAGGATTAACTTTAGATCATGAAAATTTAGATGCTTTTATTCAGCGTTTTGAAGAAGTGGTTAGTGCAAGAGTAACTGACGAAATGAAAAGCCCTGTGATAGATATAGACGCTGAAATACAACTCGATACTATTACCCCCAAATTTTTAAACATACTAAAACAAATGGCTCCCTTCGGGCCAGAAAATCTAAACCCTGTTTTTGAAGCGCATCATTTACATATTGCGCACTCACTTTCCGCCTTTAAAGATAGACACATACGCTTTTTTGTTAAGCAAGAAAACACCAGTAACGTGTTGGCCGTTGTTGGTTTTGATATGATTAAACATTACGAAAGCTTAGTTAGTGGTAAACATTTTAGCATGGCTTTTACTGTTGAAGAGAACGTCTTCAATGGAAACACCAGCATTCAATTGAAAATCAAAGATCTGTTGGTTAACGACTAATGCTACTCCTGTCTTAGTGAACTCACGGGATTAGCAATGGCCGCTCTAATTGTTTGCGTACTTACAATTAATAAAGTTAGTAGTAGTGCAATAGCGGAAGTATACATGAAAATAAGAGGATTCATCTCCATTCTATAAGCAAAGCCTTGTAACCATTCTTGCGCAAAGTACCATACTATTGGTACTGCAAGGCCATTAGCCAGTAACACAAGCAATAAAAACTCCTTAGATAACATGCTTGTGATGCTCATTACATTTGCACCCAACACCTTTCTGATGCCTATTTCTTTGGTACGTGTTACTACCATAAATGAAACAAGACCTAATAAGCCAATGGTAGCAATAATCAATGTAATGGTTGAGAACATACCCAAAACTTTCGCCAGCCGTTGCTCCGCCTGATATTGTTTCTCAAAGCTTTCATTCAAAAAGAAATAGTTGAAATCGTAACCTTCAAATTTTGTCTTCCATAAACTCGATATCGCTTCAATAACTTGTTGTGTTTCTTTAGTTTGATAGCGCACTGCAAAGAGATAACTATACTCTGGCGCATAGTCCATAGTGATGGGCCTAACCTTGCGCTGCAAACCTGACTGATGGTAATCTTTAACTACTCCAATAACTTCTCCTTCCGGTGTGCTCGAGGGTGATGTGATTGTTTTGCCAAGCGCTTGTTCTGGAGAGCCCCAACCAAATTGTTTTACCGCAGTTTCATTCAGAATCAATCCGTTTGCCAATTCCTGCGTGCGGCTTTTATCAAAATTACGTCCTGCAATTAGTTCAAGATCAAGCGCACTAATGTATTTCTCATCTACAGCCATGTACTCTACACTAACAGTTTCATCCCCATCCTTTCCTTCAGGGTATGCAATTTGTCCTACCCACCCAGGGGTACCAGGTAATGCATTGGTATAACTTACAGCACTAACAAAGGCAAGGTTCTCAAGTTCTGTTTTAAGTGCTTCGAAAGCATTGGGTTCGCTTGCGTTTACTCTGGCACTGTTAATCACAAGCACTTGGTCTTTTGAAAAGCCTAGTGCTTTTTCTTGCATAAAATTAAGTTGCTGAATAACCACAAAGGTTCCTGTAAGAAATACAACAGAAATAACAAATTGAAAAACAACTAATGCTCTTCTTAAATGAGTTCCTTGTTTATTGTTTTGCAGTTTACCTTTAAGAATAGTCGCTGGCTTCATTCCCGACATAATAATAGCAGGGTAATACCCGGCAAGTAATGTTATCAACAACACAAGTATTGTAACTCCGATTATAATGTTGCTATTCAAAAGCGCAGTCAGGTTGTACGCTTTTGCTAATAATGAATTAAACAAAGGCATAAATACGCCTAGCAATCCCAAGGCAATAAATAATGCCATGGCAGTCAGTACAAATGATTCACTTAAAAATTGTACAACAAGGCCACCCCGTGTAGAGCCAACTACTTTTCTTAATCCAACCTCCTTTGCTCTGTAAACAGAACGTGCTGTTGCGAGATTAACAAAATTGATACAAGCAAGCAGAATAACAAAAGCTGCGATACCAATTAGCATATACACTCTTTTGATACTTCCTAAAGTACCCATGCCATTGCCGGCTTCACTTTTAAGATAGATATCACGCATGGCCTCAAACTCTACATAAGCAGTAGTGCCCCAGCTTTTCATCATGTCACCTACCCGATCCATGTAAATGCTTTTAGCCTTGGTAAAAAATGCTTGTTCCTCAACTCCCTCCTTTAGCAACACATAGTTTCTCATGTTAATATTGCCCCAGCCCTCATCGAAAGAAAATGATTCGAGTTTTTGATAGGTCGCAAATGATACAAGCATGTCAGCCTGAATATGTGAGTTATTCGGAATATTCTCCATTACACCCGTAACAACAAACTGTAAGGTGTCGGCCATTACCAATGTCTTATTAAGTGCCTGACCATTTGGGAAATATTTTTCCTGCATTGCTTTTGATATAACAACGCTGTAAGGATCATTAAGCGCATTGTTACTATTGCCTTCAATAAGAGGGAAGGAAAATAATTTAAAAAATTCTGGTGTAGCGTAATGCAGTGACTGACGAATACGTTTATCGTTATAATTAATGGTTAAATAGGAAGCGCTTCTTGTATAGAGCACTGCCTCTACCTCCGGAAATTCCTTTTCTAAAACTTTACCAACAGGCCATCCGTTGGTTTCATTGGCTGAGCCTTTTGTGGCACCCAGATCATAAAAGCTTGTGTTAACCCGATATATCCTGTCTCCCTTTACGTGAAAATTATCGTAAGACAGTTCATCTACTACAAAAAGCATGATGAAAATTCCAACCATCAGACCCAGTGATAAGCCTGCAAGGTTTATGGTCGCGTAAGCTTTGTGTTTTAATAAACTGCGAAAGGCGATTTTAAAATAATTGCTCAGCATCAGGTTTTTTTCCTTAGACTATTGAAAAACTATGCCAATCAAAAATCCGCAAATACAGGGCGCAAAAGCTATTTCAAATTTTGGAGGTTGATTAATTACGAACAATCTTGTTCGTTCACGGACACCCACGTAACTACTTTTGCGTGAGGTTGGAAGTCTGTTGAGGCAGCGGCACAAACTCTGTTTCGCCAGGCACAGGAATAAAGCTTTGGTTAAGCCAGCGCTGTTTTGCCTCTTCAATTTTCTCTTTGCTGCTGGCTACAAAATTCCAATAGATAAATCGTTCTTCTGGAAAAGTTTCGCCACCAAAAATGTATAGTGTTGTGTTTGCACTGATATCAAATTCACATAACGTGCTGTCTTTACTCACCAAAATATGCTTGGGTTCGTACACATGACCTTCGCTTTGTATGCTGCCTTCTAAAATGTAAAGGGCAGATTCTCCATACAGCTGATTACCAATAGATATTCGTTGGGCTGTTGTGCTTTTTATCTCAATAAAATATAGCGTGCTGTAAACAGGCACTGGCGATTTTCTGCCAAAGGCTTCGCCTGCAATCAGCTTATACGATACCCCATGCTCTTGCCAAGATGGAATGTCTTGTTCATCTACATGATGAAAAGCCGGATGCATATTCTCTAAATGCTTCGGTAACGCCACCCAGATTTGCAAGCCATGTACTTTCTTCTCTTTGCCGCGCAGACGTTGGGGCGTTCTTTCGGAGTGTACTATACCGCTGCCGGCTGTCATCCAGTTTACCTGACCAGGATTAATTTCAACCTCAGTCCCTAGACTGTCTTTGTGCATGATGCTGCCTTCAAACAAAAAGGTTAACGTGGATAGGCCTATGTGCGGATGAGGCGGAACATCCATATTTTCTTCAGCACCTAAAGTAGCTGGGCCCATATGATCGATAAAGGCAAATGGCCCCACCATTCTTTTCTCACGAAAAGGAAGCAGTCTGCCAACCATAAAATTACCAATGTTGCGGGGGCGCTCTTCAATAATTAAACTGATGTTCGACATACATTCTCATTTTACTAGTTCAATTTCTTTTGGTAAAGCTTCCTTATTCATCCTCTCCTTGGGAGAGGACTGCAATTGAGGCCAATAAAAAAGGCTTAACTAAACATCATTGCTTTACGAATATACAAAATGCCTGATTTATTATTGCCCTACAATTGTTCTGAAAGTAAGATTGATGCGAGGGCGTTTTACTTTGGTAGTGGGCGGCAGACGATGTAACCAGTAGTCCTGCGTTGCGCCTTTCATAATCAACAAGCTCCCGTGTTCTAATAGCAACGAAATAGTTTCGGCTGTCTTTTTATGTTTAAAGGCAAATTTTCTCTCTGCTCCAAAGCTAAAGGAAGCGATAGCACCATGTTTCTTTAATGTTTTCTCGCCATCACTGTGCCAAGCCATTCCCTCCTCGCCTGTATGATAAAGATTTAGTAGACAGGAGTTATATGTTTCTCCTGAGAGCTTCTCCGCTAATGTTTTTAATGATTGGAGTTCTTCCGTCCAAGGCAAAGCTTCTTTAGTTGTGTTTGAATAAGAATAGGAAAACGGTTTGTCTCCATACCAAGCAACCTTTCTTTTAGTCACATAATGCTTACCATAGATAACAGCCTCATCATTTCGCCATTCAATTGTGCTAAACAGGCGATTGAAAAAAATCAGCGCTTCAGCATCACTCATGATCTTACCAAAATAATTAACCACACCATCAGCAGGTAAAAGGTTGGTGGAAATATCGTTGTTGAAAAGATTCATTTGAATTTTATGTCAACAACAGTCACTAATTGTTTTTGTTTTATCATTCCCTTCTAATCGCCTCCACCGGATCAAGACGTGAGGCCCGAATGGCTGGGTAGGTGCCAAAGATAATACCTACAAGCAAAGAAATTACACCTATCACTAACATAGTGTTAACAGTGTAGGCTGCTTGAAAAGGCATTTCTGTAATTGCTCTCACAATTGGAATGAAGGCCATGGTGCCTAACACTCCAAGGGTTAAACCTATTAAACTTCCAAAAGTTGAAACCGTAACTGACTCAGATAAAAATTGCAGCATGATATCGGTTCTGTTAGCGCCAACAGCCTTTCTTATACCAATCTCGACCGTTCTTTCTGTTACCGAAATCAATAATACATTCATAACACCAATACCTCCAACCAAAACTGAGATGCCAACAATCATACCCATGATGATTCTGAAAAGTAGGAAGCCTTGTGAAGCTTGCTTCACACGCATCTCGTTTGTTTGTATGGAAAAATCCTTTGTTGAACCATATTTTGTCTTCAAAAAAGTCATTACCTCTTCTTTTAAAAGCACTACATCTTCTACACTTTCTGCCTCAATGATCAGCTCTGGAGCATTTGCTTTTAACTCAGCCTCTGTCAACAAGGTTATGGGTACTAAAAGATGAGGAGACGTTGAGCGATCATTTTCTAAAACGCCATGAACAGTTAATTGGTGTGTGCCTACTTGCAGTGTTTTACCTAATAGTGTGTTGAGGGAATCCTTTGGCCAGGCTTTTTTGGCAAAGTGTTCGTTAATCAAAACTATTTTATTTTCTTCTTTTAAATCCTTAGCAGAAAAAAGCCTGCCATGTAGTGCCTTTATACGAGGATGTGTTTTTTCTCCTGTTGCCCAAATGTTAGTTCCTATTGTACTGTCGCCCACCGCAATAGCATCCACCGAAACTCTGGTCAAATAATAATGGGCGGGTTTAGAAAGATTGAGTTCTGCCAAATCAGCTGAGTGAAGAATTGAAAAGCTGTCTTTCCTTATTCGCACATTATTAATGGTCTCATAAGCATTGCTTCTTACAGCAATCGCCTTCAAAGAAGTTGTTTGTGTAATTTGCTGATTGGCATATTCTTCCATACCATCAATAAGGGAAAGAATTGCTACTAAAGACGCTACACCAATAACAATCCCTAATACTGACAGAAGTGTATGAAAAAAGTGCGAGCGAATGTTTTGAATAGCTAGTAAGAAAGAGCTGCTGATCTTTTTTAGCATATGAAGTTTTTTGTTGAAAGACTTTTAGGATGATATTTTGTTACAATCATCGTACTAAAATAAACCATCATTGTGCCTACTTACTGAAATAGTGCTAATCAGTATTCAATTTCTGCAGCAAAACCAATTGACCTAGGTGATAGCTTTGGTGATTGGTTCGGTTTATCAACACATTCAGCTTGTTTCGGTGCGGCTCTTTTACAAAAATCTCATCACTTACAGAGGTGTGTTTTAAAAACCATGCTTCTGGTTCCATCTTTCCAAAGTTACTGGCGAGTGCTTCATTTACCTGTCTCCAATATTTTTTTAATTGCTCTAAAGATGGAAACTCATGACCTGATTTATCAGGGGTACGGATAAACATGTGCTCCCATTCAGGATGCAAGCGGTCACTGAACTCAAACAACGAAAGCATGTAATCATTTACTGCCGCGAGGTGACCCAAAATATAAATACCTCTGTTTTTACCGGGCGCTATTTCGCTCATCCATTGCTCGTCAGTAAAGCTTTCTATTAATTTATCCATTTGTTTCACCTGAGAATCCCAGGCACTGATAGCCATTTTTACAAAAAGTGCGGGGGTCGCTTGAACTGTTGTCATTGTTTCGGTTTTAAAGTCTTATCTACAAATGATTTCTGTAGGCCAATGGTTCCTTACTTTAGAATTAAAAACTAATTCTTATTTCTAATCATTTCCGCTGCCTTCTCTGCTATCATAATTACAGGTGCATTTGTATTACCGCTACAGATCACTGGCATTATGGAAGCATCAACCACACGTAAATTTTCCATGCCTATTACTTTTAGTTGCGGGTCGACTACAGCCATCTCATCAACACCCATTTTACATGTACCCACCGGATGGTACACGCATTCGGCACTGCGTTGGATGTGCTCTAGTATTTCATCATCTGAAGTGCGTTTTTCCGGAACGTGGTTGCGAATTCTGTAAGTATCAAAAGCATTTTGGTCCAAGGTTTCAAGCGCATGTCTTGCGGCCTTCACCATAACCTCTCTGTCTTTTTCATTACTTAAATACTTCGGATCAATAAGCGGTGCTGCATTCGGATCGTTTGAAGAAAGGGATACTTGTCCGCGACTTTCTGGCCTTACTTGCGTTGGTAAAATTGTATAGCCATTCTCGGTTGGAAAAGTATCGAGGTTAAAAATGTCATAACTATAGTTATCACCGGGTTGTGTTGGTGTAAACTGAAATTGAATATCCGGTCTTGTTTGTGCTGCATCTGATTTCAAAAATGCCACTGCCTCCAGTGGGCCGATGGATAATGGCCCGCTTCCAGATATAAAGTATTTACCCAATGCTACAGCGCGCATGTGCATAGGCACATAATGATTATTGGTATTAACATTACTCAAACTACTAACGGCATAAAATAAATGGTCTTGAAGATTTTTGCCAACGCCTTCTAATTCATGTTGCATCGCTATCCCATGTTTTTGCAAGTCATCTTTTGAGCCAATGCCCGACAGCATTAAAATCTTGGGTGATTCAAATGCACCTGCTGTTACGATTACTTCATTTTTTGCTCTGGCGGTTAATGTACTACTACTTTTTGTCATGAAATCAACACCGATTACCCGGGTGTGTTGCAACACTAGTTTTTTACAGACTGCTCCCGTTATTATAGTCAGGTTGCTTCGTTTCATTATTGGGTGAAGAAATGCCTTGGCTGTGCTTTGTCGCTTCGATTGCTTCATCGTGTACTGCAACCAGCCTGCACCGTCTTGTGTGGCACCGTTAATATCCTGGTTAAGTGGTAACCCCTTCTGAACACATGCTTGTATAAAAGCTTCACCAACTTTTGTATGGTACCAGGTGGCTTGTGTTACATTCAGTAGGCCGCCTTTACTGTGGTATTCGTTTTCGTATTGTTCGTTATGCTCAGATTTTTTAAAGTAAGGCAATACATCCTGATACGACCAACCCTTACAACCTAAAGCGGACCAGTTGTCATAATCTTCGCGCTGTCCTCTTACATAAGCCATGGCATTAGTTGAGCTTGATCCTCCTAATACTTTACCACGTGGGTGATAGATTTTTCTGTTCTGTAAAAAAGGTTGAGGTGTGGTGTAATAACAATTCCAATCTACTTTACTGTGATGCAACATAGAATAACCACCAGGAATATGAATGAAGGGATGAGAGTCCTTCCCTCCCGCTTCCAGCAGTAATACACTTGTATTCGGATTTTCCGAGAGACGATTTGCCAGCACACATCCGGCAGAACCAGCCCCAATAATGATGTAGTCGTAAGTCATAAAAGAATGTACGACCTAAGGTAGAAGATTTAATATTAAAAATAACCTCCATTAACCACCGAGGTCTGTTTGCTGTCGCAAACAGACCTCGGTGGATTGGTGGTGGTGTAAAAAATCCTTTTTACTGAACCATCTTCGCGATTTTATCTACCGGGATGGTGTTGGCCCATTTCAATACTTCGGTCTCGTTGCTTTTGTCTGCATACAAGGTTAAAAGTGTTGAATTCATCGGAATTTGTAATGTGTAGTTTTCAACATTAGTTTCGCTGTCCACACTTTTCTGTAGTATGCTTTTGTATCCGCCAATTTTTACCACTTTTTGTGAGCCATCTCCTGAGTTACCCATAAAAGGCATGGCCAAAATTGCATTTAGCGAAGCAACAAGTGGTGAGTTACTCATGATTTCAATTCTTGCCTCTTTTTCCTGTGAGCCATATTCACGATGAATAAGACAACCTGCTAAGCCTGTATTAGCCGTCACATTATCATTGATAATATTGGCGTTCAGTGCATCCATTTTAGTTGGCAAAAGTGCTAATACCTCCTTACCAATTTGCACATCAAGTTCTGTCATTAATTGTTGCATGGCAAAGCGTGATGCTTCCAGATTGCCTTTGGCGTATTCAGCTTTTGCGGTGGCTAAATGGGTATCAAACTGCGCAAATACAGTAGTTGCACAGGTCAAAAGTATAAGTGTTAATAATTTTTTCATGTTCATCAGTTTTTTCAGATGGAATCTTTTTCCGCTGGCTTATTGTTCGCCTAGCTTGTTTTTAATGGCATCTATATCAAAAGCTTCTGCTGCCTTAGTTATCTCTTGTTCGTTGGCAAAATTTATACCCTCCCAAACAATAATAGAAGATTGGCCTATACCAACGCTTATTTTATAGCCACTTGATTCACTGTATTCAATTACACCTCTATAGCCTTTTACTTTTATTTGCTTGAACTGTTGTTCGCCACCAGTTGTTTGCCCGTAGCCAGCATTAGTCATATACATATTATAGGAAGCCATCCAAACAGAATTATTCGCCACAGTAACTGTCAATTGTTTATCGTCCTTTAAATATTCTCTGTGTATGGTTAGTCCTACCCATCCATAGCCTGTGCTGGTAACCTGGTCTGCACTTTCTTCTTTAGGTAAACCAGAAACAGACTCAGGTAAGGATTTTAAAATGTCATTGCCAATTTCCATTTCTACACCAAGCATAGCCTGCTGAACCGCGTAACGTGCCTCACCATAGTTTTTGGTTTTATAGGAGACTTCTGCATCACTCAGGTTCTGGCTAACATCCGGAGGCGTGCTGATTAGTCCACCACCACCCTTATTATTAGGGTTACTGCTATTATTTGAAGGATTGTTGTTGCCGTTATTAGCATTGTCTCCTGTGTTTTTTGTGCCTTGCTTTCCACTCAGTTTCTTGTCAATGGCTCTATCGGCTGCTTGTTCTGCTTTTTGTTTAAGCTTGTTAAGCACCGCTTGACCGTTCGATTGGATGGCAAACAGGCTCACAAAAAGAATAATAATGAAGGGCTGTTTCATTTTATTGGATTTGGATTGTTATTTGAGTTCTAATTTAATAATTCTCATTAAAACGGAGACACATGATTCATGCCGAAGATATAGTTCAGGCTCATTTGCGCATTAAACCCTTTATTCATCGTACGCCAATTCTCACGTCAGAACGCATTAACCAGCAAACAGGTTGCCAACTTTTTTTCAAATGTGAGAATTTTCAAAAGGTGGGTGCATTTAAAGCAAGAGGTGCCATGAATGCTGCCTTACAAGTACCTGCAAGTCAGCTAGCCAACGGACTGGCTACGCACTCTTCTGGCAATCATGCTGCTGCGCTGGCACGTGCTGCCTCTATTGTGGGCACTGAAGCATTTATTGTAATGCCTAAAACAGCGCCAGCCATAAAGAAAAAAGCTGTGCTTGGATATGGAGGAAAAATTTTTGAATGTGAACCTACTTTGGCTGCACGCGAGGAAACGCTGCGAGAAGTTGTGTTGAAAACGAAAGCCACGGAGATACATCCGTTTAATAACGAACATGTAATAACAGGCCAGGCAAGTGTGGCCAAGGAATTACTGGAAGACATACCTAAGCTTGACGCACTCATTGCCCCAGTGGGGGGAGGTGGATTATTAAGTGGCACTTTATTATCAGCACACTATTTTTCACCGAGTACTTTGGTTTATGCCGGTGAACCTGAAGGTGCTGATGATACATTTCGCTCACTCAAATCCGGAAAAATAGAAAGCTCACAAGCCAACACAATCGCTGATGGATTGTTAACTTCCTTGGGCGATAAAACCTTTCCCATCATTCAGCAACATATTAAAGAGGTATTAGTTGTAAACGATATGGAGATTATTGAAGCCATGCGGATCGTTTGGGAAACAATGAAGATAATTATTGAGCCTTCTTGTGCTGTGCCTTTTGCGGCAGTCATAAAAAATAAAGATAAGTTTGCAGGAAAACGGGTGGGTATCATCTTATCCGGAGGGAATGTTGATTTAGAAAAAGTTTTAAAATTATTTGCTGCTTAAGTCATGTTATTAGAAAACGGTAGGTATACCATTCAAGGTCTTTCAGTTGAGGAAATCGCAAAGCAATTCGGTACACCGTTATATGTGTACGATGCCTCAAAAATCATTACACAAATTAAAACCCTGCGTTCAGCCTTTACTGGGGTAGACCTGCGCATTAAATATGCAGCGAAGGCGCTTACCAATGTTAATATTTTGCGGGTGATGAAGCAGCAAGGCATTGGTGTGGATGTTGTTTCTGTAAATGAAGCCAGACTAGCCATGCATGCTGGCTTTACTTCTGCCGATATTATGTTCACACCGAGTTGTGTTGATTTTGAGGAAATAAAAGAAGCCGTTGACCTTGGCTTTGCCATCAACCTTGACAGCTTGCCTGCATTGGAGAAATTCGGACAAACGTATGGCCATTCGAAGCCTTGTGCCATTCGGATTAATCCTGGTGTAATGGCAGGTGGTAATTATAAGATTTCAACAGGTCACATTCATTCAAAGTTTGGTATTTCAATTCAGCAGTTACCGCAGATTCTTGAGGTGGTTAATAAATACAATATTCACATCAACGGGCTACATGTACATACCGGTAGCGAGGTTGTTGATGTAGATGTGTTCTTAAAAGTTGCAGATATTTTATTTCAAACTGCTTTACATTTTAAAGCTTTAGACTTCATTGATTTTGGTGGTGGCTTTAAAGTAGCTTATAAAGAAGGTGACAAAATCACTGACATTGCAGCATTAGGTAAAGCCATCTCCAATGCGCTTCAAAATTTTTCCAAAACATACGGAAAGCCGCTACAGGCTTGGATAGAGCCAGGAAAATTTTTGGTTAGTGAAGCGGGTGTCTTGTTGGTTAAGAGTACAGTTGTAAAAGAAACTCCAAACCTAACTTTTATTGGTGTAAACAGTGGCTTGAATCACCTGATCAGGCCAATGATGTACGATGCCTACCATGATGTCAGCAATGTTTCCAATCAACTTGCTGCAACGAAACAATACAATGTTGTTGGTTACATCTGCGAGACTGACACCCTGGCTGCTGAGCGGGATTTGCCTGAGGTGCGTGAGGGTGATATTTTGGCAATACACAATGCAGGTGCTTACGGTTACTCTATGGCTTCTAATTATAATGCCAGATTCAAACCTGCCGAAGTGCTCGTTGAAGATGGAAAGGCCAGGTTGATTCGTAAGCAGGAAAGCCTTGAGGATTTACTGCGAGGTCAGATACTTTAACAATTACTACATCTTTATACAAACGGTCTTTTCCTATTCAGGATAAAGGTTGATTTTTATTATCCTTATGAAGGCATGCACTTTCTTTTAAAGAAAGGTAGCGTGTCATAATCATTCGATTCTTTAATAGAAAACTATCATCACATGAAAAAAATTATTTCCCTTCTATTATTACTTCTTTTTACTGCAAGCTTCAGCTTCGCACAAAAAAAGAAAAGTACACCTGTTGTCAAAAAACCACTCACCCCCGATGTATACGATGGATGGAGGGATATTAATTACAAAGCATTAACACCAGATGGAAATTATGCAGCCCTTTTAATCAACCCGCAAGACGGTGATGGCAGAGCTGTTTTCTATAACCTTAGCAGTTTCAAGGAAGGCTCGGTGCAGCGGGCGGCTGAGCTAACACTTACATTCGATAGTAAGCAGGCTGTTTTTAAAATCAAGCCGCAAAAAGAAAAGGTAAAAGAATTGCGCAGACAGAAAAAGAAAAAGGAAGATTTACCGAAAGATTCATTAGGCATTTTCAACTTTAGCAGCAGAGCCGTAGAAAAAATAGCGGATGTGAAATCCTTTAAGGTTCCCGAGAAGGCTGGCAACTGGCTCGCTTATACGCTGGAGGCTAAAAAGGAAGAAAAGAAAACAGCTGATAAGACAGACACCACAAAGAAAAAAGAAAGTGTAAAGCCTGTTAAAAAAGCAAAAAAGAATGGCGATGATAATGGCTACACCCTTGTACTAAGAAGACTCAGTGATAAACAAGAAGTAACATTTTCTTACGTGAAAGATTATGCTTTCGCAAAATTTGGACAAGGGATTGTATTCACCTCGACTGGTAACGATACCACACAAAAGGCTGGTGTGTATTGGTACGATTTGCAGAAGTCGTCACTTCAGCAAATTCATGAAGGTCATAAGAAATTTAAGTACAAAGGATTAAGTATAAATGAGGATGGAAATCAGCTAGCCTTCTTATTAGATAGTGATACTACCAAGGCTTTGCTACGTCAATTTTCCCTATACCATTGGCAAACATCACAAGATAAAGCTAAAGAACTTATCAGCACTCAAACATCAGGAGTACCAAGTGAGTGGTTGGTGAGTGAGCATTACACCCCGCTTTTTTCACAAAACAGTAAGACACTTTTTGTTGGCCTTGCGCCAAGACCCCTATTACCCGACACAACCAAGCTTGATGAAGAAATAATTAAGGTAGATATCTGGAACTGGCGCGACAGTGTTTTGCAAACACAACAAGCCAGACAGTTAGAAAATGAAAAGAAACGCAGCTACCTGGCTGCCTATAATTTGCAAAACAATACGCTTAAGGCTTTGAGTAATGAGCATCTGCCAAGTATTACTTTAACTGACGAAGGCAATGCTTTATATGCCTTGGCCATAAGCGACAAACCTTATCGTTGGAGTAACTTTTACGATATCAATACACCACAAGATGCCTATGTCATAAACATTCAATCCGGAGAACAGAAGCAAATTGGCAAGGCCTTGAAAGGAGATACCTTTATTTCTCCAAAAGGAAATTACATCTACTGGTACAGTCAGATCGATACAGCATGGTTCTCTTTTTCTATAAACAGTAGCCAAATACACAGTCTTACAAAGTCTCTCCCTGTAGCTTTTGCTGACGAAGAAGATGATCATCCGGATTATCCTTCCGCTTATGGGCGCCTTGGTTGGACAGAAGGCGACCAGCAGTTTCTGGTTTACGATCGTTATGATATCTGGTCGCTTGATCCTGAAAACAAACGCGCTGCTATCAACCTGACAAAAGTAGGCCGCAGTCAGAAAATTGTCTTCCGCTATATTAAATTAGATCCTGAAGAAAAATTTATAAAAGCTGACGCTCAACTATTGCTTTCGGCCTTTAATGAAGTAACAAAAGCATCAGGTTACTACAGCTTAAACCTGAAGACGAATGAACTCAAAAAGTTATTGTCTAGTGACAATCGCTATGCCGGTACCGTAAAAGCCATGCAAAGTGATAAGATTTTATTTACCCGCGAATCATTCACGGAGTTCCCTGATGTTTGGGTAAGCAATCTTTCATTTCAATCTCCAAAAAAATTAACCAACGCTAACCCACAAATGAAAAATTACAAATGGGGAAGTGTTGAGCTGGTAAAGTTTACATCGTTGGATAACGTGCCCCTAGAGGGATTGCTTTATAAACCTGAAAACTTTGATCCGACAAAGAAGTACCCAATGCTGGTCTACTTCTACGAAAAAAGTAGTGAACAATTGTATAGCCACTTTAAGCCACAACCTGCATGGTCAATTATTCAACGCGTTATGTGTGTAAGCAACGATTACCTGGTGTTCATACCCGATATTGTTTATAAAATTGGATTGCCTGGAGAAAGTGCTTACAACAGCATTATGCCCGGTGTTACCAGTATGATTGCGAAGGGTTTTGTGGATGAAAAAAACATTGGCATACAGGGACAAAGCTGGGGCGGTTATCAAACAGCGTACATAATAACACGCACAAATTTATTTAAAGCTGCAGGGGCCGGGGCAGCCGTTGTTAACATGACCAGTGCCTATGGTGGAATTCGTTGGGGAAGTGGTTTAAGCCGAATGTTTCAATATGAACAATCGCAAAGTCGTATAGGTGGTACGTTGTGGGATAAGCCACTCTACTACCTGGAGAATTCTCCATTATTTACTGCTGATAAAATTCAGACCCCTGTGCTGATTATGCAAAACGATAAAGATGACGCTGTACCGTGGTACCAGGGAATAGAGTTTTATATGGCTTTGCGCAGGTTACAAAAACCTGTTTGGATGTTGGTTTATAATGACGAAGTACATAATCTTCAACAAAGGCAAAACAGAAAAGATTACGATATAAGATTGATGCAGTTTTTTGACTACTATCTAAAAGGTGCAGAAGAGCCGCTTTGGATGAAACAGGGTATAAAAGCAACTGAAAAAGGAATCTTAAAAGGTTTTTAATGAAGATTAAACAAATAAAAGAAACCTGTATTTACACACAGGATTTAGAGACAGCTAGGCTTTTCTACTGTGAAAAGCTTCGCTTACCTCTTATCAGCTACTTACCTGATAAGCATTTGTTTGTAAGGGTAGGAAATTCAGTGTTGCTTTGTTTCAATCCGCAGGATTCGCAGCAAAAAAAAACGCCACCCGGTCATTATGCTCAAGGCAAAATTCATTTTGCTTTTGAGGTAGATGCCGATGACTACCAAAAAACAAAACAGGAGATAATTGAAATGGGGATAACGATTAGTGATGAAGTAACCTGGGAAAATGGTCAACAATCCTTCTATTTTGAAGATCCGTCAGGCAATGTGTTAGAAGTTGTGCCTGTTGGTATTTGGATAGCCTAAAGTTTGTTAACCAATAACTGGCTAACAGGATGGCTTTGTTGCCTAACCTCTTCACTCATTTTTGGTATGCGCAAGGAATTATACCACAACTCATATTGGCTATACTGAAGGCAGGGGCCAACTACTTTATCTTCAATGAGTATTTTAATATAATCAGCTTCTTTATAGTGAGACAATAATAATTGCTGCTCCTGTGGCAAATCTTTTACCTCCACGTACTCTATTTCTCTAAAATATTTTGCTTTAACCTTCATACCTCACTAGCTCTCCTTTATTACAAATCATTTACCTAAGTAACCCTACATTTCTGGTTTAAAACCCCGAACAGTGTTAATTTTCCACACAAATTACAATTAACATACGAAGCGCGCGGTTATGGCGGATTTTTTTAGCACTTCTATTGAATATTTAAAAGGCGTGGGACCGCAGCGCGCTGCATTACTCAATAAAGAATTGAGTGTTTTTACTTATGCCGATCTGTTACAACACTATCCATTTCGGTACGAAGATCGCACCAAATTTTATAAGATCAACGAAATAGTTGATGAAATGCCCTATGTACAGCTTAGGGGTATTATTAAGAGCAAAGAGCTTGTTGGCACTGGCTTTAAAAAGCGACTTACAGCCCATTTTGAAGATGGTACTGGTAGTCTTGAGTTAGTATGGTTTCAAGGTATCAACTGGGCAACGGAGAAGATAAAAACCAATACAGAGTACGTTGTGTTTGGGAAACCGGCTCGCTTTGGAAGTAAATTCTCAATTGCACATCCTGAATTCGATGTTTTTACTGAAGCGACAACACGAACACAAACTTTACGCCCTGTTTACCCACTAACCGAAAAACTTAAAAGTAAACATCTTGATAATAAGGTTATTTCGCGATTACAACAGGAAATTTTAATTGGTGGGAAGGACTCTATTCGCGAAACACTACCGGTTGATTTATTACAAACTCATTCGCTTATCAGCAAGCGAGAGGCGTTAATTAACATACACTTTCCTAAAAATCACGAAAGTTTAAGTAAAGCACAACAGCGTATTAAGTTTGAAGAGCTCTTTTATGTTCAGCTAAAGCTAATTCGTCTTAAACACGTCAGAAAAGTTTCATACAAAGGTCAGGTGTTTAACGATTCCTCGCTACTAATTGAGTTTTATAAAAATCATTTGCCTTTTGATTTAACCGATGCACAAAAGCGAGTGATTAAAGAAATTTATGCTGATATGAAAACCGGTAAGCAGATGAATCGATTGCTGCAGGGGGATGTGGGTAGTGGAAAAACGATTGTTGGTTTCATTTGCATGCTGTTGGCCATTGGTTCGGATGCTCAGTGCGCTTTAATGGCACCTACAGAAATTTTAGCACGACAACACTTTACAGGACTGCAGCGCTACGCTAATAAAATGAATCTTAGTATTGAAATCTTAACTGGTTCAACAAAAAAATCAGAGAGAAAAATAATTCATGAAAACCTGCTTTCTGGTGAGTTGAAAATATTAGTTGGAACACACGCTTTACTGGAGGATGTGGTGCAGTTTAAAAATTTAGGCTTGGCTGTTATCGATGAGCAACATCGTTTTGGTGTGGCACAACGATCTAAGCTTTGGAAAAAAAATGAGGCGGTTATGCCTCATGTGTTGGTGATGACTGCTACTCCAATTCCACGCACGTTGGCTATGACGCTTTATGGAGATCTTGATATCTCTGTTATTGACCAGCTCCCAGCGGGGCGTAAACCGATTAAAACTGTTCATCGTTTTGATTCGCATCGTTTGCAAGTAAATCAGTTTTTGCGCGAACAAATTGCTTTAGGCAGACAAGTATATGTTGTGTATCCGCTTATTGAGGAATCGGAAAAACTTGATCTAAAACATTTAATGGACGGCTATGAAAGTATGGCACGGGCTTTTCCTGATATTGCTCTCAGCATTGTTCATGGACAAATGAAAGCAGCCGATAAGGAGTACGAAATGCAACGCTTTAAAAAAGGCGAAACAAAAATTATGGTTGCCACTACTGTAATTGAGGTGGGGGTTGATGTTCCCAATGCTTCCGTAATGGTAATAGAAAATGCCGAACGCTTCGGTTTGTCTCAACTCCATCAATTAAGAGGAAGGGTTGGTCGTGGTGCAGAACAATCGTTTTGCATTTTAATGACTAACTATAAACTAAGTCAAGACTCAAAAGTGCGCATCAATACTATGGTTAAAACCAATAATGGTTTCGAAATTGCGGAGACAGATTTGAAACTTCGTGGGCCTGGTGATCTCACTGGCACACAACAAAGTGGTGTACTTGATCTTTTGTTGGCAGATTTGTCTAAAGACCAAATTCTATTGCAGCAAGCGAGGGAATCGGCCATTAGTATTTTGGAAAGCGACCCAAACCTTGAAAAAACAGAAAATGCCTGTATAAAAAATCAGGTTGTCGCTGCTAAAAGGTCTGGTTTAAGCTGGAGTAAAATCAGTTAAGACTTTAACATTCATTAACCTGATTAACTACCAATTGTCCTGCTTTTTCACCCCGCATGGATTTGCTTCAACTATCTAAAACCCAAACACTTATTTCGCGGTTCAATAAGGAGAAATATAATTACATGAAAACGCTTTTAACCTTAACACTTGCCCTGCTCTCATTTTTTAGCATGGCTCAAATTCCTCAAAGCCCTGGTGGTGGCTCGCGAAGCTCCATGCCAGTAACTACAATTGACGGCAACGGAAAAATTTCTGGTACCGTTGTAGATGAAGAAAGCAATGCGCCTGTGGAGTTTGCAACGGTAGCACTGCATGATGCAGCCACTGATAAGGTGGTTAATGGCACTGTTGCCGATGGCAAAGGTAAGTTTACCATTACCAAAATTGAAGATGGAACATACAATGTTGTAATTTCTTTTATAGGCTACGAAACACAAACCATTAGCAAATTAAAGATTGAGGGCAAAGACAACGACTTGAATGTTGGTACTATTAAATTAAGTACTGGATCAAAAGTACTGAATGAAGTAGTAGTTGAAGGTAAAAAGGATCTTATAGAGGAGCGTGTTGACAGAACAATTTATAACGCAGAAAATGATGCAACTGCAAAAGGTGGTGATGCAACAGATGTATTAAAGCGAGTACCACTATTATCAGTTGATATGGATGGAAACGTTAGTTTACGTGGTAGCAGCAACATCATGGTTTTAATTAATAACAAACCATCTACAATTATGGCCAGCTCTGTTGCTGATGCCTTAAAACAAATTCCTGCAGATCAGATTAAAACAGTTGAGGTTATTACCTCACCATCTGCCAAATACGATGCAGAGGGTTCTGGTGGTATCATTAATATCATTACAAAGAAAAATACACTAGAGGGCTTAAATTTAAATATTAATGCAGGTGCGGGCTATCGTGGTTCCAATCTTGGACTTAATGGTAATTACCGCAGAAAAAATATGGGGTTTTCCTTAGGTGGGTGGGGTCGTGCCAACTACAATATCAATGGTAACTTTGAAAATAGTCAGCTAATAAGTGGCTCCCAAGAAAGACAAACTATTCAGCGTGGGGAAAACAGGGGTAATGGACTATTCGGAAATTATTCTTTAGGCTGGGATTATGACATAAACAAAAAAAATACACTTGCTGCATCCGTGAGATACGGGGTGCGCAATAACAACAGCTATCAGGATAATCTTGAGCGCTTAACTATTGTTGATGGCGTTGCTCAGCCTTCTAACTTAAGTGATAATAAGACCCTAAATGGTTCGGGAACCGTTGATGCAAACTTTACCTACACTCATTATTTTACAAAACCACAGCAGGAATTAAGCGTGTTAGCATCCTTCAGCAGAAATGACAGGAATAATGATTTCTTTACGACTAATTATAGTGGCTCAAGTGTACTTAATCAATTTAAAAATGAAAATGATGGTATAAATGAAGAAATAACAATTCAGGCAGATTACCAAATGCCTATTGGTACTACCCAAATTTTTGAAACTGGTGTTAAGCAAATTCAAAGAGTTGTTACTAGTAATTTTACTACACTTTCAGATTTAGACGCTGACGGTTTCTACGAAACTGTTTCGTCAAATTCTAATCAATTAAACTATAATCAGGATGTAAGTTCTGCCTATGCATCTTATACTTACGCGGCAAAAAATGGATACAGTTTAAAAGGAGGAGTCCGTTATGAGTATACAACAATCAATGCCTTTACTAGAACAGAAAGCGATATTGATATTCCAGAATACAGTGTTGTTGTTCCAAGTATTAATGCTTCGCGAAGATTAAAGAACGGCAATACTGTGAAGCTCTCTTACAACAGAAGAATTCAGCGTCCGTCTATTCAATTTCTTAATCCTAATAAGCAACAGAATAATAATGCTTTGAATCAAACTATTGGTAATCCGGTTTTAGATCCAGAATTCACTGATAATTATGAGGTGGGGTATACTACTTTTATAAAGGGTGTTTCCTTAAACTTTTCTGGCTTTTATAGAAATTCTAATAATGCCATTCAAAGTTTGAGAACGTTCTCAGGTGATACCATTGTAACCCGATATGCGAATATTGGTAAAGAAGAAGCTTATGGTACGAGCCTTTTCGTTAATGTTAATCTTGGTAAGCTTACACTAAGCGGTGGTGGAGATGTTTTTTACAATGTGCTTGATAACAATGTGCCAAATCCTGATGACAGAGCAAGCAACGAGGGCTGGGTTTACAGCGGTCGCCTTTTCGGGGGATATACACTTGAAAAAGGTTGGGCATTACAAATGTTCGGATTCTACAGAGGCAAACGAGTACAGCTTCAAGGAGAGCAAGGTGGATTTGGCTTTTATAGCTTAGCTGTTCGTAAAGATTTTGCTAACAAGAAAGGAAGCATAGGTCTTGGACTAGAGAATTTCCTTGCAGAATCTATTACTATTAGAAATGAAACAAAAACAAATAGTATCACACAAACAGGATTTACAACACAAAATAATCTTGGCTTCCGTATAAACTTTAGCTACACCATTGGAAAGATGAGTTTCGACAATCAGCCTCGCAGAAGACGCTCTATCAATAATGACGATATGAAAGATGGTGGCGATGGTGGTGCTGACATGGGTAACATGGGTGGTGGAAATATGGGTGGTGGACAGCGTGGTGGTGGAATGCCTGCAGGCGTTAGACCAACAGCACCTGCAACAACAAATACCAACACACCAGCAGTTGATCCAGCCGCGGTAGTAAATGCTGAAGGTAAGTGGACTTACACTTTAGAAACACCACAAGGTGCCAGCAACGGAACCCTTACCATTATAAAAGATGGTGAGACTTATAAAGGTACTATCGTTAGCACTCGCAGTCCTAAAGAAACAGCACTTTCATCTGTTGTTCTCAATGGCAATGAGTTAACCGTTACCTATGAGGTTTCTTTCGGTGGCAATACTGCAAGTATTGAGATGAAGGGAGTTATTACGGGAGATGAAATGGAAGGGAAAATAACAATGGGTCAGTTTGGCTCCTTCCCTATGAAAGGGAAAAGAGGAGAATAATTCGTTAAACACCTATTCAAATAAAAAACCCTGACGAAATTCGTCAGGGTTTTTTGTTGCTGAGACTAAAACAATTTTATTTTTTTACTGCCTGTTGTTTACTCTTAAAAACCATAACAATAGCAACAATAAAGAGTAGGAGTAAAAAAGGGCTGACCATAAAATTAAACGGATGCATATCAAAATCGAAAAGCCCATCGAATATCCAGCCCACAAAACCAAACATGCCGCCAATCAGTCCGGCAAATAAACCAAAGGCGCCTGCAATAAGACCTATTACTAAACCGAAAGCGCCTGCAACAAGACCTATTATGCCTCCAGCTATACCAATCCAAAATGGAAAGGTTAGTATTAAAATAATAATAACAAGTGCGGTGTTGTTGGAAGAGCGTGCCATACCGAATATTTTTAATGAAATATTCAAAAATAGAGCCACTTCGCCCAAGGTTGAAACAAGGCCAAAAAGACTGCTTTTATTTTTACTTTTCTAAATTATGTTCATTCATGAACAATAGCGTTGTACGCTTTTAGTACAACCTATTATGTAGTGTCATTCATTTCTACATACGTTCTGTTACTTCAGTGAAAAGCGTCTTAGATCACGCTAATCCATTAGTTGGTGATTTGTTCTTAAAAACTGAAACAAATAATTGTGCTTTGCGTATTTAGGCTAAACTACTATTAGATGAAAGTTTATTTAGGAGAGTTGGAAGAGCTCGTGTTATTAACCATCAGCGTACTAGGCGACAATGCTTATGGTGTATCTATTCAACAAGAACTAGAGTCACGCTGCAATAGGACAATTAGTATTGGTGCGCTACACTCCACAATTACAAGGCTTGAAGAAAAGGGCTTTCTAAAATCATGGGTGGGTGGCGCAACCGCTGAAAGAGGTGGACGGAGTAAGCGCTTCTACGATATTACACAAGCCGGCAAGAAAGCGTTGACTGAAGCCAAAGATTTGCGCGATCAACTGTGGGATTTGTCTAAGATAAAACTTGCCTCGCGATGAAAATCGAACCGCCTAAACTTGCTCAAAAGCTTTTTGATTGGTACGCTGGCTTCGCCAAAGTAGATGATCTAAGGGGCGACATGGACGAATGGTTTTATCATAATGCGAAAACCAAATCCATTAGCATTGCCAGACGCATTTATTGGAAGCAGGTACTCTCCCTTATTTTTTCATATGCGCTTCGTAAAAGAAAAAGGAACTCTCAATCTGGTATTTATTCTTCTAATGCTATCTCCTTGTCTATGATCAGAAACTACATTAAAGTTGCCATGCGCAATTTGTACCAGTATCGTTACTTTACCTTACTAAATGCTTTTGGTTTAGCCATAGGCATGTCTATTAGTCTGCTGCTAATTTCTATGTACGGTTACATAAGCACTAGCGATAATTTTCATACCAATGGCGATCATATCTATACTATTATTAGTAAAAAAACAGAGGGTTTCGAAGAAGGAAATTTTGCCTCCTCGCCAATTGTACTGGCTGAAAAACTTAAAGAAGAATTTAATGACGCTAGAGAAGTTGTGCGTGTCAATGCTTCTTTTGAAGGCGAAGTTGTTCGGGAAAAAGAAAATATCCACATCCATGGTTATTTCGTTGATCAAAGTTTTCTGAGCGTCTTTACTTTCCCAATCCTCAGTGGCAATATGGAAAGCGCTTTGAGCAAACCCAATACAGTTGTGCTCACTGAAAGTGCTGCGATAAAATTTTTTGGCTCTATTGATGTGGTGGGAAAGGTTATTGAACTCAAAGAGCAAGGTAGTTACGAAATAACTGGTGTCTTAAAAGATTATTCGAAGAATACACATTTTAAATTCGAGGCACTTGTCTCTTATGCAACACTTCCCCCAACTCAAAGTTTGAGTATTGATCAGTGGACTGAATATCGGGATCAGTTCATTTATGTGTTGCTAAAGGATAGTGCCCCTATCAAGGGATTACAATCTTACCTTTCACAAATAGAAAAGAATATCTACAGTAACAGTTCAGTAAAAGTAAATTTTAGTCTGCTGGCTTTAGATGAAATCATTACAAGCGATCTTTATAATGCTTTAGGTCCTAAGTGGGAAACTTCCGGCTTTATTGTTTTCGGTGCTATTGCCTTACTCATTCTCTTGCCTGCCTGTTTCAATTACACTAACATTTCAATAGCCCGTGCACTCAAACGCTCCAAAGAAATTGGTTTGCGCAAAACAATGGGCGGTGTTAAAAGTCAGATATTCTTTCAATTTATTACTGAAACGGTTGTGATCTGTTTAATCTCGCTGGTAGGAGCCTGTGGTCTGTTTCTATTGATGCGGGATGAGTTTCAAAGCATGCTGGTAGAAGCTTCAGTACTTGACTTGAGCATAACATTAAAAACCGCCACACTCTTCGTTGCATTTGCCTTGCTAACCGGATTAATGGCCGGCTTATTCCCTGCCATGTATTTCGCAGGACTTAATCCGATTGAAGCACTTAAAAATAAGGTCTCGTCAAGAGCGTTAAGTGGTATGCGTATTCGTAAGGGCTTAACTATTTTTCAATTTGCACTTTCATTCTGTTTTATATTATCACTAATTGTTTTTGGAAGGCAGTATCGTACATTATTAAACTTTGATTTTGGATTTCAAAAAGAAAATATTGTCAACGTAAATCTTCAGGAGGTTAAACCGGAGTTATTAAAAACAGAGTTGGAAAAACTATCGGTTGTTCAATCTGTATCACTCTCCTCTGGTTCGCCTGGTCTTTCTAATTCAACCACATGGGTAAATACTACCGATAAGGATTCTGTTCAAGTTTCTCAACTCTTTATCGATAGTGATTTTCTCGAAAACTTTAAACTCAAATTGATTCTTGGTAAAAATTTTCCCGAGGCTGTCTCTGCAGATGAACGCTACTGCATTGTTAACGAACAGTTTCTGATCAACAATAAAATCGCTTTAGAAGATGGTGTTGGCAGAACGCTACTAGTTGACAGCATGGAGATTCAGATTATTGGTGTGGTAAAAAATTTCCATTATGCACCTCCTCAGATTCCTATAGGCAATTTTATTTTCAGAAATAATCCTGTTTATTACACGCAGGCTAATGTATTGGTTGATGTCTCCGATGTTTTTGGAACATTTACAATGCTTGAAAATAGTTGGCAAAAATTAAGTGATAACACTAAACTGGAAGCTGCATTTTTTAAAGATGAACTAAATGATTCTTACCAGGTTTATCGGCTATTATTAAAAATGGCCGGTTTCCTGGGCTTGCTAGCGATTAGTATTTCCATTCTTGGCTTACTAGGCATGGTTGTTTATACAGCGGAAAACAGAGTTAAAGAAGTTAGTATTAGAAAAGTGCTTGGCGCCAGTGCTTTTGGTATTACAATGTTGTTGTCCAGAGATTATCTGAAACTCATTATCTGGTCTATTGCCATTGGTATTCCATTAGCCATTGGCATCTACGAAACTGTTTTTACCCGAATACCAGATTACCATGCGAACTTAACTGTGCTTGATGTTGTGTTGGGCGCTTTTGGATTAATTAGTCTTGGTTTAATCACCATTGCATCTCAGACTTATAAAACGGCCTTATCTAATCCTGCTGACACTTTAAAAACTGAGTAATCAAATTACTATATCGCTGGATGGATTTTCTTTTCAAATCCATCCAGTGTGATTAAGCTCAAAGTGTTCCGTGTTAAACTGTTCACCAAGTGTTGAATTAATCTATACCACTAGTCTGTGTCCAGTATTTCAGTGCTAATGGTAATGATAGGATAGCGTTTGTTTGGTGGTCTGCACCTTGAGTAGTTATCATTTTCCAGTTTCGGTTCGTTGAGTCATTGCTTTCAAATTCTTGTTTGAGTTTTTCAAAGCCATGCCTCATTTTATTAGTCTCTTTTTCACCCACGCTTATAAAGATTCGTCCCCTCTGTGAACCTTGTTCTTTAATAAAGCTTGCTGTTTTGTTAATCAGTATACTGTTTTGTCGCCAAACAGGTGCACTAAAAATTAACCTTGTTTGAAATAATGTTGGGTTATTGATAAGTGAATACAGCGTAAGTAAGCCTCCACGTGAGTTACCCACCAGTGTGTTGTGCCCATTACAGCTATACTTATTTTCAATAAATGGCTTAACTTCATTTTCAATAAAAGATAGGAACACATCACCATTGCCAAACTGACTTAAAGCATCCTCCGGATCAGTTTTCATAAATGGAGGCACCAGATTCTTTGATCTGTTATCTGCAGTCATATTCGGAATACCTACCACAATACCCTCGCGCGCACAATTTGCCTTCGCTAAAACATCAAGTGTTTGATCAAGGTTTCGATCAAGAGAACTCCCATCCAAAACATAAAAGACAGGATACTTTTTTGTGGAGTCGTAATTAAATGGAAGGTGTATCAACAACTCCCTTTCTTGTTGTAAGACACTAGAGTAAAGTTTGACTTTAATTTCTCCTACGTATACATCTTCTTCAGATAGATAAGCGGTAATCAGTAGTGTAGCAATAGAGGTTACCAACACCAGCATGATATAAATGATTGCTTTTTTCATAGACTTTTCAGCAAAGGTGCTTTGCAAAGTCTGCTAATTATGCCGCTTTTAGTACGACATTTCTACGACATTTGATGAATTCGTTAAAATAACATCGGAATTGTTCTATAAACATGGTTAAGGTTGCCCGACTTTATTTGTATGCTCGTACGTATTGTCAGTACAAAATTAGGCAGTGTACATATCAGATACGCAGGGATCAAAATTGAAAAACGGCCGATCATGACAGATCCTGTAATAGCTATTTGAAGAGCTTGAATGAAAACAAGTAATAGGATTGTGGCTATTGTCCACAAAATTTGAAAGCTCAAGATTCGCTGTGCGGACTCTTTAAGATTCTGTGCTTTTATGTTTCTATAATAGAGTAAGGATACAAAAATATTTAAAGTTGGGATTAGCGCTAAAAGAGCAGATATGTTCATCTTTAAAAGGCGCTTGACTTCATCTGATGCATCGGTCTGTTGAAGTTCCTCAAACGAAACTTCCAGCACTTGTGCCAATCTCTTCAAGGTATCTGCGCGAGCAATCACATTATCCTTCTCTAATCGTTGAATAGTTCTCAGTGATACTCCAGCATGCTCCGCCAACAATTCCTGTGAAAAGCCTTTTTTCTTTCTTAGTAAAACCAATCTGTCTCCAAGGTTCATAAGTTCTTCTAAGTAAATAAAAATTTCCCTTCGTTAGCAAATCGTCCCTCTCATTATTCAACGGTTTAACAATAAAAAGCCCAGTCATAGCTGACAGGGCTTTTAGAATTAAATTATACAATCGCTTACTTAAAAAGCATATTCGCCCTTCTCAATAGCATGGTTTGCTACCTTACGTCTCGCTTCTTTTAAATTGTAGCTCTCTACTTTTGTGAATCGCTTTAAACCCATTAGCATTAAACGTTGTTCGTCACCCTCTGCAAAAGAGGTTATGGCACTCTTACCAGCTGATGCCGCTCTTTCAATTGCCGTATGCAAATAAATCAGCGCCATTTCCTTTTGTATTTCACAAGCCTTTTCTCCACGCTGTCCTATTAGTTTTTCAACACGCAATAAGGTTGACTCAGCAACATAGCCTTCAATGAGCATATCGGCTAAATTCATGAGTATCTCCTGCTCATCGCTTAGCTTCATCATAAACTTCTGAATGGCAGCACCCGCTACCATCAAGCCAGCTTTCTTTAAATTCGCCAAGGCTTTCTTTTCTTTTACAAACAAACCTTCTTCTTCCGTTGCACCGAAATCAGGAATTGACATCAGTTCTTTCTGAACGGCCATTGCAGGATTCATTAAATCCAATGAACCTTTCATCGCACGCTTTAACAACATGTCGATAGTAAGTAGTCGGTTGATTTCGTTTGTTCCTTCAAATATTCTGTTGATACGTGCATCGCGGTAAGCACGATCCATTGGCCCCTCTGCTGAAAAACCCATACCACCATAAATCTGAACACCTTCGTCTACTGTAAAGTCAAGCACTTCAGAGCCATGTACTTTTAGAATTGCACATTCTATCGCAAATTCTTCCAGAGCTTTTAAACGAGCCTTTGCAGAATCCATACCTCCCGCAACAAATGCATTATAAGCATCGTCAATGTTTTGTGAGGCACGGTAGTGTGCAGATTCTGATGCAAAAATTCTTGTTGCTGCTTCGGCAATTTTATGTTTGATCGCACCAAAAGATGAAATAGCAACACCGAACTGTTTACGTTCGTTTGAATACTTAATGGCTGTTGATAAAGCCATTTTACTTCCACCTACCGCTGCAACGCCCAATTTAATCCTGCCTACATTGAGGATATTGACGGCTATTTTAAAGCCATTCTCACGCTCACTCAATAAATTTTCTACAGGCACTTTGCAATCGTTGAAGAAAATCTGGCGGGTAGAAGATCCCTTGATACCCATTTTCTTTTCTTCTTCGTTCATAGTAACGCCTCCAAACGATTTTTCAACAATAAAAGCACTTAAGTTTTTATCATTGTCGATTTTTGCGAAAACAATATAGATGTCGGCAAAGCCACCATTGGTAATCCACATCTTTTGTCCGTTGATGACATAGTGTTTACCGTCAGCGGATAACACCGCTTTTGTTTTGCCTGAGTTAGCATCCGATCCTGAATCAGGTTCAGTTAAACAGTAGGCCGCCTTCCACTCGCCTGTAGCCAGTTTAGGAATGTATTTTTTCTTTTGTTCTTCATTTCCATAATACAAAATAGGAAGTGTGCCAATACCTGTGTGTGCAGAAAGTGCAACAGCAAAAGAATGGCCCCCACCAATTACTTCAGCCACTAACATTGAGGTGTTAAAATCCATACCAAAACCACCTAATTCTTGTGGAACGGATGTGCCTAATAATCCAAGCTCACCAGCCTTATCCATCAATGATGGCATCAACTTAGGGTCTTTCATTGAATCGATATCATCCAAACGTGGATAAATCTCTTTCACCAAAAAATCCTTGCACTGCTGCATGATCATTTTCTGCTCTTCATTGAATTCTTCAGGAATGAAGACCTCATGTGATAATGTTTCGCGAATCAGGAATTCTCCTCCTTTGATTGCTGCTTTAGATTGTGTTGTTGTTTCCATATTGTTCTAGTATTTCGTTGACCGTTGTTGGTTGTTGGTTATTCGTTTCGCTTTGATAATAATTTATAAATCCATTGAGAATTTTCTTGCACTTAATAATCTGATCAAGGGTAGAATCAAGATCCGCTTGCGATAAATAGTCAAGGTCAAATGAAACTATGACTTGGGTTTCTACCTCATACAAAGAGCCTCTGGCAATGAAAAAGAATTGAATAGAATCTTTGGCATGGTTTCTTCCACATCCCTCAGCTATGTTTGACGGAACAGAAACTACAGCTCGTCTCAGTTGATTAGTTAATCCAAATTGCTCATCTTTTGGAAAGTCTCTGGTAATCTGATAAATCCTCTTTACCAATATTCTCGAATGCTTCCAAACATCCAATTCACGATATGATAAGACCTCACTCATTCGAACAACGAACAACTATCAACCAACAACTAATTCAATAACTCATAAATCCCCGCTACACCTTGTCCTCCACCTACACAAGCTGTTACCATACCGTATTTCTTGTTTTGTCTGCGTAATTCATTAAAGAGTTGAACGGATAAGCGCGCACCCGAGGAACCCAATGGATGGCCTACTGCTATCGCTCCACCATTCACATTCAACTTGCTACGGTCAATACCTAATTCTTTTACTACAGCTAATGATTGTGCTGCAAAGGCTTCGTTCAATTCAATCAAATCGATGTCTTGCAGTTTTAATCCGGCAATTTTTAATGCTTTTGGAATAGCTGCTACCGGACCTATACCCATAATGCGTGGATCAACACCCGCTGTGGCATAGCTCACCATACGTGCAATTGGTTTTAGATTCAATTGCTTCACCATGCGCTCGCTCATTACGGCAACAAAAGCTGCTCCATCTGAAGTTTGTGAAGAGTTACCCGCGGTTACCGTTCCGCCAGCAGCAAACACAGGTTTTAGTTTTGAAAGACCTTCAAGTGTAGTGTCGGCACGAATACCTTCATCTTGTTTTACCACAAACTCCCTTGTTTTCTTTTTCATGTTCTCATCCACATACACTTCTTTTACAGTGATGGGAACAACTTCGTCTGTAAACTTACCTGCCTTCCAGGCAGCTGCAGCCTTTTGGTGCGACTCCACAGAAAACTGATCTTGCTCTTCGCGGGAAACACCATATTGCTTCGATACTTCTTCTGCTGTTAAACCCATGCTTGTATAGTAAGTAGGGTTTTTGGTAGCTATCTCGTAATTCAATACGGTTTTAATACCCATTACTGGTACTAAGGACATTGACTCTGTGCCTCCGGCAATAATCACATCGGCCTGACCCGCTTGTATGCGTTGACTCGCTATCGCGATGGTTTCCACACCTGATCCACAGTAACGATTTACAATCATGCCCGGTGTATCTATACCTAATGCCAGCAGGGAAATTATTCTTCCCATCTGCATGCCTTGCTCTGCTTCTGGCACGGCATTACCGACAATCAAATCATCCACCATCTTAGCATCAAGACCTGGGATTGATTTTACTAAATGTTTAATTACATCTGCCGCCAAATCATCGGGGCGAACGAAACGAAAGCCTCCTTTTTTTGCTTTGCCTACGGCTGTTCTATATCCTGCAACAATGTATGCGTCCATATTTTTTGTTGTTAGTTGTTGGTTATTAGTTATTCGTGTTGGTTCTCGATTAAGGAACAACCATCAACGAAAAACGATTAATTAATTTCTAAGTGGTTTCCCTCCAGTTAAAATGCTTTGTATTCTTTCCAATGTTTTCTTTTCACCGCAAAGCGATACAAAGGCTTCGCGTTCTAAGTCAAGCAAGTATTGTTCGCTTACTTCTTGTGGAGAGGTTAAATCACCACCACACATCACGTTCGCAATCTTCATGGCAATTTTCATGTCATGCTCAGAGATGTAGCGACCCATTTTCATACCATTGACACCAGCAGCAAACAATGCCAGACCTGCTCTGCCTTGTACTTTAATATTGTTGGCTTGCACCGGCATGGTATAACCAGCATCGGCTAATTCTATTACCGCTGCTTTCGCATCCAGAATTTGCCTGTCTTTGTTAATGGTTATTCTGTCTTGTGGACGAAGTATGCCCATGTCTCTTGCATCTTCTGCTGACAGGGCCACTTTCGCAGTAGCGATGTTCATGAAGGCATTCTGCAAAGCATTTAACTCCGCATCACCTTCTTGCATGCGATCACTCACGCGCTTTGTAAATTCTTTTGTTCCTCCTCCACCAGGGATCAGGCCAACACCGACTTCTACTAAACCAATATAAGTTTCTGCAGCTGCTAACGCAACGTCTGCATGCATGGTCATTTCGCAACCTCCTCCTAATGTGCGGCCTTGTGGTGCAACTACAACCGGCACAGATGAATAGCGGAGACGCATTACCGAGTTCTGGAAGGCACGGACCATGAAATCAATCTCATCATAATCCTGATCGATGGCATACATAAACACCAGACCAAGGTTAGCACCTAAGGAGAAATCAGAGCCTTGATGGCCTACCACTAAACCTCTTGCTTGTTTTTCAGAAAGTTCAATGGCTTTGTTCATGCCTTCAATCACTGAGCTGCCAAGTGTATAACTCTTGCTGCTCCATGAGAAGTTGTACACGCCATCTCCAATGTCGGTAATTTTTGAATCAGCATTTTTCCAAACCGTTTTATCACCTAGGTTTTCTAAAATGATAAAGCCTTCGCGACCAGGAATAGATTTGTATGATTTTGCTGGAATGTCGTAGTACTTACGCTCTCCTCCTTCTACTTTATAAAAAGTTTTGTTGCCACCCGCCAGCATGTCGTAAACCCATTGGTTGGGCTTTACACCAGCAGCTTCCATGGCTTGCACTGTTTTCTCAACGCCTACAGCATCCCATGTTTCGAAGGGGCCAAGTTCCCAACCGAAACCAGCACACACGGCATCATCAATTCTGAAAAGCTCATCACTAATTTCAGGAATGCGATTGGAGGCGTATTGGAATAATCCGAAGAAAGAGTCGCGGTAGAAATCACCAGCCTTGTCTTTACCCGCTAACAATACTTTAAAACGATCCTTTAAATTATCAATCGTCTTTGTTGTTTCAAGCGTGGCAAATTTTGCTTTTGCTTTAGTCTTGTATTCGAGGGTGTTCAGATCAAGCGTAAGAATTTCGGTTTTACCAGAGGCATCTTTACTCTTCTTATAAAAACCTTGTCCTGTTTTATCGCCCAACCAATTATTTTTTTCCAGTTTGGCAACAGCTTCAGGTAGTTTAAACATTTCGCGGCCCTCATCATTGGGTAAGCCTGCGTATAAGTTGTTGGCTACTTTAACCAATGTATCTAAACCAACTAGATCTGAAGTTCTGAAGGTTGCAGATTTAGGACGTCCGATAACCGGGCCAGTCAGTTTATCAATTTCATCTACATTCAACTCATATTTACGCATGGAGTCAATTACTTTTAGTAAGCTCCAAACGCCAACGCGGTTACCAATAAATGCTGGAGTGTCTTTACACAACACCGATGTTTTCCCCAAATACAAATCCCCGTAGTGTAATAAGAACTTAGTGATTTCTGGATCTGTGTGTGGTGTAGGTATTACCTCAAATAATTTTAAGTAACGAGGCGGGTTGAAGAAGTGTGTACCTGCAAAATGTTTTTTGAAATCTTCGCTTCTTCCTTCCGCCATCAGGTGGATAGGAATACCCGATGTGTTTGACGTTACCAGTGTTCCTGGTGTTCTGTGTTTTTCAACTTGCTCGTATACTTTCTTTTTAATGTCCAGGTTTTCAACCACGACTTCTATAATCCAGTCGTAGTTTTTAATCTTGGCCAAATCATCATCAAAATTTCCAAGAGAAACACGCGAAACAAAGCGTTTGGAATAAATAGGGCCGGGGCTTGACTTAATACTGCGGTCGAAAGAGCTGGCAACAATACGGTTCTTCACCAATTTGTTATCCAGCGTAAGTCCTTTAGCTTTTTCTTCTTCTGTAAGTTCTTTTGGCGCTATGTCCATAAGCAACACCTGACAGCCAATGTTGGCAAAGTGGCAGGCAATGGCTGAACCCATCACACCGGAACCGAGTACAGCTACTTTTTTTATAGATCTATTCATACTGAAATTGGTTGTTCGTTGCTCGTTGCTCGTTGTTGGTTGCACGATCAACCAACAACGAATAACTATCAACGAATTTAGTTATATGCTTTTACGTTAATGTTATCCTTTTCCACTACTTGTTGTATGCTTTGAATTACTTCAAAAAACACATTGAGCTTCTCTTCAGAAATCTCTTTTCGAATGGCATTATTAAAATTCAGAACAGTTTCTTTTGCTCTGTCTCGTTTTTGCTTACCCTCCTCGGTAAGATAAACCCGAACAGAGCGCTTATCTAAAGCATCGGTTTTTCTTACGATTACGCCTCTCTCCTCCATTGTGTTTAGCAAACGTGTAAGACTTCTTGCTTCTAAACCCATTAAAGGTGCTATCTTAGTTGCGGGCGTTCCCTCCTCAGCATTGATCGTTAGGAGTACAAAGCCCATGGCCATTGTTGCATCATAAGCAGCTGCCTGCTGGTTATACATGCGGGAAATTGCATGCCAGGCTGCTTTAATGTGGTGGTCAACTGTTTCTTCTCTCCGCATACGTTTTCGCTAAGCGAATTCGAAGGTATAAAATTTTTGGTATGCATGCAGAGCAATTTGATTTTTTTTGGCGTTTTATAGTAAAATCTTGTCTTTTTTAATGTTTTAAGACGTTTTGCCCATTAAAATTTTGAACTATTGATACTTTGGGTCTGATTAAAATTGCACCATCTACTGCTTTTCATCAGGCATTTTATGTTCACTAATAGCTTGTTTAGTACCCAAAACCAGTAACATTATGAATTTGCTTGTGCCAACCGATTTTTCTCCTTGCGCTGACCACGCCCTTAATTACGCGGCCTTACTGAGTCGTAGAACAGGGCATGACCTACGTTTGATACATGTTTATGCTCCAGTTGATTTGGCTAATACCGCTATGATTAGTTACATAGAGCAAGAAGTGGAACAAGCTCAGAAAGACATTAAAGAGAAATTACATAAGATTTGCATGGCTACAGCCGAGAAAAACAACATTAGCTGCAGCCACAATGTGCGTATCGGTGCGCTCACCGAAAATATTCTATTGGAGGCCGAAGAAGTAGATTGTAAACTTATTGTTATGGGTACAGAAGGTGCGAGAGGCTTGACTAAACTGTTGTTCGGAAGTAGAACCAGTAGTGTTATTGAAAACGCTGACTTTCCAGTACTGGCTGTTCCTCCTCAGTCGACCTTGAACCTACCAAAGAAAATTGTTTTCGCCACTAATTTTTTCGATAGCGATCTCGATACCTTAAAACAATTGCTTGAATTAGTGAAAGGATGGAAGCCTGAAATTTATTTACTACATGTCTCCCATGATAACCTTCGGTCTGAGCGTGATTACATTGAAAATTTTTCGAAGGCGGTGGTGAAAGAAACTGATTATAAGCACCTTTATTATTATGTTCTGCCTCATGAAAATAATGAACGGGGCATAGAGCTATTTATAAAATCTGTTGGGGGTGAAATGCTCGTGCTTTCTACCCGTAAAAGATCTTTTCTCGAAAGAGTTTTTAATGCAAGCCTTACAAAACAAATCGCTTACCACTTAACGGTGCCTTTATTAGCATATCATACGCGGCTGACTGATAACTAAATATTAAACAATTATCTCATGAAATTGCTTGTTCCTACTGATTTCTCACGGCCCTCTAAAACAGCATTACTATATGCTGCGCAAATGGCAAAAAAACTGCAAGGAGAAATTATCATACTATGGTTCAACAGTATACAGTCAAGTAAAAAAACATTGAGTAAATGGAAAAAGCTTGAAGCTGAGATGATCGCTATTGCACAAGAAGATGCCAAGCACTTAGTAGAGGAAGTGCGCACAGAAGTGAAGGGTAATCTCCCTTTCACATATCACTTCACTTCAGGGTCATCATTTGCAGAAAGTGTGGATACTTATGCTGTAAAAAATGATGTAGACATGATTATCATGGGTACTAAGGGAGCCTCTGGAGTAAAAAAATTAATCATGGGCAGTCATGCTGCGTCAATGATTGATCATAGTCGTATCCCCGTTTTGGTGATTCCAGAAAAAGCCAGCTTCAAACCTTTAAAAAAGATTGTATATGCCTCTAATCTGTATGAGTGGGATCAGGAAATACGAACCATTGCTGCTCTTGCAGCCATTTATAAGGCCAGTGTACATGTACTACACATTAGTCCTGTTTCTTCTAAAAGTAAGATCGATAAAAACCTGCTTCCAGAGATGATTAAAACTGCAGGTTATCAGAAAATTGTTTATCAAGATGTAAAGAGTGATAATATTGCAAAGGCTATTGATGATTATATAATTGCTAATGATGCCGACATGCTGGCAATGTTCACCCACAAGCTTGATAACTATGAAAAACTATTCGGTAGAAGCGTAACGCGTCAGCTCGCTTTTCATGCTCATGTGCCCTTGCTCACCTTTAACAAGACGCTATTAATCTGATAGTGGTGCAGACCTTGGAGCTATTTTGCACGACAAGTTGAAATGCGCGTGCTGATATAATCAGGAATTTTTCTTATAAGTATTTCGTTAACTTTACTAACCCTAAAAAATTTAAATATGGTAAAGAAAATACTCATTGGTGCTGCTGTTGTGGTTGTTCTGCTAGCTGCTACCGTTGCTTACATGATGAATCGTAGTCGCACACTAAGCCCTTCAGGCGAAGCTGCGTTAACAAATGCAGGTCTGACTGTATCAGTGAAATATAGTCGCCCTTCAGTTCGGGGTCGTTTAATCTTTGGAACAAAGGAGCAAGGGGCTTTACAACCTTATGGTGCCTATTGGCGATTGGGGGCTAATGAAGCCACTGAAATTACTTTTAACAAGAACGTAAATTTCAATGGGCAGCCTGTCGATGCTGGTACTTATGCTATGTATGCCATTCCTGAAGAAGGTGGCTTTGAAATTATACTCAATTCTGAAACAGGATATTGGGGTGCTTTTGAGCCTGACCATAGCAAGGATTTTCTTAAAACAAAGGTGCAGTCGCAAGCCGGTGCTAGCGCTGTTGAGCAATACACTATTAGTACTTTGCCTATGGAGCAGGGTGTTAATGTTTTGTTTGAGTGGTCTGATATCCGTTGGAGCATTCCTGTTACGGTACAATAATTTACTTTTAACTAAAGGGGTTGTGGTAATACCATAACCCCTTCTATTTAATTTTTATCATGCGTTTTCCATTTCTTCTCTTTTTTACTTCCTTCAGTCTCCTAGCATCTGCTCAAACTAATCATAAGCAGGATGTTAAAAATTTTCAAGTCGAACTAAACGCGGAATATAAAGATTCAAAGAAGTCACCCCTTGATGCTAAAAGTAGAAAGAAGTTTAAGAAGCACGATTTCTTCCCTATCGATTCTGTTTATAGAGTTACAGCTGCACTTAACATTACCGAAAACACACCATTTTTTAAAATGCCTACAACTGGCGACCGCTTGCCACAATACAGAAAGTATGGGGATATTGTTTTTACATTAAAAGGAAACAGCTATACACTACCTGTTTACCAGTCGTATGATTTAATGCGTCTGCCTGCTTACAAAGATTATCTCTTTCTTCCTTTTACCGATTTAACCAACGGCAACACCTCTTACGAAGGCGGGCGTTACATTGAGTTACGTTTACCCAAAACTGGAAATACGATAGTAGTAGATTTTAACAAAGCCTATAATCCTTATTGTGCCTATAATCTTACCTACTCATGTCCTATTGTACCAGCTGAAAATCATCTTGATTTACATATTGATTCAGGGGTGCGTTATCTTAAAAAGAAAAACTAAGTACCCACTGCTAAATTTAAACCTCTTACTCTACTGGCTTCTTCGTGGTTAGCATCTGGTTTTGTTTCTTTTTATACCGTCTATCCCCAATTGCTTGTAAAATAAATATTAAAATAAAGACATATCGACTTGTGAAAGGAGCAAACGGAGCCAATACAATGGCAAATATGAATACAGCCGGAACAATTAGTGCTCTGTGTTTTGTCCATTTAACAGTAGCCTCTCCTAGCAAATTTTTCAGGTCTTCTGTTTTAATAACGTGACTCATTAGCAAATAATTAAAGAAGCCAATCACGGCAATGTTCAAGCAGTAAAAGCTAAATGCGATATTGTCCATAAAACCATAGTTCGCATAGAGAGCCGTTGTAAAGGGCATTACCACCACAAAGAACAATAGCCAGATATTGTTCCACACAAAACGATTACTCACCGTTTTAACATAAATACAGGTTGCCATGTGGGCCTTCCAAAATAAAGCCGTAACAATAAAACTGATGGCAAAACAGATAAAGTTTGGAATACGATTTAGTAATATTTCATCTATACCCAGGCTTTTTGCTTCGGCAAGAGAGGGCAGTTTTATTTCCAATACCAAAAGAGTCATGGCAATGGCAAATACTGCATCACTGAAGAAAATGGTTCTTTCGGGGGGAAATTTGTTGATAAACATTTATTCTTAAAAAATTACTAGCCCTTAAGTTATAGAAGTGTGTGATAAGTCTCAACAGCTACCTGAATTATTCTTGTGGCTTTAACTATATTCGTAAACCGCTATACAATGCTTCATTTTTCCATTCGCCATAAGCTGCTCATTTATTCACTCCTGATCCTTACATGGATAAATGCTCAGTCTCAAGTATCCAACCAAAAGGAAGAAGCAGCTACCCTTTTCGCTGCTGGGGAAAATGCTATGGATAACCATAATTGGAAAGAAGCACTAAGAACATTAAACCACTGTCTTGAAATCGATCCTGCTTTTGCTGATGCATACTATGCTCGTGGACTGGTTAAGGAGCACTTTGAGCTATGGAATGAGGCTCTTACTGATTTCTCAATTCATTTAAGCTTTAAGCCTGATCATAACGAGGCAGTTTTTAAAAGAGCACAACTTCACTATCGACTTAAACATTATTCATTGGCCAAAGAAGACTTCCTGAATCTTCTATCACTTCCTGTTGGTGAAACCTCTACAGTTTTCTTTGAGCAAGGAAGTTTTAAAGGAGGAGTCAACCAGATTTTCACTGCACAGGGAGGTAATAAGAAACGTATTTATAATTGGTTAGGCTTAACCGAGACTGCTCTTCATGAATATACTCGGGCACTAATATTCTTCGATTCTGCCATTCGTCTATCACCAAACGACCCTGATCTTTATGTAAATAAAGGAATTGCTCATGAAAAGAATGGTGAGTTTAATAAAGCGAATTCTGCTTATGCTAAAGCATTGGAAATAAACCCAACACATGGACTAGCCTATTTTAATCTGCAGACACTTAGCTCAAAGCTTAATCAAACACCATCAACCAATTTACTTGACTCTGCTATTGCTCATAATTCAAACCTGCCTTATCCGTATGCCGAAAGGGGATATTTGTATTTAAAGAATGGAGAATATCGCCAAGCTTTGGTTGATTACAACCGTGCCATAGAGCTCAATCCCAAAGAAGCAGATTACTATTTAAACCGGGGAATCATTCATGAAAAACTCAAACAATTTAAAGAAGCGTACAATGACTATTCCTTTGTAATTAAATTAGATGAAAGTTTGTCTTCTGCATGGTTAAACAGAGGTAATGTATTACTCAGGTTAAATAAAGAGAAGCTTGCTATTGAAGATTATAGTGCGGCAATAGCTTTTGAAAACGATTATGCTGCGGCCTACTACAATAGAGGCATTGCTTATTATCAATTGAAGCAATATGCAGAAGCTTGTAGTGATTTACGAATGGCAAAGCGCTTAGGCCAAGCGTTGTCTGAAGCACTTGAAAGAACGGTGTGTAGTGATAAGCCTTAATTTTTTATTAAGCCCCAAAAAGCTTTCTGCTGATTCATTCTGTCTTGTTAACACAGGTCTGATTCGTCTGGATAGACGCTTTTAGTGTGTGCGGTTGTGTTGGTCAGGTTTTTTCATGACAAAGATCATGTTGTTCACTAAGTAGCATCAATCTATGCTACTTAGGACTGGCGTAATCTTGTCATGCAATTACACACAAACACACACAATATGAGAACACAAACTAATTTTTTCGCAAAAGCACGCACGACCGCGACTTTCGCTTTGCTGCTCTCTCTGGTCGTTTCCGGATTCGCACAAGATGTTTACAAAACACAGAAAGCAAGTGTCTCCATTAAAGGCACTTCTACCATGCACGATTGGGAAATGAAGAGTGAAGCATTCAGCTGTCAATCATCTTTCACACTCGATAACAATAAAGTAAGCGGTGTAAAGTCTTTATCACTTTCCATTCCTGTTCAAACCTTAAAAAGCGGCAAGGGTGCAATGGATAAAAATGCATACTCTGCTTTAAAGGCCGAAAGCCATAAGCAAATATCTTACACCATCAGCTCTACAAAGCTGGTTAGCGACAAATTGATTTGCACTGGTAATCTTACCATAGCTGGTGTAACTAAACCCATGGATGTTGAGACTATCTGTTCTGTAAATGCGGACAACACGATAGCATGCAAAACAATCAAGAGTTTTAAAATGAGTGAATTCAAAGTTGAACCTCCCTCATTTATGTTCGGCTCCGTTACAACGGGCGATGAAATCACCCTTGAATTCAACCTTACCTTCAAAAAAATATAATCTTCAATTAAACTTTAACCTTAATTATTTATGAAAACTATGATTTCCCGACTAAGCTCAATCATGATGATGGGTTTACTTTTTCTGGCGGGTACTGCCTTTGCGCAACAATCTGCCATACAATACTGGCGCCCCTACGACCAACGTGGTGTCAATATGTTCGAAACTTCTAAAAATGATACTGTCGTTTTTGAAGGTCTTAAAGTAAGATTTGGTGCTGGCTTTACCCAAGGCTATCAGAGCATGAAGCACAGCAACAGTGCGCGAGCTATCCTTAACGCAACAGGTGCTCCTACGTATACCGAAACTGCACCAGGTTCCGGCATATTCAACAATCCCGCGAACATTACTATTGCCAAAAACCCCAATGTTTCCGGGGGTTACATTGTCACTAATACTACAACCAGTGCAACAACTGCTTATGTCAACGCCAATCAATTGTATGCAATGAGTGGTGGTTTTCCACTTGCTCAAGCAAATCTTAATATTGATGTTCAGCTGGCTGATGGCATAAGTCTAAACCTTGTTTCTTATATGTCTTCTCACCACCACAATGAGTTTTGGGTTAAAGGTGGTTATTTAAAAATCGATAAGGTTGGTTTCTTAAACAGTGAATTCTTCGACAACATCTGGAAGAACCTTACTTTGAAAGTAGGTCACATGGAAGTGAACTATGGTGATGCGCACTTCCGTAGAAGTGATGGCGGTCATACACTTCAAAATCCTTGGATAGAAAACAACATCATGGATGCGTTTACTACTGAGATTGGTGCTGAGCTATACTGGCAGAAAAATGGCATACTCTTAATGGGTGCTTTCACTGATGGTGAAATACAAGGTAACATTTCAGATCCTCCACTACCAGGTGCAAAACGCAAACCATCACTTTATGGCAAAGTTGGTTACGACAAACAAATAAATGATGATCTACGTGTACGTTTAACTGGTTCCATATACACAACAAAATCTTCTGCTAGTAACACTATCTTCGGTGGTGACCGCACAGGCTCTAACTACTTATTTGTAACAGACAACACTGCTGCAACCATTACTACAGCTTATACATCTGGTCGCTTTAACCCTGGTTACCGCGATAATGTAACGGCCTACATGTTCAACCCCTTTGTAAAATTCGGTGGCCTTGAGTTCTTCGGTACTTATGAATACGCCTTCGGTAAAAATGCACTTGAAAATGGTGAAGGTTCTGCATGGGGATCTGAGGACTATGACAACCGTCAAACTCATCAAACTGCAGCCGAATTACTTTACCGCTTTGGTAAAAACGAAAATTTGTACATCGGTGGTCGTTACATCAAAGTAAGCTCTGTTCTACCTTTCGGACAATCTGCTGGTAACGCTGGAACACGCACACCAATTACAATCGACCGTACCTCTATCGGTGCTGGCTGGTTTATCACACGCAACGTGTTGGTGAAAGGTGAGTATGTAAATCAAAACTATGATGGCTACCCTACTACCGAAAGATTGTCTGGTGCTAACTTCAAAGGTTTTGTAGTACAAGGAGCTATCTCCTTCTAAGTTCAAGTAAACTCAAAATAATAAAGTTCCGGTTGATAGTATCAACCGGAACTTTTCATTTTTAAGAAGTTGTTCTACCTTAGTGATTATGCAACGCCTTATCTTCATTGCCTTTCTTTTTTTGTTTGCCTCATTCCGCAATGACGAACCCACGCCTTATCTAATCCATAAGCTCATTGTTCAGCCCAGCAGTACACTTACTATCGATGGCAAAACCAATGTTAACTCCTTTCGTTGTGCCATAACACAATATACAGGACGCGATACGCTTATAATACACGAGGGAAGCCCATTGCGTAAACCCCTTTTTGTTAAGGGCAAGGTTTCCTTGCAAGCCTCTCGTTTTGACTGCGGTATGCAAATGATGACGAATGATTTTAATACCACGCTTAAATCAAAACAATATCCTTACATCGTTATTGATTTTAAATCTTTTGAACACCTGCCCGATTACAGTAAAACAGAAGATAAATTCACTGGTACCATGACCATCTCTTTGGGTGGTGTTACTAAAGTTGTGGATGTGTTGTGTTCTATACAAACCAAATCAACAGGCCACATTCACCTAAGTGGCGGTAGACCTTTTCTGTTTTCAGATTTTAACCTGGAACCTCCGGATAAAATGATGGGCTTAATCAAAATTCAGCAAGAACTAATGGTTCAATTTAATCTGGTTTTATTATTGGACAACCATGGTTAGCTAAAAACATCAAAAGCAAAACGCACAATCGTTGCGCAAACAATCAATAAGAAAAATATTCTGATAAACTGGTTGCCTTTGAGCAATGCAAAACGAGTGCCCACAAAACCTCCCAGCATATTACAAGCCGCCATTGGAATAGCTAGTTCAATTAAGAAATGACCAGTGAAGGCAAAGTATAGAATAGAGGCTGCGTTAGTGGCAAGGTTAACAGATTTAGCATGAGCGCTGGCATGCATAAAGTCAAAACCCAATACACTGATAAACATCAACACTAAAAAACTGCCTGTACCGGGACCTATAAAACCATCATAAAAGCCTATGACTATTCCTGCTGTAATCCCACGAAAGAGCGAGTTTGAAAAACTTAAATCTTTTTCCTCATGCTGACCAAAATTCTTTTTTGTATAGGTGTAGATGGCCACGGCAATCAGTGCCAATAGAATAATGGGTTTAAAAGCTTCGTTGCTTATTTCTGTTACAAGCCTTAAGCCCAGCATGGCCGCACAAAAAGCGGATATGGCAATCCAAAGCAGCAGTTTCCATTTAATCTCAACATGCTTTGCATATTGATACAAAGAAACAGCAGTGCCCGAAAAAGATGGCAGCTTAGTCGTGCCCAACAAAGTGGCGACAGGATAATTCGGAAAAACCATAAATAATACAGGCGTTTGAATTAATCCTCCACCTCCTACAATAGCATCGATAAAACCAGCAGCAAAAGAAGCGAAACAGACAATGATAACAGCTCCCGTTTCATCTATTAATAGATCCATCCTATTTACTTAAATATGAATCTACTTTAGTAGAAGGAAACCTTGTAGGTTACTAATTTTTCTATCAGTTGTGTCTTTCTCATAATTTATCTGACGAATAATTAGTTTAGCTTGTTGACTATTCTGATTGATATTAATCGTAAGTTGATCTGTATCCATTTTGTTTCGAGTTTCAGCTTCTTCCAGCACCTCTATATTTTTAAAAACATTTAATAAGTCGATTTCATATAGGGTGTCGCCTATTTGAATCCTCACCATATCACCATCTTGTTCAATTGTTGATCCCCCAATTCTTGAATTATACCAGCTGATCGAAAACATCCTTGAGTAGCCTTCAATTAAAAAATCACTTGCTCCTGTTGATGCTTGGTAGTACTCAGTAAAATTATTCTTGTTTCTTGAATAGTACGACTTTAAACCCAGTTCTCTTCTCAACAATTCGGTGCCCGCATATCGTTTTGTGTATCTATTTTTAATGGTGTCTCGCTTTGCAATCGAGTCGTTCAACGATTGAGGCAGTATAGTTCGTAATGAAGCTGCTCCATAGCGCTCTGTCATAAAACGTAACTGAGTAATTGTTTCATTGCCTATACTATCCGGAATACTACTTGGCATGGGCTCAAGTTTATCGTCCTTCCAGCTACCCTGATCTTTAAAAAGATTAATCAGCCTATTGCGTTGTGAGTTTTCGGAAACGGAAGATGCGCTTTGTGGCCCCCATGCACTTAACAATGCTAAAACAGCTAGTGAAAAGGGTATAATTTTTATATTCTGCTGTTTTGAAAATAAAAAGTATAGCGTAATTCCTGTTAACCATGCTGCTAACACAAGTACAACATAGCGAAGCTCTGTTATGCCATAACTTTGAATGCGTACTACAATAGCCAAACATAATAATGGCAAGAGTGGCACCATTAAAATATAAAACAAACGACTATAGTTCTTAATCCAATTGTTGCCTTCACTGTGTCTTACGGGGTGCACCAGAAGAATTGATAATATCCCATAAACTGCATATCCTAATATTAACCAAGAGATAACGCCTTTAGGCAATGACCATTCAAGTAGTACTTTTCCCTCGTATAATAAAATAATGCAGAGGTAAATGGTCGCGAGCGGTATTAAAACGTACTGTGTGAAAATCTTTAATCCCTTAGGATAATCTTGTTGTAAATTTTCAAAATGGGTTGGAACACCCGCTAAAAAGAACACTGTATTGAAGAGACCTGCAATGACAACAAATAAGCGCAGGTAAATTTTTGAATCGAGATCTAAATCAAACAGAAAGTCGGTACTGCCAATGGCTATACATAAACCAATGTATAATACTCCGGAATACAAGCCCGCTGTAAGTATCCTTATAAATAATTGCTTATTGTATTCCCAAAAAGCTTCTATGCTGGTTTTAGGTGCAAAGGATACAAGTAAGTGAAATGCCACAATTAAAAAGCTATATCGAATTATACTTGTTTCTGCTTCTATTGGTGCTAGTATAAACCAACATAATACCAGCAATAATGCACCAAGGGTTTGTGTAATGGCACGCTTAGCTCTGGTGAAAGAATAACTCTCTGCCATTACGGTTAGCGATAAGAAAAGTGCTAAACCCAATACAGCGCATAAAATGAGGCGAAGCACCTGATCATCTGCATTGTCCTGCTCTATCTGCCACAGCAGAAGGCTTGTTCCAATTAATGCACAAAAAATTTCTAATGGGAAACGAAATATTGTTTGAGTGGTCGCTTCTTTAATTCGGGTTAATGATGGCCATTTCATTTTCGGTCAGTTTTTAATAAAGCTAATCTGGTTAAGATTCATTTTAAAGGTATGCTTTTACTATCTCTGTTAGAAATACTTTTTATCTTTCATGACTAATCCATAAACCTATGCGTAAAATTTTTCCTTTCCTGTTCATTTGTTTCGGTCTTGTGTTTTCTCTTGAGGCGCAGCGCACCAAGAATGCAACAGCAGCCAAAACAACTACTGTTGATAATACCGCAAACCTTAATGACTATTTAAAACCCGTTAAGTGGAGAAACATCGGTCCATTCAGAGGAGGGCGATCTGTTGCCGCTACAGGAGTTGTGGGTGATAATAATACCTACTACATGGGCACAACCGGTGGTGGTTTGTGGAAAACGGAAGATATGGGTGTGCAGTGGAAAAATATTTCTGACGGTTTCTTTAAAACAGGTTCTGTTGGCGCTGTTGCTGTTGCCGAAAGCGATGCTAACGTAGTTTACGTAGGTATGGGTGAACATGCAGTGCGCGGAGTTATGACACATCATGGCGATGGTGTTTATAAATCTACTGATGCTGGCATGACATGGAAAAAAATGGGGCTTGATTTAACACAGCATATTGCTCGTATCGTAATTGATCCTAAAAACCCTAACATTGTTTTGGTTGCTGCGCAAGGTCCTCTCTATGGCAATTCACCCGACAGAGGTGTTTATAAAACTACTGATGGTGGTGAGACATGGAAGAAAGTTTTATATGTAGATGATAAAAGTGGTTGTGTAGAACTCTCCATGGATGCCAGCAATTCTCGCATTTTATATGCTGCTATGAATGAATATGGTCGCTTACCATGGAAAGTAATCAGTGGTGGTAAAGGAAGTGGTTTGTACAAATCAACTGATGGTGGAGAAACCTGGAATAAAATACAAAAAGGTTTACCGGAGGAGTTGGGTAAAATGGCTGTAGCGGTAGCTCCTTCCAATTCAGAATTGGTTTATGTTCTGCTGGAGAGTAATACAGAAAAGCGATCCGGGGGACTTTTTGTTTCCCGTAATGGAGGTGAAAGCTGGAGTCGTGTTTCTTCAGATGCCCGGTTAACGCAGCGTGCTTGGTACTACATCGAATTATTTGTAGATCCCAATGATGAATATATGCTTTATGTTATGAGTGCTCCTGCTTTGCGGTCTATTGATGGCGGTAAAACATGGGAAGATATTTCTAACACCCATGGTGACTATCACAACCTGTGGATCAATCCGAAAAATTCAAAGAATATGATTGTAGCGGATGACGGTGGTGCTGCCATTACTTTTAATCGCGGACAGACCTGGTCGTCACAAAATATTTTTCCTACAGCACAATTCTATCGTATCAATGTCGATAATATGTTCCCCTATAATATTTACGCTGGTCAGCAAGATAATTCCAGTGTGCGCATAGCCAGTCGTGAGTTGGGTAGCGGTGGTATTACCACTGCCAGCTGGACTTACTCCGCAGGTGGTGAGAGTGCTTTCCTTGCCTTCGACCCAAATGATCCTCGCTATGTACTTGGTGGAAGCTACCAAGGCACGATAGAAGTACTAGATACTAAAGCCAGTGCCGCCACTAACATTATGGCGGCACCGCACCAATACCTGGGCATGGATGCTAAAGACATCAAGTATCGTTTCAATTGGAATGCACCAATCATCTGGTCGAAGCACGAGGCCAATACTTATTATCATGGTGCTCAGTATTTGTTAAAAACCAGCGACATGGGTTTAACCTGGAGAGAGGTTTCGCCTGATTTAACAAGAAATGAAAAAGTCAAGCAAGGAAAAGGTGGTGGCCCATACACAAATGAAGCTGTTGGTGCAGAAAATTATGGAACCTTGAGTTACGTAATCGAATCTCCCCAGGAAAAGGGAGTGATCTGGACTGGTAGTGATGATGGTTATGTACACATTACGCGTGATGGTGGTGCCAGCTGGCAAAATGTAACCCCTGTTGGTCTGCAAGAATGTCTAATCAATGCTATAGAAGTTTCTCCGCACAATCCCGCTACGGCATACATTGCCACCACGCGCTACAAGTTTAATGACCACACGCCTGGTTTGTATAAAACTACAGACTATGGTAAAAGCTGGACGAAGATTTCCAACGGCATTCCGACAAATGCATTTACACGTGTTGTTCGTGAAGACGATGTTCGCAAAGATCTTCTCTTTGCTGGTACTGAAATTGGTGTGTTCGTTTCTTACAATGGAGGTACCAGCTGGTCTCCTTTCCAATTGAATTTGCCTATTACACCGATCACGGATTTGCGCATTCATCAAAACGATTTGATTGCCGCCACTTCTGGTCGCTCGTTTTGGATTTTGGATGATCTCAGTCTTGTGCGTCAATATAATGTTAATAGTTCAGGTTTAGTCGTTTACAAACCTGAGTCTGCTGTATTGGCTAACGGTGGTAGTGAGTTAGATAAAACTAACCTTGACTTCAATGGCATGAATCCATACCGCGGTGTAAACCCCGCCAATGGTATTGTTATATATTATAACTTACCTGAGATTAAAGAAAAAGCCATTGTTAATCTGGAGATTAAAGATGCTTCAGGAAATATTGTGCGTTCCTTCTCGTCAATTCCAGATTCAACTTATCAGGAATATGACAGCGCGCCTCCTGCTGATCCGGTATTACCAAAAAATAAAGGACTAAACCGTTTTGTTTGGAACATGCGCTATCCTACTATGACCGGTATTCCTAACGTCTATATTGAGAGCAGTTTCAGAGGACACAAAGCTGTACCCGGAAAATATACCGTAACCATTAAGGCGGGTGAGTCAACTGCTAATGCTGAGTTTGAGATTTTAGCTAATCCACTTTATAATATTGATGCACGCACCTATCAGCAGTATCATACGGTAATGAGTGAAATGGAAAGTGAGTTGAATAAAATGCATAAGATGGTTAATACACTTTATAATAAACAAGTGCAGATTAATAAGCTATTGGCTTCCGTTAACCTTAGTGCTGAACTTAAAAAAGATGGTTTGGCTTTAGTAGAAAAAATAAAGGCGTGGGATGAGGAAATGATTCAACGCAAATCGCTTGCTTATGATGACGTTGAGAACTTCCCTAATAAATTCACTGCAAATTATCTGTTTATGATTAACCTAACCGAAAGTGATTTGCCGCGTGTTAATCAACCTTCTCTCGACAGACAAAAAGAATTGAATGCACAATGGAAGGTTCTTCAAAGTACTGGTACCGATTTGTTAGAAAAAGAGATTCCTGCTTTAAATGAAAAACTTTGGAAAGCAGGGATTGGAAGTATCTGGGAAAAATAAAATGATTTAGATTTTAATAAAGGCATTTGCTGAAGAAATTTCATTCCGCAAATGCCTTTATTTTTTTAGGGTCTTGAATAAAAAATTGAGATAATAATCATAGATAAAGTGAAATTTCAAATAACCTTACACCACAAATCTTCTTAACTTAAGATGGTTATTTCGAGAACTCCAATGAATCCATTTTTCCAACTGTCTAACGGCTCGAAGCTAGTAGCTCGAAACTAACAAACTTATTCCACAATACGTATTAATGTTCCGTTTTACCTGAATGCGTCTCGCGGATCAGCTTCACAGACATAAAGCCAAGCAGGGCCACAACTAAAATAATGGCCACCCAGATAATCATTCGATTCGTAAAAATTGTTGTGCTGGTTTGAGCCCCTTCCTTATTGAAAACTTTAAACTCTCCCAGATTTATTTGTGCTAGTTGTTTTGGAATTTCTCCTTGAAAATTAGCAAGGTCGTAGCTTGGCGATTTCATACTTGCCACCCCCATTTTTAACACATAATCTTCACCCTTTTTTAGCCATGCCACTAAATAGCGGCTGCGTTGTAGAAGTTGTGCCGATTCTAATTGCAAAGGTGGATTATCCTGATTGTCAATGATAATCATCAATTCACTTGAGCGCAACTCGTTCACATTAAGTATGGTGATCTGTTTAGAGCTTAGCTCCAAGTCATATTCCCACTGTAAAAAACTTTCTGGCTCGCCTTTCCTGTTTTTACTGTATTGCAAACTGTACAGGGATCCCCGTCTCACAAAATAAGGTTGTCCCGTCATTTCAATTTTTATTCTGTCAATTGTTCTGGTAGTATCAAGGCTTATCTTTATAAAGGTTTGCTTGCGCAGTACCGAGTCTGTAGCCTCTATTCTCAAATTCGGTATTGCTGTGAATTTGGCCTCCTCCGATTGTTGTTCGTAATAACCCGCACTTAGAATATTAAGGGGCGCACTACTCGAGTCGTCTATTTCAAGTTTATAAAATGTGTAGTTACTCAAAGGGAAGTCTACTATTTTAACCACCGTAGTATTATCCGGATTATTGATGGTATGCAGCGTAAATTGTTGTTTCAATGCAAACCAGTTCTCCTGATCATCACTGCCCAGTAAAGTAGCTTGTTTGCTTACTTCGGCATTTTTAATAGAGAGGCTGATGTTGTTAATGGGAAGGCTATCTGGATTTTTTAAAATAATTTCAGTGCAGCATTTTCTTACCTGCTTCTTCTCAACTATCTCGTAGGGTTTAAATTCTGCTGAGTAGTATTGAAGCGCTTCTTGCTGAAACAAATAAGGTACTTCGGTCTTCTGCTGAGTGTATATTCTGATATTGGAAAAGCCTGCATTAGTATAAGCACTTAATGCCGGACTAATATCAATTCTGTAAAAGCCATCCGTCTCAACAGATTGCAGTTTTGCTTCTGCGGTAAAATCCTGACCATATATTGAACCTGATGCAATCAGAATTGTAAAAAAAACCATTTTCAACTTCATATCTGATTCTTATTTTCTATTTGATCTGGAGCGGGCTCATCCATTAGAAGCATTTTCTTTAAGCGTTGATACATAAAGGAAACTACCAAGAGCAAAAGACCCAATGATATAAAGGCTGCTATTTTTCCACCTTCAGATATTCCCCGAATATCCACCACAAAGAGTTTAATGATGGTAATCAGAAATAGTGTTAGTGAAATTATTCTCAAATGTCGCTTCTTACGCTTTAGTCCGATCGCTATAAGTATAAATGAACTTAGCCCCCAAAGTATAGGATAGCCAATTTTATGATTCTGTATCAATATATGTTCCTGGTTATTGAAATCTGTTCCGGATAGCAATACAACGATGTGATCTAACTCTGCACTGGCTAGAAAAACAAAAAAGAAAACGTAGAACCAGGCATAAACATCCTTAGTTGTGTAATTAAACGCAGTCAGATTCCGCATCTTCTTTAAAGTTACTGCCGCTATGCCAATCAGTAAAGCAATTAGTATATAATGAAAATAGAAACCAGTACCGGGTAATGCTGTAAATAAGTAATCATGGCGTGCTGCCAATATATAGTCGTGATAATAAAATAGATATGCCAGCATAGCAAATATGCCCCAAAATGAAAAAGCTTCTTTTACTTTTTCTTGTGTTATCCATTTTCGTTCGAAAAGTAAAAGACATAAGATAAAGAACATGTTGTAAGTGCCTATCATTACATTTTGGGCTGCGTAACTAACCTCATAAAAAAAGAACTGATAGCGCATTTCCAGCAGTTGCGATATGTAAACAATTACACACAAAGCCACTTGTAATGCCGATCTATATGCGCTTACCCGTGTCTGGTTTTCCTCCTTCTCAAAACGTAATAGTAATAACGTGGCAATTATTGAGCCTATAGAAAATAAGCTAGTTATATATCCTTTGTTTAAAATAATGCTTAATCCTTCGCCACTATAATTGTTATAAATCAGCTCCCAATCCATAAATAAGCTGATTAACATAAGTCCCATTACAATAACAGAACCCAGTTTCATTAAACGGATACCAGATTTCTGCGATAGCCAAAGTAAAAGAACCGCTTCTGCTGCCCAGAAAAGTGTAATGTAGTTTCCTTCCAATTGCACCGGTGCGGCCAAACTGATAAAGGTGAGCACAAGCGCAATCAATAGATAAACAAGATTTTTATCCGCTTTAATTTTCTTATATAGTGTGTAGGCAAATACAAAGTTGAATAATGCGAGCAGCACCGTAAACAAGCCTCTATAATCAGTGCCCGTTTCATTGTCTAACAATGCCATACCCGCAGCATAATATAAAAAGGTATTACTTAAAAGTATCGTTATCTCAATTCCTTTAAAAGGTAAACGCTCTTTAAGGTTATTGATAATGTTCATTGCAAAGAATACCAGATAGAAAGCTGTAGCAAATAATAGTGCACCAAAAATCATCGATCCCTGCGCACTGTCGAACCTTGAACTAAGCCAGGAACCATAGAGCAAAACAGTAAGTGCGTAACAAATAATATTAACCAAATTCCACTTTTTGAAATATGCCAACACCAGCATGCCTACATCAAGAATTAGGATGTAAGTAAATAACACCACATAATTACCTTCTCCCGTACTAACCATAAAGGGTGAAGAAAATCCACCAAGTATTGCGAGCACAGCTAACTCAATACGGTTATAACCCAAAGAAAGTGCCACAGCAAAACCTGTTATACCCACCATGAGTGCGAAAGCAGCCGTTTGATTAAAAATATTGTACTCGTGAAATGCAATAGCGATAGTCAAATAAAGTACCGCTATTCCACCACCCACCAAAACAGAGCTGAAAGCAACAAAGGTTTGTCGTAAACGGTGGGCAACGCCTATCAATGCACCTCCGCAAAGAATGCCAATAAATACACGACCGATTTCATTGATCCAATCCTGATCGATAGCGTACTTAACAAAGAAACCTATACCTAAAACAAGTATGGCTATACCAATTTTGTTAGCCAGGTTTTCACCAATGAATTTTTCTAAGTCAGGGTTGCGTTCAAAGAAGTTTGGCTTTGGGGTCTTGGTAATTGGCACTGCAATTTCTTCAGCTAATTCTTTATCCTCTAACTCTTCAAATACAGGTTTAAGCTTTGGAAAAGCCTGTTCAATTTTTTCTTCGATTATCTCTTCCTTAGGTTTAGGTTCCGTAGGAATGATTGGAGGTACACGATGTTCCTCTGTCTTCTTTTCTGCAACAGCCTTCTTTTCTACTGATCTCTCTTTGTTGGTTGCCAACGATTCTATTTCAGTTTTCAGTCCATCAATCTTGTAATGGAGGGAACGCATTTCTGACGAAATCTTGCCATTAGTTTTGAAAACGACAATCAGAATGATAATCAGAGAAACGACAATCAGGAATTCCATAAATAAGGGATACTATTATAAATCATGACTAGCTTACAATATACAGCGGAAATGGCTTAGGTCAAGGTTTTTGGCCGTCCGTGCAACCTTTTGGTCTTTTCGAACGTCTAATGCCTAAGACTATTATGTATTAGGCTTCTATGCATTCACCAGAACTATTAAAAGGCACCCTTCAGACTATCGTATTAAAAGTGCTTAAGGATCATGGCCGTATGTACGGCTATGAAATTACGCAGCGTGTAAAAGAATTATCGGATGAAAGAATTTTGCTGACTGAAGGTGCGCTTTATCCAGCACTTCATAAACTGGAAGCTGAAGGCATTTTAAAAACTGAAACAGAAAACATTGGAAAGCGGATACGCAAGTATTACACCCTTACACCTCAGGGTAAAAGTCTGGTGAAAGAGCGTGTAGCCGAACTGACTGATTTTATTAAAACGATGTCTAACGTTTTACAAGTCAAACTAGCTTGATGCAGCTAACCAATGACCATATTGATTATATTATTAAAGACCTGAATTATCGGGGCATTGTGCATGATGATTTGCAGCATGAATTTGTCGATCATATTTGCTCTGCGGTAGAAGAAAAAATGCAGGGAAATGTTCGTTTCCTAGATGCCTATCATGCAGTACTTCAGCAGTTCGGTCATACTACCGGCCTGCGGCAAACGCAACTTCAAACCATTAGCCAACAAAACACTCAAATAAAAATCATGTTACGCAGCTACTTCACCATTGCCTTGCGAAACCTCCGCAAGCATAGTTTCTATTCATTTATTAATGTGGCTGGTTTGTCGGTTGGCATTAGTATCTGTCTGGTCATTCTTCTTTTCGTGCTCAATGAATTACGATATGATCGTCATCATGAAAGGGTTGATAGAATTTACAGAATCCATGCCGAAATTGATTTTGCTGGTAATCATTATGACATGACGTATGCACCAGCGCCAATGGCAGCAACCTTGGCTAGTGATTATCCGGAAGTTGAGGCGGCTGTTCGTTTTCGTGAGCAAGGTTCGTATTTGATTAAACGCGAAGCCGATAACATTAAAGAGAGTAAGGTCATCTGGACTGACAAAGACTTCTTTAAAATCTTCACAGTTCCGCTTATTGCAGGTAATCCTGAAACAGCCCTGGCTGAGCCCAAATCAATTGCTATCAGCAAAGAAATTGCCGATAAGTTTTTTCCTAATGAAGAGGCTATTGGACAAACGCTTATTCTTGATAATAACATGACTATGAAAGTTACTGCTGTGTATCAGGATATGCCTGCTACCAGTCATTTTCATTTTAATGTACTTATTGCTATGGCTGGCTTGGATGAAGCAAAAAGCCCGGTTTGGTTCAGCAATAATTTTCAAACCTATTTTTTACTTCGCGATGGTGCCAACGTTAAAAATCTTGAAGAGAAATTTCCTGATTTGATTACCAAGCATGTGATGCCTCAAATGAAGGAAGTATTAGATGATTTCACACCTGAGAAATTCGCTGAGGCTGGAAACAAATTAGTATACACAACGCAAGCTCTGTCTGATATTCATTTGTACAGTTCACTTCAAGGTGAATTCGAACCAAATTTTGATATCACTTATATTTATTTGTTTGTTGCCATCGCTTTGTTCATTTTAATAATTGCCAGCATCAATTTCATGAATTTATCAACAGCGCGATCTGCCAATCGTGCAAAAGAAGTTGGTGTGCGAAAAGTAATGGGCTCGCTACGCTCTCATTTAATGCGACAGTTTTTAATGGAGTCGCTACTGCTCAGTCTTTTTTCGTTTATTCTGGCAATTGGTCTTGCCTATTTGTTACTTCCTCTATTTAATAATCTTGCAGCACGTGAATTAAGCTTGCCTCTTACTCAGCCTTTCTTCTATTTATTTATTCTTACTGGTGCTATTGTTGTCGGATTTTTGGCTGGTGTTTATCCTTCATTCTTTTTATCAGCTTTTAAACCAGTTAATGTTTTAAAGGGTAATGTTGCACTTGGTATGAAAAGTGGTTTCATTCGAAGCTCTCTGGTTGTATTCCAGTTTATGATTTCGATTTTTCTGGTTATTGCAACAGCTGTCGTTTACATGCAGCTGGATTATATCCAAACCAAAAAGCTTGGTTTTAATAAAGATCAGGTAATTATGGTAGATGACATCTATGCTTTAGGTAATCAGCGTTTAACCTACAAGGAGGAAATCATGCGCCATAGTTTCATAGAGAATGCCTCCATTGCAGGGTACTTACCTGTTGCTGGAAGCAACCGAAGTGATACACCATGGTGGATAGAGGGAAAAGAAGCGAATCAGGAAAATATGGTAAGCTTACAAAATTGGCAAGTCGATCACGATTACATAAAAACCTTTGGTATGAGTATTAAAGAGGGTCGCGATTTTTCGCACATCTTCCCATCAGATTCAAACGCGGTTATTCTAAATGAATCCGCTGCTAAAGCACTCTCTTTTAACGAAAGCATTATTGGAAAACGTGTAAATACTTTTGGTGATGATAGCAATGGTGATTTGAATAAGGGCAATCTGCGTGTACTTACCGTAATTGGTGTTGTCGAGGATTTTCATTTTGAATCATTAAAACAAAGTGTTACACCCCTTATGATGTTCCTCTCCAAAAGACCAAGTGGATATTTATCTGTTCGTTTTCAATCAGCCAATGCAGAAGAAGTTATTAGTATGCTGGAGAAAGAATGGAAAGAAATGGCTCCTGGCCAACCTTTCACGTATCAATTTTTAGACGATAGTTTTGGTAAGATGTATGCTGCTGAAAGCAGGTTGGGCTCAATTTTCGGAATTTTCTCAAGTGTTGCTATAATCATAGCTTGCTTAGGTTTATTTGCGCTAACCGCCTTTACTGCGGAACAATGCACTAAAGAAATTGGCATCAGAAAGGTATTAGGTGCCAGCGTGAGCAGTATTGTAATTATGCTCTCCAAAGATTATGGAAAACTGGTTCTAATTGCTTTTGTGTTGGCCACACCTTTTGCATGGTGGGGTGTAAACGAATGGTTACAATCTTATGAGTATAAAGTGAATGTTGCCTGGTGGGTATATATGTTGGCTGGTGTAGTGGCTTTTGGCATCGCCTGGATAACCATGAGTTACCAATCCATACGTGCAGCCCTATCTAACCCGGTTAACTCGTTAAGAAGTGAATAATCAGTTAAGTGAAATTTCATGCAGCGACAATTTAGACTTGAGTGTTTTTATCTCACGTTCAAGTTCTCTTCTTTGTCGCTGCATTTCTTCTTGAGTGGCCAATAGTTCTTCTGCATTTTGTCTCATCTCCTCCTCGCGCTGCGCGAGTTCTTGTTCCCGTTGTCTGGCTTCTTCAAGTAAGCGCTTTGTATGGTCAGCAATTTGTCGGCTCACTAAAATACTGGCAATACTCTCTGACATTTTCTTAACAAAATCAATTTCATGCTTTTCAAAAACATTAAAAGAGGCTAGCTCAATTAAGCCTACTACCTTTTCGCGCGCTTTTAAAGGTGTTATTAATATATTTGTTGGTGCTGCTTCACCAAGGCCGGAAGTTATTTTTATAAAATCTACTGGAACTTCTTTTAAATAAATACTTTCCTTCTCCTGATAGCACTGACCTAATAGACCATCTTCTATTGAAAGTTTCTCGCCAATAATTTTTTTCCTTCCATAAGCATAAGTTGCTATTCTATCAAGGCTATTATCGTTTTCATCAACCAAATACATAGCACCCTGATTTGCCTTTAAATAGTTAATTAGTTGTCTCAATATAGTATCACTTAGCATAGTCACTTCAACATTTTCGTTTTTAATAATCTCATTAAATTGAGCTGCCCCCTCATTTGTCCAATTTATTTTTGCTTGCACCCTTTCTGTTTCATTTAATTTTTGCTGCATAGCAATAATGGACTTTGCCAGTACATCGTTTTTATAGGCATCATCATATTCTTGATGTAGTTGACCATTGCCCAGGTTTTCTGCAAACTTACTGGCTACTTTTAAACGATCCAGCATTTGGTTGAAAGCTGTTTTGGTCTGACCAATTTCTTCTTTTGTTCGAACAAGCAACGGTGCAGGAAATCTTCCATCAGCTAATGTTGCCATAGCCGATCGCAACTCCTTTATAACTGCCGTTATTACATTTGCATAACTGATTGAAAGTACAGTGGCTAGAAGTAGTTGGATGATAAAAATAATGATAAGAAGAAGTCTTGAATGTGCAATTTGATTTTCTGATTGTGCGGCTACACTTTTCTGAATCAGTTCTACGTCTTCTTTTATTTTCTTAAGCGTATTAAAATAATTTCCCTTTTTACCCTCCTTCGAGGAAAGGCCTATTTGCTTTTCAATTTCCACTACCTCGTTAAACCGATTTTGATAATTGAGCAGAAGTCTAGCCAAGATTGTGTCATTTTGATTTACAAGCGTTTCTTCAAATTCTTTAGCCGAGGTATTAAAGTCATTTTGATATTTGAGTTCTTTGCGTAAAAAGAAATCCTTCTCATGTCTCCGCAACGTTAGCATCAATGCTTTATCAAAATCATGATCTGATTTTTCCACGCTATGTATTGACTCGCGCAATTGGCCTTCTAAACCAAAATCCTTAAAGCCGCGAATCTTTAATAATTCGATCATCTCTTGAAAGCCTTCACTAAGCTGATTAGAGTTGGCTATTTCATCAATCTTTCTTTTTAACTCAGGATTGGTTAGTAGTTCACTGACTGACAACAATTGGAGGTTTTCATTAGTCTGCGCCAACGACTTATTAAAAGCATCGATATGTTCATTCTTTGAAAACTCCTGAAAATATTTTTCCTTGTAACCTTCTGTTATAAACTCTTTAGAGGCTAATTCAATGCGTACCAGATTTGTTGAAAGATTTTCAGCCTCACTTGCCAGAGACTTAATCTTCAAAATATCTTTAATGGCTACAATGGCGTAGACCGTTAGCAAAACGGATAATAGTATTATCGATCCAAAGGCAGCTAAAAGCTTTGCCCTGATTTTAAGGCGTTTAAAAAATTCTAACATCTGGGGACTATTAGTGCTCAAATGTATAGATAGAAGTATTGCTGTTGATTATGCTAAGATTAAGTTTTGACTTAAACCACGTTAGCTTATCGTTTTACTTTCGGCTTACCTATTCGGCCCAAATATTTAAATGCATCAACCATCAGAATAGTACCGGTGATACCTGTTACGCCTCCAGTCACCAATAAAACTTTACCTAGGTCATCATTTTTTCTACCCAGCATTAAACCTCCGGCAATAGTTACAGTATAACCAATTGTTGCTGTGGCTATACCGCGCTTAAATTTTTTCTCTGATAGATTGAGATTTAACTTTATATCATTCACATCAGTTTGTAAAGCAAGAATCTGTTCCTCTATTGATAGTTGATTCATTGTATCCTGAGCTTTTACCCGATGGATGTAGAATACCAGGGCAAGAAGGAAAAAAAGCTTTTTCATTTATACTATTTGATTGGTGGTTGTGCTTATTGATCAAGCCATTGCTTGAATTGTGCTGCACGTTCTCTGCTAACTGTCAATTCCATGTCAGTAGTTACAGAAGGCTTAACTTCCATGTTTGCTACATTCCCTTTCACTTCACTAATCGCTGATGCTGCTACAATAAATTTTCTGCTAATTCTAAAAAATAAAAGTGGGTCTAACAAATTTTCCACTTCATCCAGTGTTGAATCCAGGAGGAGCTTTTTTCCATCAGTCTTTGCCACAGCATAAACCATCTTGCCCTCTACATAAAAGAATGCCACCTGTGTGGATTCAATAAACACCAACTTATTTCCTGCTTTTGCTACAAAACGATACTTGTACTTCTTGTTTAGATCGTCTAATGTTTTCTTCAGCGACAAAATATCTATTGAAGCATTAGTTTTCGATTCCTTAGTTCTCCTAAACTTTTCCAGCGCTGCCTTTAGTTCACTTTGTTGAATTGGTTTTAACAAATAATCAATGCTATGAAATTTAAAAGCCTTTAGCGCGTATTCATCAAAGGCTGTAGTAAAAATAATGGGAATGTCCGTTTTAGTTTGCTCTAGTATACTAAAACTCTTTCCGTCAGCTAACTGTATATCTAACAACAATAAGTCAGGGTCGTTACCCTCATTCAAAAAAGATACTGTTTCTGAAACACTATCCGTTTGGGCTAAAATCGTAAAATCATCAGCGCATAAATGCAATAGTCTGACAAGTCTTTCGCTTGCCAGAGGCTCATCTTCTGCAATTAATATTTTCATATTCTTTCCACCTCCAATAAGGGAAGTTTCACCGTAAATGAATCCTCAGTTTTAATCACCTCTACCGGATCACTTGTTAAAAACATATAACGGCTCTTTATGTTTTTCAATCCAACCTGTGTTGAAGGTTCTTTATCCAGCTTTTCCTGAAGATTATTTGTTATAATTAATTGGTTTCCATTAGTTATAATACTTAACCTGAGTATTTCCTTTTTAGAAAGCACATTATGTTTAATGGCGTTTTCTACCAATAATTGAAGCGAGGATGGTGCTACAAACAACTTATTTTTCTCTTCTTCAATGCTAATATTCACTTGTAGGCTTTCTCCAAAACGAATATGTAATAAATATAGGTACGCATCAATAAACGTAATCTCTTCTTCGAGCAAAACCAGTTTTTTATTTTGACTGCTCAGCAAGTACCGATAAACAGAAGATAGCTGATCAATAAATTTTGCTGATTTGTCTACATCTTTATAAATCAAAGACGATAGCACGTTAAAACTGTTAAATAGAAAATGTGGATTAATCTGATTACGCAATGCCTCGAACTTTGCTTCAGTGCTTTGCTGTTTTAACTCAGCCGCTTCAACTTGTGCGCGCTTCAGTTTTTCCATGAAGTAAACAATGGCATTTACACAGTTAAGAAAAAGGTTAACTCGGAAACCGAATGCTAGTAAAAGTGTAATGTGTGTTGTGTTAATTATAAATGGCATTCCCAATGCCAGATACAATAAATAAAGAGAGAGTAAGGCTATAAAAGCAACATTAATAAGGCTGATTAAAAAAAGTGAAATCAGTGGGTGAATTTTCTGACCTTGTCCTTTCTTCTCAATTTTTTCGCTTGCCCAACGGTTAGTCTCCCACACGCCCAATACCACAACAAATAAAACTGCAAAAAGGTAAGGGCTTTCCAGTTTAAAGTCGAAAAACTGATTACCTACCGTAAACAGGATGTTAAAGAAAGAATATCCTGCTAGCAGTAGTATGTAGAGTAGGCGATGGCGAACTGAAAACACAGTCTTAATACTTTCAATGAATATATGAAACAAATATAATATGAAAAGCCCGCCCGAAGGCTAAGGCTTTTCACAACCAAACAACCGTGATTATAGCTCAGGTACCAATACTGTATCAATTACATGAACAACACCATTGGTTGCCAAAATATTGAGCGATGCTGCTACTAAACCAGCCTCATTGGCACTTCCAGATGCCCCTGTAATTGTTAACGTTGATACGTTAACATTTACTGATTGCTCCAGGGTTGCTAAAGATCCTGATTGAAGGTCTGTTGAGAAAGCACGTGCTCCAACTATGTGATGTTTGAGTACTTTTTCCAAACCATCCTGGCCAATAGCATTTACAACACCGTCTAAATCTTCAACACTTAATGTTGTATATAATGCTTCAAAAGCGGCATCGGTTGGTGCAAACACAGTTAAGTTAGCCGACTCATCAGAAGCGGCATCCACCAATGATGGTACCAATTGTAAAGCCGCCAATAATTGGGTGAATTGAGGCTCCGCTGCTCCAGCACTAGCAATAACTATCTGAGCAATATTTTGCGTTGGTGGCAACAATGTTCTATTGATTACATGTACTACACCGTTGCTTGCCTGAATATCTGTAGCAATTACTTCTGTTTTACCATTGATGAAAACACCAGCTGTACCATTGTTGCTCAGATAGAAATCTTTTTCTAAGAGCGTTTCAATGTTCGCACTACCTGTTGGTAATCCTGCAGCAAGTACTTCTGTTCCTAAAACATGGTATAACAATATGTCCGCTAAATCATTATTGTCTGTTGGCAAGGTTGTGATGCCAGCTGCTTCAAAAGCTGCATTGTTAGGTGCAAATACAGTAAGATTAGCGGCAGGATCTATCAATGCATTTAATAAACCAGCTTGCACGACTGCAGCAGTTAGCGTAGAAAAATCTTTGTTGAAGTATGCTGGTTCTACTACCGTATTTACAATTGGTAAAATAGAAGGATTAACCAATACTGCGTTAACAACGTGCACTATTCCATTGGTTGCCTCAATGTCGGCAGTAGTAACAGTTGAGTTTCCATTTAATACAACTCCACTGCTAACGTTAACTTGAATTAATTCCTGGCTTACTGTATTTACAGTACCATTTGTTAAGTCAGTTGAAGCAACTGCTGCACTAGCAACTACGTGGTATTCTAAAATCTTTCTTAATACCGACTCAGGAATAACATCCAATGAAGGTTGACCAATAACTGTCAAAAGATTTGCGAAAGCTTCGTTAGTTGGAGCAAACACAGTAAAAGCACCGTTACCACTTAGCGTAGTTACTAAATCAGGAAATTTTGTAAGCGCAGCAACTAAAGTTGAAAGACTAGGTGTAGCCTGAGCCAATTGAACGATGTTTTGTGTTGGTGCTGTCAGTATTTCAAGCACTGCTGCAGGCACTAAGACTGCGTCTATCACGTGAACAACACCATTAGATGCATCAACATTTGCTGTAGTTACGTTAGTAGAGCCATTTAGGACAACGCCATTGGCGCTCACAACAACAGCAACCGACTCTCCATTTACAGTTGCATAACTTTGTGATTGTAATTGACTTGAGTTTAATTTAGCTGAAGCAATCACGTGGTATTCCAAAACATCTCTTAAGATATCTTGTGGAATTTCGTCAATGCTCTCTAATTCTAAAAAAGTAAGCAGGTCATCAAAGGCAGCATTGTCGGGAGCAAATACTGTAAAGTTGCCAGATGTGCTTAAGGTTGTAACCAGATCAGGAAACCTTGTAAGCGCCTGCACAAGCGAACTTAAATTCGAGTTTCCTTGTGCTAATTGCACAATGTTTTGTCTGTTGACTTCATCATCGTCATCGCAACTAATGGCAGTAAAAGCCATGAGTAACGTAAGAACAATAATTCGCCCCATGAATAAGGTGCGTGATAAATAGTTGTTGTGTGTCATAACTTTTTGTTTAGTTAAAATCACACGTACAACGGGCTCTTTAGGGGTATTTTAGTCAGGAACTCGCAGGTTGATCATTTTTGTGCCTGAAAAGTTAAATAGTGGGTACGAACCGTAGCCTTTTTGAAAACTATAATTTGGGTTCTTCCTGCTTAAAGTCACCGCGTAGCTCGCGAAATCTTTTTCTCGCCTCAGCAACATATACGCTGCCTGGATACTGCGCCAACATTTTTTGATATTGATCCATCGCTTTATCCTTATCATTCAAATGACGTTCATAAATTTCGCCTATTGTAAAAAAGGCATCGTCAGCAAGTATATCTTCAGGGTATTCTTCTAAAATTTTTTGTAGTAATTTTTGTGCTTCCTCAGGTTTATTTTGTCGAAGCTTAATTTGTGCTTCCAGCCAGTAACAGTCGTCCTTAATGGCATAGTTTGTAAAAGTAACATAGACAGTATCGCTTGGATCTATGTTTCTTAAAAACTTATCTTCTTTATCTAAATCTCTTACCAAGCTATGTCCTTCCTGAATTGATGAAAGTCTTGCCAAAGCTTCTTCCATTTTGTTTTGCTTTAAGAGTAATTCTACTTTCGCAAATTCTCGTAAAGCAAGTCCGGCCGAGTCAATCGCAATATTTTCTTTGATGCGCATGCTCAGGTCCATAGCATCATTGGCTATTTCGCGCGTGGTTGCTTCCTTCAAAATATCAAGGTGCTCTTGGGCTAACATAAAATCACCTCGATAGTATGATAGTTTGGCATTTTTAAGTTTGGCCTCGTAGGCAAGTGTAGTTTCCTTATGCGTTTTTTCAACCTGAGCATAAAGCAAGGCTGCTTCCCAAGGCTCCTCCTTAAAAATATAAATATCAGCGAGATCTAATTTCGCGCGTGATTTAATCTGAAGAGGTGTGTAAGCATCAGCTATTAATTTGGTCAATATTGCAATAGCTGTATCTGTTTCTTGCAAATATTCAGCCTTCATCACGCCAATGTTTCGCAAGGCATCGAGCGCTACAGGTTGTTTTGGATTTTGTTTTATGAAATCCCAATAAGCAGTAATTAACGTTTCAACAGAATCTTTTTGGATGGGATAACTATCACGCAACCTGGCTTCGCGTGAACGGATGTAACCGAGCTGTGCCTCCTGTTGATTCTCGTTATTTTTAAAAGCATCTTTTACAAACCGAAATATTCTGCTAGCATTTTCATAATCTTTATTGTTAAGGGCAACCTCAGCAATTTCAAGACTTCTCGTTCCACCTGTTTTGTAACGTCTGTCATAAGCCCTTGCTTGAACAAATGCACCATAGAAATTTTTTTGTTGCAGCATTACCCAAATTAACAAATCTGTATAGACTTGTTGTTCTGGATCTTCTTGCACCTTTCTGTACAATAGTGCTTCAAGCACTTCCAGTTCTTCGGGCTTAGTTAACAATACTTGTAAAACGTTTTTTATGTACTGACTGTTGCCTACATTTTGTGTAGCATAATTCAAGTACTCTTCTGTCATTTTTTCCTTCTCGCCCTTAATGCGGTACAGTGTGGCTAGCTCAAGGCAATACATGGCAGGGTTACCCAGCTCATCTCTGCTTTCCAAAAGTGCAATAATGGCATAATCAAATAACGAACGCGCCATAAAGTAGTCGTTCATTATTTTTATTCTGCCTAAACTTTGTTTGCTCTCTTGTATCAAATCCTTAAAATATTTATCAGCCTTTTGTACTTCGCCCGACCGCATCATTACGCGACCAACATCAAGTTTAAATAGTAATTGTTCCGGCTCACGTTTTAATAATTTTTTTAGATAGTCTTGCGCCTCATTAAATTCTGCAAGATCAATCAGTGTGTTAATAAAGTTGTTGTGAATAAGTGCAGTGTTTGCAGAATTTTTTGCGAGCTCTCTGTACAGTTCAGCCGCCTTTAATTTTTCGCCCTTCAGTAAATATTCGTTGGCAAGTTGAACATCTTTTTGTTCTTGTCCTAAAACAAAAAATGGAAGTGATACGAGAACACACAATGTGTATTTCCTTATTATCTTTATTATATATATATATATGTAATTATAATAGGTCATGTGTTTTTGTGGATAAAGTACCTTCGTCTATTATTTGTATGCTTTGTTTTTATTATGTGGATTACAAGGATCTAATTTTGAATAAGTTAAGTGTTTTATCAACAATAAGTTTTATTGTGTATTAGAATATCGTTGATAGGTTGCAAAGTATGATATGTTGATGAAGTACGACCTGTCCACATAGAAACGTGCTTTTTAGTGTTTGTGTTTACTTAATTGCTTTTCTCTTTCTTTGTGCCCAAGTTATTCACACCTTTTTCGGTATCTATCAACAAAGGACCATACTCCCAATTTGCTTTTATATTGAATTTAGGGCTTCCGGTATCATCGAAATAGTAGAATATTGGTTCCGGCTCTTCACTTTTAAAGTAATTACCTGCATCCCATTTTCCATTATTGTTAATGTCTTCGATTAATCGAACGCTGTATTCACCAGGCTCTATGTTGGTAAAACTAAATTTTGCTTGATTGTAAGCTGTTTGAATAACTTGTCCTTTACTATTTATCAGTTCTATAAAATAGTATAATGACTTTGAGTTACTATCAACATTAGTAATTGCTAAGTCTTCTTCAGAAAACATTTTAGGCTTTATATTAAGTCTTGCAGATGAGTCCTGGTCTACGCTAATTAGTGCACTCTTTCCTAGAATCAATTCATTCAATTTGGAAACAGTATTTCCCTTTGATGTGAGACCTTTAGTTTTAGGTATTTCGGTTTCAATGACCTCTGAGCTTTTCGCAGCTTCAAGTTGTGGTAACAGTTTTGAGATTGTAATGGTAAGCAATTGAGTATCAAGTTTTATATCAGCCTGTTCTATTGAGTATCGTGTTAAAGAGTCTACACTGAAATAAATACTGTCCAGATTTAGTTGCTTTAATGGCTTGTTAAATTTGATTAGTCCATTAAGCTGATTGTTCTTTTTTAGTATAGTAACCTGGTCTAAACTGCTTGTAAATTTGTCTAGTCTAGCTTGAGGATTTGGTGGATTAAACTTTACGTAAAGAGTAGTGTCTATTTGGTTGTTTAAGCTATCCCTGATAATGAACCTCGCATTGAGACTGTCTACATCTGTAAAGTTTTTGTAGACTTTAATTGAAGCTTTGTCTTCCCCGATCTGACTGATGTTTTTAACTTGGCCAGAGAATTGAAGGCTATAGCTTGCTATAGCCTTACTGGTTTTTACATAATAGTAATTTTGAAAAGGTTTAGCGCTGATGAATTTTATTGTTCGTGAGTCGAGCGATACTAAGGGTACTTCAATATTTTCTTCATTTTCTAGTAACGAGAATTTTCTAGTTAGGAAACCGTATTTCTCATTTCTCCCATCTACGATAAGATTCTTGTTCTTGTCTTGAAATGCGTACAAGTAGTAATTAGTTGGCTTTAGGTTTTCAATAACAAACTCACCGTTTTCATCAGCTTTAGTTACTATCTCTGCTCTATGTTTAAAAATATTAAATGTGTCATTCTGATAATGAAGGGCTATTGTCACATCCTTCATGGGTTTACCTGAAGGTAATTCATATACGTGGCCTGAAATTTTTAGCGAATCCAGGTATGTACCTGTACTAATGGCCAGCTTAACATCTTTAGCAATATTCTTTTCCGTTAAGTCTTGCACAGCTTCCCTGAAGTTTATGGTATAAGTAGTGCTGTCTCTCAACGGTGATTTAAGTTTGAGGATAACTTTGTTTCTTACAAAGCTGGTTTCGGTTTCTTTAATGTTTGGAGAAATAATAAGTTGCTCCTTTACAGCCATGAGCTGTATGGGTTCTGAAAAGGTGAGCTCAATTTGGTTTCCTTTAAAGTTTACACTTCCATTTTTAGGGTTGGACTCTAGAAGTACAGGAGGTTCTTCATCTTTAGGCCCGCCTGTTGGATTGGTTTGCTGGGCGCAGGATATTAATAGAACAACGTATAAAAGGGCTAAGACTCTGTTCATTTTTTGAAGATGTAGATTAAGCTTGAATACTGCTTATTGTTTTTAGCAAATAGATTTGAAAACAAACCAATGGCCAAGGCTTTAATGTAACGTATAATCCCCATCCCTTTATATCCTTCGCTGAGTAAGCTGACGTAGAATGAATCTAATTTCATCGGTAGTATTTGCTTTAGTTCGAAATTATTGTTTCGCAAAATTCGCTCCATAGTCTGTTGGTTAAAGTGCCAGAGGTGTCTCGGTACATCGTATCCAGCCCAGTATTTTTTATAGAGCCTTGCATCGTAACTTAGGTGATTGGGTACAGCAATCAGTAAGGTTCCGGATTGGTCTAACAAATTGTAAATGGATGAAAGTGTTTCGTTCAGGTTTGGCACATGTTCCAAGACATGCCACATGGTGATGAGCTGATATTTCTCTTTTATCTGGTCAAGTCTTTCAAAAGTCCTAATGCCTTTGGCATCTGCAAGTTCCCTGGGCTGAGTGCCAGGTTCAACTCCAGTACATTGCCAATTATCATTGAGGCAGCTTTGCAAGAAGTCACCAGTTCCACATCCTATATCTAACAGATTTCCTTTTTGTGGAACCAACTTTTGAGCCAGTTTTCTTTTTCCTTTTAAAGTAAAAGACCTGGCGATTAAATATATCGAGTTGACAAGGCTATTGCCTTTGGCGGTGTGAGAGACGTAATCCGTGCTCTCATAGTACCTACTAAGTTCCTCATCTTTAGGTCGTGGGCTGGTTGCCAACATTGTACACGTGGAACATTGTACCAGCGTAAATTGATTTTTAGAAACAGTGTAATCAGTGCATGTCAAAAAGTTTTTGAAATCATTTTGATCGCAGGCAGGACAAGAAGTAAGCGTTATCATTTGCCCATGTAAACAGTTAGTACAGAAATATCAGCCGGAGATACACCACTGATGCGTGAAGCTTGACCGATGGTTTCGGGTCTCACTTTCTTTAGTTTTTCTTTTGCTTCGGACGACAGCGCCTTTACCCTGTCGTAATCAAAGTCAACTTTAATCTTGTAGTTTTCAAGGCCTCCTATTTTGTCAGCCAGCTTTTGTTCCCGGTCTACATAGCTTTCGTACTTCAAATTGATCTCTACTTGTTCTAGAATTTCCTCATCAAATTTATTAAAGGTAACGGCCAGATCAGTGTTCAATGATTTGATCTCATTAAAACCTATGTGGGGTCTTCTTAATAAATTAGAAAGTAGCGTGCGTTCTTTTATCGTAGTGTTTCCTACTCTTTCCAAACCCTCATTAACTTCATCAGGATTGACCTTTATGTTATTCAGTTCTTGAGTCAGTTTTTGTACAGCCTCTTTCTTTTCTAAAAACTGTTGATAGCGTCCTTCCTTTGCAAGTCCAAGAGCACGACCTTTTTCTGTTAGCCTCATGTCCGCATTGTCCTGCCTTAGCAGAATTCGGTACTCAGCTCTGGAAGTAAACATGCGATATGGTTCCTGAGTGCCTTTGTTAACGAGGTCATCTATAAGCACACCGATGTAAGCCTCCGACCTTTGTAATATTAGAGGCTCTTGCTCTTTAATTTTAAGATGTGCGTTTATACCGGCCATAAGACCCTGACAGGCCGCTTCTTCATAGCCTGTAGTACCATTGATTTGACCGGCAAAGTACAGATTATCAATGAGTTGAGTCTCTAAACTCATCTTTAGTTGTGTTGGCGGAAACCAATCGTATTCAATGGCATAGCCTGGTCTGAACATGCGGGCATTTTCAAAACCCGGTATCTTAGTTAAGGCTTCATATTGAACATTTTCAGGAAGTGAAGTTGAGAATCCATTGACATAGATCTCCACGGTATTCCAGCCCTCAGGCTCCACAAATATTTGGTGTCTTTCCCTGTCGGCAAAGCGGTTAATCTTGTCTTCTATAGACGGGCAATATCTTGGGCCTAATCCCTGAATCCTTCCCTGGAACATTGGACTTTTGTCAAAGCCTTCTTTTAGTTTATCGTGAACACTTTCGTTGGTATAGGTTATCCAACAGCTCATCTGTTTAGCAGGAGCTTTGCTTTCTCTTAAATAAGAGAATTTACCAGGGATGTCATCTCCTGGTTGTTCTTCCATTTTGGAGTAATCCAGACTTCGTCCATCTACACGGGGAGGTGTTCCGGTTTTCATTCTTCCCGATTCGAAGCCCAGACTTCTTAGTTGCTCAGTTATTCCAGTGGAAGCCTTTTCTGCACTTCTACCTCCTCCAAAGTTCTTCTCCCCAATATGGATCAGGCCATTCAAGAAAGTACCGTTTGTAAGCACAACAGCCTTGCAGGGTATTTCAATACCCAGGGCTGTTCTAACACCTACCACCCTTTTATCCTTTACTACAATGCCACTAACCATTTCCTGCCAGAAATCAATATTAGGTATTGCCTCTAGGGCTAATCTCCACTCTTCTGCAAAGCGCATTCTATCATTCTGTGTTCTGGGACTCCACATGGCAGGCCCTTTAGAGCGATTAAGCATTCTGAACTGAATCATAGACTTATCACTCACAATCCCTGATAATCCTCCCAACGCGTCAATCTCCCTAACAATTTGACCCTTAGCCACACCACCCATTGCCGGATTACATGACATCTGCCCAATGGTGTTCATGTTCATGGTAACCAGCATTACTTTCGACCCCATGTTAGCTGCAGCGGCCGCAGCTTCACATCCGGCATGACCGGCCCCAACTACTACTATATCGTATTCTTTAAACATGGCATTTATATGTTTCACGTGGAACTAAGCTATTGAGCTTTGAATCCTTTGTTTCTATTCCTTAATTCTTCTGCAAAGATACCTAAGTATCGATTGTATATACAGTCACCTTATCCGTGCATTCCTACTTTAGTTAGGGATGTTTCAAGGATACTGGACTATTGTTGTTAGTTCCATAAACCAGAGACTAATTATTGGAATGAGATCAATCCTAGCATTAACAGCTCCGTAAGTCTGATGGGGTCGAAAAACTCATTGCTGTGTGAATTATTGGGCTAATTACCATGGTCACCCCCTCCTCTTTAAATTAATCCACAAATCCACAAGTTTATCCACATTGTGTTTAGTTCCACGTGGAACGGTAATATGCTTACATGAGATCAAGAATTCAGAACTACAACTTATTAATGTCAATGATTAATATTGTTAAAATGCAATAATGGGGTTTTGGATTAATTGAGTAGAAAATACCATTGAAGCTTTCGGTCTAACCGTTAGTCTTCTCATTATTTATTGCAGGGGAAGTTTTATACTAATTAGCCGTGGAGCAGGAATTAATAAAGCAGCAAGCTTCCCACTGAATTCGACATGGGATGTTTATCCAATAGTTCTTAGCCTGTAAAACGTTTCTTAAAACTGTTGGTAAGGCGTATTGGTCTAAAAAAGCTTTCTCTTTTAGGCTAGTTTGCCTCCCCCTAGTCCTGAGAGGGCTAAGCGTAACGGTTGGGCTTTAAAAACAATTAATTATGGAATCTTTCAATTCTTGGTTCTTTCCTTTTCTCCTGCTGTAAGTGAGAGTAAAATGCTTCTTAATGGTAGGGGAAAAATAAGAGTGATGATTATGCCCTTAAACTAACAATTAGGAAAGCTTCCGCTTTTTCAGGTAGTAATCCTCTTTTTCTCGCATAATGGCCTTCAGCTTGGGTTTTTTATCGCCATAGCCAACTAAGTGAAGCACCCCATGAATAATTACTCGGTGAAGCTCATCTTCGAAGGTTTTAGAGAATTTGCCTGCATTGTCTTTTACCCGGTCTATGCTAATATATATTTCACCCTCTATTAACCCCTCCCCTTCAGAAAGATCGAAAGTAATGATATCCGTTAGGGTCTTATGTTTTAGAAACTGAATGTTGCGTTCTAGCAAGGCCTCGTCTGAGCAAAAAATATAGTTAAGCTGACCTAGCTTAAAACCTTCTTTTTGCACAGTGGCTTTAATCCAGGCTTTAAGTTTTAAAGCTTGCTTTAGCTTAAAAGGAATGTTTTCGTAAAAAAAGTGGATAGCGCCCATTAGGCATTCATGTAAAAGCTGAGCTCCACTTCCCTACCCTTATCTCGGAATGCTACTTCATCAGAAAGGTGTTTCATTAAGAAGATGCCTCTTCCACCTGGTTTCTCAAGGTTTTCGGGTGAGGTTGGATCTGGCAGGCTATGGAAATCGAAACCATGACCTTCATCTTTAATGTTAAACTTGAGAAGGTTATCATCCAATGTAAGGCTCAGTAATACGTTTTTAGATGAATCGCCCATATTGCCATGCTTAATGGCATTATTAACCGCCTCAGTTACAGCAATCATAATGTTGCCATAAATGTCATCGTCTAAATGAAAGCGCTCTTTAGCATTGTCGATAAAACTTTCGATCATTCGAATGTTCTCAGTAATAGAAGGGATTTGAACACTAATGCTATTCATACTTATTGGTCGCGCAGTCGTTTAAAATATTCGTTTACTTCCTGCTTATAATATGGGTAAAGCTTAGGAGGCACGGTTTTCAGCAATTCTACTTCTTTTTCCTTGAGGCGCAAATATTCTTCGTAAGCCTTTGGCATTTCTTTATTGTAGTCCTTGGCTGTCTCTCCTTTTCGCTCCTCATCTTCTTCCTGTTCACGCATAGATTGTTCAGCCTCAAGTAAACGACTCTCAATTTCTTTCTGTCTTCTGATCAATTGCTCCGTAAGCTGCTTATTAACCAGATCCATTTCACTTTGTTCCATTTTATTTAATAGATCACCCCCAGGCATTTCTTTGCCTTGTTGCTTCATCTTTTCCTGAAACTCTTGAAGTGCCCTGCGAATGCGTTCTTGTTCTGCAGCGGTTTTGGCTAACTCTTCAGATAATTCTTTGCCAGACTTACCACCATTTTTCATTTCCTGAATGCGCTGGTTAAGCTGTTGCTGCATTTGTGATAAGCTTTGTGGTTTGCCTTTTTTCTTGCCTTTGCCCGCGCCCGGTTTAGCATTGGCCATCATCTGCATCATCATGTCGAAATGATCATCAAGCATGAGGGCAAGGTTATTAATAGAGGTCATAGAGAATTGCATTTCACTTTGTGCTGGTCCTCTTCTTCTTTCTTTGTTTGCCTCAATGGTTTTATCGAGGTGATCATTAAGCTCAGTTACTTCTTTGGTAATAAATGATCCCATCATAGCATCGCGCTTTCCAAGAGCTAACAAGCTGTCTGCCAATATCTTAGCGTCATCTTTGATCTTTATTTGTTGTTGCGCCAATGGGTTAAAACGAGGATCGCTCTGGTTCAATTCTCGGAAATTATTAATGAGGTTCTCCTGATCGAAGGAAAGCTTTATTAAACCGTGAATGATCTGACGAAGGCTTTCGAGGTTGGCCATTTCCATTTCCATGCTCATAGCACTTTGCATGCTTTCCAACTTCTCCTTCATTTGTTGCATTTGCTGAATAGCCTTTTGTTGGGCATCTTTTGATTTGCCCGGCTTGCCTTGCTCTAGCGACTCTTTACTCTGTTGTTGTTGTTGTTCCACGTTTTCCTGTTGTTCCTCACTTGGCAGATCCAGATTGGTACCTGAAACCTCTTTATCCAGTTCTTTAATTTCCTCTAACTGATCCCCTAATTGTTTGGACTCTTCAGCAAGTTTTTCCTGCTCTTGCGCCAGGGCCTCATTACTTTTACTTTCCGCTTCTTTACCCTTATTGCTCTTTTCGCTTTGTTCTGTTTTCTCCAACAGCTGTTTTTGCTCTTCAATATTTTTATTGAGCTGCTCTGTAGCCTGCTCTACTTTACTATCTAGTTGAAGTTGTTTAAAGAGTTCAAGGGTTCGTTCTAATTCCTTCTCCAGGTTGCCGGAATTCTTCTGCATCTTATCCAGCAACTTCTCCATTTGCCGTGGGTCAGCATTTTCTTTCATCAGTTTTTCAAGCTCTTCAAATAATTTCTTGGTCTCGTCATCTAGCAATTCCTCCATCAATTTTTGAATCTGCTCGGCTTTCTCTTTAATTCTTTCACTCTCTTCAGTAAAAGCATCCTTCTTATCGAGTAAGTCTTTATTTTCTTGTTTGAGTTCGTCCAGTAGCTTTTCAAGTTCTTTTTTCTGTTGCAGAATATCCTCGAGTTTCTTTTTGTCCTGCCAGTTCATACTCTGGGTCGACTTTAATTGTTTGCTCGCCTCTTCAAGTTTCTTTTGCAATTCGGCAGCACGCGCCTGACTTTGAGAGATTTTTTGCTGAGTTGCCTTTTCTGACTGACGAATATTTTCAGTCAACGCCTCTTTTGTGGGTAGGGCAAAAGTGTAGGTGGCTGATCGTGTAGACTTACTTCCGTTTACACCGTCATTATCCCAAACCTCTATGTAATAATTTATACGATCACCCGCTTCGAGCTTAAGTGTGTCAAGCTGCCATAAGAAGAAAAAGTTTTGCTGAGAGAGATTGTTAACAATCGGAATGGCTATTTCACGTGAAGCTTTCTTAGTGTTTTCATCTAGTACGACAAGATTCAGTCTTTTTATTCCATAATCGTCACTCAAGGCACCACTTAAGCTGATGTATTGATAGAGGACAGAATCTTTAGAAGAAAGCACTGACAATTCCGGATGCTTGTCTTTCACTACATCCAATTGATAGCGGATTAAATCTTTGTTCGATCCGTTTTCATTGCTAAGACCCAACTCGTAAGTTGTGCTGTTGCGAAAGTTTTTGCTGAAGGTAAAAAGATTTTCTTCGGGGTTAGTTAAAGGGTATGGTGAGTTAGGATCGTTTGCAAAGCTTAGTGAAACACTTTTGCTGTTGTTAGTTCCAATGCGCCAGGTGATGCGTGTGCCCTCAGGTATTTCAAGGTTACCGGCATTTTTAATTTCTTCTTTCTTGCGTTGAATATAATTAGGGTACTCAATCAACAAATTATAATCACTGAGCTCAGGTCTGCTAACCACCGTTATGGTGTAAGCATCAGAGTAAAAGCCAGCTGCTTCTAATTGAAAAGTAAGATCCTCTTGTAGTCTGTCGAATTGGTAAGTGAAACTATTGTCTTTTTCGTTGACGAGCTTCATTCGCTGATCACCCCGCACCAGATATACATCACTGGGAATGGCAGTTCCTTCTAAACTTACTTTAAGCAGAAAATCTTCATTAGCAAAAGCTTGTGCGCTGCTATTATTGATGATAAATTTAAAAGGAGCTTCAGGTGAGAACTTTTGATTGAAGTGAAGGATGCGGGCAGAGCTCTTGGTCAAAACGCTGCTGTTGAATACTAAAATGATTAAAGCCGCCACAAGTGGTATCGATAAGTACTTCAAATAGCGGAGGTTCTCTTTTAGGTTAATTACGCCCTCAAAAGAAAAAGGTTCGAACTCTATAGCTTTTTGACGAACGCTCGCTGCACCGAGCATAGAATTTTCTGCCTGTGCAGAAAGCTGGAAAAAATTGATTAGTCTGTCTTTTACGGTGGGAATTTGTTCACCAATTAGTCTCGCACTTTGTTCATCATCCAAACCTTTATTAGCTACCCAGAAACGAAGGGGATCTTTCAAGAAACGATAAAGACAAAAGGCGATGAGTCCGAGAAACAAACCAAATAGAAGCAAGCGAATGGACGAGTCGAGCCACAAGGCGTGCTCCAACAAAGCAGCCAGTAAGAAATAAGCCAGCACGATGGCTGCACTTAACAAAGAGCCTTTTAGAAAAATACTGAGATAATATTTTCTTCTAAAGGCAGATACCTTTTCCTGTACTCGCTTTACTTCATCCCCCATTTTACGTGTCCTTCAATAGATAAACGAAAAACTACTTGTTCAAGTTTACAACTATTAAAAATAGGGACTAATTCTGCGAAGTCAAGCTTTTTATGGGGAAGGGTACAATCGCTCTTTTATCAGTGTAATTCCAGAAGTACCGGGCAATGATCGGAGTGTTTGGCCTCAGGTAAATGAACACATCTTTTTAGCCGTGATATCATTTCCTCACTCACCACTTGATAATCTATTCGCCAACCAAGATTTTTTCTGCGCGCCCCTGCCCTGTACGACCACCATGAATAATGGTGTGGATCTTTAGTGAAATGCCGGAACGTGTCGATATAACCCAAGTTTAAAAAAGAACTGAACCAGGCACGTTCTTCGGGTGTGAAGCCGGGCGTGTTTCTGTTGGCAATAGGGTTGTGAATATCAATGGCCTGATGGCAGACATTGAAGTCACCGTTAATGACAAGGTTGCTAAAATCCTTTTGCACTTTTTCAGCATAGTCGGAAAAGAATTCTAACCAACCCAGTTTAAAAAATTGTCTTTCTTCACTACTCGATCCGGAAGGCATATAAGTAGTGAGGACGGATAAATCAGCAAAATCGATGCGCAACATTCGCCCCTCCTCATCATACTTACTTTCCCCGCATCCATGTTCCACGTGTACAGGCTTTTGTTTGCTAAGAATCGCGACACCGCTATAACCCTTTCTTTGTGCAGCATGCCAATAAATATGGTAGCCCAAATCTTCCAGAGCGCTCAAGTCTACCTGATCGGTATTCGCTTTTACCTCCTGAAGGCAAAGTATATCGGCCTTAGTAGATTTAACCCAACCCAAAAAATCTTTCTGAAAGGCAGCGCGAATGCCGTTGATATTATAAGTGATGATCTTCACAACACAAATTATTATTCCGGAGATTCTTCTTTAGGTTTTAGCGAGTCAGGTAATTCGTATACCCAACCGTACTCTTTCTCGAAAAACTCCACAACATGCATTTTTAATAAAGTCTCCTGCGATAATAAATCCACGTGTGGTAATTTTTTGACAAGTTTCCAATGTGGCCAGCCTTGTTCGTCCTGGCCCTCCAGCTCGTAGTAGCCAGACAAACTCAGCACTTTGCAAATGGCAATGTGCAGCAGATCTTGTTTTTCTTCCTTAGAAAAGTATAGCGCTCCCCTACCAAGTTCTTGTATGCCGATAAGAAAGAGCACGCTATTTAAATCTTTCGGGCGTTTGCCTACGGTTTGTTGCAGGTGCTTCATTAAACCTGCCCACTTTCTGTCAAAATCAAGATCGCGCTTAAACATTTTTGCTCAGCTCATCCCAATATTCAAAAGCCCTGCGTAAATGAGGTACTACAATGGTTCCGCCAATTAACGTAGATATACCCATCGCTTCCTGCACTTCATCAGTAGTAAGCCCCACTTCTTTACACTTACCTAAATGATATCGTACGCAATCATCGCATCGCAAAACCAAAGAGCAAGTTAGACCTATTAACTCCTTAGACTTTACATCCAATGCTCCGGGAGCATAGGCGTTGGTATCCAGGTTAAAAATGCGCTTAATAATCAGGCTATCGGAAGCCATGATGCGCTCATTCATTTTGGTGCGATAGCCATTAAAATCTTCAACTAATCCCATTTTGTTGTAACTTAATTTCAGCAAATATATCGTTTCGTTGTGAAGTTAGCTGTTCAAGATATTTTTCTCGATTTTCTCTCCCTCTTTTATCCGCGTTATTGCCTTGCGTGCTCAGGTTCTTTGTTGAAGGGGGAAGAAATTATCTGTACAGAATGCCTGTTGGAAATGCCAAAAACAAACTTTCACAAACAAGCATTTAATCCTTTATATGATCGGCTTTCATTGCGCATGCCACTGAAACATGCTTTTGCTTATTATCATTTTAAAAAGGGAAGTCGCGTGCAACAATTATTGCACCAGCTGAAATATAAAAACCATCCTGAGATCGGAGTTAAACTCGGGAAAGTACTTGCCCAGGAATTATTGGTTTCTGGCTATGATCAAACCTATCACTTGGTTGTACCAGTTCCGCTACACCCAAGTCGCAAGCGTAGCCGCGGATATAACCAAAGTGAAGAATTTGCCAAAGGTGTATCAGAGGGTTTAAATATTCCATACACAGATAGTTTCGTAAAGCGTAAGGTAAAGACGCAAACGCAAACCAGAAAATCAAAGCTTAACCGATGGCGAAATGTGAGTGAGGTATTTGAAATGAAAGATGCTACAGTGGTAAAGGGCAAACACATTTTGCTAGTTGATGATGTGGTTACAACAGGTGCCACCCTAGAGGCTTGCGCCAATGCCTTGTTGCAATCGGGTTGCTCGCAGGTATCAATTGCTTGTATAGCAGTAGCATAAAAAAACCCGAGACGAGCTCGGGTCTTTTTTATATTATAAAAGTCTTTGTTTAATAATTAGAACCTGCGCGAATCATCGCACAACGGAAGCCTACTGTAGCAGTAGCAGAATCCTGATCTAAATATCTGCGTGTACCTGGCGACATCCAATAAGCGACATCTTTCCACGATCCACCTTTATACACACGAGCTTTATCTGTAACTAAAGAGAAGAAAGACTCTGGGTTTTTCTCAATGTTGTTATAACCATTGTCAGCAGTATTACCACTTGCATTATCAAGGAAGCCATCTCTACGGATTGGGTTCAAATCATCAAAGTCTTGATAAGACATAGGACGGTAAACATCTTGTACCCACTCACTAACATTACCGGCCATGTTGTATAAACCGTAATCATTAGGAGGGAATTCGTAAATGTAAGAAGTGATAAGGGCACCATCATTTAAACGACCAGCTATACCAGCATAATCACCACGACCACGCTTAAAGTTAGCAAGCATAAAACCCATTTGTGCACCATAAGGATTACGAACAGCGTGACCATCCCAAGGATAAATCTTTTGGTGAGTTTGCATTTCTTCTACCCACTGAGTTCCGATTTGTGCCATGGCAGCATATTCCCACTCTGCTTCTGTAGGCAGGCGGTAAGCGGGGATAACTATACCTGATTCCAATGGAATACGACCATCAGTTTCTGCATATTCTTCACCTGCATTTGCAGCTAAAGCTTTGTTAACGGCCAACGTTCTCCAAACAGCGTAAGCACTGGCTTGTGACCAGCTAACACCCACCACAGGGAAATAACGGAAACCAGGGTAACGCAAGTAATGATCTACGTAAGGATCGTTGAAGGCGAGACGGCTTTTCCAAACAAGTGTATCGGGCAAGGCGCGCTGATAAGCCTCTTGGGTAGAGTCTTTGCCAAGTACGTGTAAATATTCAAGCCAGTGGATATTGGCAATTTCTGTCTCATCCATGTAGAAAGAAGCCACAGAAACAGTTCTCTCAATGTTATCACGAGACGCCATAACATCTTCTTCAAAAGAGCCCATAACTGCGCGGCCTCCTTCAATGAAAACCATGTTTGGTGCATCAGGCTGACCTTCAAAAGGACTAACCATGAAGCCACCTTCGTCTTCGTTATTGTATGCAAGGCCGGTTGCCGTGCTTAATTGTCCGGGGTTCTGCGCAGTAGGCTTGCCGCCACCTCCGCCAAAAAGTGAACACCCTGTAAGTGCTGCTGAAGCACCCACTGTTGCAAAAAGGACTCTGAAAGAGTATTTCATTTGAGTTTTATTTTAAAAAGAAATGCTAATATAAAGATATATGCAAAAGTTTTCCAAACCTGCGGTGCCTTAATTAAAACTTCATGTACAACATGTGAAACGGCCTAATGCTCAGTCTATTGTTTTGAGAATGTTCTTTCTCTTTTTGGGAAGATTATGCGTTCGATAAACGGTATAAATAGCCGTTAATCTGTATTAAAAGCCATTTTCAACATTGGCACACTATTGCCTAGATACTGGGTTGTAAATGACTGTTATGCATACAATAACCGACTTTCGTCTGATGCCCTTCCACAAAAAGTGCGATGTAATTACCTTCAACGGTACTTACATTCTACAACGCACTTTGGCTGACTGTAAAGTTTTCTTGTATGATACTGGTTCTTTTTTCGCTGAGGTATTCTATTCTCCAAAATATCAGCGTGTGTTGATGATCAATGCCTTTGATAAGGTTGTAGGTCTTGACCCTTACCTTGATGAAATCTCTTTGGAAGATTTGAATTCAAAAACATGCATGTGATTAAGTAGCTCGATGGCCTGATCTACATGCTTGATATTTTCTATCACCAAAATGGCCTTACCTGCTTGGTCCTTAATCTTGCACTGACGAGGATTTTGCTGAATATAGGCTAGGATTTTTCCAAAAACCTCCGATTTAAAATAAGAGTCTTTATTGCTAGTAAAGTAAGCCCTCAACCTCTCGTTTTTCAGAGACAACTTTTCAAAGCCTAGCTTTTCACCCAACCACCTTAACCTTACGGTATTGATTAACTCTTCAACAGGAGTTGGCAAGGGTCCGAATCGGTCTTTCAATTCTCTTCCGATTTTTTCCAATTGCTCCTCATCCTTAATGCTATCCAGTCTTGAGTATAGCCCTAGTCGCTCACTGATGTTGCCAACATAACTATCGGGAATCAGGATTTCAAGATCAGTTTCAATAACGCAATCCTGAACAATCAGCTTCGCTTTCTCAGCAAGTTCAGAGGCAAAGAGTTCTTTAAACTCTGTCTCTTTTAATTCCTGAACGGCATCATCCAGAATTTTGTGATAGGTTTCATAACCAAGGTCGTTGATGAAACCACTTTGCTCGGCACCTAATAAATTTCCTGCCCCGCGTATATCTAAATCGCGCATCGCTACTTTAATGCCATCGCCCAATTCGGTAAACTCTTCCAAGGCAGCAAGACGCTTACGCGAATCGGCAGTGAGAACAGAGGTGGGTTGCGTAAGCAAATAACAATAAGCTTTTTTGTTTGATCGGCCTACCCGACCGCGCATCTGGTGCAAATCAGACAAACCAAACATGTGTGCCTGATTGATGATAATGGTGTTGGCATTTGGAATGTCGAGGCCAGACTCGATAATGTTGGTGGACACAAGTACATCGTACTCACCCTCAACAAATTTAAGCATAGCCTTCTCTAACTGATGACCTTCCATTTGTCCGTGCGCAATAGTTATGCGGCAATCGGGTACTAGCTTATAAATAATATTAGCAATCGACTCAATATCACTTACCCTGTTGTGTACAAAGAAAACCTGACCTCCGCGTTTTAGTTCGTAGCTAACCGCATCGCGAATAATGGTTTCGTTAAAAGTATGCAACTCTGTAGTAACCGGTTGGCGGTTAGGAGGAGGTGTAGCAATAATACTCAGGTCGCGTGCCCCCATCAACGAGAAGTGAAGTGTTCTGGGAATTGGTGTTGCAGAGAGCGTGAGCACATCTACGTTCACTTTCATTTCCTTCAACTTGTCTTTAGTTTTTACACCAAACTTTTGCTCTTCATCAATAATGAGCAAGCCTAGATTTTTAAACTGGATATCCTTGCTTACAACCCTGTGTGTACCAATTAAAATATCAACCAGACCTTCTTTTACTCGCTTAAGTGTTTCTTTAATTTCTTTTTCACTTCTGAAACGCGATACGTATTCAACGCGTGCTGGTAAATTTGAAAGTCGTTCGCTGAAAGTTCTGTAATGCTGAAAAGCTAAAATTGTAGTGGGCACCAGTATAGCCACTTGCTTACTGTCAGTTACTGCTTTGAAAGCTGCGCGAATAGCCACCTCTGTTTTTCCAAAACCAACATCGCCACATACCAACCTATCCATAGGATGTGCTTCTTGCATGTCGCGTTTTACATCTTCTGTTGCTTTGGCCTGATCAGGAGTGTCTTCATAAATGAAAGAAGATTCAAGTTCAGCCTGTAGATAACTATCGGGAGAAAAAGGAAAACCAGGTGCACCTTTACGCTTTGCATATAAAGCAATAAGTTCTTTGGCAATGTCTTTAACCTGTTTTTTAACTTTTGCCTTTTTGTTTTCCCACTCTTGAGAACCAAGCTTGTTCATTACAGGTGGTGTTCCCTCCTTCCCAGTATACTTGGAAATTTTATGTAAGGCGTGAATGCTTAGGTAGAGCAAATCATCATCGCGATAAATGAGGCGGATGGCTTCTTGCTCATGACCATTCACTTCCTTTTTTTCCAGTCCGGCAAATTTTGCTATACCATAATCGATGTGCGTAACGAAATCACCCGGTTGTAGGGTATATAGCTCGCGAAGCGTAAGGGCTTTTGACTTGGAGTATTTCTCTCTTGCCCTGTAGCGATGGAAACGTTCAAAAATCTGATGGTCTGTATAACAAACAATTTTAAGACTCTGATCGACAAATCCTGCGCGTAGTGAAAACTCTAAGGGTTGAAATTTTACCTGTTGGTTGATTTCAGAAAAGATACCAGTAAGTCTTTCTAATTGTTTTGGCGTGTCGGATGCGATAAAGTTGCCATAACCTTTGTCTTGCTCTTCCACCAGATTAGTAGCCAGCAACTCGAAATTTTTATTGAATGAGGGTTGACCCGCAGCCTGGTAATCAAAATTCTTGGGCTCTTTTAAATAAGATCGACTGCCAAATTCTACTCGCGTAAAGTTTTGTGATTTCGACAAGAAGTTTTGGGCGTTGTCGAATATTTCCTCTGGCGGCAAAACTAAAGTAGTCTTGCCTCCTTTGGTAGTATGATTATAGGCTTGAACGGCCTTATCAAAAGTTTTTCCAACTACATCTAAAACAAGCTCTACATCTTTAAACCAAATTCTTGTTGATGGCGTAATAAAATCGAAAATCGATTGTCTTTCTTCTTTCACTAAAGAACTTTGCAAATTAGGCACCAGGTTTACAAAATCTACTGATTCCACCGAAAGCTGTGAACCTGGTTCAAAAGAACGAATACTATCTACTTCATCACCGAACAATTCTATACGATAAGGCAACTCGTGTGAAAAAGAGTAAACATCTACAATACCGCCTCTTACTGCGAACTGCCCAGCCTCGTATACGAAGTCGGTTTTCTCAAAATCGGCATCGTGAAGAAACTCTTCAAGAAAAGCTACATCTAACTTTTCACTCTTTTTAATTGTAAAAGTCTTGGCAGTAAGTGAACGCCTTGTAATTACTTTCTCACCTAAGGCTTCAGGGTAAGTGATTACTATTTCAGGCTTGGTTTTATTAGCCAGCTTATTTAGTGTTTCGGTTCGTTGTAGAATGTTGGCATTCTCCACCTCATCGTATTCATAAGGTCGCTTGTATGAAAGGGGAAAGAAAAGGATGTCACGACTTAAAAGATTTTGTAAGTCATTTTGAAAATAAAAGGCTTCATCACGATCCTGGAGAACCACCCAATAATCCTGCGGATGGAGTTTAAATGCTGCCGCCACTATTATGGCATCCAGACTACCTTGTAATCCCTTTATTTTGATATTGGCCGGATCGGACGCTTTGATTCCTGCAGCAACAGTCTTGATAAAACCATCTGCGGTGTATATGCTTAAAAAATCATTCGCCTTCACGTGTAAATCAACAAGGGGCACAAAGATATAAGCCTGAAGCGAATGCACTACAAAAGCTTTCTTAATTTTCTGTTACTTTACAGCTGTGGACTTTCTTAAGTTGTTAATACGTTTTACCTCTTATACAGCATGCCTTCTATTATTGTTGGGACTGTATAAGCCTTGGGTAGTGCTGTGGTGGGAACACAGACAGAATAGGAAAAAGGTAATATTGTTGTATGGTCTCTTGGCAATTGTACTCTATCTGCTGCAACTTTTCTTATGATTTACTGTATTCTGGTGCAAAGGGTTACATACTTTTGTCTACTCGATGAAAATGCAAGTACGTAATGATTACCTCCATCATTGAGCTTTAGCTTCTTTTTCAGGCCTTCAGCACTTAGGGGATAGTTGCGTGTAATCACATTGGCCTTTTTATCATGAATTAAGCTATGAACAAGCTTTGGCTCAGGTTTAGTGATGTGATCTATTTTGAAAATCCTACCTGGAAAATCGGCTACTAATACATCTGCGGTGTACAAATGTGTGCTTACTGCCAGTTTAGCTACACCAAAACTTTGGGCAATAGATTTAAAGCCTCCCGATTTTAAAATGGAAGCATTAGGCTCATATAAATAAGCTGCGGGCTCGGCATAAGTAAGCTTAATATCTTGCTCTTGTGACTGTTTAAATGAAAACGATGCATACTCTTTTCTCTGGATGTTTACGGCATTAATAATAGGCTCTTCAACAAAAACATGCTCGCAAATAAAGAGTAACTCCTTGCACTCATTATCAACCGAAATTACAATGACTTTTTTCACAAAAGGTAGACCTTTTATACCCGCACTTATATCCAACAGTGGAGCCGCTTTTAGTATAAGAAACTTGGAGTGTTCAAAGATTTTGTTTTGTAATGAGGGTATGTTTGGCTCACAATCGGTTAGTGCAAAAACTTTTCGATTTTCTATTCTTCGAGAAGGATCTACGTAAGCAACATCAAAACTTTCTTCAGGAGCAACTAAAAAGGCTTCAGCTGTTTTATTAACATATAAGATGTTATCAGTGCCTAGTGCTTTATGGTTATGCTGTGCAATTTCCTGCAAACCATCATTGGGCTCTACATGAATAACTCTTTTAAAAACCTTACTGAAAAAAAAAGTATCTATTCCGAAACCTCCACTTAAATCAGCAATTGTCTTGTCTTTCGTAATACCTAATTCTTTTAAAATAGCTGCTTTAAACCTTGCCGTAGTCTCTGATGAACTTTGCTCCAGATTTAAAGAAGGAGGATAGATAATAGTATCTAACGCATAATAGGTTTGAATCTTGTTCTTGGCTTTTTGACGACCCGCAATCTGCGCTGCTAATTCTGAACTATTAATTCCTGAAACCTTATTAGATAGAAGAGCAATAGTTCGCGGATCATCTCGCTCATGCTGGCGAATGAATGAACGAACTTCCTCTTTAAGTAGATTGGGATTAATCATTAGACAAAAATAAGGCTCACATATTAGTGTGAGCCTTATTTTTATTAAAATACCTGTTGATTATGTGTTTAGAAGTAGAACGATAACAGTAATAAAAGTGGCAATCATAAAAAAGACACGTTTAGCCATTTTTATGCTATCCTTCACATATTTAAAGTAAGCCCTGAAGGCAAGTCCTTGAATAAATAAGCAAACGGATAAACAACCGGCAGTCAATATGATGCTGGGAAGCGAGAACAGAGCCAAAAGAACAGAAACAGCACAGACAATGTCTAAGGCTGTTATGCGTCTTTGAATAGATAAAGAAATAGCTGGACTCATAATTTTGTATAAAGAGGGTTTGGTCTTGAATGCTAAAATTAGACCAAAGTAACCCCGCAATGGTTGGAAGTTATTTGCAAAAACTTTTAATTATCTGAAAAACAATTAGTTAGAATCTTTAACTTAAGTAAAAACCCCTAATTACGTTTAGACTGCTTCGAGCTGTCTTTTAGACCAAGTACGCAATTTCGGAGGTATACCACTAACCCCATACCCTGTGATACAATAAGCACAGGATCGCTTTTTTGGTAACCATAGAAGACTACAATTAATGAAGCAACGGCACTGATAACCCAAAAACCAAAAGGTAAAACAGACTCTTTTTCCTTTTCAGATCTATACCATTGATAAAGGTATCTAAGGTTTAGCATAAGCATGCCGCAGGTGCCTAATATAGCCCAGAAAGAAAGCATGTTTGAAGCGCTGAATGCTTGTTGGAGACTATCGGGCTTATTTAAAATCCATAGCCATGCAGTAATGGGTAAAATAAAAATGATGAGCCTTACAAACCATTTCAATGTTTGCCAGGCACCCTTTAACTGAAGATTTCTTATGTAAATCAGGTAGGAGAGACTTTGACCAATAATGATAACAGCATCTTCTCGAATTACACCATAGGTTAAAAATAGAAAGGAGGCGAGTAAGCTAATTTGCCAGAAAATAGTTGGGGAAACAGATTTGCCGGCCTTTTCGGAAAGAAACAATTGTATAAGTAAACGTAGACCAAAGAGGCCTTGTGCAAAAAAACCTAATCCAAACAACCAATACTTACTAATGAACTCCATAAAGTTTGCAAAGCAACAAAATAGATTTATCATTCTGTATTTTTTAGTTTTAGCTTTCTGCCATGTTTGATCTTGTTATAATAGGAGGAGGAGCAGCCGGCTTTTATGGAGCGATACAAGCTGCGGAGATGAACCCCAACTTGCGAATTGCTATTCTTGAAAAAACAAATAAGCTCTTGTCAAAAGTAAGGGTATCTGGTGGTGGAAGGTGTAATGTCACTCATTATTGCTTCGAAGCCAAAAAGCTTTCAAAACATTATCCTCGAGGAGAAAAAACATTGAGAGAATTATTTAAAAGTTATCAGGCTAAAGATGTTGTTGCTTGGTTTGAAAGTAAGGGTGTAAAACTCAAAGCAGAAGCTGATGGCAGAATGTTTCCAATAACGGATGACTCGCAGACAATTATCAATCTGTTTCTCAGAGAAAGCGATCGATATAAAATAACAATCCATATAAGCACAGCCGTAAAAAAGATTGATAAAAACAAAGACCAGTTTATTATTGAAACAGAAAATGGAGAAAAAGTTAACACAAAAAAAATTTTAATTGCAATAGGCGGTCATCCAAGTGAGCAAGCATATAACTGGATAAAAGATTTGGGGCACACGATAAATAAACCCATCCCCTCTCTTTTTACTTTCAATGTAGCAGATAAGCGCTTTGTAGAATTAATGGGGGTCGCAGTTAAAAAAGCCTATGTAAAAATCGAGGGAACAAAACTTTCGCAGGAGGGACCTTTGTTAATAACACATTGGGGCTTAAGCGGACCTGCCGTTATAAAGTTATCTGCATGGGCTGCAGAGTATTTATATATTGAACAATATAAGTTTAATATTTTGGTGAGCTGGGTTGGAGAAAAAAAAGAGGATGATTTGCGTTCAGATTTATTGGCCTATAAAACCAAGTATCCCAAGCAACGCGTTGCGGGCAATACACTATTTGAACTACCACAACGTTTATGGATAAAGCTTTGTGAATTAGCAGGAATAGAGGAGAATAAAATATGGGGTGAGCTTTCGTTAAAGGCCCTTAATAAACTCTTGGAAAATATTTTGCGATGCCGTTTTGAAATTAAAGGGAAGACAACTTTTAAGGAAGAATTTGTTACCTGTGGTGGTGTACCGTTGGAGGAAATTGATAGCGAAACAATGCAGAGTAAAAAAGTAGAGAACCTGTTTTTTGCTGGTGAAGTACTAAACATTGATGGAGAAACAGGCGGTTTTAACTTTCAAGCTGCCTGGACAACAGCTTATATGGCTGCTCAGACGATAACAGGCGCTCAAAAACATAATAAGGCTTTGATGTGAAAGTCAAGCTTCTATCTTCGCAGTGACTAATAACCCCATTTGACATGAGAATAGTATTTATTTTTCTAGGCCTGCTTCTCGCCACCGAGGGCTTTGCACAAAAGTATAAAGGAGATTCGTGGGCAAAAGTAAAAGCAAGTGGAGGCACACTAACCGTTATTTATTACGAACAACCAGGTCTTATTTATAAAGATGCGGCCACAGGAAAAATAAAGGGTGTGTGCGCAGACATTTTGGATGACTTTACAAAGTTTGTTCAGGAAAAGTATGGTAAGAAGTTAACGATTAACTACGCGGGACAAGAGCAGATTTTTCCTGAGTTTTTGTCGATAACACAAAACACTCCAAACATTTTGGGAGTAACGAATGTGACCATTACAGACGAACGAAAAAAAATTCTAAAATTCACTCCGTCTTTTATGTCTAACCCTGTAGTTATGCTATCGCACAAGGACGCACCAAGCATCTCTAGCGTAACGGAAATTGGAACTACTTTGAAAGATTATAGCGCAAAAGTAATTACAGGAAGCACACACGTTAAAGTGATTGAAAAGATCAAGAAGGAAAACGCTCCAGCATTAAAAGTGAGCTACGCTAATTCCGGGGGAGAAATATTGAAGGAGATTTCGGAAGGACCTAAGTTTTTCACAATACTCGATTTTACAGAATATATAGATGCCACACGCAGACAATTACCTGTTAAAAGACAAAGCATAAACTTTGGCGCTGCTGAAGAGCTAGCCTTTATTATGGCCAAGCAGACAGATTGGGATCAACCTTGGAACGAATTTTTAACACCTGAATATAAAAAAGGAGTTCGCTACAGAAAAATAATAGTAGATAATCTAGGTGCTACCTTCTTAGGCATTCTTAAATGACTTTGCAAAGCCGGAAAAAAAAAGGAAGTCTAATGACTTCCTTTTTTTTATTTTACCAAGTTAAGCTGGTTATGCATTTACCAAACGATGCTCAAGTATATACTCTGCAATTTGCACAGCATTTGTAGCAGCACCTTTGCGTAAGTTGTCTGCCACCACCCACATGTTTAATGTGTTCGGTTGAGACTCATCTCTGCGCAATCGCCCAACAAAAACCTCATCTTTTCCCTTGCTGTATAAAGGCATAGGATAAATATTATTCTTAGGATCATCCTGAACAATAACACCAGCCGTATTGCTTAGAATGTTTTTTACTTCAGCCAAATCAAAATCAGTATAGAACTCAGCATTTATAGCTTCGCTGTGGCCACCAATGGTTGGTACACGCACAGTGGTTGATGTAACCCCAATATTCTCATCGCCTAGTATCTTCCTGGTTTCATTCACCATTTTCATTTCCTCTTTGGTGTACCCATTATCCTGAAACACATCTATATGAGGTAAGGCATTCATATCAATAGGATGAGGGTAAACCTTTGCACCATTAATGCCGGCACGCTCATCCATCATTTGTTGAACAGCATCTTTACCAGTACCTGTTACAGATTGGTAGGTAGAAACCACAACACGCTTCAGTTTGTATCTGGCATGTAAAGGCGCCAGTGCCAATACCATTTGAATTGTTGAACAATTTGGGTTAGCAATGATCTTATTCTCTTCTTTTATTTCTTTTCCATTGATCTCTGGGACAACCAACTTTTTGGTTGGATCCATGCGCCATGCAGAAGAGTTATCAATTACGATAGTTCCTTTCTCTGCAAACTTGGGCGCCCACTCTAAAGAAGTTCCGCCACCTGCAGAAAAAATAGCAACATCAGGAATAAGATTACAAACTTCTTCAAGACCTTTAATACTATATTCTTTACCCTTATAAGATATTTTTTGACCCACTGACTTAGGGGAAGCAACTAAATAAAGATCTGTGAAAGGAAAATTCCTTTCTTCTAACACTTTCAACACTTCTTGACCAACAAGGCCGGTGGCACCTACAACTGCGAGTTTCATATTGAGTTTATAAATTGAGTTGCAAAATTATTAGATTTGATCAAGACACTCGTTGTGTATGAAGAAAATCTTTTGGCTTTTTGTGGCTATGATCCCCCAGGTAGGGATAGCCCAAGTAACAGACACCTTTAGTGATGGAGACTTTACTGCAAATGCACTTTGGCAGGGTACCACCGCTAAGTTTATAGTTAATGGCACAGGCCAATTGCAGCTAAATGATAATGTCGCAAGCGGTGCTTATTTGACAACACCATTTACTGCAAACAACATCGACAATTATGAATGGCGCTTTTATATTAAAATGACATTTTCGCCTTCCGGCAGTAATTATGGTCGTGTATACCTGACGAGTGATAATGAAGATTTAACTGGGCCGCTCAATGGGTATTACTTACAATTTGGTGAAGGAGGTTCCAATGATGCTGTTCAACTATTCAGACAAAGTGGTTTAGTGAGTGTTTCTATTTGCAGAGCAGCCGAAGGTCAAATAGCCAGTTCCTTTGAATTATGGATTAAGGTTACAAGAGACGAAACCGCTAATTGGCAACTTTTAATAGCCACAAGTCAAGATGCCGATTACGTGCTTGAGGCTTCTGGCAATGATGCAACCTTTACCAGCTCAGCATTTATGGGCGTAAGATGTACATACACAGCAAGTAATGCCAATAAGTTTTTCTTTGATGATTTCTTTGCAGGAGATCCACTATTTGACAACACACCACCCGAACTAATGCAAGTAACCCCAACATCGGAAAACACGCTTCAATTAACCTTTTCAGAAAAACTAACAGCAATTAGTGCAAGTACCCTAACTCATTACTTATTAAATGATTTACTTCAACCCACTACTGCAAGCCTACTGACTGATGAAAAGGAGGTTGAATTAAACTTTGAACAAACATTTGATAATGCCAGCACGAATACATTAACAGTTCAGGGTATTCTCGATTTGGCAGGAAACGAAATGATTGAAAAAGAGACTGAATTTTTCTTTTTTCAGCAAGAAGAAATACAAAGCAAGGATCTAATTTTTTCGGAGATAATGGCGGACCCCAGCCCCCCACAAACATTACCTGAAGCAGAGTTCATTGAAATTTTTAATAGAAGTGATAAGGTTATTAACCTTAACAATGTAAAACTTATTGATTCAAGTATAGAGATTGTGTTGCCTGAGTATTTTCTTTTTCCAGATGCTTATGTTGTATTAACCAGCAATGCTTCTACGCAATTTTTCAGCAATATCGAAAATGTAATAAGTGTTAATGCATTTCCAACATTGACAAATGGAGGTGAATTACTTTTATTAAAGAATTTAGATAACCAAACAATAGACTCCTTGTATTATGAAGATGATTGGTATAAAGATGATGATAAAAAAAATGGAGGCTTTACATTAGAACGGATTAACCAGCACAACTTTTGTGTTGAGGAGGTAGAAAATTGGCAAGCAGCACTTTCTCAAGAAGGAGGAACTCCCGGAGAACAGAATTCAGTATTAAACAATACACCTGATAACGAACCTCCTTATGTAACCGTTATTACTGTAAAGTCTAGCAATGCTATAAGTATCTATTTTTCGGAAAAACTACATGAAGAGTTGATAAGCATATCACAATTGCAGATTCAACCAACGTTAACAATTGAAAACTTGCTTTTCATTGATGATAAGAGAAACACCATTGACGTTTACTTTGAGGAAGAATTGCAACCAAGTATTATTTATAATTTGAAAACTACTGCTATAAAGGATTGCTCAGGAAATTTTAGTGCTTCATTTCTTGATGTAGGCTCATTTGTTTTGGCTGAGCAAGCTTCGTTTCAGGATGTGATTATTACAGAGCTATTACCAGACTCAGGCCCGATAGTTGGTTTACCGGAAGTAGAGTTTTTGGAACTATATAACCGAAGTGGCAAAACCATTAATTTGAAAAAGTTTACAATAACCGATGGAAGTTCTGCTGGCATTATACCTGATTATTTGCTTTCTCCCAATCAATATGTGCTACTCTTGCCTGAAACAGCAATTAGTCAATACAGTGGAAACATTCTAAACAAAGTTGGTGTCAAAAATTTTCCAACATTGAATAATTCTGGTGAGACTATTTCATTAATAGATTCATTAGGTCAAAAGATTGATTCAATAAGTTACAAGCTAGATTGGTATCACGATGAAGACAAGCAATCGGGTGGTTGGAGTCTTGAACGATTGGATTTAAACAATTTTTGTTTTGAAAGGGAGAACTGGAGAGCCTCAATAGCTGCTACTGGTGGAACACCAGGTTTTCAAAACTCAGTCTATACAACAATGTTAGATAATATGGCACCAATACTAGCCACTGTTTTTGTTGAAAGTGATAATACCTTACTACTTGAGTTTAACGAAAGACTTCATCACAATAACCTTTCTGAATTACAACTGGCTATTGAACCAAATCGTGAGATAGAATCGATTAACTTCAACTTAAATAATCTGGATGAAATTAGATTGGTGTTATCTCAACCTTTAATGCCGGGTGAAGTTTATCGGTTGAGTTTGCAAGACGCACGCGACTGCACAGGAAACATAATGACTGCAGAAAAAATTTCACAGCCGTTTGGTATATCATCACAAGCAATCTGGAAGGATGTAATTATTAATGAGGTAATGGCAGATCCAAGCCCTGCACGGACATTACCTGAAGGGGAGTACATTGAAATACTTAACAGAAGTGACAAACTTATTAACCTTCATAATTGGAGCATTAAGGACAATGGTGCTGCTATTAACTTGGGGTCTAAGATTATTCTACCAGATAGCTTTTTAATACTATGTTCAACACAGTATATGCATGTTTTTAGTGAATATGGTGAAACGCTTATGCTTAGTAGTTTTCCATCATTATCTAATAATGGCGAATCGATAACGATAAGAAATGCAGAAGGGATTTTAATAGATTCCATTAATTATAAGGACACCTGGTATTTAGATACGGATAAAAAAGATGGAGGATGGTCTTTAGAATTGATCGATGAGCAAAATATTTGCGCTGAAGAAACAAACTGGGCGGCAACTGAAAATGAATCAGGCGGTACACCAGGAAAAGAGAATTCAATTGCTGGAGCAAAGCCTGATTTAATGGGGCCTATGCTAGTTGATGCTTATCTGATAGGCACTGAAAAGCTTCACTTGAAATTTAATGAGAAACTAAATCAGACACTACCTGCAGGAAACTCTTTTATTATTAATCCGGAACTAACCATTTCGGGTATTGAGTTTACCGATAATTCGCTATCCACATTAGCCATAGATTTTTCATCTCCTGCTATTGAGAACACTCTGTATCACCTTGAGGCCGCACAAGTGTATGATTGTGTGGGTAATGCTATACAAGAAGATTTTAATCAAATATCGTTTGTGTTGCCACAACAAGCGATAACGGGTGATTTAATCATTAATGAGATACTATTTAACCCTTTATCTGGCGGTGTAGATTTTGTCGAAGTGTTAAATGTTTCGAATAAGTATATCAATTTAAAAAACTGGAAACTGGCAAACCTCGAGAATGATGAAATAATAAATGAACGAAATATAGTATCGGCAAACACAGTGCTTCACCCCAACAGCTATCTGGTATTTACTTCAGATAAAGAACAATTACTTAATCACTATCCGCAGGGTAAGGGAGCCACATTTCTAGAAACAAACTTGCCAAGTCTACCCGATGATGAAGGATCTATTGCCATTGTAGACTCTTTATATAATATTTTAGACCATTTTATTTATACAGAGAATATGCATAGCAAGCTTTTACAGAGTGTTGAGGGGGTGTCGCTTGAGAGAATTTCGCTAACAGGTACTACAAATGATCAAGCAATGTGGATATCTGGCGTGATTAGCACTGGATTCGCTAGTCCAGGTTATAAAAATGCTAACCTAAAAGAGACCTTTACCCTTACCGATGAAATAAAAGTAGAACCAGAAATTTTTGAACCTGTTTATGGTCAGCCGAATTATACAAGCATAAACTATAAGTTTGAAAAAGGAGGCTATGCAGCCAACGCAAAGATTTATGATGCTCAGGGCCGATTGATAAAAAGCCTTGCAAACAATGAAGTTTTAGCAATTGAAGGCTTTCTTACTTGGGATGGAGCCCAAGAGGATGGCACAAAAGCAAATATTGGCTACTATACTGTTTGGTTAGAGGTATTTGATAACACAGGATTTGTTAAGACCTTTAGAAAACGGGTGGTAGTTGCTACCCGCTTCTAAACCTGTGGTATATGGTTCGCGATATTTTTAGAAAGAGCATAGGCATGAATACCGACTTCCGTTATAGGGGAACGGAATCTGGCCGATTAGAAAACTTTAGCGATGCTGTGTTTGCCTTAGCCATAACGCTGCTGCTGATCTCAACATCGCCTCCTAGTACTTTTGAACAGATCATAAAATTTACTTTCGATCTGCTTCCATTTATGATGTGCATAACACTCATCATTTTAATCTGGCACGGGCATTTTGTGTTTTACTATAGATATGGTTTACGCGACAATAAGGTGATTGTGTTAAATACACTCTTTTTAATCATCATGCTGTTCTATGTTTACCCACTCAAGTTTTTGACAAAATTATCACTGTTCGTTATTGCACTTCCATTCAATATAGAGTGGCTCCAAAATGATTTAAGAGCAATGTTAAGAGGAGGTAGTATGGGTGATCTTATGATTATCTATGGTGTGGGTGCGGCCAGTGTTTTTTTTGTGTTAATGTTACTTTACAGATATGCACTTACTAAATCTGAAAACTTAGAATTAAATGAAATTGAAATATTTGACACGAAGGTTAGTATGCGAACAAATCTTTTGCTCGGCCTTATACCGTTTGTTTCAGTTATTATTGCTTTTATTTTCTACAACTCAAAATATGTAGGAGCTTATTCAGGTTTCTCTTATTTTTTCTACGGCCCAGTTATGGCCTGGCATGGCTATAGAACAGACAGGCAACGCAAGGCTATTCTATTGAAGAAACAGGAAGCTGAAATTGATACAATTGAGTAAAACAATAATCCGGAAAAAATGAAAACCAACATTGCTGAAAAATTTGAAAAGATAGCAGAACACTGGCATCCTTACATTATTGGAGAACTTAATGACAACTACGTTAAACTGGCTAAACTAAAAGGCGACTTTGTTTGGCACAACCATCAGGATGAAGACGAACTTTTTGTTGTTGTAAAAGGGACACTATTTATGGAGTACAGAGATGGAAGAATTCTGCAGACAAAACCTGGTGAAATTTTAATTGTACCTAAAGGCGTAGACCATAAGCCTTATACAAATGGAGAAGAGGTTCAGGTAATGCTGATTGAGCCGAAAGCCACCAAACACACAGGAGATGTAAAGGTGGAGCAAACGGTTGAAAACCTTGAGTGGATATAAGTCAATTGAGATTTAAGATGCAAACCACTTAGGTGTGTTGCATCTTAATCCATTATAATAAAAACTTTATCTCACTAAAACTGGTATGCTTGAGGCTAGCGCAACCAACTCATTATCTCCGATTTGTTTTTTCTCATCAGCAAGAATCAAGAAGTTTTCGTAAACATTGTTTAGCTCATCACCTTCAATTTTAAAACCAAGAATTTCTAATCTGTGTTTCAGTGCTGCCCGACCACTGCGCGCAGTGAGTAGAATAGAAGAACAGCCCACGCCCACATCTGCAGGATTTATAATCTCATAGTTTTCAGCATGTTTTAAAAAACCATCCTGATGAATACCGGACGAATGAGAAAATGCATTTTTACCAACGATGGCTTTATTAGGCTGTATAGGCATGCGCATCATGTTACTAACAAGCTGACTGATGCCATAGATGCGTTCGGTCTTTATGTTGGTATATAAACCTAAATCCTGATGAGTTTTAATTGTCATGACTACCTCTTCCAATGAAGTATTTCCGGCACGCTCTCCTATTCCATTGATAGTAACCTCTGCTTGCCGTGCACCATGTATGATACCTTCCATAGTATTGGCTGTAGCCATGCCTAAATCATTATGACAATGAACAGAGATTCTTGCTTTGTCGATATTGCTTACATAATCGTACAAGTATTGAATACGTTTTCCGTATAGATGTGGCAGGCAGTAACCAGTTGTATCCGGAATATTGACTACATCTGCACCGGCACTGATTACAGCCTGCGTCATTTGTACAAGAAAATCAAGATCGGCCCTACCGGCATCTTCTGCATAAAATTCTACTTCGAAACCTTTGGCCTTAGCATATTTAACGGCTGCGACACCCTGCTCTAATACCTGTTCGCGTGTGCTGCGAAACTTATGTTTGATATGAACATCTGAAGAACCAATGCCAGTGTGTATACGACCACGCTTTGCATAACGTAGCGCTTCAGCGGCTACATCAATATCTTCTTCTTTAGCACGTGTTAACCCGCAAACAATAACATCACGAACAGCTCTGGAAATACCAATTACAGAAAGAAAATCTCCAGGACTTGATATGGGGAAGCCCGCTTCAATTACATCCACACCAAGAAGCTCCAGCTCGCGGGCAATAGTAATTTTTTCTTCTGTTGATAATTGGCAGCCTGGCACCTGTTCACCATCGCGAAGGGTGGTGTCGAATATTTCTACTTTATTGTTCATAGTCATTTCTTATTAAGCAATGGAAACATTAATGGCCGACAGTTCTTTTACAATTAAATCGCCCATCATCTGGGTATTCAACATTTTATCTTTGGGTGTAGTCGCATCTGCAATATCTACTGTTCTGAAGCCTGCTCTCAGTACACCTTCAACCGCTTGGATGATGGCCGTAGCTTCTTCTTTTAAACCAAAGGAGATATCCAATAAAAGAGAAGCAGAAAGAATAGAGGCCAAGGGATTGGCAATTCCTTTTCCGGTAATGTCATGGGCACTTCCATGAATGGGTTCGTAAAGACCGACCGTATCTCCAATGGATGCAGAAGCCAACATGCCCATTGAACCGGCTATCTGAGAAGCTTCGTCTGTAAGAATATCTCCAAATAAATTTCCGGTAAGCACTACATCAAAGCTTCGTGGATTTTGAATCAACTTCATGGCAGCGCTGTCTATAAACTGATGTTCTACTGTTACATCAGGATATTCCTTTGCCACCTGCTGGACAACCTCACGCCATAAGCGTGAACTTTCTAACACATTTGCTTTGTCAACAGAGGTAACTTTTTTCCTTCGGCTTTGCGCTGCTTTAAAAGCTTTGTGTGCAATTCGTTCGATCTCATATCGATGGTAGATCATTAGATCATAAGCAGTATTGTCATTGTTTTTTCTACCCTTTTCTCCAAAGTACACATCGCCTGTAAGTTCACGGAAGAATAATATGTCTGCACCTTTTAATATTTCCGGTTTAATGCTTGATGCGTGTAATAGTTCATCGAATAATTTGATGGGACGAAGGTTGGCATACAGACCAAGTTCCTTCCTCATCTTTAACAAGCCCTGTTCTGGTCTTACTTTTAGCGTGGGATCGTTGTCATACTTTGGATGTCCGACTGCGCCAAATAAAATGGCATCAGTGCTTTTTAATTTGCTTAGTGTCTCATCAGGAAGCGGATTATTAGTTGCTTCAATAGCATCATGTCCAATAGCAGCATAGTCAAAAGTAAATTCATGACCGAACAACTCGGCAATTTTTTGTAATACGCGTTTACCCTCGGTGGTTACTTCTTTTCCGATGCCATCACCGGGGAGAATGGTTATTTTTTTTTTCATTGTTATTTTTAGCTTCAAGCCATAAGCTACACGCTACAAGCCTGATGCTTGAAGCGTGTAGCCTGAGGCTATTTGTGTAATAGATCAAACTTTTTTATTTCTGGTCTTAAGTCCAACAAATAATCAATGTCATCGTACCCGTTAATCAGACAGGTTTTTTTATAAGCATTTATATCGAAGTGTTCTGATGAATGGCCGATGCTTACTTTTTGATTTTCTAAATCAATTGTAATACTGGTGTTTGGATCACTTTCAATTTTATTGAATATTTCAAGTAAGAATGCATCACTTACCTGAATAGGAAGCAAAGCATTATTCAAGGCGTTGTTTTTAAAAATGTCAGCAAAGAAGCTGGAAATGATTACTCGAAAACCGTAATCGTATAAAGCCCAGGCGGCATGTTCACGACTGCTGCCACAGCCAAAGTTTTTTCCAGCCACCAAAATTTTGCCTGAATAGCGATTGTCATTTAAAACAAAACTGGCTTTAGGGTTTTCAGCGGCATCGTAGCGCCAGTCGCGAAAGAGGTTGTTACCAAAACCCTCGCGTGTTGTTGCTTTTAAAAAACGCGCAGGTATAATCTGATCTGTATCGATGTTCTCAATAGAAAGCGGAACAGCTGTAGATATAAGTGTTGTGAATTTTTCTTTCATGCCTCACCCTAACCCTCTCCAAAGGAGAGGGAATTAAATTAATTAGTTAAAATTTGCTTTTGCTCAATTATCAATTATTAAATCAATGTCGTTTACTTAAGCTTTCTTTTTATTTGGCCTCACCCTTCCCTCTCCTAAAGAGAGGATGAATGGAGCTTAAGTAAACAACATTGATAGTTAAGTATCCATTAGGTCTCTTACATCGGTAACTTTTCCTGTAATGGCAGCAGCAGCAGCACTCAGTGGACTTGCCAAAAATGTTCTTGACTTAGGTCCTTGTCTGCCTTCAAAATTTCTGTTAGATGTACTGATGCAATATTTTCCTGCGGGTACTTTATCCTCATTCATGCCTAGGCAGGCAGAACAACCAGGACTTCTCAATTCAAAACCAGCAGCCTCAAAAATTTTATCAAGGCCTTCTTTTCTTGCCTGCTCTTCTACTTGTTTTGATCCGGGTACAATCCACACCTCTACATGTTCGGCTTTCTTCTTACCTTTTACCATATCGGCCACCAGACGTAAATCTTCCATGCGTGCATTGGTACAACTACCAATAAAAACGTAGTCGATAGCTTTACCCAAAATTGAAGAACCCCCTTCAAGGCCCATGTATTCCAGCGATTTATTGAAGGACGCGTACTCACCGATTTCTTTTAACTCGCGTGTGTTAGGTATGCGGTCTGTAATTTTTATACCCATGCCAGGATTTGTTCCGTAGGTAATCATGGGAGCAATGTCAGCAGCATCAAATTTTACTATAAGGTCGTAAGCAGCACCATCGTCTGTTTTTAGCTTGCGCCAGTCTTCAACTTTTCTTTCAAAGTCTTCACCTTGAGGCGCGAATTTTCTTCCTCTCATATAGTTGAAAGTAGTTTCATCCGGAGCGATCAAACCACCGCGTGCACCCATTTCAATACTCATATTACAAATAGTCATGCGCGCTTCCATCGAAAGACTTTCGATAGTGCTACCAGCGTATTCAATAAAATAACCCGTTGCACCGCTGGCCGAAAGTTTGGCTATTATATAGAGTATGATGTCTTTTGCTAAAACCCCTTTACCAAGCGAACCATTTATTTCAATTTTCATGGTCTTGGGTTTGTGTTGCAACACACATTGTGTCGCCAACACTTGTTCAACCTCACTGGTACCAATACCAAAAGCAATATTGCCAAAGGCTCCGTGTGTGGAAGTGTGGCTATCGCCACAAACTATAGTCATACCTGGCTGGGTAAGACCCAACTCCGGACCAATAATGTGCACTATACCCTGAAAAGGATGGCCGAGATCGTACAGCTCTATGCCAAAAGCTTCACAGTTTTTTCTAAGTGTTTCTACCTGATGGCGTGACAGTGCTTCTTTAATAGGCAGGTGTTGATCCTTAGTGGGTACGTTGTGATCGGCAGTGGCAGAAGTTCGCGCTGTGTTAAATACACCGATGCCACGTTTACGCAAGCCATCAAAAGCTTGGGGGCTGGTAACTTCATGAATGAAGTGACGATCGATAAATAGTGCGTCAGGGTGACCTTCTTGTCTTTTAACAACGTGAGCATCCCAGATTTTTTCAAAAAGTGTTTTCGCTTTTGTCATGAACAACTGTTAGTTCGTATACCTCCCATATAAAACAACACCGCCCCGATGCGAATAGCATCGGGGCGGGTTATTGATTGTGAAGAATTTTACTTCGCTAATATGGCGTAACATTTCAGTAACATCAACAAAAATCATTTAAAGTTTTAGCTGACGAGTGTTTGGTAGTTTTATGCAAACAAAAACATTTCTCCCTTTTTCTTCACTTATCTCAACATATCAAACAGAATTTTTTTCAATGATTTAAAATCAGTTGAGTATAGTTACCTCCTAATTTCAAAACCTTTATAAAAGAGTAAAGAATATTAAAGGTAAGTAAATGTTTTGTTGCATCTCCTTGAGAACAAAACAGATTCGGAGAAGAAAATCAAATCATGTATTCGAATAAATTTTCATGGTGATTCACAAGTGTATAATTCAGTGTAAATAGATCCATGCGCTCAATCAGAGACACAAAATCATTTTTTGATTTTACTTCAATCCCGATAAGAGCAGGGCCACTTTCTTTATTGTGCTTTTGGATGAATTCAAAACGGACAATGTCGTCCGTTGGCCCAAGTATATTGTTAACAAATTCTTTTAGTGCTCCCGGGCGTTGAGCAAACCGGACAATAAAATAGTGTTTGAGTCCTTCATATAGCAGTGATCGTTCTTTAATCTCTTGCATGCGATCAATGTCATTATTGCCACCACTGATCAGGCAAACCACTTTTTTACCCTTGATTTGCGTTGCATACTGTTCAAGCGATGCAATAGCAAGTGCTCCTGCCGGCTCTGCAACAATGGCATCCTCATTGTAAAGTCGAAGAATGGTTGAGCTTACTTTCCCTTCCGGTACAAGTAACAAATCACTCAGCACCTCCTTGCAAAATGGGAAGGTAATTTCGCCTACTTTTTTAACAGCAGCGCCATCAACAAATTTCTGTATTGTTTCCAACATCACAGGCTTATTGGCTACTAATGCGGCCTGCATGGAGGGAGCACCAGTTGGTTCTACACCAATTATTTTAGTGTTTGGAGAATAAGTTTTAAAATATTGACCTAAGCCCGCACATAATCCGCCTCCACCAATCGGTACAAATAGAAGATCAATGTTCGATTGTTCTTGTAGAATTTCCTTTCCAACCGTTCCCTGTCCTTCTATAACTTTTAAATGGTCGAAAGGAGGAATAAAAACTCCGCGATGTTCTTCACAATAGCGCAAAGCGTGGGTCTGACATTCATCGAAAGTATCGCCAATCAAGATAATACGAACGTAATCACCACCAAACATGACAACCTGATTAATTTTTTGTTTGGGTGTGATGGCAGGCATGTAAATGACACCTTGTATGCTGAGTGCTTTGCATGCGTATGCAACCCCTTGTGCATGGTTGCCCGCACTGGCACACACAACACCCTGCTGACGTTGCGCTTCGCTTAAACTTTGAATAAGGTTGTAGGCCCCACGAATTTTATAAGAACGTACAACCTGTAAGTCTTCACGTTTTAAATACACTTCAGCACCAAAAAGCTCCGATAACTTACGATGAAACTGTAAAGGTGTTTTCAATACAACACTTTTCAGCACTTCATATGCAGCATTGATATCGATTTGATAAGATTCTACAGTAGCAGACATTTATTTTAATTGACAGTTGATAATTAACATTTGACAAAGGCAGTTGACTCAATGAACTAAGCATTGTCAACTACCTATTGCCTATTGTTAAGTGATTAATTGATCATGCTGGCCTCCACCTGTTGTTTTTCCGGACGCAACGCGCGCACGGCAGCACCTGCCTGCCACAACTCACTTTCGCGAAGTTCTTTTAATTCTTCTGCCAGTTTTTCACGATAGTCTGGTTTACTACAGGTTTCAATGGTGCGCTGTGCTTCTTTGCCTGAAGCAACACTTTCATAAAGTTCCTGAAACACGGGAAGTGTAGCTGCTTTAAACTTTCGCTTCCAATCGAGTGCACCACGCTGTGCTGTTGTTGAGCAGTTGGCATACATCCAATCCATACCGTTCTCTGCTACCAATGGCATCAGGCTTTGTGTTAGTTCTTCAACTGTTTCATTGAAAGCTTCAGAAGGCGAGTGACCTTTCGATCGTAACACTTCATATTGTGCTTCAAAAATACCGGCAATAGCACCCATCAATGTTCCACGCTCTCCTGATAAATCGGAGTACACTTCTTTTTTGAAATCGGTCTCAAACAAATAGCCAGAGCCTACACCGATACCAAGGGCAATTGCTTTTTCGCGTGCTTCACCACTTGCGTTTTGAAATACCGCAAAGCTTGAATTAATACCCTTGCCTTGAAGGAATAATCGCCTAACAGATGTACCTGAACCTTTGGGTGCAGCAAGGACAACATCAACATCAGCAGGAGGCACAATACCGGTTTGTTCTTTAAACGTTATACCAAAGCCGTGTGAAAAGTAAAGTGTTTTGCTCTTAGTTAATAAAGGTTTGATGGTTGGCCATGCAGCAATTTGTCCGGCATCAGAAAGTAAAAATTGTATAATGGTTCCACGCCTGGCTGCTTCTTCAATATCGAATAAGGTTTCACCCGGAATCCAGCCATGTTCAACAGCTTTATTGTATGTTTTGCCTTTGCGCTGGCCGATAATTACGTTGAATCCATTATCGCGGAGGTTAAGGGCTTGTGCAGGACCTTGCACACCGTAACCAATAATGGCAATGGTTTCGTTTTGTAAAAATGCCAATGCTTTTTCCATTGGAAACTCTTCGCGTGTAACTACTTCTTCTATTGTTCCGCCAAAATTAATTTGTGCCATTTTTAAAATTTTAAGTTAGGTGTTAATATTTATTAATAAGATTTGCTAATACCCTGATGAATAAAACTGTTAGAATTAAAGAGAGATTCCGGTTGAAGTGCATCTGCTTCATAGTAAATAGCACTTTCCACCTCAATTAGTTTCTCTAGCTGCTGCTTTACTTTTTCAATCATTTCAGGTGTTGTGTGTAAAAGCATGGTGGCGCCACCTTTCCTGAAATTTTCTTCGTGCTCATGAGCAATCAGTTTTTTAATGCGAACACGTCTGCGGTTCAATACATTGATCATACGGTTAAGCACTGAAAAATTATTATCAGCCAATACTTCTATGATAAAATCGTTACGCATAGTTATTTTTTAAATTGTTCTAATATGATTTCGGCTACCCCGGCACCGGTGGGTACCATTGGAAAAACATTTTCTTCTTTTTCAACCACTACTTCTAAAAAATATGCATTGGGGGAGTCAAGCATTTCCTTCACAGCCTGGCGTAGGTCCTTTCGTTCAGTAATTTTCATTGCTTCTATGTTATATGCCTCCGAGAGCGCAATAAAATTAGGGTTCTTCATTTCTGTAAATGAATAGCGCTTATCAAAAAACAGTTGCTGCCACTGACGCACCATACCCAGAAAACTATTGTTGAGCACAACAATTTTTACAGGAACCTGATACTGCATGATAGTTCCTAACTCTTGCAGTGTCATTTGAAAACCGCCATCACCAATAACCGCCACCACTTGTTTATCGGATTGGCCAAGTTTTGCACCAATGGCGCCTGGTAAAGCAAAGCCCATTGTTCCCGCACCACCAGATGTGATGTTGGTACGCGGATTTTTAAATTGAAAATAGCGTGCTGCTACCATCTGATGCTGCCCAACATCAGTTACCAGAATGGCTTCACCTTTTGTCTGATCCGTTATCTCTTTAATCACTTCAGCCATGTGCAATGATTTACTGAGTGGATGAAAGGCGAATTGAATTACTTTTTCATGCTCCAGACGATTTGCTTCGTGAAAACGCTTCAGCCAATCACTATGTGTGTTTTTGTTAACAAGAGTAATCAATGTGTGAAGCGCCTGTTTTACGTCTGCATGCACTGCCACCTCTGCTTTAATAATTTTATTAAGTTCTGCCTGATCTATATCGATGTGTATAACCTTTGCTTGTTTGGCATACTTACTAACATTACCAGTTACACGGTCGTCAAAGCGCATACCTAAGGCAATTAACACATCACATTCGTTGGTTAATATGTTAGCACCATAGTTACCATGCATACCCAGGTAGCCTGCATATAAAGGGTGTGAGGTTGATATACAAGACTGGCCTAATAAAGTAGTCGCCACAGGAATTCCTGTTTTTTCCACAAAGGCGCGTAGTTCTTCCGTTGCTTCACCCAACAGAATGCCTTGCCCAGCTAAAATATAAGGTCGTTTGGCCTGGTTAATCAATACAGCGGCCTGTTCTAGTTTGTTTTGATCGGGTTCAGGTTTTGGGTTATAGGTGCGAACCTTTGTACAGGCTTTGTATTCAAAGGCATCGATCATTTCGAATTGTGCATTCTTGGTAATGTCAATCAGAACAGGTCCCGGACGACCACTTCGTGCAATGAAAAAAGCTTTCGCTACTTGCTCAGCTATTGTGGAGGCTTCTGTAATTTGAACATTCCATTTCGTAACCGGTAGTGTGGTGTTGATCACATCCATTTCCTGGAAAGCATCTGTACCCAGTAAATGTGCTGCCACCTGCCCGGTGATGCAAACGAGTGGTGTTGAGTCGATAGAGGCATCACCTAAACCAGTAACCAGGTTGGCAGCACCAGGTCCCGATGTGGCAATAACAACACCAACTTTCCCGGTAGCCCTTGCAAAACCTTGTGCTGCATGAATGGCGCCTTGCTCATGACGAACTAAAATATGATTGAGTCTATCACTGAATGAATACAAAGCATCATATACAGGCATGATGGCTCCACCGGGATAACCGAAAAGAACATTCACACCTTCCGCAACCAGACATTGTAACAAAGCTTCTGATCCGGAAATTTGTTTTGCCGTATTGGCTAGATTCAATTGATCTTCAATCTTCGTCAGTAACGCATCCATCAGCAGCGGTTTTTACTTGTTGAGCATATTTTTTTAAAATCCCTTTTGTTGCACGAAGCGCTGGTTGCTTCCACGCCTTTTTTCTTTCCGCAATAACAGATGCATCCACCAGCAAATTGATTTCATGTTTTTGCACATCAATCTCAATTATGTCTTCATCTTCAACCAGTGCGATAAGGCCACCATCGAAGGCCTCTGGTGTAATGTGACCAATAACGAATCCATGAGAACCACCAGAGAATCTTCCATCAGTAATCAAGGCAACAGATTTTCCAAGACCCGAACCCATGATTAAACTTGTTGGTTTGAGCATCTCGGGCATGCCTGGTGCACCACGAGGACCTACATATCGGATGACAACAACATCTCCTGCTTTGATTTTACCGGAACGGATGCCATCTGTTAATTCAAACTCACCATTAAACACGCGTGCAGTTCCTTTAAAGCGCTCACCTTCTTTACCTGTTATTTTTGCAACCGAACCTTTCTCCGCCAGGTTGCCGTACAGTATCTGTAAGTGGCCTGTTGTTTTGATTGGTCTTTCGATAGGATGAATAATGTCTTGTTTTTCAAAATCAAGTGCAGCAACCTTGTTGAGATTTTCTGCAATTGTTTTTCCAGTAACTGTGAGACAATCACCATGCAGAAAACCTTTATCTAAAAGATATTTCATTACTAAAGGCGTTCCACCAATCTTGTGCAGATCGCCCATGAGATATTTTCCACTTGGTTTTAAATCAGCAAGCAAAGGGGTCTTATCAGAAATGCGTTGAAAATCTTCTTGAGTAATTTCAACACCCACGGTTTTAGCCATGGCAATCAGGTGTAGCACTGCATTGGTAGAACCACCCAACACCATAACCAGGGTTATAGCATTTTCAAAAGCTTTGAATGTCATGATATCAGATGGCTTAATATCTTGTTCAAGTAAGTTGAGAATGTGTTTACCTGCTGCTGCACACTCGGCAGATTTCTCTTTGCTCAATGCCGGATTGGATGATGAGTAAGGCAAGGCCATCCCAAGTGCTTCAATAGCGGAAGCCATCGTGTTGGCAGTATACATACCACCGCAGGCTCCAGCACCCGGGCATGAGTTTTGAATTATGCCTTTGAAATCTTCATCAGAAAGTTTGTTGGCAATTTTTTCTCCCAGCGCTTCGAAGGATGATACGATGTTCAGTTCTTTTCCCTTCCAATGACCACCGGCAATAGTGCCTCCGTATACCATAATGGCAGGACGATTTAAACGACCCATGGCCATAATGGAGCCGGGCATATTCTTATCACAACCCACAACAGCAATGAGTGCATCATAATATTGAGCACCACATACAGTTTCTATTGAGTCGGCAATAACTTCCCGGCTAACCAAGGAATAACGCATGCCTTCTGTACCGTTGGCAATGCCATCGCTTACACCAATAGTGTGAAATATCAGTCCGACTAAATCATTATCCCAAACTGCAGTTTTTACTTCTTGTGCAAGCGCATTTAAATGCATGTTGCAAGTGTTACCGTCAAAGCCAGTGCTTACGATACCAACTTGTGCTTTTTTTAAATCGTTTTCAGTAAGTCCTATACCATATAGCATGGCTTGCGAAGCCGGTAAGGAAGGATCTTGAGTGATGGTACGACTGTATTTATTCATAAGCTTCATGCCCCAAGCAGTACGCCCCAAGCCCGAAGCTTGTAGCGCGTGTCTTGAAGCCTTTTATACGATTATATATGAGGAATAGCTTTTCTCTAACACCAGACTTTTATAAGCCTCCTGAATAATTGCACCAAGTGTATTTTTCCAGTGCTTGTTAAACGTATGCCCTTCAATAGATTCAATGCCGGCAACTTCTGCAGCAGTGCCACAATAGAAGGCACCATCTGCTTCGAACAATTCTTCAGGATTTATCTTTTTCTCAACTACAGGAATGTCCAGCTCTTTACAGATTTGCAATACCGTGTGGCGCGTTATCCCAGGAAGTATATGTCCTAATGAAGGAGTAAATAACGCGCCATCTTTTTCATAGAAGAAATTTGCACCAGGCCCTTCGGCAACATTTCCTTCCATGTCCAGCATTAGGGCTTCATCAAAGCCACGTTGCTTGGCTTCTGAAGTAGCCAGAATAGAATTTACGTAATGCCCGGATACTTTAGCCTCAATGCGAATTGATTTTGGATTAGGACGCTGATAAGAAGAAATACTTAAGCGCAATAGCTGATCACCTAAATACTTGCCCCACTCCCAGGCACAAATCATTAAGGATACTTCTTTGGGCGATGTGAGCGACATATTAGGGCCGCAGTATACAAGCGGGCGTATGTAGGCATCAGCAAAGTTATTTCTTCGTAATACCTGATAGGTAATTTGTTCTAACTCCTCGACAGTATAACTGAAAGGAATGTTAACCAATTCGCAACTCTTTTTTAATCGTTTGTAGTGTTCTTCCGATTTAAAAATCTTTACACCATTAACAGTTTGGTAAGCGCGTATGCCTTCGAAGACACCGTAACCATAGTGTAGTGTCTGTGAATATAAATCCGTTGATGCTTCACTGGCCTTTACATATTTGCCATTAAGAAAGAGAATGCTTTCGCTATTGTAGTACATAAAATTTAAACAATCGTTAGTTTGTATAGGTATATATAAAATGAAACCGTCCCGCTTGTGGCGGGACGGCTTCAGTATAATTTCATTTATAAAGTCGCATTACCCGCCTGATGGTTGGAGAATAATAATGACCAACACAATCACAAGACGCGTAACAAACGTTAGGTTGCTTGTTTGCATTAATTTTGTAATTGTTAAAAATGTGTTCATACTATTTTGTCTGCTTCACAATTGTGAACATTTAATTTTTAAAATTCAAGTTAAGGCAAAATTATTTTCTTTAGAGAATCTTTAACAAGCGTTAGTTAAGCTAGTTAAAAAAAGCTACAGCAAACACCTGGATGGACAGTTAAAACACGTGTGCTGATTGAATTTATTTAAAGAATAGACGGAATGACAAAGTGTTAACAACAACAAATTTCATTTGTAAAACGATGCGCAAAGTAAGGTGGTGGTAGTACTCACCACTGCGAGTTGAAGAACCCTACAACCTTTTAGTTGTGATATAAGTTAAGGTTCTTTTTTTCAGATTGAAGCAAAAATGATTAATGAGCATAAAAAAACCCTGACGAGCAGGGTTTTTATTTTTTGCAGTTATGTTAAGCAGTTAACTGAATCTCCTCCCCCTCTTTATTGAGGAATTTAAATTCAGTCATACCCATAGAGGAATCTTTTTCCATTCTTACCCAGCTCTTGTACTTGAAGAACCATTTCACACGTTGTGAGAAAACTCCTTTAGTAAAATAAGCATGTAAATAAGGATGAAGTGCTAACACCAGATTTTTTTCATTCTGTTTGCTAAGCAAATCTTCTAAGGTTTTTTCAATAAGATCAGATACTAAAATTGAAGCAGTGATCTTACCGGTACCGTTACAAGTAGGGCACAGCTCTTTTGTAACAATATTCATCTGTGGCCTTACACGCTCGCGTGTAATTTGCATAATGCCGAATTTAGATAAAGGCAACACTGTGTGTTTCGCTTTATCATCTTTCATGGCATCTTTCATAGCCTGGTAGATCATGCGCTTATGCTCTGGGTTGCGCATATCGATAAAATCGATTACGATAATACCACCCATATCGCGTAAGCGAAGCTGACGAGCAATTTCTTTCGCTGCTTCTACATTTACAGAGATGGCAGTGTTTTCCTGACTCTCCTCGCGATTACTTTTGTTACCGCTGTTAACGTCAACAACATGCAAAGCTTCGGTGTGCTCTACAATTAAGTAGCCACCACCCTTTAAGCTTACAGTAGTGCCAAAAGCAGATTTGATTTGCTTCTCAATACCGTAGTGTTCAAATATCTTTGCACGACCAGTATAGAGCTTTACAATATTTTCAAGATCAGGAGAAATATTGCGTACGTAAGCACGTATTTCATCATAGAGCTTCTTATCATCAACATGAATGTTGTCGAAAGACTCGTTTAACAGATCACGAAGTATAGAGGATGTTTTATTGAGTTCACCAATTAGCTTATCTGCAGTTTGTGCTTCTGCTAATTTGGCAATACCGTCTTCCCAGGTTTTAACCAGGTTGCGCAGGTCTTTGTCTAATTCTGCAACTTCCACACCTTCAGCAACGGTACGAATAATGACACCGAAGTTGGCGGGTTTAATAGACGTGATGAGGCGTTGAAGGCGTTTACGCTCTTCGCTGCTTGTAATTTTTTTAGATACACTTACCGTATTACTAAACGGTACCATTACCAGGTATCGCCCGGCAAGGGATAACTCGCACGAAAGCCGTGGCCCTTTTGTTGAGATGGGTTCTTTTACAATTTGAACTGGTATTATCTGGCCTTTGGTAAGTTGCGTTGCAATCTTGCCATGCTTGTCAATGTCCTGTTCAAGTGTGAATTTCTCCAGCTTACCAAAGATCTTTTTAGCACGCACAAGTTTCGTAAACTTAGTTAACGAACCAAATTGCGGCCCCAGATCGAGGTAATGAAGGAAGGCATCTTTATCATAACCAAGTTCTATGAAGGCTGCATTAAGACCTTGTACCACTTTTTTAACAGTGCCAAGGTAAATGTCGCCCACAACAAACTTGCTACCCTCTTCTTCGTTGTGAAATTCTACAAGAGTTTTGTCTCTTAGAAGGGCTATACGACTTCCGTCCTGAGTCGCGCTGATGATTAGCTCGTTGCTCAAAACAATGAAGTTTAAATGTTAAAAAATAAGTTGTATAGCAATAATCGATAGTTATTCCCGGTATTACCCTTTTCCATTGTATGCCTTTGGAGGGTCAGCCAGTATCCCCTAATAATAGGGGGTACCGGAACGAGTCCGGTACTACCTAAAAATTACTTCTTCTTATGACGGTTCTTTCTCAAGCGCTTCTTGCGCTTGTGAGTAGCCATCTTATGCTTTTTTCTTTTCTTTCCGCTTGGCATAGAAATGATTTGGTTTTGGGTAGTCCTTTGCGATGGGGGCAATCCGGATTTTAGATTACTTCATCACGCTTTCGCGCTACTCGCCAAGGCTTCCCCTGTTAAACAATTATTTTAAATCCTTCAGGTAAGAATCTACTGTGGCCTGCACAGCTGGATCCTTATCCATATCTTTTACTTTTTCAAACTGGCTCTTCGCTTTCGCGTTGTTGCCTGTTTGCATGTAAGCCACTCCTAATAATAGCTGCGCCTGAATATGCTGTGGGTTTATGCCTACTAGCGTATTAAGTCTCTCAATCGCGTTTTCATATTGGCCGGATTGTACCGACAACATGCCCAGATTGAAGAGCGCAGTTTCATTTTTTGCATCGACCGTCAACACCTCGCGCAACATTAAAATACCCTGCATAGGGTTGTTAGACGAGAGATAAGTCATGGCCAGGTTATTTTTTACCTCAAGGTCGTTCGCTTTTACGCTTAAAACCTTGTTGTAAAACTCCTGGGCTTTAGAGGCCAATGCCTGTTGCTTGTTGGCATCCAGAGCAAAAGTGTAAGCCTGATAATAGTTATCACCAGCCTTCCTCCAACTTTCCACAGTGTTAAAGAACGAAGCAGCATCTTCAAAAAACCACGCAGAACTGTCAAAAATGCCAGCATTTGCGTACCAGGTTCCCAAAGAGTCGGCAAAGATAGCCTTTTTTTCTTTTTCCGCAGTTTCCCGCCAGAAAGTCCGGTGCTGACCAATTTTTCCCTTTAACTCAGCTGGTGCAGCCATGTGAGGCTCATTGGCTTTGTCGGGAGTATTTGTCTGTTCTTGGTTCCTGGTTAGCTCATCTTCATTACTTACCACAGACTTTGGTAGCTGAAATAAGAGCAACACCAAAAGGGCGCAAACCGCCACTAGTATGATTCTGGTCTTTAGCATAAGTACAGGGTGGTAAAATAAGGAACTAGGAAGGGTGCTTATGATTCAGCCTTTTCGGCCATCATTTTAACCTTTTCGCTGTTTTTAATTTTGTTTACGAAAATTTTGGCAGGTTTAAAGGCAGGAATGTAGTGCTCGTCAATAACAATAGCCGTGTTGCGAGAGATGTTACGGGCAATCTTCTTCTTTCTTTTTTTGTTAATAAAGCTTCCAAAACCTCTGATATAGATGTTTTGACCGGATGCCATGTTGTTTTTTACAACACTTAAAAAGGCTTCTACCGTGGCGTTTACATCGGCCTTATCTACACCTGTTTTTTCTGCAATTTCGTTAATGATGTCTGCTTTTGTCACGACTGTAATGGTTTAATACTCAGGAACAAGGCTCAAAGTTAAGCGAGCGAACTATAATCGCAAACTATGATTAGCTGATTATCAATTTTTTATGATAAAGCTTGCACGTTCAGACTTTTAAGGCATATTCGCGCGATGAGCAAATCCCTCCCCAAAAACTTTGCCTCCGAGCTCATAAGCTGGTATAGTGAAAATAAGAGAGAGCTTCCCTGGCGAAGAAATCCTAAACCCTACAACGTTTGGCTATCCGAAATCATTCTACAACAAACCCGGGTAAACCAAGGCTTGCCATACTATTATCGTTTCATTGAACATTTTTCCACAGTAAAAGATTTAGCTGCGGCATCAGAACAAGAAGTCTTACGTCTTTGGCAAGGGCTGGGTTATTATAGTCGTGCCCGAAACCTGCACAAATGTGCCAAACAGGTATGTGAATTTCATAAAGGAGTATTCCCTCAAAATTTCGAAGCGCTTAAAAAACTTCCAGGCATTGGTGATTATACGGCAGCAGCTATTGCCTCTATCTGTTATAAAGAGCCTGTAGCGGTGGTCGATGGAAACGTGTATCGGGTAATGGCGCGTGTGTTTGGCATAGACACACCGATTAATAGTCCAAAAGCTAAACCGGAGTTTTTCGATTTGGGCAATAAATTAATCGACACACAACGACCTGATGAATATAACCAGGGAATAATGGAGTTTGGTGCACTGCACTGCACACCCCGAAACCCTAAGTGCGATGTTTGTCCCTTGAGCAAGTTATGTATAGCAAAACAAAAGGGTTTGCAAGGTGTACTTCCTGTTAAAGAGAAAAAGCTTAAAGTTCGTAAGAGATACTTTTATTATTTAGTAAGACGAAATGCGCAGTCGCTGGCTATGAAAAAGCGCGAAGAAAAAGACATCTGGCAAGGCCTGTATGATTTTGAATTGGTGGAAAGCACTGATCCTTTAGATGGGGCCACACTTGCAAAGCGGGTGGGTGTAAAAAAAATACTGTGGTCGGAGGAATACAAACACATATTAACACATCAAATAATTTTTGCTCGTTTTGCCGTGCTGGAGTCAAAAAACAAGGATCATAATTATTTTTCGTATAAGAAGATAGCGGCTTTACCCAAACCGGTTTTAATCAGTAAATTTTTAAGCGATAAGGGTTTTTTGAAATAAAACCTGAGCAAGATCCGACATAGATTGTCGTTGAGAAAAGCGATATTTGTCTAAGTAATTGATCGTGTAATTTAAAACAGCAGATATATGGCAGGCGTAAACAAAGTAATTCTGATTGGTCGTTTAGGAAAAGACCCTGAAATAAGAAATTTCGATAATGGTGGTATGATCGCCAACTTTACCATGGCAACTTCTGAAGTATATAAGGACAAAACTACAGGAGAGAAAAAGGAAATAACAGATTGGCACAATGTGGTAGCACGTATACCTCAGCAAGCAGACATTATACAGAAGTATGTAAAGAAGGGAGACATGTTGTACGTAGAGGGAAAGTTGCGCACACGTTCCTGGGAAAAAGACGGAGTGACCCGCTACACCACAGAAGTGATTGTAGATAATTTCACCATGCTTACACCGAAAGGAAACAGCCAAGGTGGAAATACTGGCAATTATGGATCGGCCCCTGCATCACAAGCAGCACCTATTAATATGGATGCTGGTAGCGATGATCTTCCATTCTAAAGAAAAGCACTTGAAGTATAATATTATAAAATTTCAAAAAGGCCTGATGCTATTATTAAGCACCGGGCTTTTTTTGTTTTCATGCGAGCGCGATTACTTACCAAAATCACTGGGTTATAATAGAATTGCTTTACCAGCTCAGGAGTATGTGAACTTACCGGACACCCTGCCGTACTTTTTCCAATATTCTAAGCATGCACAATTACTAAAAGATACTTCATGGATTAGAGAGCGCTATTGGGTTGAGATTTATTATCCAACACTCAAGGCTAATATTCATGTAACATACAAAGAGATTAATAATGATGAAAAATTGTTGCGAGAATACCTGAATGATGCTTACGTGCTAACCGCCAAACATCAATTAAAGGCAAATGCAATAGATGAAGTAATTATTAAGACTCCTAAAGGTTATACAGCGGTAATTGCAGAACTACAAGGAGAAGTGCCTAGTCAGTTTCAGTTTACGATAACAGATTCTAGTAAAAACTTTATGAGGGGTGCGCTTTATTTCAACACACAAATAAATAATGATTCCCTGCAACCTTCTATTGAGTTTATGAAGAAGGAGATAATGCACCTTATTAATACAATGGAGTGGAGAGAAAATACCTCTAATTAGGTATTTTGAAATTGAGCAGATTTTACCAGATTTACGGTCTGTTAATTATCAAGGTGGTAAAGAAATTTGAAACTGTGCAGCCTTTGATCTAATGAAGAGAACAAATCCTGTGATTTGCGGTATTGGCTATTTACAGTAGAAAAATGTTAACAACAAACCAATCATATGAACAAACCAGCAAGTAAAATAGTATCGATGTTGTTTAGCGCCACCGTATTGGCTGTCGCTTTTTTAACAACCTCGTGTGACGATGAAAACTCAGACACCAGCATTATCCCGGATATTGAGATTCCGGAAAACTTTAGTGACAGAACAGATGAGCAAAATAAGGCCGCTCTGGAAGAAAATGGATTAGAGTTAGTCAATAGCATGACGGCACTTCAGAATACGGCCGGTGTGCAGACATCTATTTCTTTTGTGAATTTCTTATCGGATGCTTCTTTGCCAGAAAATACCAGAGAATCTATAGGTAAGAATAAGCTGATCATGCTTATGCGTTCTTTATCCAAAGTTGGGCAAGGTACCGAAACAGCCTCCACTCTTTTGAAAAACCTCCGAACTCAGGAAGATCCTGAAACACTGGGTGAGTTATTCGATCAAAATGAAGGGACATTCACCTATAATAACTCAACTGAGGAATGGGACTTTACTGAAAAGCCTGGCACTGGAAAAATTGAATTCAAATTTCCTTCCACAGAGACAGGACAGAGCAATAATGCAACTTTTGCTATTCATAGCTACACTAGTGTAGATGTGAATAACCAAGAGGCAGAATACGAAGGTGAACTGCCAACAGGCCTGAGAGCAGATTTAACGGTAGGATCAACTAAACAGATTGATTATGTTCTGACAGCAGCCTATAAGCCAAATGGTGAGCCTACATCTGTGGAGACATCTTTAACTATAGGTACGTTTAAGTTGTCTTTTAAGGTTAAAAATACAACTGACGAGGCGAGCGTTGACTACGCATTGACTCAGAATGGAAACAATATGCTGGCATTTGGTGCAGGAGCAACAGGAAACTTCACTACCAAAGGGAGTGAAGAGGCTGAGGCTGGCGATATCGTAACTACAGCAAGCGCTTACTTTCAGATTATTGATATTAAGTTTGCTGGAGAAGTAGATGTTAAGTCACTGGATGAGGCAATGCAGGCCGCCAACAATATTGACGATGAAGTTGAGGCATGGAATGATCACACCACATTCGTAGTATTCTATGCAGAAGAGAATGCGAAAATAGCGAATATTGAGTTTTATGGATCAGAACGCGAAGAAGAGTACTGCTATTGGGATTGGGAAAACGAAATTGATATTTGCGAAACAGAAATAGAAGAAGCGATAGATGTACGTTTAGTATTTTCAGATGATTCAAAATCAGACCTCGCTACCTACACAGAAGTTGGTTTCGCAGATTTGGAAGAAGCCCTCGAAGATTTCTTTAATAACCTTGAAGAAGATATAGAAGGTTAATAGAAGTAATCAAAGCATGTAGGAAGAGAGCTGGTGAATTTCACCGGCTCTTTTGTTTTACCGTTCCTTGGCTTTTATTGTATAGAACTTCACACCGTAGCCACCCCAAACGCCAATAGCCTTCTTGCCTTTGATGTTGGAAATTATTTCGTTGCCCGCAGAAGAAAACGGATTTCCCACAACATACAATTCACGCTCAAGGGTGCGCCAGAAATCGAAGTGAGCTTTATCCATCGTACAAAATTTAATCCGGACAGAATCACCAACGGTAAAATAGAGATCATCGGCTACATCAGTGAAGTTATCCGGGCCTCGAAGCAAGGAAAAAGTAAATGTTTTTCCATTGAAGGACTGATCACCAATAGCAGATAGGTATACAGGAATGTACCGGGAATCTTTTCCTATACGCTGCGTAAATATTCTATAATAATTATCGGTGTCAGGGTTATCTGTAAATTTTCCATAAATAAAACCCAATGTATCCTTACCGGGCAACACCTCATACCAAAGATCCTCGAAAGAGGCGGCAGGAGGGATGGTGGTGGAGGAGGTATAAACTTCACCCCGTAGTTCAATTTTCAAAGTATAGGTTTTTCCAGCCTCGCCTTTTAGATCAGTACCTGAGTAAATATAGGGAGGAAAATAATTTTCATCTTTCTTAAGAGTAAGCACTTCGGACTCTACACCATCGCTTACTGTTATTTTGGCTTTGGTTTCTACCAACTGGCGCACTGTTGCCGAGTCAATATCATCAAAATAGGAGTAACTCTTGCTCAAAATAACTTTAGGAAAGTTCCCGGCCTCTATCCATCCGTCCACTACCAACTTAGGTTCATAAAGTGTATAGTCTATGGTTGGGCCTGTATCACATTGGAGGTAGCAAAATACAATAGGCAACAAAAAAATATTTTTTATGGAAATCTTCACTTCATATCAAAATTTAAATCTATAAGTTACCGAAGGTAAAACTGGAAAGAGTGACACCTGCCGGATACTAGTTTCTAATTTATACTCTTTGAGATCCCCCTTTGTTTCAAAGTAGATGTAATACGGATTACGTCTGTTATAGAGATTGTATACAGAAAAAATCCATGCTGATTCAAATCGTTCAGATTTGCGCGCGATGTAAGTAGCAGCAAGATCTAACCGATGGTAGGCTGGCATGCGAAATGAATTACGTTCTCCATACTCATTTACAATACTGCCCTGTATAATATAGCGTGCTACCGGCAGATTAAGGGCGTTGCCGGTGCCGTATACAAACACTCCTGAAAAGGTCCATTTGTTAGATTGCTTGTAATTACACATCAAGGATATGTCATGGAGCCTATCGTATTTAGCAGGAAATGGATTACCCTGGTTAAGGTCTTCAAATTCACGCATTGTTCGTGAGAGAGTATAAGCAGCAGTTCCGGTAACCTTGCCTGTATTTTTTTTGATCAGGACTTCAGCTCCGTACGAAATACCCTTACCAAAGACAAACGCATCGTCATAGTTAAAACCCCTGCTATAACCAACAATTACTCCATCCTTATATTCTAACTGGTTATGCATCACTTTATAATAAAGGACTAATGAGCTTTCGAACATATTTTCATTAAAATTTCTAAAGTATCCGGTTGAAAATTGGTCACCGTATTGCGGCTTTACTTTGGTGGAGCTTGTAACCCATACATCCATGGGTAACGAAGCAGAAGAAAGTGGAGCCATATGCATGTATTGATAGCCTCTGTCATATGCAGCTTTAAGCGAGGAAACCTGGTTGAGATTGAAGCGAACAGATAGTCGTGGTTCGGGATTAACATAGTGTACAACACGTTCATTTTTTCTATAGACAACCGTGTCAAGAAGTTGCAAATTGTCGTCTACCGCGTAGCGAGTAAAAGGACCAAATTGTGAGTAGTATGTATAGCGGATACCTGCATTGATTTCAAGTTTTTCGGTAAGTGTAATCTTATCATTCAAAAACAGGGAGGCTTCATGTGCAAAGAGTTGTTCGTTGTTACCAAACTCCAGTGACACATCGTCACTTGTTGCGCCTACGTTATTAGGACGCAATTTATGATGAGTATAGGTTGTGCCGAACACAAGGTGATGTTTACGCTTTTGCAAATCTAAAAGATACTGAAACCCATTGTCCCGAATATCGGATACAATGTTAAATTGATAGGTGTTGATGGAGGCACCAAAATCCATATCATAGAGCACAGTACTCAGTGAAAGCTCACCGGTTAAGTTATCAGTGAAAATGTGAGACCAACGCAAGGATGCAGTACCATTACCCCAGCGAATAGTGTTTGCAAAATTATTGTCTTTGTTAAAGTAAAAATCATCCTTTCCCAAATAAGCCCGAAAACTCAGTTGATTTCGCTCATTAATCCGATAGTCCGCATTTATGTTTAGATCGTAGAAATAGTAATCAATTTTTTCAGGTACTGAAAAAAGTTCTCGAATAGGATCAATAAATAAATCAATATATGTTCTTCTGCCGGCCACTAAAAAAGATCCTTTGTTTTTTTTGATGGGACCTTCCAAAAGAAGGTTGCTGGAGAGAATCCCAATGCCTCCTTCTCCTTTTACTTTCTGGTCATTGCCTTTTCGTGTGGTGATTTTTGTAAAGGAGGAAAGTCTTCCACCGTAGTAAGAGGGGATGCCACCTTTATGCATTTCAAGATCGTTAATGGTACTTCCATTGAAAACAGAGAAGAATCCAAACAGATGGCTCGGGTTATATACAATAGAATTATCCAGCACCATGAGATTTTGATCGACTGCTCCACCACGCACGTAAAAACCTGTATTGCCTTCACCAGCAGTCTGTACACCTGGCATTAATTGAAGAATACGTATGGGATCCATTTCACCTAACAAGTATGGAAGTGTTTCAAGTTCTTTTTTTGATAAGGTGATGGAGCCTATCTCTGTTTTGCTAATATTTTCTTCTGCTTTGTTATCCGTAATCATGACTTCGTCAAGATTGGAAACTGTAGGGCTAAGTGAAACATTTAACGATATAGAGCGATCAACAATCACTTCGAGCTCCTTTTGGCCAAAGCCAATGAAGGAAAACACTAATGTATGAGCTCCGGGTGACAACCATATTTGGTACGCTGCGCTGTCACCGGCAATTACACCTTTCGTTGAGTTTTTCACAGACACATTTGCCCCAACCAACGCCTTGCCACTTTCTGCATCGATGACAATACCGGAGATTTTGAATTTACCTTGTGCGTAGGTTTGCCACGAGATTATAGTTAAGAAAGATAGAAGAAGGGAAGTGGTTTTTAACATTGAACGCACCTTGTCGGCTGATGGCAAATATACCAAAAACGCTTTTGGTTCTTACGGGCACGAAACCTCATTTTTTATACCCAAAATTGGTTATACATTTAGAGAAAGATAATTTGTTATGAATCAAGCTGCCTCCAACGAAGTTGTTATCAGAAAATTTTATACGGCATTTGCATCAAAAGATGCCTCAACGATGGCCTCATGCTATCACCAGGAAGTGGTATTTGAAGATCCCGCCTTTGGGAAATTGAACGGAGTAGAAGCATCGAAGATGTGGGAGATGTTGCTGACCCGCAGCAAAGATCTTGCGGTGGTCTTTTCGAATGTGCAGACAACGGAGAAGCAGGGCGCTGCAGATTGGGTAGCTACCTATACTTTTTCACGCACGGGAAATAAAGTGATAAACAGCATCCATGCGATATTTGAATTTAAAGATGGTAAAATCATAAAGCATACCGATAGCTTTAATCTTAGTAAGTGGTTTGTTAGTGCCTTTGGTTGGAAGGGGTTATTGTTTGCCTATATTCCATTTCTCAAAAACAAATTCAAGCAACAAGCGAAAAAAACACTTACTGATTATATTGCTAAGAATCAGTAGTTGTTTTTAAACGCAGTATCTTTGAAACAGGGTGGTTTGGTGGATCTTACTATTGGTTGAAAATTTTGTTGTTTCCAACTAAGGGATATCTAAACAGTTAGCAGTTTCTTCTTTAACTTTATTATAACCTTAAGCTTAACCTAAAAATATGAGGCTATTCATCGCAATGGTTTTCATTTGTGCTAACACTTTTGCACAAGAGAATACAGATTTGATTTTTGTGTTTTTAAATAAACGCACAGACCTGCCCACAATGCCCAAACCAGAGCTTGATAAAATTATGGAGGGACATATGGCTAACATCACGGCAATGGCAAAAGATGGCCGCTTGCTGGTAGCTGGTCCCTTTGATGGTGGTGGAGGTATTTTTATACTAAAGACAAATTCAGTGGATACGGTAAAGCAATGGCTTGCTAATGATCCGGGTGTAAAAGCTGAACGATGGAACCTAGAATATTTGCCTGTAGTTTTTAGAACAGGTAAAGCGTGTGTTGCTAAGGAGCCCTATGAAATGGTTAATTATCATTTTATTCGATACGGACTTACACTTGCTAAGCACAATGTACAACAGGCTCCTGCAACGTTGCGCAAACACGAACAATATATGAAGGAGTTGAATAAAACAGGAAACGTAATAGCTGAAGCTGATTTCGGAGGTAACGAGGGAAGCATATTGATTATGAAGGGAGAACTTGATCAGCGTGTAGTGGAGGCAAGTCCTGCGGTTAAAGAATTACTTTTCGATATTGATATAAAGAGATTGTGGGTAGCAAAGGGATCTTTTTGTGAATAAGCACCACATAAAGGTTATTAAAATAAAACAGGCCAGTTTCTACTGGCCTGTTTTATTTTGTATCATCTATGCTTCTTGTTTTAGTTGACTTTTTAAGCGTTTGTTTTCTTCCTGAAGTTCGCGCTGCGTTTTTTCTGCTTCTTTTAATTGCCGCTCCATTTGCTCCTGAACAGCACTCAGTTCTTCCATGTTTTGTCGCATCTCTTCTTCTTGAGTACGCAATTCTTCACTGCGTTGTTGGGAATCTTCTAACAGAAGTTTTACGCGCTCAGTTGTTTTAGAATTTATAATGGCTGAAGCAACAGCCTCGCTCGCCTTCTTTAAAAACTCAAGATGACCATTATTGTATTTCTCGAAAGCGGCTAGTTCAAGAACCCCTGTTATTTGTTCGTTCGAAATAAGCGGTACAAGGATTATACATGATGGATTAGCTTGTCCAAGTCCTGAGGTAATCTGAACATAATCCTGAGGAACGTTGGTCATCATGATTATATCTTTCTCTACAAAACATTGCCCTACCAACGACTCACCAATCTCAATGCGTTTGTCAATATATTTTTTCCTATCATAGGCATAACAGGCGGTAAGCTTCAAATACTCCTCACCACTTTGATCTTTCTCCAACAAAAACAAACTACCCTGATTTGATTCAGTATATTTTACCACCTCACGAATTAATTCGTTAGAAAGCTGCTCAGTATTGTCTGCATACTTTCGAAGAATATCGCCCACAGTTGCTGAGCCCTGCGTAATATACTTTTCTTGTTGTTCGCGATCAGCCGAGATCAACAGATTTTCACGCATCTTTAATAGTGCCTTACCAAGCTCATCTCCATTATTATTAAGGGAGTATTCAATCTTTAAGTTACCCTTACTGATCTCTTCTGCAAAAGCTATATTGTTGGTAACATTAGTGAGCTGACCTTGCAGCGCTTCTTTAGTAATGGCCTCTTCTTTGGTTTTCTTTTCAAGATTGTAAGCCCACATACCATTGATAAACATGATAGTGGCAACAACAGTAGCATGAATAATAAATGTTTGAAGATCCATGTATTCCAATTGCGTGAAGTAGATCTCTTTCATGCCGGTGTATTGGAGATATGCAAAAGAGCCATGGTGAATAACGATGTAAGCCAGTAGAGGCAATTGAAGTCTCCAGTTCTGGTAAGTAATTAGTAAAGCTGAACCAACAAGAAACATAAAATGCATTTCGAACATGCCATGCATTTGGTAGATGTATTGGGCTGAGAACACACCAAAAATGATGGACAGAACGTACTGGTATAGTTTACTTTTTGGCAAAAGTGTTTTTGTGGTATAGTAGGCGACAAGCGAAAGGCCACCAATACCGACTGCGATTAAATATGTGTCGTAAAAGAAAGACCATAAAAAACCAACAGCGAAATAGATCCAAATCGCAACGTTCATTATTCTATTGGATCGCTTTGTGATTTCCTGAAAAATAATCAGGTTGTGCTCTTTGTTTGTGGGCGTCATTGAAATTTAAGTTTAAAGGTCATTAGGTAATTCACAACCGTAGGATTGTGTCGCGAATGCATTGAAAACAGGAGGCTTCTGCCCCTTTACTAATGCTGTCAGGGCTATTTCAGCATAATTGCTTTCTTTTAAAGTACAGTATCTGGTGCGGTTATAATTGCCTCGGTAAAAAAGTTTTCTTTGGCTGTCTATAACGACTGCTTGCGGAGTAGCATAAACACCACAAGCATTTGCCAGCGCATCATCTGTGTCCTGGATAACAATGATACTTTCATCGTCAAGCATTTCTTTTGCATATTCAAAATCTGCATAAGCAGGTATTACTGCATATATTTTAACTTGGGTTTCAAACTGTTTTTTAAGAGTCTTAAAATGTTTGAGATTAAAGCGTGAACAAGGACAGTCAGGATTAAAAAAATGGAAGTAAAGCGCCTGATTATTTGGAAAACTGTTAGTCGTGGGTAAAGAAACAACGGCCTCAGGAAGTTTTGCCGAATAACCAATGGGTACAGGCGTTGGTAATACATATTTCATTTCTTGTTGCCAAAACAAGAAACCCATACAAGTAAAACAAATCAATAAAACCCCAATGACAATAATCTGTCTCATAGATACTCCTCTAAAGAGCCATTACATACGAACCAACCGGGGTCGTTGGATTTAAAACATTGAACTTAATAAATAGTTTTTTTAAGCGCAACTTGAGCATGCTTTTCCCATACGCTTCCGTTGTGTTTTAGTAGATAAATGGATTCGACCAGCCAATTTGCCTTGTATTCCCTATTTTTAAATTCATTCCAGGCCTGACCGAATGTTTCTTTTTTAAGATCACGAAAAGCCAGCGTTAGGTGTGGGCGAAAAGGTTGATCGAGTCGGTTTGCATTAAATAGTTGAAAGCTTCTTTTGCAAAACCGTTCCAGTTCTTTTTGAAGGACAACCAATTGGCTATTGGTTTCGACATCCAAGTAGATAACCCTGGGAGGAAAAGCGTTGAAACGATGAAGACTTAGCTGAAAAGCAGCCTGCAACTGGCCGAAATCTTTTAATTTTTCAATAAGTATTAACTCTTTCTTTTCTTTCCATCGAAAAGGCATATGAAGCGTAATGTGTGGAGGGGAGTTAAGGGACGCTTTACTTCCAAAAGTATTTTTGAAGTATTCTTTAAGTACTTGGGCCTCGCTGTAAACAGGCTCGGGAGGAATAATGGCTAGGAAGTAGCGTTGAAAGTCAGAACTGCTTTGCATAGTAAAGCTGCTAAGATTTGCATCTTGGTGGTTCAGTTACCAACAAGATGCAATCCAGCAGAAGATTATTTTAGAGATTTTCTAAAACGTAGTTCAGCATTTGAGTGTACAAATGCTGACGGGTTTTACTTCCTTGAATACCGTGGTGTTTATCCACATAATAGAAGGAGTCGAACTGAATGCCGGCATTCACCAAAGCCTCTTGCAGAACAACAGAATTTTGAAAGTGTACATTGTCATCGCCAGTTCCATGAATTAACAAGAAGTTGCCTTTAAGCTTAGCTGCATGTGTAGAGGGTGAGTTATCATCATATCCACTAGCATTTTCCTGGGGAGTTTGTAAGTAGCGCTCAGTGTAAACAGTATCGTAATAGCGCCAGTTAGTTACAGGAGCAACAGCTATACCCATTTTAAATACACCACCACCGTTAGTCATGGCTAGGGATGACATATAACCACCATAGCTCCAACCCCAAATACCTATACGACCACCATCAACATAACTAAGGGTTGAAAGATATTTTGCAGCAGTTACATGATCTTCCAACTCATATTTGCCTAGTTGTTTGTATGTCATCTTTTTAAAGGCCTCTCCACGGAAACCAGTACCACGTGTATCAACTATGGCAACAATGTATCCCTTTTGCACTAACATTTGGTGAAAATAGAAATGACCTCCCCCCCATGAGTTGCTTACGTTTTGCGAACCAGGGCCACTATATTGGTAGATAAGTACAGGATATTTTTTATTTGAATCGAAATCTTTTGGTTTCATAAACAAACCATTCAATGCTTGTCCATCAACTGTATTGAAAGTAAAAAACTCTTTTGCAACAATCCCATATTCAGCAACAGTCTTTTGCAACGTTTCGTTTTTCTCCAAAACCTTAATAAGCTTGTTGCCTTTAGTTGCATAAAGACTTACGGTATTAGGCTGGGAAGCACTGTTGAAATATTTGATGTAAAACTGAAAGTCGTTACTCATATTAGCAGTATGCATACCCGCCTCTGTTGTTAGCTTAACTTTCTTTTTTCCGTCTAATGATACTGAATAAAGGTGTCTTTCTAAAGGAGAGACTTCAGTAGATTGGTAGTATACTGTTTTTGTTTTTTCATCAAGACCAATAAAAGAAGTTACTTCCCAATTTCCATTTGTTATTTGACGCACCAATTTACCGTCAACAGTGTATAAGTAAATATGATTGTAACCACTCATTTCGCTTACATGAATAAAATGCTTTTTATCATTCAGGTAAGTTAAATCATCATTGATATCAACATAAGCATTGTTTTTTTCTGTTAATACTGTTGAAATTGCCCCCGAGAGTGTATTGAGGTGCATAATCTCTAATTGATTCTGCAGACGATTCATTCTACGGATAGATAACGTGTTTGCATCCTGAGTCCACTTAACACGTGGTATATATATATCAGTATTGCTGCCTAAGTCGGCTTTCATTTTTTGCTGTGTACCAAGATCATATACATAAATTTCTATAACAGAATTGGCCTCTCCTGCTTTCGGATATTTAAACTTATAGTCCTGTGGATAGGTAGCACCCTGATTCCACTTTTGCATATTGTATTCCTTCACCCTAGATTCATCAAAGCGGTAGTAAGCCAGCTTATTATTATCGGGCGACCAAAAGAATGCGGTTGTAAAGCCAAATTCTTCCTCATACACCCAATCAGTGCTACCGTTAATAATTTCATTGAACTTACCATCCGTTGTAACCTGAGTTTCTTTCATATCGCTTAGCGAGACATAAAAAAGATTATTGCCACGTACAAAAGCCACCTTGCTGCCATCAGGTGAAAACGAAGCGTACGATTGCTTTCCATTAGCGGAGAGTTTCTTTATGGTTTTTGTGGTAAGGTCGTAAATGAAATAATCGGCACGGAATGACCAACGGTAGATTTGCTCAAAACCAGTACTGATTAACAGCTGTTTTTCATCAGCGCTAAAAGTGTAATCATTGATGTTAATTGTCGGAGAAAGTGCACTTCCATCAACTAAGGTTTCTACGGCTTCACCTGTGGTAACATTGAACTTAACAACTTTGTTGTTTTGCAGAGACGAATAGAATTTTCCGTCTTTCATCCAGTTTATACCACCAACACTTCGGGCACCAAATGTCGGGCGGGCAGTGAAGTCATCAATTGTGATTGATTTTTGTGCAAATGAGGCTGTAGCAATAAACAGCATCAGTAATAGTAAAAGCTTCTTCATGGAGTTAAATTTGAATCTCCTAAACTACTAAACCTATGGCATTAGAAAAAAGCTTTTTATGCTATAGGTACAGAAGGTGATCGGAGTGATTTTTTTGATAGAACAGACTTAGAAAAATAAGTGCTGGGTGGCTACTATTGGAAGCCTTATTTAAGGCAAAAAACTGATCGATATCTTCAAAGCCACTGATTTTACGGGCAGAGGCAACATCCAGTGACTTAAAGCCCATTGACCAATTCTTGAAGTTTCGTTCTGCAATGGTGCCTTCTAACAACACATTTAAATCTCCATGACGTAGATCTCTGCTAATTTTATAGAATAGGTTGTGAACATCTTCTTTTTTACCTTCTAACACTTGCAGAAACTTGCCATTACAATACAGCAGCATACCCGTTAAATTTAAATCAGCATTTTGTAGCTGACTTGTTTGCAGGATATCTCGCAAATCGTCTTCAGATAAACCGCTAGAAGCAACACTGCTATACACCAAGTAGTACATTCTTCAACTTACTAAAAAGGATGACGAATATCAAATCGTACCTTCTGTTTTGTTTTGATTAAAAGGTGAAATGCTCTGATGAAGGCGGATTGCTTTTTTAGATAAAACAATTCCTACAATCAGAGAGACTATTGCTCCAATCCAAACGCCAGGGATATAGTTAATGAACCAGAAGTAATCATAAGCACCATGAAAAAGCGTTGCTACAAACAACGCTACGAAAGCAAAGTACAATTCACGCTTATGCGTAAACTTAGCAATACCCAAAAAGTATCCCATAAGCACTCCAAAAGTAGCATGCGCTGGTACTGCAGTAAACATTCTTAAAATGCCTGTAGTTACCCCGTATTCAAAAGTGTAAAGTATATTTTCCAGGGTAGCAAAACCCATGCTTACCATAAGCGCATAAACAATACCATCGAAGGGCTCATTAAAATTTTTGTTGTTATAAAGAATAAAACGCACGAATAAAAACTTGCTGAATTCTTCAACCAATGCTACCAGAAAAAAAGCGTTGAGAAACTGATCAGTAACACTATTTTCATTAATACTAACATTGGCAGTAAGTGGCCAACTGATTAATAGGGTAATTACTGTGCTAATGGCACCATAGAAAAAGCTCATTAATAAAAGGCCAATGGGTTCTCGTTCATGGTGATCTTTCAGATAGATATAAAGACCAATGGCAATGCCAGGCGCAACGGCCAAAGAAAGCAGGGTTAAAAAGCTCATTGCGAAATTTACAATTTTGACTTATGATTTACGAATAAGGAAACGCAAAATCTAAAAACGTACTTTGTAAATCGTACCTTGCAGCATGATTGATGAAGAAATCCAGGACGAGTCGGACGATATACTTTTTGAGCATGAGCGCTTTGTGGTCGACCCAGGCCAAAGTCTTTTGCGAATTGATAAATTTTTGCATGGTAAAATGCAGGGCGTAACCCGTTCTAAAATTCAAACCGGTATTGAAGCAGGTTTTGTAAAGGTTAATGAGCTACCCGTAAAATCTAATTATAAGGTTCATCCGGCAGATGTAATTACTATAAGTCTACCGAAGCCGCCCCGGGATACCGATGTAAAGCCAGAAAACATTCCTTTGAATATTGTTTTCGAGGACGACTATTTACTAATTATTAATAAACCTGCAGGTATGGTAGTACATCCTGCATATCAAAACTGGTCAGGCACATTAGTAAATGCTTTAACCTACCATTTTCAACAATTACCAACTATGCCGGGCAATGATGGTCGGCCGGGCTTAGTGCATAGAATTGATAAGGACACTTCAGGATTATTGGTTATAGCCAAAGACGAAAATACCCTTGCGCACCTTGCCAGACAGTTTTACGATCACAGTATTGAACGCAAGTACTGGGCTTTGGTATGGGGAGAGCCCGTGCCCGCGGAGGGAACCATCAATGTAAACGTAGGAAGAAGCCTAAAAGACAGGCGTGTAACAGCAGCGTTTCCAGATGGCGATTTTGGTAGAACAGCCATAACACATTATAAAACCCTGCAGACACTCCGTTATGTAACCTTAATAGAATGTCAATTAGAAACGGGCAGAACCCACCAGATCAGGGCGCACATGAAGCATATGGGACATCCGCTTTTTAATGATGCTACCTACGGAGGTGACCAGGTTATGAAGGGAACGGTATTTACCAAGTATAAACAGTTTGTTGACAACTGTTTTGAGATTATGCCACGACAAGCCTTACATGCTAAAACTTTGGGCTTTGTACATCCACACAGTAATAAATTTGTTAAATTCGAGAGTGAGCTTCCAGAAGATTTTAAGAACCTTCTTGCCAAGTGGGAGCATTATGTGAAGTACACCTAAATAGTACACAAGTGAAGTAAGACTAGGATAAGCAGATACAACTAAAAGAGTATATGCTTACTTTGTAGTATGAAAAAAGCCCTGTCTATTGTGGCGCTGTTATGCAGCGCGATGTTTGTCTATGCTCAGGAGGAGCAAGTCAAGCAAGAAGATTACTACGAATTATCATTAGAGGATTTGATGAACATACCCATCAACTCTGCATCTAAGAAAGATGAAACCCTGTTTGATGCCCCCTTATCAAGCTACACGATTACTAAATCAGATATAGAAAAATCTGGTGCTACTTCCATCATGGAAGCTTTGCGCTTGGCACCTGGTGTTATTGTGCGTGAACAGGCCAATGGCATGTACGACATACACATTCGCGGTTTAGAAAATTTAACGAGAACGAATGGTTCCTTCTTAAAAACAAATTCCTACACCCTTGTAATGATTGACAACAGACCAGTGTTCAATCATGGATTAGGGGGTACCAACTGGGAATCTCTTCCTATTGATTTAAATGATGTAGAACGTATTGAAATTGTTCGCGGGCCATCATCACCATTGTTTGGACCAAATGCTGTAACAGGTGTTATAAACATAATTACAAAACGATTAACAGACACGAGCATGTTAGCAAACGTTAATGTGCAAGCAGGTACACTGGGTACAACCATTGCTAATGCGAGTGTTGGTAAAAAATTTAATGATCAGTTAAGTCTTATTGTATCTGGAAATTTTCAAGATCGTGATCGCGTTGATGAAGAGTATTACAATGCCACTACAGGTACTTATGTGCCATTAACCACACTTTTCCCCGATCAAACAACTCGTGACGAACGCTACCCTGATCCAAGCAGATCATTAAATAAGTGGGGCGTCAATGCCTTCATAACATACAAAGCATCAGAAAATATCTCTGCTGATCTTTCCGTATCACATCAACAAGCGGAGTTTCAAAAAATATTTGTCTCCAACCCTTTAAGTGATGGAAAGACTGATAACACCGCTTTTAATCTTACATTAGGTATCCATGATTTAAAAATTCGTACTTCCTACTTATCAGGATATGCTCTTGACCTTCGCACAACTGTACCACGATCTGAAAATGACTACACTGTAGCGGATGTAAATGCTGAATACGATATTAAACTAAACGACAAGTATACACTTACACCAGGCTTAAGTTATCAAACAGTAACCTTTGATGACCGTGACTATGTTAACCCTGGTGCTGGTGTGATTGGCTTATTTAATGCAGAAAACACAATTAATACTTTAGCCGGTTTTCTTCGTAGCGATTTAAATTTCACGGATAAATTGAGAGTATTGGCAGCTATTCGCATTGATAAATTTTCTACACCTGACGAAGCATACCTGGCCTATGAATTAGCCGCTACGTATGATATTAACGAAAAGAATTTAATACGAGCCGCTATCACGCGTTCCAACAGTGGTTCATTTATGGGTTACAATTATCTGGACATTGCAGGAGCTCAAGTAGGTGATGATAATTTAGATTTAATTACGGTTGATATGATTGAATTGGGCTTCCGTTCAAAAATCACTAAGAATGTTCAACTTGATGTTGATGTGTTTGTTCAAGATGTAAAAGGACTGACAGCCATTTTACAAGCGTCACCTACCCAGCAAAAGTTTTTTAACGTACCAACAACAGCTCAACAGATCGGTACAACAATCTCGTTAAACTTTGTACCTAACGATAAGATACAATTCAAGCCTTTTGTAACACTGCAAAAAACTGAAACATCAGATTTGCCATCAATATATTTAGACCCGGCACTTCCAAGTCCTCCCTTTCCTCCTGTTACCTATAACAACAGCACACATAAGTATACACCAGGTACTTATGGAGGGTTTTATTTCAACTACAGACCATCTACAAAAGCGAATGTGAATATAAGCGCTTACTATTTAGGTGAGCAAACGCAATACGATGCTTCATATGACGATACAGACTCAAGCACGCCACAATATGCCAATGGGCAGATAGATGGAAAGTTTATTATGAGTGCAAAAGCCTCATATGAAGTTGTTAAAAACTTGAACGTATTTCTAAATGCACGCAATTTTTTAGGTGCTGATACCAGAGAGTTTTATGCAGCGGACAGAACAGCCGGACTTTATACAGGAGGTATTTCATATAACCTGAAATAATGCACATATAGTATTCTAGTAAAAGAAAGAGGTTGTCTACTCAGACAACCTCTTTCTTTTTAAAATAGATTAACCATCAAAACAAACTTAAATTGCCTCTTCTTCTAAATGCTGTTAAATTGTAAGCAGGCATAGTCCTCTCTGAAAAATATTTTCGTTTAGAATTTCTAAAGAGCTGATGAATCATGTCAGCGTACACACCCTCGCCACCCATTCGTCTACCAAACTGTGAATCATTTACCTGCCCGCCATGCATATCACATATCTGATTCCATACTTTATCAAACCGATCTGGAAAATTCTTGCGCAACCAGTCTTCGAAAATTTTTCCAATAGAACCATTTAATCGTACAACCGTCATGCCCGCAGCACTTGCACCATGGTCTGCAGCTGCTCTAAGAATTGTAGGGATCTCCTCCTGATTGAGTCCGGGTATGATAGGCGCATTCATAATACCTACCGGAATGTTTGCTTTTGCAAGTTGTTCAATTACTTGTAAACGCTTTTTGCCACTCACTGTCCGCGGTTCCATCAACCTTCTTAAGTCTTCATTAAGCGTTGTGATGGAAATGTAAATGTGTACGAGATTATCTTTAGCCAAATCCTGAAGCAGATCAATATCGCGTAGCACCAAGGCATTCTTTGTAATCATACCTACCGGATGCCTGTACTGCCCAAATACTTTAAGAAGCTTTCTCGTTATTTCTAACGTACGCTCTATGGGCTGATAACAATCAGTATTGCCTGAAAGGCTGATAGGCGTAGCTTGCCAATCGGGATGCAATAAGAATTTTTCTAACAGTGAAGGCGCATTTTTCTTCACAATAATTTTGCTTTCAAAATCTAGACCTGCACTAAAGCCCCAGTACTCATGACTATTTCTGGCATAACAATAAATACAACCATGCTCGCAACCCTGGTAAGGATTGAGCGAATACATCATACTTAAATCAGGGCTGGTAATTTTATTGACAATTTTTTTAGACTGCTCATAAAAAATTTGAGTACGCTGACTCAACTCCATTTGTTCATCAATGCCCTCGATATGCTGAGCGACATATTCCTGTTTTAAAAATCTATTGGCAGTTTTAATTTGAGCGCCACGTCCTTTAATGTATTCGTCATCCTTCAAAGCCTCTTCCATGCCACTAAAGTAGTTGATGACTAAATTTGAAAACGGGGTATTTTAGTTGCGGGACACAAGTTGTCAGATTATTTGACTCATTTTAAAATCTGATGCATTCATTTCAAGGCCGCATTTACCTACGCAATACCCATGTTCACCTACTTTCTACCCGTCTGCACCTATTCACAATGGCCTATTTAAGCAATCGGGCGTTGATTTGAGTATAAATTCAACAATTATGGAAGCATATGACAAGGGCGTAAAGCCCACACCCAGTACCCCGAATCAGAATAATAATGGCAGAATTTGGGGAGGCTTAATAGTAGTAGTTATTGGTGTAGTGCTACTGGCCAGAGAGATGAACCTTGACTTGCCTGAATGGCTCTTCACATGGAAGATGTTGGTAATAGGTATCGGTTTGTATGTAGGCGCTAAAAATTCTTTTAAGCCTGGTGGTTGGATGATTGCTGTTCTTGTGGGTATAGTCTTTATAGTGGATGATTATGTTTATGATGTTAATTTAAGACCTTACTTAATCCCTGCTATTGTAATAGGCATTGGTCTATACTTAATCTTTAAGCCGAAAAGCCGTGCAGGACAATATTGGAATGAGCATACACAGACTCATAGCGGCACCGATGGTAACTGGGAATCCGTTTCAATCTTTGGTGGTAATAAAAATATAATATCGAAAGACTTTAAGGGCGGTGAGATGGTGACCATATTTGGTGGCAGTGAGGTAAACATGAGCCAAGCAGATATTAGCGGAGTGGTTACTTTAGAGGTGGTGCAGATCTTTGGAGGCACTAAATTAATTGTGCCTGCAAACTGGAAGGTGCAAACTTCTGAAGTGGTTTCCATACTTGGTGGAATTGATGACAAAAGACCTGCACCAACCAATGTGGATGAAACAAAAGTGTTAAATATAAGAGGCACTTCAGTTTTCGGAGGTATTGACATACGCAGCTATTAATAGTAAAAACATGAATTGGTACATCGCAAAAATAGTTTTCAGAATAAGCACAGAAACGAAAACAGGCAAAGACCAATTTGACGAGCACCTGCGCCTTGTTGCAGCCAATACACACGAGGAGGCTGTACTTAAGGCACGGGTACTCGGCCTTAAGGAAGAGGATTATTTTCTAAACAATAATGATCAACTTGTTAAATGGGAATTTGTAAACGTAGTTGATGTACAATTGATTGAGGCGCTCAATGATGGCATTGAACTTTACTCTAAAATTTTTGAGATGGAGAAAAGTGATGATTATATTCAATATGTACATTTACGCGCAGCAGCTCTTCAAACCACCTAAAAATATATATGAGTTTTACAGGCAAAGCAAAAATTTTTACACTCTACCTTAGTTGGTGGTTATTATGGATTTTTGTACAGACTCTGGTAATTGTTCAAGCAGGATTTGGTTGGGAGATTGCTATTACGGATGCTGCAATCACGCAGCTTGTAATAGCCATTGCAGGTTATGCCATTAATACTTCCATGCATTCGTATCAACCAAGTGCTAAAAATTCAATTTATGTTTTAATCTGGAGCCTTGCCCTTACTTTTTTGAGTTTGGCACTTCAACGTTGGCTACTTATACAATTTTTAGAAAATAATTTAGCTTTTATTAGTTTTCTGGATGCCAGCTTAACGGTGAGAGGAGGCTTTACGCTGCTCATGATTATGCTAATAGCGGTGCTTACTTGGTTCTGGGTTTATTTTAGTGATAAACAAGAGAGTGAGAAGAGAAAACAGGATAGTGAAAGATTGGCAAGAGAGGCAGAACTCTCAAGTCTCAGGCTACAATTACAACCTCACTTTTTATTTAATAGTCTAAACTCTATTAATGCCCTGGTAGTAGTTGAGCCTGAACGCGCCCGAACGATGATTCACCAGCTCTCGGATTTTTTGAGAGGAACCATTCGAAAGGACACTACACTTATAAAGCTGAAGGAGGAATTAGACCACCTTCAACTTTATCTGGAAATTGAAAAAGTTCGCTTTGGTCATCGCCTGCAAACCAAAATTGAAAAGAGTGAAGAAAGTCTCACTGCAGAGATTCCGGCTTTGTTGTTACAACCAGTAGTAGAGAATGCAATTAAATTTGGCTTGTACGATACAATTGGGGAGACAATAATTTCTATTGAAGCAAGCAGGATAGGAAAAGACTTGCTCATTGAAGTAAAAAACCCTTATGATCCGGAAACAGCACAAGCAAAAAAGGGAACAGGGTTTGGATTAACAGCAGTACAACGCAGGCTCTATCTGCATTATGCACAAAATAATTTAGTTCAAACAAAACAGGAAGCAGGTATTTTTACTACAACCCTTCGAATACCACAAATATGATTAAAGTATTGATTATAGATGATGAACCACTGGCCAGAAGTCTGGTGAAAGAATGCCTGAAGCCTTTTCAGGATATTGAAATAGCGCAAGAGTGTAATGATGGGTTTGAAGGCGTAAAGGCAATTGCTCAACATCAACCTGATTTAATTTTTCTAGACATACAAATGCCTAAGATAAATGGATTTGAGATGCTGGAATTGATCGAAACACCACCAGCTGTAATTTTCACCACAGCATTTGATGAATATGCCATGAAGGCATTTGAAACACATGCAGTTGATTATCTGCTCAAGCCATTTAGTAAGGACAGATTCGAGAAGGCTTTACAAAAATGGATGAGTCAAAAGAATGCAAAAGAGGTTCAATCGCCACAGGATTTTATTGATAAAAGAAATCCACAGCCAGAAGAGCATAGCCGCGTTGTTGTAAAGAAAGGTAGTAACATCATAATCATTCCGGTTAATCAAATTCACTACTTTGAAGCGTATGATGATTATGTAAAAATTCATACAAAAGATGGAATGCACTTGAAGAAGAAAACAATGACTTACTTTGAAGGCATGCTGGACGTAACGCAATTTGTGCGTGTGCATCGGTCTTACATGATAAATCTGCAAGAGCTCACACGGATTGAGCTTATGGAAAAGGACAATCACATTGCATTATTAAAAAACGGAGTGCAGATTCCATTAAGTCAGACAGGTTACGCTAAGCTTAAAACAGTGTTAGGCATTTGAAATAACTATGATAAGAAAAATGATTTCGGAGCGTTTTGCAGGTCTTGCATTGATAGTGATATTTTCACTGACTATACTTTTTCATCTTGCAGTAATAGCTGGCCTTGTTCCTATGGATATGATTTGGGGTGGCCGATTAAAAACACAAGGGGAGTTGTATGTTTTCGAATCAATTTCTATTGTGCTTAACGCGTTTATGCTTTGGATTGTAACAATCAGAATGAATTATTTTAAGTTTTCTGTTAACCCAAAGGTTATTCGTGTGGTGCTTTGGCTAATGTTTTTATTATTCTTGGTAAATACTTTAAGTAATTTAATGGCCTTCAATAATTTGGAAACTTACATTTTTACACCCATCACTTTTATTTTGGCATTATTGAGTTTTCGACTGGCTATTAAAGGTTAAGCAAAGTTCAATTAAGTAATTACTTACTGTAAAAGAGTTCACCAATTTCCTCTACATCAAATGCTGCGGCCTCTTGTCCATTTGCCAATAGTGCAATTACGATACCATCATCGGGGTAGATATAAAGGTGTGAGCTACTGCTTAGTTGATCACCAGAATGATACCAAACGCGGTGTCCATTAGTATCCAAACCCGTATACCAACCCATGCCGTAATTCGTAGCCTCTCCGTTTTCGGTGTACTGCGTTTTAAAAAGCTCAGCTTTTAACAGTTCATCAAAAAACTGGCCGTATAGCAATTCATTACCAAAAGTGACTAAATCAGTTGTAGTGGATAATAAACCACCACCCGGATATTTGTAACTGATATCGCCAAAATCATTCTCATCACCTAATGCATCATAGAATTTACTGCGATTATAAATTGTCTCGGTAATGTCATCACCACATGTATTTTTCATTTTTAAGTGATGCCAAATACTTGATTTCATATAATCAAGATAGTTCATACCCGAAGCAGCTTCTATCACTGCGCCAATAATGTTCCATCCAAATGTAGAATAATGAAATTTGCTTCCCGGCTTTGCAGTTAAACTATCAAATTGAAAAACCTCTAGTGCATCAATGGTGGAGAGATAATGTTTAGTCCTGACTAAATCACTCAAATTATCTTGATGATAATCACGAATCCCTCCTAAGTGACCGCTCAACTGTCGTGTGGTAATTGGAAACTCTTTTTCAGGAAAATCAGGTAAATACTTTTTAATAGGGGCATCTAAATCAAGCTTTCCATCACTCGCTAACTTTATAAGCGCTGCGGAGGTCAGCGATTTGGAGATACTATTAATTCGAAAAAGGGTTGAGTCATTAACTGGTGTAAATAAGTCGCTGTTAGAATAACCAAGGTTAGCAGAGAAAACAGTTTTGCCTTTTACACTAACACGTAGTTGCATTCCTGTAAGTCCAGACTCATCCAGAAAATCAGTACATATATTTTGAACTGTACACGCAATGGTTTTTTCCTGGCAGTCTGGTGATGAAACTACTCCTTTATCAGAATTATTTAATGGTTGATTACTCAGTGTTACAGTTGCCGTTAGTGTGCCTTGCACCTTTTCCCACTCGCCAAAACTTGTGTTACGCGAGTAAGAGCTGAATTTTTCGCGCGCATTTTCTGTAGTGGAAATACCAATAAATGTTCCTGGCAAATCAATTCCTCCACCTGTAAATCGCTCCCGTATTAAAGGCTTACCCTCAAATTCAATCGTATCAATTTTTACCTTCGAGGGATATTGTTTTTTAAACATACGATAACCCTCAGCTATCAACATTCTATCTCTGCTAGTAAGAATTCTCTCAAAGACTATAAAGAAAGGCCTTTCTATTTTTAGCTGTAAGTGAGACAGATCAAAAGCTAACCATCCCTTTCGAATAGTGGATTCAACAATAACATCGTGGTGCAATAAATCCGTGCCTGGTTTACCGGTAGCGGTGTCCACATCAAGAACACGAATGCGGATTTTAAACGAATTTAAATTATTCCTAAATATTTTTAATCGCGCCCGTTGCAAATACATGGGATACTCTATTTGCTTTTGTGCTTTATTATCAATTAATAAAGCTTCCGATGCACCTGCATATGTAGTATCGGTTTCCAATGTGCCTCCTCTACATCGATTATTACCAAGCTCAACAATTTTATTCTTTACTGCCTTATCGGTAATGGTAATCCCTTCTAACAAGACACTTCGTTCGCTAAGAAATATCGTAATTGGTTGAGGCTGTTGAATTAGCCATTTAATAGAAATGTGTTTAGGGGCGAAACCCAAAGAAGAAAAATAAAGTGTGTCGTTGCGATATTTTTCAGGGATAATGAGTGTGAAACTACCATCGACATTAGATAATGTACCTATTGAAACATATCTAATTCCAATATTGGCATAGCTTATTGCTTCCTTTGATTTTTTGTTAATAACGAGTCCATGAATTTTAAACTGCGCGTGAAGTGTACCAAACCATATGAAAAGGAATAAAAATGATAAACCCCTTAGCATGGTTTCTAACAAGAAATCTTATCAACTCGCTTTTCGTGCCTGCCGCCTTCGAATGGTATAGATAAAAATGTTTCTGTAATTTTTTTTGCCATGTCTTCAGAAACAAAACGTGCCGGAATGCAAACAATGTTAGCATTGTTATGCTGGCGAGCTAATGAAGCGATTTCATCTGTCCAGCAAAGTGCTGCCCGTATACCCTGGTGTTTATTGGCTGTAATTGCCACGCCATTAGCACTTCCACAAAGTAAAATGCCTAGATCAAACTCTTGCTTTTCTACAGCACTGGCTACCGGGTGCGCAAAGTCAGGATAGTCAACAGAATCGAGACTATGTGTACCAAAGTCTTTTACTATATGGCCATTATCACTCAACCATTTTTTTAAAACTTCTTTGAATTCGTAACCGGCATGGTCACTGCCAATGGCTAATGTTTGTTTCATACACGCGATGATTTAAGTTCCTCTTCCATTTCCTCACGCAGCTTACGTTTGTATACGCGTTCTGAAATGTAAATACTAATCTCAAACAATATGTAGAGTGGTATTGCAATAATGGTTTGACTGAAAGGATCTGGCGGTGTTACAATGGCTGCAATAATCAGAATGATAACAATAGAGTGCTTTCTGTATTTGCGCAAAAATTGAGGCGTAACAAGTCCAACCTTCGTTAGAAAATAAATGATGACGGGCAGTTGGAACAACGCACCACTACCAAAAACAAGGGTTACAACTGTGGAAACATACGAGGTGATATCAAACTCGTTTACAACTATGTCGCTGATTGAATAAGTGCTTAAGAAATAAACCGTCATTGGTGTTACTACATAATACCCAAATGCGATACCCACCAGAAAGAGAAATGAAACAATGCTGACAACACCCGTTGATTTTTTTTGCTCTTTACTATGCAGACCGGGTCTTATGAATTTCCATAATTCATAACACAGATAAGGGAAACCAATGATAAGACCAATCACAAACGATGCTGTTAGTTGCATCATAAACTGCCCAGTCATTAATCGGCTTTGAACTTTAAAGGGGATGGATTCAATACATAGAGAATCTTTTAATCCCACCCAATGACTTATGTCGCACAGAAAGCGAAACGTAATGAAATCAGCTTGAGCAGGAGCAAATACTATGTTTGAAAAGATCCATTCTGCGCTGGCAAAAGCGGCAATCATAAAAACAAAAATCACTGCAAAAGAGCGCATTAAGTGCCAGCGCAATTCTTCCAGGTGATCTAAAAACGTCATTTCTTTCTCCTCGCTCATATTACTAAAACAAGATGCCCCTGTTATGGGGCATCCCCTTATGTTTGAAACATTATCTTAACCTTAACAGACCTTAGTTAGTACAAAGGAAATTTATCCATTAAGCGATTTACTTTTTTCTTAACTGCCTTCAGGTGTTTGTCGTCTGCTGGCTTTTGTAAAGCCTCGTCAATTAACTCAACAACCTTAACGACATCTTTTTCCATTAGGCCGCGCGTTGTAATGGCTGGTGTACCAATACGCATACCAGAAGTTACCATGGGCGATTGTGTATCGAAAGGCACCATGTTTTTATTGATGGTTATATCGGCTTTGATCAGTGATTCCTCAGCAATTTTACCTGTAAGATTTTTAGAACGCAGGTCAATCAGCATTAAGTGATTGTCGGTACCACCTGAAATGATTTTATAACCATGCTCGACAAAAGCATTGGCCATGGCTGCTGCATTTTTCTTAACCTGCATGATGTATTCAAAATACTCATCAGACAAGGCCTCCTGGAAAGCGATAGCCTTTCCAGCAATAACATGTTCTAATGGTCCACCCTGAGTACCTGGAAAAACACCAGAGTCAAGTACTGAGCCCAACTTTCTGATTTCACCTTTAGGTGTTTTTAAACCAAACGGGTTGTCAATGTTTTTGCCCACCATAATCAAACCACCGCGGGGTCCGCGTAAAGTTTTGTGTGTTGTTGTGGTTACAATATGGCAATGCTCCATAGGGTCGTTTAACAACCCACGGGCAATTAAACCTGCTGGATGAGAAATATCTGCAAGTAAAACGGCCCCTACAGCATCAGCTGCCTCACGAAGTTTTTTATAATCCCAATCGCGGCTATAAGCTGAAGCACCACAGATAATCATTTTAGGTTTTTCCCGCTTAGCAGTTTCTAATACTTTATCGAAGTTAATAAGACCCGTCTCCTGCTCTACACCATAGAAGCTTGGCTGGTATAGTTTACCCGAAAAATTTACCGGTGAGCCGTGTGTAAGGTGACCACCATGTGATAGATCGAAACCAAGTATTTTATCGCCAGGTTTCAGACAAGCCAACATAACAGCTGCATTGGCTTGTGCGCCAGAGTGAGGCTGCACGTTAGCCCATTCAGCGCCAAAAAGTTCTTTAGCTCTGTCAATAGCCAGTTGCTCGATTTCATCAACCACTTCGCAACCGCCATAATAACGCTTGCCGGGAAGGCCTTCAGCATATTTATTGGTCAGTACTGAGCCTTGTGCCTTCATTACCTGTGGTGAGGTAAAATTTTCGGAGGCAATTAGTTCGATGCCGTGTTGTTGGCGATCCTGCTCTTTTTGAATAAGGTCGAAGATAATCTTGTCGCGTTTCATCTGTTTATCGTGCTGTATAGGTGCTCCCAAAAATACAGCAGAACAGGCAGATGACATAATTTAGCTACGAGCTTTTAGCAATGAGCCGTGAGTTTTCATAAATATCAACTCTTAGCTTATGGCTCATAGCTGCTAATTATCTTCCTCTGTTTTAGCGAGCTCTTCATCAATAATCTTTTCGATCACTGCCCTTTGCCTTTCATCAATTTTTTGATCGGTTTTGGCCTGCTTTTTCATGAAACGGAGCATGGCGTTTTTCTTGATTTCGTAGGCTATGAAAACGGTGTATTCATTCTTTTTTTCATCCAGATATTTCTTCTCCCCTATTTTGCGAAGATCTGCCATGTCTGTATTCATTACCTGCCTTACCAGGCTTTGAAATTTGTCGGCAACATCGGCTGCTTCGGCATTTTCGGTTTGTCCTAAATACTGGTCAGTCACTTGTTTCATAGTAGTGTTAATCTGGCCGGCAAGCTGGGCTTTAGCATCAATATCAGCTTTGCCACGGGCAATATTGTCTTGCGAACTTTGACCTTTACCCGAAGCGCGCCAAAAACGACTGTTAGATTCATATGTGGCACCGGTAAAAGGTTCTTTTACTTTTTTACCAAAGCTAGATGCACAGCCGATGGCTACAAATGCACCGAACAGGATGATGATGGTTGCTTTCATACTAGAAATTTAAGGAATACTCTTTAAAAACTATGCCAATTATGGTTGTTAGTTGCTGGTATTTGGTTGCTCGATTGAAGTATTGCCGATTAATAACGAATAACGAATAACGAATAACGAATAACGAATAACGAATAACGAATAACGAATAACGAATAACGAATAACGAATAAAACTAACCAATAACAATCTGCCATCGAAAAGCCCACATCCAACGCATTTTATAATTCTGAATGCCTGCCCGCTCAAGAATGTTTATCCAGTCGTTTTTACGAAAAGATCTGGCTACCGATAGGGGTGCATCATTTTTTACCATAGGGGATTTAGAGAATAAAGCTGTAAGCCATTTGATGGAATAGTAAGCAAGCCATTGGCGATGTAAATCATTAATAACAATACCTATAGTGGTTTGGCTGCGCAATTGACTTAAAAAATCTGCAAGCTGATCAGAAGTAAAATGGTGAAAGAAAAGTGTGCTGACTACGATGTCAAACTTTTGTGCTTTAAATTCTTCCGAAAAGATGTTAACCGATTGATAACTGATGTTTTTCTGATGCGTGTGCTTGCGTGCAAAATCAATAATGTTTGGGTTAGCATCAAAACCGATTAGCTCAGCGTTGATTTCTTTTTTCTCAAGCCAATTACTAATAAGCCTGAGTATGTCACCACCACCGCATCCTAAATCGGCAATGCGCAAAGTTCCCTTTAGTGCCTTTCCATTAATTAACCGATCTAAACCATTAAGCGTAACATAGTTACCACCCAACAAAGTGTTAATGGTTTCTAATTCTTGCAAAGTTTGGCTGATGACAGGCCCCGAGGAGGCTAAATCATCCATTATTTCTTCCGTTGAGGAGCGTTGCGATAGATCAACCATGGTGGTATTGGAATAACATACTCTCTAACGTAAGTCCCGGGCCAAAGGCGAAACTGATGAGGTTTTCTTTATCGTTTTCTTCGCCCAGGCGATCAAAGATTTCTTTTAAAACAAAAAGCACTGTTGGGCTTGACATGTTGCCATAGTTTTTAAGCACATGATATGCCCATTTGTTTTGCTCTTTTGAAAGCCCCAACTCTTGTTCTATCGTCTCCAATATTTTTTTGCCACCAGGATGTATGGCATAATGGCTGATGTTTCCTTGCGAAAGGTCTAGTACACTTAGTAGTCTATTTGTTAATGATTTAATACCGCTTCGAATAACATCGGGCACGTAGCTAGACAATTTCATTTCAAAACCCCAATCACCAATGGCCCAGGCCATTTCTTTACTTCCTTGCGGGGCCAACTCGCTGTATGCTCCTGTAAGTTGAAGCGATTTTTTCGAAGAACTTGCTTCAACAATGAGTGCCGCAGAGCCATCAGCAAATAAAGCGTTGGCCAGTAAATTGTCTTCGGTATTCTGTTTTTGAAAGTGGAGGGTACAGAGTTCTGTGCAAACAATAAGTACTTTAACAGATGAGTTCATTTTGCAAAAAGCATCAGCCACCTTTATGGCGTTAAATGCTGCATAACAACCCATAAAATGAATGTTGGTACGTTGCACAGATAAGGGTAGTTGTAATGATTCTACCAAATCAATGTCAAGGCCGGGGGCGTACGATCCTGTACACGAAACAGTAATGAGGTGTGTAATTTGTTTGGCTTCTATACCACTTTGCTGCAGTGCCTTACTGGCTGCTGCAGTACTTAATAGCGGTGCGTATTGCTGATATGCTTCATTTCGCTTCTTAGTAGAGGGAAATGGCTCGAATGAATCTAGGTTGCTGAAGAATGTAAAATCACCACTTTTCCCATAATCCTCCAACATACTATAACGTGTTTCAATGCCGCTTGCCTTGAATAAAACATTAAGCTTGCGCGAATCCTGCTCATTCAATTGCATGGAACTTAGCATAAAAGCGGCAATATCTTGCTGCCTGAACAAATGCGGAGGATTGGCTGTTGCGATGGTGGTTATAAAGCTCATGTGTTTACTTATCAACTGAAAAAAACCTAATTTAGATCATTATGTTTTCAAAATCTTCCTGGTTACACTTACGCATACCCTTTTCTTACTTCCTATTACCCGTATTTTTATTCTCACTTAGTGTTTCACCTAACATCAGTGAACAGCCCTTATTGTGGACATTCCTGATTATTCACCTCCTACTTTACCCTGCCAGCAATGGTTTTAACAGTTATTTTGATAAGGATGAAAAAAGTATTGGGGGCTTAAAAAATCCTCCACCGGTTAATAGAGGTTTGTACTATCTGGCGTTGGTATTTGATGTAGCAGCCATTGTCTTGGCTATTTGGAAAGTGTCATTTGACTTCGCTCTTATGCTTTTTGTATATAGTGCTGTTTCACGAGCATACAGTCATCCGTGGATTCGCCTAAAGAAATATGCTTTTGCAAGCTGGTTTATTGCAGGGTTGTTTCAGGGAGCATTTACTTTTATGATGTGCTATATGGGTGTAAATAAGTACGAGTTTATGCAAACTATGAAGCCCACCATTCTTATCCCGGCATTTTTAAGCAGTGCATTGTTATGGGGCAGTTATCCGATGACGCAGGTTTACCAACACGAGGAGGATGCTAAGCGAGGAGATAAGACACTTAGTCTTAGCTTAGGCATTAAAGGAACGTTCTGGTTTGTAATGGTAATGTTTAGTTTGGCCTCTTTGGGTTATACACTCTACTTCTACCATTACTTTTCATGGCTTTATGCACAGACCTTCCTGCTTGCCATGAGCCCGGTTGTTTTGTTTTTTCTGTTTTGGTTTTATCAGGTAAGTAAAGATGAAAACAAAGCCGATTACAAAAGAACGATGTGGTTAAATTTTATTTCTGCAACATGCCTGAATGCATTTTTTATTTACTTGTTTCTAAGCTCATCACACATTTTAGATGCATTGTAACTTATAGAGCGTATGGTTAAAAAACTTTGCCATGTGTGCCTTTTACAATTTGCTGAGCCAGCGGTTTGGAGTAAAGTAATAAATTGATAGCAAAGTTAGACGCAACCTTACTACCAAAAAGTTGTTGTACCTGCCTGCCAAACCAAAGCCTGTTGGCAAAAGTTTGTTTCCATTGTTTTGTATAATCAGCTTCAAGCTGTGCTCGCGAATACTTACTGCTATTGATAAATTTTTCGACTAATTCACTTGCTATTTTTGAAGCGTGAATAGCAATTGCCATCCCGTTACCACAAAGGGGTGTTATCATACCAGCTGCGTCTCCTGCCATTAATATGTGATTTAACACAGGCTCTTTTGTTTCGAAAGAGATTTCATTGATGGTCTCTGGTTTATCAAACAGAAACTCACTGTTACTGAAGATTTCTTTTAAGTGTGGGTTTTGAAGAAGAACATTTTTTTCAAGCGCCTCAATATTACCATGCTTTTTTAAAACATTGCGATGAACAAGGTAACACAAATTAGTTTTATTGTCTTCCACATTACTTACACCACAATAACCACCCTCGAAATTATGAAGCGCAACTAAGTCGTTTGGAAATTCAGATCGTACATGGTACTTAACACCTACATAAGGAGAGCGCTTGTTAATAAAACTTCTTTTTAGGGAGACATCAAGCTTAGAGCGTTTACCGAAACTTCCTATTACAATACGAGCCTTTAAACTTTCGAAAGCAAAGCTTACTTCGAACATATCTTCCTTAAAAACAACCTCGCTAACTTCAGTATTTAGCATAAATGTTGCACCACTTTGTAAAGCCTTTTCATATAAAAAATAATCAAAAGCATATCGACTAATACCAAACCCGCCAAGATCAAGCGGAAGGAAGGAACTTTTTCCATTGATAGCCGATAACTGAAAGCGGTTTATTTTGGAAGGTGTCAATGCTTCAGGAAAAGCATCGATGGATTTTAAATAGGGTACTACTTCATTAGAGATATACTCACCGCAAACACGGTGAAATGGGTAGCTTTTCTTTTCGATAAGGCATACCGAAATTCCGGTACTTGAGAGTTTTATTGCGGATAATAAGCCCGCTAAGCCTCCGCCTATGATAACAACATCTACTATTTTAGCGTTATTTCGCATTGTGGACAAGTTGTGTAAAAATTACAATAAAGAAAGAGCCAATTTTGACATCCGAAGAGGCTCTAATATTCGTAAAATAGAGTAAGCTTTAATAAATAATATTTTTTATGGGGATGCGTGTAGAAACGGAACAAGATGTAAAACAACTAAACCTTCTTGTTGTTGGGAATAATCCATTGGAATTGAGCTCAATCCTTGAGAAAATAAAACGCCTTCCAGGCAGCGTTATTAACATGGAAACAGCTTTTGATGCGAAAAGTATATTAGATCGACTTATAAAATTCCGACCTACTTTTATTCTGATCGATGATAATATCGGAGCTGCTGAGCTTAATGTGGCTGTGCAAACACTTGCTCAAAATCGTAAAACCAAAAACGTTCCAATTACAGTTCTTAAAAATTCCAATTACCACGAGTCCAATAGCTCTCAACGTATTTTGGACTATATTTTGAAAACGACCTTAACTGCAGAAGGACTTTACGCCAGTATAAAAAACAGCATTAAGGTTAGAAGAACTCAGCTTTATTTGTATAAGGCCTACAAAAAGCGTAAGAGAATGATGTTGTCGTTTGTCAGGAGGGATTAATGTCTAAAAGTTATTCTCTAAGACCATCCTAGTCGAAAATAATTCATTATTACGCTTTACGGAAACAATCACTTTTTTGCCGGGGCGCATATTCAGGTAACCATTTAATTGATTAAGATCAAGGTCTGAAGCACTCAGGCCATTAACACTTATTATCTGATCACCAATTTGCAAACCCGCTTTATCTGAAGATGAGAATTTTCGAATGTCTGTAATTTCGAATGTGTTAAGTCTGTTGCCCTTTGCGCGAACCGTAAGTCCGCTAAGGTTGTAGTAAAATCCTTTTTTAAAATCAGAATTCTTTTTTAAGTATATTTTTTCTTTAGAGAAATCGTATATAACAGTAAAACGACTTAACACTTCGCCACCCAGTGTTCCATTTCTGAAAGTAGTACCAAGCTTAAGCGTGTCCATGTAACTGTTTGGATCTGGAAAATTGGCAATTACGTTTTGCATTTTATAATGACCAATCTCTAGCTCTTTTATGCGTCCGGTTTTTCCCCGAATGGCTCCACCTAACCCTCTTCCCACCACACAACTTACAGAGTTAACGGGTATATCTAGTGTAGAATCTGATTTAGGTTCTATCAGCAAGCTATGACTTGCTCCAGAATCAACCAGAAATTTCATGTTCTTCTTTACACCATTAACCTGTGTAAGACCAACATTGATGTATGGCTTTGTGTCTTCGATTGAAATAGGGATGCTTTCATATTTTCTTCCTAGCCTTAACTTCTCAGGCAGCATAAGTGTAAGTGTTTTTTGGCGGTAATTTACTTTAACAACGAAGCGACTAAACAACTCATAACCCAATACGCCATGTACATCGGTGCCTAAGTTGTTGCGAAGTTCAAGGTAATCTTCTTGAAGCACCAACAACGCATGACCGCGTCCATTTACACCGGGGAGTTGTAATTCTACACCATTAGTAACATAAGCTTCAATAATGTTTTCTCCGCCAGGGCCAGCAATTGTATACTTTCTTGAGTAAGATAAATTAAGAATATCTGTATAGGTTTTCTCTGTGAGTATAGCGGTCCGAACACCAGTATCTACAATGAATTTAAGAGGTAACATCCCGTTCAAAAGTACAGGTACAACTATAAGATTGTTGTGTATTTCAATAGGGATTTCAACACGCTTACGACCTTCGGCTATTGTAAAACCAAGGGTTTGCGAGTTGCCCACCAAGTGGCAAAACAGAAAAAACGATATAAAAAATAAGCGCGCGAGCATGTTCACAATACGTTATGTAAGATACGTGAAAAAGCACGTTATGGTGCCTCACCCTGCTTACGGTATCATTGAAAATAACTGCTGCGGGCTGTTGGCAATGACTACTGAATCAAGGTTTTCTTGTCTTAAAAAGCCTTCTTTCACCATAAAACGCATTTGATCCAACAATGGATCAAAAAAGTTGTTGGAATTTAAAATGAATAAATTTTGATTGACAAGCCCGAGTTGCTTCCAGGTAAGAATTTCGGCCATTTCATCTAGTGTGCCCCAGCCTCCGGGTAATACAACAAATGCGTTTGCTAGCTCAGCCATACGCATTTTTCTTTCGTGCATAGTGCCAACAATTTCAAGTTGGGTTAGTTGCTGATGTGCAACTTCACGCTGGGCTAAAAAAGAAGGGATAACGCCAATTACCTTACCATGATTCTCTAATACGATATCGGCAATGACGCCCATAAGGCCAATGTTGCCACCACCATAAACAAGAGAATGGCCTCCCTCAGCCAACAACTTGCCGAATTCGGTTGCTAAACTTGCGTATAGGGGATTGTTGCCTGCAGCAGATCCACAGAAAACACAAATGTTCATGTATTAACTTAAAAATAAGTTGCTTAGAACTTATTGTCGTGCTTGTTGTCACTTACCCCTTTGTTAGGGAAAGCCCATGGCGATACGATTGCCAAAACAAAAAGTACGATTACAACGTAGAAAGGTGCCCAGGATGCGTCCATGTTTTTACAATTTAATGTGTAAAAATAGTAGCAATGACAGAATAATTTGGAATAACCAATTAAAAATTATTTAATGCATGAGCCTTTAGGAAGCACTAGCTTGCGAATGGCGTTTATTTCATTGAACAATAGCTTTTATGAGACGATTTTTAGTTTTTGTTGGTATCGGTGTAGTTGTGATAATCCTGCTTTTTGTCGGGATAGACACCATGAATACCCGCTATCAAAAATCATTTAGCCCTGAGGAAGCGGTAAATTTTGAACAGGGTAAACTTGAAATTGAAGTTCGCTACAACAGACCTTACAAAAAGGAGCGAGATATTTTCGGTGTACTCGTGCCCTATGGTAAAGTGTGGCGTACAGGGGCAAATGAGGCAACAATCTTTTCTACCAATAGGGATATAGTTATTGAAGGTAAAGTATTAGAAGCAGGTAAATATTCTCTTTGGACCATTCCTGATCAGGAATTATGGACTATCATATTTAATCGTGAACATGGGCAATGGGGAGTTAATTCAGAAGGAGAGCCCAATCGCGATCCCAAAAAGGATGTTTTAAGTGTTCAGGTTCATGCTGTGCAGCAACAACGGGAATTTGAACAATTCACAATAGAGTTTTCCAAAATGAAAGAGGATGTGGAGATGGTTCTATTGTGGGATAAAACACTTGTGGCTTTGCCCTTTCAACAAAAACCCTAGTAACATGAAAAATATTTTTTCTCCAGAGGCGCCAAAAGCCATAGGCCCTTATGCACATGCTATTCAAAGTGCTAACCTCGTTTTTTGTTCTGGCCAAACCCCTTTGAATCCGGAAACGATGTTGATTGAAGGCGCAAATGCCGGAGAACAAACTTTGCTTGTGTTGAACAATTTAGAAACAGTATTAAAAGCTGTGGGCTGCAATAGAAGTCATGTGTTGAAGACGACAGTATTCCTTAAAAACTTCGCTGATTTTGAATTAATGAATAAGAATTACGAAGCTTTTTTTGGAACTCACAAACCGGCACGCACAACTGTAGAAGTAAGTCGTTTACCTAAAGAGGCATTAGTTGAGATTGAATGTGTTGCTGAAATTGTGAAGAGCTGATTTAACATCTTCCCTCGCTACCGATTGAACGAATGCTCACAGATGAACTCCCTCACATTTAGCAGAACGATGATGCTGGCTGCTCAAATTGGAAAAAATTTATTTTTCATTCCGGTACACAACACCATCTTTCATTACAAACTTTACCCTGCGAACATCTTTAATGTCAGTTGATGGATCTCCCTCAACAATCAATAAGTCTGCTTTTAGCCCGACTTTCAAAAAACCCAACAGATCATCTAATTGAAAAGCCTTTGCATTAACACTGGTGGCAGCCTGTAATACTTGAATGGGTTTCATACCATATTCCACCATTAATTCCATCTCCAACGCATTATTACCATGTGCAAATACACCCACATCGCCTCCCATACCAATACTCACTTCAGCTTGTAGTGCGTCAGCAAAACTTTTCTTTTTGTTAATAACACTTTTGGGCTCAGGTGTAATCCCTTTTTTCCAGCCCCTGTATTGCGAGATCATGTCTACAGCTGCTAAAGTTGGATAGTAAACCACGTTATTTTCTTTCATTAGTTTAGCAATTTCCAAATCAAGAAAATCACCATGTTCAATGGTTGCAGCACCGGCCAAAACAGCTCGCCTGATGGCTTCTTTCGATTTGGCATGACAAACCATAACACGGCCACTGCTACTCGTTACTTCATTAATAGTTTTTAATTCATCCAGCGTGAATGATGGTTGATCATCACCACGTAAACCCCAACGGTAATCGGCATAAATTTTTATGAAGTCTGCTCCTTTACCGATCTGATCGCGAACTACTCTAATTAATTCATTACCGTCTGCAGGTTCTGCCCCCAACATAATTTCCTGATCATGATCATATTCCTTTGGTCCATAGGAGCCGGTTGCAACGATAGCCCTACCAGCAACAAGCAAACGAGGGCCAGGGATAATTCCTTCGTCAATAGCGCGCTTTAAAGCAACATCTGCATAACCTGCTCCCTCAGTACCTAAATCACGGGCAGTTGTAAAGCCAGCCATTAAAGTTTGCTTAGCGTGAACAGTAGCACGTGCTGTTCTATAAGCATCAGTTTCTTTTAACACTTGCGTATCCCAATCCGTAATATTGTAGGGATATAAAAACAAGTGAGAATGGCCTTCAATAAGGCCGGGCATTAAAGTGCTATTAGGAAAACTGATCACAGTAGCACCTTTTGGAATGCTTAAATCTGACTGAGCACCAGCAGCCACAATTTTATCATCTTTTACAATTACAGCCCAGGCACTTTGCATTTTCTCACCATCAAACACACGATCTGCTTTTATATAATAGGATTGTGCAAAAGCGGGAATTGTAAATAAAATTAGTACGGCTTGAAATATTATTTTTATTGTAAACATCATCTATTGTTAATTACTTATGCTCGATTAAAGTCCTATAAGACGTAGTCGTTACGATCCCGATGAAATCGGGAGAAGCAATCTGAAAAAATAGATTGCTTCGGTCGTGCCTCCCTCGCAAAGACGCGAATTATTATTTTAGGACTCTTTCCAGATACTCATATTGATAATTAATACTCCCACCTGACTTTAGCCTCAATGGGATTTCTTTTACTTTTTTGATCAAAATGTTTAGGCTTGCCGACATGTAAAAAGCCAAGCAGCTTGTCTTCCTCACCTAAACCAAAGAAGGATTTTGCTTCTGAATAAAAAGTAATACCTCCAGTACTTAAATAGCATCCGACTTTATAGGCACTTGCAGTCAAATACATGTTTTGAACAGCCATATAAACTGCACCCACCTCTTCAATTTCGGGTACAGACTTTTGTTCATCGCGCTTCATCCCTACAGCAATAATGTGGGATGATTGTAATGGTTTGCTTCTTAAACCATCATGCTTTTCAGGGTCAAAAGTGCCTTTTGCAGAACTCATTTTTTTGTAGAGGTCACTTTGAAAATCTGCAAGGCGTTGAATACCCGTTCCGGTAAAAACAACAAAACGCCAAGGTTCTGTCAGCTTGTGTGTTGGTGCCCAATTGGCATTTTCAAGCATCTGTTTTATAATGACATCATCAACACGTTCTCCTGTATATTCTTTTGGAAAAACAGACCGCCTGTTGTGCAGCAAATTATTGATAAGCCCTTCCATATTGGTCTCTGGTCTAGTTCTGAATAATTGCGTATTTTAACTATTCACTATTTTGTTAAGTAATCTCGACTAAATTATTGACTATGAAAAATCTTACCCTATTCTTTTTACTGATGGCATTCGTTGCTAATGCGCAAATGATGACCCCCGAGCAATTAGCAGAACATCAACTTCAGGGATATAATGAAAGAAACGTGACAAAATTTTTAGAAGCCTATAGCGATTCTGTAAAGGTCTACATGTTTCCAAATAAGTTGATGTATCAGGGAAAGGACAAAATGAAGACTGGCTACGAAGGAATGTTTTCGAATATGCCTGACTTGAACTGCACATTAAAAAGCAGAATGGTTTTGGGTAACACGGTTATAGATGAGGAACGTGTGTTGTTTAGCAAAGACAGACCTGTGATGGAGGCCATAGCTATTTATAAGGTAGCGGCAGGGAAAATTCAAGAAGTATACTTTATCAGCAAGGAGTAATAGATCCTTTAATCAGGTATAGTATCCACACAAATCATTTGGTGGTGTTTCTGTGAAGACGTTCTTGCCGATTTCGTTGAAAAAGAATAGGTTTCAAATTGTATTCGAATAATTTATGAAGAAAAATATTTTTATCATCCTGATCATAAGTATTAGTGCGACATGCCTGTTGGCACAAGAACGCTTGCTGCCTGCAGAATCATCAGTTACTACTAACGGACAAGTTACCATTAAGGGCAAAGTTGTGCCCTACAAAGTTACTGCAGCTACTCAACCTGTGTGGGATAAAGATGGTAAGGTGATTGCCTCGCTCTTCTACACTTACTACGAACGCACAGATGCAACAGACAAAGGCAAACGACCTTTAATCATGTCGTTTAATGGCGGTCCAGGATCAGCTTCTGTGTGGATGCATGTGGCCTACACAGGACCAAAAATGTTAAACATCGATGATGAAGGTTATCCTGTTCAGCCTTACGGTGTACGTGATAATCCACACTCTGTTTTGGATGTTGCGGATATTGTGTTTATAGACCCTGTGAATACGGGTTTCTCCCGAATACTAGACCCAAAAGCTGAACGCTCAACTTTCTTTGGTGTAAATGCAGACATTAAATATTTGGCGGAATGGTTAAATACTTTTGTGTCGCGTAACAGTCGCTGGACTTCGCCAAAATATTTAATTGGCGAGAGCTATGGTACTACACGTGTTGCAGGTCTTGCTCTTGAATTGCAAAATTCACATTGGATGTATTTGAATGGCGTGATTCTGGTGTCTCCTACAGAGATTGGTATTAAGCGAGATGGCCCTGTGAGTGATGCTTTATCATTGCCTTATTTTACAGCGACTGCCTGGTATCAAAAAGCATTACCGACTGATTTACAACAAAAGGATTTGGATAAAGTATTGGTGGAGGCAGAAACTTTTACTATTAATGAATTGATACCAGCATTGAGCAGGGGTGGTTTTATTGATGAAGCTGAGAAGAAAAAAATTGCTGCGAAAATGTCACGCTATTCCGGGCTTTCAGAAAAAATATTTTTACAGAGTAACCTGGTCGTATCACCACAGTATTTTTGGAAAGAACTCTTGCGTGAAAAAGGATTGACCATCGGGCGTTTAGACTCACGTTACTTGGGTATAGACCGGATGGAGACTGGAGATTCACCTGACTACAATGCTGAGTTAACCTCGTGGTTACATTCATTTACACCAGCCATCAATTATTATCTGCGCGATGTATTGAAGTATAAAACTGACATTAAATATAATATGTTTGGTGATGTGCGCCCTTGGGACAACAGTAATGATAGAACTGGTGAGAATTTAAGACTTGCCATGGCTGAGAATCCGTATTTGCATGTAATGTTTCAGTCGGGCTACTACGATGGTGCCACTACTTACTTCGATGCCAAGTACTCTATGTGGCAACTTGACCCTAGCGGAAAAATGAAAAACCGCTTGTCGTTTAAAGGCTACCGCAGTGGGCACATGATGTATTTACGCGCTGAAGATCTGGCAAGCTCTAACGAACATATTCGTGAGTTTATATTGAAATCTACACCAGCTAAAGGAATGCCAGCGAAGTATTAACGGATAAATTTGAACTAACCGTAGAGTACGCGGAGGTTCGCAAAGAAAAGAGCAGTACTATCTCCGTGAACCTTTGCGTCCTTTGCGGTTAAAAACTCACCGCGGAGATAGCTGAGGTTCGCAAAGAAGAAAAAGTAAGTACCGAGTTACGGAATATTCTCGCTAAAGATTAATAGCAGATTACAAGTTGTTAAGTAAAGGACAAACTCTGCGCACCTTTGCGCGTTTTGTGGTTAAAAAATTTATCCTCGTCTGGCAATAGGCGCACTCAAGCATGCTTCTGGAATTTTAAAAGCATCTGTCAGAGGTACGGCATCTTGTCTGACCTCCCAACACAATTGATTCAGTTGTTTGCGGATAGCTTTTGTTTTAACCCCTTCCATGTAACCGTTCTCTAAATACCAGCCTTTGTGCTTATCAAATTGAGATAGGGCAAAGAGTGCACATAATTTCGACAGGACTTTTTTACAGCCCTCATCTTTGGTTTGCTCAACAGCAAGTTGAAATTGCTCAAGAATAATTCTCTCCACATAAGCGAAACCAACTTCTACCAAGTGGTGCTGGCAAACATTGAAGGCATCAAAAGAATCCATACCACTGTCGAGGTGGCGCTTCAAACGCTTGGCAGCGGAGGTCAGAATATCACGTTCACGGAAACGAAAAGCGCTGATATGAAATTCCGGATCCAGTAAATGCTCATCATCTGTATTGCGGATAACAAAAGGATTCATCTCAGATAGGGATGTCTTCGCCTGATCAGCAACATAATTTAATATCCTGAAAACATTCATGTTGCTGAACTCCTGCTTGAACTCTGTCAGTCGGCTTTTGGCAACCAATTGCATCAGCACGGTATTATCTCCTTCAAAAGTTGTGTAGATGTCAGAATCGTTTTTAAGTGCATCAATTCTATTTTCTGATAAGTAACCTTTACCGCCACAACACTCACGACACTCTTGTAAAGTTTGTGTGTTTGTCCAGGTACCAAAAGCCTTTAGTCCGGCAGCAAGCGCTTCAATCTCCTGCATTTCTTCTTCCGTGCGTTTGATAAAACGATCCGTCAGGTATTGTAAAGAAAAATGCATGGCATACGCGTTAGCCAGCAAAGGCATTAAACGTCTTTGGTGTGTGCGATAATTTAGAATAGGAACCTCTTCTGCGCCTTCAGGCCCGAATTGTCTTCGCTTATCGCCATAACGTATGGCGATGGTAAGCCCTGATTTAGTAGTAGCCAAGGCAGAACGGGGAATACCAATGCGTCCACCAACCAATGTACCCAACATGGTAAAAAACCTTCGGTTATCACTGCTGATAGGACTTGAGAAATTACCTTCGTCATTTACCGAGGCAAAACGATCCAGCATATTCTCTTTTGGGATTACCACATTGTTGAAAGAAATTTTTCCATTGTCAACGCCATTCAATCCCATCTTCCTGCCGCAATCTTCAATCGTGATGCCCGGCAGTATTTTACCCTGCTTATCGCGCAGCGAAACAACGAATGCACTAACACCATAATCCTTTCCGTCAATAATAAGTTTGGCAAAAACTGTTGCCATTTCTCCGTGCAGCGCAGCATTACCAATGTATTCTTTTTGAGCGGCTACGTTTGGTGTATGAATGGCGAAGGTTTTTTGCTGGTGATTATATGTGGCTGTTGTTTCGATACCACGCACATTAGAACCGTGGTTGGTTTCTGTCATGGCAAAACAACCGGGCAGTGCCAGTGTGCCGATATCTTTCAAGTATTTTTGATGATGTTTTTCTGTGCCAAGAAAATAAACACTCATACCCCACAAGCCGAATTGTACACCAAATTTTATCACAAGACTTAAATCGTGGTAACTCAGCGTTTCCATAATGCTGAAATACGCGGCCATGTCACCACCTCCTCCATATGATTTAGGATAAGCAATAGACCCAAAACCCTGCTTGGCAAGATGTTTAGCCCATTGCAAAACTTTTTCCCGTTGTTCAGTTAAGTTATCTGTATCCAGGTAGGTAAACTCGGGATCGCAAAGGATCTTTTTTACTTTTGCAATTAAGGGTGCTTGATCACCGTCTAGTTGTTTAGCCAGTAAATCAACATCGAAATTGTGCTGCGTTACCTGGCCTTGGGTAAGACTTTTTCTGCTTTCAGGATAGAAAGTAAATACAACTTCCTGTGGAATAAGACCTAATGTTTCCTCTACACCAATTAATGCTATTTGTGCTTCTGGTCTTACAACGCGACCACTACTGGCAGCTAAAGCATTACCTACTGCTGCCAGATTTGCAGCTTGCGAAACATTTGCCTTTCGTATCTCTTTTAGCCAGCTTTTCAAATCTTCTGCTGATGGTGGATTCGAAGGGTTAAGTTGTGTAATTAAAAACTCATGCTCTTCTTCAGTTAGCCAGGTTTGTTTTTTTATTAAAGTATGCAGTGCACTGATTTCAGTGGGTGTGAGCACGTCATCAGACCAAACCGTAAATAAAAGGGGTACAAAAACGAGGAGATCAGGATTTTTTTGAAGAGGAAGGCTATGTATCATAACAAAGGAGTTAGCATCATATAAAAATAGGAAATGTGCATGAGACTTTTGAGAAGCCGATAGAATACACTACTTTCTATCCCGTTTCAGGCATCTGATATCCCGATTGGGCAATTAAACAGCTGGTATCAAAATACTTCATAGTATTTTTGAGATGCAATGACGTAATAAGGTGAAAAGGAAAGGAAGCATGAATTCAAGAAAAGTACTGATTATACTATTTGGGATAATAATTGTCCTGGCCGCTATTGCGATGGAAACTAAAGCGCAATCACACGAAGGCTTTATTTACGGAAGAGTATACACCGACCGCACCACATACACAGGTCCTATACGTTGGGGCAATGAAGAAACTTTTTGGAGCGATTTATTTAATGCAGCTAAAGTAAATAATGATTACGTGAAGCTAATACCCAAGGATAATAACGACTCAGAATGGTGGTCGAGTTATAACTGGAGTTTTAGCAGCATTTGGGAGAACAAAGAAACAGCGCATCAGTTTACTTGCCAGTTTGGAAATATTAAAGAGATTATTCCTTTAAGACAAGGGCGAATAACTGTGAAACTTAAAAATGGTGGAGAGTTGCAACTCGATGGAGAAGGATACAATGACATTGGTGCAAATGTTCAACTACTTGATGAAGAGTTGGGAACGGTTAGTGTGAGCTGGGACAAAATAAGAAGAATAGAATTTCTGCCCACACCAACAAAACTAAATCAACTTTTTGGTGCACCGCTGTATGGAACCGTGGAAGGAATGCGCAGAGAAAAGTATACGGGCTTTATTATTTGGGATAATGACGAAAGGCTGAACAATGACAAACTAGACGGTGATACAGATGATGGTGACGTAGCCATTAGATTTGCAGACATTACTTCAATTGCAAAAAGTGGCAGTGGTAGTGATGTGCGCTTAAAATCAGGCAGGCAACTTCACCTCAGTGGTTCTAACGATGTAAACAGTGGAAACAGAGGCGTTATTGTAGTAAGCCCTGAAATTGGTATAATTAAATTCTCATGGAAGGCATTCAGACAAGTAACTTTTTCTACGCCACCACATTCTGGTCAGGCGTATAATACTTTTGCCTCGCCAAAACCATTGCAAGGAACAGTAAGCTTACTTGACGATGTCAATGTAACAGGAAGAATCATTTATGATATTGATGAAGTACTCGATTTTGAAATTGTAGAAGGTAAAGAAAATGACATTGAATATTCAATACCTTTTACCAATATAAAAAAAATCACACCAAAAAACTCTGACTACTCTTTACTTGAACTGACTTCGAGTCAAACACTTTTTTTAGGCAGCATGCGCGATGTTTCGGAAGACAACAGTGGCATATTGATATTTGTAAAAGGTAAAAAGGATCCTGTGTATATAGCCTGGAGGAAAGTAAATGAGATCAGCTTTCAATAATATTTAGTAAAACGTTTTGAAGAGAATTTATAAAATTTTGATCTGGCTTGTTGCAAGCATTGCCGCCTGCATTACTTACTGGTATGTATTTCAGCCGGATATAATTTTAGTTTTCTCTGCCGTTTGGATTGTTATTATTGCCTTGCTGCTTTGGTTTGGCAACCGGCAGCTAACTATACGCCTTGATCGCATTATGCCCTGGAGTCGTTATGGCAACTGGCGTTTCTTTATTCAGATGGTATTGGGTATAGCTTACTTGTTGTTTCTCATCAATCTTATCTATTACATTATTAAAACTTCACTTACAACAACCCCTCCTGTATGGGAACAAATGATTGTGGTGAATTTCTGGGGAGCTGTCATTTTTATTCCTGTTTTCTCACTGTATTTCAGCTTGCATTTTTTAAGGCATTGGCGTACATCTGAGCTTGAGGCCGAGAAGAATCAAAAAGAAAGTATGCGATCGCAGTTGGACTCGCTTAAGAATCATCTCGATCCGCATTTTCTTTTCAACAATTTAAACATATTAGCTTCACTTATTGAAAAAGATAAAACGACTTCAAGAACATTTATACAGAAGTTTGCAGAAGTGTACAGATCATTATTGCGCACAAAGTCTGATGATTTAATACTGCTGTCAGAAGAACTGGATTTTGTTGATGCGTATATGTACTTGATTCGAGTACGATTTGAAGATCACATTCGGATAATAATAACCATTCAAAGCGCCACCAAGAATAAAATGGTGCCTCCACTAACGTTACAGATGTTGTTAGAAAATGTAATCAAACATAACTTGATAACGGAAACACAGCCGCTACAAATTGAAATTTTAGAAAGTGAAGGAAATTATCTGGTGGTGCGCAACAATCTTCATATAAAAGCAGACTACCATTCAGCTGAAGGAAGTGGACTAGAGAACATTAAAAAACGTTATGCTCATTTTACGGATCAACCCGTAACCATTGTAAAAACAGAGACGCATTTCGAGGTGAGTATACCTTTATTGGAAATAGAAAACGCATGACCATACTCCTTATAGAAGACGAAACATTAGCAGCAGATCGATTGAAAAATATGCTGTTTGAAGTTGATGCAAACGTAGAACTTGTTGCTCAGCTAAAATCAGTGGAGACCTCCGTTCAATGGCTTCAGACTAATCCTCATCCGAATCTTATACTTTCAGATATTCGGTTATTAGATGGCTTGTGCTTTGAAATTTTTGAAAGAGTTAAGGTTGATGTTCCGGTGATCTTTACAACAGCTTATGATCAATATGCCATGAAGGCTTTTGAAGTAAACAGTATTGATTATTTATTAAAACCTGTTGAGCCTGAAAAGCTGAGAATAGCGTTGGAAAAGGCGAATAGAAGAGTTGTTAAGAGCGAGGCACAGCCGACCATAAATTACACTGAACTTATAAAGCTTATCCATAACCCTCAACAACAGTATAAGTCTAGGTTTATGGTTAGGCTTGGTCAGAAAATTGTGGCTATTGCTGTCGAAAAGATCGCATACTTTTTCAGCGAAAGTAAACTAACTTATCTGGTCACAAATGATCAGAAGAAATATCCTATTGATCAGACCTTGGACGAACTTACTTCTCTCCTTGATCCGCGTATTTTCTTCCGTATCAACCGCCAGTTCATCATTACTTTTCAATCTATTGCTGAGATTCATCCTTACTTTAAGGGAAGAATGAAATTAAATCTTTTGCCTACAACTACTGAGGAGGTAATCATTAGTTCAGAGCGGACACCTGAGTTTAAAAAGTGGATTGATCAGTAAAAACTGAGACACTTTATATCCCGATTCATCCCCCACATGTTCCGTTTTGTCCTGACTCTATTCTAAAGAGCACAACTTCAGACGAGTTTAGCAGTATAATCAGCAACCATAAAAAATTATTATGAAAATAACTGCTAGCATACTCGGCTTAATTATGTTGTGCGCTTCACTTAACACAACCGCACAAGATGAGGGGTTTATCTACGGAAAAGTTTATATGCACGATGATCGTGTGTATGAAGGCCCGATTCGTTGGGGTAAGGAAGAAGTTTACTGGATTGATATTTTCAATGCTGGTAAAGAGAAAAATCCCAATTTGAAATACCTTTCTTCACGCGAGCGTGATGAACTTGAAAGAAGACAGAACGATTGGGGTTATTGGAGTGGAAGCTTTTGGACAAAATGGGTAGGCGCTGATTGGAGTAATGGAAATGGCGATTTTACGCATCAGTTTTCTTGTCAGTTTGGCGAGTTAAAAAGTATTGAGCCTGCAGGCAGAAAATATGTGGATGTTGAATTACAAAACGGTGCCAAGTTCGCTTTGCTAGGTGAGGGATATAATGATGTAGGACTTGAGATTAGAATAATGGATGCTGAAATGGGTCAGATTGAAGTGGAGTGGAATCGTATACGCAAAATTGAGTTTATAAAAACCCCGAAGCGAATTGAAAATAAGTTCGGCAATCCTTTATACGGGACGGTTGAGGCCTATGGTAAAAAATTTACCGGTTACATTCAATGGGATCACGATGAAAGAATTTCAACGGATCGTTTAGATGGAGATTCAGAAGATGGTGATTTGTCAATTGAAATGGGCAAAATAAGATCTATTGAGAGAATAGGTAATCGTAGCCTTGTGGTATTAAAATCAGGCAGAGAATTGCGCATGGATGGCAGTAATGATGTAAGTAGTGGGCACAGGGGAGTGATTATCATGAATAAAGATTTTCCGGCAATCGATATACCGTGGAATGAGTTTGATAAAGTAACGTTTAATGAATTTATCGGTTCGCCTGCTGTGATCTATTCTGATTTCAATAAGCAAAAATCTTTGACGGGAACCGTTACAACCCAAGAGGGTAAAACCCTTAGCGGGAAAATTGTGTATGACCTGGATGAGGAGTTTGAGTTTGAACTATTGCAAGGGAAAAACAATGACTTTGAGTACACTATTCCCTTTCATAAAATAAAAAGAATGGAGTTGACCAGTTCGTATCGTTGTATGGTTGAACTAAAAACAGGAGAGAAAATTTCACTTGAAGATGCGCAGGATGTTAACGAAAAGAATCAAGGCTTACTTGTTTTCACGTCAGCCAATTCAGATCCTGAATATATTCGATGGGAAGATGTTAAGTCAATTGACTTTAAGTAACACGATTGCTAATTGGTTTAGGTTTCTGTTACTTAATCCTGCCTCGTGAGAGGCAGGATTTTTTTATGCAGTTACTTACGAAGTTATTTAGGAAACATACTTTTATCGATGCCAGGTAATATGCGTAGAGCATTTTTATAATAAATTTTCTTCAACACATCATCTGGTAAATCCAAACCATACATACGCCAAAAGGCATGATAGCGTTTGTGGTAAGGGAAATATTCATCAGCACTTTCTAATACACGGAAGTATGTCTCGTATTCGGCAGGCACCCAACTATCCTTGCCAAACAATACACGGTCCTGATACTTAACCATAAACTCACGTGCAGCACGGGGTTGACGACCTAACTCTGCAATTACAGCGCCTATCTCTACCACAACGTTGGGCATTTCATCCAGTAATGAACCTAGTTTTTTTAAATCATTCGGAAACCATGCCATGTGTGCAGCTATGAAGGTTGTCTTCTTATGTTTTTTAAAAATATTATGCTGCTCATTAATAATGGTTTCCCAAGGTGCAGGATCATTATCACCCCGCTGGCGACCTTCATGGGTTTTCAACTCAAGCCAACGTTCATTATTGGCATCCATTGGTTGCCAGAATTGCTTAGGATCGGCAGAGTGAATTAGAACGGGAATACCTAACTCACCACACTTAGCCCAGATCGGATCAATGCGTGGGTCGTCAATGCGAATACGATTTCCTTTGCTGTCTTTAGCTGTCATACCAAGGTTTTTATAAATCTTCAAACCCTGTGCACCCTTTTTCACATCCTCTTCTAGCTGTTTTAACATGCGCGACTGCCATTCTGCATCATCAATCGCACTGAAATCCATATTAGTAAATACAACGAAGCGCTTTGGAAAATTTTCTTTTACATTTTTCAGAGAACCTTCAAGGTGCTCTGTGCTCCCTCTACCTCGGCCACTTAGATTCACCATCACCGCCATATTGAGTTTATCCATTTCGGCAGTAAGGTTAGCCAGGTTTTGGCTGGGCATGTTGAATTGATGATTATGAATATCTATAAAAGGAAAACGAGCTTTAGCGATCCTTGTTTCCTTCACAACCAGCGTTGAAGGTGGGTCGTAGGCTTCAAAATCCATGTTCTGACTAAAGGCAGTACTCAAACTGATGATAAATAAGGAGGTAAGCAGTGCTTTCATAAAGGATATTTCGACTAAGAACGTTAAAATTCAGGAATCGGTTTTCCAATATTTTGTTAACGGTAATAGCTTATTAAAATAGTTAAGATTGTGTGTGAAAGTATTTTCCTAAATTCGAAGTCAAATTGCAGACATGAAGAATCTTATCCTTGTTTTATTGATATTAGTAAGCGCTGTGGCTGTAGCGCAGGATGTTGAAGCTTTAAAGAAAAAGCTTCAAGCAGGGGATTATGCTGCTGTAAAAGCAGAGGCTAGTAAAATGGTTGACACAAATCCTAAAAATAAAGCTGTATTGGTGTTGCGGGCACAGGCGCGCATGGGCTTGCAGGATTTTTATGGAGCTATAGGCGACCTGACTTTTGCGGTTGAGCAGGATTCCACATTTGCAGAAGCCTACAGTTTTAGAGGTGAAGCCAAAATGATGTTGGGTGATGATGATGGTGCTATTACCGATTTGGATAAGTCTATCAGACTTAATCCAAAGAACGCAATTGCTTATACTAATCGTGGTCTGGCTAAATACAACATTGAAGATTTACAAGGCGCTTATTTCGATTTCTCCAAAGCGCTTGAAATTGGACCAACAGATGCCGATAAATATTTTAACAGGGCCGTTGTAAAAGCTGAGTTAGGTGAATTCATCAGCGCGATAGATGATTACAACAAAGCCATAGAATTAGATAAGGCTGATGCGAATTTATTAAACTACCGTGGTGTTGCTTACTATAATATTGGAGAATTTGATAAGGCGATAGCCGACTACGATGCTGCCATTAAGTTAGATACCAAAGACGCATTAAAGTATGAAAACCGTGCACTATCTAAGAGCGCGAAAGAAGACTACAAAGGCGCGTTAGAAGACTACGATAAAGCCATTGAGTTATTTAATGAAGATCCTGAAACGTTTAACCTACGAGGTGTAATTAAATATACACTTGATGACAACGATGGGGCTATTGCTGATTACGACCAGGCTATTGCTTTAGACCCGCTTAATCCTATGTATTATGATAATCGCGCACTCAGCAAAACTGAGAAGGAAGATTATGTTGGTGCCATTGAAGATTATTCTATCTCTATCGATCTCTATCCATCCGACCCAGAAGCCTATTATCAACGGGCAATGGTTAAAATATTAGCTGGAAATAAATACGATGCTTGTCTTGACTTAAAAAAAGCAGACGAATTAGGATCGCCAGAAGCAAAAGCTGAAATAAAAAAGAATTGTAAGTAAGCTAAGACTTACTTAATCCGTATTGAATGCTCACTTATTCAAATACCCCTGTTCAAACACTACAACATCCTCTTTTTGATGAGCACAATCTGCAAGTGCTCATCAAGCGTGAAGATTTAAACCATCCCTTTGTAAGTGGTAATAAATGGTGGAAGCTGAATTATAATCTGGAGGAAGCAAAGAAGCTTGGGTACACTACACTTCTTACTTTTGGTGGAGCACATTCAAACCATATTTATGCAACGGCAGCTGCTGCCAAAGAAGTTGGATTAAAAGCTATTGGTATTATTAGGGGTGATGAATTGTCTGTGCAGAACAATGCAACCCTACGCTTTGCACATGAACAAGGTATGGACTTGCATTTTGTTTCAAGAGAAGATTATAGAAAAAGGAATGAGCAGAACTTTACAAATACTTTAATTAATAAGTTTGGTAAGGCGTATATCATTCCGGAAGGAGGCACAAATAATTTAGCTGTACAAGGTGTAGCATTATTTAGCGCCAAGCTCCATCAAGAAATTGATTTTGATTATTTATGTTGTGCAGTTGGTACCGGAGGAACTTTAGCAGGATTGATTAAGGGATTACCGCATAAGAAGCTACTTGGCTTTTCTTCCTTAAAAGGAAATTTTATGGAAGCCGAAGTAAAAAAAGTATTACAATCTGACGCAACCAATTGGACTATAAATAGCGACTATCATTTTGGAGGTTATGGGAAGTACAATCAAGTGTTGCTTGACTTTATTAACAAAGCTGAAAAGGATTTTAACATTCCGCTGGAACAAGTATACACTGGAAAAATGTTTTTCGGAGTACTTGATTTAATAAGCAGAAACTTTTTTCCTGAGAAAAGTAAAATTTTGCTTCTACACACGGGTGGCATGCAGGGTAAAATTCAAGGTTAAGAAATCACTTTTGATTCATGCGTATTTTTAGAAACATCAATATTGTCAGCTAACCAATGTCTTACATATTTGCCTTTCGGATCATATTTTCTTATCTGACTTTCTGTATTAAAGTAACGGTCTTCTCTGGGATCATTACCTACCCCTGCAACATAGGCCCAGTTAAGCCAATTGCTTGATACATCATAATCGACTAACTGACTTTCAAACCAGGCTGCGCCCCAAGTCCAGTTTACTTTGTAGTCTTTGGCAAGGTAGCTTGCCACATTTTGTCTTCCCCGATTACTCATGAATCCGGTATGCAGTAATTCCCTCATGTTTGCATCAATGAAATCTACTCCTATTTCACCAAGACGCCATTTTTCGAATAATACAGCATCATTCGTACTTACAAATGCTTTATTTCTGATGCCCTTGCGCTGAAAAATTTTGACTCCGAATTTCTTGGCTGCAAAGCGGAAGTAATCACGCCACAACAATTCGAAAATAAGCCAATATGTAGAATCATTTTTTACACGTTCTTGCTCATAGCGCTTCACCTCGTTATAAATTGTACGAGGAGAAATACAACCTAAAGCAAGCCAAGCTGAAAACTTCGAAGAGTAATCGGAGCCTAGTAATTCATTTCGAGTTTCTTTGTAAGTACGCAGCAGATCCTTTTCCCAGAAATATTCCTGCAAGCGCTCCTGAGCATTTTGCTCACCACCTCTAAATTCAATGGCACAGCGATTATCTTTTAATGCAGGAGTAAAACCAAAATCTTGAATTGTTGGAATGTTAGTAGATTCAATCTCTTGTTGGTACGCTATTTCAGCAATGGAAAAGATTTTTCTAACACTTGATTCTTGTTCTATCTCTTTTCTGAAATTGGTAAAAGTATCTGGTAACCTATTGATAGGCCACGGAATATCATCTGCATGATATAAAGTGTTTTGCCAGTATAATTCGATGGGCACACCAAATTTTTCCAACTGTAATTCAATAGCATACTGTGTGGCTAACTCTTCACTCCCAACTTCTTGCGAAGCATAGACAGCAGTGATTTTAAGTTCCTTTACAAGTTGTGGTATAATATCTTCTGCACGACCAACGAACACATGTAAGTCTGCATTGAGCTTTTGTAATGAAGATTTAAGCGCTGTAAGACTTTCAAGTAGAAATTGTGTTCTGAAATATCCGGTTTTAGGAAACCCCAATTTGCCAGGTTGAAATTGTGCCGGATCAATAATGTAGACTGGTAAAACAAAAGATGCCTTGGCCGAAGCTCGAAACAATATTTCATTGTCGAGCAAACGCAATTCGTTTTTAAACCAAAGCAGACTTCTCTTCTCCTTCATGATTTAATTAACCATGAAGAAGAAAAGAAGTTTTATAAAAATGATTATTTGTATTGGATAGGAATTAATTACTGCCCTCTGCCATTTTTTCAGCACTATCGGCAATGCGCAATTGTTCAATAAAATCATCGATGTCGCCATTCATCACAGCCGGCAGGTTATGGGTTGTAAATCCAATGCGATGGTCAGTAACCCTGCTCTGTGGATAGTTGTAGGTTCTTATTTTTTCGGAGCGGTCTCCACTGCGAACTAGTGATCTTCGTGCTGCGCCAACCTCACTATGCTGTTTCTCTACTTCCATTTCGTACAGTTTGGTCTTCAGCATTTGCATAGCCCTTTCGCGGTTACCATGCTGCGAGCGTTCTACCTGACAGGTAATAACGATACCGGTAGGTTTGTGGGTCATTTGTACTTTGGTTTCTACCTTGTTTACGTTCTGCCCACCTGCACCACCTGAACGGGAAGTTTGTACCTCAATATCGGCAGGGTTAATTTCTACAGCCCCCACTTCATCTACCTCGGGTAAAGCCACAACAGAAGCAGCAGAAGTATGCACACGACCCTGAGTTTCAGTAGCGGGCACACGTTGTACACGATGTACGCCTGATTCAAACTTGAGTAAACCATAAGCGCCATCGCCACTAACGCTGCAAATAATTTCTTTGTAACCTCCGGCAGTACCATCAGTAAAATCGAGGGCGGTCATTTTTAAACCTCGCTTGTCACAAAAACGCTGATACATTCGCCACAAATCACCAGCAAAAATGGAAGCCTCATCACCACCCGTTCCGGCACGAATTTCCAGCAATACATTTTTGTCGTCATTGGGATCTTTTGGGATCAGCATGTCGCGCAACTCAAGGTCTTGTGCTTCAGCTTTAGGCTGTAGCTCTTCAATTTCCATCTTGGCCATCTCGCGCAGCTCCTGATCTTTCTCCTTTTCGAGTACCTCTTTAGCTTGTTTTAAATGGGCAAGCGTTTTAGCGTATTGATCGTATTTTTCAACAATTTTCCCCAAATCACGGTACTCCTTCCCTAGTTGAGAGGACTTTTTGGCATTATTAACGATGTCTGGCTGAACCATTAGTTGTCCAACCTCCTCAAAACGCAACTTTATTTCTTCTAATTTCTCAATCATAACCTAAAACAGGCGCAAAAATAATGAAAAAGTAACCAGTGGACAGTATAGAGTAGGCAGGCGTTTACCTTGTTTGTATTTTGCAGTCAAAAGCTGAGGATTATGAAAAAAATTAGATTTGGATGCTTGGTAATATTAAGTGTTGTGGCGATTTCTTGTGGAGGTGGGTTAACCGATGAACAACGCAAGAAAATTAAGAACGAGATGGAGACCAATCAAATTAAGAAAATCAGTGAAGCTGAAATAACAGAGGCCACCATGACCAATGGCCGTAGACTAGCAGAAATATTGAAGACCTCAGTCAGGGCTGACTCATTGGCCCAAGCGGAAAATGTAAAAATTAAATGGTTGCAAGCCGGGCAGGAAGACGTTACAGACATGGAACGCCAGCTAATTGAAGCTTACCTGACACAACTTACGGGTGGAAGTATGGATAACGTTCAAAAAATAGGAACAGATTCACTCCTTTATACGGTTCCTGTTATTGTAAAAAGAGAAGATGGCGTTGATGAGGTGAAAGGAATCTGGAGCATTTACTTTACAAGAAAACAGATAGTATTGGGTATTTAAATAATCCTCTTAGACACACCTAGTTTAAAAACGACAAGTTTAATTGAAAGGGACAATCCGTCTGACCGCTGTTTATTTCAGCATACAGCGGTCTGACGGATTTTAGGCAAAGACGTGGCTTCGCGATTTACATAATTACCTAGAACCAACGTATGCGCTATCTTCTAAGAATTTTTTAAAATCTTGTATCGTAAGTATGTCAACAATAGCCTTAGATTTATTCTCTGCTTTATCGTAATAAGCCTTTGTGATTTTGTAACCCATCCAGTAACCTAAGTCGTTTGGTCTGGATTTATCACGTTGATAATAGAGCCAGCCACTCCAGCTGTTTTCAAACATACGCTCTTTAAATTCTTTCCACAATTCAGCTTCGTGGGCATTGCCATATTCATAAATTATTTGATTTGAATGTGTACCAGTAACCAGTTCACAAAGGAAATCAGCAGAGCCCTCACGGATACTTTGTGCTAAAAGGGATCTATTCAAAACATAATTTTGTTGGAAGTGGACTAACTCATGAATAACAACATCATCAATCAAATCAATATCAACTCTTGGGGCAATTTTATTTTCAATTTCTCCAAACACTTCTGCCCCGACAATGAGACCGTTCTTAAACGCAGTGCCACCAGAATTTTTAGCACCAATAACGAAGTAAACATCAGGAAACACAGCGCCAGGATAGAGCTGCTGAAACTTTTTAAAATGAGTTAAAATCAGTTCCTTTTTAGAAATTATAGATAAAGAACTTTCATGAATAGATTTATAATACTCGCGGTTGTGCTTGATGATTTTATTAAGATGCTTACCACTTTCAATACGGTTAGGGATAAAAGCCTTTAATCCCTCACTACCTTTTTGGAGATATTCAGATTCTAAAATGCCTGCATTGAGTGACGGATTTTTATCAAAGAGGTTCCAGAATAAAGTAATATCCTCAGTATGAAGCACTGCAGAGTCTGGATTAGTAGAAAACAATTGCTGACCGTAAAGTTGATGGACAACGAGTAGAAATGAAATTACAATTGATGTTCGAATCATAATTGTATGTAATTACTGTCTATGTTTAATGCATGCTGGTAAAATTTAACTAAGGCTTATAAACCGTTTTATACCGCCAGCAACTTACCAGATGATCGTTCACCAAACCACAAGCCTGCATGTGGGCGTAAATAACTGTGCTGCCAACAAATTTAAATCCGCGCTTGATTAAATCTTTACTAAGTGCGTCTGATTCTTTAGTAGTGGCAGGTGCTTCTGCAAGCGATTTCCATTTATTAACAATGGGTTTATTGTTGACGAAGCCCCAAATATATTTATCGAATGATCCAAATTCTTTTTGTATTTCTAAAAATCGTTTGGCGTTGTTCACTGCTGCATATACTTTAAGTCGATTGCGAATGATGCCAGGATCCAGAAGGATTTTCTCTAATCGCGCATCTGTAAAGCGTGCTACCTTCTGTGGATCGAAATTAGCAAAGGCTTCACGGTAACCTTCTCGTTTTTTAAGAATGGTGCTCCAGCTTAAACCAGCCTGTGCTCCTTCTAATATTAGAAATTCGAAGTGTATTTGGTCATCATGTACAGGTACACCCCACTCTTCATCATGGTATTGTATGTATTGATCGAACTTTAAACACCACGCACAACGCACTTTTTCTTTTTTAGCCATAAGTTTTCCTAACTTGTATCAAGGTAAAAAATTGCACAGTTCAATACAAGTAGCGAAGCTTATGGATAGGTGGACAACACAAATTGACAAAACCACGCATGACTTCAAAAGTACATTTGGGGTGCTACCAAAAGAATCACTTAACTATAAACCATCACCACAAGTTTGGAGCATAGCCCAAAACATGCATCATTTAATTGTGATCAATGAAACCTATTTTCCCGTATTGGAAAGCCTCCAAAGAAAGGATTACAACTTACCATGGATTGGCAAGATCGATTTTCTGGTTAATTTCTTTGGTAAAGTGATCCTTAAGTCAGTAAGTCCCGACAGAAGAAAGAAAATGAAAACATTTCCTATATGGCAACCCGCTAGCAGTGATTTCGATTTAACCATCTTCAACGACTTTATTAATCATCAGAACAAACTCAAAGAATATATTATTGCCAGTAACGATTTAATTGAGAGAGGTGTTGTTATCTCTTCACCAGCCAATAGAAACATTGTGTATAAAATTGACAAAGCTTTTGATATTATTGTAACACATGAGCAAAGACATTTTGAACAAGCCAAGGAATTACTTTTACTACTTAAATAAAAGAATCATGAAAAAACTTATTTTACTACCACTTCTCTTTTTTGTAATTACTTGTACAGCACAAGTAGATGCCGAAAAAAAACTGAAAGAATTAGGTATTGAATTGATCACACCCACAAGGCCAATCGCTAATTATGTTAAAGCTGTTCGTGCCGGCAACTTTGTTTTTTTATCAGGACATGGACCAAGCAAAGCGGATGGTACGTTAATAACAGGTAAAGTCGGTAAAGAACTTAGTACAGAACAGGGAGCGGAAGCAGCGCGCCTAACAGCTATCTCACTCTTGTCAACTTTAAAAGCTGAGATTGGTGATTTGAGCAAAGTAAAACGTATAGTAAAAGTATTGGGAATGGTTAACTGTACTGAAAGTTTCACCGATCAACCTAAAGTTATCAATGGCTTTAGCGATTTAATGGTGCAGGTATTTGGTGAGAAAGGTAAGCATGCCAGATCAGCAGTAGGTATGTTCGCACTGCCTTCTAATATGGCTGTTGAGATTGAAATGATAGTGGAAGTAGAATGATGATTCGTTGATGATTGATTCGTTGATGTGCTGATGGGATGTGGAGTAGTTAACAAACTAGATTATTGCTTAATAAATGAGGAATGCGTCCAGTCAATGTTCTTTTCAACACTAAACATTGTTCATACGCATTATTGCCAATATTCAATCAACACTGCTAAGTGAATCATCACATCAACGAATCAATCATTAGCACATCAGCACATCAACCCAACGCTTGTTTGATATCATCAATTAAATCTTCTGCCTCTTCTATACCCACAGAGAAGCGTAATAGATTATCCGACACACCAATGGCAGCTCTTTCAGCAGCCGTCATTTTTGAATGTGAAGTTTTTAATGGAGAACAAATAGTAGACTCCACTCCACCTAAGCTTAACGCCCGCTTAATCAATTTTAATTTGTTGGTAAAAGCCAGGGCATCATTTTTTACTTCAAAGCTTAGCATGCCACCAAAGCCGCCTGGCATCTGAGTCTTCGCTGTTGCATAGTTCGGATGATCTTCCAAACCCGGGTAGAAAACATTCCCTATTCTTGAATCTGTTTTTAAAAAGTTGGCTATTGCTAAAGCATTTTCATTTTGCTGGCGAACGCGCAGTACTATTGTTTTTAAACTTCGTTCTACTAGCCATGCAGTATTGGCATCTGGCGAGCCGCCCCAGTTAATAGCTTTGCTCAGAATTTTTTCCATTAGGGCATGCGTTGTAACCAGAAAGCCACAACACAAATCACTATGCCCGCCTATATATTTAGTCCCACTATGGGCAACAATGTCTATACCGAGATTAATCGGGTTTTGGTTTACAGGAGAAGCAAAAGTATTGTCAATCATGGTAATGATGCCCTTTGCCTTAGCAATATCCGCCACAGCCTTAATGTCGGTTATTTTTAATGTGGGGTTTGAGGGAGTCTCTATATAGATAACCTTGGTTTCCGGTTTAATGGCCTTGGCAAAATTTTGTGAATCACTGGCATCCACAATGGTGTAACTGATACCCAGTCTAGGCAACTCTGTGATTACCGAATAGTAAGTGCCGCCATATAGATCACTTTGGAAAATAACATGATCGCCTTCTTTTAAGAAGGTGATAAGGCCAGTAACAATGGCCGACATGCCTGAACTGAACATAAGTCCGGCCTCGCCATGCTCAAGTGCCGCCACTTTTACAGCAGCAGCCTTCAGGTTTGGGGTATTATAGTACCGTGGGTAAAGTATGGCTTGCCCCTCATAATCATAAGCCGAAGACGGGTAGAGGGGAGTAACCGCTCCCTTATATTGGGGATCACCATGTGACCCGGAATGAACGCTGAGTGTAAGTTTAGAATCTTTCATAGAATAGGATCTGGAACAAATATAGTGTCTACCAACTTGATAAAAATCCCATTCAAAAAATTCCAGTATTTTAGGGCTTATTATATAACCCCCTATAGTTATGGCAAAAGGAGAAAAAATCAGTAAGTTAAAAGCCCGCAAATGGGTAAACAACTACAAGAAGAAACATGGAAAAGATAAGAACTTCCTGTCATCTATGCTTTTTGATAAGCACATTGTACTAAAAATGTTGCATGAAGATAAATGCGAAGGGCTTCGTATTTATAATGCATTAGATGATGAAGGGAAAATTCATTTTGTGTTGGTAGGAACAGATGCGAATGGTAACAATATTATGCCCCCAAGTGAGGAGTACAGTGCGCGCACAATTGATGAGAGTCCTGATGGTGAATCAATATTAATTAATAATGGACTGCCTTGCCCGTTTGCATGTCCAGATGATGATTTATGAGTGTAAATGAACTTGCTTATCTGTCAGCCTATTTACAATGGGCTGGCAGTTTGTTAATTGTTTTGGTTTGTTTAAAATATTTTAAACTGCTTACAAATGAATTGAAGGCAATTGGCATCTATGGATTAGCAAGCTTCTTTTTTCAATTGCTTCAATTCATTGGTTATTTCTTTTTTAAAGGAAAATCAACAAATATTGTTGCAAATATTTACTTACCAATTGAGTTACTTACCTTATTATCTGTTTATTATTTCGCGTTTAACAGACAAATGCTTAAGAAGGCACTCTTTGTATTCTCAGTATTCTATTTAATTTTTTATAGATCACAATACATCTCTCAACTTGAAACTCTAAACTCAACAGCAGAGGCTATAAGAGACTTTACAATAATTACCTGCTCTATACTATATTTTTTTATTTTAATAAGAGATTTGCCAGAAGGAAATATTACATCACTTCCAATGTTCTGGATTAATGCTGCTGCACTATTTTTCTTTTCGTGTACTTTTATGCTTTCACTTTCAGTTACCTACATTGCTGAAGTTTTAAGAGAGGACTTCGCTATTTTTTGGGCTGTTAGAAACTTTTTAAGAGTTATTTTTTGCCTCCTTATTTGTTTTGGTATTTGGCAAATTCGCACCACTCACAAAAGCAAATTTCCATTAAACCAATTATGACGAGTTCAAATTTATTATCAGTGTCAAACTACCTTCAATGGTTTGGTAGTTTTCTTATTGTGGTTTTTGTTTTTGCTAAACGAAGGGGTATGCAAAAGCAAATATTTATTATTGGCATTTATGCTATTAACAGTGTAGTATTTCAGTGCATTCAAACAGGATCCTATGTAATTGCTAAGGTTCATCCCAATCCTATTGGTAATTTTTATGTCTTGATTGAAACCATTATTCTACTTTGGTTCTTTGCTAGTGCCTTTAATAAATTAACTTTTGTCAGGGTAATGTTATTGGTAGGAGTCTTGTATACGATTATATTTGTTTGCTTTGCTTTACCTGACCTTTATACGATTCATTCCAGCACAAGAGCTGTAAGAGATTTGGTAATGATTATATGCTCATCGCTCTATTTCTTTTTACTGCTAAAAAATTTACCAGGAGAGGATCTGTACACCTTACCTATGTTTTGGATAAGTGCCGCCATTCTGTTCTTTTTTTCCTGTACCTTTATTCTTTCACTATCAACAACTTATTTGATTAAGACATTTCGTGATCAGTATGTATACTTCGCAAGTTTTCGAAATTTGCTAAGAGCGCTCTTTTGCTTGATAATCTGTTTGGGTATATGGAAATCACAACCTTTCGGCAATATTAAGGCTGGTAACTCACATTAATAAGTAATTTAAAGCACTATTTTTTATGATCTAGCTTGACTATGTTACTAAAATAGCCTTGCATTTAAATATCCACCCAGCAACCTTTGACACTCCTTGAGTTTTAAGAAATTTCCAATCATTTAAGGCCTTTGGTAGATTATTACTTGCATTGGTTTCAGTCTTAGCTATTAAACATTATAAATCAATGCAGTTAAGACTCATACAGGTTTATGGTTTCATGATCGTACTTTTTCGCATTACTGAAGAACCTTTGGTGGCTGTAGCATTGTAATATTAGTGGCTGCTACCGAAAAACCTTCAAAAAGAATAATCCACAAAATGCTTAATTTTAACTTATGGAGCCCCGCCAATTAGACTTTGTTATCATGTTTTCAATAGCTACTGCTGTTATGCTTTTACTGGCCTTCAGTATTATTCTATTTGTGATCTTTTATCAAAAAAGAATATTGTCTGAACAGTTAAAGCTTAAATTGTTAGAGGCTGAATACCAGCAAAAAATGTTACAAGCTGCGCTCGAATCGCAAGAAAAAGAGCGAAGCCGGTTGGCAAGCGATCTGCACGACAGTGTTGGCGCTATGTTGTCAACCATACGACTTTCTCTTCATCCAGTAGTAAAGGCCGGAAATGGTCAGCCATTAGATCAGACCAAACAATTGTTAGATGAAACCATTGAAACGGTTCGTAGAATTAGTCGGGATCTGTTGCCAACAGGTTTAGAAAAATTTGGGTTAACACACGCTGTCCGTGAAATGTGCGAGCGCATTAGTTCTTCAGGTATTATTGAAGTGCAGGTTACTGAGGCTGGTGAACGAATAGAGATGGATAAAAAGAGAGAAGTGTTAGTATATAGAATTGTACAAGAAATAGTCAACAACGCGATCCGTCATTCAAAAGCATCATTATTAAAAGTAACATTAGTCTGGAGCCAAACATTGGAACTAATCATTCAAGATAACGGAGAAGGCTTCGACTATGAAGGCTTTAAGAACCATCAAGGCAAGTCCGGACTTGGTTTGTATAACATTGAAACAAGGGCTTCTCTGCTAGGAGCCAAGTTAGATTTTGATACAGTATTTCCTAAAGGAAGTCAGTTTACACTTAAGATACCAACTGCCGCATGAGTATAAAACCTGATCTAAAAGTATATATCGCTGACGACCATACCATCTTCAGAAAAGCAATGGTTAGTCTGTTGCAATCTTTTGAGCGTGTTGCCAGTGTTAAAGATGCCGAGAACGGGAAAGAATTGCTAGCACTTGTAAAAGAGAGTCAGCCAGATATAGTATTGCTGGATTTGCAGATGCCTGTAATGGATGGCTCTGAAACTTGCGAACAGTTATATAATAAGTATCCAGATGTTAGGGTAATTGTATTGTCTATGCATGATAGCGAACGCTATGTGCTACACATGATGGATTTGGGGGCACGTGCGTTTTTATTTAAGAACGTTGAACCAGATGAATTGGAAGCAGCTATTTATTCCGTGGCAGATAAAGATTTTTATCACAACGAATTTATTGCATCAATACTTAGAAAGAGTCTTCGCGAAAAGCATAATTTAAAACGACCTGACTTTAATCCAGGGTTGAGCGAACGCGAACTGGAAGTTCTTCGTCTTATCTGTGAAGAATATTCAACAAAAGAAATAAGCAGCAGACTTTCGCTGAGTGATCGCACTGTAGAAAATCACAGAGCCAGAATAATGGAAAAAATTGGCGTTAAAAACATAGTAGGAGTGGTGCGTTATGCCTACGAAAGTGGTTTGCTCACCTAAAACTCATTCTTAATCGCATAGGTATTTCTACCTAATTTGTCTGAGTTTATCTACCTACTATGAGTGAGCGATTAAAAGGCTCATTCCAATGCGCTGTTTGTAACTGTGTGTATTTCAAAACCTTGTAATCCGATTAAAACTACCTTATCAGGTATGGTAGACAGTCACCTTTTGTCCTTAAAATCACTAAGTATTGAATCACCATCTTTCGAAAAAACAACGGTTTAGTTCGTTTAGATGATTATGAAGATTCTGGTGATCAACAGGCAGAAAGAGGTTATTGGTCAAATCGCAGCAGTACTTGCATCGGTAGAACCAGTCATACGATATTATGATTCAGGTCTGGATGGGCTCCTGGCCGCACGAATCGAATCTTTTGACCTTATTGTTTGCAGTACTGACCTGCCTGTGATCACCGGTTTTGAGCTTGTCCGCTCATTAAGAAACTCTTCTATCAACAAAAGCACGCCAGTGATTTTCTTGGCCGATGAGCTTAACCATAAGACAACTTATTTAAGTCATATTTTAGGTGCAGCTGCAACCGTAAAGTTGAACGATGAACAACTTGAAGGAGCACTGCAGAAGCAAAAAGTATATTTTGAATCGAAAGGACCCTCTCAATTTCAAGATATTTTCCCCGGCTATAGCCTCAACTGAACTCTCGTTGACGGTTAGCTATAGTCAAACACGCTGTTAACCCTACCTGCTGCCGATTGGGCCGGTGCAGGAGGGAACAGCAAATAACCATAGCTTAACATTTATACTCCACTTGTTAATTCACGATTAGCTAAGTGTGCCTTTTTTGTTAAGAATTGTATGCTGGTAACATTCGCTTGGTTAATTCGTTTAACTTGATGTCAACCACTACAATTATGAAAAACATAAATCAACGAAGCCAGATTTTGGAGACGCTTGATGAGTTGGATCAGCAGCAGGCTGAAAAGGTGCTTGCCTTTATGAAGAGCTTCCTTCAGCAAGATCCACACAAAATTCAGTACAAGCGATTCAAAAGAGAAGCCATGCGCGAAATCCGTCAGGCACTTACACAAGACAGGATTATGAATAGCAGAGGCTAGGTTACTGGCGAGGTGCTATTAGAAAGCACAGATTACAAATTTTTCAATATTCAAACGAGCCGAACTCGCTCGTTAAGGTTACTTTACTCTTTTCTGCGTCCTCTACTCGACCAATTATTTGAGCTTGCACCCCAAAGCTTGCTGAGATATCAATCACTTGTTGCGCATATTTTTCAGGCAAGTAAATCTCCAGTCGGTGTCCCATATTAAACACCTTATACATCTCTTTCCAATCCGTTTTACTCTGCGATTGAATCATTTTAAAAAGTGGAGGTACTGGCAATAAGTTATTCTTAATTATATGAAGCTTATCTACAAAATGTAAAACTTTAGTTTGCGCACCACCACTGCAATGCACCATCCCATGAATTGCACCCCTTAACTCTTGCAACAACTGCACAACAATTGGCGCGTATGTACGTGTTGGTGCCAGTACTAGTTTGCCAGCATCTACAGGCACACCATCTACTTTATCGGTAAGTTGGTATTCACCCGAATATACTAAATCGCTGGGCACGGCACTGTCGAATGACTCTGGATATTGTTGCGCGTATTTTTTATAAAACACATCATGACGCGCAGAAGTTAAGCCGTTACTGCCCATGCCACCATTGTACTCACTTTCATAGGTAGCCTGACCGTAAGAAGCAAGCCCCACGATTACATCGCCTGGTTGTATGTTGGCGTTGTCAATTACATCGCTTCGTTTCATGCGTGCAATTACAGTGCTGTCTACAATTATTGTTCGCACTAAATCTCCTAAATCAGCGGTTTCTCCACCTGTACTTACAATATTTAGTCCGTGCGAACGAAGCATTTCCAGCACTTCTTCAGTCCCATTAATAATGGCCGCAATCACTTCACCGGGAATTAAATTTTTATTTCTTCCGATAGTGGAAGACAAAAGCATATTGCCTGTGGCACCCACACATAATAAATCGTCAATGTTCATGACAATAGCATCTTGCGCTATGCCTTTCCAAACAGATAAGTCCCCGGTCTCTTTCCAATATAAATAAGCCAATGAAGATTTAGTGCCTGCACCATCAGCATGCATAACAGAGCAGTAGGCAGGATCGCCAGTTAAATGATCTTCAGTAATTTTACAAAAGGCTTTAGGGTACAAACCCTTATCAAGTTTGCTAATGGCCTTATGCACATCTTCTTTGCTTGCGGAAACACCGCGTTGGTTATAACGATCGGAATTCACTTTCTTAATTTTGAACTACAAAGTTGCTTATTTTTTCTACAATGCCAGCTGTCTATAAAAATGCCACAAAATTATTCCGGCACACACCGATACGTTGAGCGAATGTTTAGTACCACTTTGGGGAATCTCAAGAGCAATTGTCGCCATTTTTAAAACTTCGTCACTTACGCCATCAACCTCATTCCCAAAAATCAAACAATACTTTTTTTCAGCACTCGGTATAAAAGTTTCTAACGATTGACTACCGGTAGTCTGCTCTACTACAACAGCTTCATACCCCTCTTTTTTTAATTGCGCAACAATTTCGCCTACATTTTCATGATACGACCATGGAACGGATTCTGTGGCACCTAAAGCAGATTTGTGTATTTCTCGATGTGGCGGTGTACCTGTTATACCTGTTAAATAAAGATGTGAAACAGCAAAGGCATCGGAAGTGCGAAACAGAGAACCAACATTGTGTAAACTGCGAACATTGTCCAGCACAACCACAAGACTAGGCTGAGTACGCGCTTTATATTCCTGCGCAGATACGCGGCCAAGCTCTTCCATGCTTAACTTTCTAATTGGCTCCATTTACCTCATTAATGTAGTAAACATTTCCTTTTTTATGGTATTGCTTTTCAAGCTCAGGCAAATGCCTGAAGAAAGCAGCAAATAAATTATTTGGATCAATGATAACTTCAGGTTTTTCTAAAGCAAATTGATTATTGACAATAAGAATATTTTCATAATAGTCGGGCTCCTCAAATACTTTTTTGTAAATGGCCCATTCACTAAAGCCAGTAGCCAGCTGATTTTTCATATATGGAGAATAATCATCGCCAAGAATTAAAATACGCTTATCAACAAGTGTCGGAGAACTTTCCTTTACAATCATACCTGAATAGCCTGCCTCGAAAAAAAAGTTATTGCGCACTAAATAAGAAGTAAGCAAAATACCAATTGTAAATACCCAAATATGAATTTCGGCAAAACGCTTTCGGTTAATTGATAAAAGAAAGTGAGTAAGCAGAAAACTTAATGGAGGAAATAGGGGAAGCAAACTCTGCGGGCGTAAAGATCTTGTAAAAAACAAATGAACAACCCCTGCCAGAAGCCAAATGAACATAGCTTGTAGTAATTGCGATTGATAATTAGTAAGCCTAGTTGCTCTATTCAAGGAAAAAAATGAAATAGCGAAGTATGCTATGGGTACACTGCTTAAAATCAGTAATGTCTTAGTGTTCTGAAAAACACGCTCATCGGCAAACAAGTTTGCTTTATAAAAATAATTCAGCAAGTCACTTTGTTGATCCAGTAAATAATAGTAGCTCAATAAAAGTGCGTGAGGAAGTGAAAAACCAATAACAAATAAAAACTGTCTTCTGAGTGATGATCGTGTGAAAAACGCAAGAATAAGTATGGCGGCAAAAAAGAAGATGACATAAGAGAAAACAGCAAGCGATGCAAGCCCCAAGTAAACACCGGATTTAACCAGAGAGCTATCGTTTGGTTCACGAAACTCAATCTCCCTGAAAATACTATTGACGGCCAGCAATAAAAAGCCAGAGGCTAGCAAAGTGCCTGTTATTGAAATAACATCAAAAGAGACGCAGCACAATAAGCAGAAAAGGACAGATGGAATATAGGTGGTTTCTGTGTAGGCTTTTCGATTAATAAAGACCAGACCAATATAACCAGCTTGAAAAAAGAGTATAAGAAGTGCCAGACTATGCCGCAGTGTAATATTTTGACCACTAATCCAATTGAAAGCACCATACATCCATTGGGTGAGTAATGGGGTTGAGTCTATTAGCTCAACGTATGGTCTTAGCCCCTGATTAATTTTCTCGCCAACAATAAAACTGTTGAGTTCCTGCCAAGTAGGGCCGGGACTAAACAGGAATACAGGCAAAGAGACAATAAAAAATAAAATAAGTAAGCCCAACAGCCTGTAGGGATCATTTATGCGAAAGAAACTTAGCAAGTCGTTAAATTTTGCTCGAAAATACTCAAATGTAGTCAGCGTTGGAGTCCGAAACAGAAAAAACCATATGTTATTAATCGAATAACATGAGCATTGCTGTAACTTGCAGCCCTATGACAGGGAGCACCAGACAACAGAGAGTAGCCAAACTCATTCAAAAGGAAATGAGCGATATTTTTCAGCGCGATCGAAGGGGGCTTTTAGACAATGCTTTTTTAAGTATAGCTGAGGTAAGGGTTAGTCCTGATCTAAGCGTAGCTAAACTATATATCAGCATGATGCTGGTAAAAGATAAACAAGCCTTGTTAGCTAAAATTAATGACCACAAAAAGGAATTTAGAAAGCTACTTGGCGATAAAGTGGGTAAGCAATTGCGCATTGTGCCTGAAATTGTTTTTTATGTAGATGAGGTGGAAGAAAATGCCCAAAAACTGGATGATATTATTAACAACCTCAACATTCCGCCAACGGAGTAGCTGACGGTATAACTAAATCAGAACTGACTTATCAGCCAATTAAATTTTGAACCTCCCCTTTTTTATAGCGAAGCGGTACCTATTCTCTAAAAGAAAGAAGAACTTTATTAACATTATTTCCTGGCTATCAGTGGTTGTAGTAGCTTTTATTACCGCAGCATTGGTAATTGTACTTTCTGTCTTTAATGGTTTAGGAGATTTGCTTAGGGCGCTCAATAATTCTTTTGATCCTGAAATAAAAATTGAAGCGGTTGAAGGCAAAACCTTTGCCATGACCGACAGCTTGCTTCAAAAAATAAAAGCTGTTGAAGGTGTCGAAATAGTTACAGAGGTGCTGGAAGATTATGCATACTTGCGCTACAGAGATGCCAACCAGATTATAACCCTGAAAGGTGTTAGCGAAAATTTCATTGATCAGCAGCGTATCAACAATTCTATTGTAGCTGGGAAATTGGCACTACATGAGAATAATGTAGACTATGCACTTATAGGAAGAGGTATAGAATATAATTTATCTATAGTTGTAAATGACCCATTATTCCCACTACAACTTTATTACATCAAAAGTGCAAAGCTGACCGGGCTTGATCCATCCAAACTTTATAACAAACGCAATATTATACCGGGAGCAGTTTTCTCTATCGTTCAAAATTTTGACGACAACTATGTAGTAGTACCGCTAGCATTTGCACAGGACTTGATGGATACCGGAGACAAACGCACCTCGCTTGAAATAAAAACGAAGGCAGCTGTAAATCTAAATCAGGTTCAAGAGAATTTAAAACAAACGCTGGGCAATAACTTTTCTGTACTTAGTCACGAAGAGCAACACCAGGATTTGTATAGACTATTAAATATGGAAAAGCTCTTTACCTTTCTTGCCTTTACGTTATTATTGGGCATTGGTGCCATCAATATTTTTTTTAGTCTAATGATGCTCGCTTTAGACAAGAAGAAAGATATTTCCGTGCTTATGGCAATGGGTGCTGATGGCAAACTCATTCAAAAAATATTTCTAAGCGAGGGATTATTTATTGCTATGTTGGGTACCTCATGTGGTCTATTGCTTGGGGGAGCTTTGGTTTGGCTGCAAATGCAGTTTAGTTTTGTTTCCATGGGCATGGAGAGCGCAATTACTGATGGCTACCCGATCAAGCCTGTGCTTTCAGACTTTCTACTTACCCTAACAGTAGTTGCCGTAATAACAATGCTGATCTCACTCAGGCCGGCACACCTTGCGGCCCGTTCTGCTACTGTGGAGCACTTGTAAGTTTGATGTACTTTCCTCACAAAAATTTTCCGAATAGGCTCAAATACTTTTAGTACCTTTCAGGTTCCCGTAGCTATGGAAAGCTCTTTTTCGGGTGTTTTTAATACTTTTTTGGATGTTTTGGGTTTGAGAGGCGAGAATATAAATCGCTCATACCTTGACAGATTTTAGACTATTATGAAAGTTTCTGCTGCACAGCCTTTCCAAATTGTGTACTCGGTTTTTCAGCACGAGTACCTTGGCTATGTGTTTGAGTCGTATATCGTGCACCTGGACGACCGCGGTAAACTAACTTATCAACATCAGAATATATCCCATAAAAATGCCCGTGAGTTTACCAAGGGCCTTGACGACCGTGACTTCAAATTGATTGAACTCATGGATGCCATGCAGCAGGATGTTATTGTTAAAAAGTATTCTGCCAAGCAGATGAAACCTGAAGAGTTTTTTTCCAAGACTTTTGATAAAGTAAAAGGCAATGAACTGATTCAGGAGCAGATTGAGGATTACATGGAGAAAAGGCGAGCACAAGTGCTCGAACTCCTAAAGGGAAAAATGGTTTTTGAAATGGGTAACGATGGTGAACCCACCTGGCGCAAACTTGAGGTGCTTGAAAAACGTGCTAGTGTGCAATTCCATTTTATGCGCACTGCTGAGAACACACAATATTTTCCTACCATTTCGTACGAAGGAAAAAAAGTTGATCTGCCCAATCCTGCGGCTTTCTTAGTTTGCAAACATCCGGCATGGTTAGTTTTAAATAGCAAACTCTATGGCTTTGAAAAGGGTGTAGATGGGAAAAAACTTATTCCTTTTTTAACTAAGAAATCAGTTACCATCCCAAAGAATCTTGAAGAAACCTATTACAATCGTTTTATCGCTCCGCTCATTGCATCATTCGATGAAATTGAAGCACAAGGCTTTGAAATACAAAAACATGATCATGACCCGCATCCGGTACTGACTCTTTCAGAATTACACACTGCTCAATCAACACAGGCAGCTACTCTTTTTGATTCAAGTCCCGCACAGAAAGAAGACAGAACAGATGAAAGCGGTAAACTCGTTTTTGATCTTTCATTTAAATATGGCAAGTATCGTTTCAGAGGTGATGCCAGCGGATCGGTAAATGTTACTGTTGAGAAACAAGAAGAGCAATATGTTTTTCACAGGGTAACTCGTAAACCTGACTTAGAAAAAAAGTTTTTGCAGACCCTGCAAAAACTTGGGCTGCCATTTAAAGATTTCAGAGTAGCGGTACCGAAAGCAGAGGCCTTTTCTTGGTTAAATGAAAACAGAGTAAACCTGCTTAACCTGGGCTTTGAAGTAAGCCAGCCTGAGAGCCGCGATAAAAAATATTTTGTAGGCAAAGCGGTAATTGAAGTAGAGGTTAAGGAGAATATAGATTGGTTTGATATTCACGCAAAAATCCGTTTCGGTGATTTTGATATTCCTTTTAAGGAGTTGAGAAAACTCATCATGCGAAAAAAGGTGGAGTTCAAATTACCAAATGGTGAGATCGCCATTATACCAGAAGCCTGGCTTACAAAATATTCAGACTTATTTGCCTTAAGTGAAACTGAGGGCAAGAATGAAAAACCAGTTTTACGCAAACATCATTTAGCACTAGTTAAAGAACTGGAAGAGGGCAATTTGGCTAAAGTACATATTAGCGAACGCCTACGCAGCCTGAGCTCATTTACAGGAATTAAAAATTACGATTTACCTAAAGGCTTTGGTGGTGAACTCAGGCCATATCAGAAAGCTGGCTACAACTGGCTCAGATTTTTAAATGAATATCGTTTAGGAGGAGTGTTGGCCGATGACATGGGTCTTGGTAAAACTGTACAAACCTTAACGCTACTTCAATCAGAAAAAGAAGCAAGTCATGGCACATCATTACTTGTTATGCCTACCTCGCTGGTTTATAACTGGGAAATGGAGGCTAATAAGTTTACGCCTGAGTTAAAAATTTTAACCTATACAGGCACACAAAGAAATAAAGATGTAAAGCGTTTTGATCAATATGATCTGATTATTACATCATATGGCATTACGCGTTTAGATGTCGAGTTATTTAAGAATTTTTATTTCAACTACATTATACTTGACGAATCGCAGGTAATTAAAAATCCTACTTCAAATATTGCGCAGGCAGTTCGTGAATTAAAATCTCGACAGAAACTAGCGTTAACAGGTACTCCATTAGAAAATACAACACTCGATTTGTGGTCGCAAATGACTTTTATAAATCCAGGGTTACTTGGGCCACAAACTTATTTTAAAAACGAGTTTTTAAATCCTATCGAAAAGAAAGGTGATGAAGTTCGCTCTAAGCGTCTGCACACCATTATTAAACCATTCATGCTTCGTAGGCATAAATCGCAAGTAGCAACAGAACTACCCGAAAAGGTAGAGAATGTGCAGTATGCGGAGATGAGTGTAGCTCAAGAAGAGAAGTACGAGGAGGCAAAGGCATTTTATAGAAGCAAAATTCTTGATCAGATTGATAAGGAAGGTTTGGGAAGCAGCCGTTTTATGATTTTGGAAGGCTTGACAAAATTGCGACAGCTTGCTAATCACCCTAAAATGATAGACCCAAATTACACGGGAGATTCAGGAAAATTTGAAGACATAACACACATGCTTGCTAATGCATTAGCCGAAGACCATAAGGTATTAGTGTTTAGCCAGTATGTCAAACACCTTGATCTGGTAAGGAATTACCTTAAAGAACAAAAGATTGATTTTGCCTACTTAGATGGAAGTAGTAGTGATCGTAAAGAGCAGGTTGAACGCTTCAATAAAGATCCTAAACTAAAGTTGTTTTTGATTTCGATTAAGGCTGGTGGACTTGGTCTTAATTTAACAGAGGCAGATTACGTTTTTATTCTTGATCCATGGTGGAACCCTGCTGTAGAGGCACAAGCGGTAGACAGAGCACATAGAATTGGGCAAAAGAAAAAGGTATTTACCTACAAGTTTATTACACGTAATACAGTAGAAGAAAAAATATTGCAGCTTCAACAGCGTAAATTAAAACTCACCACAGATTTGATTACCACAGAAGAGAGCATCATGAAGCAACTCACGCGCGAAGACATTGCACAAATGCTTTCTTAAAGTGAATTTTATCCCGCTCCTTGGGGCATTTATCATCTCGGAATTTTATTGATCTTTCCTAAAATCTTCATTTATGAAAGTATTGTTAAGTCCAGCTAAATCGCTTTTAGCCTTGCGTATCATGATATCCATTTGCATGATAGCCCATGCTTCGCAACGCTTTTACCATAACTCCATAAATGGATTTGGAGATTTTCTTAACACAAAAGGTTTCTTGATTGGTGTACCAATAGCGTGGGGCATAACATTATTCGAGTTAATTGGAGGCTTAGCGCTACTATTAAATTATTTTACAAAATGGATTTCATTGGTATGGGCGTTGCAATTGTTAATGGGAATAATTCTAGTACATGCACAACATGGCTGGTTTGTAGTTGGTCCTTCAAATGGTGGAGTAGAATATAGTTTACTATTGATTGTATCACTACTTGTTTTGCATGCCCATTCAGAAAAAACAGCTAACAAAACCTAATTCCTTTGTCCACTCCTTCTCCTCCTAACGAATGAGTAAGTGTTAAATCAGTATAGCTTCGAAATGTTGATAGTATCGAGGGAAAGACTATTTGCTTGAAGTAAGCGTATCATCCAGATGTCTTTTTTTCCAACGGTTATGTGACCATAGCCAACCTTCGGGCTGGTGGTAAATCGATTGCTCTAGTGCTGTAGCGTAATTATCAATAACAAACGTATCACTTTTGCTATATGGAGGTTCGCCTACCAGCACAAGTCGACATGTGTAATAGCCTCTCTTAACCTTCTCAACAACTGCGTATAAGACAGGTGCTTGTATTAAGCTTGCCATTTGCTGACTCCCGTAAAAGAAAACCGTATCCTGTCCTAAAAAATTAGTTTGATGGCGTTTATCATTGCCATGACCCGGATACTGATCGGCCACCACGGCTATGCCTCTTATGATAGATTTACGTTTTATCAATTCTCGGGCAAGCTCATTTCTTTTTACTGCATAAGCACCAAAGCGTGATCGAGCTTTTAAAATAAAAGAATCAAAAAAGGAATTTTTAACTGGCTGGTAGACAAAATCGACAGGGGCAGGTAATGAAATACTGCCCGCTACTAAAAGCCATTCCCAATTAAAGGTGTGTGATGATAGCAGAACAACTGACTGACCATTAGCAGTAAATTTTTCCATTAACTCTGGATTAATATACCTTATGCGCTTTTGTAACTCATCCTTTGAGATGCCAATTAATTTAATGGTCTCAACTGCATAGTCGCATAAGTTTTGATAAAATCTGCGCTCAACATTAAGTATTTCCTGTTCGCTTAGGTGAGTAAGCGAATTTCTTATATTTTGCCTTACCAGCTTCTTCCTATAGCCAACAATCCTATAACTTATAAAGAATAAGAAGTCAGAAAACAGGTATAGCACAAAAAAAGGCAAACGAGCTAGTAATTTCAACAGCCACATGGCAACAAATCTTTACGAAGCAAGTTAAGCAAGTATTAGTATTTTTGGGTAAACTCAGTACAGACGTAAAAGGTTGTCTGGGATTTAGCGTATGGAAAATAAGGTTGTTATTATAACTGGTGCCACTTCCGGAATTGGTAAAGCCCTCGCTTTTGAGTTTGGCAAAAAGGGATCGCTGTTGGCTATAACCGGCCGCAGAGGCGAGGAATTGCAGGCTGTAGCAAACGAACTAATAAATAATGGGGTTAGTGTGTTAACCCTTCAGGGTGATGTTAGTAATGAAGCTGATGCAAAAAGGATAACAGATGAAACCATTAAACGCTTTGGTAAAATAGATGTACTCATTAATAATGCAGGTATCTCAATGCGAGCCTTGTTTGAAAATGTACAACTAGAAGTGTTTAAAAAAGTAATAGATATTAACTTTTTTGGCACCGTTTATTGCACCAAATACGCAATGCCCTATATTTTGGAATCCAAGGGATCTATAGTTGGCATATCATCGATTAATGGAAAAAGAGCCACACCGGCACGAACAGCTTATTCAGCCTCTAAGTATGCCATGGAAGGGTTTCTCGAAGCTTTGCGTATGGAGGTAATGAAAAGGGGTGTACATGTGTTATCAGTTTGTCCTGGCTTCACCACATCAAATATTAGAAACGTAGCTTTAACAGCCGATGGTCACCCGCAGGGCGAATCACCCAGAGATGAGAGTAAAATGATGTCGGCTGAAGAAACTGCTGAACATATCTACTACGCAATTCTGAAACGCAAGCGTGATTTAGTTTTAACAACGCAGGGTAAATTGGCAGTTTGGTTAACTAAATTATTTCCGTTACTGATGGATAAAATCACCTACTATTTCATGGCGAGGGAAGAAGACTCTCCATTCAAATAGTGCATTGCTCAGGTTTTACTGAGCAATACAATTTTGATGTTATCGGATTTATTAAGGCTTTTATAGAAATCCGTTAGCTCCTGATAGGTTGATGCGGGGTACTCTCCCTCCTTCATTTTGATTTTACGAATATATAGCAAACCATTTTCATCCATTTGAAAACTTGACTCATACTCACCGAAACGGGACGTGTGCTTCTGTGTATCGGGTAAAAATTCGGGGTAAACATTGTCAGGGAGTTTATAACGTATAGTATCAATATCCAGATAGCCGGTTTTGATTACGATATCTGTTTTTCTCTCAGCCAGTTTTTCAGGAATAAAGTTTGAGCGGTTCATTAGGTTGGGTGTAAAAAAGAACCGCTTCCCTGAAACTGATGCAAACCTGTTTAGTTTTAGGGCTAACGAAACACCAATTTCAGGCGTCTCTTCATTAAGCATGTTAAGTTTGAAATTTACAATATCGAAGGCTGGTATAGCAGTACTGTTTTGCACCCACTTCTTCTGATCGTCAGCAGATTTGGTTAAATAGCTATCTAGTCCATCATTTTCAATTTGAAGTCCTGAATAAATGGTTTGAATTTGAGCCTGAGCATTACCATTAACATCAAGTATAACTTCAGCTGATCTTAACTGTTGATTATTCTCACCTTTATAAACCGGAGTTTTAATTAACCTTGCGCCATCTTCTGTCACCATCATGGCAGAACGATTGCCTGTAAAATTGCCTAAGTAACCGAATGGATTTTGCTGACTTGTACACTCAAGCCAAACAGTATCTTTTTCAAGGGGGACTGTAACGATTACGTGATTAAAATAGCTCTTAGGAAAGTCTTCTAACACGGTAGGCGGGTTTGAGCCGCCATAGATTACTGTGTAATATCCATTAATGTCAGCGGCTTTTAATAATGAAATCATATAGTTCGACAACGCTTTACAGTCGCCATAACTTAACTTGTCTACCGTTAAGGCCTCAAAGGGTTGCCAACCACCAATGCCAAGTTGAATACTAACATACCTGGTTTTATTCTGAAGATATTTGTAAAGGATTTTAACTTTTTCTCTATCATCATTTACATCTTTTGTCAGGCTCTTAACTTTCTCTATGGTTTCGGGCAAAATTTCATCTCTGCCTTTGTTGAGGGATAGCTGCCATTTACCGAAGTTCTCCCAACTATTCATGGTTCCAGCATATCCATCATATTCAAAATCTACAGGCGCAACAAGAATTCTGGGAATGTACTTTTCAATAGTTGGAGACATTGCCTCAAATTTCTTTGGTACAAAATTGTTAAAAGTCCAGAGCAAGGATTCCTTGCCTGAAAGGATTTGCTTTTCGGGGTCGTCTACAAATGTGCCTCTGTATCTTGGTTTAAGAGAGGTAGGATAAACTAATTGATAAGATTTTTTCTGAATGCTTACTTCATCGTCATCATATAAATAGAAGGAAGGGATGAACAACAAATAATTCAAATCAAGCTCATATTCGAATTCAATTGTATATGGGTAACTGGCTTGTCGCAAATCAATATACTTTTGGCGATTATCTTCATAGATGCTAAAGCCTGAGATGGAGCTTTGATCAATAAAATCTGAAGTCTTAACTTTTTTGACAACATTACCTAGAGCATCGTAAACTGTTGCTTTTACAGATTTAATTTTTGTAAGCTTATCATAACCAACAGAAAGAATAGCATTCGATCTACCCGTAGCTTTTAAAATAGTAATAACATAATGATACTGAATATTAGAATGCGATTTGTCCAGAATTGTAAAAACATTACTTTCTTCACGAATAACGGCATACATTCCATTCTTTAAGCTGTCAGGTATATCACTGACAGGATATTTGTTTTCAGCTGCAAACAACCCAATTGATAAAAAAAGGATACTGATTGTTAATGAAGATTTCATTTCTTACTTCTTTTTTAATACAACCTGTTCAGCTTGCTTGGCAACAACCTGATTGTAGAATTCCCTTAATGAAGCATATTCTACTTGATTAAAGACACTTTTATTAATTTGAAGATTATTTATAAGACTAATAGTGTTGCCCATTTGAGTAAAACTATAAGTAAATCTTCCCGCACCGTCAGGCAATCCTATAACTTTAGGTTGAGGAGCCTCATCGACAACATAACCATCAGGGATGGTAAGTTTTAGTATATACATTTGATCGAAGGAAAGACCAAAATCTACAGGATACTTCCGGTCTTCTGATTTAAAAGGATTTTCCTTAACCTTATTGAAGAAAACAGGATTAAAATAAATGGTGTTAGTGGCAACATTAGCCCTATCCGTAGCAACTACATCATGAACCTCTTTGAAAGACTTGGCTAGTTCATTTGCATTACTAAACTCACTTTTAAGGACCTCTATTTGGTGAACATCTGTGAGATTTTTTACATATTCTGTTTCTTCTTTGGCGAGGTATTGTTTTCTGTCCCGTGCCGCAAAATATCCAGTTCTTTCAAGCGTTAGTTTGCCCTCAAGTGAAGCCTCTTCGGTAAGTTTACCCTCAACACTATAAATTAGTCTTGAACGTTCTGGAGCTGATAAACCAACCCAACTATGACCTGCCTTACTTACAACAAAGCCTTTTCCATTCAAACAACGCTCGGGGAGCATTCCAAAGGGGAGTAATTTTTCAGTGACATCTAACAAGTATTGTTTATCACCAATCTTAGCAAGAATAACGGAGTAATTAAATTGAGAGGACACAGGAGTCATTTCTCGAATGAATCCATTATTTCTTGTACTGATTAGTACAGGATAAACTTCCAAGCCAATTTTCTCCAGCATAGAGCCCATTAATAAATTTAACTCTGCAGAACTCCCCTTTTTATCATCAAAAATTTTCCGAAGAGGATTTTCTGTAAATTTTCGATAAGAGCCACTCCATGTAAAATTGTTACGAACAAAAGCATGAATAGCTAAGGCTTTTTCTTCGGGCGAATTAATAGTTGCAGTTACCTCATCTGCTGTTTTCTTTAAAAAACCATTGCCTTTGATCTCTCCACCAAAATCTGAACTCTCCACATAACTTTTATTGATATCCTCCCAGGAGCCCATGATTTTGTTGATAGGTCTATTAGGGAATTTAGTAAACGAAAGCTCAAAATTTATTTTAGAAATGAAATCTTGATATGAGGTTATATATGCCTCTTCCTTAAAGGCAGGTGCATTCTCAACTACCCAACGATTAGTATTTAACATATAATCAATTTTGTCTGAACTAAAGCCAGTACCCCCATTATCAGTGCGATTGTTTGTTGTAATGACAATACTTTTTAGCGAGGTTGACTGTTCATTTACCGTGACTGGTAAATAACCTTGCATATATTTTTCATAATTGTAGTACTCCGGAACATTTGCGCGATATTCGCTCCAGACTACTGGAATAGTTGATTGAAATTCCCAATCTTGAAAATTAAAAATGAAATCGGAGACAACTCTATAGCTAATCTCAATAACAGAACCTTCCTTTACGTTAGGCATTGTAAATTTAACAAGATTAAGATTTGATGAGTATTTCTCTTTAAACTGAGCGTCATTTTTCAATTTAGACTCAACTACTTTTCCATTCTCCAAATTATAAGTTATGCCTTTAAGATTGATTAGTTTTTCATCACTGTCACCATCGTGGTAAAGTTGAATGGAGAAATCACCCTGATCTAATCCATCTTTAGTTAAAATTTTTACCCGCTTTATTCTTTGAAAGATCAGCTGAAATCCTTCTGATTGGCTGTACGCAATAGTCGATTCACCGAAATCGGTTAAGACCACAGCCGCTGCTGAAGAGTCCTTTTCATAAACCTTCATCTGGATTTCCTCGATTGGCACATCACCAAACTTAATAGGTGGCTTTTGAGCAAAAGTGGCAGCTTTTGCAATAATGATAATTGCTACAACGAGTAGTAGTCGCATGGGGACAATTTAGTTTATTGGGTTTAGATTTGTCAAATATAGTATTCTCAACTAATTACCTTATATACCACTAATGGCAAAAGTCAAAACCCTTTTTTTCTGTCAAAATTGCGGGCATGAATCACCAAAATGGTTGGGGAAATGCCCATCCTGTAATCAATGGAACACTTTTGTTGAGGAGGTGGTTAAAAAAGAGGAAAGTAAGAATGAATGGAGACAAGAGGGATCTCGTGAGCGAATTGCCAAACCTAAAACACTTCATGAAATAACTTCTGCCAGTGAGGTTCGAATAATTAGCCCTGATGCTGAATTGAACCGCGTTTTAGGAGGTGGTATTGTTCCAGGCTCTCTGATGCTTATTGGCGGAGAACCAGGCATTGGTAAATCTACATTAATGCTTCAGGTGGCACTCTCATTAAAAAGAATAAAGGTTTTGTATGTTACAGGCGAAGAGAGTGATCAGCAGGTAAAAATGCGCGCAGAACGAATTCTTCCTAAAGAAAAAGTCAGTGATAACTTTTATATTCTTACCGAGACAAATACAAAAAATATTTTTCTTGCCATTGAGCAGGTAGAACCTCAGTTGGTAATTGTAGACTCAATCCAGACACTCCATTCTACTATGCTTGATTCAGCCGCTGGCAGTATTGCTCAGGTAAGGCAATGCGCAGGAGAGTTGATGAAGTTTGCGAAAGAAACAAACACACCTGTTTTTTTAGTAGGCCATATTACTAAAGACGGTATGCTGGCTGGACCTAAAGTGCTCGAACACATGGTAGATACTGTACTTCAGTTTGAAGGAGACAGACATCTGGCTTATCGTATCCTGCGCACAACTAAAAACCGTTTTGGATCAACTTCAGAAATTGGAATTTATGAAATGTTGGGTTCAGGTTTACGTGAAGTAAGCAATCCATCTGAAATTCTGATCTCTCAAAAGGATGGTCAGCATACAGGAGCTACTATTGGTGCTACTATTGAGGGCAACCGACCATTGCTTATTGAAATACAATCGCTGGTTAGTCCGGCTTCTTACGGTACGCCTCAACGCACGCCTAATGGTTTTGATCATAAACGCTTAAACATGCTGTTGGCGGTGTTGGAGAAAAGGTGTGGATTTCGGGTAGGCACGCAAGATGTATTTGTTAATATGGCAGGAGGTATTACTGTAGAAGATCCAGCCATCGATTTGGCTTTATGCGTTTCCTTAATTTCTTCTATGGAAGAGATATCCGTGTCGGATAAGGTATGCTTTGCTGCAGAAATTGGTTTAGGGGGAGAATTGCGCGCAGTGAATAGAGTAGACCAACGAATATCTGAAGCAGAAAAACTTGGCTTTGAGGAAATTTACATTTCGAAGTATAGCAAGAAATCACTCGACTTGAGCAAGACAAAAATTACAGTTAAATCTTTTGGCAAACTTACAGAGGTGTTTCAGGAATTATTTGGGTAGTAAAAAAACATAGTAAAATGATTGAATTACTGGGCATCTCCGAAGAAATTTTTGCTTACGTTATACTGCCACTATTGATTTTTCTAGCGCGCATCATTGATGTATCCATTAATACTATCCGTATCATTTATGTATTGGGAGGAAGAAGAATGACAGCAACACTCTTAGGTTTTGTAGAATCCTTTGTGTGGTTGATGGCCATTCGCCAGATATTTCAACACCTTGATAACTGGGCATCATATATAGCCTACCCCGCAGGTTTTGCGATGGGTATTTTTGTAGGTATGATGATAGAAGAACGAATAGCTTATGGAAAAGTGATCATTAGGATTATTACAAGAAAAGAAATAGATGAGCTGAAAGAATACCTTACTAAAGAAAACCACAGATTTACAATACTTAAAGCGCTCGGTCCAGATGGCGATGAAAGTGTAATATTTACCGTGTTGGAAAGAGAGCGCCTTGAAGAACTAACAACTAAACTTAAAGAAATTCTTCCTACAGCCTTCTACACTGTTGAAAAAGTTAACAGGGCATCAGAAAGTGGAGCAGTGGTTCAAGAGAGTACACGCTGGAGCATCGCCAGTTGGTTAAAAGGTGTAAGACGTCAATAGATTACACCTCTTCCAGAAGTGTTCTGAACGCCACTTGCTTTCCTTCAAATCTTTTACTGACTTCTTCTCGCAAAGCTGGTGCAAACTTTTCCAGGTACTGCTCTACATGGCTTAAAGTCTCAGCAAAGTATTGAATTGAATAGGACACCGTTTCCTCCTCTCCTTGGTGCAATATTTTGTAGATTTTGGCCTCTATAAACATACCGGTATTCAACACATCTAAGATGTGTTCGGTTTTCATCCAATGCAGCCATTCATGCTCTGCACTCTTATCAACACCGACTGTTACATTGTATAATAGCATGATGGGTTTAGTTAGATTTACAATTGACCTAATCCTTTTCAACAGTTAGTATTCTCTTAGTCTCAATAAGACCAGTGGAATCATAGTTACTCTGTTTTATAATAATGGGTAGGTCAGGGCTAATAAAAATATCGCTAGTTTTCTCTTGCGCATCATTATAGTAGGTTCTTTTAAAATGGTACAATAAGGGCAACGTCAAATCAGGTGTTAGGCTGTAATTAGTAAGAATGCTGTCTACACAAACTTTGTATTTACCTAAGTTATCTTCACCATCCCAGCAAAACCCTTGCTTGCTAAACATATACATCTGATCGCTTACAAAAAAAACGTTATCCCTATAAGAGATGTTTTGAATTTTGTTAGGGGTATTAGCAGCAGAGTCAGCATCACCTGCAAACTCAATCCACTGACCGTTTCGTGTGTTACTGTTAATACGTGCAACCATTTTATTGCTTTGGGGCACACCATTTTTATCCACGACTTCGTAAACTGCTGTCGTGTTTTCAATGCTATTTTTATTAAGGTAAATAAGAGAGAATGGAATAAAGAAAAAAGCAGACAAGAGATACACAAAACCTACCAATCTATATTTTAAGGTCAGCTTTCCTAAGAAAGATGCTAAATCCAGAGGGATTTTCCGAAGTATAGGTATAGGAAGAAAAATGATTACACCAATGAAGTTGAATAAAAAGTGGGCAATAGCTATAGTGACTGCACTTGAATTATTAGCATACAATATGGCAGCGATAAAAGCTGTAATGGTGGTACCTATATTGGCACCAAGAATATAGGGTGCAGCTGCTTTTAATTTAATAACTTGTTTTGCTACTAATGGCACAACAAGAGAAGTTGTGATAGTGCTGGACCGAATAGCTGCAGTTGAGGTTAGTCCCCAGGCAAATGACTTCAACGGACTACCGAAAAAGAAGGAACCAAGCTTTTCGGGCGATTGCACAAGCAGAAGATTGGAAATCAATTTTCTAAAAAGAAGGATTGAACCAAAAAGTAATGCAAAGGCAAGAATTACCAAGGCAAAGCCACTAGGAACAATAGTCACCAACCAATTGATAACTCCACCAAAGCCCCAACCATAATGATGGTCGCTTATTAAATCAACGCCTGATGCAGGATTTACAAGCAGAGTGCTTATGCTTGTCGCTAATGAGGACAAAAAGCCATAGTAATACTCTAAGGGGAATAGAATGATAACTGTAAGAATGTTGAAAAAATCGTGGTAGGTACCCGCAGCCACAGCCCGCTTAAACTCCTTTTTCTTATTGATGAAACCAAGCGAAATGATTGTGCTTGTAATGGTAGTTCCAATATTTGCTCCCATAATAAGCGGTACAGCACTTTCAAGGGTAATAGAGCCAGATGCGACAAAGGCCACAATAAGAGAGGTGGTGGTGGAACTGCTTTGAATCATGGCTGTGATCAGCAGACCGATAAACAAACCGGTAAATGGATTTGATGTGGCCAGAAGAATTGTTTCAGCAACACCTCCTCCAAGTTCCTGTAATGAAGAAACCATTAAATCTATTGCAAAAAAGAAAAGCAATAGGGCACCAATAATGGACAGCGTGGTTCTAATTGTTAACCACACTTGGTTTTGGGTGTCCTTTGTCGAAGCGTCCGTCAATGGCAGATAGAATTAAGAAGTCAAGTAACTAAGGTATACCTGATTATAAAAGGGAAAGGAAAAAGAAATTATGATTTAGGGGCATTCTTTGAATGTGCTGTAGAAACAAACCCCTCCCTGTTTAATAGGAATTATTAACTTTGCCCGCTGAATTAACAATTTAATAACTATGCCATACCTCTTCACCTCTGAATCGGTTTCTGAAGGTCACCCGGATAAAGTAGCTGACCAAATCTCCGATGCGCTTATTGACTCATTTCTAGCATATGACCCTAACTCTAAAGTAGCCTGCGAAACACTGGTAACAACTGGTCAGGTTGTATTAGCCGGAGAGGTTAAATCACAAGCCTATTTGGATGTGCAGGACATTGCACGTGACGTTATCAAGAAAATAGGGTATACAAAAAGCGAATACATGTTTGAGGCAAACTCATGTGGTGTATTTTCTGCAATCCATGAACAATCTCCTGATATTAATCAAGGTGTAGAGCGTAAAAAGAAAGAAGATCAAGGTGCTGGTGATCAGGGTATGATGTTCGGTTATGCAACTACCGAAACGGATAACTTTATGCCACTTCCCTTAGAATTGGCTCATTTACTTTTACGCGAATTGGCTGCCATTCGTAAGGAAGGCAAGACTATGACTTATTTACGTCCAGATGCAAAGTCGCAGGTAACTATTGAGTATAGCGATGATAACAAGCCGCAGCGCATCGACACCATTGTTATTTCAACACAACATGATGATTTCGCAAAAGACAATGTAATGTTGGCCAAGATTAAGGACGATGTAATAAACATACTTGTGCCCCGCATTATGAAGAAGTTGCCAAAGCGCATTCAAAAACTATTCGCTGGCGATATTACATACCACGTTAACCCTACAGGTAAATTCGTAATTGGTGGCCCTCATGGTGATACTGGCTTAACTGGCCGCAAAATCATTGTAGATACATACGGTGGAAAAGGTGCACACGGAGGAGGAGCTTTCTCAGGAAAAGATCCTTCAAAAGTTGACCGCTCAGCGGCTTACGCAACCCGTCATATTGCCAAAAACCTTGTAGCTGCTGGGGTAGCTGAAGAAGTGTTGGTACAGGTTGCTTACGCAATTGGTGTAGCGAAACCTGTTGGACTCTACTTAAATACTTACGGCACAGCTAAGGTTAAGCTTACCGATGGTGAGATTGCTAAAAAAGTTGAAAAGATTTTTGATATGCGCCCTTACTTTATTGAAGAGCGTTTCAAGTTGCGTACTCCTATTTATTCTGAAACTGCAGCTTATGGTCATATGGGCCGAGAGCATAAGGTAGTTGAAAAGATTTTTAACAAGGGTAAGAAAAACGAGAAAAAAATAAAGGTCGAGCTATTCCCTTGGGAAAAACTGGACTACGTAGATGCTGTCAAGAAGGCATTTAAAATCTAAAAAAAGGGGCGTAAGCCCCTTTTTTGTGCCGAAATAAAAAAGTTAATGTGTGAATAGGGGTTTTTCTGCTTTGACCTGTCTCAGTACCAAAAGCAAGAAATGAAAAAGCACATTACAAAATTATTTGCCATGGCCATTATACTTGGTACAGGCTATATGGCACAAGCCCAATCTTCCGATGAGGTTAAAACCATCTTTAAAAACACGAAGGGCTCAGGAGGTTATGTTGTACTCAGCAACAAACTAACAAGCATACATGGAAGCTTCGCAAACATGCCAGAGATTTATGGAGGCTGGTTTATAGGTAAAAAGTTTTTACTTGGTGTAGGGGGAGGATCTACTACTAACTACATCCCTGTAGATATTAATGACAGTGCAAACCCAAGCCAGCGGATGAGTTATTTATATGGACAATTTGGTATGGTAAACGAGTTGGTTATTGCTTCTAATAGTCCGATTCATCCTGTCTTTCACTTATTTAATGGTGCAGGATTTACAATGCAGTATCATAGACCACGTTGGGAAGATTTGGATAATCAACATTATCGTGAAGACGTTGAAGATTTAAAGTGGTATTACATTTGTGAACCTGCACTACAAGTTGAATTAAACTTATTGAAGTGGTTAAGAGTATCGCCAGGCATCTCTTACCGTTTTGCTTTTGACAATGAAAAGAGATCGTTGGATGATAAAGTGAGTGGACCAAGCGTAAGTCTGGGCCTGAAGTTTGGTAAGTTTTGAGGCTACCTTAATAGCCCAGTGGGGAGTTTAATCTGATCAGAATAAAAAGCTAAACGAGTAGAATCCTTATCAAGCAGGGCAATTTTAGCAATGGTGGAGTCTTTGTGTTCAACAAAGACTTCTACATAAAAATTGCCCATCAAATAAAGATTCACTTTGTACTGATAATAGCGGATGGCCATTATAAAACTACCGTCTTCATACAGGCGTCTTACCTTGTCATTAAAGGTTAGCTTTTTATATTCCGGCCACGTAATCATACCTTAAACGTGGCTTAAAAAGCAGAAACAATCAAGCTTGATTTTGTATAATATTTTAATTAATCACCTAAGCGCCAGTCAATAACTATGGATTAATTTTTGCTCTCCTGCCGATTCAATACCTTTGTTACAACTGATTTGATATTATGGTGCTAAGGGCAGAAAACCTGGTAAAAAAATATAAGAACCGTACGGTAGTCAATAACGTATCTGTGCACGTGCAACAGGGTGAAATAGTGGGATTATTGGGCCCAAATGGAGCAGGCAAAACCACCACCTTTTACATGACGGTGGGTCTAATCAAACCAAACGAAGGGCATATTTTTCTCGATACAGAAGACATAACTGCTTTACCCATGTACCAACGTGCCAAGTTAGGCATTGGATATCTGGCACAAGAAGCATCTGTATTCAGAAAGCTTACAGTAGAGGAGAATATTATGGCAGTGCTTGAAATGCGCGATTTTACCAAACAACAACGCAAAGATAGAGTAGAGGAAATGCTGGAGGAGTTTAGCCTTACTCGTGTTCGCAAAAACATGGGTATGTCGCTTTCAGGAGGTGAAAGACGCAGAACAGAAATAGCGCGTGCCCTTGCGGTAGATCCTAAGTTTGTATTACTGGATGAGCCCTTTGCCGGGGTAGACCCCATAGCTGTGGAGGAAATTCAGGGTATTGTGTCTAAACTTAAAACAAAGAATATCGGTATTCTCATTACCGACCATAACGTAGACGAAACACTTTCCATTACTGACCGCGCCTACCTGATGGTTGACGGTAAACTATTTAAATCAGGAACAGCAGAAGAGCTCGCAAGCGATCCACAGGTACGTAAAGTTTACTTGGGACAAAACTTTGAATTACGCAGGGCCAGGGTTGCCCAACCACCGGACAACTGGAAAGAGGAGTCAGGCCCCATTTTATAAGCTTTACCCAAGTTTTGCACTTCTAAGGATTAGCTTATTTTTGAGGCTACCTAAATCTTAACCATGGGTCTGTTTAATACGATTGTAACTTGGGCTATGAAGCACCGCTTTAGTCAGATTGAGCGGTTTATGAATAACCCTCATGAGGTGCAGTCTGAGCTTTTACAAAACATATTGCTTTCAGCAAGGCACACGGAATTCGGACAGCGTTACGATTTTAGATCAATAACAAATCATGATCAATTCAAAAGCAGGGTGCCTGTTCACTCATACGAGGAATTCTATCCCTACATAGAACGCCTGATGCGGGGTGAACAAAATATTTTATGGCCTAGCGAAATCAGGTGGTTCTCAAAATCATCAGGCACTACTAATGCGCGAAGTAAATTTATTCCTGTTTCGCCAGAAGCTCTTGAGAACTGTCATTTTAAGGGTGGTAAAGATTTATTGTCTATCTACATCAACAATTATCCTGACACAAAAATTTTTGACGGCAAGGGTTTGGGTGTTGGGGGCAGTCATCAGGTAAACGAGCTTGATCCGACAGCCGCCTCATTTTATGGTGATGTGTCAGCGGTAATTATGCAGAACTTGCCTGTTTGGGCTGAGTTTATCCGAACCCCCAGTTTGCAAACAGCCTTAATGAATAGCTGGGAGGAGAAAATTGAGCGAATGGCGCAAGAGGTATCGCAGGTAAATGTTACACAAATAGCTGGTGTTCCCACCTGGACTATACTATTGATTCAACGCATAGTCGAATTGCAGGGCAAAAAAAATATCCTGGAAGTTTGGCCCTCTTTAGAAGTTTTCTTTCACGGAGCAGTTGCTTTTGGCCCTTACCGCTCATTATTTAAATCACTTATCCCTTCCGATAGCATGAATTATTGGGAAACCTATAATGCAAGCGAAGGATTTTTTGGCATACAAGACCAAAAAAATTCGGAAGAGCTTTTGTTAATGCTGGATTACGGAATTTACTATGAGTTTATTCCTGTTGAAGAACTCGACAAAGATAATCCAATAGCCCTTTCGTTAGAGCAAGTGCAACTGGGTAAAAACTATGCGATGGTCATTAGCACTAATTCCGGACTGTGGCGTTACAACATTGGTGATACAATAAAATTCACCTCTAAAAATCCATATCGTATTAAAATATCAGGACGCACCAAACACTTTATTAATGCTTTTGGTGAAGAAGTGATTGTTGAAAATGCTGAACAAGCCATTGCGAAAGCTTGCGAAAGTACTGGAGCAGTAATAGATAACTTTACAGCAGCTCCGGTTTATTTGCAAGAAGGAAAAAAGGGTGGGCACGAATGGATCATTGAGTTTAAAAGGAAGCCAGATGACCTGAAGATTTTTACGCAAATTCTGGATGACACTTTACGCACCATCAACTCGGATTACGATGCCAAGCGAGTAAGGGATATTGCTCTAATTGCTCCGATTATACACAGTGCTGCTGAAGGCACATTTTATAATTGGATGAAGAAGCGTGGTAAATTAGGTGGACAGAATAAAGTGCCACGCCTGTCTAACACACGAGAGTATGTTGATGATTTGCTTCTAATGATGGATTGAGTTTTAATTTAATTTTTTCAAAAAATCTTCCGCAACTTTCAAATGTGCGGTTAGTTTACTTTTTTCCATTTTATTAACAAGATTTACCATCATGCTCATGCGATGGTTATTTTTAAAAATATCCTGATGCTTAAAAAGAAATCTCCAGTAGAGTGCATCCCAAACCGCACACCACTCTCCTTTTTTATAATCACTCATCTTTAAAACATAATTTGACCCTGACACGTAAGGCTTGGTGGTAATAAATCCGCCATCCGCATATTGACTCATGCCATATACGTTGGGTACCATTACCCAGTCGTAAGCATCAATTAATAATTCCATAAACCAGCGGTACACTTCATCAGGATCAAATTCACACAGTAACATAAAGTTGCCTAATAACATTAGTCTTTCAATATGATGGCAGTATGCGTTAGTTAAAACTTTTTTAATAGTATCATCAATAGGCTCAATACCAGTTTCACCTTTCCAAAAACTTTCAGGAATCTTTTTATCGAAATTAAAAAAGTTGGTTGTCCTTTCCCTAACACCTTCAAACTCATAGACTCCACGCATAAATTCACGCCAACCAATAATCTGCCGAATGAATCCCTCCAGACTATTTAGTGGAAAATTCTTTTTTGCGTGAAGACGCAACGTTTCATCAACAATCTGTTTAGGTGTAAGCAAGCCAATGTTCAGCGCAGGGGTTAGTATTGAATGAAAAAGGAGTGACTCCTTTTTTGAAATGGCGTCTTCGTATTCTCCAAAATGCTGCATTCTGTTTTCTAGAAAATCACTCAAGGCAGTCTTAGCTTCATCGTGTGTGGTTGGATAATTAAAGCCATCGGATGAGCCGTAGGCATTTGGGAATTTTTGGCTTACATAATTTTGGGCCTCTTTCACAAATTCATTTTTAGGAAAAGATTTGTAAACCGGTAGCTGAATATTTTTGGGAAGCTTCTTTCTGTTATCCTCATCAAATGACCAACGTCCTCCTATTGGCTCTCCATCATCTTCCAATAGCATCTTAAATTTTTTGCGTTGCTGTATGTAGAAGGGCGCCATGAAATATTTTTTTCCTTTCCCTAGCTGCTGTTGGAATTCCTCAGGAGTTAACAAGAAATTTTCACTCTTGTGTTTTAGTAATTCAAACTTATACTTTTTACTAAAGCGCAATATTCTTCTTTCTAATAGGTAATCCGTTGTATCTGTGTAGTAAAGTTTTTCTATTTTATTATCTGATATTTTTTGAAAGACTGTCTCTAGGCTCTTTTTGGTATCAAAGTCTATGTACTGCACCTTGTATCCTTGGTCTTCAAGCTCTGACTGATAATATTTCATAGAGGCCCTATGAAGCACAAGCTTTTGCGCATGAAACCTGTATTGTGAAAAGTATAGCTCATCCTCCATCAGGTAGATAGAAGTACTTTTGTCGAATGGGATTGATTGATAAAGTTGATGCGGAAAAATAAAGGCTGCTTGCATATTGCAGAAACAGCCTTTGTTCGTATTTGTTTACATAATCAACTAGCCAAACAGACTGTTGATCTCTAAATCAATTTTATTAACAATAAATGCGAAATCTTCTGTGTTATCTAGAAAATTCATGTTGTTGACATCTACTATCAACAACTTGCCATCAGAGTAGGATTTGATCCATTCCTCGTAATGCTCATTAAGGGTTTTAAGGTAATCAAGACGTATAGCATACTCATAGTCACGCCCTCTCTTCTGAATTTGCTCAACCAGCTTTGGGATGTCAGCCCTCAAATAAATTAATAAATCCGGTGGCTCAACAAATTTCACCATCGAATGAAAAATGTCGAGGTAACTTTTGTAGTCACGTTCATTAATATGACCGCTTTTGTGGAGGTTAGCCGCGAAGATATAAGCATCCTCATAAATGGTTCTGTCCTGAACGGTTACATTGCCTGTACTTCTGATTTCATTGATTTGTTTAAAACGGCTATTCAGAAAATATATCTGTAGGTGAAAAGCCCATCGCTTCATGTCTTCATAAAAATCGCGGAGATATGGATTGTCCTCTACAGATTCGTATAAAATCTGCCAGCCGTAGTGTTTACCTAACTTTCCGGCCAGAGTGGTTTTACCGCAGCCAATATTTCCAGCAATTGCAATGTGTTTCAGCATAGACCGCGAAGGTAAAAGGCATTCTGCCGTACACAAAATTGAAGTGTTAATTATTAAAAAAAGATCCTGTCAAATCTCATCTGACAGGATCATTATTCCTTTAATCAGGAATAGAGGCTACTTAGCAATGAGCTTTACACTGGCATCATCGGCCCTAACCTTTACCCTGGCTGTACCACTGCCCAAGGTCAGTTTTTTGAAACTCTCCGTCTCTTCTAATACTTTAAAATCGCCATCTGCTCTAATACTGCTGTCGTCATGCCTGATGCTAAATTCACCACCACCACTTAAAATGTCAAAAAACACCATACCATCCTCCGTGTCTATGTCGTACTCACCACCATTTTCAAGCGAAGTGTGAACAATAAAGTCACCATCATCGAGACGGGCATTAATTTGGCTAAAATGTGCGTCTAAAATTTCAACATCTGCGTCATCAGCCACAACTTCTAACGATCCTCTCCCTTTATCCATTCGTATATCACCATCATCAAGTCTGAAACTAAAACGATCTCCACCACAACTAGTTAATTGAGCATTCCCATCATCGAAATTCATAGAGATGGCACCATTTATATTTTTTATGGTATAATCGCCATCATCTCCACGAATAATCAGGCTTACTCCTTCAGGTGCTTCTATTAAAATTTTATAATCCTCATTATAGTAACCAATAATGCCAATATTCACGCTAGATTGCTGTTCGCGAATAATAAGATTACCATTTTCTGCATTAACGCTTACATTAAAACTACCCTCACTTTTGTACCAACCTTTTACCGTTACTACCCTATCGATTTTAACACGGGCTGTGGCTCCTCTTGAGGTGCCCGTTATTAGCACATCTGCATCAGAAGAATTTAGATCAATAGTGCCATTGCTGGAAACTGCATATTCTTTATCAAGATGAAAATCATCTTGCTGTGCAAATGCAAAACTTACTATAAAAACTAAGCTAAGGGTTAATGTGGTATTCATGGGATATTGGTTTATCCCTAAGACGCATCTTTTAAACAAAGGGTTGCATCACCATGAGCCGCTGCTTCCACCGCCTCCAAAACTGCCCCCACCACCTGAGAAACCACCTCCGCCAGACCATCCACCACCACTTCCACCACCAATGAACCATCCACCACCTCCAGACCATCCGCCTCCGTTGCCACGGTTATTGTTCTTCATTTTCTCTGCCATAGTTTTTCCCCAAGCAGTTTTAGGTAAAATCATTTTTAGAATAGGCAGACCTAAAGCATAGGTAGCTAATGCTGCAAGTCCTCCATTAACGCCTAGGACAACTAACGGGAAAGTTCCGTAGAAAGGAATGAGAAATGCGTAAAGTCCCCATCCGGCACAGCCTGGGGTAAACAATGCCAAGAAGGTAAAAACGAAGAGTATACCAAATACAAAAAGGCCAATAAGTACCCTGTCTCTTGTTGACATGCTGTCAAGTGAGTTTTCTCCACCAGCATTATTCTCTGTATTGTACTCACCTTTAATTGCCAACATAATACTGTTTACACCAGCCATTATTCCAGCATCATAATCTTGTCTGCGAAAGGCTGGAGCAATTTCATTACGTATTATCCTGCTACAAAGGGCATCAGGTAATGGGCCCTCTAATCCTTCACCCACTTCAATGCGCATTTTACGATCGTTGATAGAGATGAGTAAAAGAACACCGTTATCATTTTTTTCCGTGCCAAGTTTCCATGCTTCCGCTACTTTAAGCGCATAATCTTCAACAGATTCCCCTTCTAGAGAAGGTATAATTAAAACAGCAATTTGGTTTGTGGTTGAGTCCTCAAAAACTTTAAGCACGTTTTCTAATTGCTGCGCAGTTTGTGCAGATAACACCTTGGCTTCGTCATGTACACGCATGCCCCAAAGTTCGGGTACGGTTAATTGCGCCTTAACTACAAAGCCACAAAGTAATATTAATGTGATTAAGAATATTGATTTTTTCATGAGCATGAACAGTCGGAGAACAATAAAAAATTAACCAATGCGTAAGTCGTCATTCAATTCATTTACATCGTCAGCAGCGACAGTGAAATTATTTTGCAGTAAAATCTGACCACATTGTTTAATACAATGCTCAAGACCACCAATGGTATCTCCATTTTTTATTTTTTCAATCAGTTGTCTTACCATTTGATCCCACTCTCTTTGATCGACAACCTTACTTATGCCTTTATCGGCCATCACAATAACCTCATGTTCAAAAAATGAAATAAAAATCATGATACCAGTTCGCTGCCTTGTGTTAAATACCTCTTGCTCTAAAAAAGCAGACTCAGCTTTCAGCTTGGTGGCTTTGTCCATATGCAGTTGTGTAAGCATAAGGCGTTTGGCAGGATCCCAAAAGTGGGATAACAAGCCACCAAAAAAACCCAGCGTTAGCACCGTAATGAAAATAATCAGGGGATCGTAAATAGCGAGTTCAGGAACGTATCGATCAAAGATTACAATACAAAGAAAAGTAATGGCAGCCAATGCCATGGCAGAGCGATAACCAGCAATGGCATAAACGCCACTTCTTTCTACCATTACGGGCACAATCTCACCCGAGACTTTACTTTCAGCTTCTTTTACAGCTGCGCTGATGCGCTGTAAGTCGCTATCGCTAAATTTCTTTTTTAGGTTCATATGCTTGCGGTGAAAAGTAAAGTTAACTCAAAAAGAGTTAGACTTTTAGTTTCTGCAAGTAAAGCTGAAGGGTATTCTCAAGACCATAATACAGCGCGTCACAAACAACGGCATGGCCAATGCTCACCTCGTCTAAATGAGGCACTGATTTGGCAAAAAAGTTCAGGTTATTCAAGTCAAGGTCGTGGCCCGCATTTACACCCAAACCCAATTCGTGTGCTACCCTTGCACTTTCTATATAAGGTTTCACAGCCACCTCAGGGCTTACTAAAAATTCACGAGCGTAAGACTCTGTGTATAACTCGATGCGATCGGCTCCAACTTTGGCAGCTCCCTCCACCATGTGGGGTTGAGGATCAACAAAAATGGAAACGCGGGCTCCGTTTTTCTTTAATTCTTGAATAATTTCTTTAAGAAATGCCTGGTTTCGAATAGTATCCCAGCCAGCGTTTGATGTCAGCACGTCTGGCCCATCTGGAACAAGCGTTGCCTGTGCTGGCTTGGCTTCAATGATAATTTGCTGATAGCGCTCATCCGGATAGCCCTCGATATTGAATTCAGTTGTCACAACATCCTTAAGTTGCATCACATCTGTATAACGAATATGCCGCTCATCTGGTCTGGGGTGCACCGTTATACCTTGCGCACCAAAGCGCTCACAATCAAGGGCTGCCTTTACTACATCCGGATTGTTTCCACCCCTGGCATTTCTGAGTGTGGCGAATTTGTTAATATTGACGCTGAATCTAATCACCTCTTTAAAACAGATAGAACAAGAAATCGTTTCACAAAAATTATCTTTACACAAGTAAAATCAAAGTATGAGCTTAAAGCAACAAATAGACCAGGATATTAAGCAAGCCATGTTGGCCAAAAATAAAGAAGAACTTGAAGCCTTACGTGGTATCAAGTCACTTATTCTGTTGGCAGAAACCGAAAAAGGTGGTAGTGGGGAGGTTGCGTCCGATGTGGAAAACAAGCTGCTCATGAAAGCAGCCAAGCAACGCAAGGAATCTGCTGATATTTTTACACAGCAAAACAGAGCTGATCTGGCCGAGAAGGAGCTAAAACAACTTGAAGTAATCAGCCGTTATCTGCCAAAGCAATTAAGTGAAGAAGAGCTCACGTCAGAACTAAAAAAAATAATTGAGGCTACCGGTGCAAAGTCGCCAGCTGAAATTGGTAAAGTAATGGGTGTAGCCACCAAACAGTTGTCAGGTAAGGCTGATGGGAAAATGATTTCAGAACTTGTTAAAAAGTTATTGGCTTGAGTTATATAGATATTGCCCTTATTCTTTTTCTATTATTGGGAGCCTACAGTGGTTATAAGGAAGGGTTTCTGATGGAGCTTTTCTCGGTGCTGGCCATTTTATTAGGTATTTTAGGTGGTTTCAAATTGATGGGCAATGCCATGGTATTACTCGATCAACAATTTAATATTGATGAACCCGTACTACCATACCTTGCCTTTATTGTAGTTTTTATTCTGGTGGTAATTGTTGTCAGACTCATTGGTAAATCAATCAGAGCCTCCATTGATGATAGCTTTTTAGGTAAAGTGGATCAATCGGCAGGTGCTTTTTTGGGAATTTTTAAATCAGCATTTATGTTAAGTGTTGGTCTGTGGATTATTCAATCACTTAAAATAGGCTTTCCTGAAAAATGGACAGATGATGCTTGGCTCTACCCAAAACTCGCTGTGCTTGCCCCTACAGTTGCAGAATGGGTAAGTGAATATGTGCCCTTGTTAAGCGATATATTTTGATTCTTTCTTTCATTATGTAAGAAAGCGCCCATTTAGTGCAAGGTATATTTCTATTTTTTTACTTACTTATCATCCGAAATTAATGTTATGGCCTTAGTTGTTAAAGAAGAAGGGGAGTTCAAATTTGTAGATGAAGGCAGTGGCCCTGTGCTGCTTTTGTTGCATGGCCTCTTTGGTGCTTTAAGTAATTGGGAAGGCGTTACAAACCGTTTCTCAAAAAACTTTAGAGTAATTATTCCCATGCTCCCTATTTATGAAATGCCCATTAGAGAAGCTGGCATTGATGGGCTCAGAAAATTCGTTGAAGAGTTTGTTGCACTTAAGAACCTCAATGATATGATCATTATGGGAAATAGTCTTGGGGGACACGTTGCACTTGCCTATACTCTCAAAAATCCTGACAAAGTAAAGAAACTTATACTCACGGGAAGTTCTGGCCTGTTCGAAGATTCTATGGGAGGATCTTACCCTAAACGTGGTAATTACGAGTACATAAAAGAACGTGTTGCGTATACATTTTATGACCCCAAAGTCGCTACTAAAGAATTGGTAGATGAGGTTTTTGAAACCACCAACAGCATTCCTAAATGCATGCGTATTGTAGCCATTGCCAAATCTGCCCAGCGCCATAATATGGCAACTGATATACCCAACATTAAGGCACCAACCTTTTTGGTTTGGGGTCTTAATGATACAATAACACCACCCATTGTCGCCCACGAGTTTAACAGACTTATTCCAAATTCAACATTACAATTCATTGATAAATGCTCGCACGCACCCATGATGGAGCATCCTGAAAAGTTTAATGAACTTGTTGAAGATTTTATGCTTAAATAACGGCAGAAAGGTAATTGCCTTATGCCCTAATAAATGATAGCTGAAGACTTGATAAACCACATGATACCCCCGCTGAAGGGAACAGATGATGCTCACAAAGCTATCGTGTGGATGGAAGAATTCCGTTGTAATTATCTACCAGTAGTTGAAGAAGGTAAACTGCTAGGCTTCATTTCAGAAGAAATAATATTAGAGACTAACGATATAGATCGCGAGGTAAAAAACTTTAACCTTCTGGGTGAAAAAAGTTTTGTTCAGAAAGGAACTCACTTCTACGATATTCTGAAGGTAGCAGCTGAAAATAAAGTACAAATGGTAGCTGTATTGGACGAAGAGAATAATTATTTCGGTGTTATAACGGTGCAAGATACTATGGCATCCTTTGCACAAACAGCTGCAGTTCAAATGCCTGGAAGTGTGTTAGTGCTTTCCATGAACCATATTGATTACTCATTGGCAACCATCAGCCGTTTAATTGAAGAAAATAACGCAAAAATTTTGAGTAGTTTGGTAAAAGAAGATCCATTAGATAATTCTAGATTACGTCTTGTTCTCAAAATCAACCAAACAGATTTATCCAGAACGGTAGCCACGCTGGAGCGTTTCGGCTATAGGGTTATTGGTCGGTATCAAGAGTTACAGCAAGAACCAGCCAACAAAGAGCGAATCGACATGCTTTTACGCTATCTCGACATTTAATCTCTTATCTACAGTCATTTTTCTCCATAAAAGATTTCTATCTTTAACTTTTTCAGCCATTTAACACGAGCTACTTAAAGTCAGATATATGCAAGTTGGATTGCATGGAAAGGAGTTTTCACTAAAATCGCTACCTGTTATTGAAAGGGTATTAGACCTGATTCATGAACATGGTGCGGAGGCTTGTGTCTCATATTCTTTTGCCAGTCAGTTAAAAAAGGTTGGATCAAAGCAAAAATTTAAGATTTACGAAAAAGGCAACTCCTTAAAGCAAATGAAATTTGTTTTAAGCCTTGGTGGCGATGGAACATTGTTGGAAACAGTTTCGCATGTTGGCAGTGCAGAAGTACCAGTTTTGGGTATTAATTTAGGTCGTTTGGGTTTTTTGGCAACTATTAATAAAGACGAAACCACTCTGGCTCTTGAAAAATTATTCGAAGGAGCTTATACAATAGACAGAAGGTCGCTTCTTAGATTAGAACTTAAAGACAATCTTTTCGATGGATTAAACTTTGCCTTAAACGATTTAACTGTTTTAAAAAAGGACACGGCAACGATGCTGATAATCCACACACACATTGATGGTGAGTATCTTAATTCTTACTGGGCAGATGGCCTTATCGTTTCTACACCCACAGGAAGTACAGGTTATAACTTAAGCTGTGGTGGACCCCTTATCCATCCTAAATCATCAAACTTTATAATAACGCCTGTTAGCCCTCACAATTTAACAGCAAGACCAATCATTCTTCCCGATTCTTCAGAGATAACTCTTGAGGTTGAGGGCAGAAGCAAGAACTTTTTAATTACGCTTGATAGTCGCGTGGCTACTGGAGTTTCTGGGTTAAAAATACTTGTGAAGCGCGAAAACTTTACCGCTAACCTAATTCAATTAGAAGGGCAGCATTATTTCAAGACACTTCGTAGTAAGCTTAACTGGGGTTTAGATATTAGAAACTAATTTTTGACTATTTTTGCAAGGCTTTAATCATCAACATCATAGATATGCGTAGGGGTTTTGTTATTTGTTTGGCTATAGCGGCTTTTTTACTCACAATCGATTCGGAAGCTCAGATGAATCGTAAAAGAATTAAAAAGAACAATCGCTCTATTGCACACTTTAAGGGGAAGAAAAGAGGTTTTGATCCTGCAAAAAAGTATAACGCGCTGGGCATTTCTCTAAATGCGCTCAATTACTACGGGGATATTGCCCCGCTTCCTAACAGAATTAGCACGGATATAGGCTTTACAAGGCCTGCCATTGGCGCTTCATTTACTCACCGATTTGGCCCATTTTATCAATTAACCGCAGGATTTTCCTATGGTACATTGGCAGGTTCAGATGCGGAATCAGCAGATCCAAGTGACGATAATTCAGCATATAGATATGTAAGAAACCTAAGCTTTAGGAACAGAATAAAAGAATTGTCGGTGGTAGGGCAATTTGATTTATTTCCTAACCAGGGCACGTACATTAGCCGGGTAAGGTGGAGTCCCTTCGCCTATGTAGGATTAGCTGTTTTTCATCATAACCCTCAGGCGCAAAATGCCGATGGTGAATGGGTAAACCTTCAACCTCTTGGTACTGAAGGGCAATACGCTCAATTAAGTCCAACTGATGTTAACTATGGTATTAAGCCATATAAACTTATTCAACTGGCCATACCTTTTGGTATTGGTGCCCGTTTCCGCGTAAATGAAGTAATTGATATTTCTGCTGAATTCGGATTCCGCTATCTGTTTACCGACTACATTGATGATATAAGTCAGAATTATGTTAACCTGGACTTACTTTCGGATGAAGCCAAAGCATTTTCCTACCGATCAAACCTGGTTAATCCATCGAGTAGTCCCCTAGTTGCAGAAAGATTGGCCAACACACATCCCACACTTACGTACAATGGTAGCCCTCTTATCAATGGTTATGGTCATGAAGATCAGTATAGTTGGCGCGGAAATAAAAATGATCGCGACATTTACACAATTACAACTATACGTTTAACGTATATACTGGGTAAAACCTTTCATAGGGCAAAATTCAGATAATGCGCTTTTGCTTCACTATTATTATTCTTTCGTATTCTTTTTTGGCAAGTGGTCAAAGAGCTGAAGTAGGTTTTGGACTAGGTACGTGGAATTACACTGGTGATTTATCCAGAACGTACAACATTCTTAATGTAAAGCCTGCAGGCACCATCCTTTATCGATCAAACCTGGGGCGCGCTATCAGTTTCAGAACTTCAGTTACCGCAGGTAAAATTGCTGCCAGCGATGATCGCCCAATCGATGCCTTTGCAACAAACAGAGGTGCATCCTTTAATCTATTTTTATACGAATTAGCGCTTGCCACGGAGTATCATTTCTTAGACTGGCGGAGCGAAAAGAGGCCTTTGCGCTTTACTCCCTATGTTGTTGCTGGCCTTGGTTTATTTGGTATGGCAGGGCAAATAGAAAAGTCTGCTGAATACAGCAGTATTCAGCCTTCAGTGCAATTGGGTATTGGGTTCAAGTATGTAATTAATCCTCTGTGGTACCTAAGTTTAGAGTTTAGTAGCCGGAAGACATTTTTTGATTACCTAGACAATGTTTCGGATGGGAATATCTCCAATAAAAACTATAGATATGGAAATCCTAACGATAACGATAGCTATCATTTTTTGGGGATTACCTTAACCAGAACTTTTTATACCATACCCTGCCCCACCAATCCTTATAAGTAAGCTCGAAAATTTGGCTTTACTTGCTTAAATCAACAGAATACACTAACAATTATCTACTAACCAATAACTTATTATCCTTATTTTTGCCGCCTTGTGGCTTCATACCGCGAACATATAGACCCGAATAATTTACCCCGCCATATTGCCGTTATTATGGACGGGAATGGACGATGGGCCAAAAAGAAAGGTGCTTTACGCATTTTTGGGCATCGCAATGCTATACAGTCGGTAAAAGATGTAACGGAGGCCTGTGGTGAATTAGGAATTAAGTACTTAACACTTTACGCCTTTTCAACCGAAAATTGGGGCAGACCGAAAGAGGAAGTAGATGGTTTAATGGAGCTTTTAGTAAATACGCTAAAAAAGGAGATTAAAACCTTAATGGATAATCGCGTAAAACTAAAGACCATTGGAGACACATCGCACTTGCCTCAAGAATGCCAGAATAACTTGCAATGGGCTAAAGACACAACCCAAGGCAACGAGGGGCTAACCCTGATTCTGGCACTTAGTTATTCCGGACGTTGGGAAATAACAGAAGCTGTAAAAAAGCTGGCAAACGAGGTAAAGAAAGGAAATTTAGAGCCTTCTGCTATTACCGATAAAGATATTGAGAACTATTTGGAGACTTCTGGCATCCCAGATCCTGAGTTGTTAATCCGTACCAGTGGTGAACTACGCATAAGTAACTTCTTGCTTTGGCAAATTGCTTATTCGGAGCTTTATATAACACCAACGTTATGGCCTGATTTTAGAAAAGAAAATTTATATGAAGCCATTTGGTCGTATCAGCAACGCGAACGAAGATTTGGTAAAACAAGTGAGCAATTGAATCCTGTGGGATAATGAAAAGATTTGTACTATTTTTTTTACTGCTAACATTTTTTGTAACAGCCGCATCTGCACAATTTAGACGAAGCCGTGATCGTGCTGGCAGTGCAAGCGACAATAACCTTAACTATGCTAACCCAGGTGAATACACACTAGCTGGAATAGAGGTTGCTGGTTTAAATGTGCTGGATAAAAACTCCATGATAGCCCTTACGGGTTTGAAAATCGGAGATAAAATTAAAATTCCAAGTGATGCCATTTCTGGTGCTATTCGTAAACTCTGGAAACTTGGTTTAGTGGGCGATGTCACCATTAAGGTTGATCGCATTGAAGGCAGTGATGTTTACCTTATACTCGAACTTTCTGAAAGACCACGACTAACCGCTTTCTACTTTACAGGGATTAGCAAAGGACAAGAGTCTGCTTTGAAAGAAGACCTCAGTTTGATACGTGGTAAAATCGTTAATGATGCCTTAATCAGGAACACAGAAAATGCAGTTCGCAAACACTTTGTTAAAAAAGGTTTTCTAAACACAGATGTTAAGATAATTCAGGAGCGTGACACACTTAACAGAGAAGGCATTAAACTAAATATTGAAGTAAGGCCTTACTCTAAAGTAAAAATTAATAGAATCAATATTGAAGGTAACCAAGAAGTTTATGCCGGTAAGTTGAAACGCAAATTAAAATCAACCCACGAACATCCACGCCTTACTTTGCACCGGGCCATTGCCAGGTCATTATTTACAAAACAGGTTTGGAAAATGGGTGACTCAGCTACATGGACAGATGTAAAAACATTTCTAAACGATAACGTAAAGTTGAATGTATTTGCCGGCTCTAAATACATTAAAACAGATTATGAAGAGGACAAAAAGAAACTGATCAGTTTCTATAACTCTAAAGGTCACCGCGATGCAGAAATTTTGTTTGATACCGTATTTGCACACAACAAAAAAACAGTTGATGTAAATATTAAGTTGACAGAAGGCCCGAAGTATTATTTCAGAAACATCACATGGAAAGGCAATTATATTCACAACAATAAAACGCTGGAGTCTATTTTAGGTATTAAGAAAGGTGATGTTTATAACAGAGAGTTATTAGATCGTAAAATATCTTTCGATCAAAAAACCGGAATGGATATCAGCGGTCTATACATGGATGACGGCTATTTATTTTTCAGCATACGTCCATTTGAACGCATCATAGAGGGTGATTCAATTGACGTGGAGATGAGGATATTTGAAGGTGAGCAAGCTATAGTAGACGAGGTTACTTTTACAGGTAACCAACGCACGAGTGATCACGTGGTGCGCAGAGAATTAAGCACGTTGCCAGGTCAAAAATTCAGACGGTCTGATATTATCAGAACGCAACAGCGACTTGGACAATTGGGTTATTTTGATCCTGCTCAAATCGGACAAAATATTATGCCTAACCCTGCTAATGGTACTGTTGATATAGAGTGGCAACTCCAGGAACAATCAAACGATCAGATTCAACTCTCTGGCGGCTGGGGTGGTCAGTTTGGTTTTGTTGGAACCTTAGGACTTACATTTAATAATTTTTCGCTTAGAAACGTGCCTAAAATAAAAGAGTGGAGGCCCTTGCCTGTGGGTGATGGACAACGCTTATCTGTTCAGGCACAAGCTAACGGCAGAACCTATCAAAACTATAGCTTCTCATTTACGGAGCCATGGTTAGGCGGTCGTAAGCCTCACTCACTTACGGTCAGCTATTCACGCTCTTTCTCCAGATCTGCGGGTTTGGGTGCAACCAGCTTCTTCGATCTTAACTCACTCATTAAGTTAGATAACATTTCAATTGGTTTAGGACGCTTCCTGGAGTGGCCAGACAACTACTTCACATTAAATAACTCTTTGTCGTTCTCTTCATTTAACCTGGAGAATATTAACTATGGCTTAGGATGTAGTACCTGTAGCTCTTACGCTATATCGTTAATTACTTCTATTTCAAGAAGCAGTATTGATGATCCGCGTTATCCGGCACAAGGTTCTCAGATATCGCTAACCACAACACTTACACCTCCATATTCAGGCTTTAATAAAAAGGACTATACAAACATTTCCGATGAGGAAAGGAACAGGTTTCAGGAATACCATAAGTGGATGTTTGATGCAAAGTGGTACTTACCTTTAGACAGGAAGAAGAAACTAGTAATTGAAGCAAAGGCACACTTCGGATTTCTGGGAGCCTATAACGTAAACAAAACGGGTATAGGACCATTCGAACGTTTTTATCTTGGTGGTGACGGTCTGGCCGGTGGATTTAGCTCATTTGTATTGGGTCAGGAAGTTGTTGGTTTAAGAGGTTATGAAAATAATGCCATTACCCCACCAGACTATGGAACAGGAAATTCAACCTCGAATGTTAGAGGAGGTATTGCATATGATAAATTTGGTTTAGAGTTGCGCTACCCCGTAACTACTGGTAATACAGCTACCATTTACGGGTTCGCCTTTACTGAGGCAGGTAACAACTGGGGCAATTACAAAGACTTTAATCCGTTTAAGATGTATCGTTCGGCAGGTTTTGGTGCTCGTATATTTATGCCAGCATTTGGTCTGATCGGACTTAACTGGGCTTACGGATTTGATACCGTGCCTCTTGGCGGAAGAGGTGTTATCAGCGGATCTCAGTTCCACTTTACTATTGGACAACAAATTCGTTAAACATGCAAAAACTGCTGCTTACAAGCCTATTCTGCATTTTCGGCCTGACTTTTGTAAATGCTCAACGGTTCGGGTACATCGACACGGATTATATCCTGAAGAAAATGCCGGAATACAAGAAAGCAGAGGATGAAATAGGCCAGCTTTCGCAAGCATGGGAAAAGGAAGCGAGCGAGATGGCCAAAGGCATAGAAGGAATGTATGCTGCGCTACAAGCGGAACAAGTTTTGTTAACAGACGAAATGAAAACGGAACGGGAAAAGGCTATTAAACTAAAAGAAAATGAACTGAAGGAATATCAGAAAAAAGCTTTTGGTTTTGAAGGGCTACTTTTTTTGAAGAAGCAGGAGTTAATAAAACCTGTGCTGGATAAAATTTGGGACGCAGCGGATAAAGTGGCCAAGCAAAACAACCTTGCTATTGTGTTTGATAAAGCAGGACAACTCGTGATGATTTATACAGACCCACGCTACGATTATACAGAATTTGTACTTGAAGCTTTGGGCCTGGGCGATCCAAACGATACTATTAAAAATTAAATTATACTTTTACACAACCATAGAAAACAAGAATCATCCAATTGAACTTTGAATTAATGACCATGAGAACACTATTTTTCCTTTTTGCTTTCGGATTAGTAACATCTGTAGCAAGTGCGCAGACACCTTCTAAAGTAGGTTCTGCTGACGTAGATTATATTTTTAGCCAGATGCCAGAATTTAAGCAGATTGATGCTGACTTAAAATCCCTTGAAAACATGCTTAAGAAAAACCTTGAAGCAAAAGGTCAGGAGTTTCAACGCAAAGTGGCCGAGTACCAACAGAACGAAGCAACAATGTTGGACGCTGTAAGACAAAACACTCAAAGAGAATTACAACAACTTCAAGCTAATCTTGAAAAAATGCAACAAGATGCACAGGCTGAAATTCAAAAGAAGTCAGGAGCTTTAATGGAACCGGTTTACACTAAAGTAGGTAAAGCCATTGAAGATGTAGCGAAAGAAAATGGTTACACCTTTATCCTAAACCAACAGATTGGTGGTTTGGATGTGATTCTGTACGGTGACCAAAATGCAGATGTTTCCGACCTAGTATTGAAGAAGTTGGGAGTTACTCCAGTGGCTGCACCAGCACCTAAAAACTAATCTCTAATAATATTAAATGAAAAGCCCTCCTGTTTATTCAGGGGGGCTTTTTAATTTTATGCATGATTCAACCTCCAGCTTTAAAACAAGGTGATAGTGTCGGCATTGTTGCGCCAGCGCGAAAAATCGATTCAATGCTAATTGATACTGCTAAAGCTATGCTTGAGTCGTGGGGGCTTAAGGTTGAAATTGGTCAGCACATTTTCGTTGATGATCACTCCTATTTTTCAGCTAGTGATGAGAAGCGTATTCACGATTTTCAAACATTTTTAAATGCAGAACACATTCGAGCGATTATTTGCGCAAGAGGAGGTTATGGCAGTACAAGAATTATTGACCGTTTAGATTTCAGTAATTTTTTACAGCGACCCAAATGGATTACGGGTTATAGCGATATCACCGCGCTACATCTGATGTTGCAATCAATACAAGTGCAAAGCATGCATAGCACTGTACCTGCATTATTTACTAAACCAGACGCAGATTTATCTGTAGCTTATTTGAAGAATATGCTTTTTGGTGAAAGACCAACCATACAAGTAAAAGCAGATGAAAAAAATCGATTAGGTCTGGCAAATGGTCGCTTAATTGGGGGTAATCTATCATTATTGGTCGATTCACTTGGCACAAGTTCGGAAATTGATACTAGCGGAAAAATTCTCATCATTGAAGATGTAGGAGAACACTATTATCGTCTTGATCGAATGATGGTTCAATTGAGAAGATCAAATAAATTGAAAAATTTATCCGGTTTGGTCGCAGGTTATTTTACGGACATAAAAGAATCTGTTCTGCCTTTTAATGAAACTGTGAAAGACATTATTCTTAATCATACAAAAGAGTATAATTTTCCTGTTGCCTTTAACTTCCCCATAGGACATGAAGAGCCAAATCTTCCTTTTGTTGAAGGTGCCAATGCTATGCTCGTTGTTAACGAACAGGAAGCAAGTCTCTCTTACAAAAAGGAATTAATTAATCCGTAAGCGCCCAGTATAAGAAGTGTTGCTGCAGGCACATATTTGAGAACTGAATTTCCTCGCATGTAAACCGCTGCCTTAGTGGCCAGGTAAGCAATGAGCATAAAAAAACTAAGTGCCCCTAAAACTACACCGATCAGGTATGCGTGTAAATCGTAGCTACTATTAATAGTTAACCAGTGCTGACTTTTTAAATAAGCAGTTATAGCAATCCAATAAGGTATTGCCAGAGGATTTAAAACACCCAGGATTAGACCCTTTCCAAAACCAAAGGCTTTGGCGTCTACTTTTTTTATGTGTTGCCTTCTCAGCGAAACCAAATTGAGTATGCCAAGTACCAGCATCACACTTGCGCCTATGCGTTCAAAGTTTTCTACAATGCCCGGTGTAGACGTAATTAACGTTTCAAAATGAATAGCAATCCAACAGTAAGGATATTCAACCAAGGCTGCGGCAATGGAAAATTGCCATGCTGCTTTTAGTTTATTTTCTAATCCTAACTGAAGCACACTAAGGTTAAGCGTACCAGGGGGAATGGTGCCTATAAAGCTAAACACAAAAGCTATGCTAAAAGCACTAAGTACACTCATGGCTGCACAGCTGTTTTAAATTTTTGATAAAACATTTTTGCTTCAGTGTAAGTAAGGTAAACGGCACCTAGCTTATTATTTTCTTGGGCTATTTTAAAAATATAGTGCCAATGTGTAAACATAACCCCCACAGCTTTCCAGAATGAAAAACCTGGTTGATAAATATGTGCCGGCTCAGCTCCACAGCCATTCAACTCTAAAATTTTAATTCTACCCGCGGTTAATGCGGCTACTGATTCGCATCGAAGATCAAATCTTCCGTAGTAAAAACCTTCAATTTGATTACTGATTTTATCAAAGCTGTTATTCAGTTCTTCGCTGATCAGATGATTGCTATTAAGAAATGTGGTTCCCAGACAATGGTTTCCAATAGCATTAAGTAAGAAAATCTCCCCTGATGGAATTACACGATTGAGTTGAGCGGTATGCTGCAACTTTAACGTATCCCACTGCAATTTTGCACGATCCTTACTGAGGATTAATTCCTGCAATGAGCTCTTACCATTTCCTGTTACAGTAAGTAGTTCTTTCCCTACTATTGAAAAGACCTCTCCTTTTATTTGAGAAGGTAATCGTCTGTAAAAAACACCAAACTCTTCTGGCAGATCAACCAATTCCTGCACAAGAAAATCAAATTTGAAAGTGCTAATGTATTGCTGTGCTTCTGCTTCGTTAGCAATTCGCTTTACCCGATAACCTCGTTCCCCTAAGTCGGGTTTAAAGATTACAGGGAAAATCAAACCTGCTTCATTCATCTGTTGTAGCACATGAATAAAACTGCTGTTATGTTTGATGAAAATGGTTTTTGCTTTATATGCTTGAGGAATCTTATCGAGAATTTTGAATTTTGATTCTCCGAACATACCGCCCATTTCTATTCCAGTATTTGATGCGGTGAAAAACAGAAAAGATCTTGCTCTTAATGAAAGCCACAAATAGTAAAACAACACTGGAAATTGTAGAATGCCAAAGGGCCAATATTCCCAATGACGCAGCTTAATCATGAAATTACTACGCCAAAAACGATTGAAAATGGTCATGCAGAAAACTATAAGAGCGCCTTGTTTTCGGCTTCCTTATGTCTAATGGTGGAGGCGGCAACACCAAAATCAGAGGGTAGCGTAATATAGTGTGCTACTTCTTTAATGCCAATTTTCATGATGGCCATGTGATGTACCGCATGCTCAATGTTGTACACAAGCTCACGCATAAAATTAGTCTCAATTGTTATAAAGTCATCGGCAGATAAGTCATAGCTAACTTCTAAGATCAAGCCTTTGTCGTGATGGGGTTGTTGAATGAATTCCTTTATGCGTTGTATAGCTGCCAAAGCAATATACTTATCACTTTCAATTAGCTTATCATGAGCGCGTTTATCATAATTAATGATGCCATGCTCAAACCCCCTTTCAAAACAAATAAAAAACTCAAGCGTGTGACGCAAGTGTTGACCAATAGTAGAATGGTTTAATGTAGCAACCGGTTGGCTGAAGTCAGTCGGCTTAATATGCTCAACCAGGTCAGTAAGCTGATTCAAAATATTTTTGCAGGCTTGTCGCGGCTCCATAAAGTTTATCCTTAACAAATATAAAATAAAAGCTATCTAAAAAAGTATAACCCTTGTACAGGGATAGCATAGATACGGTAAAATTCTCTAAGTGGTTTTTTAGACTATATAATTTGTCGTTTACCTTACCTTAATGGAAACCTGGTTTTGTCAGGAAACAGGATTTTAAGCTCACGCCAGACTAGTTCAGTTTCATATCCCTTTTGTATGGCATAACGGGATAGACGGTCACGAAGCGAAAAGATATTATCTACTTCTATGCCTGGAGCCTTTTTGCTTAGTAGGTTTTGGAGGGTATCAATATATTCATCTTCCCCAATTTCCTTAAGACCAGCCTGGATACAATGATTGGTAAGTTTGCGTTGTTCTAACGCATTGACGATTTTAAGCTTACCCCAATGCTTGAGTCGGAACTTACCATTGGTAAAGGCCTTGGCAAAACGTTCTTCGTTTAAAAAGCCCTCGGCAATCAGGTGATGAATAATTTCATCTACCTCATCACCGCGCATACCTAACTCATAAAGCTTGGTTTCAACATCTTGATGGCATCGTTCCTGGTATGCACAGAAACGGTAGAGCTTAATTTTAGCCTCTTGTACCGTCATGACTACCGCTGATTTGCTACTTAATAAGGCCTTTAGTTTTTAGTACGCTGTTAACAAACTTTCTTTCGTTATCGGTATTAAAAATTTTATAAGGCAGGTAAATCATCTGAGCCTTATTTACCATTAAGATGAAAGCATCTTTTCCGGCTTTGGCACTTTGTATCATATCCCACTTCATTGGCATGCCCTCGCGCGGGTTAATCTTCATAAGTATTTGCTGGCTGCTGATCTCGTATGAGAACTTCTCGAAAAGCATTTTGCCTTGTTCAAGTTGGGTAACACCAAAAAACTGTACCCACCAGAACACAACGTAAAGTGCTAAACCAATGAAAGCAGCAATAAACCACCAGATACTAAAAATCCAAAGTGCACCCAGGCAAATAACAAGTGCAGCCAAGGCGGCAATCCAACCCTGCTTCAGTAGTATATTAGTAAGTGCCACTTTGATGTAGACCTTTTTATCGAGTTTATAGTTTTTAGTTTTTACGATCATTTCGTTCTTATATTATTTGTTCTTAATTTTTTTCAGCCTTTAAACTTAAATCAAGACTTCTGTAAGAGTGTGTTAATGCACCAACAGAAATATAGTTTACCCCACATTCTGCAACGCTTCTTAAAGTTGTCTCAGTAATTCCGCCACTGGCTTCAGTTTTAGCTTGGTTGGCAATCAAAGTTACGGCAGCCTTCATTGTAGCGATATCCATGTTGTCTAACATAATAATATCTACCCCACCAACGGCTAAAACTTCCTCAACTTCAGCCAGTGTTCTGGTTTCTACTTCTATTTTTAATCTTTTATTTGAGGCGCGAAGATAATCTTTTGTTTGATTGATCGCTTGGGTAATACCACCAGCCATATCGATATGATTGTCTTTAAGCATTATCATATCATAAAGACCTATGCGGTGATTTTCACCACCACCTATTTTCACTGCCCACTTTTCTAAAAGCCTGAAATTGGGGGTAGTTTTGCGGGTATCTAATAGCCTTGTTGAGGTTCCTTCGAGGAGTTTTACAAGCTTGTTGGTTTTGGTAGCAATGCCACTCATCCGTTGCATGCAGTTGAGGACAAGCCGTTCGCAGGTAAGAATTGAGCGAGATGAACCCTGCACAGTAAACGCACTATCGCCTGTTTTTACAACAGCACCATCATTTAAAAAGCTTTTTATTTCAAGATTGGTGTCAAATTGTCGAAAAATTTCGATCGCCATCTCCACCCCGGCCAATATCCCGTTATCCTTTATTTTTAGCACTGCTGTACTCCTTGCTTCTTTAGGAATGGAAGAAAGCGTACTGTGGTCGCCATCGCCTACATCTTCGGCAAAGGCACTTTTAATAAAGTCCTGAAGGAATTGGGTGGTAATATATTCTGGGCGCACGGCACAAAGGTAATGGCAGAAATTGATATGGGAAGAAGGCTTCTTACGGAATACTTATTCTTTTGAAAAGGAAATTTCGTGAATGAGTTGCTGGTCCTCCATGGTTTTAATTTTCATAAACACGCGATAGGATGCGACTCCACTTTTATACTGGCCAATGGCAAAAGGTTGGCCGCTTTTTGATTGCCCTTTATGTAAAATGGTAAAATCTGATGGGACGTTGCTTTTAAAGAAGTCGCGTAAAATCACTTCAGCCTGTGCCTTGCTGTATGTTTCTTTTTTTCCGTTCAGCTCAATGTCTACGTTTTGATTGAGAAAACGCACTAATTCTTTAGCGCTTCCTGCTTTTATGGTTTCTTTTACGTCATTAACTATATCGCCCTTGCCTTGACCAAAACCCTGTATAGCGGCCATCGACAAGAACAGAACAACCAGTATTTTTATCTGTTTCATAGGAGAAATTGCACTAAAACTGTGCCGAAAGATACACTAATTTGTTAATGTGTTTGTTAAGCAAGAAGTGACCTTAAAGGCTTTAGAAAGCCCTATATTTGCACGTTTTTATCGATTTTTATGAATAAGAAAGTTCTTTTGATGATCCTAGACGGCTGGGGGCTGGCTCAAAACAAAAAAGTGTCGGCTATAGACCATGCCAAAACTCCGTTTATAAGCTCCCTTTACGGAAAATACCCTAATAGTAAGTTGGGAGCTTCTGGTTTGGCAGTGGGCCTGCCTTTAGGCCAAATGGGCAATTCTGAAGTAGGGCACATGAATATTGGTGCCGGCCGAGTGGTATATCAGGATTTGGTAAGAATTAATAAAGCAGTTGAGGATAAAGAATTGGATGCTAACCCTACACTTAACGAGGCAATCAACTATGCCAAACAAAACAATAAAAATATACACCTTATAGGCTTGCTTTCTGATGGTGGAGTACATTCACACATCGAGCACCTTAAGGGTTTATTAACCATTGCTTCTAATCATCAAGTCAACAATATTTTTGTTCATGCTTTTACCGATGGTCGCGATACCGATCCAAAGGGCGGAAGTGCCTACTTAAAAGATCTATTGTCGCACATGAAAAAGACAACTGGTAAGCTTGCCAGTGTTGTGGGTCGCTACTATGCCATGGATCGCGATAAAAGATGGGAACGTGTAAAGTTGGCTTACGATCTTATGGTGAAGGGGACTGGGGTTAGCTCAAGTAACGCCATTCAATCAGTAGAGGATTCTTACGCTGCCAATGTAACAGATGAGTTTATAAAACCCATTGTTATGGTGGACGCTAATCAACAACCAGTTGCAACTATTCAGACTGGTGATGTAGTACTATGTTTTAATTTCAGAACCGATCGCGGCAGGCAAATTACACAAGCGCTTACGCAGCAGGATTTCCCTGAACAGGACATGAAGAAGCTTGATTTGTATTACGTAACACTTACTAATTACGATGACAGCTTTAATGGTGTGAAAGTGATGTTTGATAAAGATAATTTGAACAACACACTTGGTGAAGTATTGGCTACTGCCGGCAAGAAACAAATACGCATCGCAGAAACAGAAAAGTATCCTCACGTTACATTCTTTTTCTCTGGTGGACGTGAGCAAGCTTTTGAAGGAGAGTCGAGATTACTTTGCCCTTCACCTAAAGTTGCCACTTATGACCTGAAACCTGAGATGAGTGCCAATGATATTAAAGAAGCTATTATTCCTGAGTTGAAAAAGAAGGAGGCAGATTTTATCTGTCTGAATTTTGCTAACCCAGACATGGTGGGGCACACCGGTGTGTTTGAAGCCGTAGTAAAGGCTTGTGAAACAGTAGATGCTTGTGCTGCCGCCGTAACACAAACTGCTTTGGAAAATAACTATACAACCATCATCATTGCTGATCATGGCAATGCCGATTATATGATTAATGATGATGGCACACCTAATACAGCACATAGCACTAACCTTGTTCCATGTATTTTGGTAGACAATGATTACAAGGGAAAAATGAAAGATGGTAAGTTGGGAGATTTAGCTCCAACAATTTTAAAATTGATTGGCTTGTCAATACCTAAAGAAATGACTGGCAACATATTAATAGACTAAATGAAATTCAACTCATCCATTTTTATTATTATTTTTTGTTTGCTGCTGGCAGCTTGCAGAAATAATCCGGGCGGTCAAAAGGAAGCGGTATTTGCAATAGACAGCATTTTAACAAACCAAACCAAAACCTTGTTGCATTTGCAGGCAAGTGTTAGTAAAGAAGTAAAAATGGATGGGCTGGAGAAAACAGACTTCATACCAAAAGATTCGTTAGCCTGGGCCAATGAGTTACAAATTTTTCAACAGCTTTCTGCAATCAACAAACCTGTAAACCGGGGTGTATACAAAGAAACAATTGTTGAAGACTCGCTAAGTAACCTTACCATTCGCAGTTTAAAAACTGACAAGAAGCTTCCATTAAAAGAAATCAATATTTATTATTTGGATAGTCCTGAGAAAATCAGAAAGGTAGAAGGTTATGTAAGTGAGCGAAACTCTTTGTACAGCAGTGCAAGAATTTTAACATTACATTTTTCAGAAGTATACAATAAAACATTGCTCACATCCTACTCTGTAACTGGCGGCCAACAGATGATTTTGGGCGATACAGTTCAGTTTAGCATTCAAAGTTCAATTCGAGTCAACTAAAATTTATGGCAAAGAAATCGAGGGAGGCACTGCGGGAAGAGGACAAAAGACCGATTACAAAGAACACACTAAAAAAGTTAGTTGGCATTTTTCGTTTCCTGGCTCCCTATAAATTCACCTTCATTATTGGTTTAATCTGTTTAATGCTTTCCAGCATTATGCTAATGGCCTTTCCTTTTTTTGCAGGTAAGTTGCTGGATGTTGCCAGTGGTAAGGAAGTTCCCTACTTCAACAGCATTAACACTATTGCTTTAGTATTGCTTGGTATCTTGGTGGTGCAGAGTATTTTTTCTTTTACAAGAGTCTATACTTTTGCCATAGTGAGCGAAAAATCACTCGCTGATGTACGCAACACGATCTATAAAAAAATAATATGGCTGCCCATTACTTTTTTCGATAACAGAAGAGTAGGTGAACTGACAAGTCGTATTACTTCTGATGTAGCGATTTTACAGGATACCTTTACCACCACTTTTGCAGAACTTATCCGGCAGGTGCTCACACTTACAATTGGCATTGGCGTGATTTTTTACTTTGCTCCAAAGCTTACTGTATTCATGTTGCTTACTTTCCCCGCCATTATACTACTCGCTTTATTTTTTGGTAAGGCTATTCGTAATTTTTCAAGACAAGTTCAGGATAAGCTTGCAGAAGCGAATGTAATTGTAGAAGAATCTTTGCAAGCGATAACCGTTGTGAAAGCTTTTACCAACGAGTGGTTTGAAATTGAGCGATATAAAAAAGCGCTTAACAGTGTTGTTGACGTTGCTTTGCGTTCGGCACGTTACAGAGGCTTGTTTATTTCATTTGTCATTTTCGCATTGTTCGGTGGAATAGTAGCAGTGGTATGGTATGGCGCCACGCTGGTGCAAAGTGGCGAGATTACGATTGGTGATCTATTATCTTTTGTTTTATATACAACTTTTATTGGTGGTTCAATTGCTGGTCTGGGCGATATCTATGCACAGATTCAGCGATCAATCGGAGCATCGGAACGTATACTTGAAATTATTGATCAGACAGACGAACAAGAGCCTGTTGCTTCAACTTTAAAACTGCATGGAGACATAGATTTCAGAAATGTAAATTTTGCCTACCCAAGTAGGCCAGATTATCAGGTGCTGCGAGGATTGGACTTTTCAATTAAAGCAGGCGAGAAGGTTGCGCTGGTTGGTCAAAGCGGATCCGGTAAATCTACCATCATCAATCTTCTAATGCGTTTTTATCCCCTTCAACAGGGTTCTATTAATGTTGATGGGTTAGCACATGTTTCTTATAATTTAACATCGTATAGGAGTAACGTTGGTATTGTGCCACAAGAGGTAATCTTATTTGGTGGCACAATTCAGGAAAACATTGCTTACGGTAAGCCTGGTGCTTCTGAAGCACAAATAATTCAAGCAGCGCGTAAGGCAAATGCCTATGAGTTTATTGAGCGTTTCCCTGACGGCTTGAATACGATGGTAGGAGAACGTGGTGTAAAATTATCAGGAGGACAGCGACAACGTATTGCCATTGCCAGAGCAATCTTAAGAGATCCGAGTATACTTATACTTGATGAAGCAACGAGTTCATTAGATGCTGAAAGCGAAGTGTTGGTTCAGGAAGCGCTAGAGAAATTAATGGAGGGAAGAACAACCCTTATCATTGCTCATAGACTAAGCACTATTAGAAAAGTCGATAGAATATTTGTGATCAGAGACGGCCAATTGGCAGAAACTGGTTCACATACTGAACTAAGCCAGCAACAAAATGGTATTTATAGTAACTTGCTTAAGTTACAATTACAATGAGTAAATCAGATCATTTGTTAAAAGACTTTCAGTTGCGCTCTACTCCGGGTCGCCAGGAAGTTCTTGAAATTTTCCTGAAGAGTAACCACGCCTTATCGCACGGTGATATAGAAAGGAATATGCCTGATGATTTTGACCGTGTAACGCTTTACAGAACTCTTAAAACCTTCTTAGACAAGGGATTGGTACACAAAGTCCTTGATGATGAAGGAGGCTTAAAGTATGCCCTTTGTAACCATAACTGCAATGCTGCAGGTCACGACCATAACCATGTGCATTTTAAATGTACTGTTTGCGGTCAAACAAGTTGTTTAGATATTGAAATTCCGGGCATCAAATTGCCTAAGGGCTATAAGCTTGTTGAATCTAATCTTCTAATACAGGGAACTTGCCTTAATTGTGACTGAAAAGGGTTACTTTTAAAGACGCCACGTATAAATCACCCGTGTAAGTTTTTGGGATAAAAATATATTCGTATTTTGGCGTCTTGGGGACTTTCTCAAGTTTGAGAATTCTCATTTTTTGATTGATTTAACCGCAAAACCTTGCAGTCTATAGCCAGCCTTTTATTCTTTTCCCTCTTTGGGGATAGCAACGGAGCAGAAACCATTTTATTTGGTGTTTTTGGCCTCGTAATCATTGTTTTTCTGGCTTTAGACCTTGGTCTTTTCCATAAGACTTCAAGAAAAATCACTACTAAATCAGCATTATACCAGTCTATCTTCTGGGTGATCATCGCTACCATCTTTGGTGTATTCATATACCTCTATGACGAATCAGGTTCCACAGGTATGATGGAATACTTCTCAGCCTACCTTACTGAGTACGCTTTATCAGTAGATAACATCTTCGTAATTCTACTCATTTTGAAATACTTTCAGGTGAAAGAGGAATATTATCATAAAGTACTTTTCTGGGGTATTTTAGGAGCAGTAGTTTTCCGTGCAATATTCATTTTCGTAGGGGCTTTACTTATTCATGAATTTCATTGGATACTGTACATCTTCGGTGTGTTTTTAATTTACTCAGGTATACGAATTTACTTTGAGGACGAGGATGAAAAAATTGAACCAGATAAAAATCCTGTGCTTCGTCTTTGCAAAAAATATTTGCCAATGGCCAAAAAAGAAGAATATGGAGACAGCTTCATGGTGAAAGAAAACGGCAAATGGGTCTTCACCTCACTTTTTTTAGTAATTATTCTGATTGAAACAACCGATTTAATTTTTGCTGTTGACTCTATTCCGGCAGCTTTCGCTATCTCTCAAAATGAGTTTATCATTTACACATCCAACATTTTTGCTGTGATGGGTCTTCGGGCTATGTTCTTCTTGTTGTCGGGTGTAATTGATAAGTTTTATCTGTTGCAGAAGGGACTTTCTATTATTCTTTTCTTTATTGGTGCCAAAATGCTGTTGGACATTTGGGATGTACACTTGCCACCACTCCTGTCCTTTACAGTGATTATAGCAACGCTTACGTTAGCAATTATATTCTCAGTATTGATACCTAAAGTGAAGGAGGCATCTGCTAAAGAACAATAGAACGCTTCGAATTTTTCTAAACCTCTTCAGAGAAAATATTCTTAGGAAGGATTTTTAACAGGATCGGTAAGGTCAAAAACTTTTGCGGAAGCGAGATAATAACAAAAGTAGGCACTGTTCTGAGCATAGCGATGAGTAGTTCACGCATTTCCTCTTGTTCCTCTTTATTTAGTTCGCTTGATCTTGATTTCTTAAGCAACTCACTAAGTGCTTCGCTGTCTTGAATTTCGCGTTGAAGCCGGCTTTTATTTTTCTCAGCAATTTTGGCTACGCGATTAATGAAATGTTCACTTACCAGCTGATAGTCTCGCTTATTTTGTAAGTATTCTAGTTGTTCCCAATGCTCTAGTACGAAGCCCTCAATAGCGATCATACTATTTTCCAAATCCTCCTCGTTAAAACTAAGGTACTCGCTAAAGCGTTTTAGAAAATCCTCTTCTTGCTTCTCAACTCTGCGGTCGGCCCACATGGTGAGAATTGAAATTTCGAGAAAGAATTTTTTAAGTATCCAGGAATTTTCTGAAGGAAGATTAATCTCAGAGATATCTATACCCTTTTCAAAAATGGCTATAGCCTCTTTACGTTTTTCACCCGAAAGATCTGTGCTTTGTATAAAAAGTTCTAAGAGTTTCTTTTCTTCAAATTCAACACTCTTATTCGCATGAGCAGAGGCAGCAATGACTTTTACAACAGAGAACCTAAGCTCCTCTCTTTCATATCGGAAAAAATCAGATACAATTTTATCTGCATTGGTATGAATCCATTGACCAAAAATGAAAACATCCAAAAAAAGTAAACTGTTATGAAAAAAGCTTGACCAAAAATTACCTTTAAAGTCAACAGTTTTTTCAATGCGCTTTTCTAAGATTCGCTCAGCTAATTCGAGTGGAGATTTCCGCTTGCCAAAAAGTGTTTTAACAGGTGTCGCCAGCTCAGGAAAAATATTGTTGTAGAAGTTACCAATGTTTTCAAGTGTTTTAATAATAACCTGTGAAAACTCATCAGGACTAGTAATGGTTTTATCGTGATAGAGAAGTGCGCTGCTAATCAGACTCTCTGCCAATAAAATTTTCATTCTGTCTTTCTCTGACAAATCTTGGGTAAGCTCTCCTTCAAAACGTAATCCGTGGCCATACATTAGGCCTGATGGTTGTAATATTCTATAAAGTGAATGTTCGGGATGTGCAGCTTTACTTTTTGTTTTAGTAGTAAGATCCTTTAACAGATCTTTCCTAAAATTCAAGTATTCCTCAAGCCATCCTTTTCCAAGCGTTTTCATTGTAATACTGGGGAGATAAGTTATCTAAGGTAGGGATTTCTTTCGACAATTTATTTCTCAATTGCTCTCCAACCCTTAGCCTCTAATGCTGAAGCGGCTTCTTCTACTTTCGTTTTTAGGGATTGTTTATAAGCGGCAAGTCGTTCGGCAAGTTTTTCATCATGCGTTGCGAGGATTTGTGCTGCAAGAATACCAGCGTTTTTTGCACCATCCAGGGCAACAGTGGCTACGGGTACACCGCCAGGCATTTGTAAAATAGAGAGTACTGAATCCCAACCATCAATTGAGTTAGAAGATTTTACGGGCACCCCAATAACGGGCAGTGTTGTAATGGAAGCGATCATGCCCGGAAGATGTGCGGCACCACCTGCCCCAGCTACAATTACTTTCAAACCCTTCGCTCGAGCCTGTTCGGCATATTGAATCATCCTTAAAGGTGTTCTATGTGCAGAAACAATAGTAAGCTCATAAGCAACTTGCAATTCGTCTAAAACTTCTGCTGCTTCTTTCATAATACGCAAGTCAGACTGACTGCCCATAATTATACCCACTGTCGCTTTTGTCATGCTATTACTTTTAAAGTTTGCTTTACAAGTTGTGTTGTTTGCTTAAGTCGCTCAACGTTGATGTCAACAATTGTTACATGCCCCATTTTTCTGAATGGTTTTGTTAAGTGCTTACCATACAAATGCACGTGAACCCCAGGTAGCTTGGCAATTTCTTCAAAACCCTGATAACGCGCTACACCTTCATGGCCTTCTTCACCCAATAAATTAACCATTGCGCTTGGCAATACCGTGTTGCAGGCACCTAATGGTAAATTATAGATAGCCCGAAGGTGTTGCTCATATTGAGATGTGATGTTTGCCTCGATACTTTGATGCCCGCTGTTGTGTGGCCGTGGAGCCACTTCATTAACCAACACTTTTCCATCTTTAGTCACAAACATTTCAACAGCCAATAATCCGGTCATGTTTAAGGACTTGATGACTTTGCGCGCAATCCTGTCAGCTTCCTGTAGCACATTGCCTGGCAGAGAAGCCGGAGCAAAAAGGTATTCAACGAGATTTTTCTCTGGATGAAAAACCATTTCAACAGCAGGATACGAAACAATATCACCGTTTTCATTGCGGGCAACAATAACAGCGATCTCTTTTTCAAAATCAATTAGTTTTTCGAGTAAGCCAGGCGCATCAAAAGCTTTATCAAGATCCTTTTCAGTGCGCAGTAACTGAACACCTCTTCCGTCATAACCTTCTTTACCCAGTTTATTTACCGCAGGCAAAAAGTCTTTCTGTTTAATTACCTCTACTTTTGAATCAACTAAAATAAATTCAGCAGTGGGGATTCTATACTCTTCGTAGAATTTTTTCTGAACACGTTTATCCTGAATAAGTTCAATCACTTCTGGTTGCGGATAAACCTGCTTACCCATTTTTACAAGCTCTTTTAAAGCTTGAGTATTTACATTTTCGATTTCTATGGTAATGATGTCGCAGCGTTTTCCGAAATTCAATACTGTTTCATAATCTGTAAGCTTACCGACTGTGAAGTCGGCCATAAAAGAGCATGGGGCTGCAGCATCTGGATCTAACACTGCAACTGACATATTAAAATCGATTGCAGATTGAATAAGCATACGGCCTAACTGGCCTCCGCCCAAAATGCCAAGTTTTTTATTTGTAAACAGGTTGCTCATTTTTAAGAATACGCTATTTTATATCAACACTTAAAATTACATCGCCCACTTCAATGGCATGTACTACTTCCATTCCGCTCTCCACTTCTGCAAAAATAGTATAACGGCCATCTAAATGTGGTGTGGGGGAATGTGTAATAAACCACTGTGTGCCTTCTGTGTCTTTTCCGGCAGAAGCCATGCCCACCGATCCTTCCTTGTACCTGCGTGTGGTAAATTCAGAACGAATAGAGTAATCCTCGCTACCATAGCCGTCCCCCCTGTTGCATCCACCTTGAATAACAAAATTAGGAACTACCCTGTGAAAAGTTTTATTGTTAAAATATTGCTGCTTAGCCAGTGCTACAAAATTTGCAACTGAACCAGGCGCTTCATCCACCAGCAAGGTTAAAATGATTTCTCCTTTACTTGTTTTTATATAGACTTTTTGATTGCTCTTGATTTCTTTTACTAAAGTCCAATCTATTGGGTGATTAAATTCGTTTTTTACTTCTACTGCTTTTCCACCTTCTAAATAAGCAATTGCAGCTTCAAGAGGTTGCAGCGATTCATTATCTTTTGGCAACGAAAGTTTTGCCTTTGCTTCTTTTAGAAAGCTAATATCCTTTATTAGACTTTTGTATTGTTTGGTGCTGTCACCGAGCACCTGAGCAACAATACCGATAACGGCTGCATCTCCTTTCCCAATAGCTTGTTCGTAAGCAGCTAGGAAAGCAGGTTTTTGATCGACAGAAAAGTCTCCAGCATTATTAGCAGTACTTAAGGCGGATGCTGCAGCGGATAATATAATTGGACTTTCGGTCTTATTTAATTCGGTTAGAATAAATTCGAGATTAGATGAAGAACGACCAAGCACGTTTAGCAAGGCAGCTTTGTGGTATATATTATTACTTCTCTTATAGGTTTGTTTAATTGTTTCGAAAGGAAAATCTTTGGGTGCCAAAGCAACGGCAGTACTGAACAAGGTGGACTGTACACGCCATTGCGGGCTTTTCGTAGCTGCTTCAAGAATTTTGCCGGAAGCTACAGTGGGGGCAAAATTAATAAGTGCCTCTGCGGCTGCCACTGATACTTGTGCGCTGCTATCATTGAGTGCAGTTAGGAGAAGAGATTCAACTTTTTCGTAAAGGAAGCTTCGTAATGCTCTTAAAGCGCTTACGCGAACACGTACATCTTCATCATTAACATTGTTTTGTAAAGTCAGAAGTGACTCATCTGTTTTGAGATTACGAAGAGCCGAAGTTGCCGCTATGCGGATAAGCACATGATTATCGCTGGCTGCTTTTATTAAAGAACCTTTGTCATCGGTGAAGTTAGGTATGTTAGCCCTGCCAAAAAAATGGGCTGCTGCTAAACGTACTGACTCGTAATCAGAAGACAGATTTTCATAGGCAGCATTTACAACATCATCAGTTATTATACCTCGGAGTGCAAGTCTGTACAAACCCCAAACCTTTCCGGTTAAAACAATTGAATCATTGCTTACATAGCCGCTAAGCACGTTTGTATTTTGTTTTGATAATACTTTTCCGGTTCCTTCCAATACTTCGCGTAACACCAAAGGACTTTGTTCCGATGCCAAACTTTCAGGTAAAACATTTTCCGATTGCTTACCAGGGGTTTGGCCAATTGCAAAGGCAGCTGCAGCTCTTACATATTCATCTTCGTCTTGCTTCAATACTTTGCCAAGCGTTGAGATAGCGAGGCTATCTTGAATAGAGCCAAAAGCAAGGCAAGCTTCTTTTCTGTAAAGTGGATTTTTATTTTCAAGAAACAAGATAAGGCTATCAACCTTGCGTCTGTCTTGAAGATTGCTAATGCTGACAAGAATGTTGTCTGAAAATTTATTGTTCTTCTCTTGCTGACTTGTGCAGAAAGCAAAGATTAGAATGGGTAAGACAAGTATGAGCTTCTTCAAGGCTTATGTTTTAAGACTTTAAAGGTAAGGCTTATATTTAATCATAACCTCAAATGAGGAGGCTAAGTAATCAATAAAATTCAAACGGATAAAGTGGTCTTATTTTAAAACCTGATAAACTAGAAGGGCTGAGAAATAAGCCAGGGCTGACATGTAAGCCAATTGGATCAACGGCCATTTCCAGCCTTTTGTTTCGCGGTACACAACTGCAATAGTACTCATGCACTGCATGGCGAAGGTATAAAACACCAGCAGCGATAATCCCACTGCCATTGTAAAGCGTGGCTCACCTGTTTCAGGATTTATCTCTTGCTGCATCCTGCTCTTAATGGTATTTTGATCTTCTTCTCCAGCGCTGCCAATGCTATAAATAGTAGCCATGGTACCGACAAAAACTTCACGCGCAGCAAAAGAAGTTATCAGAGCAATACCGATTTTCCAATCGTAACCCAATGGTTTAATGGCGGGCTCAATGGCCTTGCCGATTACACCAGCATAAGAGTTTTCAAGTTTATAAGCAGCAATGCGATCTTGAAGTCCTTGTTCAGTCAAGCGCATGTTGGCCGTTTCTTGCATCACGTATGCTTCAGCATTTTTTAATTTATCGCCAGGGCCGTAGCTAGCCAATACCCATAGTACAACAGAGATAGCGAGAATAACTTTACCAGCCTCGAGCACGAAAGATTTTGTTTTTTCAACCAGCGTTAGTCCAACGTTTGTTCCTTTTGGTAGACGGTACGTTGGTAACTCCATCATCAGGTAACTACGCTCTTTTACATTAATTAGTTTTTTCATTACCCATGCAGATGCCAGCGCTGCAACAAAGCCTAATAAGTAAAGACTCATTAAAGCCACGCCCTGCAAATTGAAAAAACCGAGCACCTTTGTTTCAGGCACTATCAAAGCAATAAGTATAGTAAAGATGGGAATGCGCGCTGAACAACTCATCAATGGCGTAACCATTATGGTAATGGTTCTCTCTTTCCAATTATCTATTGTGCGGGCAGCCATGATGGCCGGAATAGCACAAGCAACACCAGACATTAAGGGGACCACACTTTTACCATTAAGCCCAAACTTGCGCATGACCTTATCCATTAGAAAAACTACCCTGGCCATGTAGCCGGTTTCTTCCAACACTGCTACAAGCGCAAATAGAATAGCAATCTGTGGAACAAACATAACAATGCCCCCAAGCCCAGGGATAATACCCTCAGCTAGTAAGCGGGTCAAAGCACCATCAGGCAAAGTGTTAGAAAGCCAGCTGCTAAAATCTGCAAAAAGGCCGTCAATAAAATCCATGGGATATGAAGCCCATGCAAAAACAGATTGAAAAACTAAAAATAATACCGCGAAGAAAATGGCATACCCTGCCACTTTGTGTGTGAGTACGCGATCCAGTTTATGCGAAAAATTTTTCCAGGCGTAGTCTGGTTGTTTTAAAATAGCCTCATTCAACAAATCCTGAATAAAACCATAGCGCTGTATTGTTTCGGCACCTTGAAATTTACCAGGAAAATATTGATGTGTTGTGCGCACTGACTCGACAAGATTTTGCTTGTCTTTAGATAAAAAATGAAGTGATTGAGGCTGCTCTAAAAACTGATAAGCCTGATAATCATTAATTAACTGAAACTCGTCTCTTAATTGCTTTACAGCTGCTTTAGCCTCAGGCCAAACAGGAAAAATCGGTTGCATACGACTTACTTCTGCCTGTGCTATTTCTTTTTTCAACGCATCGATCCCCTGTCCTTTTCTGGCATTAATGGGAACAACGGTTACACCAAGTTTTTGCGAGAGCATTAAAAAATCATAACTCACACCGGCCTTAGCTGCCAGATCCATCATGTTAAGCGCTAGCACTGTTGGAAGACCAATGTCTACAATTTGCGTAAGCAAGAGCAAACCTCTTTTGATATTGGTAGCGTCTACAACCACCACCACTTTGGTTGGTGCAGTAGGAGAGTTTCGATCAAGCAACGATTCGGCTACAATACGTTCATCGAGGCTTCGAGGATAAATGCTGTAGATACCGGGCAGATCAATAATCTCGGTTTCACCAATACCTGGCAACTGCGTGCGGCCAACTTTTTTATCGACAGTAACACCTGGAAAATTACCGACCTTCTGATTTAAACCAGTGAGGTAGTTAAAAAGAGACGATTTACCCGAATTAGGGTTACCGATTAATGCAACTTTAGTGGGCTTAGCAGAACTCATTAATTCATGATTGAAATAGTGGCCGCTTCCTCAAGCCTAAGAGAGAGTTCATAGCCCAAAACACTTATACAAATAGGATCGCCAAAAGGCGCTTTGAAGTTAAAACGAACCGGAGCACCGGGTAAACAGCCCATCTCCATTAGCTTGGCGGATATTTCAGCATCAGTAAAACCCGCAATTATGGCTGTTTCGCCTGGTTTCATTGTTGCAACGCTTTTTTCCTTTTCTGCCACAGCTTAATTTAGATTAAATTTAAACAAGGCAAATATAGACTTGGTTTTGTTTTTGCACAATGATTTTAGGCATGGGGAAAAGAAAGAAAAAAACAGTGCCTCAGAAGGCTAAGGCAAAGGATTCCGAAGCGGAATCTCCTGAAAAAGTGAAGCCAGTAATACGGGAGGACGATGAGGAACTTCCTGCATTTGGCATCTTGCCAAACCGTGATTTGAAGAAGAACCTAGGATGCGGTTAAATGCTATTTCATAAATTGCTGCTTCAGTTTTTCATGATTGGCTAACATAGTTTTGTAAGCGTTTTCATTATTATAAAACTGATTCATCATTTCTTTAGCCCCATTCATTGTTTTTAAGAACTCATCTTTAATAGGCTCGCGTTTCATACCCAGCAAAGCAGAGATTTCAGGACCTACTAAATAGCGAATTTGTGCATCGACAAAGAATGCAGGCACAGCAGGGAAATAACTTTTATAATGATTGATGAGTTCTTCGGTTAGCTTTCTACCCTCTTCCGAAGACTTAAAATGACGAAGTCTTATTTTTCGTTCCAGTATTTCAGCAGCTGCTTTACTGTCGGGTAATAGTGCCTCATTGATATGCATATGGTAGCCAATGTAACGCCACGCATATAAGAAATCCTCCTGTTCGTCAATGCTCAACTTGAAACCAGTGCGTATTAAGCCAACAAGTATAATATAGGAAAAGGCAAGGTTGGTACCCGCCATGTCTTCTTGATTAATGGGTACACCCCAGGTTTTATTCCATTCGCCTTTGCTTACATAGTAGCGCGCCACGGCATGAATTAATCTGATTTTATTGATTTGTATATAACCATGACCCTGTGCATCTAAACTACCGGGGCTAAGTACTTTGATAATAAAGTCTGCTGTTTCTACAAGACGCTTGCCGGTTGCCTTGCGCATCTTTTCTGTTTGATACAGTGCCTTGTTACCCGGACTAGCCGCATAGCAATAGGGAAGAGACAAAGCGCCCAATAGGGTCATTACATCTAAAGCATATTTTTTAAAAAATGCCTGGCCATTTTTAGTCCGGCTGTGTTGATACCAGCTTGGTTCGGGTCTTCGCGTATTGAGGAAGGCATATAAATTGTTTACGGAACCCTGCTCCTGAATAAAGGAATCCTCTTGTGCAAAAATCTGATACAGTAGGTTTCTTTGGTCGCCTGAAAAACAATCCGCCACAAGTTTATCGGCCGCTACATCTCCAACGCTTCGCTGTTCATCTAAAAAACTTTCCGATACTGCCATAACCTTTCATCTATCCATTAAAGGCTATAACCAAAGGATTGTTTTGATTTTGACTAATTTAATTTTCTGCCGGAAGCAATCTCAAAAATGCCTCGAACAATATGATCCTGTCATTGCGATGAACGAAGCGTTGATTGTGCGTTGGAGTGAGGAAGCAATCTATTGACTGGTGTACCACAACCAGCCAGAGCACTTTTACCGATAAAATCGAAAAAAGTAATTATGACAGCTCTTATTTTTGAGATGGCTTCTAGATACTTTCTGCCACGAAAACTCTTTTTACGCGCTCGCTGGTATTGGTTAGTATTTCGTAGGGAATGGTATGAATGCTTTCTGCAACTTGTTCAATCGGTAATTGTTCTCCAAAAACGATTACTTCATCCCCTTCCTTAACTGTTAAACCAGTTACATCAATCATGGTCATGTCCATGCAAACATTGCCAATGACTGGTACGACTTTTCCTTTTACCAGCACTTTACCAATGCCTTTACCAAATGCTCTGCTATAACCATCAGCGTAACCGATGGCAATAGTGGCAATGGATTGTTCACCTTTTATTTTTCCATGTCGTCCATAACCCACCGTTTGTCCTTCATGCAAATGATGTACCTGAGAAACAATTGTTTTAAGTGTGGCAACCGGTTTTAGGTTTTTATTTTTTTCTGTTGTCGGGTCGATGCCATATAAACCTATACCCAAACGAACCATGTCGAATTGATATTGATTTAATCGTAAAATGCCTGGGGAATTTAACAAATGGTATAGTGGTTTGAAGCCAAGCGCTAAGCTTAACTGATCCGCAAGGTTTTTAAATAATTCTGCCTGTTGGGAAGAATAGTCGTCATGCTGTGGATCATCGGCTCCGGCCAAATGACTGAAGATAGTGGCCACATTTATGTTTTTATTTTCAAGAAGAAGATTAATCAATGCAGGCAGGTCCTGTTCAGCAAAACCCAGGCGGTGCATGCCTGTGTCGAACTTAATATGAACAGTACACGAACGACCTTGTAAAAAAGTGAGCAACTTTTTTAGTTGATTAAGATTAAAAACTTCAGGCTCTAAATTATACTGAAGCAGCGATTCAAATGTTTCAGAAGAGGGATTCATCACCATAATTGGAAGATGAATATTGTTTTTTCGCAATTCGACACCTTCATCTGCGTAAGCAACACCCAGGTAATTTACTTTATGATACTGCAATAAACTGGCCACCTCTTTGCTGCCACTACCATAAGCAAAAGCTTTTACCATGGCCATTATTCTTGTGGAAGGTTTTAAAGAAGCGCGAAAGTAATTCAGGTTATGAACCATATTACCTAAGTCAATTTCCATTATAGTTCCATGAACTTTTCGTTGCAAACGCGCTACTATTTTTTCAAAAGCAAAAGCTCTAGCACCTTTTATGAGCACAATTTCGTTTGAGAATTCATCTTCGTTTAAATTCTTTAAAAATGCTTCTGTACTATCATAGAAAGAGGAATGTTTATTAAAAATATTTTGATAAGCGAAGAGATCTTTACCAATGCCGATGAATCGATCAATCTTATTTTGTTTAATTAATTTACTTACTGACTTAGTCCAGTCCTTTGCCTCCACACCTGATTGTAAAATATCAGACAGTATTAAGGTCTTTTTTGTTTTTTGATATTGATTATTAAGAAAATCAAGACTTACCTGAAGACCAGCCAAATCATTGTTGTAAGAGTCGTCTATCAGTTGGCATTGATTAATGCCTTCCTTTAATTCGAGCCGCATAGCAACTGATTGTAGGGTTTGCATACCTGTTTGTATATCAGTCTTGCTTATGCCCAAGTGCATCATTACAGCAATGCAATGCAGACAATTTTCAATGGAGGCAGCATCCGTAAAAGGAAGACTTAATGTATAATGGATTTTATCATAACGAATATTGTACGCTTCTCCTTTTTCAATTATAATATCGGCTTCGTTGGTATATCCCCAACTTAGTCTTTTAATTTTTTTTGATTGAAGTACTTCATCAATCAGCAAGTGATCTTTGCAATAAATAACCACATCGCTATTGGCAAACAGTTGAGCTTTTTCTTCAACCTTTTCTTTCAAACTTGAGAAGCCTTCATTATGGGCAGTGCCAATGTTTGTAAACAAGCCCAATGTTGGCTTCAATATTTTTTCCAGTGCTTGCATCTCATTCTTCTTTGAGATACCCGCTTCGAAAACACCCATGGTATGGTGAGGTCTGATGTTCCACACCGACAACGGCACACCTACTTGTGAATTATAAGATCCAGGGTTTTTTACAATAGTAAAATGATGTGAGAGTAATTGGTAAAGCCATTCCTTTATAATGGTTTTGCCATTACTGCCGGTAATACCAATAACGGGAATGTTAAAAAGTGCCCGATGTGATGCAGCAACTTGCTGCAAAGCATCAATGGCGGATGACACAAGTAATACGTTGGCATCAGCTGGTAGGTCAACTTTTTTCTCGATTATAAAATTCCGGATACCCTGGTCGTATAATGATTTTATATATTGGTGTCCGTCATTACGACTACCGCTAATGGCAAAAAACACAGCATTTTTTGACAAAATCACTTTTCGACTGTCAATAAGAAGATGTTCAACCACCACATCTTCTTGTAGTCTGAGAACCTTACCCTGGCAGATGCTTTCTAATTGTGAAAAGTGAATCATGAATTAACTGAATTGATGTAAAGTAAAGCTCTGATTCATCAGCATACAAATTTGAAGCTTTGGTGAGAGTTTAGAATAGACGCATGCCATTGGGCACAGGTTTATCTACAGTACTTAACACCACATGGCCGTTTTGGTCGGGGAAGCCAGTGACTAACACTTCAGAAATAAAATTGCCTATTTGCTTTGGGGGGAAATTGCACACACAAACTACTTGTTTACCCACAAGAGTTTCTGGTTGGTAATGTTGTGTTATTTGGGCGCTGGATTTTTTTATACCTAAATCACCTAAATCTACCCAAACTTTTATGGAGGGTTTCCTCGCTCCTTCAAAGATTTCGGCTTTTACAACGGTACCTATATGCAATGCTACACGTTCAAAATCAGCCCATTCAATCATCATTAATTTAACATTTAGCTTTAAAACTTACATGAAATTCTTAAATCCACACAAAATGTGGAATTTAGATGACTAATTTCTACGAATCAAAGAACAAAAAGCTGATTATAACCGTTTAAAAAGCCTATCTTAACCAGACTATGAGGACATTGCTCGCATCCCTGCTTACGCTTGTGTTGCTCGTTGGAGCACAGGTACTCGTTTATGCACAAGAATCAAACACCCGTCAATACGGCACTCTAGAAGGACAAAGTGAGAACCGCTATTATGAAAGTAATGCCGAAGGGGATCCTAATACATTCAAAACAGTGCTTAAATCAGATTCTGCTTCTATTAAAACTCCCTTAAAGAAAATAGCCGCTGACAGCCAAAAAGCCGGCAAAAAGCCTGAAGACGATGCAGTTCCTTTTAATTTTCTTTACTACATCATTCAACGCTTTAAAACTTCTGATATAATCGAGTAGTAATTTCTATATTTGCAACTTTGTTGCAAATGCCTTGAAAGTCCCCATTCTTCTATTTCTTTTACTATTACCCGCTTTTGGCTCCAGCCAGCAGTTATGTACTTATACACTTACTGGTAGGATAATTGATAACGATAGCACAAGTCTTCCTGGGGCTACTATTCTTATTACAGAGCTTCAAAATGGTATGGCCAGCGATGGTAATGGCAACTTCTCCTTTTTAAATTTATGTGAGGGCACCTATACAATCGAGGTAACCTTTATTGGTTATAAGCGCAAGTCACAAAAAGTCAGATTAAAAAAATCTGAGGTTATCCTCATTAAATTAGAGCCAGACGAGACAGTATTAGGTGAAGTTGTTGTACAAGAACACTATGATCACATCAGTAAATCCCAAACCAGTGTAGCACTTTCGGGAGCACAGTTAGAAAGCCTGCGCGGTAAAAGTTTAGGTGCTGCATTGAAGAATATAACAGGCGTTAATACTATTCAATCAGGGCCAGCCATTTTTAAACCTGTAATACATGGTGTGCATAGTCAACGGATATTAATACTCAATAATGGCATTCGTCACGAAGGTCAGCAATGGGGAGCAGAACACGCACCCGAAATAGATCCTTTTCTTGCTTCCAATATTGTAGTGATTAAAGATGCATCTGCCATCAAATATGGCACTGATGCATTAGGAGGTGTTGTTATTGTAAATCCATCTGCACTGCCTGTAGTACCTGGTGTAGGAGGTGCTTTTCATTCTGTATGGCAAAGCAATGGAAGATCGGGAACGGCTGCAGGTATTATTGAAGGTGCTAGTAAAAAAATAAAAGGGTTAAACTGGCGTACTCATGGCTCTATAAAAAAATCGGGTGACTACAACGCTCCGGAATATCAACTTACTAATACAGGCTTTTCAGAAAATAATTTTTCTGCGGCCTTGGGTTATCATAAAAACGAAGCAGCAGGTTATGAAATTTTTTATAGCCGTTTTTCTTCAGAGTTGGGTATTTTAAGAGGGGCCTCAGTAAGCAGCATAGAGGATTTGCGAAATGCATTTGAATCACCAAGGCCACAATACACAGATAATTTTTCTTATAGCATACAATCACCCCGCCAACAGGTCTTGCATAATTTATTAAAGGCTAATGCACATTTTCATAAAAATCATAACACACTATCAATCCAGTATGCATTTCAGCAGAATGACCGAAAGGAATTTGATTTACGCAGAGACTCGCTAAATAGTTTGCCTTCTCTTGATTTAACCTTGCAAACACATACCCTTGATGCAGAGTGGGAGCAAGAATTAGGAGATGATAACTTTCGTTGCATTGGTATTAATGCCATGTTGCAAAGCAACGGCAATAATTTTGGAACTAAGCGACTACCCTTTGTTCCAAACTTTAGTAATTATTCAGCAGGCTTATATGCTATTCAGAATTTTACTTTGAAGAAGTGGGATGTAGAAGCCGGCCTTCGTTTTGATTATAGATACTATGCAGTTGCTGGACGTGATTTTAGCAATCTTGTTTACTCAAGTAATATGTACTTTGCTAATGCGAGTGCAACGTTTGGGGCTACGCGCAAAATTGGTAATGCGGGTAAATATACTTTTGGATTAAGTAGTACCTGGAGACCGCCACACGTAGCCGAACTTTACAGCATTGGCACACATCAAAGTGCAGCGGCTATTGAATATGGTTTCCTAATTGATGAAGTGACTACGCGTGTTAGGCCAATTGAGGAAGCAGACTTTCAAAATGAGAAAGCAGTGAAATGGGTAAACACTTATCGTTTAACAACGCCCAAAACTCAACTGGAATTAACTGCTTATGCCAACTACATTTTTAATTATATCTATTTGAAACCAGAAGGTATTACACGTGATGTGCGCGGTGCCTATCCATACTTCAGGTACCGACAGACTGATGCTTCCTTTATTGGAGTTGATTTGCTGGTAGATCAGGAAATAACGAAAAGCTGGAGTGCTTTATTTAAAACCTCCTTACTTAAAGCAGATGATTTCAAAAATGATGACTATTTGATTTATGTACCATCTAACAGAGCAGAGGTGCTCTTGCGTTACGATTATAAGCGAACAGGTACGGTGAATAATATCTTCGCTAGTGCGGGCACAAGTTTTGTTGCAAGACAGCATCGCGCGCCAAGAGTTGTAAGCGTTGCTGAAATATTGCAGGCCAATGAAGACGGCATTGATCTTTTTGCAAATGATAAAAGCATGTTCGATTTTATAGATACTCCTGTTGGTTATTTCTTGGTGCAGGCCAGCATGGGTTTTTCTATTAACACAGGTAAGCAGAAGATTGACTTTCAGCTACAGTGCGAAAATCTGTTAAATGAACGCTATCGAGAATACACTAATCGCATGCGTTATTTTTCAGATGAAATTGGGCGCAACATAAGCTTGTCGCTTAAATATAGTTTTTAACAAAAATTTTAAATGAAACATTGTTGCATATAGGATTTATTTCTATACTTGCAACAGTGTTGCAAATTTACAAATTATGAAAAATTTATTCCCCAAAAGCCTATTTAAAGTTACAACCCTTGCTCTATTGGCATTATCATTCAATGCCTGTGATGAAGAAGCGCCCGGCAAAGAGGATGCCCCTGAACTGATTACAGAAGTGAGACTCACCTTTACACCGACAGGTGGTGGCAACCCTGTGGTAGTAAGCGCAGTTGATCCTGATGGACCTGGTGTGCTTGATTTAATTGCAGAGGACATTTCCTTAGATGCAGGTACTGCCTATACACTATCAATAGGGTTCTTCAATGATTTAATAGAGCCAACCGATGACGGATATGATATTTCTGCAGAAGTATTAGAAGAGGCAGACGAACATATGCTCTTTTTTTCGTGGGATGGTGGTTTTAGTGAGCCAACCGGAAACGGAAACATCGATAATAGAAATGACCCAGTAAATTATGCAGATGAAGATTCTGCTGGATTACCACTTGGTTTAAGCACAAACTGGATAACGACTACTGGTGTATCAACTGGATCAACGTTTCGTATACTTCTTAAGCATCAACCAGATTTAAAGACAGCAAGCTCAGGTGCTACAGTTGGTGAAACTGACGTGGATGTTGAGTTTACATTAAATATTGTAGAAGCTAATTAGTAGTAATCACATAGGTTTAGTAATGACAAGGGCTTGCTTTGGGCAGCCCTTCTTTTTTGTATTAAAACTTAATGAAACTGTGGTGAGCATTGTAAAATACTATGTGGTTTTACCCGATATGTTCTATTTTTAACCGATGAAGTTCACCGCTTGCCTCTTTCTTTTCTTTATTTCTTTCTCTTCTATTGCTCAGCTCCGCTACACTAAACTTGTTTTAGAACCTGGTCAGGTTTTTTCTTATGGGGAGTCGGATATTTTAGTAGCAGATACCCTTATCATGTGTGATTCCGCTAGCATTGTTTTGAATAATACGAAGAAGGAGAACTATCTATATGCTAAGGTGGCCATTATTGGCAAAGGGTGTAACATTAAGGGCAATGCTGATCATGGTAAAGCGGGTGCTGGAGGGCGAGTAGGCATCTCCTTAAACGCTCCTTGCAAGGATGCTTCAAATGGTGAAGATGCACAGCCTGGGGCCGATGGTGGGCACGCTACAAGCTTACTGATCTACATTAAGCAGATTCAGATAGGCAGTCCAATTTTAATTTCCCTAAATGGAGGTAATGGCGGCAATGGAGGAAAGGGAGGCGATGGAGGAAGTGCAGGATCCGGAACCATTCATTGCAATGGTGGGGATGGCGGTAATGGCGGTAATGGTGGTAATGGTGCAAATGGCGGCAATGGCGGAAGTCTTGTGCTAAACCTACCAATAGCAGAACAGGCAAAACTAAAACAACAGCTGAGAATTTTTTTAAAAGCCGGAACTTACGGTCGTGGTGGCCGCGGGGGGTATTCAGGATCGGGTGGTTTAGGCCCAAGAGGAAAGCATGGAAGAAATGGTTTGCAAGGAGAAGATGGCTTTGATGGCGCTCCCGGGATGGACGGTGCTGTAAGCTATTTAGATTATTAAATTTTGTTCAAGTAAAATTCAGAGAAACGCTGATTAGAATAATTTTTTAACATGCTAGCTATGGTCAAGCATGAAAGAAAACTATAAGTGTAAATTGATTAATATTGAAGCAGAAATAAAAAAGGAAGCCTAGGCTTCCTTTTTGGTTAAGAATCTTTCAAGATCTTTTAATTTGAGTATGCCTTCGTAGTAAGCCTTTCCAAAGATTACTGCGAAAACACCTATATCATTTAGTCGCTGAATATCATCAACACCACGTACACCGCCACTGGCCAGCACACTTATCTCAGGAAAAGTTTTAATCATATCGGCATAGAAATCAAATGCCGGACCTTCTAATACACCATCACGGGATATATCTGTAGTCTTTACATATTTCAATCCACGGTCGTAGAAAAATTTCACGTGCTCAACTAATCCTTTATGCGCTTTTTTCTGCCATCCTCTAAAAGCAATTTCTTTACTTACAATATCTGTTACGTCAGCACCTAAGGTTATTTTTTCACGACCATAAGTCACTACCCATGACGCGAATAAATCAGGATCTGTTACAGCAATACTAGAGGCGGTGATATAATGGGCACCTGCTTCGTAAGCTTTAGCAATATCACCATCGGTAGAAATACCTCCGGTAAAATCTATTTTTAAATCAGTATAACCAGCAATAGCCTCTACAACGTGAAAATTCTTTGGACTTCCTTTTTCTGCTCCCTCCAAATCAACTAAATGAACCACTTCAATGCCGTGATCTTCAAAACGTTTAGCTAAATCCAGCGGATTTTCATCATAAGCTTTCTCGCTTAAAGGGTCTCCTTTACGCATTTTCACTACTTTTCCTTTCCGGAGTGCTATAGAAGGTATTACTTGGATCATCTTTTGTTAATTCTATTTCTAAGGTACGACAAAAGAAATAAGTAATTTTGATTTACACGCATCCTTTTCTTATGAAATACATAATAATTTTTCTGCTGCTGATTTCGGGGGCAACACAATCGTTTTCGCAACCCAAAAGTGTTCGCAAATTGCCGCATCCGCTCAATCAGCCATCGTTAAACACTTATGCGCCTTATATAAGTTTCGATGGAAATGCTTTGATATTTCTTAATGACTATACCGATGATGGTAACCTGGCACTTAATTATAGCAAACGTGTAGGTGCTGATTGGTCCGCACCGGTTATTTTACCGCCCACTTATAGCAATATGCTGACCTTTGTAAGAGGCTTTACGCTTAGCCCTGACGGCCAAACACTCTACCTGACTTCGCAATTATCTAATGGCATAGGTGCCTTTGACATTTACAGCTGCGCGCTGAAAGGATCTACCTTCTCGGCACCCGTAAATATTGGCTTACCTGTTAATTCAAGGTTGAATGATGCTTCACCCTCTATAACTGCTGATGGACAGACAATGTATTTTATGCGTTGTGAAACCATGAATAGCAAGCAGGCAGACCGTTGTAAAATTATGATAAGTAAAAAACAACCAGGAGGCAGATGGAGTGAAGCAACAGAATTACCTGCAATAATAAATACAGGTAACTCACAAACCCCACGCATTATGGCTGATGGGGAAACAATGATTTTTGCTTCTAATTTATTACAACCAAATAAAGGTGGTATGGATTTGTATCAAACAAGGTTTATAAATAACGAGTGGACAAAACCTGTTCCGCTAACTTTTGTAAATACAGCCGAAGATGATCAGTTTGTAAGTGTTACCGGACAAGGTCAGTATTTGCTTCGCGATACAAAAGGTGAAAGAAGGAATGAACTGACAGAGTATCTTTTCCCTGCTGATTTAAAACCCAGAGGAGTTTTGCGCATAGATGGAAGGGTGAACGATCCAACTATTCCAGTTTACGTATTAGTGAATGATTTAAATAAGGACAAGCTTGTATATAATGCACGCCCGGATAAAGACGGAACCTTTACTACTTTTTTGGTTGAAGGAAGTATTTATGAACTTGCCATTGAACCAGAAAACGGAAGTGTGCTCTATGACAGTAAACTTTTTGATATTACAGAAGGCTTTCCACGCCCTTTCGAACGATATACCGCAACTGTAAAACAGGCTGCAGAAAATGATGAAGTATCACTCAATTCAATCAGTTTTGAGACAAACACTAGCTCAATAGAGAAGACCGCTGCTTTTACCAATGAATTCAGACGCTTTAGTCGCCTGCTAAAAAGTAACCCTGGTATGGTGGCTGAAATACAAATTGAATTACATGGCTATGTAGAAGACAGCATACAATCATCACCAGACTTAACTGAAATGCGCATTGATTCTGTAGAATATTATTTTGATGAGATTGATTCCTTAGGTCAGCTGTCCACTCACGATACAATTATGGCGGAGTATACTTACCATAATGATAGAACAGTAAAGCAGGCAGAAGCAATTGTAGAGCAGTTAGTTGCCTTGGGCTGTAGCCGTGATGGCATTGCATATGTAACCGCTGTTAAACCAGAAGCAATACTTGAAAACAGGAAGTTATTGGTAAAAGCAGTGCTCAGGAGAAGACAATAATGAAAAAGGTAGTGGCGACTAAAAAAGGATTAGACCTTTACTAATTGTTCGAATAAACGTTTAATGGTTGCATCCGGATCATTGCTCAAACCCGGATGGACATGCGAACATTGCACAACGGTACTCCTGCTGGCGGTAAGCCAACGGAAGCGTTCCGCTAAGGGTAAAACACCTATTGGTCCACCTTCTTTACCACCTTTGCAAATGCGGTCAAATGATTGCATGTGCGCTCTCACCTCTTGTATATCTACAGAATTACACAAAGATTTTAGTCGTTCTTCGTTTAGTTCTAATAAACAAGAAAGAAACTTTTGCTTTGCGCAAAGCAGTATAACGCCAACGTTAATAAACTCCTCGCGTTCTACACGGGGAACCACCCTAACTACAGCATATTCAAATAAGTGATGCTCTTGCATGTTTGGCTTCGTTTATAAAAAAATCAGCATTGGCAATTCGGTTTTCCAGAAATTGAGCATAAGCCGAACGATTAGCTTCCGGATTTTCAAAGGCTGCATCGTTAAGCCATTCGGCTGGAATGAGGGAAACAATTTGTTTTATTTTATCTGTGCTTAGGAGTTGGTGGCAAGAATCGTTCACCTCGTCTAACTTATCAGCAATAGGCAATAGTACATGGTCTTTAATTTTTGCGAATGGCCGCTTTGGATTTTCCCAGTCCTGCCAGTTATGATGGAAGTATAATGCAGCGCCATGATCGATAAGCCATAGTTCTTTATTCCACCAAAGCATGTTGGTATTTCTTACGGTACGGTCAACGTTTAGTAAGAGAGCATCAAGCCAGACTATTTGTGATGCCAGCTGACTATCAATGGAAACAGCCAGTGGATCAAAAGTTATTGACCCGGATAAGTAATGTAGGCCAAGGTTTAAACCCGTACTTGCCTTTAGCAAATCCTGAATCTCCTCATCTCCCTCTATGCGACCGAAGGCAACATCGAGATTGGCAAATACAATTTCGGGTACCCTTAAACCTAATGCTCTTGCTATTTCTCCCCCTAAAAGTTCTGCTATTAAAGCTTTGATACCCTGACCGGCCCCTCTGAATTTTAATACATAAAGAAACTGATCATCTGCTTCTACCAAGGCAGGAAGCGACCCGCCTTCACGTAAGGGTGTAACGTAGCGTGTTACATTAATACTTCGTATATCCTGACTAAGTTCCTTCATCTATTGCGATTTACCTAAGGGTAAATCATTCGCCTAAAATACAATTAAAAGCATTTCCCTAGGGGAAATCACATTTTTTAGGAGCAATAAAGTTGGTCTTTTATCTTTTAGTTGGTTTATAGTTAAGAAGAAAGTGACCTGAAAAGAGTACTTTTCCCAAGGGGATAATGGTTCTTAAGTTCATTTTCCCTAGGGGAAAACACTCATTTCCCTAGGAGAAACTTGATGAAAAGTATCAGTTTCCCTTGGAGAATTGTTATCTATTACGATGGAAAATTAGGATTATTTAAAACGCCCATCTATTTTTAAGCCCAGTATGCCATTCTGTGCATCTGTTATCTTGATCGCCTGAGAGAAAACATGATCAAAACAGAAGGAGAAAACGTACCATATTTTTTAAACAAATAAATTTTATCAACACAAACCACTTGAGCTATGGCAAAAAAGGCAAGTAAAAAGGTTGCGAAAAAAGCAGCCAAAAAAGTAGCAAAGAAAGCTGCTAAGAAAGTAGTAAAGAAGGTAGCTAAGAAGGCTGCTAAAAAAGTAGCTAAGAAGGCTGCTAAGAGAAAACCTAATGCAGCTTTCATGGCAGCATTAACTCCTAGCGAAAACCTGGCAGCTGTTGTAGGTAACAAAGGCCTACCAAGAACTCAGATCATCAAAAAAATCTGGGAGTACATTAAGAAGAACAAACTTCAGGATAGCAAGAACAGACGTATGATCAATGCTGATGAGAAGCTTAAGGCTTTATTCGCTGGCAAGAAGCAGATCTCAATGTTTGATCTAGCTAAAATTGTGAATAACAACGTGAAGTAATTCTGCACTATCAGGCATAAAAAGAAAGCGCAAGTTGGAGAGACTTGCGCTTTTGTTTTTATAGGTTTTTAAGAATTTACTTTAATTTTTCTCCAAAGAAGGTGAGTACACGACTCCAGGCTAACTTAGCTGCTTCTTCATTATAACGTGTTGGAGCGCTATCGTTAAAGAAAGCATGTTGTGCTCCCATATACATGTGAACTTCGTAGGTTATATTCGATTTCTTTAAAGCTTCTTCATAAGCAGCAATACCTGCATTTACACGCTCATCTTTTTCAGCATAATGCAATTGCAATGCTGCTTTGATTTTAGGCACATCCGCGGCTTCTGGTTGTCTTCCGTAAAAAGGTGCAGCAGCTAAAAGATCAGGCACATTTACAGCCATTGTATTAGCCATAGCACCACCCCAACAAAAACCAATACAAGCAAACTTTCCGTTACAACCTTTCAAGTCTCTTAGAAATTCGAAAGCACCCACAAAATTTTGCGTGTTTTTGCTGGCGTCTAATTTTTGAAATAATTCACGGGCTTTATCTGCATCAGCAGGGGCACCACCCAATGGCGAAAGCGCATCAGGAGCTAAAGCAATAAAACCCTGCGATGCAAAGCGTCTTGCAACATCTTCGGTATGTGGATTGAGTCCGCGGTTTTCATGTATTACTACAACAGCAGGATATTTCCCTTTCTTTTTAGGTCTGGCCAAATAGCCACGCATAACAACACCATCAACATTATAATTGATGTATTCAGTTGTGATACGATCATCCTCCGGACCTATAGTGGCAGCATGTGCGTAGTTTACCTCCAAGAGGGGTAATACAGTCAGGGCAGCGGCAGTGCTGCCTGTGATCATGGCAAGTTTTTTTAGAAACTCTTCTCGCGTAAGCGGTTTATGGGTGTACTCGTCAAATAAATTGATAATGCGTTGATCCATGGGAGTTGTATTTAGATGTTAGGTTAAACGATTTAACCCTTTTATAACAACAAAACCACGGCTTTGTGACAGGTGGGAAATAAAAAAGCTTCTCAAAAATGAGAAGCTTTTAAAGGGTGAAAGACGGGGCTCGAACCCGCGACCCCCAGAATCACAATCTGGTGCTCTAACCAACTGAGCTACATCCACCATAAAAATTGAGGTTTCTAACCGAAAGTCTCAATTGGGTTGCAAATGTAGCCAGTCGGTTGAAATTTGCCAAACCTACTTTCTGTCAAATAGCAGTCTTTGTCCCATTTGGCCATTATTTATCATGCCATTTTCATATGCCAGGTAGCCTGAAACAAAAGTATGTGTAACTGATGACTTGAAGGTTTGCCCCTGAAAAGGTGACCAGCCACATTTTGCCAGGATATTTTTCTCCTCTACAACCCAAGGATTGTTCATGTCTACAAGAACTAAATCTGCAAAATAGCCTTCACGTATAAAGCCGCGGTCTTTAATTCTGAACAAAATAGAAGGGTTATGCGCCATTTTCTCCACCACACGTTCGATTGAAATTTTACCTTGATGAGACATTTCCAGCATGGCAACCACGCTGTGTTGTACTAAGGGCCCGCCAGAAGGAGCTTTAAAATAGCTTTGTTTCTTTTCCTCCATTAGGTGAGGTGCGTGATCGGTAGCAATCACATCTATTTTATTGGCTAAAACACCTGCTAATATTGCTTGCTGATCACTCGCTTTTTTAACAGCGGGGTTCCACTTAATTAGTGTTCCTAATGTTTTGTAGTCGGCATCATTAAACCATAAATGATGAACGCAGGCTTCTGCGGTAATCTTCTTTTTCTCAAGTGGCGTATTGCTATCAAATAAAGCCAACTCCTTTGCTGTGGATATATGCAGAATGTGCAGGTGTGTGCCGTGCTTTTTAGCAAGTTCAACCGCCATAGAAGAAGAAAGATAGCAGGCCTCTTCGCTGCGGATAATCGGGTGTTGCGCAATGGGCACCTCTTCTCCATACTGTGCTTTTGCATCCTCCATATTCTTGCGAATCGTTGCCTCGTCTTCGCAATGCGTGGCAATTAAACCGGGGAAGCGAGAAAAAATGGCTTCAAGCGTTTGAGGATTGTCAACCAATAAATTGCCGGTAGAAGAACCCATAAAAATCTTTAATCCACATACTTCCTGTAGATTTGTTTTCATGACTTCATCTAAATTGTCATTAGAAGCACCAAGGAAAAATGAATAATTGGCAAGAGAGGAATGGGCGGCAATCTTGTATTTATCCTCTAATAAACTTTGCGTGAAAACAGGTGGACTAGTATTGGGCATCTCCATAAAACTGGTTACACCTCCGGCCACGGCTGCCCTCGACTCAGAAAAAATATTGGCTTTGTGTGTAAGACCCGGCTCCCTAAAATGCACTTGATCATCGATGGCGCCAGGAATCAAATACTTCCCTTTTGCATCAATAATTGAATCTGCTTGTTCGGTAGCAAGATTATTACCTGTTTTTTCGATGCGCTCGCCCTTAATAAGCAGGTCGCCCTGCCATACCTTACCTTCGTTGACTATATTCGCGTTTAGAATCAAAGTTTTTTTCATAACATCACAAAGGTAAAACCAAAACGTGTCAGCCATTACAACCTTTTCAACATTTAATCTGAATAAACAACTGCTTAATGCAGTGGCTGATTTGGGCTTTGAAACCCCCACAGAAATTCAACAAAAAGCGATACCAATAATACAGGGAGGTCAGCATGTGATTGGCATTGCCCAGACGGGTACAGGTAAAACTGCAGCCTATATGCTGCCGCTGATGATGAAGGTAAAGTATGCACAAGGCACAGAGCCCCGTGCGGTCATACTAGCGCCTACAAAGGAACTAGTGGTGCAATTAGCAGAACATGCTCACAACTTTGCCAAGTATACAGATCTGCGCATTGTACCTGTATATGGCGGTGTAGGGATAAAGGCACATATAGATGCTATTGCCAATGGCGTTGACATTCTGGTATCGACACCAGGTCGATTTATGGAAATTTACCTTAAAGGTGATTTACCAGTTAAGCAGATAAAAACTTTGGTGTTGGATGAAGCTGACCGCATGATGGACATGGGCTTCATGCCTCAGTTGAGAAAAATTTTTGAAGTGATTCCCAGTAAACGACAGAATCTATTGTTCTCTGCCACTTTTGGAGAGCGTGTAGAAAAATTGTCGCAAGATTTTCTTGAATTTCCGGTTCGCATTGAAGTTACGCCACCTGCTACTACGTCCATACAAGTAACGCAGGAGCTATACGAAGTGCCTAACATTAAAACAAAGATTAACCTTCTCCTGCATTTGCTGGAAGACAAGGAAGATTTTCATCGTGTAATTATATTCACCAGAACCAAAGATACAGCGAACAATATTTTTAAATTTCTGGAGCGTAAAGCATTAGGCACTGTAAAAGTTATTCATTCCAATAAAGGTCAGAATACACGTATCAACGCAATGTATGAGTTTAAGGATGGGGGCATTCGCATACTTGTCTCTACCGATGTCTCAGCCAGGGGTATTGATGTAACGGACGTATCACACGTTATTAATTTTGATGTTCCTATCGTTTACGATGATTATGTGCATCGCATTGGTCGAACAGGTAGGGCGTTAAGCGAAGGCAAGGCCATCACATTTGTAAATCCTGCTGAACATTACCATATTCAAAAAATAGAAAAATTAATTCGACAAAGAATTCCGGTAAAGAAATTACCAAGTGCTGTGGATGTTGAAGAAGCGGGAATGGAGGAGAAGCAAGACATGGCACGAGAAATTGACTGGCAGAAGAAAAAGGATGATCCTACCTATCAAGGCGCTTTTCACGAAAGAAAGAAAAAAAAGTAGGGTATGCTATACACAATCAGTTACGCTATTGTGTTTTATTTTCTGTTTTATCTTCCAGCACTTTAATCTCTTTGCACAGGTATCAAACAACAGCATACATCAAAGCAGCTTTTTAATACTTGATGCTGATCCTGTTCAATCCACCACTGATCGCTCTACTGTTGAGTGGGCATGTATTAATAAAAAGCTTACGGAGAAATGTCTTATCTATCACAACGATCAATGGTTTACTTTTAGCTCACCCATTGGTGGGCAACTTTTTCTAAATGTTTCTAATCAAGAGTGCAGGAAAAAATTTGGTGTTCAGGTATTAGTGATTGAGGGAAATCCTTGTGAAGCGAGCACGTATAAACTTTTGCACTGCGAATCATTTACAGATCAAAATGACACCTTTATTACAATAGATTCTGTAGAGGCGAATAAACCCTACTTGATTAATATTGATGGTTTTTTAGGTGACATTTGCTCGTTTGATATTCAGCTTGCTACAAAGCCGAAAGGCTATCCGTTAAAACAGAAATCGTTAGGCACTTTACAATTACAAAGTAAAATTGACCAAAACATTGTAACACTGAACTGGCGTGTAGATGGTGAGTTGAGAGAGGAACTTGAGCTTTTTGAAGTACACAGACAATTGAGCACAGCTTTTAAAAGCCAATTACTAAAAGAAGTGTCACTACAATTTAATGCACAAGGAAAAAGTCTGGATAATTATCAATATACAGACACGCTGAAGGATAAGGGAACTTATGTTTATGATATCATAGGCATATCAAAAGGGGGCAAACGCAGATTATTGGATCGCAAACGAATCGGTTATTGGCCGGCAGGTGTTTACAGATCCAGCCCAAGACTATTCGCCAGTGTACCACTTAACTTTAAGAAAAAATCAGATGTCGATCTGCTAATCATGAATGAACTAAGCGGAGAGATTTTGTTTAATCGCACTTGCGTTGAGTGTTCTGATCAAGAGCTGAGTATTGACGTAACCAATGAAGTCTTAAGAGGCATACAACGATTTCGTATTGAAGTCTACCACCTTCGCTCTAAATCGCAGGCAGCATATAACTATCGGGTATCACAAGACGGGATGTTGTTGGAGAGAATAGATTAAGTAGCGGGAATAGTAACTATGAAACTTGAGCCTTTACCCACTTCGCTGGTAAGTTCAATGTTTGCTTTTAATCGACTGACAATAATTTTTACAATAGCCAATCCCAGTCCGTGTGAAGTTTCTCCTGCGGTTGGCCGTGCGCTTAATTTTTGAAATTTTTGGTACATTTTTTCGCGATCTTCCTCGCTAAAGCCCTGACCTTCGTCCACTACTTCGAAAGTGATAAGTTGATTTGCTTTATGGGCAACAATCTGCACCTGTTTACCAGGGGGAGAATACTTGATGGCATTTGATACAAGATTACCAATTAAACGTTTAACCATCTGCTGATCTAAGCCTACCATTTCATCTTCACTCAATGTGTTAATGCTAATTTGCTTTTGATGGGCATAGGGTAAGTATTCCTCTTTGATACCTTCAATTAGTTTTTTGAGACTTATGTTTTCTATATTAAGAGCAGTTGTTTTTTCTTCAAGTTCTCGCAGCTCAAGTAACTCTTTAATTATCTCATGTCCACCTTCAATTACACGATGCCCGTGTTTTATCATTTCATTTGCTGAGGAGTTGTGACTAGTGTCTTGCTCTAACACGTACAGAATTCCCTGCAAACTATTTAAAGGTGCTTTTAGATCGTGAACGATGGTGTTGATTAAACCATTAACTTCCTGGTTCAGCCTGTTTAACTGAATATTGTTGCTGATCAACTGTTCATTATTTCTTTTTCTATCAATACCAGCTTTTCTTATAAGATATAGGAACGTAAGCAGGCTGAGCACCAGTATGCCACCAATAATGAGTAAATAGCGCTGACGTAACACCACCTTATCTTTTTCTTCAAGACCATCAAGTGCTTTTTGTTTTGCCCGCTTTTCATTTTCAAGGTTGATATTGAATGCTTTTGCCAGAATACTACCCCTTATTGACTGATCTAAAATGGTGTCTTTGTAAAGAGATGCTAGTTGCAGGTATTTGATGGCCTCCTTGCCGCGGTTCATTTTTTCAAAAATTTTTGCCAGTACTGTGGAGCTTTCCATAGCCCAAACTTTATTTTTAACAGTAAGACTTGCCTGATACGCTTCAATACCATGTTCAAGTGCTATTTGTTCTTTGTTAAGGTACAGGTAGGCCTCTGACAATAAAATCAGGCTAGGCAGACGTACATCAGAGATATATTTGTCTTTACTTAATTTTAACGCATTGAGAAAATGAAAACGCGCTCCATCGTAGTCTCCCTGCTTTAAACTAATTCGGCCTAAGTGACTTTCACTTCTGCAAATTAAATAATCAACACTCTGCACTTTGGCTAAAGCTGAAGCAGTTGAAACGAGCAGCTTTGCAGAGTCTAACTTTCCCAACTCAATATAAGCAAGTGCTAATGTTTCCGCTGCGTAGGCTAATCCATATTTTTCTCGTGTTGCATTGATTGTGTTAAAAGCTTTTTTACCCCAGAGCTCGGCCAATTGATAATTTTTAGAGAAGTAATATGTCTCAGATAAATTGATATAGTCAAAACTTGACCCGATGGAGTCTTGTAAGGCCTCATCAATTTCTATGGCCAACAAAAGATTATGAACAGCCATACTGTAATCACCTAGCTGATTATAGCCAATGCCCAGATTATTGTATATAATGGATATGTTGGCACTGTCGTTTGCTTGTTTGTATAGGTCTAATGCCTTTTCATTGTAAAGAATACTTTCGGTGTACTTGCCTAAGGCTTCTATGGCCAGTGCATAGTTAAGGTAAATTCCGGCTGCTTCTTTTTTAGATCTGGCTTTATCGACAAACGTTAATGCTTCCTTTGCGAGTGCTATAGTTCGTTCATTATTACTGTCAGTATAGCAACGGATTAGTTGATTTATAATGGAGAGTCTTGCGGTGTCTACAGATGTTTTTAATAAACTGGCTTCCAGGCTGTCAACCTTACCCGATTGTGCAGTAACCCATTGCGCTAAGAGCAATAGGCAAGCCATTAGCATGCTGGTTATCAGTTTAGAGGGCATAAGGTTACTTGTCTCTTAAAGTTATTAAATATTAGGCATCAGTCTATTACAAGAGGCCTCGATGTAATAAGTTTTTCAATTTTAAAGTTTTTTGCCAAATCATCAGCTTGAGAAAAAGTTGCGGTCATGTCTTTTATGGTATCAGGCAACTCTAGCGGTGATTAAACGTTTCTTTTTAAAACCCATTACAGTATGAAAGGTATTATTTTAAGTATTAGCTGCCTGCTTTGGCTTAACATTGCTGGCGCACAAGTAAATGAGGAGGATTTGATAAAAAATGTTGTTAACAACGCCTACGTAGAGGGTATTCAAAACAGCGGAAGCATTGAGGATATTCGTAAAGGCTTTCACCCTAGCTTTAACATGTTACGCTTTATGGAGAATGACGTAAAGCCGTACGCTATTGAAGAGTGGATTGCTGCTATTGAAAAACGCAAAGCAGAGGCTAAACCAGATTCAAAGCCTATACGTACAGAGGCAAAATTTTTATATGTTGATGTTACAGGAACAGCCGCAACTGTTAAGCTAGAATTATACAGAGAGGGTAAGAAAACCTTTACGGATTATATTGTGCTGTATAAATTTACAGAGGGTTGGAGAATTGTAAGCAAAACATACTACAGACATCCCTAAAAATGAGAAGAGGTTTTCTACAGGCCAATGGCTTAGCAGAAAACCTCTTTATTTTTTCTTAAAAAAACCTTATCCATTCATGGAGAGTAGAAACTCTTCATTATTACGCGTTCCTCTCATTTTCTGTTGTAAGAATTCCATGGCCTCAACTGAGTTCATGTCACTCATGAACTTACGCAAAATCCAAACACGCTGAAGTTCATCTTCTTTCATTAACAAATCCTCACGTCTTGTACCTGACGCAGGTACGTCAATAGCAGGATAAATTCTGCGATTCGCCAGCTTACGGTCCAATTGCAATTCCATGTTACCGGTTCCTTTAAATTCTTCAAAGATAACTTCGTCCATTTTAGAACCTGTTTCAATAAGGGCAGTTGCAATAATGGTAAGCGATCCACCATTTTCAATTTTACGGGCTGCACCAAAAAAGCGCTTAGGCTTATGCAAGGCGTTGGCATCCACACCACCAGATAGTATTTTACCGGATGAAGGAACTACAGTGTTGTAAGCACGTGCTAGTCGGGTAATTGAGTCTAACAAGATCACTACATCATGTCCGCACTCCACCATACGCTTGGCTTTTTCCAATACGATGCTGGCAACTTTTACGTGACGATCGGCTTGTTCATCAAAAGTAGAAGCAACTACTTCTGCCTTTACGCTACGTGCCATATCAGTAACTTCTTCCGGACGTTCGTCAATCAGTAAGATCAACAGGTAAACTTCCGGATGGTTTTGGGCAATCGCGTTAGCAATGTTTTTAAGCAATACTGTTTTACCCGTTTTAGGTTGCGCTACAATCATACCGCGCTGTCCTTTACCAATAGGTGAGAACAAATCGAGTATACGTGTCGACATATTGTCGTGTGTAGTGCTCAGTTTAAGTTTTTCTTCGGGGAAGAGTGGTGTTAAATATTCGAAAGCAACACGGTCGCGAATTTCGTCAGTTGTTTTACCATTTACTGATTCTACCTTAAGCAGGGCGAAATATTTTTCACCTTCTTTTGGTGGGCGGATAAGACCTTTAATGGTGTCTCCTGTTTTTAAGCCAAAAAGTTTTATTTGAGAAGGTGATACATAAATGTCGTCAGGGCTGGCTAGGTAGTTGTAATCACTTGAGCGTAAAAACCCGTAACCATCTTGCATTATTTCGAGAACACCTTCGTTGGCAATAGCGCCATCGAATTCACGTATTGAGTTTTTGAGCTGTTGTGTTCTTTCATCACGTGGTTCGCGTTCCGGACGCGGCCCACGCTCGTCACGCGGCTGACGTTCTTCACGCGGCTGACGTTCTTCGCGTGGCGCTCTGTCTTCTCGGGCAGGTCGCTCTTCTCGTGGTTTATCTTCGTTTGTAGTAACCTGTGTTGCGACCTTCTCAGCTTCAAAAACTACAGGTTTGATTTCTTCATCAAAAGCTGTAATTGATGGTGAGTCAAGGTCTATATCAATGGACTGCAGCAATTCGTCAGCTGTCAATTCTTTTTCTTCCGGTTTTGGTGGTGCAACGTTTTCCCTTCTTCGGGGACGTTTAACTGTTTCTGTTGCTTCCTTTTTAGGGGCATCTGCAGGCTTGGCAGCCTGTTCGTCAAGAATTTTGTAGATGAGTTCTTGCTTACCCAGTTTCTTGGCATTTTTTACGCCCATACCTTCGGCAATTTCTTTCAACTCAGAAAGAAGTCTGACATTCAGATCGTCAATAGTGTACATGTGATATTAAAAAAGTTGTGTTTGATAATGTAAAACTTGAAGTTCCCCCACTTTGGTTGAGGCTAACAGGTTAGTTAAGATTTTTGGGTTGAGTAATGCAAAAATGTGCTTTATAAGTAACGGGCTTTGGATAAAACCCTGTTGACTCTGCAAGTATAGGCGATTTTAAAACCAAAACAAATTATGCTGCAAAAAATCAGCTATTTTTGACCTCTTAAATAAGAACCATGCTACAGGTAAATGTTATACGTGAACAAAGAGATAAGATCATAGAGGGTTTACTCAAACGCGGGCTGACCGCTATTGACGAAAAAATAGACCAAGTATTATCGCTGGATGTTCAACGGAAGGAAATGCAGCGCAAACAGGATGACTTACTGGCTGAAAGTAACATTTTAGCAAAGGAGATAGGCAACCTGATGAAAAGCGGTAATAAAGATGAGGCTGAAAAGCTAAAGAACCGCACAGCAGAACTAAAAAAACAAACAGCTGAGCTAGGGCCATCGCTCAATACAATCGAGGAGGAGTTGCAAAAGTTATTGTATGCTATCCCGAACGTGCCGGCCGAAAAAGTTCCTTCAGGCAAAACCGCTGAAGACAACATCACAGTGCATACGTTCGGCACACCGCAGACATTAGCTGAGGATGCTGTGCCACATTGGGATTTAATCAAAAAGTACGATATCATCGATTTTGAATTAGGTATAAAAATAGCAGGTGCCGGATTCCCTGTTTATAAGGGTAAGGGAGCAAAATTGCAGCGTGCATTGATTAACTTTTTCTTAGATGAGGCTGAAAAGCAAGGCTATCGTGAAATACAACCACCTATTGTTGTAAACGAAGCTAGTGGTTATGGAACAGGTCAGTTGCCGGATAAAGAAGGGCAGATGTATCATGCCACAGCCGATAACTTGTATTTGATACCCACAGCTGAAGTACCCATCACAAACCTTTATCGCGATGTGATGGTGAATGAAAATGATTTGCCGATTAAGAATGTAGGTTATACCCCTTGCTTCAGAAGAGAGGCAGGAAGCTGGGGTGCTCATGTACGTGGCCTGAACCGTCTGCATCAATTTGATAAGGTTGAGATTGTACAAATCAGAAAGCCTGAAGAATCATATGAAGCGTTGGATGAGATGTGCTTATATGTACAAAGTTTGTTGGAAAAACTGGAGTTGCCTTACCGCAAACTTTTGTTGTGTGGTGGGGATATGGGTGTGAACAGTGCCATTACTTTTGATATGGAAGTATATGCAGCTGCGCAAAAGCGTTGGTTAGAAGTCAGCTCTGTAAGTAACTTTGAAACCTATCAGGCCAATAGATTGAAATTGCGTTACAAAAATAAAGAAGGCAAAACGCAACTACTGCATACCTTAAATGGAAGTGCTTTGGCCTTACCCAGAATAGTGGCTGCAATATTAGAAAACAACCAGACGAAAGATGGAATCATGGTGCCAAAGGTGCTTGTGCCTTACACCAGATTTGACATTATTAACTAGACTGGCCAGCCAGACTACTTCGATTGCAGGAGATTAAAGTGATAATTATCATGTAGTTGCCTGGCTTTCCCAAGGTTACTTTCGGGTTGTCAGGTGTATCATTTGCAGAATTCAATAAAAATAGCAGACCTTTGCGTAGTAAAACAAAGTATGGAAATACGGACATCTAAATATCTGATACGATCTGTGCTCATACTGTTTTGCTTTCAGCTACTGGGAGTCATTTTTGTTAGCCAAGAGGGCGAAGAACAAGTCACGACTACTCAGGGAGTAGTTTTTCAAAAACACAACACACCCTCTTCCCTTACTTCATTATTCGAGAAAACTGAAAAAGAGACAGAAGAAGAAAAGCACGACAAGCTTTTTGCTTTTGCTTTAATTGATTTCTCAGCTTCATTTTGTGAACGTCTTTTTTCCATACGCTATCCACTTCAGTTTAGCGCAGCCTCTCAACACGCACAAGAACCTTCATTGCGTGTTCTCCATTGCACTTTCTTAATTTGATGAATGCACAAGCTGACTGATTTTCCATCAGTCAAGTAACCGGCCTTGTCGGTATTCGCTATTTCTTTTTTCTGCGATTCGATTGTTGAATAGTTCAACACCGGTGTAGTGTATTTATTCACTTAAAATTATGATAACGTGCAATCAACAACTTTTCATGAACATGAAGTGCTGCATCGTTTAAAACACTTTTTACCGGCACAAGCTCCGCTAAAAGATTTTATTCATCACAACACACTGCATGCTTTTCAAAATATTTCTTTTCAGGAGGCCATTAAACAGGCAACTGAAATATTCGGATACAAAACCTCTTTAACAATAGATGAATATCGCGTATTACTCGCATCTGGAAAAATTAAGGATGAGGTGCTGCGTGAAATCATTATCAGGCGAAAAGGAAGTAAAGACGTAAACTTCTGGATGAAAAAGCTTCTGCATGAAGCTTTTATCAAGACCAAAATTCCGCGTGTTGGGATGGTGCGTGCTTATTGGAAGAACACCTACCGTCTTGACCTTGATGCGATGGTCCACCCGACACTTTTCAGAATTTTGTGCAGTTACCTTGATCAAGGCATTGCCATGTGGAATTTTCCCGTTTGGCATAAAGGATTCCTGTCGTCAATCCGAGAGATGGAAAGATCAAGCTTTACCAGTTTTTTTAAAACGAAGTATGTTAAGCAACTGCTGCTGGATGGTAAGTGCGGTATTGAATTTCTATTAGATAAACTTGTAGGAGACCCGGCTCTATATGAGCATTATTTATTTGATCAGCAATTTGCACATCAGGGTTGGTCAGGGATGGTTTCTGCTATTGAAGATAATCCGGATACCTTACTCGATCATAGAAAAATTTCAATCCATGATTTAATAACTTTTGAATTATTGCTTGAATTAGATGCGCTTACACACCAACTTGGAAAAAGTTGGAAGCCACTCGGCAAAATAATAGCTGATAGACCTGTTAACTTATTCGCTGAAGTTCCAACAAGTGAGTTGAGCGAAGCAATTATGATGTTTCAGGAAGCTTATGAGTGGACTTATTACAATGCTGTGTTGGGTGGTCTTCAAAGACAGGAGCAGGTAACAGAAAAAACAGGCAGGAGTTTTCAGGCTATGTTTTGTATCGATGATCGCGAATGTTCTATCAGACGCTACCTGGAAAAATTTGATCCTACCTGTCAGACTTTTGGCACGCCTGGATTTTTTGGTGTAGAATTTTTTTACAAACCTGAACATGGTAAGTTCCTTACGAAACTTTGCCCTGCACCTGTTACACCTAAATATCTTATTAAGGAAATCGAAGGCAGAAGCAAACAACAGAAGGATTTACATTTTACTAAACAAACACATTCGCTTTTCAGAGGCTGGTTGATTACACAAACACTCGGCTTTTGGTCTGCAATAAAGTTGTTTATTAATATTTTCAGACCATCAGTAAGTCCGGCCACGGCTACTTCATTCCGGCACATGGATAAGTTCTCCAAACTGACAATCGAAAACCATAATCCCAATCACCGAGAGAATGATTTGCAGGTTGGTTTTACAATTGAAGAGATGGCTAATCGTGTTGAAGGCTTACTTGCCAGCATAGGCCTTGTAAAAGATTTTGCTTCAATTATTTACGTTGTGGGGCATGGTTCGAGTAGTGTTAACAATCCGCACTTTGCAGCTTACGATTGTGGTGCATGCTCAGGCAGACCGGGTTCGGTAAATGCAAGGGTAATCTGCCACATGGCAAACCATAAGCAGGTTAGAAATATTCTTGCATTACGGGGTATCGAAATTCCAGACATAACACAATTTGTGGGTGCCTTACACGACACCACTAGAGACGAGGTTGTGTTTTTTGATGAGGGATCCTTATCTGACGAAAATAAATTGCAGCATACACGTCACGAGCAATTATTTTCAATTGCCCTCGATCATAATGCGAAGGAGCGCTCGAGAAGATTTGAAATCATAAACTCTGCTTTAAGTCCCGAGGCAGTGCATGATAAAGTTCGTTTGCGTTCTGTTTCATTGTTTGAACCAAGACCGGAACTTAATCATGCCACCAATGCACTTTGTATTGTGGGTGACAGGTCTTTAACGAGAGGTTTATTTTTGGATAGACGTGCTTTCTTAAACTCTTACGACTATCGCATTGATCCACAAGGCAAATATTTGTTTTCAATTTTGAAAGCTGCAGCACCTGTTTGCGGGGGTATTAACCTTGAGTATTATTTCTCGCGTGTCGATAATCAAAAACTTGGCGCGGGCACTAAGCTTCCTCATAATGTGATGGGCTTGTTTGGTGTGGCGAATGGTATTGATGGTGATTTACGTCCTGGCCTGCCAAACCAGATGATTGAAGTACACGATCCGGTTCGGTTATTAATTGTAGTGCAACATTATCCGGAAGTGGTTTTGGAAACCATTCAACGTAATGTTGAAACTTACGAATGGTTTATTAATAACTGGGTGAACCTTGTTGTAATGCATCCGGAAACCAAAGAAATATTTGTCTTTAGAGAAGGCGAATTACATCCACATGAACAGTTTAGCAATAGCCCTGACATTGTCACCGATCTTGAGCTACTGGTAGAAACACATCAGGAAAATTTACCAGTATACCTAATTGCTTAAGCTATGGAAATCTATCTACAAATTTTTATAGCCATTCCTTTAATAGGATTTTTAGCAAGTTTGCTGGCGCCATCTGCCAAAGAAGCTTTACTGTCAAGGATAGCTTTTATAACGGTTGGCTTGAACGCACTGATGGTTACATTGTTTATTGTAGCCTGGATAATACAGGGTCGTGCAACACTAAATCTTCGTGACTTTGTTGTTTTCCGATCTGCTAATTATGAGTTTCTGATTGACTTCTGTTTCGACAAAGTAGCTGCTGTGTACTTAATGGTAGGCTCTATACTTACCTTTTTAGTAACCATTTACAGTCGTTACTACCTACATAGAGAAGAAGGGTACAAACGTTTTTTTAATACTGTGCTTTTCTTTTATCTCGGCTATACTATTGTAGTGCTCTCAGGGAATCTAGAAACGCTGTTTATTGGCTGGGAAATCTTAGGCATATCTTCCTTCTTGCTGATTGCATTTTACAGAGACAGGTACTTGCCCGTAAAAAATGCGGTAAAAGTATTTTCTATTTATAGAATTGCAGACGTGGGTTTGATTTTAGCCATGTGGTTAAGTCATCACCTGTGGGGGCAGAATATTACGTTCGTTGAATTTAATAATGAAGCATTGGTGAATGCGCAATTGCAAACACATGCAATGGTCGGCATTCTTGTTTCACTAATGATTTTAATTTCAGCAGCAGCCAAATCAGCACAACTTCCTTTTTCATCATGGTTGCCTAGAGCAATGGAAGGGCCAACACCCTCTAGCGCAATTTTCTATGGATCATTGTCTGTACATATTGGTGTGTTCGTATTGTTGCGCACTTTTCACTTTTGGGAACATCAGCTATTTATCAGGATACTCATAGGAGCAGTGGGTTTATCTACGAGTCTGGTGGCTACTGGTATAGCCAGGGTTCAATCATCAGTTAAGAGTCAGATTGCATATGCCTCTATTGCACAAATCGGTTTAATATTTATTGAAGTTGCTGCAGGCTTTGATAATCTGGCACTTTTCCATTTTGCAGGTAATGCATTTCTTAGAACCTATCAACTGTTGGTTTCACCTTCAGTGGTTAGTTATTTGATACGAGAGCAGTTTTATAATTTTATTCCTCGCCAACACACAATTGAAGATTCGTTGCCGAAAAAGATAGAGTATACTATTTATATGCTCTGCCTGAAAGAGTGGAATCTTGATGCCATTCTGCATCGCTACCTGTGGAAATCCATTAAGTGGGCAGGTAACCGTTTGGAGTTTTTACAAGTAAGAGGAGTTTTGATTTTTCTGTTTACAGCTGGTGTAACAGGTGTATTGGCAGTAGTCTACAAGCAATCAATTCCTGATTTCTTAAACAAATCACTTCCCTATGCTTTTGGTTTGATAGGGTTAATTATGGTGTTTAAAGCTTTTACTAAAAGAAAGAATGTACAGCTGACCTTGTTGTTGATTGTAGCAAACCATTTTATGATAGCACTGGCTGTTTCTTTCAATGAGCATTTTAGCTTTGATCATATACTGATTTATCTCAGTGGAATAGTTGTGTCTGGCCTCTTGGGTTATCTCGCTATCCTTCGTTTAAAGATGCTGGAGCCTCTTGTAGACCTGGAACGATTCTATGGTTATTCCTATGAGCACCCTAGAATTGCCTTTACTTTTTTATTGGCTTGCTTAGGTCTTGCCGGGTTTCCCATTACACCAACTTTTATTGGCGAAGATTTAATCTTCAGTCACATCCATGATGATCAGTTTGTACTCGCCTTTATAGTTGCACTTAGCTTTATCGTTGATGGTTTGGCGCTGATCAGAATTTACGCCCGTGTTTTTATGGGGCCTCATGTTAAGTCAATTCATGAAATGGCTTATCGTTCTTCCTAGTATTTAAAAAAAATTAAAAGCATTTATTTATATGAAAAATATAATTGTTCCTAAAGATGGCATCGAAGGCCTTAAAGAAAATTGGAGATCGGATATGGTCTCGGGGTTCTTAATATTCTTAATTGCCATGCCTTTGTGTCTGGCTATTTCTAAAGCATCAGGCTTTCCACCCATTGCTGGTATTTATACAGCCATCATTGGTGGGATGGTGGTTTCCTTTTTTATGGGCTCCAGAATTACAATTAAAGGTCCTGCGGCAGGCCTTATTGCAATTTCTGTTGGTGCGGTTGAAGAGTTAGGTCGTGGTGATAACATGAAGGGTTATCAGCTAACGCTGGCTGTAATTGTGATCGCATCTATTATTCAAATCCTTTTCGGATTATTTAAAGCAGGCAAGCTTGGGGATTTTTTCCCTGCTTCAGCTGTTCATGGTATGTTGGCGGCCATTGGTATTATTATCATCTCTAAACAATTGCCCGTATTATTTGGCGAACAGGCTCGTGGTAAAGAACCTTTAGAATTGTTAGCAGACATTCCTTACATGTTGGCTAATATGAACCCTGAAGTGGCTTTTATCGGAATCATTAGTTTAATTATTCTTTTCACGTTACCTACTTTCAAAAATAGATTCGTTAAATTAATTCCCGCCCCAATGTTGGTTCTACTGATAGCCATTCCGTTGGGACTTTACTATGATTTTCAACATGAACATGATTACTCACTTGCAGCTATCAGCTATCACATTATTCCGGATAACTTATTAGTACAATTACCAGATACTTTTTTAGGAGGAATAAGTTTCCCCGATTTCAGCGAAGTATTTTCACTGACTTCTATTAAGTACATCATCATGTTTGCCTTGGTTGGTAGTCTGGAATCTATTCTGAGTGCTAAAGCAATAGATATACTGGATCCGTACAAACGAAAATCTGACTTGAACAAAGATACGCTGGCTGTTGGTGCAGGTAACCTGGCAGCAGGTCTTATTGGTGGTTTACCCATGATATCGGAGATTGTTCGTTCTTCTGCTAATATTAACAACGGTGCGAAAACACGTTGGTCAAATTTCTTTCATGGTCTATTTCTTTTAGCGTTTGTGGCTTTAGCGGCTCCGCTGATTGAGTTAATACCCAATGCTGCCTTAGCGGCCATGTTAATTTATACGGGCTTTCGATTGGCATCACCACGCGAATTTCAAAAGACCTGGAAAATAGGCTGGGATCAGTTAACCATTTTTGTAACTACAATTGTTGTAACACTGGCTACCGATTTACTTGTTGGTATTTTTGCAGGTGTTTTAATGAAATTCATCCTGCATATTTTAAGAGGGGCTTCTATTAAAGGATTATTTCGTTCGAACGTTACAATAGAGGAAGATAAGGGTAACTACATCATTAAGGTTAGAGGCGCGGCAATCTTTTCTAATTACCTGAGTTTTAAAAAAGTATTAGAAGGCGTTCTACCTGGAAAAAATCTGACGTTTAATTTCTCTGAAGCAAAAATTATCGATCATACTTTCTTAGAACACCTTCATCATTTTGAAGAAGATTATCATGCAACCGGTGGACATATAACCATACAAGGCATCGGTAGACACAAAACACATTCGGAACACCCCCTTTCCACGCGTGTATTTTCTGCAGGTCTGCTCAATAGAATGGAATTTAAACTTAACGACAGACAGATGGTTTTACGTGACTTTGCAGAAGAACACGAGTTCGCTTTTTATCCAACGACTTTGCGCAACATGGCCAAGTACAAGGATTTCCCTATCGAAAAAGGTAAAAGAATATTATACGAAGAAAATCTGCTTTCGAAGTATGACATTAATGGAAAGATGGAAATTTCTGACATTACGCTTACTGAGGGTGCTGGCGCAGCCATGGAAGAATCCAAAATGACAATAATTCATCTGTCGGATCTTGATTTTACCATCCCTGACTTTGCGTTAGAGCCAGAACGCATGTGGACTAGATTCTCTGAACTCACCTTTGGTAAAGACATTGATTTCAAAGAACATGAGCGTTTTTCGAGAATGTATTATTTACGCAGCGATGATGAGCTTAACACGAGAAAATTTTTCCATGCTGAACTGTTATCTTTTTTGGAAGAACATGACGATATGCATATCGAGTCGCACCGCAACAAATTGCTAGTGTATACAAAACATGATGTGCTCGAGCCATTAGAAATCAACGAACTGATTATAAGGATCAATGGCCTTGTAGAATCCATTAAAGCAAAACACGGTTTGTTTCAAGAATCTAACGGTATAGCTAAGCGATAATGGATCTAAGCGGCTATTACCTGGCAGGGTCTTTTAATTAATGCCAGAACAACACTAAACAGGGCGCTTCAATACACTGAGGTGCTCCTGTTTAGTTATTATCATTTTTTTTGTCCGGATAAATAGCCGATAATCAAATAGCTATTCCATATTATTATTATCTAAATATTTTTGACAAAATTTTATCATGAGAAAGATTTTTTTGCTAATAGGGGCATCGTTGATTTCTATAATACATGTTACCGCACAGTCTGCTGAAGTTTTAGAAATGAAATTGAAGCTGAACGAGGATGGTAGTCATTATCTGAAGGCTACTTTTTTAAATCAGGTTTGGATGAGATTTGATCAGAGCAATCCCGGGACGCAGGTATTGGGCGAACCAGTTGATAACACATTTGATATTGGCTTAAGAAGAACCCGGATTCAGTTTTTTGGACAACTGACAGATCACGTTTTTTTCTACACACAGTTTGGTCAGAATAACTTTAATTACTTGGCTGGACAAAATGCCACCAATTCTGGCAACAGAAAATTTCAGGCTTTTTTCCATGATGTCTTAGGCGAATATAAAGTCTGGAAGGACAAAGATTTATTATTTGTAGGCAGTGGTTTAACAATTGCAAACGGCTTGTCTCGTTTTAGCCAACCCAGCATTGGTACCATTGTAACTATGGATGTACCTGTTTTTGCACAGGCAACGGTTGACCAAACCGATGAGTTCTCCCGTAAATTGAGTGTGTACATGCGCGGCCAGCTTGGTAAGGTGGATTACCGTCTTGTGCTCAGTGATCCTTTCCCCATTACATCTAATGGTCAACCTGCTCCTGCACTCTCCAATAATGCTACATTTTCACAACGCGGGCATCACAAACAGTATCAAGGTTTTTTTGCTTATAATTTTTTCGACAAAGAATCGCACACTACACCCTACATGACAGGAACATATCTGGGTAAGAAAAGAGTATTGAATCTTGAAGCAGGTTTTATTACTCAAAAAAAGAGCATGTGGACGAGAGAAACGGTTGTATCAGATACAGTGTATCACAATGTTAACCTCTTGTCTGCTGCAATATATTATGATGCACCTGTTAATAAAGATAAGGGAACAGCCTTGTCTGCCTATGCCGGATATTTTGATTATGATTTTGGTAAGGGATATTTGCGTTACAATGGTATCATGAATCCTGCAACAAGTATTACAGGACCTCACCTATCCGGAAGCCAGGGTAATGCTTTTCCAATGTTTGGGACTGGCTCTGCAATGTATGCACAGGTAGCTTTCTTAATGAAAAAGGATTTATTGGGAGAAGGCAATGGAACGCTGCTTCCTTATGTATCAATTATGTCAGCGGACTGGGAACGTCTGCTTGATAGAATGAATGTGATTGATGCAGGTGTTAATTGGTTAATAAAGGAACATAATGCGAAGCTTACACTTAACTATCAACACAGACCATTTTTTGAAACACAAGGAAATGATTTGGTGAAGAAAGGAAACAGAGGCCAGGTAGTTCTGCAGTATCAGGTATTTTTTTAGGATTTGTAATAATTGACTGTTAAATAAGAGAGCTGTATTTTTTTACGGCACTCTTATTTTTAGTGTAATTTAGAGTACAGCAAAACGCAAACGTCTCCAAGTATTAAAAGCAGATCCTAGAACAATCAGTAAAAGACTCAACGCTGCATAAGCAATAGCATAATTATCTGTGCCTTGCCACTTTACGTAAATACCAAATAGCGCCCAGGCAATTACAATGGCAAATGGAGCAACCCTGTATTTAGTGGTCACAAATATACCTAGTAATGCTGCAACAGTCATCATAATAATGGCCCAGGTAGCTTGTGCTATATTTAGTCCAGGCCATTGTATTGAAACAAGTAATGCAGAGATGTTGGCAATTGTGGCAACACATATCCAAGCGAAATAAAGTGTGAAGGGTAAGCGAACGAAAACTTTCTCAACAACAGTATTCATCGAAATCTTTCGCACTTTTAAAAACAATTGTGCCAACGTAAGCAATAGTAAAAGCATAATTGTCACTGATATTGAAACTTTCAAATAGTGCCATGCAAAAATCCAGCTTATGTTTAGCAAACAAGAAATCCAAAAGAGCTTAGCAGTTTCTGCAAAAACATAAGCATCTGACTTAAGCCATTGTAATACGACATAGCCTAGTAACAATAAGTAAATCACACTCCAAATTGAAAAGGTAATTCCGGCCGGGGTAAAAAGGCTGGGATACAAGGCAGAGACCTCTCCAGTATTAAGTCCGTTAATGGGGAGTATATTCGCCAGTGCATTAGCAGTAATTGTCGCAATAAAAGCGACTGTAGTTAAAAAGGCGTTGTATTTGGTTGATTTCATACTACGGTAAACATAAGCAACTGAATTAAGTTAATAAAATGCCATTTGGCTCCGTTGGTGTAAAACTATTGTAGTTGCCTTGTACCGACTGCTTTAGCTGACTACTTTAGTCCACAATAACCAAACCGATTATTTCATGAAATTCAAATTTACTATTCTGTGCCTTGTTTTACTCCTGTTCGTAACCTCAGGTTACGCCCAGTCAAAGGACAAGGTCGATTCAGCTGCTTATGCTAAATTAAAGAGCGAAGGTTTTGACCGATCACAAGTAATGCATATTCTTAGTATGCTTACGGATGTTAATGGTCCGCGCTTAACCAATTCGCCTGGATATAAAACAGCCGCGAATTATGCCAAGTCTACTATGGAGGGTTGGGGATTAAGCAATGCTCATTTCGATTCTTTTGGTGAGTTTGGCAAAGGATGGCATGTAAAAAAATTTGCACTAAGTGCCACTGCCCCCACTTACTTCAACATCATTAGCAGTCCTAAAGCCTGGTCACCAGGTGTAAAGGGAACTGTTTCAGTAGATGTCGTTTACCTCGATGTTAAAACAGAAGAAGATCTTGAAAAATATAAAGGCAAACTGAAGGGAAAAATCGTACTCTTCAATTTTCCGATTATGCCAAAGCCACACTTTGCACCAGACGCAACACGTCATGCTGATTCCACTTTATTAAAGATGGCCAATGCATCACCACGCGATCGCGCAGCCAGCGGTACCAGAAGATTTTCAACGGGTGCACCAGAAGCTTTAACCTATAAGAAATGGTTGCTTTGTCAGACCGAAGGTGCTATTGCAGTATTAGAATGCAGTCGTGGTGATCATGGAACCTTGTATCCACAAGCCGCTACTATTCCTTATGCACCAGAAACACCTGCGGCACAACGCGTTCGTGCCCATTCAGCCAGTGCACCTAAAATTTTACCTCAAGTATTGGTTGCGGCTGAACACTACAATAGAATGGTAAGACAAATTGAAAAAGGTGTGGCTGTTAAAATTGAGATAACCATGGAAACAGAATTTACACCTGCTGAAGATGGTTTCAATGTAATTGCAGAAATACCAGGCTCAGATAAAAGTGCTGAAGTGGTAATGATTGGTGCTCACCTTGACTCATGGCATGGTGGTACAGGTACAACCGATAATGGTGTGGGTGTAGCAATTTGTATGGAAGCGATGCGTTTGATTAAAGCATCAGGTATTCAACCAAGACGGACTATTCGTATTGGTTTGTGGGGAGGCGAAGAACAAGGCTTGTATGGCTCACGTGGTTATGTGAAAAAGCATTTAGGAGAAACCGTTGATGGCAAAGTTGTATTGAAACCTGCTGCTGAAAAATTCTCAATCTATTTGAATACCGATAATGGCACTGGTAAATGGCGCGGCATTAACATGCAAGGCAATGAAAAGGTACGACCTGTTTTTCGTGAATGGTTAAAACCTTTTGCTACTACAGGAACGGCTACACTTTCATTGAACAGCACAGGCAGTACAGACCATGTTCCTTTTGATGGTGTAGGATTGCCAGGATTCCAATTTATAACTGATCCGATTGAGTATTTCACCAGAAGCTGGCACTCAAACATGGATACTTACGAAAGAGCTATTGAAGATGATTTAAAGTATAATGCTGTGTTGATGGCTACACTTGCTTATCAGGCAGCGGTAAGAGACGAGATGGTGCCGAGACAATAAGTGACACCTCAATAATAAGGTAAAAATCGCGAGGGGTTATCCCCTCGCGATTTTTTTTTGTACTTATAGATGAACTAGCCCGTTCCACCTATTTGACTTGTTGTGCATACCTGAGTTTTGTACATTTCTAAATTAAATAATCAACTATGAAAATACTAACCCTTATTGCAGTATGCTTTATCGCTGCTGCACTTACTTCCTGCGGCTCTAAAGAACAGGCAAGCAAGTTTAACTATCCTACCACGGCCAAGGTAGATACAGTAGATAACTACTTTGGCACTGATGTGCAAGACCCTTATCGTTGGTTGGAAGACGATACTAGTAAACAAACAGCACAATGGGTGTCTGCACAAAACGATGTTACTTTTTCTTATCTAAACAACATTTCCTATCGCGATAAGATTAAAGAGCGCCTTTCTAAAATTTTCAACTACGAGCGTTTGAGTGCGCCTTTTAAGGAAGGTGACTATTATTACTTTTATAAAAATGATGGGCTTCAAAATCAAAGTGTAATTTATCGCAAAAAGGGCGAAGATGGAGAAGCAGAAATCTTCCTAGATCCAAATAAATTTAGAGAAGATGGAACCATTTCATTAGCTGGTCTATCCTTTAGCAAAGATGGTTCACTCGCAACTTACCGCATTTCTAAAGGCGGAGCAGATTGGTCTGATGCAATAGTTATGAAGACCTCGGATAAAAGTATTGTAGAAGATACACTTAAGAACATCAAGTTCAGTGGTATTGCATGGAAAGGTAATGATGGCTTTTACTACAGTACTTATGATAAGCCAAAGGGCAGCCAGCTATCTGAGAAAACACAATTTCATAAATTGTACTACCACAAGTTAGGGACACCACAAAGTAGCGATGTCATGATTTTTGGTGGAGAGAAAACACCTCGCAGGTATATTGGAGCCTATTTAACAGAGGATGAAAGATTTTTAGTGATCACAGCATCCACTAGCACAACTGGTAATGAATTGTACGTGCAGGATTTAAAAGATCCTAAAGGTAAAATTGTTACAGTGGTAGATAATTTTGATAAAGACCACTATGTGGTGGACAATGATGGCACGCGTTTAATCCTTCAAACAAACTTAAATGCCCCAAATAATCGTCTAGTGGAAGTAGATTTTACTAATCCAACACCAGAGAATTGGAAAGACTTGATTCCGGAAACGGAAAGTGTATTGGGCACTTCAACAGGCGGTGGTAAAATATTTGCAGAGTATTTGGTTGATGTAAAAACCGTAGTGAAGCAATACGATATGCGAGGTAAGCTAGAACGTGAAATAGAATTGCCTGGCATTGGTACCGCAGGTGGTTTTGGAGGGAAGGCCGATGAACAATTTGATTATTACACTTTCACCTCATTTACTTTTCCGCCAACTATTTACAAGTATGATATTGCTACTGGCAAGTCGACAGTTTACGAAAGACCGAAAGTTGATTTTAATCCTGAAGATTACGAAACCAAGCAAGTATTTTACAATAGCAAGGATGGCACAAAAGTGCCGATGTTTATCACACACAAAAAGGGCATAGAGTTAAATGGAAAAAATCCAACTATGCTTTATGGTTATGGTGGTTTCAGTGTAAGTCTTCAGCCGAGTTTCAGCACAGCGCGTATTGTTTGGCTAGAGAATGGTGGTATTTATGCCCAGCCTAATTTACGAGGCGGTGGAGAATATGGTGAGCAATGGCATTTAGCAGGCACAAAAATGAATAAGCAAAATGTATTTGACGATTTCATTGCCGCTGCAGAGTATCTCATAAAAGAAAAGTATACATCTAGCGACTACCTCGCTATCTCTGGTGGTTCTAACGGTGGGCTATTGGTAGGTGCTACCATGACTCAGCGCCCTGATTTAATGAAGGTTGCCTTTCCCGCTGTTGGTGTAATGGACATGCTGCGTTACCACAAGTTTACAGCTGGTGCAGGTTGGGCTTACGATTACGGAACAGCCGATGACAGCAAAGAAATGTTTGAGTATTTGCGTACGTACTCTCCTGTGCATGCTTTAAAACCAGGCGTTAAATACCCGGCAACAATGGTAACAACTGCTGATCATGATGATCGTGTGGTACCTGCGCACTCTTTTAAGTTTGCTGCAACATTACAAGAACATCATGCTGGTGACGCACCTGTGCTTATTCGTATTGAAACCAATGCCGGTCATGGTGCTGGTACACCTATATCTAAAACAATAGAACAAGTTGCAGATCAGTATTCATTTGCCTGGTACAACATGGGAGTAGTTCCACCCATTGCTAAGGATGACATGTAAATCATAACCCACTTCACCCCTCTCCAGTTGGAGAGGGGCAGGAGTGAGGCTCACATCAAAGTTAGCATTCACTCTTCTTTGCTAACTTCTGCGATCTCTGCGGTAAAGAACGGTGAGACCTAAAATTCTATCTTATAACTCAAAATCGGAATCAACGGAGTTTGATAAGCTACTTTAACTTCACCAGTCAGTGGTTCAAAATAGCTGCCGAAAACATTTTTTCTATTCACAGCATTCTGAATATCTAATGCCAGTGTATGGGTGGATTTAGCTTTGTTTCTCTTTAAACTGATACGTAAATCTGGACGGAAGTAATCAGAGACTTGTTCAGTAAAGGCACGTTCTTCAAAAAACACCGTTTCACCTTTCGCAATTGACTCTTCTACATTAATCGGTGTAGTTCTGAAACCACCACTGTAAATACTACGGATGTTGATGCCTAAAACTCTGTTTTTATTTAACTTAAACTCCTTGCCACCAGTAAAAGTTATGTTGGCGTTACCATTATAACGTGTGTCGCGCCACACATTATCAGTTGCCTTATATTTTGATTCATACAACGAAGCAGAGAGTAAGAAGTAGACATCGTTGTGCATAAATTGCTCTAGTGTTACCTCTACACCATAGTTTCTGCCAAGCCCATCGTTTACCAATGGTTCAGTTTCATAATCCCATTGACGGTTAATAAGCGAGTAAGAACTATTGTCCTCTGCTTTTACAGGGATATCATATAAATGCTGGTAATATGTTTCAAGTTTCACACGCAAATGATCATTAAGTGAACGATCATAACCAAGAACAAAATGATGTGACTTACTTAACCCGAGGTCTTCATTAGTTCTAACGGAAACCCCATTTTGTATTGACTCGCCAAAGTAAGTTCCTAAGGGTTGGATTTGGCTATGCAAACCATAACCCATATTAATGCGTTGAATATCATCTAACGCGTATGACGCAGATAGACGGGGTTCAATAGAAAAAGAATTATTTAGTAAAAGTTGTAAATAATGGACACCTGCATTTAATGTAAGTTTATCATTAGCCTTAATGTTTACTTGCGAAAATGCCTGAATGCTTTGGGTAGTACCTTCTGAATTCAACTGGGTTTCAAAAATGTTGGTGTCTTCATTGAGCATTCGTTGTTTTACATTGTAAAACAATTGATTAAAGTATACACCACTTCTTAAATTATAACGGGCTGAAAGTTTAGTATTCAACACACTGCTGAATATAATTTTTGAGTTGCCATACTTTTGTGTGTAATCTAAAAATGGAGTATAGTTCTCATCGAGCTTTTCCTGCTCGTAAAAAATTTCATTTCCTGAAAACACAACAGCGTTTTGAAGATGTGAATTAGTGTTTAAAATAGTTGCATACTTAATGCCGACTGCACCTGTGTTTGAGTGGTAGATAGCATTGTAGCTTTCAAATTCACTCTCCCATTTTGTAGAATCTTTTTCAGCTTCACTTTTTTGATCACTCAAACCGCCAAATCCGAAAATAGTAAGGTTACTCTTTTTGCTGGTGGGTAAGTGAATATTGAAAGATAAGTCCTGGAAGTCTGTTGAGTAATCGCCAATAGGCACTCCCATCTTTGACAGTAGGGTAAGCGTTGAATAACGATAGTTGACCAGGTAGGAGCCTTTGTTTTTTCCGAGTGGACCTTCAGCAGCGATATCTGTTCCCAAAAAACCAGCTTGAAAAGTATACTCACTTTTTTCGTTGTTTCCTTTTCTCAGACGAAGATCAAACACACCTGACAATGCGTTTCCATATTCTGCAGCAAAAGCACCAGTAGAAAAATCTGAATTAGCTAATAATTGTGAGCTTAGAATAGAGATACCGCCCCCAGCAGTGCCGGCATTAGCAAAGTGATTCGGGTTAGGAATATCCACTCCCTCCATACGCCATAGTAACCCAAATGGCGAATTACCACGAATAGAAATACTGTTGTTACCATCATCGGCAGAAACAACACCTGCAAAGGAAGTTACCATGCGAGCAGGATCATTAACGGCAGCGGCAAATTTTCTGGTTTCCTCAACAGAAAAAGTGCGAGCACTCACCACCGACATATCATTAAGTGCACGGTCTTTTTCTGTGGCGGTAATCACCAGTTCCTGCATCTGCATAACGTCTTCTTCAATGGCAATAGTAAGCACTACCTCTTTGCCAGAGTTGACAATAACATTCGGTAATGTAATTTCTTTGTAGCCGATAAAAGTGATCTTAATGGCATGCGACCCTACAGGCACTTTGGTGATTTTAAAGTGGCCATCAATATCAGTTGTAACGCCAACAACGGGAAAGCTATTCAAAAGAATAACATTGGCGCCAGGTAAAGGCGTTTGCGACACCTGATCGATAACGGTTCCGCGTATAGTTTGGGTGAGTTCTTGTGCTTGCGCGTTTAAGTAACAAACAAGAAGTAAGAACGGGACAGAGATTTTTTGAAGGGTTGTCATTTTTTGATTGGTTTGTCATGTGACAATCCAACTAATTGTTACCCCTATGCTTAAATAAAATTTTTTAAGGATTTAGAAGAAACGCATCGCAACCTTACCTCCCCACCACAACTGATAGTCTGTATTGCGCGAGAAAGTACCTTCATTAAGAATTTTTGGGGTGTGATATGTAAATAGTTTGGCGTGATTGTCGAAGGCTGCATCATAAATGCGGAGGTTTAATGTAGAACCAACTGCTAAAGCAAAACGCTTTGAAAACTTAAATTCAAAACCCAAGTAAAACTTATTGATCATATTGAGTGCTTCCATATTGCCTTTGTTAACATGGTTAGCGGTAATGTCAGTATTCAGATAGATGCGCTTACTTAATTTGGGTGCAGCACCCAATCCGTATCCAAAAGACCATGTAGTAGTATCAGCTTTTTCAGGCCTTACACTTGCAGTAAAAATGTTATAGAAACCAGTAACACCAGTTCTTAACGCGACAGAAACTGGAAATAATTCGTCAGCCCCTATTTCAAGTTGATGATAACCCTTATTAACAAAACTTAAGAAACCGACAGGTACACCCTTTACACTATCGGCAATATTCAGAAAGCCCACCTGAGTACCTCTTACATTTTTGGCAATATTGAGTAAACCAGAAACCTGTGAACCATTAACTTCTTCTGCAACGTTGAATAATCCTGCTATTTGCGCACCTTCAGTTTTCCCAGGACTAAAATTAAAAAGCCCAGCAACTTGCGCACCTTTTACATCAGCTGTTGCGAGGTTAAATAAGCCTGCAAACTGAGGCCCATCATATAAGCCATTACTAAAGTTAATTAATCCTGCAAACTGTGCACCTTCCGAAGCTTGCATGTTAACATTAGCAAGTCCAGCAAACTGAACAGCTTTTGTGGTACCAAGGTTTGTATTGAATAGTCCCGCAAATTGTGCCCCTTCTGTATGGCCACCATTTAAATTGAACAGTCCAGCAAATTGTGCATAACGTACATCGCCATTATTAATATTGAACAAACCTCCAAACTCAACGATTCTTGTACCCGCTGAATAACCACCTAAAATATTCAATGAATAATCGTTAACCACATTGCCGCTCATTTTATGGTTTGTTCCAACAAACGGTATGAATGAAACTTGCCATGTGCGCTGTAGTGTGTCGCGAATATTTCGCATGTTGGTACGCTGAACAGATTGTTTTGTCCATGACCATAAGCGGTTGAGCTTACTATCTAAACTGTCAGAAAGTGCTTGCCATTTCTTTTCATCTATATTTAAAGAAAGATTTTGAAAGGAGGAGCGTTTGCTGTTGACAACGATAGTTGTATCGGCATAATTATTTCTTTTTATGGCTAACTGCATTTCTTCTTTACTTGGCTTTTTTACTTCCATTTGGAAATACCCAAATTCATCAGTAACAGTAGATTGAAGTGAAATGGGGTCGTAGATACTTACCTCCTTTAGCTTTTGACCGGTAGCCTCATCCACTACATAACCACTTACAACAATGCCATCATCAATATCTGCTTTAGTAAGAATGATGTAGTTGTTCTTTTGCTTGTATTTAACTCTCCCATCAAAAATAGTCTCCAGTACCTCTCGTATCGTTTTGGATTTGAATGTAAAGCTGATGGCTTGCTGAGCATCAAAAGCATTTTTACTATAAGAGAAAGTAAAGCCTGCTTGTTGCGAAATTTCTTTCAATGCTTCGTCAGTTCTTTTATTTTGAAAAGAGATACTGATGCTTCTCTCAAGAGGAGGGTTAGGCGCCTGAGCCCATAAGCCTGAGCCTGAATTTAAGATCGCCAAGCATGAGACAATCACAATAAAATTAGAGTGCCTGTAAATTTTCTGTAAAGTATTATTCACAGCCATCACCCTCCAGGCTTATTTCATTTGCTGTTTCTATAATTTTTAAATTCAAGGTCTCGGCCAGTATTTCTACAATCGTGTCAATATCTTCATTATTGAAGTTTACGGTTACTTTGCAGGTCTTTAATTTTTCGCTGATCTTAATTTTCTTTTCGTAAATGGCATTTAATTGATCCACTACACTTTGCAAGTCACTTTCTTCAAAAACAAACTGACGTGTTTGATAAGCGATTACATTGGTGTCTGCCTGCTGAAGTGTGAAGCTTTTTGAAATTTTATCGTACACACCTTTACTGCCTGCTTTAATAAAGATCCCTTCTTTTTGTTGCGTATAAAAATGAACCTCACCTTCTTGCACACTTACCTCCACAAGATTGCTTTCCGGATAGGCTTCAACATTAAACACCGTTCCGATATCTCGTATAAGTAGTTCTTCCACCTCCACAATGAATTCCTTTTCGGCATCATGTTTTATTTCAAAACTAGCCTCTCCTTTAAGCTTAATTCTTCCTTTCTTCTTTTTAGCATCATAAGCAATTGACATTTCAGTTTGCTTATTCAGCACCACCTTTGTTCCATCAGGAAGAGAATCTTTTACAACCACAGCGCTACTGGCTAAGGTCATGCGACTTGTATTACTAAAAAATTGTTGGTAGGCCCAAAAACCAGAGATGGCAATGAGGGCAACACTGGCGGCTATTCGTAAATAAGGCCAAGGCGTTTGTTTATTTTGATTTGGCTGAATTTTCTGTTTTACTTTTTTCCATGCGAAGTCTGCATCATAGTGTGTGTTGTCTGCTATGAGAGTTGCATTTTTGAAAATCGTTTGCAGTTGTTCGAAATACTTTTGGTTGTCAGCCGATTGGGTACACCATTCCTCTACTTGCTGTTTTTCCTGAGCAGTGGCTTCTCCGGCAATATACTTGCCTATCAAATCGTCAATATCGTAATCGTGCGCGCTCAATCCAGTAGTCCTTGAAATAAGAATAATATAATAGGCAGATAATCGCGCAACTGCTCACGCATTATTTTTAGCGCTTTGCCGATTTGGTTTTCTACTGTTTTCACAGAAATATTTAGTTGATCTGCAATTTCCTGATACTTTAATTCCTCAAAGCGGCTTAGTTTAAAAACAAGTCGACATTGCTCAGGTAAGACTTGCATAGCCACATATATTCTCTTTTCCAATTCGTTTGATAAAACTTCGTCTGAAGTAGACTCTGCATGATTAACACGCATATAAGCTTCGTGTTGTGCATGCTGTTGCTTTACCTTCCCATGTTTAATAACATTCAGGCAACGATTCCGGATGGATTGATATAAATAGGCCTTTAGAGAAGTATTGACGAAAAGCGCCTCGCGTTTTTCCCAAAAACCCAGAAAGGAGGCTTGCACGACCTCTTCTGCCTCCTCACGGTCGTTGAGGAAGCTATTTGCATAGCGGCAAAGTGCCTGGTAATACTCTTTAAAAATCATTTCAAAAGCAGTTTCATCGCCTTCGCGTATGGCTTCCAATAAATTTGATTCGGATGCTAGCACTGCTTTTTGTTTTCAGTGCAAAATACGGATTTATGCGGCTTAGGGTTATGACAACCATACACTGCCTTACCCCTACGCGCTTTTCATAAATATGTGAGCCACACATAAAAAGACTTTCGCAGTAATATCTTCAGGCTATTGGGTAGAATTTCAGTGTAATCTTTGAATTCTGTGGTGAGCTAAACAATTCCAAATAAAAAAACCTGTGAGGCAGAACCCCACAGGCTTTTGAAAACCCTGATTATTAATTACTTAGGATCTAAAATCTGATTGATGCGTTGTACGGCATCTTCAAGGTGATACTTCGACATAGGATCTGCAGTTCTAGCAATGGCACCATTAATCTGTGTGCGCAATGTCTTCAATTCTGCTCTTACCATTGGTCTGATATCTGACTGACTAACATCAATAGGTGTACCACCAATAAATGCTCTGAAGTTAGCCGGCACCGGAGCAGGTTCTTCCTTCATTAAATACTCCAGGCGTTCAATATGTGCTCGCTGTAAATTTCTGCGGTAAGCATCGATAGTTCTGCCAGCGGCAAGTTCTGACCAGATTCCATTACGCAGGTCGCTCATCATTTCCAAAGCAGTGTAAGTGCTGTTACCTAAAGCAGCTTCTGCTTCTAGTAAACGCGCTATGCGACTAGGATCTAACAAGTTATTAAGAGAACCAACCTGAGCACTGCGGATGCGATCTAATGAACCTGCATTCTCAATCTTCTTTAAAATGTTTTGATCTAACATCCAGGTAGGTGTTGCAAATGTTTCTTTTTGCAAATAAGTCATGGCCTTCTTTTGAATGTCCTTTGGTACTGGCACAAATACGTTACCAGCTTGCTCGTATGACTTAGGTGTATCATAAACACCACCAATGTTCGCGCGAACGTGTCCGTTGTAACGGTTCCACTGTCCTAACACCTGGCCATATAATTCCTGAAGGTCATCATAGTTTTTACCTTCTTCCTTTGTCCACTCAATTAAGTTGGGGATAATGCGCTTTAAATTTGCAACACCATAAGTGCTGGCTTTCATGGCATCATTTCCTAAATCTTCTGATTGCGAACGTGGGTCTTGTGGGTTACCAGTTTGGCGACCATAGAAGTAAACAGGGTTGTTCGCTTTTTCAAGAATCCACTTATTGAGGATTGCTTTTTCTTCCTGCGAAGTTTTAGCTTCAGGAATATACTTGTATCCCCACATAACAGCATACTTGTCATACTCACCAACATCAGGCATTAAAGAAACACCTTTGTCTTCAGGTTGTGCTATGTAATTGAAACGGGCGTAGTCCATAATAGATGGAGCCGTTCCGCTTTTCTTTGTAAAAGTTGCTGAACGTAAAGAGTCAACAGGGTAAGCAAAGCTTGAACCGAAGTTGTGCGGTAAGCCAAGTGTGTGGCCTACTTCGTGCGAAGACACAAAGCGGATAAGACGACCCATTACTTCATCTTTAAATTTAACACCACGAGCATCAGGGTTGATGGCGGCAGTCTGAATAAAGAACCAGTTACGTAACAAGTTCATTACGTTGTGGTACCATCCAATGTCACTTTCTAAAATTTCACCAGAGCGTGGGTCAGCAACGTGTGGACCATATGCGTTTTGTATGTCAGAAGCGAAATAACGGATAACAGAGTAACGTGCATCTTCAGGGCTCCAATCCGGATCCTCTTCTTTGGTTGGAGCATCTTTAGCAGTAATGGCATTTTTAAAACCAGCACGTTCGAAAGCTGCATTCCAATCTTCAACACCTTGCTTCAAATATGGTCTCCATTTTTCAGGTGTAGCAGGATCGATATAATAAACAATTTGTTTTTTAGGCTCTACCAATTCACCGCGCTTGTAAGCTTCAACATCTTTAGGTTCAAGCCTCCATCTTCTGATGTAAGAAGTAGTTACAGCCTTTTGTGCATCCTGTCCAAAATCAACTTGTGATTGTGCAAAGAAACCTACTCGGTCGTCTGCTAAACGGGGCATCATTGCTTTTTTAGGAAGCAAAATCATTGAGTTGTTCATCTCTAATGAGATAGAACCCACACTAGAATTAGATGGAGCTTCACCAGCTTTGTAAGTAAGTACATGGCGTGCTTCAATGTTGATTGGGAAACTCTTAACGTGTTCAATAAACGTACGTGAGTCGTCAAGTGATGAAACCTTAAATTGTTTTCTACGATTATCATCAAAACCAAGAGCAGGTACATCTTTTGTAAACAAAGCAGTCACTTCAATAACCAAAGATGAGTCTTTACCAATTGCCTTGATGTCGAAAGTTTGAATAATAGGTTCAAAGTTTGAGTTACGTACAGATAAAGACATTGGAGAATTTTCGTCAGCAATGTTACTATAAGACACAACGCGCAATAAAACTTTTTTATCTTTTTTCTGCCAACGCACTACCTGGTTGCGCAAGTTTTCACCGCCATAGCCAATGTTATCAGCAGTTTTAGCAATACGCGTAACCATTAGCATTTCACGGTCCACTAGGGAGTCAGGTATTTCGTAGAAATACTTGCCATCAATATTGTGTACTTTAAACAGGCCGTCATCACTTACCGCTTTGGCTGTAATAACTTTGTCGTATGGCTGAATACCACCTGCATCTTTCTTTTCACCATTGGCAGCAGCAGCCGGTGGTGGCGTAGCAGGACTACCCTTCTTTTTCTTTTGAGCAAGTGCCGGGGCAACTGCAGTCAGCATAAAAGCCGAGAGCAGAAGCGCAGCTCCTACTGTTTTTGTAGAGACTATTTTCATGTTATTTGGATTTTTGATGCAGCAAAGTATTGGCAAAAGAATTCCCCCCGAAACGGTGCAAATACTGATGGTAAAAGTGCCTGATAAGCGGGCGCAGGAGGTAAGCAGAGGGCTAGATTAATCGGTACATCTGCTTTTCTTTGCAAAGAATTATCAAAACAACCAATATGGCAACTATTCGAAGAGGCACTAAAGCAGATTTACCGCAAACACTAGACTTGATTAGGGAATTGGCACTTTATGAAAAAGCCCCACATGAAGTAACAAATACCATTGCCAGAATGGAAGAAGATGGGTTTGGCTCAAATCCTGTTTTTGGTTTTTTTGTTGCAGAAAACAATAGGGGTATCGTTGGTATTTCGGTGTATTATTACCGCTACTCTACCTGGAAAGGCAAGCGATTGTATCTCGAGGATATTGTAGTAACTGAAAAAGAAAGAGGCAGTGGATTAGGTAAATTGCTTTTCGACAGAACCATGCAACAATGTTTAGATGATAATTGCACAGGCATGATGTGGCAAGTACTGGATTGGAATGAACCTGCCATTAATTTTTACAAAAAGTATAAAGCAAAAATGGATTATGAGTGGGTTAACTGTCAATTGGAAGCCTCTCAAATATTGGAGTTGTTAAAAGCTTAAATTGCGATTACACCTTAATCAGTCAGACCGCTTACTACTTCATTTTAAAACGGTCTGACTGATTTTAAAATCGTTAATTGTATGTTGTATAAGATTAAATTCATTTAAAATATTCTTGTCAACCTATAATAATCACTCATCACTTTTCTGAAATTTTCTTTCTGATCTTCATTCTGAAAAAGTAACTGTTGCTGGTTGTTTAAGTTGATAGTTTTTTCAGCCATTATAGCTTCGTAAATAATGGTAGCAAATTCTAAAATATTTTCACGGTTGCGGTCTTTAAGCAAGTATGATTGTCCATCGATAATTAAGTTAACACTATCGTAGGTTTGTGTGGCTTCCAGAAAAAGTAAAGCATCATCAGTCTGTTGATTCAGTACTATCGTTGGTTGCAAGTGAAATTGCAGGGTGTCTTTCGGCCTGGCTTTAAAACGAAAGGCAATGACCATACCATCACCAATCTGTTCACGGTCATAATAAATCATGCGCACATTTTGGAAAAATGTTCGGGTGTCCGCATAGGCCTTAAAACTAAAGCGGTTTCTATCTACCTCTTTTTTCCGATCCAGCTTACAAGCACCAGCTAGAAGCATCAATAAAAAGATATTTAAGGGTATTTTGTTAACACTAAATGTTGCCATAACTTCGTCTTGTTAAATAAACAACTTTATGAGCAAAGGTTTAATCACCACATTAGTTATTGTTGGCATACTGGTTTTAGGCGGCCTCATCTTTTTTATGTGGGGAACAGGCGTTTACGACAGTGCAATAAAGTCACAAGAAGACGTAAAAGGCGCTTGGGCTGATGTTCAGGCCACTTATCAGCGAAGAGCAGATCTTATTCCTAACCTTGTTGCCACTGTAAAAGAGGCTGCAGAGAACGAAAGAGGCATTTTGACACAGGTTACAGAAGCTCGTGCGGGAATTACCAGTGCACAAACGCCTGAGGACCTTGAAGTGGCTGGTCGTAAAATCAATACCGCTATTAATCTGGCGTTTGAGGCCTACCCGCAAATTCGATCCACAGAGAATTTTCAGGATTTACAGGCACAGCTAGAGGGAACTGAAAATAGGATTAATGTGGCGCGACAACGCTACAATGATGCTGTAAAAGTTTATAATTCTTATGTGCGAGGATATTTTAAGAAGCGAGCACTAAGTTTCTTTGGTGAGGGTGAGGATTTTTCTCCCCGTAATGGATTTGAAGCGAGTGAAGGCGCAGATAAAGCTCCGGATGCTGGAGAGCTTTTTAATAAATAAAAATCTTCAAACTCTCTGCTTGCAAATAGAGAGGCCCCACTCGTGTTGAGTGGGGTTTTTTCGTTTTTAGGGAAAGGTAAAAGACCAAAGCTTTTTATAATCGATAAAGCGCGTTATATTTGGTCAGCGTTGGGCGTACCCACTGGTAGTTTTTTAATTTTGCCCTTCTATTTTTTACGCTGTTAAATATTTAAAATGAAAAAAATTCTCTGGTCTACCCTTTTGGTTTGTTTTTTGATGGTAACAATTTTTGCTGTGCAGATAAACAAACAAGTGAGTGCGGAAGTAGAAACCGTACATATTCCATTGATTGAACAGCATCAGCCAGCATTATTATATGGTTTACCAATCGACAACAAAATTGTAATTGAAGAGAAGATTAAAAAGAACGAGTTATTGGGAGATATACTATTCCAATACAATGTGCCCGCTAAACTGGTACATCAGATGGCTTCATTGCCGCGCAATATTTTTGATGTGCGTAAAATAGCACCCAATAAAAAGTACACACTCATCTGCGATCAGGATTCTGTTATGCGTGCCACTGCGCTTGTGTATGAACCTAACGCTATTGACTATGTAATCATGAAATTTGGGGACACACTTACTGTAGATGTTTGCCAAAGAGAAATTAGTATTGTTGAAAAGGGTGTATCAGGTACTATCAGGTCTTCTTTATCACAGACTATCGAAGAGATGGGTATTACACATGAGCTAACCAATAAATTCGTAGATATTTTTGCTTGGGTGGTAGATTTTCAGCGACTGCATGTGGGTGATGAATTTAAAATACTCTTTGAAGAAATTCAGGTGGAAGGACAGACGGTTGGCATAGAAAAAATCAATGGCATATATTTTAAGCATGTAGGCAGCGAGTATTATGCTTATCCATTTGACCAGGGTGAAGGACTTGATTATTTTGATGAAGAAGGAAAAAGTCTTCGCAAGGCCCTATTGAAATATCCGATCGAGTTTACCAGAATCAGTTCCCGTTATAATTTGAAAAGATTCCATCCTGTTCAAAAAAGATTTAAGGCTCACTTGGGCACAGACTTTGCAGCACCAACAGGAACTCCAATCCGTTCAGTTGGCGATGGTCTCATTGAAGAAGCACAATACAAAAGCAATAATGGTAACTACGTAAAAATTCGTCACAACGGAACTTACACTACTCAATACTTGCACATGTCGCGTATTGCACAAGGAGTAAGAGCAGGAACTCGTGTAAAGCAAGGACAAGTGATAGGGTATGTAGGGAGTACAGGTTTGGCGACAGGGCCACATTTATGCTATCGCTTTTGGAGAAATGGCGTACAGGTAGATGCCTTGCGCGTAGAGCTACCTCCTTCCCAACCAATTAAACAAGACAAGCTGGCTGAGTTTAATATCGTAGTGAATACATTAAAGGCCAAACTTGATCAAATCGAATCACCAGATCAGTTAGTGGTTACAACGGCATCGGTTTTTTAACTTTTTCTTTCAACAGAATACAACAAAATCCCACAACTGCCGTCTAATGATGTAGTCCTCAGTTATTCATGCGCCAAGCATTTCTTATTTGCCTCTTAAGCCTTACACAATTAACCTATGCTCAAAAGGTGGGTTTGGTGTTGAGCGGGGGCGGTGCAAAGGGTATAGCTCATATTGGCGTTCTAAAAGCCCTGGAAGAAAATCACATACCTGTAGATTATATTGTAGGAACTTCAATGGGGGGAATAGTAGGTGGTTGCTACGCTGCTGGTATGAGTCCCCAACAAATTGAAGAACTCATCTTATCTCAGGATTTTTTACGTTGGGTAACAGGTCAAACAGATAAAGATAAATATAGCTATTACTTCCGTGAAGAAGATAATCCTGGGTTTATAACCTTAACGCTAACACTTGATTCAGCATTTAATACACAGGTAAATACTAGTCTTGCAAAAGATGTTCTGTTGAACTTTGCCTTGGCTGAGTATATGGCACAAGCAGAAGCTATTGCCAAACAAAACTTTGATAGCCTTTTTATACCATTCCGGGTAATGGCGGCTGATGTTTTTTCTCAAGCACAAATTGTTTTGAAAAAGGGATCACTCAGTAAAGCACTTCGGGCTACACAAACTGTTCCTTTTTTTTATACACCTATTCGTGTAGATGGAAAATACCTCTTTGATGGAGGCGTTTATAATAACTTTCCTGTTGATGTGCTGCAACGTGAATTTGCACCCGATGTAGTAATTGGCAGTAACGTTTCAAGTAAAGTATTTAATGAGTATCCATTTGGCGAAGATGATGAACTACTGGATAACTCCATGCTGTTTATGTTTTTAGATAAGTCAAATCCTGAAGATGTTCCTGAGTCTGGAGTTTATTTGCAACCCAATTTAGATGGATACACTGCAGTTGATTTTAATAAGGCACGCAGCTTAATAGACAGTGGTTATGTGCATACTATGCGCAATATTGATGAGATTAGAAATAAAGTTGTCAGTAGAATTACTGTTGAAGAAGTAGATCAAAAAAGAAAACAATTCTCGAACAGATCCTACCCTTTTGTTTTTGATACCTTGAAGTTTGAGAGTTTTAACTCTAAGCAACAAATTTACCTGAAGCGAGTGTTTGGATTTCCATCTCGCAAGGAACCTGAATTATCAATTGATGAAGTAAGGTCACGCTATCTCAAACTGGTGTCTGAAAATTATTTCAGTAATACCTTTCCCACGATTTCGTTTAATCAACAGCGAAGAAAATTTGAATTAGAATTAACCCGAAGAAGACGGAAGAATTTTCAAGTAGATTTTGGTGGGGTGCTTGCCACACGCGATATCAGCAATATTTTTACAGGTATTAATTTTTATCATTTTGATAAGCAGCTCCTTCATTCGTACATCGGTTTTCAAACCGGAAATTTTTACACCTCAGGTACATTAAGTACACGGATTGATTTTCCTTTTTTTGGGCAGTTTTTTATAGAGCCTCGCTTTGTTTACAACCGCTGGAATTATTCTGCCAGTAATAATTTGCTTCGCGAAGACCGCACAACGCTTTTAAGAAGAGTTGACCGAAGTTATACGCTAAAAGTAGGTTGGCCGGTAAAGGAGAAAGCCAAGTTGATGCTGGAGTTTGGAGGAATGGCAAATAAGGACAACTACATAAATGAGGCAATCTTTAACAACACCAGCACCCTAGATGAATTGAAGCTGGGGGGTATTACAGGTGGTGTGTCTTTATCCGCTAACACACTTGATAAAAAACAATACGCCTCAACTGGAAGAGCTTATTCTATCGCTATTAATTATTACAACTTGAACGAAAATCATAGTCCAGGTTCAAGTAGTGTACGCCTACTTGATTACGAAGCTTCTCACCAATGGCTGAGCGCCAGAGTAAGGGCAGAGAAGTATTTTACTAAGGGTAGAGTAAGACCTGGACTTGTTGTTGAGGCCGCCTATTCCTCAATGCCCCTTCTGGTCAATTATCAAGCAACACTCATAAACGCACCTGCCTATAACCCTTTACCTGACAGTCGTTCGTTATTTTTGGAACGCTTTAGGGCGCTCAGCTACGTGGGTGGTGGAGCTAGAATAGTAGTAGGGCTAACCTCCAAATTGGAATGGAGAACAGAAGCTCATGCTTTTAAGCCTTTTGAATCTTTGGTACAAGGCCCTAACCAACAGGCGCTTATTGATACTGATCTTTTACAGGTTTCTTTGGCAGCTAGTAGTGCCTTTGTATACCACTCACCGATAGGTCCGATCAGCCTTATGCTTAACTATTACGATGACGATGAGAACGAGTTAGGCGTACTTTTTCATGTAGGTTATTTGCTATTTAATAAACCTTCTGCCGAATAAATTAAGCCCTGGCTTTAGTTTTAAACGCCTACTAACATAAGATTCAATTTATACATGTAGGGTCTATCTCACTTTTTGAAAATTTTACCTAAGTTTAACAATTAATTATAGGTAGATAGCCCCGCATGAAAAAATTCTCATTCCTTGTTCTTCTTTCCTTTGTAGGCTTTGTAGGAGCTCAGGCTCAGGTAGTGAAGTGGGCAGATAAAGTTCTCGATTTTTCAACAGAATTAACATCTGGCCAATATGCTGCCCAACAGGCGCTGGGTAAGCCCAATGTAATTAGCGATGCCAGCGGCAGACTTACAGGTGGCCAAAGTCCTAGTGCCTGGACCCCTGATCGCCCAAACCGAAAAGAATTTTTAAAATTAGGTTTCGCTAACCCCATTCAGATACAACAAGTGGCAATTGCCGAATCGCATAACCCTAGCGCTTTATACAGAGTGTTGGCCTATGATGTGGCCGGCAACGAATACGAATTAATGACACTTAACCCACAGGTGGTGCCTTTAAAAAGCAGGATGCTAAATATATTTGTTGAAAAAACCAGTTTTAAAGTAGCTGCCATTAAGCTTGAGTTTGATGGAGCTGCTGTAGGTGAATACTTTGCCATCGATGCAGTAGCCATTTCTGACTCCAAGTATGCCATCATACCTGAAATTTCTAAACCCGAATTATTAGCAGCAGGCCTTTCAGTAGAAGGACTTGACGAAAATGTAAATAGTGAGTACAGCGAATTAAACCCTTTATTATCACCCGATGGTAAAACCCTTTACTTCAGCCGGAAAAACCACCCTGAAAATGTGGGGGGAGTTACTGATAAAGAAGACATCTGGTATTCCGAGTTAGACTCTACCGGACATTGGAAACTGGCTCAAAATCTAACCCCGCTAAATAATCCAGGCCCAAATTTTATCAACTATATAAGCTCAGTAACACCCGATGGAAAATCGGCAATTGTTTTGCTTGGTAATCAGTATAGCGAGAAGGGTAAGATGTTAGCTGGTGTTTCTGTAAGTACAAATGTTGGCGGAAATTGGACAAAACCTGAAGCTCTTAAAATTACTGATGACTACAACTTCAACGAAAAAGTAAACTACTTTATGGCTAACAATAGACGAACACTATTGATGTCGGTAGAGCGTGAAGACTCTGAAGGTGATCGTGATTTATATGTAAGCTTTCAAAACACTGATAGCAGTTGGACAAAGCCTTTAAACCTTGGAAAAAATATTAACACAGCCAGCGAGGAATCTTCCCCTTTCTTAGCTGCGGATGATAAGACTTTATATTTTTCATCTAAAGGTTTTAGTGGTTATGGTGGAAGCGATATCTATATGTCGAAGCGCTTAGATGACACGTGGACATCATGGTCTGAACCTGAAAACCTTGGTCCTGAAATAAACTCACCACAAGAAGATGTGTTCTTCAATATTCCAGCCAATAGTGATTACGCCTACTACTCCAGAGGCATTACAGAAACCAACACAGACATCTATCGTGTGAAGCTACCTATTATGAACTCACCTGAGTTGTGGGTTACTGTAAAAGGAAAACTTATTGACGGCAAAACAGGTTTGCCCATTGCTGCAAAAATTATTTATGAACGCTTGCCCGATGGTGTTGAAGCAGGCATTACTCAAACTAACCCTGCAACAGGCGAATATGAAATTCGTTTGCCTGCCGGTTATCAATACGGAGTGCGCGCTGAAGCAAAAGACCACATGTCTGAAAACCAAAACCTTGATTTACGCGATGTAAAGGGAGATCAGGTACTCGACCATCAGGACTTCAAATTAAAACCGATGCAAGTAGAAACTATTGCGATAGTACCCATTGAAGAGAATGCAAAAATTACATTGAACAATATCTTCTTTGATTTCGATAGTCATGTGTTACGTGAAAATTCTAAACCAGAATTGAATCGCATCGTAAGTATGATGAAAGAACGCAATAGTATGCAGGTAGAAATAGCTGGTCATACAGATTCAAATGGCCCAGATGCCTACAACCTTAAACTCAGCCAACGTAGAGCAAAGTCAGTTAATGAATATTTGGTAAGCCAAGGCATTCAATCTTCACGTATTGTCGTTACATTCTTTGGTGAGGATAATCCTATTGCAGACAATAAAACAAAAGAAGGACAGCGTAAAAACAGACGTGTAGAATTCAAAATTGTTAAACCATGAGTAAGTCTTTTATATTAACAATACTTGTTTTGTGTTTAGTTACAGGCTCAGCGTTGAGTCAGCAACAAGACACTACTACTATATGGGCAGAAGGGCGAGTTTTAAATGCGGAAACAAAAGAGCCGGTCGTTGCCCGCATTATGTATCAAAGCCTGCCCTATGGCAATCGTATGGGATCAGCTACAGCCGCCAATTTTTCTTTCCCTTTGATCGATGGAGATAAGTACTCCATTACTGTGCAGGCTGAAGGTTTTGAGCCTGCCAAATTTTTATTAGATCCAATTGAAGCGAATGTTGGAAAGAAAATCCTCAAAGACATTGAGTTAAAGAAAGGTTCTGCACCACCTGCCCACCCCGTAGGGCACGTTATGCGTTTGGATAACCTCATCTTCCAGCAAGGCAAAGCACGCATTGAGACAATATCTTACGAGGAGTTAGATATATTGGTTGACATGCTTAAGACCAATGCTAAAATGGTTATTCAGTTGGAGGGGCATACAGATTACCTCGGCCCTGCAAAACAAAACCTTGAGCTTTCTGAAAAAAGAGTTGAGGCTGTAAAAAGTTATCTGACTAGTAAGGGTATTACCAAAACTCGTATTAAAACAAAAGCTTTTGGTGGTACACAACCGCTTTCGCGAGATGATACACCTGAAGCTCACACTGCCAACAGACGAGTAGAAGTAAGGGTGTTGCAGAATTAATAGCGATGATTGATTTGAAAATTTGAAAATGAAGGTCAGTCATTAAATGGTTTGTTGGAAAACCAATTTTAGTCAAACCATTATCGCACTATACCTGCGGCAAGTTGTGTAGCATGTTGACGTTGAACAATGTTAAGTTTGTGTAAGAGATCTTTCTTATTATCATCAGCCAGTTCACTTTCGCGAATCGTAACCATAAGCAACAAGCTAAACTCTTCAATTCTTGGAGATGGCTTATATTGTGCAGCCTTAATTAATGTCAAAGTCGCCTCGATAAAGTCTTGCTGGTTGTAGGCTTTAACTGCATTGTTAAAATAAAGCAGCCCGGTTAATTCTTCAAGGGTAACCGCTTCCCAAAGATTAAAACTGAATTCATAGCGAACACCCCCTCTGGTAGTATTCGGCACAACATTATTTCTGTACTCATCCAGACGAGTTTGTATTTTTTCAGAGTTGTCAACAAATCCTTCAACAGGGTCAGTTGTTTCAATTAATATTTCTTCGCCATCTGCTTTAACGATAATAAAAATGTGATGGTTTGTTTCAATAATGGAGTAGTCAATATCAAAATGCTCAAAAAGTAAAGCATACAATGCAGTGCCTGTTAAACAATTATACTTACCAGTAGTGAGCAACTCTCCAAATGAAGATTCTGTTTGAAAATTTTTCAGAAACTTCTGATGGGTTTTATAAAAGATATAACGCACCAAATCTTTTTCATGCTTAAAGGCATGTTTCTTTTTATCGACTTGCTGAAGAAAGGAAGAGAAATTTTTAGGGTTTGCTTTTACGGCCACATCGGTATACAAAAAGCCTAAAAGCGGGTCTGATTTAACTGGATCTGCCCCGGCATAAGCCAAAACAGTTGTTAAAAAAAGTGTCAATATGGTACCCCAACCCCTCATTGTTATCTCAATATTAACAAATTGTTAATAAAAATGTATATAAAACAGAATTATTTAACATGATCTTAATATTCATTCGGCTTAGACGGATTTTGTAACTTTCCATTATGGAAGTAAAGACAGCCACTACCGCTACCTCATCTATTGATCTGGTTTTTAAAAAACAGCAGAAAAAAGCCCAAATTCTGCGTTTATCGCCAATTATTGAGCGCAAAATGCTCCTACAAAACCTTCGAACGTGGGTACGCCAAAACCGGGTAGCCATACAAAAGGCCATGTATGCAGATTTTATGAAGCCCGCTGGCGAGGTAGATGGCGTTGAAATATTTCACGTATTAGGGGAGATCAAACTGGCTTTGCATAAGCTGGATCAATGGGCAGCTCCGAAAAAAATAGATGCACCCATTACTTTCTTAGGAACCAGATCATATGTAAAAGCTGAGCCTAGAGGTGTTTGTTTAATTATTGCACCCTGGAATTATCCCTTTTCACTTGCTGTTGGTCCTTTGGTTTCGGCCCTTGCTGCAGGCAATGCAGTAATTATTAAACCATCAGAAGTTACGCCCAACACGGCTGCCTTAATCAGTCGCATGGCAACAGAACTTTTTGAAGAAGATATGGTAAAAGTAGTGGAGGGAGACGCGACAGTAGCTTCCTACCTCACTTCTCTCCCTTTCGATCACATCTTTTTTACAGGGAGTCCTGCAGTTGGTAAATTAGTGATGAAAGCCGCAGCTGAAAACCTCACCTCAGTTACGCTGGAACTCGGTGGAAAATCCCCCGCAATAGTAAGTGCGTCTGCACGTTTAGAGGATGCCGCTGAGCGCATTGCTGTGGCGAAATTTTTCAATTGTGGTCAAACCTGTATTGCACCCGATTATGTGTTAGTAGAAGAAAAGGTTGCTGAGGCTTTTGTAACCCGCCTGAAAGAAAAAGTAATGGAGCGGTTTAGTCTGAACAACGAACCTTTGCGAGACAGTAAGCATTATACACGTCTGGTAAATCAAAAACACTGGTTACGGATGAATGCTTTGTTGGAAGATGCATTAAGTAAAGGTGCAGTTACAGTTTTTGGTGGAGAAGTAAGAGAAGCGGATAGGTTTTTTCATCCGACTATATTAACAAACGTGAGCAACGATTGTCGTTTGATGGAAGAGGAAATTTTTGGGCCTATTCTCCCTATTGTTACCTACAAAACACTAACACAGGCGTTGCAAGTCATTAATAACAAGCCTAAACCATTGGCTCTTTACATTTTTTCGCAACGTAATGCTGACATAAATCAGGTAATGCAGGCGACCTCTTCTGGGGCGGCTTGTGTTAATGAGTGTGCGGTGCATTTCTTAAACAATCATCTGCCCTTTGGCGGTGTAAACAATAGTGGGACAGGCAGCACACATGGTCATTATGGTTTTATGGCATTTTCGCATTTAAAGCCAGTAATGAAGCAGCGCAATGGTTTTACCTCCATTAAACCACTTTACCCACCTTACACAAAGATGGCAAAGCGTTTGATGGACCTTGTGTTAAAAATGTTTTGATCGTTCATTTAACGTAACAAAGACTTAATCATCGAAACAAAATTTGTTTCGGCTTTTTGCTTTGTATTTTTGTGTTACAAAGTCGTTTAGGATTAACTAAACGATATTGTTTTTGTATTTCCTAAAAACTCAATATAAATCTTTATGAAAAAAGTACTTAAGTGGTCACTGATTGGTGTTGGTTCACTCATCGCATTGATAGTGGTGGCAGCCATGGTTATTCCTATAATTTTTAAGGATGATATAAAGGCAGCCATAGATAAGCAATTGGCTGGCTCAGTTAATGCCGATGTTGTTTTTGACATCGATGATCTAAACATCACCTTGTTTAAAAACTTCCCTAACCTCACGGTAGAAATGGCCAACCTTGGCGTGATGAACCGTGAACCTTTTGCAGGAGAAATACTATTCGCTACCGAAAGTTTTGGGGTAGAAGTTAACCTGGCCGATATTCTATTTGGTGATCAATTAAAAGTAAAGGGTATTTCTATTGTAAGGCCAACAGTAAATATAAAAGTGTTGAAAGATGGTCGTGCTAATTACGATATCGCCATTCCATCTACCGATACCGCAGTGGTGGAAGAGTCTGGCGAAGGTGCTTTTTCTTTTGGTATCGACCATTGGGAAATTGTTGATGCTACTGTTTCTTATGACGATCAGACCATGCCTTACTTGCTAAAGATCAATGGGCTCAATCACAACGGCAGCGGAGATTTCAATCAAGATACCTTCGACTTAAAAACTTATACAAGTGCTGATACCATTACTACAGCCTATGATGGCGTTGAATACCTAACAAACAAACGTGCCGTAATTGATGCCGTGATTCAAATCAGCGAAGATTTTAGCAAATACACATTTAAAGAAAACAGTGTAAAGCTTAACGACTTTGCCATGAGTTTTGACGGCTGGTTTAAGATGAATGAAAATGATTATGGAATGGACCTTACTTTCAAGAGTCCTGAAAATACATTTAAAAGTTTACTTTCACTTGTGCCGGGTATTTACACAGCAGATTTTAAAGGCATTGAAACAAAAGGCGATCTTTCTTTCTCGGGATTAGTTAAAGGAACTTATAGTGAAACCCAAATGCCAGCATTTAATGTGGCTCTATTAGTAAATGACGCCATGTTTAAATATCCTGATTTACCTACAGCAGTCAACAACATTAACCTTGATTTATTAGTAGATAATAAAGACGGAGTAATTGAAAACACCGTGGTGAATTTGAAGAAATTCCACATGGACTTTGGTTCTAACCCTTTTGACGCCAGCTTACTGATTGAAAACTTACGCGACTACAGAATGGAGGCAGATTTATCTGCCAAACTTAACCTGGCCGAGCTTACAACAATGTTTCCTATAGAAGGTTTGGAAATGAAAGGTGTGTATGTTGCTAATATAAAGGCACAAGGTGTCTATGATAGCATTAATAAAACTATACCTACAGTTAATGCCACAATGTCTTTGGATAATGGCTATGTAAAATCCAGTGAGTTTCCTTTACCTATTGAAGATTTGCATTTTACATCCAGCATAAAAAATACTTCTGGTAAAATGGCTGAGACTTTCATTGCTGTAAATGATTTGGCTTTGATACTCGATGGGGAAAAGTTTACTGCAGACATGACTTTACAAAACCTTGATAACTACACTTGGGATGTAAAAGCAAAAGGTGGAATTGATCTTGAAAAGATTACAAAAATATTTCCACTTGAAGGCATGACCCTGGCAGGAAAAGTTCAGGCCGACTTACGCACCCAAGGCAAGATGAGCGACTTGGAAGCTGAGAAGTACGATAAACTACCTACTAGCGGAACGGCTTCATTGAAGAACTTCTCATACGCAGCAGCTGATCTTCCTTATGCAGTTACCATTTCGCAAGCAGGTATGGTTTTCGATCCTAAGAAAATTGAGCTTACTAACACCACCGGTACAATTGGCAAGAGTGATTTCACAGTAAGCGGTGCCATTGCAAATTATCTGGGTTACATGTTTGGCAATAATGAAACCATCAAGGGTAATGTTACTTTCGCATCCAACCTGCTGGATCTAAATGAATTTATGACAGAGACAGAGGAAACAACAACAGTTGAAGACACTGCTTCATTTGGTGTTATTCCTATCCCAGAAAACATCGACTTCCTGCTTCGCTCTAACATCAAAACAGTGAAGATGATGGACTACACCATGACTGAAGCAAAAGGTGACATTACCTTGAAAAACGGAGTCGCGAATTTGCAAGGCATCATTTTTAAAATGCTTGGTGGTTCTTTTGGGGTTGATGGCAGTTACAATGCTAAAGACATCAATCATCCGCAATACGACATGGCTCTTAAAATTGAGAAGCTTTCAATTAAAGAAGCAGCAAATGCATTCTCTATTGTAAAAACGTATGCACCTATAGCCGGTTTGGTTAACGGTGACTTCTCTACAGATTTTAAAATCAATGGAGAACTCACGCAGGAAATGATGCCTAACATGGCAACAGTAAACGGTGCAGGTTTAATAAAGGTGGCACAAGCAGCGCTTACAGGATCGAAATTAGTATCGGGTGTTACATCGCTTACTAAACTGGATAATACTGATGAAGTAACGATGAAGGATGTATTGATGTCTGCTACGATTAAAGATGGTAAGCTAAGTGTGAAACCATTTGATGTAAACTTCGGCAGCTACAAAACTACAGTTGCAGGCAGCACCGGAATGGACGGCACCATCGATTATACACTTAAAATGAATGTACCGGCTAATAAAGTAAGTTCACAGTTAACAAGTTTAACTAACAAATATACAGGCGCTTCAACCGATCCTAACCAACCTGTTCCTGTAACAATAGGCGTTGGTGGTAACTACAGCGACCCAAAAACACGTCTGATCATGGACGAACAAAAAGAGCAGGCCAAAGAAGCAGCAACTGCGGCAGCTAAAGAAGAAGCCACTAAAAAAGTTACTGAGTTAGCGAAAGGAACAGAGGCTGAAAAAATTGTAGGTTCAATACTAGGTGGTGATAAGAAATCAACAGACAGCACACAGACTGCAACACCAAAAGAAGACGCTACTAAAAAAGTGCAAGAAGAAGCGGCTAAAAAAATACAGAACCTGTTGAAGAAAAAGAAAAACTAATCATTACTTACTAAAATAATGAAACCCTGACATTAAAACGTCAGGGTTTTTATTTGATACGGCTTTGGGTGATTGTGTTATATTTACTTAATCAGTAGAGATTGTGAATTATTTGAAAGACTTATAGCGACAACTAACTCAATTTACATATGAAATCTAAATTCATTAAAATACTAATTGCAATAAGTGTTGTAATCAGCTCATGTAATAATGAAATACAGCCTGTAAATAATGACTTGTTGACTTTATCATCATGGACTGCTGAACCAAGCATATTGTTAAACGGAGAGAAGTCTAAACTTATGGAGAACCACATCTTTCATAAAAACGGAACCTATACTCAGCAATTTACCAATCCAACCGGACAAGTTGTAATGAAGACAGAAGGTAAATGGAACTGGACAGAGGATAATGAAATTTATTATCAGATCAATTCAGTTAACGTAAAAGAGACGGAGCATAAGTTAGAAAAGCCACTAGGTTATTATTTACAAATATTGGAAGTTTCTGAGATTACACTTAAAACATTAAGAAGATCTGAGGGTGACGCATGGGATTCTGGCTTTGCCAAAGAGAAAATCTACACACATAGTTAATTTATCTACCCCGCTTCAGCAACACATATTTTTTTATTCTAAAAGTGTGACTTTCGTGACTCATAGTCATTACGAATTCTGAACCAACCTATTTCATAGCCATGAAAAGAATACTCGTTGTCCTAATTGTACTATTCCCTTTAGTAGCCAAAGCACAAAAAATTGCTACAACATTTAAAGATGCTGTTGAAAACAAGGGATTATCCATTGAAAAATTAGACGGAGACTATCAAAGTGCGCTTCACGATGATTCTACCAAGGCCGCCTTTAAAGGTCAGGAAAAAGAGTTTTATGATGCTTATATTTCTTTGCTACGAGACCTAGGTACACACCTCAAAGAAAATAATTTTAAATGGGGTAAGAAGACAAGATGTTTCAACAGGATTTATATAAATAAGGATGGAGGAATTGACTATTTTCTTTTCAATTTCAAGCCAGAAGAAGTGTCAAGCGAAAAAGAAATGGAATTCAGACAACACCTGGAGAGCTTTATACAGACCTATAAATTTCCATTAAGTAACAAAGTTAACTTTGCTCAATGTAGTCCGGTGACCTATTTGGACGAGTGATATACGAACCATCCTGAAACCAGAGCAAGGGTTAATTTATATGAAGATTCTTTTATTAATAGCACTCACAGCGTTGACCACTGACTTGTTTGGGCAAATTGGTTATGTTAAACTAGATAATGATTCAACAATTACTGGCTACTTGAGATACTATGTTTCAAATAAAGATGGCCATCAGGGAATTGAGTTGTGGCGAACCAAGAAAGATAAAGATCCTCTTAAAATACCTAAGCGGATTATAAATGAATATGCAATCAAAAAGGATACGTTTAAGGTACTTCATCAATTCAAACCATTTCATGACTCTGAGACTTATTTCGAAATGGTAGACGCCAAGCTTAAATCAAGCGGAAAGGTTAATCTTTATTTTATAAAGAATAACCAAAATGCAATGATGGTAGGAATGTATACAGGAGGTGGCCTTGTACCTGCATTAATCACTGTAAGTTTAGGAGGGTACGATTACATGTATATTCTAGAACATAATGAAACGGGTTTTCTAAAAGCATTGCCCTCAAAAAAAGAAAGATTGTCTGAAGCCTTAATGGACTTTTTTCCAGAAAGGTATATTTTGAAATATCAAGAGGTAAAGGGCGAGATTAAGTATAATACCATCTATGATTTAGTCAAGCTATATAACTCAAAATGATAAAATCTTATTTCTGATAGCTAACGCTCAACAAACATATGCTTTAGGATATTCAGCACTTTAAAGGGATTTATAATCTTCCCTAAGTAACTGATTGCAGTTTTTCAGGAATAACGCTACATTCCATGTAGTAAACCAACCTGACCATGACCAACCGCAGATCGTTTTTGCAAAAATCACTTGCAGCCGCTAGTGCTTTTTCTTTGGCCCCACTCGCTGCCAAAGCCATCGCTGAAGATGTTGCTGATGCTTTACAATCCCTCAATAAACTCAGCCCGCTGCAGGCTGCCAACGATGAAGATTTATGGACGAGAATGGCACAAGCCTATACCGTTTCTCCTAATATTTTAAACTTGAATAATGGCGGAGTAAGTCCACAGCCGAAAGTAGTGCAGGATGCTGTAGATCGTTATTATCGCTATAGCAACGAAGCCCCATCTTATTATATGTGGCAGATTTTAGATAAGGGACGGGAGCCTGTACGCAGAAAGCTAGCAGACCTCGCAGGCGTTTCTCCGAAGTCAATAGCCATTAATCGTAACACCACAGAAGCATTGGCAACGGTTACGTGGGGATTAACAATGCAAAAGGGTGATGAAATCATCATGACAAAGCAGGATTATCCGAATATGATTCAGGCCTGGAAGCAGAAAGAAATGCGCGATGGCATTAAAATAGTCTGGCTGAATTTTACGTTGCCCACAGAAAATGAAGATGAAATTGTGACAGGATTTATCAATGCAACAACATCGCGCACAAAGATCTGGCACATCACACACATGATCAATTGGACAGGTCAGATTATGCCGGTAAAGCGTTTGTGTGAAGAAGCCAGGAAAAGAAATATAATTTCTATTGTAGATGGTGCTCATACTTTTGCGCACATGGATTATAAGATCAGCGATTTTAATCCTGATTACTTCGGCACCAGTTTACATAAGTGGTTGTGTGCACCTTTTGGCACGGGTATGCTCTATGTAAAAGAAGAAAACATTGCAGGGTTATGGCCATTATTCCCTAATGATAAACCGCAATTGAACGACATCAAAAAATTTGAATCTTTAGGCACGAGATCTTTTGCACCTGAGCAGGCTATAGGTCAGGCCATAGATTTTCACCATGCCATTGGCAGCAAGCGCAAAGAAGAAAGACTTCGCTATTTAAAAGATTACTGGTGTCAGAAGTTAATGAAGCATCCCAAAATAAAATTGACAATTTCACTTAATCCTGCCTATTCTTGCGCATTAGGCAGTTTCTCAATAGAAGGAATGGAACCGGGAGTAATTTCGAGTAGACTGATGAGTGAGCACCAGATACATACGGTTTCCATAGAATGGGAAAACATTAGCTGTGTTCGCGTTACGCCACATGTTTATACCACTACGCGCGATTTGGATAGGTTTGTGGAGGCGGTGTTAAAAATGTGCTAAGTCGAAATAAAAGAATTTCAAATTTGAAATTTCAAATTAGGTTTTGCTCAAATCTGATTCTTTTGTTTGAGTTATACTACAGATACATCGAACTTCTAACCTCTATCATCTAACTTCGATCGTCAATTTTTCAATACAATATCCTTCAAGCATTCAATCCAAAGAGGGTGACTATTCAGACTCTCCACCAACTGCACCTTCTCACCACCATGCTCTTCAAAAATCTCCTGGTACTCTTCACCAATCTCAATTGTAGTCTCTAAGCAATCAGCCGTAAAGGCCGGGGAGAAAACTAAAATCTTCTTCATACCTTTTCGAGCACAATCTTCAACCACTTTATCTGAGAATGGTTCTAACCATTTTTTATCGAGGCGTGATTGAAAACAAACAGTATATTTTTCTTTTGGAATATTTAACTTTTCAGCCAAGAGTCTTGTGGTTGCGTAACAAGTAGCCTTGTAGCAGTATTTGTTATCCTCATCAACTTCATGTTCGCAATTGTGGTTAGCACAAAGGTCGCTATCATACACTTTATCTACCTGGCGTTCAGGCAAACCATGATAAGAGAATAAAATATGATCGTACTCAGCAAGGTTGTGTTGCTTGCCGCGTTCTTCAAAACCTTTTATGTAAAGCGGGTGGTCGTAGTATTGACTGATAATTTTTAGCTCAGGTATAACCCACCATGTTCTGATTACACGCATCACTTCATCTAAGGCAGAACCTGTTGAAGCAGAGGCATATTGCGGAAACATCGGAACGATAATCAGGCGATCGTAATTTTTCTTACGCATCTCTTCTAACACAGAAGGTATCGAAGGATTCTTGTAGCGCATGGCCAAGTACACATCGTGTGTTCCTTCTAATTCTTTTTGTAGTAAATTCTTTACGTTGACACTGTGATAGAGTAGCGGAGAACCATTTTCTGTCCAGAGCTTTTTATAAACTTTTGCAGATTTAGGCGCACGAAAGGGTACTATAATTCCATTCACAAGAATCTTCCGCAGCAACCACGGGATGTCTATAACGCGCGGGTCGTTTAGGAATTGTGAGAGGTAAGAACGCACATCCGAAACAGAAGGACTGTCGGGTGTGCCCAAATTAATAAGTAATACGCCAGTTTTAGAACTCATGATGAACAAATGCTTTTAAACCAAACCCAAAAGTAGACGAAGAGTTTGTAAAATGAATAATTTTTAAAACCACACAGAACCTTTCCACACCAGCCAGCCATACACGGCAAAACGTGCAATGCGTGAAATACAGATAAGCAGAAAGAATCGGAAATTAAGATTAACAGATCCAGCCAACATACAAGTAGCAGAAAACGGAATAGGTGTAACAGCCCCTACAAAAACAAGGAAGCCTCCATAGCGCTTTAACTGCTTGTCGTATTGCTGTAAGTAACGTTCGCTGATTTTTTTATACAGCGCAGTTCTGGAAAAATTTTTACCTATCCAATAACCAATTACACCTGCTATGTACGAAAGAAGTGTAAGTATTGTAAGGTTAATAGCATATTGCGCCACGCTAACTTTATGCAGTACCCACACCATCATGAAAAGTTCTGGCGGCACCAGGCCAAAGACAACCTCCGACAAAAAGAATAAAGCATATAACGGCAGCGGCCGGCTATGAATGGCTTCAATATCTTTTTGGAAAGTGGTTTGTATATACTCTTCAGAAAAAATGAAAACAGTAATAATAATGGCAAACCAGACTAACCCTCTAAGAATGTTCTTAAAGAGAAAACCAGAGCGGGTTTCTTCTTGTGGGTTCTCCATCGGACTAGACATTCATTATTGGGTAACGCTTAAACTCTTTTTGTGAGTCGAATAATTTGCGATAAGTAGCATGTCGTTTAACAACATTAGGTGTAACCTGTTCAGCTACACGAATCATTTTAGAGTTAAAATCGCCAATCCAGTTCATTTCATACTCCTCATACCTGAGATACTCCTCTTGCATTACTTTTTTGAAAGCCATAATCATGCCTCCGTCTACACCTTTACCCTGATGCTCAGGCACTACGCCAAACAGAATTCCAAATGCTTTTTTATTGGTTTTGCGCCAGCGGTGATAAACGAACTTCAATTTCCCTAATAAATTCAGCTTGCCATTAACATGTTTGAAAATCTGATTTACCTCAGGCAGCGAGAGAAAGAAAGCAACGGGTTCATCTTTATAAAAAGCAAACCACAAAAGCTTTTCATCCATAATGGGTTTCATTTGCTTTACAATGTGTTTAGCCTGTGTTTCCGTTAACTCCGGAATTTCACCGCGCTTGGCCCATGCTTTGTTATATACATATCTTATTTTATCGGCCAGTGTGTTATCCGATTTAGAGATATATCGAAAACTATAGTCAGGATTTTTGGCAGCCACATCAGCTTTTACCTGCAAGCGACTATCAAGGTCGCCCATCATTGGCCTGCCAAAAGTTAACTGATAGAAGTAAACCTGAAATCCGTATGTTTCAAAAAATTCTTTGTAATAAGGGAAGTTGTAATTGCATTGGTAATTGGGTTCGCGTTCGAAACCTTCAACCAGTAATCCCCACCACTTATCGCGGTTGCCAAAATTAATAGGGCCATCCATGGCTTCCATGCCTTTTGCCTGCAACCAGTTTTTGCAGGTATCAAATAATAGAAAGGCCACCTCCTGATTATTGATACAGTCGAAAAAGCCCAAACCACCTGTAGGCTGTTCGTTGCCTTTGTTGGTGGTTTTATCATTGACAAAAGCAGCTACTCTGCCCACCACAGCTCCGGCTTCATCTTCTACTATCCAGCGAATACACTGGCCATGCTGAAAAGTCTTATTTTTCTTTTTATCGAAAACGGCCTCAATATCATTATCCAGAGGGCGGATCCAACCATGGTGGTTTTTATATAAACTGACAGGAAAATCAAGAAAAGCTCTGATGTGTGCCTGCGTTGTAACCTCAATAATTCTCATGCGGGCGCAAATTGCTCAATTTTTTTAAATCACGAAAAAGGGCTCTTTAAAACAAGCAAAGCGATATCAGGATCTATCGCTTATTAATTGGGGTATTTTCGCGACAATGCTGTTTATTTTATTAGGCAAAATTATATGAAAACGAGTGCCAATGCCTGTTTTACTTTGAACAGATATTTTGCCCCCTAATTTATCAACAGCATTTTTAACAATATATAAACCTATACCCGAGCCGTCAGATTGCTCAGAAGCGCGATAAAACATTTCAAAAACACGAGCTAAATTTTCTTCATTAATACCAATACCATTGTCGGTAAAACTTATATCAGCACGTAAGTTATCGACACGGATTTTTATACTGATTTCTGACTGAATACGTAAATCCAGATTTCTGTATTTAATGGCATTGGATATCAGATTGCGCAAAATTTCAGACACTCTCCATGGATCGCTGAAAAACTCTATACCGTCAATATTGATGTTACGCTTAATATCACTGGCACCATCTAAATAACTCAGGTCACTGAAAGTATGCGCAATCACTTCCTCCAGGTTTACTCGGGCAACGGATACATCTAGCTTAAGATTTTTTGAATGGCTCAATACATCGCTGATGAAATGATCTAGGCGATCGACTTTCTCTCCAATAAGGTCAATATAATCCATAGGATCATCAGTATTGCCAGGCAACTTAGCCAGGTTAACTAAACCAAGAATAGAGGAAAGTGGGGCACGTAAATCATGCGAGACTTTATAGACAAAGTTATCTAATTCAGTATTTCTGGTTTTAAGTTCTTCTTCTACACTTTTCCGCTCAGTAATGTCAACATATACACCATAAATACCGATGGTCATATTTTCCATCATAACCGGTACACCGTATAAAATCACGTTAATGATGCGGCCATTCTTATGTTTGCGAATCGTTTCTAAGCTTACCACTTTATGTGAGGTGATAAGGTTGTTAAGGTCAATGCCTTCATTCTTCAGGTCTTCCGGAACAATGAAGTCGTTCAGGTTTTTCCCTAGAAGTATTTCACGCTCATAACCGAACATTTCTGCAAAACCTTTGTTGACTTCCTGCACTCTGCCATTTTCATCAAGCATGACAACAGCCATGGGTGCACTTTCAAAGAGTTTAGTGAAGAGCATTTCGTTCTTCTTCATTTGTCGCTCTGTTTCTTTGCGCTCAGTTATGTCTCTAAAGACTACCTGAACAGCAGGTTCATCGCGATAAATAAATGGGAAGGCAGTAGCCTCTACAAAAATTTCTTTTCCATCAACACGTACAAACTTTTGCTCCAGCATGGGTACAGGTGCACCGCTCATTGCTAGCTGAATACGCTTAGCTACTTCTTCACGATAATCAGGATGTACAAATTGTGTTACGTCAGCACCAATCAATTCTTTAGAGCGTGATGCTCCCAGCGATTGATAAGCAGTTGTGTTTGCATATATTAATTTTCCATGCTTATGTATGACTATGCCTATTGGCAATTTTTCAACCAGCGATTGATAACGTATTTCGCTTTCTCTTAATGTTTCTTTTCGCTGGGTTATGTCCTCAATAATTCCTCTACGAATAATCTTTCCATCTTCTACCAGATCATGGTTCGAACGCATCTCCAGCCAGCGCATATGACTGTTTATGGTGGCGCGACCTTGCCAGTACCATTCACTTTTGGCCTCATGGCTTTCCTGTGCTGTTTCTTTTAGCTTGGGCAGATCGTCTGAGTGAATAATAGCATCCAGCAAGCTATGGTCTTGCATTAATGTGGCTGCCGGTATACCCAAAATCCGCTCACTGGCCTCACTCACAAAAGTGAAGTAACGTTTCCCGGAAGTTTCAATGGTGTATTCGTACAGTACGGCTGGCAAAAACCTGATCAGGTCTTGCATGGATATGCGGTTAAGGTTGGGGACTTGGTTTTAATACTAAAAAGGTATTACTACAAGATTGCAAGATACAGTTATCCATCGATTAAACAACTTTGTACCCTGTTGGCAGAATGTTATTTGGGCTATTCTATTACATCAATAATTTTATTGTGTTTGTTGCACAATGATCTACTCATGGCAAAATGTTTTGGTGTAAATGGGGCTTTTAACCCCTCGTCCATTTTTTGTATCATTGCAGGCTAAATTCAGGACTAGTTTTTGTAATGCGAACCAAAGCTCTTACACGCCTGCTCTTCACCCTTGCTGTGTTTACATGGCTGGCTTTGGTATTTACTGACCTCAGTATTCTATTCAGCACCTCAAATGGTCTTAAACCAGAGGTGGCAACCTGGCTCCCACGTCTGATCCTTAACATTTACATCGTTATCCTTTTCTATTATTATAAGTTTAAAATTGAAAGGGATGAATCACTCAATTTCATTGACCTTTTATGGCGTGTTTTTGCCACCGGCCTTATTTCAACTGTAATTTCTTTGTTGCTGCGCCTTGTTGAAACCTTACTGGGTGGCACAAAACTTACTAGCCATTTCTTATACATCGAGTTTACCTACCTGATCAACCTTGGCTTGATGGTGAGCGTGCTGCTATGTGCTTTCATGGCCTGGAAGCGTCTTATTTTATATCAAAAATCCAAGTGGTTAATTCGTCTCTGGACCTTTTTTGAGGCCGGTATGATCTTGTCGCTGCTGTATAACAGTTTAAGTTATCCTTTTGTACAGCAGTATTATGAGTATGTATTAGGACTTTTTGTTTTTGTGGGCCTGGTGCTTTCCGGCAACATGAAATGGGTGGCCTATCTTAACTTCCGACAAAAGTGGACAGGCTTGTTATTACTACTTTTAACCATTTTCTATCTCTTTTATATTTTCATTACATCAGGTTCGCTGGTTCCTGAAGATCTGTTGGTGAGCCAACGAGTAATCGACCACTCAGTACACATATTCATTTTATCCCTGATGATTTTTGTGTCGATGTATAGTATCTTCTCATTTCTGGTAATTCTATTCAACTTGCCAACCACTTCAGTCTTTGAACAGAAACTTGAAGAGGTAGTGAACTTTCAACGTATAAGCCAGTCGATACAGACCGAACAAAATGAAGAGAGCGTTTATAATATTTTGTTGGAAACATCAGTAAGCACTGTCTTTGCTGATGCAGCCTGGCTTGAAATAAATGGTAGTAAAGAATCGCACAGACTATATACATACGAAATCTCCGAGAAAGAAGCACGAGACATTATCGATCACTTGGCTAAACAGCAGGTTCGTGGCTTGTTAGACCAAAACCAGGACAAAACAAGAAACCTGTCTAAGCATTTAAGCTCATTACGCGGCTCTCGTTTCCGCTCTATTCTGGCTTACCCCATTTATGTAAAGGGTGATAATATTGGTACGCTCGCTTTGTTGAAAGAGCTCCCAGAAGGTTTCAATAAGGAAATGAATAAGATCGTTTCCACCTTTGCTAACCAAGCTGGTATTTCTATTGAAAACTTCCGCTTGATGGAAGAGGCACTTCAAAACGAACGTTACAAAGAAGAACTAAAAATTGCCAAAACAGTTCAAAAGAGTCTACTACCTCAACAGCTTGAATTCGATGATCATTTTGACCTCGTGGCTTTCTCTGAATCAGCCGATGAAGTAGGAGGTGATTACTACGACTCTTTACGAATTAACGAGCACCAAACGGCATTGATTATTGCAGACGTTTCAGGCAAAGGAACAACAGCAGCCTTTCACATGTCGCAGATGAAGGGGATATTCCATAGTCTGGCACAAGGTTGTACGAGTCCGGAAGACTTTATGTTCAGAGCCAATCAGGCCCTTATCCGCTGTCTTGAACGCGGTTCCTTTATCAGTGCTATTTTCTTTGTGATTGATACAGAAACTAAAAAAGTAAAATATGCCCGAGCCGGACATTGCCCGGTACTTTATTACAATAGTTTAACCGATAAAGCCGACTATTTTAAAGACAAGGGCGTGGCATTGGGTATGGTGCGCAATAAAAGCTATAAAGAGTTTATTCAACAGAATGAATTTACCTATGCTCCGAACGATGTAATGGTACTTTACACCGATGGAATTACCGAAGCAAAAAGTGTAAAAGGAGAACAATTTGGTGACGACAGACTAAATCAAGTGTTGTGCGAAGTGAAAACACTTTCTCCAGAACAAATTCAGGAGCATTTAATCAACCGTTTGTATGCGTTTTCGGGAACCGACAATATCGATGACGATTATACAACCATGATTGTAAAATTTAAAGAGAGAACATAATTAGAAAAAAACCGTTTAACCATGATACATATTAAGCGATTACAAGAAGACGGAGCCGATGTAATGGCGTTGGTGGGAGAAATTGATGCGAGTTCGTCTATAGACCTTGATTTGGCAATTGCCAAAAGTGTCGGGGAGGGTTTCACTAAATTATTAATTGACTGCTCAGCATTGGAATACATCTCCTCTGCCGGACTTGGTGTCTTTATGTCATATATCGAAGAATTTAGAGAAAAGAGTATTCAAATGGTATTGTTTGGTATGAACGAAAAGGTAGCAAATACGTTTCAAATATTGGGTTTGAATGAGTTGCTGAAAATCGCAGCAGACAAGGCAGAGGCAAAGAAAATGTTGGCATGATCTACAAGCAAAAAGTTGGCTGTAAACTGGAGAATCTAAAAACACTCCGCGACTTTATCAGAGAGTCCTTAGGTCGTCATGGCGTGCACGAGCTGCACATCAGCGAGATCGTATTGGCACTTGATGAGATGTGTTCAAATTTAATGATACATGCCCATCACTGTAACCCACTAGATCTTTTTGAGCTTCACATTACTGTTGAAAATGGTAAACCCATTGTTTTTGAAATTATTGATGACGGAACAGTCTTTGATATTAATAAATTTGACGAGCCAGCGTTGGGCAATCTTGTACACGACAAGCGTAAAGGTGGTCTGGGCATACGCCTTGTTAAATCTATTATGGATAAAATAGAATATATCCAACGCGATGGTGCCACTGTTTGCCGTCTGGAGAAGCTAGTACGCAAAGCCGTTGCTTAAATCATTTCCGTTCAGATGTCTACTATTCCATTAAGTAATTCGATTAATTTTTTTATGCTTATGCGACTTGTATTACGCCTGCTGTGTCTTTCATTACTCATCAACTTTTCTGGACAGGCTCAGTCAAAAGAAAAGCCTGTAACTATTTTTTCGGTTAATAAAAAATCAGTCGGTGCAGAAGAGTTTATTTACTTGTATCAAAAAAATCATAAAGGTCGCGAAGGAGAGTTCAACAAAGAGAAAATTGAAGAGTACCTTGATCTCTATATTAAATTCAAATTGAAGGTAGAGGAAGCACGCCAGCGTGGCATGGACACGACCACAAAATTCACTAAAGAATATCTTGGCTATAAAGAAGCCTTGCGCAAACCATACTTACCAGACAACAAACTTATCGATAGCCTTACACAGCTTACTTATAATCGTATGCTTGAGGAAGTAAAGGCAGCTCACATTTTAATTAAGGTTAATCCTGATGCTGCTCCTGAGGACACTTTACAAGCCTATAATAAAATACTGAACATCAGAAAAAGACTTGATGCCGGAGAAGACTTTGGCACGCTGGCAATGACTTTTTCGGAAGACCCATCAGCAAAAAGCAATGAAGGAAATTTAGGTTACTTTACAGCTTTTCAAATGGTTTATCCATTTGAAGCAGCAGCTTATTCAACTGCCATTGGTTCAGTTAGTAACCCAGTACGCACACGCTTTGGTTACCACCTTGTAAAGGTTGACGATAAACGTAAAGCACAGGGAGAAATAGAAGTATCGCACTTGTTGATACGTGTTGGTAAAGATCGTAATACTGAAAAGGCGAGGCTTCAAATTTTTGATATTTATGATAGACTACAGGGCGGTATGCCGTGGGGTGATCTTTGCAAACAGTATTCAGAAGATCAAAGCACGAAAGATAATGGTGGAAAACTCAGGCCATTTGGAGTTGGTGCCATGGCATCAGTCCCTGAATTTGAAGGCAATGCTTTTGGATTAATAAATCCAGGAGACTATTCTGCGCCATTTGAAACACAATATGGCTGGCACATAGTAAAACTCGAAAGAAAAATTCCGGTACCTGCCTACAATGAACTAGAGAGTAGTTTGAAGAGTAGAGTAAGCCGTGATGAGCGCATGCAGGTAGCAAAAGAAGCCATAGCTGTACATCTCAGAAAAAAATATGCTTTTAAAGAAAATGCTGAAGTAAAGAGAAAAGCAATGCTTTTGGCAGACAGCACATTGCAAAAAGGAGCGTGGAGAGCACCAAATGAAAATCTGAATACCCAAACCTTATTTACGCTGGAGAGCAAAGCAGTACCCGTTGAAAAATTCTTTGCTTACGTATCAACCAATCAGAAGCCTAATAAGCTTACCCCTGTTTTATATTTTAATCAGTTATATGAAAGCTTCGTAAATAACAGCATAGAAATGGTGGTAGAAGAGACACTGATGAGCACAAATGCTGACTACCGTTTCTTAAGTAATGAATATTACGAGGGTATTTTACTTTTTGATATAATGGAGAAAGAGGTTTGGAATAAGGCGTCAACAGATACAATCGGTCAGCGTAGTTATTTTGAAAACAACAGCGCCAAATACAATGCAAGTGAACGGGCACAAGCCACCATTTACAGTGCGGCCAAAAAGGAACCATTAGATGGTTTAGAAACTTTGCTAACGGCCGATTCTATTATCGAGAACGCTTACTTGAAAAAGAATGGTATTCGCATGGATCAGGGTAGATACGAGAAAAATGAACGTGCTGTATTAGACAAGGTAAACTGGGCTCCGGGACACCAAAAAATAGAGTTAGACGGAATTTATTATCTTGTAAAAATTGACAGCATACTGCCGGCAGGCAGTAGAACGTTTGAAGAAGCAAGAGGATTGCTGGTAGCGGATTATCAAACATATTTGGAAAACAAATGGCTTGAGACGCTACGCAAAAAATACCCTGTAAAGATAAATGCAAAAGGAAAGAAATATGTATTGGGCAAGCTCACCAAAGCAGGCTGAGGCTGATCAAAACGAAAGCAGACAAGAAGTTAAATGCTATATGGCTTTTAGCCTGGCAGCTTTATGTCTGCTATTTTCTTCGTGCGATTTAATCAAAAGGAAAAGTGAATCAGAAACCGATAACATAAGGCCTTCGGTCGCTCGCGTAGGCGAAACCTATCTTTACCTGGATGAACTTACAGGAATAGTACCTCCAGGCACACCAAAAGCGGATAGCATAACACGTATGGAAGCCTACGTAAACAGCTGGGTGAGGAAGCAGTTGTTGATAAGGCAGGCAGGCAGGCAGATAGACATTAACAAAGCCGAGGTAGAGCGAAAGTTGCTAGATTACCGATATAGCCTTATCGCCTATGAGTTTCAGACCTACTATATCAAGCAGAACCTTGATACGGTCGTAGCACAATCGGAAATTGAACAATATTACAAAGAACATCTCGACAACTTTGTGCTCAAGCAAAACATCGTGAGAGCAACCTTCCTAAAGGTACCTCAAAGTGCGCCACGTACAAAAAAAGTTAAGGATCTCATCTTTTCTACAAAGGAGAAAGATGTTGAAGAACTTAAATCATATTGTCTTAGTTTTGCAGCCTCTTATCATTTATCTGATTCAAGCTGGATGGAGTTTGACGAACTGGTGAAAGGAACACCCTTGGTGGGGATTCCTGACAAAGTGCAGTTTCTGAAACGTACGCCCTATTATGAAACAAATGATGAGGCCTATCTGTACTTTTTGAAGGTTGATGAATACCGAATCTCGGATAACGTTTCCCCACTTCAATTTGTAAGGGATGATATTGTGAATGTTATTTTAAACAGGCGCAAAGTTGAGCTGGCAAAAAAGCTTGAAGAAGAAGTATATAGTAAAGCACAGGAGACTAATGAATTTGAACTTTTTAACAAATAATATGAAGCAGTTAAAATGCCTTGGGCTGGTTCTTTTGCTGGTGACATCTGCCTATGGCCAAGAAGAGAACAAGGGGTTTGTGGTTGATGAAATCATAGCTAAAGTTGATAATTATATTGTGTTAAAGTCTGAATTAGAGCGGGCTTATCAGGATTACATTACCAATGGTGGTACACCTTCACAGGAGGCGAGATGCCAATACCTTGCCATTCTTGTACGCAACAAATTAATGGTTGCGAAAGCAGAAATAGATTCGGTGATTGTAGAAGAGTCACAGGTTGATAATAACCTGCAACGCAGATTTGATCTCATTCTTGGGCAGTACAATGGTTCTCCTCAGCAATTGGAAGCGGCCTACGGCAAATCAATTGATCAGATCAAGGCTGATATTTATGATCTTGTTAAAGAACAGTTAGTTGTTCAAAGAATGCAGGAAGAAATAACTAAAGATGTTACTGTAACTCCGGCAGAGGTTAAGCGCTTTTTTAATAAAATACCTAAAGACTCTATTCCTTTTTTATCAGCTGAAGTAGAAGTTGGACAAATTGTGCGTGTGGCCAAAGTAAGTGATGAGCAGAAAGAAGAAACAAAACGCAAGCTCATCGCCCTGCGTGAGAGAATTTTGAAAGGTGAAGATTTTGCAACTTTAGCCAGACAGTACTCAGAGGATCCCAGCGTGGTAGCCAACGGTGGTGATATGGGTTTTGTTGGACGGGGTATGATGGTGCCAGAATTTGAAGCAATGAGTTTCAAACTTAAAGCAGGAGAGATATCAATGCCTGTAGAAACAGACTTTGGATTCCATATTATTCAGCTGATTGATCGTAGGGGTAATGAATACAACTCACGTCACATTTTAATGTCACCAGCTCCTTCTAATCAGGATTTGAAAGATGCTACAGATTTTCTTGACAGCATTCGTGTTCTCATCTTAAACGATAGCATTAAGTTTGACAAAGCAGCTAAAGAATTTTCGGATGATGATCAAACAAAAAGTTCAGGTGGTTTTTTTGCAGACCAGGAAGGTGGGACCTTCGTATCAGTTGATGAACTTGATCCGGTTATCTTTTTTAGCCTGGATACAATGAAAGTAGGTGGCGTTTCAAAACCCGTAGCCTATAGAACTGACACCCAAAAGGATGCAGTAAGAATTTTCTATTACAAATCAAGAATTCCTCCACACGAAGCTTCTTTAAAAGACGATTGGAATAAAATTGAAAGTTTTACCCTGAACGAAAAGAAGAACAGACTTTTATACAAATGGTTTGAGAAAGCCCGTCAGGATGTGTTCATTAGCATAGATCCTACTTATGACTATTGCAGACTTTTGGAATAAACGATGATGAAGCCATTTGCTAACGATGTTGAAGCTGCTGATGCACTGGCGGCTTCGTTTAAGAAAATGCAGGCAGAGATTGGTAAGGTAATTATCGGTCAGCATGACGTTGTACGTCTCTTACTTACAGGTATTTTCTGCCATGGACACTCGCTTTTAGTGGGTGTGCCCGGATTAGCTAAGACTTTGTTAGTTCAAACGATTTCATCGGCCCTGGATTTGGACTTTAAACGTATACAGTTTACGCCCGATCTTATGCCATCAGATATTGTGGGTGCAGAAACCCTCGATAAGGAACGCAACCTGAAATTTGTTAAGGGCCCTATATTCTCCAATATAATCTTGGCTGATGAAATAAACAGAACCCCTCCAAAAACGCAGGCGGCTTTACTTGAATCTATGCAGGAGTATACCGTTACTATTGGCGGTATTAAATATCAATTACCACAGCCTTTTTTCGTGCTGGCTACTCAAAACCCGATAGAACAAGAAGGTACTTACCCACTTCCTGAGGCACAGCTGGATCGCTTTATGTTTAACATTTTGCTTAACTACCCAAGCATGGCTGAAGAAATTGCCGTGGTTAAAGCAACCACTAGTGACAATGTCTCAAAGGCGACCAAGGTAGTAAGTGCTGAAGAAATTGTAGCCTTCCAGCATTTAGTAAGAAGGGTACCAGTTCCGGATAATGTAGTAGAATATGCGGTAGCACTTTCAAGCAAAACCAGACCACAAACAAGTGGAGCTTCGCCTCTGGCTAACGAATACCTTGAGTGGGGAGCAGGCCCAAGAGCCTCCCAATACCTGATTTTAGGAGCCAAATGCAACGCACTTTTCAATGGCAAGTACTCCCCGGATATTGAAGATGTTCAGGCCATTGCTCAACCTGTGCTTCGCCATCGCATTGTACGCAATTTTAAGGCCGAAGCTGAAGGCATTAGCGTTGACGACATTGTAACCCGTTTGATGCAGTAAAAGCCTTTGGTCCTTCCATTTTACCTTTATACTTTAAATTCTGGCTTCTAACTTCTAACTTCTAACTTCTATCTTCTATTTTTGCGCCTTATGGCGAATCAAGAAGACAACCTTTTCAAAAATGTTATATCCCATGCCAAAGAGTATGGTTTCATATTTCCCTCCAGCGAAATTTACGATGGACTTAGTGCTGTTTATGATTACGGACAAAATGGTGCCGAATTAAAGAACAACATCAAGGAATACTGGTGGAAATTTATGACACTCCTTCACGATAATATCGTGGGAATAGATTCAGCCATTTTCATGCACCCCACCATTTGGAAAGCTTCCGGTCACGTGGATGCTTTTAACGATCCGATGGTTGACAACAAGGATTCCAAGAAGCGTTACCGTGCAGATGTTTTGGTGGAAGATGCCGTTGCTAAACTTCAGGATAAAATTGATAAAGAAGTTGAGAAGGCAGCCAAGCGTTTTGAGAATTTTGATAGCGCCATGTTTATCTCAACAAACGCGCGTGTAGTTGAATACCAAAAGAAAATAGATGAAGCCAATGAGCGTCTGAAGTCAGCCATGAATGATGGAGATATGGCGGCCATGAAACAACTCATTGAAGATTTAGAAGTTACTTGCCCTGTTTCCGGCACACGCAACTGGACAGAGGTTCGTCAATTTAACCTGATGTTCTCTACTGAAATGGGTTCAGTAGCCGAAGACGCCAACAAGATTTATTTGAGACCTGAAACAGCACAAGGTATTTTTGTCAACTTTCTAAACGTGCAAAAAACAGGAAGGATGAAAATTCCTTTTGGTATTGCACAAATTGGTAAGGCTTTCAGAAACGAGATTGTAGCGCGTCAGTTCATTTTTCGTATGCGGGAGTTTGAGCAAATGGAGATGCAGTTTTTTGTGAAGCCGGGTGAGGAAATGAAGTGGTACGAATATTGGAAAGATAAGAGAATGAAGTGGCATAAAACGTTGGGCTTAGGCGATAATAACTACCGCTTTCACGACCACCTTAACCTTGCACACTACGCCAATGCTGCCTGCGATATACAATTCAATTTTCCCATGGGATTCAAAGAATTGGAAGGTATCCATTCCCGCACAGATTTTGATTTAAAAAGCCACGAAAAATTCTCCGGGAAAAAATTACAATATTTTGATACTGAAGCCAACCAGAATTATATCCCTTATGTAGTAGAAACCTCTGTTGGTTTAGACCGCATGTTTTTATCAGTGCTTGCTTCATCCTATCAGGAAGAAAAACTAGAGGACGGAAGCGATAGGGTTGTATTACGCATACCTGCATCGTTGGCACCAAATAAAGTTGCAATTCTGCCATTAACTAAGAAAGATGGTCTTCCGGAAAAAGCGATGGAGATTATGAATGAACTGAAGTTTGACCTTCGTTGCTTCTATGAAGAAAAGGATGCTATTGGTAAACGTTACCGCAGACAAGATGCCATTGGTACACCTTATTGTATAACTATTGACCACCAGACGTTACAAGATAATACAGTAACCATTCGTGACAGAGACACCATGAAACAAGAGCGCATCTCTGTTGATGTTTTGCGTGCCAAGTTAATGGATGCATGTTCAATCAATAATTTGTTAAGAAAAATTTAAACTGAATGCTCACCATTTTCATTTTCGGAACGATCATTATACTGGTGTTCAGTTTCCGAAATCAGGTGGCAGAAGGATTTGGCCAGGTGGAGGTAAAAACTGCTGCATTGCGTAGCAAAATATTGCCTGTGCCTGCATCATATATAGAAATACTTAACAAATACTTCTACTATTATCAAAAACTTTCTGAAAAGGATAAAAGAGAGTTTGAACAACGGATGATGCATTTCTTAATGACCAAAAAATTCATCCCTCGTAATTTCACTTTGGTTACCGATGAGATGAGGGCAACGATTGCTGCTACCGCAGTTCAGCTTACTTTTGGTTTACCTGCTATTTACTTCTTACATTTTAAAAAAATACTAATCTATTCTGACGACTATTACTCTAATATTACCAAACGCTATCACAGAGGTGAAGTTAATCCGGCCTTCGGCATTATCGTTTTATCCTGGCGAAGCTTTGTGGATGGTTTTATTAATCCAGACAATGCCGTTAATCTTGGACTGCATGAAATGGCACACGCCCTTCGATTAGAAAATATGGTGAGAGATGAAGAATTTGGTTTTCTGGATGAAGAGGCCCTCGAACACTTTAACCAAAGCGCATACGAACTCTGTAACGATCCTGAGAAAAGTTTCCAATTCTTCAGAGCATATGCCTGTACCAATGAACATGAATTCTTTTCTGTAGCCGTGGAAAATTTTTTCGAACGGCCACTTGATTTCAGAAACAATCTTCCTGAGTTATACCAAACTATGGTTACGCTGTTAAAGCAAGATCCAATTAAACTACTAAGTCATGAATAGTGTATTAAACAAAAATGTGTTTTTTGTAAAAGAACACGTTAAGGTATTTAAAGCATCCAACAGTTTTGACATCTACGATCCGGAAACACAACAGATAGTGATGCAGGCACGAGAAGAACGCCTGGGTTTTTTCACAAAACTATTTCGCTTTACAGATTATAAGCGAATGACACCCTTTGAAATTGATATCAACACACCAACAGGCCAGCGTATTCTAACAGTGAAGCGCGGGACGACATTGTTTGTATCAACAGTAGAAGTACTGGATGAGCACAATCAGTTGATCGGAAAGTTTAAACAAAAGTTTTTCTCTATAGGAGGTAAATTCGAAGTATTGGATGTCAATGAACGCTCTCTTTGCTGGTTAAAAGGGAAGTGGACAAGCTGGGACTTTAAGTTTTTAAGCAATGATGGTAAGGAATTTGCAACAGTAACAAAAAAATGGAGTGGCTTTGGTAAAGAGTTTTTTACTTCAGCAGATAACTACGTTTTGCAGATCAGTAACGAAGTACCGGAAAATCATCCGTTGCGTCAATTAATTTTAGCAGCAGTTATGTGTATTGATTTGGTGTTGAAGGAGTAGAAATTGAAAGCCTTGTTATAAACAAAACCTTCGAAATTCCGAAGGTTTTTGTTTTTGACCACTGGTGTAACCAAAGACATCTATCTTCGAGAAAGCTATATATTCGTTATACTAACTGAAGTTTATGAATAAGATTGCTTTGCTCTTTTTGCTATTTGCCTTTGTGGCTAATGCTCAACAAACCCAAAAACCAATCCTGCACGGTAAAAACTGGATGGCTATTACCGGCAAACCTTTAGCGGCTACCGCAGGAGCTATGGTTTTTCAGAAGGGTGGTAATGCTGTTGATGCATCGTGTGCTATGCTTGCAGCTACTTGCACGATGTGGGATGTACTCAGCTGGGGAGGAGAAACACAAGCAATCATTTACAATCCGAAAACAAAAAAGATAATCGGCATTAACGCATTGGGCGTTGCACCAACTGGAGCCACTCCAGAATTTTTTAAAGAAAAGGGTATGAACTACCCACCACAATACGGACCACTGGCAGCAACAACACCAGGAACACCTGGCGGACTGATGTACATACTGGCTGAGTATGGTACCATGAGTTTAAAAGATGTACTCGCACCTGCTATGCAACTAGCAGATGGATACCCGATTGAGGCACAAACTGCAAATGCCATGGAACGTGGCAAAGCACAAATCAAAGAATGGCCATACTCAAAAGAAGTTTTTCTACCTCATGCCGGAGAGAAGCGTGAAGCACCAGTAGCAGGAGAAATTTTCAGACAAGCTGATTTATTGGCTACGCTACAGAAATTAGTTGATGCGGAACAACAAGCGCTAAAAAAGGGCAAGAATAGAAAGGAAGCTATTTATGCAGCTTACGATCGTTTCTATAAAGGTGATATCGCCAAAGAATTTGTGCGAGGCAGCAAAGAGCAAGGCGGCTTAATTACAGAGCAGGATCTCGCATCTTGGAAAGTGATAGAAGAAGAGCCACTTCACGTAAATTATAAAGGGATAGAAGTATACAAACTTTCGCAATGGACACAAGGCCCCATGTTGCTACAGTCTTTAAACATTCTTGAAAATTTTGATTTGAAGGCAATGGGTTTCAATTCTGCCAAATACATTCACACCTTGTATCAAACCATGAACCTGACTTTTGCTGACAGAGATTTTTACTACGGAGATCCTTACAAAGCCCCTGAAGAACCAATAAAAGGTTTGTTGTCGAAAGAATACGCAAAGGAAAGAGCCAAAACTATTAACCTCGAGAGCAATGATGCAAAGACAGCGCCTGGCGATCCTTATCCTTTTGAAGGAAAAATAAATCCTTATCAAGATTATTTGAAACAATGGAATCAGGCAGCAGTAGAAAAATCAGTACTTACGCCTATGGATGAAGAATGGTTGAAGAACCAATTCTTAGGCACAACATCCATCGAAGCAACGGATAAAGATGGTTGGATAGTATCCATGGTGCCGAGTGGTGGTTGGTTACCGGCTACCATTGCAGGTAAAACAGGTATTGGTATGAGTCAGCGCATGCAGAGTTTTGTAACCGATCCAAAATTAAATCCATTTAATGTTGTTGAACCAGGTAAGCGCCCACGAGTAACACTTACGCCAACATTGGCAATGAAAGGTGATAAACCTTTTTTGGCTTTTGGTGTACAGGGTGGCGATACACAAGATCAAAACTTGTTGCAGTTCTTTTTGAACATTGTTGAGTTTGATATGAATGTACAGGAAGCCTGTGAGGCACCAAACATCAATACAGATCAATTGTATTTATCACTAGGTGGTGAAGACCGCAAACCAAAACCAGGTTCCATATTACTACACGACAGCACTCCGGCTTATGTAAGAAGTGAATTGCAAAAGATGGGGTATCGCATGCGCTTTAATGAAAGAACATCAGGGCCGATTAATGCAATATTTTTTGATTGGAAGCACGGCAGTTTCTGGGGTGGCTCCAGCAACCATGGCGAAGATTATGGTATAGGTTGGTAAACAGCAATGCTCAATCAAAAGCTCAATGAAAATCATTGAGTTTTTTGTTTTTAATACTTACTTATAAAAAATGAACCACAACTTATTACCATACTGAAAGTAAAAGAACCAGATGAATTTGGATGCTTGGTCAACCGTATATCAAATTAAATGTGATTCCAAAGATATTATAGTGCTTCAGTCGGTTATGAAGATGCTTAATATGAAATGAAAGCATAACTTTACAAAAAAATGATTATGCGATTAATCTACGCAGTGCTATTCTTTCTACTGTTAAATCAGTACGCTTTTGCGCAAAGAACTCCTAAAGTAACAAAGAGCCAAACTAAGCAGCTAACACCGGAACAGCGTCTGGTACTTGAATCAAACCGCAAAAGTAAGGGGGGCAAGAAAAAACTGAGCATGAAAAGGCGGGTAAGAATTGATAAAAAACAAGATAGAAAGGCGCGTAAAATCAGACATAGCGGTCATAATTCCGAAAAAAGGATTCAAAGAAATCAGACTATATAAAATGGTGTTGCCAAAAATGATTTATGGTTCTCATTTCGAAATCAGTATCGAATAATTTTACAAAGAAGGCTTAAGCCACTGAGATGTGACTTTTTATTGATTTGTAGTTACTTCATATCACTTAAATCGTTCATCAGTTATTTCGCAATCCTTAGTCTATAATCATCAAGGAAATAATTCTTTTAAACTAATATGAGCAGAAGGCAGAACGCCTGTAACTAGTTCTTCATCATTGTAATGAATGATTACAGTTGAAGGTTCTTTAACTTGCTTATCTGCCTTGGCAATACAATAGTACATTCCCGAATAATCTACATTATTAATAATGCCCAAATCGAAATAATGGCAGTATTGGTTTTCGCATAGATCAATTTTAAACAAAGCGTTCTCAGCCCTGTCTGCGAAGTGTGGTTGCTTAATAATTCTTAGTAACCCATCAATTAAGTTGGCGGGTTGGTACACAACGGGCTCAACCAATCCACTTAATAAAACTTTTATGGTAGCAATATCAATTTCACAGTTGCGCTCGACTTCGGTAAAAGAGATTGTATGAAGATGTATATTGGAGAACATAGCGTCAAGTCTGCCTACAGAAATAAAACTTGTAAAACTTTTTTGACTGTTTGGCGAGCTGATTGACTTATCTATGTGTAGAAAAGTAAGTTGCTCACCCATTAAGTTTGAGCTTGATTTGATATAAAGAGATCTTTCTACGATTAGCTTTTTTGCAAGGTTATTCGACACAAGGAGTTCGGTAATAATAAAGTATAACTCGTCATTGGAAAATGAAGCTAGTTTTTTGGGGATTTGGCTGAATATTTCTTTGATCATAACCAAATATAATATTTGAACACTATAGTATTCAACCACACAATTATCTCCACAATAGCTTGCTCAAGGTGAAAAGAGATTTAAAACCAGCCTTTGCGATGACTTTAAAAAATCTGCGGATAAATAGTGGGCTTAGTCAACAAGCCTTGGCAGATTATTGTGATTTGGAGCGGGTATATATATCCAAACTAGAGCGAGGTTTATCTATGCCATCCATAGAAACAATTTTTAAAATTGCAGAAGTGCTTGATATGAAGCCTTCTGAGTTAGTTGAATATGTTGAGAGGACATTGAATAAATAATTTCATGAATTATTGGATCACTTAAAATTGAACACGAAAAAGTTGTATAGCGTTGACTGTTCTTCGCAACTTGATTACTAGAAAGACTTGTAAGGCCATACAATGTTGTCATGCAGTGAATCATATCATGAAAACAAATAAAACCGACTGTGGCATTAGTTGTCAATAAATCCATATCCATGATTTAACTTATTGAACAATAAAACGAAAACAGTACTTAATCTAAAAAAACAATAGAAAATAGATAAACAGATTTTTTACAATCTCAACTATGAGAATAACGCAACAAAAGAACGCATCAATCAATAATAGTAACAATTCTCTTATTGATTTCATGACTCTGTCATCCAGATATTCGAAGTTGGAGCTCATTCCATACGATGCTTTGCTGCGCACAAAGGAGTGGATTGAGAAGAGAACAGAAATTCTAAAAAGGGACGGTCATGTCTGCACAAGATGCAAAAGACGGTCAACAAAACAGTTCAAGGCAAGGGATATCCAACAAATGATCAAAACCGACAAAAAGAAGGTTGACTGGTTTAGAGTTGGAAATGATTTAAAACTTCCTGACCAAATTGAAGATAGTCACTATTGGTTTTTCTCAATTGAGACACTTAATAAGTCAAGCGCTTATTATAGGGATTGCAAGTATCTAAAGTACAAAGATGGCGATTCTGTGTTCGCTTTGATAAAAGCTTCTAAAAGGTATTCCCTCAACATCCATCACAAACTTTATATTATTAACAAATTGCCATGGGACTATTTGGATTCGGACCTTGAAACAATTTGCAATTGGTGCCATTGGGAGTTGCACGAGACTGAGAAGGTAAAGAGCTACAAAATTGTGGAAGGTGGACTGGAGCCAACAAGTTTAACACCCTGTGAAAGATGTAATGGTGCAGGATGGCTCCCAAAGTATGAACATGTTGAAGGCGGCTTATGCTTTAAATGCCTTGGCTTCAAGTTCGAGGAGCTCATCCAAAGTAAGAAATGAATTCAAAAGATGATTTCTGACAATTTATGTCGTTCCTTTAAAGTAATAGCCTTTTATGGCATCAGATTATAGCTATTCTTAAATTTCCACCATACTTTTCGAGTTGGAATCTTACAATTTGAATAGCTTTCTAAAATATGGTCTAGAGAAATTCGAAATGATTGATAATCAAGGGGTTTCCTTTGGGCTTACCGAAGTAAAAGACCTGAAACTAATCGATCACAATAACCTTAGTATATCAGAGGTTATCGCCATTGAAAATGCCTTGAATTATAAAGCATCCTATATCTACTTCAGGAGGTTCAAAGATCGGCCAGCAATACCACAAGTTTACATATATGATTTCACTTCTGGCAAGGAAGTTGAAACGGACGAGTTAATTACATTACACCAGCGTCTCTACAGTTCCGGGCATGTTCCGATGTTTTTTGTTTTCTCTCAATCAAATGTGAGAATCTTTAATTGTTATGAGCGACCGGCAAGGGGTAAGAAATTGATTTATAAACCTCTTGAAACAATTCAACTTGCATCTGATGTCTTATTCAAGCTTGACGAGGATGAGAACGAAAGGAAATTCAAAGCATTTTCGGGAAAAATTTTTGACAACGGTACATTTTGGGAAGTTTCTCCGTACAGTAAAGAGTTCCTATTTGGTAATAGCGCTTATGAGAAGCTACTAACTGAGTTAAAGCAAGCTTTAAGAGACATTGTTGCCCTTAAGATTCTACCAGCTCGTGTTAGCCGGAAAATCATGGTTGTCTCAATCTTAATTAAATATCTAGAAGAACGCACCGATGACTTTAATAACTCTGTTTTCCCAAGAGCTAATGAGGAGCGTAAGGCCTTAGTAAACGGGAAGAGAAAAAAAATTAAGTACAAGAAAAGTTTTTTCGAAAAATTTGCAAAAGGAGCTACTAAATTCACTGACGTTCTTAAGAGTAAGGGTTCGGCTGTCAAATTGTTTGATTATCTAGCAAAGCACTTCAATGGAGGTGTATTTCAATTTTCAGAAAGTGAGAAAGGGGCGTTGAAAAAAAGTGACCTTACACGATTTGCGCATTTTCTGGAAGGTGAACTCGCAGGGATTCAATATGTATTTTGGAAGTTATATTTCTTCAATGATCTACCAGTTGAGTTAATCAGCAACATCTATGAAGAATTTCTAGAAAAAGAGCCAGGCGTTGTTTACACACCTCCATATCTAGTTAACTTTTTACTAGACGAAGCTTTACCCTTGGCTGACTCCGAGACCGATTTTAAAGTTTTAGACCCAGCCTGTGGTTCGGGGGTATTTTTAGTTGGAGCCTATAGAAGGTTGGTATATAGGTGGAGAAGAAATAATAAATGGAAGGACCCAAGTTTAGCTACGTTAAAAAGACTGCTAAAAGAGAATATCTATGGATCGGATAAGGATCCAGATGCAGTTAATCTTTCTATTTTTAGTTTAAGCCTTGCTTTGTGTGACGAGCTCACCCCTTTACAGATTTGGGAGGACTTAGAATTTGATGCACTGTATAACCAAAATCTTTTTGACTCAGATTTTTTTGACCTGATACTTCAGAATAAATTCAAGCGATCAACTTTTGATTTAGTGATTGGCAATCCACCGTTTGAAGCAAAGCTTACTCAGCCTGCAAAGAAAATTGACTCAGAGAACTATAAAAATAGGTTGCTATTGGTGACTGAAGGTGAGGGCGCAAAAAGCTTAAAAGTCAAGTTACCAGATAATCAGATTGCACTTCTCTTTTTAGAAGAGTCAATAAAACTCACAAAACAAAATAGCCTCGTTTGCCTGATTCAGCCATCGGGCCCATTGTTGTATAATAATACGTCTTCAGAATTTAGACGATGCCTCTTGTTAAAATATGATATCCCTCAAATTATAGACTTTACTCATCTTAGTAGGGTTCTATTTGGAAAAAATGGAGATGTTGCAACTGCAGCCATCTTTGTAAAGAATCAACCGGCTAAAGACAAGGGATTGCTGCACATAACAGCACGAAGAACCAAGCCCAATAAGGAGAAAATATTTTTTGAGTTGGATGCATACGACTTTCATTATGTACCAAGAAAGCTAGCACTTTATGATAATTTTATTTGGAAAGCCAATTTTCTAGGGGGCAATAGAATACACCAGTTTATTAAAAGGTTGTCACATCTAAGAACTCTAGGAGAATTTATCATTGATAAAAAGTGGATATCTGAAGAGGGATTTATGGTCGGAGGTAAAAAGGCTCACAAGAAAGCTGAGCATCTGACTAATAGTCGATCGCTGCCTGCAGATGCATTTACAGAATTAGGGATAGATAATGTGAGGATTTATGAATTGAAAAATAAACTTTTCTACTATTTACCTAACCCCAAAATTTTTAAAGCACCTCACCTACTTATAAAGGAAATAATCTCTAATGATAGAATCCCTGTTGAGTTTAGGGCTGATGATTTAACGTTCCAGAGTAGAATTGTTGGAATTCATGCTCCTAATAAAGATGTATCAGAATTAAAAAAAGTAGAGAAGTCAATCAAAGACAATAAACTCTACCCATTCTACATTGCGGCCACAAGCGGTCAATATTTGATAAATAAGTCTTCGGCAATTTTAAAGCAGGATATCGACAATTTGCCATTTCCGGAGAATCTAAGCGATTTAGGTTTAGACGCTTTCGAGAAGATTCTGCTCGATGATTTTTGGAATCATTTACTCGAATTTAGACGCTATGGTGAGACTTCTCAAATAGCCACTAAAAATGTTACCAGAAATGATCTTCTCGAATATGCAGATGTCTATTGCAAGGTTTTGAATTCTGTATATTCCAATTTAAAATACTCAGATCCCTTAGAAACAAATTCTTATATATGCTTCCCGTTTTACTTTAACAAGAAACCAACAATTAAATTTGACGATCCGGAAACTGCAGAGCAGAGCATCGAAAAATTGGTTATAAAGACATCGGGAGTAAGTTTAAGATTAACTCGCATAGTTAGATTGTATCATGATAACATCATCTATATCATTAAGCCAAAAAAGCTTAGGTTTTGGATTAAATCAATAGCATTAAGAGATGCAGATGAGACATTTTCGGATTTGAGGAAACAAGGTTTTTAATGCTATCTGATTCAACTATATACGACAGTGGTGGAACTCTTTCTTCAGGAGTTGAAAATAACAGCTCAATAAATGCAGTAATCACTTTTATTAAAGAGCATTTTGACCATTTCGCTGAGCAAAATAAAGGACAAACATCTATAAACGAGAAAGGATTAACCCAAAAGCTATGCATCTTTTTAAATCGAAGTGCTCGAGAACAGCCGTTCTTTTTTCATTCTGAATTTATGGAAGATGTCAATATTGGAACGAGTGCACAAGTGGATATTGGAACGCTATCGTACTCTCAAACCATAACTATAGTTGACAGAGATTATAGTGATGACGATAGTTTTTTCTCAATCGAAGCAAAGCGACTTCCAACTCCAGGAACTGGCCGTGAAAGAGAATATGTTATTGGGGAATCGAAACCATCTGGCGGTATTGAGCGATTTAAAAAGGGCTTACATGGAAGTAGATTGAAATTCTCTGCGATAATCGCATATGTTCAAAAGGAGAATTTTGATTTCTGGTTTTTAAAAATCAATTCCTGGATTCAGGAGCTTGCAAAACAGGATCAAGAAGGCTTATGGAGTAATCTTGATCAACTAAACAAAACTTCGAATGTTAAAGATTCGGCAATAATGTTGGAATTGTCATCTACTAACTCTAGAAAAGCTCCAGACCAACAGCTAGATTCGATTCAACTTTTTCACTTTTGGATTAGCCTTGTGTAAAATGGAAAAAATTTATTACTCGCTTCTAATCTGAATTCAACACATCGTATTGCTATAATTCCGCAAATGGTTAATCGCAACGTCAACATATTTGTCCTGAAAGAGTTTCTTTTTCCGATCAGACCAATTATGAATTGTTCTTATGATATCTTCATTTTTTAATGATTTATCCTTGCTAACAAAATCCACTGTTGCCAGTATTTCAAGAGATAGTGCAGATTGAAAGCCGTCTATAATTTTTGTAAGATTTTTTATGATGTTCTTTTGATCTTCGGATAATTCTTTCTTCACATACTCGCTTACTTCTTGCAATTTGTCGTACTGCAGTTCCAGAGGTTCAAAAGCTTTCGCATTCATTTGCTCCAAACCCTTAAGGTATTTTCCGTTAATATTGTGAAGCATGTGCTCCACCTGAACAGTGTATGGTCCATATCGACTTGCCTCAAATCTTAAGTTAGAGAAGCTTTTCTCTCCTAATCTTCTGAGAAAGTAAGCAAGTTTGTTTGCAACAAATAAGCTTGTGTCTTCGCCAAAGCTTTCATAGTAAAACATCATATACAGAAGCATAGCTCGAGCGTGTGTCAGCTTAGCTTCCTTTTTACTGTCTTGCTGTTTAATTAGCTCCTTTACAGCTTCATTCGGTTCGTAAATTAGAATGTCAACATCTGTTAAATGTCCAAGGTATTTTTCCATTAAGCCTCGAACTTTTTCCCACTTGAGCCCACCATTTCCGCACCCTAAGGGAGGTATTGCTATGCTTTTGATATTTTCTTGCCTAACAACATTCACAAGTTCTTGTAGACCTTGTTCGATGTAATCATACTTTGATTTTAAATGCCATAGAGTCTTGGTTGGGAAGTTTACAATAATTTTTACCCCTTCGAGTATTGGTTCCTTTACGACTAATAGCTTGCCCGGCGTAAGCTCACCACGCTTGCATACGTCAATATACGCCCTGTAATTATTTGGGAACGCCTCTTTAAATTGCAACGCAATGCCTTTGCCCATAACTCCAACTGTATTGACAGTATTCACAAGAGCTTGTGTCTTTGCATCTAATAGGTTGCCTTTAATGTATTGCATTTGTAAACTTTTGTTATTCAATAGTAGTAATAGTTGTTGCCCGGATTCACTTTAACTTGGATTTGCAGTTCTAAATCCTCAACAATTTCTTGAGCCTTAGCAAGTGCGGATGCATCATAAACAATAATTTGTTCTACACAGTCAACCGGCGCATAATCCTTTACCAAGAATTCTGCTTGTTTTCTCCGCACCCTGTCAATATCATTAACATCATTTCGCCAATATCGTTCGTCAACGATACTCCAATCAACCTCATCTAAATCTTTTAGATCATTGTAAAATTCCGTTAACGATACAGTCTTAGCATGACCGTCAGTAAAACACCACTCTTCACATTGAGCAACGACATCACTTAATCGACAACAGATATATATTATTTCACGCTGATGTCTTTTTGTAACATCTCTTTGACCCGTCTTAATGTTTAGCAGCATTGGTGAAAGCCTACCAAAATAAAACGGTACATAATCTCCTAAATTACCACCTGGAGGATCAATACCTACAGCATAGACATTTCTTTTATTTATAAGCCCCCTATCACCAATATCAATATAGTTAGGGTCTGCCAAATTGTGCGATTTAGTACAAATCCCATTTGCAAGGAGATGCCGCAAATTGTTAATATGAATTATGCGATATAGTCTAATAATGTTAGGACTCTTCCCTGGCATCTACTCAAATTGAGGTTATATATCTGAAAGGTATATATAAAGATTACACATCGTGGTGACAATCTATGACAAACGCTAAAATTACGAGATACATCTAATATTTGGTAAATACAGACCACACTATTGGCCACACTAAACGAAAAAAGCTCTGGAAATCAGAGCTTTATTTCGCACTTTAGTACCTCGGGCGGGACTTGAACCCGCACGACTATTACTAGCCACAGGATTTTAAGTCCTGCGTGTCTACCAATTCCACCACCAAGGCAGGTTGTGAAACCTATTAAAAATAAACCCCTCTCTGTTGAAGAGAGGGGTTTGAGCGGGAAACGAGACTCGAACTCGCGACCCCGACCTTGGCAAGGTCGTGCTCTACCAACTGAGCTACTCCCGCTTGTCAGCCAAACCCTTAAAGTCTGGCTTTTTGGTCATTTCTTGCTGAAATGGGATGCAAATTTAGTCATGCTTTCTAAAAATGCAAATATCAGAAAAATAAATTCTCAGGCTTTTATAGAAGACCCCTATGCTTAGCTACTGGTTTTTAACTCTTCAAATTCCCTGCGCAGCTGTGCTGCCTCTGTTTTATTTTTAGAATATTTAATGTGCTTAGGCACTTCTTTTAAATCCCAGATTAGACCTAATGCTTGAAAAGTTTTAAGCACATAGTATGTAATGTCAATCTCCCACCAGAAGAAACCTTGTCGCGCAGCGGTCTCGTAATAATGATGGTTGTTATGCCAGCCTTCGCCTAACGTAACCAGCGCCAGCCAAAGACTGTTCCTACTTTCATCGTTTGACTCGTAGCGTTGAGTGCCCACCTTGTGCATAATGGAGTTAATAGAAAAAGTAGCGTGGTACAAAATCACCGTACTTAAAAAGAAACCGATCAGGAGGGTAGACATGCCTGCAGAAGTAAACATGTCCAGAATACCATCGCCATTAACAATCCCACCCAGGGCGGTTACAACAACGGCTAAAATAACTGGTGGCACGAGGTAGTGTTTATTTAACCAAACCAGTTCAGGGTATTTGGCATAATCCCCTATTACTTTATAATCTGTCTTCTTAAAATCCGGACCTACTATCCAGCCAATGTGCGAATACCAAAAACCATAAATCTTCATGGAGTGAGGATCGGCCGGTGTATCGCTGTGTCTGTGATGATGGCGGTGGTGTGCTGCCCACCAAAGTGCTCCTTTTTGTGCAGTAGTTTGTGCCATAAAAGCAATGACAAACTGAAACCAACGTGAAGTTTTATAAGACTTGTGGGCGAAATAGCGGTGATAGCCTCCCGTTACCCAAAACATACGCACTACATAAAGCACTGCACAAACAATCCAGTCAAACAAAGTAGCCCCTGTTAACAGTGCCAATAATGGCAACATGTGCACAAGTGCAAAAGCAATTTCTTGTCTTAAAATAGGTTTGCTCCTGGCCTCAGGAACCATGGCATTTTCCGTCATCACAATTAATTTTTGAAAGGGCTAATTTCGCATCTAATTCTTAATAACATTCCTAATCAGCAAATAATTCTGAATAAAATCGCCTTAAACACTTTGAAAAAACAATTTACTCTGCATGCACAACAAACGGTAAGCCTACTGGTTTTAAGCGTATCTTTGTAGTCTTAATTAGTATGAATCACGCTCAGACCATATCGCACTATCAACCCATGCTGCACGCTATTGCCCAAAACCTGGTAAGGTGTACAGCAGATGCGGAAGATATTGTGCAAGAAACTTTTCTAAAATGGTTAAGCATTGATCAGACAAAAATTGAAAATACTAAGGCCTACCTTATTAAAGCAGTTACTAATAACTGCCTAAATCACCTTAATTCGCTTAAGAAAAAGAAAACCGAGTATCTGGATGCTATTCATATGCCGGAGTTTCTGCATAAGGCAATGGAGATTAATTTCTCTAAAATGGACCTCGATGCTAACCTTAAAGCAGCTTTTAAAGTACTTAATAGTAAGCTTGAACCTTTAGAAAGAGCCGTTTTTCTGCTAAAAGAGGTGTTTGACTTTGATTATGAAGCTGTTCAAACTACTCTCAATAAAAAGAAGGATCATTGTCGCCAATTGCTAAGCCGGGCTAAAAAGAAGCTAAACGAAGAGCGCTCCAAAATCAATTTTGAAATGCCTGATGCAACCCAGATGATGGAAAGCTTTAGAAGAGCTTGCGATTTAAATAATGCCTCAGATTTCGTTTTAGCGCTTAAAAACGACCTTTAAGCCTTTTCAAAAAAAATATTCTCCATTCTGTCACAAATCGAAAATCTGTTTGTCTTACAGGACATTCAAGTCGTATTTAGGCTTGTTTGATTTTGTTTAACATTTTAACTTTTTCCTAACAAATGGAAGTCATTCTCATCTTTTTTGCAGCACATTGGTATTTGTCGCTGTTCTTTCAAACCTTCTTTTTGCATCGCTATGCATCGCACAAGGCATTTACGATGAACAAGACCACAGAAAAAATCTTTTACATGCTTACCTGGTTTTTTCAAGGTTCAAATTATTTAAGCCCTTACGGCTATGGCGTTATGCACCGTATGCACCATGCTTATGCGGATACTGAGAACGATCCACACTCGCCCAAATACGATGAAACCATTTGGAACATGATGTGGAAAACAAAAACGATCTACTCTGACATCGCGAATAAGAAAATGATTCCGGACGCACGTTTTACAGAAGGAGTGCCTAACTGGGAAGCCTTCGACAAATTTGCGCGCTCATGGCCATCACGCATTTTCTGGGGTGCTGTTTATATTTCTGTTTATGCAGTGTTTGCTACACAATGGTGGTTATGGTTATTGTTGCCACTTCAGTTTTTAATGAGCCCAATACATGGCGCAATTATCAATTGGTTTGCACATAAGTATGGTTACAGAAATTTCGAAGTAGGCGATACATCACGCAATTTCTTGCCTACTGACTTTTTAATGATGGGCGAAAGCTACCATAACAATCACCATAAAAACGGTTCAAGTGCAAACTTTGGCGGCATCCGCTGGCACGAGATTGATCCTACTTATCAGGTAATAAAAATCTTGAACGCTTTTAAGATTATTAAACTAGTTAAGCACAAGGAAATAAACCTCGAATCCGTTAAAAAGGCTGCATAACAGTCTAATAAAGAGATTATTATGAGCAAATAAGAATATGTGGTTTATTCTGCATACCTTTGTTCATTAATTATTTTAACACATTATCACAAATGAAACAAGGAACAGTAAAGTTCTTTAACACAACTAAAGGTTTTGGTTTTGTTAAGGAAACAGCAACAGGTGAAGAATTTTTCGTTCACGTATCAGGTCTAGTAGACGAAATCCGTGAAAACGATGCTATCACTTTTGAAGTACAACAAGGAAAGAAAGGCTTAAATGCCGTTAAGGTTCGTTTAGCCAACTAATTTTATATTAGTAACAAAACAAAAAAGCCCCGCCTCATAACGGGGCTTTTGATTTTCCACCCCACAACAAAGCAGACCTTCGTGGGCGAATTACACGATTCCCAATAATCAGGTAATTTTAGCAGGGGACGCCTGAACACGCACTCGTATCAATTCGGACGAGAATTCTGCCTGGTGTATTTTTGATTTTGATATAAAAACAAGTGACATTCCACGATTTCAACTTTGATGAGCGTTTGGCTGAAGGCCTCGACTCAATGAATTACCAAAAGCCTACACCCATACAAGAGCAGGCTATTCCCCTTATTTTAGAAGGACATGATTTGATTGCTTGCGCCCAAACAGGTACAGGTAAAACCGCAGCTTATATTTTGCCTGTCGTGCACCGCATGATACGCGGAGATCATAGACATTTAAATACACTCATTATTGCGCCCACACGCGAGCTTGCACAGCAGATTGATCAGCAAATTGAAGGCTTCGCTTATTTTACGGGGGTAAGTTCAATACCTGTTTATGGCGGAGGAGATGGCGCAACCTGGGAACAACAGAAACGTGCGCTTGAACAAGGTGCAGATATTATTATTGCCACCCCAGGGCGTTTAATTGCTTTATTAGCATCAGGCACAATTGACCTTACTCACTTACAACATTTAATACTAGATGAGGCCGATCGCATGCTCGATATGGGCTTTTACGATGATATAGTAAAGATCATCAGCTACCTCCCTAAAAAAAGACAAACACTTCTTTTCTCGGCCACTATGCCGCCTAAAATCAGGCAGCTGACAAGCAAAATTTTGCACGAGCCTAAAGAAGTAAACATTGCTATTTCAAAACCTGCAGCGGGCATTTTACAACAGGCATATGTTGTGTACGATGCACAAAAGATGCCGTTGATCAAGCACATATTAACAGCAGATACCTATAACAGTGTGATCATTTTCTGCTCAACAAAAGATGGAGCCAAAGCCCTTGATCGCTCATTTCAAAAAGAGGGATTGAAAGCAAGCGCTTTTCATTCCGACCTTGAACAATCAGAGCGTGAAGAAATTATGCGCGCTTTTAAGAGCAAGCAAATCAATATTTTAATTGGCACTGATGTGCTTTCAAGAGGAATAGATGTTGATGGTATTGACCTTGTCATTAATGCAGATGCTCCACCTGATCCGGAAGATTACATTCACAGAGTAGGGCGTACTGCACGTGCTGAGCGCACAGGTACAGCCATCACTTTAATAAATGACAGAGATCAACGCAGATTTTTCAGTATAGAAAATCTGATAGGGCAAGAGATAATAAAATTGCCCATTCCGGCAGCACTTGGTGAAGGACCTGTTTACGAGCCAGAAACTAAAAAGAAAAGTACTTTTAACAAAGGCGGCAAAAAGTTTGGCGGGAAAGGTAAATTTGTAAAGCGCAAGTAGTTGGAATAGGTGCGCTGCTAAAATATTATTACTGATCGAAACTAACGTTCAATGAGATTTAACGTTTACTGGCTGATGTATCGGTGTTATGTTTTATTGGTGTTGCTTTTTTGTGACGCTGCATCTTCTGTAGCACAGTCCTCCGATGCTTTAAATAATAGTTCAGCATTATCACAAACCTCCGTTTATCAATGGACCGGTGAGAATGGGTTAATTTCCAATAATATTACTTCGGCCATACAATCCAGTGAGGGTTTCATGTGGATCACAACGTATAATGGTATTATGCGTTTCGATGGTCAGCGTATAATTGTATATGATCGTGGTGTGCTTCCATTTTTAGCGACTGATGCCTTTTATCAGGTGTATGAAGACAAGAAAGGTGTGCTTTGGTTTGCATCGCAAGGCAGCGGTATTGTTTTGTACCAGGACAAAAAATTTAAACTGCTGGAAGTAAGTGGCGAAAAAATGCCAAAGTCTGTGCGATCCATACTAATAGAAGATGATGGGAGTGTTTGGATTGGATCAAATAATGAAGGCTTGTTTAAAATGACAAAAGGTGGTGAGCTAAAGCGCCTTGATCATGCAGTACTTAACACACTTACCATTTTTGATATAACCAAGGATAAAAAAGGTAAGGTTTGGATAGCTACAGATGGTGATGGTTTATTTTCATTTAATGGAACACATCTTGAACACTTCGATCAGCTTGATGGCTTATTGAGTAATAATGTAAATACACTCGCTTTATCAAAAGGTGACACACTTTATGTAGGCACCGCAGATGGGCTTCAAACTATTTGTAACGGTAAACTTCGGACGGTAAATTTTTTGAAGAATATCCCCATTAATGATATTTATATAGATAAAGAAAATAGAAAATGGTTTGCTACAGAAAATGGCCTTGCCAGAATTAGCGGGAATAATGTTGCTGAAGAGTTGACCAGTCGAAAAAAAGGATTCGCATACACTAGACTAAACTCAATTAGTCGTGATAGAGAGGGTAGCATTTGGATTAGTTCAGGCCGCGATGGATTGTTGCAAATGCGTGAAACTGGTATTATGAATGTATCCGAGGAACAAGGCCTTTCAAATAACCGAATCAATATTGTAGTTGAAGAAGCAAACAAAACCCTTTACATTGGCTCAGATGCAGGAACTGTTGATAGATACACAAACGGGGAAATAACAAGTATTGTATTTAAAACTGATTTGAAGGAAGCCGCCATTCGGGATATTTGCGAGGGCGCTAATGGAACACTATGGATAGCTTCCTACAGAGGTATTCTTAGAATGCAGGGTAAGTCAGAGAAATTACTTGGCGAGAAGGATGGATTAACAGCCATTGATATGAGGAGAGTACTTCGCGATAAAAATAGTGATCTCTGGTTTGCTTCTCGATCAGGAGGGTTATTCAAATTCTCTCAAAAATTGAATCGTGTTATAAAGCACTATAATAAAGATCAGGGACTTGAGTCGAACTACATTTTATCATTAGAGGAAAATAGTAAGGGCGATATATATGTGGGTACACATAGTGGTGGTTTAACTATTATTAAAAATGATGGGAGTACAAACACATACCATATTTCTAAAGATGATGCTGGCGTTTTGATTTTTAATATTCATCTGGATAAAGATGGTAACGTATGGGTGGTTAGTAATCTTGGCTTATACCGCTTTAATAATGGTGTGTTTAAAAAAATCAGACTTCAGGCAATTAATAAAGGCGAAACTTATTTTGATTGGTTGGAGGACAATGATCACAACGCATGGATTACCACTAACCTTGGTGTATTGAAGATTGAACACACAGATCTTCAAAATTTTTTCGCAGGCAGAGATAGCGTTGTGCACACAAAGCTTTACGACAATCATGACGGAATGAAGAATAAAGAGTGTACGGGCGCAACACGCTCTCTTGTTTCAAGCAACGGTGACTTATGGATACCAACCCTTGGAGGTATAGCGGTATTCTCTCCGGATAAAATAGTTAGTAATGCTCTTCCTCCTCCGGTATATGTAACTGATTTAATTACAGATAGTGAGACATTTGTATCCGATACAGTAATTGTTGAACCTGGAAATCTCCGGTATATCTTTAATTACACAGCATTGAGCTACACAGCACCCACGAAAATAAAATTTAAATACAGACTTGAGCCTATAAATAAAACTTGGGTAGAGTCGGAAATGAAACGTGATGTAGAGTATACAAACTTATCGCCAGGTACATACACTTTTAGGGTAATGGCCTCCAACAATGATGACATTTGGAATACAACTGGGGATAGCAAGGTCTTGATTGTAAAACCTTTTTTCTATCAGACAGTATGGTTTTATATCATTTGTTTTTTAGCAGTAGTTATTTTGCTTTACACTATTTATCAGTGGAGGATTTATGTGGTGGAGAAGAGAAACAGAGAATTGAGAAAGCTAAATTCAGAGCTCGATAGATTTGTATACAGTGCCTCTCACGATTTACGAGCACCATTAGCCTCAATCCTTGGATTAATAGCGGTGGCAAGATTAGATAAGTCGAACAATGTAGAGGAATACCTCAATTTAATTGAAAAAAGTATTCACAAGTTAGATGGTTTTATCCGCGATATTATTGACTTCTCACGCAACTCACGCTTGGAACTGGATACCGAGCCTATCAAGTTCGAATCAATGATACACGAAATAATCGATGAACTTAAGTATATGGATGAAAGGGGGCTCATTAGAAAAATTGTGGAGGTAAACGGAAGTGGAGATTTCTGTACAGACAGAAAACGATTAGCCATTATTCTTCGCAATTTAATTTCAAATGCTTATAAGTATCATAATCCATACACTGAAGACAATTTTGTTCATGTAACAGTTAAATATTCAGGGCAGGAAGCAACAATAAAAGTGGCCGATAGTGGTATTGGTATTTCTGAGGAGCATTTGTCTAATATCTTTAAAATGTTTTACCGGGCCAACGAAAACAACAATGGTTCAGGTCTTGGTTTATATATTGTAAAAGAGACGGTTGAGAAATTAAAGGGTAGCATAACAGTTCACTCTGAGCCTAATCAAGGAAGTACCTTTGAATTAAAATTGGTGAGTATAAAACCAGCCTCCTAGCTTATATCCACTTGTTCAGTGGCGTACGATTTTCTACTTTTGATTACCCATGGAAAATCAAACATATGTTATTTTATTTTATGGCATCATTGGCTTTTTAATGCTTCTCATTGTTATCACTGCTATTATTTTTTTTCTTATACGCAGACATTACAAAGCTCGTTTTTTCATTTTAGCACAACGCCTCACTGCAGCCAGTTATCAAAAAGAGGTTGATTTGGCTATTACCAAAGAACACGACCGTATATCTCAGATAATTCATGATGAGGTGGGGAACAAACTCATTGCATTGCTTTATGAGTTTGAGAGACATTTTCAAAAAGGCACATTTGGCGAGAATGGATCAGATATGTTGTGGCAACTCACAAGGGAACTTAAGGATCGCATTAGAGATACCCGTGCTTTAGTCAGGGCTTTTTCAAGTTCCGAATTAAACAGTAGTGGTATCGTTACAGACTTGGATCATTTTTGTAAGAACAAAGACGGTTATCAAGGGGTAACCGTTACACTAGCTGGTGTATCAGGCGCAAGACGTTTTGAATTGAAACGTGAAAAGGAATTAGTGGCAATGGTGAAGGAACTTGTTTACAATAGTTTGAAATACAGTGGATGTTGGCACATTGACGTGGCGCTTACCTGGACAAAGGACAGCCTTATTGTTGAAGTGAGTGATGATGGTTACGGCTTGTCCAAACCTGGTAGCAGGGAATACAAAATATCAGGTCTGGTAGGTATGCGTGAGCGCTGTATTGCCATTGACGCAATATTTAAGGTTGAACACCCAGAGCGTGGAACGCGTGTATTAATTACGCTACCAATCTAATCAGAGAATTCCGTTTTTCTGAACGTATGCAATTAACTCAATAGTAGTTTGTGTTCGTGTTAACTCCATCATATCGCTCTTGTATGAATTAACGGTATTTACGCTCATGCTAAGTTTTTCCGCGATTTCCTTTGGTGATCGTCCTTTAACCAAAAGCTCGAGCACTTGCTTGTGTCGGGGCGCAACATTAATGTCTGGTAGCTGTGCTGTTTTTTGTGGATTGGCATTAATAACTTTTAACACAGATGGAGCGAAATAATTAACACCACTCATCACTGTCTGGAGCGCTAATTCAAGCTGAGCGGGTTCAGTGTCTTTTAATAAAAAACCATGAATACCCAATCGATAAAGTGTGAGTATGAGCGCATCGCCATCATGATTGGTCAGCATAACTATGCGAATATTTGGTTTGGTTTTAAGAACCACCTGTGCTACAGAGATGCCATTGCGTATTGGCATGTTTACATCGAGTAGCAAAAGCTCATAATTATTTTTCTCAAGCATCAACAGTGCTTCTTCACCATTAGCTGCTGTGTCTATTGCATCAACCCACGACCATTTACGCATCAGCTCTGCAAGCGTTGTACGTAAAAGCTTTTCATCTTCACACAATAATATCGAAGCTCGGTTAGGCATTATATTTTTTGTTTGGCATAAAACTAATGCAAAATTCAAGAGTAAGTATACCTTAATTTTAAGGTACATCATAAATTAGTTTTTTGTGTTTTTAATTTATAAGCTCGAGGCACATTACCTTATTTGTAAGGTAAATGCTTAATGGTATTGTTAAATAGATGAATTGCAATTATCGTTGCTAAAGTATGCTGGCCAGCACGTGTGTAATTAAACATTATTTTAAAATTATGAGAAAGATTATTTTATTACTCGTTGTTATGTTTTTTGTCTCATGTGAAGATAACTTCAATTTTGGAGATGACACTTGTATTGATTGTGGCGATGAAATACCACTACCTCCTGGTAAGGGAGGTGGGAACCCACCGCCACCACCGCCACCACCACCGCAGAGCCGATATGATTTGGGTTATAGCACAGGAATCAGTGATGCAGTATTGTTGTTCAACTCAACGTTTATGGAAGTTCCTTGTACTTTAGGATCTCCTGATGAAGAATGGGGATTTGATGATGAGTATGAGCAATACTATTCTCAAATTGATAACTCTACAACAAGAAAATGTTTTGCAACAACAAATAGTCAAAAGCAGGCATTTAATGATTTCATCATTCAATACAGAGCTAATTTGCAAGCAAAAATTGATGCTGGTTTGGATGTGCTTTTTAATCAAGGTTTACTGAATGGATTCAATTATAAACTACTTGAATATAGTGTCAGTTATGGCATAAACATGCCGTAGGATCGTCATTAAGTTTGATATATAAAGTCTAAAACAATAAAGGCGAGTAACACTCGCCTTTATTTATTTTTGTATTAAATATGTTTCTTACTTTTCTTTGGAAGCTTCTTTCGCTTTTCTTGTTGTAATAGTAAGCACTTCAGCATTGTCTTCGTAATCGGCAACAATGGTTCCGCCTTCTTCGATTTCACCTTTCAGAATTTCTTCGGCTACCGGATCTTCCAGGTATTTCTGAATTGCCCTGTGAAGTGGTCTAGCGCCAAATTGATGGTCGTAGCCTTTCTCAGCCAGAAAATCTTTTGCCTTATCAGTTAATTCAACATGATAACCGATTTGGGTAATACGATCGAATACTTTCTTAAGAATGATATCGATGATTTTGTGTATGTGCTCACGTTGCAGTGAGTTGAATACAATTACGTCATCTAAACGATTCAAGAATTCAGGGCTGAAGGCACGCTTCAATGCATTCTGAATAGTTGATTTCATCGTCTCTTCTTCATTCTCACGTTTAGCAGCAGTAGCAAAACCAATTCCTGAACCGAAATCTTTCAAGTCACGAACACCAATGTTAGAGGTCATTATGATAATGGTGTTACGGAAATCCACTCTACGTCCTAAACCATCAGTTAATATACCATCGTCTAGCACCTGAAGAAGTATGTTAAATACATCCGGGTGAGCCTTCTCGATTTCATCCAACAATACAACTGAGTAAGGCTTACGTCTTACCTTCTCGGTAAGCTGTCCGCCTTCTTCATAACCAACATAGCCTGGAGGTGCTCCAACTAAACGAGACACAGAGAATTTCTCCATGTACTCACTCATATCAATTCTGATCAAAGAATCTTCTTTGTCAAAAAGGTAAGTAGCCAATACTTTAGCCAATTCAGTTTTACCTACACCCGTTGGACCTAAGAATACAAAAGAACCAATTGGTTTTTTAGGATCCTTTAAACCAACTCTTGTGCGTTGTATCGCTTTAGTTAATTTTTTAATGGCCTGATCCTGACCGATCACCTTTCCAGAAAGCTCATCACCCATGTTGAGTAATTTGTTGCTTTCTTTCTGAGCAATACGTTTGGTCGGGATGCCCGTCATCATGGCGATAACGTCTGCAACGTTATCTTCATTAACGGTATACTTTTCAGTTTTTGTTTTCTCTTCCCACTTGGTTTTCGCAATCTCTAATTGCTCAAGCAGTTTCTTCTCTTTGTCGCGAAGTTGCGCAGCTTCCTCGTATTTCTGACTCTTAACTACGCGATTTTTCTCTTTCTTAATTTCTTCGACAGCTTCTTCCAACTTCACAATCTCTTCAGGCACGTGTATGTTGTTAATGTGTACACGTGCTCCAGCTTCATCCAATACGTCAATAGCTTTGTCTGGTAAATAACGATCGCTGATGTAGCGGTCTGAAAGTTTTACGCAGGCATCAATTGCTTCTTTAGTATAAACTACATGGTGATGCTCTTCGTATTTTTCTTTGATGTTGTCCAGAATTTGAATGGTTTCTTCTACGGTAGTAGAATCTACCATTACCATTTGGAAACGTCTTGCCAAAGCACCATCTTTTTCAATGTACTGACGGTACTCATCTAATGTAGTTGCACCAATGCATTGTATTTCTCCACGTGCCAGGGCAGGTTTAAACATGTTAGATGCATCAAGCGAACCGGAAGCACCACCAGCACCCACAATGGTATGAAGTTCATCAATGAAGAGGATCACATCCGGAGATTTTTCCAATTCATTCATTACAGCCTTCATACGCTCTTCAAACTGGCCGCGGTATTTTGTACCGGCAACAAGTGATGCGAGGTCGAGTGTTACAACACGTTTACCGAAAAGTACACGCGAAACTTTCTTTTGAATAATACGCAAAGCCAAACCTTCGGCAATAGCAGTTTTACCCACACCGGGTTCGCCAATAAGGATAGGGTTATTTTTCTTTCTACGTGAAAGAATCTGGGCTACACGTTCTATTTCTTTTTCGCGGCCAACGATAGGATCAAGTTTACCGTCTTCGGCTAATCTTGTTAAGTCGCGGCCAAAGTTATCAAGTACAGGCGTACGTGATTTTTCTGTTCCTTTCTTTTCGCCACCACGTTGCGCACCTTGTCCACCACCAGCGCCAAAGATTTTAGACGAATCATCATCCGGATCGTCAGTGTCTTGTGAAGCGGTAGGTCCGTCTGCCTGGTATTCAAGCATTTCTTTAACAGTTTCGTATACAACATCGTAACGACTTAATAACTGTGATGCAAGGTTATCCTTGTCGCGAAGTATAGAGAGCAATAAGTGCTCTGTACCAATCAACTGTGCTTTAAATATTTTGGCTTCCAGGTAGGTGATTTTCAAGACCTTTTCTGAAGCTTTTGTTAAAGGAATGTTAGTCAGATTTTTTACGTCTGGGGCTTGTGAGGCTGTGCCTTTAGAAATCTTCTCGATTTCGGCACGCAGATCATCAAGGGGTACCCCAAGTTTTTTAAGCACGCCTACTGCTACGCCTTCGCCTTCGCGAATAAGACCTAACAATAGATGCTCAGTGCCTATGTAATCGTGACCGAGTCTGAGTGCTTCTTCTCTGCTGAGGGAGATAACCTCTTTAACGCGGTTAGAGAATTTTGCTTCCATATTAAATTGGAGTGGATGTTACTGTAAATGTAAACTTTTGCTTTAATTTTTAATGAAGATCGTGTTCTTTTTGACTGATTACCGATGCTACTTCAAATCTCTAAACGCAGGCTCTTTGTTAATTGTTCATTCGACTTCTTTTAGATATGTAAGTGCCTGCGGTCCAGTGCAAAAAATGAGATCGATAATGCTGAGGTTATTGACAAAAGTGTTGCCAAAAACCTGAGTGTAGGGCTTAAAGTGAGGTTCATATTTGATTAACCCCTTTTTTTTCGCAGAAATAGCATTTCTTAGATCAATTTCACCTAGAGGTGTTGCTTTCTCATACGCCAAACTTTCTTGTATTTGGATTTCTAGTTTCAACCATTTGAGACACAATGTCAGCAAGCTCATATTTAGTTCATACAAATATGGGTATTGCTTAAACAAAACCGTATGAAGTGCATCAGCATAGTATTCAAAAAAGGGTGCTTTCGCATAAGCAGCTTGAATGCTTCGCCAATGGTTATTAAGCCATTTTTGTGAATAATCGATGCCTACTTCGGTAATCAGGCTTTTAAAATGACCATTAGACCCTGCGTTAGATTTACTGCTAAGCGGTACAATTAAGGTTTGTGGACCTTGTGAGGTATTGATAACGCATCGGCTACGGTAACTTTGTTTAATGAAATGCTCATGTCGCTCAATGGTAATTACATTATGCTTTGCGAGGGTGGTAAAGTATTGTACTGATGGGAGGTAGTGGAGTTCTATTAGGCAGGAGGACATGGGAGATTTCAAATTTCAAATTCAATATTTAAGAATCATCACGTTTACTTAAGCATTCTTTTTATTCGCCTCGCCCTACCCTCTCCAGAGGAGAGGGTTAAAAGAGCTATAGTAAAAGACATTGATATAAGTATAAACTTTTAGCGTAGTAATTCACCCAGACCTTGACGTATAATATAAGGTTCGGCCTGCGTAAGATCAACAAAAGTAGAGGGAATGTTTCCTCCGGCTCCACCATCAATTACCAGGTCTACAACATTTTTAAAATCCTCATAAATCTCCTCTGGATCAGTTGTATATTCTTTAATGAGGTCATCATCTTTTATAGACGAAGTAATTAGAGGATTGCCTAACTCTGCCACAATCATACGTGGAATATTATGATTGGGAATTCGGATGCCCACGGTCTTTTTATTGACATCTAAAATTTTAGGCACTTTGTTGCTGGCTTCCAATAAAAAAGTAAAACCACCGGGCAAGTTCTTCTTCAATAATTTGAAAGTGGGTGTCTCCAGGTTTTTTACATACTCGGAAATATGGCTTAAGTCGTTGCATATAAAAGACAGGTCTAACTTCTGCGGTTTTATGTCCAGGATTTTACAGATACGTTCAACGGCCTTTCTATTAGTAAGGTCGCAACCAATACCATAAATAGTATCGGTAGGGTAAACAATGATGCCTCCCTCGCGAAGTATTTGTACTGCACGCGCTATCTTTCTCCCCTCAGGATTTTGCGGATGAATTTTTAAGAGTTCGGCAGGCATGTATTAAAGATAGGATAATCTTGCTTAGTCTTTTATGAAACTTATTATGATTTCTTCAAAGCACTCAGCACCTCGTTTAACTTCAGCAAAGCTTCAACAGGGCTCATGGTGTTGATATCAATTTTTTGAAGAATCTCTTCAACCGCTTTGTGCCGCGGGTCTAATTCGAACAAACTGATTTGGTTGGTTGACTTGGGAAGTTCCTCCAGCTTTTTTCTGGGTTCGTTTTTGTGTTTGTCTTTTTCCAAAAAATGAAGAATTTCATTGGCGCGTAGCACAATCTTATTAGGCATGCCCGCAATTTGCGCAACATGTATACCAAAGCTATGTTCGCTGCCACCGCTTTTCAGCTTGCGCATGAATATGATTTTATCTCCGACTTCACGCACACTTACATTAAAATTCTTCACACGCACTAAATCCTCTGTTAGTTGATTGAGTTCGTGGTAGTGGGTTGCAAAAAGTGTTTTAGGCTTAAAGTCTTTATGGTTATGTAAATACTCTACGATAGCCCATGCGATGGATACACCATCATAAGTGCTGGTACCTCGTCCGATCTCATCCATTAAAATCAAACTGCGGTCACTCAAATTGTTTAGGATGCTGGCCGTCTCAGTCATCTCTACCATAAATGTTGATTCACCTTTAGATAGATTGTCACTGGCGCCAACACGCGTAAACACTTTGTCTACTATACCCAGCGTTGCAGCATCAGCCGGAACAAAACTGCCAATCTGCGCCATCAACACGATCAAGGCTGTTTGTCGTAGCAGGGCAGACTTACCGGCCATATTGGGGCCGGTAATAACCAGAATCTGTTGCGTTTCATTATCGAGGTAAATATCGTTGGGCACATAGCTCTCGCTGATGCTCAATTGCTTTTCAATAACCGGATGACGACCGGATTTTATATCAATAACTTTTGAATCGTTAAGATCAGGTTTAACATATTTATTTTGTCGGGCAACGCTTGCAAAAGAAAGCAGACAATCGAGCATGGCAATGGCCCTGGCATTTTGCTGAATAGGTGCTGTGAAGTCAGCGGCCTGTAAAACCAGATCCAGGAAAAGTTTTTGTTCAATAGCGCCAATCTTTTCTTCCGCACCTAAAATCTTTTCTTCGTAAACCTTTAATTCTTCTGTAATGTAACGTTCGGCATTTACGAGGGTCTGCTTACGAATCCAATCCGTTGGTACTTTGTCTTTATTGGCATTGCTTACTTCAAGGTAATAACCAAAAACTTTGTTATACGATATTTTTAAAGAGTTGATACCTGTTCGTTCGATCTCCCTTTTCTGTGCTTGCAATAGGTAATCTTTACCGCTTCCTGATATACCCCGAAGTTCATCTAGTTCTGCATTAATACCATCTTTAATGATTCCACCCTGATTACTATGGATGGAGACATCGTCACGTAATTCCTTATCTATTTTTTCTACAAGAAATTCGCAAGCGTGTAAAAGATCGCCAACCTTCTGCAATTGTGGGGATGCTTGATCGCTAATTAATTTTTTAATGGGTGCGATTCGTTGCAACGATTTTTTCAACTGCAACAGTTCTCGCGGATTAATTCGACCTACGGCTACTTTAGAAATCAGGCGTTCCAGATCGGTAATGTTCCGAAGCTCTTCTGTTAATTTTTCAGTTAGTTCTTGCTCACTGAAAAAAGTATCAACAATGGCATGACGTTCTGCAATGCTACTTAATTCTTTTAAAGGTAGAATCATCCACTTCCGCAATTGGCGCGAGCCCATCGGAGTGAGGGTGTGATCCAATACTTGTAACAAGGCCACACCACCTTCTTGTTGTGGATTAACTAATTCAAGATTTCGGATGGTAAACTTGTCCAGCCACACGTACTTCTCCTCATCGATGCGGGAGATGGAAGTGATGTGTTGTGTGTCTTTATGTTCAGTAGCTTCGAGGTAATGCAGTATGGCGCCCGCAGCGGTAATGGCTTCAGGCATGTTTTCAATACCAAAACCTTTCAGCGAAGCGGTCTTGAATTGATTTAATAGTTTCTCCTGCGCAAAATCAAAGGCATACACCCACTCATCTAATGCGAAAGTTGAATAAGCATCAGTAAACTGTGCTTCAAGTTTTTCTCTGTTGCTTTTTGCAAAAATAATTTCGGCAGGAGCAAAACTTTGAATGAGTTTGAAAATGTACGTTTCAGAACCTTGCGCTGCAAAAAATTCACCTGTACTGATATCTAAAAATGAAACACCCGTAGCATTTTTTTGAAGAACAACTGAAGCGAGGAAATTATTTTGTTTCCGTTCCAGTACATTGTCATTATAAGAAACACCGGGTGTAACTAGTTCCGTAACACCACGCTTTACAATACCTTTTACCGAGCGAGGATCTTCCAATTGATCGCAGATGGCAACCCTGTGCCCTGCCCTGACAAGTTTAGGGAGATAATTGTCGAGCGAGTGGTGTGGGAAACCGGCAAGTTCGATTTCCGAAGCTGAGCCATTACCTCTTTTGGTGAGCGTGATATCCAGAACCGCTGAAGCCTTAATGGCATCTTCACCAAAGGTTTCGTAAAAGTCGCCAACACGAAAAAGCAATAAAGCCCCCGGATACTTTGCCTTAATGGCATTGTATTGTTTCATTAAAGGGGTTTCGAATGCAGCTGGACCGGCCATAAGCGACAAAGATAAATTTTTCGGCTGTAGGAAGAACAGAAAAGATCAGCAACTCACATCTATTTTTTTATGCAAGTTCATAGGTTGTAATGCCTGGTTCTGTTGGTGCCTGTTTAATCAGTTTGGGGTATTTTCAATATTCGAAGTTTTTAATTTATCAAGGGCGAAATCCTGCTGGCAATATTTTGCATGATCAATCAGCATTACGGTTATTTGTAAAAACACAAGCCCATGCGCATGAGAAAACTTATAGGTATTTTCTGTCTGCTGATAGCCTTATTCGGTTGCCAATTAAATCAAGAAAAGATGAGCGAGTTAGTGAATGATGTCCACTCTTTTTCAAAACCTGCACAAGTACGTGTAACACATTTAAATTGGCAGGCCAAGGTCGATTTCAAAACAAAAACCATACAAGCACAAGCCGATTGGCAGATATTATACAGCAAAGGGGATACATTAATACTAGATACTAAAGGCCTCAACATTAAAGAGGTGAAAGTTGATGGGAAGCAGCCAGCTTTTACTTTAGGAAATGAAGATCCGATACTCGGACAAGCACTTCACATTCCTGTAAATGCTGATTCAAAAATCGTAAGGATAATCTACACCACTTCACCAACGGCAGAAGCCTTGCAATGGTTAAGTGCTCAACAAACGGCAGATAAACAACAACCTTTTTTGTTCACGCAATCGCAAGCCATTTTAGCGCGCTCTTGGTTGCCTTGCCAGGATTCGCCCGGAGTTCGCTTTACCTATGAAGCCGATGTAAAGGTACCCGCTGCGTTAATGGCTTTGATGAGTGCTTCTAACCCACAACAAAAAAGTGAAACTGGCGAATATCATTTTGAAATGAAACAGGCTATTCCTTCTTATTTATTTGCCTTAAGTGTAGGCGATTTTGCTTTTAAACCGATTAGTGAACGCAGTGGTATTTATGCTGAACCTTCGGTGCTGGATACTGCTGTCTGGGAATTTGCCGATCTGGAAAAAATGATTGCAGGGGCAGAGTCGCTGTATGGTGCTTATGCCTGGGAACGTTATGACGTATTGGTGTTGCCTCCAAGCTTTCCATTTGGTGGCATGGAAAATCCGCGCCTCACTTTTGCTACACCCACCATATTGGCAGGCGACCGCTCACTCACTTCTTTAATTGCCCACGAGCTTGCGCATAGCTGGTCCGGTAATTTGGTGACCAATGCTACCTGGAGTGATTTCTGGCTGAACGAAGGATTTACCGTTTACTTCGAACACCGCATTATGGAGAAACTTTATGGTAAAGACTATTCAGAAATGCTAGCAGCCCTCTCTTATGCAGACCTGCAAGCAACCATTACTGAACTGACTAATAGTGGCATGGCAGAAGACACCAAACTGAAATTGAATCTTGTTAATCGTAATCCCGATGATGGGGTTACTGATATTGCTTACAACAAAGGGTATTTCTTTTTAAGAAGTATTGAAGAGCAATTCGGACGGGAAAAGTTTGATGTTTTCTTGAATGATTATTTTAAAGATCAGGCTTTTAAAGTGATGACTACCGAGGCATTCATTCCTTATATACGCAACTACTATCAAAGTAAATTTAAGATTTCTTTGACCGATGAGCTCTTCGATAAATGGATTTTTACGGTGGGACTGCCTGAAGACTGCCCTAAACCACAGTCACTTGCCTTTGAAAAAGTAGATCAAGCACTAAACAGTTGGTTAACTACAAATGAGCTGCCTTCTAAGACCACACAAGAATGGACAACTCATGAGTGGCTGCACTTCTTAAATAATTTGCCTGCTGGATTAAGTGAGGAACAAATGGTGCGTTTAGATCAATTGGGTAAGTTTACGGAGTCTGATAATGCAGAGATACTTTGTGCCTGGCTCGTACAGGCAGTACGTTATAATTATAAACCTGCGTATGTCAAGCTGGAATCATTTCTGGTAAACACGGGCAGACGAAAATTCCTGAGTCCGATTTACCAGGAATTGCTGAAAACAGCGGATGGTAAACAACGTGCACAAGCCATTTATGAAAAAGCCAGGCCGAATTATCACTTTGTGGCTACTAATACTTTCGATGCTATGCTGAAAAAGTAGCGGAAGAGTGAGCTTTGCTGTCGGATACTTAGAGAATCTTTACAATATTTGCGGGATTAAACTTACCACACCTTATCCAAAAGCATGAAGTACAAGCGCATTCTCCTGAAACTCAGTGGTGAAGCCCTACAGGGCAGCTCTAAAAGCACTAATATTGATCCGGCAGTGCTGGAGCAGTATTGTGAAGAAATAAAGGCTGTTCGTGATCAGGGAGTAGAAATTGCCATTGTGATTGGAGGAGGCAATATTTTCAGGGGTGGACAGGCAGAAGCATTGGGGATAGAACGTGTGCAGGGTGACTATATGGGTATGCTCGCCACGGTGATTAATGCTATGGCATTACAGAGTGCGCTGGAAAAACATGGCGTTTACACACGATTAATGGCCGGTATAAAAATGGAACAAGTTTGCGAGCCTTTTATCCGCAGACGTGCCATCCGTCACCTGGAGAAAGGTAGGATCGTAATTTTTGGTGCCGGCATAGGTAATCCTTATTTCACAACAGACTCAACCGCCAGTTTGCGCGCTATTGAAGTGCAGGCTGATGTGGTATTAAAAGGCACGCGCGTTGATGGTGTGTATACAAAAGATCCCGAGAAACATCCGGATGCGGTTCGCTACAGTACGCTTTCTTTCCAGGAGGCTTATGAAAAGAACCTCAACATTATGGATATGACAGCTTTTACTTTGTGTATGGAAAATAACTTACCCATTATTGTTTTCGATATGAACAAGAAAGGGAATTTGTTGCGTGTTGCAAAAGGAGAGGAAGCGGGAACATTAATCAGTTAATTTTTACAGATAACAATAAAGATCAATTCATGGAAGAGCTTGAATTATTATTGGACGAAGCAAAAGACTTGATGAATAAAGCTTATGCACACGTTGGTGGTGAACTTACTAAAATCCGTGCAGGCAAAGCTAATCCTAATATGCTGGATAGCGTTCAGGTTTCTTATTATGGTTCCATGTCGCCTCTTAATCAGGTAGCCTCAGTAACCGCACCGGAAGCACGCACACTGTTTATTAAGCCTTGGGAAAAAAGCTTGATTCATGAAATCGAACGTGCTATTACTAATGCTAACCTCGGCTTGAATCCGCAGAATGACGGACAGCAGGTGATCATTAACATTCCTATGCTGACAGAGGAGAGAAGAAAACAATTGGTGAAGCAGGCAAGTCAGGAATGCGAGCACGGTAAAGTCAGCGTGCGTTCAGTGCGTAAAGAAATTAATGAAATGATCGACAAACTGAAAGGTGTTTCAGAAGATGATCAAATTGCATCTAAAGAAAAAGTACAGAAATTCACAGACGAATTCATTTCTAAAATCGAAGCCTTGATGAAAAAGAAAGAGGGCGAGATTATGACGGTCTAGTTTTAGTGAACTACCAACAAATGGACAATTGACTGCAATAGGTTGGTTGTCCATTTTTTTTACATCACAACAATCTCTACATCATTCAACTAGCATTTTTTCCTTTAACCACTCCATAGCAGAATCGATGCTTCTAAAAAGTTTAATCTCCACATTGTTGGTTTTTACAACTTTCAGGTATTGATTAATGGCAAACACTGAAAAAACATCGCTTGATATAACCAAGGCTGAACGTTTTCCTCCGTGTTTTTCAAAATTCAACGCCACCTCTTTACTCATGAAGTCATTTAACTTTGTAAATGTTCCTATCATCTCTGTGGCATCATGCAGTACAAAATAGCATGGATGAGTTTGTAGGAAGCTCATTGTTTTTTTGAAAGCCTCAATGCCAAGTTCAAAATTTACGATACCAGTCCACTTGTAGGTGAGTAGCTTCAAATCAGGGGTGTATGTTACCGTTACGAATTTGTTGGCGATGAGAGTATCCATGTTCGATAGAGATTAGCCATCTCAAAAATAAGACGAGCTAACACCGAACTCAATTGTAATACATCCAAACAATATCGTTAAAGGGTTATTTAAGACATGGTCTTAAATCTTAGCTGCTTATATTTGAACATAACTAAAACCAAAGAACCAAGTAGTTGCATGGGCAGCATTGGTTTAATTGCATAAACAACTCACAAGCTCCGAAATCCGTAAAAGATATAATGACCACAGACATCATTGAAATAAATGACTTTATTGTTTTAATTGAGCAATCGAATGCTTCAACAGTACTTATACAAAAGTGCGAAATTGATGCTGATGTTGTTGGCTTTGCTTTTTATGGATCAGGAAATGTGGAGTTAGAAATAAAGCACAATAGCCAAACCAAGTATGTAACTAACACTACAGGAATGGCTATTTCCTTTTTTGGAAATCAAAAAGTAGAATTCTCGCATAAGATAGCTCCCGATAAGCCATTACAGTCGATTAGTATTTTTACCAGAATTAGAAACCTACACGCCTTACCGCAGGCCGAACAACAGATTTTTCGCGAACAACTCCCTCAACTACTGCATCCAGAAGAAAATTTTGTAAAAGGTCCTTCGCTGTATATGAATTTGGAAATGCAGAACGCAGTGCAGAAAATTTTTAACACTACTTATACAGGTAATACACGATTGTTATTTTTGAAAAGTCAGGTGAATGAATTGTTGGCACATTTTTTTGCTCTATTGTCAACAGAAAATAATCGTACCGTCAGCGACAAGGACAAACTCTTTCAGGCTAAGGAAATCATCAGCAATAATATGGCTAAACCACCTTCGCTAACAGAAATATCTAAAACGATTGGCCTTAACAGTAATAAACTGAAGCGAAACTTCAAGGAGCTATTTGGTGTGCCCGTTTTCAAATTCCTTCAGGAAGAAAGACTTAAGAAAGCTTATGAGTTACTCACCAATAGCGATTTAGGTGTTCAGGAAACAGCCTGGTATGTCGGCTATGAAAGTATAAGTTCTTTCTCCAACGCTTTTCAAAAGAAATTTGGAATGCGACCCAATGAATTGAAGCAACAATTCTTTTCGAACAAATCTTAATTCTTTCAAAACAAATGCATTAGTAAATACAAGTACAGCTTTGTATCAGGTATTCTACTAAAAAGCATTTGTATGATAGAAAAGAAAATTTTAGTTCTTGGCGGAACAGGAAAAACCGGTCGCAGAGTTGTAGACCGATTAAAGCAATCGAGAGTTAGTCATGTTCGTATTGGTTCACGCACGGCACAGCCTTCCTTCGATTGGGAAGACGCAACAACTTGGAATGAGGCAGTCAACGGCATTGACACCGTATACATCACATTTCAACCTGACCTGGCTATTCCAGCAGCACCTTCCATTATTAAAAACTTTACCGAATTAGCTTCAAAAAATGGAGTAAAGAAAATGGTATTACTTTCTGGCCGGGGAGAACAGGAGGCACAGTTATGTGAAGAGATTGTAAAACAAAATGCTATAAACTGGACAATTGTAAGGGCCAGTTGGTTTAACCAGAACTTTAGCGAAAGTATTTTCTTAGACCCTATTCTGGCTGGACATGTAGCATTGCCTCGCGCAGAAGCATTAGAGCCTTTTACTGATGCAGATGATATTGCGGATGTGGTGGTGAAGTGTTTGCTGAATGATGAACATAATAAACAAACCTACGAACTAACCGGACCTCGTCTGATGACTTTTAAGGAAGTCATTTCGGAAATAGCAAAAGCTACAGAGAGAGACATCACATTTCAGGCGCTTTCATTGGATGAATACACGCAAATGCTTCGCCAATATCATGTACCGGAAGATCATATTTGGTTGGCGAATTATCTTTTTACTGAAGTATTGGATGGAAGAAACGCTAGTGTAAAAAATGATATCGAAAAGGTGTTGGGCAGAAAGGCAAAAGACTTTTCAGAATATGTTAAAGCCAATGTTGAGGTTGGTGTTTGGAATGCTGCAACTTTAAAAACGGTTGAATAGCATGAATTATCTCAGGGCAATTCGATCAGGATTTATCGTTTGGGTATTGTTGATCATTACGTTCGCAACTTTAGGCAGCATTCCTGGTATTAAGGATCCAATGCTACAACAAACAATAGTGGTGGCTTTTCTTATAATTGGTTACTCCATACTAGGAGCAACTTTATATTATAAAAAGGATAAAAATCAGCATGGGCTAAAACTCGGACTTGTCATTTCCGCCACCGCTCTTGTACTCGATGTACTTATAACAGTTCCCTTTTTTGAAATACCAGCGGGAAGAAGCTACCTGAGCTTTTTTACGAGCCCTTTGCTTTGGATGTTAGTTTTCATAAATACGATGACAGTATATATTTATTGGGTGCTAAGCGTGAGAAGGCAATTTAAATAGCTGACATACTAAAGTATGCCTTATGTATTAGTAACCAGTGATAATTTTATTACAAGTATATATTTTTCAGTTGTCCTTGTTTGCAAAGAGGACAACTGAAAATGCATTTATGATATTTCAATGTTGTAGTCAATCATCGCTAATTTTTTTATGCTCATAAGACCTTGTACAGTTATTCGATTTGTTGTTTAGCCCAGCTCTTCCGAATTTATAATTCGGAAGCCTTATCAAAGGGTCTGTGACCTAAGTTTTGTACAATGAGTATTTTAGCTTTTTAAAATCTTCTGTGTAATCGCTGCTCTAGTGCACTTTCTTCACAAGCAAGGGCGATAAGGGTTAGAGTTTTCGTAAATTCCTTTTCAGTTCTGGATTCTTTTCAATCCGATCAACCATCAAACTGAATCTGTCATAATCTTTCTTATTCTTTATGACATAATTAATAGAGACTGCTCTTCCTTTATGTTCAAACTCAATTTTATTATTACCACCGTGGTGAATACCAAATAATTCTTTTGACATTCCCAGATACTCATCGACATAGATTATTAAATTGGTCAGTTCAGAAAATGGAATTCTTACATCTCTGACCTCTAAGTATTGTTCAGTAACTACCAACGTAGCTTTCCTTTCTCCATGAGCACTTATGCCCATATATTTATCATCATAAAGCTTAACACCGAGCACAACAATTGAAAAGCCTATGGCAGTTTTAAAACCAATAAAAGGAAATCCAGTGAGGCACAAAATCCAAATAAAACCAATGGAACCAAAAATGCCTAGATTATACAGAAGACGTTTTCGACTCTTCTCTTTTGTCTTTTCAAAAATGCTGGCTCTAAACTCTTCCACGATGTAATTTTTTGATTATGGTTATTTCTCTTCCTTAAAGTTACCCGAAGTAAACTTTGTGAACCCCCAATTGTTAATTGTCCATTGTCAACTCTCAATTAACCTAATGCGCTTCCAGCCAATTCAAGCCCACACCTGCTTCTACTTCCATAGGCACTTCTAATTGTATGGCGTGTTTCATCAGGCGCACTACGTTTTCTTTTACATGGTCTTTTTCTTCTTTGTGCAAGTCAAACACCAATTCATCGTGTACCTGCATAATCATGCGCGAGCGTACCTGCTCTTTCTTCATCCATTGTTGGATGTTGACCATGGCAATTTTAATAATGTCTGCCGCACTGCCTTGTATGGGTGCGTTAATGGCGTTGCGCTCTGCAAAACCCCTGGTGGTTACGTTGCGTGAATTGATGTCGCGGAGGTAGCGTCTTCTTCCTAAAATAGTTTCTACGTATTCTTTTTCGCGTGCTGTATTAATGGATTGGTCCATGTAGCGTTTAATACCCGGGAATTCTTTAAAGTAAGATTCAATGATTTCAGCAGCTTCCGTTCTGGAAATGCCAAGGTTCTGTGATAAACCAAAAGCGGTGCTACCATACAAAATACCAAAGTTTACTTCCTTGGCTTTGCGTCTCATATCGGGTGTTACTTGTTCAAGGGGTACACCAAAGACTTTAGCGGCTGTGGTAGCGTGGATATCGCGTTTGTTTTTGAAAGCTTCAATCATAGTCTCGTCTTTTGCAAACGAGGCGGCTATGCGCAATTCAATTTGCGAGTAGTCGGCCGACATGAATAAAAAGTTTTCATCGCGTGCTACAAAAGCTTTGCGGATGGCCCTGCCTTTTTCAGTACGGATGGGTATGTTCTGTAAGTTGGGATTGTTAGAACTTAATCTACCAGTAGCGGCTACTGCTTGTCTGTAGTCGGTGTGTATTCTGCCATCGCGGGCGGAGATCAATTTTGGCAAAGCATCTACGTAAGTGGAGCGTAGTTTTTCATATTCGCGGTAATCGAGAATTTTTTTGGCTATCGGGTGTTCATCCGCCAATGTAGCCAACACCTCCTCACCAGTAGCATATTGCCCGGTCTTGGTTTTTTTGGCCTTGTCCACCAGCTTCATCTTATCAAAAAGAATTTCACCCAGTTGTTTTGGTGAACCGATGTTGAATTCCGTTCCGGCCAGCTTAAAAATTTCTGATTGCACTACTTCAGAGGCTGCTCGCAATTCTTCCGACATTTTTGCCAACACTGCTGTGTCAACTTTAACACCTTCAAATTCCATATCGGCCAACACACTGAGTAGTGGCATTTCTACATCGCTCATCAAGCGCGCATGGCCGCGTTTTTCTAATTCACGCTGCAGTTTCTGTTTTAGTTGTAGACTGATATCCACACGTTCGCTAATGCGCTCGGTAAAATTGTGTGATTCTTCCAGCAATTGATATTGCAAATGTTGGCCACTGAGTAGGGAAAGGTCATGACCGATTTCAGGCTCTATTAAATAATGGGCAATCATCGGGTCAAATAGTTTGCCTTCTACGGCTAAACCAAATTCTTTTAAAGCGAGTAGCGTAGCTTTGATGTTATAACCGATTTTACCAACAGCTTTATTAGCCAATACTTCAGCAAAAATGTTGAGTAGGGAAGTGTCCGCTTTGGTGAATTGTATGTAATTCACTTCACCCGTCTGCATAGAAAAAACAAGCAGGAATTTTTCGTCAGCTTCTTTACTGAGTTCAAGTGAAAATTCTTTTTGCTTACTAAGTTTATCGGCCAGATTCTGGCATTCATCTTCTCTGGTCAAAGCTTTGTATGTTACTTTACTGGCATCAAAACTTTGTGAGCCAGTATTTGTAGACTGATCACTTGCATTTGCTTCACCACCACCAAACATAGAAAGTTGCGAAGTTTCCGGAGCTTTGATAGCAGCCGGAGCATTACCATCGGTGAAGACACGTGCGGCAAGTGTTTTAAACTCGAGATGATCAAAAATTGGTTTTAGTTTTTCTTTGTCAGGCCCGGTGTAGACAAGGTCTTCTTCATTAAATTCTACCGGTACTTCTGTAAAAATGGTTGCCAGCTTTTTAGAGAGCAACGCTTGTTCTCCGTATTGTTCTACCAATTCTTTTTTCTTGCCTTTTAATTCGTGCGCATTGGCAATAATGTTTTCGATGTTTCCGTATTTCTTAATAAGTTCTGCGGCAGTCTTTGGTCCAAAACCCGGAATGCCTGGAATGTTATCAACACTGTCGCCTTGCAAACCAAGTATCTCAATTACCTGCGATACATTAGCAATATCCCAACGCTCACAGATTTCTTTCTCACCCATGATGTCAACGGCATTGCCCAGAAAGGCCGGTTTGTATAGGAAAACATTTTTATCGACTAACTGCCCATAGTCTTTATCGGGCGTCATCATGTACACTTCAAAACCCTGGGCTGCTGCTTTTTTGGAGATGGTACCAATTACATCATCGGCTTCGTAGCCATCTAACTCCAGAATGGGAATATTAAAGCCGCGTATAATTTCTTTAACAAGGGGTACACCGCTGCGGATATCTTCAGGTGTTTCCTGACGATTGGCTTTATACTCCGTAAAAATTTCATCGCGAAAAGTAGGTGCCGAAGTATCGAAGGCAATACCAATATGCGTTGGTTTTTGCTTAAACAACACTTCCAGTAAAGTATTGGTAAAACCAAAAGGCACAGAGGTGTTAATGCCTTTGGAATTGATGCGTGGTGTTTTAACAAAAGCAAAATGTGCTCTGTAGATCAGGGCGTATGCATCCAGCAGGAATAGTTTCTTTTCGCTCATAACTTGTATGGAAATGGATCAGAAAATTATCACAATTAATTCACAATCCGAACAAACAAGACTTATAGTTTATATTAGCAGCCAGATGAAGCTGGTAAAATTTTACAGGTTGCTGAATACCCTGAGCATAGACGTTATGCTTGGCTCTGTATGTGGTGCGTTAATGTTTGCCAAAATGCTTCAGGTAACATTGCTGCCCTATGGTATTGCAGCGCTGGCGCTCAGTGTTTGGATAATCTATACAGTTGATCATTTACTAGACGCCAGGAATGTAAAAGGTTCAGCTTCTGCTACACGTCACCGGTTTCATCAGCATCACTTTAAAACACTACTGGCTATTTTGCTTGTGGCAATTGCTGTGGTAATTGTTTTATTATTCTTTATTCGTATTCAGGTTTTGCATGGTGGCTTAATACTAATTGGCGCTGTAGCGCTCTACTTGTTATTGCACCGTTACCTGAAAATTCCCAAAGAAATGCTGATTAGTATCTTGTACACTTGTGGCGTATTGCTGCCTTCGTATATGGTAACAAGATTATCGTTTCAGGAAATCCCATATACTATCGTGCTCATGTTTATGCTGAGTGCATTTACTAATTTGTTGGTGTTCTCGTGGTACGATTATGAAAAAGATAAACGAGATGGGTTCAGATCTGTAGCCATCACTTTAGGTAAAAGCCGGACGCAAATTATGGTTTGGCTGGTAGGCTCAATTGCTCTTGTATTGGTCATGCTGGCAACAGACAGGATTGCAGCTATTATAATTTTTTCAGTGATTTTAATTCAACTGGTGTTAATCAGCTTCCCTTCATTTTTTACGCAACAAGAAAGTTATCGCTTACTAGGCGATGCTGCTTTTATGCTTCCACTGCTTTATTTGCTTTTGTAATTTCTTTTTCAACTTGCTGGACCAGCTCAGCTCTTTCTTCCATTAGTGCAATAATTTTTTTCAAATAGCTTATCTCTTTTGTCGCAAGGTTTAATTCATCATCTAGTTTGGTGAGTTGCAAATCTTTTAAAGAATCTTGCTCACCCTCCTGACAATAGTATTGGAAAAAGTTGTGTTCAAGCACCTGAGATATGCGTAGTAACAAACCTGTGTCGAGGTGGCGCTTTTTAAAAATCCTGTAAACGTTTTGGCGCACGGTACCTAATTGTTCAGCAAAATCGGAGAGTTTAGTAGCTTTTTGCTCAAAAACCTGCTGAATGAGTTCGCCAATATGAACTGATTTAGATTGATTAAAGTTAACACTCATGTTACGATTGTAAATTAAAAGGTTACAAATAAACATAAAAAGGTAATAATATGTAAACTTTACGTTTACTTTTTCGTTACAAAACCGATTCAACGGCAGAGAGGTCGCAGGGGCTTTGATATAAGTATTCATTCATGTACAATTCGCTAACCAGGGAAAATCCTTCCCTAAACATTGAAAAGGACAAATCTCTTTTCAACATTTTAAGAGGCTTTGAAGAGTTTATTCTCAATAAAGAGGGACTTATCATTAGTAGTAACCTGGAGGTTGTAAACATAACCGGGTACGAAGAGTGGGAGGTAATTGGTAATCATATAGCGCTTTTTTACAGCTTAGAAGACCGACAGCTAGAAAAACCAGAGGCGGAATTAACCTTGGCAGCAGCGCGTGGTCAGCTGGTGCTGAGCGATTGGCGCGTTAAAAAACGTAATGCCAGGTTTTGGGCAAAAATGAAAATTACCCGTTTGCAAGACGACAACGGTATCCATACTGGCTTTAGAGTAGTATTAAAAGACACTACGCACAAGGCTCTATATAACCACCGCGTTAAAAGAATTAAAGATGAGTACCTGAATCTTTTCAATAATGCCTATACAGGTATTTTTAAATTCAGGATGAAAGATCTCCGCATTTTATTGCTAAACGAAAAGGCAGTAGATATTTTGGGTAGAGATGAGTCGGCTGATATAGGCTTTCAGGATTTGTTTGTAGAAGCTGATCGTTGCGCAGTGCTGTGCCAGACTTTATATGATCAGGAAAAGGTTGAGAATTTTGAATTTGAAATTTCTAATACTGGTCGTGATGAGAAATGGGTAAGCATCAGTTGTCGCTATTTTGCAGAACAGGGTTTTGTAGAAGGTATTCTGATAGACGTGACTGAGAGTAAACGTCAGGTGACTGAATTGCAGAAACTAAACCATGAATTGGATCAATTCATTTACCATGCTTCACACGATTTACGCTCACCATTAACTACCATTCTTGGATTGGTAAACCTGATCCACTTAGATGAGCCATCACCACTCATTAAAAATTACACACAACTCATTAATGAAAGGGTTCATCATCTGGATGGTTTGTTGAAAGATTTGGTGGCTATTACCTATAACAATAAAACAAAGCCATCGGCTGAAAGCATACATATTGAAACCGAGGTTCGCACCTTGCTGAAAGAATTTCATCATCAGTATAATCAGGTGCATCCCTATTTGGAGGTAACGGGTGATGCTGTATTCACTACTGATGTTGTACGCTTCAGAACGATTTTAAGAAATATTATTTCCAATGCACTCAAGTACCATAATCCGCAGGCAAACCCTCCATTTGTAAAAATCAAGATAGCTGCTGATGTACAGAATATGTTATTAACGGTTGAGGACAATGGTTTAGGAATAGATCAAGAATATCTCGATCAGATTTTTGGGATGTTCTTCAGGGCAACAATTCAAGCAAAAGGAACAGGACTTGGGTTGTTCATTACTAAAGCGATGGTAGATAAGTTAGGAGGTAAGATACGGGTGAAGTCGCAAATAAAAATAGGGACAACATTTTACGTGGAGCTCCCTTGTTTGATGTGCTGATTGATTTGAGGATTTGAAAATTTGATGATTTGAAAATGGAGGAGCCTGTCATTGCGAGGAATTAGAAGGTATGTGCGTTGGAATGACGAAGCAATCTGATTTGATGTGCTGATAAGATGATGTGCTGGTGTGATGATTCGTTAATTCGTTGATGGATTTGAGAAGTGGATAAGAACGAGTCACCAATTTTTAATAGTGAATTTAAAATTTGAAATTATAATATGAACGTAGTATTTGATGAGGATTTTGCTAAGGTATGGAGCGATGGCTATTCACCTTGCATTTTTGCTACCATGTATCACATCCCCTCTTTAACACGCTTTAAAGAAATGAGTGAGGCTTACCTTAAATTGGTGAAAAAAATATCGAGCGAGTACCGCGAGGTTTATGGCATTTCTAATCTGTCAGAATCACAGCCTATATCAATTGAAGCACTATATCTCTATTACAATAACTATTTACCCAAACAGTTTCAGAACGGTTTGTTCTATAAAGCTTATGTAAAACCTAAAAACCTTTTCTCACAATTTTCGTTGGAAGAAGTCTTAAAAGGTCTTGATCCCCAAAAAGTAGGTGTATTCAACACCTTTGAAGAGGCATTACAGGCTGTAAATAAAAGAAGATCAGAAAAAAACACCCGTTTCTATGGTGAAACAGTTTTATAGGGATGATTACGTCACCATTGAGTTAGATGACGAGGTTCCCTGTGTTAAGGCTACTGCTCAGGGTCTACCCAAGTTTAGCGAGCATTTTCAACTGGTACAGATAAAAAGACTTGAATTGCTGCATCAGGAAATAAAAAACTTCGATTTACTCCACTTACTAACAGATAGTAGACAAGCTGGCCCGATATTAGATATAGATGTAGAGTTCTTCAAACAAAGTGTACTGCCGGAAATAGAACGCATGGGTGTAAAATTTTGGGCGATTGTATTACCTAAGAGTAAGTTTACCCGCTTTGCTGTGCGCGAAATGATATCGCAATCGGAAGAAATTGAGTTCTCTACTTTTGATGATATGCGTGAGGCACGCACATGGCTGAAGAGCAAATCGGTAATGGCACTTTAATTAGTTTTCAACTCTCTCAATAAAAAAACCTGTACAGTGTGAATTGTACAGGTTTCCTTTTTTATTACCTCTTTCATTCTACTCTCCTTTGGAGAGGACTGTAGGTGAGGCCAGTAATTTCAGATTATTTTCTGCTATAGTTTGGCGCTTCGCGTGTAATGGTTACATCATGCGGATGACTTTCGGTGACACCTGCTGAAGTAATTTTAATAAACTTGGCAAGCTTCAGTTTTTCAATATTCTTGGCACCACAGTAACCCATACCTGCTTTTAATCCACCCACCATCTGATATAAAATTTCAGACGCTTGTCCTTTGTACGCTACACGTCCGGAAATACCTTCAGGTACTAACTTCTTAATATCATCTTCCACATCCTGGAAGTAACGGTCTTTTGATCCATCGTCCATGGCTTCTAAAGAACCCATACCACGGTAGGCCTTAAACTTACGACCTTCAAAAATGATCATCTCGCCCGGGGCTTCTTCTGTACCGGCAAGTAAAGAACCGATCATAATGCTATTGGCACCAGCGGCAATAGCTTTCACTAAATCACCAGAGAAGCGAATACCACCATCGGCAATTACAGGAACATCAGTGCCCTTAAGAGCTTTAGCTGCTTCGTAAACAGCAGACAATTGTGGTAGACCTACACCTGCCACAATACGTGTTGTACAAATACTGCCAGGACCAACGCCTACTTTAACAGCATCGGCACCGGCTTTTACTAAAGCTTTTGCGGCTTCACCTGTAGCAATGTTGCCAACGATAAGATCAAGTTCAGGATATTTTTTCTTTACGCGTTTTGCTGCGTCCATCACACCTTTTGAATGTCCGTGCGCTGTATCAATACTAATGATGTCAACTCCGGAATTCTTAAGTGCGTCAATTCTATCCAACACATCGGCAGTAGCGCCAACGGCAGCCCCTACACGCAAACGACCAAATTTGTCTTTGCAGGCATTGGGTTTATTTTTCTTTTTAAGAATGTCCTTGTAAGTAACGAGGCCCGTTAGCTTACCTTTCTTATTTACAACAGGAAGTTTTTCAATTTTGTATTGCTGAAGAATTACTTCTGCTTTTTCCAGGGTAATGCCTTCAGGAGCGGTGATCAGGTTTTCCTTGGTCATGATTCTCTCCACAGGTATGCTCATGTCCTTTTGAAAACGAAGGTCGCGGTTAGTGATAATGCCTAACAACTTTCCATTTTCATCAATTACAGGAATGCCACCGATTTTATACTCACGCATAATTTTTTCGGCATCGCGTACAGTAGAGTTGATGAGCAACGTAACCGGGTCGAGGATCATACCACTCTGCGAACGTTTTACTTTTCGCACCTGGTCGGCCTGCGCTTCTATACTCATATTTTTATGAATAAAACCCAGCCCACCTTCTAAAGCCATAGCAATGGCCATTTCTGCCTCGGTAACCGTATCCATGGCAGCAGAAACAATAGGAATGTTCAGCTGAATGTTGCGGCTAAGTTTAGTAGTGGTGTCTGTTTCGCGCGGCAGTACTTCGGAGTAGGCCGGAACGAGAAGCACATCATCATATGTGAGGGCTTCGAAGAGAAATTTGGTGCTGTTTAGCGCCATAGCAAATAATATTTACGATCTGTTATTTGCAGGGCAAAAGTAGACTTAATTCTGCAATAAGCCAATGAAGCAACAAATCAATGCTTATTTTTACTCAACTAACCAGGTTTTATGAGAAAAACAGCTTTTTCTATTGCATTCTCTTTAGTTGCATCATTTTTATTTGCACAGGTTCAAACGGGTAAGGCATCTTTTTATGCCGACAGATTTGAGGGTAGGCCGACAGCCAGTGGAGAGAAGTACAAGCATAACAGGCTAACAGCCGCGCACAAAACCCTGCCTTTTGGCACGAAAGTGCGTGTTACAAATACGGCTAATGATAAAAGTGTTGAAGTGGTTATTAACGACAGGGGGCCTTATGTGGATAACCGTATTATTGACCTGTCTAAATCGGCAGCTGAAAAATTGGGTTTTATAAACCAGGGACTTGCTGAAGTTAAAGTGGAGGTAGTTGATGCAGGTGACGGCAAAACAAGTGATACCCCAAGGCCTATTGGCAATGTTGCCGTAGAAGAAAAAGAGTTTTACACTTTTGAAGTTGAGCGAAGCACACCTTCTGGTTTTGGTGTACAAATCGCTACTTATCAGGAGTTAGTTAATTTGATACGACTCACAGATAATTTAAAAAAATCGTATCAGAAAAAAGTGACTGTTCAGGTTAAGGTCCTTAATGGTGTTAAATACTATGGATTAGTATTAGGTCAATTTCCTTCCCGGCCTAAGGCTGAACAATTCAGGGCCAGCGTAAAAGGTAAATTTCCTGATGCGTTTATTGTAGATTTTGGAAGACTGTAATTGATGTGCTGATGAGTTAATTCGTTGATGTGCTGATATGCTGATGAGGGGATGAGTTGATATGCTGATTGATTTGAAAATTTGAAGACCTGCCTACCGCAGGCAGGTTTGAGAATTTGAAACCGGGGTACTGTCATTGCGAGGAAACAGCAGCTTATGCGAGAAGCGTTGACTAAGCAATCTGGGTTGATGTGGTGGTGAGTTGATTCGTTGTTGTGCTGATTGATTTGAAAATTTGATAATATTAAAATCCGTCAGACCGCTGTTTGCTTCCACTTTCAGCGGTCTGACGGAGGGTCTCTTTTAAAAACCTCTACTGTTTTTAAAACGAGTAGTATCCAAACGGATTAGCAGTTATTAGCTGTTCATCTTAACCCATTGTCTTGGCATAAAGAGATGCAGCTTACTCCGATCTTAATCCTTTGATTGGATTATCAACGACAGCCTTCAGCCCATGAATGCCCACCGTGAACAAGGCAATTAATAGCGTTGCAACTCCGGCAACTATGAAGAACCAAACCTCTAAGTTGATTTTATAAACAAAACCATCCAGCCATTCCCTCATCAAAAAGTAAGCAACCGGTGTGGCGATAACGATGGCCAGCAATACTAGCCGGATAAAATTACCAGATAAAATCCCTAATAAGTTAAAAGCAGATGCGCCTAATACTTTGCGTATACTTATTTCCTTGTTGCGTTGCTGAATCATGAATGAGGATAAACCAAACAATCCAAGGCAAGCTAAAACAATTGCGATGCCGGCAAACAAATTCATCATTTGTCCCAGCTGTACTTCGCTTCGATACATCTTTTCATATTCCTGATCTAAAAAACTGTAATCAAAAGGTCTGTGGGGTAATAATTGTTTCCACTTTGTTTGCATAAAGGCAAGTGTACCCTCCATGTCATCACCTTTTACTTTTACTAATAAGCGATTGCCCCATGATGCAGTAAATAATACCAATGGCTGAATACTTGTACGCAACGATTGAAAGTTGAAATCTTTAATAACGCCAACGATAGTTCCAACACTATTCAATTCCATTTCTCTTCCTATGGCATCTTCGGGCGATGTAAACCCCAAGGCTTTTGCAGCACTCTCATTTATTATATAGTAAAACTTATCTTCTTCCGAATTCATTGCCCTTGTTCTATCTACTTGCTCATCAGTAAAATCAGCTCCGGCAAGTAGTTGCAACCCCGTTGTTTTGATATAACCCGCATCTACAGGATTGGCATTAGTAGAAATCACTTCATTCTCGGCCATAGAGGGTAAACGCATACTATAGCCGCTATAAATATTTACAGGACTACTGGAACAACGAGAAGCATGTAAAATGTTCGGGTTGGTTTTGAGTTCGTTTTTTAAGGTTATCATTTGTTGATGTGAAAGATTCCATCCAACTGAAAGCATTACTACATGTTCGCGATCATAACCAAGTTTTTGATTTTGTATAAAATTGAGTTGCCCTTGAATTATACCAGTAGCGATAATGAGGAATAAAGAGATGGCAAATTGAAAAACAGTAAGAGACTGTTGTAATATTTTGGCTGAAGGTGTATTCTTAAAAACCCCCTTTAACACGCGTGCTGGTTGTAATCTGGATAATATAATTGCCGGGTATCCACCTGCAATAAGACTTACTAAAAGCGAGGCGATGAAAATTCCTAAGAGAAAGGTTGGAGTAAAGAGATTGGCAAAATCAAGCTCTTTATTAAGAAGCTCGTTAAAGGTGGGAAGCAGCAAAATGGCTAAGCCCATACTGACTATTACTGCAAGGATGCTTAATACGAATGCCTCACCAATAAATTGCCAGAATAATTGTGAACGCACAGCACCCGATACTTTGCGAATACCTACTTCTCGTGCACGATCAATTGATTTCGCTGTACTTAAATTAATATAAGTAAAACATACAATAACCATAATCAATAAGGCCACTCCACCAAGTGTATACAAATATGTAATGCTGATGCTGCCTGTAAAGTCAGCATAGGGTGAGCGCAGGTGTACATCTGTAAAGGGTTCAAGGTAGAAAAGAATAGAGGCACCACTACCCTTCATTTCATTTTCCATAAAGGGATGTAGTTTTTCTTGCAAAGGACCAAAAGCATGCTGGTTGTTCAGTAGCAGATAGGTTGTGTAATTAGCATTAAAATATGTCTCTTCCTGATTGGCTTTTAGCGAGGAGAATGAGGCGAGGAAATCAAATTTGATTTGTGAAGTGGTGGGGTAATCGCGCATGACTCCGGTTACTTCATAAGGAGTCCCGTTGTTGCCAATCAATAAAGTTTTCCCCACGGCTGGTTCCTTTCCAAAATATCTAAACGCGGTTGAAGCGGTGAGCACAACTTTGTCGGGACCATTCAATGCCGTTGTAGGATTGCCCTCTAGCATATCGAAAGCAAAAGCCTGAAAGAATGACGAATCGGCAAACATGAAATTACTTTCCAATACTGGTTCGTTGTTAAGCTTTACAATCATGTCGGCATCGGTCATCCGAACACCTTTCTCTACCTCAGGAAAAGTACGTGAAAACACAGGTGCTACTTTTGTACTGGTAAATGTGCCCTTTACTTTATCAGTGCTACCTTCGAAACCATACTCCATTATAACACGAGCAATTCTTTCCTTATTGGGCTGAAAAGCATCAAAGCTCATTTCATGATAAATAAATAATGTAATTAACAACGCAGAGGTAATACCTACTGTTAATCCGAATACGTTGATAATTGTGGCAACCTTATTTTTCCAAAGATTGCGTACGGCTAGTTTTAAATTATTTTTGAGCATAACACTATGATAAAATTTTGGGGACTGATCCATTGATCGAATAATACCAGGACGAAAAAGAAATACGATATCAATAATAAAAAGTAAATCGGCTTTTACTTTTCGTCCGTTTTTCAGACGCCTCTCATACACTTCCATTAAATCACCTTCTATGTAGTCTGCCAGTTCGGGCGTGCAGTACCATTGAAAAAAGCGAAGTGCAAACAGGGGTGGTTTAACTTTCATACTAAAGAATAAGCAAGCACCAACTTGTTAAGTTTAGCATCTAATATGACATTGGGAATTGCCTTCCAGAGTTCATCTCTTGTTTCTTTGCTATGTCGCATAGCCTTTTTTCCTAAGGCCGTTATTTCGAAATACCTTCGTGGACGCCCGGCCCTGTCCTCTGTGCTTTCTCCTGAAAATGATTTCAGGTAACCTTTATCTTCAAGTCTTTTCAGGGCAGTATGCAGTGCACCCATGCTTACTGTTCGTGTCAGGCGCGACTCAATTTCATCTTTAATGGCAACGCTGTAAGCCTCTGTATTCAGTATGCAGACAGTCAGTATGACTATCTCTTCAAACTCACCCAGTTGATAATTTTTCATATTATCTAAATGTAGGAATAATAATCATGCCAATCGTTTTTCATTTAAAATTCAGCGTAAAACTAAGCTTCTATTCATTTCAAGTGTTCGCAAGCGAACAAACCAGACCGCCTGCGTTCAATCTGTAAAATGGAAATTTATAAAACGTGTCTAGGATTTTATTTAATTAATCTTACCTCATAGCTGATGATATAAATAGAAGGATATCCGTTAAAAATACTTTGGACTATTGGGTGATTTGAACCTAACTATTGGAATTAACCAATATTTTTGTCCAACATGGTAACTGACGATAAAAGCATAACAGCCCTTCAAAATCGTAATAATGCGGCCTACAACCTGCTTTATACTTTTTACTACCCTGGTATTGAAAAGTTTGTAAAGCAGAATAGTGGCACTCCTGCCGATGCGGAAGATGTATTTCAAGAAACGATTATGGTATTGCTGGAGAAAGTACCAAAGAAGGATTTTGTACTCACGTCCTCTATTAAAACTTATATTACTGCAATAGCACATAATATTTGGTTGAAGCGTTTACGTGATGCCAAACAGATTACACGACTTGAGCTGAATTATGAATTAGAGGATATGACGCTGGCTGAATGGGAGCAGCATGAGGAAAAAATAACGCAACGAAATTTATTGCAGCGTATTTTCGATAAACTAACGCGCCATTGTGTTGTCTTCCTTACTAAAACCTTTCTTAGCGGAGCATCGCGAGAACAACTTATGGAAGAGATGGGTTACAAAAATGCCCACACCTTCGATAATCAAAAATATAAATGTCTGGAGCAGGCAAGAAAAAATAATATTGCTAAGATCGGGTGATTGAGTTATTGAATCTGGTATTAATACCCAGATTTAAATATCAATCATGAGATTAACAGAGAATCAATCTGCTCCCTTATTTAGTGCCACCGATGTTTACGGGCAAGAAGCAAATCTTAATGCCCTTGGGGGTAAAAGCGTTTATCTTGCTTTTGAAAGAAATGCCGGCTGCCCTGTATGCAACTTCAGAACCCACGAGCTTTTAAAACAAGCAGATTTCTTTACAACAAACAATATTACGGTACTCATGATTTATGAATCTTCAGTAGAAGCAATGAAGGATCACCTGGGCGAGAATAGCTATCCTTTTCAATTTATAGCTGACCCGCAAAACAAGTTATACAATCTTTATGGCGTAGAGCGATCCTTTATTAAAGTAATGAGGGGATTGTTTAACGGATTACTTAACAAGGTTACTGAAGGGAATAAGCTCTTTTCAAAACCTATGAAGCAAGATGGACACCTGGACAGAATACCAGCCGAGTTTATTATTGATAAGAATGGTAAGATTAAACTTGCTCACTATGGAAAATTTGTGGGGGATCATGTGCCAATAGAACAACTAATAAAGTTGTTTTAATGACTTTTCACTATTGCTGCATGGTAATTTGTTGAGCGCTTGCCTTACTCTAAAGAGAAGGTTTGTATAATTTTTTCGATGGCCGCTAGATTAATAGCTGACTAACAACACTAATTAATCATCCACACGTTCCATTCAATTACAATTGAAATAATCATGACAAGTGTTACAATTACAGAGAGTGATTTATGTATCCATTCTTGCTGATATTCTTTTATGGTGATAACAGTAAAAGTTAGGGCTAAAAGTGATTGAAGTATTTGTGTTTGAACGTTGAGATTGAGTATGAACAGATTGTACAGCACAGATAAGATGGCTGAGGCAATAAAGAGCGTAAATATTTTTCTATAATTTTTAAGATAAAAACTTTTGAGATTAATTCTCTTTCCTTTTAACCGTATCGGAAATAACATTCTGGCCAGTATAAACAGATTTACCGGATACATCATGATAAAGAGAAAGGTCGGTAGCCGCCAGGGTTGATAATTTTTTAATTCGTAAGTTACCCACCACTCTTGTATGTGCAGCACCAGCACAAATAAAACCCAAAGCATATGTGGCCAGTACAACTTTACCTTTTCACGTTTATGGAATAAATCTGCGATGCCGGTGAGTATTTGTGTAATGCCTAAACCCAGTATAATGGAAATAAGTACAGTTACGTATTCGAAGGCGCTCATCGACTAAGCTATTAAAGATGACTTACTTAATTGAAAGTGACAGGGATTGAAAAAATGCACAAGCAATATGTTTGCTAAGCGCTGTATCTCAATTAATTTGATGAATAGAAAAACTTGTGGTTAGCAAGGCTTTAAAGTCAATGGCTTGATTTTATTCAGCCAGATTATTGATTACAGCTAAAAGCAGTGAAGCGCTAAGTCTTTTTTTATAATCAGGACTAATGTATTCGAAAAGAATTTCGCCTTGTTTATTTAAAACAAAAACAGCGGGAACAGGTAGTACGCCAGTATTATTCTTATCCGAATAGTTGCCAAGCATTTCTTTATATTTTTCAGGAGCTTGAAAAGCCAAACCAAATTGTTGTGCCCCATTTGTATCTGCATCGCTTAATAACTTATAATTAAGTTTATGCTTATCTGCTGAAGCGCTTAATTTTTGAGGAGCATCCGGACTGATGGCAATGATTTGGTACCCTGCTTTTAAAACATCAGTTTCGATAGTTTGCAGCTCGCCTAAATGTATGTTGCAATACGGACACCAGCCACCGCGGTAAAAAATGAGAACAGTTTGTTTTTGAGCCACAAGTTCAGTCAGTGAAACGGACTTACCATCAGTATCTTTCAGCATGATATTGGGCATTTGTTCACCAATAAGCAAGGGTGAAATATCAGTTGCTTCTTTAGGAATATCCTGAGCAATTATTAATGTCATGAATAAAGAAAACACCACTGTTGAAATACTGAATTTCATAATTTATAGTTTAAGTCAGAATAACTGCCTAGCTACAGAAATCATTCATCCTTAAGTGTCGTGAAACCGACATCCGTTTAAGTCTTTGCAAGGCTTGGTATTTGCTTTCTTGAATTCAATACATGACGATTAGCACCTAAGCCTTTCTCACATAAATAGACTTGAGCGCCATTGCACCAAAGCCATCTATCTTACAATCAATGTTGTGGTCTCCGCTGGTGAGCTTTATGTTTTTTACTTTGGTGCCCGCCTTAATGGGTTTAGGCGCGCCCTTCACTGGCAAGTCTTTGATCAGCACAACCGTGTCGCCATCTTGTAACACATTGCCATTGGCATCTTTTACTATTGTTGAATCAACCTCTTCAGCCGCTACAACTGTTTCACTTTCTTCTTCGGGCGTCCATTCGTGGCCACACTCGGGGCACATCATAGACGTTCCGGTGGGGTAACCATAGGGTGACTGGCACTTTGGGCATTGTGTTGATTCAGGCATACATAAATTTTGGGCGAATATACTAAAGTACTTTTCGAAAAAAACTGATTATTGTTAGTCTGCTCGCTGGCAGATGCCTTCATAAAGGAAATGATCAATTTGGAGATAAGGGATTCTTTATTGCACAAGCTTACCCACAGGCATCTTATTTTTTCTATTAAATATTTCTAAATGCCTTAGCCATTCGATCTCCCCCACTCGTCCTCGTTACAAACGAGGACGTCTGAGGTTGGCGCTTGCAGTGCCATACGAGTCCTCAATCTTTTTATAAACGAAAAATAGGAAAATATCACGAGTACTGATCGTTCATAAAATATCTATCACCTGGCATCCCTAAATCTAATTTCCGTATTTAAGCGCGCGAGATATACATAAAGCCAGCAATACGCTGCCTCCGATTAACGCTAATACAAATGCTCCATTTAAGATAGTGCGATACAATCGCTAAACTCGCTCACCCTCGTTACAAACGAGGGCGAGTGAGGGCAGAGTCTGAGTACAACGCCAACGCGGGCAAGAGATAATTTCGAGCCCATCGTCATGTATCAACACGTGAGATCACAACAAGATTTCAAAGAACGATTTTTTTGATAACCAGGCAATACCGTTTCATTTTTTGGTATGCCACAGTCAATCCACCTAATATAAATTCCAGTTCCATTTTGTAATCCAGTGGTTTGGTGACTAAAATCATTTTTCGCTACAGATAATTTGACCATCTTTTAACTAAATGTCGTCTGAACATAAAAATCTGGAATCAATAGTACTACTGGTGGCTGGCCATATTCACTATAACCCCTTGAATCATGAGTAAGTATAATGCCTTGTGGAAGTATATTAAGGAAAATGGCAGGCAATCAGTTAAATTATCCTTCGATGATATTAAGAGTATTGCAGGTATTGCAATAGATCACTCCTTTTTGAATTATAAAAAGGAATTGCTTCAATATGGTTACAAGGTGGAAAAAATTTCCTTAAAAGATAAAACAGTCTTTTTTTTAAAAAACTAACTGACAAATCAAACAATGAAAGCGTACAAATTTTGCCAAAGTTGTGGTTTCCCATTATTGAAAGACAAGAAGGGTGGAGGAACCGAAAAAGATGGAACGATTAGTAAGAAGTACTGTTCCATGTGCTATGAAAATGGTTCATTTTTAACTCCTCCGGAGATTGACACAGCAGAAAAGATGCAAAAATTCTGTATCCAGGAAATGAAGAAAGATGGAATGAACAGGTTCTTTGCATGGTTGGCAACGAGATCCATTTCTAAGTTAGAAAGATGGAAAAAGTAAAGCTGACTGGATAATCGATTGGAGGAAAATATATACATAAGGGGCCGAATAATTAATGAACAAACAACAAATTATAGAATGGTTATTGGAAGGAGATGCGTCCTAAGCCGTTGTTAGTGTTGCGCGTGGTGCTTGTGTTAGACCACCAACAACGATGTACTATACATTGAAGCTTACCCACAATGCAGCCTACAATTAATACCAATAATAATTCTGTATGCGATACAATCGCTAAGCTCGATCACCCTCATGGCAAACCATAGCCGTCAGGTTAAACGTGTAAACCCTGTCCGCTCCTTGTCTCCCGAAGGGGACGAGGAGCTTAACACATTGACCTGTGCTTACTCCGTAATCTGTATCCTTTAAGAATAGAATCTAGTAAAATCAGCATCCCCTCGGAGACGCTGATTAGATAGGCGTTAATTAAACATAGTTTCTTAACCGGACGGCTATGGTTACAAACAAGGGCGAGTATGTGGGTTTATCAGGCTATGGCCCGATTTTTTGATACTATTTATCAGGTTATAGCCTGATATTTAATTTGCTTTTATCAGGTTATAGCCTGATATTTGATAAGCATTTATCAGGCTATAGCCTTATGAAAAACTTAAAGAAGCTTCAAATTGAGCAATTAGACAGGAAATTGGCTGGTTTGGCTAGTTTTCCGGAGCCCCCGGTCAAAGGCTGGATTCATGGCATACGTACGGCATTGAAAATGTCGTTCCGGCAATTTGGTAATCGTTTGGGTATAACTGCTCAAAGTGCCCAGGAAATTGAGGAGCGCGAAAAGAATGGAAATATCACTTTGAAAAATTTACGTGAGGTAGCTCATGCCATGGACATGAAATTGGTTTATGGTTTTGTTCCTAAGGAGAGTTCTTTTGAGAACATGTTGGATAAGCAAGCTATGGCCGTGGCCAGAAAAATTGTGATGCGCACTGATAACACAATGAAGCTTGAAGACCAACAAGTGAGCAAAGAGCGTTTTGAAAAAGCTGTGCGTGAATTAGCCGATGACATTAAACGAGAAATGCCCCGATACTTATGGGATTAGATTTTGAATTAGTTGACGGGCAAACACCTCTTGACGAAGAAGAGAAAGAAGGCTTGTTGATTCCTACTATTACAACACGCGGAGAGTTGGATGAGTTTGAGCAACTAAATATTGAAAAGGCTATTCAATGGACGTTGACTCGAAAATTTAAGAAAGAAGATATCCTTACAGAGGATTTTATAAAGCTGGTTCACAAGAGAATGTATAGTAAGGTGTGGGCATGGGCTGGTGAATTTAGAAAGACAAATAAAAATATTGGTGTGGACAGGTACCAAGTGGCCATTGAATTACGAAAGCTACTTGGTGATTGTAACTATTGGATTGACCATGGTATTTATCCTCCCGATGAAATTGCGGTTCGCTTTAAGCACCGCATTGTATCAATTCATTGCTTCTCTAATGGCAATGGCCGACACTCGCGCATGATGGGAGATTTAATAATTGAAAAGATTTTTGGAAAACCTGTTTTCACCTGGGGAGCTATTGCTGATTTAACGAAAACCAGTGATACAAGAAAAGAATATCTGACTGCTGTTAAAACAGCGGATAAAAATGATATTGGTCCGCTACTAGAATTTGCAAGGAAGTAGGATGAACTATAAATTGAACCTTACCCACAACACAGCCTACAATTAATACCAATACTAATGCTGTACGCGATACAATCGCTAACCTCGATCACCCTCGTTACAAACGAGGGCGAGTGGGTAAATTACAATGCATTAAGATGATTAAAGGAATCCCTGATTTATTCAGTTATGACGCTGCACCGAAACGGATAAATCCACAATACCCGAAAAAAGAAGATTGAGATAAATCTTTAACCTTTCTTTTTCTCGAAAAACTTGATCAAGGATTCCCGGCTTTCAACCTTATCATACCACTCTTTTCTAATTTCTCTTGATTCAACATCTTTTTTAACTCTGACCAGAAAGTCTTTAAAATCAGGATTGATGGCAAGTTTGTTTATAGTCTCCCAGTCAAGTTCATCCCTTTGTTCTGCGTCAATGAAAATCTCACTATCATTTGGATCATCTATGTCTAATAAGATTACCCCAATTCCAAATGAGTTACAAAGCCTGTTTAGCTCTCGTAAAAATTCCGTTTCAGTTGATATTTCTGATGTGACCAAATAACTCTCGTGTGCCCAAGAAGAGTTTGATACTGCTTGAAAAAAAGACTCACGAAGATTACCGAAACTCAGTTTCTTTTTAATTTCAAAAGAAATAAAACCTATAGGAGATTCATTTATTGCCATGCTTAGATCATACACTTCTGGCTTAATATCGTCTATTGGAAAGTGACAGGCTACCATGTCGGGATGAATCCACTCCCCGTAGTGCTTTTTAGAAGTCTTTGTATGATCAAGTGTTTTGGAATAAGATTCCATAGTATAAAAGATGAAGTGCGCTAAAAGAGCATGTAAATCTCTTTCAGAATATCTCATAGTGTCTTCAACCTCACCGCTGACTTCTAGATCTTCTTCAACTAGTAGGTCTTTATCATACTTCAATTTCTTTAAGTAGAATTTTTTAGGGCGGCTGCCAATTGTAGCGAATGGTGATTTTTCATTGTCGCGAGCACTAACATGGAGCTGCGCACCGAGGGTAGCCCATGGTGTTTTGCCTTGGCTACCAAGTTCACCAGTATAAAGTTTTTCTTCAGCGTATCGCCAAATTTCTGATGAGGAAAGGGGTCTCTTAACCTCTAACAGAACTTTCTCAGCTAATTCTAGAAATGTCATAACTATTCAAGATTAAAGTTTCTATTCCATTGATTTAGTCCCTTGCGCATAAACTATTATTCGTTCTGAAGGATCAAGAACTTTATTTTTTCTATAGAATTTCTCTAGCTCTGATTTTTTAAGCCACCTAGAACCTAACATTTCAGAATCGAATAATTCCTCGAATGTTGACGCTTTAATCGATTGCTTTTTAATTCCAGTTACAGTCAGTTTATAATCTTTGTTAACTGGCTCTTTAAGTGTATCAATCTTACATATCGGTAAATGGTATCCTGAAGTGATTGGCTTTTGGGGATCTTGAAGTTTATCCGTTGGTTTCAGAAACGCCATACAGTATGACAGTCGATATTTTCTTGGGTCCATCTTATTTCCATTATGATCAACACAATATTTTTTCGAGCAAAAACATCTTTTCATGTTGTTTATTTGTTGTCCGATATTACCAGACTGACTAAAATAAAGGGTTTGATGTTCCCATATTTTATATTGAATAGCGACTATTCGTACCATTTTTCTTTTTTCATCATATTGCTCATAGATCAGATCTGCCCCGATAACTCCTTCAGATGGGTTTGGGTGAAGGCAAGTGATTCGAAATATCGACCCATCCTTAACGTTCTCAAATAAGCTATATTTACCAAGTGGTTGCTCTATAAACACTTTCTCAAGCCTATCTCTAGTTAAATCATTATTAATTGCTTGGTTCTCTGTTAATCTCAATAGATTCAGACTTTGGAAGTGGTTCTTTTGCTCTATCAAAGTCTTTAGCACATCTGATTCTTTCTTTAAGAGATTATATTTCTTTTTGTCCTTACCAGCTTTACCAAGTAATCGATCAATATCTCTAAATCGTTTCTTGATTAGTTTTTCAGCTGAAATATCCTTTCCAAGTCCTGTCTTTTTTATATCTGCTTCCTGTACGTATTTTTTATATAACTTATCGAAATAGTCATCCTTAGATAAACCTGTCTTTGACCCCTTAAATAATTCCTTGTCTATTTCTTTAGCAAAGGAAATAGCCTTCGCATATCTGACTCCGGGAAGGCCAGTAATAATTGAGATTAACTCCCTTGTTGCGTTAACAACTAACCACTCTTTCTGAAGTTGATCTAATGATGCCATTGATTAACGATTTTCAAAATTTTTTAAGTATTCCGACTTTAAACCCCACTCGTCCTCGTTTGCAACGAGGACGCATGAGCGTGGCACTTGCTGTGCCATGTGAACCCTCGATATTTTTTTAGAAACGAGCAATAAGAAAATACTTCGAGTACTGGCCATTAATAAAATATCGATCATCAGATATGTTAAATCTAATATAAGTGTTTATCGCATAAAGCCAGCGAATATACAGCCTACAATTAATGCCAATACTAATGCTGTATGCGATACAATCGCTAACCTCGATCACCCTCGTAACAAACGAGGGCGATTGGGGGACTCTCCTTACATTTTTTTTACATCTATTGTAAAAACTCTATCAGTAATCATAGTTAAAAGTCTTGCGTTTTCAAGATAATTTAACATCTGTTCTTTTGCTACAGAAACATTTGAAGCAGGATACTCGTGAATTAATGAATGTCTTAAAATGAAGGCTTGACCAACTGAACTAAAGATTTTTTCAATATTCTTTTGAGCGTTTTCACCTTCTTTTATATCAGCTCCATTAAGTAGACTGACATCAAAATTTTTGATTTGATTTATGTAGTCACAGTCGCAAATTAGTTCATAATTTTTCCGTATCTCACTTAGCGAATTATATTTAAGCGAATGTGCGTATAGCTCACCAATAGTAAATTGCTTTTGATTTAAACCAAAGAGTAAATCGAATTTCAGTTCAGGCTTATACACGTTATGTAATTTCTCAGCTCTAGATAAGTAGGTAGCATTGGTGTCGAGGTATTTTGCAAAAAGTACTTTATAGAATGATTCAAGTATAGCAACCAGCGGGGGCAAGTACCATCTTACTGCCTCGGCAGTACAATTTTGTCTATTTTCTAATTCTGAGTAAAAGTGAAGTAGGTCACCAGAAATAAAAGAAGAGTGATTACCTAGAATTTTTTTGTTCTCGTTGGCTGCCTCTAATCCTTTTTTAATCAATTCGTTTGATTTCGTCATGAATCTATCGTCTATTGAATATACCTAAAAAAATGCTGAGGCTATGCGACCATTCCCTGCTCAAACACCTCCACAAACTCTTTCATCTTGTTCAATATCCTTTCGCCAATATTACGTGCTTGCAGAATGCTGGGGCGATTGCCCAAGCATTTAAAAATATCATCGCGTAAGGGTTCCTGACCACTATAAATATAAGCGTCAATTAAGGCTTTGAATTGCTCTTTGTCTAAGCCCTCTTCATCACACAGTTTGGCGAGCGCTAAAACTTTTTGGTCTTGCCAATATTGCTCAAACTCCTCTTGTATTCTATCTGCGTCTTCAATCTTAGGAAGATTCTCGTCTATGAATTTTTCAATCAATTCACGCTTGCTTCGGAGTTGAACATCGCTACCCAACAAATCCATGATGGCTTTACGCTGCTTCTCTTTTTCGGATTGCTTGGCCTGCTTCAGTTTGGCTAAAAGCTTGATGATGTAGGCTACATTGATGATGTCGCGGTGGATTAGCTCTACCTCAAAGTCTATGTCATTTAAAATAGATGTTTTTTGCTTGGCATTCTCACGTTTGACTTTTGCATATAGGTCTATGTATTTAGTCTGGAAATCAATGAAGGTTTCTTCATCAATGCCTAAAGCTTCCCAACTAAAGTCTGCATAGGATTCCAATACGTTTTTAGCCCGCAGCAAGGCTCTGAAGGCTTGAATGAAAGCTGCTTCATCCTCCTCGCTTACCAACTCATCTACACTTTGTGGTGTTGGCGTTATTCTCAACAAATTCTGCAAGGCTTCATCGAAGCGCTTGGCAATGACTTCAAACGGAGGAAGAATAATGTCTTCAATCGCTTCTTTGTTAGAGAATAAAGTAATGGCATTATCCGTTGCGTTTTTCAAATTTCTGAAGGCAAGAATATTGCCTTGCGATTTCTTCTCTCCTAAAATGCGATTGGTTCTTGAGTAGGCTTGGATGAGTCCATGATGCTTCAGATTCTTGTCTACATACAAGGTGTTTACCTTCTTCGCATCAAAACCAGTGAGGAACATGTTCACGACTAATAAAATATCCAGACGGTCTTTCTCATCATTGAAAGTTTCTTTCTCTCTTTCCTTTAAACGCTTGCTGATGTCCTTAAAATAATTCTCAAACTGCTGACCGTCCTGTGTAGAAAAGGCTGTACCATAGAGCTTGTTATAATCTTTTATAAACTCTTCCAGTTTATCTCGGGTGTGGCTTGACTTGTAGGTAGCCTTTGGATCAGCAGCCATCAACAGCTCATCTCCCGGAAGCTGGTCTTGCGCATCTTCGTCTTCTTCATTAGCACCAAAGGTGAAGATGGTAGCTACTCTCAGATCATGTTCGCCCGCTTCTTTCTTCTTTCTAAAAATCTCGTAGTACTTAATCAGGTTCTCAATGCTACTGATCGCAAAAATGGAAGAGAACTCTTTATTGAATGTTTTTTGTCCGTGGTAGGCAATGATGTAATCAACAATTTTACCAAGGCGCTTTTCATCGGCCCAAACTTCGGGACGATCGATGTCTTCTACCTCAATATCCATAAAGGTGTTACTCTTCTGCTTGTACTTGCCGATGTACTCGATACCAAAGCGCAATACATTCTGATCGCGAATAGCATCGGTGATCACATACTTATGCAAACACTCCCCAAATAAATCTTTGGTGGTTCGCTTACCGAATTCATTCTTAGCAGCATTCTCAGCAAAAATGGGTGTACCTGTAAAGCCAAACAGTTGAGCTTTCTGAAAGTATTGTGTGATGCGTTCATGTGTGTCGCCAAACTGTGAGCGGTGGCACTCATCAAAAATGAAGACTACTTTCTTCTCACGAAGATGGGTAAGCTTCTTTTCAAAGTGCGCCCTCGAAATGGCGTTGTTTAGTTTTTGAATGGTGGTGAGCACCAGTTTGGTATCATCGGTTAATTGACTTACCAGGGAGGCTGTATTATCAGTTACATCAACGCTGTCTTTTTTGAAGGCGTTGAATTCGTTCATGGTTTGATAATCGAGGTCTTTGCGGTCGACCACAAATACCACTTTATATACTTCGGGCAAGTCCATAATGATTTGACTTGCCTTGAAAGACGTTAATGTTTTGCCCGAGCCGGTAGTATGCCAGATGTAGCCGTTGTTGTTACTGGTTTTTACTTGCTTGATGATGGCCTCCACCGCATAGTATTGGTAAGGCCGCAGAATCATCATGTTTTTAAATGTTTCATTTTGCACAACATAGTGCGAAATGAATTTTCCTAAATGGTCTGGATTTAAAAAGGAATTGGTAAATGCGCTAAGATCTGTAATCCTTCTATTCTCTTTATCTGACCAGAAAAAAGTTTGCATCACCGATTGCAAGGCATTGTTGGCTAAATATTTTGTATCCAGACTATTGCTGATAACAAATAGCTGCACATACTGAAACAGACCATGATTGCTCCAGAAAGAATGTTTTTGGTAACGATTGATTTGGTTAAAGGCTTCTTTGATTTCAATTCCCTTTCTCTTGAGTTCAATCTGCACCAAAGGCAAACCATTAACGAGCAAGGTTACATCGTAGCGGTTGAGAAAGGAACCTTGCTGTTGAAGCTGGTTAGTGACTTGATACAGATTTTGTGACCAAGCTTCATTATTAAAGAAGCGGACATAAAATGTAGTACCATCTTCTTTGGCTAGATTATATCGATCACGAAGGGTTTTCGCTTTCTCAAATACATTGCCTTTGGCAAGGTGATTCAGTATAGCATCAAATTCTTTTGTGGTGAAAGAAGTTTTGTTGAAACGCTCAAGCTGAGATTTCAAGTTTGATAACAGCGCTTCACTGTCATGCACGGCAATAAAGTGATAACCCAACTCTTTGAGTTTTTGAATTAAGTTGGTTTCTACTATTGCCTCTGAATTTATCATGATTGCCAAAGGGGTTCTGCTCTCCAATCTAATCGATTTCCCCTACCATCAGAAGGGATTCCTAAAAATTGAATGGGTACGTGTGGATATTTTGCAAACAAGATCTCCAACTTAGTCTTCAGGCTATTGCCCGGGTTGGCTCGTTGCAAGAGGTATTTCAGCACACAGATAAAATAAAAGGACCGCTTATTATTTTGAAAAAACACTCCGACCCATGGACCCACAGGTTTTAACAACCGATCGGGTTCAATAGCAAAGTCGCGGTTCCAAAGACGAGAATGGTGTGCGCAAATGTTTCGCACATAGGTAAGCGTGTGCAGCCATGAGGTAAACACAGTATGGTGTACATCAAAGAAATCGGCTATCCTTTTCTTATCACTGTTATTGCGCAACCCCCTGTAGATGTGCGAAAGTTCGCCAATGGTTAACAATTCCAGGCACATCCAGGCGGGTGGATTAGCCGGACTGCTATAGGTGTTGATGTAATGCTTGATAAAGACTTCAGGCGTGCGTGCAGTTTTTGCTTTGGAGATGACGGATTGCAAATCTTGATAAGGATCTACCAGTGCACCGATTTTATTATAGAAAGGGGTGATAAAGTGCGCCTGATTATCTTGCCAATGCGAATCATGATGGTGCATAGCCATTTGATAAATCATTTGTGTTCGTATGGCGATTTCAATTCGTTCAATGCAATCAAAAACCAACAAACGTAATTCTCTGTCAAACGAATAGGTATCTATAATTTGATCAAAAGTTGTTCCTTGATTAAACTGATCTTTTTGAGATTGATAGGGCAAGAAATATGCACTGAGACGGTAGTAGCTTATCTCTTTTAAATAGCTAATTGCCTTAGACTGATCAGGTACAGTAAGACCACGGTTTTGGAGTAACAGCAGTTGATCCTGAAAGGATAAGGGGTCCTTTTGGTATATTTTCTTAGCCATGGGTATAAAAGAAAAAACCCCCCAAGTGTGCATCAGAGAGAGGCATGGAGGGTGTATTATCTTTAGTAGAAGAACTTGCTAAGAAAAAAGACCCGAGAACTGATCTTACGGTAAGTAACTCAGGTACTGTTAATACAAAAGTATTATATTTTTTACCCTTTTCCATGATTTTATATAATAAAATTAGACAAACATCCGCTGCAACAAGCCAACTGTCTGAATTAGAATTTTCTGGATTTGAGGATGGATAGGATTTTCTCGCTTTCGCAATCCTGTTTAATCTACTAATCCTGAAAATCTTGATTCTGACAATTTTCATACAAACATCTGCTGCAACAATCCTTTTTTAAACGTTTGGGTTTGGGCTATTTGCGTGGCCACGCTTTCTATTTTGGCATCCAGGGTGGTGAGGAAGCTGGCGATTTTTTGTTGTTCTAATAAAAATGGGAAACTAAATTTTAGTCGTGAGAAATCGGTCTTATTAATTTGCGGAACAGCTTGTGTTCCTGCAAGGGGTTTAATCCTTAAAGCGTTATGCTCTAATAATGAATAAATAAACTCATTTGAATTTAAACCGTTCGCTTCTATTGAGTTTATCTGTTGATTTGTAATACATTCTTTTCCAGCCTGCGCAACTTTACCAATAGTAGAACCAATGCAAACAAATAACACACTACCTTCTTTTATTAGTCGTCCTTCTCTGATGCCCGATTCTGTTAAGGTTGTCTTGGTTTTTGTAATATATCTGCCATTGCCAATATCCGAAGGAGAGACAAATAAATTATCGCCATTATAAAATTCAGGGATAGAAGTTGAAGGAGTACTACCAGTTGTTATAATTCCAATGTCACCTAATCTCTTCTCCTCCCACTTCGGGTAGGGTTTGCCGTTTTCGTCTTTGAAGCGGAGTTTGCCGGAGAAGAGTTGTTGCATCACGCCCTTTTTGTATTGTTCGAGCAATTCTTTTTTGCGCGTGAGTTGCTGTATCTTTTCATCTACCGCACTTAAAAACGAAGCGATTTTCTGTTGTTCAGGGAGGGAAGGGTAGGTTATTTCGACTTTGGCAATATCTTCTTGGCCAATCGTTGTCATAGTCGCTGTTTTCCCTCTTTTTATAAATTGTTTTCTTGCTGTTGATGTGGAGAAATTATAATACAAGAAAACAGGAGAATGCTTCTGCTTATTAGGTCGCATTCTTATCAAATGCCCATCATAAGTCAAATCGTTTACATTATTAAGATTTACATTAGAGTAAGCAATTCCTTCTTTAACTAATGAAGATCTTGTGAAAAATATATCACCATATTCTACTCTGTTTTTTAAAAATTCTTGTTCATCAATTGCTACCCGTGTTAAAGTATCAATATTTATAGTACCATCAATGTACATGTCTTTTACATTGATTATTCTGTAACCACTTCCTACCTTTTTAGGATCATTAAAAGCTCCGTTACTAAACCCATTTACTGACAAATTAATTAATGGAGTTGTTTCCCAGTTATCATTAAACTCCTTAAACCTCAATTTTGGAATTACTTTCATACTCAAAACGGACTTTCAATCCCCAATTCCTTACAAAATTTTTCAATTGTAGCATCGGTGGCTTTCATGCCGGCATCGAGCTTCTTCAATTCTTTGGCCACGGCTTTCAGGTTAACCGCTTCTTCTTCTTCGAAGGTATCTACATAGCGTGGTATGTTCAGGTTGTAGTCGTTCTCGGCAATTTCTTCCAAGGTGGCTGTGTAACTGTACTTGTCTTCAGCCCTGCGAGCTTTGTAGGTATCTATGATCTTGTCAATGTCCTGAGGGCGCAGCACGTTTTGCGTTTTCACTTTCTCAAAGTGCTGACTGGCATCTATAAACAACACATTGTCGCTATGCTCACGCTTTTTCTTCATTACCATAATGCACGTGGGTATGCCTGTACCATAAAAAATATTGGAAGGCAAACCGATGATGGCATCGAGACAATTTTTTTCTTTTATAAGGTACTCGCGTATGTGGCCTTCGGCTCCACCGCGGAACAGCACACCATGTGGTAACACGCAGGCCATGGTGCCTTTGTCATCAAGCTGGTGAACCATGTGCTGCACAAAAGCAAAGTCGGCAGTGCTCTTGGGTGCTAAGCGACCATAAGGTGCATAGCGATCATCACTCATAAACAAAGGGCTTGCACTCCATTCTGCCGAGAATGGCGGATTAGCAACGATGGCTTCGAAGCGCAGGTCTAAGTGCGCGGGGCGCTCCAGTGTGTCTTCATTTTTAATGTCGAACTTTTTGTAGTGCACATTGTGCATGATCATGTTCATGCGACATAAGTTGTAGGTAGTAGGGTTACTCTCCTGCCCGTAAATTTTTCCTACATTTTTCTGGCCTACTTCTCTTGCTACGCGCAGCAATAAGGAACCGGAGCCGCACGTAGGGTCGTACACATTTTTGAGTTTGGTTTTCCCAACGGTAACAAGACGTGCCAACACCATGCTTACTTGTTGTGGCGTATAAAACTCACCGGCTTTCTTACCGGCACCACTGGCAAACTTGCCAATCAAATATTCGTAGGCATCACCTAAGATGTCGTTCTTAGGATTATCTAAATCAAAATCTACCTGATCGAGCTGCTGCATAATGCGCACGATCAACTCATTTTTTTCATTTTCAGTTTTACCAAGTTTGCTGCTGGATAAGTCGAGGTCTTCGAACAGGTGACTAAACTCTTCCTCACTGGCCGTACCCATTGTGCTTTGTTCAATGTTGGTGAGTATCCTGGAAAGATCAGCCAAAATAAAATGTGCTTTACCCTCAGCATTCGTTCTTGAGGCCAGTGCTCCAAATAATTCGGAAGGCTTTAAAAAGTATCCTAAGGCATCTATGGCCTCCTCTCGTACGTGCTCAAGAATGAGTTTATCTTGTTTGTTGTCTTCATCTATATCCAAATAGGTAATTCCGTCTGGTTCTAATACCTCATCAGCATAAGCATGCATTCTTTCACTGAGGTATTTATAGAAGATAAAGCCTAGAATATAGTCGCGAAAATCATCAGCATCCATTTTGCCGCGCAGGGTGTCGGCTATTCTCCAGAGAAGTTGTTCAAGTTTTTCAGACATGTACGAGTAAATAGTAATTCAAAAGCCCACCTCTCTCCTTTTCTTATAAAAGAAGGTAGATGGGCTCATGCTAAAGGTAGGGCAAGAAGGGCATAAAAAAAAGCTGTGGTGTTAGGCCTTTGGCAACTTCAATTCACTACACACATATTGGAGTAAATCACAAGGATCAACTTCAATGGCTAAGGCGATCAGGTATAATTCATCGGCACGAAGTTTCGAAGTTTCATTAGTAGTGAGTTCGCTCATGCGCTGCTTACTCAATCCCGTTCTTCGAGAGATTTGTGATTTTTTTACAGCTTTCTTATCCAGGTATTCACCAAGCTTGGTCATATAGAGTCAATCAATTCTGTACTCTAATATCCTTTTTTTTGACTTATGTACAGAATTTCTTCACTAAAATGTTAATTTGTCAATATATTCTGTATCTTTGACAAGATAATATTGACAAAATATATGATCGATTGTCAGCATTTGTTTAAAATCGAAATCCCCATTTCCACCAGCGATGATGTAAAGCGCTATAAAAGTGCCCTCTTAAATATGCTGTCGCACATTATTATAGACGATTGTGATGAGGCCATACAGGATGATTTAAAAACGATTTATGCCTTGCTGCTCCACTTTGAGCTAAGCAAACAAAAGCAATGGAGTGCTTACTACGCAGATTTTTTGGTGCGCAGTGAGGAAGATTATTTTTTATAGTTATGCCTTCTCTCTTTAGTAACAGCGCTGGCACCTTAGCACAGAATGCTTACCACTCCTCACTCTCGCCCTTCAATAATAACTTGTGCAGCGGCTTTACCATTAACGATACGCTGCCGGCTACGCACCACTTACAGATTTACAACCTAAGCCTAAGCGCACTTTTCATGTTAGCGTATGGCGTGTTGCAGAAAAAAATTATCAGGCATACTATCTATCAAGTCAATAACACTACGCCACTACACGAGCGCTTCTGCTACGAGCTGCGTATGCCCTACCAACTGCGCCATCAGCAAGCACATTTCATGCAACAAGACCTGGCGCAACGCTTTCCGCATTACAAAGTCCATCTCGAAAATCAATTTGTATTCAACCCTCTCCTCTATCCGAGTCAGTCTGGTCATTCAGAAGTGCTTATTATCACGCAAGCAAGTGTCAGTTAGAGAAGCTTTACTAGTCATACTTATAACTAGGTAATTGTTGGTGTTGTGCGTTGTAATGCGTTATCAAGGCGAGTGCATTCGGCAGGGCTACTTCTATTAATTTTTATAGGCGCTGCTCATTTCTTTTCCAGAGTTTCTTCAATACCTCTTTTTAATTCCGTCAACAAACTTCCTGCATACTCCAAATCCCAGTCATGCTTCTTGGCCCATTGTTTGGCAACGGGAGATTCGGCAGGGTCGGTGCTATTCTTTTCGAGAATAGATAGGATGCGTTCTTTGAGTTTATTGGAGTGTTGTAAAATCTCAGCTGCCTTCCTACCCAACACTCGGGCAGCTAATTGTAATTCGTTTAAGTCGCCTTCCGGAAAAGCATCGAAGTGGTTTTTAACAATGTCATCAAATTCAAGATCGAAGTACTTTGTGATGATATGCAGAATATCATAAGGGTCATTATCGCGTTCTTCGGGCCGATCACTCCAGGCTACTAATTTTAGTATTACCATGCCATGCAGTGGAGGAATACGAGCAATCTTTTCTTCAATAAAAATATCTTTTGATTGCGCTAATACCTCTTTGAAGCCCAATACATGCAAGTCGGAGTAACGCTCGTTGAAATTTGCGGTGTCGTTTTCTTCCACTTCACCGAAAGGAAGTAGGTCAATCACTACCTTATACTCAGGGTGGTAGAATGTCCACGGTGCGGCTACTTTGTTAAATCTTTTGCTAACCAAACTTTCTGCTACTTCATCAAATGCTTTCATCGATGAAATCATGATGGCGAAGTCAATGTCTTTGGTACCTCGGCTGGGCTTGTGTCCTTTCTCCAGTAGCTCCAGTGCGATAGCGTTTACGCCTACCAGGTAATACGGAATGTTTCGTTCGGATAGCACTGTATCGATAATCCGAAACACCTCCTCGAAGTAGGGAATAGCAAGTTCTTTATAAGTTTGGCCGGATGTAGTCATCGTAAATTTTTTGTGCTGTTTCTCTGCAGCGTTTTTCGTTTGTATTCATCAGATCGGCATAGGTTAATAGTGGAGGAACCATGGTTTCATGATCTTCCTGGTTCAACCAAAACTTTTTATAAGCTTTCACTTTTCCGTTTTCATCAGGAATTAATCTGTAGTTTTTTATAAGATCATTCCGTGTTTCTTCTGTATAGAGTATTAAGTCCTCTGGTCTTAGGTAGTTTGTTAAAATGTCACCAGCAGGTTCTCCTCCCCATCGTGTTCTATTCAGGTTAAACCTCAGATCTTGCCATGTGTTGGTTTGATCGGCCATCCGGAAGGTGCCAATTTTTAATGTTGGCTTCAGGGTGTATTCGTAGGCTTCAACCCACTTACGAATAAGCTCTTCTTTGTTGATGAGTTTGATTTCGTTTTTATTAAGGGGTACAACAAAGCCCTCTTGCTTCAGTCCCTGAATAATGTTGGTAATACCACCAACAGCTGTTTGTGTGTACTCGGCTATTTGCCGGTAGGGCTGGGTAATCAGTTTTTTATCCAACAGAAATTCAAACAGGACTTTTAAACCAGTTTTGGTGAAGGCTCTGTTCCGGTTGTCTTGTTCTACCGGCAAGGGTGGGTTGTTGTCAATGAAAAACCATTTCTGGTTTTTCTTCAGAAAAAAATTACCATTGGCTTCGAGGTAGGCTACATTGTGCTGCCTGAGTTGCTCTTTTATTTTTGGAAAGATTCGACCCACCACCAGCATGAAAGGATCGAAGCGCTGGTTGTATTCCAGAATTTGGGGAATAAGGTGATTTCGGAGTTCGGTTTTGATCTCTGTATTGAACTTTAGCCGCTCGTTTTCGAGGGTAAGCGTAAGTTGTCCATCAAGCTCTTTTGGCCCGTTTTGAGCCCATTTTCCCATAATTTGGGTCTGTTTTTCAAGGTTTTCTAGCGCTTTATCAATGATCTCTTCTTCTTTCATGTTCACAAAATTTAACTGTACACGTAAACGTGAACATTCAAAAATAGTGAACGAATGACTTTTTACCAAGCCATACCACCTTATTTCTCCACTCTGCCAATGGGAGGAAGTATTGGTTCCCGAACAAGTTGATTATCAGGCCTAATTCGACAATTCGATGCCAGTAACTCTTAGAGAATTACAGGTACCTCTATTGGTATAATCTAAGGAATAAGGGCTTTCAATATTTTGGAAAACGGATGAAAACAAAAAGCCTCGAAATCCTAATGATTTCGAGGCTTTGATTGTGTTTGACGCTTACTTGGCAGAGGAGGAGGGATTCGAACCCCCGGACGCTTTCACGTCTCCGGTTTTCAAGACCGGTGCAATAAACCGCTCTACCACTCCTCTGTGTTATTTTCATGGCCAAAAACCATGAAACGGTCGGTTCACCGATTTTTAAGGAGTGCAAAGGTAGAATTTCAAGTGATTCCTCCAAAATTCTGAAAGAAGATTCTTGTTAAGAACGCCAGTTATTCCTCACTAAAATCAATAAAAACTCTGCGTAAGGCTTTCGTATCGGCTCGTGGCTGATTTTTTTGAAAGGCATCGATCTCTAAAAGCACCAGTTTTTGGTCATTCATAGCAGTGCGGAGCTTATCAATGTCTTTTTCAAAGTCAGCATTTCTGCGCGAAGACTTCAAAGCGTACTTCCGAGCAAACTCATCTCCGGCTGCCTGTACTTTGTTTCTGATTTCAATAGTGATTTTAATTTTTTCTAAAATCGCTTCCTTAGAACGACCAATTACTTCAGTAGCCTCAAGTGTACCCAAAGTCAACACGGTGGTACCACCAACGCCCGACACAATTTTTGAATTGTCGGGCTCCAAAGCCAGTGGCGATAAACCGGTAACTCCCCCCAGGGTTGCGTTAATAATAGAGCGATGCTTCTTACCTTTTCTGGCTTTCTTATAATCCTGATTCAGCTGCTTCTGGTTTGCATCCAGAATATTAATCAGCTGCATGGCCGACAACATGTTGTTGTAGTACTTCTGGTACTGAAGCGCGTCTTTCTGCACAAGATTTTCAGCATCATTAATGCGCACACGGATTTTACGTTGCGAGCGATTATTGGATTTATCCAGTGTAAAGAAAATGATCTCGTTAACTAATTGCTTCTCGTCCTCTTCTACAAAATCGTAACCTGGCATCCAGGTAAATTCATATTGCAGAGGTGTATTCTCTTTCAAAGAACTTTCAGGAACTCGTAAATCTTTCGATAAAAAACCGGCACTTCTAATGTTGTCATCTCCGTTAGGGTCTGAGATGTATAACTTAAGGTTAAGCATTTCATCTTCTTTAAGCGTGAAGATAGAGTCACCGGGAACGATCAAAATTTCAGGAGGTAAGTCCTGCTGTGTCTGTGCAATTTTTAATCTGCCTTTGGTTTCGGCCTTCTCTGGTTGATCTTGTACAATAAACTCCACGAATAACGGATTTGCTTTCAAGGCATTGAATTGGCCGCGTGAAGGTTTCCATAAAAACTGTCCCTGCGATGATAAGGATGACTCCTCAGGCATCTGTGGAGGAATGGCTTTGAACACCAGCGGATCTCCATCGGGGTCATAGACATAATCACTTGAGATCTGATATGAATTACTGGAAGCTTGTTTTACATAAAAAGCAGGCAACTCTTCCACTACGGGCGGGCGGTTAACATGATTGATGGTAAAGGTAATGGCTTTGCGTAGCCGCTGACCATCAGCTATGCTGGCATGGAAAACAATGGTTAACTCTTTTGTTTTGGCAATGCGATCAACGAGGTCGAAGGAGGGTTGCCACTTGAAATTTCCTGCAGAGTCTAGCTGAATATTGGTAACCCCGGCATTTTCAAGCGAAAAGCGCGTAGGTAAATTGGCATTTGTTTTAATTATAAAATTGAGCTCTTCTCCCTCATTCACATTTATCCAACTTTCGTTAGATGGGAAAATCCACTCATACGTCTGCGCCTGACAAAGATGGGCATAGAGGACAAGTAGTAGAGCGAGGCTGAATTTTTTCAAGGCTATAGGTCTCGGTTAAAAATGAAATGTAAATTTAGCAAGTTGTAAAGTATGAAAAGCACACAACAGCAAAAGAAACCACAAGCGTACAATTTCTTCGAGAATGTGTATGATGTGGTAAAATTGATCCCGAAAGGCCGCGTGAGCAGTTATGGTGCTATTGCCAACTACCTGGGTACTAAAATGAGTGCGCGTATGGTAGGGTGGGCTATGCATGGTGCACCTAAGGGCGTGCCCGCTCATCGGGTGCTTAATCGTAACGGTATGCTTACGGGTAAACATCATTTTAAGACTCCCAACGCTATGCAGCAATTGTTGGAAAAAGAGGGATTAAAGGTCATTAAAGATAAAGTGCAATACTTTTCCGAAAAATTCTGGGATCCTGCCAAGGAGTTAGGCTGATAGTTTTGGAATGAGTTTTCCCAAAACAGGAAGAAAATCCTTTTAATAGGCTCAAAACACTTCAATTAACGCCATTTCTTACATGGCACACTCTTCGTATTACTAAGATTACGAATCAACATGGAATGTTTCGTTTTGGGGAGCGAAACTTGAAGATATGTGGGGTTGGTTTTAATCGAGAGAGAGGTCGCCTTGAAAAAGGCGGCTTTTCTTTTTTATAGCCATGCAGGTTATGCCACCAACTTCTTTTTATCAGAAGAAATAAGCCACAAGCCAAAAAAGGTAATCAAACCGTTTACAATTAATATTTCAATTCCGAAGTTGTAGCCATTCAGTAAGGCTTGTGAATTAGCACTGATTAAATAAGAAAACAGTGGCGATAAAACACAAACTAATGGAACGAGCTTACCCTGAACTGACCTTTGATTGGATAAGCCAAAAGCAAACAAACCAAGCAAGGGGCCATAGGTATAACCAGCCACATTGAGCACGGCATCAATTACAGAGCGTTCGTTTATTTCTTTGAACACAAGAATGATGATAAGGAATAGGACAGAGAAGGAAACGTGAACAATAAATTTTTCTCTGCGTTTCTGATTTTCATTTTTGTCTTTAAAGTTTAAAAAGTCAATACAGAAAGAAGTGGTGAGGCCCGCCAAAGCGGAGTCTGCACTGGCGTATGATGATGCAATAATGCCCAGCAGAAAAAACACCCCTGCTACCATACCAAATTCAGTAAGCGCAAGACGAGGAAACAACTCATCAGATGCTGCAGGAATAGCGATGCCTTGTTGTGCACTGTATAGGTAAAGCAACGCACCCAGTGTAAGGAAAAGTAAGTTTACAATTACCAGGGTAAGGCTGAACCAAAACATATTTTTTTGTGCTTCACCTACATTTTTGCACGTCAGGTTTTTTTGCATAATCTCCTGATCCATGCCCGTCATGGTAATGGCAATGAAGGCACCTCCTAAAAATTGTTTAGGGAAAAACAGCGTACTGTTTATATCATCAAAATAAAATATTCTGGAGTAGTTACTCTCCTCAATAAGGGCAACCATTCCGCTAAATGAAAGTCCCATGCGATTAGCAATAATGTACACACAGATGGCAACAGCAGAAACCAGAAATAGTGTTTGAAAAGTGTCTGTCCACACAATGGTTTTAATACCACCTTTAAAGGTGTAGAGCCATATTAAAACAATAGTTGTGGCTACAGTAAATGCAAAAGGCACACCCCAGGCATCGAAAAGAAAAAGCTGCAATACTGTAGCCGCTAAATAGAGACGCAACGATGAGCCTATTGTACGTGAAACCAGAAAAAAGAATGCACCGGTTTTATAAGCATATTGATCAAATCGTTGCTCCAGATAGGTGTAAATGGAAATAAGATTTAACCGATAATAGAGGGGCATGAGTACAAACATGATTACCCAATAGCCAACCAGATAGCCCAATACAATCTGAAAGTAGCCAAAACCGATTTTACCCACATTGCCCGGCACTGAAATAAAGGTTACGCCCGACAAGCTGGCACCGATCATACCAAAAGCCACCAGATACCAAGGCGACTTTCTGTTAGCGGTGAAAAAGGTCGTTGTATCCGCTCCTTTCGAGGTAATCAGCGAAATGCCAATGAGTACTACGAAATACAGCAACATGATGGTGGCCACTAAACCTGGTGTCATAACTCAAATTTTACCCAAACAATTAGTAAAAAAGGGGAAATCCAAATCTCATTTTATTTGTTAATACCTTTGTTATTATTTTTGTATCATGAAGCCAGATGTTTTGACAGAAGAAGAAGTGGAGCTGTTGGAGGTGATTGAAATCACCGAACAGATGGAGTTGGTTGTTTTCAATGACGACTTCAACACTTTTGAGCATGTAATACGAACGCTTATTAAGGTTTGTAAGCACACACCTGAACAGGCAGAACAGTGTACCTGGCTAATTCACCATAAGGGCCGCTGCACAGTTAAGCTTGGCACTTTCGATTTTTTAAAACCATATCGCGATGCCATTTGTGAAGAAGGCATTGATGCAAAAATTCTTTAAGTCGAAGACTTGAGGCATAAGACACAAGCTTTCAGACTTAAGTTTTACTATCAAACCTGCTAATGGAATTTCCCTCTAAACTAATTGAAGAAGCAGTAAACCAGGTGTCTAAACTTCCGGGTATAGGAAAGAAAACTGCGCTGCGCTTAGTGCTTCACTTAGTAAAGGAGAAACAAGAAAATACTTTTGCGCTTACTGAAGCACTTTCAAATCTAAGAGCAAACATTCGCTATTGTAATAAATGCCATAATATTTCAGATGCCGAAATTTGCAGCATTTGTTTGAGCCACAGGCGCGACCAAACTTTGGTGTGTGTAGTGGAGGACACTAAAGATGTAATGGCTATAGAAAACACAGCGCAGTATAACGGGCAATACCATGTGTTAGGTGGGGTAATTTCTCCGATCAATGGTGTGGGGCCGAGTGAGTTAAAAATTGAGTCGCTCGTAAAGCGTATTACAGATCCTGCCAATGAAGTGAAAGAGGTTATTTTAGCCTTGAGCCCAACTATGGAAGGTGACACGACTTCTTTTTACATCCACAAAAAAATTAAAGAGTTGCCGGTTAAGATCAGCGTAATTTCCCGCGGTGTGCCCATTGGTGGCGATCTGGAATATGCTGATGAAATAACATTAGGGAGAAGCATCTCGGGCAGAACACTTTTTAGTTAAGCAGGAAATATTATCTGATTAAAGCTTCATGTAACCACTTGATTTTCTTGATACTGCTGTCTCTCTCCCCTGGAGAGAGGTGGGAGTAAGGCCAGTCAGAAAAGTATCAGGAAAATCAAGTGGTTATGAGAGATTAATTTAGTTGGACAATACCGTTAACTAGTATTTTTACTTATCTCTTATTTGCTCTAACTTACCAACTTCAATTTTTATTATGAAGAAACTTTCTAACCGCATTGAAGCTATTCAGGAATCAGCAACATTGGCAATGGCCGCCAAAGCACGTGAGTTTAAATCCAGAGGAATTGATGTAATCAACCTCAGCCTTGGTGAGCCTGACTTTAAAACACCTGCACATATTTGTGAAGCTGCTAAAAATGCAATCGATGATGGTCGTTATTTTTCATATCCACCAGTAGCGGGCTATCAGGATTTACGCGAGGCGCTCGCTGCAAAGTATCAGAAAGAAAATAATGTGCCTTATAAGGCAGAAAATATTGTAGTGTCTAATGGTGCCAAGCAATCTATCGCCAACACCATGATTGCCTTGTTAAATCCTGGTGATGAGGTAATTGTATTTTCTCCGTATTGGGTAAGTTATGATGCGCTGGTGCGACTGGCAGAAGGCACACCGGTATTGGTAAGTGGCAGTATTGAAAATGATTTTAAAGTTACGGCTGCACAATTAGAGAAAGCGATTACACCTAAAACAAAAGCTGTAATTTTTTCTTCACCGTGCAATCCTACCGGATCAGTATTTACTAAAAAGGAATTGCAAGACATTGCCAATGTAGTGTTGAAGCATGAGAACTTATTGGTAATTGCTGATGAGATTTATGAACATATTGATTTTAGCGGAGAGCAAACCAGTATTGCTTCTTTCCCCGGTATGTTTGATCGCACCATTACCGTAAATGGTTTTGCCAAAGGCTTCGCTATGACAGGCTGGCGCGTTGGTTACATTGCTGCACCTAAATGGATAGCCGATGGTTGCAATAAAGTACAGGGTCAGATTACTTCTGCCAATTGTTCAATTGCACAGCGTGCGGCCTTGGCTGCCATCGCTGGGGATATAACACCAACTAAAAAAATGGTGGAAGAATATCGTAGAAGAAGAGATGTTGTTTATAATTTATTGAAAGATATACCAGGATTAAAATCTAACTACCCACAAGGTGCTTTTTACTTCTTTCCGGATGTAAGTTCTTTCTTTGGCAAATCGGATGGTACTACTAGAGTAAAAAACGCTGACGATCTCTGTATTTATTTATTGGAGAAGGCAAATGTGTCTTTAGTATCGGGTGGTGCTTTTGGCGATGATAATTGTGTTCGCCTTTCTTATGCCGCTTCAGAAAGTGATTTACGAACAGCGTTACAAAGAATTAAGGATGCATTGGCTTTGCTGAATTAATAACATTTTCATGTAAGGTCAAGGTCACAGACCTTGAGATATAGCTTCCGAATTGCAAATTCGGAAGAGTTGAGTTTTCAATGGACAATTAACAATTAACAATCAAGCCATTGCTCGAAGCAATTTTGTCAACTGCCTATTTCGTATGCCTACTATTAGTTGTCCATTGTCAATAATTAAATGACGCTCTTTCGAATTTATAATCCGGAAGCCTTATCAAAGGATTTTTAATCCGAAACAACATTGAATTATAGATTCGGAGGAGCTGGCAAAAATTGTCAATTGTCCATTATTAAATCCCATCTGCTCACTTAATTCTCCTCAAACTGTTTTTCAAGTGGGCCGGCCTTTTCAAGGTCTGCAATAATTTGTGAGTCGAGTGGTGTACGCTTGATAACGTTGTAGCTATCCCAAAAATCTTTATTGTAGTTGAAATGTTGGAACTGTAAGCCATAACGTTTCATGCTTTCTGTGGCTCCGATTCTGGAGAGAGGATTGGTATTTATGTTATTAATGAGTAGTTGCTGGAACAACTCTGTTTTAAATTTCAATTCATTTTTTTCCAGGTCGTACCAGTTAATAGCTGAAGTCATCTTCATAAAACTGATATACATTTTGCCCTCATAGCGTTTAAACTCTACAACTTTATCAGTGCCGGCAAATCGTCCTTCAAGATTCTTTCTCTTACCTACTACATCCTGAGTATCGGTATTGGTTTTAAACTCAAAACGAATAATGGCGAAATCTTCCTTATCTATAAAAAAACGTAGTGAGTACTCACCAGTATAGGCCACTACAAAAATCTCGTGGCCATTGTAGTAAGAGTCCTTTTCGCGATTCATCACTGCAAATAGTTCTTCGCGCGCATCAATTTGACGATAACGAATGTTGTTATTCAGTAATAGGTCTTCTAACAGATTATCCTGATCAAAATAAGTAGTGAATTTACTTTCGTATCCAAGACTTTGCCGCATTTCCACAAGCTTTACACGCTCTTTTAGTTTGTGCTTGTTCCGCGGCTCTTTCGAATCTTCATCATAAATTTGCACTGCTGCCTCCATTAATGAAATATAAGTGCCACCAACTCGCTTAATGTCTCTGTAAAAGCCGTCTAGTAAAAAGGGCTTTTGCGGAAGGTTATCATTAGCTCTGGCTAAAGCAATTCGCAGGACGTCTCCGCCTTTAAGGGAATCCTCCACAATAAGTTCTTTCAAGAAGGTGGTTGAGCGCTCCATTTCTATTCTAACTAAGGAGCTACCGGTAATTGACCAAATCGGGGCTTCGTAGCTTTTATAACCAAGCATACTGATAACCAGAATTTCGTTTCTGAACTCATTAGGGATATAGAAATCAAACTCCCCCTGTAGGTTGCTTATTACACCCAAGGATTTACCCTTTATGCCGATTGAAGCAAAAGCAAGCGATTCTTGTGAGATTTTGTCCACTACCTTGCCTGACAGCGTAATGGTTTGAGCCTGTGCCAGATTAAAGCAGACAACGAAAAGAATGATAAGGAACCCTCGCATTTTATAATTAGCCTTAAAGATGGTGAAGGGAGGTAGTTTTTCAAACGTAACGTAAGATAAACCCTAAAATTGAACGTTTATCGGTTTATAGAAAACTTTAACTGGGTTTGCTTTTCGATGACTAACTTTAGTCTCAATTTGTGATTTCTTGGGCTTATTGGACAACATACCGAATATCTGGAAAAGGGCTTATGTGCTGCTCTGCCTCTGGTATGCCCTTAATTTTGGGGTAAGCACTATTCTTCAATATGAGTTTGAAACTCCCCATGCCTTCATTTTTTGGAATGCTTTATACTTGTTTGAAGCGCTGTGTGTTCTCATAATAGCCATATTTTTATACGCGCGTTTTCTCTTTCAATTCAGTATTTATGTTCAGGTTGTTGGGCATATTCTGGGTACCACTGTGTATTTTTTTTTAATGGGTTCCCTGTCCTATTATCTACAAGATTATGTAGAGGGCTATGTTTACTTTGATCATTGGAAAGAGCACTTGTTGGGGTTGTTAAAATGGGAGGGTGTTGACTTCCATAATCAATATGTAATTTCACTTGCTGTTTTTTATATCATTCAATACTTCTATAACGTTCAAAAGAAGGAGCAAGAGAAGAGCGAGCTTACGCTGAAGAATAGGGAGATGCAACTCTCCTTATTGAAATCGCAGATCAATCCTCATTTTCTCTTCAATACGCTTAACTCGATTAATACACTAGTTGGCTCCAGTAAAGAGCAGGCACGCAAAGTAATTACACAGCTTTCTGACATTTTTCGTTATGCGTTAGATTCGCATGGCGACCAAATGGTTAAGCTTTTACACGAAATTGATTTCATCGATAGCTACATGCGGATACAACAAGTTCGCTTCGGTGAACGTTTACGGTTTGTAAAGAATGTTGATTTTACCTGCCTGAGTGTGGCTATACCTCCTATGATTCTACAGCCACTCGTAGAAAATTCAGTTAAATACGGTATTGCACCCAAAGACGAGGGGGGCACGATTGTACTAACGGTTAAACGCACAGAGGAGGGCACGATTTTTTTTGAAGTTAAAGATGATGGGCTTGGCTCAAAAGCAAAGAAAGTGATGGACAGCTATACCGGCTCTGGTGTAGGTTTAAGTAATACTGATCAACGTCTGAGAAGTATTTTCGGTCCTGGTTCTGGCTTGCGAATACGCTCAAACGAAAATGGATATTCGGTAAGTTTTTTTATACCTACTGAAGTTAATGTACCTAGCACAAGAACACACTTGATAAACGAAGAATTAAATAAAGCTGTATGAAAATTAATTGCTTAATAATAGATGATGAACCCCTGGCAAGAGAACTCCTCAAAGAATTTTTAGGTCAACATCCTGAACTGACCTTAATGGGAGAATGTTCAAAGGGGACAGAAGCAGTTGATAAAATTGACGAGCTAAAGCCAGATTTAATTTTTCTGGATGTACAAATGCCAGGCATGAATGGTTTTGATGTATTGGATGAAATCACGCACGATCCTTTTGTGATTTTCACAACTGCCTACGATCAATATGCCATAAAGGCTTTTGAAAAAAATGCAGTTGATTATTTATTGAAGCCTATCGATCATGAGCGGTTTAAGCTCGCAGTAGATCGCGCGATCGGGCGTATGAATACTGATCAGAATAATGTGGGTGAATTGTTGCGTAACATGAAGACTGAGAATCGTTCTTCATACGACTCACATATTTTTGTTCAGAAGTCTGAGAAGCTTATTAACCTTTCCGTTGAAGAAATTGAGCACTTGGAGGCTTCGGGTGACTACACCATTCTCACCACTAAAAATGATCAGTTTGTAAGCTCTTCAGGAATTGGTAAACTCGAAGAGATTCTGAATCCCGATATTTTCATTCGCGTTCACAGAAGCACCATTATCAACATCAACTCTTTAAAGGAAATTGAAAAGCACTTTAATGGAGGCATGATTGTGAAGATGAATAATGGAAAAAGTTTTCCGGTTAGCCGCACTTATGCGAAGTTGATCAGGAAAAAAGTCGTTTAATCAGTTGACAAATTTCAGGTTCAAAATTTCGAATTGAGTAACCAGTTTGAAATTTTGAATTTTGAATTATGAATTATGAATTATGAATTATGAATTATGAATTATGAATTATGAATTTTGAATTTTGAATTTTGAATTTTGAATTTTGAATTTTGAATTTTGAATTTTGAATTATGAATTATGAATTATGAATTATGAATTATGAATTATGAATTATGAATTATGAATTATGAATTATGAATTATGAATTATGAATTATGAATTATGAATTATGAATTATGAATTATGAATTAT
>NZ_BHXQ01000003.1 GCF_003990915.1 Chryseotalea sanaruensis
GCGGACAGGTGGCTGGAGCAGTCGAGTCAAGGCCGAATGATTCCTTAAAAAATCAAACACAAAATCATTCGCTCTGTACCAGCCTTGACTCGGCTGATCCAGACACATACTTTTGCTTAGAAGATGAGCAGGAAAACCGACAAGCAATACACATTTTAAACAACAATTCTGTCCAACTTATAGGGGGTTAGTACACAATCAGGTACAGGTTCGTTGTCAAAGATCGTTTGTTGAAAGCAAATCACAACAAGTGCCGAAAGGTATGGCGCAATGCATACGTTGTTAAAGATCGTTTGTTGAAAGCAAATCACAACTGGAGCGCCTGTGGATATGAGAGCAGTGAAGTTGTCAAAGATCGTTTGTTGAAAGCAAATCACAACTTCTGGGTTCGAGTCTCAGGTCAGATACTGTTGTCAAAGATCGTTTATTCAAAGCAAATCACAACGAATGTCAGCTCGCACCAATGCTGACCAAAAATATCATATAACGACCTCATTTTAAATAAACTCACTGTTAAAAGAAAAAAACAGAGGTTGAAGAACCTGAAAGAGATAGAAAACAAAAGTTAGACGAAGAATAATTTGCTTCCAAACGAGGCTTTAAAAACCCCATCTGTAACCAACAAAAAAGCCTTCAACTTTAAAAGTTGAAGGCTTTAATCTAAAGTACCTCAGGCCGGAATCGAACCGGCACACCTTACGGTACACGATTTTGAGTCGTGCGCGTCTACCAGTTCCGCCACTAAGGCATTTTTAAGCATTTAAGGCACTGGTTTTCCTTAACGGGATGCAAATATCTACAAAGTTTACTTCTTGGCAAAAACAAAAATCAGAATTTATACAATTCCCATCTCCTCTTCCAGCCCTTCTTTTATACTTAGCCAAAGTCTGTTAAAATCTTCAATATTCCCAGAAATGCCTTCAAAACCCCGCTCTTCAATGTTATTTTTTAATTCAACGATCAAGCTCGAAAATTCACCGTCTCCCAAAATAAATACTGTTGTACGAACTTTGTGCACTGCTTTAGTATAAACTTCAGCATTTCTGGTTTGCAAGGCCGACTCTAGTGCTAATTTAAGCTCGTCAAGATTTTTTAACATCAATGAAACAAATTCTCTTTTAAAATCAGGATCTCCTTCAGTATACAGATCAAAATCAACACCTAAATTTCTTTTGGTTCTTGCCGAGCCGTTGTTTCCATGAACCTGTTTTTCGGTATGATCTAAGTAGTGAAAGATTTTGGTCTGTAAATCATCAGGGTCAAAAGGCTTAGTAATGTAATCATTCATACCCGCCTCAGTAACTTGATCTCTGACTTCCGACATGGCTGAAGCTGTGAGGGCGATGATGGGTATTTTTTTAAAATAGCTGTCTGTATCCATGGCTCGAATAATTTTTGTTGCTTCAAAACCATCCATTTGTGGCATCTGGATATCCATCAGTACCAGTTGATAGGACTTGTTCTGAATCATTTGCACAGCCTCAAGACCATTGCTGGCTATATCAATTTCTATTCCCCATTTCTTTAAAAAGTTACTCGCCACAATCTGATTAACGCGATTATCTTCAGCCAACAAAACTCTGCCACTTACTTTTTCAGGTTGTTGATTTAATTGATGTTGAGTCGTATTTACCTTTTCCGCGTTTCCTTCGGGTACGGTGAGTAAAAACGAAAAAGCAGATCCATAACCAAGCTTACTATCTACTTTAATGCTGCTGTTCATAATATCCAGCAAACGTTTGGTAATGGAAAGCCCTAAACCTGTGCCCCCAAATTTTCTGGTAGTGTCTTCACTGGCTTGTGTAAAACTTTCAAAGATCTGATTTACGTTTTCAGCCGGTATACCAATGCCTGTGTCCTTCACCGTTACTTGCAAAAGTTCCTGGCTGCCATTCGTGCCCTGATACGATACCCTGATTTCTACATAACCCTTCTCGGTAAACTTAATCGCGTTACCCAAAAGATTGGTTATAACCTGACTGATGCGAACGGGATCACCAACGATAATTCTGGGCACACTTGTGTCGAAGGCAAAAAATAATTGGATGCCTTTTTCGCTTGCGCGATTCTTCAGCATGTTAACAATATTCTGAATCAATTGGTGCAGATCAAAATCAATCTGCTCCATTACAATTTTACCCGCTTCTATTTTACTAAAATCAAGAATGTCGTTGATGATGGTCAGTAAGTTATCACCTGAAAATTTAAGTAATTTCAAACTCTCTTTTTGATCAGGTCTTGGTTCTTCTTGAAGTAATAAATTAGTAAGCCCAATGATGGCATTCATCGGGGTACGTATCTCATGGCTCATCATTGATAAGAATTGAGATTTGGCTTTGGTTGCCTCTTCTGCCTCTTCCTTAGCCTTCTTCAAAGCTTCTTCTGCCAGTTTACGTTTTGAAATGTCTCTTACTGATGATTGAAAACCAGACAAAATTCCGTTAGCAAAAACAGGTTTAATTATATTCTCTCCCCATACTATTTGCCCTTGTTTGGTCAATATCCTGAACTGGACCGGAGGCAATTCACTGAGTTGATTGAGTTGGCTTATTAATTCATTGCCATCGAAACCGGCTGCATCTTCAGGATGCATAAAATCGTGCGCTTTCTTTCCTATCACTTCTTCTGGCTCATAACCGTGCAGATTCTTAATAGAAGCTGTTACAAAAGTAAATGTACTGTCAAGCGAATGCAGACTAATTACATCGCTGGAGTTTTCTGAAATTAATCTATAGTGTTTTTCGCTTTCTTCAATTCGTTCCTGCGCAAGTTTAATATCAGTAACATCATTGATGGTACCAATATATCCTATCACTTGATTATCAGCATCCTTTAAAGGCGTAGCTTTACCTCTCACCCAGCGCACACTACGGGTAGGAGTTAACAGACGGAAAAGTTCAGAAAACTCTGTTGATTGATCTACTGCCATTTGCCACGCTGTAAAAACCGGATCCCGATCTTCTTCATATACAGCGCCAGCCCATCCGCTTCCCATAGCCAGGCTTAGTTCCATCTCTGCAATCTCTGCCCAGCGCTGATTCATGTATACAGCATTTCCATTTTTATCAGTTTGAAAAATACCAATAGGTGCTTTCTCCGCTAAGGTTCTGAAACGCTCTTCACTCACCCGCAGGTTTCGTTCCGTTAAAACGCGCTGGGTTACATCTCTGGCCACCGAACTGACCTTCCATACACGGTCAGAATTTTCTTTAAAAAACATTCTCACATTCTGACCTATCCAAACGATTTCACCTTGCCTTGAAACAATTGGTAACTCCAGATAAGAATTCTCTTGTCGGCTCCTGCTTTGCTTTCTGTAAAAATCTACTACACTTGTTTTTTGATCTGCCAGAATAAGATCCCAATAATAGGTATTGGAAAGTTCTAATTTAGAGTAACCGGTTATTCCTTCCATTACCAGGTTAACAAAGGTGAATCTACCTTCGGCATCCAATTCAAAAATCATATCTGAGGCCCCTTCTACTAAACCCCTGTATTGCTGTTCTCTTGCTTCTAAATGCTCCTGAATCACAGTCATCTGCTCCATATTACTACGCAACTCTTCTTCGGTTGCTTGTAGTTCTTTATTAGAGACGGCCAGCTCCATGTTTAAGTCATTCAACATCCGGTTGTTGGCTGTGATGCGTTTAATCATGGGTAAGAAAATAAAAATCAGCTCTCCAATCATCAGCAGCATAGCAAAGGAGGCTAACACAATCTCAACTTTTTTTATGTAGTTTAGCTTCTCTTCTGCCTCTCGCTGGTAGGTAGCTACTGTTGCCTCCATTGTCAATAAGAAAGGGAGTTCATGCTGTTCAAGCACATCAACACTTGCAGCCATAGTAAGGGAGTCGGTATTTGCAATTATATTCCTGCAGGCCTGTACTATTTTTTGAAGATGAACTTCATTAGCTTTCAATAAAGAATCGATAGTTGCTGAATGGCTTTCACTAACATTCAACAATTCATCGCCTTGCATTAATGCCACCTGGACTTGTTCAAAGCGATTAACCAAACTAATCAATGAGTCTACTTTGTAATTGTCTTCTTCACCGTACTGATTTAAATAATAAACAAGTTTGGAGATTCGCTGACTTAACATACGTTGTCGTCCCGCCAGGTTGATTAGCTTAGCATCATCGTTTTGCATGCTTAGATCGTACTGAATAACTACCTGACTACCCACAATGGTAAGTAACAAAGTGCCGATAAAAAGTGCGTATTGAAGCCTCAGGCTATTCAAATTAAGCTTTGGCAGAGTCGATATAAGTTTTTTCACACTTGGGTTCGAAAATTATTGGACAAAAATGAATTCTAAATATATTAAGAATTAAAAATATTGCATATTATATAAATTTTGTAAGTCGATTTTAACGAGCACTTAAAACAATGAAAATACTGATTTGCGATGATGATGAAGCCGTTGTAAGCATGATCCGCTTTAAATTAACCCGTGAAAAGCTTGGAGAGGTTTCTGTTGTCAATAATGGACGTGACGCAAAGGCCATATTGAATGATATGCATTTTGATCTGGTCATTACAGATATTCACATGCCCTATTGCTCAGGTATAGAAATAACGCAATACATTCGGGAAACGCTAAAGCGAAGTACCCCAATTATCATTTTATCAGCGGAAGGATTAGAAGATACTGTGCTACAAGCCTTTCAAATGGGTGCTACTGATTTTATATCCAAACCTTTCAGCCTGGCAGAGCTTGCCATAAGGGTAAAACGAATTCTGAGCAGTCAATGAAGTACTTTACTTTGACTTATCTGATACAGGCTTTTTCGGAAGAAGTCAATATACTTCTTTCCATTTCCGTAATCTTACTTCTGTTAAGCATTGCTTTAGTTCTTTTTATTTTAATTAGTCGGCTTGTAAAATCCTATCACCTTAAAAAAGAAGAAAAGTTTAAGCAGCTATTCCGGGAGATTATCTACGGAATAAGTGTTCAGGAGAAAAACCGGTCGGATCAGGAATCTGATTTAGCTTTAACTGAATTAAATAAAAACATTCACTCAGTTTTTGGTCAACAAGTGCTGATTGATGAATTAATTCACGTACGAAAGAATGTAGTAGGCACTTCGGCAGATAATATTTACGCTGTCTACTTAAATCTTGAACTGCACAAGAACAGTTTAAAGAAACTAAAAAGTATATCGTGGGTAACTAAAGCCCGTGGCATTAGAGAGTTAGCAGAAATGGATTATTCCAATGCTATCCTCCAAATTGAGCAACTGCTTTCGGCTCCTCAACAGACAATTCGGGAAGAGAGCATTCTGGCACTTATTCGTTTATCAAAGAATAACTCTTTCAATTTTATTAATGATTACAAAGGTGAAATTACACCCTGGATAGAAATAAACATTCATAAACATTTACTTACACTCGATGCACGAAAACTTCCGAATTTTAGTCTTTGGTTTAATCATTCGAATCGGAGTGTGCGTTCTTTTAGTATAAAAATGACACGTCTATTCAGGCAAATTGAATCAGTTCCGGATCTGCTATTACTATTATCAGAAGCTGACAAAGACATTGCCTTACTAGCTGCGGATGCTATCTGCGACATGGCAGGGCAAGAATATGCTACTCCGCTCGCGGAAATATTGAGCAACACCTGGGATTATGATCAAATAAGCATCAGGCTGATGAATACCATGGCCTCCATTGGAGATCCTGATATACACAGTAAATTCCTGACACCATTTTTATCGCATCCTGATTATGAAGTGAGGCTTGCTACAGTGCGGGCGTTGGAACAATTGAATGGCACTGAACAACATATACAAGTGCTCGAAAAAGATAAACAAGTAGCAATACAACAAATGATTGCCCATGTAAATAATACTTTTCTTAACTAATCGTCTCATGATGTTTTCATTCTGGGAAATATTTTTCTTTACAATTAACACTCTTATTCTGGCATATGGCATTTCCATAACACTGGCGTATTTAATACTTGCTGCATTATCGCAGTATGAATTGCGCAAATACATTCAGAGAAACCATTTTACTGATTTCAGAAATATACTTTCTTCTCCCCTGACTCCTGGTATTTCTCTTATTGCTCCCGCGTATAATGAAGGCCTGACCATTATTGATAATGTTAAATCACTTATGTCGATCATGTACAACAATTATGAAATCATAATTATTAATGATGGCAGTAAGGATGATACGCTGAATAAAATGATTGAAGCTTTTAACCTCGTAATCGTTCCTTTTGATTTGCAATATACCATCGCTACCAAACCAGTAAGGGGTATTTACAAATCGCAGAACCGTGCCTTTAAAAAACTTACTGTTGTTGATAAAGAAAATGGTGGAAAAGCAGATGCATTAAATGTCGGACTTAATGTTTCAAAAAAAGATTTAGTCGCTTGTATCGATGTGGACTGCATCATAGAACCGGATGCACTTTTAAAAATGGTAAAACCATTTCTGGAATCCACTAAACCAGTTATTGCAAGCGGTGGTGTAGTAAGAATTGCCAACTCTTGTATTGTTGAAGATGGTAGGCTAGTGGAAGTGAAATTGCCACAGATACAAATAGCCAGATTTCAGGTGCTTGAATATATACGTGCTTTTTTATTAGGACGTATGGCGTGGAGCAAACTCAATGGTCTTCTGCTTATTTCAGGAGCCTTCGGATTATTCAAACGTGATATTGCCGTAAAATGTGGGGGCTACAACCATAATACAGTGGGAGAAGATATGGAGTTAGTGGTGAGAATGCGTGTGTATATGCACAAACATAATTTTCCTTACAAAGTGACCTATATTCCAGATCCGCTTTGCTGGACAGAAGCGCCTGCCTCCTACCAGATACTGGGAAGACAAAGAAACAGATGGGCGCGTGGCACTTTCGAAGTACTTAAGTTGCATCGCTATTTATTCTTCAATCCAAAGTATGGTTTGATGGGTCTGGTTAGTTATCCGTTTTGGTTCTTTTTTGAATGGCTAGCACCCTTTGTGGAGTTTTCAGGTTTGCTTTATTTTTTAACGCTTGCATGTATTGGAAAAATAAACTGGATCTTCTTCTTCGCCATTACATTGGCTGTTTATGCATTTGCTTTCTTCATCTCCATGTTCTCGCTTTTCTCGGAAGAAACTTCTTATTACAAGTACACTCAAAAAAGAGACATTATTAAAATGATTGGCACTGCATTAATTGAGCCCTTATGGTTTCATCCGCGTGTAGTGTGGTGGGGATTGAAAGGAAATTTCGATCTGATAAAAGGCAAAAAAAGCTGGGGAGAAATGTCACGCCAGGGTTTTGTCCAGTACAAAAAGAAAAATGAGCTTGTCAGATAAACACATGACGAAAGATTGATATGAGGACGAAAAATCAAATTAGTCAAATCATCAGGGCTCTGGTATTGTTGGTCATGTTGTTTGCATCAGTATTGTTACATGCTCAAAAAAATGAAATTGACTGGCGCACACTTAATGCAGATGATATTTTTCAACAAGCCAGGGCAAAGGCCTTCAACCAGCAGCGGGAAGAAGCACGGGAGATGCTTCAGTTTATTCTAAGGAATAATCCAGACTACTTTGACGTCAGGATATTGTATGCGCGAACTCTTTCCTGGGATAATCGTTTTACCGAGGCACGGGAAGAACTGCAATTGGTTTTAAGTAAGTCTCCAAAAAACGAGGATGCCTTTATGGCATTAACCGATGTTGAAATCTGGAGCAGTAATTTTCAAACAGCACTCAACATATGTAATCAGGCTTTAAACTTATTTCCTGTTAATAACGACCTGCTTTTAAAAAAAGCATTTTCATTAAACAAGTTAGCACGAGATGAAGAAGCCCTTGTCATTCTGAATGACCTGCTCGCCATAAATCCCGGAAACAATGAAGCTGCCGCATTGCGTAAGGCAATACAATCAGACAAACTGAAATTCACCGGTGGGGTTAACTATGGTATTGACTGGTTTAGTCGCTATTTTGATCCAGCCCAAAATTTATCGCTTCAGCTATCCAGAACCGCGCATTGGGGAAGTGCATTGGCTCGATTGAATTATTCCAGACGCTTTAACCAATCGGGCATTCAACCCGAAGTAGAGGTCTATCCGAGAATTTACAATGGTGTATATGCCTATTTAAATTATGGATATTCCAATAGCAATCTCTATCCGCAACATAGAAGTGGTGCTGAGCTATTTTTTAGGGTTCCAAAAAGTCTGGAGTTTTCCGGAGGCCTTCGCAATCTCTATTTTAATACTGATAATATCAGAACTATACTTACAACTTCAGCCTCCTGGTATTTTAAAAGTAACTTAATCACACTGCGGTCTTATATTATGCCTGAAAAAGAAATTGGCACTTCGTATAGTCTTGCATTAACCTTTAGAAAATACTTTAAAGATAATAACACTTATGTAAGCCTGAATGCAGGCGCTGGCTATTCTCCCGATGAGCGTAGAATTCAGAATTCCTCCGGACTTAGTGATGATCAATTATTTAAACTGAAAACACAACGCCTGGGTATAGTGTTCCAAAAATCTCTAATCAACAACTGGATAATCGGTGGAAATCTTGAAATTATCAATCAGGAATTAATTTTTGATCTCGATCAGTATGTGCTTATTACCAGTACGGGTCTGATGATCCGCAAGCAATTTTAAAGAAACCCTCTGTCAGGGCCATAAATTAGGAGACACAAATATGCCGACTACAAAATTTAAGGACCTCCACCGTCAAAATCGTATGAAAAGTCCTTAAAAATACGCTCTTTCGAATGTGTTGCGCTTACTTTCCATTGGACTGATCACCTTACTGCTCTACCAAAGTGCCGGTTTTATCGTCACTTTTGAGCTAGGCGTTAGTGCCATACGCAAAGAGGTGAAAGAAAAACTAATCCAGAAAGGCGAAGGAAGCATTGTCAGGCTGGCTTTTCATAAATCTTCTCGCATTGCTTTTAAAGATGAAGGGAAGGAAATCTACCACCAAAGCAACATGTACGACATACTGCGCCAGGAGATAAAAGGAGATTCTTTAATCTTTACCTGCTTCCACGACATTGCAGAGTCTAAATTGGTTGCCGACTTCGAACAGGAAGTAAAAGCCATCACGGATCAGGAACAATCTAAAAACAAAAACAATAAGTCAGTTCATAAAAAATACGAATACATACAAAGTATTGTTAGCACCGCCACTGTTTCATCGGTGTTTCATCTAGCAGAACATCACACCTTATTTGAAGGCCAACTCTCAAATACATATCTTCTGATTCTCTATCCACCACCCGAAGTTTCATAGATGCTGTGAGCAAAATCGTTGAACACTGATTTAAAAAAATCTGTGTAAGATTTTTACATGCTCACAATACTCGATTGTTTTTGAACTTCTGGTTTACAAAAACAGTGTCGTTTAGGTAAGCCCTTAGTCATCCTCTCCTTTGGAGAGGGTTTGAGGTGAGGCCAATAAAAAGACTTAACTAAACGACATTGGTTTCGAATACAATCAGCGCTGTTTAAAAATATCTGGATAATTATTTCCTGTACTTTGGTTAGCCGAGGTGCATCACTCATTTCCATTTTCTATGAAGAAATTATTACTATGGCTATTGCTGGCTGGTTCTATTCCTGCCGCAGCACAAACAATACTTATTAAAGATGAAGCAACACAACGCCCTATTGTTGGTGCTGTAATTTTTGATGATGCCAAACAGAAACAAATCGTTAGTAACGAGCGTGGTGAAGCAACGCTAGACGAATTAATAGCTGCTGAATTTATCAACATACAAATGCTTGGCTAAAAGACTCAGCGCATTTCAATGACTGTACTTAAAGCAAATAATTACATGCTTACCCTGGCAGAAGATCCGCTTGCCCTGGAAGAGATTGTCGTTTCGGGAACACGCTGGAGTCAGGGTTCAGCAAATCTTCCTTCAAGGATTTCAAGTATTAGTAATCGGGACATGGCTTTACAAAACCCACAAACAGCTGCTGACTTATTGGGCGCGTCTGGAGATGTATTTATTCAGAAAAGTCAGCAAGGTGGCGGAAGTCCAATGATCAGGGGCTTTTCTACAAACCGTCTATTGTATGCTGTGGATGGTATTCGCATGAACACAGCTATATTCAGAAGCGGCAATTTGCAAAATGTTATCAGCCTGGATCCTTTTGCTACAGAACAAACCGAAGTGTTGTTTGGTCCCGGTTCTGTCATCTATGGCAGCGATGCTATTGGTGGTGTAATGAGTTTCCAGACACTAACACCACAGCTTGCCAGCAACGGGAGAACTTTTACTTCCGGCAAAGCAGTGGCACGCTACGCTTCTGCTAATAAGGAGAACACTTTTCATTTCGATGTCAATGCCGGTTGGAAAAAGTGGGCACTTGTAACAAGTTTTAGTTCGAATGATTTTGGTGATTTGAAAATGGGAAAACACGGACCAGCCGAATATCTGAGACCATTTTATGTTAATCGTCAGGATAGTGTAGATGTTATTGTCACCAATGACGATCCCTTAATTCAACGTCCATCAGGTTATTCGCAAATCAACGTAATGCAGAAAGTGCGTTTTGTACCCAGCAAAGCCTGGGACATACAACTGGGTTTGCACTACTCTACCACATCAGAATATTCGCGCTACGACAGACATGTTCGCTACCGCAACGGATTGCCCCGCTATGGAGAATGGTCTTACGGGCCACAAATGTGGAACATGACAAACCTGTCTGTTACGCATAAGCAAGCGAATGCACTTTACAACCAATTGGCTATACGTCTTGCACATCAGGGTTTTGAAGAAAGTAGAATCAGTCGTGACATTAACAGACCAAGTCGCGAAACTCGAATTGAAGCGGTGCAGGCTTATTCAGCTAACTTTGATTTTGTTAAGGCGTTGCAAATCGGCACTTTGTTTTACGGACTTGAATTTGTTTCGGACGATGTTACCTCAACAGGCATTAATGAAAACATCGCAACAGGTGTGCGTGGTGCTGGCCCTGCACGCTATCCGCAAGCAACCTGGGCTTCGTATGCTGCTTATGCAAACTATCAGCATACCTTATCAGAGAAAACCACATTGCAAGTTGGTGCACGTTACAATCAGTTTATGCTGGATGCAACATTCGACACTTCCTTTTATCCATTCCCGTTTACAACTGCCGAAGTTAATAAAGGTGCCCTTACCGGAAGTACTGGATTAGTTAGTAAAATCTCAAATCATTTTATCCTAAGTGTAAATGGTTCTACCGGTTTTAGATCACCTAATGTTGACGACCTCGGAAAGGTTTTTGATTCTGCCGATGGTGCTGTAACCATTCCTAATCCGGATTTAGAATCGGAATATGCTTATAACGGAGAAATCAGTTTGGTAAAAGTATTTGGAACGAGAGTAAAAACTGATTTAACAGCTTATTATACCATGCTTGAAAATGCCATGGTAAGGCGCGATTTTTTGTTGAACGGTGAAGACAGTATTGTATATGATGGAGAACTGAGTAAAGTTGAGGCCATCCAGAATGCAGCAGTTGCTACTGTGTTTGGTTTGCAAGCCAATATAGAGATCAAGCTTTCAGAAGAATTTATGTTGTCGTCAAAATTTAATTATCAGAAAGGTGAAGAAGAATTAGATGATGGTACAACAAGTCCGTCAAGACATGCAGCTCCTTGGTTTGGTCTTACTCGCCTCACCTACAACACTAAGCATGTAACGATGCAGTTCTATGCACAATACAGTGGTGAGCGAAAATTCAGCGATCTTCCGCAGGAAGAACAAGGTAAGCCTGAAATTTATGCGAAGGATGAAAATGGTGACCCTTATTCACCCGGTTGGTATACACTTAACTTCAAAGCAAATTACCAGGCGAATGATAAGATTATCATTGGAGCAGGATTGGAAAATATTACGGATAAACGATATCGTCCGTATAGCTCAGGTATTGTAGCACCCGGAAGAAATATGGTAATATCACTTACAGTAAAATTTTAATTTCTTTGCATCAATAAATACAATTACTCATACAAATGGTTGTTTTCTGTAACATTAAAATTAAAAAACCAATGTCGTCTAGTTAAGCTTCCATATTCATCCTCTCCTCTGGAGAGGATTGGAGGTGAGGCCATAAAAAGGGTTTAACTAAACGACATTAAAGTTTAAAAATAGGAAGCAACCATTTTAATAAATTACACATGTCATTGCTGGAAAACATAGTAAAGCGCACACGTCAGTATCGAAAGCTTCATCGTTACATTGGTTCGGTGTTGGTCATCTTCTTTTTTACCATAGCAGCAACTGGTGTGTTGCTGGGTTGGAAAAAACATAGTGGTGGTTACATCTTACCCAATACTGAAAAAGGTAGTTCTGCTAACCTGATAGATTGGAAATCGCTTGATACGCTTGCTTCAGCAGCACAGCTGGCACTCTACAGGCAAGATTCTTCGTTAAATACTACTATAGATCGCATGGATGTACGGGCAGATAAAGGAACGGTAAAAGTCTCGTTCAAAGGTAATTTTTATGAAGTACAAATAGATGGCGCAACGGCAAGGGTATTGGCTATTAACCTGCGCAAGTCAGACATTATCGAGCAAATTCACGATGGCTCTCTATTAGATGTAGCTTTTAATAGCAATGGCGGCTGGTTTAAACTGGGTTATACAAGTATATTAGGATTAGGATTGTTAATCCTCAGTGTGTCAGGCTTCTGGCTCTGGTACAATCCAAAACGAATAAGGAAAATGAAATAATTCTTAAATTGCATCCTTAAACAGATATCATGCAGATAACAAAAAACACAGTAGCCGCTATTCATTACACATTAACGGATAACAGTGGCAAAATCCTTGACAGCAGCAGTGGACGTGAGCCGCTATACTACATTCAGGGTATTGGGAACCTGATTTTAGGTATGGAAGAAGGCCTTGAGGGTAAAAAGAAAGGAGACAAACTCCAGATTAGAGTATCGCCTGAAAAAGGATATGGTATAAAAGATCCTGCCATGGTACAACAAGTGCCTTTAAAAGCATTTGGTGGTGAAGCGGTTTCTCCAGGTATGAAATTTCAAACCAATCAAGGTCAGGTTGTAACAGTAACCGCAGTTGATACAGAATCTGTAACTGTTGATGCAAATCACGAACTGGCTGGCGTAGAACTTAACTTTGATGTAGAAGTAATGGAAGTGCGTAACGCCACAGCAGAAGAAATTTCTCACGGGCATGTACACGGTCCGGGTGGTCATCATCATTAATATTCCAAAATTTCAAATTCCAAATTTTAAATTTGGAATTTGAAATTTTGGAATTTATTCGTAACGCAATGAGTTTGCTGGATTAGCTAAAGCCACTTTAAGTGAATGATATCCGACAGTTCCCAAAGCAACGACTAAGCTTGCAAATGCTGCTAAGAAAACGGTAAGCAAATCTACATCAATATGGTAAGCATAGCTTTGCAACCATGTATGCATCAACCTCCAACCCACCGGACAGCCAATTAATGCTGCAATAATTACAAGTCGCGCAAAGTCTTTCGCCATTAGGCCTACCAAAACTGGGCTGGTTGCACCAAGCACTCTTCTTACACCCAACTCCTTTGTTCTTTGCTCTGCTGCATAGGCAGATAAACCAAATAATCCCAGGCATGAAATAATAATGGAGAGGATGGCGAAGTAGTTGAATAATCTACCTGTCCGTTCTTCAGATTTATATAAATTATCCCAATCAGCATCCATTACATTGTAATTGAATGGATAAGCAGAAGCATATTGTTTATTAATGCTTTCTAGAGCGCTGATGGCGGCTTGTGCTTCACCACTTTTATGTCTGATGAAAACAATGGAGAACCAATCAGGTTCGAACATGATAAACAGAGGCTCTACCTTCGAATGAATAGACTGGAAATGAAAATCTTTAACTACACCAATGATTTTTCCTTTCCGTTCTCCCCATAGTGTGAGTGATTGTTCAGCAGCCACATTAAAACCCATCGCTTTTTTTGCGGCTTCATTAATAATGAAATTGGAAGTGTCAGTGGGAAATTCCTTACTAAAACCGCGACCCTCCACTATATCCATTTGCATGGTAGTCACAAAATCTTCGTCTGCAGAAAAATTCGAAAATAAAATTTGTTCATCAGGTGCCTTGCCCTCCCACACCAGGTTGGAAGTTGAATTTCCAAAGTCAATTGGATTGGCACTGGAGAAGGAAACATGTTCTATTGCAGCATTATCTTTCAATTGCTGATAAATTGCCTCCTTATGCTTGGCGACATCGCCTTGAAAACGCATATACATAACGTTGCCACGGTTAAAGCCAATATCTTTTTGTTGCACAAAATTCAATTGCTTATAAACCACAATGGTACTGATGATGAGTATAATGGAAAGTGAAAACTGTAATACTACCAACACCTTTCTGAATTGTGCTGCCCCGGTGCCGCTTTTCATTTGTCCCTTTAACACCTTGCTCGGTTGGAAAGATGAAACATAAAATGCAGGATAACTACCTGACAACAATCCGGTAAATAAAATTATAGCAATGAAAATAGAGAGGGAGGGAATATCTACCAACGATAATTGTAATTGCTTATCGGCAATCTGATTAAAAATAGGTAGCATTAAAAAACTGATGGCAATAGCTAACATTGATGAAAAAGCCACCATGAGCATTGACTCTCCCAAAAATTGTGCGGTTAATTGCCCACGGACTGCCCCAACTGTTTTTCTGAGCCCTACTTCTTTTGCCCGTTTAGCAGACTGAGCCGTAGTGAGGTTCATAAAATTAATACTGGCAATGACCAATACCAAAATAGCCACGATCAAAAATATCCGTACATATTCTATCCTCCCGCCTGTTAAAACACCGTTCTCAAACTTGCCATAGAGATAGGCATCCTGAAATATTTGTAACATGAACGTAACATTACTGCCTTCTACTTGAGCATTAAGTTCCTGTGTCATCTTTCCGGCTAGTGCGGCAACGTTCGCATCCTTTCTTAGCAATAAATTGGTTCTTATATTATTGTTTCCCCATTGGCCAAGCCAGTTTTCGTTTTTCTTATAGTAGTAATCGAAGGATATGAGATAATCAAATTTAATAGAAGAGGTTGAAGGTATGTCATCCAATACAGCACTAACGGTGAAGCTATCTTCATTGTCCATCACCAGCACCTTACCAATCGGATTTTCATCTCCAAAAAATCTTTCGGCCATGCCCTTACTTACAACTATCGAGTACATGCTTTTAAGTGCAGTGGCTGTATCGCCTTGCGAAAGTTTAAAGGAAAACATCTGCAGAAAGTCGGCATCAACGAATCTGCCTTCCTGATAAAACGATTTTTCCTTCACCACAAACAGGCGATTCTCTGGCCAGGTAACGCGTGAAGCCAGTTCAATTTCAGGAAATTTCTCTTTGATAACCGGAGCCATCGGGCCGGGTGTTGAAGAAAAGACAAAAACACTTCCGTTGGTATACGATTGCTTCTCCAACACACGATACAACCTATCGTTGTGTTCATGAAATGCATCTACGCTCATCTCATCATTTACCCAAAGTAAAATGATAAGGCTACAAGACATACCAAAGGCAAGACCTACTATGTTAATGGAGGAAAAAGCCTTATTTCGGAATAAGGTTCGAAGGGTAATCAGCAAGTAATTTTTTAGCATGATTTTACTATTTGCAACAAAGACAACCCACTATCAAAAAGGTTGCTTACAAATAATACTGCCTTACCCGATTTTGGTTACAAAGTCAGGTAAGGCATTTTACATGTTTTTAAAAATTATTCGAAACGAAGCGATTCAATCGGGTCAAGCTTGGAAGCTTTGTGCGCTGGGTAATAACCAGACAATAACCCGACACCTACGCAAATAAGCATGCCCATAAACATCCACAACCAAGGCACAACAAATTTATCAATACCAATAAGGCTTGAGATGCCATTACCAATTAATATACCCAGTATAATACCGGCAATACCACCCAGTAAACAAACTACAATGGCTTCAATCACAAACTGCTGACGAATGCGAAGTGGTGTTGCACCGAGTGCTTTACGCACACCTACTTCTCTGGTTCTTTCTGTTACAGATACCAGCATAATATTCATCAAAGCAATGGATGCACCCAACAAAGTAATAAAACCTACACCAAAGCCACCAATGCGAAGCGCAGATGTTATACTCTCTAATTCTTCTGCTAAAGATTCGCTACGTTCAAGATCAAAAGAGTTAGGCTTACCTATCTCATCGCGTCTGATAGAACGCATAATGCCTGTTGCTTCACCCATGGCATAATCCATTTTGGTTGGATCGCTAATGCCTACAGAAATCTCATACCACAATTGCCTTCCTTTACCCATTTGATTTGCTTTGATCAATGGCACAGTAACCATATTGTCGTAATTATCATCTGAGATATCACCTTTCTCTTTCATCACGCCTATTACGCGGAGTTTAGTACCTAAGAAGCTTATTTCTTTGCCAATTGGATCTTGATTTTCAAACAGCGTCTTAGCTACCTTAAATCCGATAACGGTTACCTGCGAGCCATATTCCATTTCTATTCTGGAGAAGTTTCTTCCTTTTTCAATATCTGCACCTTTTAATGCAAAGAACTCTTCATTAACACCCTTAACCTGTACATTGGGGTTGGTCTTTTTTGACAAATACTTTACTTCAGCAATACCTGTTACATCAGCTGCAAGACAGATAGTGGCTTCTGAGCGGAAGTCGCTGGCAAAACGTACTGTTTGACTGAATGTTAACTGCGGATAACGTTTCTCAGAGATACCCTGAGCACTACTGCCTCGGTTCCGTTTAGAGGTAATATCGAAAGTATTAACGCCCAGGGAGGATAGACTTGAGTTAACTGAATATTCTATACCGTCAATTGCGGTAAGAATTCCAACCAAAGATGTAATGCCTATGGCAACAATCAATGAGGTTAAAACCGATCTAAGCATATTAGCCTTTATGGATCGGAGGCCTTCTTTTATGTTCTCAAGTAGATTCATGTCGATACTATATAACAATACGTTGAAAAAGAGGCGATAATGTTACAGTCAAGCTGAACTATTTTATCGTTTTCATGTAAATATAACTAGCGGTTACTTTTAGTTTTAGACGTAAATTTAAGGCATGCGTTACGGAGTCATTATAACTTTTCTGCTCATTTGTAGCACTTTGGTAAGGGCAAATCAGATCTTAATCCCCATGGATGAGACCCAAACCAATCATTTAAAAGCCTATGGCATAGCCTATTGGATATTAAGAAGCGAAACAGAGGTTGATTGGTTGTTGAATTACCGTGGTGGTAGCTTTATGTGCGACTATGTTCCGGCTATCCAAAATGAATTGATGATTCGGGGGGTTAGCTATCAGGTAATATCAGATGCGCAGGCGAACCAGATTTTAGCCGAAATAGCCAGTCCAGCACTGAATTATGACGTGATGAAACTTGAAAAGTTCCCAAAAATTGCTGTGTATTCGCCCAAAACAGCCCAACCATGGGATGATGCTGTAACGTTGGTACTTACCTATGCAGAAATTCCATACGATCTCATCTATGATGACGAAGTGTTGGCTGGTAATCTGCCAAAATATGATTGGCTCCACTTGCACCATGAAGATTTTACAGGACAATATGGAAAATTCTATGGCACCTTCAGTAACGCCCCTTGGTATGTTGAGCAACAGCGTGAAGCAGAGGAAATGGCACAAAAACATGGCTTTCATAAAGTATCTCAGTTAAAATTAGCAGTTGCTAAGAGAATACAGGAGTTTGTTGCCGGGGGCGGTTTTATGTTCGCAATGTGTTCTGCAACTGACAGTTTCGATATTGCATTAGCCGCTGAAGGTATTGATATTTGCGAACGACCATTTGATGGTGATCCGGCTGATCCGCAAGCACAAAACAAACTTAACTTCTCTTCATCTTTTGCTTTTACTGATTTCAGATTGGTAAGAGACATTTATGAGTATGAATTCTCTGATATTGATAACAAACCCAGTGAAAGAGGCCTTAGGCAAGACAATGATTACTTTACGCTTTTCGAATTTTCTGCCAAGTGGGATCCCATACCAACTATGCTTACGCAAAATCATACAAAAATCATCAATGGTTTTTATGGTCAAACAACTGGCTTTAAAAAGAGAGTTGTAAAATCAGAAGCTTTGGTAATGGGAGAAAACAAAGCCATTGGAGAAATTAAATATTTGCACGGAACAGTAGGTAAAGGCTTTTGGACATACTATGGAGGTCATGATCCGGAAGATTATCAGCATCAGGTGGGTGAAGAACATACTGACCTTAATCAACATCCTAATTCACCCGGGTACAGACTTATCTTAAACAACATTCTTTTCCCGGCTGCTAAGAAGAAAAAACAAAAAACCTGATTAAATTATAACCTTAATGTCTATTTCATGCGTGCATTATTATTTTGTTTAATATTATGTAGTATTTCTTGTGCTAAAAAGACACTTAACGTTGAACAAAACTCAACAGCAAATTCAAGTTTGGCTCAATTGGCTGAGGACATATTAGGTAAAGAAAACACAGAGGTTGCAAACGACTCCAAAACTTTTACTCTTGTATATCAAAATAAAAACGAGACGACACAAACAGTAAAATATGTTGTGCTCGACAATCTAAGTAAAACAGTAATCTCAAAAGGTTCTTTCAAAGCAGGATATATAAAGTGGAAGACTGAAAATTCATTAGAGATACTGGATATCCCTGGCATTATTCCAAAAGATAAAACACAAGCTGACTATATTAAAATAATTAATCTTCCTGTAAACAAAAAATAACCCCAAACGTGAAAAAAATTCTACTCCTAACATTTTTTTATGCTTGCAGCATAGTTGTGCTCATACAAGTTGATAAACTAAATACACCAACGGTTTCAACCACAAGAGCATTCTCTTCTTCAAAAAATGAAAAAGTAAATGGCCCTGCTGAATTTGCGAAGTTTCATCGCAGTATTCGTACAGCGGACGGAGAGGCTAAACCCTCCTACTCTGCAGGTTATAAAATGAAGGAATTTACAAGAGCGAAACTAAAAGCAAAAAGCGCTAGAACTAAATCAGATAATGGTGTAACCGCTTGGACAGAACGAGGACCTTCTAACGTTCCTGGCCGCACCCGTGGCCTCATCGTGGATCCGGATGATGCTTCTAAAAACACATGGTTTGCCGGCTCTGCAGGTGGTGGTGTATGGAAAACAACGAATGGTGGCACAAACTGGGTATTGATAACACCAGACCTGCCGAATCTTGCAACAACGGTTTTGGCAATGGCCACCTCAAATACCAATACAATTTACATGGGAACAGGCGAGGGTTTTTTCAACCTTGACGCCATCAGCGGTAATGGGATTTTTAAATCAACAGACAAAGGCGTAAGCTGGACTATATTAAACTCAACAATTTCTTTTGGTGACATCAACAGACTAGTTATTAGTCCAACAAATGAGAATGAGGTAGTGGCAGGAACAAGTACCGGAATCTACAGAACAAGTGACGGTGGTGTTAACTGGACAAACTCACTAGATGAACTTAACATACAAGATATTAAAGTAAACCCGGCTAATTTTGATATCCAATATGCTGCACAAAACAGTATAGGAGTTTGGAAGTCTGTTGATGCAGGTCAATCCTGGACTTTGTCTAATAATGGTATGGGTTCTTTAGGTAGAATTGAACTAGCTGTATCTCCAATTAACCCAAGCCGGATTTTTGCTTCTGCGGAAATTTCATTTGGAGAGGGTTCCAAGCTATTGATGTCACAGGATTCTGGTGAGACATGGGATCAGGTTAATGTTTCCTTCAATAATGCAGAAGTTGACTTTTTAGGTGGACAGGGTTGGTATGATAACACCATAGTGTGTGATCCTTTCAATGCTAATGTTATTTACTTTGGCGGGGTTGGTATTTTTCGACTAACACTTACTGAAGGTTCCAGCGACATCAACTTCTATGATACGGAGAACATAGGTTCGGAAGAAATTCTTGACCTGGTTAACTTCAGCGCAAATTTTAGTAATGGTACTTTAGATGTAACTGATGGCGCTAACATAAGTGTTGAAATCCGGTTTGGTGCCGGAAAAAGTCAAAAGGCACATAGATTCTTAGTACCAGAAGGCGCAACCTCTGGTGTTACTGATGAAAATTATACTTATCAGAATTATGTTGATGTTCCTTTTGAAGTTTGGGATATAACCAACAACCGCCAACTTATGATTTCATTTCGCGATCAAGGAAGAGACGGTATGTTCAATCTTATTCCGTCTAATACAACCGCCACTGTTGCTACAGATCATAGCCGTGAATACATATTTATAAGTGACGTAACTTACAATGGCACTACACCAAACGCTTCAATGGCGGTGGCAGGTGGTCATGTCTTTAATCAATTTTATAATATTTGGCCGGTTTTAGCCGAGGGTGAATCATGGAACCCCGGATCACTTCCAGAGGCGACTTTCAAAATAAATTTTGAAACCAAACAGCTTTTCAATGCTAACACTATTACCTCTGCCGATGTCTATGGTCAATATGATAGCAAAAATAGATTTGTCAATTTCGGAGAAGATCTTCATCCCGACCAACATAATCTGGTTGTAATTACCACTTCTGCCTCCACCTTCAAATTGTTAAATGCAAATGATGGTGGTGTGTTTATTTCCAATAGTGCAGTTTCTCCTGGAACCTCTGAAGGTGACTGGACTATGGTTGGCAATACATATAATACAAGTCAATTTTATGGAGCTGCCAAACGACCTGGGGTTAATGAATACTTTGGTGGTATGCAAGACAATGGAACATGGAAATCACCTCCAGGTGCAAATTCTACTGCCAGTACTCAGTATTTCTTTAATATTGGAGGCGATGGCTTTGAAGTGCTTTGGAATAACAGAGATGACAACCTGCTAATTGGTGGATCGCAATTTAATGGCTTTAGAAGATCAAGTAATGGTGGGTCTACTTGGGTAGCTGCTAATACTGGATTATCTGGAGAAGCTCCTTTCATTTCAAAATTGGCAAACTCACCAAATTTACCCGACAGGATTTTTGCTATGAGTGATGCAGGCATTTTTGTTTCAAATAATTTTGGTCAAAACTGGTCATTAACCCCAATTATTCAAAAATGGGGTGTAGCTTCTTTCATGGATGTGGAAGTTTCTCGTGCTAACGCAAACATAGTTTGGGCAGGTTTAGGAATGAATGCCAATTTTAATCTCCATGTATCTACAGACGGTGGTGCTTCATTCTCTTTAACGAACAACTACACGGAAGTTAGTATGGGTGGCATAACCAAATTGGCTTCTCACCCGAGTGAAGAAAATACAGCTTATGCACTTTTCTCTCTCGCTGGAAAGCCAAAAATTTTAAAAACCGTTGATCTTGGACAGACTTGGTCAGATATTTCCGGCTTTGGCACTAATAATACGAGTAGTACAGGATTTCCTGATGTAGCTGTTTATTGTCTATATGTAAGACCTGATAATACAGATATTATCTGGGCAGGAACTGAAATTGGAATTGTAGAAAGTCTTAATGGAGGCCTAAGCTGGAATTTCATTGATGATTTTCCAAATGTATCTGTATGGGATATGAAGGGTGTAGATGATCAAGTTGTAATTGCTACTCATGGAAGAGGAATATGGACCGCAACAGTTAATGCACCTCAGATTAATTTCCCGACACTGCCACAATTTGTTAACATGGGCACAAGCCCAAATGGCAAGCTGGGAGTTAAAATAAGTAGCGAGCAACCATTTCAATCCTTAGATATATTTGTCGATAATGTTAAGGTTGGTTCAATAGAGGATCTAACCGCTGGGGAAACAATTATAGAGATTTCCGGATTATCTTTTGGCAATAAGCGCGTTTCGGGTGTAGCATATAAGGATGGCTCTCCTTTCTTTACAGAAAGTTTAAATGGTGAACATGTTCAATTAAAGCCGTTGGTGACGCAACATACTAACTACTTTGATGATGCTACCGAGTTTAGATTAAAAGAATTTCAACGCAAAACATTTAACAACCAAGTATCAGGCACCAGAAATACCCTGCACAGCTCACATCCATACATGACCAATGCAAACAGTATTGCAGCTCTACTTGTACCAATTACTATCGCATCTTCAAACGCTAGCCTTAAATACAGAGATGTTGCAATTGTAGAACCAAACGATCAAGTAACTATTGAAGCTACTATTAATGGGGTTGACTGGATTAGTATTATTACGCCATACAATGCCTCGGCTAACACTTCATGGACAAATAGCCTAAATACTGGCGCTGATGGCACGTATAGCCAAATGATGGCACACGAAATTAACCTTTTAGATTTCTTTAATGCTGGCGATAAGGTTCTTTTCAGATTTAAACTAAGCTCAAATGCAACTATTCAGACATGGGGTTGGGCAATCGACTATATAGCTATTCAAGAAGAACCAACAGCTACAATTGAGTCTACTGATATTTCTTTTGCCTCCGCATTTCCTAATCCAGCAAATTCAATAACTACACTACAGTACACGCTTAAGAAAAATAGCGATCTTACTATTCAACTAATTAACGTATTAGGTGTCCCTGTTAATGTGATTCAGAAAAAAGCAGTGCCCGCAGGAAACTATAGTGAAACGTTTGATCTCTCAATCTTGCCTACTGGCAGCTACTTTTTCGTTATCAAAAAAGAAGGTGATGATGAAACGGTGAGACTTGTAAAAAATATGTAGGATGTAACGAATCAAATCCTCAATCCCAGTAAGTAAAAAGATATGAGCCTGACCCTATAAATAAAGTCAGGCTCATTTTATTTTAACGAATGTTAAGAAAAGGTTTTTTTTAAAGCTTATTCAAGTTTAACTTCAATCGATGGATTTAAATTCTTCAAAGCTTCAGTAAATGCTGATTTGTCGGATGGTGAAATAATCACACTATCGAATTTATTATAACGAATTTCAATTCTATCAAAAGATGTTGCGGGCGAACTCAGGAAACTATTTGATTTCATTACCTTACTTATACTACTTATTTCAATTTTTATGTTAACCAAAAAACCACTCCTGATACTAAGTTGACCTCCATCAATGATGTAATAGGTTGTTAAGAAAAGATGAAACAAAAAGATAGAGGTGATTGCAACAATTGAAAAACCTAACCAGGTATCTTGCCAAATCATCAAAAGCATTAGAGCTGTCATTGGTAAGGCTACCAGAATCAAAACGAGAGAACTTATTTTAGATTTATAAATCTTCATAACAATTAGATTTTTTACTAAGAACAACTTATAAAGTTAATCTGCTAATCCGTTTAGATACCCCTAGTTTCAAAAACATTAGATATTTGAAGATAACCATCCGTCAGACCGCTGAAGCGGAAGCAAACTGCGGTCAGACAGATTTTAGGTAAAAACCCGAATTAGAAGAAAAGTTAAAAAGGTTTTGCGAAAAAACTAATCAAAAAACATCCAGTCAAAACCAAAATCAAGTATATTAATCTGACCAGGATAAAAAGGTGTAGGGATATACCCTGTTTTTGTAATTGCCTGAACAACATTATTATACTTAAAGAATATTCTGCCACGCTTCATTTTCCAGTTAAAGAACACATCAACCAATGGAAACTCATTAGTCATAAAATGATCTTGTCGGTAAAACTGCTGAGTAGGTACATCATATCCATTTGCAAAATAGCCGGATTGCCAGTGAGCCTCCAATCCAATCTGAAAATCGAAATTACCATGTACCCATATATCCTGAAATGCTAATTGTCCATGAAGAAATACTTTTGGCACTTGAATGGCCGATGTAGCTTCATTTGATACAATACTGTAAACTCCCCTGCTAGATAAAGATAATTTCTTCCAAAAAAGAAATCCCAATCGAAGCTCAGGGGAACTAACAAACTGATTAACGGATAACTGCTCAGGCAACACTTTTTGATTACTGCGTTGCCTATCAGACCTAAAGAACACATAATTATCAATTGAGCTTACTGTACCCCCAACTGAAAGTGTAAACGATTTCTTTCTTAAATGTGCCAGCGTTTGAATCTGCGTTGCTTCTGTGTTGTTGAAGTCATTTATCCAACCATCATGTGTGCCCACATAAAGCTGTTGTACAAAACCAGGTTTGTAGGTATACCTGCTTATACTTGCATCTAACCACGGTGAAGCAATAGCTGCCTTTGCTTTATAGTTGGTACTTAACAAATATTCTGCTTCTGCAGAAAGTCTGATCTTAGACGAAATATCAAATGCTGCTCGTGCACCAGCGTAATACTCAATTCCTTTTGTTTCCAGGTCAATATCATTTTCATCAATCCACTTATAATCAATATTAAAATTACGAGCAGCCCAGTAGACATTCAAAAACAAAGGGCCACGCTTTGATTTTAATCCCAATTCATTTCTAAAAGTCCTGAAAACCGTTCTGTCCAATACTGCCGAGTTTGGCAAGAACTCGAAATCGTAATAATCATTTCCTCGTAAGTTATCTTTAAACTCAACATATTGGCGATACTTATCAGCTACATGATATATCTCTAGTCCTTTCCCTAGTCGGTACTGATGAAATAAATGTAGGTTAGTTCGTAAATCATAACTTTGTGGGCCTACTAAATTAGTGCCTGCAAACTCTTCAAAAAAATCTTCTAATACATAATCATCTTCCACCGCTACTCCTCCATTTTCGAGTTGAATATGGCTCATCCTTCTGAAGTTAAAGAAGGCAAAATAACTAGAATCTCTTGCATGGTATGTTGTGAAAAAATCATAGTAATGACTAACCACATTCCGATCACCTCTGGCTTGTCTTAAAATTTGTTTATCCATGAAAAGACCACGGTAATTAAAACCAAAATTCCAGTTAGGCCTAATGTTTCTAGTATAGTCTACGTCTGTAATTGATCTCCCCTCTCCACCAAGCACTAAATGCATATTTGAGAAAGGTGATTGCGTGTCGTAATATCGAACTCTTTCTGTATCCCAATATGGCGTAAAACTATTCCAACCTGAGCTTACCCCTATTTGCTCGGGCAGTTTATAAAATATTGGCGAAATCGCAGTGGCGATGTTCCCCAGATCATGATACTCATAGTTGAGCCGCTGTATAAAATTATATTGATGGAAGTCGTGTATTGCTGTATCAAGTGTCTGACTTTTAAAATCGCTAAAAAACACATTCTCCTCAAAATAGTAACGCGAAGTAGTAGGACCGTAAATGGCTTTTGTAGAATCATCAACCACCCTTGACCTTGAGACAGTGGGTTCTTCCTCCTGCGCAAAAAGAGTTGTGGAAAGCAAAAGAGGTAGAATGAATACTGGCTTAAAAAAATTCACGCGCAAAGATAACATTTAGATTAAACGAAGGATTCAGCATTTTTGACATAATCCAGCACTATTGAATCAAAGTCCGTTCCACCTTTTATAAAAACTATTTCAATAGGCAAGTAGAATAGGTTCTTCGATTCTTCCTCCCCTGCCAATGCCCTTAACTTAGCCCTGTCCTTTTCGGTGGTTAGTATTACTGCATGCTGCTGCTCGGCCATCTCATTAATTTTTAGCCAGTCTTTATTAGTATATAAATGATGATCTGGAAAATCGAAATGATGTACCAACTCATATTGTTCACTCACATATTCCTTTAGTGGTGCTGCATTAGCAAGTCCCGACACCAGCAAAACCTTGGCAGATTTCCATGCTGTTATACCATCAAAAGCAATTGCTTCCCCATACCGAATGGTGGTAAAGAATACAGGGCGATCCTCGTAATAACGAATGGCATGCTCCATCTTTATCATTTCCTCCTCGTCCATATGAGGAGGGCACTTGGTAACAATTACCATATCAGCGCGCTCAATACCAGCTCTTGATTCCCTCAATTTTCCGGCTGGCATTACAAAATCCTGGTAAAATGGATTTCCATACTCAGTAAGCACCATACTCAACCCTGCTTTTACTGTCCTATGTTGAAAGGCATCATCCATAATAACAACCTTGAGATCAGGGAACTGATCTACCAGAAAAGGAATAGCATAAGCCCGTTCTTCGCATACAGAAACCACTGCATGTTGGTGGTACTTATCAAATAATTGATAGGGTTCATCACCAATAGTTTCTGCCGTATCTGAATGATTGGCGAGGCGCATACCTTTGGTTTTTCTACCATACCCCCGACTTAATGTGCCCATGGCAAAGCCATTAGCTTCAAACAACCGTATGAGGTGCTCCACCATTGGTGTTTTACCTGTACCCCCTACCGCCAGGTTGCCAACACTTATTAGTGGTATTTCAAATGACGCAGAAGGTTTTAATTTTAGATCATATAAAAGATTGCGAAACCTTGTTATGGCATCGTATAAAACAGCAAAAGGGAAAAGAAATAACCTTACCAGAAACATGTAGCTTTGTTGAATCATGCAAAAGTACAGTTAAACCTCGAGCACACAATTGATTAAAGCCAAACAGCTCAAATGAAGATAAAGGAAGTCATCAACTATTTGGAAAGCATTGCCCCCCGAGCCTATCAGGAGCCTTATGATAATTCGGGATTGTTAACCGGAAACGCAGACAACGAATTAAGCAATGCATTAATAACACTTGACTGCACCGAAGAGGTGGTTCAAGAAGCAATTGACAAAAAATGCAATTTGATTATTGCCCATCACCCCATTGTCTTTAAAGGTTTAAAAAAACTGACAGGGAGCAATTATGTGGAGAGAACCATTATTTCAGCCATAAAGAATGACATAGCCATTTATGCTATTCATACTAATCTTGATAATGTTAACCGTGGTGTAAACAAGAAAATTGCCGAAAAACTGGGCCTTCAAAATGTCCGTATTCTGCTTCCAAAACAGGATAGTTTGTCAAAATTGGTCACATTTATTCCCCAAACTCATGCAAACGAAGTGCTCTCTGCCCTCCACGATGCCGGAGCAGGGCAAATCGGGAATTATAAAAATTGCAGTTTTATTGTAGAAGGGACAGGTAGTTTTCAACCTAACGAAATGGCCAATCCGAATATTGGTGAGGCTGGCAAACAGGAAAAAGTTGATGAAATTAGGGCAGAAGTGATTTTCCCGAATCATTTAGAGAAAAACATATTAAAAGCGCTCAAACAAAGCCATCCCTATGAAGAAGTAGCTTATTATATAAGCAGCTTACACAATGAAAATCAGGAAGTTGGCTCTGGAATGATCGGAGAATTACCTGAATCGCTGGAACCAAAAGCTTTTTTAGCTCATTTGAAGAAAAGTATGGCTTTAAAGGTAATTCGACACACCCCACTCGTTAATAGAAATGTGAAGAAAATAGCCCTTTGCGGAGGTTCTGGAAGCTTTTTGCTGAAAAATGCCATTCAAGCTGGAGCTGATTTCTATGTATCGGCCGACTTTAAATACCATGAATTTTTTGATGCTGAAAATCGTTTAACCATTGCAGATATAGGGCATTATGAGAGCGAGGTTTACACTAAAGATTTGATAGGTGAGCTTTTAACCAAAAAATTTCCTACTTTTGCAGTCAATTTTTCCGGAACTATCACGAATCCAATAAGTTACTACCTCTGATGGAAACACAAACCGTAGCACAGAAACTCGAAGCACTTGTAAAACTCCAAACAATCGACAGTAAAATAGATGAACTGAAAAAGTTAAGAGGCGACCTGCCAGACGAAGTACAGGATTTGGAGGATGAAATTGAAGGATACAGAACACGTTTAAGCCGCTACCAAACAGAACAAAAGGACTTAGACGAAAACATTAAAAAGAACAAAGAAGCCATTAAAGAAGCTGAAAAGCTGATTAAAAAATACCAAGAGCAGCAAAAGAACGTTCGCAACAACCGCGAATTTGATGCCATCACAAAAGAGGTTGAATTACAAGAGCTTGAAATCCAGATCTCTGAGAAGAAAATCAAGCAGTCGAAAGACGAAATTACCCGCAAAAAAGACGAACTCGATAAAATAGAAGCTCAGGTAAACGAGCGTGCCGAGCACCTCAACATAAAGAAAAAAGAGCTGGATGGCATTTTAGCTGAAAGTCAGGAAGAAGAAGTCAGACTACTTGCTGAACGTGAAAAAGCCACTAAAAAAATTGAGGATAAGAATTTATTAAAATACTACGAGCGTCTTCGCGGAAGTCTTACCAATGGCTTGGCTGTTGTACGTGTAGTGCGTGGTGCAGCCGAAGGTTGTAACATCGTTATCCCTCCTCAAAAAATTGCTGAAATCCGCGAAAAGAAGAAGATTGTTATTGATGAACACTCTGGTCGTATCTTAGCCGATGTAGATATTGATACATTGGATGAAAGCGACAAGCCTAAATCAGCGAAACCTGCAGTTACCGTTGTACCAACGCGCAGAAGAAAAACAGCTGAATAAGTTAATGCTATTCATCAAGCGAAGCAAAGCAATCGCTTTTCAATCAATATTAAAAAAGGCAAGTCTCATGGCTTGCCTTTTTTGCTTTTACTCAAATGTTGCAGCTCAGGATATTCTATCCATTCCTCAAAGTAAAGCGCATGATCTGGCGCTTAATATGCAATGGACCGAAGCCAGAAGTCTTGTTAAAGACAATAATGCTTATTCAATTTATATCACTAGCCTTTGCAACACCCTCGAATTATTAATTAATGAAGACAAGCGTTTAGTAGAACCTTACGAACTAATCTTCGATAAACAACTGGCTTATTTAGACAGTCAGCCTGTTAGTGCTGAAGTGTTGTTTGCTCAAGCAGAACTACACCTGCAATTGGCTTTCGTATACCTCAAGTTTGAACGAGAATTTGATGGCGCTTTTAAATTGCGAAAAGCATATCAACTGGCAGCACGTGGCCGAAAAAAATATCCGAATTTTTTGCCAATGCTTAAAAGTCATGGCCTATTACAAATATTACTAGGTGCTGTACCTGAGAAATACAATTGGGTATTGCGCATGATGAATATGGAGGGCTCAACCCAAACCGGATTAGCAGAACTTCAACTACTAAGTAATTCCAACACCTTTACAAATACCGAAGCCAGTATTTTTCTTGCGCTCATTCACGGTTATGTAAGACAAGAACCTATGATCGCCAAAACCTACATCACACAACTCATTGATGAAAATTCTTCCAAAGACATTATCAGTTTTGTTGGGGCTACACTTGCACTAAAAAATAACAATGCCGAGGAGAGTCTTGCATTACTCAAGACCCTTACACCTGATGATCTCCCTGCTATTGATTACCTGACGGGTGAGGCCTTGTTGTATAAGGGTGATTATGAAACTGCCATAAAATCGTTTCAACAATACATTAAACATTTTAAAGGAAACAGTTTTTTAAAAGATGCGCAGTTTAAAACAGGCATCTGTTATCAATTGCAAAATAACCAGACTAAAGCCATAGAACATTATGATTTAGCACGCGCTATATCACACGAAAATACAGAGGCAGATAAATATGCAAACCGAGTGCTTAACTCAACGGATGGCATCAATTCAAAATTGACCAAAATTAGATTCCTAACGGATGGAGGATATTATGATGAGGCCAGGCAAGCAGCCCAACAAATTAGCCCGTCAGACATACCAAGCATAAAGGAGCAAGTAGAGTATTACTACCGACAAGGGCGACTCGCACATCTTTCAGGTAAGGCAAATGCAGCACGACTATTTTATGAACAAGTAATTGATATGAGTGGGGATCCAGATACCTCTGAATGGTACTTTGCGCCAAATGCCTGTTTACAACTTGGTTATTTAAAGAAGCAGACTGATGATACATCAGCCGCCAAACGTTACTTCACACAAGCCATCGCTTATAAAAAGCATGAATACAAAAACAGTATTGATGCTAAAGCAAAAGCTGCCTTAAGTCAACTTAAAACACTTAAATGATCTGTATTATTGTATTGCACTACCGAAAACATACTGCCTGTATAGTGCACTTGATATAAACACAAATTCTGATGTTCGAACATATCCATCCCTTTCAAAGGATAGTTTAACAACAAACAGAGTAGAATACGTATAGCCCTGCCATGCATGCAAATAAGCACTGTTTTTTCATCAGGCTTACTCATGATGTAATCCATGGCGCTTTTAAGTCTAGCTAAAACCTCATCCGGGCTCTCTCCTTTCTCAATCCGAAGAGAAGTATTCCCTAGTTGCCATTGCTTCAGCATATAGTGATAATACTCGTCCTCCTCAGGTGTTATAGGCTGGCCTTCTTTATTACCCCAGCTTATCTCATTTAAACCTGCCAGTTGTTCGTATACAATGCCTTTGTCTAAAAACTGTTGCACTGATTGCACAGTTCTTTGTAAGGCCGAGGTGTAGATTTTATCAAAAGGGACAGTCTCGTAGGCCTTAAAAAAAGCAGCCGCCTGAGCACGGCCCAAATCGTTGAGGGAGCTGTCCACACCACTCCCCTGCACAATGCCGCGCAGGTTAAAATCGGTTTGACCGTGACGTACGATATAGATTTTTTTGGGCTCCAATTTTGGCTAATTTGCCCAGCCATTTAAAATAGGTATGGCTTAGCGGGCGCAAGTATAAGAAGATATCCGGTATTTTCTGGGTTTTTGGATGACTGACCGCCAAACAAAACAGACACAAATGAGCATTTTTAAAGAAGGCATCACGGTACATGCACTTAACAACCTGTCTCCCAATACAATGGTGGAACACTTGGGCATTGAGTTTACAGCTATTGGTACTGATTTTATTGAAGCAAAAATGCCTGTAGACCATAGAACCCATCAGCCCCTTGGCTTGTTACATGGAGGTGCATCTGTTGTATTGGCCGAAACGCTGGGAAGTGTGGCAGCAACCTGCTGTGTTGATATGAGCAAACAATATTGTGTTGGACTGGAGATTAATGCAAACCATATTAAAAGTGCCAGAACCGGTTTTGTTACTGGTGTGGCAAAACCCATACACATCGGTGGAAGAACTCAGGTTTGGGAAATAAAAATCCATAACGAAAAAGCTGAGTTGGTGTGCATTAGTCGTATTACCATGGCGGTAATGGATAAGAAATAGAAAAGAAAATAGAATTGGGATCGTGTCGATGAAATCCACAGAATCTGCAAATACACAAAAATTAAACGATAAAAAGGCGTGTTGGCAACTACTGCTCAATCATGCTTTTACCAATGGCGATGCCGTTGCATTATGGCGCTTACCCAACCAGGAAATACAACAACTCATTATTTCAAAAACTGAAAAGCAGCTTAAAGAAGATGCTGTTTTAGAAGATTTGAGTGAGGGATTTATGCTGGCACCATTTATGGCAGAGCATCGTACTTTTCTGTCTGCCGATTATTATTTTCGTTTCTCAGCGCAAACTTTAGAAGAGCCTGAATCTGCTACAGAAACTAATGCCCATGCCTGGTTGAAACAATTGAAGCCGATTGATACACCACCGGCATTTTACGAAAAAGGTAGTGCCGTAAAAGTAACTTCTATTAAAGGCAATTATATTAATCTGGTGAATGAAGCGATTCAACTCATTAAAGCCGGATCAGCCGAAAAAATTGTCCCCTCCCGAACCAAAACCATTGAGGCTTCAATAAACTTGTTAGAAGCTTTTGATACACTTTGCCAGCGCTACCCTACAGCCATGGTATCGCTGATTAGTACACCCAATCATGGAACCTGGTTGGGTGCAACCCCAGAACTATTGGTATCCCTTGAAAATCAACATATATTTAAAACGGTAGCATTAGCGGGCACAAAAGCATGGACACCCGGAACAGATAGCAAGAATGTGGCTTGGACACAAAAAGAAATTGAAGAGCAGGCATTAGTAGAACGTTACATCATCAGTTGTTTTAAAAAAATAAGGCTTCGTGATTACGAAGAATATGGTCCTAAAACCATTATTGCAGGTAATCTAATGCACTTGAAAAGTGATTTTAAAGTAGACATGAAGGAGACCAATTTTGCACAATTGGGCACAGTTATGCTTAACCTCCTCCACCCTACTTCAGCCGTTTGTGGTATGCCAAAAGACTTATCGCTTGACTTTCTTTTAAAAAATGAAGGTTACAGCCGCGAATTGTATAGTGGCTACCTAGGGCCTGTAAACATCCAGCAAAACACAGAATTATTTGTTAACCTCCGTTGTCTGCAATGGAAAAAATCTTCTGCTCAATTATATGCGGGAGCTGGAGTAACTATAGATTCCGTTCCTGAAAGAGAGTGGGAAGAAACTGAGATGAAAATGAATACGCTTTTAAGTGTAATTTTTGAAAACTATACGATATCAACACGCTAATTGTGCAGCCCATTTATAACATAGCAGAGATTTGTGCTCAAAAAAGAGTTAAGCATGTGGTACTATGCCCTGGCTCTCGTTGCGCGCCACTTACACTTGCTTTTAGCCGACAAGGAAGTTTCAGCATAAAAGTGTTAAGTGATGAACGAAGCGCAGCCTTTGTTGCATTGGGCATGGCGCAGCAAAGTAAACAAACTGTTGTGCTCATCTGCACATCAGGATCTGCTCTTTATAATTTTGCACCAGCAGTCGCGGAAGCTTTCTTTTCAGGAATTCCATTACTCATACTTTCTGGTGACAGGCCAACAGAGTGGATTGGACAACAAGATGGCCAGACTATTTTTCAGCAAGATATTTTTGGTAAACATGTAAAGCGATTCATTCAATTACCACAGGAATATGCGCACCCGGATAATATCTGGACGATTAACAGATCGGTGAATGAAGCTTTGAACCTGGCTAACAATGAACAGCCGGGACCCGTACACATTAACGTACCTCTTCGTGAGCCTTTATACCCAGTCAATAATCAACCAGTACATTTTGTAAAAGATGTTCGTATAATCAATAACACACCGAAGGAGTTTCTGCTAAGTGATGAAAGTAAAGCCTTACTCATAAAGCATTGGAAACAATACAATAAAGTGCTGATTGTGGCAGGACAGCAGCCTGCAAATCGCGCCTTAACGCAATTACTTCAGTTCAATATTGAAAAGCACAACCTGCCTGTATTAGCAGATATCATTTCCAATCAACATAAATTAATACAAGCCATCAAACATGCCGATGCCTTTTTAGGTCAGGCACCCGATAGTTTAAAAGAGTCGCTTCACCCTGAATTGCTGATTACTTTTGGCGCTGGTATTATTGCCAAACAGGTAAAACTGTTTTTAAGAAAACATAAAGCCATTGTGCATTGGCATATCGGTACTGAAGAACAACAAGCAGATACTTATCAATCGTTAACACACACTGCCTCTGTTTCACCAGAAAGTTTCTTTAATTTCCTGAGTACACTCGATAAAAAAGAAAGCTTCGACAAACAAAAAAAAGAAAACTATCAGCAAGTCTGGCAGTTGGAAGAGCAAAAAGCACAAGCACTGATTTCAGGATTTTTCCCTGCCGAAATGCTGGGTGAATTTGAAATGGTAAATGAAATCATCAAACAACTACCAAACGACACAAACCTCCACCTTGCCAACAGCATGAGTGTACGCTATGCCAATTATGTTGGTTTAACAGAAAAACATAGTAGCACTGAAATATTTGCTAACCGAGGCACCAGTGGTATTGATGGTTGCACTAGTACGGTGGTTGGTCATTGCTTGGCTAATCCTGAAAAATTACAGGTGTTAATTACTGGTGACATCGCTTTCTTCTACGATAGAAATGCTTTTTGGCATAGCTACGCATTACCCAATCTTCGCATTGTGCTGCTTAACAACCATGGTGGCGTTATTTTTAAATTGATTGATGGCCCTGCTGACTTAAAAGAAGTTGATGAATACTTTGTAGCTAAGCAAAAACTGAGTGCTAAATATTTGTGCGCTGAGTATGGAATTGATCATTTGGTCATTGATTCAAGAAAGAAAGTAAACAATCAGATAAAAAACTTTTTTGAGAATGATGGAACACCAAAAATTCTTGAAATAGAAACGGACACTAATCTGAACAAAACTATATTTGAAAGCTTTAAGAAAAAACTAAAAGAACGCTATGAATCTTAAATATCCCTGGCAACCCATCAAAGAATACAAAGAAATTCTTTTCCATAAGTATGATGGCATTGCCCGCATCAGCATTAACAGACCACAAGTACACAATGCTTTTACTCCACTCACTGTACAAGAAATGATTGACGCCATGAATATCTGTCGTGAAGACATGGATATTCGAGTGATTATTTTAACTGGAGAAGGCGGAAAAGCTTTTTGCAGTGGTGGCGATCAAAGTGTGCGTGGTCATGGTGGTTATGTGGGGCAAGATGCAACACCTCGTCTTAATGTTCTTGATCTTCAAAAAATGATCCGATCAATTCCGAAACCTGTAGTAGCTGCAGTTGCCGGTTGGGCTATTGGTGGCGGTCACGTGTTGCATGTAGTTTGCGATCTTTCTATCGCTGCAGAAAATGCAAGATTTGGACAAACGGGTCCAAAAGTAGGCAGTTTCGATGGTGGTTTTGGTGCTTCTTACCTCGCGCGTGTGGTCGGCCAAAAGAAAGCCAGAGAAATCTGGTATCTATGCGATCAATATGATGCACAGGAAGCGTTAGACATGGGACTTGTTAATAAGGTAGTTCCATTAGAAATGCTTGAGGAAACTTATGTGGCCTGGGCGAAGAAAATGATAGCCAAAAGCCCGATTGCCTTGCGCATGCTTAAGTCTTCGTTCAATGCAGAATTAGACGGTCAGGCCGGTATACAGGAACTTGCCGGAAATGCGACACTACTTTACTATTTATCTGAGGAAGCGAAGGAAGGTAAAAATGCCTTCCTGGAAAAACGCGACCCAGATTGGTCAAAGTATCCTAAGTTCCCATAAGGGATTTAATCCCCATTAACCGCCATATTCAGAAAAGTTGCAGTGTAGACTTCTGAATATGGCGGTTTTTCTTTTTTAGGAGCTTTACTTTATAGTTTAAAAAACTGAAATTAGGGCTCGTTCGTATAAGGCGAATAAAATATACCATGCAAATTGAACAAAGAGAAATTTACCGCGCCATCGCTGAAATGGCTTACGTGATTGCTAAAGCTGATAAAGGCTTAAGCGCTGAAGAGCGCATGACCTTCAATAAAATTGTAGAAGAAGAACTCGATTTCAATTCATGGGTGGCTCAAAGTCGTTTTGAGTTATTGGATGAAGTAACACAGCCCAGTATCGATATTGCTTATAATGAAGCATTACACGATTTAAAAAAATACAGAGATCATCTCACCCCAGAATTAAAAGCAACGGCTATTCGCGTTATGCAAAAAGTTGCAGAATCATGCAGTGGTTATAGTGAAAAAGAAAAACTCATTATAGACCGCTTTAAAAGTGATTTAAAAAATTTGACACTTATCTGAGTAGATGCACTATACACATACGCATCTTTCGTTAAACAATAAATCTGTTGCCCTTTCATCTATCCAACAAGGAAGCGTTACATCAGAGAGTGATTTTGAAAAAGCGAGCCTTGATTTTATACATCGCTGGCTAAATAATCAACAAACTTTTATTCTACAAACCAGTGGTTCAACCGGAACTCCTAAAAAAATAGAAGTTACACGCGAACAACTTATTGCCTCAGCTTCGGCAACTATTAAAGCATTAGAATTAAAAGAACATGATCAAGTTTTAATCTGTTTATCAACCCAATACATTGCCGGTATCATGATGCTAGTGCGTTGTCTGGTTGGCAATCTCAACATTACAGCAATAGAACCTACCGCCAATCCATTAAATTTACTACCGCCTGACGCTGAATTTGATTTCGCTGCATTGGTTCCCTATCAGGCCGAAACCATGTTTACCGAAATGGATTTAAGCTCGTTTAAAAGAATCAAAAAAATAATTATAGGAGGTGCTCCTGTGTCTTTGAAGCTTACTGAAATATTAAGCAAAGCAGAAAGTGACATCTATCAAACCTATGGTATGACGGAAACCCTCTCCCATATTGCATTACAAAAAATTTCAGGTGTTGATGCGACTCATGCATTTAAAGCTTTGCCAGGTGTAACGCTAAAACTGGACGCAAGAAATTGCCTCGTTATTCAAGCAGATTATCTTCCTGAAGCTGTTGTAGCTAATGATGTTGTCGAAATGATTGGTAACAATACATTCCGTTGGCTAGGAAGAGCAGACAATGTGATTAACTCAGGAGGCATTAAACTTTACCCTGAAAAATTAGAGAAGATAGTAGAGCATACTTTCTCTTCTCTATCCATAAACAACCGCTTTTTTGTTTGCGGCACACAAGATGCAAAACTTGGTACAGCGGTGAGTTTGATTATTGAAAGTGCCAATAAAGTTGATGAGATCGCTCTGCTTCAGCAATTACGTAATCATTTGCAAAGCCACGAATTACCTAAAGTAATCCTTTATACAAAAACCTTTGAAATGACCCCAACTAATAAAATAAATCGAGTGGCTACATTGAGGAAATATGGCATGATTACAAATTTACAGTAGGCAAACGTGGCAGCGAGCAATAAGCCGATGAAAATACTGGTCTGCTTTAATTGCGATTCCTCATTTTTCTCTTGCAAAGTGCCCATTGTTAATTACGGAAATAATATAATAAAACTAAATTGTCATGAAATTGGGTCTTTGAGGTATGGTCAAAGCCTTCTATTTTTGTCAATCTTAATCGATTCTTATGGGACGTGTATTTGAAAAACGTAAGCACAAGATTTTTGCTCGAAACGCTAAAATGTCTAAAGCCTTTACCAAAATAGGTAAGGAAATAAACATTGCTGTAAAAGCCGGAGGCGGTAATCCTGATACCAATTCAAAGCTTCGCACGATTATACAAAATGCAAAGGGCTTAAATATGCCTAAGGACAAGGTGGATGCTGCCATTAAACGTGCCACATCAAAAGAAGATAAGGACTATCAGGAAGTGATCTATGAAGGATACGGACCACATGGTGTACCTATTCTGGTAGAATGTGCTACCGATAACCCTACCCGTACTGTTGCAAATGTGCGCCTTGTTTTTTCTAAAAAGAATGGCAGTATGGGCAATTCAGGTTCAGTTGCTTTTATGTTCGAACGTAAGGGCGTCTTCAAGTTCGCGCCCAATGTTTTAAACCTTGAAGAATTAGAACTGGATTTAATCGATGCGGGTGCTGAAGATATTGAACAAAATGAAGAGGAAACCGTAATACATACCAAGTTTACTGACTTTGGTTTAATGGTTAAATTCCTGGAAGATAAAAAAATAGAAGCGATCAGCGCTGAACTACATTACCTGCCCACTACCACTAAAGAACTAAGTGAGGCGGAGCAGGATGAAGTATTAATACTTATTGATGCTTTAGAAGATGACGATGATGTACAAAATGTATATCACAACCTTGCGTGATGAAAAATATTATAACTATCTGTGCGGCTTTACTCATAATGAATATGAGTTTATTTGCGCAACAGGTAGACCCTGATAATTATAAGCTTGAAGAACCGATCAATAACATTTCAGGTTACTTCTACCTGGGGCTGGAAACTGGTATACCGGGCGGACAGCTTAAACAAAATCTTAAAAGTGATTTCGGAGAAGTTACGTTTGGTTTCTCTTCAGGTCTGGGATTAAATCCTTTCGGAAAAAAACGAGAATCTCCTCTGCTATTCGGCATTGATTTTTCGATCCACACTTTTGGCAGGGATAAAACAACTGATCCTGTCACTGATATTCGTTATAAAACATCTTATAACAAATTTTTTGTAGGTCCCGTGGCTCGCATTTATTTTCCAGTAAGGGGTAAGTTGGCCATTTTTGCCGAAGGTATGGCAGGAGCCCATGTGATGAATAGTAGAATTAAAATTGACCAGACTATTTTTGACAATAATGAAGAGGAGATTTTAATTGATAGCGAAAATGATGGGAGTCTGGGCTATGGTTTTGGAGTAGGTTTGCATACCAGAAAACAAGACAGCAGTGATGCTGAATTTCCGCAAGCCCATGCCTCATTTTTTATGAGACTAAGTTACTTATCTGGTGATCGTTCCCGACATATAGAAAGGGGTTCGGTTAGTGTTATTGATGATGTGCTTACATACCGAACAGCTTACACGGACACCGGATTAATTCAATTAACATTAGGAGTTATACTCTACTAATCCAATGTTGTTTAGTTAAGCATCCTTATTTATTTCCTCTATTGGAGAGGAACGAAAGTGAGGCCCTAAAAAGGGCTTATATAAAGGCCATTGCTCTACTAATCGCTAAAATCCGTTAATAATCGAAATCAGTCGTATTCTACCTTAACCAACTGTAATTAATTGCTATTTTGCAGGGTATAAAAAACCGCTACCCTCTTTGCCAGTGAACCCTCTGTTGGATCGCCCGCATTTATTAATTCTCTTTCTGATGTTCGCATCAACGGCTAGTTATGCCCAAAAAGAGATAACCTATTCTGTGGGGGCTTTCGGTGGAATCACCTCCACATTCACTTTTGATGATGGTATCAGTATTGACCCACGATACCAAGCCAAATATGGAGCTAATTTTGTCCCTGGAGGCATACACCTAGGCGTAGATTACATGGGCTTTGGCTTCATGGTTGATCCACAGGTAACGCAAATCGGCCAGACATTTAATGTACTCAACACACAACGTGGGCAAGTGGGCGAGCGAAGTGTAAATATTACATACTTCCAACTTCCGTTTTCCTATAAGAAGCATATTATCGATTTATCGTTTTTTAAGGTAAGCTTTGTGGCAGGCATCAGTTATGCGCAATTATTAAATGCTAATGAAACCATCACTCATAGTGCAAGCAAGCTAAAGTTCCCTGCGGCAGTTTACTCAATCTTACCTGACGCTTATCAAGTAGAATATGATGGTGTGGTAAGCCCGCAAGTAAGTAATCTTGAAACGTTAAAAAAATCGGACTTTAAAATGGTACAAGTAATAGGATCTTTGGGTATCAGATCTGACTGGGATATCACAGATCATGCACGGCTTTCTTTTGACTTTCGTGCTAACATGGGTGCTTTTGATCCCCGATCTGCTGATTACCTGGATAGAGCAAATAATAACCAAAGGATATATGAAATCGGAGGTGATAGAAGGGACTTATTCTTCTCATTAACACTTGGGTATGCGCGATATCTTTTCATAGAAAAAAAGCCTAAACCAAAAAAGATAAAACATTTTGTTTCGTACGGGCCTAAACGCAAAAAGCCGAAATGATGAAACCTGTTTGTGTTGTTAGCGGAGCAGCTGGTAATCTAGGCTTAGCCCTTGTGAAAACGCTACAAAGACATTTTTTTGTTGAGGCCATTGTACGGACAGAGCAATCTTCCAGTGAAAAGCTTCACTACAACCAACTTGATCTTACGGATGAAGACGCTGCGCAAAAGTTTGTAATGAATTGTGTGCAAAAGCATAAAAAAATTCAGGCTGCAGCACTTGTTGCTGGTGGTTTTGAGATGGGTGATTTGTCTGATTCAAATTATACAGCCATTGAAAAAATGCTTTCCTTAAATTTTAAAACTGCCTATACACTTATTCGACCTGTTTATCAGCACATGCAAACCAGCGGTGGTGGTAACATTATAGTAATCGGCTCTAAAACTGCGCATCAATTGGAAACGGGCGGCTTTGCAGTAGCTTATACGCTTTCTAAAGCTATGCTAATCAATCTGGCTCAAATCCTGAATGCTAACCGTAAGGAAAGCAAAGTAACTATTCATGTTATTGTTCCAGGAACTATCGATACACCAGATAATCGTCAGTCAATGCCTAATGCTGATGTTAGTAAATGGGTTACCCCTGAAACATTGGCTGATAAAATTGTTGAGTTATCCGCATCTCCATTTAATTTGGAAGCGCAAACACTTCATACTTTTTACTAGTATTAGATGTCTCCTAACTGTGGCCGAATTAAGATTTCCTCCACCACACTTCTTTTTGAAATGGCATTGCAGGCGTATACAGTAGCTGCAACATCTTCTGCACTCATAAACCTGTCCTCAGGTAAATCCACACCATCCCAACTGGCCGTTTTGGTGGCCCCTGGTAATACAGCAGTTACACGAATATCAAAAGGTTTTAATTCTTCACGTAAACATTTAGATAAACCTAGCATGGCAAATTTTGTGATCGCATAACTACCACCATTTGCATAAGCCTTAATGCTGGCTATGGAGCAAATGTTAAAAATATGCCCGGCTTTAGCTTCAAGCATGGGTTGAATGAGCCCTCTGGTTAAATAATAAGCACTGTACAAATTTGCATCAATCATACTCTCCAGTGTTCCGTCAGGTTCGGTTGCAATGTCACCAGGCGCAAAAAAGCCTGCGTTATTCACCAACACTTCAATAGGTCTGTTTAGGGATTTTATAAAGGCTGCGAAATCGTTTACCTGTTGTTTAACAGCCATATCTGCCTGAAAAATATACAGTTTGGCTCCAATAAATTTATTTTCCACCTCCTCTTTCATTGTAGTGAGGTCAGCCTGTTTACGCGCACAAATAACTGCATCAAAACCATGCTTAAGAAATTCTTCTACAATTGCCCGGCCTATACCTTTAGTGGCCCCGCTTACAACAATGAGTTTATTCATAAAATGCTGAGTAAGATAATTTTTCTACCTTAGCAAGATAGTTATACCCCCTTTGTTATGAAGTTTTTTTATGAGGTAGGCCGTTATTTTATCTTCTTGCGGTCTCTTTTTATTAACAGAGAGTCGTTTAAAACCTATTATCACCTTGTGTTAGAGGAGTGTCTTTCCATCGGTGTAGGTTCACTTTTTCTAGTGGTACTGGTCTCTACCTTTATTGGGGCGGTGTCAACTGTACAAACTGCTTATAACCTGGTAAGTCCGCTTATTCCACGTTATGTTATTGCTCAGGTAGTTAGGGAAATGACTGTATTGGAATTGGCACCAACTATTATGGCGATTATATATGCCGGAAAAGTTGGCTCAAGTATGGCAGGTGGCTTAGGTACCATGCGCATTACAGAGCAGATTGATGCGGTTGAAGTGATGGGGATAAATTCTATCTCCTACCTTGTTCTTCCGAAAATCATTGCCTCTGTACTCATGTATCCACTGCTGGTGGTTATTGCAGGTTTTTGCTCATTATTTGGAGGCTACCTGATTGGCGCTGCTACAGGGATTATCACCCCACCAGAATACATTTTTGGTATTCGATTCGTGTTTAATGAGTTTACAATCACTTTTGCACTTATCAAGTCCGTTGCTTTTGCCTTTCTTATTTCTTCTATATCATCTTTCAAAGGGTTTTATACACAAGGCGGTGCATTAGAGGTAGGTATTGCTACCACAGGCGCTGTAACCAATAGTGTTATCGCTGTGCTCATTGCCGATTATTTACTCGCTCAATTATTACTGGCATGATTAAGATTAAAGATATTTCTAAATCATTTGATGATAAAGTGGTCTTGGAATCCATTAGTGGTGAATTTCAAAAAGGAAAGTGTAACCTCATCATTGGTTCCAGCGGTACAGGCAAAAGTGTATTGTTAAAATGCATCGTTGGTTTAATCGCAGTTGATGGAGGTAAAGTATTTTACGATATGCGTAATTTCTCAGATGCCGACCATGATATGAAAGCCGAGATCAGAAGAGAAATTGGTATGCTTTTTCAAGGTGGTGCACTTTTCGACTCAAAAACAGTTGAGAAAAATGTGATGTTCCCACTAGACATTTTAACAAAAATGAAACCTGATGAAAAAATTGATAGGGTTAATTTTTGTCTGAAGCGCGTGGGGTTAGAAAATGTTGGTAAAAAAATGCCTTCGGAAATCAGCGGTGGTATGAAAAAGCGCGTGGGTATTGCGCGTGCAATTGTAAACAACCCTGCCTACCTATTTTGCGATGAACCTAACTCTGGTCTTGATCCACAAACCTCTATCCTGATTGACGAACTTATTCAGGATATCACTTATGAATTAAATACAACGACAATAGTGGTTACCCACGATATGAACTCAGTAATGGGTATGGGCGATAATATTATGTATCTGTACAAAGGACATAAATTATGGGAAGGCAGTAAAGATGATGTTACACATTCAGGTGTAAGAGAACTGGATGATTTTGTTTTTGCTAATAAAGTGATGAGTGCTCTAAGGGATAAACTTTAAGACAACTCGCTTTATGAGAATAGGCTTAGCTCAAATTCAATCGTTAAGCGGAAATCTCCAGTACAATTTCGATCGTCATATTAAAGCAGCAGAAAAGGCTCTAGAGAATCGCGCTACCCTTGTAGTCTTTCCTGAACTGTCTTTGACGAACTACGAAACAACTCTTACAAAAGAATCAACTACACCATGTGATGAATTAATCAATTCATTTCAAACATTCTGTAACAATCAACAGTTTAGTATGGCGGTAGGCAGACCCATTCAATCAAAAGATGGTATCGGAATCGGGCTTACATTAATACAACCAGATAAATCACCTTCTATCTATTGCAAACGCTATCTGCCTGCTGATGAGGAACCTTACTTTACACAAGGCAAAGAAGAAGTAGTTTGGTTGTTAGACAATGAGTGTATAGCGCCAGCGATTTGTTATGAATCTACACTTGCTGTTCATGCACTTAAAGCTCAAAAAATGCAACCTAGCATTTACTTAGCCAGTGTTGCAAAATCAGCAACAAGCCTAGATAAAGCGCAAGCGCATTATGCTAACATAAGTAGAGAACATAATTGGTGGACGCTACTCGTCAACATGATCGGACCTGCAGATAATTTTGTTGGAGCAGGTGGCAGTGCTGTTTGGGATGCTTATGGAAACAAAGTCGCTTGTCTTGATAATTCAGAAGCCGTTCTATGGATCGATACAATAACCGCGGAAATTGGCATTCATTCCCTATAACCAAGCCATCAAATACATTCTTTAAAAAAAAGAACTAGCAAATCTAAAGGCTACTTCGTTACTGTGTTCAATTAACCAATCACAAGTACTATTTTACTTCTTAAATATTGGACAGAGATATCAAATCCCTTAACTAACAAATTGCTAATCTAACTATTTCCCTAAAATTTATCTGACCGTTATTTGCTCCGCTGAAGAGCACTGCGAGTGATAGCCTTAATAGTTAAACATTTGTTACTTCAAACTTAATAACATCCAAACGAATTAGCAGTTTAATAAAAAGAGTATTCATTAAAATATTTTCAAATAATATTAATCATTAAAATAATTTGAGCTTTTAAAAACATTAATCGAACTAATGAAAACTAAAATCATTTCGCTTACAAAATATTTCCTGTCTAAGATTATATTTTTTTACATAACATTTTTTAATTCTCACAAAATGTAATAATGTTGATTAAGGTTTTCAGAGAAACTGGAAAATAAACAACTAACCAAAACCAATTTACTTATGAAAACATTAATTTTTTCTCAGATGGCAAAACTTGAGGGTGGTGTAGAACGCCCCGAGTATTGTGCAACACTTGGTATGATCATTTGCAACAATCCTGTAACCGATGCAATGGCAAATGCATGGAACTCTAACTGCGGTGACTATGGATATTCGCTCCCTTGCGAACAAATTGCAGGCGCTGAATAATGTTATCATGCAATTTTAAATTACTAGGAAGGCAGGTTAGTATTTTTATCCTGCTTTCCTTATTATCATCTACGGTTTTCGCACAAGCCTACACATCAAAAACAAGCTATACAATTTTAGGTATAGTAAAGTCTTCATCTGATAGCACAGGTATAAGCACTGCTCATATATTTATACCGAATAAAGTGATTGGTACAGTTACAAATTCAGCTGGGGAATTCGAATTGAAAATTCCTTCAGATATCTCACCAGTTGAATTGAGTTTTTCTGCTATAGGTTATAAACTGAATACAATACTTGTTAACACAGATACGATCATTACTATTTTTCTGGATGAGTCTATTTATCAGCTTAATGAAATTATTATAACTGGCAATAAATTTGATTCTGCTTCATATATTTTTGATACCGCAATAGATCGTATAAAATTCAACTATCCACGCAAGCCACATCTTATGGAGGGATTTTATAGAGAAATTTCCATGAAGGATACAATTGTTGGAAGACTTATTGAAGCAGCAGTATTAGTGCAAGAGAGCGGTTACACTAAAGAATTCTTTAAAGGAAAAGCGCTTGAAGAGACTAAAAACCGCATCAAAGTAGTTGAACTGCGGAAAAGCGATGATTTTATGGAATATGATTTAATGGGGAAAATATATAAACTATTACTCGGTGAGAAAAATGAGTTATACATGACATTAAGAAAAAATTATGTTAGGGCCTTTGATACAAATGTAGAGCAATACATGCTTTCATATGAAAACCTTAAAAAATATGATATGCATTACATAGGACAAGGTTTTTGGGGTAATGAAATTGTCTACATACTATCACTAAGCATACCTCAGGTTTTTAGAGTAGAGAAAATACGTTTTTATATAAACAAAACAGATTTTGCATTTGTAAAAATAGAAAAAACAGGTGTTCCAGGTAAGAATTGGGAAGGAAGCGGAGTGAATTTAATTGAAGGCAAATATTTTGATAAAGCCGAAGTTACGTACAGGAAAATAACAAATAGATATTTTCCAACTTTTATTCAAAGCATACAATCAGCTTATGGAGCCAGCTCAACAGCAACCTTAGAGGATAAAGAAGTAAAACAGTTTACTAACTCGGTTCTATTACTCATAAATATTTATGAAGATGATTTTTCCAAAATAAAATGGAAAGAAGTTGAGAGCCAGAATGAAGATCTTTATACTAAAGACACGCCTTACAATGAGAGCTTCTGGAATAACTTTAATACCGTAAAAAATAATCCTTTAAAAAGAGTACCCAATGAATTAGAAAAAGAGAAAAGCTTAGAGGATCAGTTTAAGAGAAAAAAGAATTAATGATGCCAAACTGGAAAATTACGCTGCCCTTGTTTCTGCTTTTATTATTTATAACTAGATATTATGATTTCTTCTACTTATACCTACCAGTAAGATCTTTTACTTTGGGTGGAGACTATGAGCCGACAATGTACAGCTTTGTTATCTATAATTATTTATTAAAGCTACTCTTCTATATATTTAAGTTTTTAATAATTGCTATAATTTTAAGCGGTGGAATATTCTTAGAAGGAAACACCAATAAAACGCAAATAGCATCACTAAAAGAATTGATTTCACTGGCAATCTTAGGTGAGTTTGTTTTTTTTATAGAATATCTTACTAAGTTTATTTATCTAACATTCATTTATACTGAATATAGATTGATCGACTATGAGAACTTCTACCTTTTCTCGTTATACAAACTTTTTGATATTGAAAGCACATCAAACTTAGCCTTTCTATTTCAAACACTAAACATATTTGAATGTGGCTACATTATTGTACTCATTTATGGTATGTATATACTCCAATTTACTAACATTAAAAAGTCTGCTCTTGTGGTTTTATATTCATACGGAAGTATGCTAGTGATTTGGATACTTGTCATGACTTATTTTAAACTGTAGCATGAGGAAGCTAATATTGATCTTAGTCATCTCGGTAATCGCAATATTATCTTTGTTAATCTCCTTAAAACAAAATAAAGTTAAGCAGCTGAAAACAATAATACCCGAATTTACGCTGACTACGTTAATTGGAGACACCATAATATTCAATAAAAGTAATTTTCCAACAAAGCTTATTTTGAATTTCTACAGCTATGACTGCACACTCTGTATGGCAGAAATAAGCGATATTATCTCTTTTAGTCGCGAAAATAGTATCCCAATATTGTTTATTAGTGCCGATTCACTTGGAACAATAATCTCATTTACTGAAGAATTAAAATCGCAAGGGATTAGTGATGAAGATAAAATTTCATTTGCAAGAGTATCACTTCAGGATGTTTATGGGGTATTTGGGAGTCTGGCAGTCCCACAAAGCGTTCTCTTTGAAGAAGGTCTTAAAATTAAAATGGTTAAAAAAGGCATCCTATCACGTAATGATCTTCTCAAATCATTTGAATAATCTCCACCGTAAGACATTCAAGCGTCAACAAGGTAAAGCCGATTGTGGAATAGCTTGTCTTGCATCAGTTATAAGTTATTACCATGGAAATCAATCTTTGGAAAGGTTACGCGAATTAAGTGGAACCTCTAAACAAGGTACTACCCTACTCGGTCTTTACCAGGCAGCAACTCAACTAGGCTTTAAGGCAGAAGGATATGAAGCTGAAAGTGTAGAAAAACTTAATGAAATTGACAAACCTGTTATCCTACATGTACTGATCAACAATAATCTTCATCACTATTTTGTCTTCTATGGTTTTGACAAAAAAGGAAGAGCAATTATTGGTGATCCCGCAATTGGTATTGTTTACTACTCAAAAAATGATCTAAACACGGTGTGGAAAAGTAAGGCCTTGTTAAAACTTACACCAACTGTTTCTTTCGAAAAATCTATCACTAAGCATCAAGTTAAAAAAGAATGGATCTACACTCTTTTAAGAGAAGATATAAGGATGTTGCTTGTTTCTTTGTCTATTGGGTTAATTCTTTCTACGCTCAGTCTAACAATGGTCATTTTTTCACAAAGGTTAATAGACAATATTCTACCGTCAAAAAATAAAGAAAATCTGGTACTAGGTATAGTTATTGTCGCACTCCTTTTATTTTTCCGCAACCTCCTTGCATATTTCAGAGGAAAACTTTTACTCCAACAAAGCATAAACTTTAATAATCGAATTGTTAATACCTTCTTTAGTAAACTTTTAAGGCTCCCAAAATCTTTCTTCGATACAAGAAAAATAGGGGAATTGATAGCGAGACTAAATGACACAAGGCGTATTCAATCGACAATTAGTTCAATTACTGGAAACGTAATTATTGACCTTTTAATCGTCATTATTCTTTTTCTGTCAGTTTTCTTTTACTCTATAAATATTGGGCTTCTACTTTTAGGAAGTCTGCCTTTCTACGTAGTCCTAGTTATATCTTTCAATAAAAGAATTGTTTCCTCACAAAAATCTGTCATGCACCAATATGCTGAAACAGAAAGTAATTATGTAGATACTATTCTAGGAATATCCTCCATTAAATCAAATAACAGAGAACACTTCTTTGAGGTAAAAAGTCAAAGGATTTATACACTATATCAAGAAAAAGTTTTGAGTCTTGGGAAGCTAAACCTGAGATTTGGCCTATTCTCTGAGTTTATAAGTGTTGGTATCACATTTTTAGTTTTATTATGGTCAGCACACATGGCTTTCTCAGAAATCATCAAAATTGGGGAAATGATGGCAATACTTTCAATTTCAAGTAGTATTATTCCTGCCATCAATCGGCTTGTTATTGCTAACACTCAAATTCAAGAGGCATTAATAGCGTTCGACAGAATGTATGAATTCGCATCAATAAAACCAGAGTATTCTTCTCATATCTCCAAGTTTGACAGCGCAGAAAAAGAAGCTAACCTTACAATTACCAATTTGTCATATAGATTTGCCGGGCGAGACCAGTTATTAAAGAATATTTCATTGCAAATAAATACAGGTAAGATAACTGTTTTAATGGGTGAGAGTGGAAGTGGTAAAAGTACCTTGCTACAAATTATTCAAAAATTCTATAAACCAGAATCAGGAACAATTCTTTTTAACAACCAACTTTTTCAAGAAGTGTCTTTTAATTACTGGCGTAGTCTTATTGGTGTGGTACCTCAAAATATAAAAATTTTTAATGGTGATTTGTTGTATAACATCACATTAAGTGATAATCCAGATGACCATAAGTCGGCATTATTGGTTTGTCATGAAACTAAGCTTGATGTATATTTCAATTTGTTTCCTCAGGGCTATCAAACAATTCTTGGAGAAGAGGGTGTGAACATTTCAGGGGGCCAAAGTCAGATTTTGGCGTTAGCAAGAGCTTTATTTAGAAAACCAAAATTGTTAATTCTCGATGAAGCTACATCGGCAATGGATCGGAAAACTGAAAATAACATACTTCAATTAATATTATCGCTGAAATGCAACTTAGCTATACTTCTGGTAACACATCGGATTAAAATTGCGCAGATAGCTGATCAGATTTACATACTTGAAAAAGGAGAAATATCAATTCAAGGAACTTTTGATGAACTAATCAAGACGGACTATTTCTTAAATGAAATACCTATCGTTAATAGCTTATTCAATTAATCTTTTACGCTATAGTAAAGCCATAAAAAAAGGGAGTTTACACTCCCTCAATAAATCATAAAAAACAAGAAAGTTTAATCTCCACCCTTCACAGCCACTTCATAAGAAGTTGTAATAGCTGAGAAGTACTCGCGGTTCATGCGTGCAATATTAGTAATGCTAATGCCCTTAGGACATTCGGCTTCGCAAGCACCTGTGTTGGTACAAGCACCAAAGCCTTCTGCATCCATCTGGGCAACCATTTTCTCTACACGCTCTTTGCGCTCAGGTTTACCCTGCGGTAAAAGTGCGAATTGAGAAACCTTAGCACTGACAAACAACATCGCTGATGCATTTTTACAAGCCGCTACACAAGCGCCACAACCAATACAGGTTGCTGCATCAAATGCTTCATCAGCAATCTTTTTAGGAATCGGAATTTCATTTGCATCTGGTACACCACCAGTGTTAACAGAAACATAACCACCTGATTGCTGAATACGATCAAATGCACTGCGATCAACTACTAAATCTTTTACTACAGGAAATGCTTTTGCTCTCCATGGTTCAATAGTGATGGTCTCACCATCCTTAAAGCTACGCATGTGCAACTGACAGGTAGTAGTTTGCAACGGACCGTGTGGGTGACCGTTGATGTATAAACTACACATACCACAAATACCTTCACGGCAATCATGATCGAATGCAATTGACTCCTCCCCTTTTCTGATCAGGTCGTTGTTTAGTACATCCAACATCTCTAAAAAGGACATGTCAGGCGAAACGTGTTCAGCCACATAGGTTTTAAAAGCACCTTTGCTGTTGCTGTCTTTTTGTCTCCAAATCTTTAACGTAATCTTCATAATTATTTATAGCTACGCTGTGTCAACTTAACATTTTCAAAAATCAATTCTTCTTTGTGCAATTGCTCAGGTTGGTCTTCACCCTTAAACTCCCATGCAGACACATAAGCGTACTCATCATCTTTACGCTTAGCTTCACCATCAGGAGTAGCTGATTCTTCACGGAAGTGGCCCCCGCAAGATTCTTCACGGTTATAGGCATCGTCTACCATCAATTCACCAAGTTCAATCAAGTCTGCAACACGCAGTGCTTTTTCTAATTCTTGATTTAATTCTGTTGCTCCGCCTAGCACTGCTACATCAGACCAGAACTCTTTTTTCAAGGCCTGTATCTTAGTCTTGGCTGTTTTCAAACCTTCGGCATTACGCGACATACCGCAATATTCCCACATAGTAAGACCTAACTCACGGTGGAATTGATCTACTGTTTTCTTGCCCTTGATAGAAAGTAGTTTATTAATGCGACTGTTCACCGTATCAACAGCTTCTTTAAACTCAGGGCGATCAGTATTTACTTTTTCATAAGGCAAACCTGACAAATAATCACCAAGCGTATATGGAATAACAAAATAACCATCAGCAAGACCTTGCATGAGCGCACTAGCACCTAAGCGGTTTGCACCGTGGTCAGAGAAGTTTGCTTCACCTAAGGCATACAGACCAGGAATTGTCGTCATTAAATTATAATCTACCCACAAGCCACCCATTGTGTAGTGAACGGCAGGATAAATCATCATCGGCCCTTTGTACGGATTATCACCTGTAATCTGTGCATACATATCAAACAAGTTACCATACTTGGCACGGATAGCAGCTTCTCCATCGCGTTTAATTGCATCAGAGAAATCCAGGAATACGGCTAAACTAGTAGCGCCCACACCGCGTCCTTCATCGCAAACAGTCTTTGCATTTCTGGATGCTACATCGCGTGGCACAAGGTTACCAAATGATGGATACTTTCTTTCTAAGAAGTAATCTCTTTCAGATTCAGGAATGGACATAGCTTCCGTGGCTTTCAAACCAGGCTTGGCTACTTTAGGTACCCACACACGTCCATCATTACGAAGCGACTCACTCATCAGCGTAAGCTTAGACTGGTGATCGCCTGAAACCGGAATACAAGTAGGGTGAATTTGTGTAAAGCATGGATTGCCAAACAATGCACCTTTTTTGTGCGCTCTCCATGATGCGGTTACATTAGATCCCTTCGCATTTGTAGACAAGTAGAAAACATTACCGTATCCACCAGTACAAAGCAGTACAGCATGTGCACTATGTGTTTCTATTTTACCTGTTACCAAATCTCTGGTAACAATACCTCTGGCTTTACCGTCTACCAAAACAACATCAAGCATTTCTGTACGGTTGTACATTTTTACTTTTCCGTTTGCAATCTGGCGGTTAAGGGCACTGTAAGCACCAAGTAGTAATTGTTGTCCGGTCTGGCCGCGTGCGTAGAATGTTCTTGAAACCTGCGCACCACCAAAAGAACGGTTAGCAAGCAAGCCACCATATTCGCGCGCGAAAGGAACACCTTGCGCAACACACTGATCAATAATGCTTACGCTTACTTCGGCCAAGCGATACACATTGCCTTCACGGGCACGGTAATCTCCACCTTTTATAGTATCGTAGAATAAACGGTAAACGCTGTCACCGTCATTCTGGTAATTCTTTGCTGCATTAATACCACCCTGCGCGGCAATACTGTGCGCTCTTCGCGGGCTGTCCTGAAAACAAAAAGCTTTTACGTTATAGCCCAGTTCACCAAGAGAAGCAGCTGCTGAAGCACCTGCTAAACCAGTACCGACTACTATTACGTCATACTTACGCTTATTGGCTGGGTTAACCAACTTCACATTAAACTTATGCTTTGTCCATTTTTCGGCCAATGGGCCTTCAGGAATTTTTGAGTCTAACTTCATATATTTTAATCAGAGGTAGATGCTTAATAAAACCACTAAAAGAAGAACATGTTTAGCGGAATCCAGGCAAAAAGTGCGGGAACCACTACAGCGAAAGTTCTACCAACAAAAACAATAATGGGATTGTACTTCTGATGGTTGAGTCCGAGCGTTTGGAAAGCACTTGCGAAACCATGCCATAAGTGAAAACCTACGGCAAGCATACAGAAAACATAAAGGCCAACATACCAACCTTTCGCAAACCACAATGCTACAACAGAATAGATGTCGCGGTATTCAACGCCATCGTAAATAGCTTTAGGCATTTCAGTAAAATGCATAGCGGCCCAAAAATCCTTCAAGTGAATAACCAGAAAAACCAATACCAAGGTTCCTAAAACCCCCATGTTGCGCGATGCCCAGGGAGAATTGTTACCACTGGTTACTGCATAACGTTCTGATCCTCTTGAATTTCTGTTTTTGATACTCAGAAAAAGAGAGACTGTAATATGAAGTAAGATGAAAAAGAAGTTACCCTTAGATACAATTTGAATAAGTGGGTTCTTACTCATAAACTCCGCGTACAAATTAAAAGACTTCCCGCCATCATCGTTCAATAACTGAAGGTTGCCAATGAGGTGAACCAATAAAAAAAGGATGAGGAAAAGGCCCGTAAGAGCCATCAGCAACTTGCGACCAAGGGTGCTGGTGAAGAGTGTTGTAAACCAATTCATAGAATAATCAGGAGAATTATTTAGGTACGGAGCCAAAAATAGTTCTCAGTGGTTTAGCAAACAAAAGACAAGATACTTTAAAAGGATTCTAAATAAGGTATTTCAACCGATTGAAGGGTATTGTTAAGGATGGGTACTTGTACTAAGCCTTCTCCGACTGCTAAGCCATTTGAATAAGATGATCGTTAATGCCAGTATCATAAAACCAGTTTTAGCAGAAGCCGCAGAATTCAAACAGCCAGATAATTAAGAGCAGAATCGTGACCGTGATAAACAAGAACCATTCTTTACGGATAAACTTTAGGAGGGATTTCATGATTTTAATTTCGGTACATATACCAAGATGGAGACCAAAATATAACTTATTGATTATCTGATCTTTAAATTGTAGAGGAAATTCTACAATTCCAAAATCTGAACTATACCATCCATTTTTTCCACTTCTGGGAAAGAAAATATTCCTAATACAGATGCAAATCAGAGCTTTTCGTAGGCTTTAAGTTTAAAGGCTTGCGTATTTTTACACCACAACCACCACTGTTCTATGTATTTGATTTTTGATACGGAAACCACCGGGCTTCCGCGCAATAAGACTGCCCCTATTACTGATTTTGACAACTGGCCGAGACTAGTACAATTAGCCTGGCAGCTACATGATCATACCGGTAAGTTGATTTCGCGCAACAACCTGATTGTAAAACCGGTTGGTTTTGATATCCCTTTCAATGCAGAGCAGATTCATGGCATTTCCACAAAGCGTGCATTAGAGGAAGGTGAAGACTTACATGAAGTGCTCACGCTCTTTCTTCAAGACTTAAACAAAACAGCAGTACTGGTAGGTCACAACATTGAATTCGATATCAGTATTATTGGAGCGGAACTTTTGCGTACCGAAAACAGTGCTGATAAATTTCTTTCTCTATCCAGAACAGACACTGCGGAAGCCGGCATAGACTTTTGCAAATTACCCGGTGGCCCGGGTGGGCGCTTTAAAATGCCCAAGCTGGTGGAGCTCCACCAAAAATTATTTGGAAAAGATTTTGGTGATGCTCACGATGCAGCTTATGATGTAGCCGCAACTGGTCGCTGCTTTTTTGGATTGATAAAAGTAAAAGCGGTAAAACCTTTTGATGGTGCATCGTCAGAAAACATTACTTACGAAGAGCCAAATTTAGAGGCCGCCAACTTTGCTAAAAAAGAGCAAAAACAAAGCGGTTCAAAATCTAACGAAGATCATGCAGAGCGTCTAAAGGATAAGCCCTTTGTACACCTACACCTCCATTCACAATATTCTGTTCTGCAGGCTACTGCTGATATTAAGCGCATCATCAACAAAGCCAAAGAAGAAGGTATGCCAGCTGTGGCACTTACTGATTTGGGAAATATGTATGGTGCATTCAAGTTTGTGCGCGAAGCACTTGATCACGGTATAAAACCAATAGTAGGTTGTGAGTTTTTTGTAGCAGAAGAAAGAAAAAAATTAAAGTTCACTAAAGATAATCCTGACAAGCGCTTTAATCAGATTTTATTAGCCAAGAACAAAGATGGCTACCACAATCTGGCGAAGCTAAGTTCACTGGGTTTTATTGAAGGTCTTTATGGCATTCACGCACGCATTGATAAAGAACTGATTGCAGAATATCGTGAAGGGTTGATTGCTACAACAGGAGGACTTACTTCTGAAATCCCTTACCTGATTCTTAATGTTGGCACCAAACAAGCTGAAGAAACTTTTGTATGGTGGAAACAACTTTTTGGAGAAGACTTTTACATACAATTAAACAGACATGGTTTAAAACAAGAAGACCACGTTAACGAAGTACTTCTTGATTTTGCAAAAAGACATGGTGTAAAATATTTTGCTTCTAATGAAGTGTATTATCTAACCAAGGAAGAAGCAGATGCACAGGACATCCTGATTTGTATTAAAGAACAGGAATTGAAATCTACTCCTATCGGTTATGGAAGAGGTAATCGATACGGTTTGCCTAATCAGGAATATTATTTCAAATCGCAGGATGAGATGAAGCAACTCTTTAGTGATCTGCCTGAAGCGATTGAAACGCTGAGCGAGATCATCGATAAAGTTGAAAGTTATAAACTACAGCGCAATGTTTTACTCCCTAAGTTTGATATTCCTGCAGATTTTGATTCGGAAGATGCATACCTACGCCACCTCACGTATGTGGGTGCTCAAAAAAAATATGGCGAGTTAACGCAAGCCATTACTGACCGGTTAGATTTTGAATTAGAGACTATCAAGAAAACCGGATACCCAGGTTACTTCCTTATTGTTCAGGACTTTACCAACAAGGCAAAAGAGTTAGGTGTTTCCGTTGGGCCTGGTCGTGGTTCGGCAGCTGGTTCAGCCGTTGCCTATTCTATCGGTATTACCAATGTTGATCCCATCAAATACGATTTGCTTTTCGAGCGTTTTTTAAATCCAGATCGTGTTTCACTACCCGATATTGATATTGACTTTGACGATGAAGGTCGTCAGAAAGTTTTGGATTATGTAATCCAGAAGTACGGCAAAAATCAAGTAGCGCAAATTATTACTTACGGTACAGAAGCTGCCAAGTCATCTATTCGCGATTGTGCCCGTGTAATGGAACTTTCACTGACAGAAGCCAACGTCCTTGCCAAGCTTGTACCAGAACGCCCAGGCACTACGTTAGAGAAAGCTTTTGCTGAAGTGCCTGAGTTAAAAGAAGTGCTCAATGGTAATGACCTGCGATCAAGAGTATTGCACCAGGCAAAACGGGTAGAAGGGTCAGTGCGCAACACTGGAACACATGCCTGCGGTGTTATCATCACGCCTGATGATTTGACCAAGTTTGTGCCTGTATCAACGGCCAAGGATTCTGACATGCTGGTTACGCAGTTTGATAACAGTGTGGTAGAAAGTGCCGGCATGTTAAAGATGGACTTCCTGGGACTGACAACTTTGTCTGTCATCAACAGTGCCATAAAAAACATTAAAAAAAGCAAAGGCATCGAAATAGTCGTAGATGATATTCCACTCGATGATGTAAATACTTATCAGCTTTTTCAACGAGGCGATACCACCGGTACCTTCCAGTTTGAAAGTGTGGGTATGCAAAAGTATTTGCGCCAACTTAAGCCTGATAAATTTGAAGATTTAATTGCCATGAACGCCCTTTACCGTCCGGGGCCAATGGAATACATTCCCCAATTCATTAACCGCAAGCATGGTCGCGAGCCGATCAAGTACGACTTGCCTGAAATGGAAGGAAACCTGGCTGAAACCTATGGTATCACCGTTTATCAAGAGCAGGTGATGTTACTTTCGCAGAAGCTGGCTGACTTTAGCAAAGGCGATGCTGACGTACTGCGTAAAGCCATGGGTAAAAAGCAGAAAGACGTGCTCGATAAAATGAAGAGCAAGTTTATCGAAGGCTGCAGAAAAAATAATCACCCTGAAGAGGTCTGCGAAAAAATCTGGAAAGACTGGGAAGCCTTTGCACAATATGCCTTTAACAAATCGCACTCTACCTGCTATTCACTCGTTGCATATCACACTGCTTACTTAAAGGCTAACTATCCGGCCGAATATATGGCAGCAGTACTCACCCACTCACAAAACAATTTGGAGAATGTTACTTTCTTCATTGAAGATTGTAAGAGTTCTGGTTTAAAAGTATTAGGGCCGCATGTAAACGAATCAGGCGTATTCTTTGAAGTAAACAAAGCTGGAGAAATCCGTTTTGGTTTGGGTGCTATTAAAGGTGCAGGCGATTCTGCAGTACGCGCTATTATTGAAGAGCGTGAGTTACACGGACCCTACGAAGATATTTTTGACATCACTAAACGCCTGTCTTCAAAAAGTGTAACTAAAAAAACTTATGAATGCCTGGCACAATCCGGTGCTTTCGATTGCTTTGAAGGAATACACCGCAGACAATATATTTTCTCTAAAGATGGTGACAGTAGTCTCATTGAAAAAGCAATGCGCTATGCTTCTAAAACGCAGCAAGAAGAACTCAGTTCACAGGTAAGCTTGTTTGGTGGTACCGCCACAGTGGCAATGCCAAAACCAAGGGTTGATAATGTAGAACCCTTCAGTGAAATAGAAAAGTTAAACCTGGAGAAAGAAGTTGTCGGTATTTATATTTCAGGCCATCCCTTAGATAATTTCAGGTTCGAACTTGAATCCTTCAGTAACCTTAAGTGCCAGCAACTGAACGATATTGAACCACTATTAGGTAAAGAAGTAAAAGTAGGTGGTATTATTTCAGCAGTTGAACACAGAACTACAAAAACCGGCAGACCTTTTGGTAAGTTTACCTTAGAAGATTACAGTGGTAATTATACTTTCACCCTTTTCAGTGAAGATTATCTGAAGTTTAAAAACTTCATGAATACGGGTTGGTTTGTATTGGTTGAAGGCTCCGTGATTAAAAACAGCTGGGGTCAGCAAAATGTAGAAATGAAAATTCGAGCAATCGAATTACTAAATGAGATCGGTATTAAACGCTGTAAGGGTGTTCAAGCCAAACTGAATGCACATGAAATTAACGCAGAACTAATCAAAGGTATAGAAACACTCTGTACAACCTTTAGTGGTAATACACCATTCTATTTAAAAATTAGAGACGAGCAGGAAAACATAAGTCTTGAATTGCTATCACGAAAGTTCCGTATCAATCCGGTTAACGACATGGTGAAGGAAATGAAGAAGCTGGTTGAGGTTGAGGTGGTTTATTAAGGATTTGTGCTGATGAAACCGATTTTGCTTTGTATAAAAAAGCGTAAGCAATTTGAGTAGGTTTAAATTGGTAAGCAGACAAAAAAATGATCGGAATTTGTTAAATTTAAATTATGAAAACAAGGACATATATTGACTTGGGGTTTGACCAGATTTTGGACTTAGTGAGACAATTGCCAAAAAAAGAGAAATTACGTCTTTCAAAAGAACTTGAGAGGGACATTATTAATGCTAAACTCACGACATTACTGAAGGCATTCAAAACAGATAATCTGGATCAAGATACAATTGATAATGAAGTAGAGATTGTAAGATCTGAGCTATATGCCAAAGCAAAAGCCAAGTAAAGTAATTATTGATACCAACCTTTGGATCAGTTTTTTAATTGGCAAAGAACTTCAGAATCTTAAAGACTTAATTGTTACTGAGAAAATACAGCTCATAAGCACGGAACAGCTAATAAGTGAACTAAGAATCGTTGTAAATCGACCTAAGCTTCAAAAATATTTTGATAAGGAAAAAGTAACGGAATTAATCTCCTTACTAAACATCGTTTCAGAGAAAGTAAAGATCAAAAAAATTGAAAGCATCTGTCGAGATCCTAAAGATGACTTTCTATTAGCCTTATCCAAGCAGAGTAAAGCAAATTATCTGGTCACTGGAGACAAAGACTTATTAGAAATAAAAATCTATGGTCGGACTGAAATCATCACAGTAAAGAAGTTTATAGTTAAGATTAACTAATCCAAGGAGCTCGTAGATTTGATCCCTAACCGATTTTTCTCCCCAAACCACTGATATCCAATAGCCTGAATCTGAACTGGCCTGCTTTTGACTTAAAGCCTTACTTTCCTGTAGCGGTTTTGAACTATTCCCCTTACCTTCGCGTTCGGTTAGTAGATTATTAAAAACTATTACACATATAACAATGGGAAAGGCAATTGAAATAAACGACTCAAACTTCGAACAGTTTGTAAACTCTGATAAGCCTGTTTTAGTAGATTTCTGGGCAGAATGGTGCGGTCCTTGCAAAATGATCGGCCCTGTGGTAGAAGAACTTGCCGGTGAATACGAAGGCAAAGCGATAGTCGGAAAACTTAATGTAGATGAAAACCCAACCATGACAGCCAAGTTTGGCGTACGTAGCATCCCTACCCTATTGGTTTTCAAAAATGGTCAGGTAGTAGATAAGCAAGTTGGTGCTGTACCAAAATCGGTATTGGCGCAAAAGCTTACTGCGCAAATGGCTTAAGCTAACCTAATTGATGATACTATAATACTCATAGCCAGGGGCACAACCCTTGGCTATTGTTTTTTAGGCCTGTTCCGCTTTTACGCTTAATTGTTTCTCTCAATTGTAAACTGTACCAACTGAATCAAGGATCGTTTGTACGTTGAATCAGGCAAATCCTCTACCAAAGCAATGGCATCGGTATGAAAGCGATTCATGATAGTCTGGGCATATTCAATACCTCCAGAATTACGTACAAATTCAATTACCTCTTTAACCTTCTTAGGCTTGCTGCTTTCATTGCGTACAATGCTCATAATTCTTCTGCGCTCTAACCATGAAGTTTTACTAAGCGCATGTATCAATGGCAACGTCATCTTCTTCTCCTTAATATCTATCCCCAAAGGCTTGCCTACCTCTTCTTCCCCATAATCAAAAAGATCATCTTTAATTTGGAAAGCCATACCAATTTTTTCACCAAACAAGCGCATGGTTTCCACCATTTCATCAGAGGCTCCGGAAGACCTGGCGCCAACAGAACAGCAAGAAGCGATCAGTGAAGCTGTCTTTTGTCGTATAATCTGAAAGTAAACTTCTTCGGTAATGTTTAGCTGTCGCGACTTCTCCATTTGCAGCAACTCACCTTCACTCATTTCCCGTACCGCATCCGTTACTATGCTCAGCAAACTAAAATCCTTATGTTCAACGGATAGAATTAAACCCCTGGAAAGCAGAAAGTCGCCAACTAATACTGCAATCTTATTCTTCCAAAGTGCATTTACAGAAAAGAATCCCCTACGGTAATCGGCATTGTCAACAACATCATCATGCACAAGGGTGGCAGTGTGTAATAATTCAATAAGTGATGCACCACGATAGGTGGCCTCAGTAATTGTACCTGTGGCTCCAGCTGTCAGGAAAACAAACATCGGGCGCATTTGTTTACCCTTGCGCTTCACGATGTAATTCATGATTTTGTCAAGCAACAACACCTTCGTTTTCATAGAAGCCCTGAACTTCCGTTCAAACTCATCCATTTCGGAAGCGATCGGTGCCTTTATGTTTGAAAGTGATAGAGCCATGACCGCAATATTAAACCTAATTGTGCAATAGTTTTATCACTAAACAAGAAGATTTCTATACTTGATTAAGTTTTTAACCTAAATTTAGCGCATGATGAAATTTATAGACCTGGATAACCGCTGGGAACAACTTGTTCTAGCCCTGGTCGTACTGGTTTTCGCCTTCATCGTGTCGCTGATCATCAAGTTTAGCATCAATCGTTTTGTAAGAATTGCCTCATCAAAACTTAGGGTCGACCCCACTAAGTACAAATTTCTTAAAAATGCAGTCGATTTCCTGGTTTATCTTATTGCTACAATTATTATTTTTAAATCTATACCAGAATTAGATGCTTTTGGCAACGGGTTGCTGGCAAGTGCGGGTATAATTGCTGCAATTGTAGGCTTCGCATCTCAATCAGCCTTTTCAAATATTGTAAGTGGTATTTTTCTGGTAATCTTCAGACCTTTTAGTGTTGGCGATAGAATAAAAGTAGGACAACTCTACACTGGAGATGTGGAAGACATAACCTTACGCCACACTGTTATCCGCGACTTCGAAAATAAACGCATCATATTCCCTAATACAGTTATCAGTAGTGAAGTCATCATAAATTCCACTACTTCAGATGAAAAGGTATGCATGTTTGTAGAGGTAGGTATCTCCTACTCATCACCTATAGATAAAGCGATGGAAATTATGCGTAGCGAGGGAGAAAATCATCCTTATTTTATCGACAATAGATCTGAAGATGATATAGCTGCCAATGTTCCCTCAGTTACTGTTCGTGTTATACAACTGGCCGACTCATCTGTTCAACTCCGCGCATCAGTCTGGGCCAAAGATCCATCAACAGGTTTTGCCATGAAGTGTGATCTATTGAAATCCATTAAAGAAAGATTTGAAAGCGAAGGAATTGAAATACCATTCCCGCATCGGGTAGTAATAATGAAAAATCAAGAATGACCAATTCCAACCATAGCCCTACTGAATTACCCCTTGGAGAAGGTCCGGTTATCCTTGAATTGATCCGTTATGACAGAGAAACATATGACCGATTCAATAACCTTGGTGCAAATGAAATAATTGAAAACCTCGATAGTAAAAAGGTTAATTGGGTAAATGTAGATGGCTTGCAAGACAAGAAGATACTTGACAAGTTGCAAGCTCATTTCTGCCTGCATACCCTACTTGTTGATGATATTACTAACGACCAGAGACCAAAAGCAGAGGAGTATGACGACTACCTTTTCTTTACTTTAAAAATGCTTTATCGCATTGAAGGGCGAACAATAGATTACGAACAGATCAGTTTTGTATTAAGCACTAATTACCTTATCTCTTTTCAAGAAAAGGAGGGGGATTTATTTGATCATTTTAGAGAACGCATTAGACTTGATCAGGGGCGCGTTCGCAAGCAACAAGCGGATTATTTGTTGTACAGACTATTGGATACAATAGTTGATAATTATTATATCATCTTAGAAAAAATTGGGGAGCAGATAGAAGATATTGAAGAAGAAATAGATAAAGGATCTACACATCAAACTTTTAAACAAATACAAAAAATAAAAAAAGAGCTTATCTTTTTACGCAAGGCGGTTTATCCACTAAGGGATGCGGTAAGCAAACTTGTAAAAGGTGAAACAAGTTTTATTAAAGATGAAACACTTCGCTTTTACGCTGATATCTATGATCATGTTGTGCATCTTATTGATTCGTTAGATACTTATAAAGATTTGACCTCAGCCCTTATGGATATACACATGAACACACAAAATAACCGCATGACAGAAGTTATGAAAGTGTTGGCTGTAATCTCCACTATCTTTATTCCACTTACTTTTATCGTGGGTGTTTATGGAATGAACTTCGACAATATGCCAGAACTGCACGCCCGATGGGGTTATCCCCTAACCTGGGTAGTGATGGTGTGTATAGGCGCGGGAATGCTGTTGTTCTTCAAAAAGAAAAAATGGTTTTAAAACAAATAACTTTGCCTTAAAAAATTATTTTATATTTAGACTTGAAACCCTGTTGGAATGTTTTGGACTATAGTATTACTATTCACTGGCTTTGCTGTTTTAATTAAAGGCGCGGATTTTCTGGTTAATGGTGCTTCTTCGTTAGCCAAAAAAATGAACATTTCTAACCTTGCCATTGGCCTCACCGTTGTGGCTTTTGGTACCTCTGCTCCTGAACTCATTGTAAGTTTACTTTCTGCTTATAATGGCGCTGCTGACGCTTCTTTCGGTAATGCTATTGGGAGCAATAATTTTAACTTGTTTTTCATTCTAGGCATTGCCGGCTTAATCTATCCTTTAGTAGTGCAGCGTAGCACAATCAAGTACGAAGTACCTCTATCCATTTTGGCAGCTGTTGTTCTGTTTGTTTTGGTTAACGATAGCATGATTTGGGGCAGTGAAAACGATATGCTCTCCAGAACTGATGCTCTAATATTATTGGGCTTCTTTGGATTGTTCATGTTCTATATTGTTAGAACAATGAAAAATAATACTGATCTAGATCAAACGAATGTAAAAATATATAAAAATTGGTTAGCGATTGTTATGTCAGTCGCTGGACTTGTAATGCTGGTAGGAGGTGGTAAACTCGTAGTTGATAATGCCATTCTGATTGCAAAAGATTTTGGCATGAGTAATAAATTAATCGGACTCACAATTTTAGCAGCTGGTACTTCACTTCCTGAGTTAGTTACCTCATGCGTGGCAGCTTATAGAAAAAATACAGACATCGCTATTGGTAACGTAATCGGATCTAATATTTTTAATATCTTCTTTATCCTGGGCATTACAGGAACAGTGAGTCCTCTGCAATATACATCGGTTCTGAATTTTGATATAGCAGTGCTTATTGGTGGAACTATCCTGTTAATGGTATTCATGTTTACCATTAACACCAGAAAGTTGGATCGATGGGAAGCATTGATATTATTTTTAGGCTACATCACCTATACTGCGTATTTGGTTGGCATGGATTAGTTTACCTTCTATTCTATTTCCAAAAACGAAGTAGCATGACTTCAATTAACACAGACAGTATGGATAGTATAAGTGCATACTTCCATAAACTAACACCTTGATAATTTTCTTTTAGTACTTCGGCAATTTCACTTGAGGAACTTGAGTCGAGATCATATACATCTGCACTACTGCCAAAGAAATCAGTCAGTTCATTTCTGGAAAGTGATTTCATAATTGATTCACTTTTGGTCATGTTAAAAGCAATGGTACTTAACGTATCATTTTGTATGGTGGCTTGATAGTGCCCCGGCTCCAAATCCAACCCCGCCAAATCAATCAACACTTGTTTATTAACATTACGCTGTGCCGGAGTTACTTCAGTCTCTCCCTTTAAAGTAATCAATTGATTATCGTTTAAAGAGTCTGCGCTTAGGCTTAGAAGATTCTGTGAAAGTAACTGATACAGTTGTTTATCACTTCGTCTGCTAAAAGCAGCAATGCGATACATGACCGGAACAACCAACGCATGATTTAAAAATGTGCCATGCGTACTCTGCATTGGCCCACCCATAACGTAAAGTCTGCCCTGTTGCTGAAAAAGTGAAAGATAGGGAAGATCATCTTGTTGCTTTAATATTGCCTGCCTATCATCACCCCAGGTAATACTATTTCTAACCAACGGCATAGCCATTTGCGAAGGTTGTTCTTGAAACACATTATTAAAGAAAGGATTCTTACTATCCGGTTTTGTCAACTCCAGCAATTTTTCCTGTTTACTAACCATAATAGAAGGCAATAAACTTTGATAAGAAGCAACATCAGGATTAGCAGCAGGTATTAATAAAACAGTACCCCCGGCTTCCATAAAATCACTTAATACCGCTAGTAGAGATTGGTCTAACCTTTCTAATTCATTAAGCACAATTAAATCAGCTTGTGCTAGTTGCGAGTAGTCAATATTGCTGCCAACACGGTTTATTAAATCGAATAACTGGTTATTCGCATAAATTTTCTTAACAACAGATGAAGAATTTTGCTCAGTTATCTGTACAATTTTAATACGGTTAGCAAAATTGAGTGACAGGTAGAATTCATTATCAAAAGTAATGGGTGTGTCGCCAAAAGAAATAACTGCCTGATGAATTCCTGCCTGGTTATTATTTAAAACAAAACTCACTTCCTTTTCACTATTTGCCGGTATATCTGTAGTAGTCGTGCCAACTTGTAAACCATCTACAACCAACCGAACATTGAGTTGAGTTCTGTCTGCATCGCCATCATTAACTAAACGTAGGCTAAGTGTGTTTTGCTCTCCACCTATTGCAAAAGGGTTATCTAAAAAAGCTGTATCAATGTAAATATTACTTTTTGCTGTAATCTGAAATGGGACAAGGTGAAATCTTCTGCTACTATCAGGTTGTAGTGTTTTGCCAAATGTAGACTGTTGAAAATCTGATAACCAGAAAATATCGCGTTCATTTCCAAGCCTGTTAAACCTGGATACTATTTCATCTGCTGTTCTGATCTTGCTTCCTAACCGAAACTTGGCTAAGGCTTCTTGAACTTCGGCCTTTGTTTTCAATGTATTTGCAAAAGGCTCAAAATCGTTGGTTAATAAACGGTAACGAGTATCTGCAGGAAAAACATCAGTAATGGTTCGTGCAGCAATTAAGGCTGCATCAAAAGTCCGCGATGCACCATCTGTAGGAGAAGACATACTGAGCGAATTATCAATATATATAGCAATGTGATCGCCTGCCTGTAGCTGCTGTTTGGCGGGTAGTATCGGTTGGGCAAATACAACAACAAGGAAAAACAGGAACAGCAATCTGCTCGCCAAAACGAGCCAATGTTTAAGTCTTCTTTTAGCGGATGAGGTCTCTTGAACCTCGCGGATAAAGCGGGTGCTCGAAAAGTAGATTTTCTGTGTTCTTCTGAAATTAAAAAGATGAATAATCAGGGGAATTGCCAGGGCAAACAAAGCCCAGAGAAAACCTGGATATAAAAACGTCATTTGGTAAAAGTAATAGGCTTATCACTAAGTAAAAAACCGAAAATAAAGAAACCTACACTCTTTGCGTAAAAGGGTAGTTGCAACGGCACAACTACCCTATTATTGGTTACTATTCTTTGTCAGCTTAAAAGGTTAAAAGCTATTTTACCAATGCGTCCCTCTTTCGGTGGCCTGTGCATACCCAAAGGCAAAAGGGTAAATTTACCGTTAATCTGTTACTCTGCATCATCCATCACCTAACACATATCATTTCTTATCTCCCAACATCAACAAATCATTTACGACTATTTCTGTTATATGTCTCTTCTCACCTTCTGGCGTTTCATAATCACGGTGCACAAGTTTTCCTTCTACACAAACCTCATTTCCCTTTTTAAGGTATTTCTCAGCAACGCCAGCCAGACTTCCCCAAATGATTATATTGTGCCATTGTGTATCCTCGACCTTTTCACCTTTAGCATTTCTATAACTGTCGTTAGTCGCTAATGAGAAAGATGCTTTTTTGTTCTCTCCAAAAGTTTTTACTTCAGGATCCTTACCAAGATTACCGATAAGTGTTACAGTGTTTCTTAGACTTTTCATAAGTGTTTAATTAGGTTTAAATTTTCTGTTTGATTCTAAATGCTGCCAACGGTACAAAAGTGCAAACAGAATTTTTTATCAGAATTATGAAAAACGATTACTACCGTTTATATTCATTTGTAAACACTTTCAAATGCAGACACTCGTTGAAAAAAGGTGCAGAGAATGTAACAAAAAGCTCATTGGTAGAGCAGATAAGAAATTTTGCAGCGATCAATGCCGCACAAGCTTCAATAATAAGTTGAATAGTGACGAAAATAATTATGTGCGAAATGTCAACAACATTCTACGAAGAAACAGACGAATACTCAAAGAATTAAATAAGACTGGCAAATCTAAAGTAAGCCGTGAAAGACTTAACGAAAAAGGATTCGACTTCCTATACCACACCAGCAGTTATAAAACCAAAGAAGGCTCACTCTACTATTATTGTTATGAACAAGGTTATCTGCCAGTAGAGAACAACTATTACCTACTGGTCGTTAGGAAGGAATACCCTTAATTGCAACGGTTGGCTATTCAAAAATGAGCAGGCAGGAACTAATAGTATCATAACAAGACCTTTTAATATCTCGAGACGTTAAGCTATAGATTACGATTGAATTATTGTTTAAATTCACCTTACTCTCAATAAATATTCATATGGCGAAATTAAAAAGACCTGCCTTTAAACAGCTGAAAGGCGAACAATGGAAAGAACTAAAACTGAAACAAGGGAAGAATCAGAAGCGTTATTCCATTTCTGATTTAGGTAGAATTGCGAGTTTCAAAACCACACTTGAAGAAGGACAAATATTAAAAGCTCGACCAACGCAAGGTTACCCCAGTGTTACCATTACCTCTTCAGAGGGTAAACACAATTTATACATTCATCGATTAGTAGGTGAATACTTTTGTAAACAAAAATCAAAGCAACATACTTTTGTATTACATAAAGACCACAAGAAGGAAAACAACAAAGCTACTAATCTCATTTGGGCAACACAGGAAGAACAAATAAATCATGCTCGCAAAGATCCAAATGTCTTAAAACACATCAGTCCGGTGAAAGGACCTAAGCTTACCGCTGATCGTGTACGGCTTATCAAAGCAGATCTTTTCAAATCAAAGGAAACGCCAACGCTTAAAAAATTAGCCAAAAAATATCGCGTATCTGATATGCAGATTCATCGGATAAAAGTTGGTGAAAACTGGTCGCACGTAAAGGTGTAGGTTAACAAAATAACTCGTTGGCATTAAAATTTTAAACTTTAGATATTTCTTAAAAGATTATCACTAATAGTCTGATGACAGTTTACTGATAAAACAATTTGAAACATACCAGGAAATTAATCGTTACATTGTAAATAAGATTAATAATAAACCTTTAAAAAAAGAAGTCTATAGCAGGATATATGAAGTAGACTAAATATTTTCCTTTTATCCAAAAAAATACTTTAATTTTAAAAATGAGGCAATAAATCTTCCTGTTGACTCTTTAAAAAATAATAATTATGAAAAGCCTCTTAACAATTGCTTTAATAATTACTCCATTGATAACCTGTGGTCAGTTTGGTGTTAGTTACCATCAATCAAACTTACCTTTTGCCGGGATCAGTTATGAAATAAAAAACAAAATAAGACCGGAAATAAGATTTGGCACTGATAACTACTTTGAAGATATTTCCATAGAAGGAGTTATTACTTATGATATTTTAAATAAAGAAGAATATGAATTCTATGGTGGGGTCGGTGTAAGGTCTAACGGTTTTACAGGTTTGGTAATTCCGATAGGATTAAACTTTTATCCCTTTACTGTCAAAAATTTTGGATTTCAAATTGAGCTCACTCCTATCATAGGCGATGAGGAGATTTTAAGAGGTAGTTGGGGAATACGGTACAGGTTTGGCCGTGACTAATTAAAAACCAAAATTGTTAATAAAAGCCAAGTGCCTATTCATCACCAAAACCCTATATAACCACTGTACAATTTCCACCTATTTATAAGATTAAACAATATTCTTTTGACTCCCTGTTGCACTGGCCCATAGCTTATCTTTGATTATGGTACAATCAGAACGACTTACTCAACAAGATCAATTATATAGGCTTGCACTTGCACTGGCAATTTTCACTGTTGCCTATAACCTCGCAGAAGGAATTATCGCAACAATTGTAGGATTTGAAGACGAAACCATAGCGCTTTTTGGCTTTGGATTAGATAGTTTCATCGAAATGATTAGTGGAATAGGCATTGCCCATATGATATTCAGGCTAAATCGTAATCCCATGCATAAACGTGATACTTTTGAACGTAATGCTTTGCGTATTACAGGCTATTCATTTTACCTGCTAACAGCCGGCTTGGTGCTTGGCGCCATTTTAGTTACATATATTGGCAAAAAGCCACAGACAACGTTTTGGGGTATTGTCATATCCATTGTCAGCATTCTAATTATGCTTGCATTGTTATATGGTAAACTACACGTTGGTAAAAAACTAAATTCAGATGCCATTATTGCTGATGCTAATTGCACTAGAATTTGCATTTATATGTCCCTAATACTACTTACCTCTAGCGCAGTATACCATTTTACAGATTTTTCTTATATCGATGCAATAGGAACCCTAGGATTGGCATGGTTCGCATTTAAAGAAGGAAAAGAGTGTTTTGAAAAGGCCAATTCCGACAAATACTGCACTTGCGATTAAGAAGCAATTCAGTCTTAAAATTTGTACATTCGCTTGGTAATCCATCAAAATCCCATCATGATGAAATCAACCCTCTCCATTACCTGTTTTCTTGTTCTGGTATGCTGCACCAGCCTCGTTTTTGCACAAACAAAGCACGATAAGGCCTTATCAAAAGCGGATGCTCTTTATAACCAAGGTTCATTCGAGAAAGCGGCTAAGGCTTATGACAAGTTTTTCAAAAAAGCCAATTCGAAACTAGGCCAGCAAAACAAGTACACACCAATTTACTATTCACGACAGGCTAGGTTGAGTCTGGCAAATGGACAGCTTATTGATTTTGCATCGCAAGTTGAAAATGCGCTTAAAGCCAGCGGTACAATTAATGGTGAGAGTTCCCTTACACATGCGTATTCACGAATAGATATAGCCGAACTCTACCTTGATTATGGACACTATAAAAGAGCACGAGAAATAACTGAGGTTGTTCAGATACAATTACAAAACAATCAATTACAAGACGATGCACTTAAAGCCAAAGTCAATTTGGTATTGGCGGAAGCACTTACTGGACAAGGATTTTGTCGTGAGGCATTAGCTCTTATGAGTGAAGTCGATAACTTTTTCTTATCCAAAGCAATTGACCGTGAGCAAATTGCTGAAGGTGATAAAATTGTTAAAAAGCGCGTTCCTGAAAATGAGCTCCCTATACGCTTCGGAAACTATGCACAATTGATTACCTTAAGAGCACAGGCTTATGCGAAAATGGGCGAAACAACCAAGGCTGACTCTGCCTTCGTTTCAGCACGTAACTGGATTTCTAAAAAACTGAATTTCATGGGCGAGTATAGTCTAGCTTTGGTTAATAACAATTATTTGCATTCGCGATTATTGTCTGACAATGGCTTGATTAATTTCTCGGCAACTGAAAGAGACCTTGGCTATGATAATGTACTTAACAGTTTAAAGCGAAAAGCAAAACCAACTCACCAACTCGCAATAGACGTTTACCAGAGCTACCTTGAGCAATTGCAAAAAGATGAAAGCAATGCACGTTACGCTAACGTTAAAGTTGAATACGAAAAAATGCTCGATAAAAATTTCAAAAAGAATAGCGTTCATCTTATCAATTTTAAAGCCATTGAATTCGATTCTAAACTCAGTAATCAACGTACAAGAAATCTGGATAAGGACGCGATAAAGCTTTTATCAAATGCTGCATTACCAGCACACTATAAAACCAGAATAAAAGTTCTGGAATTCCTGAGTGATCTTTCCATGTACAAAAGAAATTATGGAGACGTGGAGCTGTACCTTAATCAGATCAGTGATATCCAAAAAGAATTATATGGTGCCAATGCACCTGAATATCACTTAAATAGATTAAAACTAGCTGCTTACTATTTAAACTTTACCAATAAAATAGAAGAAGCTGGTCAGATTTACCAAAGAAGCTATAATGAAGTTGTTGCTCAGGAGATTGGTCCTTGGCAAAAAGATCACCTTGACATCCTTAATAATCTGGCTGCTCTTTACGAGTTTAATGACCAATACAAGGCTGCAACCAAAATTTTAGATAAAGCTTCTGATGTTGCATTTAGCAAATTTAGTAATGATGACATTGAATATGCTATTCAGCTTGATAAAATGGCTATGCTACAACTTAAGCTTGGTCTATATGAAAAAGCAGAAAAGAATATTGAAAAATCGCTTCTTATTTTTAGAGAGTATAGAAAAGATGAAACCAGAACAGAACAATATGTTCATGCCTTAGAAACACAAGCAAAACTATACGGGATCAAGGGTATGTTTGATGAGGCTCAGGACAATCTGGACCGGACAGTAAAAATGATCAGCAAATCGGATATCACTTTTAGAAATGAATTGGCTACGGCTGAAGAACTATCTTCTTTATTCATTCAATTAGGAAAATATTCTCAAACAGATGTAATTTTAAATAAGTTGATTGCAGAGTATAAAAAATTATATGGAACCGAAACTTATCGTTTAATTGAACCACTTACTAACAAAGGGAAAATATTGCTCCTAAAAGGGGACTATACAGAGACAGAAAAAATTGGCAAACAAGCCAATGCACTTGCTCTTAAGTTTTATGGAGAAACCTCCACAAAGACTGCTCCTACACAAAGACTGTTAAGTGACTTATACTATACTCTAGGTGATTACGACAAAGCAGAAACCGAAATAAAAAAAGCGCTAATAAGTCAAGAGAAAGAGTTTGGCAGAGACCATATTGAGACCGCAAAATCCATTTCACAGCTAGCTATCATTAAGTTCCATAAAGGCGATAACAAAAATGAAGTTGAGAAGCTCATGCTTGAAAGTCGTGATGCGATGGCGCAACGTTTAGGAAAAGAGAATCCACAATATGCTGAGATACTTAAGAATGTTGCTACCCTATACATTTCTGAGAAACGTTTTGACATTGCCTTTAATTCACTTACTGTCGCTGAAAGTATATGGCGCGCCAAGGGCGGCAAGAAAAATAACATTAACCTGGCCAGTATTTACACACTAACAGGTGATGTATACTACCAACAAAAGAATTATAAAAAGGCTGAAGAGTTCTATATAAAATCAAAAAGTTTATACGAAAAATTCTTTAGTGTTTCTCATCCAGAGTTTGTTAAAGTACAGTCAAAACTTGCAAAAGTCTATTACATGCAAAAAGACTACAAGAAAGCCAAGAAATATATCGAGGGCTCTCTGGATAATTATGAAGGTTTTATTAAGAGCTACTTCCCTGCATTAAGCGAAAGAGAAAAAGCAAAATATTGGAATACAATTAAAGGTGATTTTGAATTCTATAATACACTTGCTTTCAGTCAACTGGAGGATTTTAAAGACCTTACCGGTAAAGTTTACAATTACCAACTCATAACCAAAGCATTATTATTATCATCTTCCATTAAAATACGTGAACGCATACTCAATAGTACTGATGAAGTGCTCAAAAATCAATACAGTGCTTGGGTACAGAAAAAAGAAACGTTGACACTTGCCTTGAGTATGAGTGAACAACAGTTACTTGAAAATGAAATTGACCGAGGCTTGCTGGAAAGAGAAGTTGAAACACTGGAAAAAGAATTAAGTCAACGTTCGGAGGGATTCGGACAAGGCATTGATAGTAAACGAATAACTTTTGATGAAATACGTAAATCTATTTTACCAACAGATGTAGCTATTGAAATGGTTAGATACCGCTACTTCAATCATATACTAACAGACTCAGTAATTTATGCGGCACTATATGTTAAGCCAGATTTTAAGTCTCCGAAAGCTGTATTATTTCCTGATGGTGCGAAAATGGAATCACGCTTCTTCAAATACTACCGAAATGCCATAATTGGAAAAGTCCACGATACTTACTCGTATAACGTCTTCTGGGAACCAATTCAGAAAGAAATCGGACTTGTGTCATCAGTATACCTCTCTGCTGATGGTATTTTCAATCAGATCAACCTTGAATCTATCCCAACACCCGACAACCGCTACGTGCTGGATAACTCTAATATAATTTTAGTGAGTAACACAAAAGATATATATCTGAATAAAATAAAGTCTAAGAATAAAAGCTCGGAAAAGGTCGCCTCTATGTTTGGCAATCCTACTTTCTATCTGGCAAGTAGTGACAACGACAATATCCTACCATTACCTGGTACAGAGAAAGAAGTGAGTCAGCTACAACTATTGTTCAAGCAAAATGGCTGGATCACTAACCAATTTGTAGAAGAAAAAGCCGTAGAGCAAGCAATTAAAGACTTAAACAATCCAAAGATATTTCACATTGCAACACACGGTTTATACAAACCCTCTGAGGAAATAAGCTTAGAGAAAGAGATGGAAGGGAATGAAGCCTTACTTACTCAAAATCCGTTAATGAGAACTGGTTTACTTTTAAGTGGTGCGGGTGACCTGCTGGAGAAGACTGATTATAATTATAATATGGAGAGTGGAATTCTTACTGCTTATGAAGCCATGAACTTGAATTTAGACAAAACAGATTTAGTGGTATTAAGTGCCTGTGAAACCGGATTAGGAGATTTACAAGCAGGTGAAGGTGTATATGGTTTGCAACGCGCCTTCTTAGTTGCTGGTGCAAAGGTGCTTATTATGAGCATGTTTAAAGTGGACGATGACGCAACACAAAAGTTATTTTTGAAATTCTATTTAAAGTGGCTGAACAGTGGAGACATACGCCAAAGCTTTACCGATGCCAAAAAGGAATTGCGTGATGAATATCCTGAACCTATTTACTGGGGTGCTTTTATGATGATTGGATTGGAATAATCAGAAACTGATCAATCAAATTAGCAAACTGGGTTTGAATATTCTATTTATCTGTAGTCGAAATAAATGGAGAAGCTTAACAGCAGAAACTATTTTTAAGCGACATCAACATCACACGATCAGATCTGCCGGCACCTCTAAAGAGGCTAGAGTTAAAGTATCAGAAAAATTAATACTTTGGGCAGATCTGATTTTTGTGATGGAGAAAAAGCACAAGGAGATTTTAGAACAAAAGTTCAGTCAGTCCATCAGCGAAAAAGAAATCGTAATACTGAATATAGAAGATCTTTATCAATATATGGATGAGGAGCTGATTGAGATTTTAAAGAAGTCAACGGAACATTATCTGGATTGATTACAAATCCATCAATAAAAAACGGATTGCTTTAATCTCTTCATCCAAAGGTAATATGAATATCTAGTTGTCAACTTACTTTAAATCAACCATCAAATTGACAATCAGCACATCACCGAATCCTAATTTTTAACTTCGTCTCCACCATCATCGTCTCTCTTTTTGTCTACTCTTTCAATCCTTACTTCTTTGTCCATGTATCTCTCTCTATTGTTATTCAAAATATTTCCCATTATTCCCATTCCAAATGCGGCTAATATTAAAAATATGACCATTACTAAAAGTCGCAGTCCTTCCTTAACCTTTTTCATTTAACAAAAATTATTCCGGTCAAAAACCCGGATTGTTCCAATGTATTTAAGAAGTGAGCCAAGTTTGTATTCAACTTTGGCTTGTGTGGGAAGAATTATCCCAGGATGTAGTTCATTTTGAACTCTTCAGAACTCTCAGTTGCGTAGTAGATTAAGAAACCGTCTTGTTCATTTATTGGCAACTCTTTGGAAATACTTTTAAGCTTTACCGTTATTCTCTTCTCTTCATGATTTAGAAAAGAAATAAAGTCTTCTGGATGGCTACTTGGAGGTGTCAGTAAAAAATGAAGCTCGTTGAATACTTTTTCCAGCTTAACGACTCTTTTAAAATTTGCACGCCTGACTTCGCTTAACTCAGTTTTAGTAGGTTCGACATTTAAAAGTCGAGAATCAGCAGCATACCCAGAAAAAGCAATTAATCCAAAAACTAAAATTGACTTTGCCAGCCATTTTAATGGATCACTTATTTTTAATATATGCTTCATTTGTTTCATTACGCTTCTAACTTATTTGATCCAATCAACCTATTTGGATGCGTAAGGAGATTTGTATTTAGTTTCCCACTCGTTCCACTTTATGTTTTTATAGTGACCTTCCCCAATAAACTGAGCTATCTTGTGAAACTCATCAGCTTTTCTATAGCCCGGTAATGGTTGAATCATACTAAAATCTTCCGCCAAAAAAACCACTGTCGGATAACTCATCTGATTATTAAGAAGCGCAGCCGCTAATTGATGATATCCTTTACTGCCACTGGGTACAAACTTGAAGGTGGTACCCGAAAATACTACATCTTCCCGCTGCTCGGCATCAAATTTAACAGCATAAAATTTTTCATTAAGCAGTTTGGCCACTTGTGGCTCACTGAAGGTATTCTTATCCATTACTTTACACCAGCCGCACCAATCTGTGTAAACATCAATAAAAATTGGTCTCTTCTCTGTTTTTGATTTCTCTATTGCCTCCTCAAATGTTAGCCATTGAACGGGGCCTTCTACCGTTTTAAAAGCGGTTAGAGCCATGATCAGTGCAATTGAAAAGGAAGTTAACAGAAGCTTTTTCATGTGTTTATATTTTTTTTGCTTAAGGTCACATGCAATGGCTATAACACTCAGTTTCGATTGGCGCAGAGCATTTACATAGGCATTTCATAAGACGCTATTTCTTTCAGAACAAATTTAAGCATAAAGAAAGTTCTACCAGCATATATACCCTGTAACTAGAGGCTGTAACCTTCGGCTAGTTGTCCGGTAATGATTGTACAATTTTAGTTTGCAGCGTTCAAAAATGAACAGTTAAAGTTGCAAATTAGGCTAAAAACGCAGAAAATAGACTTGGCATGGACTTAGCAAAGCATCGAGCAATGAAAGAGAGCATTTCCTTACGTAACCTTCTTCTACTTGCCGGAATACTGGTTGCTTTGATTGCGGCATCGCTACTGCTTTCTGGTACTATTAGCTTTACCGCTTATTTACCCACTCCCAAACTGCCTGCGGTAGATACCCTTAAAACAGCAAAGATTTTTGTTGATAAGATCATCAACGCCATTTATGCATCTCGATAAGCGTAATAGGACAGAACATGTTCAATAGCCCTGCGCATTGCTTCATTAATTGGATAAAAATTTTGGGTTAAATCCATGTCGATAGCATGAAGTTGCATGTAAAACTGATTCATGACAGGAATCTCCCCTCCTTCTGTTACTAGTTTTGCTGCTCGATCATAGTTTGCTGTTTGCTCAGTCTTTATTATCTGACAAGTAACATAGTCTTTTTGATTATACTTATTGGTCCTGGCTGAGTATCCAAACAATCGACAAATCAATCCGCGATGCACATACTCAGAACATAGACCAGCACCGCTTTGCGTGGGATTAAGGATGAGACAAATAGAGGAATCTGATTGTTTCAATTTTTCAAGCCAGACTAAAGCCTGATCTTTTTTATAAAGGTCAAAAGCGAAAGGAAGAAATTCTAAGGTGGTTGCTTCTATATCTGATTTATAACAACACTTGCCGCACCCGAATTTGCAATGCAAATCTGTCGTTTGCTGAAACGCTGCTATCTCTTGATCCAGTTTTTCAAAAACTGCTACAACTTCCCTAACCTTATCATCCAAACGCATGCACAAAAGTACGGTTATTCCTTCTTCACTGGTTCTTTACTTATACCTTCTTTTTTTCGCTGTTGAATTACAAGGTCAGGACCAAAGGACAGCTTTTTATTCAGCGGTGATTTTTCTTCTACAACACGCCAAAAAGGAGCTACACTTTTTAAGACCTTACCAGCTGTTAGTTGTTCGTGGGCAGCCTCAGCCACAATGCGTAGAAAAATACCTGTTGTAACCGGGCAAGTGTATTCTGCCCTATACGCCAAAGCAAGGTCTTTGCGCATGGTCTGTAAACTTATTGCTTTACCTTTTGGTACAGACCTTATATAACCATCGATTATTTTAGGTGTTGCAATAAGCATCATGGAATTAGCCGGCATATCGGCAAAATCCTTTTCGAGGCGTTTTACTTGTTCTGACTTACTATCATCATTTACTTTATCTGTCCAGCTTTTCCCTTTAGCTGGCTTCAACCTTGAAGTCGTTTTAGCTTTTTTCATAATGAAGCATTACTAAACCTGTTGGATAACGCTGAACATGTGTTAAACGAAGATACTTTCTTTTTGAAAGATCTTGAAAAAGTGGTTTACCGGCACCCAAAACAACGGGGTGAACTGCCAGCCGAAACTCATCTACCCAGTCATTTTCCAAAAAAGCAGTTAGCAATTCAGCTCCACCAAAAAACCAAATGTCTTTTCCAGGCGTCTGTTTTAGGTTACTTAATCTTGCAGATAGATCGTCTGGCCATATTTCAACATCATTAAAAGACAGGTCTTTGCACTTTGAACAAACAATGGTTCTGAATTTTTGAAATGACGTGTCTCCCGTTTTCAGTAACAACTCGTAACTTTTTCTTCCGTAGAGAATGGTATCAATATTTGCTAAGAAATCTTGCATTCCATAATCCTGATCAGTAAAGCACCAATCGTATTCACCATTTGTGCCCTCGATAAATCCATCCAAACTAACTGCTAACTGTAAAATAATTTTTCTCATCTCAATCTTCTAGTTCTATACAATCAAAACCCGATTCATTTAAAATAAAAATGGCTAACTCCGCTGGCACCTCTGTTGATTTAATCCTTAAAATACGGTCACAATCATCAAGGGCAAAATTCCAGTTGCCACTCCCCGCTGCTCTGTTAAGTACAGGGGCGAGTTCTTTTACAGCATGCTGTGAAGCAACAGATGTTTTAAATACCAGAACATTTGTGTGTGTCATATAATTTTATTGAATATTTAAAAAATAAGCTGCAAGCAATCCTGCAACAATACCAATGAATAGCAATAGACTTCTAAAAGTTTGTTGTGATGAAAGTTTACTTTCCATTTTCAAAAAGTGATCTAAGTTTACTCGGAAAAATCGTTTAAACAGTATTCAATCTTGTTTGAAATCTATTGAAATGAGATTGGATGCACATTAAATGAAAGTGGCAGTACTGTATCAAAATTTATCATATCAGACATGCGTTTAACAGTCTCATCATCAGCTGATTTTGCATAGGCTTCTTCGAAATGTTTTCTGCTTTGCCACCGTAACACATCAATCCATGTGCTGTCGTTTACTTTGCCTAATTCACGGCTAACGAAGCCCGCTTGTTTTTGTAAAAAGGCACCCACTTCTTTATTAACCAAACTAAAGTCATCGTCTGGTATGTTGCTATTTAGCCGAAACGTCATAATTTCAACATGTTCAACCCCAGGTTCAGGAACTGCGCAAGAAAAGCAGGCGCAGAGAAGTATCAGTAGTATGCTTGTCCTCATTTTTGTATTCATTATTTGAACACGAAATAAATACCCACCACTGTCAACAGTATGGCAACAGCAAAACTGACATTCAAAAAAAGTAAAAGTTTTTATCTAAACTGGCTAACGAGCTCAAGAATCAGCTGGCTGAAGTTCTTTGACCTTGCCGTAATGTGAGAATAGTTCTTCGGTAAGTTCTGACATGATGTGTTTAAGCTCTTCAGGCTCCTCAATGGTAGCTGCGCTGCCATAAACCAACAACATACGGGCAATGTAAATAAGGTTGTCAATCAAAAATACAATTTTGATGCGATCACCCTGATCTTCCTGCGAGAAAGAACCATAGACTTGCCGGCCTTTTAGCATGCCCTTATCAAAACAAACAACGGCTTTAATGAGGCCTTCGTGCATTTGTCCCATGGAGGTCATGTATTCTTTTAAAGACAAAAGATTTCTATTTTCGACAGGTTTTTCCGTGTTTACAAGACTACGAATGCGGTCGGCCCTGAAATCTCGATAATCATTTCGTAGACGACACCAGGCTATTAAATGCCATGCGCTGCTATAATAAAAAATGCCAATGGGCTCCAGCTCCCTACTTGTTAGCTCTTGCTTATTATTGGTATATTCAATTACAAGTACTTGCTTTTTCACCACAGCTCTTTGTATAGTGGTTAAAAAATTGTCAGGAAAATTACCCGAGGGTTGTTCTTCATTGCGAGGTCTCTCAAGTACCTGCACAAGATTTTGAAGACTTTCTAAATGATCCTTTTCAGATTCATGTAATACTGCTTTTATCTTATGCAAGGCTGAATCAAAGGATGTTTGTACGGACTTATCAGTTAGTTTTTCAACCAATTTACCTGCCAACATCATAGCGCTTGCCTCATCTTGCGTAAACATAACTGGAGGCAAATGGTAACCGTCCACAATAAAATAGCCCTTACCCGCCTCAGAGCCTATGGGCACACCTGCTTCCATCAAAGCCTTTACATCTCTATAAACGGTTCTTTGACTTATCGAGAAACGATCAGCCAGTTCTTCGGACTTAACCACCCTTTTGGATTGCAGGTGAATGAGGATAGCGGTTAGTCTGTCGATGCGATTCATGTGTTAAATTTAAGAGATTGTTCAGACTACGTAAACTCTCAGCAATTTTTCTTGTTCTTTGTATAAACGATTCTCTCATGAAAAGGATTTTTTCTCCACTACTGGTATTTATACTCATTGGCTGTACCAGTAAAGACATTGCAGGGCCATTTGATTGCACATCAACCTCTATTACTGTTGATGTAGTAGCAATCAACAATGCAAGCGCTTGTAATACCAATGACGGAAGTATCTCTGTAAGTGCTATTGGCGGTAAAGGACCTTATCAGTTTAGTGTAAATGGAGGTGCATTTTCGGATAACACCCTTTTCCAAAATCTTGGAGCAGGATTATACTCAATAGAAGCTAAAGATGCGAACGGCTGTTCCGGTTTTTTAAACCCATCAGCACAAATCAGCATTCCTAACTCCACCTTGAATGCTACTGCCACCACTGTACAAGATAGTAATTGTATTAACGATAACGGATCAATATTGATTAGTGCAACTGGTGGCACTCCACCCTACACTTATAAACTTGGTAATGGTACGTTCACTGAAATTCCTTCATTTAGTAACCTTGCATCAGGAAGTTATACCATTATGATTCGTGATAGTGATGGTTGTTCCTTCTCACTTAACAGGCAAGTGGCCAGAGGTGATACTGGTATTAGCTGGTCAAACGAAATCCAGGATATTATTGTCACAAATTGTGCAGTAAGCGGGTGTCATAATGGAACTCAATCACCCAACCTTAGTAATATATCCGGAGTACAGGCCAATAAAGAAACTGTAAAGTCAAGAACAGGAAATGGTACCATGCCACCAGCCGGGAGAACAGATTTAACAGCAGAACAGATTAAAAAAATTGCCTGCTGGGTAGATGACGGAGCAAAGAATAATTAACAATAGACCTCTTAGCTTAATGTGAGTACATAAATATTTAGTATTTTCACTCAAATTAAAAGAGCCACCTCCTATGCGAACAGACCGGATCAAAATCCTGTTGGTCTTTTCTATTATTCTTACTGTGCTGTCCGGCATCATTACCTACTTTGCCGTTATTGAGAGCCGGAAACGGGTAGATCTGGTTTTACATTCTTATTCTGTACTTGAAAAAAGTGAGGATTTATTGTCCATGGTTAGCACTGCAGAGTCTGGACTCCGAGGTTTTATACTCACCAAAGATTCTACCTTCTTAGATAATTATAGTGTTGCCAAGAATCAGTATAAGGCTTTAGTTGAAGATTTGAAAAAACTTTGCCTGGACAGGCCAGGGCAGCTTAAAATTGTAAATAATGGAATTGAGCTTTATGTATCCTATAAGATAAGGCAACTTGCTATTGTTGGCACAATATCACAACAATACGGCTTACAAAAAGCAATAGATTATTCATATGCAAGAAAAGATTCTTTAACGATTAATAATCTCAAAAACGCTATTCAAGACTTTAATAAAAATGAAGAAATACTTCTTGACGAGCGTCTGACAGCACTGAACCAGACGCTTGCAACTCAAACCAAAATCAGATACCTGAGTTTTTTTCTAATTGGTCTAACCTTAGTATTCGCATACATTACAATCAATGAAAAACAGAAAAAAAACAATGAGCTAATAGATACGCTTAATAAATCCAATGCAGTACTGGAGCAAAAAGTAAAAGAAAGAACCCTAGAACTTGATAGAAAAAATACAATCGTTAATGAGCTTAATGCAGAACTTCAAAAAAGTGTTGAGCAGATTCAGGCCTTCTATGAATCGTTACAATTAAAAAATCGAAAAACGGAAGATGCATTGATTGAAGTTAAAGATCTTTACGACAACGCACCATGTGGTTATCATTCCGTTGACCAGGAAGGTAAGATTGTGCGAATGAATAGAACTGAATTAGAGTGGCTAAACTATTCTGCAGATGAAGTTATTAACAAACTCGCTTTCACTGATTTGGTTACAACAGAATCGGCAATTCTTTTCTCAAGACTTTATCCTGAGTTTAAAAAATCTGGCAGCATTAACAACGTAGAATTTGAACTCAAGAGAAAAGACGGTAGTACTATACCAATTGTACTCAGCGCAACAGCTATTTACGATGAAGCAGGCAATTATTTAATGAGCCGTTCTACCGTTTTTGATATTTCCAGAAGGAAGGATCTGGAACAAAAAATAATAAAAGTAAATGATGCACTGATTCAACTTAATGTTGAAAAGGATCACTTTCTTGGTATTGCTGCACACGATTTAAAAAGTCCACTTAACAGTGTGCTGGGATTAATCAACCTACTCAAACATGAGGATAGCCTTAATGAAACTCAAAAGGAATACCTATCTATAATGGAGCGTTCCTGTATAGGCATGAAAAGCTTAGTAAGCAACCTACTTGACATCAATAGAATAGAACAAGGAGGAGCAGCTTTACAAAAAGAAAAAATTGAGATTAGCCATTTATTAAATACACAAAAGGATATATTCAAGGATGTGGCATTGCAAAAAGGAATAAAACTTACTTTAGAAGATCAGACTCAGAATATGAGCGTGCATGCAGATAAAGATGCCATGAACCGCATACTCGAAAATTTGATTTCTAATGCACTTAAGTTCTCCCCCGCCTCCACTCAAGTGAAACTAGAGGTTAGCGAAGTACCAACTCATGTAAAATTTAAGATAAAGGATCATGGACCTGGCATCAGTAAAAATGATTTACCAAAATTGTTCGGGAAATTTCAGCGATTGTCTGCCCAACCTACTGGCGGAGAAAGCTCATCAGGTTTAGGGCTTTCTATTGTTAAGGAATTAGTAGAGTTAATGAAAGGAAAAATTCGCGTGGAGACAATAGAAAATGAGGGTACTACCTTCATTGTTGAAATTCCAAAATAATCCTAACGATTAGTTCTTACTTCTGCTATTCTGTTTCGCTCATCTTGAAGCTCTCTTGAGATCTTCATTTGTTTCTCGAGTGCACGATGTTTATATTCTTCGAATTCACTGGTAAGAATCAACATTGTTTCTGCTTTTTCTTTGAGCGAGCGCGATAGAAGTTGTGATCGTATAAAAGACAAAATCAACAATCCTGCCAATACAGCCAGCGAAATAAAGAATACACTGATAAACGCTGCCTTATGCATAGCTATGCCTGCCACTGTAATATGTTCGCTGTCAAACTCAATTTCAGCAGCTGCAGCTTCACGTCTGGCCATTTCTACATTTTGCTGATCCATGCGCGCATTAAATGAATTGATTTCTGCCTGTTGTTGTGTTATCGCTAGCCTTTGTTTGGCAAGACTATCCTCCACCGATTTCCAAAAAGCGTCAAGTGTTGTCTGTTTTATTACCTTATAATCTTTAAATGTCTGCGCTTTATCCTTTATGGTATTAAAGCTTTTTGTTAACGTTTCTGAATCTTGCGCTTGAGCAAAAAAAGTAACCAGACAGAAAGTGAATATTAATATTTTCATGGCAGTAGCGATATAACGGGTGAAAGTAAGCCTCTATACTCTTAGATGTATGTTTAATAAGCCAATGAGTCAAATAGATCGATAAAATCAAAGATAGTTCGATGAACACCCCAAATTTGCTGCCTGCACGAGGTACTCTATAAATGGATCAACTTTTGCTAACCCGTTTTAAGGGTTACTTAAATCCGGTATATCCAATAGGCATTGTGGTGAAAAGTTTTGTTTTTCTATGACAAAGGAAGATCTTGTCGCAAAGAGCATTAAGCAGACTTGGCTGACAAACCTAATTAATTTAGTTGGGTATTAACGAAAACCTCACCCTCAATACAGCAACAGAAAAGAGGTGAATGGCCGAATCTAAAATAATAGTTACGTATGAAAATAGGATTACTCTCTGATACACATAGCCATTTGGAACCATCTCTTTTTGATCATTTTAAAGATTGTGATGAACTATGGCATGCAGGCGATATTGGTGATGAGGCCCTGCTTCAAAAACTACAGAGCTTCAAACCAACTAAAGCTATATTCGGTAACATTGATAGTATGAAACTTCAGCGCAGCCTGCCTGAAGATTTTTGGTTTGAATGTGAAGGTTTGAAAATATGGATGACCCATATTGGTGGAGCGCCACCCAATTACAATCCACGAATTAAGAAAAAATTTAAAGAGTTAGTTCCGGATATTTTTATTTGCGGCCATTCACATATTCTCAGGGTAATGCGTGATCCGAACTATTCAAATATGTTATACATTAATCCGGGGGCAGCAGGTAATCACGGATTTCATCACATGAAAACCATTATGCGTTTTGATATAGAAGCCAAAGCAATCAAAAATGTGGAAGTGATTGAATTAGGTAAGAGAGGCGCATTACCTAAACAATAACTTTACTTTATCATCTACCATTACTAAGTTGTAATTCAGCGGCACGGGTTCTATATGAATCTCCCTCGTTACCGGGCTGCAGTTCTCCTAAGCGAATGTATATTTCAATAATAGTATCATCAAAGGTTAATGCTTCTTTGTAAAGTGAAATAGCTATTTTTATATCACCTTTCTTATCATACAAGAAAGCCATTACATGACAAAGCCAACGACTTCGGTTTCCAATTTCATAAGCCCTCTCATAGTTAGGTAAAGCTTCATCGTGATTACCCAATTCATAATAGTTATCTCCAAGCAATTGCCATAAATCCCCTTGTTGCGCATAATCATATTCAAGCTCGCGGAGTTTATCTATAGATTGCTGAAATTGATCCTGAGCAAAATACCACCAGGCGATGCTATATTTTGGTTGAAAGGCTTTGGCATCTGCTTGTGTGGCTTTTTCATAAAAATAAAGCGCTGAGTCGTAACGAAATTGCATATAATGAGTATTACCCAAACCCAGCAAGGCCTCATCTAAATATTCGTCATTATCGCTTGCGTATTTGTAATAGTAATATGCAGAATCATATTGCTGCATAGTATAGAATTCTTCTGCTTTAGTATAGGCATCGTAAGGATACAAGTCTTGCTGACTACTTGTTGTATTCCAGATAAAATAAAAGAAAGCTACACCTAATATAATAAGGGTTATAACGGGAACCATAACAGTCAAATTCTTTAGATTTTCTATTGATTTAACTGTTGATTTTGGTACTGCCTTTTGAGAAGTTTTACCGCTTCTGAATGACTCTTCTCCATGCTTGAACAGATGTGATCCTGATTTATCGTAATTGCCACTATGCTCATCTATGACAGCAAATCGATTATAGAAGAAGAGCGTTAGAAAAAAACAAGAGATACCGAAGAGTACATAAGCCAATGTAGTGTCTATCGCCCAGGAGAAAGCCCAAACTATACCAGAACCTATGGCCAATATAAGATAAAGGAAATTTCTAGAGGGTGAGCTCATATAAAAAGTTACATTTTTTAATTGAAAAAGCCCGGTCGATTACTCAACACGGGCTTTTCAGAGGGTCCTTCGCAGGACAAGAATTTAATCAGCGATCACTTCTACTTCAACCCTTACATTTCTTTTAGCATTTGCGCTGTGCTTATCGTAAAGAGGCTTCTTACCTCCCCAACCTTTTACTTCAATTCTTTCACCAGCAATACCATTTTCAATTAAATACTCTCTTATAATCTCTGCTCTTTCAAAAGAAAGATCTTTAGCTGATCCAACAGTATTAATTGCATCCTTACCTATAGCAAAAAAGTTTTTCTCATTACCCATTTTAATGATTTTACCGTGGTAATGCCCATTGGTGTGGCCGTGTAGGCGAATTTTCATGTACTTATTCTCATTCATCATCTGAAGTAACTGGTTTATCTCATAACGCGATTCAGGAATCATAATGGCTGCATCGTTGAAGAAGTATACATGTGAAAGCGTTTGTATATCGCCCTTGATGTAACGTACCAAATCAAAAGAAACCACAAAACTTAAACCCATCATATCCACATGCGCTAAAGCAGTATCTGCTTCAGGGTTACGATAGTTTACTTCAAGCTGTAATTTTCTATATCCAAACACATCACAAATAAGCGTGACTTTACCGCTTTGATTTTTAGGATCGGGCAATGTCAGGTAATCATTACCTTTCACTGTTTTTAAAAGTTTGCCCCTGTCGGTATCTACTACCTGCACATCACCATCAATAATACGGTTGTTCGATGCGTTGAAAAGGCTTAGAAATACTTCAGTATTTCCCAGATTAATGGGAAAGACCTGAACAATTTTTTCTTCGATCTCTTCATTGCTTACTATTTCTTCTACCTGGCTTTCAGGTTCAACTGCTTTGACCTCTGAAAGTCCGTTGTTCGCAACAGGCACCTGTTTCTCTTCAACAACTTTAACAATTTCAGCAGGCTCTGGAGTCGTAACCTTATCTTTAGCTATTGTGGCTGAGGTTTCAGGTTCGGCTAACACCACGGGTCTTTGTTCCTCACCCCGTTGACCGATTACACCTGGAACAACACGCACCCATGCATCTTTAAAATCACTCTCGCCTCTCAACTTATACATGGCCTCAAGCGAGGTTTTCAAATCGCTATGACTTTGTAAGTAAACAAAGTACAACGCTCTTGAAGTGTTGAAACCATAATTTGCATTGAAACCTTTACTGTTCAGATGCTGAACAAAGCGCTGTGCGTATTCACCTTTAGATTTATCAAAAGCACCTACTACAGTATAGTAACCTGCGGCAAGTTCATTATTGTTTTGGGCAATTGATGGGGTGCAAATAAGCAGCAGAAAAGCCAGGGCTAGACATTTTTGCATGTAAGATTTAGGTTGTTTTAGACGTAATTTTAACTAAAAATAACTTAAATCCAGTGTTTTTAATTTTCTTTCTGAAAAATTAAATGTACTATTTCAACTTTTCTACAAAAAAACCGAGTCCATAGCCAACCAATTGAACCAAAGCAGATGGTATAGCCATTAATCCTACCATCACATTTTTGTAAGCGATGGTGGCCCCCACCATGATAGCTCCAAAATAAAGAGCAAAAAATATTGAACCGAGCTTAAATAAAGGCAGATAAGTAAATAAGGTTAACAACCATGCCACAAGTGCCAGCGTAAATAATAACGGAATCCAATGTGTTAGTTTTACCTCTTGGGAATACTGCTTTCCTATCAAAACCCTACCCCTTCCGAAGTTAAAAACCTGTTTGTAAAATTGACGCAGGTTAGTTCGTCTTTTGTGGTAAACAAAGGCTTCTGGTATTAGGCCTACCTTTAAGCCTTCAGCTTTTAATCGGATGCTTAATTCAATGTCTTCTGCGTAACGATCAAAGCGAAACCCTCCTGTTAATTCATACGCTTTTCTGGACAGCCCCATATTAAAACTGCGTGGTTGAAATGAGCCTACATGCTGCTTACCTCCTCTTATGCCCCCTGTTGTTAGAAAAGAAGCCATCGTGTATCCCATTGCTTTTTGCAACAATGTAAAGTCCTGATGTGCTTTATCGGGTCCGCCATAAGCATCCCATCCATGTTGTAGTAAATTGTTTTGTACAATGCTCAAGTAATCTGGTGGTATTATACAATCCGAATCAAATACAACCAGATAATCTCCTTTTGCCTGGGCAAAACCCAGATTACGACTAGGCCCCGGTCCAGAATTAGGTTTAAAAATATATTGAATGGCAAAATGAGTTGAGTAGACATCAACTAAATGTTTGCAGGTTTTAGTAGAACCATCTTCCACCAATACGACCTCAAATTTTCGTAATGTCTGAAGCGTTAAACTATGCAGTAGTTCATCAACTTCTTCAGGTCGGTTGTAAACAGGTATAATAATTGAAAAGGTATGCATACTTTAATTTGGGCAGTAAGTTACATAAATCATGGCTGCTGGTCTTTATCCTGTAATTACTCTTTAGCATTTCAGTGCTAATGCCTACATTCCATAAATTTTATTCTATGAAAAAGCTTTGCATCCTGCCAATGGCCCTTCTTCTCAGCAACCTGTTGCTTGCCCAGCAAAAAGATTATTCAAAAGATGTACAGTCTACGGACGCTATTATCACAGCCTTATATGAGGTCATTTCTGGAGAAGCCGGGGAGAGCAGAGACTGGAATCGTTTTAAAAATCTATTTACATCAGACGCTAGGTTGATTCCTACTTCAAAAAATAAAGATGCCAAAATCAGCTATGCGAGTATGACACCCGCTGACTACATTCAGATGTTTGAATCCAGAATTACCACTGGATTTTATGAACGTGAATTAAATCGCCTAACGGATGCCTATGGGACAATAGTGCACGTTTTCAGCACCTATGAAACCCGAGAAAGCAAAGGTGGACCAGTTACAAACAGGGGTATTAACAGCATACAATTATTAAAAACACATGAACGTTACTACATCATGAATATTTTCTGGTGCGGTGAGAACACGGGATTTCTATTACCAGAACATTATATGAAAGGTCGAATTGAATAAAGATATAGAAGTATTTATGCACAAATCGTGAGATTTTCTTTTACCAAAGATTTCACAAATGTTCAAAGATCGCCTGCTCTGATTCTATGGGAAGCTATAGTAGAAGTGGCTCCTGAAATTTAAGGTAGGTCACGAAAGATTTATAAACGCATTACCAGCTAATTTTTACTTTTGCAAATGGCCGAAATAGGAAAAGATATTGAAAGAGCTAAGGCGCTCTTGAAGAGAGGAAAATTAGTGGCTATACCGACTGAAACAGTTTACGGACTGGCAGCTAATGCCACTAACGCAGATGCCATTGCACGTATCTTTGAGGCGAAGAACAGACCTTCTTTTGATCCATTAATTGTTCATGTGCCCGACTTACATGCTGTAAAACTTTATGCCGATAACTTACCTTTAAAAGCGTTGGCGCTTGCCAGTAATTTTTGGCCTGGTCCGGTAACGATATTATTTAAAAAAAAAGAGATAATACCTGATATTGTAACGGCAGGGCTTGAAACGGTAGGCATACGTTGCCCTAATCATCCCCTTACGCGCGAATTATTGGAGGAACTGGATTTCCCTTTGGCTGCGCCCAGTGCCAATCCTTTTGGTTATATAAGCCCGACTACTCCAGAACATGTAAATGAACAACTCGGGGATAAAATCGCTTACATATTAGATGGCGGACCATGCACTATTGGTATTGAATCTACAATAGTCGGTTTTAACAACGACCAGGCTACTGTTTACAGATTAGGTGGTTTAGGTATTGAAGACATTGAAAAAGTGATTGGAAGTGTTGATATTATGTTGCACTCCTCCTCTAATCCCAAAGCACCAGGGCAATTAAAAAGTCATTATGCACCAAGTAAACGTTTGGTGATTGGCAACCTCGATCAAGCACTTTCGGATAAACCCAGTGCTAAGGTAGCTGTACTCTCATTTCAAAAAGATTACAAAATTCCGTATCAGTTTATATTGTCTTCAACAGGAAATCTTACTGAAGCAGCAAAAAATCTTTTTCTAGGTCTGCGAACTTTAGATAAAATGCCTGTGGATATTATACTTACTGATTTAGTGCCCGACCAAGGCCTTGGACGCGCCATTAATGATCGATTAAAAAGAGCAGCCGCTGAACAGTAGTAGATTCTTGATTGTTTATATTAAAGTTTTGTTAAGAGTTAATATAAGTACCTTCTAAATTCTACATTGATAATTGTCAACTGTCAATTCTTCCTTAATTTTATTGTTATGAAAAAAATCCTTATTCTTACCGGTGGTGGCGATTGTCCCGGCCTTAATGCAGTTATACGTGGCATTGCTAAACGTGCCCGCAAAGAGAAAGACTGGGAAATATATGGAAGTATTGAAGCCTTTAATGGCGTGTTAAATGAGCCTCAGGAAATCATAAAACTTACCAGCAGAAAAACAGCAGGTATACATATAAAAGGTGGCACCATTTTAAAAACGACAAACAAAGACAGTCCTATAAATTTCCCTGTTACTCAGCCTGATGGAACCATCAAGTTTGAGGACCGCTCGGATGAACTGATTAAAAAACTGAAGGCCTTACACTTTGATGCCATTATAAATATTGGAGGCGATGGCTCTCAAAAAATTTCTAAAGTACTTTTCGATAAAGGAGTTCCCATTATTGGTGTGCCCAAAACAATTGACAATGACTTGTCAGCTACCGATGTAACTTTTGGATTTCAAACAGCAGTTCAAATAGCTACAGACAGTTTTGATCGTCTTGTAACCACAGCAGAAAGTCACCACCGTTGCATGATTATGGAAGTAATGGGGCGTGATGCCGGCTGGATTGCGCTGCATACTGCTATTGCCGGTGGTGCAGAAATTTGCTTAATTCCCGAAATCCCTTACGATATTCAAAAACTTGCCAAGCGTGTATCCATGCGTTACAAAAATGGCAAAGGATTTTGCAACATTGTAATTGCAGAGGGTTCCAAACCAAAAAATGGCACCATTGTATCGCAGAAAGGCGATAAAGGTTCTGAACATGTTAGACTAGGAGGCGTTGCATACCAACTCTCGCAGCAACTAAAGGATGCGGGTTGCAAAGCGGAAATACGCGAAACAGTTTTAGGACACACACAACGTGGAGGTACACCAGTTGCTTACGATCGCATACTGGCCACCTTATATGGCGTTAAGGCTTTTGAGTTAGCTCTGGAGAAAAAATTTGGACAGATGGTAGCTTTCAAAAATAATGAGATTGTTTCTGTATCCCTGGAAAAGGCAACTCAAAGCTATAACGTTGTAAACAAGAATAATTATCTGGTAAAAGCTGCTAAGGGAATGGGTATTTCATTTGGTGACTAAAGCAAAAACGCTTAAGCAAACGTTAGCAACGGATATAAATATGAATCAGCTAATTAACTTATAAATACCTGATCTTCGTCACTTATTAAACCATGCTCTTTACTACATTAGCAGCTTCAAAAACTATGCTATGAAGACTATTAACGATTTTAATTTTTCAGGTAAGCGCGCACTCATTCGTGTTGACTTCAACGTACCTTTAGATAAATCTTATCAAGTAACAGACGACAACCGAATTCGCTCTACTGTTCCAACGCTAAAAAAAATATTGAAAGATGGAGGTGCACTGATACTAATGTCACACTTAGGTAGACCTAAAGACGGACCTGAAGAAAAATATTCGTTAAAGCATACTCTCAAAACCACCGAACACTTGCTTGGCGCTCCTGTTAAATTTGCTGATGATTGTGTTGGTGAAGAAGCTTATAAACTTTCCGCTGCATTAAAACCAGGTGAGGTGCTGGTTCTTGAAAATCTAAGATTCTACAAAGAAGAAGAGAAAGGCGATTTAGCTTTTGCTGAAAAACTTTCGAAACATGGTGATATATATGTTAACGATGCTTTTGGTACTGCCCACCGTGCACATGCTTCCACCACAATTGTAGCTCAATTTTTTAAAGATAAATGTGCAGGCTATGTAATGGCCGCTGAACTGGAGAATGCAAAAAAAGTGTTGGAGAAAGCTGAAAAACCTTTTACGGCCATAATGGGCGGTGCTAAAATTTCGGATAAGATCTTGATTATTGAAAAACTGCTAGATAAAGTTGACCATTTAATTATTGGTGGTGGCATGGCTTACACCTTCTTTAAAGCCCTCGGTGGCAATATTGGTAATTCTTTAGTGGAAGCCGATAAACTTGACTTAGCCAAAGAACTCATTCAAAAAGCAAAAGCCAAGGGTGTTGAATTACACTTGCCTATCGACTCAATTATTGCAGATAAGTTTGATGCTAACGCAAATACAGAAACAGCGAATAACAATGCCATTAAAGATGGTTGGATGGGTTTAGACATTGGCCCTCAGGCTACAGCTATATTCGCTAAAGTTGTAGAAGAATCTAAAACCATTTTATGGAATGGCCCTATGGGTGTTTTTGAAATGGAGAAATTTGAAAAGGGAACAAAGGCCATTGCCGAAGCGGTGGTAAGGGCAACTGACAAAGGTGCATTCTCTTTAATAGGTGGGGGTGACTCAGCAGCAGCTGTTGCGAAATTTAAGTTTGAAGAAAAGGTGAGCTATGTTTCCACAGGAGGTGGAGCACTGCTTGAATACTTTGAAGGCAAAGTACTACCAGGTGTAAAAGCACTGGAATAAAAACTTACACACTTTTAAAGAAGCAGATTCATAAAATTATGGATCTGCTTTTCTATTTCTACATGCTAAACGAAATACTATAGCAGAACAACAAGCCACAGTTACCTTTGTTTTAAGTAATAGTCTGCTAGTGCAGACTATTTGCTTTTTATCAGGTATACTCATTACCATTTCCTATTTTTAAGTATTGAAAAGGCTCACCCTTATATTTTCACTTGTATGCTGGCACCTTGTTACGCTGGCACAAGACCCTGTCTATAAAAGTATTGACAAAACCTCAGGTTTACCCAGCAATACTATTTACGATATTTTTCAGGATGCTGATGGCTTCATGTGGATTGGCCATGATAAAGGCTTGAGTAAATACGATGGCTTTCGATTTATCCATTATCAAAACGAAGAACAACGCGGACGCCCCATTAGTAACCTATTACAAGATAATACAGGGAAAATATGGTGTCAAAACTTTGTAGGTCAGTTTTTTTACATTGAAAATGACAGTCTAAAATATTGCAAGCAAATAGAGCCTACTGGTATGTACAGTCCCGCTGGTATGTTGGGTGGAAACACATTAGTCTCTGTAGGAGCAAATGTCCTCCGTTACCTTAATACGGAGTCAATGACATATACTCAAAAATCAATTAATGGTTTTAGTACAAGTCACTTTACTTTCTCCAATGAAAATTACTATTACTTTTTTAATAAAAACACTGGCGAACTTATTATTAGCGATGTTACTGGTAATCTACGTGCAGAGAATGCTCCACTTCGTTCCGATTATTTTTTTGTATTACCTCTAAAATCGGGAACGCATTATATGCCTAAATATCCCGATAACGAAGACAACCTGATTAATTGGAGCAAAGAAAAAACGGTTTTTAAATTTCCGAATAAAACCTTTATCCAGAATGCCCGCATTATCAATGATAGCCTAATGGCTATTGTAACATCAACTGGCTTCTATTTATTCGCAGATAGTTTTGAACCCACAAGCACTTCAGATTTTCATTTTTTTAAGGGAAAGAATACGTCTACCATTACTCAAGACAGTGAAGGAAACTGGTGGATTGGCACCTTAAATGAAGGGATATTATTTGTTCCCAACTTAACAACACGTAGAAATTTCGAGAATCAATCATTTACAGCCATCAGAACCAATAAAAGAAACAACTCAATTTTTATTGGCACTGCAAATAATCAAGTATTGGAATATTCTCATAAAAGTAACGAACTGAAAACACTTTTTTCCAATGAACTTAATCAGGAAGTAATCACAATCTTTTATGATTCAGCATCCGAAGATATAGGGTACGCCTCAAATAATGTCTATTTCTATCCTAAAAACAAAAAAGCCATTATAAAGGAAGGATCAATAAAAGATATACATAAGCTTGATAATAGTCATTACATCGTAGCAGCTAGTGGATTTGTAGGTATCTATAGTAACGATAAGAATGATGTAAAGAACAAATGGATTAATGCCTACAAAGATCTTGGTTCATTTATAGGCACAGACTCTGTACAATTTAGGTTAAATAACAAAGAAGTAAGAGCACGCGCGTTGGCTATTACAGAGGATGTAGTGTATGTCGCCACAACCAATGGTTTGCTGGCCTATTCACTAAATGGGCAAACAGAAATTAAGTATAAAGGTAAATCAGTTATTGCCGCAGATCTGGAGAGTTACAAAAACACAGTCTATGCCGTGTCTTTTAATGATGGCTTGCTAAAAGTTGAAGACGGTGAGATAAAAAAAATATTCGCTCCTGATCAAAATACCGTTGCAGGCATCTTCAAGCTGAAGATAGTGAAGGACATCGCCTGGATGCTCACTGAAAACAATTTGATTGCTTACGATCTAAAAGAGAATACAATAAAACTCATAGACCAAACTACTGGTTTACCGATGGACGATCTACGTGATTTCAGTATCATGAATGATACGGTATTTATGGTGGGCAACAAGGGTTTAGTCTATTTTTCAGCCACCATATCTAGTGTTAGCGAAGTTAAACCTAACTTGATTATTAATTCCTTGATTGCCAACCGAAACAAGAAAGACCTCAGTGATAAAATAACTTTAAGTAGTAACGAGAATGATATTGTGATCAACTATTCAGTTATTGGCTATAAAGCCGGCAATAATATTAGAGTCGAGTATAACATCAATAATTCTGAATGGCGATTATTGGAAAACAACAACCGCGAATTAAGATTGGCCTCATTGGCACCCGGAAATTATTCGATCGGATTAAGGGCAGGGAATTACCACACTACCGGTACGAAACAAGTCCAGATAAACTTCATTATTTCAAAACCCCTCTACCTTGAAGTATGGTTTATTTCTCTTTCACTTACGTTACTATTTATTTTTATATACCTGCACTACAAGCAACGTTTAGCCAAGATACGCTACCAAAACAAACTGGAAACTAACAGATTGGAATTGGAGAAAGAACTCCAGCAGTCATTACTGGCCTCTATTAAGGCGCAAATGAATCCGCATTTTATATACAATTCACTTAGTTCCATTCACGCATTTGTGTACAGCGATGACAAAGAAAATGCCATTAAATACCTTGATAGGTTTTCGGAATTAACAAGAAAGGTGCTAGAGTTATCGGGACATGAAAGCATATTACTAAGTGAAGAAATTGAATTACTTGAAACATATATTTCATTGGAAAAAATGCGTTTTGGTGAAACCTTTCAATCCAGCATTACTTGTTCAGATAACATAGACGTACATTTTGTAAGGTTACCATCAATGATTATTCAACCTTTTGTAGAAAACGCCATAAAGCATGGCCTACTCCATCGGAAGGGACATAAACAACTCAACATCAGTTTTACGCGCGAAAAGAATGATATACTCATTACAATTGAAGACAATGGTGTAGGTCGAAAAACAAGTGGCGAATTAAAAAGCAACAAAAATAAAAAACATGCTTCCTTTTCCATTTCTGCTAACAAAAAAAGGCTTGAACTACTAAATGCTAAAAAGAAAAATACAATTGGTCTCCTAATAGTTGACAAAACAAATGAGATGGGTCGGGGAATCGGCACAAAAGTGTTGATTAACATTCCCACACAGTTTTCGTAAACTTAAAAGCCATCTACGTTAAGTTACTTCAACAAAAAAACAGAACGCTATTACCTTTACCTTGTGATTACTGCCATTCTTGTAGACGATGAAATAAATGTGCGAAGCCTCCTTCGTATGTTACTCAAAGAGCACTGCCCTGAAGTTGAAATTCTGGCTGAATGTGGCGATCTGCCCGAAGCAATAAGAACCATAAGAAAGGAGAAACCAAATCTGGTGTTTCTTGATATAGAGATGCCAGGACACAGCGGTTTGGAATTATTGGATTTCTTTAATGACGAAGATGTAGACTTCCATATCATTTTTACAACTGCCTATAGCGAATATGCCGTACAAGCATTTGATCTTTCGGCCGTAGGTTACCTGCTAAAACCAATAAAGGCTGAGAAACTAAGAGACACGATTGAGCGTTATAAAAAACTTGAAAAGAAAAACACAACTGAACTAACTCAATTAAGGCACAATCTACAGCATACTGAAAATAAAAGAATCACCCTTATCACTAAATACAGAACCTACTTTGTAGAACTCAATAATATCATGTTCATTAAAGGTGAGGGCGCCTATTCAGAGTTTAACCTGAGTGGTGGAGAAAAGGTATTGGTTAGCAAAAACCTGAAGCACTATGAAGATATGCTTGTAGTTGACAAGCGCTTTGTTAGAATTTCTAAGCAAAGCATTATTAACAAAGACTATTTATTAGAAATCTCGAAAAATAGCGGGCACCATGTAATACTAAAAAATAATGTAAGTCTGGCCATTTCTCCTGACAAGGAACAACTGCTTTTTTAATTAGCAAAAGCCCGGCATTGGTGGTGTATCAGGCTGTTTTTAACTAAAAAAGGGTATTCATCGTCCCTCAATTAATCCTTTGTAATTCAAATATTTCATTATATTTGGTGAAGGAACAAGATTACGGCAACGGATTTTGAACCGTGTTTAATCATCACTTAATTATCTTTCTATCATGAACATTTTTGTTGCAAAGCTGAACTTCAAGACACGCAAGGAAGATTTACAAGCTGCTTTCGAACAGTTTGGAGAGGTTTCATCTGCGAAAATTGTATTGGATCGCGACACCAAACGCTCTAAGGGTTTTGGTTTTGTTGAAATGCCAAACGATAATGAAGCGCTTCAGGCTATTGCTGCGCTAAACGAAAAAGAGCTTGACGGCCGCGTTATCGTAGTAAAGCCAGCCAACCCTAAGCCAGCTAATAACTACTAATAGATTTTAGCCCCAAGGTATTATCAGTCCTTCTGCCCCACGGAAGGACTTTTTTATTTTACATGTGCGTCAGTGGTATATAAATACCTATTTTGTAACCGTGATGAACGCGACTACACGTTACAAACAGATTGGCTTCATAGCTGGCCCCCTTCTCTTTCTACTTATTTTTTGGCTGCTGCCTAGTCAATTTATTTCCCCAACAGCGCCCTTTGTAATTGCACTCATGGCTATGATGATTTGCTGGTGGATAAGCGAGGCCGCTCCTATTGCAGTCACGGCATTACTCCCACTCGTACTCTTTCCAGCATTCGGTGTAATGAACATGACCGAGTCAGCCATACCCTATGCCAACAGTTCTATCTTTTTATTCATGGGTGGTTTTATGATTGCACTCGGTCTTGAAAAACACAAACTGCATGAGCGTATAGCACTAAACCTGATTAAACTTACCGGTACTTCAGGTAATGGTATTATTCTCGGTTTTTCATTATCGACCGGTATACTAAGCATGTGGATTAGCAATACAGCCACTGCCATGATGATGTTACCCATTGCGGTTTCTGTAATTGAATTACTTAGAAAGGCCCGTAGTGCAGAAGGTGAAATCGCCTCTGATAAACAAGAACGCAATTTTGCCCTGGGGCTTCTGCTCTGTATCGGTTATATGGCGAGTATCGGTGGTATGGCAACTGTTATTGGCACTCCTCCCAATACAGTATTTGCAGGTTTTACCAAACAGCTCTACAATAATGATATGGAATTTGGCAAATGGATGCTGATCGGTTTACCAGTAGCCATTCTGTTAGGAACTTCCTGCTACCTCTTTATTGTACACCTACTCTATCCAAATCGTTTGAAACAGGTGCAGGGTTCTGACTTTCTTATTCAGCAGAGATTAAGCGGTTTGGGTAAGCTAAGCCTGGCGGAAAAGCGCGTGCTTATTGTATTTGTACTTACAGCCTCGGGCTGGATATTACAACTGCCCATTAATCAATTGTTGGGAAAAGAAATACTTAATGATACCAATGTGGCCATGTGTGGCGGCCTGCTCATGTTTTTGGTTCCGACTAATTTTGCCAAACATGAGTTTCTATTACACTGGGACGACACCAAACGCTTACCCTGGTCTATATTGCTTCTTTTTGGTGGGGGAATTTGTCTGGCTAAAGGGATGGAAAGCACAGGCATAATTACAACAATTGGCGAAACAATCTCTTCTGCTAACCATATCAGTAAGTGGGCTTTGTTACTGGGAATTATTACACTTACAGTAGTGCTTACCGAATTGATGAGTAATGTAGCACTTGTCACTATTTTTATCCCGGTGGTGTTTGCTGTAGCAGAGGGTTTCGATATGAACCCAATACTACTTGGCCTGCCCGTAACTTTTGCGGCCAGTTCAGGCTATATGTTCCCAATTTCAACACCACCTAATGCTATTGTATTTGCCAGTGGCCATATTAAAATGAAGGATATGATTAAGGCAGGGCTAATTTTAGACCTGGCTTCAATTATTATCATTTTCTTACTATGCTGGGCATTTCTGGACAAGATAAACTTATAGCTCGAGGCTAGAAGCTCGAAGCTATATGTAAAAAAACAATTGTAATTGCCCTGTAACCTGAGTTAAAAACCCTGCGTCATAGGGGCAAATTCACTTAAATAAAGTTTTATGGCAACCGAAGTAATTGCAGTATTCATTCCCATCATCTCTGTTATTTGTATTGTAATCATGATCATGTATCTGCGTAAGCAAGAAAATGTTGAGCGATTGGCAATGATTGAAAAAGGCGTAAGCCCAGAGTTTTTTAACATCAAAAAGATGCGCAACACCTCCTTTCCGCTTCGCGCTTCTCTTCTTTTAATTGGTGTGGGCTTGGGCTTGTTCTTTGGCTACTTTCTTGATATGCACTATCACATGGAGGAAGTTGGCTATTTCGCTATGCTCTTTATACTTGGCGGTGCCGGCCTAGGTTTGGCTTACATTGTAGAAGAGAAAAAGCAAAAAGAGGAAAGTAAATAATCAAAGTCTGAAGCAATAATGTTAAATTGTTTTAGTTGACATGATTAACGATCCGGATTTAGGACTTATTATTCGCATACTAGCGGGAGAACAACACCTATATGCGCAACTAGTGAATAAGCATAAGAGCTATGTTTATTCGCTGGCGTTACGCGTGCTGGAAAATAAGTCTGATGCTGAAGAAGCTGCTCAGGATGCTTTTGTAAAGGCCTTTAAATACCTGGCTGGGTTTAACCGTGATGCTAAATTTTCTACATGGCTATACCGCATTGTTTTCAATACCGCCATCAGTTATAAGCGTAAGCAAAAAGTTAAGATGCAGAGCATTGACAACGTGCACATTGGCTACCACCAGGATGCTTTGGAGAAAAATGACAAGAAGCGTTTTATTGAAGAAGCCATTGCCAAACTAAATGAAGCTGATCGAGTAGCGATAACGTTATTCTACCTACAGGAATTTTCTTTGGAAGAAATAGCAGATATTACTAACACCCCCGCCAACACGGTAAAGGTGAGAATACACAGAGCCAGACACAGACTGGCTGAGGAACTAAAAGGAATATTACACCAAGAAGCTCTATCTTTGTAAAAGAAATGAAAAAGGATTTCAACGATAGCGATCAAAAACTTTTCGACTACCTGGATGGTCTCATGACTATTGAGGAAAAAAAATTGTTTGAAGAAAGTATGCGTCAGTCACCTCTTCTCCAAAAAATGGTGGAAGAGCAGCGCTTACTTGAAGGCAGCTTAAAGACACTGCGCCTGACAGAACCTTCGCCCTCTTTTACTAACAATGTAATGAGCAGGATTAAGGAATCACCGCAGAGCTACACATTATCTATGCGCAATGGTATTCTTTTATTAGTTGGTGTAATAGTGGTTTCTTTTCTGGCAGTAATGCTGGTGCAATCAGGAGTGTTTGATGGATCTACTGCATTGAATATGAACAATGAGACAGGATTAGTTGGCAAATACATTAAACAACCTTTGCCAAGTGTATCTATTAGCGGTAAATGGATTGTGAATATTATAGTACTCATTAATATGGTACTGGGCTTTATTATCTTAGATCGTGCTGTATTACGCCCATTCTTCGAACGTAGAATGAGGCATTCTTAAATTCAGTTAACAAAGGACAATTGATAGTGGTCAATTTGCGAATGATAATCTAAAGTCTTCATGTCAATATAAAGAAGAAATTTACTTCTGTATACAATGCGTACCAAGATGGTTTATTTAAATGATCTTGGTTTCATTGTCAAATCACCAAATTCACAAATCTTCAAATCAATCATCACATCAACTAATCAACTAATCAACGAATCAGCACATTATCAAAGGTCTTCTTTCTTCGGCATCGGACATTCAATCTTCCAGTCTTTGGCCAATGGAATTTCGCCATCCATTACTTTTTTAATTACATCATCCTTCTTGCGTCTGCAACCAATATCTACGTAGCGGAACTTACCACCATCAACCAAAAAATTATAGTGACATTCATTTTTTGCCTTCAATACCTTTTGGCAAACAAATTCGGTATTTGACTGACGACTTGTAAAACCAGTTGCTACCATTACACAGGCAAGCAGTACAATTGTTATAATTTTTTTCATGGGTCTTTGTTTTATACAAAAATAACAGAATAAAAAAACCTTGCACATGTTGTGCAAGGTCTTTCTTTGAAATGCTCTTTATTCAGTTGAATGAATAAATGCCTAGTAACGGTAGTAATCAGGCTTGAATGGTCCTGCTACTTCCACGCCAATGTAATCTGCCTGATCTTTGCTAAGAATATCCAAATCCACACCGATTTTCTTCAAGTGTAAACGTGCAACTTTCTCATCTAAGTGCTTAGGCAACATGTATACTTTATTCTCATACTTACCCACGTTGTTCCATAACTCAAGTTGAGCCAACGTTTGATTAGTAAATGAGTTAGACATTACGAATGAAGGGTGACCTGTAGCACAACCCAAATTCACTAAACGGCCTTCAGCCAATAAAATGATTTGGTTGCCATTGCTAAGTTGCACTAAATCTACCTGAGGTTTAACAGTATCCCATGTACCATTCTTGCGTAACCAAGCAACATCAATTTCATTATCGAAGTGACCAATGTTACACACGATTGTATTGTTTTTCATTTTTAAAAAATGACGGCTTACCACGATGTCGCGGTTACCAGTAGTGGTTACCACAATATCAACCTCACCTACAACATCGTCCATTTTCTTAACAGCAAATCCATCCATTGCAGCTTGTAAGGCACAGATCGGATCAATCTCTGTTACAATCACGCGGCAACCTGCACCACGCAAAGAGGCAGCAGATCCTTTACCCACATCACCATAACCGGCAACAACAGCAACTTTACCAGCCATCATCACATCGGTAGCCCTGCGGATAGCATCTACCAATGATTCCTTACAGCCGTACTTGTTGTCAAATTTAGATTTAGTAACAGAGTCATTAATGTTAATAGCGGGAAGAGGTAACGTTCCTTTGTTAGCGCGCTCTTGCAGGCGGTGAACTCCAGTAGTAGTTTCTTCAGAAATACCACGGATATCCTTTACTAACTCAGGATAGCGATCTAAAACCATATTGGTTAAATCACCACCATCATCCAAAATCATATTCAAAGCCTTACCATCTTTAAAGGCATGCAAAGTTTGTTCAATACACCAGTCGAACTCCTCTTCGTTCATACCCTTCCAGGCATAAACAGGAATACCTGCAGCAGCAATAGCCGCAGCAGCGTGATCTTGTGTAGAGAAGATATTACAAGAAGACCAGGTAACTTCTGCACCCAGTTCAACTAAAGTTTCAATCAAAACAGCCGTTTGAATGGTCATGTGTAAACATCCCGCGATTCTGGCATCCTTTAAAGGCTTTTGCTTACCAAATTCATCGCGTAATGCCATAAGTCCAGGCATTTCTGCTTCAGCCAATTTTATTTCTTTACGGCCCCATTCGGCCAGTGAAAGGTCTTTAACCTTAAATTTTGCTTTTGAATCAACTATCATTTGTTGTTTTATTTGATGATTTTCAAGATAATCTACAAAGATAATACAAAGCCAGTATTGCCCAAACTGTTGAACTAATCCAGGTGTTCAACTGTTTAATGGCAAAAGTTGTAATTGGATGAATAAGATTGAAATGCTCAACAAAACCACTGTTAAAATTGATGTAGTCTCTGACGTTGTGTGCCCTTGGTGCTATATAGGCAAGCGTAGACTTGAGAAAGCCATAGAAGATTTGTCAGACAAATACAATTTCGAAATAACCTACCACCCCTTTGAGCTAAACCCTTCAATGCCTTTGGAAGGTGCCAACCAAAAAGAGTATTTAACTAAAAAGTTTGGTGATCAAGCTCGCTACCAACAAATAACAAAGCAAGTCACCGATGTAGCGGCTACTGAAGGGCTAAACTTCAACTTTGATAAGCAATTGGTTTCGCCTAACACACGAGATGCCCATCGCATTATTGAACTCGCACGAAAAGAAGGCAAGCAATTAGCAGTTAAGGAAGCTTTTCTTAAAGCATATTTTACTGATGGTGTTGACCTTTCAAAACAAGAAAATCTAATTAAAGTAGGCAGTAGTGTTGGACTTGATGCTGAAAAAATAAAAACACTTTTAGCTGGGGATGAAGGATTGGCAGAAGTAGAATTGGCCGAAGCAGAAATGCAGAAGTTGGGTGTAAGTGGTGTGCCTTTTTATATTATTGATAGTAAGTATGGCATAAGTGGTGCGCAGCCTTCAGATACATTTAAGCAAGCCATTGAAGAGATCGGAAGTAAAATAGCCGCGACAGGTGAGGCTTGTGATGTGAGTGGATGCTAGATGTTCGAAGCTAGATGTTGGAGGCTGGATGTTAGATGTTAGAAAATAAGGATTTGTATTAGATTATTACAACCAAAACTACCAGCATGAAGCTTGTAGCCTGGAGCTTGAAACCACCATTAAAAGCTTCTACAAAAAACTAACTTCCTTCAAATCGAAACTCTCCATCCCCTGCTCAGTTTCTATTATCAATTTGCCCCATGCATCAATACCACGAATGATGCCTGTGAATTGTTGATCATTATGCAGATAATTAGCCGATTCATTAAGTTGAAAGAGGTTTTGGAGATAATCTCTTTTCAAAGTATCATGATGGCCATTACGCAGCATGAGGTAACGCGACTCTATGTGTGAGAGTAATAGAGCAAAGATTTCCTGTAAAGTGAAATCATGTTGTGCTACAAGACTCAGGGATGTGGCCGTGTGGAAGACAAAATCTTTCTGGTTAATGTTGAGTCCAATACCAATAACAGCAGATGATATGCTATCGCCCTGCAATTGGTTTTCGATCAGTATGCCACCCATTTTCTTACCACCAATAAGGATATCGTTGGGCCACTTAATTTGTGCTGGAATTGGTGACTGTGTCTTTAAAAAATCATATGTCGCCAGTGCAGTAACCATGGTCAGGTAGAACTGATCCTTTATAGCAAGAAATACTGGTTTTAAAATTATAGATAAAGTCAGGTTTTGTCCGGGTTCCGTCTGCCACTGATTACCCCTTTGTCCGCGACCGGCAGTCTGGCTATCTGTAACGACTATTGTACCCTCAACTGCTGCTGGCTGCTGCAAAAGCTTAATGGCCAGATCGTTAGTAGAGGTACAAGTAGGGACAAAGACTATCTTTTTTCCTATAAAAAGCGTGTTTTCTACGGTTTTATACACGGTTATTTTAAGTTAACTTTGCAAATTGTTCAAATCAAAATATAAATCTGCCGAATGGCTAAAAAAAGAAACGGAGCTGCCTCTGAAAAATTAAGCGAAATTATCGTGAAGGGCATGCAAGAGAAAAAAGCGAACGACATAGTTGTCATGGATTTGCGAAAGGTAAAAAATGCGGTGGCTGATTTCTTTGTGATTTGCTCCGGTAACAGCGACAAGCAATTGGACGCTATTGCCGATTCCGTTGATGTTGAGGTATATAAGGCTCTGAAAGAAAATCCCTGGCATTCTGAAGGTAAAAGCAATAAAGAGTGGGTACTTCTCGACTACATTGATGTAGTGGTGCATGTGTTCAGAAAAGACAAGCGCGAATTTTTTGCTTTGGAGCGACTATGGGGTGATGCAGAGATTACCGAAATAGAAGACAAGGCTTAGAACTAATAAAAGAGTTAATCGTTATTCACTTGACATCTAATTTTTAAAAAATGGCTTATAACAAGAAAGAGTCCGACAATCCAAACAATAAACCTCCCCTTATTCCTAAGGGAGGCGGCCCTAAAGGCAATTATCAGTTATGGGTAATCCTGGGCACTATTGCCTTGGTGATTGGACTCATGTACGTAAACAATGCTAACACGCTTAAAGAAACTGACATGCTAGAGTTTAAAAGCATGGTTAGTGCCCGCGATGTTAAAAAAGTTGTTTTAATCAAAAACCTCGAATACGTTGAAATTACGCTTAAGGCTGAAGCCCTTCAAAACACTAAATACAAATCAGAATTGGACGAGAATTCCATGGGTGTTACAGCCAATGGTCCACACTATAAACTCAACATCGGTTCAATCGAGGGTTTCGAAAAAGAGTTTCAGGAACTAAATGACAGACTGCCGGCTGCAGAAAAAATTGCTTATACCGTTGAAAAGCGTGATGATTACTTCAGCATATTTTTCAACTGGGGTTTGTTATTCCTAGTATTGATCGGTTTCTGGATGCTTATGCGCAGAATGACTGGCGGTGGTGGTCCAGGTGGTCAGATATTTAACATTGGAAAATCTAAGGCTGCTTTATTCGATGCTGACAACAAAGTGAAAATCACTTTCGCGGATGTAGCAGGTCTTGAAGAAGCAAAAGAAGAAATTAAAGAGATTGTTGACTTCCTAAAAACACCAGCTAAGTTTACAAAGCTTGGGGGTAAAATTCCCAAAGGTGCTTTATTAGTTGGCCCTCCGGGTACTGGTAAAACATTGTTAGCGAAAGCGGTTGCAGGTGAAGCGGGCGTGCCCTTCTTCTCCCTTTCAGGTTCTGACTTCGTAGAAATGTTTGTTGGTGTAGGTGCAGCACGTGTACGCGACTTATTCAAGCAAGCAAAAGAGAAAGCGCCTTGTATTGTATTTATTGATGAGATTGATGCCATAGGTCGCTCACGTGGTCGTGGTCAAATGCCAGGCGCAAATGACGAACGTGAAAACACCTTAAACTCATTACTTGTAGAGATGGATGGTTTCGCTACTGACTCTGGTGTTATTATTCTGGCGGCTACTAACCGTCCGGATGTATTAGACAGCGCTTTACTACGTCCGGGTCGTTTTGACAGACAGATTAGTATTGACAAACCAGATGTTGTAGGCCGTGAAGCTATTTTCAAAGTACACTTGAAACCTATTAAGTTAGATGCAAGTGTAGATGCGAAAAAACTCTCAGCTCAAACCCCTGGCTTTGCTGGTGCCGAAATTGCCAACGTATGTAATGAAGCTGCCTTGATTGCAGCACGAAGAGACAAGAAAGCAGTTGACATGCAAGACTTCCAGGATGCGATTGATCGCGTAATTGGGGGACTTGAAAAGAAAACAAAAATTATTTCTCCCGAAGAGAAAAAGATCGTTGCTTATCACGAAGCTGGTCACGCAGTAGCAGGTTGGTTCCTCGAGCATGCCGATCCTTTGGTGAAAGTAAGTATTGTACCTCGCGGTGTTGCCGCTTTGGGCTATGCCCAGTATTTGCCTAAGGAACAGTTCTTGTATCAGACAGAGCAGATGATTGATGGCATGTGTATGACTTTTGGTGGACGTGCCGCAGAAGACATCATCTTCGGTAAGATTTCAACAGGAGCACTCAGTGACTTGGAGCGCATAACTAAAATGGCGTACAGCATTGTTACTGTTTACGGAATGAACAGTGCGATTGGCAATATGTCTTTCTATGATTCTAAAGCATCTGAGTATAATTTCAACAAACCTTACTCAGAGGCAACAGCAGAAAAGATTGACATAGAGGTGAAGCGTATTATTGACGATGCCTATGAACGTACTAAGTCACTTTTATTAAAGCACAGAAATGAATTAGAGATACTAGCGAAAGAGTTGTTAGAAAAAGAGATTCTGTTCCAATCAGATTTAGAAAGATTAATTGGTAAACGTCCTTTTGAAAAGCTAACAACTTACCAGCAATTCACCAACGGAGACTTTGATAGAAAAACAGAAGTGACACCTGAAACAGAAACAGATAAACCAGTAGAACACGTACCTGCTGAAGAACCAAAGACTGAAACGCCTCTTACCTAATAGAAAGTATATAAAAAGTATATAATAAACCTAAAGGCGCTGATGAGGCGCCTTTTTTTATTAACACAATTCAAGTCTTTAAGTATAATCGATCAAACCAATACTGACTTCCCTTTAAATCTGGTGGTATATAAACTTATTAGAAGATTTAAAGATATCATAGGACGGAAGCCGGAAACATTAAAATTATGATAGCTTGTATATATAAATAATAAAAGATGACGCTTTTCCATATTACTGGAGTACATGGTTAAAACCAGTTATTTCAATATTCAAGTAGGTGAACATTCAAGCATGTTGTGTGCCACATCTTAAGCTATATAAGAACTTCTTGCATAAAACAATCTGCATGCTAATTGTGCTAAGATTCATAGGTAAAAGTACTTATTCTGAGTTTACAAAATTGACCTTACATCAAGTCTATATACTTGATTATCATCTAATTCAATAATATCCATTGATATTATTGTCGCACCTTAATTTTAAGGTATTCGATTTAACGAAATCTGATCTGTCTACATTGATTGTCAATAATACAAACCTTGCTATGACCAAATCTTTCACTACCGCTAACATTTTAAGTTGCTGTTTAATTGTTTTTGTTTGCTTTTGCTGCGAACAAAAAGAAAAACCGCAATGCGTTCTTCCCAAAAATGCTTTAGACACTGTTTCCATCGATAGTGCCTATGTTTCTATTAATAGATATAGTGAACTTGCAAAAAAGCACTTCGGAAAAGTTCCCATTGTTTCATACACAATACCAGGCATTGATCTACTTCAAGCAATGGGATATTCGCTACCAAAAGTAAATTCGATAACTCGAGACACGCTGGCAGTAAGAGTATATCTAGGCGTTAGTGCAGATAGCACTTTTAAACTGTTTATATCTGCTGTTCGTGGAGCCAGTTTTTGTAAGAATGAACCTGGCGTGGATGTACCCCTTTACAAAAAGAAACGATTCTCGGATGACATATCGGGAGAAGGCTATGTATTAGACTTTACTATGCCTTGTCCGGCAACGTGCGGGAACAGTATCTTCCATAATACTAATGATTGATGGCTGATCTTACAGAGAGTTTTATAAAATTTTCGTTCGTCCCGGTTATACTCATCGGAGTTTATACTGTTACGATTTATTTGCAATTGCCACTCATTTTAAAAGTTTTTGCACAGTATATATTTTTATCAGCTACAATTCAAGCAATCTCCACCCTATTATGGTATTTGAGAATTAACAATATGCCCTTGCTGCATCTTTACACAGCACTTGGTTTTATATTCTTGATGCGCTTTTATGCACTCTTACTTAAAGGATACATCGACTCCAGAATTATTTTCTGGTCAATAGCACTATTCGTTTTGTTTTCAATTGTAAACGCTATTTGGATAGAAGATATCTTTACATTTAATTCTACAAGCCTTACATTACAATCGATACTACTAATCATTATTTCGCTGTTTACATTTAACTTTTTATTGGATACTATAGGCAAAGAGCGATTCACAAACTTATCTAAAAGTTTTAATTGGATTAACTCAGGTATTTTCTTCTACAATTCTACAAGTCTTCTGATTTTTTACTTTGGAGACATGTTTTCAAGCCAATTCGATGTTACCCTAAATCGACTAACCTGGACTCTTCATGCCTTTTTTTCATTAGTGATGTATACCTGCTTTACAATAGGTTTATGGATCAGGCCTCACAAGTAACATTTCTATCAACACTGATCCCACTAATTGGAGTAATCATTATTATCTCTAGTGGTGTAATCATCCTTAATTATAATTTCAGAAAAAATGTTCATCAGCGGATTCTGGAAAAAGAAGAAATGAAATCGAAACATAAAGATGAGTTACTTCGATGGAGCATTCAGATTCAAGAAGATGAACGCAAAAGAATTTCAAACGATATGCATGATGAACTGGGAGCCTTACTTTCTATTTCATTAATGCTCTGTAAGAAAATTTCAGTCAATCAAGTTTATGATTCACATCATATAAACAACCTGATAGAGCTTTTATCCTCTTCACTCGCATCTACCAGAAGAATTTGTTACGAATTACTTCCGCCACACCTTGAACGATATGGTCTAATTGCAGCATTGGAGTCATTCCGTGATCAAATCAATAGTACAAATACAATTGATTTTGTGCTTAGTTATCCAACTAATTTTCCGCGATTACCCAGAGAAATTGAGCTAGGCATTTTCAGAATAATTGCGGAACAAACTACTAATACCATTAAACATGCAGAAGGAAATGTCATTCGTGTGTCTCTATGTTTAGAAAGTCAATTTCTAACATGTTACTATTCGGATAATGGAAAAGGTTTGGCTGAAGGATTGTTAACTAAAGGTCTGGGATTAAAAAGTATAGAGACAAGAACATCGTCCCTTGGTGGCACATTCAATATTATATCACAACAACCTGGATTTAACTCAAAAGTATCAATTCCAAATGATTGAAGTCATGATAGAATCAGAAAAAATTAAAATTGGATTAGTAGAAGATCAGTTTCTCTTTAGAAAAGGTATTCGAGCCATTCTCGAATCAAATCCAAAACTAACAGTTGTATTCGAAACAGGTGTGGGATATGACATAGACAGGCAATTAAACGAGCATTCAACTACCCCAGATGTCCTATTAGTAGACCTATGCTTGCCACAGGATAAAAATCATTATCCATATGGAGGCATGGAGGTTACTAAAACAGTGCGCTCTAAGTTTCCGGATATAAAGATCTTAATTCTTTCCGTTCATAATGAACATAATTTTATAGCCGATTTGATTCGTCATGGAGCACATGGTTACCTAATTAAAGATGCGGATCCTCAGGAAGTGATTGATGCTATTCTCGCTGTACATACAAGAGGTGCATTCATCAATAATTACACACTAAGCGCAATTCAGCAGTCAGAAGTAAAAATCATAAAAACCCAAAATAAGAACACACTAAAAAATAATGATGAGAAACTATCCAGGAGGGAAATTGAAATATTGCAACTGATTTGTGAACAAATGAAGACCGAAGAAATTGCCAACCGGCTTTTCATTAGCATAAAAACTGTAAACGGTCATAGAAACAATCTTTTACAAAAAACAGGAGCTAGAAATGCTGCTGGTCTGGTTACGTATGCAGTTAGGCACAGGCTTTATACAGTTGATTAAATGTTTCATTAATTAGCCCGCAATTACCTGAAAACAGATAAAAGTAACTGGTTTGCATTTCAGGTACTTTTACCCTTACAGTATTTTTTTTCTATACATAGTTTCGTTTATCAATAAACAATTAAAAACTATGGCACAAGTGTATGCATGCTTTCATGACGGGAAAGGTAATATCCTCGTCACAAAAAAAAATCTTAAAGGTTATTTCTTTCATAACAAAAACAAACCAGGCGGCACGATCATACCGAACGGTCAGCCATTAAATGGCGGAGGAGATTATTGTCTATCCGGTGGTGGATTAGAGGTACTAAACCCTATCGATGGTGCGCTTAAGGAGTTTTTGGAGGAAACGAATGTAGCCGTAAATCCGGCTATCTATAAGCCATCTCCTGAATATTACCATGCCGGAGAAGGTAGTAATGAATTCTATGGTGTTTATTTTCTAGCTCCTAACGGACTGGATGAAATTACAAAAGCTGTTACCGGCAACTTGCTTAAAGGCGCTGAAGCCGCCAATGCAGTAAAAGGTGGGTATAAGGGATCATACGATCAATTGCGTGAAGACTATAAGTATTGTCCTTCTGATAATGAACTCAATAGTGGATGTGCTATTGTAAACTTCGGTGACATCCCAAAATATTTCGTCAAAGGAAGTAGGACTACAGGTTGGTATTATGACATCGTTATGAATCTTATAAAGGTCTCTGCTCAAACCAGATAGAAATACCTGTTTTTAAAATCCAGTACTTCTATGCTTAAGGCTGAAAGTTTTTTGAATGTACTTCGACTCATCAAAAGCTTTTGAAATGCGGAAGCCGAAAAGCAATCAGAGTAGGCAAGATAAAAAACAACCAAAAATATGGCACAACAGGAACTTGTCTCCATGGCCCAATCCTTCACGGGGTTGCCCATGGAAGACTTAATCGGTGGTCCACTAAATGCAGCTGCCAAAGCTAATTCAGCAATGGCATTGACTCAAACAAAATTCATGCTCGACACTTGTTTTTCGTATGATACACAGACGAAAAACTATGCGCCTATCATGATTAAAATGTCGCTTACTAGAGGGGTTGTAACTCCGGGAGCTACTCCCGGAGCACCCCCCACTGTAACACCGATTGAAACAAAATTTGACTTACCCATTCTTACCATTATTCCGCTAAATTCTCTTGGCGTTGATGAAGTGGATATCAATTTTGAAATGGAAGTTAAATCAAGCTATGGTGAGGAAACCAGTCAGGAGCAGGAAAAAACTGTTTCTGTGGATACCTCTTGGGAGATTAAAGCAGGATGGGGTCCTGTGTCAGCTACTATAAAAGGTAGTGCAAGCTATGACTCCAAAGATTCGTCAAGCTTTAATACGCATTACGAGAAAAGTAACTCAGCAAAGTACACTGTACATGTTCATGCTGGTCAACTTCCACTTCCTAAAGGAGTGGAGACGATCATCAAGGCATTTACGCTGGCTATAGAGCCGTATACCATGCCTGAGCAAACACCTTAAGGTGAATATCGAATAGCCACCCGGCAACGGAATGGCTATTCCTTTTTTTAAATCTTAACATTATCACGAATGGCTAAAAAGGAGAATTATAAATACGAGTTTGCAGGATTGCCCATCTACGACATTATTGGCAAACCACTTATAGCTATTGCTAGGGCTCAGAACATGATGTCCAAGGAACAACTTCGAACAATGCTAGATGCATGTTTTAAATATCATAATGGTGCATATGAACCCATCATGCTAAAAATGGTTGTTACCCGATCATTTCTTGAACCAGCAACGAAACCCGGAAAAGGCCCAGAACTAAAAATGATTAGTACTGACTTCTTCTTGCCTATGATTACCATCTTTCCTATTAATGCGTTAGGCATTGAAAATGTGGACATAGATTTTAACGTAGAGATCACCTCTCAGTATATGGTTGATAAAGATGAGATTGATGAAGGAGGTGATAAAATAAGTGCCCAGCCCTCTTCCTTAGAATGTCTCGGGAAAATAACTAAAGGCCCGGGAGCTAGCGGTGAGGACCAAGAGCAGTCTTACGAAAACAATTCATCGTTTAGAATAGCGGTAGAGGCTGGAACTATGCCCCTGACTAAAGGCTTGCTAGAGATAATTAACATCTATACCAACGCCATTCAACCTATAGATACTTCACAAAAAAATCATCAAACCCTTTAAGAATTAAAAAATAATAAAATGACTGGAGAACAATCGATTCAGTGTCCGGTTTGTCAGACACCAATACTAATAGAATATAAAGCGCTGATTCAGGGAATGCGATTTACATGCGGTAATTGTAAGGCAAGTATTGGCATTGCATCTGAGGCTATTTCAGTGGCAAAAGAAACAATGAAGAAATACGATGAGCTAAAAACTCAATTCAGAGATGGTAAAAAAGTAAATAAATAAAAATATCGCTATGGTAAAGTTTGATCAATTCATCAATGTAATTCATTCAGCAGTACAGTCAGCCAATGAGGCACTGATGCAGGAGAATCTTAAATTATTAGAAACCTATTTTGAGGATGCGGATGAATCCCAAGAAATGAAGGCTTCACTTGATGAAGCGCTGGATTCGATAGAGAAAATTCTACAACAAACTAAACCAACCAGAGAGGTACTACAACAGGCTTTAAAGTCTTTTTCCGGAGCAAGAAAAGCTCTGGAAAATGAAGACAAACCAGGTACAACCAAGTTGGCTAAAAGTCTAAGAGCAAAAACAGTTGCGCTCCAGTTTCCTGAACAAAGTTCAAATGGAATAACCATGCGCAATGCCCATGTACCCTTAATAAGCCTGGTTCCTGTTACTATGGCTCAGGTTTCAGAAGTAAAATTCAAGACTCCGCTGGAGCTTCAGGTTGAAAATGATGAGCTTATTATTTCATTTTCTCCTACTGTTTCGGAGTCCAAAATTGAAAATCAACATACAGTCGCTTCAATTGAGATTACCATTACTCCACAAGCTAGCGCTGCTGGCCTAAAAGCTTTAATAAAAGGTTACGATAATCTGTTAAGAAGTCAAATTCCGAACTAAAAATCATGTAAATTAGTAACGGCTCTTCCATCTAATAAATGATTGAACACTCAAAAATCTACTATTAAGCAAAAAAAATAATCATATACTTAATATGAAAAGATAAGGCTTCTTGGTAGGTGTAAAACACTTAGCGATCTTGCTATTGTTTTTATGCATGGAAGGTCTCGTTAAAAAATACATACTCAACGTATTACTTCTTTCCTGTTCTTGTTGCAATTCAAATGTCTATTCATTTATACTAACTAAATAGTAACAATTGGAGATACGGTTAGTCAAAATTTATCCTTTTCTCATCTCTTGGGTTTTATAATGATCCATATCAGGTTTTACTCAATTCAATTTCAAAAGAAATTAGTAAAGTACATGTAAAAGGATACTATGTAAAAAATAGTATTTACTTTTGGTCATAAATTACGTAACCCACAAAACAGGTCTATTGATTTTATTATAATCAGACCAGTAATACTTAATTAATAAATAAATGAATCCTACTGGCTTTGAAAGATTGAACATTCTTGAAGAAATGACGAAAGGTGATTATGAAGCCTTTTTATATGATTGCGATGGAACGTTAGCGGCAAATATGATGGCACACAAGCTTGCCTACAAAGAAGTAGCTTCTAATTATGGTATTGATTTAGATATAAATATAATTGACGAAACAGCCGGTTGGCCAACCGTACTGGTTGCGAAAGAAATCGGTAAACGTTATCAGGTTAATTTACCAGATACCTTTGCCGCAGAAAAATCCTCTATATTCGTTAATAAGTATATTGAAAATACAGAGCCGGTAGACTTTGTTGTAGCACATTTAAAAAAACATGTTGGCCGAATTAAGATAGGTGTAGTATCCGGTGGTTCGCGTTCAACAGTTTCAAAAACACTTTCAGTATTGGGATTAACTGACCTTATTGATGTATTGGTGTGTGCAGGTGAAACGCCTCATGGAAAACCAGCTCCTGATCCTTTTTTAAAAGCCGCTTACGATCTCAGTGTTGATCCATTAAAGTGTATAGTATTTGAAGATGGCGAGCCAGGTACAAAAGCTGCTGAAGCTGCAGGTATGAAATGGATAAGAGTGGATAAAATATAAAAATTTACATTTAACTTACTGATCTCATAAAGTTGATTTGACAGAACTTAGCAGACCGATGCAAGCGAAAAAGAAAGAACATCCTAAAGAAAAAAAATCTCTGCATCCACGCAATAAACATCGGCAGCGTTACGATTTTCCAATGCTAATCAAATCCTGTCCTGAATTATCCGTCTTCGTTAGGTTAAACGAATTTAAGGATGATTCAATTGATTTTGCCGATCCGCAAGCAGTCATGATGTTGAACAAAGCATTGCTAAAACATTATTACAATATTAAATACTGGCAAATACCTTCTGGCTATTTGTGCCCGCCTATTCCAGGCAGAGCTGATTACATACATTACTTGGCTGATCTGTTGGCAGCATCCAATAAGGGAATCATTCCAATGGGGAATCAGATAAAATGTCTGGATATTGGTGTTGGCGCGAATTGCATCTACCCTATTATTGGCAATACAGAATATGGCTGGCATTTTACCGGATCAGATGTGGACCCCGAAGCCATAAAGGCTGCTACTGCAATCGTTGAAAAAAATGTCTCTCTACAAGGGAAAGTAGAACTACGTTTACAAAAGAATGCGAGTGATATTTTTAAAGGAATACTTCAACCAGATGACTATTTCGATGTTACTATCTGCAATCCACCTTTTCACTCATCATTGGAAGAAGCCCAGGCGGGAACACTTCGTAAATTGAGTAACCTTAATCACAAAAAAGTAAGCAAACCAACCTTAAACTTTGGTGGAAAAAGTAATGAATTATGGTGCGCAGGCGGAGAAGAAAGATTTATCCAAAAAATGATATTAGAAAGTAAGAACTTTGCTATTTCATGTTTTTGGTTTACCTCATTGGTTGCTAAATCCGATCACCTTAAAACCATTTATGCAGCGCTGGAAAAAGTACAAGCTGTTGAAGTTAAAACAATCACAATGGCACAAGGGAACAAGATAAGTCGATTTGTAGCATGGACATTTTTAGATCGGAAACAGCAGCTGAAGTGGGTTAAGGGAAGGTGGAGCATACAAGCCATAGTATAAACAAGGACAATCTCCGAGTTTTGCTATGTCGTAGTAAAATTCTACTTTCACGATCGTTACTTGAAAGGCAAGTGCCCTTACAAGAAAGTAATCTTACTTGATGCATCCACTTATTAAATACTTTTCAAGTTTTGCTGGTTTCACATCGGAAGAAGAGAAAACTATTCTTGATAGCATAATTGTTAAGCATTTCAAGAAAGGAGATATTGTTATTAAAGAAAATGATGCAGATGACACCACCTTCTTTGTGGTAAAGGGTTTAGTTAGACAATACAAAATACTGGAAGGAAACGATCTTACTATTAACTTCTTTGCAGAAAATGAGTGGATCATTTCTTTAAATTCTTTTAACGAAAATAAGACTACCGACCACTTTTTAATATGCCTTGAGGATACCGAACTTATTACGGGAAATGAAGAATCAGCTCAGGTACTTTTTAAAGTCTTCCCTCGGTTCGAAACCATTTCCAGAATCGTTATGGAAAAAACCTTTTCAGAAAAACAAAAGTTCCTGCATGCATTTCAAACAGATTCTCCTGAACAACGCTACCTAAATCTTGTAAAGAATAAACCTGATATACTACAACGCATATCTCAGTACTACATTGCCAGTTATTTGGGTATCACACCTGAATCATTAAGTCGGATCAGAAAAAGAATGACAACCAAAAAAAGTTAACTATTAACTTCAAAACTGCGCATTGATCTGAGCCATTTTACTCCTATAAAAATGATGTAAAGGGTTGTACTAATTTCAATAAGGGAAAAAAAAAGATAGTACTGGGTTGTGTTTCCTATAAACAATGTGAACATCATAACTATAGTCTTAATAAAACCAGCTACTACATTAAACCAGGCATTAACCCTTTCTTTCAATAATCTTGAAAGTAAAATCATAGCAATGGGAATCTCCATCAATATTCCCGCATAGAGTAAAAAGGCTTCGTCAATAACTAAACCCTCCACATTTCCAGTCAGGTATTGTGTAAGTAGGCTTGAATCCATCAACCCAATCAAGTCGCAATACAAATAATTGAAGGTGACAAACACCCAAAGTGTAGATAACAGAACCTTATTGTCTTTCATATGCTTATGGTTTCTTATGCGATCAAAATTAGGTGCTCACAAAGGCTTTCTCATTGACTATAGTCAATAAAGAAATCTTCTATCTGCCTCTACATGCAATGTCCCTTAGTTAAACCTCCATACTCATCCCCGCAACATGAAGTCAGACATACATTCTTAATATTAACTCAGCTAAATTTTCCTGCTTACTTCAGTAAAAACCTCGATTACCAATATTCTCCAGAAAAAATAAATGAAAACATTTTGAGAAACCGATCGGTTGCATATATATTTGCAACTGTTTAGTTTCACATTAATCATGAGTGGATTATGAGGAGAGATGTTTTTCAGGCCATTGCCGACCCAACAAGACGCGCCATTCTGTTATTGATTGCCGCACAAGCTATGACACCCAACAGCCTGGCTGAGCATTTTGATAGTAGTCGTCAGGCTATATCTAAGCACCTGCGTATTTTAACAGAATGTCAGCTCTTGGAGCAAGAGCAATCAGGTCGGGAAATTTATTATCAGCTCAATGCCGACAAAATGAAAGAAATAGACAAATGGCTTGACCAGTTTAGAAAAATCTGGGAAAGCCGCTTTTTACAACTTGATAAAGTATTAGCCAATCTTAAAACCAATAAGAAATGAACGCACACTTACAATTTGACTTTACCGTTAACAAAAAGAATAACACTATTGAAGTGAAAAGAGAATTTGCAGCCGATCTAGATTTAGTCTGGTCAGCCTGGACTGAAGCACAACTGCTCGACCAATGGTGGGCACCTAAGCCCTGGAAATGTGAAACAAAATCTATGAACTTCAAAGAAGGTGGCCGTTGGTTATATGCGATGGTAGGCCCTGATGGAGACAAGCAGTATTGTACGTTAGATTACGATAAGATTGTAAAACTAAAAAGCTTTTCTGGTATAGATGCTTTTTGTGATGAACATGGAAACATTAACACAACTAAACCAAGATCAACATGGAAAAATGTTTTTCATCAGCAAAAAGTAAATACTTTGGTTGAAATAGAAATAGGTTTTGAAACCCTGCGCGATCTGGAAACTATCATAGAAATGGGCTTCAAGGAGGGCTTTACTATGGGCTTGCAAAATCTGGATCAATACATTGAAGCACAATTCAAACTTAGAAATCAATATAAGAAAGATAACAAAACAAGGGTTTGTACTTACCTTAATTTCCCGGGTAATACAGAGGAAGCTTTTCTATTCTACAAATCTGTCTTTAAAACTGAATTCACCAATGGTGGCATTCAGCGTTTTGGCGATTTACCCTCAGTTGCCAATCAACCTCCTGTAGCTGAAAATGTTAAAAAAATGGTATTACATGTTGAGCTACCTATTATTGGTAATCATATTTTAATGGGTACCGATGCACCTAAAGAAATGGGCTTTACCGTGACGATTGGAAATAACATGCATATCTCGCTGGAACCAGAAAGCAGAGCTGAAGCTAAAAAAATCTTTGATGAACTTTCTGCTGGTGGTAATGTGAGCATGCCTTTACAGGATATGTTTTGGGGTGCCTATTTTGGTAGCTTCACCGACAAATACGGTATCAACTGGATGGTGAATTGTTTGATCAGGGAAACGACCTGACCTTAATACAAAGGCTAAGATCAATTAACATAAAAAATATCAACACATGAAAAACAAAATATTCTCAGTACTTTATATCATCATGGGACTTCTTTTTATCAACGGGGGTTTAAATAAATTTTTTAACTACATGCCACCACCCGATACTTTGCCTGAAGCTATGGTAAAAGATTTTATGGCAATCCTTGAAATATCCTGGTTGATGCCTTTGATTGGCGCAGCAGAAATTCTAGGTGGTTTGTTAATCACTATTCCTAAAACCAGGGCTTTGGGCACCTTAGTGCTGTTCCCGGTCGTGGTTGGCATTTTGCTTACACATATTTTTGTAGAACCAACAGGATTACCCATTGCACTTATTATTGTTGCACTCATCGGAAAACTGATTTATGATAATCGTGTGAAGTATGCTTATTTGTTAAATTAAATGAATCCGGTAGACGAATATATTAAAGCTTTTCCTGCTACTGTGCAGGAAAGGCTTATTACAATAAGGCAATTATTTTTTCAGCTGAGTCCGAATGTTGAAGAGAGCATTCGATATAAAATGCCTGCCTATAAAGTGGGTAAACATCATCTGTATTTTGCTGCCTATAAAAAGCATATTGGTATGTATCCTGTGTATGGACTAGGAGAATTGGAAAAAGAGATTAAAAGTTACAGAGCAAAAAACACTAAAGACTCAATTCATTTTTTACACAGCGAAGCTTTACCCATTCAACTTATTAAATCAATCATCATAGAAAAGTCTAAACAAAATTGATTTGCTTCGTTGCACAGGTGCTTTTCAAAATCAGTCCAGAAGGTTATATGCTAACCAAGATTACAACCTGAAGATAGTATGAAGAAAAATTAACTATCTTTTGGTCATTCCTATGACTATTTTTCAATTTGAAAAAGCTTAATCATGAAACACTTATTATTACTATCATTAGCTTTAATCATATTTGAAAAAGCCCACGCAAGGCAAGAACAGACTTATCTAAAACTTGAAGGCATTGTAATCGATAAGGAGACAAGAGAACCCGTTCCTTACGCATCCATTGGCTTAGAAAATTCAAGCATTGGAACCAGTACAAACATAAATGGAGAGTTCTCCTTTAATATCAAGATATCATTAGTACGGTCTAATCAAAAGATCCGTATTTCTTGTGTTGGGTATGAAGTCGACTTTGTGGCCACCAAAGAAGAATTTCAACAAATTGAATTAACACCTTCCCAAACTGAATTACGCGAAGTTGTGATTTTAGGTAAAGACCAGCGACCTGAAAAAATTGTTAAGAAAGCTTTTAGTAAGGTTCGTAAGAACTATTATGCTAAGCCCTTTGTCTATAAAACTTTTTATCGTCACTATTGCAAAGACGACAGTGCTTATGGTCGTTTGATTGAAGCCGCTGTTGATATCTATAAACGGAAAGGCCATAAAGCAATTACCAATAAACCGGGAGTGAAGGACGAAATAAGAGTTACTCAATTAAGAAGAAGTCTTGACAGTACGCGAATTACAAATACCCATGCACCAATCGCTATATACTCCGCCATGGAAACGGATATTGCTTCATATCAATCAGGCGGAACCATGTCCGATATCATGCAATCCATGTTCTCAGGGGTCAGCTCACTTAAAGTGAATCTTAAAGATTATGATTTCAATTTAGTAAGCATAACCAGACATGATAACGAAGATGTCTATAAAATTGAATATCATTTAAAAAATGAAGGCGTGGTGCTTACCTCCGGATTTCTACTCAAACAAGCCAGGTCAGGTGTGCTATACATTAATACAAAAGACTATGCTTTTGTTCGCGCGGAAGCAAATCGATTCTCATACGACACTATTAAAACAGTTGTAACATATCAAAAAACCCTAGGCAAATATTATTTGAAACATATTTCCAAAGAAGGAAGCAGTTACCTTAAACCACGAAACTTTACGCACACCTACCACCTTGATCTTATGGTGAATGAGTTTCAGACAAAGGATTTTGAAAAATTTAAAGGTAAAGAGCCCGATAAAAAAGAATTGTATTCCATCAAGTATGATTCAACTTTCTGGAATAATTATAATATCTTAAAGGAAACTCCATTAGAAGAAAAAATTGTTCGTGATCTGGGAGGACAACAATCACTTAAAGAGCAATTCGTCATCTATGACAGTATTGTAAAGAAGTCCATTGACGAGTACGGCACTGACATTGATAAGTTCGAACGTTTCTTTGAACAAAGTAAAGGATCGCGCATACTCTACATTGACTTTTGGGCTTCCTGGTGTGGTCCATGTGTTGCAGAATTCCATCATTCAAAAAAACTTTTAGATAAGTACAAAGATAAAATCACTTTTGTTCTTTTATCGATTGATGATGATGAAGACGCCTGGAAAAAGGCATTGGCTAAATTCAAATTAGTTTTGCCTGGATTCTCACACTTTAGAATTGGGCCTACCGCAGATTTTCTGAAGTTCTTTGATGTTACCACTATTCCCCGTTACTTATTAATTAAGCAGAATGGTGAGTTTTTTGAACTTAATGCAAAACGTCCAAGTAATCCGGATTTAAAAAAAGATTTTGATCTTTTAATTGATCAGGCTAAAAAATAAAAAAGCCGGATATTCCGGCTTTCATTGATCTTAAATATAATCTTACTTTACTTTTCTTCGAATCGTTCCTGTGCCTCGCGTTTTATTTCTATCCACTCATCAGCAGGTGGTGGTGTCCCCTTTTCAAAAATCTTTATAAGCCAGTTAACAATTCCCTTCTTCATATGGAAACGCTTGGCTACATCTTCACAAAAGTCAATTTCACGCTGCTCCACTACCCCATCAGCATACACCATCAATAATAAATCATAGAGTAGATTCATTCGATCGTTAAAATTATCAGGAACCGTCAACTCAAACTTCTCTGCTGAATCCAGCAGATTTTGTACTTGCCAGTCTTTTAATCCATAATTCTGCCCTATTTTAAAAAGTAGAGCAATTTCACTTTCGTGCATGTGATCATCGGCTTTGGCCAAAGCCAGCAAGCTTTTGATGTGGTTCTTTTTGTAAGTAAGGTATTGGTGTTCGAAAAAGCCTTGCATAAAATCAGGTTGAAGAGTTCGAATTTACATTTCTTAACTAGAAATTACTAATATTTAAAACGGTAGTCAGTGTATTTACCACAAATCCGTCTGACCGCTGTTTGCTAAGCAAAAGAGCGGTCTGACGGATAGTTTACTGGTTGAAATTTTGGTTCTTCAAATTACAGGGATTAGTACTATAGTTAATCAACCCAGTCTGCCACAAATAAATTGGTGTTGCGTGTACCTCCATTGTTGCGGTTGCTGGAGAAAATTATCTTTTTGCCATCCGGTGAAAACATTGGAAATGAATCAAAAACGTTATCATAAGAGATTTGCTGTAAACCAGTACCATCCTCGTTAATCATGAACAAATTAAACTGAAACCCACGCTGTCCGTGGTGGTTAGAGGAGAAAATGATTTTCTTACCATTGGGGTGATAAAAAGGAGCCCAATTGGCCTTACCTAAATTAGTAACCTGCTTTAAATCGCTGCCGTCTACATTACAAATAAATATTTCCATGTTAGTCGGAGCCACTAAACCTTGCTTAAGCAATTCTTTGTATTCGGTCTTCTCTTCTTCTGTATTAAAGCGCGAGGCACGAAAAACAATTTTCTTGCCATCTGGCGAAAAGAAAGCACCACCGTCATAACCAATGGTATTCGTGATCTGCTTTACATTACTGCCATCAATATTCATGGTGTATAAATCCAGGTCACCATTACGTACTGAGGTAAATACGATCTTATCTCCTTTCGGAGATACTGTAGCCTCAGCATCATACCCTTCAGTTCTGGTTAATTGCTTTATAATTTTTCCATTCAGATCAGCCACAAAAATATCATAGGTAGGAAAAACAGACCAGAGGTATTTCCCGCCTGGTGTGCGCTCCGGTTCTTTCGGACAATCGTCACCACCCAAATGCGTTGATGCATATACAATCGTTTTATCACCCGGTAAAAAGTAAGAACAAGTCGTCCTTCCTTTTCCTGTACTTAACATCGCAGGTTTGTTATCCTTTAATGATGCACCTTCAATAGCCGTAGTGAAAATCTGATCACATTGAACACCCCAATTGGAAAAGTTTGATTGGAAAACAACACGTTTACTGTCGAAACTCCAGTACGCTTCAGCATTATCGCCACCAAAAGTGAGCTGTCGTAAATTCCTAAAATGCTTTTCCTGTTGATACAATAATGAATCTGTAGTGGATGAGACAACATGAACAGAATTATAAGAAGCAGCTGCACTTAAAAAAAGTATACAGCAAACAAAAAGTATAGAACGTATCATTAAATCAGCATTTAGGATTTAGCCTCTTCTTCCTTCAGCGCCCTGCGCAGGATTTTACCCACGTTGGTTTTAGGCAACTCAGTTCTGAAGACAAAGTATTTAGGCACCTTATAATTGGTAAGGTTTTTATGACAGAATTCCTTTACATCTTCTTCAGTCAGGTTTTGGTCACGCTTCACAATAAAAGCCTTAATCACCTCTCCTGATTTTTCATCAGGTACTCCAATGGCTGCAACTTCAAGCACACCTGGATGTCCGGCAATAATATTTTCAATTTCATTCGGGTATACGTTAAAGCCCGAAACTTTAATCATATCCTTTTTACGATCTACAATTTTGAAAAAGCCATCAGCATCCATTAAACCAATATCTCCCGTACGGAACCAGCCACCCGGAAAGAACACACCAGTATTATCTTTCTCCCAATAGCCCTTCATCACTTGTGGGCCTCTTGCGCATATTTCTCCTCTTTCACCTGTGGCTAACTGCTTGCCATCATCATCAAAGATGGCCACTTCTGTACTGGGCATAGGCAGACCAATGGTGCCTTGTTTGTGATTACCATCTAAAGGGTTGCAACACAATACAGGCGATGTTTCGCTTAAACCATAACCTTCAATCAAAGGTGTGCCTGTTACTTCTTTCCAGCGTGTAGCCACGGCATCCTGCACAGCCATACCGCCACCGATAGCACCTTTTAATACAGAGAAATCGAGGTGTTTAAAATCAGGATTATTAAGCAGACCATTATATAAAGTATTAACACCTGTAAAGATGGTTACGCGGTGCTTCTTTAATTCTTTTACAAAACCTTTAATATCTCTAGGATTGGTAATCAGCACACTCTTTACTCCTGTGTTAAACATGAGCATGCCATTGACGGTAAGCGCAAAAATATGATACATGGGAATAGCCGTGATAATTAAATCACCGCCCTCAACTTGTTTCTCCAAATAAGGTTTAAACCAATTCTTAATCATAGCATTGTGTGCCACAATGTTGCCATGCGATAGTTGTGCGCCTTTGGAAATACCAGTAGTACCTCCGGTATATTGTAGAACTGCTATATCATCGTTGGTTACAACTGGTTTGGTATACGAAAGCTCAGCACCTCTTTTTAATACTGTATTAAAACTTAAAGCAGTTGGCAAAGAATAAGCCGGCACCATTTTCTTTATTCGTTTCACAACAAAATTCACCAGAGCACCTTTTACAGTGCCCAGCATATCGCCCAGTTGTGTTACAATAATATGCTTGATAGAGGTGTGCGCAAGAATCTGTTCAAGACTATGGGCAAAGTTGGCAACAATCACAATGGCTTTTACCCCTGCATCTTTAAACTGATGCTCCATTTCCCTGGGTGTATACAAGGGATTTGTATTCACTACAATAAGCCCTGCACGAAGTGATCCGAAAAAAGCGACAGGGAATTGCAAAAGGTTAGGCATTTGAATAGCAATGCGATCACCTTTTTGGAGTTTTAAATCCTGTTGCAGGTAAGCTGCAAAATCTCTTGATAATTGATCAACCTGTCCGAAAGTCATGGTAATGCCCATGTTCTCAAAGGCTACACGATCAGTAAATTTCTTACAACTGTCTTCAAACAATTCGATAATAGAACTATACTCGTTCTCTTTTATTTCATGTGGAATGCCTGCAGGGTAAAGCTTGAACCAGGGAAAATCTTGCATAGTATCTAGTCTTGTTAAAAAAATCGAAATCGATTCCAAAGCTAAAAATTTTGAGGAATAACCTAAGCCCATTTTGTAAGGAGGCTCTTCAGAATGATCGGTAATTTATTAATGGCCCGCATAAAAAAAGAAAGTCCCGACCGAAGCCGGGACTTTTGCTGAAGGGGGAGGACTCGAACCTCCAAGAGGCAGTTAGGCCGCGATAAGATCCCATCCTGGCGGTTACCGTCAGGATGGGTAAACCGGGCTTTTTCCTGTTTACCCCCACCCCCGAGACCGGAGGGCTTGTCTGCCAAATTCCAACACCCTTCAGTGTCGAATTGTTAAGCAAAGCAAGCTATAACTGTTAATCTGTTCAATACTTAGTATTAATTATTACATAATTTTTAATATTTTTATAAAATACTGAAAATATAATAAAACAGACACGCTAAAATGGCTGAAAATTATCAAGTCGATAAAACCGACCTCAAAATTCTAGAAATACTAATGCAAGACGCCAAAAAGCCCTTTACTGAGGTGGCTAAAAAGGCCTTTGTATCTAGTGGTACCGTTCATGTGCGCATGAATAAACTGGAAGAAGCAGGTATTGTGGAGAAAACAACCTTGAAACTTAATTATGCCAAACTAGGCTACGACATTACAGCCTTTATTGGTATCTACCTGGAAAAGAGTGCTTTATACGATCAGGTGCTGGCCAAATTAAAGGGAATACCAGAAATCACTAGCATCCATTATACAACGGGCAACTATTCGATGTTTGTACGTATCCATTGCCGTGATACAAACCACCTCAAATTGGTACTACACGATAAAATGCAGCAGGTTGAAGGCATAGAACGAACTGAAACCATGATTTCTCTTGAAGAAAGCCTCGACAGAAATCTGGATCTGACTACCTGATAGCAATAAATGCCCTTTCAAAGGCTCTGATGTATTTTTTGTTCAAAGAATGCATCCAAAAAGAACTTATAGTACCCCCTTTTGTTTTACTTTTGTAGATTAAAATAAGTCTAAATAGACATATGGCGAAGGACAACCAAGTATTGGAGGAAATCACCTCAAAAGAGTACGAACATGGGTGGAATGTTGATTTAGAGACAGATTCTGCCCCTAAAGGCTTGAGTGAGGATATTGTTCGTTTTATTTCTGCCAGAAAAAATGAACCAGAGTGGATGTTGGAGTGGCGTTTAAGTGCTTATCGTCAGTGGCTTAAGATGACAGAGCCGAAATGGCCCAACGTAACATATCCAACAATCAACTATCAGGATATCATTTATTACTCCGCTCCTAAACAAGCGGCCAAGCCTAAAAACCTGGAAGACATAGATCCTGAGCTTTTAAAGACTTTTGAGAAGCTGGGCATTTCCCTTACCGAACAAAAGAGATTGACTGGTGTAGCAGTTGATGCTGTTATTGACAGCGTTTCTGTAGCTACCACCTTCAAATCTACATTGGCTGAAATGGGCATTATTTTCTGCTCATTTAGCGAGGCTGTGCGTGAGCATCCGGAACTCATCAAAAAATACTTAGGTTCTGTTGTTCCGGTAAACGATAATTACTTTGCAGCACTTAACTCTGCTGTATTCTCTGATGGTTCTTTCTGCTATATACCCAAAGGCGTAAGATGCCCGATGGAATTATCAACTTACTTCCGTATCAATGCTGCTAACACAGGTCAGTTCGAAAGAACGCTTATTGTGGCAGACGAGGGTTCATACGTAAGTTACCTGGAAGGTTGTACAGCACCTCAGCGTGACGAAAATCAATTACACGCTGCTGTTGTAGAAATCTTTGCGATGAAAGATTCGCATGTTAAATATTCAACTGTTCAAAACTGGTACCCTGGCGATAAACAAGGTAAAGGTGGCATTTACAATTTTGTAACCAAGCGCGCTTTGTGTGCCGGAGATCATTCTAAAGTTTCATGGACACAGGTAGAAACTGGTTCTGCCATTACATGGAAGTATCCATCTTGTATTCTTAAAGGCGATCATTCTTCCGGTGAGTTCTATTCTGTAGCGGTTACTAACAACATGCAACAGGCAGATACTGGCACCAAAATGATTCACATTGGCAAAAACACCAAATCAAGAATTGTGTCGAAAGGCATCTCTGCTGGTAAATCACAGAACTCGTATCGTGGTCAAGTACATATTATGAAACGTGCAGACAATGCACGCAACTTCTCTCAATGCGATTCATTGTTAATGGGCGATCAGTGTGGTGCACACACTTTCCCATACATTGATGTAGAAAATAGCTCTGCAAAAATTGAACACGAAGCCACTACTTCAAAGATTGGTGAAGATCAGATTTTCTATTGCCAGCAACGCGGTATTGACGAAGAGTCTGCCGTTGCCCTTATCGTAAATGGTTATGCTAAAGAAGTATTAAACCAATTACCAATGGAATTCGCAGTAGAAGCACAGAAATTACTGGCTTTAACTTTAGAAGGAAGTGTAGGATAAAAGATTTAAGATTTAAGATTTAAGATTTAAGATTTAAGATTTAAGATTTAAAAATAATGTTGTCAATAAAAAATCTACAGGCTCGGATAGAGGAAAAAGAAATTTTAAAGGGTATTAACCTCGAAATCAAACCAGGCGAAGTACATGCCATTATGGGGCCAAACGGTTCTGGCAAGAGTACACTGGCTTCTGTATTGGCCGGAAGAGAAGAATTTGAAGTAACCAGTGGTGATGTAAACTTCCTTGGTAAAAACTTATTAGAAATGGCACCCGAAGAACGCGCTCGTGAAGGTGTGTTCTTAGCTTTTCAATATCCAATAGAAATACCAGGGGTAAGCACAGTCAATTTTATGAAGACTGCTTTAAACCAGATTCGTGTAGCAAGAGGCCTGCAAGCACTCGATGCTGTCTCTTTCCTTCAACTGATGAAAGAAAAAATGAAACTGGTTGAAATCGATCAGTCTTTATTGAACCGTTCATTGAATGAGGGTTTCTCAGGTGGTGAAAAGAAGAGAAATGAAATATTCCAAATGGCAATGCTTGAACCAAAGCTCGCCATATTGGACGAAACAGATTCAGGTCTTGATATTGATGCCCTGAAAATTGTAGCGAATGGTGTGAATAAATTGAAGTCAAAGAATAATGCCACCATTGTGGTAACGCACTATCAGCGCCTGCTTGATTATATCGTTCCTGATTTTGTACACGTGTTGTATAAAGGAAGAATTGTAAAATCAGGTGGAAAAGAGCTTGCGCTTGAACTTGAAGCAAAAGGTTACGATTGGATTAAAGAAGAGGTTGAACTTGCTTAAGCACTTACAATGGATTTAGCTGTAAAAAATAATTTACTTGAAAACATCGCTGTCCCCAGTGATGGTACGAGTGCTATACGCCATCAGGCGCTGTATTCGCTTCACTCACTTGGTTTGCCTACTTCTAAAACAGAGGAATACAAGCATACTGCCATAAGTCGTTTGTTAGAAAAGAATTTTCAGAGCCTGGCTGTAAGTACAAGTAAAGGTAATGTTGTTGCTGATACATTCCGTATACAGAATTTAGATGCGCATGTATTAGTATTCATCAATGGTGAGTTTGATCAAGCACAATCTTCGTTCTCTACTAAAGAGCTTAACATTCAACCATTAGCGGTTGCACTTGCTGAACGTAAAGAAATTGTTGAGAAATACTTTAGTAAACTGGCTGACACCAAAGCTGATGCTTTTGTTTCACTCAACACTGCCACTTGGAATAATGGCTTGTTGATTGAAATAAAGAATAATGTTCAGGTTACAAAACCGATCCTGATTCACCAGATCAACGATGCCAGCAAAAGCAAAATAATTACAGCTTCACGCAACCTTATACTTGTGGGTAAAAGCAGCGAGGTTAGCATTATTGAAAAATATGATTCTATCGGTGAAGCCAATTTTTCTACTACCGTTAACGAAGTTTTCGTAGCAGAAAATGCAGGACTAACCTATACACTCATCCAGAATGATGGTGGTCAGCGTTATCAGTTTAACCACACCAGCATACAGCAAGAAAGCAACAGCCGTGTTAACTGCTTTACACTTTCATTAAATGGTAAAGCAATTCGCAATAATTTACAGCTTTCGCTGGATGGTGAAGGCATCGACTCGCACATGTATGGTTTATACCTTCTTACAGGCGATACATTGGCCGATAACCACACCGTTGCAGATCACCGTAAACCAAACTCCATTAGCAATGAGCTGTATAAAGGTGTAATGGATGGCAACTCGAAAGGCGTATTTAATGGAAAGATTTATGTTCGCCCGCAGGCACAAAAAACAAATGCATTTCAGTCGAATAGGAATATTTTATTATCCGATAAAGCGACTGTTAACACCAAACCTCAGTTAGAGATTTGGGCGGATGACGTGAAGTGCTCGCACGGCTGTACTTCCGGGCAACTAGATGAAGAAGCGCTCTTTTATATGCAGTCAAGAGGAATATCAAAAGATTCAGCACGTGCATTTCTACTATATGCTTATGCAGGTGAAGTCATCGAAAAAATCAGTAACGAAACACTTCGCAACTATATTGATAATTTAGTCAGCGAACGCTTACATAAAAACTTTTAACATGATTGGTAGCAGGTTGCTTACGGAGTTGGATATTGCCAGGTTAAGAGAGCAGTTTCCTGTATTAAATCAACAGGTAAACGGACGCGACCTGGTTTATCTTGACAATGCAGCTACCAGCCAAAAGCCACGTGCTGTTATTAATGCATTGGTTGACTATTACACAGGTTACAATGCGAATATCCACCGTGGTATTCACACTTTGGCAGAAAAAGCAACAAAGACTTACGAGCAAACAAGAGAAACAGCCAAGCAATTCATTAATGCTGCTACTACTGAAGAAATCATTTTCACCAGAGGTGTAACGGAAGGTATTAATCTGGTAGCCTCTTCTTATGCAAAAGTTTTCCTAACAAAAGGAGATGAAATTATTATCTCTGGTTTAGAACATCACTCTAACATTGTTCCCTGGCAATTGGCTTGCGGATCGAACGGTGCTTCAATTAAAGTTATTCCTGTAAAGGATAATGGCACACTGGATATAGAAGCTTACAAAGCATTGCTTTCCAACAAGACAAAGCTTGTAGCCGTTAACCATGCTTCTAACAGTCTTGGTACTATCAATCCTGTTAAGGAAATTATAGACCTCGCACACGAAGTTGGCGCTGTAGTTCTCATTGATGGTGCTCAATCTGGTGCGCATCTTCCAATAGATGTACAGGCGCTTGATTGTGATTTTTATTGTCTTTCAGCGCATAAAATGTACGGCCCTACTGGTACAGGCATCTTATATGGTAAGAAAGCCTTACTTGAAAAAATGCCACCCTATCATGGTGGTGGTGAAATGATCAAAGAAGTAAGTTTCGAAAAAACGACTTACAACGATCTTCCTTATAAATTTGAAGCAGGCACACCTAACATTGCCGATGTAGTCGCCTTTCATTATGCCATGACTTTCATTTTAGAAACAGGTCGTGAAGTAATGGCGGCACATGAACATGATTTACTTGTTTATGCCACAGAGCGCATCAGTCAATTAAAGGGTGTAAAAATATATGGCACAGGTGCTGAGAAGTTAAGTGTTGTTTCCTTCACAGTGGATGGCATTCATCCTTTTGATATTGGTCAGATGCTGGATGCGAGAGGCATAGCAGTTCGAACTGGACATCATTGCACACAACCGTTGATGGATCGCTTTAAAATTGAAGGAACTGTAAGAGCTTCTTTTGCTATTTATAACACCAGAAAAGAAGTAGATCAATTGGTAGAAGCTTTAGAACGCGTTATCAATTTCATGAAATGAGTTTAAACGAAGTTCAAGACGAAATTATCAGTGAGTTCTCTTTATTGGATGGAGACATGGAAATGACTGTCTTCTACATTATGGAACTAGGGCAGAAATTAAAAGAGATGCCTGAGACGCAAAAAACTGAAGATAACATTGTAAAAGGTTGCCAATCGAAGGTGTGGTTAACTGCTGATCTGCAAAATGATAAACTTTATTTTGAAGCGGATAGCAATACAGCCATCACTAAAGGTTTGGTAAGTCTTTTAGTTAGAATATTTAACGGTCAGTCTGCAGATACTATTTTAAATGCTGACCTCTACTTTATGCATAAAATAGGCATGGAACGATTTATTGGAACACAACGTTCTAATGGTTTCGCATCTATGGTAAAGCAAATGAAGCTTTATGCACTTGCCTTTAAAACCAAAATAGAAGCAGGAAAATGAGTGAACAAAGTAATACAAGTCAAACATTAGAAAGCGCAACAGTACCAAACTTACGTGATCAGGTATTGGCTGCCATTAAAAATGTTTACGACCCTGAAATTCCTGTAGATATTTATGAACTGGGGTTGATTTATGAAATCAATATCTACCCTATCAATAATGTGCATGTGCTCATGACGTTAACATCTCCCTCCTGCCCTTCTGCCGAGCAAATACCTGGTGAAGTAGAGCAAAAAATAAAAGAGATTGAAGGTGTAAGTGATGTTAAGGTAGAGATTACTTTCGACCCGCCTTATACGCAGGAAATGATGAGTGAGGCGGCACGTTTGGAATTAGGCTTTATGTAAATTCAAAATGCAAGATTCGAAATTCAAAATTAGTTGAATTGTAAAACCTTAAGTTTTGTTTTGAAATAGTTATAGAATTTTATACTTGGAATTTTAAATTTGAAATTAATATGTATCCTGAACAACTCGTAGCCCCTATGCGCACTGATTTAACAGTGGCGGGCTTCAAAGAATTAAAGACTTCAGAAGAAGTAGATAATGAATTAAAAGATCATAAAGGCACAACGCTTTTGGTAATCAATTCAGTGTGTGGTTGTGCGGCAGGTGCTGCGCGTCCCGGTATTAAGTGGGCTATTCAAAACTCAGCTAAAAAGCCTGATCACTTGACTACTGTTTTTGCGGGTGTTGATAAGGAAGCTGTGGCGAAAGCACGTGAGTATACGTTGCCTTACCCTCCCTCATCTCCTGCCATTGCACTATTTAAGAATGGTGAGTTGGTGCATTTTGTTGAGCGTCACCACATTGAAGGACGCAACGCACAGCTTATCGGACAGCATCTTGTAGATGTGTTTGATGAGTTCTGTTAATCGGTAATACTACCTCGGTCTATGTCCTCACAAACCGAAAAACATAACCAAATAATGCTGGTCTGTGGGGACACAAACCAGGGTAGATAAATAAAAAAACGCCAGACTAAATAGTCTGGCGTTTTTTATTATTCCGGTTTTTCCTGTAGAAAGGCCAGTGCTTTTTGCAAATCTTCTGGCATCAATGCCAATTATTTCTACACCTTGGTCTGTGTCCTCGCAGACCGAAAAACATAACATATGATGCTGATCCGTGTAGACACAGACCAGGGTAGAAGATTTTTATTAGTCAGGATTTTACTTCAGAAAAGCCAGCGCTTTTTGTAAATCCTACACCTCGGTTTGTGTCTTCACAGACCGAAACAAACACAATAAGGTACTGCTGGTCTGTGGGGACACAGACCAGATTATTAAATAAAAGGCCAAACTTAATAGCCTGATGTTTAAATTATTCTGGGTTTTCTTTCAGATAAGCCAACGCTTTTTGCAAATCTTCTGGTGTGTCAATACCAATGGTTTCCGATTTAGTCTCCGCAGTCAATATTTCATAACCATTGTCTAACCAGCGCAATTGCTCTAATGACTCTGTCTTCTCTAAAGCTGAAACAGGCAGTTTGGTTAATTCCTCTAACACATCAGTGCGGTAGGCATACATACCAATATGTTTATAGTATTTATGTTGCGATAGCCAAGCCTCTTCCTCTATATTTCTGGCATGTGGTATTGGTGAACGACTAAAGTACAAGGCCTTCTTCTTTACATTAATTACTGCCTTAACTACATTAGGATTAAATAAACTCTCCTGGTCTTTAAATTCTTTTACCAATGTTGCAATAAAAGTATCGCCATTCAGCAGTGCTGCTAACAAATCAATTTGCTCCGGTTTAATAAAGGGCTCATCACCTTGCACATTGATGACATAATTAAAATCTTCATTTAACTTTTGATATGCCTCAAAGCAACGATCGGTGCCGCTTGGATGATCAACACTCGTAAGCACAGCCTTACCACCAAAACCTTCTACATGCTCCAAGATGCGCGCATCATCTGTAGCCACTACTACCTCTGTAATCAAGGTTGCTTTTTTTACTTGCTCGTACACACGCTGCACCATGGTTTTACCGGCTATGTCCACTAATGGCTTACCAGGAAAACGGGTTGACGCAAAACGCGCGGGAATTACTCCTAAAATCTTCATGCCTTCTTAACGATCAAACTTGTTGTATCCTCTCCTATTACCTCTATACTTTCTCCTTTGTCTATGAACTCTCCTCGGGTGAAAGCATCGTACAATTTATCGTCAATAATTACCTTACCGCTGGGTCGCATAATGGTTTGTGTAGTTCCTCTTTTTCCTTTCATTACTTCAGGGAAAAAAGTGGCTACATAACCCAGTGCCTTATCCTGAGTTTGCATCAAAGCAATTTTTTGAAAACTTTTTGATTCTGTTAATCGAGCACCACCAATAAAAAGCACTAACACACCTCCAAACAAACCCCCAAAAGCAGCTGCCGCTGCGTAGAGTAATTGATTTGTAGGGACAAAGTGAAAGTCAAAAGCGTCATTGTTAACCATTATCAAAATAAGTGAAACAACAGTGAGTGTAATACCTGAAATACCAGCCACGCCAAAGCCGGGTAATACAAATATCTCTACTGCTACCAGCGCAAGACCAATGAATAGTGCAATGATCTCCCAGTTTTCTGCTAGACCATTCAGGTAATAGGGTACCAGGTATAAAATGAGTGCTATTGTAGCTGCTGCAAGTGGAAATCCAACTCCGGGTGTTTGTAGTTCAAAATAAATACCACCAATAATAATTAGTATGAGTAATCCTGAAATAAAAGGATTTAAGAAAAAAGCCACTACTTTATCGGTTGCCGATAAGCCAAAGCGATCAATCTCATAACTACTCACATTATTTCTTTTCAATATCTCTTCAACTGATTCAACTTTTGCTTCACAAAAGTTATACCTGATTGCTTCTGATGTGGTGAATGTGATAATTTTTCCTTCTTCTTTTATGCCTTCAATAACAATGCTCTCATCCACCATGCCTTCCGCAATTTTAGGATCACGCCCATTCTGTTCTGCAGTAGATCGCATAATACCACGCATATAAGACTGGTACTTGTCAGGCGCTTTCTCACCACTGCCATCCACCACTGTAGCCGCACCAATGCTGGCACCTGGCGACATATAAATGCTATCACAGGCGATTGATATCAGTGCACCTGCCGAGGCAGCATCTGAGTTGATGAACACCCAAACCGGTTTCTCCACATCCATGATCTTATCAACTATTTCTTTGGCATCGGTAAGCACACCTCCATATGTATCCATCTCTATGATGATAATGTCAGCCTCTGTTTTTCTGGCATGCTCCAAGGCCAATTCCACATAGCGGTTAGTTCTTGGGTCAATCTCCGACTTTATCTCCATTACCATCACCTTTGTTGGGCTTGTTTGACCCAAAGCAGCCATTGGCAGCAAGAAAAAGGCAATCCAGTTCAGTAATTTCATACAACTCTTTTTTCTTAAAAATACGGAAAGAGAACAGCATGAAAAATGGATTAATTCATAAAAATGCAATGAATCGACCAAGTGCATCATTTGAAAGATTTGAGCGTCTGTTTATTAGAATTTTGGCCGGTATTTTGATATTACTTTGTTACTTTACATCGTTTAAAGATTTGTTTGTAGCGTTATGATGACACTTTTTGCACTAATCACATCTTTTTCAATTTTCACTCACCCCGTAGACTCTGTTGGTAAAGAAACCATCAACGGAAAGGTTTATGTGCTGCACAAAGTAGAGTTAAAAGAGACGTTATATGGTATTTCAAAGCGTTACGGAACAACGGTTGAGGCTATTCTGCAACAAAATCCTACAGCAGATGGCGGTTTAGATGTGGGACAGATCATCAAAGTCCCTTATGTCAGCTCTCCAAAAAAAGTTAGTAATTCAGCAGGTAAGCATATTGTGGCCGAGAAGGAAACATTGTACTCTGTTGCCCGTCTTTATGGCATTTCTGTGGACGATCTGCGTCAAATGAATAAACTGACTAGCGATGCGTTATCTATTGGTCAGGAACTCACTGTAAAGCGAAGCAATCTTTCAGAACAACCGGTGATTAAAAGTAATCCTCAACCCGCTCAATCGCTTAAAGGCGTGCATACTGTAGCAAGCAAAGAGACCCTTTTCTCTATATCAAGACAATATGGCGTAAGCATAGATCAGTTAAAACAATGGAATAGCCTGACAGGAACTGAACTAAGCTTAGGCCAGACGCTTTTTGTTGTAGCTCCTGAAAATCAGGGTATGAAAACCACTAACACAACTATTACAGAGCAACCACCAGTCAAAACGACAACTACTAGTCCTGCACAAGCTGTAACTCCGGCCGAACAGCCTAAAGAAACCACGCTTGCAAATGCACAACCTGTAATCTCTTCCCCTGTTAAAATTTCAGAAGCCTATAAAGATGGTAAAGAAGTGCGGGAAGCTGGTCTGGCAGAACTAATTGAGGGTACGCAAGGTAATAGAAAATATTTAGCCTTACACCGCAACGCTCCTATTGGCACAATCCTGAAAGTGAAGAATCAGCTTAACGATCGTGAAGTCTTTGTGCGTGTTATCGGCCAACTACCAGATACAGGAGGTAACGATAAACTGGTTATTAAAGTCTCCAAATCTGCATACGACAGACTAAGTGCTATCGACCCTAAGTTTATGGTTGAAGTAACCTGGTACAAATAAAAAAACCTGTCTCTCAGACAGGTTTTTGTAATACAAAACGATAATACTTTCTACTACCGTCTTTTAAAGTCAGGTAGAATTTGGAGCCTACAACACCTGCAAATTCGGCAAAAAGTTTTTGCCACTTCTCAGGTACAAGTGCTCTTATTCTTTCTTGTTTACTATTGTCTTCTTCTTCTATTGATTGGATTACGTTCGGGCCAATATTTTCCTCTTCCAACATCTTCATACCCGTATCCTGTAATTGTTGTTGTAATGTTTCCATGTTTTCAACATTTGCCTGATTGCGAAAATCCACCATCAATAAATGTCCACCTGGCTTTAACACACGTTTTACTTCACTTAAAAATTTTGATACCGAGCCATACGCATGACATGATTCTACATTCACCACTATATCAACACTACTATCAGGCAATGGAATAGCCTCTGCGCTTCCCTGAATAAATTTCAGATTGGGCAATGCATGAAGCGAATTCGCCAGATCAACAGCACTCTGCGCTAAATCAAGACCAACGTAAGAAGCAGGCTTAAAATAAGTAGCTAAGTGACGGGCACCCCCACCCCTACCACTGCCCACTTCCAACACTTGTTTTCCTTCCATGCTTACTTTCGCACCCAGGTAGTGATACATTTGCAATGGATAGCGCTGCATAGTATCTGCAGGTAAATCTAATTGAGTTTCCTGACTATTGGGTGCATAGCCATAATTCATAAAGTGCCAGTCTTTGGCAGGAATCTTTTTAGCCAATAATTCGTAAGTGACTTTGGCATTTAGTCGTTTGAACCAGGCGAAACGTTTGAGCTTGTGAATAATAAAATTGATCATGGTTGTAGGTTGGAATTGCCGCCAATATATAACTATTCATGTAAAACAGCTATTCGTAATTTCATGTATTCGATATTAAATAACCTGCTAATCCGTTTGGATACCACTAGTTTCGAAAACAGTAGAGATTTTATAAAATGAATCATCTGTCAGACCGCTGAAAGCAGAAGTAAACAGTGGTCAGACGGATTTTAGATAAAGATGCAGATTAGCAGTTTAAATAAGTTTCTATTTATAACAATTCTAAAAAAATATGAAAACAAATATTCTCGGTTTAAGAACAGTCATTTATAAAGTAAATGATTTGGTGAAAGCAACTGCATGGTATACTAAAGCTTTTAAGCAAGCACCCTATTTTAATGAAGTCTTTTATGTGGGTTTCAATATTGGTGGTTACGAATTAGGCTTGCTTCCTGAAGAGGGCTCAACAGCTAAAGCTGATAATATAGTAACCTATTGGGGCGTGAAAAATATTGAAGACGCTTACTAACACTTTAATGAACTTGGCGCTACGGCACATGAGGCTCCCAATAATGTTGGTGGTGAAATTATGGTAGCCACTGTAAAGGATCCTTGGGGAAATTGTATTGGTTTAATTTACAATCCCGAATTCAAATTACCCTGATATGATTATTACAATAACCTCTATAAAACTAAAAAGTGTCTGGTATTTTTTCAAGCTGAGTTGGCATGGACTTCACATTTCTTTGCAATGCAAAAAAACGCCAGGCTTTTTACCTATTAAAAACTAAATTTATCAGACTGCTGTTTTACGTTCTACTTAGCAGTCTGATAAATTAGTGACCTACCGAAGCTGAAAATTAATTGCTTGCACCATTCGTACATTAACTGGCACACCTCTCTGTTTTCCTGGCTTCCATTTAGACATGGCCATCACCCTTAATGCCTCTTCATCACAACCATCTCCAACACCCTTGATTACTTTCATATTGGTGAGTTTCCCATCTTTACCTACGGTAAACTCTACAAACACCCTTCCTTCTGTATGATTACGTTGTGCCTTTGAAGGATACTTCATATGCTTCTTCAGTAATTTGTAAAAGCCTTCTAAGCCTCCCTCCGGTTCTGGCATATTTTCTACGATTCTAAAAATATCTTCACCCACTGGTTCTTCAGGTAAAGGATCAATCTCTACATTTATTTGCGGTACGTTGCTGGTAATAGGTTCTACCACTAACTCAGGATCATCCTGGGTAATGGTGGGGTCGTCTTTTACTTCAACAATTTTATCGGGATTTACTTCTTGTATTTTTTGCTTGACTGGTTCTTCTGGTTTTACTTCATGCAACAAATTCTCCAACAACGGTGTCGCGGACAAAGAAGCTTCTTGTGGAAGCACCATCCTATCAATCTTTCGAACGCTCCATTCGAAAAGAATAATTACAACAAGTAAACTCACACTAAGGCTTGCCCCAAAAATCAAGGGACGGTAATGGTGTACATCGTACACAGGATTTTTCTTCGGTTCCATATAGTAAAGGTTTAGGTAAATACTATTGAACCGCGCGGCAAATTCAATTGCGTTAACAACTGAATGAAACATGTTTGAACCTATAATTCATAATCATGATAAAAGTCACAAACCATTAGGCTATTGAATTGTTAAAAATTTTGTTAAGTCTTTGGATACCCTACAGATTTAAAATATTATGGCAATCCGTCAGTCCGCTTTATTACCAAGAAAACAGCGGTCAGGCGGATTTTAGGTAAATACACAAATCAGCAGATCAAAAATTAAAGATTGTTAGTAGTTTAGTACCAATTATCAGAAAATGGGATCAGGAACTAAGGTTTGGAAAGAATATTGGCAGGAAGAAGTTGACGCAGCTTTTCTCTATCAGGTACTGGCAGGTAAAACAATTGATGAGAAAGAGAAAAGTGCTTATCTCAAATTATCGTCTATTGAAGACAAACATGCGCAGGCCTGGGAAAAACTACTGAAAGAGCAAGGTACAACTGTTCAAGACCGTAAGCCTTCTTTTAAAGCCCGGGCATTGGCAAAGATTACCGATACGATTGGCCCTGCCCTGCTCTCCGACTGGTTGAAAAAAGAAGAAAGTTCGGAGGTAAAATCATATCTCAATCTTTACAAAACAACTGAGGATGCAGGTACAAAAAATCTCGCTTTAAAACTGGCAAAAGATTCTGCCATGCATGCAGAGCAACTGGGAAAAATGAGTAATACCAGTACTGAGCCATGGCATCGCACTTCTTCAGGTGGCTTATTACGCAACGTTGTGTACGGATTTAATGATGGCCTTACTGCCAACTTCGGTTTATTGGCTGGCATTGTAGGGGCGAGTGCACAACCGCATATTATTTTATTAAGTGGCTTAGCGGGCACCTTGGCTGATGCATTGTCTATGGGTTCTTCGGGATATCTCGCAGCTAAAAGTGAGAAGGAAGTGTATGAGAAAGAACGCAGAATGGAAGCCGATGAAATCAGGCTGATGCCTGAATTGGAAACTGAAGAACTTGCCGCTATTTATGAAACAAAAGGCATAGAAGCATCTCGCGCCATGAGCATGGCAAAAGAAGTAATGTCTGACCCTGTAAGAGCACTGGAAGAAAAAGTAAAAGAAGAGTTGGGTATCAGCGCTGCCGAAATCAGTCCGATGAAAGAAGCCTGGATAACAGGTTTAGCGACTGCCATTGGAGCCATCATTCCTGTTGTGCCTTTCTTTTTTCTGGAAGGCATGACAGCAGCCTGGTTGTCTTTTGCCTTGGCCATGCTTGCTCACTTTGCTGTTGGTGCTGCACGTAGCTTCTTTACAGGAAAAGGTTTGTGGAAGAGTGGTTGGGAAATGTTAGTAGTGGGTTTTGGAGTAGCGGCTGTAGGATATTTCCTTGGTGAGTGGCTAATGAAATTGCTCTAAGAGGAAGGACTAGAGTCCATCTCAAAAGTAAGAGGACTCGTCATTGCTTTACACATTCAACACTTCGTTCGTTGCATGACGTGTAAATAATTTTATTTGTTTAATCAACGAATTAACTCATCAGCACACCAGCACATCAACTTAGATTGCTTCCTCACCCCTGCACACTCAGCGCTTCGTTCATTGTATGACGCGCAAATATTTTTATTTATTTAATCAACGAATTAACTCATCAACGAATCAGCACATCAATACGGAAGCCAGTCTTTTCTTTTAAAGCCTCCACTACATTGTAGACAATCGGGCACATCGCATAATTGTCCATCAGGCTCTTCCACCTGAATTTAATATTAGGTTGATGCAAGTGAGGGTAATCCGCGCAGGATGCTGGTCTGTCCTGATAAATAGTACAAGAATCACTTTGTAAAAAAATACAAGGTTGGCATTTCAAAAAATCAATATCTGTCCCGGTTTCTTTTCCAACATATTGCTTTTCAAATTCATCAGCACTTATTTTTTTCAGATTAGCAAGTCGTTGAATTTCATCATTATCAACCGGTGGCTCCAATACCTTGCAACAATTACCACAAGTGGTACAATCAATGGATGCCGCAATTTCTTTATCTAACTCCTGTACATAGTTATCAACCATACGTGTTGGTATGGGTTTCAGAAAAGTTTTGAAGCGTTTATTCTCTTCGCGCAGTTCTTCACTTTTCTTACGTATAATGTCAAGGTCAAGCAGCACACACAAAACTACAATAAAAAAAGGATGTGGCTTTACAGCACACATCCCTTCAACGCTATGGCAACGTTAAATTATTAATTTCAAATTCCAGATTTCAAATTTGAAATCTGAAATCAAATAGCGTGGCAATCCGTCTGACCGCTGTTTGCTTCAGTTTTCAGCGGTCTGACGGATAATAGTTTTGCTTGTTAAATTTTTATAATTTCAAGGTTAACAATATGAAGGGGCATTAACAGAATTTTAAATTTCAAATTTGAAATTCAAAATTACCTTAGGCTACTTTCTTTAACTGGCCTTGATTTTTAAATAAAAGGCGGGCAATGCGATTGCACACTTCATATTCCTCTCGTTTTTCGAAGCTTTTTATCATACCGCGCAGAGCTTCTACATAAAAATCTTCTTCTATATAATATCCTTGACCCAGGTAAATGCGATTTGCAGGCAAACCGGCAAAATGCGCCTCGATATATTCTAAAATTTCTGTTTCAGAAAGGGGCTTTTGCTCCGGATAATTAAAAAAATGCGCACGGCTCGGCTCATATCCAAAACCAGTCACTACATTTTTGTAAAAACGCTTGATTACTAACTCAGATGCGATGCTTGTTGTGGCCGTTTTCATATCCTTTTGTGTTAATTGATGATACGAAGTAAACAAAGACCCTTGACAGCTTGTGTCAATCGTAAAATACACGTAACTCGTAGCCATTATGGCGAAAGCAAAAGAAACAGCCGATATCCCCCAGGCTAAAATTTTAAGGGTTTTTCAATTGATTGGCCTCCTAAAAAGTGGCGGTCGTACAGTTAACCAACTTGCGCAACAATTAGATGCCAATGCCCGAACCATTTATCGTTACTTTAAGCTGCTGGAAGAACTGGGTTTTATGATAGACCAGGATTTTCATGGCAAATTTTTTATACACCGCGAAGAAGGCGAAAATCCAGAAGATCGTTTCTCGCTGGAAGAAGTAACCATGATGCGTCAGTTGCTACAAAGCGGAGCCAGTGGCCATCCTTTGCAGGAAGCCATGCTTCGCAAACTATCATTTCACTCAGAAGCACGAGATCTGCCTGAGCAGTTCCTTAAAATGCGTGTGGCCAAATTATTCAGAACGATTAATGAAGCCATCGAAGGAAAAAAACAGATACTTTTAAAAAGTTACCACTCTGCCAACAGTCAGGAAATTAATGACCGCTTGGTAGAACCTTTTCAATTTGGTGAAGGATTTCAATCTGTGTTGGCACTTGATACAAAAGACAAACAAAGCAAATACTTTAAGCTGGAGAGAATTGGTGAAGTGGTAGTGTTAGACAAACCATATAAGTTTGAAGCGCTGCACCAGAAAAATGCAACCGATATGTTTGGTCTTAGCGGGCGCAAACAAATATGGGTGAGCATGCGCCTCAGTCTTAAGGCCTGCATGTTATTAAGGGAAGAATTTCCACTCTCGGTAAAGTACATTGAGAAGGATAATGAATCGGAAGGCAAGAGTTACTTATTCAATGGACCTGTCTTGCACTTTAAAGGTATTGGTCGTTTTGTAATGGGCTTAGCAGATGAAATAACAATTTCCTCTCCCCCTGAGTTTAAACAATACATCAAAGACATTATCAAACAACAAAAATTAATTTAATCCTTCAATGCTTTCGAATAGCCTCTGGCTAAACGATGCTGTACTTCATGGCCGCACTAGACGACTTAAAAAAAACATTTGAACTGATTAAGCAAGAGCGACAAGCCGACTTGCAACAGTATCAGCAAAAAGTATTACAAAAATCCATTACACAAAAAAAGAAAGATGGTGTATGCTGGTATCCTGTTAAACTAGACAAGACTTACATAGGAACAGGCGAGCGGTTAATTATTGAAGTACAACGAACTAATAACTTCGAGCAAAGGCATTCCTTTCAATCAGGTAAAGCTGTTAGTGTTTTCTCTAATGCTACCAATACGCCCCAGAAAGATCATGTTAGCGGGGTTATCAACTTTGTTCGAGACAACAACATGGTGATTACACTTAATGTTGACGAACTCCCCGACTGGATTGAAGACGGATCACTCGGTGTAGATGTTATGTTTGATGAGATCAGCTACCGTGAAATGGAGTTTGCCCTGAAGACTGTAATGAAAGCAGAGGAAGGCCGAATAGTTGAATTAAGAGATATTTTACTTGGTTATCAAAAAGCAACTTTTATAAACATAGCGTTAGAAAATTCATCCACAACAAGCGCAGTTGCAAGGTTAAATGCCAGTCAGCAGAAGGCGTTGGAAAAAGTCTTAAGTGCAAATGACGTAGGTATTATTCACGGTCCTCCAGGTACAGGAAAAACGACCACACTCGTTCAGGGCATCATACAAACAGTAGCTGAAGAAAAGCAGGTACTGGTTTGTGCCCCCAGCAATGCTGCCATTGATCTATTGGTGGAGAAACTCAGTGAGCAAGGATTGAATGTATTAAGGATAGGGCACCCTGCCCGGGTAACGGAGCAGACTTTAAGCAAAACGCTCGACTCAAGAATTGCCAATCACGAATACTATAAAGACCTGCGTGGCATGCGCAGGAAGATGGAAGAACTCAAAACATTGGCCTTCAAGTTTAAACGCAAGTTTGGCTATGAAGAGCGTGAACAAAGAAAACTTCTACTGAATGAAGTAAAAGCCCTTAAGGCAGATGCCGATGTGTTAGAATTTTATATTACAAACAATCTGATTGAAAAAAGTGATGTGATTGCCTGTACGCTGGTTGGTTCTTCTCATTATGTATTGCGCGGTAAAAAATTTAAAAGTGTTTTTATCGATGAAGCTGCTCAGTCTCTCGAACCTGCCTGTTGGATTCCGCTTTTGAAAGCGCAACGCATCATTTTCGCAGGCGATCATCAGCAGCTCCCTCCTACCATTAAATCATTTGAAGCGGCAAAGGCTGGGTTGGCAGAAACTCTAATGGAAAAATGTATTCGCCATCAACCGGATACGGCCAGTATGTTACAAATCCAATACAGAATGCATGAGGCCATCATGCGTTTTTCTTCAGACTATTTTTATAAAGGTGAATTGATTGCAGATGAAAGTGTGAAACACCATTTGTTAAAAGATGAAGAAGCACCTGTTTTGTTCATCGACACTGCCGGTTGTGGGTATAATGAAGAACAAGACATGGAAACACTCAGCCGCTTTAATAAAGAAGAAGCAGAGTTGCTCATGCGCAGTGTTGAACGGTTGATCCGAGAAATGGGTGAAGAGCGTTGGCTGGAAGAGAAAATTACTTTGGGCATTATTGCACCATACAGTGCCCAGGTTGAATACTTAACTAAACTGGCAGAGCAATCGGAAGAATTAAGTAACCTGAAACACCTGGTAAGCATTAATACAGTTGATGCTTTTCAAGGGCAAGAAAGAGATGTGATAGCCATTGGCTTTGTGCGGTCTAACGATAAGGGTGAAGTTGGTTTTCTCAGCGATATCCGCAGAACCAATGTAGCCTTGACCCGAGCCCGCAAAAAATTACTTGTTGTTGGTGATAGCGCTACACTTGGCGCTCATCCATTCTATTTACAGTGGTTAGAGTACGTTCAAAAAAATGATTTTTATAAAAGTGCTTTTGAATTGGAGTATTAGCATTCAATTGACAATGGTCAATAGTTAATTTAAAGAAATGGACAGAAAGGGTTGATTTTCATCCAAATGTCAATTTTATTTGATTAAATGTAAACTTTATTTTACATTTTATCGTATAATTGTCAAATAAACTTTACATATTATGAAAACAAAACTCCTTTTACCCCGCAACTTCAAATACATTGGGCTTCTTATTTCTGTCATTTTTATAGGCTTTGGCATCGCCAATATGTATTTCCAATTCATGTTCGAGCTTTATACTCCTTTTGAAGTGCCCGGAATTTTTGGTCCCGGTGGCAGTCGCAATGAGCTAACTGATGAGATCCTTGGTGGCGGACTAATTATCGGTTTGATGATGCTGGCCTTTTCAAGAGAAAAAATTGAAGATGAATTTGTCAGTAAGATGAGACTGGAGTCGCTGCTTTGGGCTGTCTATGTGAATTACATTCTCTTGATTCTCGCCTTCTTCTTTGTATATGGAAACTTCTTTTTGGATGTGATCATCTACAACATGTACACCATATTGCTGTTTTTTATTGGCAGATTTAATTTTCTGATGTACCGCCATTTACAAACCCCTGAAAACGATTAAGCATGAAAAATACTATTCGCATTCAGCGTGCTGTAAAAAATATTACGCAAGCGCAATTAGCAGAAGCCATCGGTGTTTCGCGGCAAACAATTAACACAATCGAATCTGGCAAATACGTACCCTCTACAGTATTGGCATTAAAAATGGCAAAGGTATTTGAGAAGTCAGTAGAAGAACTTTTTGAACTGGAAGAAGGGGAATAAAAGAATTGACAATGGTTGATGGAAAAAAGACCATTGTCAATTACTCAAATTTACTTACTTACCAGCACTGCATCAGTCAAAATAAAATTAACGTGCTCAATGTCTTCAGCGTTTAGTTTCAATTTACCTTTTACGGTAATCAAATCATCTACTTCAAACTTAGGCATGCCTTTAATAAAAGTAACTTCCGCAATAGATTCAGGACCGGCACCGCCACAAAAGAAACACTGACTCATAGGATACTTCGATATGATAATGTAATTACCATCTTCAGGTGCAAAGGGAACATAAAAACCTTGGATTGTTACTTCTTTGCCAACCAGTTTATTCAACTCTTCTGTAAAGTTTGGGTAGAATAAATATTCACCAATTTTATCATAATACTTAGGTTCAAATTTGGTCTTGGCAAATTCGTTCCACATATCCTTGGTCTGTGCTGATGCGGCAACTCCAACAATCAAAAAAACAAAAACTAACAGCTTCTTCATAAACACATTTTCAAATTTTCAAATCGGGTATTCTTCAAATCAATTTCCTGCCAATACTTTCGATATATCTGTTCTATAAGCTTGCAAAGCAGGGATAATCGCGCACAGCAGACCTAATAACAAACTTCCGGCCAAAAGTATCCATTCTTCTGTATAAAATACAAGGGCTGTTATACCAGCTTTTTGTGTTTCTTCCACAAGGTTAGTCATTAATGCTAAAACACAATGCCCTAAAGCCAGCCCCAACAAACTGCCAAGCACAGTTAGTACCATCCCTTCCAGCAAAATAGTAAACACAAGTTTTAAACGGCTGGCACCCATAGAGCGCATAATGGCCAAATCATAGCGTCTTTCTTTTAAAGAATTATACAAGGCAATGAAAATACTCAATGCCGAAATGAAAATGAGCACGTAAGCAAAAGCCATCAGGATGTCTACCCCTACACCTAATATTGAGAAAAGGCGTGCTGTTTCAAAAGCGGGTGAAGCTGCCTGTAATGAGCTTTGCGAATTAACCATGCGTGGCATCTGCACCGCACCCATAGGCGAGCGGTAATCCAGTAGCATAGCAGTTATCTCGTGGGTTGAATCATTAGCCGAAACTGAGGGTACTAAGACAGATGGTTTGAAATCAGCCGCTACTTCATGGTGATGATCTTCTTCATCATCGTGATGGTGATCTGCTTCTTCTCCCTCAGCATGTTCTTCATGCATGATCCAGACGCTTTCCACATTGGTAAAAATCAGATTATCGATAACGGTGTTGGAAGGTTTCATAATACCCACCACTTTAAACTGGTGTGCATCATGGCTATGTCCGCCTTCTGTCATGCCGTGGGCACTGGCAAAGGCATCACCGATTTTTAATTTACCAATAGTGGCTACGTTACTCCCAATGGTTACCTCCAGGTTCTTCTTCCACCAAACGCCTTCCTGCAATTGCATTTCGTATAAGTCGGCATATTGCTGATTGGTACCAATTATTCTAAATCCATTATAACTGTCGCCCAACGCCAAAGGAATAGCCTGTTTAATCAGTCTGTTCTTCGCAATCCTTTCCGCTTCATTCAATTTGATATTGCCTGTCGGGAAATCAATATGAAAAATATTGCAGAGAATAAGTTGAAGCGGGCTTCCCTTTGCACCTACCACCAGGTCTATGCCACGCCCGTTCCTGGCAATGTTTTCCTGTAATTGATTATTAAAAAGTAATAAGAGTGTAATCACTGCTATACCAAGGGCCAACAACACAATATTTAAAAAGGTGTTGAGTGGTTTAGCCAGCAGGTAGTTCCAAACAAGTTTAATGACTGACATAAGGTACTAGTATTGAGGTGTTAGAATAACTTGTTTACTAATGTAGTTTTTGATACGCTGATCATGTGTAGCTACAATTAACGAGGCTTTATTTTCTTTAGCTACTTCCATTAAGAGTTGAATAACCTGTTCACAACTGGTATCGTCCAAAGCCGAAGTAGGTTCATCAGCAAGTATAATTGCTGGCTTGTGCATTACTGCCCGGGCAATAGCCACTCGTTGTGCCTGCCCCTGACTAATCTCCGTAACTTTTGCAGTACGTTTAGATGCTATACCTAATCGAGTCAAAACTTCTTCGATTCTTTTTTCATCAATATTTGCTCCCGCCAAGTAAGGCGCCAGTTTCAAATTGTCTTCAACGTTAAGTGCTGTAATTAAATGATTCTTCTGAAAAATGAACCCCATTTGCTTGCCACGGAAAGCATCTAATGCGCTTTCTGAGAGTCGTGACAGCTCCTGTTCTGCAGTGATGACTGATCCTTGATAATTACGTAATAAGCCACCAAGCAGGTGTAGTAGTGTGGTTTTTCCAGACCCAGAAGAACCTAATAACAGACAATGTTCTCCTTGATTTATGATAAAATCAGGGAAAGAAATGGCTTTTTGGCCATTGTAAGTATATGTTAAACCTTTAACCTCAATCATATCTTAATGCAACAATGTTGCAATTTAACTATTATTAGTATTAAACAAAAGAGTCAGGCAAAATACCTGACTCTCCTGCTTAAAACAATGTAAGTCGATTATTTAATAGGGTCGTAATCTTTAAATGGTGAGAGGTTAACCTTCTCCATTAAAGCACGGTATGGTTTCCATTGTGTTTCATAGAAATCGTTAACGCGTTTAGTCAAGGTTGCCATTTTATCAACAGCGTGCTGGTATACGCGCTTATCAGTGTCGCTGATAGGATCGCGTGAACGACCCACGTAACCTTGTGCGGTCTGGATATAAGATATCGGTGTAGGATCAGGTGAACGAACTATCCCCTGACGCTTGTCTACTTTACCGAACATAAAATCGAAGATAACCTCAATTGAATCTTTCATCGCTTTGGTTTTATCCATGGCTTCTTTCAGATCGTTACGTTTAGCTTCCTTCATTTTCTTTTCATACTCCTCTACTATCTCCTTTGATTCGCGCAAACGATCTGCTGCTGTTGTAGCTGATGCACGAAGATTTTGCAAATCTTTAAGCATGTTGTATCTATCCGCATATACTGATGATGCAACCTCCATGCGAGGATCTGCTTTTACTGTAATCATAGTTGAGTCCTTTTGATCGCCATACAGCAAACGAAGTTTGTACGTGCCTGGTAAAACGCTGGTGCCGCCAAAACCACCGAAGCCTCCGCCACCGCCACCACCACGTTGTTCACGTGCAGGCTGGCGTTCGCCTTTTTCATTCATCATCCAGCTCATGCGGTAAACGCCATTTTCTTCTGGTGCCTTCTGACGAAGTGTATTAATTAATACACCTTTGTCGCTGTAGACTTCGAGTTTTACTGAGTCATACTTCACTGTAGATTTTGCTGGAGCCGGTGCAACAGGTTTTGCTTCTTCTTTTCCCTTTTTCACTTTAGCATTTTCAGCAGGTTTGCTGGCTTCTACTGCGGCAGGTTTATTAACCGAATAGGTAATCATGGCACCTGACTGACGATTTTCTCCATTAAATACAGCATTAGCATCAAAGCGAGGACCTGAAGGTTGCTGTATTGAAACAAGGTAAGCATCAGGTGGTGTAAAGATGTGTGCAGTCTTGGTCATCACGTTAGTGGATTTTGCCATTTCGCGCAATGGGCGAATATCATCAAACACATATAAAGCACGACCGAAAGTACCAATCACTAAATCATGTTCGCGTGGGTGAATAACCATATCAATGGTTGGAACACCTGCAGGATATCCGTTAGTCCACTTAGTCCAGTTCTTAGCAGCATCAATACTTACAAACAAACCATTTTCAGTTCCTAAGAACATCAGTTTTGGTTCTACCGGATCTTGCACCACTGAAAGTGTATAGTTGCTCTCGCCTACCTGTGTCCCTGTTACAATACTGACCCACGTTGCACCAAAATCTTTTGTATGAAATAAGTAAGGCTTGTAATCAAACAAACGGTAGTTGTTTACCACTACAAAAGCTTCGCCTGCATTATAGGTTGAAGCCTGTATCTGTGCTACCCAGGCATTCTTAGGCATACCAGCAATTTTAGCCGTGGTATTTGTCCAGCTCTTGCCACCATCTTGTGTTACTTGTATTTGTCCATCGTCAGTACCAACCCATATTACACCTTGCTTTACTTTACTTGGTGCAATGGTTAAAATGGTACAGTGATTTTCAGCACCTGTAGCATCCATGGTCATACCACCACTATCATGTTGCTTTTGCTTTGACTTATCATCTGTGGTTAAATCAGGAGAGATGATATCCCATGTGTCCCCTTTGTTGGTTGATTTGTGAACAAACTGGCTTCCATAATAAATAGTAGCTGTATTAAATGGATCTTGAGCCAGTGCAGAATTCCAATTATAACGAAGCTTCAAATCAGGATTAGGATGGGTAGGTTTTAAATTTTTTGTAAAGCCTGTTTGCAAATCGAAACGAGCCAGGTTTCCACCTTGTGACATGGCATAGCCATAACGATTATCGTCAGGATCGGGAGCAGCATCAAAGCCATCACCGAAAAGCACTTCTTGCCAGTATGAATTTCTGATACCACCGTTTCTCCAAACGTAAGCCGGGCCTACCCATGAACCATTGTCTTGCATACCACCATATACATTGTAAGGGTGTGCCATGTCTACATTGATATGATAGAATTGACCAACAGGAATGTTATCCGCAAATACCCATGTTTTACCCATGTCACGTGAAATATTCAAACCACCATCATTACCATCAATAATCATGTTAGGATTTTCAGGATTGATCCACCATGCATGGTGATCGGGGTGTACACCGTAATAAGGCAATAATTGACTAAATGATTTACCGCCATCTTCACTCACATTAACTCGGGAGAAAATGGTGTATAATCTGTTTTCATTTTTTGGATCAACGTAAATTTCAAAGTAATAAAATGGTCTGTCACCAATTTCGCCTTTATCATTTACCATAGTCCATTTTTCACCACCATCTTCAGAACGATATAAAGCATTTTTCTTTGCTTCCATCAAAGCGTATACAACATTTGGTTTGCTACGTGAGATAGCTAAACCCATTCTTCCAACATCACCTTCAGGTAAGCCTTCTTTTTTGCTGAGTTTTTTCCAGTTCTTTCCACCATCATGGGTAACATATAAACCAGATCCTGGTCCACCTGAACTAAAAGTCCAAGGCATTCTGCGGTGTTCCCACATATTGGCAAACAACTTATTAGGATTAGCAGGATCCATCACCAGTTCACCACAGCCTGTTTTATTATCAACAAATAATATACGTTCCCATGTTGCGCCACCATCGATAGTCTTATAGACACCACGTTCGGGATGTTCGCCCCAGGGAGACCCAATAGCGCCAACATAAACTGTGTTTGGATTTTTAGGATCGATTAGGATTCTGTGAATGTGTCTGGTTTTTTCAAGACCAACTTTTTTCCAGGTCTTTCCACCATCAAGTGTTTTGTATAAACCATCACCTCCATTTAAACTGTTGCGTGGGTTTCCCTCACCAGTACCAACCCATACCACAGCGGGGTTGTCTTGTTGAATAGCAATAGCACCAACTGACAAAGTAGACTCTGAATCAAAGAGCGGTTCCCATGTTACACCTCCGCTATTTGAACGCCACACACCACCAGATGCTGCGCCTGCATAAATAATATCAGGGTTGTTGACAACAGCATCGATCGCAGTAATACGACCACTCATACCTGCGGGACCAATGGCCCGAGGTTTTAAGCCCTTAAGTTTTTCCATGTCCAGTTTCTGGGCAAAGCCTGTTAATCCACACAGGATTAACAAAATGCCCATAGCACATTGTATAGTTTTCTTCATAAGAATTAGTTTTGAATAGTTCAGTAAGATAGGTCTAATTTACTATTCAGGCGGGGGCTGCTTTATTTTCGGGATTTAGAGAAGTTAAGATGCTTCAGAATTATATGAATGGTTGAAAACACTGTCATAAAAAAAAGCGAGGTATCTTCAGACACCTCGCTTTCTTACTTTAATAGACAATCCTTACTGATTAGGTCCCTTCTTTACTTCCATTTTAGCGAGTGCAGCATTCCTATCTAACTTACCACTCATATAGTCCGATAATACGGAAGCTTTGGTCGTGATTTCTATAGTCGAGGGAATTCCACATTCTTTACATTTAGTCAATCGGACATTAAACACTAATGACTCTTCAGGTTTTAAGCTTTTAATCGTGCGTCCATATTCTAAAATATTTTCTTTTAGTTCCTTTTCAAAAGTTGGGTACAACTCTTTCACTTTCTTATTACGTTCTTCCTCTGTAACCTTCTGCGCACTTTGTGTTGGCATTGTAAAATAGCCACGCTCCATTTGATTAGAAGAGAAAACCTGCATGTGATAGATTGCGCCAAAATCTTTCAGGCGTTCATAATAAGTATTTTGTTCTGTGAAAAAAGTTTTTGATAAATCGGGTTGATACAACCTGTCGATAATTGTTGTTAGCAGTTCAAGATCCTGTACACGTTCATTAAGCACTTCACTTTCTACCACTTTAACTTTAGCAACAAACTGTTCTCTTGTTAGCTTGTTAGTTTGGTATTGCTTAATATCAGTACCGTTGGCTTCTATGGATAGGAAGAAACGTTTTTCATCACCCATAAAGCGCCAGTATCGGTTACCACCTTCATTAGTAGCACGGTTAGTTATGATTATACGTTCATCAGGTTTTAACTGGCTTAGAATTGAGCTGTAGTCAGCAAGAAAAGTCTTTGCAGCTTCTGTTAACATTTTATTGAGTTCTTCTTTATCCTTTTCCCTGGCACCAGATCTTACTACCGTAACCCCATTGAGACTGCGTTGCATCTCACGTTCTGATTCGCGCATAGCTACTTCAGCTTCAGCCATTCGTTGTTTTGCATTTGCCATCTGCTCTTCCGCTTCCTCCATTTCTTCGACAGCTTTTCCCCTCAATTCTTCTGTTATCACATCACCTTCCTCATCTGTTTCAATTGAGTAAGTGTAGCCAAAACCTTGTCCACCCTGCACGTGTACCCTGGGAGCCATCGGTGCTCGTGGGGTAACCATGTAGTTCATGGGGAAATTTGAAAAGTTAGGCACCGAAAAAGTTATACCATAACCACTTCGATAAGTACCTTCAACCGAAATAGGAAACCAAGCATCTTTTTCAAGCTGCTGTTTAATCAGGGAACTTAATACGCCCTCTGCAACCTTAATATCGCGCTCCATTCTTTCATCGGTCTGTGCAAAAGCAAGGGTGCTCATTAACATCAGACACACCACATTCAACATCATCTTTTTCATATCTTCTATTTATTAGAATTCTTATTTATTTATTGATTTAAACCATTGTTATTTACTACTCGGGTGTCGTTTAGTTAAGCTTTTTTGTGGCCTCACCTCCTGTCCTCTCCAAAAGGAGAGGATGAGTATAGAAGCTTAACTAAACGACATTGATGTACTAATTCCTGATTCCGGATTTCTGAAAACTAGTACCTGAGTTACTGATTAAGCTTGTTAATATTTGTTCTGTTTCTGCTTTGAAGAGATTATTGTTTTGTTCTACATCTGTAATTTTAGTTTGTAGCAATCGCAAGTCATCATTTCGCTGTTGCTGAAGATATTTAGAGAAATCTACCAACAAATTTTCCATATAATCTTTCTGCTCATTGGTTGTCAGCTTCATATAATCCTGCATCATTCTCATATTCTCAGTCTGTAAACTGGCTACATAAGCAGCAATCTGATCGTTAGATGCACTTGCTACTTGCTGAACCAGAGCATCTACTCTTTCACTATTGCGATTATTGGCAGCAAGGTTTTTACGAATAGATTCATCAATTTTTAATCGGTTTTCTGTTAAGTTTTGTTGCCATGTATCATTATTCTGATGTAAGGATGCGTTAATCATATCCTGCACTTCAGTCTGTGTAAGCATTGGTGTATTGTCAACAGGTGGAGTTATAACTTTTGATCCAAAGCTTATGTGTATACCAGTGTCATCACTTGATATGGATGTATCCGTTAACCTACCCACCACCATGATTAACAACAGTGATGCTGCTATGCTAACAATTGTTTTGGCATAAGGAAAATCCCACAGGCTTCTTGTTTTGTTGTTATCCACAACTATCGGTGGGGCAATCACTTCCTTATCTTCAACAGTGCGTAGCATTTGTTGAAGTGCTTTCATGTTCTCCAATTCAAGTCGGGCATTCGCATTCGCTGTTAAATAAAGCTCCATGCGCTCGCGTTCTTCGCTCTCCATCTCACCGTATAAGTAAGCCATCCACGCTGCTTCGTTTGGTTTATAGCTCATAATGCACTGTATCTTTAGTTATGTTACGTTGTTCTAAAATTTTTTTTAATCCATCAAGTCCGTAATACATTCTGGACTTCACCGTGTTCTCCGAAATATTTAACACTTCTGCTATTTCTCTAAATTTCAATCCTTCAAACTCTTTCATGATCACTACTTCACGCTGCTCTTCACTCAGTGTCATCAAGGCCTGTTGCAATATTTCCGACAACTCTGCTTGCTGAAATTGTCGTTCCGGATTTTCATGTCGCATTGAGCTACCCTCCCACCGCGGAGAATTCTCAGCTTCAGGGTTCACCACAAATTCAAAAGGAACAGACCTATTCGATTTTTTCTTTCTCAGTTCCTCTCGACAATAGTTAACCGCAATGGTATACAACCAGGACTTAAATCTGCTGGTGTCTTGCAAGCCTTCCAGGTTTTTGCACATGGAAATGAAGGTCTTTTGCGCCACTTCCATTGCCATATCATGGTCCTGAAAAAACTTGAAAGCGAAATTATAGATGCGTTTGTACCAAAGCTGCACCAGCTTTCCCTGGGCATTCTTATCACCTTGCCGTGCGCGCAAAAGCAGGGAGTCGGAGTGCATCATGGCAATGTCCAGTAAAGTTTCAGCCACAAATTCAGTTGTTTTAAAGGTTTAAACGCTTCTAATCGATTACGCTATAAAGATGGAGCTGTTGAGCAAAAAGTTTTAAGTGTATCAAAAATATTATTTTATCGCTAGATAAGGGTCCATGGCCGAGAGTCCATAGACAATTGACAGTTGACTATGGTCTATTAACTATGGACTATTGACCATCCGTGTTATCTTGCGCCTTTTATGAAGAAAATTATTGCTTTTCTGATCCGTTTTGTTCCCCGCAAGTACCTCCAACTGGTGGGGGGAGCTGGTTTAAAAGTTACAGGAGCGCTCTTTTACAGGGGGACAAATGTTAGTTGTCCGGTTTGCGATCATCAATACAGAATTTTCTTGCCTTATGGTCGCATCAATACAAGGTCTAATGCCCTTTGCCCGAATTGTTTGTCGTTGGAGCGCCATAGACTTATCTACCGCTATCTACAGGAGAAAACCAGCTTTTTTACTAAGACGCAGGCTGTTTTACACATAGCACCGGAAGCTTGTTTTATTCCGCGATTCGAGAAAATACATGGAGAAGGTTACATTACTGCCGATATAGAATCGCCATTGGCAAAGGTGAAAATGGATATTCACCAAATACCTTTTGAGGACAATCGATTTGATGTAGTGCTTTGTAATCATGTGTTGGAACATGTGCGAGATGATATACAAGCCTTGCGTGAAATTTACAGGGTGATGAAGCCTGGAGGTTTTGCCATTTTGCAAGTACCCTTTTTTAATCCTGTACAAGAACAAACGTTTGAAGACAATAACATTACCGATAAAAGAGAAAGAGAAAGAATTTTTGGGCAGGATGATCACGTTCGTAAATACGGTCATGATTATCCGCAACGAATCCGACAAGCTGGCCTTCAGGCCATCGAGGAGAATTTTGTTAATGAATTAAGTGAAGCAGAACGGCAACGCTTTGGATTGGTGAAGGGGGAAATCATTTATATCGGAAAAAAGCAATAAGTTTTTTCCTCTTGGTCAACCTTTTTCGGTCGTGATGTGTTTAAAACCTTTTACACCATTCTCCCTTCATGAAAAACGAAAGAATTCTGCTGTTTATTCTGGCAGCAATAATGTTTACCCACATTATGGACTTTATGATTATGATGCCGCTTGGGCCGCAGCTCATGCGCATATTCGATATCAGTCCACAGCAATTTGCCTTACTGGTTTCATCGTACACCATTACCGCGGGTATTACTGGATTTATTGCTGCCTTCGCCATCGATCGTTTCGATCGTAAGAATACATTATTGTTTATGTACATCGGTTTTACTGTTGGTACCATCGCTTGTGCTTTTGCTCCAACCTATGCAATACTATTAATCACTCGCTCGCTTGCTGGTGCTTTTGGAGGCGTGTTAGGTGCACTTATTCTTGCCATGGTAAGTGATGCTGTGCCGCTAGAAAGAAGAGCCAAAGGTATTGGTATTGTAATGGCTTCTTTTTCTATTGCTTCTGTATTTGGCGTGCCCTTCGGATTGTTTCTAGCCAGTGAATTTACATGGCATGCACCATTTTTATTTCTTGGGATTTTCTCTGCAGTAATTTGCGTGCTTGTTGTCTTCTTCATCCCTGTTATGCGTGGCCATATTGCAGCCGATGGTAATCATAAAAATCCATGGGAAGTATTAACTGCCATTTTTGGAAATAAAAATGCAAGGCTAGGATTGACCTTCTCAGCTGTACTGATGCTAGGTCATTTCACTATTGTTCCTTTTATTTCTCCTTATATGGTAGGTAATGTTGGTTTTAGTGAAGGCGAACTGATGTATATCTACTTAGTAGGCGGTGCAAGTACCATTTTCTTTTCACCTTGGGTTGGTAAAATGGCTGATAAACATGGTCGTTTAAAAATCTTTACCATTTTTGGTTCACTTGTATTAATTCCCATCATCGCTATTACAAACATGCCACCCTGGCCATTATGGGCAGCGTTGGTTGTTGCAGCTGTGTTCTTTGTTTTTGCCAATGGTCGTATGGTGCCTAGTACTACGATGGAGACTGCTATTATTAAGCCTGAAAATAGAGGAAGCTACATGAGTATACGTTCTTCCATTCAACAACTTACTTCAGGCTTTGCAGCTTTTATAGCGGGCGTAATTGTATCTGAAAAGCCGTCACTGTTCTCAACAGATGCAAAGGCATTGGTGAATTATGAATATGTGGGTTTAATAGCAGTGTTCTTCAGTTTGGTTTCTTTATGGGTTGCCCGTAAGCTTAAGGTAGAAACGGAAGCTTAGATTATAGTTTAGTAAAACATTTTTAACCATACCTGGTTAATTATAAAAGATGCCCGTCCCTTAAGTTTAAGGCGGGCATTTTACTTAAATAAGATTTTCAACAACCGAGAGTATTTCAATTTATGATTACCTTGGTTTAAAAAAGACATGACCCCTGAACTCCTCTTTTCACTTTGCAACTCAGTAGCACCTCTGGGTTGGATCCTTTTACTAGTAGCCCCCCGTTGGAAAGGAACACGTTATGCAGTGCTTTATGGAATTATACCTTTACTATTTGCCTTTGTTTATTTAGGCATTATCATATCTATGGGGGGTATTTCTTTTGGTGATTTTGGCTCTTTGCAAGGCATCAAATCTTTATTTGCCAACGACTATGCTTTGGTGGTAGGATGGGTGCATTATTTAGCTTTTGATTTATTTGTAGGCAGTTGGATTTTGACGAATGGCCAGAAACATAACATCGCTCATTTACTTTTAATACCATGTTTGTTCTTCACTTTCATGCTTGGGCCAGTAGGTTTACTTCTTTATTACACTGTTAGAGCGATAAAGACTAAAAAAGTATTGCATGAAAATTTCTGAGTTCCTCGCCTCACTGAAAAACAGAAACAAGCTACTGTACTATTTCGGCTGGCTGAACTTTGTTGCCTTTGTGGTTTGCTTGCTGCTTTACTTCGTTGACGATACCATTGTTACTGGCATCAATGCCTGGGTTAAGCCTATGAAGTTCACTTTAAGTATTGCCATCTATTCTTGGACCTTCAGTTGGGCACTCCATTATCTTAAAAATAAAGTAATGGTCAGTATTGTCAGCTGGTTTGTGGTCATCACCATGCTAGTGGAAAATGTCATTATCATTACTCAGGCGGCCAGAGGTGAAATATCTCATTATAATATATCCACTGCGCTGAATGGTATGCTCTTTGGTTTGATGGGGGTATTCATTGGGATCAATACTTTCATCAATGCTTTTACGCTATTACTCTTTATGATTAAGAGTCAGGTTACCATTAATGGCTATCAATTACTCGCCTGGCGTGCAGGTCTTCTCCTGTTTTTGATAGGTAGCATATCCGGAGGTTTGATGATTGCCAATATGGGCCATACATTTGGTACGGTTGACGGAGGACCGGGTATTCCTTTTACCAATTGGAGCACGCAAGCGGGCGATATGCGTGCAGCGCACTTTTTTACCCTTCATGGTTTACAACTGATACCCCTATTTGCTTATGTGCTTCCTGACCATAAAAGGAGGAAAACGTTGCTTGTGCTACTTTTTTCAGTGGGATATGCATTGGTTTGTCTGTTAATGCATTACCTGGCTTTACAAGGAAAACCCTTATTGAGCTTTTAAATCGCGATTCAAACAAAAAAACAACCTTCTGACAGAGAAATTTTGATTTCTGACAATCCTTACCTTTATTCGCACCATCAAATCATGAAAAACACACAAAACATAAACCTTCACCACCATCATCATGTTAACCATGCGGATCGTGGCTGCGCTATGTTTTGATTGAACTATAAAACCAATTAAAAGGCTTGTCACGATGTGACAAGCCTTTTTTGTTTTAATCAAACTTTGAAAAAGATAATTAGATAAACATGAGCAATACGTTACTTAGAATCGCCATCCAAAAATCAGGTCGCTTACAAGAAGGTTCACTTGCACTTTTAAAAGAGAGCGGTCTTTCGATCAGCAATGGTCGTGATCAACTGAAAACGCAAGCACGCAATTTTCCGGTTGAAGTACTCTTCTTGCGCGATGATGATATTCCTCAATATGTAGAGGATAACGTAGCCGATATTGGTATTGTTGGAGAAAATGTGTTTGTTGAAAAGCAGAAGCAAAATCAACTTATTAAAAAATTAGATTTCGCTAAATGCAGATTGTGTCTGGCCATTCCACGCTCTGAGAATTACACAGGACTTAAGTGGTTTGAAGGAAAAAATATTGCAACCTCCTACCCTGCTATTGTTCAACAATTTTTAAATAAGAATAATATAAAAGCCGGCATACACGAAATCAGTGGTTCTGTCGAAATTGCCCCAGGTATTGGTTTGGCAGATGGCATTTGTGATATCGTCAGTACAGGTAGTACTTTACTCAGCAATGGTCTTAAGGAAGTAGAGACAGTTCTTTATTCGGAAGCCGTAATGATTGCCAGTCCGCAATTATCAGATGAGAAAAAGACCATACTTAATAAACTCTTATTCAGAATCGAATCGGTTCAGAAAGCAAAAAACAACAAGTACATATTGCTCAATTGCCCTAACGATGCAATCGACAAAATCACTTCTGTAATTCCGGGTATGAATAGTCCAACAATACTACCCTTAAAACGCGAAGGTTGGTCGTCATTACACTCTGTGGTAGACGAGAATGATTTCTGGGATAAAATTGATCAACTGAAATCCTTTGGCGCACAAGGTATTCTGGTCATTCCTATAGAGAAGATGATCGGTTAGACTAAAGAAATCGAATATGAAAATTTTTAATAATCCAAACAGAACAACCTGGGCAGAGTTAACAGCAAGACCAGCACTTGAACTTGATTTTCTGGAGAGTACCGTAAAAAATATTTTAAACCGAGTTAAACTTGGTGGTGATGCTGCCTTAAAAGAACTAACCTTTCAGCTGGATGGTGTACAACTTGATAGTTTATTGGTTAGTGAATCAGAAATAGCAGTAGCAGAAGAAGTGTTAAGTGTTGAGTTAAAGCAAGCCATTATTACGGCACAGCGCAACATTGAAGTATTCCATGCATCTCAAATAAAAACGGAGCATGTTATTGAAACCATGCCCGGAGTTAACTGCTGGAGAAAGGCCGTAGCCATCGATAAGGTTGGCATTTACATTCCAGGAGGCACTGCTCCTTTGTTCTCAACAGTATTAATGTTGGGCACGCCCGCTAAACTGGCTGGTTGCAAAGAAGTAATTTTGTGTACGCCACCTGATAAAAACGGAAAAGTAAATCCAGCCATTCTATTTGCCGCCAATTTAGTAGGTGTTACAAAAATTGTAAAGGTTGGAGGTGCGCAAGCCATCGCTGCCCTTGCCTATGGCACAGAAAGTGTGAACAAAGTTTATAAAATATTTGGGCCAGGTAATCAGTATGTAACAATGGCCAAGCAATTAGTTAATCAACAAGGCACGGCCATTGATATGCCAGCAGGACCTTCTGAAGTATTGGTAATGGCCGATGAGAGCGCAGAAGCTTCCTTTGTCGCTGCGGATTTATTGTCGCAGGCAGAACACGGAACCGATAGTCAGGTGATGCTTGTTCTGCTAAATAAAAATAAACTGAAAGATATTCAGGAAGAAGTAAGCAAACAACTTGAGCTGTTACCCAGAAAAGCAATTGCCGTAAAGGCACTGGAAAACAGCAGAGTCGTTCAGTTTGAAGAATTATCGGAGGCCATTGATTTTGTTAATGAATATGCCCCTGAACACTTAATCATTAATTTGAAAAATGATGAAGAAGTAGCAGAGCAAATTACAAATGCAGGTTCCGTCTTTTTAGGTAACTATACCCCTGAGGCCGCTGGAGACTATGCATCAGGTACAAACCACACCTTGCCAACGAGTGCCTATGCGAAAGCCTATGCCGGAGTTTCACTCGATAGTTTTGTGAAGAATATTACTTACCAGCGCATCAGTAAGGAAGGCATCAGAAATATAGGACCTACTATTGAATACATGGCGGAAGCTGAGCAGCTGGTGGCGCACAAAAGAGCAGTAAGTGTACGCCTTGAAAAATTATTGACAAGCAAATAAAATCTTGCCATGCAGAATTTTGATTTAAACACATTGGTTCGCAAAAATATTATTGCCTTAAAACCTTACTCTTCTGCCCGTGATGAGTTCAAGGGTGAAGCAGAGGTGTATCTTGACGCCAATGAAAACCCGTACCCTTCTGGTTATAACCGTTATCCAGATCCACTACAATGGAAAGTGAAAGAATTGCTTGCCCAACAAAAAGAAGTTAAAGCTGAACAAATTTTTCTAGGTAATGGCAGCGATGAAGCAATCGACTTATTGATCCGTGTATTTTGCGAACCGAATCAGGACAGTGTTATGATAACAGAACCTACCTATGGGATGTACAGGGTTTGTGCTAACATCAATGCGGTAGCTATTCAAAATGTTTTGTTGACAAAAGATTATCAACTTGATACAGAAGGAATATTAAAAGCAGTCACACCAAATACAAAAATCATTTTTTTATGTTCGCCCAATAATCCTACCGGGAACTTGCTTAGCGTTGATGATATCTCTAAAGTGCTTAATAATTTCTCCGGCTTGGTAGTCGTGGATGAAGCTTATATCGATTTTGCAGGAGATGTTAGCTTAATCAAAGAGCTTAAAAAGTATCCTAACCTTGTTATTTTACAAACCTTCTCCAAAGCATGGGGTCTGGCTGGACTTCGTTTGGGGATGTGTTTTGCTTCGGAAGCTATTATTAACTTGCTTAATAAAGTAAAATATCCTTATAATGTTAACATTAAAACGCAGGAGCTTGCTGCAGAGGCGTTATTAAATGCTGATTCAAAAGATAGAGCAGTTGCAGAAATTCTATCCGAGCGAGGCCAATTGGTTGATACGCTTAATCAAATTCCATTTGTCATTAAAGTATATCCATCAGATGCTAATTTTGTTTTAGTGGCGATAGAAAATGCGTCTGTGACTTATCAGAAACTGATGCAACAAGGAATTATTGTGAGAGATCGATCAACGGTAGTGCTATGCGAGAGTTCATTGCGCATCACTATCGGTACACCTGAAGAAAATAAGAAATTGATAAATTCATTAAAGCAGATATGAAAAAAGTTTTATTCATTGATAGAGACGGGACATTGATTATAGAACCGCCAGATCAACAGATCGACAGTCTGGAGAAATTGGAATTTTATCCAGGTGTTTTCGCTGGCTTGTCCCAAGTGGTGGCTGCTAATGCTTTTGAACTTGTCATGGTTACTAATCAGGATGGCCTAGGCACTAACAGCTTTCCAGAAGACACTTTCTGGCCTGCACAAAATAAAATGCTGAAAACGCTGTCAAATGAGAATATCAACTTTTCAGCTGTTCATGTTGACAGGAGTTTTCCTCATGAAAATAAAGCAACAAGGAAACCTGGTACCGCTATGCTGACTCAGTATTTCTCGAAAGATTACGATCTCAATGCTTCCTTCGTTATTGGTGATCGAATTACTGATATTGAACTTGCTAAAAATCTTGGTTGCAAAGGGATACTTATCAACGATGGCTCTTTGCTACAAACGCTTAAAGAAAAATCACTGGAAGAGTATTGTTCACTGATTACCGGCTCATGGTTGGAGATTGCAACCTTCCTGATTAAACCAGCGCGCAAAGCAGAGCATGTTCGCAAAACAAAGGAAACTGACATTAAGATTTCTTTGAATCTTGATGGTACTGGTATTGCCAATAATAAAACAGGTTTAGGTTTTTTCGATCACATGTTGGATCAATTGGCTAAGCACGGAAATATCGACTTAGCTGTTGATGTAAAAGGAGATCTGCACATCGATGAACACCACACAATAGAAGACACAGCACTTGCCATAGGTGAAGCCTTTGGAAAAGCATTGGGTGATAAACGTGGCATAGAACGCTACGGCTATTGTTTACCTATGGATGATTGTCTGGCGCAGGCTGCCATCGATTTTGGAGGCAGACCATGGCTAGTGTGGGAAGCAGAATTTAAAAGGGAAAAAATTGGTGAAATGCCAACTGAAATGTTCTTTCACTTTTTTAAATCCTTCTCTGATGCTTCTAAATGTAATTTGAACATTAAAGCAGAGGGCAATAACGAACACCATAAAATAGAAGCCATTTTTAAAGCTTTTGCTAAATCAATTAAAATGGCGTTGAAAAGAGAAGGAAATGAGCTACCAACTACGAAGGGAATTATTTGAAATGACGAATGGAGAAGTCAATTTCAAATTTCGTAAATCGTAAATCGTAATTCGTAAATATGAAAGTAGTTATAATCAAATACAATGCAGGTAACATACGCTCCATGGCTTTTGCTATGGAAAGACTTGGTATTGACTATAGCATTACCGACAATCAAGAGGAAATAAAAACAGCTGATAAAGTAATTTTTCCCGGTGTTGGTGAAGCGCGATCTACAATGGATTACCTGCAAGCGCTTAAGTTGGATTTACTGATCAAAGATTTAAAGCAACCTGTATTGGGTGTTTGCTTGGGCATGCAATTGATGTGCGCTTATTCGGAGGAGAATGATACAAAGTGTTTGGGTATCTTTGACGAAACAGTGAAACAGTTTATTCCCAAGAATGCAGAGAAGGTTCCGCACATGGGTTGGAACTCAATAGCACTCAGTAATTCTTGGATTGATGCCTCTCTAGACGAAGCTTACATGTATTTTGTGCACAGTTACTATGTTCCAGTAAACCAAAACACAGCAGCTATTACTGATTATATTCAACCCTTTAGTGCCGCATTGCAAAAAGATAATTTTTATGCGGTTCAATTTCATCCTGAAAAATCTGCCACAGTTGGTGAAAATGTATTGCGTTCATTTCTAAATATTCAATCATGAAAATTGTTCCTGCTATCGATATCATAAACGGTCAATGTGTACGATTAACACAAGGCGATTACGAGCAAAAAAAGATATATAATGATAATCCAATAGAAGTTGCCAAGGAGTTTGAAGCAGTCGGAATCAAATACCTGCATGTTGTAGACCTTGATGGCGCTAAAGCAGGCAGCATCCAAAATTTCTCTACCATAGAAAAGCTTGCAAAAGAAACAAATTTGCAGATTGATGTAGGTGGTGGCATCAAAACACAAGAAGATATTCAAAGACTTTTAGACATTGGTGTTGCGCAAGTAAACCTCGGCAGTATTGCTGCTAAAAATCCGGATCTGGTAAATGAATGGCTAGATCATTTTGGACCAGAAAAAATTATAATTAGTGCGGACGTCCGCGATGAAAAAATTGCATTGCATGGCTGGCAAGAGCAATCACTATTATCCATTTATGATTTCCTTCAGCTATTCCCTTCAAAACGTTTGTATGTAACTTGCACAGACATTGCTACAGATGGTATGTTGTCAGGGCCGAACTTAGCACTGTATCAAAATATCCAAGAAAGATTTCCTGATGCCAGTATTACAGCTAGTGGTGGTGTTAGTGCTACTCACGATCTCGATGCCCTGTTAAAACTACAAGTAGACGGTGTCATCATTGGTAAGGCGATTTATGAAAACAAAATATCACTCACTGAATTAAGTAAGTATGTTAACTAAGCGCATCATCCCTTGTCTTGATATTAAAGAAGGTCGCACTGTTAAGGGAATTAACTTTGAAAGCATAAGGGATGCCGGTGATCCGGTAGAACTCGCTTCACTTTACGCACAGCAAGGGGCAGATGAGTTAGTTTTCTTAGATATTGCTGCCACAAATGAAAATAGAAAAACATTTTCCAGCCTGGTTCGAGAAATTGCGAGATATATCAACATACCGTTTACAGTCGGTGGTGGCATCAGTTCGGTTGAGGATGCCAGTGCGTTATTAGAAGCAGGAGCAGATAAAGTAAGCATTAACTCTGCTGCTGTTCGCAATCCTAAGTTGATTGATGAAATGGCAAAGGCTTTCGGATCTCAATTTGTGGTTGTTGCAATTGATGCAAAGAAAGTGGATAATCCGTGGATTGTTCATACGCATGGTGGTAAAAAACCAACCGACAAAAAATTATTCTCATGGGCAGAAGAAGCACAGCAACGCGGTGCTGGTGAAATTTTGTTTACAAGTATGAATCATGATGGCACCAAAAACGGATTTGCCATCGATGCATTAAGTAAACTAAATCAATTATTAAGTATACCCGTTATCGCTTCTGGTGGAGCAGGCAATATGGGCCACTTCATGGACGTATTCCTGCTCGGAAAAGCAGACGCTGCGTTGGCCGCAAGTATCTTTCACTTTGGCGAAGTACCGCTACCTGATCTAAAAAAATATTTAAAAGATAGAAACATTAGTATCCGATAATATGGAGAAACTTACAATTGATTTTTCGAAGAATGACGGACTTGTACCCTGCATAGTTCAGGATGCCAATACTCAAGTAGTGTTAATGCTCGGTTACATGAATGAAGAAGCCTATACCAAAACGCTGCAGGAGAAAAGAGTTACTTTTTATAGCCGAAGCAAAAAGAGATTATGGACAAAAGGTGAAACAACACAACATTATCTTAATTTAGTTTCTATCGCTATTGATTGCGATCAGGATACGCTACTTATTAAAGCAATTCCCCAAGGCCCCACTTGCCATACAGGTGCTGACACTTGCTTCAATGAAGTCAATCGAAAAAACTGGTCTATTCATTCACTAGAGGAAATTGTTCAGGAAAGAAAATCAAATCCAACTGCAAGTTCTTATACCAATAAACTTTTAGCTTCTGGTATTAATAAAGTAGCACAAAAAGTGGGAGAAGAGGCAGTAGAATTAGTTATAGAAAGTAAAGACGATAACCAAGAATTATTCTTAGGCGAAGCAGCTGATTTAATGTACCATTACCTTGTTTTGTTAGCTGCTAAGGGCTTTACATTAAGTGATGTTGAGAATGTGTTGGAAAAGAGACATGCAAAGGCTTCGTAGTCTATACTATTTCTTCGTTTCAGCCAACTTCACCAAATCCTCATGTTTTATAATGGTAGTCCAAACACTGGTCTTACCCTCATCCATTCTTGTCCAGACCGGAGCAATGACTCCATCATGTGCAGCAATGTTTGTATAGTCGCCAAAGAACACGTCTTCATCCGGAACAAAGGAAGTTTCACTTATTTTTACATTGGTAAATGATATACCTGCATTGATTGAATAAGCCAGGTAAACATCTGTTGCATTTCCATCTTGTTCGCGTCTGTCGTAAAAAACAGTATATATATATCCAGTCTTATGGTCTATTGTTACCCAAGGAAAAAACTGATGCTTACCAGAAGTATCGTTGTTAATTAAGGTAGGTTGTGTCCAATTGTCGCCAAAGTTATTGGAGCGTGAAAAGAAAATATCTGTGTTGTCTTTTCCATTACGCTGATCGGCCCAAACTAAATACAACATACCGCTGGCACTGCTCTTCGGATTATTATCACAAACGAGTACTGGCATACCATTGGCTCTCATGATGCCTGGTATATCCATGGCCCACCCCCCTACATGCTCAAAAATAGCCAAGTCGTTACGCAGCCAGGTGTCACCACTATCGAAGGAGCGATCAAAAAAGATTTTACCTTGATTTGACCATGCAACGAATAATTTACCATCGCTGCTTACAGCCGGTACAGCGCCTTCTGCGGTGTTGTCATCATCAATACAATCTCCAGGTGTTTGAGAAAGTATAATAGGTGTAGACCACTTCTCTCCTTTGTTAGCCGATTTACTAAACATGATGTTCGACTGGCAAGCAGGATCTTTAGAGCCGTATTGATCAAACTGTGTCCATGCAACATAAATATTTCCAGTCTTCGGACTAATCACTGGCCATTGCTTATCCTGATCTTTGGGAGGATTGTGCCCTATGGAAAAACCCTCTCCCCAACTGGCTCCTTTATCTTTAGATTTATTGACGACTATCCTATCCAGCCAGGCTTCGTTGCTACGCCCTTCACCAGAAGGGTCAGCTAAATGAAAAAAGTAAAAATCGCCTTTGCTATCTGAAACAACTGCCGGATCTCCATAAACGCCAAAAGGTGAAGTAACCGTTGCGTCCTTCCAGGTAGTACCTCCGTCTTCTGTGTAAATAATCCTATCAAGAATTACCCCAACTACAATATTGTTCTTGTCCTTCAGGTTAATAGCTATGCTTGGCTCGCAAGGCTGGAATTTATCACCTGCTTTTGCCTCTGCTAATTTGATATTTTTAAACTGAGCATTTGCTGCCAATGATGAAAAGATGACTAACAGCGCAAAAAATAAAAGCCTCATATACCAAACATTAAAACGACATAGAATTACAAATCCTAAAAAACAAAAGTAGCGCTTGCCAAGCAAACGCTACTACGTTTTCACATCAAATTTTTACTTTTTAACATCAATTCTAGCCTTCATCTTTTGTTCGCCACCTACCTCAACTACAGAATTGCCATAGACTTTAATGATAGCTTTCACAAAGTCTTCCTCATTGGCCTTGTAAATGTTATCTACATACTTTTGTGGATTGCGATCTACGTAAGGGAACCAGGTACTGTGAATCTGAATCATCATCTTATGTCCTTTCTTGAAAGTATGCAGCACATCTTGTAAAGCGAAATTCACATCTGTAATTTCATCTGGTTTAAATGGCTCTGGTTTTTCAAAACTGTTTCTGAACCGTCCTCTTAAAACCTCACTGCGCACCAATTGCTGATACCCTCCCATTTTTACATTCTTAGGATTTTTAGAATAGTTTGGATGATTAGCCGGATATACATCAATCAGTTTTACAAAAAAGTCAGCGTCCGTACTACTTAAAGCCACTTTCAATTTAGCCATTATTTCACCGGCCACAGTTATATCATCGGTCAATACTTCCGTCTCAAAAGTAAGTACATCTGGTCTTCTTGATGCTTCACGCTGATCATCGCTCATGAAAGAACGTGGGGTAAAGGTTAAGCCTTCGGTTTGGGATGTGTAAGGTACTGGTTTGGCAGGATCGCTGATGTACTCAAAACTGGCTTTTTCATCAATTGGTTTATTAATGGAAAGTTGACCTTTCTCACCAAAGTACAAACGCAACGGAGCAACGTCTTTAGGAGGCCACACATCAAATTTCTTCCACTCCTTCTTTCCTGTATCAAACATGTAAGCTTCTGGTAGATTTGCAGTTCCTTCTCCCTTTAAATGAAACGCGAAAAATTTGCGTTCAATTTCCCGTTGATAGAAAGTAGAGATACTATCACCAAAATAAATGTGGTTGTGATAATGCTGACCCTGTTCATTTGCCCAGTCACCATGACCCCAAGGCCCCATAACAATAGTGTTGTATGCACCTGGACTTGTATTCTCAATAGTTTTGTAAATGTTTAATGGGCCGTATAAATCCTCAGCATCAAACCAACCACCAACGGTCATTACTGCATGCTTCACATTTTTCAAGTGTGGCAATAAATTTCGCTTCTGCCAGAATTCATCATAATTAGGATGGTCTATTATCTGCTGCCAGAAAAAATTATCATTGTGGTAATCTTTCGTAATATTTTTAAGCGGCCCTTGCGCTAAATGGAAGTCATACCCATCGGAAATGGTTTGGCCATAAAAGCGCATGAGCTTATCCATGTACCAATCTTCTTTGGTCTGCTTATCTTTTTGATAACCGAATACTGCAAAAGCGGCAGTATAACTCTGAAGGTAGGCACCATTGTGATGGAAGTCATCAAAGAAAAAATCGGAGATGGGTGCCTGAGGTGATGAAGCTTTTAATGCTGGGTGTGCATCGGGTATGGCAGCAGCCGTATAAAAACCCGGATATGAAATACCAAACATACCTACCTTGCCATTGTTCCCCTTAATATTTTTGATCATCCAGTCAATAGCATCGTAAGTATCAGAACTCTCGTCAATTGCTTTTTTATCCTTAACATTATTACCCGGAATATTTGGGGTCATATTATTAAACTCTCCTTCGCTCATATAACGACCACGTACATCCTGAAATGCTAAAATGTACTTATCCTTTATTAAGTAAGGTGAGGGATGTGAGTAAGTCTTCCAATCTGCATAGGTAGATGCATTGTAACAAGTCCGGTTTAACAGAATGGGATATGTCTTGCTCTTATCTTTAGGGACATACAATAAAGTATGAAGTCGTATACCATCGCGCATTGGGATCATATATTCTACCTGATCGTAATGCTGGCGCATATAAATCGAATCTTGTTTTATATCTTGCGCGCCTGCGAAAGAAAAGGCGCAAACCAATAGCAAGGTTACCAATTGTTTCATAAGTTAAATTTGATGGAATTTAACAATAAGATAATTAGTAAAGCAATTGTAAAACGATAAGCGGTTCTATTTTAATGCCATGAAAAATATCATTATACTTGTTTTAAGTATTGTTTCATTTCAAACTAACGCTCAGGAGCATTTTAAAATAGCTTTTGGCTCATGTTCCAGACAATACCTTCCCCAACAACTTTGGGAGGAAATTGTGTCTCAACAACCAGAAATCTGGATTTGGGGTGGCGATAATATTTATGGGGACTCCCACGACATGACTTTCATTGCAGGTGAGTATAAAAAACAGAAAGAGAATCCCGGTTACCAAAACCTGCTGGCAACCTGCCCTGTTACTGGCACCTGGGACGACCACGATTATGGCATTAACGATGGCGGAAAAAATTTTTCTAAGAAAAAAGAAAGTAAAGTATTAGCCGCTACTTTTCTCGGTTTTGACGAAAGCCATTCTATTTGGAAACATGAGGGCCTCTACAACAGCATTTCGCTTAAAAAAGGCGAACGAAGTATACATATAATAAATCTCGACACACGCTATTTTAGAGACACCATTAAAAAAGTGTATTACATAGACTCCCTTACCAAAAAAAGTACTTACCGATACCCCGCAAATCCAGAAGGTGATATGTTGGGGGAAGCTCAATGGCAGTGGTTCGAAAATGAATTGAAGAACACAGACGCATCTCTCTTCATTATAAATTCCAGCGTACAACTGCTTGCCGAAGAACATCGTTTTGAGCGTTGGGCCACATTACCACAAGCGCAACAACGCTTTTTCGATTTACTGAAACGTTATCTGCATAAAAAGGTAATTGTTATCAGTGGCGACCGTCATATTGCGGAATTATCAAAGCGAAATATTGAGGGGTTGCCCTACCCTCTTTTTGATTTTACTGCCAGCGGACTTAGCCATACCTGGAGTGAAACCTGGGAAGAAGATAATAAGTACAGAATCGGTGAACTGATTATTAAACGAAATTTTGGAATCCTAGATATAGACTTCTCAAACTCGGGTACACTTGTCACCTTTAAAGTAATAGGAGAAAATAACGTTGTTTTGAGTAAGCACCAGACAAAATTTTGATACATCTAAACGATATTCGCATCTGATTTGTTACTTTGAGTAATTTACAGACTGTGAGAAAATTGATCCTAGCAGGTGCTACCCTTAACCAGACGCCATTCGACTGGAAACATAATGTAGCCAACATAAGGCATGCCCTCGAAAAAGCTAAAAGTAGCAAGGTAGATTTGCTTTGTTTTGCTGAGCTTACCCTAACGGGATATAGCTGCGAAGACGTATTCTTAAGTGAATGGTTAGCCGAGACGGCATGGAATAAATTACTTGAGGTTGTAGCGTATTGCGATAACATTACTGTAGCAATAGGTTTACCCGTTCGCATAGATGGCAAAACATACAATGGTGCCTGCCTTATTCACAATAAAAAAATACTAGGCATTACTCTTAAACAAAACCTGCCCAAGGATGGCATACACTATGAACCAAGATGGTTTGAAGCCTGGAAATCCGGGGAAGTAATAACCATAGAAAGAGCTGGAAACAAAATTCAGGTTGGTGACCTGGTTTACGATGTAAATGGGGTACGCATTGCTTTTGAAATTTGTGAAGATGCATGGGTGCTCACTAACCGTCCGGGCGAACGCTTATGTAAGCAAGGTGTAGATATCATCCTAAATCCAAGTGCTAGTCATTTTGCCATGAGCAAAAGCAATATTCGCGAAGAATTAATTAGGAGTAGTTCAGAGAAATTCAATTGCACATACCTCTACGTTAATCAGTTAGGTAATGAAGCTGGCAGAATTATTTATGATGGTGATGTTATTCTTGCTCAGCGTGGTGAAATAAAAGCACTTAACAGACGATTGACCTTCCAACACAATGACGTATTGTACTGCGATGTAAATATTGATGACACCAACGCCACTATACCTGCAATAGAAATCGATAGCAAAGAAAAGAATGAAGAATTAGCACAGGCTGTATCTTTGGCACTCTACGACTACCTGCGAAAGAGCAAGGCCAAAGGATTTGTGTTGTCGTTAAGTGGCGGAGCGGATTCATCAATCATTGCAACCTTTGTGGCCGAAATGGTGCGAAGAGGTATTCATGAACTAGGTGCTGAGAACTTTTGCAAAAGTCTTGGTCTGCCATTAGAAAACAATGCAAAAAAAGTAGTAGGGCAAATATTGACCTGCGTTTATCAGGGTACAAAAAATTCGTCAACCCACACCCTACAGGCAGCCGAAGAATTGGCTAAATCAATTGGAGCAACCTTTCACCATTGGTCAATTGAAGAAGAGGTTAATTCATATTCCAGCAAAATTGAAGAAGCGCTAGGTAGAAGTTTAAGTTGGGAAAAAGATGACATTGCTCTGCAAAATATTCAGGCACGCTCACGCTCTCCTATTATTTGGATGCTGGCCAATATTAAACAAGCCTTATTGCTTACTACTTCTAACAGAAGCGAAGGTAACGTTGGTTATGCCACAATGGATGGTGACACCTCCGGAAGTCTGGCTCCCATTGCTAGCTTAAGCAAACCCTTTGTTTTACAATGGCTGCAATGGGCTGAGCAAGAGCTTGAGTATAAAGGACTAAGCTTTGTAAACGATTTAAAGCCAACCGCAGAATTAAGACCATTAGAGAGGCATCAGACAGATGAAGCTGATCTTATGCCTTATGGAGTATTAGAACAGATCGAATTATTGGCTATAAAACAGCGTAAATCGCCAAAAGAAGTTTACAGTACGCTGAATAATGGCAATGAAGATGAGGTATTGAAAAGCAACATCAAAAAATTCTTCCGATTATGGTCAATTAACCAATGGAAACGAGAGCGTTTAGCCCCCTCCTTCCATTTAGACGACCTCAATGTGGACCCCCGCTCTTGGTGTCGCTTCCCTATTCTTTCCGGAGGCTTTGATGAAGAGCTAAATACCCTATAATTAAGGCGTTAAAAAGCTGCTAACAAGTGGTTAAAGCCATTTGTGCTTTCCCATTTGTAATTATATTTGTCGTTATGACTTATCTGACTTACATCATTTGGAATGGTTCTCCCGAAATTATCAACCTGGGGGGTATTTCGCTTCGCTGGTATGGATTGCTTTTCGCACTTGGCTTCTTAATTAGCCAGCAGGTTTTATACTATATCTATAAAAAAGAGGGCAAGCCGGAAAGTGATGTTGATACGCTGACTATTTACATGATCGTAGCGACCATATTAGGAGCTCGCTTAGGCCATGTCATTTTCTATCAACCTGAATTATTTTTAGAAAATCCACTCAGCATAATCCTTCCTGTCGAATTTTCTCCAAAGTTCAGGTTTACAGGCTTTACAGGCCTGGCTAGCCATGGAGGTGCATTTGGTATTTTATTTGCCTTATGGTTATACGCAAGAAAGAAAAGACCTGGACAAAGCTATTTACAGGTTGTTGATAGAATTGTAATTGTTACCGCTATTACTGGTGCATTAATTCGTTTTGGCAATTACTTCAACTCCGAAATTATTGGTAAACCTACTGAATCAAATTATGGCGTTGTCTTCGCCAGCAATGTAACAGACCTTATCAAGTTTGATGGATACGTGGAAGATGTCGACTATGTAGCTATTGATACCGCTGCTAATGTTGGCCCTGCAAAACCGGTAAAAATTCTGCTTACTTTTAAACAAGATGAAACCTATACAGAAGATCAACTGAATAGTTATATCAGCGGACGTCTGCAGTCCATGCTTTCGTATAATACAGGTATTGCAGAACACGTTTATCAGTCCGGTGCATTGCGTTATCGCTTAGGTAAAGAAGGAAATCAATACCATGCAATATTATACACTAATATGATACCACGTCACCCCGCACAATTGTACGAATCAATTTCATGTGTATTATTGTTTCTTCTATTATTCTGGCTATGGAGTAAAAAGAAAAATGAGCTAGCTCCTGGTAGTTTACTAGGTATATTCTTAATTGTATGCTTTGGCTTACGCTTCGCTTATGAATTCCTAAAAGAAAATCAAGTTGCCTTTGAAGATGAACTTACCCTTAACATGGGGCAGATTTTAAGTATTCCTTTAGTTATTGCTGGTGTGGTGCTCTTAATCTACTCATTAAAAAAGAACAAAGAACAAAGCGTTTAGTCGCTTTAAAAGCTAAAGTAACGGATCGGTAGAAGTTGTAAGCATGTGGGCCCTGAGAATCAGTTTTATTATTTGTGTTTGTATGCAATGCATTACTGATGCTCAGGGTGCATTTGATTCTACACGACAAAAAAATAAGAATAGATTAGCCGTTGACACCTCAAATATTCTAACCATTAATCGAATTCTGATTGTGGGGAATAAAATTACACGTGATTTTATTATTGAACGAGAGCTGACTTTAAAAACAGGCGACACAGTAAGTACGCAAGCGCTTACGCTTATTATCGAAAAAGATAAAAGCAAATTACTCAACACAAGATTATTTAATACCGTAAACATGCGACCGCTGGATTACGGAAATGGTTACGCAGATTTATTCATAGAAGTAAGTGAACGCTGGTATACCTTCCCTGTACCTATAGTAGAATTAGCAGATCGAAACTTTAATGAGTGGTGGCAAAACTATAATCACGATTTCAGAAGGTTGAATTATGGTCTCAAATTATATCAATATAATTTCAGAGGCAGAAATGAGACTATGTTACTAACAGCCAAGTTTGGTTTTACCAAAGTATTTAAGCTTAGTTATCGAATGCCCTACCTTGACAAAAAACGTAAACAAGGATTAATTCTTGATCTCAATTACGATGAGAGAAAGAATCTGGCATTTCAAACCCTTGGCAACATATTAGAATTTGCACGAACTGAAAATAATTTAAGAACTACACGTGGCGCATCACTCACTTATACATATCGAAATTCATTTTACCATTTTCATGGATTTAGTATAGAGTATACTAAAAATACAGTGAGTGATTCATTGATAAGCCTTAATCCAGAATACCTTGGTAATAATGCTTTACGCAGCCAACAGTTTACAACACTAGGCTATCAGTACATTTATGAAAATCGTGATTTTGTAAGCTATCCCTTAAAGGGAAGTTTTTTATCTGCAGCATTACGCTATCAAGGTGTATTTGCTAAAGATGATATCAATCGCTCTGACATGAATATTACCTATGCACGCTATCTTTCCCTAGGTAAAAATTACTACCTGTCAAACTACTCCAGTGCATACTTGAGTATGCAAGACCAATTACCCTATGCCAATTATAGCGCACTGGGTTATAACAGACAATTTGTACGTGGCTACGAAGTTTACTTAATTGAAGGACCACAGTTTGCTTTTAACAAAACAACTTTTAAGAAGCAGATTTTTTCACATGTCTTCAGTCTTGGTGGTCGACTTGAGCAATTTCAAGAAGTACCACTAACTATTTATGCTAAAACATATGCAGATTTTGGTTATGTCTGGAACTATCCCGGTTATGTTAATGGAAGACTACTCACAGACAAGTTAATCAATGGCGTGGGCTTTGGACTAGATTTTGTGAGCTCCCACGATGCTACCATGCGTTTGGAATACTCCTTTAACGGAGAAGGTGAGCAAGGATTTTTCTTTCACTTGAAAAAAGAATTTTAAAATCAATTTTATCATGTAACAATTATTTAACTTCGGTTAATAATAATTGTTTGTGCAGCACTTAGTATCCACTACGCTATTTGTAATATTATTTACAACTGCTTACGGCCAACAGATTGGAGGTCGAACAGCAGGTATGGCATACGCATCTTCTTGTATACAAGATGAGTGGAGTCTGTTTAACAATGTAGCAGGTCTCGCATCACTAGAACAAGCAACCGCCACATCAGCTTATGATGCTAAACCAAGGTTAGAAGGTGCCAATCGCAGTGCAGTAGCAATTGTCTTACCCACTAAAATTGGCGTATTGGGGGCAGGTGCTTTACATTTTGGTGATAAATTTTACAATGAACAATTACTCTTGGTAGGTTTCAGTAATCAACTTGGACTTGCTTCATTGGGTGCTACAATAAACTACATACAATATACCGCATTGGGTTTTGGCACAAAGGCAATATTAACAATTAGCGCAGGCGGTATAGCAGAACTGAGTAAAAGTATATCGATAGGCGCATATATTCTAAATATCAATCAGCCTTTACTTTCAGAAATTGAAGATGAAAAAGTACCAACAAGATTAAGTCTTGGTATAGGCATAATACCTACAAAAAAAGTACTACTAAGCACTGAAATCTCTAAAGAAATAGATCATAACGCCACTTTTAAAACAGGGATGGAATACAAAGCCACTAAAAAGTTTTCTACAAGAACAGGCTTTTCACTTTACCCAAACAATATTTTTTTTGGAATTGGATTTACTCAAAGTAAACTAAGCATAAACTATGCTTATCAATATGCCCTTACTGGACTAGGAGAAAGCCATCAGGCTTCGTTGACCTATAAGTGGAAAGAGAGATGAAGAAACTATTGTTTATTGCGTATCTAATTCCTTGTTTTAATCTACAAGCACAATTCATAAACCGGAAAGATGTTGACGTACAAAGTCTTATAGATGAGTTAATCAGCTATCAGGATGAAGATGCCAACTACGAGGAACTTTACGAAAATTATCTTGATCTACTCAATCATCCACTGGATATTAATAATGCCACAACAGAGCAACTAAGAAATCTCTATATTCTAAATGAATTACAAGTCAACAGCTTGATAAAATACAGAGTCGAAAATGGTGCGCTATTATCTGAGTATGAACTACAATCCATTCCCAATCTCGATTTACGAAGTATAGAAAAGATTTTGCCCTTTATAATTGTTAGAAATCCGGAAGAACAATTGAATAGCAAACTTCTTAAGCGTATTCGTTACAACCCAAATAACTATTTAGTAGTACGATCAGAACTAGGGCTTGAAACACGCGCAGGCTTTAAAGAAGATGATAGTCTACGCAGATTTCTAGGTCATCCTCAAAAATATTACTTACGCTACCGTAATAGCATAGCCAACGACTTTAGTTTTGGTATAACCGCAGAACAAGATGCAGGCGAAGCTTTTGAATGGATTCCACATAAAAAACAATTTGGATTTGATTACTTATCCTTTCATGCTCAAATACAGAATAAGGGAAAAATAAAAAATTTAATCGTAGGCGACTATCAACTACAATCAGGACAAGGCTTGGTGTTAGGCGGTGCGTTTGGCACTGGTAAAGGGGGAGAAACAATAAACAGTATAAGAAGAAGCAATATACTTGCTGTGCCTTTCACTTCTGCTTTAGAAAATTTTGGTCTGCGTGGATTAACACTAACCTATCAGGTCAAACCTACAATTCAATTGACCCCCTTCATTTCTATTATCAACCGTGATGCTAACGTTTCAAACGAAAGCCTTGAAAACAATATAGTCTCTTCTTTGCAAAGTACTGGGTTTCACAGAAATATTAATGAACTTATTGACAGAAAAGTACTAAATGAAAAACGTATTGGTTTCACATCTCAATATATAAAAGGTGCCTTGCAAACTGGAATCATTTATCAATACATTAATTTCAATAAAGTTCTTTCACCTGCTGAAAATCTTTATAACCAATTTGCTTTTCGTGGTAAAGAAAATCAAACAGCATCTGCATTTGTTAATTATTCTTTTTACAATTTTGCATTTTTTGGAGAACTGGCTTATCAGAATCCTGCTACAATTGCTTTTGTTGCAGGCACGCTTGGTAGTTTATCTCCCTATTTTGATATAGCCATACTTGTAAGGAACTACCCACGTAACTTTTACACGTTTTCTGCCAATGCTTTTAGTGAAGCCAGTCAACCGAAAAATGAAAGAGGTTTGTATTGGGGATTAAAATATAAAATCCACAAACATTGGCAAACTTCCGCTTACATTGATCTTTTTGAATTCCCCTGGTTACAATTAAGAAACTATAGCCCGTCTCATGGATATGAATGGCTGTTCAGATTGCAGTATCAACCTACCAAAACAATTAATTATTCTTTACAATTACGCGAAGAATCTAAACAAAGAAACCTAACTATTGAAAATCCACTTTACCTAACTAGTCAAGGTAAAAAAAGAAATCTCTTTATAAACGTAGATTACACTGTAGCACCAAAACTTACCATGCGGAGTCGTATTCAATATACTCAGTATGAATTTAATCAAAACGCCACTCAAGGTATGGCAATTATTCAGGATCTGACTTATGATTTTGGTAAGCTAAAAATTAGTGGACGTTATGCGCTATTCAATACAGATGATTTCGATAACAGACAATATGCAATAGAAAAAGATATGTGGCTAGCCTATTCATTTCAGCCGTATGCTGGTGAGGGAGTGAGGCGTTACATACTATTACAATATGATTTCAACAAAAAGTTGAGCTTCTGGTTTCGCTATGCACATATTCGTATTAATGGTGTAGAAAGTATGGGCTCAGGACTCGATGCAATAGAAGGCAATGTACGCACTGATGTTAAATGCCAAGTGAGAGTTAAATTCTAAATTCTAGTCACACCTTCTGCTTCCTATTAATAAAAGTAATAAGCTTACCCATACTCAACCCTTGTACAACTATAGAAAAAACAACTACATAATACGTTGCTGATAAAAATAGATTCTGGTTAAGGTGAGTATCTATAGATAAGGCTAATGCAATAGACACACCTCCACGTAAGCCACCCCATACCAATACCGCCATTGTCCTACCATCAAACCTTTCAATTTTTGGAATCACCCACATGGGCAGCCAAATGGATACGTAGCGACTTAATAATACAATCAGAATACTGACAAGGCCAATTATCCAATCCTGCTGAATATTTGGAATTAATAAAAGTTCAAGGCCAATAATCATAAACAATATGGCGTTGAGAATTTCATCAATCATCTCCCAAAATTTATCCAGATAATCCTTATCGGTTATAGACATAGCCGTCTTTTTGCCATAATTACCAATAACAAGGCCCGCAGCAGCCATGGTGAGCGGCCCTGAAATATGTAAGAAACGAGTAATCATGTATCCTCCCATCACAATCGCAACCGTAATCAATACTGTAACCTGATAATCATTGATTCTCTTAATGCCTTGTGAACCTATATAACCGAGTAAAAAACCAATAACCAATCCACCAATCATCTCCTGAACAAACAAACCTGCCACATTTTTAAACGTGATATCAACTTCGCTTCCTTGTGCCAATTGCAAAAGAATAGCAAATAGTAAAACTGACACACCATCATTAAAAAGGGACTCGCCTGCAATTTTAACTTCAAGATGTTTACGAATTTTAGCTCGTTTTAAAATAGCAATAACCGCTAGTGGATCCGTTGGCGATATCAGCGCACCAAACACAAGGCATTGTATGAGGGGAACATCTAAACCAAGTTGTAACAATAAGGCATACATTAGTGAACCCACAAGAAAAGTAGATACAATAACCCCCAATGTTGATAAGATCAGGATTGGCAATTTTTGCTTTGCCAAGTCTTGCATACTTATGTGAATAGCTCCTGCAAACAATAAGAAGTTAAGCATTGCTCCCATCAGTACAGATGGAAAATCTATACTACTAACCAATCCTGAAACATAAGTTGAAAATACAGGATAGGTTTTACCAACTGCAATGAGTGCGATAGAGGTAATAATCGCCAAAAGCATTATGCCAATGGCAGGTGGCAATTTGAGATATCGACTATTGAGGTAAGAGAAGATTGCAGAGAGAACAATAAGTATAGAGAACGTAAAGTATAATTCCATAACGATGCAAGGGAATCCTCAAGATAGCAAAATAGTTATTATGTAATGACTAAAAAATCTACAACTGAAAATGTTCAACTAACAATAGCTGGTTGATGCTTAACTGGATAAATTCAGCAAAAGTCAAATCAGTTTTGTTAAGATAATTGTTTGGGACTATACTTCTTCTTAGCATACACGATTAGTCCAATAACACCAATGATTTTAGTGGCCTGCCCAAAGAAAGTACCAGCTACAAAACCCATATCAAAAGACGTAGCATTACTAGGGGATTTAATCAAGAAGGTGTACATAATGGAGAAAATTAATATTACTACCAATAGTTTAACAAACTGCTCCCTCATAGATTTTGTTATTCTAAATGTTAATTTATTTAAATATTTCTATCTCCATCCCAACAAAGACAAATTTATAAATCTCATCAATGTCCTTATTTTTTAACGAAACACAACCCAATGTCCAATTTTGCTTTTGGTCAATAGCATAGTCGGAACCAATAGGCACACCATGAATTCCAACCTCTCCTCCAATACTTGAGTTAACAGGTATTGCACCTTGTTTTTTAGCTTTTCTATGTTTCACCCACGATAATTCATTCGGGTAGTCAAACCAAATAAATTTAGACCAATATCTATGCGGATACATAGCTCTTATCTTAAAAATTCCTTCTGGTGTAGCACCATCTCCCTCTCTCAACTTATCATCAATGGCATTAAACCCAAATACAACTGGATAACTTTTTACAATCAAATTATCCTTTACTACAAACAATAAATATTTGGATTTAGAAACAACTATCTTCAAATCAGTTTTTTCCAATTTTAAAGAGTCCAGCAAATGACTTAACGAAAAACCATAATTAACTAATTCAAAGTCAGATTTAATATCTGCAGTAAAATCTACTTCTGTATGCTGACCACTACTTAAAAATGTAATGACGATTAATGGCAAAAAGAGAAATCTCATAGATAGTGTTTTGCTGAATTAGCTTAAATTTTTTCTCTTCACCTAAACCAACCCTTAAAAACGTGCTGCAACCAACAACTCAATATTTTTATACTTCATGCCAAACTTTCGTGCTAACGATTCATTGGTTAATCCGCCTGAATAAGTGTACACACCTTTCATAAAACCTTTGTGAGAAAAAATCATTTTATCCATTCCACCTTCTTCTGCTGCGCGCAAGATAGTGGGTGTAAAAATATTGCTTAAAGCTGTGGATGCTGTGTGTGCTACGCGTGATGCAATATTAGGAACACAATAATGAATCACAGCGTGTCTTTTGTAAATGGGTTTACCCAATGTGGTCATTTCCGAAGTTGCTATGCATCCCCCCTGATCAATACTCACATCAATAATAATAGAGTCAGCTTTCATGCTGCTTACCATTTCTTCACTCACCACATGTCGGGCTCTTCCCTTCTCTGCCCGCAAAGCACCAATTAATACATCTGCATTTTTTAGAGTATCGCTTAGTGTTAAAGTGTCAATAGTAGATGTGTAAATCTGTTGACTCAATAATTGCTTAATCCTTCTCAACTTGTACAAATGATTATCAAAAATCTGCACATCGGCACCTAATCCTAAAGCAGCTCGCGCTGCATACTCACCAACTGTTCCCGCACCAATAATCACAACCTTTGTAGGTGGCACACCTGTAATACCTCCTAAAATAATACCTCTTCCATTATTCGCTGTACTCAAATATTCAGACGCAATAAGCATTACCGAGCTACCCGCTATCTCACTCATAGCACGGATAATGGGCATACCCCCTACCTTATCTTCAATAAATTCATAAGCAAGTGCTGTAACCCGCTTCTTCATCAGCGCCTGAATGGTGTCTGGTTTTAAATGTCCCAATTGAATTGCTGATATTAGGGCCTGACCCGGCCGCATCATTTCAATCTCTTCTAGTGTAGGTGGTTCTATTTTTAAAATCACCTCTGCTTTATATACTTCTTGCGCTGAGTAAACAATCTTGGCACCGGCCTCACTGTATTGCTTATCGGTAAATTTAGACCCCAACCCAGCTTTCGATTCTATCCAGACATCATGACCATTGTTTACTAACAAGGCCACTGCGTCTGGCGTGAGACTGATTCTGTTTTCCTGTAAGGAGACTTCTTTTGGTAATCCAATAAAAAATGAATGATTCCCTGTCTTTACAGGCATTAGTTGTTCTTGTGTGGAGATGGCTGATTTCGCCAATGCTTCAAATCCGCTTTTCTTCTCGGCCATGGATGGTTAAGTATAAGGTTCTTGTGGTTTCGGTTATGGGTTGGATGTTGACAACTACATAGTCATCAGGTATAAGGTTTTTAATTTTTTCACTCCATTCAATAAAACAATAGGCTCCTGAATAAAAATAATCATCTATACCTATATCGATTGCTTCTCTTTCATTTTTCAATCGGTAAAAATCAAAATGAAAAACAATTTCGCTATTTACAGTCTCGTATTCATTTACAATAGAAAACGTAGGACTACTCATATTATCCTTCACACCCAACAAAACACATAGTGCTTTAATAAATGTTGTCTTGCCTGCCCCCATCTCTCCTTCCACAAGCCAGATTCTTTCTGATCCTGCTTTTTGCAAAAAAATACTGGCAACTTCAGCAAGTTGATCAATACCTACATCATGCAACACTACTGTCTCTTCACTAACCCGCATTTTTCGAAGTTAAAGAAATTAAGGGAATGATCATCTCCTCCAAGCTCACACCTCCATGCTGAAAAGTATCTTTATAAAAATTAACGTAATAATTATAGTTATTGGGGTAAGCGAAAAACTGATCTTCAATCGCAAATACATACGAAGTAGAAACGTTAAGCTTAGGCAGAAAAAGTTTTTCAGGCTTAGTCGCCACCATTACTTTGGCGCCTTCGTAACCTAAATTTTTTCCTTGCTTGTAACGCAAATTGCTATTCACTGCTCGGTCACCCACAATTTTAAAAGGACGCTTTACGCGAATGGTACCATGATCAGTTGTAATCACCACTTTCACTTTTTTCTCGGCAACCTTTTTTAGTATGTCCAATAAAGGTGAGTGCAAAAACCATGATTTTGTTATTGACCGATAGGCCGATTCATCAGGTGCTAGTTCGCGAATCATTGCCATGTCTGTTCTGGCATGCGATAGCATGTCTACAAAATTATAGACGATCACATTCAAATCATTTTGAAAAAGATTGTTAACTGAATCCGCCAACTGACGTCCTTCTTCTAAATTTTTTATTTTGTGATATGAATGTTTTATGTTCAGATTGTTTTTTCGCAATAGCTTCTCCAAAAAATCATGTTCATGGTTATTCTTTCCCTCTTCATCATCTTCACCTACCCAAATGTCGGGTTGCGATTTTGCCATATCAGATGGTAGCATACCTGAGAAAATGGCATTTCGCGCATAGGCAGTTGTTGTGGGTAGAATAGAGTAGTAGGTTTCCTCCTCATCAATAGCAAAATATTCATTAATAATCGGCTCCAACACTTTCCATTGATCGTATCTTAAATTATCAATCAAAAAAAGAAACACCGGCTCTTTACCCAACATCGGAAAAACCTTACGCTTTAATACCTGATGAGATAACAATGGTTTAGGCGCATTGGCATCGTTAAGCCATTTTTCATAATTACGCATTACATATTTACAAAAACTCGCATTGGCTTCTGTCTTTTGCATAGTCAGTACTTCCGACATATCCTGGTTGTCGTTTTGGTCCATTTCCAATTCCCAAAACACAAGCTTTTTATATACATCTGCCCATTCATCGTGGTTCAACTCACCTTGAAAGGACATACTGATGCGTTGAAAATCCTGTTGGTAATTCAGGTTTGTCTTCTCAATTACCAGGCGTTTATTATCTAATATCTTTTTTACCGAAAGTAGAATCTGACTTGGGTTCAGGGGCTTGATTAAATAATCGGCTATTTTGGAGCCTATCGCCTCCTCCATAATCTGCTCTTCTTCATTTTTGGTGATCATAACCACCGGCAGGTTAGGCTTCAGGTTCTTAATCTGGCTCAAGGCCTCCAAACCCGACATACCTGGCATATTCTCATCCAAAAAAACGATGTCAAAGTTTTTATCTTCGCATAGTTCTACTGCATCAGTACCATTATTGATGGGCGTTATGTCGTAGCCTCGCTGCTCTAAAAAGAGGATGTGTGGCTTCAATAAATCAATCTCATCATCTGCCCACAGTATCGTGTATCTTTGCATGAAAACGTTTTTCACCAAGTTACAAATTCCAACGCGAAGTGAATAAGAAAAAGATAATAAACGACCCTGTATATGGTTTTATTCACATACAGAGCGAACTGATCTACGACATCATTCAGCATCCATATTTTCAGCGATTGCGCCATATTAAACAATTGGCCTTGGCTAACCTTGTTTACCCTGGCGCTATGCATACGCGTTTTCAGCATGCCCTAGGTGCCATGCACCTGATGGGGAGGGCACTTGAAAACCTTCGTAACAAAAAAGTCGACATCAGTGCCGAAGAAATGGAAGCTGCGCAGCTGGCTGTTCTACTTCATGATATTGGTCATGGTCCTTTCTCGCACGCATTGGAAGAGTCCTTGCTCCCATCCATCGAACACGAAAGTCTCTCCTACCTGTTTATGAATGCACTCAATAAAGAGTTTAAAGGAGCTCTTGATTTGACCCTGAAGATTTTTAGAAACTCGTACAAACGAAAATTCTTTCACCAACTCGTATCCAGTCAATTGGATATGGACAGATTGGATTATTTAAAGCGCGATTGTTTTTTTACCGGTGTTGAAGAAGGAACGATCGGTGTTGACCGCATCATTGCTATGCTAACGGTGCATCACAATGAACTGGTTGTAGAAGAAAAAGGAATATACAGCATCGAAAACTTCATCACGGCCAGGCGCTTGATGTACTGGCAAGTTTACTTGCATAAAACTTCTGTCGCTGCAGAGCGTCTGCTTGTTAATTTAATTAACCGGGCTAAACATTTAGCCCAATCAGGCCAGTCGATTGCCGCGAGTGAATCGCTTAAAATATTTTTGGAGAAACCTGTCTCCTTCGAAGAGTTTAAGGGTAAGCCACAGCTGCTCAGCCATTTTGGTAATCTGGATGACAATGACATCTGGGGTGCTATCAAGTTCTGGCAAAATGATCCAGATAAAATTTTGTCAACCTTATCAAGAATGCTAATTGAACGAAAACTCTTCAGGATTAAATTCAGTAATGCAGCTATTCGCAAAGAGGATGTTAATAACGTAAAAGAGGCCGTATCAAAGCATTACAAGGTACTCAGGGCTGAGGCACCATATCTGTTTTCTTATGGATTTGTGAGCAATGAAGCGTATACTGAAGGTCAGAAAATTAACATATTGATGAAAAGCGGAGAGGTGGTAGATATAGCACAAGCTTCCGATTTACCCAGCATTCAGGCCTTATCCAAAACAGTGAAAAAAAACTATTTGTGCTGGCCTAAAAATGTATCTTTGTAAATAAGGTTAGTTATTTACCTGTTATACCGAGCCGGTTGCTTACGCATCCACAACACACAAATAACTATATCGAATAGTATTTAATGGATGCCTCAATAAACTATGGAATTTACCATACAGCAAATCGCTGCCATGCTTGGCGGTCAGGTACAAGGTAACGAACAGGCTAAAATCAATATGCTGGCAAAAATTCAGGATGCCAAGCCCGGACAAATTGCCTTTCTGTCAAACCCCAAGTACGAACAATACATTTACACAACACATGCTTCAGCTGTTATTGTAAAGCAAGACTTCGTACCTAAAAAAGAACTCCAAACAAGTCTTATTCTAGTGGAAGATCCATACTCTAGCTTTACAATATTGCTAGAGGAATACCATAAAATGATCAGCTTCCAGAAAGTTGGTATTGAAGAGCCTTCTTTTTTGGGACAGGGTAGTACTTGTGGTTCCAACATTTATCGCGGTGCCTTCTCCTATATTGGTAATAATGTAAAAGTTGGAGATAATGTAAAAATCCATCCCAACACAATTATTGGCGACAATTGCATTGTAGGCAATAACACTATTTTACATGCAGGTGTAAAAATCTATTCCGATTCAAAAATCGGTAGCAACTGTGTAATCCATGCAGGCAGCGTTGTCGGCAGCGATGGTTTTGGTTTTGCACCTCAGGCAGATGGTACCTATAAAACTATTCCTCAATTAGGAAATGTAATTATTGAAGACAACGTGGTTATTGGTGCAAACACCGTAATTGACTGTGCTACATTATTTGGCGACTCCACCATTATCCGCAAAGGTGTTAAACTCGACAACCTTATTCAGGTAGCGCATAATGTAGAAATTGGTAAAAACACTGTTATAGCTGCCCAATCTGGCGTTTCAGGATCCACTAAAATTGGTGAAAACTGCATTATTGCCGGGCAAGTGGGCATTGCAGGACATTTAGTAATAGCCAATAAAACTGGTATTGGCGCACAGGCTGGTATTTCTAAATCAGTGGAAGAAGAAGGCGAAAAAATAATGGGGTCTCCGGCTTATGATGTAAAAGATTACTTTAAATCTTATGCTGTCTTTAAAAAATTACCTGACCTGAACTTACGCATAAGGGAACTTGAGGAAAAGATCCATTCTTATAAAAGCAACGGCCATAGTCTCTAAAGCCGCTTGAATCACCAATTGCTGCATTTTTTGGAATATCCCAATAATTGGGCTTAACTTTGTCGACTTTGCAGGAACCAAAAGATGCTTAATATCAAACAACAGACCATTCAAAAGTCGGTAACACTCGCAGGTGTAGGCCTCCACACAGGTGCTCCTACCAAAATGACCTTCATACCGGCAAAACCTAACCACGGGATTAAATTTCAACGAATTGATCTGCCGGGCTCCCCCATTATTGACGCAGATTGTGACAATGTGGTGGATGTTTCGAGGGGTACAACGATTGAACAAAGTGGTGGCCGAGTAAGCACTATTGAACATACTTTAGCTGCTTTGGTCGGGCTTGAGATCGACAATGTATTAATTCAACTGGATGGCCCTGAATGTCCTATTATGGATGGCAGCTCCATTGAATTTGTTAATAAACTAAAAGAAGCAGGCGCAGAAGAACAAAATGCCTTACGAGATTTCTTCGATGTGCAAGAGCCTCTTTTCTATAGAGAGGTAGCCCGTAACGTTGAAATTGCGGCCCTTCCTTTAGACGATTATAGGGTAACTGTTATGGTTGACTATAATTCACCCGTTTTAGGCAGTCAGCATGCCTCTATAACTGATATCCGCCAGTTTGAAACTGAAATCGCTTCATGTAGAACTTTCTGTTTCCTGCATGAACTTGAGATGCTTTACAAAAACAACCTTATCAAGGGTGGCGATTTGAACAATGCCATTGTAATTGTAGACAGGATCGTAAAGGATGATGAACTAGCTAATATTGCCCAAATGCTTGGTAAACCAAAAGTTGAAGTTAAGCATGAAGGGATTCTGAACAATGTGGAGTTACGTTATAAAAACGAACCTGCACGCCACAAGTTATTAGATGTGGTAGGTGACCTGGCCTTGGCTGGCCGTCCGTTAAAAGCACAAGTCTTAGCTGCTCGTCCCGGCCATGCAGCTAATGTGGCTTTTGCCAAAAAACTGAAAAAAGCTATGGCTGAAGCCGATAAGCAAGGCAGACCAAAATACAATCCGAACTTACCACCGGTAATGGATATCAATAAGATTGCAGCTACCCTGCCTCATCGTTATCCATTCCTGCTGATTGATAAAATTATTTACCTCGATAACGAAAGTGTAGCCGGTGTAAAGAACGTGACCATGAATGAGCCATTCTTTCAAGGTCATTTTCCTGGTAACCCCGTTATGCCTGGCGTACTTCAAGTAGAAGCCATGGCACAAATCGGTGGTATTCTGGTACTTAACACCGTTCCCGATCCTGAAAACTATTGGACCTACTTTTTAGGTATAGAAAGCTTCCGCTTCAGAAAAATGGTGCTTCCTGGTGATACACTGGTGATCCAGTGCGATTTACTTGCACCTATTAAAAGAGGCATCGCAAAAATGACAGGACGTGCCTATGTAGGTAACACCCTTGTTTGTGAAGGAACCATGACCGCTAGCATAGTCCGTAAAAATTCATGAGCCAATATCCCTTAGCCAACGTACATCCTGAAGCCAGGATAGGCCAAAATGTAGTGATTGAACCCTTTGCTACCGTACAAAAAGATGTAGTTATTGAAGATGGTTCATGGATTGGCCCAGGCGCTGTTATCTGGGACGGTTCACGCATTGGTAAAAATGTGAAAATCTATCCTGGAGCCTCTGTTTCTTCAATCCCGCAAGACTTGAAATTTGCAGGTGAGCAGACCGAGACCATTATTGGTGATAACACCGTTATCCGCGAATACGTAACCATAAGCCGGGGCACAACAGACAAAATGAAAACGGCTATTGGTAAGAACTGCTTGCTTATGGCCTATGTCCATGTGGCACACGACTGCATTATTGGTAACAACTGTATATTAGTTAATACGGTACAAGTAGCAGGACATGTAACTATAGAGGATTGGGCTATCATCGGTGGTGCTAGTGCTTTGCATCAATTTGTAAAAGTCGGTGCACATGTTATGGTTTCTGGTGGTTCGCTTGTAAGAAAAGATATCCCACCCTTCACAAAAGCTGCAAGAGAACCATTAACATATGCAGGCATCAATTCGGTTGGTTTAAAAAGAAGGGGTTTCACTTCGGATAAGATTAACGAGATCCAGGAAATATACCGCTACATTTTTATGCGTGGGCTTAACAATTCTAAAGCCATCGAAATGATTGAAGCAGAATTGCCAATGAGCGATGAGCGAGAATTGATTCTTAATTTTGTGAAAGAATCAGAGCGGGGTATTATGAAAGGGTACGGTAACTAAGTGCTTCAGCAGCCTTGGCTAATCTTGACACTTATCTACAAACAGAAAAACTCGGTAAGCGATTTAACCGGGAGTGGATTTTTAAAGAACTGACTTACCGCTTTAATGCCGGTAAAACCTACGCCATTACAGGACCAAACGGTTCAGGTAAATCAACTTTACTTCAGGTTTTATGGGGGCAGGTACCATCTAGTGCAGGAACACTCTCCTATAAGGTAAATGGTATTGCACAACCTATTGACAATATTTTTGAGCACGTCAGTATTGCTACACCCTATTTAGATTTAATCGAAGAATTTACTCTGATTGAATTATTGGATTTTCATTTTAAAATGAGAAAACTGCGACCTGGACTTTCCATGAAAGAGTTGCCTGAGCTTTTGGAGCTGGCGCATGCTAAAGACAAATTAATAGGTAACTACTCTTCTGGTATGAGGCAACGTGTAAAACTTGGATTGGCTATGTTTACCGAAGCCAGTTTTGTTTTTTTAGATGAACCATTCACTAATTTGGATGAAAAAGCAATTAACTGGTACAAAAACCAACTTAACTTAATCACTGATTCAGTGATTTTTGTAGCCTCAAACGACCCCAGAGAGTATGAGAATAGCCATGAAAGCATCAAAATGGGTGACTTTAAATTTTAAGGGGTTACCAGTGTGTGCTTAAATCAATTTACATCCATCTGATTAAAAAACTTTCAGAAACCGACATTTTCCCTATTTTTGAACATTATAAAAGATCAATATGAAGTTTTTAAGAAATATCCCCCTTGTTTTAGTTCTGGCAACAGTCATTATTGTATCAAGTTGTAAGCCTGGAGATGATCCAGATCCATTTGAAAAAGTACAACTTGGTAAATTTGCCAAAACCTGGACAATCTCTTCAGCCAAGTTAGGTACCACACCTCGTACTGATTTCAGCACACTATCACTTGTATTGGCAGGTACTTTTAATGCCAGCTCACCTGAGGGGCCTTATCAATACACTGTAAATGGAACAAGACCTAACCCAAGCCCTTGGCCTGCAAGCGGCTCATGGTCTTTTGCTGATGGTGAAGGTGCTAAGACTACCATTATCAGAGATTCTGGTACTAACGAAGTACAGATGTCTTATGTGTTGTCTGCTGATGCTAAAACCTTGACTTTAAACTTTACTGTAGCCGGTACAGGATGGGCTGGCTCACGTACTAACGAAGTGGAGGGTAATTGGGAGTTCGTATTTACGACTAACTAAGCTTTACCTTTTAAAATATTAAAAAAGGTGCTTCAAACGAAGCACCTTTTTTATTTAAAGCTCCCAAACCTCGAAGGTCTTGATATTCGCCTCCAAAGACCTCCGAGGTTTGGGAGCCTTATTTTTATTTTAAAACAACTATAGTAATACCATCGCCTCCTCTATCTACATGCTCATCCTTGAAAGAAGCTACTTCTTTGTATTGCTTCAAATGATCCCTGATCACTTTACGCAACACACCCTCCCCCTTTCCGTGTAAAATCTTTAATTCACCATGTCCTAATAAAATTGCGGAGTCCATAAATGATTCCAACACAGACATTAACTCTTCTACTCTTTTTCCACGTACATCAAGTGATGGATTGAAGGCTGCTTGTTTTTCATAAAGGTTAATACCACTGCTTCTCAATTTCACAGCCAGTTCTTTTTGTATGGCTCCCTCAACCTTCTCCAGCTTGGTTAAGCTTATGGTAGATTTTAACTCACCAAATTGTACCACCGCATTCTTACCCTGAAGCGAAAGAATCATACCGCTTCCTTGTTGACCCATAATCCGTACACGATCACCTTCTTCCATCTTTTCGAATTTCGGAAGAGATTTCTCTTGCATGCCTTTAGCTACATTATGCGACAAATCTTGTAGCGACTTTCTGACTTTTAATGTTTCCTTTTTCTCGGCTTTGTTTTCACGAATGTGCCTGATTGTTTTTTCAATTTCTCTATTAGTGGTCTTTAACAAAGTCATGGCCTCCTCTTTAGCCTTACCAATAATGTCTTTTTTCTTAGACTCTAATTCGCTGGATAATGTCTGGTATTTAGCAAGTGTTTGCTTTAACTCAGCCTGTAACTTCTCTACTTGCTTAGCCTTCTCTTCATTCTCCTTGCGCTCTTGTTCAAGCGTACGTGACAGTTTTTCAAAACCAGCTAAATCAGTACCCACTAAACTTTCTGCCACTTTTAAAGTAGCCGAAGACATACCCGTTTTGCGAGCAATCTCCAACGCGAAAGAACTGCCTGGTTTACCCATTTCTAGTTGGTAGAGCGGTTGTAAATGCTCTTCATCAAATCGCATGGCGGCATTTTTAATGCCATCGGCCTGATCTGCAAAAAGTTTTAAGTTATAATAATGGGTTGTTGCCAAACCCCATACTTTTTTCTCTAATAATGATGCGAGAATAGCCTGTGCAATAGCACCACCAAAATTAGGATCTGTGCCCGAACCCAACTCATCCATTAACACCATCGATTGACCTGTAGCATTCTCTAAAAATGCATGCATGTTCTTTAAATGACTGCTATATGTACTCAAGTCATTTTCCAGTGACTGCTGATCGCCAATGTCTAAAAAGATGTCTTTAAAAATACCAACACGAGAATGATCTGCCATGGGTATTAGCAAACCACATTGCAACATGTATTGAAGTAAGCCCAACGTTTTTAAACAAACAGACTTTCCTCCGGCATTTGGTCCTGATACAAGCAAAACTCTGTCTGTATCATCTAACTTGATGGTGAGTGGTACAACTTCTCTTTTTCCTTTCAAACTTAAAAACAGTACAGGGTGTTTTGCATTAAACCATTCCACAATAGGGCGGTTCTCAACTAATGGCAACACCGCTTCTATATCTCTCGCCAGCTTTGCTTTTACTCTTATAAAATCGATAACAGCTTGAAAAGCATAAGCAGTTTTGAGTATAGGTAACTCAAATCTTAACCTGGTAGTTAAAGCGGTTAAGATTCTAACCACCTCTCTTCTCTCCGCGTGTTCCAGATCGCGAATCTCGTTATTGGTATCCAACATTTCTGCAGGCTCCATAAACACGGTTTGTCCGGTAGCAGATTCATCTTGTATAAATCCTTTAAGCTTGCGTTTATGCTCTGCTAAAATGGGTATTACCACACGACCATCACGAACAGTAGGCAGGGCCCCTTCAGGCACCCATTTCTCTTGCACTGCCTGTCTGAAGATCTGTTCGGCTACTCTTCGCAACCGACTCTGTTCATCGCGCAGCTTTCTTCTGATGGCTTGGAGCTCCGCAGTAGCATTATCTTTTACATGAGCTGTATCATCTATCTTACTCGCTATTTCACGTTGTAGGTCTTGTGTGTTACCCACAGGCAAAGCCAGTTTATTCAACTCAGGAAATTCTTCCTGATACTTAATCAAAAAGTTTTTACAACCCTGTATGCTTGTTAATGAGTTTACGATCTGCAAAAAATCCTGTTCATCTAAAAAGTTACCTTCAATAGATGCTCTGGCAAACCATGATTCAGGATCAACAAAATGCCTTGCGGGGAAATCGAGCGAGCGTTCCTCGATAGCCTTAAATTCAGCAGTCTGCCTAAGTTGAAGCGTAATAAACTCAAACTTTGCACTGAACTTCATGGCGGCCACCAAACGCTCTCCTGCCGTAGAAAGACAATAGTTGGTGAGTCGTTGCCTGATTTGATCGAATCCTAATTTAGCTTCAAGGTTGTCAGGGTAGATCATTGTACTTCTTCTGGCTTAACCGTGAGGCGCTGCTCCATTAAATTGAGAGAATCTACAACCACTGCATAAATTTTTTCCAAAGCCACAGGATTAGCAGCATAATAGGTTAATGACTCGCGAAATAAGGTATCGCTGACCCCAATTTTTTCAAAAATTATTGGTTTGGCTAGGCTAAATATTTTTTCAGCTGAATCCCGTCTAAGGTTCATCCGGTTAATTCTCTCTTCGTTTATGTAAATTTCTATTATCACGCGAGTCATTTCGGCTTCGCTTAATAACCGTTCAGGCTTCTTTTCGTTTGAACAGGCAAGTATAAAAAGTGACATTATCAGGCAAACAAGCCCTTGAAAGAAAGAATCACGTAGTTGTAGCATAAAAACCTTTAAAATAGAGGCAAATAATTATTTTTGAGCTATCTACCTCTAGTGAGCACTGCTCAGTTTGGGGTAGTTTGAAAAGAAAAGCAAATATACTGCCTGATTGCAGATGAAAGACCTGTTGAAGAAGTTAAGAAAGTACGAAATCCAGATTCGCAAGGCTATCAATAGCCATATGATGGGTGATTTCCACTCTATTTTTAAGGGTTCGGGGCTTGAATTTGACGATGTAAGGCCTTACCAATACGGAGACGATATTCGTAGTATCGACTGGAATGTATCCGCTAAAGGGCATGGACTTTTTGTAAAAACTTTCAGAGAAGATAAAGAGCAAACTGTATTCTTTATACTGGATGTAAGTGCATCTCAGAATATTGGAAACGAGGGGCGAACCAAAAGTGATATAGGCAAAGAAATTTGTGGCGTCTTATCACTGGCGGCTACCAAAGAATCGAGTCATGTGGGGCTTATCTGCTTCTCCGATAAAAATGAATTATACATGAAGCCCACAAAGGGCAATAGTCAAGCTTATGAAATCATTTCAGCACTTGCCCGACTAAAGCCACAATCAAAAACAACCAATCTAAGTAAGGCTATTTCTTTTGCAGTCAATATCATCAAACGCAGAAGTGTTATTGTTATGATTTCTGATTTTATCGATGGTGGTGATTTCTTTCACGATTTAAAAGCATTGGCCAAGCGACACGACCTGGTGATGATTCATGTAAGCGATGCGCGTGAAACCAATTTGCCAAAACTGGGCATCATTCCTGTTCAGGATAAAGAAAGCGGTAAGACACTCTGGATCAATACCTCCTTTGGTGATTTTCGACAGAAAATTTCTAATCAGGTTGTGAGTCGAAAAGATGAACTCGATAAATTTTCGCGCAAACACCAAATTAACTTTGTATCGTTAAGTACCGAAGATGACTATGTTCCCAAGTTACTTCGACTCTTTAAAATTCGTAATCGTACGATGAAGGTTTAATTATGAGAAGTTCCATTATGTACCTGCGTTGTATCCTTCTTGTTTTAGCATCTTTAACTACAATCTCCTCTTTTGGTCAGGTAACAGTAAGGGGTGCATTTTTACCCGACAGCGTGCTGATTGGAGACGAAGCTGCTTTTTACCTATCTGCTACTTACCCAAGAAAACTTCAGGTGATCTTCCCTGATTCTACTTACAATTTTGCTCCATTTGAATTTGTTAAGAAAAAATATTTCACCACTACCACAAGTGATAGCATAAGCTACGACAGTGCCGTTTATACGCTAAGCACTTTCGAAGTGGACCCAATTCAGACGCTTCAACTTTCTGCATTTGTACTCCACCAGCAGGATTGTACAGCCTTTACCACAGAAACAGATACTGTATTTTTAAAAGAGCTTGTAACCATACCACTACCTGACACACTCAAGGCAGAAAATTTACCATTAATAAGCAACACCGCCTATGAACCAGTTGACTGGCTACTAAACTATCCCCTACTGATTTACATTGGTGGCGGACTTTTAGTTTTACTAGTTGTGCTCTGGTTAATATTTGGTAAACGGATTCGCAAGCACTTTACTGCAAAACGCCTTATTAAAGAGCACGAATTCTTTATCAATAGTTTTGACCAGCATTACCAAACATTAAAGCAGACTTTCAATCCAAGACAGGCAGAGCAACTACTGTTTCTTTGGAAAAAGTATATGGAGTCACTGGATAGAAAACCCTACACTAAACTCACCTCAAAAGAGACCGAACGACTCTTACAAAATCAAAGTCTTGGGCAGCAATTGAGATTAGTCGATGCTTCTGTTTATGGTAACAATCAACAGATAGATCAGCCGGTTGCCTTTTTGCGTGAACATGCCATGAGTACTTTTCAACAAAAACTAGAGCAGGTAAAACATGGATGAATTAAATACAACTGATCCCTGGTACTCACTAACCTGGTTTTCTCCTTCTACTCTTTCTGCTTTTACCTGGGGGCAACCCTTGGTGCTATATGGTATTCCAGGTGTTTTGATATTATTCATCATACGTTGGTTAATGCGTTATTATTACAACCAGAAATTACCAGTAGCACTTGCTCAAAAAGACTTGAATAGCACGGCACTTGCATGGTTTCGTTTACTGCCTGAAGTAGTTTTTATATTGATGATGGCGTTGTTACTTATTGCATTAGCACGCCCGCAAAAAACAAATGAAAAAGTTGAACAATGGACTGAAGGTATTGACATTATGCTGGCTTTGGATATATCGCAATCCATGCAGATTGAAGATTTTACCCCTAACAGACTAGCTGCAGCGAAAGAGGTTGCCCATAACTTTGTGAGTGGGCGAACGCAAGATAGAATTGGTATTGTCGTATTCTCTGGTGATGCGTTTTCTTTAGCACCGCTTACCACGGATTATGATTTGTTAAAAAACTATTTCGATGAAATTAATTTTGAAATGATTGAAAACCGGGGCACTGCAATTGGCAGTGCGCTTGGTGTACTTACCAATCGTATGCGTGAATCAGAATCTAAATCGAAAGTAGCAATTCTGATTAGCGATGGTGATAATACTGCCGGTAACATTGATCCGATTACGGCTGCAGAATTAGCATCAGCGTATGGCATTAAAATTTATACCATTATTGTTGGTAAAGAAGGTATGGTGCCTTTTGGTAAAGATTTTTTTGGAAGACCGAACATGGTTGAAAATACCGTTGATGAAACTACAATGCGTAAAATTGCAGACATTGGAGGTGGTCAGTTTTTCCGTGTTACCGACAATGAGGCCCTCTCGACCGTGTTTGCGCAAATAGATGCTTTCGAAAAAGCAGAAATAAAAGAAACAAGGTTTAAGGACACATCAGATTATTACTACAACTACCTGGTTTGGGCCATCTTGTTTTTTTTACTCTGGCTTGCATTAAAATCAAGCTTTATGAGCAACATATTGCAGGATTAATTAAACCAATTTATCTGCATAGAGAATAAGGCGGGCACCAAAAAATAGCAGTACAATTCCCAACACAATATTCAATCTTCTTATGGTTTGCCTAGTCATTACCATCCGTAACTTATCGGCCAGTTTTGCTTTTATTAAATCAGTAGCAAATACGGTAGCAACAATAGCTGAGAAGTAAGTAGCTACCTGCCAGTCATCTACGTAACCAAATTCTGTTGTGGCCAATCCCACTGTACCTATCCAGAAAATTAATACCATTGGGCTTAAGCCGTTAATCAGAAAACCTTTTGCCATTAATCGAAGAGGGCTGCGAGACTTAATATGTTCAGGATGATATTCCTGCAGCTTCCTGCTTTTTATAAAAAGATAATAAAGACCGAAGATTAACAAGATACCCCCTCCGACATAAGACAGGTAAAGACGTGACGTTTCATTTTCAAAAAACTGGTAAAGACCCAGGTATGAGATCATGATATACAATGCATCACTTAACGAAACTCCTGCTGCTACCCAAGCGCCACTAACAAATCCTCGCTCAATACTGGTTTGCAGAATTGTAAAAAATACAGGCCCAATTAAAAAAGCCAGTACCACTCCGGAGATCACTCCATTAAGAACGATTTCCATTACTAAAATTTTGAATAAAAGATTGCCAGTCGGCCAACTGTGTGTTTTTCAATACGCGGGGAAATTTATTTTGTCCACCTACTTTACCTTTTGATTCCATCCAGGCATAAAAAGTTTTTAAGGGTAACACCTCCACATGTATATCTTTTAGTGCAGCGCTGCGCTCAACAGCATAATCGTCATTTAACACTTTTAAATGACCGTCTATTTTCTCTTTGAGTACTTTTGCATCAACCTCATTATCAGTACCCACATACCAATTATGTGCAAATAAGTTTTCGAACGGTATACCCGCAACGGTAAACTCAGGAATAGCCACATTAAGTTCGTCAGCGACAAGTTCAATAGCTTTGTTCATGTTATCTACTGAAAGGTGTTCACCACATAAACTTAAAAAGTGTTTTGTTCTTCCGGTAATTACAATCTCGGCTTCTTCTTTAGAAACGAATTTGATGGTATCCCCTATCAAATAACGCCAGGCACCTGCACAACTTGATAAGAGTATGGCATACTCTTTACCTTCCTCCACCTCATCAATCATCAGCGTTTCTGCATCAGGTAAGATATCACCATTGGCATCAAAATTTTTAGATTCAAAAGGAATGAACTCATAAAAAATTCCATTATTCAAAACCAAACGCATCGAGCGTCTGTTTGGAAAAGCCTGAAAAGCAATAAAGCCCTCTGATGCGAGGTAAGTTTCAATGTAGTGTATAGGTCGGCCTAAAAGTTTTTCAAAACCTTTTCTATATGGATCGAAAGAAACACCACCATGCACATAAACCAATAAGTTTGGCCACACATCGTGTATGGTTTTTACTTTATGGTACTCAATAATTTTTCCCATCAAAATTTGGAGCCAGGCAGGTACACCTACGATAATGCCTATGTCCCACTCTTTTGCCTTTGCCGCAATCTCATCAAGCTTGGCATCCCAATTTCTATTCTTGGCTATTTTTTTTCCCGGCTTATAAAAATGTTGAAACCAAAAAGGGAGGCGTGCAGCTTGTATACCACTTAAGTCACCTTCAAACACACTTCCACGTTTATTTAAGTGAGTGCTTCCACCCAACATCATAATACCTGAAGTAAATACACTGGGTGGTAAATCGTATTTAGAAAGTGTTAGAATCTGACGCACACTTGTTTTCTGTATGGCCTTAGTCATGTCTTTGGTGACGGGTATATATTTTGAGGCCGACTCTGAGGTACCCGAACTTAACGCGAAGTATTTTACTCTGCCAGGCCAGCAAACATCTTTAACACCACGGAGCGATAGTTTCCACCAATCGCTGTACATTTTATCATAGGTATGTAAGGGTACCGAATTTTTGTACTGTCTATAGTATTCATGGCCACCCTTTCGGAACGACTTGAGTATGGACGGAAAATGATAATGCTTTCCAAACTCTGTCCCACTGGCAGTCATTAACAACTCCTTAAGTTCTTTTTTCTGCAAATCGCCTGGAGAGGTGTATTCTTCTTCAAGCATTTCGCGTAAGCGAATTCCCTTTTTTAATAAGGTCCCGAGTATAGCCATCGTTAAATGAAGTTTACACTGTATTTTTGAACCGCTAAAAATACATGATTATCAAACAAAATTTAGAAGAAATACTGGAAACGGTAGCAAAAGGTTGCACGTTGATAGCGGTGAGTAAAACACATCCTGCAGAAAAAGTGATGGAGGCCTATGCTTGTGGCCAGCGTGTGTTTGGCGAAAATAAAGTACAGGAGATGGCCGCCAAGTACGAAATCCTTCCCAAAGACATCCAGTGGCACTTAATTGGTCATTTACAGAGTAATAAAGTAAAATATATTGCTCCTTTTGTTCAGCTTATTCACTCCATCGACAGTTTAAAGCTATTGCAGGAGGTAGATAAACAGGCTAAGAAATTTAACCGGATTATTGACTGCCTGCTTCAAATTCATGTGGCACAGGAAGAAACAAAATTTGGTTTTTCTCAAACTGAGGTAATGGATTTTATAAAAGATCCTACCCTCTTAAACCTACAAGCAGTTAGAATAGTAGGCATAATGGGGATGGCCAGCTTCACAGAAAATATGGATCAGGTGCGGTCTGAGTTTAAAAGCTTGAAAAAGCTTTTTGAAGAATTAAAATCAATGCCCCTCCCTGAAAATGTGGTGATAAAAGAACTATCGATGGGTATGAGTGGCGACTATAAAATAGCTATGGAAGAAGGCAGCACCATGGTAAGGGTTGGCTCTGCTATTTTTGGACAAAGAAATTATCCTACAGTATGACATCAAAACATATTTTAATTGTTGCAGCGGCCTCCGGTATGCTGTGTGTAGCCCTTGGCGCTTTTGGTGCGCATGCTTTGAAAGAAACCTTAAGTGAATACGGAAGGGTTGATACTTTTGAGCTAGCTGTTCGCTACCAATTTTTTCATACCCTGGCCCTACTTTTCCTCGGCTTAGATACAGACCGCAAACATTCTCTCAGCGCCAGCCTGTTTATAAGTGGTATTTTACTTTTTAGCGGGAGCCTGTATTTTCTAGCCCTGACAAATTCAACTACCCTGGTATTGGTAACTCCGGTGGGTGGCACCTTGTTGATAGCAGGGTGGGCAAGCCTACTTTGGCATTTTATAAAGCGGGCATAAAAAAACCTGCTGATCCTTTCAGCAGGTTTTTTTCTTTATTTCGATAAAGACTTATTGAGGCTTCTTATCTAAAACAACAGTATTAAAAACAATTTTCGTGTCATTCACAGCATTTGAAATGATAATAACGGGCTTTGTTTGGGCACCCATTTTACCTGTGCTGTTAAATGCAACAGTGAGTTCGCCTGTTCCACCTGGCATTACAGGATCTCTTGGCCAGCCTTTTGGGGTAGTGCAACCACAGCTTACCTGAACATTTGTTATAATTAAGGGCTCGTTCCCAGAGTTGGTAAACTTAAAAGTATGCTCCACTACATCTCCTTGCACAATATTACCGAAATCGTGAGTGCTCTTGTCCCAAGTCATAACAGGGCCACTTTGTTTAGGCACACCAGCCTGACCAAATACTGCGCTGGCAGACACCAACAGAACTACAATCATTAGCAACTTTTTCATACTCTATAAAATTTGTTCAAATTTAAGCTTTCATTAACAATATTACTGCCAGAATTACGGTTTTTTGGCTGTTAAAGTTCGTTAACGGTAGATGTTTCTCGATGAGTGGAGGTAACCCTATATGAATAAGGAAATAGAAGAAGTCTACGGACACAAACTACGGGTTCGTGTATGTGGTCTCTGCTGGCAAAATGATCACCTGCTGGTACTGGATCACCAGCATATGGGTGCTGACCATTTCTGGGCTCCGCCCGGTGGGGGCATTGATTATGAGGCAAGTGCAGAAGATTCTCTAATAAAAGAGTTTAGGGAAGAGACCGGCCTCAATGTTTCTGTAGGTGATTTTCTGTTCGCAACGGAATTAATTAAACCCCCATTACACGGGATTGAACTATTTTTTGAGGTACACTTTAAATCCGGTAAACTGCAGGTAGGGCATGACCCTGAAACTAAGATAAATATTTTGAAGGAGGTTGCCTTTAAAAGTTATGAGGAAATACTGGCCATGCCACCTACCCACAGGCACGGTATTTTTAAAATAGCTGCTTCACCATTTGAACTAAGAAAACTGCGTGGATATACTAGATTGTTGTAATTTAGGCGCGAAAATACCTATACTTGTAGCTTAAACCTTTTACCATGAACCTCACCAAGATTATAGCTTTTGTACTTTTGGCCATCAGCATTTTTCTGGCCTACTATCTTTATAACAGCATTGACACCACTATTAAGGAGCGCGAAGCTATCGCAAATACTGAGGCTCAGATAATTGAAAAATTAGGTATTATCCGTGAAGCCGAGAAAGCTTATCTTGAACAATATGGAAAATATACAAGCAGTTGGGACACACTGATCAATTTCATTGAAAACGGTTCTGTGCCTATTGTTGAAAAGAAGGAAACTATTATTCCTAAAGGATATGGTGTTGAAGAAGTTATTATAGACATCGACACAATCGGCTACATTTCAGCAAGAGATAAGATTTTTAAAAAGAACTACACTATTAACGCTGCCGATAATGGTGAACTTCGTGAAGTGTTTGTTAAGAAAGGTGATGTTGTAGTGAAGGGTGCTAAATCTTACCGGATGAAAAAAGATGGTTATGACAAAGCTGATGACTACAATTTCCTTGAAGCGGGAACTATAAGCAGCGTAACTTCTGCTAAAGGAGGTGATCGTGTTGCCAAGGGTGACCTAATTATCGGCTTCTGGAATTATGTGTTAAACCCTAAAGTCGATATCAAAACTTTGGCAACTGTACCAGGCTCTGGTGGTAAAACATTCGACATTTATGCGGAAGTGAAGGATAGAAATGGTATTAAGGTTTCTGTAATTGAGGTGAAAGACCCTGCGCCAATTAACCCTGAGCGTAGAGAGAAAAATGAAGCGAAAAACAGAAAACCTCTTCGCTTTGGATCACGTACAGATGTAAGTACTGCTGGTAACTGGGAATAAGGTGCAAGTAAGAACGGAACACTATAGGCTATTAAAGAAAATAAAAGACGACCGGTTTGAAGAAGAAGCCCTTCATCAATACCAGTTGTTTTTACACATAGGTATACGTGATTTCCAGGTGTTGGTAGTCTCTGATGACCAACGTGTACTACTTTTGGAGGATTATGTGCTTCCAGAGGTAAGTTCTCCACAGGAACTACTAACATCGTTACAAGAATTATTTGAGAGCCACTCAGTTTTAAGCGCAGGTTTCTGGGGTAACATTAAAATATCTTTCAAGACTCAAAAGTTTGTTCAGGTGCCTACCGCCTTGTTCAATGAAGACTCTATGCTTGAATACCTGATGTTTAATGCGCAGGTGGATGAGCAAACAGAAACTATTCTTAAAGCACAGCACAACAAGCAAGATACAGTTACTGTATTTGCAGTCTCTACTGATTTGATTGAATGGTTAAAAGTTGTTTATCCAAACAGCAATCCGGTTCTAATGCATCAATCAGCAGCTTTGATTGAGGGCGTGTTGGCCGAATCTGTTAAATACAATAACAACACACTTTACGTTTACATTGATCGCTTCAAACTTCATATTGTTTCTTGTAACAATGGCAAACTGATTTATTACAATCAATTTGTTATCAATCAGTTTCAGGACTACGTGCGTTATATAATGCTGGTAATGAAATCCCTCAAGATGGATCAGCGCACGAGCCAGGTTGTTTTGTGGGGCTATATCGGCAAAAACTCACCACATTATCATGAGTTCTACAAGTTCATTAGCAACGTAAACTTCGGTTCCAGACCTGCTTCTATGCGCTTCAGTTATTTCTTTGACGAATTACAAGAGCAGCATTTCTTTGATTTATATAGCATTAACCTGATTGCTAAAGCATAATATTAATGAAGCGGATAGCCCTTTTCCCTGGCTCCTTTGATCCTTTTACAAAAGGGCATCATGACATCGTACTACGTGGTTTACACATTTTCGATGAGATAATTATTTCTATTGGCTACAACAGTGCCAAGAGTATGAGGTATTTCGAAGTAAAGCAAATGGTCGAAAAGATAAAAACAACCTTCGAAAAATATCCTAACATAAAAGTTGAGACTTATGCTGAGCTTACAGCAGAGTTTGCCAGAAAACACAAAGCCAATTATTTACTGCGTGGCTTACGCAACACAACTGACTTCGAATACGAAAACAGCATTGCTCAAATCAACCGAAAGCTTTATGGTGATTTAGAGTCTGTTTTTCTTATCACTTCTCCAGAGTTTGCATGGATAAACTCCTCTATCATTAGAGAGGTGCATAAGTATAAAGGAGATATATCTCAGTTTCTTCCCTACTCTTTATAAGATTTACAAGTTTGCTTTAATACCCAGCAGAAAAGTTCTTGGCATAGCCGGGCGCACACCTGCCGGACGCCTTGCCACAATGTAAACCTGATCGGTCAGGTTGGTTACACTTACAAAGGCTGACACGGCTTTACTTATTTTATAACTACCTGATACGTCAATTACAAAATTAGCATCAATCAAATCATTGGCTGCAATATTTCCTGTACCAGGTGTTGCACGCATAGCCCCAACATACTTAGTACTAATGTTGACATTGAACAAACGATGGTCCACACCTGCATTAGCAGTAAGCTGGTGGTTTGACAAATAAGGTAATTGATCTCCGCTCGAAACACTTCCCCAATCTTCGTTTGTAGCTGCAAAAGAACTTCCAAACTCACCATTTGTAAAAGTATAGGCCAATACCAGGGGGAATGTAAAACCATTTTTATTTGGAAAAGCAGCCAGGTAATTTAGCTCGAACTCTGCACCATAAATAATTGCCTCACCTGCATTGAACTGATCGCCAGTGCCACCACCACCAGCAGCAGCCAAATCTGATCCGAGTAAGTTTTGGTAATCGTTAAAGAATAATACTGATTGAAGATTGAGTCCTGCTCTATTTATACGAGCACCTAATTCGTAATTAATACTCTTTTCTGGTTCCGCACTTTCTGCAATGCCTGGAGGTGCAAAGCCTCGGTGTACACCAGCAAAAGCCTTTGCAAATGTTCCTAACGCATACTCAAAACCGATACCGGGAATCCAAACATCTGTAGCGTTTGCCGACTTGACTAATGCTGCGCCTGTTCGCAATGGATCAGTCTTACCAAAATCTTCTCTTTGTAAATCTATTTTCTCGTAACGTAAACCAGGAAGTGCATGTAATTTACCCCACTGAAAATTATACTGAAGATAAGCTGCAAATGCTTTAGCATTTGTTATTCTATTACTTTCTGACCCCGGTGCTCCTTTGCTGCTGAGTTGCAACACACCGTTGTTCATTGCATAATTATCATCTGCCTGATAACGATCTTCTTCATCGAAATGATAACGTAGTCCTAACTCTATATCATGTTCCATCTCGCCTGATGTAAAGTTGAAACCCGCCAGTGATTGTACTCCTTGTGATAGATAAACACGGTTGTTATTTCTGACAAGTAATGCATTTGGCGAAGGGCTAGTGGCTCCCGTTAAAATAGAAAACTCGTTGGCAAAGGTGTTCGGATCTTCCAGCACATCTGATACGGGCCTGAAAGGTGAAGCATCAAAGCGAATACGTTCTAGTTTGTACCAGTTACGACTGAATTCATTTCTGTAGGCACTAATTGAAACATCAATATGGTCGGATGGAATGATATTGTACTTCAGCATGTACTGCTTGTGATTTGTTTTAATGTTATCTACTTGAGAAGCAGCATACCTTCTGAAGGGATTAACAGCAAAATCGCTTTCAGTTAAACCAAGGTAGGTTTCATCTGCATCTCCAGTAGCTTGAGCAATTTTAAAAGTAAGTGCTTGGTAAACTCTAGCATCAGCGCTAGTGTTAATTCTGACTTTTGCCAGGTAATCCTGAGCTACAAAACCTGTAGGGCCACCGTTATCTAATTCTTTAAAACCAGTAGCTGAATTCTGATAGGTTTCGAATACAAATCCGCCATGCTCAAATGATTGTCCGATGGCTGCATGTGCTACTCTTCTTCCGTAATTGCCTCCCATAATATTTACCTTGGCAAACAATTGTTGCGGTATAGCTGTAGACAAAAAATTAATAGCACCACCAGTAGTATAGGGGCCATATTTTATCTGACTAGAACCTTTGCGTACTTCAACACCTTGCATGCGACCTACTGTCGGAAAGTAATAAGCAGCTGGGGCGGTGTAAGGAGCAGGTGCTGCCAATATTCCATCTTCCATTAAGGTAATTTTACTGCTTCGCTCTACCCCACTTCCGCGCATACCTATGTTCGGACGCAAACCAAAACCTTCTTCTTCCTGAATATTGATTCCTGGAATATTTCTTAAAATTCTATTGATATCCGAATAGGCAAACTTGTCTAGCTGTTTAGCACTGAGGTAATGCGCTGCACCTGGTACGTCTGATAAAAACTGACTGCCACCTGTTAATGTCTCGCGGCTGATAACGATTTCAGGCAGCTCGTACAACGATTCTTTAAGGGTTATAGTAAGCAGTTGAGATTGTTCAGGTAATGAGATTACTTCTTCATGGGCAACGTAGCCGATACCGGAAACCTTTAAACGATAGGCCCGTGGGCTCAGGCTCATCAACTTAAAACAACCATTTCTATTTGTGGCAGTCCCTTTATTTATTCCTTCAACGTAGACATCAATGCCTTGTAGTGGTTGTCCTTGCTGATCCGTGACTACACCTTCAATAGCATAGTATTCTTGAGAAAAAGAGCTTAATGAACTGATTATTAGACAAATAGATAATAAAAGAGCCTTCATTGCCGTAAAAATTTCTACAATGCTAAAGTCTATTTATAATTAATCCAAATAAATTTAATGATTAATATCCTCAATTACCATCCTAAATTCGTTGAGCATCATGGCTGTTGCCCCCCAAACAATCTCATGCTCTACTTCAAAATGTGGTGCCCACATTTGAAAGCGACCTGCTGCCAGGATTTCCTTTTCACGTATGGCGTCCGTTCTTAATAAATCCTGCATATCTGCCTGCAAAATACGCTCTACCTCATATGGGTCCGCTTTAAACTGGGGCGATCCTTCTAAAAAACCAATTACTGGTGTAACCATGAAGTTACTAGGCATTACAAAAAACTCACTAAGCTGGCCGATTACCTTAACTTGTGAAGCATGAATGCCAATCTCTTCTTCTCCTTCCCGCAAGGCAGTCTCAATGATTGTTTCACCAGCCTCTGCTTTTCCTCCAGGTAAACTAACCTGACCGCTATGCGCACCTAAGTATTGCGGTCTTTTAATTAATGGAAATTTGATATTGCCATTTTCTTCATATAAGAGAATCAGTACACTTCCGGGTTTTGGGGGTAACTTATGTGTAAAGTCAGGAATAATAGAACCATTCGGCCTGGCGCGCAAAGGCTCATGCGCTAACACTCCCGGCAAAGGCGCTTGTAGTCGTTTGGTTAAATAATTAGTAAGCTGATCAAGTGTCATGATTTTTTTGCCATTCCAGCTTCAGCCTCTTGAATGTACTTATCTATATTTTCCACAAAATCATCCATGCTTTTGGCTTGCTTAAACAAACGCAAGGCATTAGCATAATCCTTCACCTTCAAATAATAAATACCTTTATTTCTGTAAGCCCAGGCATTTGAAGGGTCAATGAAAATACTTTGATTAATGTCTTCTAAGGCTGCATCAAGTCTGTTTTCAATTAAATGGATATAGCCTCTGTTGTTTAACGCGTACGCATCGTCTTTATCTAAAGCCAAAGCGCTGTTAACTGCTTTTAATGCTTCGCTTGTATTGTTAAAAGCTAATTCTACCAGTGCTAAAGTATTATATGCGTTGGCGATAGAATCATTTTGCTGAATGGCTTTTTGTAACAACGTTTTAGACTTATCCAATTCGTTTTTATAATAAGCAAGTGTGGCCAGGTTAATTAACACTTCTGTATTATTTGTTGTAAGCCCTGAAGCTTTAGTGAAACTTTGTTCTGCTTTATCATAGTTTCGCAATTTGGTATAAACCAATCCCTCTGTAAAATGAAGTGGAAAAGTATCGGGTTTAGTTAGTCTGATTTTGTCAAGATCTTTAAGCGCACTATAGTACTCTTTCAGTTCGTAAAATGTATTGGACCTGTTGAAATAAACTGGGAGGTAATCTGGTTTGCAACTAACGACCGCAGAGTAGAATTCAAGTGCTTCGGGGTAACGACCTTGTTTAAAATAAATAGTGCCAGAATTATTAAGGGCATCGACAAAGCATGAGTCTAGCTTTAAGGATTCGCCAAAGTAGTACAAAGCCTGTTGCGAATTACCTTCGATCAGGGCTTCATTACCTTTTAATAAAAAACGCTGCAGCTTTGTATCGGTTGAATCGATACAAGACGAAAGCAATGCAAGAAATACTAGGGTAATAAAGGTTCGACTAATCATGGCTGCAAATTACAAACTTATCAAGTAAAGTTAAATTACAACCTTAGTAAACCACAGAAAGGGTCTTCTGTTTTTAATCAGATCAAGATTTTTCAGGTTGTTCCCGTACCTTGGATTTCACTACTTCATAGGTTACTTGATCAACGTTAGCAGTATCTTCTTTCTTTGTTGGCACCGCACATCCTACTGATCCACAGCACCCAGCGTTGGTAAATGCTTGAAACAAAAATAGTCCGGCAATAATCCCTGCAAATGTATCGTGCAAAGTAAATGCCTGATAAGCTACAAATAAACCTAAGCCCAGACGCAACCAGCGCATGAAATGCCAGTTGCTAAATAATGTATTTGTAATTGCCTTCATTTAAATCTTTTGTTCTTTAGATTGTACCAGAGATAGTCCTTTTAAAAACAACAACCGAAGCAATAACAACCATGGCAAACCATGGAAAAGCGTATCAAACCAATCCAAAGCCTGCATGTCATTTGCACCGCCAGCAATCCATTTTAATTTCCCCCAGATATGTGGCTCCGGAAAGAAAGGTGCTAAACCAAGTGTTACGCAAGCAACAGCAACCAATTGCCAATTATTCCAAATCTTCATATTATACATTTAAAGTCATAAAAAAACAGGCAGTCCCCAGATCTGCCTGTTTAACCTCAACACAAACCAACCCATTATCGTGGCCAAGCACCAATACCACCATCAAGGTTATAAACTTTATAACCTTCTTTGGATAGTATGTTGCAAGCTTGTCCGCTGCGGTTTCCGCTGCGACAGAAAAGAAAGTACTCTTTATTCTTATCAAGTTTTAAAAATTGTTCTTTAAAGCTTGACGACATAAAGTCAATATTCTTAGCACCTTTGATTGTACCCGATGAAAATTCACCGGGCGTACGTACATCTACCAATACAGCACTTGCTGTTCCTGTAAACTTTTCTTTGAATTCGAGGCCGTCTAAGTTCTCGTAAGTCTTAGTGCCCATTGAAAATAAATTAAACATAATTTTGAGTCTTTAATTTTAATTTGTTGTGATAACGGGATTGCCGTTGTTTACCCATTCATTTATACCCCCTGAATAGTTCTTGATATTTTTAAATCCATGTTTTGCTAACAATGAATAACCTGTTGAAGAACGATCTCCGCCTTGGCAGTGAATAACTACTTGCTGATCTTTGTTGATCTTACTCAAATTCTTCTCTAGTGTTCCGATGAATACATTCTCCGCACCTTTTACATGTCCTGACTTAAATTCTGTAACACCACGCAAGTCAACAATTTGTGTATGATTTGTTTTTAAAATATTTTGGAACTCGTCCAGAGAAATCACATTTGCTTTTTCCAGCTTGTTGCCAAGGCTTGTCCACACATTTACACTATTTACATATCCGTAAATATTATCCATACCTATACGCATAAGTTTGCGTGTGAGGTCGTCAAGTTTGTCTTCTTCAGCAACTAAAATAAATGGTTCTTCATATGTTAGAAACCACCCCATCCATGTTGCGAATGCATTGTTTCCTTGTATGTTAATGCTTCCGGGAATAAAGCCTTGAGCGAAATCCCCTTTCAAACGTGTATCAATAACTTTGATACCTTTATCCATAGCCGATTTTAAATCCTGCGCTGATAACTTGTTCAGTTTAGGCACTTCAGTAAGTAAAGGACGATCTACCTTATTTAACTTTTTCATCATAGCAAAGTACTTAGGTGGCTCAGGTTGATCCTCCAATAAATACTTTACAAAACCAGGTTCATTGTTTTCGTATTGCAATGCCCAGTTTCTTACTTTCTCATAGCCGACTGTTGTACTTGGTACTGCGCCCAAAGCCTTGCCGCATGCAGATCCTGCACCGTGGCCAGGCCATACTTGTATATAATCTGCTAGTTCTCTGAAACGCTCAACAGATTTAAACATCTGTTTTGCACCAATATCTTTTGTGCCTATCATACCAGCAGCTTCTTCTAATAAATCAGGACGACCAATATCACCAACAAACACAAAGTCACCGGTAAACATCATAACCGGTTTATCGCTGGCGGGTGTATCCGTCAATAAGAAACTAATGCTTTCCGGTGTATGACCGGGGGTGTGTAATACTTCAATTTTAAGATTACCGACTTTTATAATATCGCCATCCTTCACACCCTCATGAGGAAACTCATACTGCCATCCTTCACCACCTTCATCAGATAGATACATCTTAGCACCAGTGATGGCAGCTAACTCGCGGGCACCGGAAAGAAAGTCTGCGTGGATGTGTGTTTCAGCCACGTGCGTTATTTTCATATTGTTTTGCTTGGCAATCTCAAGATAGGTGTCAACGTCTCTCTTCGGATCGATTACCATGGCTACACCTGCTTTCTGACAGCCAATAAAATAACTTGCCTGTGCTAAGCTCTTATCATAAACGTGTTGAAAATACATAGATTATAATTTGTTATTTTTTACTTATTTAATTGATGATACAAAGTTCAGGATTATGAAATTCTTCTACAGTGACGGATGTCACACAGCCTGATTTTTTGTTGTTTCTGAAAATTGATTTAACACTTGCTCAAGCTGATTAGCATTGAGTACACCTGATTGTCTCCAAAGTGCTTTTCCATTTTTAAAAACCATTAAAGTAGGTACACCTTGAATGCGGTAGGCACTAGCCACTGCCGGATTTTTGTCGACATCTATTTTAATAATGCTGGCTTTATCGCCAATGCGTCCTGTCAACTCCTGTAAAATGGGTTGCATCATTTTGCAGGGGCCGCACCAGGTGGCAAAAAAGTCCACTAATACAGGTTTTTCGCTATTAATAATGTCCTGAAATGTTTTTTTCTGTTCCATAACTGAATATATAGTACAAAACTACAGTTGATGGATAAGAAGTTCCGTGATCTTGGTCACATAGGCAAAATTGGCTTTAGAGAAGTTTTAAAGAAGCAAAAGAAAGCTGCCTGCATTAAGGGGCAGCTAACGAAACTCATACCCAAACCCCATCAATTGTGTTAGCAGCGTATCAGGAGCATCGGTAGCCGTTGCTCTACCTTCTAACTTAGGTGCTATTGGAGAGTGCTTCTTCAAATATTCCTGTACAGTTTGATGTAAGGTTAAACTCAGACGTTTTGGTTCACTTACATTTTCGATACGACAAATAGTTGTTTCCGGGTCTCCTTCGCGTTCGCACGATATTACGCTATACGATTTAGTTAAGTCAATAGCTTTGCCTTTTACTTTTATCCAGTTAACACGCTTACCATCTTCATTAGCAATAGTGAAATTTACTTCCATACCCTTAAAGCGAACTAACCAACCACCAAAACGTTTCGCGGGATCTTTAGCAAAAGTATTTTGCAGCTCTTTTTCCATCCAATCCCATAGTTGCTTTCCTGTAATCATACCTTGTTTCACTTCGCTATCTACAGGTAGCATACTCCACAAATAATCCATGGATATTTCGGCAATACCTGTTTTCGGATCTGGTACTAGTGGCGGACAAAAACGAAAGCCATTATTAAGGGCAATGTCTGGCGTAAACTTCCACATGAGGGCGTCTGTAATGAAGTTGTCCATAGGGGTCTCCTTTACATAATACCTTACCAAGGGGGTTTTAGTTGTGCCAATAACACGGTCCAGTACTGTGGCATAAGGCTCACGAACTTTTTTAACCAAGGCTTTCATTTCCTCATCCTCTTTATACACATCAGGATCTACGTCAAGTAATTGATAGGTGTGGTCTTTGATCACTCCGTCTTCCACAACAAAATCCAGCTTGGCAATAAAGGAGCCAAAAGCACCAGGTTCAGTTACCTTTGCATGTGTGCCCTGAATGGGTTGACGAAGACGTTCATGGGTATCAGCGCCCAAAATATAATCCACACCTTTTACAAAAGACATGTTGGCTAAGCCAATTTGTTGAGCAAGCCCCATGTGTGTTAAAAGGATTACCATTTGGCAGCCTTCATACTCACGGAGTAACCGTATGTATTTAGCAACATTTTTTTCAGGATGTGTAAATTGTATGCCTTCACTATAAGCAGGCGATTGTCGTTTGGGTGTAAGAGGATCGTTGTATCCAATAAAACCAATTTTAATACCACCCATCCGTTTAATGAAATAAGGAGGGAAAATCAGGTCACCATTCAGTTGGTCATTTGTCTGATGAAACATATTGGCGCACACCTTTGGTGCATCATAACCAAACATATCTTTCATCATCATCTCTTTACCGTACACAACTTCCCAGTTGCCCGGTAACATCAAATCATAACCAATGTTATTCATTAAAGGTACAATGGCACGACCTTCGCTTAAAGCAGCTACTCCTCCACCTTGAAAACAATCTCCACCATCAATTAAGAAGGTGTTGTCAGGGTTTTGTGAGCGCAAACTATTGATCATTGATTTTAACGTAGCATATCCTCCACGTTTTTTATAAACAACTTTTCCTTTTTCAATGAAAAATTCATCATGTATGTGAAGCTGAGCGTGAATATCAGCAGTATGCAGTAAGGAAACCATGGTGGCTTTGCCGCTTTTTATGGCACCATTACCTTGCATTTCCTTACTCTTCAAAGCAGCATCTTTCTCATTTAGTGCTGAAGCAGCAAGTGGGCTCACCAAGCCCCCACCAATACCTAATGCTAATCCCAGACTGCCTGCTTTTTTAAGAAAATCACGTCTGCTGGCTTCTGAAATAGATACATGAAACTGTTTCTCCTTTTCGGTAACACGTTCTATATTACATGAATGACAAACACACGATTTTACATGATTTTCCATAAGGCTTTCTGATCAGTTAAGGTCTGTACTTACTTGCATATTCTTTAATTCAATACTTGAAAGCTCTACTAATTTACCTTCTTTAAACATAGGCATGAGTTGCAGCAGACTTGTACCCTTTTCATCTGCAGGCTTGTAATTGATATAATCCTGCCAAAGTATACCACCTACATTTTGCGGATTAACTGCTTCTCGAAAGCGTATTCCACCTCCATTGGTATGGTAACTATATGCCAGGTAGTCGACTGTGTAGTTTTCTGATTTAATCCAATACAAGAACTCATCTTCAAAATCAGCACCACCACCTTCTTGTTTAAAAGAAACTTTAATCACAAAATATCGCTTTCCTTTTACTTCTTCCTCTCCGACCAATTCCTTTACCACAGCAGGATCATTTAAGCCAAAGGGCAATAGCGCAAAATAAATTACGCTATTAACTGAGTTAGTAAATGCTTTTCTTTTTTCATCAGTCAATGACTGTAAAGTGTCATTTCTATGTCTTGTGAAACCTGTATTATTAAGGACATCGCGATAAGTTCCTGTAGAATCGGTAAAGGCACGTATATAGGTAAACTCCCCTCCTTTTCTGATGGCGGTATAGTGTTTATCTCTGAAATCGAAATCAACCTGGAATTTATCGAAAGTTTTACCTCCATGTGCTAGTATTGCTGAATCAACTATTTCTTGTGCTGTTGGCGCAGTCGAGCAAGCATTAAACAATATAGGAATGATGAGTACTAGCCAATATTTCTTCTGCATGTAATTATTTGTTTAGTGACATTAGTAAATTCTAAATTCTAAATTCTAAATTCTAAATTCTAAATTCTAAATTCTAAATTCTAAATTCTAAATTCTAAATTCTAAATTCTAAATTCCTAAGTCTTTTGTTTAAATAAAGGATAGATAATTTGCTGCCAAAAAGTTTTAGGGAATTTCTCATCACCTTCAAAACCCAACTTTTCATCACGTCCGCTTTTCGGAATATAAGCAGTGCCAAAAATATAATCCCATACGCTTAAACTTATTCCATAGTTAACGCCATATTGGTTGGGTAATTTCTTTGCATGATGCCAGATGTGCATCGCGGGATTATTCAGTAAATATTTGAATGGCCCATACGTGATATTAAGGTTGGAATGATTTAAGTGTCCAATAGCTACCGCAATAATATGTATAACAAAGAAGTCTTGCAGACTAAAACCAATCATGGCGAGCGGTATGTATTGGATAACCTTATAGATGATTGTTTCCATCCAATGAAATCGCAGGTGGGCGGCAAATCCCATTTCTTCTACAGAATGATGTACTTTGTGAAATTCCCACATCCAAGGTATACGATGTAGTAGTCTATGTATATTCCATTGAATAAAATCGGCAATGATAAACATAGTTAGCAACTGTGCCCAGAAAGGCCAGCTCTGTACATTGATAGCTACCACATTGGTGATACCAAACAAAGCAAGAAAATCATTAAATGCATTTACGCCAATGTTTGAGATGGCATTATATCCAATTAACGAAAACAAAAAAAAGTTAAAGAACATATAGAAACCATCAAGCCAAAAATCCTTTCTTACAATTGATTGTCCTTTGCGCCAGGGAACGATGATTTCTAATAACCAGACAAAAAGAGATAAACCAACCAACCACCAGAAGTAATTATGCCATCCCGGATATGCCACTTCGTTTACCAGGTAGTTCCAATATCCGGTATAAGAATCAACAACAATTTTCCAATACTTTTCCATACCTACTTTAAATCAAGCAATAAGACAATAGCTGTAATAATGCCAATACACATCATACATACTAAAAGAATCTTGAATAGTGTTTTTGATCTTGTCATGGCTCATAAACTTTACTCCCTTTATTTAACCAGATACCCCAGGTTTTGTTGTAAGCATGGACATTATTGGTTTTCTTTTCATCACTATCCACTAATTGGTTACCCTGATTTACCCATTCAAAAATACCTCCGTATAAGTTTGAAACATTGGCAAACCCTGCACTTTTCAATTTCTCAGCAATTTTCTCACTCCGATAGCCTACAGAACAATACACAATGACAATTGCTTGTTTATCAATATTCTTTACTGAGTCCATATTGAAATTATCATAACCAACATACCTGGCGTTCAGGAGATGACTTACCTTATATTCGGCTTCTTCTCTTGCATCCAATAAGACTACATCTTTTAATTTAGCTAGCTCATCTACTGAAATCTCATTTACACTATGAGATAACATTGTTTTCAGCATTAGATTATAAGCATCATTTTCGACTTGTGCTTTCGAAGTTAAAGCAATAGTCAGCATGGATAGTAATAAGGTAAGTCGCATTATTTAACAAAAGGTTTATTTGCGCTACGCCACCCGTTAAAACCAACTTTTAATTCATATACCTCTTTAAAACCCAGCTCCTGAAGTATTGGTATTGTTTTACCACTCCTGCCCCCGGAAGCACAGTAATAAAAAAGTGGTTTTGATTTATCAAGCTTATTTAATTCATTTTTAAAATCGCTGCTGTAATAGTCGATCATTACCGCCTTATCTAAATGCCCTTGTTTATACTCATCAGGAGTTCTGATGTCCACTAAATTATATGTGTTTGTTTGCTTTAACTTTTGTGCAAATGCCTCTGTCTCTAATTGCTTTACGGCATTATTCTGCGACTGACAACTTAGGTTCATCATCGTGAATGTAAGAACAAGAGATGTTACTAGTAGTTTCATTTCTTCCGTTTTTATCTGTTAAAAACCTGCTTTTACGTATAACCAATTTTCGTTTTGCTTTCGAACGATTTCCACTATTCCGTGAGATACTGTGCCACTGTATGGATTGAGGTCAGCTTTGCCTATTTTTCTTTGTGCCATGGTAAACTCACAAGCAACAACTTTAACATTAGGCAGGTTCAGTTTTGCCAAACGGTTGATATAGGTACTTTTACTCAATAATGTGAATTCAACACCCGGTCCGTTACAAACGACCAATACCTCTGCCGTTGGAATCTCCTGCTTAAGATTCTTAATCTGCGTCACCACCGATTTATGTACCAGCGTATCAGCAGATTGCAGGTGAAAAAGCACTTTGGGCACTTTCTGACTATACGCTGATAAGGATAAACTTGATAATAGTAAAAAGATTAAATTCCTCATGCAGCTTCAATTTACAATTAACAAAACTGAAAAAGAAACGTTAAAAGTTCTGTGACTAAGGTTACAAATGCATAAATTCACTTCTATAAATAAGCTCCTATATGTTTCAGAATGTAGATAATAAACAGTTCAAAGAATTATTCAAAAAAGCCAATACGCTTGTGCTTGATGTAAGAACCCCAAAAGAGGTAGCAGAGGGTCATATTCCCCAGGCTAACTTGTTTTTAGACATTAATGGTGCCTTTTTTGAAAGTGAATTGGTCAAATTAGACAAATCAAAAAACTACTTGGTTTATTGCCGAAGTGGAGCTCGCTCTGCAAGGGCCTGTAAGATTATGGAGGATAAGGGCTTTAAAGGTGAACTCTATAATCTTGCCATGGGTATTACCGGATGGGATGGAGATGTGAAAAAGTAATTCGATAATTCGTTGATTTGAAGATTACACAATTGTCATCCAATTAAATAAATCCATCTGACAAACTTTCTCTATCATAGAAAGCAGTCAGACGGATTATTGACAAATAGATGATTAGCAATTACAACTCACTTATCATTTCTTTATGTTCTGTACGCGACAAGTGTGTTTCGCATAGGGCTTTATACCCGCCACGCACATTTACAATGTTATGGTATCCCCTTGATTTCAAAATAGAGGAAGCAATCACCGATCTATATCCACCCGCGCAGTGAATGTAGTAGGTCTTATGTTTATCCAACTCATGCATATGCTGGTTAATAGTGTCCAAAGGAAAATTTTCTGCCAACACTAGGTGTTCCGCATCAAATTCACTTTTTCTTCTGGCATCCAAAATATTCATTTTATCGCCTAGTAGTGTAAGCGACTCCAGTTCCTGTGCACTTACTTCATCGAGTGTGTCAACAGCATTACCTGCCTCTTTCCAGGCTATAATCCCCCCCTTAAGATAACCCAGGGCATGATCGTAGCCAACGCGTGCCAACCGAGTCACCACTTCTTCTTCTCGTCCGGCTTCTGCTATAAATAAAATAGGTTGCTTCAAGTCGGTAATCAAGGCACCTACCCAGGGGGCAAAGCTATCATCAATGCCAATGAAGATTGAACCAGGAATAAATCCCTGAACAAAGTCCTCTTTCTTCCTTGTATCAATTACTAAAGCCTCATTACCCTCCCATGCAGCCACAAACTCTCTTACTGTTAAAGGTCTCGTACCAACACTAAGCACCTCATCTATACCCTTTACTCCACCCAACACATTCATCAATACATTGGCAGGAAAATATTGTGGTGGTTCAGTCAAACCATCTGTTACAGCCTCAATAAACTCCTCTTTAGTCATATCAGAACGTAAAGCATAATTGAACATTTTTTGTCTACCTACTGTAGAAACAGTTTCCTTGTCCATTTTCTTTCCACATGCACTACCCGCTCCATGACCCGGATAAACAATTACTTCATCAGGAAGAGTCATAATTTTATTGCGGAGTGAATCATATAATAAACCAGCTAAATACTGTGGCGTAACTTCTGCTTTCAGCTTTTGCACCAAATCGGGTCTACCGACATCGCCTACAAATAAGGTATCGCCTGTAAAAATTGCGTGTGGATTTCCATGTTCATCTTTTAAAAGATAAGTAGTGGATTCTAACGTATGCCCAGGTGTGTGAAGTACAGTAATACTTACATCACCAACGGGAAATACTTCTTCGTCCACCGCCACATAAGCTTCATAGCCAGGCTTGGCAGTAGGGCCAAATACGATGGTAGCACCAGTCTTCTTTGCTAAATCGATATGGCCTGAAACAAAATCGGCATGGAAATGTGTTTCCATTACATACTTGATTTTTGCACCATCTTTTTGTGCTCTTTCAATATAAGGAGCAGTCTCTCTCAATGGATCAATAATTACTGCCTCCCCTGCACTTTCGATGTAGTAAGCAGCCTCTGCTAAGCAACCGGTGTATATTTGTTCAATTGTCATATGTTGAAATTTTAGTAATTGAGTTATTTGTTATAGGCAAATTTGAAAAAGTGCAATGATAATGCATGTGACAAGCGTTACAGGAATTGGCTGATTTTTGTCAGGAATCGAAAAGAAAAGCACAATATGTGACAAATGTCACAATATGCTAAGTGCATATTAAGCTACTTTGGATCAAATCAAAAAAAAGAATTTTTATGAAGACCAATGTTGGAAACATCGATAAAGTAATCCGCATCTCCCTTGCGGTAGTTTTTGCAGTACTCTATTTTACGAACACAGTAAGCGGAACTGCAGGTTATGTGGTACTTGGTTTGGCTGTAGTATTTCTTGTAACCAGTCTTGTAGGGTTCTGCCCTTTATATGCGCTTGTTGGGTTAAATACTTGCCCGGTAAAAAAGGTATAGTATTTTTGATTTCATCAAAAAACAATCTCAACGTTAATGTAAATACTTACCACTGAGCTAATAAATCATTAGTTTTGAGGGTGAGAAAAAAATTAGCTGAACAGGCAGAAGAGCGAAAAACTTTCAGAGCCGTGCTGAGTAGATTGGGTAAAAAAACTAATTACCATGGGTTTTCAGAAGACACACTACTTTTTACACAAGTAGTTGATGTAGCTCTAAAGCAAGTTGTATCCGACCATGTGTGGTTTACTTATAGCAAAGCTTTTGAAAGTCTTGCACTTAAACCGGGCGATGTTATTGAGTTTGATGCCAGAATCAAAGCTTATAAAAAGGGTTATGTAAATAAAAGTTTAGGCTTTCATAAGAAGACCGAGGATTACAAATTGAGTCATCCAACAAAGTTGAAAAAGGTAGAAGAATAACTCTTTTATGGTTAAATATGTCTCACTTCAGTTATTCATCTAACGCTGAGGCTTTTCTTTGAGGATTCCGAGTTTCCCAACAACCGAAATCTCATCGTAGAATTGTGAAAAGGCTAATTCAATTAATGCTTATTTATTAATGCTTTACGTGTCTTCCGCCATTTAATCTAGCTGCTGCCTCATTGAATAATTCCAAATTGGCATAATAATCCTCGGCAAATTTAAGACCATGTAGTCCTATAAGGATCATAGGTACATTTAGCAGGCTTAGAATATTTGTTTTTTGCATCAGATGTATATGCGCGACAATCAATACATATATAGCGAAACTCACAGTCTTTGCAAACCTCTATTTCATCCTTTTTTATAATCCAATTATCAGTAAATCCTTTTTTTTCTAAAGCTTCTTTTAAGGATGTATTCTGAATCTTGCCATAACTCATTAACATAGAAGGACAGTTCTTGATGTTCCCTTCTTTATCAACCGATATTTTTCGATTTAAGCAGTTGTTAAAGTGTTGGCTCTCTGTAAAAAGTAAAATATTAGGACTGAAATATTTTCTGGAAATATTACCGCAATGACTTTCATCTTTTAATTCTGTTTTATCAAACCAAGCATAGTAATAATCATCATCAGAAGATATAACTTTCTCTTCAGGAGAACTATGTATTATAGCAAAACGAATTCTTTTGTGTTTTTCACATAGATCCTTAAGAAAGGATTCATTGTAGATAGGATTATACTTTAAGTACAATTCGATCGATATAAAATTGCTTTCAGTAGTAACTGAAAGAATTCGATTTATTTCTTCTATACTTATGACACTAAAGCAGCGTATTTGTAATGCTTCGCATCTGAAATTATCTAATTGACGTATGACTTCTGAAACATCATACTTACTAAGATTATCTATGTCAATTATGGCATTTGTGATAGGGGACGAACGATCCCAATCTAATTCCATGTCTATAAACTCTTCTGGTTTATCACACCAAAAACCAAACCCATTTTCGACAAGAAAATTGAAATGTTTATGCAATTCTTTATGAGACCGTTCATCAAAATCATTTTCTATTTTTTCGATATTACAGTTCTTATAGTCAGCAAGAATGTCATACAAGGTATTGGGAATATAATTGAAATTACCTTTTACAAGATTACATATGATGCTACGACTCGCACCTCTTACAGGAATACAGGCAGAATAGAGTTTAAAGCAAGTCATTACAGCTTATAGGATTTGAGAAACAGGTTTATAAAAAGCAGCGAGTATGAAATCATTCTGTCGGGTGGATTTAATTGTAGATTTTGAGACTCTAGATTCTTTTTTATGTTTTATTTCTTTCATTACATTGAGTGACAATGGCAATTCTTTTAATTGATTTCCTGTATACTCTTCAAGTACTTCACAAGGCTTAAATGCTTTTTTCTTCATTACTTTTTCTAATTAAGTATTGGGCTATTTTTTTTTCGAGGTAATAATTCCCAGGGTAGGATACCATTCCTGAAAACTGCCCTACTGGGTTGACTTCCAGAAAAACAAACTCACCCTCTGGAGTTCGGATAAAATCTAATGAACCCGTTTCCATCTGCAAATTTTTCAAGAGCATATCTATACTCGTTTCTATATGTTTCGGAAGTTGGTAACAAGATTTATGATGATCAAGGTATCCTATTCGGTTATCAAATTGTTGGTCAATGTTTTGGTTATGGAAAACGGCTATACTGTAACACTTACCCTCCAGATAAAAGACTCTTATCTCAAAACTATTGACAACGCATTCTTGGACAAGACATGGGAAAAAAGTTTCAGGCATACTTTCAACTTCCAAATCTGTCAGCAAATGAGTCGCCAAAGAATATTGCCTATCATTAATGGCGTAAAAAAGTGTTTCACTCATGGGTTTTATAATCACATTTTTATTATGTCTCTGAAAAAAATCTATTAGAGAGCTTTTAGAAGTGGTAACTAATGTTTCAGGGATTTTTAACCCTACACTAGCCGCCTCTTTCAACACATCAAGCTTGTTGACTAGTGATTTTTTAGGATCAGACAGCCATTTTTTATCTTTTAAAAGAGCATAGAAATGTGACCTCAATACATTGACCTCATTAAAAACTAATCGTTTTACTTTCTCTCTATTAGTATCGTTACTTATATCATTCAGCGATTCTGGAAAATAAGTCCGATCTCTTCTATACCAGATTATTGAAATGTCATCCGGTGTATAAACTTTTCCATGCAACTCAAAACTCGCCAGTTCATTCTTACCTAAAAAAGCAATATTTACATTGAAATGCCTTCCGAAATCTTCTCCATAGAGCAATAAAGAATCGTGACCCAAATATGATATCCAATTTATTACATCAGATGTAGAGGGCTCACCACTTTCATTACTAATTACGGCTATCATATAGATTCAATAAAATAATTTTAGCATCCTATTCTTTGATTTTGGGATTTACTCTAAAAGAGGATAAATAGTCTGCAAAATATAAGTCCACATGAATTGCGATTTAAAATCAAATTCATGTGGACTTGATGATACTAGTTAAAATGATTTACGCGGAACGCAACAAAATCTATTAAACCAACACCATAAACATCTTGAGTTTATGGCAAGTAGATTATAAATTCATCAGCACAATCATCAGTCATATAACTATTCCAGGGATTTCCAGTTTCACAAATAGTATTGGCGCCAACAGGCCTATTGTTACCTGATAATGTCATTCCCCCAACTATTTTGTCGGCATGCTTTTCAATTGTAAATCTTTTGTCAAATGACTCAATTGTTTTTTTGTTTTTTTCCATTTTTAAAAAAGTTAAATTGTTAATGTATTATAATAATTTGCTTTGTGGTCTTTTATTTAGTTACAGTTAGACAAAAAAATTATCGTGTTTCAAAAATATTACATATAGATTCACTTCTATATCCTATTAAGCTCAAACGATGATTTATCCAGATCGGTTTATTCTATAAAGACCTTTCAATGAAATAATTGGCTCATTAATGCTTTAGACAAATTACTACAATCTCATTAATATCTTAAAGTACAATCGGATATTAAGCTTTAAAATGGGGAGGAGATGAAGTCGTTAATATTCTCTTCTTATCAAAGTTGATATCATTGTCCTAACTTCAGTCAAAGGAAAAAGAATGAAAGAAATTTAAATTCAGTTAGCCAATTAGAAATAATAATCAAGTGCCAGGGAAAGATGATGAACATCAATTTTGTTGTGATAAAACTGCACTGATTCTTGCAGGTTTGTTTCCATATTACCTTTATACACATAAAGCAAATCTGCCTGCAATCCTTGTAAGAATCCTGTAAACTTATACTTCGCGCGCAAGTTCGCCTGAAAGAAATCAGGCATTGCGTATTTATTAAGCACAGCATTATTTACATCTGGCATCCAAAATGAACCAATACCAGCTGAAACTAATACGTGGTGTCCCTTATCAGCATAGCGCTGATGTTGTAACACAAGGGCATTAGCATCACCAGATCCCTCCATGCGCTCACGTTGCATAAAGGTATAGAGTGGCTCAACTCCCCATTCACGCGGAAAAAGAAAACGTCCGTGTTTTGTTATTCTTGTATAACTCAAATTCCATTCAGCAGCGGTATGTACATTACTTCTTGCTATTCGCCCGCTAAATGTATGGGATTGCTCTCCTTTGCTCACATATTGTTTCTCCAAAGCAAGGGTATCGTTAAAAAGAGCATGCTGCCAAATGTATTGCAATCCCATCATCCATTGTACATGATCATTTTTCTTCTTCCACTCAGTCTTATGAAATAAAGTGTTTTGCAAATCTGGCACATAGTAATTCCATATTTCAGATTTGACATTTTTATGTAATGCTAGGCTCGTGTTAAGAATAGTAATACCGGAAGTCTTTACATGACCTGCATAGTCTGCTCTTGATCCATTAATCGCCCTGCCCATAGGATACACGCCAATGGATTTTCCAATATCATACCAGTGAATGGTTCCGCGTGGAGAGGTCTTCCAAAAAAATCCGCCTTTCAATTTAATTCCTTCCCAATTATTCCACTCTGTCCAAATACCCTCCTGAAGATTTGGACGCATGCGACCATCTTGTAGATTAATCAATGGTGTAACTAAATGGAATTTACCAAACTGTGTGTAGCTATGCTTATCTGCATTTAAATAGTATCGAATGTACAAATCTTCTAACCTGTCAAGGTCTTCGTGGTTATCAGGATTGCTGACATCAAATAAACCAAGCTCATACCTGTTTGTAAAACCATTGCGTGAGCCCAGATGTGATGAAGCCATGTTATAAATAATGAAGCCCGACATTCCCACTTGAAAATTCTTAATAATTGGCGAGTAATAACCAAGGCCACCACCAACACCAAGTGCATAATAATCAGGGTATTCATTGTGATTAGTTGTACCCATGAAAAATGTTCGTAAGTGTCCTTCGAAAGTACCCATCTTGTGCAGTACGTTACACAGGCTATCATTCTCCATGTGTTGTAGATTTATAGTCGCTCTGCGCACTGACCAACTTGGGTCCTGGTGCTGGGCATAGGTATATTGTACACTTAAAAGTGCAAGGCTGAACGCCAGTATCACATTCTTCATTACTTGATTATTTCTTACCCAACACTTCTTTTCGTTTGCTCATTATAGACTGATATGGACCAAACTTGTGTTCTTTTTCATTAAAGCCATCTGCAAAGGGGCCAAACGGATGGTCTATCGGTTTTTTAGAAATGTCTGGCCAATCTTTGCTGATATCCATTTTGGGTCTATCCATATCATTAACATAGGCTGCTATATCCCACGCTTCTTCATCAGTTAACAGAGGTGTTTCATGTGTTGCTCCCAGTGGCATGTTTGCTTTGATGTAACCAGCAAAGCGCGATAATCTGAATAAACCTGCTCCATCATTGTAACTATTTTTACCCCACAAAGGTGGATAAGTCCATGCATTGCCATCCTTATTCATTATGCCTTGCCCATCAGTGCCATGGCAAACAGTGCATTTTGCTTCGTAGAGTATCTTTCCTTTAATTGGATCAGCAGCACGGTCTAAATAAGACAGTTCAACCAAACCAGCCCCTTTGGGTACCTCACCCTTAGGCACTTCGTTGCCAAGCCAATGAATATAGGCCACAATAGCTTTCATCTCTTTACTATTTTCGGCTAAGGGCTTTCCATTAAGACTGCGCTCAAAACAATCATTAACTCTTTTTTCAATAGTTTCTTCAGAACCTGATCTTGCCCTGAATTTTGGATAGGTGGATGCCACTGCACTGTAATTATTACCAAAAACTTTAGTGCCAGCTTCCAAGTGACAGTTTTGGCAATTCATTCCATTACTTATGCTTAACACCTTTCCTTTTGGGCCTAAATACTCAGCTGTATGAATAATTAATTCTCGTCCATAACGAATCTCATCACCTGCGGGTGTTGCAGGAATGTTATTTGCTTCAGGCGCCTTCCAAAACAATACTGATTTTTCGATTTTATTAACTATGGCAGAATTCGCTTTATTTTTAATGAGATCTGAAAAGAAAGTTGGTTTAATGTAGAGAATACTAACAGTTGTACCCATCATAATAACCAAAATCAATAAAGTGATGATTAAGCTAGTAATGAGCTTTGTTACAGTTTGTATTTCTTTAAACTCTGTTTTCATTTTTACCTGCTAAATAAACATCATTAGGCTTATGCTATGCTACTTTTACTGTTGCATTAGCAGTAAGCCAATCAGCAGCCTTTGCTAAACGTTCAAAATTTCGAATTTTCATACCTGAGATATCCGCCATGTTTTGCACTGTTCTTTCGGCCAGTCTGTTAAAAGCATCTGTACTTAAAACAGTTGCCATTTGTTTAATCCCACTCTCTTCTGCTTTCGGAAACCAATGGCTTGCAGCCCAACTATAATCGTTTGGTGAAATTATTTTCCATTCAGTATTATCAGAAAGAATTTTATTTACTTTGGTTTTCTCAACTGCTTTTATAATTTCACAAGCAAGCGACCTGAATTCCGTACTGGGTATAAAACCTTTCCATGTCAGTAAAAGATATTGATCGGTTTTATGATGCTTGATTGTGAGATGATTATTTTCGAAGAGTAAGGACAACATAAAATTTCATTGTTTATATCGTACAAAGGTCATTTGTTGTCCTTACTTTTTCTGTGACTTTGATTACAGTACGTATAAAATTAATGAGGAAGTTTATCACGCAACAGTCCGTATACCCATGTTCCGGCAATCGCACTAAGCAGGGTGACAATCACCACTAGAAATCCACTACCAATTTGTGCAAACAAAGGGCCTGGGCAAGCACCTGTAATAGCCCATCCTAAGCCAAACATTAGTCCGCCAATAACATTTCCCCAATGAAAAGTCTTATCATGAAAAACAACCTTTTCACCTTGCATGGTTTTAATTGAAAATCTTTTTATTAATAGAACTGAAATAAGTCCTACTACAACAGCTGTTCCGATTACTCCATACATATGAAAAGAATGCAGACGAAACATTTCCTGAATTCTATACCATGAAATAATTTCTGCTTTAACAAATACAATCCCGAACAATATACCGACTACCATGTATTTGATGTTAGCGCTGATGAGTGGTTCATTTGCCACCTGATCATTAGGTGCTTCACATTCAATAGGATGTTGAACCACCTGTGTATCTACAAATTCATCTTTAGTTTTTTGCATACAATATCTTCTTTATAATTAAAGTGTCATTAACCAGGGAAAAATAAGGTGTACCATTACAAAGCCACCCACCATAAAACAGCACGTAGCTACCAATGATGGCCATTGTAAATTCGACAAACCCATAATGGCGTGCCCGCTGGTGCAACCTCCTGCATAGCGTGTACCAAAGCCTACCATAAAGCCTCCTACAACAAAGAACAAGAGGCCACGAATAGTAAAGAGATTGTTAAAACTGAAAATAGAAGCAGGCATCAGTTGATTGTCTGTTTCAATATTCAGTACTTGCAAAGCTGCTACTGTTTTTTCAGAAACAACAATAGGGGCAGGGTTGCTTAGCCACTGCGTGGCGATAAGACCACCAAATAAGACACCTGCAACAAAAAATAAATTCCATACTTCCTTTTTCCAATCGTACTTAAAAAAAGAAATATTTCCAGGAATACATGCGGCACAAATGTGACGCAGAGAAGAGGAAACACCAAAATGTTTATTCCCCAATAATAGCAAAGCTGGTACCGTCAATCCAATAAGAGCGCCTGCCACATACCAAGGCCAGGGTTGCTGAATGGTTTCTAACATAAGTTACTTTTAATATTTAGTTCAATTTAATACAAAGATAGAAACATGACTTTCGTCAGTCCGTAACAAAAGTTACACAAGAAATTTTTAGTTAACCCTGAAAACAGGTAAATGATTTTGTAGTAGGGCAATACATGCGGAAAGCGATGATAATTCCTGAAATTAAGGTGATAAACGCTACAAGCTCTATTGAAAATACAACGCTCACCCTATCGGCAGTTAGACCAACCATTAAACCACCGGCTACGTAACCGAAATCACGCCAAAAACGAAAGATGCCTAAACTCTCAGGCCTTTCTTCTACCGTAGTGTTTTCTGCTATGCTGCTTAAAAAGGTGGGATAAACCAACGCAGTGCCTATGCCCAAAATAGCCGAGAGTATAATCAAGGCTTGTAAGGACTGCATAAAGGGAAAAAGAAAAATGGCCATGGCCTGAAAAATCATGCCGTACAGCAGTATATCCTTCTTACAAAAAACATCAGAAAGCTTACCTGAAAATAATTGACCTATACCCCACATGGCTGGATAAACTGCAGCTACTAAGCCTATTTCTCCCAACGTATAATTTTGTTGATGCATCCACACAGGAATTATTCCCCAAGCCATAGCATCATTCAAATTATTAACGAAGCCTGTCTGTGTTACTGCACCCAAATTTCGATGTTGCCAAGTTGTATAGAGGAATATGTTTTTCTTCTCGCTCTTACTATCACCTCCAGCTTCAAGCTTCGCCATTGCTGTAGTATCATTTACCCAAAAATGCGTGATAAGTAAACCAGCAAACGCAAAACCAATACCCATATAAAAAGGATAGGGGTGAACACCATATTCAACAGCAATCCAACTACTGAGTAAAGCAATTAAAGAAACGGTAAGATAACCGGCAAATTCATTAAGGCCCATTGCTAAACCTCTGTTCTTCTCTCCTACTAAGTCAATTTTCATCAACACTGTGGTTGACCAAGTGAGACCCTGATTAAGACCTAGAAAAATATTGGCCAGCAAAATCATATTCCATGAATTAGCGAAGATGAGCAGAAAAGGTACTGGCAATGCAGCGACCCATCCCAGCATTAGCATTTTCTTACGACCTATCAATTTTGTATACCGGCCAGCAGCATAATTAGCAATAGACTTGATCAGACCAAAAGTTATAATAAAAGATAAAAGCGCAGTATGCCCTTGCATACCAAACTTTTCTTTAGCCAGGTCTGGGAATACAGAACGCTCCATACCAATCATGGCACCAACGAAAGCGTTTACCAAAATAAGTATAGCAAACTGTTTCCAGTTTTCTCTAAGGCCTTGTTTCATTAACGACTATAAGAATACTTGCACAAGATTGTGCTTAAATGTAGTATACTATTTCTGCTTTTTCTTTTTGGCCATCTTCTTATTAAGTTGCTTGCTAATCTTGTCAAGCTTTTTATCAAGCTCAAGTAATTTATTGATGATGAGGATGTGGGTATGCTTAGCATCAATGCCAACAACACTTTCAACACTTTTAATAGCATCACCGATTATCTGGTAATCAGGATTATCCTTTTTGATCAATTGTTTTTCGATTTTCATTTTCAGGTTTAGTTTTTTGTTTATCAAAAACATTTACTAATAAAATTGCCATTATACCACCATAAATAGAACTGTTAACTGGTGAGGAAGTAATGGCGCAGCTGCCACTATTACATCCAATGAAATACCAATAGATAAATCCAGCTGTTGCTCCAACTACTGCGGCAATACCCCAAATTACAAATTGCTTTGTATTACTGTTCATCATAAGTATTACTGTTAATATTTTTTTACCTTAAATCTGCCTGACCGCTGTTTACTTCCGCTTACAGTGGTCTGACGGATGGTTTCTTTTACCAAATCTCTACCCTTTTGAAACTAGTGGTGTCTAAATAGATTAGCAGATAAGTATTAAAACAATAGCTCTTTTCCTAAAATATAAACACCCATTATCAATACAAACCAACCAAAGGCTGGTTTTAGTTTCTCGTTAGGGATAAATTTGGTTAAATAGCTACCTAGTACTATACCAACAATAGCAAAGCCAGAAAACATTAACATGAAGTTATAATCAATTGAAAGACCGGACCCTAAATCGCCTGTAAAACCAATTAAAGATTTTAAGGCAATAATAAGCAACGAAGTGCCTACTGCCTGTTTCATTGGAAGACCTGCCAATAACACCAGCGCAGGAATAATTAGAAACCCACCACCTGCACCTACAAGCCCTGTAATTCCACCTACCAACAAACCCTCTGCAAAAATGAGTGGATAGTTATACTTAACCTCGCCTTTTGCCTCTTTCTCTTGCTTTGGCTTGCGAATCATAGAAAAAGAAGCCAACAGCATAAGTACAGCAAACAAAACCATAACAAATAAGGCTTTGCTAAACACAAAATCGCCAACACTAAAGAACGGATCAGGAATAATAGGTACTACAAATTTTCTAACAGCATAGACAGAGATAATGGAAGGAATACCGAAAATAATCGCGGTTTTTAAATGAACATTTCCTTGTCTGAAATGTGAAAATGACCCGATAAAACTTGTTAAGCCTACTACAAATAAAGAATAGGCAGTAGATAAAACAGGGTCTAAACCAAAAAGATAAACCAATATAGGCAAGGTTAGAATTGAACCTCCTCCACCAATCAGGCCAAGTGATAGACCCATAATAATCGCTGCGGCAAAACCAATAATTTCCATGTACAATAATTTTTATGCAAAACTACCGTACTCACTTGCGGCTTACCGTAACTTAAGTCACATAGCTAAAGGATTGTGATTTTATTTCTTGAAAGTGTGATCTTTTTACTCTTCTCCAATTGTTTGAGCAAACGGGAGACAACTTCCCGTGCTGTACCTAATTCATCTGCAACTTGCTGGTGAGTTACTGCTAATTCCTTGCTTTTATTCATTTCGGATTTTTTCCTTAGCAATTCCCATAGTCTTTCATCTACCTTTTGAAAAGCGATGGCATTGATTACATCTAGCAATTCTTCGAAACGTCTGTTATATAGCTGAAAAATGAATTCAATCCACTCCGGAGCACTGCGAATTAATTCCACAGCTTTGCTAATAGGCAACATCAAGATTTCAGCAGGTTCATCAACAATAGCTTTGATCTTACTGCGCTCGTTGCAGGTTGCGCCCAAAAAAGACATAACACAACTTTCGCCAGGTTTTATGTAATAGAGTAGTATTTCTTTCCCATCATCATCTGTACGCATTACTTTTATAGAGCCATTCAATACTATTGGAATAGCTTGAATATAATCATCTTCATTCATGAGTACGGCATCGGCTGCCATCCTGCGCATGCTTCCAATTGATTTTAATTTTACTAGTAATGAATCACTGATAAGAAGTGGCTGCATAGAAATTGAGATCGAAGTTAACTTTATAATTGGTATAACTCATAATTGAAAAATAAGGTTCGCATAAAAAAAGCAGGTCATTCATTTTGAATAACCTGCTCCTGATAAGTTTAAGTACAAAACTTATTTCACGTTAGTAGAAAGCTTAGCAATAATCACTTCTTTAGCCTCGCGGTGGCGGCAATAAGTGCAGCGATAGTGCTTTAACAATAAACCGGTTTCGTTTGGTGTTGGCTTAACCTCAATTTCTTCGTTTACAATTTTCAATGTAAAGAAACCACACTCTGAACATTCTTCAGCGTGTTGGTATGCCATATACTTTTCAATTTTCTTGTAGCCACTTTTCTCGTCAATCCACACATCATAATCAACAGAATGTATTTCACTCGACTCCTGATCAATCTGATCCTGGTCTAAGTGCACATCTTCTTCTGCTTCTGTAAGCTTACGCATAGCATTGCCAGCAGGAGAAACACGGGGTTTATTTCTGATTCTTTGTAAACGTCTTTCAACAACGCGCGGATAAAGAATGCGCACCAAACTTGATAGAGAAACATAGGCCAATGCAGCAAAACCAATGGTATAAAATACACGTACTGCGACTCCGGTAATGCCCTGCACATCGAATACATTGGCGACCATGGCATTGGTATATAAAGCAACACCCACTATTAAGGCAATTACAGCATACCAGAAATACTGTATCTCATGAAGGTTTACATAATCGTATTTTTCCTTCAAATCCTTTAGCAGCAGGAGTCGTAATTCGTGATATAAAAGAATAAGAATGGCGATGGCAAAACTGACATAGGCGCCAAGAATAATAAATTTATCCCAGGATTGGTAAATTTCTGTGCTTTCCATAGATGACGGTTTGGTTGATGAAGGGAAGTTAGTAAGTTTTCCCAACAAAAACTACAATCAAACCACTGGGAATGTCTTAAGACCCACCACCAACGCCTAATGCCGCTTGGCATTACACGTCAATGATAACCTCCAAGCCACCAAAAGTTTACTTAGTCAAATCAGTAGGTCAATCTACTAACCAATCTCAATCACAACATCATCTGACATAGGGTGGCCAACGCAAGTCAACACATAACCTTCAGCTCTTTCTGATTGTGACAGGCCTTCTTCTTCATCTAATTTAACCTGACCACTAAGCGCTTTACCTCGGCAGGCAGTGCACAAACCACTCTGACAAGAATAAGGTAAATCTACACCCTGATCTAAGGCGCTCGCCAAAATTGTATCCGATGGCTTCACTGTTATTTTGTGCTCCATGCCATCATAGCGAATTACTACCTCTCTTGTTTTTGCTTCACTGGCCGTAGTTGCTATAGCCTCATTCTTCGTGTCTTTATCGATGGTGCCTTGTACAAAACTCTCTTTAAATATTTTATCCTTGGCAATTTTATGCTGCTCTAATAATGAATCAACATTCTTCATCATCCCTTCCGGGCCACACATCAGGTAGGTAGTCTTATCCATGCCCCAATTAGGTATGCGCTCAAATAATTTTTTAAGCATGTCATGGTTTAATAAACCAGAGTAACCCTGCCAATTCATAGGGGCGTTATCCAGTACATGTATTACATGTAAGCGTCCTTCGTACTTCGTTTCCCACTTGCTCAGCTCATCTTTAAAAATAATGCTATCAATATCTCTGTTACAATAAATTAATGATACAATGCTTTCAGGTTCTTGTGTAAGCAAACTTTTAATTATAGATAACATTGGGGTAATGCCTGAACCACCAGCAAACATAACAACATGGCGTTTTTTATCTGAGGCATAGTCAGTAGTAAATTGCCCCATGGGTTCCATGATCTTAACGCTTTGCCCCTCTTTAAGATTATCGGGTAGCCAGTTACTCATCAACCCATTGTCTACACGCTTTACAGCTACAGCCAAATCATCATCGGTAAAGGGTGAGGAGCATAACGAATAGGCACGTCTTACTTCTTTACCTGCTATGGGAATAATTAATGTTAAAAATTGGCCCGACTTATATGCTATTTTTTTATCCCTGGGTTGTTCAAACCAAATGGAGATGGCATCTTTTGTCTCTTTCACCACACGCTTCACTTTCAGGTCATAATAATGTGGACCACTGTGTTGCTCTTCTTTCTTTGATTCGGATTTTTTGAAAAAACTAAAGGCCATTTTGTATGAATTAGAAAATGAAAAATTTTAAAGATTAAACCAATAGGTGAGTTTTAAAACCAATGCCCTGTTTTTACTCAGCAGGCCTTCTGGAAAATAATTCTCAGTATATACAACAAAGAAATCGGAGGCTGGTTTAAAACGCCATTGAAATCTTGCGTTCAGATTGATATTGTCAAATCTACTGTTGTATTGTACAAAAGTAGTAAGGAATAATTTATCTGTGAAAGTAAAGTCAAGTCTTGGGCTTAGAAGCACAAAAACTGCGCTTCCGTATGGCTGACCCAGTTTTATATCGTTATAGTCTGCCGAAAGGGCAATACTACCAAATGGCTGCACCCTGTAACGCAGTGCAGCATTCACATTTACGCGCTCACCGCTGTAATATGTGCCATATAATACACCGGCATCCCAGTTAAAGAGTTTACGTGTATCTGAATTAAAGCCAAAAGCTAACTCGTACCAGGTATATTCTTCACCTGACTGAAAAGCAATTTCTTGTTTTGGAAAAAGGGGATTAAAAGATCCGGGTAATACCTGAAAAATACGAGAATAGGATATGCCTAAACCCGAAGTATTAGAAAATGACATTCCAAAATCTGCAGAGAAAGTTTGATCAGTTACTTTACCATCGGGTGTCATGGTAAAATTGTAACCATAGCTGGGACGAAAATTTATAATACGCGTTGACTTAGGATAAATAGGATTTTCTACCCTAAAAAAACCATTAGCATAACCAGGGTACACCTGCATAAGTGGCACATAACCTGATTCCGCGTTATAATTTTTACCGAGATTTTCATGGCCAGCATATACTGTGAGGTTGCGACTAAAATACCCTACAAATGCACCGAAGGCATAGTTATCGCTTTCAGTAAAATTATCGAGTGATTTAAAAAAGTATACGTCACTATTCCATCGATTAGTTTTGGTAAATAAATTAAAGTCACCACCAATTACTCTATTGTATTTATTAAATGTTAAGGTTGTGTCACCATTCTCAACCTTGTTACGAAGTACTGAGGTATTATAATATCGGTTTGAATCGTACTTATCTAAACCAAGTGATTGTTTATTGATAAAAACCAAATCGAAATTAGATCTTTTAAAAATCTGGCGTTGTACAACAGCAACAGTATAATTTTGATCAGGCAAGCCCAATTTTTTCTCTTCTCTGGTTTGTAAATTCATTACACCAATGCGCCAACCAGGACCAAGCTTACCGCTCAGGCGTGCACCATATACAATCGGCACCTTGGCTAAATTACCAAGCGTGTCTTGTGCAAGGCCTATACGTCTTGAGAAAAAAGGTCTGGTCTCTCCAAAACCAGGCGTAGAAAATAAATCAGTGTTCTCTAAAAAGAATTGTCTACGTTCGGGGAAATTAACTTCAAAACGTGTAAGGTTAATTACTTGTCTGTCAACTTCTACATTAGAGAAATCAGGGTTAACGGTGAGGTCTAAGTTGAGCGAAGGCGTGACGCCAATTTTAGCATCAAAACCAAAATTTAATCCATAGTCAGAAGGTTCAGTTGCTGCTTTATTCGCCTCTGTAGTAAGGTAAGGTATAAGAGATACGTTCATACCTGGTTTAGGTAAGGGCTGCTCCCAAATAATGCGTCCGGTATTTTGAAAAGAGGCAGGCATATATTGTACTGGCGTTGCAATCCAGCTTGACACCTGGTTGCGTGCTACATCATTACGCAGCACATTAAAATTCCACTCATCGATATTATATCGAATTGATTTAAAAGGTATTGCAATTTCAGCTACCCACTTATCTTCATAACGCTTTACAGCAGAGTACCATTTGTTATCCCAAAAAGATGAATAATCTCCATCGCTTATACCCGCATTGGCCACTGTGCCCTCGCGCTGCACACCATAAGGAGTTATGTTAAAATAGAAACCGTTAGTAAAGTCGTTGTAAGTGTTCAGATAAATACCTACGTTATCATTTGGACCATAGTCAAAATCTCTTCTGAGCGATTCTACAATAGGTTCTCGCGCTTCAGACATACATTCAAAGCCCACATATAAAAAATCATCATCGAAGGTTATGTAAAAAAAAGTAGGGTTTGTCGGTGCGATAGAGTCTATGGGTCTGGCCACCCAAAAGTCCTTACCCTTTTGCGATGATTGCCAGCTCTCTTCGGTCAGTTCCCCGTCTATTTTGATGGTTTCTTTGGCCTTTTTTACTAAAAACTCGATACCTGCAGCATTTTTCTGGGCATAAACAGTAAATGAGATCAAAAAAAGTGCCGTCAAGAGTTTCAATTTCATAGGCCGCAAAGCTATAAAAAGTGGCATTCAGCACCCTACCGAACATAGCCTTTTATAACCTGTACTAAACGATTTTTATTACTTTTGTCCCTTAACGTATAAAACGTGCAACTCAATCAGCTTACAGCCATTTCGCCTATAGACGGCCGCTATTTTAACAATACCCAGGCTCTTGCCCCTTACTTTTCAGAATTTGGTCTAATCCGCTACCGGGTATTGGTAGAAATAGAATACTTTATCAGCTTAACAGGCGTGCTACACGAATTGGAGAGCTTTCCGGCCCGTGACCTTGAAAAACTTCGACTGATCCACAAAAATTTTTCTGAAGCTGATGCTTTGGCCATCAAACAAATTGAAGCCACAACTAACCACGATGTTAAAGCGGTAGAGTATTTTATTAAGCAAAAGTTTGATGAACTAGGGCTTGCCGATTTTAAAGAGTTCATACATTTTGGTCTTACTTCGCAAGACATTAACAATACTTCTATTCCGCTTTCGCTGAAGGAGTTTATGGATAAAGAATTATTACCTGCCATAAATGCTTTTGTTGAAAAACTATCTGCTAAAAGCCTGGAGTGGAAAGATGTTGCTATGCTGGCACGTACACATGGACAACCTGCCTCTCCTACTCGTTTAGGAAAAGAAATTAGTGTATTCGTAGCGAGAATCAATAAGCAATTAGAGTTACTGAAAACTGTTCCACATTCAGCGAAGTTTGGTGGTGCTACAGGTAATTTCAATGCACACCATATTGCCTATCCAGAAGTAGACTGGAAAAAATTCAGTAATGAATTTGTAAGCCACAGACTAGGATTGGTCAGAAGTCATCCTACAACACAGATAGAACATTATGATAATCTGGCAGCCATCTTCGATAATTTGAAACGCATTAACACCGTGTTGATAGATTTCAGTCGCGATGTGTGGCAATATGTAGCCATGAATTATTTCAAACAGAAAATAAAGGCAGGTGAAATTGGTAGCTCTGCCATGCCACATAAAGTAAATCCTATCGATTTTGAAAATGCTGAAGGCAATTTAGGTTTTGCTAATGCCATTTTTGAACACCTGTCTGCCAAGCTTCCAATCTCACGCCTGCAACGCGACTTAACAGATTCAACTGTATTGCGTAACATAGGAGTACCATTGGCACACACTTATCTCTCTATTAAATCGCTGCAACGCGGTATTGATAAACTGGAATTAAATAAAGCGGCTATCGATGCAGATTTAGAAGACAACTGGGCGGTGGTAGCAGAGGCTATACAAACTGTATTGCGTAAAGAAGGATATCCGAATCCTTATGAAGCGTTAAAGGATTTGACACGCAAGAATGAAAAAATCACTCAAGCTTCTATCAGCACTTTTATTGATGGCTTAGCGGTTAAGGAAGAGTTAAAGAAAAAGTTGAAAGCGATTACTCCTTATAATTATACAGGGATAGAGTAAGCTTGCCATTTCAACGTGGTCGGTGAAAACCCAAAGCGCTGTTCGAGATGTTTTCAGCGATTTTAAAAATTGATTTTGGTTCAACAACAGCGATCGGTCAGACCGCTTCTTGTTATTGTATACAGCGGTCAGACCGGTTGTTATAGCTGTTGTACAGTTTAGCGCAGCGTATCTCGAACTACAAATAACCGGATTTTAAATCCGGTTCATGAAAAGTTCCAGATGCCCTTCGGAACATCTGGAACAGCGAAAAAATTCTTTTATGTATCCTAAATAAAAAAGCCCATTACAAATTAATGTAACTGGCTCATTATCAAGTGCACTCGCAGGGATTACTCGTACGCACGACCATGCCGCACAGCCCCTCGTCATCCCACCCAATTATTACAACAGATTTATTAAACAAAAAACCCCTCACATAAGTAAGGGGCTTCGTTAGTGCACTCGCAGGGATTCAAACCCCGAACCTTCTGATCCGTAGTCAGATGCTCTATTCAATTGAGCTACGAGTGCGGGTTCCAAACAGTTGTTTAACTGAATCGGGTTGCAAAAATAAAGAATAATTTATCTCTCGCAACATCGTTATTTGGGTTGCCCCATAAAAAAACTATTTTTGAATCTTGTTTAGAACATTCGATCGGTAAATCATGAAGAAATCATTGCTTTCAGGCCTTTTTGCCTTACTTACTTTGGCCGCATTTGCTCAAAATAATGCAAAAACTTCCAAAGGACGTCCCAATATCCCAGGCACTTTCTTAGTTGAGATAGGCGTTAACAGAGCTTTAAACGCATCCGACACCTTTAATATAGGTCTTTGGGGTTCAAGAAGTCTGAATCTATATTACCAGCATGACATTAAAATTCCAATTTTAAAAGGTAAGTTTTCTTTTCATCCAGGCTTAGGCTTTAGTATGGAGCGCTATAAGTTTAAGGATGCACTTGTGTTGGAGTATGATGCAAATGAAGAGTTGCAAATGCAAAGGTTAGGTATACCTGTATTGAAATCCCAGTTTATCGCTAACTACATCGATGCACCCCTGGAGTTACGATTCAGCGCAAATCCTGATGACCAAGCCAGAACTTTTAAAACTTCTATTGGATTCAGACCTGGCTTTCGCATTAGCTCATTTACTAAGGTGAAATACGAGGAGAATGGCGAAACCAAACAATTCAAGAGCAAACAAAGATGGAACTTGAATGATTTTCGCTATGGCGTTTATGCTCGTATCGGAGTTGGTAACGTAAACCTATTCGGATATTATAACCTTTCAACCAATTTCAAGGAAGGTGAAGGTATTCAAGGTAAGGACATCAACACCCTAACAATAGGTCTTTCCCTAGGTGGTTTTTAAACACCAACTTTCTTAAGTCTCTCTACTATTTCAAATACAGCCGGACACACAAGGGTATTCTTGTGTGTTAGCTCCATTATTTGCACCATTTTTTTGCGATCTGTATGCGGATATTCACGACATGCCTTGGGTCTACTCTCATAAATGGTGCAATGATTATCCTCACCTAAAAAGGTACAGGGTGAGGATTGAAGTACGTAATCTTTATCTGCATCTATTCTCAAGTATTGCTCAACAAAATCTCCCGGCTTAATGCGGAGGTATTTGGCTGCGCGTTCTATATCTACCGGGTAAAAAATAGGGCTGGTCGTTTTACAGCAATTAGCACATGCCAGACAGTCGGTTTCCTCAAATACAGCTTCATGTAGTTCGTGAAAAGCTATATCTACTTTTCGGATGTCTTTCTTCTTCAGGCCAGTAAGAAATTTTTTGTTCTCATCACTCAGCTTTTTAGAACGATGGAAAAAATATTGCAAATCCATAGCTCAAAGCTAAACAATGCAGCTATCACTCAGCATGAAAATGATTCCACTTTTGGGAATATTTCCTTTCTGGATAGGAAAAAAAATCGATGAAATGCCGAAAATGACCTTTAAATCGCTCAGGACTGATTTATGCGTAAGTAGGAAAAACATTGAAGTGTGAGAGTTGCTATTGTTATTAATACGTCATGGAATATCTACAATTTTCGAATGAATTTTGTAAAAGCGCTTTTGGAGCAAGGCCATGAGGTGCACACTATTGCCCCAGAGGATGATTACACAAAACTTTTGACAGCGGTGGGATGTAACCATCACAATGTCTACATGGATAGCAGAGGTGCCAGTCCTTTAAAAGATTTTGCCCTGATGCTGGAGTTGACCATGCTTTACAAAAAAGTAAAACCAGATGTAATTCTTCATTATACAATCAAACCTAACGTGTATGGTTCAATGGCCGCTGCATTGGCAGGAATACCAGCAATTAACAATGTCTGTGGGTTAGGAACTGTTTTTTTGAAAGAAGGACTAGTGTCTAAAATTGCAAAGTTCTTATACAAGATTTCCTTTCGTTTCCCTAAAAAAGTGTTTTTCCAAAACCCGGATGACCTTCAGCTTTTTCTAGACAAGGCAATAATAAGAGATGACAAAACAGAATTACTTCCTGGGTCTGGTATAGATCTTAATCAATTTGAACCGCAGCCATTTAAACGCAACAACACATTTACTTTTCTTGTGGTGTCAAGAATACTTTTCGATAAAGGCATCATTGAATATATTGAAGCTATTAAAATATTAAAAGCCAAGGGCGTAAATGCAAAGTTCCAATTACTTGGTGGTAAAGATCCTGAACATAAAAGAGGAATTCCATTGGTTGATATTGATAATTGGATATCGCAGGGACTTATTGATTACTTGGGTAAAACGAGTGATGTACGTCCATATCTAAGTGCTGCTGATTGTGTTGTATTGCCTTCTTATCGTGAAGGGTCACCGCGCTCGTTAATGGAAGCTGCTGCTATGAGTAAGCCAATAGTTACCACTAATGTTCCTGGTTGTAATCAGGTTGTAGTAGGCGGATTTAATGGTTTACTCTGCGAATCACACAATCCTGAAGATCTGGCGGATAAAATGCTGCAAATGATGGAGTTCTCTGATGTTTCACTACAATTAATGGGTGAATGCGGTCGTAGAAAAATGGAGTTGGAGTTTAGTGATACAATTATTGTTGACCGTTATACAAGCGTGATGAAAAAGGTTGAACATGATGCAGTAGCAAAACTAATGGTGAGTTAAAGGTACCCGAATACAAAAGTTCTGAATACTTTAATAACCGGTACTCAAAATTCAATTCGCGTTCATCAATGATTAGCGCATACTAATCATAACTGTAATAATTCTACTTTTTTGATTTACGGAACAACTGACGATCCATATAAAAAGTACCAAAGGGTAAAAGGCTTGAGAGGAAAACAAGAATTATTTTAAGTAGTCCCCATCTAAAGTGAATAACCATTTCGGTTAAGCTGATACAAAAGCCAACGAAAAGAACACCATGTAACATACCTACAATGCGAACAGCCATTGGCAAATCTGCAAGGTACTTAAGTGGCATGGCTATAAATAAAAGGATGATATAAGACCATCCCTCAATGTTAGCTATAAGTCTGAATCGCTTTTGTGCAGGTGAAGAAGCTATTTCTGAATACATGGTCGAATCAGGCTTTATTAGAAAACGCTTTTCTTAACACCATGGTATCACGTTTGATCACACCAGAAAAACCGCTTACTTCTAAATCCTTTATAACAGTTACTGAATTACTGTCTTGTAGCACTGTGCTGTTGCTGTCTCTTACGTCCATAGTGAAATTATTCATTTGGCAGCAAAGCAACGAAATTTTAAAGAATGAGAAAATCAAAATTTAATTTGATTAAACGTCTACTTATAGCGCTACAGCGGTTGTAAATCCCTTTTCGTGATTTTGAGTAACACATCTCAACAATTTTAAAAACAATAACCAATTAGTAATTAGAAGAATAAAATGTAAGGTGTGTAAAGTGAAGTAATAACATAGATGAATAAAGGTTACTCAATCACATATCACTATCGTTCGTTAGGCTTAAATTAAACATGATAATTATCACCTAACGGCTGTTACTCTTTTCAAAGAATCTATCTTTGCACCACTGCATATAAGATACTGATGCTTAACTGTTGCAGATTTTTTTATTGCAGGACGTAATTACTTTTTAAAATTTTACCCTGTTTAATGTACACATCTGTTATTATAGGTACTGGTTCCTTTATACCTGAAATCGAAATATCAAACGCTGATTTTTTACAACATACCTTTTACGAGAAGGCCGGAGAACCTTCTTCAAAAAGTAATCAAAGTATCATTGATAAATTTTCAGAGATTACTGGTATTAAAGCAAGGCGCTATGCTAAACCAGATCAAAATGCATCAGATCTTGGAACGCTTGCAGCACAGGCAGCTATTACCAATGCACAAATTGATAAAGAAAGTATCGATTATATTATTGTTGCACATAATTTTGGTGACGTACGATATAACAGTAATCAAACTGATATACTCCCTTCACTTGCCTCTAGAATTAAAGCAAAGCTGCACATAGAAAATCCGGATTGCGTTGCTTATGATGTACCCTTTGGTTGTCCGGGTTGGGTAGAGATTTTTATTCAAGCCAACTATTATATACGTTCAGGTGATGCAAAGCGCTGCCTGATAATTGGTGCCGACACTTTATCGCGTATGCTTGATCCGCATGATCGTGACTCGATGATCTATAGCGATGGCGCTGGTGCTGTTATTATTGAAGCACGGCCAAACAAAAGCAAAGGCCTGCTATCGCACAAGACACAGACGTATGCCTCTCAACATGCGTACTTACTTACGCTTGGCGAATCTTACGCAGACAACTCGAAGAAAGAATTATACATTAAAATGAATGGCAGGCGTGTATACGAGTTTGCCATAAGCCATGTACCAATGGCCATAAAAGTTGCACTCGATAAAGCTGGTGTAGCATTGAAGGATGTTAAAAAAATCCTGATTCATCAGGCAAACGAAAAAATGGATGAAGCCATTGTACTTCGATTGTATAAACTCTTTGACATAAATGAAGTACCAAAGGGTATTATGCCAATGACCATCGGTTGGTTAGGTAATAGTTCAGTCGCAACCATTCCTACCATGCTTGATCTAATTCTCAATGATAAAATGCCTGATCAAAAAATAAATGAAGGCGATATAGTCATTTTCGCCTCTGTAGGTGCGGGTATGAATATTAATGCCATTGTTTACCAATTCTAGGTAGACACACAATGCTTTTGTGTCTACCAGACGCGAGCATCGGGTGGTAACATGAGCATCGTGTGGATACGCGAACATCGCGTGGATACGCGTACATCTAGTGGATACGCGAACATCGCGTATTTACAAATTAAGGCGTAACCTTTACGCGTACTGCGTTTAAGCCTTTAAGTCCACGCTCTACTTCAAAAGTAACTTTGTCGTTTTCTTTGATTGGTCCAGTAAGTGCGTTGATGTGCACAAAAATGCTTTCCTGACTTTGTAAGTCTTTAATGAAACCGTAACCTTTAGAGTCGTTAAAGAAAGTAACCTTTCCTTTGCGAATGGCATCAGCCGGATCAAGTTCTACATTATTACGTGCTCCCAACACAATGTCCTCTTCACGAATAATTGTTTTTTTCTTGGTAGGATCTGGGGGAGTAGATGTAATGTTACCATTCTCATCCACATAGGCCAACATTTCATCGAGGTTGTTGCCATCTTTTGCATTGGCTTTACGATCCTCTTTACGTTGTTCTTTTTCTTTTCTTTTTTGAAGTTTTTTCTTCTCTGCTTCTTTTTTGCTAAAGGTCTCTTGTGATCTTGCCATACTTAATTTTGATGTTCCACTTTATTTTTAATGTTTTCCTTGCAGATGAGATGGGAGTCGGGAGATAATTCCCTCAAATAAAGAAAGGAACTGCAAGGTACTTGAATTAAGTGATTATTGCTAAAGCAAAAATGCCATAACCGCCCTCCACAACATCTAAACCACAGGATTTTCTTAAAATTTTCACTTTTGACTTTAAAAATCAATTAAGAATCTTTCTAAACCCCGACAAGGTGTTTAATGCAAACCATTTTAGTACGCCTAACCTTTTCATAACTCAACCTGCATTGAACAGGCCTAAACTTATACCTAAGTATTAACAGTCCGACTGTCTTCTTTATAAAAAGCAACAGCCGGACGGATTTTAAGCAAGGGCAGGGTTAGCTAAATCGCTAATTTTAAAACTCAATAATAAAGCCAATGGTTGGTACAAAGAAGGGCGAATCGTCATCCAACAATAATGGAATTGCATTTGAGCCATCCTGTTTTACCCGTAAACCATCAGTAGTAGTATAGCTGCCATCCGTATTTCGTTCAAAAGTATATTCTGCAGCCTGCGGGGTAGCACTACGGAATGCATTCTGTACATCCAGGTACAAATCGAAAGTGAACTGTTTATAATTCCATTTTTTATCTACCCGTAAGTCTACTTGGTTAAAAGCATTAAGTCGTTGCGTGTTGAGTAATGCCAAATCACGTACACCTACCCCCTGGCTTAGGTAATTAGCTCGCGAAGCTTCCAGATCAAAAGGTGTGTATGGTGCCCCACCTGCGTAACGAAATTTGAGTCCCAATTCCCAGCCCTTCTTTAACTTTTTACCTAGCAGTGCTGAAACAAGATGTTGGTTATCCCATGACGAAGGAACAAATACACCATTAGTTCCAGCAAATTCGCTTTTGTAATAAGTGTAGGCCAACACATAGAACAAACTTTTAGTAAGCTTCTTCTGTGCGAAAAGTTCAATGCCCAAGCTTCTTCCCTCTCCAGTGCTTGTTACCGCTTCATTACCAATAGCACCAAAGCTCGCCCCTTCATTAGCCAATGAAATACCACGGCTGATTGAAACAGGATAATTGCTGTATGATTTGTAAAAGCCTTCCAATGTAAATCGTAAACTCTCGTTCGGTAAAAATTCTACACCACCTACATAATGGTCTGACTGTATGTATTTGTTGCTGCGATTTATGTAATCACCCTGCGTATTTTGGTAACCTAGTACGGTATAAATTGGTATTTTGTAATAACTACCAACCGAAGCATTTACATTCCACTGGTTGTTGATAGCGTAGGATAAAGAAACCCTTGGCGATAATGTTTCTAATGGATTGTTACCATCATCGGTGAAGCTGTTCATATCGGTACGCACACCACCCGATACGCTAAAGCGATTATTAAAAAATGAACGGGTAGTTTGGAAAAAGGCACCATATTTCAAAAAATCTAATTCAGTATTGAAATCAAGCAGAATTTGTGGTTGAATCAAATTGTCACTTTCATCTCTTAATTCTTTTTGTAAAACGCTAAAAACATCATTCTTAAATTGAACATATTGAAACATTGCCCCGTAAGCATACTTCCACGCACCAATAGATTTGTTAACGTCTATTCGTAATTTATTTTCAATTTCATCGGAACGCGTTTTGAGGGTACGCAAGGATTCATCTCCATTGTTGCCATCTTCAAACTTATCAAGTCTGTTGTCTAAATAATTTCTACTAACCGAAACATTCAAATAACCATTGTTGAGTAAATGCTTTAAGGCAAAACCTAGGGTATAGCTATTCTGGTTGATAAAAGGATTAGATCGCAGCGTGTATTCTTTTTCGGGTGTACTTTCTTTTGGAACAGCAAAACTGAATTCATCAATGGCACCGATGCCAATAGCTGTTAGTGATGTTTTAGCATTAAACTTATGGGTAACCTTATATTGAAAATCCCAATAGCTGGGACGAATCGGTAAATCGATCAGTTTAAAAAAGGCCTGTAAATAAGACCTGCGTGCTGAAGCTAGAAAAGTGGTTTTAGATGAGATCGGACCATCAAATGTAGTAGCCAACTCTGTTCCACTTAAACGAATGTTACCTTGAATTCTTTCTGAATTACCATCGCGTTGTTTAAACTGAAATACAGATGATAACGGATTATCGTAGCGCGCATTGAAAGCACTTGTGCTTAAAGTAACATCTTCAATAAAGGAGACATTGAGAATACCTTGTGGCCCACCGGAACTACCCTGCGTAGTAAAGTGATTGATAATGGGTACCTCAATACCATCGAGGTAAAAAACATTTTCATTTGGCGCTCCACCACGTATAATAATATCGTTACGCACCGTACCACCCGTTCCTCCACCAACACCGGGTAGCGATTGTATTACCCGCGATATATCAAAATTACCGCCCGGATTACTCTTGATTTCTTCTGTTGAGAGTTTTTGGATAGACAAGGGTGTTTCCAATGTTGCCACGGCTGCGGTCTTGCCAGCCTTCACCACTATTTCGTTTAGTGTGGTTAATTCTTCCTGTAGCTCAAAGTTGATAATGGCAATGTTACCAGAGGTGAGTACGACATTATACTTTTTCACCTCGCGATAACCCACAAAAGTAGCTTTTAGCGTATAGCTACCCGTTGGTGCTGTTAGCTTATAGTTGCCTTCAATATCTGAAGAGGTGCCAATAATCGGGTTGCTGCCTTCAATAACAACGGAAACACCAATTAGTGCCTCCTGCGTGTTAGCATCCTTGATCTTACCTGAAATTGTTCCGCTTTGTGCCGATGCTATATCGGTTAAGCTTAAGAGAAGCAGAAAACTTACTGCTATGCCTAGTATGTTTTTCATGTATTTGAAATTAAATAGGATGCAAACATATTAAACGGATTATAATTTTAAAATGAAAACATTTCAATAAAATTTAAAATACTGATTTACAGATATTTAAAAATAAATATTTATGAAAATTTAAAATGTTATCATTTTATTTGATACCTTTAGATATTGAAATGAGTCATCAACCTTCCATATTACCGTTAGTAGAACAATGGGAAGCATTTGTGAAAGCAAAGGCAGGAACAACTGTTGATGACTTTGCTAAATGGATTTTACTTAAAGAAAAACCTGAATCAATACCCACAAAAAACACAACACCTTTCTATGACCCTTTGTTACAAGAGGCGCAGTTGCAGGGCGATTATCCTGCCATTCCTACCAGTCAGGGTTTGGCTATACACATTGTAATACGTTTGTTTAAAGCGATACGCTTCTACTTTAAGCCTACTTTGCAAAAGCATGGCTTTAAAAGCCTTGAGGAGTTTTTGTTTTTAGCCACACTTAGTTGGAAAAACAATATCAGCAAGAAGACTTTATGCAGAACCAACATGACTGACATACCTACGGGTATCGATATCATTAAAAGATTGATTCAACAGGGTTTGGTAGGTGAGCAGGAGAATCCGGAAGATAAGCGGGAAAAACTATTACTGGCAACCGATTTGGGTAAACAGAAGTTGTTTCAACTTTTCTCAGATCCTGAAGGATCAGCTGATGTTATGGCTGACATGAACACTGAAGAACGCTTGATCTTTATGAGAATGATCGATCGACTTAACAACTTTCATACGAAAGTATATCACCAACAGATTGATGATAGATAGAGAATGACGCTGAGGAATTAGGTAACCAATGCCGTTTAGTTAAGCCTTTTTTATTGCCTCACCTCCAGTCCTCTCCAAAGGAGTGGATGACTAAGAGAGCTTAACTAAATGACATTGAATTAGATAATTACAGAGAAGACCAACTTCCTTATTGCTGCTATGATGAAAAGCGGGAGACAGGAAAATAATTAACAACAGAAAGCAGCGATTCTATTTTCTTTTCAAAGAATCTTAATCAACTCTTTATTGATTCGTTTTACAAAGCTTGGCCCCTCATAAATAAAACCTGTGTACACTTGAATCAGATCTGCGCCTGCTTTCAATTTATCAATGGCATCTTGTGGTGTCATAATACCACCAACAGCAATAATTGGATAAGTGGGTCCAAAATTTTTTCTTAAATAAGCAATTACTTCAGTCGACCGTTGTGTCAGCGGCTTACCACTTAAACCACCTGCTCCCATCGCCTCCACTTCGGCAGCAGAAGTGCTCAATCCTTCTCTGGATATAGTGGTATTAGTTGCTATGATGCCATCTGTATTAGTTTCCTTCAAAATCTCAATTACATCATTCAACTGACTTTCTGTAAGATCCGGAGCGATTTTAAGCAATACTGGCTTGGGTGTGGACTTTGCGAGGCTCAAACCCTTTACATAAGATAATAGCTTTCGTAAAGGTTCCTTTTCTTGCAACTCTCGTAAACCAGGAGTATTCGGAGAACTCACATTGATTACAAAATAATCGACATGTGCATAAAGTTGTTCAAAACAATAAGCATAATCATCTAATGCATTCTCATTAGGTGTTATTTTATTCTTACCAATATTACCTCCGACAATAATTTTAGAAGATCGTTTCTTCAAACGTTCTACAGCTTCAGCAACACCTCCATTATTAAAACCCATGCGATTAATAATGGCCTGATCTTTAGGCAAACGAAACAAGCGCGGCTTATCATTACCGGGTTGTGCTTTAGGCGTAAGCGTACCAATCTCTATAAAACCAAAACCAAAAGCGGCCAGTTCATCAATCAATTTGGCGTCCTTATCAAAACCTGCTGCTAGTCCAACAGGATTTTTAAACGTAATACCAAAGACCGTGCGCTCCAGTTTTGTATTCTCATAGTTAAATAAGCTGGAAACAATTGCTTTAAAACCAGGCACTTTTCCTTTTAAGGTGAGTAGACGAAATGTAAAATGATGAACGTTCTCAGGATCGAAAAGGAAGAGAATGGGGCGGATGAACTGCTTATACATTGCACAAATATAAGAATGATGATTCCTTAATTGTCAATTGTCAATTGATAATTGAGAATTAGCTCCTAGGATGAAACTGCTGAACCACACTGCGTAAATAATCTCTGTCCAAATGCGTGTAGATTTCTGTTGTGGTGATTGATTCATGCCCCAGCATTTCCTGCACAGCGCGCAAATCGGCACCTCCTTCAATCAGATGGGTTGCAAATGAATGCCTGAACGTGTGCGGACTGATTGTCTTCTTTAGACCAATGGCTGCAACCAGATTTTTAATAATTGTAAAGATCATAACACGACTAAGTTTCTTGCCCCGTCTATTGAGGAATACGTGTCCTTCAAAACCTTTTTGCACAGGTATTGATGGTCTTATTTGTTGTATGTAAATATTTAAATATTTAGTAGCATCCTGGCCAATTGGCACCAGTCTTTCTTTATTGCCTTTACCGATTACACGCACGAAGCCAACACCTTTTTCTTCCATGTATAAATTATTGATCTTCAACTCCACACATTCTGAAACACGCAATCCACAACTGTACAATACTTCTAATATGGCACGGTTGCGCTGGCCTTCGGGTGTGGACAGATCAATGGCCGCGAACAATTTATCAATTTCTTCTACGCTAAGTGTGTCTGGCAGCTTGCGACCAAGTTTAGGACCCTCCAACAAAGCAGTGGGGTCATCGTTGATTAATTCTTCTGCAATCAGGAATTTATAAAAGGCTTTTATACCAGAAAGAATACGCGCCTGACTGTACGCACTCATACCTAATTCGGAAATGTATTGGATGAAAGCTTGCAATTGAGGATAGCTTAACTTCAATGCCGAAGTGTTCGGATAAGTCATTTCAGTAAACTGTGCCAGTTTTTCGACATCGCGACTGTAGGCTTCAATAGAATTTGAGGAAAGAGATCGTTCCAGCTTCAGGTAAGTTTCAAATTGCTTGATATAGCTAGTCCACATATGCCAAAGCAAGGTAGAACAGAGGCGCAATACTTGCTAAGCATTATAAAAAAATTAACCGACCCTATTTAAATACAATTACTCTTCACAGTTAACAGTTACGCGTTCGTAAGTAAGCCCAGGGCCATCGCATGCCTGCCAGGTTCCAAACATTTTACCATTAACTAAACGTAATGTTTCCTTTGCTTCGGCATAACAAGAACCAATAATCTCATTCGGGGAATCGTAGGTGAATTCTACATACTGTTCATCTTCAATTTTAACAAATGCATATCGTCCTGAGGCCACCATTTTTTTGTCTGTCTTCCTTACTTTTGTGAAAGTTGAATCAGGTTGTAATGTGTAATACTCTTGCCAGCTCATGTCTTCACCTTTTTGTGGTGGAACATCAGACATGTTGCCGGCCATTTCAATCAACTGCCATTTTACCATACAAGGGCTTTCATTATTTTGTTGAGCATTAAAACAGCCTGAAAGTAAAAAACCAATTAACCCGATTACAAGGCAAAATCTTTTCATTATTAATATGGGTTTAATCTCATTCGGTTATTAGACAAGATTAGGTATTAAATAGTTGTAAGGAAGTGATGAACAATCCTTAAGAAAACATCAAATCAGTTTGTAAGTAAGATTTCTTTCACCTTGGCCAAGCCTGTGCTTGCGGTCTCTTCAAAACTTTGCAGATAAGGAATAGCAGGCAAGTCAGGCAACTTAGGATCAACTATAAACTTACTTGCTTCATAGGGAACATACCTGACTAAGCCAGCCGCAGGATACACTTGTAGTGAGGTACCTACTACCATAAATATATCTGCACCGGCTGCATGCCGTATCGCTTCATCCATCATGGGTACTGCCTCACCAAACCAAACAATGTTAGGTCGAAGCTGAGAACCTTTACTGCATATTTCACCAATATTTAATTCACTGCTATTAATTGGGTAGACTAGGGTCTCATCCACAGAACTTCTGGATTCGAACAATGAACCATGTAGATGTATGACATTCTTCGACCCTGCTCTTTCGTGCAGATTATCAACATTTTGCGTAACAACGGTAACCTCGAAATGCATTTCTAACTCAGCCAGAATCTCATGGCCTCGATTTGGCTTGACATCAAGCGCTTTTTTCCTGCGCTGATTGTAGAACTCCAGCACTAAAGCCTGATTTCGTTGCCAGGCTTCCGGGGTGGCTACATCTTCAATCCGATGATTCTCCCATAAACCATCGTTGGCACGAAAAGTAGGAATACCACTTTCAGCACTAATACCTGCACCGGTTAGTACGACTAATTTTTTCATAACTATTAGTGGGCAGTTTAGTGTTGTAGGCTTAATTTCGAATCTAACCTTTTGATTATCAGAGGTAATAAAAAAATCCACTCAGTTTGGTGAGGTGTTTCTGAACCCCAGAAAAGACAAGTTTTGAGCTGCCTACAGCCGCAATCTTCTTCTGTTAACCTGCTTTTTGGGCGAGGTCCCGACTAGTCGGGATGAGGCCTGATTTTGTCTGCTAGCTTCGCTCGGTATTGTATAAATTGTTAGGTTCAGCAAACGTGTCCCAAACCCGAGTGGACTTAGGGCAAAGGTAAAAAACTATATACTAGAACGAACATTAATTCGCAGAGAAATACAGTAATACATGGTTGGAATTTCATTTCTATTTTTGGAATAGAAACAAGAAAAAAACCCGATTGTGAGCCGGATAAAATTGATTTTCTTTGCGGAAATGTGGTTCAACATGGTTGTTGGTTATTGGTTGGTCGGGACACTTATCCAATATGTCACCCATCTATTCTAACGAACAACCATCAACTAACAACTAACAACCATCAACTAACAACTACTATGAGAAAAACACAGATATCCTTCGCTATAGAGCTCGATAACAATAATGTGCCTGAAAAAATCATGTGGGATGCCACAGATAAACCCGAAGCAGGCCTTAGCGAGACAAAATCCATTAGTGTTGCCCTATGGGACCACAAGCAAAAGAACACCTTGCGTATAGATCTATGGAGCAAGGATATGCCCGTAAATGAAATGAAGCGTTTCTATGTTGACTGCATTGGCGGATTGGCGCAAAGTGTATTAGGCGCTACGGGCGATGAGGTTATGAGTACCGAAATGAACGCACTCTGCGAGCGCCTTGTGAAGCATTTGGAAGAAGAAGCCAAAAAAGGTTAAAACTTAAATTTATTCGGCAAGACGAATATTTCCGCAATCGATTTCTTGTTTTTTGCCAAATTTTCGTACTTTTCAAATTAATAAGTGTTGCCTTTTCTTCGGATTATGGTGCCTTTTGCGATTTTTTATTTCAACAAACCTTAAATGACCGTATGACAAATTTCTACAAACGTTTGCTGATGCCATTAGCCCTGCTTTTAATGGCTGCAACGATCAGTTATGCCCAGACCACCGTTTCTGGTGTTGTAAAGGATGGTGGCACTGGCGAAAATTTAGCAGGTGTTAATATCGTTGTGAAGGGCCGGGTTGTCGGCACCATCACAAGTGCAGATGGCAAGTTCAGCTTTAAAGTGAATGATCAACCTCCCTTTACCCTGAGCTTTTCATTTATTGGATACAGAAGCCAGGAGTTAGAGATTACTGATGCCACTAAAGCATCTGGAATAAATATCTCTCTGGAGGAACAGACTTTACTTGGTCAAGAGGTGGTAATTTCTGCTTCTCGCGCTGAGGAAAGCATCATGCTGTCACCAGTCTCCATCGAAAAAATGGATATCCTTTCCGTACAATCCACACCCTCAGAAAACTACTACAAAGGGTTGGTGAATATGAAAGGCCTTGATATGACGCAAAGTAGTATCAACTTTCAAATTATAAACGCACGCGGTTTTAACTCAACAGGTAATACGCGTTTTGTACAGTTAACAGATGGTATGGACACCCAGGCTCCTGCCTTAAACTTCCCCATTGGTAACTTGAATGGCCCCTCTGAACTTGATGTAGAGAGCGTTGAATTTTTACCAGGAGCTTCATCAGCTTTGTATGGCCCAAATGCTTTTAACGGTATTCTACTGGTAAATAGCAAAAGCCCATTTGAGTATCAAGGTCTTAGTGCGCTTGCTAAGTATAGCATGAACCATATTGATGGTGCTTCTACTCTTGATAATGCAGGTGCAAGTGGTCCTATTGGCCCAACTTCTGCACAGCCAATGTTTGAAGGTGCATTGCGTTATGCTAAAGCTTTCAATAACAAATTCGCATTTAAAGTTGCACTATCTTACAGTCAGGCTACTGACTGGTATGGCACAAACTTAAAGGACAAAAACACTCAGACACAAGGAAATCTTAGCTTCAACCCAGGTGCCGACAGAGTACATGCATACGGAGATGAGGTGGCTAATAGTTTAGGACTTGTAAAACTATCTCTGGCACCGGCTCTTGCCAGTACACCACTAAATCCATTTGTTCAATGGCTGCCTGATCAGGTTGTATCAAGAACACCTTATGAAGAACAATATTTAGTTGACTACAATGCTAAAAACCTTAAGGCCAACATCGGACTTAATTACAGGATTAATGATAATGTTGAGTTAGTCTATTTATTAAACTATGGAGCCGGTACTTCAGTGTATACTGGTGCACAACGCTACTCATTGAAAGACTTTAACATCCAGCAACATAAATTAGAATTAAAAGGATCTAACTTCTTTGTAAGAGGTTACACTACAATAGAAGATTCTGGTGATTCATATATCGCTGACTTAACTGGTATTAAGATTAATGATCAATGGAAATCGAACTCTAATTGGTTCAGAGACTATTCAATTGGTTACCTAACACAACTTGCGGGTTTAGCGGGCGCAGGCCAATATAATCCTGCTGTAGCACCCACAACAGCTCAGCAAGAACTTGCGCACATTGCAGCAAGACAATATGCAGATTACACAGATACAGATGGACCCGGTGATTTTGGAACTCGTTTAATACCAGGTACACCTGAGTTCGAGGAAGCCAAAAGAACTGCTCAAAGCAAAACCATACCTGAAGGTTCATTATTCAATGACCAAACTAAATTGTACCACTTCGAAGGTCAATACAACTTCAAAAACCAAATCAAGTTTATGGAGTTGATGATTGGTGCCAGCTATCGCTTGTACGACCTAAACTCTAACGGAACCATTTTTGCCGATACTGCAGGTAATGACATTACTATTCAAGAGATGGGTGCTTATCTGCAAGGCTCAAAGAAAATTCTTAATGATAAGTTAAAACTTACAGGATCTGTTCGTTGGGATAAAAACGAAAACTTTGATGCCCAGATCAATCCAAGAATTTCTGCAGTTTATTCAATCAATAGCGAAAATAACTTCAGAGCATCTTATCAAACAGGTTTCAGAATGCCTACCACACAAAACCAGCATATTGATTTGAATGCTGTTAGTTCTCGCTTGATAGGCGGTTTACCAGAATATGCTGCTGCTCGCAATGTTTTGCAATATGCTTATGATTTAAGATCAGTAGTTGCCTATACAGCAGCTGTTGCGGCTAACAATGCTAATCCTACTGCAATTGGTGCTCCGGCAAATCTTGCATTGCTACGCCCCATCAGTACAATAGACCCTGTAAGACCAGAACAAGTTCAGTCTTTAGAGCTTGGATATAAGAGTTTATTAGGAAAGAATTTGTTGTTGGATGTTGTCTACTATCAAAACACTTACAATGATTTCATCGCAGCACAATTTGTACGTAAAGCCTCAGGTGTTATTGATATCTCAAACATGATTACAGATCCAAATAATCCTGCTTACGTAACATACAACTTCGATCCTCGTACAGAGCAAAACATCAGAAATGCTCAAACTTTACTTACTCCAATAACCACTATTGGTCGTGAAAACACTTTCTCAATTCCTACCAATGTTGATAGAAAATTAACAGCAAGAGGTTTTGCGATAGGCCTGGATTATAGCTTGCCAAAGGGATATAAATTAGGAGGTAACTACAACTGGAACAAACTTGATGATGCTGCTCAACTTGCAGCTGATGGATTCCTTGCAGAGTTTAATACACCAGAGAACAAATTCAATTTAAGTTTTGGTAATAGAAAACTTACTGAAAAACTTGGCTTCAATGTAGCTTATCGTTGGCAAGATGAATTCTTATGGGAATCATCTTTTGCACAAGGCTTAGTGCCTGCATTTGCAACAGTTGACGCACAAATTAGCTACCGTGTAAAGGAAATGAAGTCAATTGTTAAACTTGGTGCCTCTAACATTGGTAATCAACGCTATGTCATGAATTATGGTGGACCAACCATTGGCGGCATCTACTATATCTCAGTCACCTTTGATCAGTTGATGAAATAATCATAGAACGAAAAATATTATGAGAAATAAATTATTGATATTCGGATTTGCCACATTATTTGTAGCATCCTGTACTTACGACTTCCCAGAATCAACTGAGCCAACAACAGGAAGTGCTGATTTTACTAAAATGGTTTCAGTTGGTAACTCACTAACTGCTGGTTACATGGATGGAGCACTTTATGCAACAAGCCAGGCAAACTCCTTCCCTTCCATTTTGGCAAGTCAGGCTGCTCTACTTGGTGGTGGCAGTTTTACCCAGCCCACTGTAACATCAGCTAATGGATGTTTCAATCCTGCTGGCGGCTGTACACAAGGCAGGTTAGTACTAAAATTGAATTTAACGACAGGCGCTGCTGCTCCTGCTCCTACTACTGGTGATGGTGGTGCTGTTTTTGCCCCATACACTGGTTCTAAAACTGATTTAAATAACTGGGGGGTTCCAGGCGTTACTATTCAAACTGCGCAAACACCTTTATTAGGCGGACCCTCGACTGCTAATCCTTTTTTCAGTCCTTACTATGCAAGGATTGCTTCTAACGCAGGAACCTCAACACTTGTAGGTGATGCCGCAGCATCTTTGGCAAATGGTGGTACTTTCTTCACTTTTTGGTTAGGTAACAACGATGTATTGGGTTATGCAACGGGTGGCGCGTCCAATCCAAGCATACTAACCAGTCAACCGGTATTTACCGCTGCTTTTACAGCTGCTATTAATACCATGTTAACTGCTAAGGCTGATGCAAAAGGTGCCGTTGCAAACATTCCCAACGTAACTAGTATACCATACTTCACAACAATACCTGTGAATCCGGTAACACTTCCTGCTGCTAATGCAACAGCACTTAACTCAAATTTTGGTGGCTTCAATGCAACCCTTGATGCATTTAAAGGTGCCCCATTTAATATTCCAGCTGCCGAAATGGATGGCAGAAAGATTGTATTTTCTGCTGGTGCCGGTAATCGCGTAATTCTTAATGATGAAACAGCAAGAGATCTAGGCCCTCTTTGGGATATGCTAGTGGGTGCAAGTCAAATGACCCCTGAACAAAGAGCCAGTTTAGAGCCTTATCGCTTTGCGAGACAAGCAAAATTGACCACAACTGAGGTTGTAGGCGATTTAATCGTTCTACCTGCAGCTTCTTTTATTGGTACAACAGTTGGCGGTAATCCTTTACTGGTAAATGGTGTATCCATACCTTTAGCTGACAACTGGGTGTTAATCCCTTCAGAACAGACAGAGGTTCAAAACTCAATTGATGGTTTTAATACAACTATTGCGAATGTTGTTCAGGCTAACGCAGAACGATTGGTTTTAATTGATGCTAACAAAGCACTTCGTGATGTGAGAGCTGGTATTGTAACCATTAGTGGATCATCATTAACTGCCAGCATAACTCCTCCATTTGGTGCATTCTCTTTAGATGGTGTGCATCCAAATCCAAGAGGTTCTGCTTACATAGCCAATGTTTTCATTCAAGCTATTAATAGCAAGTGGGGAGCTAAGATTCCATTGTGTAACCCAAATGATTTCATTGGTAATGCTTTACCAACACCTTAATCATTTAGTGATATATAAAATTAAAAGAGGGTATCGATTTGATACCCTCTTTTAATTTATAGACATCTTACACAAGTAAGTAGAAATGAGAATGAAGTATAAATTTATACGTTAAGCCAGTAATAGTAATTTCACTTAAAGTATTCTCACTACTCTTTTAGTGCTTCCCAGGCTTCGCCAATTTTTTTATCTTTTAAAAGTAATTGGGCAGCTCGATGCTTTGCCAAGTCATTTGAATATTCTGCTTGATTATTGCAGGATTCAACATTTGCCAACATGCCCAAATCATTACCCGTAAGCACTGTGCTTTTTCTAATAACCTCTGGTATTTGATCTATCCCAATTCCAATTTTTTCGAGTGGTTTGAGTACGGTGAATAATGCCTCACCATTGGCACGACAATACCAATCTCCCCCCATGCGGGCTACTGCATCTAATTTAAATGGATCAATTTTACCTTCTGTATCCAATATTTCATCTTTAATGTGCGCCAGTATCACTTCACAGATCACAAGATTACCGGCTCCACCATCGAGCCCTGTAGGAATTACCTGTAGTACTTTACACTCAAAAGCAACCGGTGCCTCTCCTACTCTTGGAGGTTTTACCTTAGATGATGCAACTGGTGTTAATCCAGCCTTTATAAATTCATTAACTCCTTTTTTATACTCCGTACTTGCCAACGACATCTGCTGTACCAAATCATAATTAACAATATTGATAACTACTTCTGGTACTTCTAATACATTCTCATATGTGTGTTTAGTGGTATTATCTCTACCTCTGCGTGCCGGAGAAAAAATAATGATGGGTGGATTGGCACCAAAACAATTGAAGAAACTAAAAGGACTCAAATTTACATTTCCTTCTTTATCTATAGTGCTTGCAAAAGCTATTGGACGTGGAGCAATAGCACCCAGTAAGTAGCTGTGCATTTTGCCTACGGTAACTTCTTTAGGATCTATTATCATTTTTTTGTTGGTAGTTGATCGTTGGTGGTTGGTGGTGGTCAGTTCGAACAACAAAGAACTAACAACCAACAACCCTATATTGCTTGAAGTATTTTCCCTTTACATTCACCAAAACCAATGCGTACACCATCTTTCTCTGCAAAACCCTTAATCAATACTGTATCTCCATCTTCAATAAATTTACGCTCGCTACCATCTGGCATTTGTAATGGCTTTTGACCATTCCACGTTAGCTCTAACATAGAACCATAAGAGCCTGGTGATGGTCCACTGATAGTTCCTGAAGCGTACACATCGCCAACCTGAATGTTGCAACCATTTACGGTGTGGTGCGCCAACTGCTGGCACATATTCCAGTACATATATTTAAAGTTTGATCTACTGATGGTAGTTGCCTCGGATTTTTCGGTTTGCAAGAAAACATCCAATTGAATATCAAAGTTGCGTGGGCCATCGTATGATAAATAAGGCAATACTTCAGGTAACTGATCAGGGCCTTTTACACGGAAGGGTTCTAAGGCATCCAGTGTTACCACCCAAGGTGACATCGTTGAACCAAAATTTTTGGCCAGAAAAGGACCAAGCGGCACATACTCCCATTGCTGAATGTCGCGCGCAGACCAATCGTTAAACAAGACTAATCCTGCTATATGCTCTTCTGCCTGTTTGGTAGAAATTGATGAACCTAATTTTGTTTCAGTACAGGTAATGAAAGCCACTTCCAATTCAAAGTCAACCTTATGCGAAGGACAGTATACTGGCAACTCTGCGTCTACTGGTTTTACCTGGCCTTTTGGTCTGTGCAGATCAGTACCTGAAACAACGATAGACGAAGCGCGTCCATGATAGCCCACGGGTAGATGTTTCCAGTTTGGTAATAAGGCATTTTTAGGATCGCGGAACATAGACCCTACATTGGTGGCATGCTCCTCGCTGCTATAAAAATCGGTATAGTTGCCAATGCGTACTGGCATTAACATCTGCACTTCATTCATGGGCACCAGGGCTATTTCGCGCACAGCTGCATTCAGTTCATCACTGTCGTGTCTTAATAATTCCGAAACGCGGTTACGCACTGTCGAAATCATTTTTCTACCAAGCGCAAAAAAATCATTCAAATATTTTTGATTAAAAATGCCTGATGGTAAGCCCAGCCCATCAAGATAGCCATTTTCATGGAGGTAAACCAGGTCCAGCACATGATTGCCAATAGCTACACCAGCCACGGCTGATAAATACTTTGTTTTAAAAATACCAAAGGGAAGGTTTTGTATAGGGAAGTCAGAGCCTTTCGGCACTTCTACCCAGCTTTTAAGAGCAGGATGGTTTGCGTCAATCATGATGGCAAGTTAATGTTTATTGGGCATTTGTGCAGATTGTATTAGTAATGTGTTTAAACACAATATAAACGCAAAGGACGCCAAGATTCGCTGAGATATTGCCATCTCTTTATTAACATTGTTATACTCTGAATTATAATTTCTATGGACAAATTTCTTTTATGCGCATTGTCCCCCTCCTTTGGAGGGGGCAGGGGGAGGTCTGCTTACCCAAACAAATATCAGAACCTTAACAACTACCACCACCCCCTACCCCCGCCTCACAGACGGGGGACAGTGCTTCGGAAATAAATGTGAGTTGAATAAGAATAGGCACAATCTAAATAGTGGTTTAACTTTGTCTCATGCAACGTTTTTTGTTTCCGCATGAATTTGAAGAAAGACTACGCTCACAACGCGGTCATGACTGGCAAGCTTTCTCAGCTATCCATGGTGAGGCTTCTCCAGTGAGCATACGCCTGAATCCTGCGAAAACAAAAAACCACAATGCTTTATTTAAACAGCAGGCTTCACCCGATATTCAATCCGTGCCATGGACAAAACATGGCTTCTATCTAAATGAGCGCCCCAGTTTCACATTAGACCCAGCCTTTCATGCAGGCACCTATTATGTACAGGAGGCGAGCTCTATGCTACTCGAACAGGCTATCCTTCAATACTTCGATAACAAAGAAAACATACGTGCTCTTGATTTATGTGCAGCACCCGGTGGTAAATCAACTCACCTGCTCAGTTTACTTTCAACAAATAGTTTGTTGGTAAGCAATGAGGTGATTCGCAGCAGAGCAAATATTTTAGCAGAGAATATTACCAAGTGGGGTCATGCCAATGTCGTTGTTACCAATAATGATCCGGAAGATTTTGAAAAGCTGAAAGGTTTTTTTGATCTGATGGTAGTTGATGCTCCGTGTTCAGGCGAAGGTTTATTTCGTAAAGATGCGGAAGCTATGAAAGAATGGTCAGTCGAAAATGCCAACCTATGTGCTATGCGACAGCAGCGTATTGTTCATGATGTATGGCCTGCTCTGAAGGAAAATGGTATTTTGATTTATTGTACCTGCACTTATAATCCCGAAGAAAACAACAAAAACATTGAACGATTTGCGCAAGAACTTAATGCAGAAATCTTGCCGCTCGACATCAATCCAAACTGGGGCGTCCAAGCACTTGACCATGGCTATCAGTGTTTTCCTGATAAAGTAAAGGGAGAAGGTTTTTACATCGCTATACTTCGAAAAAAAGAAACCCAGTCAAGTGGACGTATGCGTGGAGGAAAAACTGTTTTCACGAAAGTGCCTAATGCAGCAGTGCGTTATCAACAGTGGCTTAACACTAGTGAAGTAAAGCTTACACAGTTCAGAGAATTTTTATTGACTATTCCCTCAGAGCAGGAAGAAGCTATTACCTTTGTTTGTTCGAATTTAAAGACAGTTTCAGCAGGCACTACAATGGGCACACTTAAACATGACAAACTTATTCCAGATCATGCACTCGCTATGAGTACAGTATTGAACAAAGAAAATTTTCCACATGTTGAAGCGAGTTACGAAGAAGCGATTGCTTACTTACGAAAAGATGTTTTCTGGCAAGAAGGGCTCACTAAAGGCTTTTCATTAATTCAATATGAAAACTTCACTTTAGGCTGGGCGAATGTTTTAGATAATCGACTTAATAATTTATATCCGGCTGACTGGAGAATAAGAATGGCCGGCAACTAAAAAGCTGCTCGGCCATTCAACCAACCCGTAAACATTGGATTGTTTTTATCCTCCTTACCATTTCCCCAAGATAGATAACGGAGGACAAAAGAATTTAGACTCTTTACAAATTTTAATCATGCCGTTTCAGTCTGTGAGGACACTGACCGAGGAGAGCCACAACTTTTTATAATCCTTGAAAAATATCCATAATCGCTTCTACACCTTCTACCCCGGCAAAGAATACACCCACACAAAATACTTTTTGATAGTAGTTAGCTTTACCAATAGCGAGTGGCAATGAGCTAACAGAAAGTGCTGTGAAGCCTATGGCGAAAATGGCTGTCATCAATAGCACTGCTAAAGGTGATTGCAAGAATAAAATACCTGCCAGACTTAGTAATACCAATATAAAGCTGATCCAGAAAGAACGCATCAAACCATAGTTGGTCACAAGCGTACTAAAAGGCAATGATAACAGTGCTGATATGATCAAAATACCAACTGAAATAATACCTCCATTGTTACCCTTTAATACATCGGCCAGTTTTGCATCCATAATTGAAGGAAAAACATTGAACAGACATGATGTAGCAACACCAAGGGCAATACCCATTAACAGTATAAAACCATATTGCGAAGGTTGAGAATCAATCTTATTTGCAACAGCATCTTTATTGTCAGATTTCAAAAGAGAAGCGGCTGCATTTTTCTTAAGCGCATAACCAGAAACAAATACCACTACACCGCCCGTTATAAAAGTTGCAGGTGCGCCCAAGAAATCAATGATATCAACAATAACAGGTTCTAATGCATACAATAGATTACCCACAATGGTTAGAATTGCCATTGCTCTTGGTAATTTTTCAACCGGCATAAATGACTCAATGGTAGAAAGCGCAGGGCTTGTAAAAATACTCATCGCCATCAACCATAATACAATTAGCACAGGCAAAATCCACTTAAATATCTCGCCTGGGTTACCTAATAAAGTAAAAGCAACTGCCATAAAAATCATGGCTGCAAATGAGATCCCCGCACTAATAATGGGCAATCTGTTGCCACGTTCAAAACGGTACCTATCGCCAATACGACCGGCAATCATGGGTGTAATGGTTAGGATAATACCCTGAACAGCAATAAGTAGAAAGGTGAAATCCGTAAATTCAAATTGTACAAGTAGTTTAGGTTGGTAGCGTTGATAGGCAATCCATCCGATTACTACTGAACCATAAAGTGCTGCGAGGCTCCAGAGTTGTTTCCACTGAATTTCGTCCTGTTCACCTTGTTTTGAAATAGTTGCTTCCATGTTTTTAGCTGTTTTTTGGGGTTAATGAATCAACTTACGAAGATGCTCATGCTTTTGGATTTTGTTCACGCTTAAAAATCCTCCTTTCGGGCATTTTTCTGTATTTTTGCCCTTTATTTATCGTTTTAGCATGTCCTTATCTACAAAATACAATCCGTCAGAAGTTGAAAATAAGTGGTATCAGCTGTGGTTAGAGCGCGGTTTCTTTAAAGCCAAGCCTAATCCGGACAAAGAGCCTTATACTATAGTTATTCCGCCTCCAAATGTTACAGGTGTGCTCCACATGGGACACATGCTGAATAACACCATTCAGGATGTGCTAATCCGCAAGGCACGCATGGATGGAAAAGAAGCGCTTTGGGTAGCAGGAACGGATCATGCCTCGATTGCAACGGAGGCGAAGGTTGTAGCTATGCTGAGGGAGCGTGGTATTAAAAAGTCTGACCTGACCAGAGAAGAGTTTTTAAAATATGCATGGGAATGGAAAGAGAAATATGGTGGTATCATCCTTGAGCAATTAAAAAAACTTGGTGCTTCCTGCGATTGGGACCGTACTAAGTTTACCATGGATGAAGATTATTATGAAGCTGTAATTGATGTATTCATCGACCTGCATAAAAAAGGTTATATCTACCGCGGGCTTCGTATGGTAAACTGGGATCCACTCGGAAAAACTGCTTTGGCTGATGATGAAGTAAACCACAAGGATGTTCAGTCAAAACTTTATTACATCCAGTATAAAATAGAAGGCAGTAATGAATTTGTAACCATCGCTACTGTACGCCCGGAAACCATCATGGCGGATAGTGCTATTTGTATTAATCCGAAAGATGAAAGATACTCGCATCTAAAGGGTAAGCGTGCCATCATCCCTTTAATCAACAAAAGCATTCCGATTATTGAGGATGATTACGTGACCATGGATTTTGGAACAGGCTGTTTGAAAGTAACGCCTGCCCACGATATGAATGACTACCAGCTTGGTCAGAAGCACAAGCTAGAAGTGATTGATATTTTAAATGATGACGGGACACTAAATGAAAAGGCACAGCTTTACATAGGGGAAGACCGTTTCATTGCGCGTAAGAAGATTGCTAAAGAATTAGAGGAGAAAGGACACCTGGCAAAAGTTGAGGATTATAAAAGCAGTGTAGGTTTCTCCGAAAGAACAGATGCTGTTATTGAACCGCGTTTATCATTACAGTGGTTTCTGAAAATGGATACCATCACCAAGCCAGCGCTTGAGCATGTGATGAATGATGATATTCAGTTGATCCCACCAAAATTCAAAAATACTTACCATCATTGGATGGCCAACGTTCGCGACTGGTGTATTTCACGTCAGCTTTGGTGGGGGCATCGCATACCGGCCTGGTATAATGAAGATGGAGAAATAGTGGTTGCAAAGACTGAGGCTGAAGCAAAAGAAAAATTCAAAATTCAAAATTTAAAATTTGAAATTGTTCGTCAGGACGAAGATGTGATGGACACCTGGTTCAGCAGCTGGCTCTGGCCGATTGCTGTATTCGATGCTTCTGTTTTTAAAGATGGTAACAAGGGTAATGCAGATTTGAATTACTTCTATCCTACCAATGATTTAGTAACGGCACCAGAAATTTTATTCTTCTGGGTAGCACGTATGATCATTGCCGGTTATGAGTACCGCAACGAAATGCCTTTCAAGAATGTGTACCTGACCGGTATAGTTCGCGATAAACAAGGTCGCAAGATGTCCAAGTCATTAGGCAACTCACCAGACCCTTTAGATTTAATTGCCAACTTCGGTGCTGATGCAGTTCGTACAGGTATGCTCTTTTCATCACCGGCAGGAAATGATTTATTATATGATGAGAAATTAGTAGAGCAAGGCAGAAACTTCTCTAACAAAATATGGAATGCCTTCCGCCTGGTAAAAGGATGGGAAGTGACTGATACACCCACACCAAAGGAAAATTTAGTAGCCATTGAATGGTTTGAATCAAAGCTGCACGCATCATTGACAGAACTGAATGATCACTTCAGTAAGTTCAGAATGTCCGATGCCTTGATGTGCATCTACAAACTAATCTGGGATGATTTCTGTGCATGGTATTTAGAAATGGTAAAACCTGAATTTGGTAAACCTATTGACAAGACCAGCTATGAAAAAACAGTTCAGTACTTTGAAACATTGCTAAAGGCATTACATCCTTTCATGCCGTTTATTACAGAAGAATTATGGCAGGAATTACGTGAGCGTACTAGCGACAATTATATCATTGTGGCAGAATGGCCAAAGGTAAAATCTTTTGATCCAGGTATTTTAGCTGAAGCTAATCTTGCTTTTGAAGTGATTGCAGAAATACGCAACATGCGCAATGCCAAAGGTATGTCGCCTAAACAAGCGCTGGCGTTACACGTTAAAAACAATGGTTCAGAAAAGCTGGATGTATTTTTACCAATCGTTAAAAAGCTGGCAAATTTGAATGCAGTTGAGATGACAGCTGCAAGTGTAAGCAACTCAAGTTCTTTTGTAATTAGATCAATGGAGTTCTTCATTCCGATGGAAGGCAAAATTGACGCAGCCAAAGAGAAAGATACTTTGTTAAAAGATCTTGAGTATCAAAAAGGATTTTTGAACTCGATTGAGAAGAAACTGGCTAATGAAAAATTTGTAGGCAGTGCCAAACCAGAAATTGTGGATAACGAAAGGAAGAAGAAGGCAGATGCAGAAGCGAAGATCAAAGCAATTGAAGAAAGTTTGAGTAGGTTGTAGTGCTGACTCACCCCTGCCCCTCTCTACAAGTAGAGAGGGGCAGGGGTGAGTAGAAATATTGTACATAGGTCAAATTCGTATGATAAAAGCTTAAATGAAATAAAGATTGATTATATCCAAATGATCAACTAAAGCTTTTGGGTAATAATTAAACTAAAGAATTTCAAAAGTGTGTTGAAAATTATACTTTCAACGCTTGAGTATTACCTCGCTGGCCCGGTCCCTAAGAAAAAATCAAACTAAAGCAGAAGCTAAACTTTGGTATTTCATCAGGAATAGAAAATTAGGGGGTAAGAAGTTTACACGACAATATCCTATTGTTTATAAAGTTGAAGGAACAAAACGCTATTCATATATAGCTGACTTCCACTGTGCAGAAAAGAAACTCATTATTGAGTTAGATGGTGGCATTCATGAACTTCCAGATCAGCGCAGGTACGATGAAGCACGCGATATAGTACTTCATGAACTGGGGTATAAAGTGATTAGATTTAAAAATGAGGAGCTAGAAGATATCTCGCTGGTGCTAGACCAAATAAGAATGCATCTTTAATGTAGCTTACATTTCATAAAACAAACTAATAAGCCTCATACCATTCAAACTGCTCTTTCGCTATTCGAGTCTTTTCTGCTTTTAAATGCGTCAACAAAGCTTTGGCAACAGGAGAAAAGTTTTTGCCCTTAATCCAAATTAAATTCCATATAGATTTAATTGGAAACCCTTTCACTGGAATGATTTGCAAATCACCATTTTGTAGTTCGTTCTTTATACCAATCAATGGCATAATTGAATACCCGAGCCCGGCCAATACGGCTTGCTTCACGGCCTCGTTACTGGTCAACTCCATCTTCTTTCTCACAGGTAGATTATTCCGTTGAATAAATTTTTCCATAACATAACGCGTGCCCGAACCTTCTTCCCTATAAATAAGTGGCAACAACTCAAAAATCTTTTTATCGTAAACTTTACTTTTAAATTTCTGTTCACTATTCCCTACCATGAAAAGTTTATTCTGCAAAAGCTCAATTCTTTCTATTTGCAAATGTTGGGGAAGAACTGAAACCAACGAGAAGTCGACCGTGTTTTTTTCAAGGTCATCAATTACCTTACTTTTATTGGTTACATCCAACAATAATTCTACTGCGGGATTTGCTTTTAAAAAATCAGTAAGAAAATAGGGCATTACATATTTACCTGTGGACACGACAGATATTTTCAATCTCCCACTCAACTGACCTTTAAAAGCCACAGTCTTAAAATTAATGGCATTCACTTTATCTAAGATATCTTCTGCTGCTTTTGCAATCTCACCACCAAAATCAGTCACATAAAGCTTTCTGCCCACCACTTCAGTTAAAGGCACGTCAAACTGGTCTTGAAAGTTTTTTAATTGAATAGAAACTGCTGGCTGCGTTAGGTGTAGTTCTTGTGCCGCTTTGGTAACGCTTTTCACTTGCGTAACCTTTAGAAAAACCTGAAGCTGATGAAGTGTATAATTCATAAATATTCTTTATACTAATCATTACAAATATATATAAAAATATATGTTTAAAGATTCTCAGTTTTGCAGCGTCAAACTAAAATAGACGCTTATGAACATTGAAGAACTTTTATCATCCATCGATCAGCAACGTGGTTCCAAAATCCACGAATTCAAACTTATTCATGGCACTTTTAAAGCAGAAGACGCAAAAAGAATTCTGCTGGAAATGCTTAATAACAAAGTAAATTTTCATTGTAGACAAATTCACAGAATACAAGAACACTCGGGTGGCAATACCACACCATCTGAAATCAGGATGAATGAACTCCTGGATACCATTGAGGTACTGAAAAAAGTACTACTTCATGCAGAGAAAAACAACCTCGATATAAAAATTAATTGCCCTATCACCATCGAGCTAATTTAGTACAGGTGGCATAAATTAAATCTTTTTAATAGGAAGCATGATAGACTATAAGCTGCTCATTGACAACCTAACAAATCCCGCCTTACTTTTCTTCGTTTTAGGCATCCTTGCTGTAAGACTAAAGAGCGATCTTGAGATACCGCCCAACTCCTCTAAATTCATTTCTCTCTATCTTTTATTTTCAATAGGATTCAGGGGTGGCCAGGAATTAGCGCATAGCAATTTTTCTATTGGTATAGTCTGGTCCATTCTTTTTGGAATAGCCATTGCATGTCTGATTCCGCTTTATACTTTTCTAATTTTAAAGAAAAGATTAAGTACAGAAAATGCTGGGGCAATTGCTGCTGCCTATGGTTCGGTCAGTGCAGTTACTTTCGTTACTGCACTCTCCTTCCTTGAAACTCAAAATCTAAAATCAAGTGGACACATGGTTGCCGTGATGGCCCTAATGGAGGCACCAGCCATTGTCATAGGTGTAATGCTGATACGGTTATGCAGTGAAAAGAATCAACAGACTCCCAAAATGCGCAGCATACTCAAACACTCTCTTACCAATGGTAGCGTACTGTTAATCTTGGGTAGTTTAGTCATTGGCTTGCTAGCAAACGATCAGCAAGCCGAAGGGATTAAACCCTTCACAACAGATTTATTCAAAGGATTTTTAGCGATCTTCTTACTTGACATGGGTATTGTGAGCGGCAAGAAACTAAGCGACTTTTTAAAAAGTGGGCGTTTCCTCACAGTTTTTGCTATTGTAATACCTCTATTGAATGGAGCCATTGTTGCAGCCATCAGCAGTTTTGTAACCAATCAAGATGCCGACAGGTTCATTCTTGCAGTCCTTGCAGCCAGCGCTTCTTACATCGCTGTGCCTGCCGCCATGAAGATTGCAGCGCCAAAAGCAAATCCAGGCATTTATTTTCCGATGGCACTTGCCATTACGTTCCCACTAAATATAACAATTGGTTTACCTGTTTACCTATCGCTCGTTCGTGCCTTTTAATTTGGGTATAGAGTCTATGGATTACGTCTTCAAAACTCATCTTCTCGATCTCCAGAAAGTGGAACAGTAAACATTTTAACCTAGCGACTATGACGTAGGGACATTCGTTCTAAATATGTTCAGCAATAGAACAGACCATTCCTGAAAATCCTCCTTATTTCTCAAACTTATTTAGATATATTACAGGCTCTAAACCCTGTTAATTCATGTCTTCAAATAAATCGACCAACGTAGCACTCCTCACGCTAATTTCAGTATTCTTCTTCTGGGGCTTTGTAGCGGCCAGTAATGACATTCTGATTCCGGTTTTTAAAGAGAAATTAAACCTTGAGCAATGGCAATCTCAAATGATCTCGTTTGCTTTTTATGTTGCTTATACTGTAGGTTCTATTATCTACTTCTTTGCTTCCAAAGCCTCTGGTGGTGATATTCTTAACCGCATCGGTTATAGAAATGGTATTGCCATCGGTCTGATCATATCTGCTTTAGGCACACTCTTGTTTTACCCAGCTGCGGAATCGGCTTCTTTTAATTTAATGATTACCGGACTTTTTGTGGTTGGTCTGGGATTCTCCTTACAACAAACAGCGGCTAACCCTCTGGCTATTGTTATGGGCGATCCTAAAAAAGGATCACAGCGACTAAGTCTGGCTGGTGGTATTAATAATATGGGTACAACAATTGGCCCACTCATTGTAAGCTTTGCCATATTCGGTAGTTTATCAACAACTGGTGTTGCTTCAGTTGCCAGTGTTGAAAGTGTAAAAACCCCTTACCTCATTTTGGGAGCAGCGTTTATTATAGTCGCTGTTATCTTCAAATTTTCGAATATCCCCAATAAAATTCATGCAGTAACGGATGATATAAAAACCGGAGACATTCCTGTAGCAGCCGAGAAGTCGAGTGCTTTAAAATACCCTCAACTATGGATGGGTATGATCGCGATCTTTTTATATGTAGGTGTTGAAGTAGCCACAGCAAGTAATCTTCCTGAGTTTATGCAGCAATATCTTAAGACACCAACTGATCGAATCGCACCTTTCGTTTCTTTGTATTGGGCAAGCTTAATGATTGGTCGTTTAACCGGATCGGTAGGTGCCTTTAACATTGGTGATGGTTTTAAGAAAGCACTACGTTTTATCATGCCTTATGTAGCTTTTGCCTTCTTCCTGGGCGTTATTAAAATAGCAAATCATGACATTACGCCATTCTATGTTTATGCATTGGTTATCCTGGTTATGATTGTGGGTGATTACATGAGCAAGGGCAATCCGGCAACCCAATTACTTATATTTTCACTAATGGGTATAACAGCATTATTTGTTGGTATGTTGACTGATGGTATGGTAAGTGTTTATGCATTTATAAGCGTGGGCTTGTTCTGTAGCACATTATGGCCATGTATCTTCACATTAGCGGTAGCTGGTTTGGGTAAACACACTAACGAAGGCTCAAGCTTTTTAATTATGATGATTATGGGAGGTGGTGTAATTAGTTTGTTACAAGGGGTAGTGTCTGATTATTTACTAGGCATTCAGTGGAGTTATCTGGTAGGTGTAGCCTGTTTTGCTTACCTCGCATACTATGCATGGAAAGTCAGTGGCATTTTAAAATCGCAAGGAATAGACTACGATGCAACAACAAGCACTGGTAGCGGGCATTGATATTGGAGGCACTAATGTTGCCCTTGGGCTTGTAAATAAGCAAGGCGAGATCATCTGGAAAGACAGTTTCTCAACGAAACAATTTGATGATTTCACCTTGCTTGTATCACATGCTGCTAAAGTAATAAAAACTGCTGTTCAGCAAATCAGTTCCGCTTACTTAATCGGTTGTGGTATTGGTGCACCTAACGGTAATTATTATTCCGGCTCAATTGAATATGCTCCCAATTTAGTCTGGAAAGGCATTGTGCCTGTTGCCGCACTTTTTAAACAAGCACTTCAGGTAAATAGTATTGTAACGAATGATGCTAATGCGGCCGCGCTTGGTGAAAAATTATATGGTGCAGCTAAACCTTTCAATGATTTTATTTTAATCACACTTGGCACAGGCCTTGGCAGTGGTTTAGTAGTACATGGTCAATTGGTATATGGTCATGACGGATTTGCAGGAGAATTAGGACACGTAATTGTAGAGAACGAAGGAAGGGCTTGCGGCTGTGGGCGTAAAGGTTGTTTGGAAACGTATTGTTCTGCTACCGGTATTGTTAAAACATATCAGGAGTTAAGTGGTGAAGAATCTTCATTAACTGCTCGTAAGGTTTATCAGCTAGCTAGCCTAGGAAATGAACTTGCATTACAGGCTTTTGAATTAACAGGAAAGCGCTTAGGGCTTGCGTTAGCCAATGCAGTAGCCTACACCAGCCCGGAAGCTATTATTCTTTTTGGTGGGTTAGTAAGAGCTGGGGATTTGTTAATGAAGCCAACAGAGAAATATTTTGAAGCGAATTTACATAACCTTTATCGTGGAAAAGTAAAATTACTTACTTCAACACTCAATGAAAGCGATGCGGCTATATTAGGCGCTGCTTCACTTGTCTGGCAAAATGAATGATAGTGGTTGGTTTTTTGTCCCTTACCCTTAAAATTATTTTCGTATGAAAAAGATTGCATTGTTAGCCTCGTTACTTTGTTTAGTAATAGCGGCTTTAGCTCAGCAAAACATTAACATCATTCCTCAACCTGCTTCAGTTGTTGTACAAGAAGGTAACCTTATTTTTAACCAGGATTTCACAATAGTCGATCAGGATAATTTATTCAGTAATGAAATATCAATTTTTAATACACAAATAAACAAGGCTTTTGGTTTTACTTTAAAGACAGGTAAAAAACGTAAAAAGTCTGTACAGCTTTTGTTTGATGACAAGCTACCCCATGCCGAAGCTTACACACTCGATATCTCGAAAAAGGGAATTGTTATCAGCGGTAAACCTGCAGGTATATTTTACGGCTTACAATCGCTTTATCAGTTAATGGTAAATAGTAAGGAATCAGCATCCAATACAATAACACTAACATACCTGCAAATTAAAGATCAACCCTCTTTCCAATGGAGAGGTATGCACTTAGATGTAAGTCGGCATTTCTTCAGCAAAGAAGAAGTGATGAAGTATCTTGATTATCTGACATTGCATAAACTCAACACTTTCCATTGGCATTTAACGGATGATCAGGGTTGGAGAATTGAAATTAAAAAATATCCGCTGCTTACCACCATTGGATCAAAACGTAGCGGAACAATTATTGGGCCCTATTCAACAACAGCTCCAAGTGACAATATTCCGTATGGAGGTTTTTATACACAAGCAGATATTCGTGAAGTGATCGCCTATGCAAAAGCACGCCACATAACTATAGTACCCGAAATAGAAATGCCAGGTCATGCATTGGCTGCTTTGTCAGCTTATCCTGAAATGGCATGTACAGATGGCACTTTCCAATCTGCTATAACATGGGGTGTTTTTGATGATGTGTTTTGTGCAGGCAAGGATGAGACCTTTACTTTTCTCGAAAATGTTTTGGCTGAAGTAATTGACTTATTCCCGGGCAAGTACATTCACGTTGGCGGTGATGAATGTCCTAAAACAAGATGGAAGGAATGTAAGCAGTGTCAGCAAAGAATCAATGCGCTAAATTTAAAAGACGAACATGATTTGCAAAGCTATTTCATTACGCGTATAGAGAAGTTTGTGAATAGTAAAGGGAGACAAATTATTGGATGGGATGAAATACTCGAAGGAGGTCTTGCTCCCAATGCATCTGTAATGAGTTGGCGTGGTACAGAAGGTGGCATTGCTGCTGCCAGACTTAAACACCCTGTGGTGATGTCACCCGGTCAACCTTGCTACTTTGATCATTATCAGGTAAAGGAAAAAGATAAAGAACCACTCGCCTTTGGCGGTTACAATTCGTTGGAGGCTGTGTATACTTACAACCCTATGCCTGCAGAACTAAACCAAGAGGAGCAACAATATATACTAGGCGCTCAAGCTAATTTATGGACAGAATACATACCAGACTTTAAACAGGTAGAGTATATGGCTTTGCCACGTATGTGCGCTCTTTCAGAAACACTCTGGACAAACTCCGGCCAAAAAGATTATAATGCTTTTATGTTTCGCCTGCAAAAACATGCGAAAGTGCTGGATGTAGAAAAAGCTAATTATGCCAAACACTTTTTAAGCTACAGCAAGCCCTAATGAGATGAGACACATACTTATTCTGCTTTGTTATCTGCCGACAATTAGTGCCTTCTGCCAAGTAGAAAAAGTAAGTATTGATCAACAATGGAAATTCAGACAAACAGGCAAACAGGAATGGCTGCCTGCTACCGTGCCGGGAACTGTTCACACTGATTTATTAGCCAATAAAAAAATTGAAGATCCTTTCTTTGGAACAAATGAAATGGCACTCCAATGGATTGATACCCTCAGCTGGGAATACCAGACAGCGTTTATTTACACATTTAATAAGAAACATAAAAAAGTGTACCTAAACTTCGAAGGGCTTGATACCTATGCCACTATCTACCTCAACGACTCCCCTATTGGTAACACAGACAACATGTTTCGTACCTGGAAATTTGATGTCACTAAAAATATTAAAGCGGGCAAAAATACAATCCGTATAATTTTTCAACCTGCATCCAGCATTGGGAAAGCTGAAGTTAAAAAACTAAACTACACATTGCCGGGTGATGAAAAAGTATTTACACGTAAAGCGGCTTATCATTATGGTTGGGATTGGGGACCGCGCTTTGTAACCTGCGGTATCTGGAAACCTGTAAGCCTTGAAATCGAAAGTGACCACCCTATTATCGATCATCATCAATTTCTGATTCAGGAACTTACTGAAAAAGAAGCAAAAGCGTTTTTGAAATCTGCGGTTCGAATAAGTGAACCTTCAACAATAAAAATTTCTGTTTTTGATAAGGTTAACAATACGTTGTTGGGCATCAGTACGCACGCAGTAAGTAAGGACAGTATCGTTCAAACCAATATTATCATAAGTAATCCTAAACTATGGTGGTGTAATGGTTATGGAGAACCGAATTTATATACACTTAAAATTGTAATAGAAAATCTGCCCACCAAAACCAGGCAGGATCAGGAAATGCGCGTAGGCTTACGCACCATAACACTGGTACAAGAGCGGGATAGTCTGGGTAAAAGCTTTTATTTTAAATTGAACGGAAAACCAATTTTTAGTAAAGGTGCCAATTATATTCCCCCGGATAATTTTCTGCCGCGCATTAAGAAAGGAAAGTATAAAGAAATTGTTGAGCGTGCCAAAGCAGCTAATATGAACATGTTGCGCGTTTGGGGCGGTGGTGTTTATGCTGATGATGCATTTTATGAAGCTTGCGATGAAGCAGGCATATTAGTATGGCAGGATTTTATGTTTGCTTGTGCTATGTATCCTGGTGACGATCATTTCATAGACAACGTAAGGCAGGAAGCCACTGAACAAGTTATCAGGTTACGCAACCATGCAAGTCTCGCTTTATGGTGTGGAAACAATGAGATAAGTGAAGGTTGGTACAATTGGGGATGGCAAAAACAATTGGGATATAGTAAAAACGACTCTTCAAAAATCTGGAACGATTATTTGAAGCTCTTTGAAAAAGTATTACCTGAAGTAGTCAATCAATATGATCAACCTGCAGTCTACTGGCCATCTTCTCCGAAGTATGGCTGGGGTCGTAAGCAAAGTCTGTTAGAGGGCGACATACATTACTGGGGTGTATGGTGGGGTATGCAACCTTTCTCCGTTTATGACGAAAAAATCGGGCGCTTCATGAGCGAGTATGGATTTCAGGGAATGCCTTCACAAGAAGTTTATACTAACATCACCAACGAAAAAAATATTAACCTTCAGTCGCCTGTTGTAAAACATCATCAAAAGCATCCGACTGGTTTTGAGACTATTGATCACTATTTGAGAGAATCTTACAAAGCACCTGAAGAATTTACTGACTATGGTTATGTCTCGCAATTAGTACAAGCGGATGGGATGAAAATCGCTATTGAAGCCCACAGAAGAAATCAGCCCTACTGCATGGGGAGCTTGTACTGGCAATTGAATGATTGCTGGCCTGTTACTTCCTGGAGCAGTATAGATCATCTGAATATTCCTAAAGCAAGCCATTATGCAATAACGCGCGCCTTCTCATCCAACATTACATCAATTCTTAAAGAAGAACATTATTATAAGGTTTACCTCATCACTGATCACTCAGAAGCGCTTTCATTAACCATATCATTGCTAAAATTAAATGGTGAAAAAATATGGGAAGAAACCAGCAAAATTAAATCTGAACCACTCTTTGCGAAGGTCGTGTATCAAAAAGATAGTGTAAGTTTATTACAAAACTACAATCTATCCGATTTGGTACTGATAGCTAATGTATCGGATGCTAAAGGTAATATTGTTGACACAAATCATTTTTACTTTGTTGAACCGAAAGATTTAGAATTAAAGAAACCTCAACTCACTTGGTCACTTAACCTGAAGAAAAAAACCATCATTATCAAAAATGGTGATGCACTCGCTAAGAATGTACAAATTATGGCTAATCCATTGGTGGAATTCAGCAAAAACTATTTCGATTTAGGTGCTGGTAAGTCAATTCGTGTTAATTTTACTACATCGTCTCCCGTGCAAGAAATAAAAAAGCATCTTCAACTAAAGAGCCTTTACGATACTTATGAACACTAAGCATTATCACATATCATCCGTCATCATTTTGTTCACACTTTCATTGCTCAGCTATTCTGTTTCCGCACAAAGAAATCTTGCGCAATATGTAAATCCTTACATTGGCACTGGTGGTCATGGACATACTTTTCCTGGTGCCACTACACCATTCGGCATGGTGCAACTTTCACCCGACACAAGAATTGATGGCAGCTGGGATGGCTGCTCGGGATACCATTATTCCGATAGCATCATCTACGGTTTCTCGCACACACATTTAAGCGGAACGGGTGTAAGCGATTACGGTGATGTTATGCTAATGCCCACAATAGGCAAGGCCAAATATTTTCCTGAAAACTATGCACAAGGTTTCAGTCACAAAAATGAAAAAGCAGAGGCAGGTTATTACAGTGTTCTGCTAGACAATAAAGTAAAAGTAGAACTAACCAGTACCACCCGCGTTGGTATGCATCAGTATTCTTTTCCCAAAACGGATAGTGCAAATCTTGTATTTGACCTTATGCACCGTGATCTGTGTATGGAAACCTTGTTAGTGGTACAGAGTAACTCCCGCATTGTTGGTTATAGAAAAAGCAAAGCCTGGGCTACTGACCAATACATTGCCTTTGTCATGGAGTTCTCTAAACCCTTTGAAGACTTTACAGTTACTAATAAAAAAGGAATATCAACTACAGAAAAAAGTATTTCAGATCCCAATGCCAAAATTAACTTCCGTTTCATTAGTGATGGCAAACCCATTTTAGTTAAAGTTGCCCTCTCTCCTGTTGGACCTGATGGAGCGCAAAAAAACCTGGAAGCAGAACTACCACACTGGAGTTTCAAAACTGTTCGACAAAACGCACAGATCAGTTGGAACATGGAGTTGAATAAAATTCTGGTGGAAAGTGAAAATAAAAATGATCTGATTAAATTTTATTCAGCGTTATACCATGTCATGATACACCCTAACGTTGCCAGTGATGTGGATGGCCGCTATCGTGGCATGGATAAAAAGATTTACAAAGCTGAGGGCTATACGCATTACTCCGTATTTTCTCTTTGGGATACATTCCGTGCTTTACACCCACTCCTTAGTATAATTGATCGTGAACGCACTCGAAGCTTTGTACACACATTTCTGAACATGTACGAACAAGGTGGTCGCTTGCCTGTATGGGAATTGGCCAGCAATGAAACGGATTGCATGATTGGCTACCACAGTGTAAGCGTTATTAATGATGCAATGAGTAAGGGCATAACTGACTTCGATAAGAAATTAGCATTAGAGGCTATGGTAAAAAGTGCAACATGGTCTCATTTAGGTTTACCTGCCTATATGGCCAATGGTGTAATCAGTATTGACGATGAACACGAATCTGTTTCTAAAACCTTAGAGTATGCGTATGACGATTGGTGTATTGCGCAGTTCGCAAAACAAATCGGCAATGAAGAAGTACATAAACAATTTCTGCAACGTTCGCTCAATTATAAAAACACACTTGATCCGGAAACAGGACTGATGCGTCCACGTAAAAATGGTGGTTGGCTCTCTCCTTTTGAACCACGAGAAGTCAACAATCATTTTACCGAAGCTAATTCATGGCAATATTCATTCTTTGTACCACATGATATCAACGGGCACATTGCTATGTTGGGAGGCATTGAGCGTTTCGAAGCACAACTCGATAAATTATTTACAGAAAGCAGCGAGACTACTGGCCGAGATCAGGCAGACATAACAGGCTTGATTGGTCAATATGCACATGGCAATGAACCCAGCCATCACATGGCCTATTTATACAACTATATAGGTAAACCAGAAAAAACACAGGTACGCATCAAACAGATTTTGACCGAACTCTATCACAACGCACCGGACGGATTATCCGGTAATGAAGATTGCGGCCAAATGAGTGCCTGGTTTGTACTGAGTAGCCTTGGTATTTACCAGGTAACACCAGGTAAACCTGATTTTACTTTTGGTTATCCTCTCTTTAATAAAAGTACTATTAAGTTTGAAGATGGTGCCACACTCGTTATTGACAGACAAAGAACAAACGAACAAGATCAATACATTCAGCAAGTAAGTCTCAACAATCAGGCTTACACTAAAAGCTACATAAGCTACAAGCAATTGCTGAATGGTGGTAATCTAAGTTTTAAAATGAGTAGTCAACCCTCTTCACTATTTGGAAAAAATAAACAAGACATACCCGCTACTGAGGTGGATATAAAAGATTGGGTAAGTCTGCCGGTTATTGAAGCAACTTCTAAAAGCTTCAAAGAAAACACACTTGTTAAGATCAGTGCTTCACCTGATTCCAAAATTTATTACACTGTAGATGGAACACAACCCAGTCTGCAATCATCGCGCTATCAAAAATCGATTGAAATTACCAATACCACGTCTCTAAGAGCCATAGCAGTTAATGAGTCTAAGGTAGTGAGCGGTGTTGTAAAGGCTGATTTCTATAAAATGCCATCCAATAGAAAAGTCGAGATAAAGTCAACCTATAGTGCACAATACGCTGCTGGTGGAGATGAAGGCATTATTGATGGTATACGTGGTGACGTAAACTGGCGCAAAGGTGAGTGGCAAGGTTATCAGAAGCAAGACTTTGAAGCCATTGTTGACTTGGGAAAATCACAAAAACTTAAAGAAGTAGGAGCAGGATTTTTACAAGACACCCGTGCATGGATTTTAATGCCAACTTCGGTTGAATTCTTCATTTCAACTGATGGTAAAACTTTTAAAAAAATAGCTGAGGTAAAAAACATGGTTGCCGCTGACGATTATAAAGAGCAGACAAAAGACTTTAGCGCACTGGTATCAAAAGTAAAAGGCCGTTACTTAAAAGTAATTGCACATAACTATGGCAAGCTGCCAGCTTGGCATCAGGGTTATCCATTTTCAGGTGATGCTTATATTTTCACGGATGAGGTTTGGGTAAAGTAATTGACTCGTTGTTGAGTTTAAATTAAAGGAGATTAGTTAAAACATTTTGTTCATCTTTAACAGGGATCAACGTAATCGTATCTTCCGCTGCGTGATACGATACTTGAAGGTTTTGCATTTCATCACTCGCCCTCACACTTCGCGCATCTTCTCGGCAAGGACGATGCCGTTTTTGAAAAGCTTAGGCTAGACTTTTAAAGGTTATTCTCAATTATGATATCATATTGGTTTAACAGACCTGATAAACCTGAAAGAGAAAACTTAGCTTTCTTGATACGATTTATTGCAGGATCAATTGAATAATGATAAGCCGAAGTAAAGTCAACTTTTTCCAAAATAGTATTTTCAAATAATGTCCTGGTAAGATCACAATTATCAAACACAGCAGCTGTTAAATCACTCTCGGTGAAATCACACTCTTGAATCTTAGTGTCTTTAAAAACTGTCTTTTTAATTTTAAGCTTATAAAAAGAAGTGTGATTAAGCTGGCAATTTTCGAAATTAAAAGAAAGACCAAACTCATTACAGTTTTCGAAATGCAAACCTAATATTTTACATTCCTTAAATGTCACATCCTGAATAGCAGTTTTATTCAATTTAACCAAGCTTAAATTACAAGCCGTAAAAACACATTCAGTAAACCTGCAATTTGAAAGATCTGTATTCGATAAATCGCACTGAATGAAGTGACATTTTTCATATTCGCCTTTCAAAAACTGTTCAGTTTGGAAATTAATCTTTTCAAAAGTCTGGTCTTCGATATACTTCATCGTAGTCTTTGTTGAAACCTTCTTTAATACATTATTTTGGATTCTATCCGAATAATGTCTCCATCCTATTTTGATCGAACTCATTATTGGGTTCAATATTTACAAAATGTTTCGTTTGCCAGGTTTGCGTATCATTAGCTTGTTTACTGGTTACAACAGACCAGGGTGGATAAACGCGTATACCACGCTTGCCTGACTTGCCGCTATTTGCCAATATATCTTTGGTAAGTAGTATAGCTTTTGGAAAAATGAATTGACCAAAGTTTTTACCATCTCGTGAACTGATTATAACAAAATCTATTGCATCGGATTCATCAAAGGGTTGCGTGATTCCTTTGCTATTCCTCTTCCAAATTGCTACAAATTGCCCTGTTTTTGTTGGTGTGGTCTTGGCCGATCTGAATATAATATGTTTGTCTTTAATCATGAAGCGACAAGCATCATATTCCTTACTTTCGTTTTCTCTTCTAATTTCAGTTATGCTTAAGCCATATTTATTATAGCATAGATCAATAGCAGTCGCCAATTCATAGGGAATAGTATCACCAACATCAGCGTTCTTCATGTTCATTAGTGCCACGAATCAATTTGTGCTTTCAATAATACGAAAAATCAAATCTTCTAACACGACACATTTTGTGTTATTGAGTCAATTAACTTTAAATTTTACCCGCCTTTCTAGATTATATTCACAACTAAAGCTGAATCAAGTACTTTACCATTTTTATCCAAAATTTTATACTTTATAAGGGCACAAACTGCTGTTTGTAACAGTAATTCCTTAATTACTTGAATGCAATCCCAATTTATTGCCTTCTGTATCAATGAATAGTGCAAAGAATCCCATCTCTGGACTGATTTCAGTTTTAGGAACAATTACCTCTCCACCATTTTTTTCTATTTTCTCTATCATAGGCTGTAAATCTTTACCAGCATTCAGGTAAATAACAACTCCGTCAGTAGTTGGTATGTAGTCACTTCCTTTTACCAATACAACATTAACAGTACCAACATCATTTGGCAGCACGCCCATTTGCGTACCTCCCATATCCACTTCTTCAATAACTGTATTTAATACATTCTTGTAAAATGTAGTAGCTCTGGCAAAATCAATTACCGGTATTTCCACGATTGAAACTAAATTATTCATCTGATTTTCACTTTTGGTTATACTTGCTACATTTTGTGCTTGTTCATCCGATTTATCTGCATTTGTACAAGCTATAAAACCCAGACCAAATAACATGACTATGCTAATGAATACTCTTCTCATAACTATTGCTATTTAAATTAATGCAATAAAGTTATTGCTAGTTGCAATGTTTTTATTGTACAAATGCGACACAACTAATCATTTTTGTAAATCAGAGAAGAAAGCGCCATGTTTTTATCGTTCAAAAACGCAGTTGGGCTTGTCCCTGTGAACTCCTTAAAATCTCTATTAAAGTGCGCCTGATCATAATACTCACCCTCGTAGGCAATATTGGAAAGCTTATCAGATTTCTCGCTTAACAACATTTTCAGGGACGCCTGCAACCTTAATACTTTCCCCAATTGTTTTGGGCTAAGTCCTATCTGCTTGACAAACTTTCTTTCAAGTTGTCTCCTCTTAGTCGAATCACTTTTTACTAGACTATTAATAGATGTATTCCCACTGCTTGATATAAGTGAATCAACGGTGTCCCTAACAATTTTGTCAATAGTTTTTTTATTATTCAGCGTATTTAATAGAAAATCTTCTGCAATGGCTATTCGCTCTTTTGTATCGGATGCTTGTACAATTTTTTGCTCTAATTCTTGGGATACCTTCTCGCCAAATAATGAGGCTAGCGGTGTTTCTTTATCTGATAAATCTTTTATTGGTGTGTTTACGAAATTAGCAAATCCGTAAGGGTAAAACCGTATGGCAAAGGTATTAACATACCCAATAGGTTGAATAAAAAACGGTTCAATGATTTGACCTATTACCATAGATCGCGGCTGGAGAATAAATGTCGTTTCCGATGTATATCGCTTTATTTCGTCTCCAAGCAAAAATGCCATTTCAAGACAACCATCTGAAACTATTCTTTGTTTTGGGGCATCAAATTCTACCGGAACTTCTAAGGTCCAATAGCATTTTATAAGTGCTTCTAAATTTGGATGGGGTTGGAATGTTTGATAGTTCATTGATGAGATTCAATTTTTGCTTACGTATCTTAAAGTGAAGTTATTTTGTAAGTGCAAGCGCTTTACTAGCCAAAAATACATTTTCTTTCAGAAGTCATCTGATCTGTTGTTCTTAATCCAACGTCTTCCGTATACCCAAAGTGTTATTGTCAATGCAAAATGAAGCACCCAATAAATCAATTTTCCTATAACCCTCCCGATTTCGTAGTTATCCAATGACCCGTTGAAGATTTTGAAAAATCCAATAATCGCACCAAGCAGTTTAGGAATTAGTGCTACCGTTACCAACGTCAAAAAGATGGCAACAACTATAAAAATATAACCAAATACTTTCTTTGCAGTCATTGTCTTTGTTAAGTTTATAAATCAAATTCATTAGGTCATCGCAATAATGAACATTATTATTTCAAGGCTCTTTAAGAGTTTATATCAATTAACTCTAGTCTTTGTTAACTTAGATAAGTACCTCCTCTACATTTTCCTTTCAACCTATACTGTACATTGCTTTTACTAATATCAAAATATTTTACACACTTATCCAAATAGGTAAAAGGTTCAGCAAAACAAAAAAGCATCTACTATACGTAAAATGCAGTTAAGCTCCATATTAAATTTTCTTCATTTCTTTGACAAGTTCGCTTTTAGCACAATCGAAACGCTTGCGCCTGTAGGGTGCAACTGTTGTTGTCCGAAGAGCAAATACTTGTCCACTTGCATTATTAAAAGTCCCAAGATTCTCCGATTATAAAAAAATTCACATAATCGAATATGAAGGTTATAACTCCAACGATCACACTAATCCTGTATTTAGCAAAATAATAAAATGTCCATGAAGTAATTGTAGCAAGAATTGCAACAATTGTCGCCACGAGATAAGGTCTGGAAGCTTGGACCATAACCCATTCAGGAATTATTGGACTAAGATTGAGATACCTATAATGATAATAATTTAAAGCATTAGTGATTATACTTAATAGCAGGATAACCGTGATAACCAAAGCCAGTAATTTCCAATTTGTACTTTTCAAATTCATACATCTCTTGTTTCAACTGCATTAAGCTGGGCTATGAAGCATTACTTTTATCCTTTTAAAAATAATTAATTAAAAGTAATGCATTATAGCCGTTGTTGTGTGCTGGCCGCATCACTCATCCTTTTTCGTTGTCCCATTTCCTACTAGCCTTTTAAACAGCCGCTTATTATGTCTTCTATCGCGAATTTTACTTCCGATGATCCACCACATCGCAATTCCCCATAAAATTGTAACAATCAATGAAGCAATGTGAACTTTGAAAAATGCGGCAATAAATATTAAAGTCATTGTAAGCATGAATTCAATATAATAAGTCTCTCTCTCGGAAATTCGTTGTCGGATAATGATTTTATTACCTCTCACGTTTCCAATTCGTTCTTTTGTCTTTAATACAAAATTTTGTACACTATAAAATCTGTCTTGGTCTGATAATGTGAAGCATATTCCAAACGCTTGTTCAACGGCCTCAAAAAACATATAATACTTTCGGACTCCCTTGAATGAATTTTTAATGTTGTCTTTTGTCGCTGGAGGAGTAATTAGGTAGTCGAGAAAATGATTCCTGTCATAAGTTGATTTCGGCTTTTGTCGTGTCCGCTCAAAGATGTTCAGTATAATTTTCTCAATTTCTTCAGTTGTCATACTTTTTTTTGCGGCTTTCACACAACACTGGGCTACATGCCGTGCCGCTTAGCGAAGCACGATTGTTTCCAGCGTTGCAAAGCCAATTTAGTAGTTTGTGCGTAATTGGCAAACTGTCCCGCGGCATGACAGGTGGCTATTGTTGGTGATAGTTTTTGTCTACACTTTTATTGTTTCCCTTTGTCAACCGTATCGTAATTTTCAAGAATTTCGTACCCATAAAGTCCTTTTCTAATAGTCAAAATTACTTTTTCTGCTCTTTCAACTTTTTCTGTTTCTGAGTTTTTAAATACTAATTCCTTATTCAAGCCGTAATACTTTATTTGAATGGTTGGCTTCCTTGCGGACCTATGCATTCTTCGTCCTGGTAGAGAACTCTTTGATTTTATTTCAAATCCTTCAATTTTAAGTTCAGTGTCGGCAAAGTAGTAATTTGTCGCCATAAACAAATAGCATGTAATAAATACCCAAGAACATGTGTTTTGAAGTAATGCATAAAATACTACACTTGTGTTATTAGTCTTGTTAAAATGATTTCGATTGATGAGAAATGTAACTACCCCCACTGTCATTATTATGGCTATTGGAATGGAGATGTTAATAATTGTCTTTCGATAAATAAATATCTGAAGTGTCAATAATACGAGTCCTACTATGAATGTCAGCTTATACAATGATTTCCATTGATTCGTTTTTTTGTCAGATTTTACGTTGAGTTTCCTTGTCATAAAAAATTACCGCCAACGTTTGTGTATGCGCAGTTTAAATTTCCTATATAATATTAACAAATTTAAATTGCGCATACACTTTGTTGGCAGTAGTGTCTCTATATTAACAATCCTTTCTTTGTAATCACTTAGTTATAGTTATTTTCAATATGTTGAATCATTTCTCGAGCAACGCGTTTAATATCTTGAAATTCGTATATCGTAGAAGTGCTTATAAATCGAATTGAAGTCAGCATTCCTTTGAATTCAGTCACGTCATCTGGGTTTAATAATGGCACTCCTTTCCCGTTCGGTATAATTCTCGGGGTAGTAATAAAATCCCTATTTATATTGTGTCGGTATGTCTTACGCAAAATATCTGGATCGGTAACACGATTAATACTTTGCATATATTTTAATTGATACGACATTTCAAGATTCTTAATACCTAAATAATCTTCAAATAAGCTATCATACTTTACCACTAAGTGGAAAAGCTGTTGGTCATTTAACACGTCTAAAAGTCCGAGTTCTTTTAAATTGGAGGCTGAGATTCCAGATGGTTTAAAAAAAGTTGTCCCAGTCATAGATCGGATTGCCATGTAGTATTGACTTTGATCAATTTGTTCTAGATTACTAGCAATCATGCTAAACAGGCTGTCGTTAATTGTTATACGCTTAAATTGAAAATCAATTAGGTTATCAATTATAATTGTGTCTTTTACAAGGTCTTGCTTCATAGATATAGCTAATTCATTCGCCCTGCTTCTTTGTCCAAGAGATTCACGCATATTATCGGCAAAAAAGCCTAGAGTTATTGCAAGGAAAATCATTAACCCTTCAAATAAGTATTGTTTGAATTGTTTCCGTTGTTTACCTTCATCAGTATTTTTTTCCATAGATATTAACTCAATTATGGGGAATGTACAATGTCTGTTTATTCTTTTTCAGAGGTCTAATTGGTCAGGCAACATTACTACCAACGCTCGGCTATATACATACTTTTTCATTTACTTCGATTGTATAGTCCTTCCATTGTATATACTCACCAATATTATCTGCTTTTGTGCTACACGTATCTATAAGCCCATTGTTTCTCGCTTTACTAATGTAAATATTTTTCCTTCACATCTCCAAACACTTCAATAAAACAAAACTGCACCCTACTCTCGTAAGGTGCAGTTCGCAGCCAAGTTACTAGCTTTTATTTTTAGAAATTTTATTCCGAGCGCAAGGTCTTAGCCGGATTAATGTTGGCACCACGGTATATCTGTAAGCTAACAGTACCTATTGCTAATACACTGAGTACTACAATGGGCACTACAAACATATCCCATTGCACGCCTATGCGAAAAGCAAAGTTGTCTAACCATGAGTCTATTCCGTACCAGGTGAGTGGTATGGCCAGCACACTGGCAATTAATACCAGTTTAAAAAACTGCCACGATAGCAGCGACATAATACTACTCACGGATGCACCTAATACTTTACGTATGCCAATCTCTTTTAATTTTTGTGAAGTCGTGAAAGAAGCCAGACCCCACAACCCTAGGCAGGCAATCAGTATAGCCAGTATGGCAAACAAACTGAAGATGCTTGCAAACTGCTGGTCGTCTTTATATTGTTTGTTAAAGAAGTCATCAAGGAAATAATAATCGAATGGATTACCCGGGAAAGCTTCTTTGTATTTAGCCTCTACCTGTCGTATAGTTTCCGGCATGTTATCACTACTCAAGTGCAGAGAAAAACTTCTGCGTGAAATACTATCCGCCTTCAACAACCAGGGAGAATGCTCAGTCTTTAGTGAGTTCCAATGATAATTTTTAAGTACACCTACAATGGCCACTGTGTCGCCACCTAGAATTATCCGTTCCTCTAATGCTTGTTCTGGCGTACCTAATCCAAAAGCAGTTAAAGCTGCCTCATTCACCAACACCGATTCCATATCCGAAACAATTGCTGGATTAAATGACCTGCCAGCCAATACCGTAATGCCATAGGTTGGCACAAAATCAGGATCTACCCACACCACACTTCCGGTTTTGCTTTCTTCAGCAGCAGCACCATCTTTGCGCATACCTGTTCCCCAGTTATAACCACCACCAGGTATGGCACCCGATGTTGCTACATTTTTTACACCAGGAATTTCCTTAAACTCATTTTTCAATGAGATGAGTCGCTGCCTCGCTCCTTGCCGCTCGAGTACACTGGGACCATTCACCACCAGCATCTGTTCCATGGTAAGTCCCTTATCCTGACTGCGCATAAACATTACTTGTCGGTAGATGGCAAATGTGCCGGCTATCAAAATCAGTGAGGAAGCAAATTGAAACACAACCAACACCTTGCGCAATGAAAAACCTCCACCCACTTTTTCAACTTTTCCTTTAATTACTTCTGTAATATTAAAAGATGATAATATAAAGGCCGGATAAGCTCCAGAAATAAATGAGCCTACTAAAAACAATCCGGTAAGAACCATCCAAAAACGAGGGTCACTAAAATTGAAATAGAAATCCTTCCCAACAATTTCACCTAGCGTAGGCAACAAACCTAAGGCTATAAGCACCGCCAGCACTACACCAAAAAAATTAACCAAAACCGATTCAAAAATAAACTGCATCATCAATTGTGTGCGGTGTGCACCAATGGATTTTTTTATACCTACTTCGCGAGCTCTCTCTAATGCGCGAGCCGTAGAAAGATTGATGTAGTTAACCCAGGCTATGGCGAGAATGAAAATTGAAATGATAATGAAGAAATAAATTGTATTAACGCTAATTGTAGCACTTGATTCATGTCGGAGTCCGGGACTCAAATGGATATCGCGAATAGGTTGGAATGCTAAAACATTCTTGCTGTTCGATTCTGCTAAATCTTTTCCTTGATATTTATCTACAAAAGCAGGAAGCTTCTCTTCTGCTTTTTTTACATCAGCATTTTCGTGCAGTTCTACATAGGTGATGAAATTATTCCAACCCCAACCATCATCTTGTTGATACTGGCCGCCTTCTAATAAATTATGTGTTGGTAAAAGTATCTCGAATGGGAAATGTGAGTTCTGTGGCACGCCTTCCAGTACTGCAGTTACTTCATATTCGCCATCAGCCCAGCCACCGGATATCTGTACAATCTTTCCAAGCGGATCTTCATCACGTTTAAAATACTTTTCCACCATCTTTTTAGTGAGTACAATGGACTTAGGATTGTCTAATGCCGTACTCAGATCGCCTTGAATAGCCTTGTAAGTAAAAATGTCGAGAAAGGTAGAGTCAACGAACTGCATGTTCTCTTCAAAGAATGTGGAAGGGTCGCCCGTCTCGCGTTTGTAACTCACCACTGCGCCACCGTACATAGGGTGTGTCCGCACATACGATTTTACTTCCGGTATGTCGGCCAACATTGCCGGCCCTTGTGCGTAACCGGACACTATACCCGAGCCCCTGAATTCTCCTGCTTGATAATAAGAACTTGTAGTGCGGTAGATGCGCTCCGCCTTGGTATGATAGCTATCGTAACTCAGCTCAAAATCTACATATTGAAGGATAACCAGACAGACTGCTACACCTAAGGCAAGCCCGAAAATATTAATAAAAGAATAGAGCTTCCGTTTCAGGAGGTTACGAATAGCAAGTGTAAGATAGTTTTGTAGCATGGGATTAATAATAATTAGTGTAGCCTTAAATTAATTGTGCGCATTTTAAATTGACAAGACTTGGAGAATTTACATCAGTGCTGCACATTTTCCCTATGTCACATACAGTGGGATGTTACAAAACTAATTTCTCATACCACCAGATGCACAAGAGAAGTAATTAGTTCTATTGCGCAGAAAATAATAACAGGAATACCGCAGGAAAGGGTAAAGGTTACAGAAAATGGTCGATTGATCAGAATTAGTTGATTGTAATTCGTTGATCGTTGGTGGTTGTTCGTTAGTGGCAGATAGTTGATAGGGTGATGGGATTCTGACCCACCCCGGCTTTTTTACCAAAGGCACCTTTATAGCCTGAGTCGTTAAATAAAAGCTTAGTCGGCTAATTTAAGCATTTAACCCTATGCCTAAAACAATTGTCAATTGTACACTGTAAATTATCAATTCCTATTAAACTTGTAACAAGCTGAACAGAGCTTAACAATTGAGAATTCCCTTTAGGCTTTTCTCACCACCCTGGCCATATAAAAACCATCAAAGCCTTCACTCGGCCAAATGTGTTTTTCTTCTTCTAGTGTAAAATCAGGATTATTGGTTAAAAACTTTGCTACCTGTTTTTCATTTTCTGTTGGCATCAAACTGCAGGTGGAGTATACCAGTTTGCCACCGGGCTTCACCATCATACTATAATCGTGCAAAATATTTTGCTGCAGGTCTATTACTTTTTCGATAAACTCAGTGGACAATTTCCATTTTGCATCCGGGTTTCTCCTAAGTACACCAAGTCCCGAACAAGGCACATCCAGCAACACACGATCGCCCATCTTTTCCATGCGCTTGATGGTTTTAGTAGACTCAATCACTCTAGTTTCTACATTGCCAACACCAGCACGTCTCGCACGCAATTTCAGCTCTGTCAATTTCCATTCTTCCGTATCCATAGAAATAATACGTCCCTTATTTTGCATCAGGGCAGCCAGGTGAAGTGTCTTCCCTCCTGCTCCGGCACAGGCATCGATCACACGCATACCTGGTTCCACTTGTAGAAAAGGGGCAATAGCCTGCGAGCCGGCATCCTGCACTTCAAATAAACCTTCTTTAAATTGTGGGAGCTTAAAAACATTTTGTCGCTGTGCCAAAATCAAGGCCTCAGGATAACGTTCATCCAACGTTACCTCTACCTCTACTTCGGAGAATTCCCTGTATAACTTCTTAACATTCGTTTTCAAGCTATTCACACGCAACACTACACGCGCTTCTTCGTTCAGGGCTTTAAGCTCATCATGCCAGATTCTGCCCAATTCTTTTTCCCCTTGCTCGTCCATCCAATCCGGAATAGATTCTGCGATTTTTCTCACGGTTTTTACTTCCTCCCACTTGCGCAAAATTGCCTTCCTGTTCAAGCCTTCAAACTCTACCCAATCCGGCAATTCCTGCTCGTTCATGGCGCACCAACCGCCCAACAACTTCCAGTAGTCGTGCGGTCCACAAGGCGTAACTTCCATCAGCAAACGGTACCAGCGTACGATATCGTAGGTTGTTTCAGCAATAAAGCGCCTGTCGCGTGCACCCCACTTAGAATTTTGCTTCAGAATCTTCTCAATTACTTTATCGGCATATTTCTTGTCACCAAAAATCTGTGTCAGCGAGTCAATAACGGCCTGGGTGGTATTTTTATACAATTTCACGCTGCAAGATAGAAATAGTAATTGTGCTTTGTTTCATAACTTTACCATCGAATTTATATGTTTCTTAAAATGAAATACCTATTCATCCTCTTATTTCCCGTTTGTGTGGTTGCACAAAGTCCGCTGCAAGGTTTAAAAAAAGCAGCCCTGGATAAAGCCAAAGGACTTGCCAGTAAAGAAAACCTGAACAAGGCTACTACCCTGTTGCTTAATGACCTCGATAAAACAAGGGCACAATTCGACTCAACAGACTTCGATTATTCTATCATTGTCACAGACAACTCGGGGCTATTCGATGTAAAGGAAAAAGGTGAAAGAAATGCCAAGCTGATTACCAGCGCCAATCTTTATAATAAGTTCATGCAAAATGATGAGCTTACTGAAATTGAAAAAGCACGAGCCCATCTGGAGTTCGGTGAAATCTTCTATGCACAAAATAAATACACTACGGCTGAAAACCGATTTACCTCAGCGCGTGAATTATTTGAAAGCGGAAGCGGCACAGATGATATTGGATATCTGAAAACCATTGCCAATCAGGGTTTGCTATATGCTACCATGGGGCGCTTCACTCAGGCTGAAACTTATACTGCTGAAGCTTTAGATTTGCGTAAAACCAAACTTGGTGAAACCAACGCAGGTGTAGCAGCTTCTTATAACAACTATGCTGTACTGCGTTATAATTTGGGTAAATACAATGAAGCAGAAAAAGATATAGAACAAGCATTGGCCATTTTAACGCAAAACAATTTAAAAGATGCCATGCAATATGCCATTGCGCTTAACAACCTGGCCATGCTTAAACAAACCATCGGGCGCTTTGATGATGCCATCAAAGATCTGAAAGAAGTGTTGAGCATTTCTGAAAAATTACAAAGCAGCAAATCTAAAAACCATTTGAAGTTTGTTTCAAATCTCGCACTACTCTACCAACAAACAGGCAAATACCCAGAGGCAGAAGCACTTTATCTAAGTGCGCAAAGTAGAATCAGCAAGACCAGTCCAGACTATGCAGCGCTCCTGAATAATTTGGCATTGTTATATCGTGCAATGGGGCAAGATGAAAAAGTTGAAGACCCATTGGTAAAGGCATTGGCCATTTATAAAAGTAATGTAGGCGATGAAAGTCCGGTATATGCCAAAACACTTAACGACTTAGGAAACTTCTACAGAAGTAAAGAGCGCTATGCAGAGGCAGAACCACTTTTAACTAAGGCTTTAAGTATTCGTGAAAAAGCATTGGGTACAACGCATCCCTTATATGCCCAGTCGCAGGAGGACCTGGCTATACACTATTGGAAAAAAGGCGAAATTGATAAAGCCTATACTTTGTATAAAGTGGTGATGGATCAATCGCTTGAGTTTATTAATCAATACTTTCCACCCATGAGCGAAGCGGAAAAAACCAAGTATTGGGATGTGCTTTCACCGCGTTTTCAACGTTTCTACAATTTTGCCAATGCATCTGCAGCCACCAACAAAGAAGTGGTGAAAGATTTATACGATTACCATATCGCTACTAAAGCACTTTTACTAAGTTCCACCAATAAAATTAAGCAGAGTATTATTGCCAGTAAAGATGCAGTGCTAATAACAGACTATTTCAAATGGCTCGATCAAAAAGAAACGCTGGCCCGTTATTATGCTTATACAAAAGAAGAACTGAAAGAGCAGAAAATTAACCTCGACTCCACCGAGCGTGCAGCCAATACGTTGGAGAAGAGAATTTCTGAACGTTCTAAAGATTTTTCAGCAGGGTTTAGCAACCAAAAAATTACCCATGCTCAATTAAGTACTCTACTAAACGATCAAGAGGCCATTGTAGAAATTGTACGTGTGCGTATTTACAACCAAAGCTTTACCGATCAGGTTGCCTACCTGGCACTTGTGTTAACCAGGGGAGCAAAGGAACCCGTTTTAATTACACTTAATAATGGGAATCAACTCGAAACGCGTTATGCTAAATACTACCGAAACACTATTCAACAAAAGCAGCCAGACAATGTCTCCTACGAACAATACTGGAGTAAAATAGAACCGGCATTGGCCGGTAAGAAAATTCTGTACTTGTCGTTAGATGGCGCTTACAACCAACTGAATCTAAACACACTTAAGAAAGCTGATGGTGATTATTTAGTTAAGAAGTACGAGATGATCTTGTTGGGTAATTCCAAAGACCTGATCGCGATTAAAAGTCGTAAAGCAAGTACACCTAAAAAGAATGCCTTCCTGATTGGCTTCCCCGACTATGGCGGTCCGGAACTAACAAGCTTACCAGGAACCAAAACAGAACTCGATGGCATCAATAAAATGCTGAAGTTAAATGGCTACCAGGTTATACAGTTTACGCAAAAGGAAGCAAGCGAGAAAAACTTAAAAAACATCAAAGCACCGGAATTACTACACATTGCCACGCATGGTTATTTCTTGCAAGATGTAGAAGGTAAAGACGATGCCTATGGCATTAGTGCTGAAAATGCATTAGAGAATCCACTGCTGCGTTCAGGTTTGATGCTGGCCGGTGCCAGTAAAACAGTAAGCGGTGCAAGTGCACCTAGTTTGGAAAGTAACGACAATGGAGTGCTTACTGCCTACGAGGCCATGAACTTGAATTTAGAAGGCACACAATTAATAATCTTGAGTGCCTGCGAAACAGGTTTAGGCGATGTTAAGAATGGCGAGGGCGTTTACGGTTTACAACGTGCTTTTTTAGTGGCCGGTGCGGACGCCTTGATTATGAGCTTGTGGAAAGTAGATGATGCCGCAACCCAACTGCTGATGACTAACTTCTACACAAACTGGATAAAGCTACGTGATAAACAAAAAGCATTTAAGCAGGCACAACTACAGCTCATGACTAAATACAAAGAACCATATTATTGGGGTGCTTTTATTATGATTGGTAACTAAACAGAAATGGTTGCAACAGTCTCGTGTATTCATGAATAATAAAGTCCAGCATTACCGTAACAGACTAGGCCTCACGCAATCTGAACTTGCACAGAAGTCTGGTTTATCGCTAAGAACAATACAACGCATCGAAGCCGGGTTGGAGCCCAAAGGTTTTACGCTAAAAAGTATTACTAAGGCATTGGAGATAGAAAGCACTGATCTATTGGAAGAGCACACTACTGATACCAGTGTTGATATTGCACAAGCGAAACTGATAAACATTGCGTCATTGGCCTATTGGGTATTGCCTTTCGGAAACATTATTGTGCCATCAATCCTGATCTACAAACAATCTGGCAGCGATACGCGGAAAATCGGATTGAACATGTTGAGTATCCAAATACTCTGGACGCTTTTAACGTCAGCCTTGCTTTTGCTTAGTCCGGCTATACAAGTCAGGCTTGCAACAACTGTCCCCATTATTTTCGTGGTTCTCTTTTCTATGTTTTGCTTAAATGCTTTCATCATCATATTAAATGCCATCGAGTTGAACAGAAGCGGCAAACCTTACATACTGCTGAAATACAGCTTGTTGTGAATCTGGCGTAAAACTGGCGCTTAATTGACGCAACGGTTTTGCTCTCAAAACAATTTCTTTTGATGAGCATTGCCAAAAAAAGTATGAAAATCATCAAAAGGATCTTAATTGCTGTGGCAGGCCTTATTGTGCTGTCACTATTCGGAGGGTATTTCTATTTCGAGAAGAAGTTTACACCCAAAATCAATAACCTCACAGTAGAGAATAGTAGTGGTTACATTCCCATTTTTTGGGAGCGTAGTCAGGATAGTGATATGTCAGCCTTGCTTTTACCTGTTAAAATTAAGGGCGTAAACATTCCTTTGTATATGCAGTTGGACTGTGGTTCGCCTAATACAATATTTTATTCCCGAGCAATGGAGTCCCTTATGCTAAACTTTCCAGCATCAATTCAACCAGCAGATAGTCTACACCACATATCATTATCCTATACACTAGGCAATTTAATTATTTCATCCAATCAGTTTGCTATGATAGAATATGGTCAAGCCATAAATGCAGACACTCCTGATTCTATACACATTATTGGAACTATTGGTACTGATCTGATGGAAAAGCGAATCACCATACTGGATTTCAAAAACAATAATTGTGCGTTCACAACTGCCATGCCTGATGGTATTGAAGAAGCAGAACTTCAACAGTTTACGTTCAAAAAAAGAAGAATTATGTTACCTGGAAAAATCGATCAGGAAGAAATGTCATTTCTTTTTGATACAGGAACCAGTGCATACTCACTGATTACCAGTCAGAATCTTTTTGAAAAATATTCAACTAAAAACGGTAATGAAGTTTTAAGCACTGGCAATTCGTGGGGCAATACATTAACTGTTCATACTAAGGAGTCAAATAAAGTAATTGACTTTGGCTCTACCATCACACCAATAGCAAACGTTACTTTTATTGAAGGAACTTCATTCTTGCAAAATTTACTCATGCGATTTTCCGAAATGGATGGAATGATTGGTAACAAACTTTTCAAAGACAAAGTAGTTGTGTTGAATTGTGCGCATGAGAAATTTGCCATTATTGAATAATTTACAATAGTAGCGCCAATTTCTAAAAATCATTTCTCACTCAAGTCTCTGGTATATCTGGTATTATACCAGAGACTTTTAACATTCAGTGATTCATTAATTACTCAATCTTCGGCTGATAACGGTAGTAGTAATGATGAAAAGAGAAAAATGAAATACTTACTAAACAAACCGCCAATGGCACAATCAGCTTGCTAAGAACCATCATAAAACAAAAAATAAACAGCACCATTATAAAATGAATCAGATAGTCCGGATTTCGGTTGCTTTTATAAAGGTATGTATGGAAACATAGTAGAAAGCAAGACGATAATAGAGCCAGCAATGGCAGTTGAAAGAGATTAATACCTCGCCCAAGTGTACCTACCAACAAGATTACTTCCGGTATAAAAAGAATAGTATAAAGTAAAAAGTACGATGAATAGGTTCTAAACCTTGATATTGGCAGGTTCCTTGTCCATGTAAGTTTCAGATCTTCATATGATTTCAGTTTAATCGCAATAAAAGTATGTGAAAGTACAGCAAAGAGCCATGCAAGAGCGATAATACGAAAGTCATCTCCTTCCACTAATGTTTCTTTTACTACATAAATCAAAGCGATGGAGAAAAACTTACTCAATGCAATAGCCATCTTCTCTTTGTGCAATAGATAATTCCAATAAATGCCCGACAGTCCTTTTAAAAATGTAAAAGAGAAAACCGGAAGCTTGATAAAGGGAGGAATATGCTTTCTATGAAAAAATGAAGTTAAACTGTAGGCAGTGATTGCAAGAAGACAAATTTGAAATGAAAAAATAGTCAGACACTGCCAATAAAATCCATTTACAAGTGCAATAGAAAAAATGGCAATGCTATAAAGAAATACCGGCAAAAACGTGAGGGAACATAAGATAAAGAAGTATAGGAAGTTTTTTGTTTTTGATAATAGGGCCAGTTCATTCAATATCTGGTAATCATTTTGATTAAGGAGTTTTAGGAAAAATAATAATACTTTTACTTGATACAGCAGCCATAATGCCAATACTACTAGTAAAAATATTGTGGATGTGAGCACACCATAGATCAGGGATTGGTGATAATACACTACCTGCGATGATTCGACCACCCCGAACATGATAAAAAATACAAAAAAGAAAATGCCAGCATGGCTTTTATAAAAAGGAGTTGCCAGACTCCTGATCAATAGATGCAACACCATATTCATAGCAATGTAAAATTTGCGCTGTGGTTTTCAATTTTTAAAACACCTTTACAGACAAAATGAGTCTCCGGCAATTGTTGATGCGAACTGATGATGAAGGATACACCAGCCTCGCACCGTTGACTAATTAAAGAAAGCAGTTTCGGCATAAACTCATCATCTATGGTTATTAATGGTTCATCAAGCAGAATCAGCTTCATATCACCAATGAAAGTCATTAGCAAAGAAAGTTTTTTTAGCATACCGCTTGAATAAGTTCCCACCGGATACTTGATAAAGTCAGCGATGTCAAGGTGAGCCAGTAAATCGTCCACTTGTTGATTAGAAGCTTGTCGTGTCTGCTGTACAAAGCGGATCAATTCAGTTCCTGTTAAAAATTCTGGAAACAGCGGTTCAGCTTCGGCATAAGAAACCAACTTTCGATAGGCAATGGGTTTGCTCTTTAAGTTTACGCTATCGACACTAACTTCACCATCAAAGGGATTAATTCCGGCTATGATTTTCATCAAAGTGGTTTTACCTGACCCATTACCACCTTTCAACCAATGAATACCTTCAGGTATTTCAAGATGAGCAAAGTTTAGAATGGTTCTTGAACTATAATCTTTTTTAATATGACTAAGAATAATCATCAACTTATCGTATTTCCTAAAAATACTAAAAGATAGCTGTTCGTATAGTTAAGCAGGCAGCGCACAAAAGTGTAATGGATGTATTCAACCATTCGTTTTGGAAGGCATATCTAGGTTTAAGGCAATAAAAAAAGCCTCATCGGACAGATGAGGCTTTGTGCCCAGGACTGGACTCGAACCAGCACACCTTACGGAACCACCCCCTCAAAGTGGCGTGTCTACCAATTTCACCACCTGGGCAATGTTTTTAAATTTTTCAAAAACTCCTTTCCTATCCCACTTTTCAAATATATCTCACGCTTCCTAGCTTCTACTCTTGTTGGAAAACTTTCTACAAAAACTACATCGAATGGTCGATAAGCTTTCGTTGTCCTATTTTGGCCAGTATTATGTTCTCCCACCCTCCTATCAACATCGTTTGTTAACCCTACATAAATGTAAGCCCGCGACAAACTCTTTAATGCATAAACAAAAAACATATGCAAAAGATATATATTCTGTTTATCAAATCACATTCCCCTACCCCCTCAAAGTGGCGTGTCTACCAATCCTGCCTGCCGGCAGGCAGGTTCACCCCTGGGCAAATACAATTCAAAACAAACTCTTCTAAAATCAAGTATCAGCAAAAAGGCAGGTTCACCACCTGAGTCTATGCTAAAACTCCATTTTAGCGGGTCGCAAATGTAAAAAGCTTTACAGAGATAAACAATTACTTAACTCAGGATAAACTTTTCTTAATATCACTTGACTTTATGAAAAAGATATCCATACCTTAGTGTTCCGCATTTAGGAGCCCATCTAAATTTTCCTAATTGCTGCACAACGAGTGTAAAAGCTGTCTCAGGCGGAGGCAGCTTTTATAATTTACGGCCCTCCCCAGAATCCTTCAAAACTTTTACTATTCTAAGCTAAAGCCTATCTTGCCAAGCATGCTTTCTAAAAAATGTAAATACGCCATTCACGCATTGATATACCTGGCTGAGCGCTACGAGCAAGGTCCAGTACATATTCAAGAGATTTCCGAGAAACAAAAAATACCCAAGAAGTTCCTCGAAGCCATTTTACTTGAACTTCGCAACGCCAAAATTCTACAAAGTAAGAAGGGTAAAGGTGGTGGTTACTACCTCTACAAAAAGCCTGAAGATGTTAATATGATCGATATCATCCGCCACATGGATGGAGCCATTGCTATGTTGTCGTGCGTTTCGCTAAACTATTACGAACGCTGTGATGAGTGTCAGAATGAACCCACTTGTGGTATACGAGATGCGTTTATCCAAGTGCGTGACCAAACCCTTAAGGTACTCGAGAAAAGTACACTGGCACACATTCTCAAAAGACAAAAACAGCTTGGTATCTGAGTCCAAACCATAAAAGTAAATCACCGTCCGTCAAGGGCTGTTTTTATTATCCGATTCTAGTTCTATCTTGCGCGGCTTTAGCAAAATAGATTACATGGCATTTCTTGAAAAGAAGTTATTGGTAAAAAAGTCAACCCTGCCCGGAGCCGGTAAAGGCTTGTTTACGACTGTAGACATCCCAAAAGGTAAACGCATTGTCGAATACAAAGGTACAAGAACAACCTGGACTGAGGTAGAGGATGATGACGGAAAAAACGGCTACATTTTTTACATCACCAGAAACAATGTGATTGATGCCCTACCCCATAAAGAAGCACTAGGCCGTTATGCCAATGACGCACGTGGCATGTCTAAGGTAGATGGCATTCGTAACAATGCAGAATATATCATCAGCAAGGGACGTTGCTACATCGATGCCATGAAGGACATTGAAGCAGGTTCTGAGATTTTGGTGAGCTATAGCGCTGATTACTGGAAAACCATTAAAGACAATATCAAGCTTGAAGAGAGAAAGACAAAAAACAAGAAAGTCAAAAGCAAGAAAGTCAAGAGTGAAAAGAAGAATACTGGCAAAAAATCTTCGAAGAAGAAAAAATAGTTTGAGGATAGAGCAAATTTAATCCATAGGTTGCTCACTAATTTTTTTCAGCTCATTACTTATTAAAATCAAAAAGCCATCAGAAAGCATCAGATCTACTCCTCTGTCTGCATATTTTCTACCATTTCCTTTTTTGCTAAAATCTTTTGAAGTGCAATAACAACACCATTAGTCCATCCGAAACCATCTTGCAGTGGGTATTCGCCTCCTCCAGCAAAAAGCATAGTGTCCATTACATTATATTTCTCCATCATTTTACCAGTGGCTTTATAAACGTCTATGTTACGATTGAGCCATCTTTCAGCAGCCGCATTGCCCTCTTTTCCATAACCATAATTATACAATCCATTTATGGTGATCCACTGCAGGGGAGCCCATCCGTTGGGTGAATCCCATTGTTCACCTGTTTCATTTAGAGTAGTAACGAATCCTCCGGGTTTTAAAAAATCTGATAATAACCTCGCTACCACCGATTTTGCTTGGGCTTTAGATGAGAGGCTGAAGAATAAAGGATATGCTCCTGCCAATGATAAAACCCCAGTGGGTTGGAGCATTTTATAGTCATAGTCTACATAATAATTCTCGTGTTTATCCCACAGATATTTATCAATGGCATATTTTCTTTCTCCTGCTTTGCAAAGGTAGTATTCCGATTTTTGTAGATCATCAACCCAATTATACCCTTGGGCAATTTTCAACTCCAGGTGGTACAACAATGCGTTCAAATCAATTGGTACAATATCTGTAGTATGAATGGTCTCAAGAGATTTATGATCTTTAAACCATCTGCTACTATAGTCCCAGCCCGATTCGGCTCCGGCTCGTAAGTGCCTATAAGTACTAGATGGGTCCAAATTATTATTGTTCACTAACTCATAATCCTGTTTAAATGATTCAGGTCTGGGGAAGTCATAGTTATCCCAATACCTGTTTAAAACCTCGCCATCCGCCATACGAACCACCATATTAAATGTAGGAGATTCAGCATTTAGGGAATCTGCTCCATGCATCCAAAAGTTATATTCACGAACCAACCTTGGCAAATACTGATTATAAAGATCTCTTTGGTCGGACGCCACCAAATCTACCATTAGGGAGAAGAAAGGCGGTTGAGACCTCCCTACATAATAATTTCTATTCCCATTGGGAATAAAGCCAAGGGAGTCGATCAGAAATGAAAAATTATCAACCATATTTATCGCCATTTCACGCTGGGAAGACTCCATCAATCCTTCCATGGTAAAGTAGCTGTCCCAGTAATAAATTTCGCGAAATCGGCCTCCAGGCACAATGTAAGGCTTAGGAAGAGGCATTAATGAAGACCGTGGATCATACTCATCAGGTTGCCTTGTCAGCACAGGCCAAAGAGACATGATATGCTGAAATACATTTTTGGTGGCATCTGTGTTAAAACCTGTAGCCGGAGTCACCGGCAGCTCAAAGTGTTCGGCTACAAAATCTTCAAGGCTAAAGCCAGTCTGATCTTTTTTTTGGTGATAGAGTTGGAGGATAGTGGTGAGCTTACGCTTAGGTATACAGTCCACAAACGTTTTTGAATCTGGATAAATACCCGAAAGCTGCACCTCTTTAAAAATAGCTGATGCATAAAAATTAAAATTTGAATTATTTTCTCCAGAAGGTTGGCTACAGGTTGAAAATACAACCAAAGCAATGATTAATATATTTGAGGTTTTAAACTTCATCTTGATCTTTTCTAAATTAATAGAGACTTATTCTTATTTACCAGCTGCTGCTCACACTCTATCCAAAATATTTTTGATCCCAACTTTCCTAAACTGAGGGTCCAGTTAATGTCCTAAGTAAATTGAAATTTAGAACGATTTACCACATCTAGCAGCTCACAACCAAACCCACCTATTCAGTAAACCTTAATATTTTATTTCAACATCAACCGCTGAAGCGATATTCTCGCATCGGCTGCATAATCATCGTAACCCAGTCTGAGTGCTTCGCCTATATAAGCTTTCCATAAACGAACAGAAGATTTATTCACCTGAACTGCCTCCGAAAGAATAGCATAGGCTTCTCCATTGTCCTTCGAAAATTTCCGCGCATATTCTGCAGCTGTAATCACACCTTCTTCAAAGAAAGGATTGGCATGTGCTAATTGTGCAAATGCTTTATCTGCCAAAGCTTTCTCTCCACCTGCATCATTCAGTAAACCTTCGTAATACATTTTATCTAATTTACGGTTCAATGAGAAGGTAACATCACTCAATTGCGTTGCTAATGCATCCAATTCGCCAAGAGATGCCAACACCCTTAGTTGTGTAAACTGTCTGAAGGTTCTAACCGCAGGACTATTAACGCTAAGGCTAAGCGCCTCTTGTATATAACGCTGCGCTGTAGCAGGTCTGTCTGCTTCAAGTTGTCGTACTGCCATCTCTGTAAGGCTTTGCGCTTTGTAATTTGCCTCCTCCATGCTATTGACCAACACAGTAAGCATGGTAGTATCTCTGGTACTTAATCTGTAGCGACTGTATTGGTATTTGATGGCGTCAGTACTTTTGATGGCCTCCTGTAAATTCATGCTTAACACTTGTGTTATGGTATTCGCCAGACTTCTCTCACCTTCATCCGCAGCACTCAGCAATTTTTCCCATAAGATGAGGGCATCACCCAGGTTACCACTTTCTGTTTCGGCTATAGCCATATAGAATTGGGCATCTTTATAATTATAATTGAAGGCATAACGGAAAGCGAGTGCTGCCGCCTCAGGATCTCCTTGCTCCAATAACCACAAGCCAATCACAAAATTGTATTTCCCTTGATTGGAGGCACTCACAAATGATAACTCACTCATCAGTTGTAAAGCCCTTGCTACATTGCCCTGTAAGTAATGCGCATGTGCCAAGGCTACTTTTAAGGCTTCAGCATAATCTAAGTTTACACTATCTCGCGCCAGCACCTCAGCTTTATCAAGTTCTGTAGCTGTGATGGTTAATGATTTGGCCAAAATAAAGTTGTGGAGTAAGGTTGCCTCATGCAAGGTTAAGACTCCCTCTTTCATAACATTTATTTCCTTGTTTAAAGGCATGCGTGTTATAGCAGACAGCCCCAACAAATTTGCATTCACACCTTTATTTTCAGTTTTAAAAAGTGATGCGAGCGAATCTGGTGAAATTGGTAGGAGCTCTGTTGCAACTATACCGGTAAAATTAGTTTCAGCTGCATTCTTTGTTTTTGCATAATTGCGTGAGGCGCCCAATAAAAAGAAGGAAGAATCCAACTCATGTATTTTACCTTTAAAAAGTCCTAAATTATTGGTCAGGTAAGGATCATCAGGCAACTGCTTCAATGCATCCTTTAGGCTGAAAATGGATTTAAAATTATTCTCTTCCCAATTATATACATTGGCATCATTGGCCAAGGCATAAGCAGAAGGGCGTTTTAAATTGGCGCGTGTATAGTAATCATGACTTTGTTGCCACTGAAACTCACCTGAATAATAATAACCTTTAGCATAATTAGCATGATGGTTGGCATAACCATAGGTTCTACCTTGTTCATAATAGAGTTGCGCCACATCCTCCTCTCCTATGGCTACATATAAATCTGCCATGGAAGTCCAAAATCCTGAAAAAGAATTATTCACATAACTTTTCCAGTCATTGTAGATCATTAAACTCACCACTACAATAATACCTCCTAGTCTGAAAGTTTCGTAAGGCATTCTATTGGGCCTGTACAAAACTTTCCACGCGGATAAATCCCGATCAATAAGTTTTAAAAAGTTTGAAAAAACGTATAAAAGCAAAATCAAACCAAAACCCAGGTGACAAAATACAAGGATGTCTCGTAACGCTTCCAGTGGTGCATCATTGGAGGTTCCAAATAAAAAAGCAAAAGTGATGAGCGCAATACTTGCCATCGCCAGGTAGAAGTAAGCACCGAAGGGATAAAAAGGCATTAGTCCCTGATACAAAACTTCTCTGTGCTTCCAGCCCCAAAAACCAATGAATACGGTAACACTAAAGATTAAATAAATATCCAGGTAAAGAATATTCCATGTAATGAAACCCTGATCATTACCGTAAATCAAGACAAGGTTTAACAAATAAATAATAGTGATGACTAAAAAATGTTTGAGGCCTGTTGATGCTTGCGCTTGTGTAGTAAGGTATAAGAAACCTGCAGGCACTTCATGCGCCACCATTACAATGAAAATCACTGTAAGCACCATTGCCGGTACATATGCCGTTACACTCAAATACATGAATGGCAGTTTTACACCGGCCATGAAATAAATTACAATGGACACCAATAATGTAATCAATGCAAAAATTAGTAGTCTGAACTGGAATGTTGCTGTTTTATTAAAGGCATTGAAATAAAAACTGGGCAGCAGAAAGACAGCAATGGTACCTATTGTAAACCAACTGTTACCTAAACCTGCTACTTGCAACACATCTAACCTAAGGCTTACTAAAAAAAGAATTACTAAACCACTGGCAATAAAGTACCAGAATTTTTCGAGCGCAGAAAAAATGGTAACCAGGTAAACAAAAGCTATGGTCAATACTAATACAAATACATATGAAATGTAAAGATTAGGCTGAAGCTTACCTCCCTGAAAAAATTCAAAAAGTAAATACACATTTACAGGAACAGTAATTTCGAAAGGACCCAACTGAAATTCGTGGATACTGGTTTCTACAATTTTCTGTTCTTGGAAATTTTCCCAACCGATTACGCTGTCAACACCTTTGAAATAATAAAATGCAAAAAACACGAATGAGATAACCATTAGAGTCATCAACAAATAGGTATGTTGCTTATAGGATGTATTCCAGGTTTTCCAAAACCAAAGCTTATTCATAAGTACTTCTTAGTAAAAATAAAGCCCCTGTTTTCGGGGCAGTTCAATCAATTCAAGTATGACAGACTATTCTAACATTTTGGGTACCCGAAAGAAATCTGCATCTTTTGAGGGCGCCTGTTTTAATGCATCTTCCTTGCTGATGTCTGTTTTTACAACATCCTCTCTCATTACATTAAATTCATGACTCATATTGGTTAAGGGTTCTACACCGTCAGTATTGACTTCATTTAGCTTTCCTACCCAGTTTAAAATATTCGACATGTCCTCCATCATCTTCTCTGCATCCTTTTCCTCAACATGCAGACGAGAAAGGTGCGCCATTTTATCCAAGGTTTCGCGATCAACTTTCATGCTTAAGTTTTTTATCGATAGTGTTAAAAATATCTTCTTTCAGTTTGGTCAAATTATCCAATGTCATCCCTTTGGTTTCGATTGGTTCATGAAAGACAACCTTCATTACTCCCCAACGCAATAACAATGGATTTTGATCTGGTAAAATTATCCAATTATTCGGAATGGTAACGGGTACTATGGCTATTTGCTTTTCGATAGCTACCCTGAAGGCTCCATCCTTAAACCTCGTCATATGGGGCGCCTGATGCGTTAAAATTCCTCCTTCCGGAAAAATAACCAGACTCTTTCCGTCATCTATGGCTTGCATAGAACGCTTCAAGGTATTTACCCTACTCGAAAGACTACCTCGGTTTACAGTTATGTGAAGTTTCTTATACATAAAACCGAATAAGGGTACACTTTCCATATCGTTTTTACCAACAAAAACAGCGTTAACAGGATTAAAGCCCATGCTGGCGATATCCAAATAAGAAAAATGATTAGCTACGAAAATATATTGCCGATTGCGATCTAGTCGTTTTTTCCCTTCCAAGCTGAAAGGCATAGCAATCAACGTAAAGAAGAAGTAAGCCCAAACGCGGTTAAGCACACCTGTTAAAGCGTGAAGCCTGGGAAAAAATATTGGGATTAGAAAAAAGGGAAACAATAAGATAAAAAGCAGTACAAAGAGTACAGAAACGTAAGCAGTATACAGCCAGCGAAGAAAGGTCATGTCAGGGTAAATACCAAAGATCGGAATATTTTACACTTATTGCTTCAATATGATTTAGTTAAGTTTCCTTTGTCATCATCTCCTTTGAAGAGGACTAGAGGTGAGGCCAATACGGAAGCTTAACTAAACAAAATTGATTATTGTCTATTAATTGAGCTGGGAGTTTGCACGAGTAATAGCTCTTTCTGTCTCCCATCGATGTACCTAAAGCCACTCTCGTCAAAGTAGCCGTCTTCTTCAAGCTTTATCTGTATCTCTTTATTCCACTCCGTTATTTTTACTGTAGCATTTAATTCTATAGAGTAAGCTGTTTTGTAGTGTAAGGTATAATCGCCATTGTGTGGCACACCTTGCTGCATATCCCACATGCCAATGGTGGTGCCAGCCGCATGTCCATGAAAACCAATCGGGTGAGTATAAATGCTGGGTACGATGCTTTCGTGTATGGCTTGTGCACGCGCAGCGGCCAATACTTCATTTCCACTTTTACCAAGTGCAAACTGACCTGTTAGTATATCTTGTAGTCTGTTACCTATGGCCAGTGCCTTCTTCAAATAATCTGGAGCATCAGTTTCACCAGGTTTTAACACATAGGCATGTTGTTGTGTATCGGTATTTAATCTGAGGTAGGTAATGCCAAAATCAACATGCAATAAATCGCCCGGCTGTATCACTACAGGTGTAGGTCGTTTTGTAAAAATGGCGTCAGACTCGTTACGCGATATAGAAACTGAGGGTTGAAACCATGTATCTAATTTTAGTTCCTTAATTTTCTCGCGGTACCACCATACTACATCATCGGTAGTGGTTATGCCGGGATGAATTACTTTTTCAGAAAAACCTTCTTGTATAATGTTGTGTGCAATACGACAAATCTGCGGATAGATGGCCATCTCCTTTTCTGATCTTGTTTCCAGCCAGGCCACAGACAATGGTTCAGCAGAAACAACTTTTCCTTGAAAGTTTTTCTTCAATGATTTTAGCAATTGCTCATAATCATTTGCGGTAATACCATCCGCCAGACCAACATGAACCGATTTATTAACAGCAATTTTTTTCGGATTACGTTCTTCAATAATCTTAGCCAGTTGCAACCACTGATCGGGTTGTGCATCCGGATCCCAGGCGCGTTTAAAAACTTTACCTACATCGTAACGGGCAACTGCCAAATACTCAAGCTCAGCACCATTCCCTCTATCAAACATAACCAACATGGTAGTGCGTCTGGCTGCAAACCAGGTAGCAGGCAACAAGGTCTCTATTATGGGATCTTCATTGTACTCACGTGAAATTACCACCCACATATCAATACCTGTATTGCGCATTAAGCCCGGCAATACATTTCTTAAACGATCCTCAAGTAATTCGTCAATAACACGAGCCTGCTCGCGTTGAGAAAGTATAACAGGATACTGAGCAAAAGAAATTTGCACCAGTAGTAATAAAAGGAAGAGTAATTTAAATTTCATAAGATTTAACATGTTATTAAATAGGTCCTTTGTTATTTTCTAAAATCCATCTGACCGCTGTTTGCTATGCAACAGAGCGGTCTGGCGGATAGTCAAGCGGGTTAAGTTTTTTGTTACTTCACGCTTAGTTGAATAGAAACGGATTAACATTGAATTATTTAAGTGGGAAGATACAAGGTTTGTTAGAAACAAGTATACCGCTTATCAAGAGAAATCACATCGATTGCACAATAAGCTTACCCAATGTTTTTATTCCTTGTTCAATTCTGTCACTCCACGGTTCGCCATAACTCATTCTAAAACAATTGCTGAAGCGAGCCTGGGAAGAAAAAATTTGTCCGGGGGCAATTCCTATCGTTTGCTTCAACGCTTTCTTATGCAACTTATATGCATCCACACGCGGATTCATTTCTATCCATAACGCGAAACCTCCCTGCGGCCTGGTCATGCGTGTATCTTCGGGAAAGTATTCGCATACCGCTTGTATGTAGCGCAACGATTGGGTGTGTAATGCTTTACGCAAATGCCTTAAGTGTAACTCAAATCTTCCGTTTTCTAAAAAGTGTGCAATGGCTGCTTGAGTCAGCGTGTTGGTAGAAACAGTGTGCATTCTTTTCAGTTGGATAATCTTCTCCTTAAATCTTCCCGGAATAGTCCAGCCAATACGATAACCCGGTGCCAGTGTTTTCGAAAAAGATGAACAATAAAGAACCAATCCTTTTTTATCGTAAGTCTTACAAGTCTTTGGTCTGGTTTTGCCAAAGTACATTTCACCATAAATATCATCTTCTATTAATGGTATTTCTTTTTTAGCCAACATCTCAACCAGTTGTTTCTTCTTTTCATCTGGTATACAACTGCCCAAAGGATTATTAAAGTTTGTTACAAAAAGACAAGCCTTTACATCAAATCGAGGAATAGCTTTTTCTAAATAGGCAAGATCAATTCCCGTGAGAGGATCCGTTGGTATCTCTACAACTTTTAATCCATGACTTTCTAATACCTGAAAAATGGCAAAGTAAGTCGGACTCTCAATCGCTACAGCATCACCGGGCTTAGTAATGGCCTTAATACAAAGTGATAAAGCTTCTACACAACCCGCAGTTACCACCACCTCCTCTTCAGAGGGCGTTCCTCCCCAATTAAATGCTTGCCTTGCTATCTGCCTGCGCAACGATGCATTGCCCTGAACGTGTTCATAATTCAGGCAACTGCTTTTTGAGTCGCGTGTAACATGCAGCAATGATTTATTAAGTCGTGCTACCGGCAGCAAAGAAATAGAAGGTACACCTAATGAAAAGTGAATCAGTTTTTCATTATTCAAATCGCTATAAACGCTGTCAATCATTTCGTCAACGCTTACGGGTACAGCATCATTTACGGGACTACTTACTTTGGGCAAGTCTAATACATGCAAGGGTGAGAATTTTACATAGTAACCCGACTGCGGTCTTGCTTCAATAAGACCTTTACTCTCTAATTGGTAGTAAGCCTGAAAAGCTGTACTCACACTAATGCCTTGCTCTTTACTTAGTGCCCGAACCGACAATAGCTTATTCCCCACCTTTAAAGCACCATTTTCAATAAGCCTTTCAATACGATCGGCCACTTCAACATATTTATGATCTTCCTTTATTAATACCTCTTCCATAATGACAGGTGGCTAATCGACACACTAAACTGATATGGTTAAAATTAATAAAACTGAAACTGTTTTTTACACGTATTATCCACAAATTTGTTCATCATTTTTACAACATGAGAAAAGATTTCCTCGCTTATCTGGCTTTAGCCGCTGTTTGCATTATTTGGGGCACTACTTATCTGGCGCTTCGCATAGCAGTTACACATTTTCCGCCTTTTCTGTTTTCTGGCATACGACAAACAACAGCGGGCCTCATTCTTTTGGCCTTTATGTTAACGCTGGGCAAGCAAAAGCTTCCTTCTACATCTATACTCTGGCAACAAGCTATTGCCGGTTTCTTAATGATGACGCTTGGAAACGGTTTAGTCGCCTGGGCAGAAATGCATATTCCTAGTGGTATTGCCGCCATTTTATGCTCGTTAATGCCCATCTGGGTTATTCTTATAAATGTTTCTATTGATAAAGGCGAAAAACCAACCCTACCCATACTAGCGGGAACAGTACTTGGTTTACTTGGTATTGTACTCATTTTTGGAAATAACCTGAGTGACCTAACAAACAGCAACTACTTATTGGGTATTGGTATGACCTTATTGGCAACAGCTGGTTGGGCCTGTGGAAGCGTGTGGATTAAAAAGCAACACATTAATACCAATCCATTTGTCAATGCTGGCTTGCAAATGTTTTTTGGCGGTTTGTTTATGTTAATCTTAAGCCCTCTAACAGATGACTTAAGCAATGTTCACTGGTCGCAAGAGGCCTTTTACGCTATGCTCTACCTCGTTATCTTCGGATCATTAATCGCATATACCTGTTATGCCTACGCAATTCGCAAACTCCCCATGACAATTGTATCGATGTATGCCTACATTAATCCTCTGGTTGCTGTAGTATTAGGTTGGTTGGTTTTGGATGAAGTGTTGAACATAAGAATAGGTATAGCTATGCTCATTACCATTGCAGGAATTTATTTAGTTAATAGAGGATATCAATTGAAAAATCTATGGAAGGCCCAGTTCTCGAAATAATTGATTACCAATCGGAACATCAACCCTGGTTTGAACAGCTTAACCGCAGTTGGATCGAAAGATACTTCTGGATGGAACCCATCGACTTTGAAGTACTGCAAGAACCAGAAGTACATATTTTACGTAGTAGAGGTAAGATCTTAATGGCACGTTACCAAGGACAGATTGTTGGAACTGTTGCACTAAAATTTGTAGAGGAAGGTTTGTACGAGTTTACCAAAATGGCGGTTGATGAAAAGTATCAAGGCCTGAAAATTGGGAGAGCTTTATCTGAAGCCGCTATCAAAAAAGCAAAAGAAGAAAAGGCACAAGCCATTATTCTGTATTCCAACACTGCTTTGAAAAATGCCATAGAGCTTTACAGAAAACTTGGCTTCGTTGAAGTACCCCTGGATGGACCTTATAAACGAAGCAACATAAAAATGAAATTGACGCTTTTAAACAATGACTTTACAAAATCCACTCACGCTCTTGGCATCAGGAATTAACATTCGAAAAGCAGGTGCAAATGATGCCGCAAAATTAGCCGCTATTGGTAAGATGACATTCGCGGAGACTTTCGCGCATGCCAACACAAAGGAAGACATGCAACAATATGTGAGCAAAGCCTTTACCGAAAAACAATTATTGATCGAATTAGAAGAACCAGGAACTATATTTTTAATGGCCTTTGAGCGCGATCGTTTGGCAGGCTATGCCAAATTGCGCTCTTCTAAAAATCCATCTGGACTGAATAGCAATAAAGCCCTTGAGCTTCAACGTATTTACGCCAGACAATCTTATCAAGGTAAAAAAGTTGGTAAACAATTAATGGAGTACAGTTTAGAAATGGCCAAAGCTATGGGTTTTGATACGCTATGGCTAGGTGTATGGGAATACAACCCAAGGGCTATTGCCTTTTATGAAAAATGGGGATTTGAAAAATTTGGCGAACAATCTTTCACGTTGGGATATGATACACAGACAGATATTTTAATGAAGAAGAGGATTGAATAAATTATTTCAAATTTCAAATTTTAAGTTAAAATGCTAATACAAACCCTCCAACAAATCCTACTGCGCGACTTGCTTAAGCTTCGCCAAGAAATTACGCTTTACAAAAAAGAAGAAAATATCTGGGCAGTTGTTCCAAACATCAGTAATCCGGCAGGCAATCTCGTACTTCACCTGGTTGGTAATCTAAACACCTACATCGGTGCAACATTGGGTAATACTGGTTATGTCCGTCACCGTGATTTAGAATTTTCATTAAAGAATATATCACGAACGGAGTTGCTTGATAAAATTGATGGCACGAGTAAAATGATCAGTGATGTTATGGATACATTAGATGACAGTATCTTACCTAAAAATTATCCACTTATTGTACTTGAAAAGGAAATGACAACTGAGTTTTTTCTGGTTCATCTTACCGCACACTTCAGTTATCACTTAGGGCAAATCAATTATCACAGAAGATTACTTGATAAGGAATAAAATGCACGAGCTGTTACAAAGCGATCTTGAAAAACTCTCAACACTTTTAGGTGAAGTGAAAAAAATTGCCATCGATCATTTTAATAAGATCGAAATTGCAAGGCCAGGTCGTTATGTTGACAAAATTGAAAACGAACCGTTAAACAATAAAGGTGCAGGCACAGAAAACGTGTTGCAGTATTTTAAAGAAAACATTATTCCAAAACTGGCTCACTCCACCGGCCCCAACTATTTTGGTTTTGTAACAGGTGGCTCAACGCCTGCTTCAGTCATTGGCGATCAGCTGGTAAGTATTTTCGATCAAAATGCTTTTGGTAGTCATGACTCCATTGCACCCTTAATCGAACACCAAACCATAGCCTTCTTAAAACAACTTTTTGATCTTGATGCAAGTTTTGATGGCAGCTTTGTTACTGGTGCAACCATGTCAAATTTTGTGAGCCTTGCCATTGCCAGACAATGGGCAGGCGAACAACAAGGCAAAGATGTAAGCCAGGATGGAGCCACAACCCTATCCCTACAGGTTGTAAGTGCCACGGCACATTCCAGCAGCATCAAAGCACTCTCTATGCTGGGTATAGGTCGTAAGAATTGGAAAAGCATTGATACACTACCTGAACGTGAGGCTATTGATGTGGACAAACTCGAAAGCTTTTTAAGCAGTCATACAAAGCAATCCATAATAGTAATTGCCAATGCCGGCACCGTTAACACAGGCGATTTTGATGACCTGATTGCATTGGGCAAGCTTAAAGAAAAATATAACTTCTGGTTACATGTCGATGCTGCCTTTGGAGGATTTGCTGTACTTTCTGAAAAGCATAAGCATTTCATGCAAGGTATTAACTATGCCGACAGCATTACCATTGATGCGCACAAGTGGCTCAACGTACCCTACGATGCTGCTATGCAGTTTACCAAGTACAAAAAATTACAAGGAAAAGTATTTCAAAATACTGCTGCTTACCTTAGCGATGCGAGTGTCAGTCCTGACTTCTTTCATTACACACCTGAAAATTCAAGACGTTGGCGAGCACTACCTACCTGGTTTACTTTAATGGCATATGGTAGAGAAGGTCATGCTGAAATTGTTAAACGAAATTGCGAAGCCGCAGAACATTTTGGAGAATTACTTAAACAATCGTTTGAATTTAAACTGCTTGCACCTGTACGCCTTAACATAGTTTGTTTCACACTTAATGAAGAGAATTTAAGTTCTCAGGGCATCAACCATTTCCTGAGTCAGGTGCGAGACCATGGCAAAGTATTTTTTACGCCTACTGTATACAAAGGTACACCTGCCATCCGAGCTGCTATTTCTAATTGGTTGACTGACAATAATCATATGGATAAGGCATTCCATGTTTTACAAGAAGTCGTTAAAAAAATGTGAGTACCAGTAGTTTAAAAACAAGAGAATAGTTTACCTTCATTAAAATAAATCTCCATGGAAACTATGTCAAACTCCATACGTGTTCAACGTACCAGTCAATCAAGATTAAAAGAAATCGATTTCAGTAATCTTGCCTTTGGCCAACACATTGCCGATCACATGATTGTGGCCGAATATGCTGATGGTAAATGGGGGGAAGCATCGGTACTTCCTTACGGAGAAATGACTATGTCGCCCGCTATTCTTTCGCTTCATTATGGTCAGGCCATTTTCGAAGGCATGAAAGCGTATAAAACTTCATCAGGTGTTATTACCATCTTCAGACTTAAACGCCACCACGAGCGCATGAACAGATCGCTTGAGCGTATGTGTATGCCTCCTATACCTTACAACTTATTTGAACAAAGTCTGACCACTTTAATTGATGTGGACCGTGACTGGATTCCAACCAGCGAAGGTGCCTCACTCTATATTCGTCCTGTGGTATTTGCATCAGAGGCACGATTGGGTGTGAAAGTTTCAGATCAATACAAGTTTGTAATCATGACCAGTCCGGTTGGGCCTTATTACAGCAAACCGCTGCGCGTTAAAGTAGAAGAAACCTATGTGCGCGCTGCCGAAGGTGGAGCAGGTTTTGCAAAATGTGCCGGTAACTACGGAGTGTCTTTCTACCCTACACAAATGGCAAGAAAAGAAGGCTTCGATCAGGTACTCTGGACTGACGCCAAAGAACATAAGTATATTGATGAAGCCGGAACCATGAATGTAATGTTCGTGATTGATGGTAAACTCGTTACTCCTCGACTAACCACTGCTATACTGGACGGCATTACGCGCGACTCTATTCTTACGCTTGCCAAAGAAATGGATATAGTGGTGGAAGAGCGAAAAGTAAGTGTTGAAGAATTAATTGAAACACATAAGCAAGGTTCACTAACCGAAGCCTTTGGCGCAGGCACTGCCGCCATTGTAGCACCCATTGCTACTATTAATATTCATGGTAAAGATTACACCCTCCCTCCTACCTCAGAAGGAAGTATTCAAGCACGCGTAAAAAAGAAACTCACCAACATGCGTTTGGGTTTGGAGAAAGATAACCATGAATGGAATTTTACACTGCGGTAGATAATTCAAAAACTCCTGAATAGTGCTTCGGGATTATATATCTTTGAGAGTAGAGGTTTAAGGAGTTGGTACATAAAAATCAGGAGATTATCCTGTAATTTTTATATTCACCTATACGCCATCCAAATGCACGCTCTATTGCAAAAGAAATTTTCTCCAGGAGAGACAGTTTTTTTTGATCAAGGTCAAAATCAAAATTCCAGCTATGTAAAGCAACACGCTTCTTCATCACTTCAGGATGGGTACCTGTAAACTTACTCAGCGAATCAATCTCAGCATAATTATAGTTTCTTGAATCACTCAAATTAGTATCGACCCATTCATCACTATGCCATAATTTGTTAAAGGACCTCTGCTTAATCTGCTGTTTTTCGGGTGACTTAACCCAACCATAGTGATAAATGAAAGCATCGATCTGTCTAACCAATAATTTCTTATCGCTTTTCCTGAAGCCCTGCGCATCGCGGTAAGAACGGATACGCTTATCGTTCCTTATAACACGAATTTCTTTTCTGTACCACTTTCTTGAATCTGCCAGAAAATGATACGATCCATAAAAGTGTGCATAGTGAAACAATAAGCCCTCTGTAAGACTATCGTCTTTGTATTGCAACATTGCTGCCTTGATTGTTTCCAGATATTGTTCATGCACAACCTCATCTGCCTGCAAATAAAAAGCCCAATCTGCTTTTGGGGAGATATGCGCAAATGCCTTAATTGTTTCTTTAGCCAAAACTCTTCCTCCTACACGAATCGAATCATCCCATGTACTATGGTGTATCTTAATCTTCTCATTATTAATACCTCTGATCAATTGCTCTGTTTCGTCATCGGAATTACCAACAAGTACAATAAATTCATCACAGATATCAATAATTGAATTAATAGACTCCACCACTGGGTAATCCAACTTGACAGCATTGCGAATAAAAGTAAAACCACTTACAAACATCTACCTGAAAAATTTAACTCTCTGAATTTAATTACCAACTATGGAATTTGATCAAATGTAAATAAAATTGAACTTTCTATACTAGTCGTATTGGGCTAACTAGAAATTAATGTCAATAGTGTTTAGTTAACAATGTCAAAAATTCATTACTCTACCGATAGGCATACGTTATAAGGACTAAGCCTGCAACCTGCGTACCGCAGCACCTAGGCAGCGCTTGGTCTATTTCCCCTGAATGTTTACAACTGTAGCAAAGCCGCCATGCCATTGAGATGTAAGCGCAGCAGGCAACATTAATTACACCTGCAACAATGGTGACTGTTGTGATCCTAAAAAGTGTGTATTTCCATCATCACAATCCCCAAAAACTCAAATAATTTTGCTAGTTGTAAATTCATACTTTAGTAAAAAGTTAATTGCGTATCGAGCACATAAGATCTGTTGCTGCTTATCGTCAATTATTGCAAACCAGGTTTTTAATGAAAAAGGATTCAACAAATATAGACTTGCAAAGAGGAATTATCGTTGACATAGATTGTACGGCTGACAATGTCTTTTTAGCAATAGCTGACAAAGGTAATGCTGTCAGGTCTTTTGATAGCTTAGCATAAAAATTGAATAGATATTTGATTCCCCAATAATCAGACTCTTTGATAAGTATAAATTTTAATTACCGACTCAAGAGATATAAGTCCATTAACAATTGTTTTACCAACTACTTCAAAGGAAATCTATTAATGTATATATTGGAAACATCTAAAATATACTAAGATCATAACCAACAACCATGACCATCAAAAAGACCGACAAGACTTCCATTACACGCTTATCCAAGCGTGGTGTATATGATGAAGCCAGTATCTATGCAATTTTAGATGATGCCCTCGTCTGCACTATTGCCTTTGTGCAAGACAATGAGCCTTTCCAGATTCCTACAGGCTTTTGCAGAATCGGTGATCAACTCTACATTCATGGCTCTGTAGGTAGTCACTACATGCGCCACTTAGCAGAGCACAAATCGAAAGTGTGCATCAGTGTTATGCACATCGATGGATTAGTGTTGGCGCGTTCTGCTTTTCATCATTCGGTTAACTATCGCTCAGTAGTTATGTTTAGTGAGGCTGTTCGTGTTGACGATAAAGAGGAGATCTATCAATCGCTTGAAGTGTTTACCAATAAAATGCAACCTGGCCGTTGGGCTGATGTACGCAAGCCAACCGACAATGAATGGAAGGCAACCATGGTGCTTAAGTTTAAGATTGAAGAAGCTTCGGCCAAGGTAAGAACAGGTGCCCCAAAAGATGATGAGGAAGATTACAACTTGCCCATATGGGCGGGCGTAGTGCCATTACAAGTCGAGAGAAAAGCACCAATTGTTGATCCTGAAATGAAATTAAGTGTACCTTTACCAGAGTACCTCAAATATGCACGCGATTAAATTTTTAACCCTTGGTAACACCATTGCCCTATGTGTCGGTCTGGTAGTTTTCATATTGGTTTATAGGGCAATCTTCAAAGAAAAGAGATAAACCGTCTTTTTTATCGATAAATTCCGGTTTCCTTTTACCGTTAAACTGTAATTTAACCATATGAATCATTCGACTATGAAAACAAAAACCATCCTCCTATTTCTTTTGTTGCCCATACTTGGTTTGGCACAAGTAACCAAGAAAACCCTTGAGTTACCAGAGTTTAAAAGCATCGCTGTTAATTCCAACTACACTGTTTACTTAAAGCAAACCAACAAGCAGGAAGTAACAGTTGAAGCCCTTACAGAAATTTATGACCTCACCGATATTAAAGTAGAAAATGGTGTGCTCCTTATTAACATTGAACGCAAACCAGAGGCACCTAACAAAAGCATCTGGGCAAAAATTGATGATATAAAAGTTAATCCCACTATGAAGGTTTATGTTAGTGTAAAAAGCATTAGCGAACTACAAGTAAATGGTGGCGGAAAAATTATTTCTGAAAATTCCATCGCAGCAACCAATATTACTTTGGCAGTTTCTGGTAGCGGTAGCATTGATGTTGATGTAAAAGGTGATCAGGTAAAAGCGGAAGTAAGCGGCTCAGGCAAATTGACTTTAAAAGGTTACGCCACTAACCTTGATGCCGTTATTAGTGGCTCAGGTAATATCTATGCATTTGATTGCCCCCTGGAAACAGCCAAGGCAAAACTTAGCGGTTCTGGTAGTTGTGAACTTAATGTAACCACTACCTTAGATGCGCAGGTGTTGGGCAGCGGCAGTCTGAAGCATAAAGGCAATACAAAAAATACCACTAAAAAGATTTACGGCTCAGGTGCTGTAGAAAGAGCTTATTAAAAAACTTCTTAGTTATTGAAAATAAAGTCTTCGGACTAACTGGTAACAGAATAGTTCGAAGGCTTTTTAGTGTTGCTAAAGTTGAATTTCCTATGTTTCCTCAAAGCATGCTCAGCCAAGACCATGCGGCCTGAGAGCAAAAAATCAGCTATTAATATTTATTCGAGTGATTTTAAACTATTCTCTTATTATAAACACGACATCTATCCGTCCTCTAATCGGGAGACGATACTTGAAAGGAAAGCAACCTGGCTTCATTAAATACCTCGTACTATTTTATTATCACAAACAAAAAATTAGCTTGCATTAGAAATAGCCATAATTTTTTTTACCATGTTAAATCGTCTCTTCGCATTAGTTTTTCTCTCTACATGGATACTAGGTGCCTGTTCGTCCTCCGATAAAGAAAAGAAGGAGACCATTACAACAAACCAAACACCTCGAATAGCCTACAGCGTTCAACGTAGTTTCCCTCACGACACAAAATCTTTTACGCAAGGTTTTACCATTCACAAAGGTAAGCTGTACGAAAGCACAGGGCAGAATAATTCATGGATAGGGATTGTCAATATTACCACAGGTGAAGCAGAAAAAAAGATAACATTACCGAGCACTTATTTTGGAGAAGGAATTACCATTCTAAACAATAAAATATATCAGCTAACCTGGCAGAGTAAGTTAGGCTTTGTTTATGATCTAAATACATTCGAAAAAATAAGAGACTTTAACTACGCGACAGAAGGTTGGGGTATCACACACAACAATGAGCATCTTATTATGAGTGATGGTAGTGACAAATTATATTTTCTGGATACCGTTAATTTAAGTTTGGTGAAATCATTACCGGTTACTTACGAAGGCAAAGTACTAAACCAATTAAATGAGTTGGAATATATTGATGGTTTTGTCTTTGCAAATGTATGGCAAACCAGCAGCATTGTAAAAATTGATATTAGCAATGGCAAAGTAGTGGGGCTTATGGATCTGTCTGACTTAGTGTCACAAGCCAGTATGGTTAATCCTTCTATGGATGTATTAAATGGAATAGCCTGGCATGCAGGTACTAAGTCTATGCTGGTTACCGGTAAGTACTGGCCATTTATTTATTCTCTAAAATTCAAGGAGACAGAAAACCTATAGGGTATTGTCTCTTCAAATCCACATTAACTAGAGCATAAAATTTTCAATAAGCGTTTTACGTTTGAAATGGAGACAGCTTAATTCTTTACAGCAGAGGGCTGAAATAATCTACTAAGGCTTGAATAATTAAACAGTATCAAAGCCAGTAAAATTGTAGAATAACCAATAATTTGAATAAGGCTGAGTTTTTCATCAAAAACTGTTACAGCTATGGTAAAGTTCAACAAAGGATTAATATACATGATAATACCAATCGTTGCCGCATCTACTTTATTTAACGCAAAGAGGTTTAAAAAAAGTGGTAACACTGTAAAGCCTGCCGCTACAATAAAGATGATCAGGTAAAAATCAGTAGTGAATGGAACTTCAGTCAGTAAGTATGGTAGCATTGCGCTAAGCACCAATAAAGAGAAAGCAACTTGTATAGCTAAAGTAATCATCCGATCAAAGCCCTGGTTTCTACGCTGTGAGATTAGGTAGAGGGCATACGTAATAGCAGTGAGAAAACTATAACCAAGCTCCAGAGCCGAACCAAGCCCGATTAACACGCAGCTCAGCGCACATAAGCCAACGGCCACCCATTTTCTTTGAGTTAATGATTCATTCAAAAGTAAACTCCCCAGTACGGCTGTAATAACCGGACAAATAAGATAGGAGAAGGATGCTGTCTTAATGTTAATATTATTAACAATGTAGATAAAGGTGAGCCAGTTAATAGTCAGTAACAGGCCTCCACCAAGAGTAAGTAAAATAACCAACCAGCGTTTTCGCTTAGAGAAACTATTGAGCAGTTGCAACGCCTCCCCTACTTGTTTACGTCTGAATCCTGCCACCACTACAATGAGAATGGCAAGTGATAATAGGATGCGGAAATACAAAATTTGTCCAGCAGAATAATCGCTTAGTGCCCGTAAAGGAATGGCAAAAAAGCCCCAAATAAGAAAGGCAGCGACACCTGACGCTACATGTTTTGAACTCTGCATAGATTGGGGCGAATATACGGCTTTAGATTATGCCTAACACTTAAGACAAAAAACAAAAGCCACCTCCTGATGGAGATGGCTTTAAAATTCATCCTGTAGTTTACTTCTATTTATTTTTAAATGAACGTAGTGTTCCAAAGTACCAATGTAAACCCATTTGTACACCTACTAACAAGTTTGCTCTAGATCCAAAAATATCACCTGCGTTGCCTGCTTTAATCCTGTCTATTACATCGCCATTACGCATATCTGTTAAGCTATAGTTGGCGCGTACCTGAGCAGACAAATATAAGTGCTTACTTAAATCCAGATCAAAACCAAAAGCCATAGCTAATTGAAATTCAGCATTACGAAAATCATTAGCTTCTTTAGATAATAAATCTTTAGGATTTGATGACCCCTGAGGCATACTGTAGGTACCATCTCCATTATTGATTGCTCCCTCAAAATCCGCCTCCACATCTTCAAAAGCAAGTCCTTCAGGAATTGTAAACGTACTGCCTCCATCAGCTTGTAAGGTTTCTTTAGCCTTGCTTAATAAGGAAAGCTGAGGGCCAAAATTAAAATTAGTTCTTGCCTTGCCATTGCCTCCTCCCATAAATTTCATCATCATAGGAATGCTAATATACTGCAGATCGATTTTACGTTCACCTGCTATCTTTCCGGCAACATCAACCAACTCATAAATCTGACCTTGATTTGATAGAATGGATTCCAGTTGTAAACCGAATTTTTTTCCGAAATCTACACCAAAATTGAAACCCACGGGCGCTAACTGATAGGTATACGTTGAGTTATAGCGGGGGTCTTCGCTCAAGCCTTTATCCAATACAAAAGTTGCATTGTAAGCGGAGGTAGCGCCCAAATGTATCTGGGCGTATACAGGTACCGTTGCGAGGCAAATAAAAAGTGCTAAAATGTAAAGGGGTTTAGTCATAGGTTTAAATCGTTTAGCCTTGATGCGCAAGATCTAAAAGTGGTAACCATTCTAAAAGTAGATGCATGTTATTCGGTCAAAAAAAAGAATTTCAATAGAATGAAACCGCTAAAACACTATTTTTTTAGCTTCTTTTTTGAAGTTTTTGCCACTTTTTCTTTACCCTTATCCGACATCGCAAAGGAGCGTGTCATGGTTTTAATATCCTTTGCTTTGCGAAACCGCAACGCACTCCAGTCTTCATTAATAGCAACCATACGCACACCTTCAAACCCTAGCTTACCTAATACTTTCCAGCCATTATCGCGATTAAATTCGCAAGTATACTTCTTAGAAGTCCCTTTGGGGTAGGCAAACCAAATCACCTCATCTGCTTTCACTAACTTTCCAATCAACACTGCTAAATCATCGACCTCCTTTTGTTTAGTGACAAAGGCTATTAGAAAAGGAATAGTTTTAGCCCCCTTCATAGAAGTTTTAACACTAGCCAATTGGCCCATTTCTTTTAACTCAGGTAAAAAGCTCTCTGGCGCTTGAATAGCAAAAATGGCTTCGTGATCTTTAAAGTTCATTTTTTTGAAAAGTGAAGTCATGGCATAGATTTTTCTTACTCTAAAGTATAATTTTATGTTTAAACAAGGAAGGATACATTAATGCATACATTCGATTTATATAAAAGCTCAACTATCAAAAGACTATGATTTTAATTAAAAATACAGCTATGAAATACTTAATAACCATAATATTCATAACCATCGTAAATACTACATTCGCGCAACAGGTTGATAAAGAATTCATCAATCCTTTCAGAATAAAGCCCAGTGGCTACACACATACTGTAGTGAGTGCATCTGGAAGAACCATTTATATTTCAGGACAAGTACCTGTTAATGAAGCCGGACAAGTAGTTGGTGAAGGTGATTTAAAGGCACAAACAAAACAGGTTTATGATAACCTTTTGTATTGCTTACGATTTGCTGGTGCCCGATTTGAGGATGTGGTAAAAATGACAACTTATGTGGTTAATTATAAACCAAGCGATATTGACATTGTGCGTGAAGTAAGGAAGGGTTACTTATCTAAAGAAAATCCTCCAGCCAGTACATTGGTTGGTGTGCAGGCACTCGCTCATCCCGATTACATGATTGAGATTGAGGCGATAGCTGTTATCCCTGATAAAGGGAATTGATAATTATTTTACTTGCCAGTTTGTTTCACCAAATAATTTATTCATTGGACTTGATACACTTGTACAGAAAAAACTTCACAACAATGAATGATTAAGTAATATAGGTTCTGATGTGATTGAACATTTTCAGTTGGTTAATTAAGGAATAGGTTTGTCAAATTTTTTATAAGTTATAGTGCCAAGCAGGAGGCAAGGCAGGTTTCTTCATAGCTTTAAATTTACTAAGGCCGCACAGTAATTAAATAACATATCGAACAATATCGTCTTTCACTTCAACGCGATAGTTTGCATTTTTACTTTTTATATAATTAGTTAATTGATCAATGGTTGGGTAATCGCCTTCTCCACTAAAACATCTTGCATCATCAATAAGCAAAATATGATTGAATTTCTTACTACTAAAAATGGCTGCTAATTCTTCCACTATAGGACATTCCTTTTCTCCTTTTGCTGTTGTACCTGAAGAATAATGACCATCCAACCAAAATATGGCTGGCTCAGTAATTTTTAATAAAACTTTGGTAAGTTCCTTACCACTATCACCCAGAAGAATGGTAACATTCTTATCATTCTTAAATCGTGTAGTGGCCTTTTTATATAAATCCACACCGAGCTCTATCGAAAAAATTCTCTTGAATCTTTTCTTTTGTGCCTCCACCATTTCACCCGAATAGGTTCCTGTTTCCACCAGAATATTATAGTGATATCGATTTTGATATTCTCGTATCGTCATTTGTTTTACAATATGAGGGGGAGGCAAAAGTGCACCGTTACTTTTCCATTTGTAAATCTTGATTTTAGCATACATCTCTTTCGCTATAGTAAACATCCAGTGAGGCATCATTAACTTCAGCGTTCTTTTCAACTTCATCATATCAACTTCATTTTTTAAACATACTCCTACGCTCTTTTAATCTAAAAACGTTTTTTAAACATAAGTAATAGGGTTTCAGGGAGTATCAATAGTCGACTATTTGGTATCGGCTGGAGTTAATGGATTCAATAAACTCCTAAGCCTGCCCTCGCAAACAGACAGTTGTCGAACCGTTAGTAAAACTTCAACGGCATTCTAATACTCTATCAAGTTAATGAAAGTATCTATTGAGTAAGATTCTTACTCGTTAAAACAGGGCTTTATCAGGCGGACGTGTCTTTAATTGGGCTGATTGACGCTTTGAAGTAAAAGACGTCAAAAAAAATTCTCCTAATGTTCCGCCCGATCACTATCGAGGACCATTTACAGTACCACATAGATCGGCAAGTATTCTCAACCTCCTTTTGAAGATTGCAACGTAAATTATTTCTGACTCTCCAATGTGTTTCTGCCAACATTATATGCATATATCGAGGCGGGCAAATACTGAATTTGAATGTTATTGTATTCTTTAACTCCCGATTTGTCAATAGTGGTGGCCAAGGCCATGGCTAATTTATTTTCCTGGCAAAAGGTGGTGAGGCTTTTTAACTCGTTAGGCGCTTCGAAATAGCGGTTACTCCACTTAATTTCCACTGCCCAATCGGGGCGGTTTGTTTTACGACTGATATTTATCAAGTCTACCTCACCGTTTTTCCACCGGGCATAGTACGGTATAAACTGCGTGCGTTGCATCCACTGGCTAAAGATAGCGGTTTCCACAATGGCACCCATACCATCAGCCTCGGCTGTGATTGGTGCAAAGAGCGCGCTTCGAAGGCTGGGGTTGGTTAAATAAATTTTAAAGAAGTTGTCTCGCTGAAAACGTCCTGCTTTTTGATCAACACGTTTTACAATGTGCACTAAAAAGGCCGCCTCCAAGTATGAGAGGTATTGCCGCAATATTGTTTTTTTAACGCCACTGCTTTTGCTCAACTCATCGATGCTGCACTCCTGACCACTATTCCAGGCAATAGTAGTAAATAATGAGTTCAACTCTTGAACATCTTGTATACCGTACAAACCAGGCAAGTCGCGAAGCAATACTTTGTCGATAATGTCTGCACGCATAAATCGACCAGGGTTGCTTTGTATCTCCTGATTAAAGATCACTTCCGGATAACCGCCAAAATTCACATATGTAATGAAGTGTTTGTTTAATTCGGTAATGTTAGTAGCAGATGAAAAGAGCGCTATGTTTCCCTTCCAGTTAATGGTGTCGGGCTTGATGAGTGTATCCAGGTTTTTGAGGTGAATGAACTCGTAGAAGGTGAGCGGTGGCAACATAAAATCGGTGAAACGGCCTGCACCACTTTCATTGCTTTTCAGTCTCAAGGCAGCTGCCGCAGAACCGCTGGCGATAAATTTTGTTTCGCGGTGGCTATCTACCAATGTTTTTAGGTGCACTTCCCAGTCTTTTAAGTATTGCACTTCGTCAAAGAAAACATACCAACCCGAAGTCTCGGCCTGACCCGATGCTTTTCTGGCCATGGCAAAAAGATCTTCCAGCGCAATGTTGTTGTAGATGGGTGTTTCTATGCTGGCATATAAAATTTTTTGTGGTGGCACACCTTCAGCAATCAACTGCTGAATAGTGTGATATAACATCACGGTTTTGCCAACACGCCTTGGCCCCATCAATACTGTGGCGCGATGCACAGTGGTATTTTTAACGAGCGGGTAGAAAAGATTAAAGTAGAGCCGAGGGCGGAACGTTTTATAGTACGTCTCCAAACTGCCACTTGCCCACCAGGGATTTTCGAACTGGAGACGCGCAATAATTTGATCTTCCGAAAAAGGGTTTAATGCCATATAATACTAAAAATAGAAAAATAAGGTAAAATAAAAAACCTTATTTGACTAAAATATGGATATTAAGCATTATTTTTAATAAAAATTATCTTATTTACCTCAGCGCAGCATCCGGCTCGGCAGCCATATCCAGCACTGAGAATTCTTTATTAAGATGCTCGACTAACAATTTTCCGTTGATGAGGAAGTATACCTGTTTAAGGGAAGTGGATTAAATAAAAAAGACTTTCAGCTGAAAGTCTTTTTGTAGTCCCGGCAGGAATCGAACCTGCATCTTCAGAATCGGAATCTGAAATACTATCCATTGTACTACGGAACCAGGTAATGTAATCTTATAAACAAGATCGTGTTTCAAAAGTAAAGCTTTTCGCTTACATCAAATAAAAAAGATGGCTCTCGCCATCTTTTGTTGTCTTCGATTATCTTCCAAAATCGTCCTGAACCCTGACGATGTCATTCTCGTCAGAGGGAGCTGTAGCGTCAGTATGCTGCCAGATTTCGGCCAATACTCCCCATTCTTTGCGCCCCACCAAACGGTGACGCTGGCCTTGTGCCAGTCGAATCTCATCCCCCGGATTTAAGATATGCTCTTCACTTTCCACATCGGTAAGGCTGGTAACCACACCTACAACACCTGCCACACTTCTCCAGATTTCTGCACGTCTATGATGGTACTGCCACGATAATCGTTTACCGGGTTCTACCACTAAAATTTTAGGGCTCAACTTACCGCTTATACGCAAAGACGCTAGCGCCACATTAGGGAAAAACAACTTGGCAAAAAGTTCTGCCTGCGTTTCATCTAACACAAAAAAACCACCCCACGGTCTTGTAAAGTCTTTGGCGACAACATTGAGTTTGAGGCTGGTTAAACAGTCTTGTATTTCTGTGAATACGTCTTCACGGTTTGTCGTGGTGAGTTTAAGGTCAATCATTGTTTATCTAATACTATTTATTGAAAAAGATTTGCAGCACCCAACAAAGCAGCCTCTTCTCCAAGTGCTGCACACACTATGGTGACTGCTATACCATGTTGGGACAAGTTAGCCATAACCTGTGGTAAAAATAACGAAGCGGCTTGGGAAATGTTTCCTCCCATTATAATCAACTCCGGGTTTTCTTTTTGTATAAAATCTTTAAGGAAGAGGGTCATATTAGAAGTAAAGTCTGCAAATAGTTGTGAAACATGCATATCCGATGAATGTAGGGTGAGCAGTTCTTTTACATCTTTAACCTGTTTGCCACTTCGCTGATAGTATTGATTAACAAACCAACGTGTAGAAAAATAATTATCTGCAATACTATCCATAAAAGGTGACGGGCCAAGGTTGGCATCCTTTGTAATACCATTGTGATAGGTTGCAGTGCCTGTACCCGTTCCAAGCGTCAAGCCGATTACATGTTGATAACCAATTCCTGCACCTGCTGCTACTTCACCTTTTAGAAAACACGCTGCATCATTCATCATGCGTATGTTATCCATTTCAATTTTCAATCGTCCGGCCAGGAACTCTTTAACTGGTAAATCATAGAGTGCCTCATATTTATCCAGACCTGTAATTTTTGATATACCTCTTTCGTAATCAAAAGGACCGGGCATGGCAAATCCTACTTTTAATGATGCCTGAGGAAATTTTTCAAAGATTGATTCAATAGCTTCGCACCATGTATTAAGTATTTCGTAAGCTGAACCTTTGCTGTTTACCCGAATGCGCACATAACTTGGTTGCAGCAGTTCATTACTTTCCATATCAATTAGTGCTGCAGTAAGGTGTGAACCTCCAATATCAACCCCTAATACGTGTGTAGCGTTTTTCATCAAACTTATTGTATTAAAAGTTTTATCGTTTTAAGCTGTTCACCTGTATTAACCTTTAGCAAATACATGCCTGTTGATAATTGAGGCAAGGTAATAGCAAATTTATCATCTATTAATTTTGATTCAATGGAAATAAAATTTCCGTTAAGATCAGTTAGATTAAATGAACTATTTAATGAAGCACCTAATACATAAAAAATAGTTTTAGCAGGATTAGGAAAAACTGTGAGTGTTATAGATTGTTCATCAATGGCAGTTACCGGAGTCCACATTTCAGGAAGTTGCTGAATTACTTGGGGCGAAAGTGCAGCCTGGTATAAGCGTACCTCATCTAATATTCCCCTGAGAAAATAATTACTCTCCCCTTCTTCCTTTCGACCAAAGGTTAAAGATTTATTGGTTTGAGCAATAGCACCTATGTGTGCAGTAAAAGTATCCAGTATTCCATCAACATAAACCTCCATTGAAAAACCAGTATAGGCCACTGTTATATGGTAGAAGCGACCGAGTTGAAGTGGTGAAGAGCTGTCCAGGTCTTTAGTACCTGTACTTGTTTTAATTGTCCACCTTAAATATTTGTCAGGTGTAATAGACACTTTCCAGCGCTGCTCCCAACTCCCGTGCGAGAGGAGGAATACTTCCTCTGGTACACTTTGCAAGTAAACCCACAGTGATGCTGTGACTTTGTCTTGAAAATTTAACCGACTATCCGCAGGAACAAAAATGATATCATCTCCTGCATTGAATAAGTAAGCCTTATCAGATTCACTGCGTGCATCATCGGTTAATGTTACGCCTGATGCGGTGGCGTGAAAGCCATTGCCGCTGTAGTCAAGGGTGTTTCCATCTAATGGAAAGTAAGCAAGTGCTGATGTATCTTCAACGTCCACACTTTTCACCAATACATCTTTGCTGATTTGAGTCGTAAGCAAATCCTGATCCGTCACAACACAAATAATAGTAAAGATGCCTTCTGTAGCAGGTAGCTGCCAGTTGACTGAAGCACTATTTTGATTGCTTAATGTCCCGCCATTGACTGACCATTCGTATGTTAACACTTCTGTATCATCATCTGTAGCCAGGCATTGAAATATTTCACTCGCTGATACAGTGAATATTTTCTGCTCTGGAAGAATGGCACTAGCAACAGGGGGCTCAGGTATATTTTCTACTACTTTAAGCAGAAGACTGTCACGTATTGTAATACCATCGGCCATTATCTCTAACCGTAATTTTTTAATTCCTGCCACTGCGGGAATAATAAAGTCCAGTTCACTGGTATTTTCTGAAGAAATTAATTCATCATCATAGTGCCAATTGTATGCGGCTTCAACCGGTATGTTTTCTGTAGTTACAAAAAATGAAAGTGCTTCATTAAACTCAACTGTAGTATTATTCGTACTCAGGGCTTTTATGCGCATCTTGGTTGTGTAATCATAGCCGTAATGATGGTCTACTACTTCATCATTGGCAAAGAGTTTTCCATTCTTCTCCTCTAATGCAATCTCAGTCGGAACAAATGTCAGCAACTTGACCTGATCCGCCTCAATATCAATCACTACCGTTCCGGTAGCGTTTGTTGCCAGTACCGACTCCGTTATTGCATCATAAACTGTAAAAGAACCAGCGGGTAAAGTTAAACTCACCTGATGCATTGTATTATGTGGATTATAAAGTGCGTAAGATTTTAATGTGCTGGTTGAAAAGAAATCCGTTTTAGTAAGATCAATCAAAAGAATACCGGCCACATCCGTTTCTTCTACAATGGCGGCTAAATAACCCACATGCGAAGAACCGTACAACGCCAGGTTTGTAGCTGCCCAACCGCTTCGTTTAGCATCGCCTGTACCGTATAAAGGTTTTCCCTCCCAAACTTCTTTGAGTGCTTCATAAGCAATACATGACTCCGGGTCATTCGTATTGCTCCAGCTATAATCGTCCTGACTTGCTGGTGGCAGATAAGCAGGATAAAAAAGTCTACTGGCATTGGCTACATTTAATATCCACTTCGACAATGAACGTGCAAAGCGTTTATCATATCGTATTACAGGAGCGAGTGCTGCAGCTTGCTGGAAACCATTCATGGCAAAAGCATAGTCATTTCCATTGTCGTTGGCTTCACCAATAAGCCCATCGACACTGTTGCCGTTCCAAGTGCCTACTATTGAACCCCAACCCCGCAAAGGACCACGATTGAAACACCAGGAAAGCATTTTCTCTACATCATAATGTGTATTTAACTCAGCATTCATCTTCGCAGCTGCCAATACACCATAGGGTAATTGCAATTCGTAAGAGGGATTTGAGTTGAGGTTGGTTAGAAACTCTAAACTCTGTTGTGCACCATACAGGTATTCGCGATTACTGGTAGTTTGGTAGGCATTGTATAATAACCATGCTATACCACCGGCAGCCTCTGGTTCTTTTACACCTTGTGTATTACCCGTCATAGTAATTAAATTCCAGGCTCGGTAATTCATATCTGGTACTGACCATGGTGTAGCATTTCCACCCATGGTTTTCACTGCGCGAAGCCATTGATCTGCAACGGAAATAAATTGCTGATCATAATCAGTCGTGCTCGGATATTGGGAGTACAACTGATAAAAGAAAATATTAGGCATTACATCATACCACCAGTCATTTCCGGTAGTGGTGTTGTAACCATTCAGGTATACGTTTTGGTTATTGGTCTTATTAAAAAAGTCTTTGGTTTTTTCAACCCAGTTGATTCCGTTCTGATTTTGTTTGTTGATACCCATTAATGAAGCTCCCACAATAGCGGGGATGATGTTAATAGCCTCTGCCTGATTGGCGCTATTGGTTCCTACATAGGTTTGCAACAACACAGGACTTAGTGAAGGATAGTTTATCCCTTCATTTTTAAATGATACCAGCGGCAAATGTTGGCCGGTCGCTGAAGTAGAAAATACTAATGCATCATAATCTGCAGCCACCTTTTTCCAATCGCGCATATTATACGAAAGCGGCATATTTGGCATTTGCTCAATGCGTGCAATATTTATTTGTCCGGGTTGAGCATACACTTTGATGGAAAAAAGAAGGCAGATAAATAAAATTACTTTTGCATGCATTGTTATAATATTAAAAAAATGAAAAATCACCCCGGGCAACTCAAACATGGAGTGCCCGGGGTGATGAATTTCAAAAGTTGATTATGGCTTTTCGATGTTGTACAAGCTTACTACTTGAGTTTCAGTAAGTGGTGCATTGTAAATACGAACTTCATCCATTCTACCTACAAAGAATCCACCCCAGTTCAAATAGTTAGGGTCAGCTTCGTTAAGTGAGTAACCATTGGTTGGTAAATCCTGACCAATAGTTAAGTTTACCGGTGCAGCAGATAAGTTGATAGCTGTACCTGGCGTGTTATCCCAGTCTCTTACTTTAACACCATTTACATAGAATATCATATGCCCATTACCAAAGGTAACTACTACATGATACCATGAGTTTTGCGTAAGAATAGGATCTGCGTTGTCTCTGTCATAATAGGCAGGATCAGGAGAACCAGCAACATCTGCCTTTACTGTCATGAAAGCTTTTGGATCAGCTTGCATGTTCAACTTCCAGCCATTCCAACGGTTTAATGCAACCATATATTGATTGTTAAGAATTGGATCGTTTACATCTTGCTTCATCCACAATGAGATAGTCATGGTTTGTGGATTCAACTTAGTGTTATATGGAACTTCAACGTTTGCACCTTTATCGAAATAAATTGCTTTATTGGCTACCCCATAACGATCAGTTGTCCAACTCGGTACACCTGCACCCCAAAACTCGTGTCCTGTCTTCAGTGTACCATCCAATCCATTTGATGATTCATCGTTGGCAGTTGTACCCGTACCTTCATCAAAACGCCAGTGCGCTACAAGGTTTGCAGGAGCAATAGGCTCAATAATGGCAGCTTCATATTCAGCAATGGCTTCTTGCAAATTTACATTTGCATTGTCTACCTGTACTTGTGTTACTGCATTACTTGCAACAATAGCTTCGGCTGCATCTACAGCAACCTCAAGTGGTTCTTTAGCACCAGCAAGATATTGTCCTTCCTGACTTCCTTCCTCTGTTGTTTCCAGAAGCTCGATAGCCTCATCAATCGTGGTTTGTAAAGCAGTCTTATCCGCATTCGGTCCATCATCGTCATCAGAACAAGAAACAGCCAGCACGGTACCTGCCATTAATGCAAGCGCCCAGGCCATGTTTTTTAATTTGTGTGTCATAATTAGAATTGTTTAGTTAAAAAATTTATTAAAAGAGATTATTGGTTATTCGTCAATTGCAGTGTTTGTATCGATTTCTGATTGAGGTATTAAAAAATATCTATCATCTGCATAACTAAAACCTGTACTGCTCAATGCAGCTTCGGCAATAGCCTGTCCGTAGCGCATCAAATCAAAATAGCGGTGAAACTCAAAGCCAAGTTCTACCCTGCGTTCATGTCGGATAGATTCACGCACCTGCGTTTGTGTTCCTGAGACATCAGGTAATAGATTAATTGGAATCACGCCAAAACCGTCCAGTCCTTCATCGTATAGATAACTTTCTCGTGCACGCTTACGAACTTCGTTCAATGGGTCTAATGCTTCTGTTGTGCGATTCAATTCATTCAATGCTTCTGCTTTCATCAATAGAATGTCGGCATATCGCAGGTATACATAATTCAGGCTGGCATCTCCGATGATGGGTTCTTCGCGGGTTGGTTGCAAATGTTTTTTCTGCAGGTAGCCTGTTGGTGACCACAGCGGACTAAAATCTTCTCCGTTAATCCATTTTGTATTTTCACGACCAACAGTATAATCCAGACGCGGATCTGCCACGCCTCCGAGGGTTACTTCAAATTCATCTACAAAAGATTGCAGCGGCACGTTGAAGTAATACCCATTCTCGGCAGGTGAACCGAACCATTGATTCAGATGACTTCCCAATTTAGGTGTACTGCCGCTCAGGTGCTGGATTTCAAAAATCGATTCTGTATTATTTTGTGTGGAGTCTATAAAATTATTTTTATAAACCGGCTCGAGTGCATATAAGCCTAAAGCATCCAGATCACTGATGGCATCTAATGTTAATTCCCACTCTCCCTGATACAAATGTGCTTTGGCCAAAAGACCTAGTGCAGCACCTTTTGTTGCTCTGCCTATTCCAAAAGTTGATACGCTTTCTAAAGCCGGAGTGGCATCTGTTAAGTCGGTTTCAATCTGATCATAGATGCTGGCCACTGATGATTTACCAACATTAATCGCATCAAGGTTAATGGGTGGAGTAAGCTTAAGGGGTACCTCACCAAAAATATTAACCAATTGAAAATAAAAGTATGCACGAAGGAACTTGGCTTCTGCTATTACTGATGCCTTTCTACTTGCATCCATTTGGATACCTCCGGCATAGTAAAGCAGGTAATTGGCACGTGTGATGCCTTCATAATAATGTTTCCAAATTTTTTCCAGGAAACCATTGTTTCTCGAGTAGTTAAACTCATCCAGAAACTGAATATCGTTTTGGTCTCCTGCACCTCCACCCTTTACAGCATCATCTGATACTACATCACCAAATACCCACAAGGCATTATTTGTGGATGTAAATGAGGCAATGTTATATACTCCTGTAATAGCAAGTAAGGCGTGCTCTTCTGTTTTATAAAAATTTTCGTTGGAATAAGTACCTTCCAACTCTTCTTCTAAAAAATCAGCACAACTGCTACATGTCAAAGCAATGAGTATGATACAAGTGCGAAAAATATATTTCATATGCATACTGATTAGAAAGTTAGATTTAAGCCCATGTTAAAAGACCTGGCTGACGGATATGTTCCCCAGTCCATACCCGCTGCCCGGTCACCTTGTCCTAAAGCATTATCACTGACAGTCATCTCAGGATCCATACCCTGGTATTTGGTAAAGGTGAGCAGGTTGGTACCTGACACGTAAATGCGAACTGCTGAAAAACCGTAGCGCTCCAAAATACCGGCTGGTAGTTTGTATCCTATTTGTAAATTCTTTAATCGTGTATAAGATCCATCTTCGAGAAAGCGTGTTGAGTATCTAGTGTTATTTCCTGAAGCATCCCATGAAGCACGTGGGTGTTGATTGCTGGTGCCTGCTCCTGTCCACCTGTTATCGAAGTAGCGTTGTGTTACATTGAAGGGTCTGTAAAATCCTTCGATGTCACGATTAAGCACTGAAAAAATTTCCTGACCGTAAGCACCCTGGAAAAACATAGACATATCCCAGTTTTTATATGCGAGTGACACATTCAATGCAGCCGTGAAATCCGGAATCGGGCTACCCAAATGTGCTCTGTCTTTACCAGTAATGTAACCATCACCATCTTGGTCTTTATATTTTACATCGCCCGGTTCAATATCGCTACCTTGATTGGCATGTGTAAAAATGTCTGCTGCATCCTGGAAAATCCCCTGCATTTCATAGAGATAGAAGGAACCAATCGGATAACCTTTCTCTACTAACGTGATATTATCAGAGCCTATAGCGCCACCGGGTATTACAGGATTAACTTCCAACACTTCATTGTAAAGCGTGGCTCCGTTCAGTGTTACTGTGTAATTAAAATCGCGAATGTTTTTAGTATGTGTTACAGATAATTCGATACCGCGGTTCAAGACTGTACCATTGTTAATAATAGCAGGTGCAGCAGTTCCGGCAGATGAAGCAATCGGTTGATTAACCAAAAGGTCTGAAGTTACTTTATTGAAATAGTCAATAGAGAAAGCAAAAGCACCATTGGCAATTTCCACATCAACTCCGGCATTCAATTGATTACTGGTTTCCCATTTAACTTTACTATTGCCTAATTGATTAATCGCGTAACCAACCGCTACTGCGTTACCATAAGGATAGTAATATGTGTTACCCACTTTATCAACATAAGCATAGTCTGCGATTTCCTGATTACCAATTGATCCGTAGCCTGCACGAACAAAAAGTTTACTTAACCAGGAAACGTCCGTGAGAAAATTCTCTTGTTCCATGCGCCAGCCCAATGATCCGGCATAGAAAGTTCCCCAGCGATTATCCGGACCAAAGCGTGATGATCCGTCTTTGCGTAATGTGGCTGAAACCAAATATCGTTCTTTAAATTCGTACCCAGCTTTTCCAAAAAATGAAAGCAAGGCATTACCCACACGTCCTTCTGAATTCGTTTTGATTCCCTGACCATTCCCTAAATAGACAAGGCTGTTTTCCTGATCCGGAAAATTATTATCAGTAGCATTAAATACATAAGTCTGGTTTTTAATAGCTTCAGTACCCAGCAAAAAATTCAAAGTATGCTCTCCCGCAGATTTTTCGTAAGTGGCAAAATTGCTAAAGGTTAAGCCCTGAAAATCTGAATCAATTACTGTTAAGCGATTGGGATTATTGATACGATTTAAGGTACCCCAGTTTCTATCGAAGCGTCTTTGATTTTGTGTGCTTACATCCAGTCCTATATTTGATACAAAGGACAAACCTTCCATAAGGTTTAGTTTGAAATACAACTTTCCGAATAGCCGATCATTAATACGTTTATTGTTATTGTAGGCTAGCATACCCACTGGATTGTAACCATCACCCAGGAATTGAAATAAAGCAGGTCGGTCAACAAAATCGCCTGCTCCGTCATAGACAGAAATTGCCGGTGTTCTGAAGAAAGCGTAGCGTACTACACTGCCTCCATTGCCACCTGCGCCATCACCGGAGCTTGGGATAAGGTTGGTGGTAGATTTTGACAAATTAAAATTTACACCAGCTGTCAGCCATTCTTTAACATCCGATTCAAGGTTAATGCGGGCTGTAACACGTTCATAGTCGCTAGACTTGATGATACCTTCCTGATTAAAATAACTTGCTGATAATGCATAACTCGTTTTCCCCTCCGAACCGGCAATTGAAAAACTATGTGTTTGTAAAATTGCATCTCGCATAATGGCATCAACATGGTCTGCATCATCAAAATTCTGTGCCATGGATTCAGTGATTAACGGGCGGAGGAAAATTCCTGTTTTACCAACATTATCATTTGCTGCTGCTTCATTATAGAGCGTTACATAATCAGCAGTATTGGTCATGTCAATCAAACGCGTGGGTGATTGTACCCCAAACTGCGTATTAATTTGCACAGTGGGTCTACTTCCTCTTCCTGTTTTAGTAGTAATTACAACAACACCATTTGCTGCACGAGAACCATACAACGCTGCAGCACTGGCATCTTTTAAAATAGTAAGTGATTCTACATCCTGTAAAGAGAAAGCACTAATGTCTAATGTTGGTATACCATCAATTACGTAAAGCGGATAGTTACCACTGTTAATGGATCCTACACCACGCACACGAACAGATACACCTTCACCGGGTGCACCCGTATTCTGTGTAACCACAACACCGGCTGCTCTTCCTTGTAAAGCCATGTCAAGTGTTGGTACAGGTAGTTTATTTAATGCAGCTGACTGAACTGTGCTAACGGCACCCATTACTTTTTCTCGTTGTTCTGCACTATAACCAGTTACTACAATTTCTTCCAGTACTTCTGTATCTTCAAGAAGCACAATTTCCAGTGGCTGATCTCCAGCAGTAAGCTCCTGCGTTTTGTAACCAATCAAGGAAACGATAATGATTGCATTGTTGTATTCTGCAGGTATCTGCAAAGCAAATCGACCTTCTGCATCTGTTGAAGTACCAAGCGAAGTTCCTTTGATATATACATTCGCACCGGGTAAAGATGCACCTGTACCATCGGAAACTTTACCACGCACCAAACGCTGCGCATAAGCAACATTTGTCAGCGCAATCGTTATCAGCAATAGTAAACAGTATTTTTTCATAGTTTTTTATTGTATATGTGTTTACTGTTGTTTTGTGGATGATGGCAGATAGGCAATCACCTTATCGTTAACCAGAATTTTATTGTCTTTCTTCTCAGGATCACTTCCTGCGGGCAGCACCACAATCAGTTGCGCTGCACCGGATGGAATGGTAAATGTTGTTTCCTCAGTAATAGCTTTCGCTAAAAATTGTTGTGTGAGCACATCATACAAGTCAACAGATTCAGTTGGCGCATTAATACTTACCTGTTTTGCTTCCGCATACGGATTGTAGTAGAGATAAGTAGGAAAAGTATTGGCTGCATAGAAGTCAGTAGCATTACAATTCAATTGCAGAATACCTTCAACGTTAGTCTTTTCAATAATTGAACCGAAAATTCCAACCTGTGATGAGCTGTAGAGACTAAACATACTTTCCTGCGGCTGGCCTTTCACCCACTTTGGTCCGTCACCGATAGCTACAGGTGAAATACCTTTTAAATTTTCTTTACCATAGTCATCAAACTTTCTGAGACCTTCATAAGCGATTACATTTTTGGTGATCTCTTTATGCTCGGGCAACCATTGATGCGCATCATCAATTTCATAAGGATAAAACAATCGTGCTGCATTGGATACATTCAACATCCACTTACCAATAGCCAGTGCGTAGCGTGTATCATACTTCACCATAGGCACTAAAGGCCAAGCCAGGTCAAATGAATTCATCAGAAAAGCATAACCACCACCATCAGTAATGCTGCCTTGCAAGCCGTGCACATCATAGTCACCCCAACGCTCAGCTATTACACCCCAGCCTGTGCGGCCATCAGCAGCTTTACATCCATCAAAAGTCCAGTTCAAATATTTTTGTATATCATAATTTGTTCCCTGTGTGGCATTCAACTTAGCACCCATGAGTGCGCCAAAAGGCATTAGCACTTCATAGAACCTGCTCTCTGACTGACTGTCGTAGGCATTCATTGCCGACATGGCGCCTCTCAGATATTTTTCATCACCAAATTTTTGATAGGCGCTATACAAGACATAAGCGTGGCCAGCTGCCACATCCTGTTGGAGTGGAATAGTATTAACCACACCTTTCATCTGTTGATAATCGAAGAATGAGAAATTATAATTTCCGTTTAAGACAGAATCTGCATTGTAAAACTGATTGGCTATGATGCGTTGTAAACTATCTGCGCGCGGAACGTTCGGATATAAATCGCACACAGCATAGTACAGGACATTCGGAAACACATCATACCACCAGTCTCTGCCATAACCACCACCAAGCAGCGCCACAGAAGGATGTGTATTATTCATCATGATGTTCCAGCCGTTCTCTGTATTGAAATAATTTTGCGCCATCCGAACATAATTAAATCCATTTTGATTTGTCTTATCAATGCCGACTAACCCTGCAGACATCAATGCACCCATGGCGTTAAGTGCTTCATGAAATTCAACACTACCATTTTTTCCCTGGCGTACGTCACCTATAACTGTGAACATACCAAATGTATTTTGGTCAAAGTTTCGTTTCACACTGTCGATCCAGACAAAAGGAAGGTGCTTGCCGGTGTGGGTTGTGTTAAATATGTATTGATCATACTGAACTGTTTTCTCCTTCCAATCGAGCATTTTATAAGGTGAGGGAAAAGCAGGCATTAAGTCTACCCTGGAAATATTCAGTTGTTGAACAGGTTCAGGTTGCTTGCTACAGGAGATCGCGGCAATTACAATTGTACAGAGTAGAAAGAAATTTCTCATTTACTTAGTTCGTTTGATTTTCGGATGATATGCTTTGCTAAAGGGATAGAAGCGATTTGCAACAGCGCAATGACAATAAGCGAATACTTAAGTGCGAAAGTCTGAGATACAAAGGTGGCCAACACAATGAAAAGGCCAAGTCCTAAAAAGCGACCGATATACAAGCCAAATTCATGATTAAATATATAAGCGAACTCGTTGCGTCCTTCAATTTTAGCTACTACGTCAATGACACGCATTTGTATGGGGAAATAAGCAATGTCATGCAAAGGTTGGAACAACACTTTACATAAAACAAAGGCTATTACACCCACGGCAGAAAATAAGATGCCATTTGCCAACGTGCCTATTAAAAAAATAATTAAACCGATAGTAAGAATATAAATGCGGTGTTTAGGTTTGGTAACCCGACCTAATAAGTAAAGCATAATGGCCGTTACCACACCACTGATGGCCTGCACTGTTCCAAGTGAGCCTTCGTTACCAACCAAAGTCATAATGAGAATGGCGGGAGCTGTTACCAGGTAGCCTTGCGCTAAACCTTTGAGGCCTGCCAGTACAAGCATTTTATTCCACAAAGAGTGGAAGCGGAAATACAGGAATTTTTTCTGCTCCGGGTTCTTAAATTTCTGTTGGTGTACAACAATACTCGATATTATGGTAAGGATAAAGACAAATACTGTTACTACCTGATAGGCTGTATTTACATTACCAGAGAACCAGGTGCCATCGTCAGCTTTTGCCAAAAAAGCACCAACGCCTAATGGCACTATTATAAAAGTGATTGTATAGAAAAATGTTTCTAAGCCATAATAGTAATTTCTGTTCGAATCATTTGTGGTGGATAAAGCCAGATAGTCTCGGTTCGCCCAGAAGAATCCAAAAGAACAACCCATTAATATGCCTGCAACGCCAACACCTATTACAGAAAGACTTTCCAGACGCATCATCATTAACATTGAAAGTCCGCTTAGCAACATACCAAAGCTATAAAGGGTAGTAATCTTCATGCGGCTCAGTAAAAAACCATTCAACAAAAAAGTAATGGGAATACCCGTATAAACGGTAAGTTGATAGAGTGCTACAATGGAAGGATCGTTAGAACTTCGCATCACATAAGCACCAACAAAAATTTCAATTACTGGTAACACGAATGCATAAATCAGATTGGTGGCCAGTAATACACGCATAGCGCGTGGCATTGTGAGAAAAAAAGCAAATTCGTCATGCGGCCGCTGCCAAATACTTCTTTTTGAAAGTAATGGTTTAGCACCTGGCGTGGCTGCATTCATTTCAATTTCAGTTGTTTTCTCCATCATCTTTAAAATTTCAGCGTTGATAATATTTCCTTGATGGACAATTCTGCAAGACAAATCACCTCATCACTGGCACCATAGTAAAGTTTAAGGGTGTCGCCATCAACGGTATGTCCATTAGTGAATATTACATTGCCAAAAAAACCTTTCAGTTCATATTCAGCCATTGGTTCCATTATTGGTGTTTCGCTTCTTGCCAATACTTTGGAAGGGTTGTGCAGATCAAGCAACAAGGCCCCAAGGCAATAGCGATGTTGTTCATTAGCACCATGGTAAATCTCCAGCCAGCCATGTTCTGTTTTAATCGGAGCGGCACCGGCACCAACACGGGCACTGTCCCACATACCCTTTCTTGAGGTAGCAATGCATGTATGTTTCCCCCAGTGAATCAAATCGGGTGATTCGGCTAACCAGATATAATTGCCACCTAACTGAGGGCTACTCGGACGATGTAGTGCATAATACTTGCCATTTATCTTCTCTTCAAAGATGGCGCAGTCCTTATTGTGCGGTGGAAATATCATTCCATGTCGTTTGAATGTTTTCCAATCCTCAGTTTCGATATGTCCAACACCTACACCAAAAGAAGATACCTGTGTATAGGTTAAGTGAAATGCATTTTCAATTTTAACAACACGACAATCTTCAATGCCATAGGCCTCTAGTTTATCAGCTCCAAAAATTGGCGAGTATCCTTCTGGTTCATAAAAGTCCACTCCGTTATCGCTGCAAACCAATCTTAGGTGAGATAATGTAGTCAGGTAGTCTTTTCCCTTATAAGTAATCACGCGAGGATCTGCAAAATTCAATTCAGGGTCAGATTTATGAAAAGTCAGTATTTCGATTTTACCGGCTTCATTATATACCGGCACCTGTATTGTTCCTTCAATTTGCTGAGGCATTTCAGCAACTCTGAGCAAAAGCCACGTTTTTCCTTCAAAAACAAATACACCGGGGTTAAGAAGACATTCAATCTTCATTCCCTCCATGCTAGGTTTAATAGTAGAAGGCTTTAATAAGGGATTTTGATTATTTCTTATGGCAATGTCCATCAGTCAGCTAATAGCAAATTATTATTTCAGAAATCGTTTGCAATAATGCCCTGAAATCAGATTTAAGCCGTCCGCCAGATTTTTTATTTAGTCCACTTTGTTCACTTAAATGCACAAAAAGAGAATCCAGAGGACAAAAAAGGATGGGGAGGACAACTTTTCCAGCTTTCTCACGATCACATTGCATAGGTTTGCATGCAATCGTTTTCTAAGTTTCGACACTAATAATGTTATGAGCACTGCTTTTATCATTTCAATGCTGCTTTCGTCTTTTGCAAAAGATTCTCTTGCACCGCTCCCCTATCAGCATATCAGTAAAACAAATGGTCTTTCTAACAGTGCCATTACATCCGTTTACATGGATAATTATGATTATGTATGGTTTGGCAGCTGGGATGGACTAAATAGATACAACGGTAGCGATATACGCGTTTATAAACCTGAGGCATTCTCTGCTACTACCATCAGTAATAATATTGTAAGGGATTTTCTGGAGGATAAAGAAAAAAATCTCTGGATAGTGACCCACAAAGGCATTAACCGATATAACCGCAATACCGATTCATTTAAATCTTTCTTTTCAACGAATAATAACATTCCGTTTTTGGAATATAATATGCGGGCCTGCCTTGGACCTGACTCTGTGCTGTTGGTAAGTTTAATTGGCCAAGGGCTTAACCAATATGACAAAACCAAAGATACTTTTGTAGCTGTCTCTATAGAAGGTTTAAAAAAAGAATGGACTCAGCAAATCGTTGGCATTGGTAGTAACAACCAACTTACTTACTTGCTTGGCAATGATGGGAAATTAGTTTGTGTCCTGCAAAATAAAGTAGTGTATACCCGTCAGCTTTTATCTTCTATAAAGCTCCACTCCTTTTTTCAGCTAAACGGAAAACCTTACCTGGCCTTAACTTCTAATGAAGGTAGTATTAATATCTACACGCTTACTGATTTTGCCCAACAACCCATTACGATTAAACTGTCTAACTTCCCAATCTCGTGTATCTCCACCAATGCAACCAATACTGAAATATGGATCGGTACTGATTTAGGCAACATTTTCAAGCTCACAGAAATAAATGGTGTATTCTCAGCCTATGATATGGCTAATACTTTTCCGTCTTTGTATAAGGCGCAGCGAAAAATTTTAAGCATTACAGAAAGTAAGCAGGATATTCTATGGATAGGTACTGATGGTGACGGTGTCTTTAAGTTTTTAACTAAACCCAAACCCTTTTCTTCTATTGGTACCGGGCGTGAAGACAAGCAGGGTATCTCCAATACTATTGTTCGCTCTGTCTATGAAGATACCAGTGGCACACTATATGTCGGTACACGAGGTGGTGGACTTAATATCTTAACAAAAGGAAAACCCACTAAAGTAATAACTACCGTTCAGGGACTTAGTAATAATGCTGTGCTAGCCTTAAACAAAGACAAAGCCGGCAATCTATGGATTGGTACTGATGGTAATGGTTTAGACATGTTGGAAAATAAGACCGGTCGTTTGTTTCACTTTCCGAAAGATTTTGAAAACAAAACACAACTGCAATTCGGTTACGTCTATGCCATTTGTATTGATGCATATGGAACGTTGTGGTTAGGTACTAGTGGTTATGGTGTTATTAAACTTCGCATTACAAAAACCACCAGTGGTTATCATTTAGCAGAAGAAGAACAAATAACCTATTCACCCAACACAGCGACTTCCCTTAATAGTAATGTAGTTTACTCCATAATAGAAGAAAGCCCTAATATACTTTGGTTTGGCACCAGAGGTTCGGGTATTTACAGGTATAACTCCCTGACCAAACAGATTGTTGAACATATTCACACTGGCAGTACAGGTTCAAAGTTATTGAGTAACGATGATGTGATCAGTCTTTATATTAGTAAAAACGAAAAACTATGGATTGGAACAAGTGGTGGGCTAACTTCCATTCCATTGCAAAGACAGCATGTAGCTTCTACGCAATTTACCTTGCGTGATGGTCTGCCTAACAATACCATTCACTCCATTCAGGAAGATCCTAAAGGATTACTTTGGCTGTCAACTAATAACGGACTGGTACATTTTGATCCTGAAACAAAAAAATTCAGAAACTATGATACCAACGATGGATTACAGAATAATGAATTTACTGATGGCGCCTCCTTTAGTTCATCTACATCTGAGCGATTATTCTTTGGTGGCATTAACGGCCTTGATGTTATTAATCCAACACAATTAGATACAGCCAACTATTTTCCACGACTTACCATCAGCGAATTTGAGATTCACAATGTACACATTACAGCCAGTGACTCTGGCAGCATCTTGAATAAACACATAGACTTCACCACAGCACTGTCGCTTCGGCATGACCAAAATTTTATCAGCTTCCATTTTACTACGCTTAACTACTGGAATAAACAGAGAAGTCAATATGCCTACTTTCTGGAAAACTTTGATAAAGACTGGAATTACATAGGTCAACAATCAGTTGTTAATCTTACGAATATTCCTCCTGGCAAATACATACTCCATATTAACTATACTAATGAAAACGGAGTATGGAGCCCTGTTGAGAAAAAAATTGACATCGTGGTCCATCCACCTTTCTGGAGAACTACGTGGGCATATGTTGCCTATATTTTACTGCTCATTGGTTTGCAAATTGGTATTGTACTTATTATACGGCAACGAGCAAGGGTTAAACGTGCCGCAGCGATTGACCGGTTCAAAATACAGCAACTTAAAGAACTGAATGATTACAAACTCCAGTTCTTCACAAACATTGCACATGAATTCAGAACTCCTTTAACCCTTATACTCGGCCCGGTCAGTGCCTTGATAAAAAAAGCTACTTCTGCCTGGGAAAAGCAGCAACTAAAAACAATTTATAACAACTCCTTGCGTCTACAAAAGCTATTAGAGGAATTATTGCAATTCAGAAAAATTGAAAGTGGAAAAGAAACACCATTATTACATAAGACTGATCTGATACAACTCACCCATGAAATTGTAGAGACCTTTCAGCAACATGCCGAAGACCATGAAGTAACGCTTGAGTTTATTCCTGAAACAGAAGTATTATACGGGCTTGTAGATGTAAGGAAAACAGAGAAAATTCTCATCAATCTTATTTCTAATGCCATCAAGTACAATGTGAAAGGTGGTGCAGTAGAGGTTATGCTTAAAGAAGCAGAGGGTAAAGCTTTATTTATCATAAAGGATACAGGAGTTGGAATCGCTACCGAAGATCATAGCCGCATTTTTGAAAACTTCTACCACAAACCAACAACAACCTTTAACGAACAAGAACCGGAAAATAGCATTGGCATTGGTCTAGCGTTAACAAAAAGCTTAGTGTTACTTCAAAAAGGCGAAATACGTGTTAATAGCGAAATCAATAAGGGATCAGTGTTTACTGTAACCATTCCTATTGGCTCAAATAATGAAAATCATGTCAACGAACCTACAACGACAATTCAACCCTTCACTAACTTAACTGAGAAAGTTCAGCAGGAATTTGAATTTTTAACCAACAGCTTCTCACTAAAGTCAACCGAGCCGGAAACTGAAAGAAACAACACCATTTTGGTTGTCGATGACCATGAGCAAATTTTGATTTTACTGCAAGATATACTGTCTGATCAATATTCAATTATTACAGTAAATAATGGGCAAGAGGCATTACATATCCTTGAACAAAAGAAAATTGATCTTGTCATCAGCGATATTCGTATGCCAGGTATTGATGGACTTACACTTTGTCAAAAGATAAAAGACGATATTCACACGAGTCATATCCCTGTAATTTTACTTACCGCAAAAGCGGAAATAGAGGATCGTATTGAAGGTTTACAAGTAGGTGCCGATTCTTATATTCCCAAGCCATTTCACCCCGAGCATCTTTTTGTTCGCATAGAAAAACTTATTAAAAGCAGAGAACAAATTAAAAAGCGCTTTGAGAATTTTGCTGATGTTGAACTGGAGAAAATATCTACCGGTATAGGAGAAAAAGATGATGAGTTTTTCGCACGCATTACCCGCTGCATAGAAAAGCACATGAGCAACCCTGAATTTAGTGCCGACACAATGGCCGAAGAAGTGGGTATGAGTAAAGCATCATTATATAAAAAGGTGAAAGCGACTATGGGATTAACACCTCATGGCTTGATCAAACAATATAGACTTCGCAAGGCAGCTGATTTATTAAGGCATTCTACGATGAGTGTTTCTGAAGTAATTTATGAGACTGGCTTTAACAGTCGTTCATATTTCTATAAGTCCTTTAATGAAATGTACCATTGCCACCCTAAAGATTTTGGTGGTGCAAAAGCAATTTAAAAGTAAGTAGTATCAGACTTAAAAAAATAAAATCAAGTTTTAGTCGAACAATAATGAGTCTCAATAAAAAGTGCTACTGACTTACGTCAGCAGCACTTTAAATTTGATTATTTGAATACTATACCTTTTAGTCAAGCCATTTTTTTGGCCCTGCCTTTGCCGAAACGGCTACGCGCAGGCAGGCCTACTTCCAATTCTCTACGAAGGAGAGGATGAATGTCGAAGCTTAACTAAATGATATTGCATTTTTTATATGCTACTCCTTTATTCCCGCTAAATCCAGAATGAAAGCATACTCTTGCGCTTGCTCTTCATATACTTTAAAGCGACCGCTCGCTCCACCATGTCCTGTTTCCATGTTAGTGCGCAAAAGCAGCGTGTTATTGTCGGTCTTCATTTCGCGTAACTTAGCCACCCATTTAGCTGGCTCCCAGTATTGCACTTGTGAGTCGTGTAAACCTGTTGTAACAAGCATATTGGGATAGTCTTGTGCCTTTACCTGATCATATGGCGAATATTCAAGCATGTACATATATGATTCTACATCATCCGGATTTCCCCACTCATCCCACTCACCCGAAGTTAGCGGAATAGTTTCGTCCATCATGGTGCTTACCACATCTACAAAAGGAACTTCTGCAATAACACCTTTATATAAATCAGGGCGCATGTTTACTATAGCACCCATTAATAAACCGCCTGCACTACCACCATTGGCAAACATTTTATCTGTACTTGAATATTTTTCTGCAATCAAATGTTCTGTACAGTCAATAAAATCGGTGAAAGTATTTTTCTTTTTAAACATCTTACCATCTTCATACCACTGGCGACCCATTTCTTGTCCGCCACGTATGTGAGCAATAGCATACACAAACCCACGATCTAATAAACTTAAACGGGTACTCGAAAAAGTTGGGTCAGTACTTGAACCATAAGAACCATAGGCATAAATCAAACAAGGATTTTTACCATCTTTCTTAAGTCCTTTTTTATATACAACTGACATCGGTATCTGTGTGCCATCATCAGCGGTAGCCCATATCCGTTCAGTTACATAATTGGCAGGATCGTAACCACCCACCACTTCATTCTGCTTCAATAAAGTAGCTTGCTTAGTTTTCATATTGTAGTCGTAGGTAGAAAACGGTGTTGTCATAGAAGTATAACCATACCTGAATAGATCAGTATCAAAATCGCGGTTAACCGATGAGTAAACTGTGTAGGCTGTCTCACCAAAATTCAAATAATGGCTGTTGTCTGTCCGTTGATCAATTATGCGGATTAAGGTGCTTGCTTTTGCACGCTCACTTAAAACCAGATAGTCCTTAAACACATCAATACCTTCAAGCAAAGTGTCAGTGCGATGTGCTATTTTTTCTTTCCAATTGTTTTTATCAGTTTTCACTTCAGGAGTTTCCATTAAGCGAAAATTGAGCGCATTATCATTGGTAACCACAAAGAATTTATCCTGAAAATGATCGATTGAATATTTGTGATTTTTTTCGCGCGGTGTAAATTCCCTGAATTTACCATCAGGTTTATTCGCTTCCAGAATCTGATAGCTATCTGTAGTGGTGCTGTTTGAATAAATAACAATATACTTCTTCGACTTTCCTTTATACACACCGATGTAATAGGTGTCATCTGTTTCTTCAAATACACTTACATCTTTAGACGGATCAGAACCAAGAGTATGTTTCATAATCCAGCGAGAGCGTAGGGTAACGGAATCCTTACGGGTATAAAAAAGTGTCTTATTATCATTAGCCCATACTGCGTAACCTTCAGTATTCAGAACGGGTTGACCAATGATCTTCCCTGAGCGTAAATCTTTTACATATACGGTATAACGTCTGCGACTTACTGAGTCTTCGGCAAACACAAGCAAGTTATTGTCTTCACTTACGCTAACACCACTAATCTGATAGTAAGCATGGCCTTTGGCCATATCATTGACATTCAAAAGCACTTCTTCCTGAGCTTCTAGTGACCCTTTTTTACGACAGTAGATAGGATATTCCTGCCCTTGCTCGTAGCGATTGTAATACCAATAACCATTGCTTTTATAAGGAACAGACTCATCATTTTGCTTGATTCGTCCAACCATCTCATCATAAAGCTTCTTTTGTAAAGCCTCTGTGTGGCTGGTTTTAGCTTTCAGATAATCGTTTTCAGCGGTGAGGTAAGTCAACACCTTTTGTGTCTGTTCATCCTTCTCTACTGCGTTTTTCTGCTCATCACTCAGACGCATCCAGAAATAGTTATCTACTCGCTTATGTCCATTTGAAGTAACTTCAAATGGTTGTTTCTCGGCCACTGGTGTGGGGATGTCTTCTGTCTTCTTTTCGCTGTTACTGCTGCAGGCCGTGGCAACTACAATGAGTGCCAGGGCTGCATACATTTCAATAGAGGATAAATGCATATAAGGTTATTTATGCTACAATCTAAAGAGGAGAAAGGAAAAGAGAAAGAAGAATTACATTAACGTTTAAGGTATAAATAGCCACTTTTGCCTGAACGTCCGGAATTGAACTCTATTTTGTAAAAGTAGGTACCTGTTGGCAGCTCTTTTCCTGAATTGCTCAGTCCCCTGAAAACCTTTTGGTCATTATCGTAATCAGCAACGCTGAATACTTCATCGCCCCAACGGTTATAAACGGTTACTTTATTCTTTGATGTCTCCGGCAAACTGTTAATATACTGAATAATGAATGTATCATTTAATCCATCGTCATTTGGCGAAAGGGCATTGTAAATCTCGACATCACCTACTACCTCAATCTCTAATTGTTGCTGCGTGCAACTACCCTCCTCGTCACATACCTGTATAATTAGTCTGTCTATGCCTGTAAAACTTACATTCACGTAATCTATCTGAAGGTTACCATTTTCAATGCTAGCCAAGGCACCGCTCTCTGGCTGTGAAATAATTTGCAGTGTACTTAGATCGAGATTATCATCCGGATCGGTAAGTAAGGAAAGCAGATTAAAAGTTAAGACACTGCCAACTTGTGTTGACAAAGGAGTAGTATCAATAGCAGGGGGTTGATTGTTACAGTTTCGAAGTGTAGTCACGACCGGCTCGGAAAGAGGGCTAGTACAGGTATTTGCATCTGTAATACTTACAGTAAATGATCCTGCTGTGTTTACATCTATGCTTTGCGTTGTTGCTCCAGTTGACCATAAGTAGCTGGCAGCCATAGGAGCATTTAATGTTAACGTTTCTCCATCGCAAAAATCAGCACTCCCTGAGAATTGAATTATCGGTTGAGCTGGTATCGAATTAATGGTGGCTGTAACAGGTACGCGTACACTTTCACAAATTCCATTAAGAAGTGACACATAATATATTGTACTTGATGTAAGAAGCGGTGTAGTGAAGGTAGTTGCAGTTTGTCCTGCCAAAGCAGTACCCCCAGTCTCATTCTCATACCATCTGTAATCACCATCCAATCCTCCGGACGCTGATAATAAAAGTGAAGATGTTCCACAAGCTGCCGCATCAACCACTACCGGTAAGGCAGGTGTATTCACAATCTCTGCTACCACTGGTGTTCTGGCACTTTCGCAAGTGCCGGTGTTAACCGATACATAGTACGTTGTAGAAGTGTTTAATGCTGGTGTTGTATAACTGTCATTATTTTCTCCGGTTAAAGCAGTTCCGCCTGAAGACGTTGTGTACCACCTGTATTGCCCATTGGTGCCACCAGTCGCTGTAAGAACAAGTGAACCATTATCACATACTGATTCACCTGTGGTGACAGGAGCATCTGGAACTTCTATAACAGTGGCCGTTACCGATACTCTGCTACTTTCACATACGCCATCATTGATCACTGCGTAATAGGTAGCATCATTAGTTAATGCAGGTATTGATAGTGTGCTATTAACTGCACCGGCAATAGCAACTCCACCACTGGCTACATCGTACCACCTGTATTCACCATCAACAGCACCTGAAGCAGTAAGTACGGCAAGACTTCCTTCGCATACTGTAACTCCACTAACTGCGGGCGATACAGGAATACCAACCACCTGTACTTGCCTTGTTTCAAAGTATGAACAGGAAGAGACTGCATCTACATAAGTATATTGTAGTAAATGCTGACCAATACCAGCGTTTGCAGAATTGAAGGAACCACCAGTGACACCTGCACCTGTAAATGTTCCTCCCGTTGGTGTAGTTTGTGTCTGCAGATCACTTATCTCTCCTTCGCAATAGAGTGAGGGGAATTGAAAATCGAAAGTCGGTTCTTGTGTTATGGTTAAGGTTGTACCGGTTGAAAATAATGCACATCCTCCGGAAGCACCGGTAATTCTAACCTGGTAATTGCCTGTTTCCTGAGCCTGATAGGTTGAGCTAGTAGCACCAGGAATAGGTTGTATGTCTTTGAACCATTGTAAATTATAACCCAACTGCGATGTGCTTAACGTTATCGGTGTTCCACAACTGCTTACTTGTCCATCTACAACTGTAAATGTTGGCTGTACGGAAGTAACGATTTGCAGGTCTGCTCCATTATCGGCACTAAGTTCGTTGGGATTACTTGCACGCACACGCAAGCGATAACCCACACCTTCTGTTAAACTTGCGGGAAGATTTGATGTAATGAAACCGGTGCTGTTGGTTGTACTTTGTGTTCCTAATATCAATGGTGTTGCAAAACTTCCACTGATGTCTGATAGCTCAACCGACAACACATTGCCGGCATTTAATACACCTGTAAAAACGTACGGCACATCAACCTGTTGTGAAGGACAAAAAGTAATCGCATCAAAACCCCCGATGGCCAAACCACTTGTGGGTAAAGTTGTAAAGAATCCGCGTAGTGGCTCTGAAGTATACACAGGTTGTGAGAAACCATTGTATTCGTAAATGGCTACATGATAAGTAGTGCCTGGAGCCAGGTTAGTAATGGTAGCTGTTGTGTTAGTGCCACGTAGAATGAGTCTGTGATCCACAGCCAATACTCCTGCTGATGAATAGTTAGTGCTCGCAGTACCATGTGTACTCAGGTTGGTTGGCAAAAACGTTACTGGCTGATTCGGGCGGAGTACCACTATGCGACCATTGCCGTTGCCGATTGTCCAACTTAGGTTGATGGAGTTACTGCCTATAGAATTATAGAGCAAAGAAAAAGTAGGAATAGTCGGAGTGGCTGATGTTTCAACCATTTGATTGATGTAGGATGTGATCAGGTACCGCTCATTGCCTGCTGCTCCATCTAATTCAAAAACAGCTACCCCATATGATTCGTTAGGCTCCAGACCGGTAATATTAAGTGAAGAACCTGTTGTTAGCGTTGTCACAAAATTTCCACTACCTATTTCTGAACCAAGACCAAATGCTGCGGGTGTGTAGGTTGTCAGGTCGGTGGGAACAGCATCTACCAATCCGCCCTTGCGTAAAACAATCAAACGTCTGGTACCATTACCTACACTAAAACTCAGCGTAAATCGATCGCCATTTACACTTCCCACATTTAAATTTTTTGGAGCCACAGAAGGACGTGGTGCAGTAGTGAAGGAGGTGCGTCCGACAACACTCGTTAAGTACACTTTCCCATTGGAGAAACCATTGTACTCAAATGCTGCAAAATGATAGGTGGTACCCGGTTGCAGGTTGTTCAGTATAAAATTATCGCCAGCGCCATCGTATACTCCATAGTTTCCACTTCCCAAGTCTGCACCCAAGAAGTTATTAGTGTTATAATCCGTCAAATTATTTGGCACAAAATCAACTGCTGAACCCGCCTTAGCTACGATTAACCGCCCTGTTCCGCTTCCGTTGGTCCACGTTACCTGCATACTGTTGCCAATAATATTATTAGCAAAAAAGTTTGAGGTAGTCACTACAGGGCCTGAGAGTGTGGTACTGCTGGCTGTTGCAGCTGTAGCTGACAACTGATAGAATGCACTGGCGCCACTGCCATTATACTCTACAATTGCAAAATGATAAGTGGTAGAGGGTTGTAAATTACCAATATTAAAAACTGCACTAGTAGTTGCTGCTACTACAAAATTTCCTCCTCCCAAATCTGAACCGCTTCCGAAGTTGCTGCTAGCTGTGTAGCCGGTAAAATCTATAGGCCAGGCATCCACTGCACTATTAGCTTTTACAATCAACATGCGTGATAGTCCGTCACCCCGCGTACAACTTAAAGAAATTGAGTTACCATTGATATTGCTAAAGGAGAGATTGGAGGCAGGCACAATGGGCTTGGCTCCTACGTTAACTATCCCAGTCAGTGGATCACTTGTTCGGTACACTGGTTGCGAACCTCCGTTGTATTCTATCACAGCCACATGATACTCACCTGGTGGGATGGAGGATACTGATACCGAAGTACCCGTGCCATCATAAACAATTTTAGCTGAGCCCAAACTAGGCGCACTCGTATAATTAAAATTAGCATTGTAATTTATCAGATTGGCAGGCATATCCTGCACAGCTTGACCCTCGCGTATAAGTACAATACGTGCATTCCCGTTTCCATTTTCCCAATTCACCGTCATGGTATTAGCGGTGATGTTTGAGAATGAAATATTGGTTGCCTGTAAAGTTGGTGCAGACAGTGTGCTCTGACTTCCGGTAAGGGCATCAGCACTATTCATATAAATACGTTCGGTGCCCGTACCATTTGTTTCTATGATTGCAAAATGATAGGTCTGCCCAATAGCCAGATTACCAATGAATGTTGATGAATTGCCTGTTACTTGCGCATCGTTTTCTATCACATAATTACCATTGCCTAAATGCGCAGCTGCATTACCAAAATTTGGATTGGCAGTATAGGTTGTAAAGTCTGTTGGAAAAACATCAACGGGAGCGCCTTCTTTAGCGATAACGATTCGACCAAATCCATTTCCTGTAGTATAGCTAAGCGACATACGATCGCCCTGCATGCCTGAAAATGTGAGATTGGTTGGAGCAACGGTAGGCAATCCAAGGGTAGTAAAAGAACCAATACCCGGATCAACCTGCTTATATACAGGTGCAGTAGAACCATTATATTCAAAAACAGCAAAATGATATGTGGTATTTGGTTGCAAGGCTTGAACGGTGAAGCCAGTCCCAGTACCCTCATACAAAATTTTGGAAGTACCCAATGACTGCGCCACACCAAAATTTGCACTTGCAGAATAATTCACCAGGTTAACAGGCATATCTGTTACGGGCGATCCGGCTCTGGCCAGTACGAGGCGACTGGTACCATTGCCTGCTGTAAACGCTATTGTTGCATTGTGTCCTGAAATATTGGTAAATAACAGACCACTTGCAGAAGTGCCAGGCGGTGAAAGTGTAGACCCTTGCCCGGTTAGCACAAGTGTAGACAAAGTCTGATAAACAGTATTAGTAGCAGCACCATTATATTCAAATACTGAAATATGGTAAGTAGTAGCAGGGGTAAGCCCTGTTATGGTTAATGAACTGCTCGTCATATCACCTACCACAAATGTATTGTTGCCTAAGTTATCACCAAGACCAAAAGCAGCATTTGCATTGTAGTCTATACCATCTACTGGTGTCCAAAGTACCGCCTCGTCCTGTCTGGCTACCACCAGACGATTGGTTCCGTTACCACGTGTAAGACTAATCGTAAAACGGTCGCCCTGAAAAGATGAGGTAGTAAAATTAGTACTGCCTACAGTAGGTGCACCACTAGTGGTAAACGAACCCACAAGCGCATTACTTACATCAAACACAGGTGTAGATGGGCCATTGGCCTCGACTACTTTATAAAAGTACTGTGTGTTAGGTTGCAAGTTTATTATGTTCACCGTATTACTTGTGTTAAAATAAACCACCCTCCCATTAGTGCCCACAGTCGAGCCAGAACCGAAAGAGGCATTGGCTGAGTAGTTAGTATAGTTTACAGGGTTATCGGGTGAAGAGCCTGATTGTAAAATTACCAATGAACGCATACCGTTACCGCGCGTCCAGGTAAGTGAAGCCGTGTTACCTGTTGTAGTAGCAACTAAATCTGTTGAGCCTATTGTGGGCGGGGATAATGTAGTACCACTCCCTGATAGCACACCAGTTGTATTATACTGTGTAGAAAACGTTGTGCCATTAAACTCATACATCCTTAAAAAATAGGTGGTACCAAACACAAGACCATTTATAGTAACGTTGGTACCTGTACCCTCATACACAACAAAGTTCCCGGCTCCAATAGAATTACCTGAACCAAACGTAGCATCGGCATCATAATCAGTTCCATCAGCCGGCACTCCTGCTCCATTAAATGTTGCACTCAAGCTTGCTACAACTAAAATTTTTCCTCCGTTGCCCCGTGTCCAGTTAGCTCGAAAGCGACTACCATCTAAATTACTAACTGTAAAATTAGTAGCTGCCACAGAAGGAGTTCCTTCGGTAGTAAATGATCCTGTCAATGATGAGGTTAAATCATAAACTGGTGCCACTGATCCATTGCTTTCCACTACTTTATAAAAGTAGGTTGTGTTGGGTTGAAGGCTGGTAATGTTAACGGTATTATTAGTATTGAAATAAACCACCCGGCCGCTACCCAACGCAGAACCTGATCCGAAATTTGAACTGGCTGAATAGTTTGTATAATCTACTGGGTTGTCAGGTGCACTACCTTCTTGCAAAATAATAAGAACACGAGAACCGTTGCCACGAGTCCATGTAAGTGAAGTTGAATTGCCTGCAGGTGTGGCAACCATTGCTGTAGAACCATTTGTAGGCTTTGATACTGTGTTACCACTGCCTGACAATAATAAGGTAGTGTAAAGAGTGCCTGCTCCAGTTCCGTTAAATTCAATTATCCTAAAATAATAAGTTGTGTTTTGTACAAGTCCTGTAACAGTAACATTTGTAGCAACTCCCTTATATACAACAAAATTGTTTGTGCCTACCTGATTGCCAATTCCAAATTGAGCATTTTCTGTATAATCAGTTCCATCTACAGGAGTTCCTTCATCATTAAAGGTAGGGCTCTCACTCGCTATTACTATTACCTGACTTCCATTACCACGTGTCCAGTTAACACGTAACCTATTACCATCGTTATTGCTGACAGAAAAATTAGTAGCCCCGGTAGTCGGTGCCTGTGCAAAAAGTAAATCTGCTGTAAAATATATAACGATAAAAAAGAATAATATTAATAAACGCATGATATGGAATAGTTTAGAGAGGGGTATAAACAATTCATGACATAAATGTCATTTACTCAATTAGAAATTACTCAAAGAACGCTCGTGAAAAGAAAGCACAGAAAGTAAAACACCAAAAGTAATCTCGTGTGTAGTTACGTTACTACCTACTGATTTATTAGTGGGCAATTCAAAAACATAACCAAAACGATATTGCTCCTTCAACAGGGTTTGAACCAATAGTCCATACGTATTAAAATTGCGGGTAAACAATCCTGCCGTATGAATACCATTCAGGTTAACATTAAAGGCCAGATCAACTGAGGCTGGTGCGCCTTTTACACCACGAAATAATAGTGAAGGCTTTAACCGTATTTTGCTGGTTAAATAATGCACATACGATCCTGCCAGATAATAATGTTGATTGTATAACTCAAACTCCTGACCTCCATTTTCAAATTTGGATGGCATCAATCGTGGAACTGAAAGCCCAATAAAATATTTTTCACTTTTTAAAATTGCTCCTGCGCCAATGTTTACACGCGTACCTCTTTCACCTCCTACAAAAGCATTGTCTCCGGGATCAAAAATATTAAGCTCAGAAAAATCAGTTTGGTAATTCTGGATACCGGCCTGCATACCAAAACTCAACATCTGATCTTTAAAGTTGATCTTATATGAAGCCGAAAAATTAGTTTCTGTATTTGATATGTTCCCGATTTTGTCTTGAATCACCATTACACCAACACCTAGTTTATTAGCCATGAGTGATGAGTGAGCGCTGACATTAACCGTTGTTGGTTTTCCTTCAAGTCCTACCCACTGCGTTCTGTAACCCAGCATGGCATTGAAGTTATTATTCAAGCCTGCATAGGCTGGGTTAATCAACAAAGGATTTAACATGTATTGCGAATAGAGGGGGTCTTGCTGTGCCTGTAGGCAGTAACTTAACAAGAGAAAGCAGCAGGGGAGCAATTTCTTCATATACCAAAGATCATAATAATTGAGTGAGACAACATCACATGAATATGCGATGCAGTTTAACGGACATTTTTGCAAATGGTTTGCAATTGTTAGCACCATTTAGGCACTTAGCGCTTGATTCATGAAAATCAAACGAGATTACCACCACATTTACTTCGTATTTAATACTCTGGCTCGCCACACCTGATCATCGTACTGTCGTGGAAATGGAATCAGCGTGGCTTTACTCAGGAATGGTTTTATCTGTTGCATGGTGTTAAAACCGGCTCCTGTAAAAATACGCGTTGCCAGTGGGAACCAGTCTGCTGCCGGAAAATAACGTATACAGACCCCGTTACTTACTTCAATGCATTTGTCACTTATAACTAAAAAATAAGCCTCGCACTTTTCTTGATGCGCTGCTGCAACCGCGTATTGCAATAAAGATTCCAGTTCATCTTGATTAAAAGAATGTACTACCAGCCACAAAGGCTTATCCAATGGCACATTAAAAGCTGCTGGATTAACTGACTCCGGAAGTGGATATGCCAAAGTTAGCGGATCAATTTTTCTCGAAATGTTCCTTACAAAATACAGGTGTTCATCTTCCAATTCCTCTAATTGATAGACAACCTCAAAACCTAACCTCATTTTTTGAACATGATGCTTGTAGTTCTCCCACTTCAATCGTCTGGCCAGATAGTACACCGGATAATCTACCTTAGGCCAAACGGCAAATTCGCCTAGTAAGCCATGAGGAAAGCTATCTATATACAATTCATGGATACTAAGTCCGGGTAATTTTTCATCTATAAACGATTTCCATGACTGATCATAATCATCCGGTGCAACAAAGATCACCTTTGTTTCAGTAAAAAAAGTATAGACCAAGGGATTAGAAGTAATGATTGTGTAATCCTCAATCGCAAATTGTTTAATAAAAACAGAGGTACGGAACAAGTGCCCCATACCTCCCCCCATTACATAAAAAAGTGTCACCTACCCTTAGCTTTAAGTTCAGCCATCAGAATAAACTTCTCCATATCTTTTAGTTCTTCAATTAATAGTAAAGCAGGAGCCAGCGATAAACCTGCACCTCGTGTTGTGTAAGCGTCATTTACCTGAAACCATTCTGCTTCATTATTCATTCTTAACTCTGTTACCAAAGCATCATTTCTTTCCAATTTGATTTTACCTTCGTCTCTCAATTTAATTTCATAGGCATTGCTCATTTCTTCATTATTGGCAATTTTAATTTTATCATCGTAAAGTTTTACCTTCCAAAGCAGTTCTTCACGATAGTCTCTTAATTTAAAACCATCATCTGAATATTTAACAGCGTATTGCATTGTATTGCCTGCATCGTAATATTTTCTTTTCTCTTTTTTAAAAATACCAGTCAGCGAAAGTTCAGGTGTATCAATAATAACCTCTCCACCTACACTAACGGATGCGAGTTGTTCACGCTTAGCATCATGTACCGAAAATTTAGCAGACTCACTGGCCGGATTGCAACCTGAGACTACTGCTACTAAACCCAGGCAGAGTAGCGATAATTTTTTCATAAGCATCTGTTTCATGTTGATTGGTAAATTTAGTTTCAATGATATTTTTTAAATCACTCCCCCATTTTAATCGTTGGATTATTTCTGCATTCAAGAAAGTTGAAAGCACATGTCGACAATCCTTATGGTCGCCCGGTTCAAACAAAAGTTCATCCGTTACACCCTGCATTAAATCCTTCATTCCATCAATCTTAGCCGCCAAAACAGGAATACCCAGGGCACTCGCTTCTAACAATACATTGGGCATACCATCATAATAAGAAGGAATAGCGACTGCATCGCAACACAAATAATATTTTATCAATTCAAAACGATCCATAAATGAGAAGTGAGAATAGCTTAAGGCTGAACTTATCAGCATTTCCTGCATCTCTTCTCCTATTTCGCCAATCAATAATAAATGAAATTCGTGATTTCGTTCCAGCGATAATAATGAACGCAACAAAAGATCAAGACCCTTTTTTGCCTTCAATTGACCAAAAACACCAATACAAACTTTTCCATTTGTGTGCTCAGCACGCCATGCTTTCGCCATACTTATTTCACTAGGACTGGGATGCCATGAACTTAATGCTATTCCATTAGGAACATAGCTAACTTTAACATCAGGAAAAAGTTTTGATAGCTTTTGCTTTTTATCTCTGCTTACTACACAAACATGACTTGAGGCAAGTAAGGCGTCCTGCAACAGATCTCGCTTGCGTGGTGTAAATATAGCTGCATCAAAATCATTTCCTCTTAACATTGTAACCAAAGGCAAGCCCATCCATTTAGCATAAACAGGTGCAGCCAGCACTGGTAAATATCCACCAAAACAAATCAGCAAATCATAAGTTTGTCTTTCTATATAATTCCATGTAAGATTCAAAGTATGCGCTTCACTATCTTCAAAAGGAACACTGATGTAAGCACCGTTAATTTGTTGGGTAGTTTTAATCAAACCTGTTCTACTAGCAAAATGAACAACATCGATAACGTAGTCTCTTTTTCTAAGTCCATCCACTATCCTGTCGCAGGATTGCGACATACCACCGCGTTGAGGAGGATAATTTTCTGTAAGAAAACAAATTTGCATAAAGTATCTCAGCTATCGAATATATTCATTTTAGTATCATCATCCGACAGTCTATTCATATCATCTCTGTCACGCATGGAATCGAAATCATTTCTATCAAAATAATCGCTTGACATCATATAAGCAGGTAACAATGGATCAATACCAGCATCGGCACCTCCTACGCCCGCATTACTAATCTTATTAACAGGTGCGTTGGATGAATTTGGCAGTGGTGTATTGACGGGCTTATTTAAATCTGCAGGAGGCTCATTAATGTTTTGCACCTGATTATAAATGTTTTTGATGCCTTGCATGTACTCCTTAAGGGTAAGGACATCGTAATTCAAAATTTTTCCTTTTCCTTTTAGTTTGAAAACATAACCATCAGCAGTTTCCTCCATTTGCATATTACTCAGTAACTTCAGCCCTTTCAGTTTATAGGTACTCTTAGGCAGTGTAAGTCTTTGAAAATAATGATGGACAGTTTTCATTTTTGATTTATACTTGCCCCTGGGATTCCGATAGCTTATTTCCTTAATATCATCCGCCACCACTGTTTCAAGGTAGGCACCATCACGAAGCAAAATCTTCGCGGCTATATATTTAGCCTCATATGTTTTTATGTTTCTACCACTTACCTTACTGGCCATTGGTTTAACATTTCTCAGCGGATCGCGAAAGTCCACAGCGGCTGATAGCTTTGCTTCCTCTCCGGCCAGGTCTTTCATAGCATTAAGTAATGGCATAAAAAACAAGCGCAAATAATTATTCAGGTCACGACTTTTTATCGTACTCATACGCATAAATAGCCAGACAGTTATGATAGCCAACGAGGTTGGTGCAATAATGATCAAAGGATCTTGCAGTTGGTAATAAGCAATGGAGGAGATGATGGTCAGAATAATGAATAATACTATCATTGCAACCGAACCTTTTGCATGCTTATCCCGGTACGCATCATAAGCACTGGCTCTCTGTAAAAAAGTAATCCAGTTTTTTACAGTCCAGGTTGTACTCATTGTTTTATCATCAATAAAGCGTTTTTCCTGCGGTGATAAGCCATCGTAAAATTTCTTTGCATTAGCCATAGCGTAAATTGTTTTTTGAATAGCCAAAAGAGAATGTATAAACCTGTTCGTAAAGTTGAGCAAGATTTCCTTCAATATGATCCCAGGAGAAGTGGTCTGCTATTGTTTGTTTTGCGTTTTCACTTAGTAAATCACGTTGTTGCGGATAATCGAGTAGAATCCTAATTGCTCTTGCCAACTCTGCAGGCCTTCCTGGTCGCACCAATACACCGTTTATCTGTGGTTGAATAATCTCTCTGACAACAGGCAAATCCGAAGCAATTACAGGTGTTCCACATGCCATACTTTCAAAAATTTTCAAAGGCGAACAACCTTGTTCAAGGTTGCGACTACATTCGACTAATGGCGCAATGCTGGCGTATGCATGACTGATTACATTTTGCAACTTCTCTTTATCAAGCTGATACAACCACACAATTCTTTCCTGCATACCAATTTTCTCTGCAAACTTCCTGTACGCTTTGCAATGATGTTCTGTATGTGATGCACAAATTATAAGCTTCAAATTTGCTTTATCCTCCAGGTAGCGCATCGCTTTCAACAATACATCTAAACCTTGCCATGCTTGCAACGCTCCGAAATACAAAATGTATTCACCTGAAATAACTGGTGTTGCTGATATGTTTGCTGGCAGATCGGCTCCGTTACTTAACAACTTTATTTTTTCTTCTGCCACCCCACGGTTCCACAGGTGTTTTTTTATAACCTGAGAAGGTGTGAGTACAAGTGCTGACTCCTTGAGACAATAATCTTCCAAATGTTTAAGCTTCTCATGTGTTACATTTGTAAGCTGTGGATATCGGTAAGGCCATTCTATACTAGGCAAACCGTTAACTTCGAATACAGGTAGAATGTGCGGATGCGATAACACAGCCATACCTCCCCATACATCCCTGAAGTGCCCAACAAGAAGCGTATCCTGTTTATCCAAAATTTCTTTAACCCATGACGAAAAAAGTAAGGCTCGCTTAAGCACATTCTGCTCTTCACTTAAAAAACAAAGCTGGCTTATATGCTTACTCTCAATCTTTGGTAACGGCCCTTCTACTGTGAGCAACAACGTTGGTCCATAAGATTCGCTCAACACTTTACACATATGCGCAATATGTGTAGATGCTCCCTTGTAAGAAGGATGCTGATCGAAAGCAATATAAACTGACTTAAAATGCGACATCGAATGATGCAATTTTTAAAGAAAAATACGAAGCTTATTTGATACGGCCTTAAAAGTTAGAAAAAACTTTTTTAAACTTAACCAAGGCAAACGCCTTGACCTGCGTTTTTTTAAATGCCCTGCTACATATTAGCTTTTGCCATCCTACAAGCATGCCAGTTATTACCTCTCAACACTTCAGCACTGTAGCACTTTAACACTTTAGCACTTTAACACTTCAGCACTTCAGCACTTTAAACCTAAACAAGCTTCTCGTGTATAGCTTTACTCACAGCTTCCGTTTGAGAATGTACATGCAGCTTTTCGTATACTTTCTTTATATGACTGCGAACGGTGTCCATACTAATAGCAAATTCAGCAGCAATCAACTTATAACTGTTACCTTTACTGAGTGATGTCAGCACCTCTTGCTCACGAGCCGTAAGTTGATAAGGATTATCAAGTTTAGGCTTCTGTTGCATGGCGGCTATTACCATCCGCGCAATGCTTGGCGACATAGGAGCGCCACCGTCCATGGCTTCTTCTATGGAGGAAAATAACCTGGTGGATATATGCTTCTTTAAAATATAACCTGAAGCACCTGCACAGATGGCATCAAATACATGTTGATTATCATCAAACACGGTAAGCATAAGAATAGGAATATTTTTATCGATCTTCCTGACATGCTCTACTGCCTGAATACCATTCATAACTGGCATATCAATATCCATGATCAATAAATCAGGGGTAAACTCTTTAAGATGGGCGCTTACCGCTACCGGACTTTCGAATGCTCCGACTAATTCAATATTCGCATTTAAGCGAAGCATCGTTTGTATGCTCTCGCTCAGCAGCAGGTTGTCTTCATAAAGTAAGATTGCGTAGGCCATTATAGAATTAAGTAAATATCGCAGTCTTTTAATAAATTACCATCACATCATTATGCGATAGGCAAATGAAGTTCTGCTATTGTTCCCTCCCCCGCAATACTTTTAACAGAAAACTCACCCTTTACTTCGTTTGCGCGTTCCCTTTGATTGCGTAAACCATTACCTGACTTTACATGCTTCGTATCAAAACCTTTACCGTTATCAGTGATACGCATAATTAGATTTTGCTCGGCTTGTAATAACTTAATGTCTACACGACTTGCTTCGCTATATTTTGCAGCATTATTAATTGTTTCCTTAAATACTAAAAAAAGATTTTTACGCTGTTCTGGTGTCAGCTTTACTCCTTGAGAAATTTGTTCAGTAAAGTGATACGTTATATTTTTCGATTCCAGTATTTCTGAAGCAAACTCCCGCATGTGCGAAACTACTTCACGTATTGAATCGTTGTGTGGATTAACAGACCACACCATATCACCGATATCTTCCATTATGCGGGCAGATTGGTCACCAATTCGTTGTAGATAGTTTTGCACATTACCATTTTTTTCATTGAGCGCTACCTGGCTTAAAATGTTAATACTGGAAAGCGTTGAACCAATGTCATCATGTAAATCGCGTGCAAGATTATTGCGCACCTTTTCTATTTCCAAAAGTCTCTTCGTGCGACTCGTAACCCGGTAACGATTTACAAGCAAAAAGCCTATGAATAAACTTGCAATTAACAAGATAACAATGGCACTTATTAATAATCGCTGACGACTGAGTGTAAGGTCTTGAACCCGTTGATTGGATTTTAATAACTCAATCTCAGCAACCTTCTTCTCGTTTTGATACTTCAGTTCTAACTCCTGAATTTCACTAACATTACTTGCTTCATTTAAACTATCTTTTAACTGCGTAAAATATTCGTAGTATTGCAACGCTTCCTCAAATTTTTTCTGCCCAACATAAATATCCGAAAGCACTTCATACGAATCCAAAATGGTATAAGGATCATTAATTTTTTTGGCAATGACTTGTGCTGAATCCATATAAGCAATGGCAACCTGATAGCGTTTCAATTGAAGAAAGGTATATCCCATGGCGGTATATACACGTCCTAATAATTGGTCGTTGGAACTCTTTTTAGAAATACCTATTGCTTTCGCATATTGACTTTGCGCCATCTCATAATCTCCTCTATCGAAATATATATTGCCAATATTGGAATAGGTTTCAGAAGTTTCTCGAACATAGCCAAGTTTAAGATAACTATCCAATGCCTTCTTATATTCAAGTAAGGCTTCATCCAACATTTTTTGTTTTCGGTAAATGCGTCCGATGAGCTGAGATATATAGGCAAGGTTTTTTTGAAGATTGTGCTTTTGACTTATACTTTGTGCCTCCTTTGCATAGGTCAGCGCTTTACCATAATCTCCAATGAGATATTGAACATTACCAATATTTGCTAAAGCGCGTGACTGTGCAACAGGGTCATGCAACAAACTGTCTTGAATTTTTGCTGAAAGTATGTAACAATTTAGCGCCTGCTCGTAATTTCCTTCTTGTAAAAATATATTTCCTTGACTATTATAAATGCCGGCAAGATCCTCAAAATTTTTACTAGTCTTGGAAATCACCTCAGCCAACGACAAATAATATTTAGCAGAATCATGTTGTGTTAACCAAAGCAGATTAACTGCCAAACCCTGATAGGCTTCAGAGCATTGCCCTGCATTATTATTACATAGCCTAAGCGCTTTATGGTAGTAGTAAATAGATGAATCATATTGACCTCTGTCATGGTAAAGCGTACCAATCTCATTATATACTTTAACGATGCTTTTATTCGATTCTAATTTGAACGATAATTGTAGCGCATCATTGAGATATTGAATCGACTGCTTTGTATTATTCCCCTCGGTAGCAAAGGCAAGCCAGATCAGTGTATTTATTTCTGTAGTATCTCCCTTGTGTTGCTTAACTATCTGAACTGCACTATCAAGTTTTAAACGCTTTAGGGTACTATCAGGTAGAGTCACTTGCGGAAAAACCGCTGTGGCTGTCAGTAATAAGACAATGATTGCCTGTATCTTTTTCACAACTATGTTTAATTAAAAATCATAAGCGTTAAAAGTACTTGGATGCACCTGAAAGGTATAGTAAAAATCCGAACAGGTCTGTTTCTTTCAGCTAAGCAGGTAAGATCGCCCCATCTCCACATTGTTTAAGAGATAGGCTGAAGGTGTATGACCAGTGAACCGCTTAAAATCTTTAATGAAATGATTCTGATCATAATAATCTTGCACAAAATCCATCTGTCGCCAACTTGGTTTTGCGCTTGCATTCAACTGTTGTTCTATTCGCTTAAAGCGTAATATCAGCGAATAGGTTTTAGGAGACAACCCCACATATTTTTTAAACTGCATTTCTAAATATCTCTCGCTGACACGAAGGTCCTTGGCTAACTTCTCAATCGATACAGTTGCATTTCGGTGGATGTTGTGCAACGTTGCATCTGCAAGGGTATCGGTTGTGTGAATATTGGTAAAGGCTTTTATGAAATAATCGTTCAACAATGCAATTTTTGATGTTGTTAAATCTGCTTCCTCCAGTTTTGCATGTAACTCCTTTAGATCCCCGCGAATAAGTATGCCGTCAAAAGCCTTGTTGGTAAACTCACCCATATCTACGTGCAATAGTTTTGAAAGCATGGTGGGTTTTAACAACACACCCAACGAATAAAATCCAGGATAATGTATTGCTGTAAAATGATGGTCGATTTGCCCGTAGATACTTACGGGGGCTGTTGTGTACTCCCGCTTAAGTATCAGTTTCCCCGGCTTGCCGAAGTTGAAGAATACCCCGGAGAATCCATTTGGGAAAAGCTTGTGCTCCCCTCCTGCGGTGGCATTCACACTATTTGCCTCCAAATAACCCTGAATATAGGGTAAAAGTATTTTCGAGGGAGCATAGAAGTTAAAAACCATACACTAAATATAATTCAAGAGATTCATTAATTTTAACCACTTTTTAAACTACATGGCAGAGAATACCTACAAAAGCAACACTTTCAAGAAACCTGAAAAGGAAAAAGACAAGGAGAAGAAGAGTAAAAAGGCTAACACTGCCGACAAAAAGCCTTTCTTCTCATTTTTACAAGATCCACGATTTAGACTCGCGGCTGGTTTTGTATTAATCGTAAGTTCACTTTTCTTATTCGCCAGTTTTTTATCCTATTTGTTTACTGGCAAAGCGGACCAAAGTGTTATTGAAGCATTGGCTACCGACAGCATACTTGAAGCTGGAATGGAAACTGATAACTGGGTAGGTCTGTGGGGCGCTATAGTTTCTCATGCTTTTATTTTTCGTTGGTTTGGTATTGCCGCTTTTTTTATTCCCCCCATTATTTTCATTGCAGGCTTTCGAATGGTTTTTAAAAGAAGTATTGCTTCTTTAGTTAACACCACCATTTTTTCAATTTTCTCCATTTTATGGTTAAGCCTCATGTTTGGATACATCACCCTTCAAAGCGATGGCGTATCTGAGTGGGGTTTTCTGGGTGGTGGCTTAGGTTATAATTTGGCATTAGTAAGTGATAGTATTTTTGGATGGGGAACATTTCTAGTCTTAATATTAACCTTGCTCATATTTATCATCTTTTATTTTAATGTTACAGCCATCAATGCCTTTCAACCTAAAGAGAAATCCATCGGCAATGCTGCTTTCGTAGAGGAAAATGATATTGAAAGCGACAAGCAGGGAGACGACAAGATCATTCCTACTTACACTGACGACAAAGATGTGTGGGTAGATGATTTGAAATCAGAAGAAATTCCTGATCCTGTTTTAGTAGCACCTGCCGCAGTTTCTTCCAGCGAAATAAAATTGGAGATCGAAAAATCTGAACCCGCTAAAAATACACCCAAGCAAGAACCTGTTTTCACCATAGAGGAGCAATTAGAAACCGATAAACTGGCTGAACAATTGGTAGAGCAACAAGGTGCTTATGATCCTACACTTGAACTCAGCCATTACAAGTTTCCACCACTTGAATTACTGAGAGAATATGAAGTGGGTAAAGTACAAGTAACCCAAGAAGAACTTAACCAAAACAAAGACCGTATTGTTGCCACACTCGTCAACTTTAAGATTGGTATACAAAGTATCAAAGCCACTATCGGCCCAACGGTAACGCTATACGAGATTGTACCCGATGCCGGCATTAAAATTTCGCGTATTAAAAACCTGGAAGATGATATTGCCCTGAGTTTATCAGCACTTGGTATTCGTATTATCGCCCCCATCCCCGGCAAGGGAACTATTGGTATAGAAGTGCCAAATAAAAACCGCGAGATGGTAAGCATCCGTTCCGTGCTAAGTATCGAGCGCTTTCAAAAATCTGATTACGAATTACCTATTGCTTTAGGTAAAACAATTTCCAACGAAGTGCACATTATCGATCTGGCTAAAATGCCTCACTTACTGGTGGCAGGTGCAACAGGTCAGGGTAAATCCGTTGGTTTAAATGTCATCCTCGCTTCTTTATTATATAAGCGCCATCCAAGTACTTTAAAATTTGTATTAGTCGATCCGAAGAAAGTGGAGATGTCCATCTTCTCAAAAATAGAACGTCATTACCTGGCTAAACTTCCCAACAGTGAAGAAGCCATCATTACTGATACCCGTAAGGTTGTACATACACTCAATTCATTGTGTATTGAAATGGAAAACCGTTACGAAATTTTAAAAGATGCAGGTGCTCGTAACCTTAAAGAATACAACACCAAGTTTGTAGCCCGTAAACTTAATCCAAAAGAAGGTCACCGCTTTTTGCCTTATATCGTTTTGGTTATTGATGAGTTGGCCGACTTGATGATGACAGCAGGCAAAGAAGTGGAAACACCGATTGCACGTCTGGCACAGTTGGCACGCGCTATTGGTATACATTTGGTAGTTGCAACGCAGCGTCCATCGGTAAATGTTATTACAGGTGTAATCAAGGCGAACTTCCCTGCTCGTTTGTCATTCCGTGTTACCTCCAAGGTCGATTCACGTACTATTCTCGATGCAGGTGGTGCCGATCAATTGGTTGGTCAGGGTGATATGTTATTGTCAAACGGAAATGATGTTATCCGCTTACAATGTCCTTTCGTAGATACACCCGAAATTGATAAAGTCTGCGATTTTATTGGGTCACAACGCGGTTACGATTCTGCCTATATGCTGCCTGAATACGAAGGCGATGATGAAGGTGGCGCTTCTGATGTTGACCTGAGCGAAAGAGATGCCTTATTTGAAGATGCTGCGAAGCTTATCGTGATGCACCAACAAGGCAGTACCTCCCTCATCCAGCGAAAGCTGAAATTAGGCTATAACCGTGCTGGCCGATTGATTGACCAACTCGAGGCTGCTGGCATTGTCGGCTCTTTTGAGGGCAGTAAGGCCAGAGAAGTTTTAATAAAAGATGAGATGAGTTTGGAACAATTATTGTCCTCTCTTCGCGAAAAACACGGACAATAATATCTTTGCATTTTCATTAACAGAGCCAACAATATGAAAAACCTGATTTTCACGGCATTAGCCCTTTTTACAGTCACTTTTGCATTCTCTCAATACGATGCCAAGGCCCTCGAAACACTTGAGGCCATGAGCAAAAAATATAAAGCTATTCCTGCCTTCGAAGCCAATATTACATCAACCATGACTAATGAAACTGAGGGTATAAAAGAGGAATTTAAAGGCAAAATCACTGTTAAAGGCGATAAATTCAGGTTAGCACTCGAAGATCAGGAAATTATTAACAACGGTGTAACCGTATGGACTTACCTGCCTGCCGCCAAGGAAGTTAACATCGATAACTACGATCCAGGGTCTGACGAAATCAATCCTTCGAAAATTTACGAAGCCTATAAAAAAGGTTTTAAATATATATACCTGACTGATAAAACAGAGAATGGTGTTTTGTGTGAGGAAATTGATTTAATTCCTGAAAAAAGAGATGCTCAGTATTTTAAGATTAAAATGATGATCGGCAAGAAAGATAAGAATATCCAAAGTTGGACTATGTTCGACAAGAGTGGCAACAAGTATAAATACACCATTAACAAGTTCACGCCAAACGCTGCCATTACCGATGCTTTCTTCACTTTCGATGCAAAGAAATATCCAGGTATTGAAGTAATTGACTTGCGATAAATAATTTCATTTCTAGTAAAAGCTGATCCACCGGGTCAGCTTTTTTTATGCATACGCAACAGCAGCAAATACTCCTTTGTCGCCCATACAACAACTTTATCCACGTCTTTCTTTACATTCGTTGTCATAAAATACTGGAAATGAATCCCGAAGAAAAAATAATCAATGGCTATCCGTTTTTACGTTACTATCAACAGCCGTACGAAGCTGATGAACTCATTAAACGAAGTCAGGATTTCTATACCTTTATTAATCAGCGTAGAACAGTAAGAGACTTTTCATCACGCCCCATACCAAAAGAAGTAATTCAAAATATTTTACTTACTGCCTCTTCTGCCCCATCAGGTGCGCACAAACAACCCTGGACTTTTTGTGTAGTGAGTAACCCTGAGATTAAAAAACAAATCAGAGCAGCAGCAGAGCAGGAAGAGTTTGAAAGTTATAATGGCCGCATGAGTGAAGAATGGAAAGACGATTTAAAAGCACTCGCCACCGACTGGCATAAACCATTTTTAGAAACTGCTCCCTATCTAATTATTGTTTTTAAAAAAGTGTATGATCTGGGTCATCAAAATGAAAAACGAAACAATTATTACGTAACCGAATCGACAGGACTTGCCTGTGGATTTTTATTGACAGCAATACACAACGCTGGGCTAGTGGCATTAACACATACACCCAGTCCGATGAATTTTGTCAGTAAGATTTTAAAACGACCTGAAAATGAAAGACCATTTTTACTTATACCGGTTGGTTACGCTGCAGAAGAAACGTATGTACCCAAACTGGAAAGAAAATCACTTGATGAATTTGCCACTTTTTACGAGTAGCGATGAAATGAAATAAACCATTCAAGGTATACAACGACTCTTAACATGTACATAACACCACTGCCCTATTCCGTTAGAACAAATCAGCCATAGCCTTGTTATCTTTGCACAATAACACCAACACAACTAACAAAACGCTGTGCAATCTAACTTACTTATTTTTTTAGCGCTTTTATGTGGCTTTTCAGCAAAAGGCCAGGAGGTTTTCTCTGTAAAAGGAAAACTGACAGAACAAACTACGCAAAATCCAGTCCCCTTCGCCAATATTGCAGTGTATACAGAAAAGGGACTTAATGGAGGCGTAAGCAGCGACTTAGATGGCAATTTCACTATACTAAAATTAGCACCAGGCACATATACCTTTGAAATACAGGTAATCGGTTACCAAACTAAAAAATTGAGCAACGTTAATGTTCAACGAAACATGGATTTAGGTGCCATTAATTTGCTTGAATCAACTACTGTACTAAACGAAATTGTAGTAAAGGGTGAAGCCATTCGAAAGCCTGTAGAAATTACAGCAGAAGGCATGACCATTAATCCTAATCAAAATATATCCAATACAGGAGGTAGCGCCCTTGATGTGTTGCGCAACACACCCTCTATTAATGTTGATGCAGAAGGCGGCATTTCACTGCGTGGAAGTAACTCTACCAATATTTTGATTAACGGTCGCAACTCATCCATCAGCGCCAACCTCGATCAGATTCCAGCGAGTGCCATTAAAAGTATTAAGATTGTGAACAACCCAGGCGCTAAATATGATGCTGATGCTAAAGGCGGTATTATTAACATAGAACTAAAAAAGGGTGATGATCTTGGCACGCATGGCAATGCAGAGTTTACTATGGGCACTGCAGGTAGATATAATGGCGCAATCCAATTGAGTCATCAAACTGTCAAGTATAATATCTACGGTGGCTACGACATACAACGACCAATAAGACCAAGTGTCTCAAGTATTTTCAGACAAAGCTTTGGTGAAAACCCACAAACGCTAAGACAGAATGCAACCTTTGATAGAAGTTCACTTAATCAGAATATTAAATTAGGTGGTGATTACTTTTTAGGTAAAAATCAGTTTACCTACGAAGGTGTTTTTGGTAACGGTAAAGATGATGATACAGAAAACAGAATAAGCAACATCGTTGATAATGATGGTGAAGAAAATATTCTAAGAAATAACCGCGAAACAGAAAATGGATTCTCTTACGATAATGCCCTGATCTACGAGCGCAGTTTTGAGAATGAAGAGCAATCGCTAAAAATAGTAGCCAGCAATTCTGGCAGAGACAACACAGAAAAACAAATGGTTGAAACCGACCGCATGAATGGCAATGTGCTGGAAGAAGGTATTGACCAAAGAAGTGCTACACGCGAAGTTCGAAACATTAGTGTTTTACAAGCGGACTATGTTCATCCCTTCAATAACAATAACAAACTGGAAACCGGTTATAAAACAGTTTTTAGAATGTTTGATAATGACTTCAATTTTGAAAACTTGGACAATACCAGCGGTAACTGGATTGAAGATAACACTGTAAGTAACCGCTTCAAGTACCAAGAGGTAGTGTATGCTGCTTATGCCAGTTATAGCCAAAAGTTTGAACGCTTCTCTTTTGCTGTGGGTAGTCGTATGGAAATGACCAACATCCAAACCAGATTGTTTAATAACAACCAACGCAACAAACAACAGTACGCCAACTTTTTCCCTAGTGCAAACTTTCAATACAAACTCAATAAAAAACAAGAGCTGCGCTTTACTTATAGCAAGCGTATAGACAGGCCAGGAGGATGGCGCTTAAATCCATTCCCGGATATTGCAGACTCTTTGAATATTCGCACCGGCAATCCAGAGTTAAGACCGGAATACATACAGTCTTTTGAATTAGGTCAACATCTTACACTAGGTCGAATAGATTTAACAACAACAGTTTTCTATCGCTACACCACAGGCATAATCGATTATATCGTGCGGCTTGAAGATGGCATCGCCTATGGACGACCAGAAAACTTAAATGACGGTTATGACCTGGGCTTCGAATTTATAGCAGTGTCTCCCCTAACCTCCTGGTTAAGCTTAAACGTTGGTTACTCACTCTTTCAGCGCAATGTAGATGGCTCTAACGTAAGTGCAGAGTTTGTAAACAGCAATCTCGCCTGGAACACAAAGGCAGTAGCAGACTTCTTATTACCCGCTTCCTTTAAGTTTCAAATAACAGGCAATTACGAATCTCCTGAAATAGAAGCGCAGGGCACAGATGTAGCACGGTATAATGTAGACCTAAGTATGTCTAAGTCCATTAAAGATGGTAAGGCTAAAATCAGTATCTCCGCCAGAGATGTATTTAACACTTTGCGCTATGGTGGCACCTCCTTCGCTGACTCTTTCCGACAAGAGCGTTTTGTAAAACCGCAGAGCAGGATTTTTCTGGTGAGTTTGGGTTTTAAAATCTAGTCAAATCGATGTTGGTTGATCGTTGTTAGTTGTTCGCATTAACTAGTCCAAGACGAATAAAATCTAACATCGTTGTTGGTTGACCGTTGTTAGTTGTTCGGTTTGACATGCCCAATACGAATAAAATCTAAAACCTACAAATCCCTTAAAGCAACTCTAACTATTCGCGTCTTTGCGAGTGAGAGGGTTGGCTTGTGTGTAGGGCGAGCGAAGCAATCTGAAAATTACTGGTGGTTAGTCGAATGAATAGCTGTTTATACTGTATCCGTTAGTTACCCTTTTTAAGGTATACAAAAAAAGCCCTGTTCAATATAGCAGCCAGGATTTGCTATTCTGCACAAAACCTTCCGATATTAGTAACTATACACACATCGATGGGCTCTAAAAACGAAATATATCTAATTATTGTATGTAGCTAGTATTTATGTGCAAGCTCCAAGCGTCACGGTAAATAGTGTTTTGGGAGCTGGATCATATCGAAACTATGAACAAAAATGAAAGTTAAGGGCTCTTTGATTATACAACTTTCCTGTAGCATCCCTAATACAAATGGTCCACTATAAATTAACACTATGAATGATAAAAGAGGCTCTAAATGGCGAAAATGGGACTTACATGTTCATACTCCAGCTTCTCTTATTCAATCCTTCAAAGCAGATGGGGATAATGATGTATGGGAAACCTATATTAAAGATCTTGAAAGTCTTCCAAAAGAAATCCAAGTCCTAGGAATAAACGACTATATCTTTATTGATGGCTACAGGAAAGTTCTTGATTATAAATCCAAGGGTCGATTATCGAATATTCAACTTATACTTCCTGTAATAGAATTTAGAATAAAGAAATTTGCTGGACATCGTCAATTCAAGCGTATTAATCTGCATATAATATTCTCTGAAGAGGTTACACCAGAAATTATTCAAGCTCAATTCTTGAATGGATTAAGTGCTAAATATAGCTTGACACCAGGGTTAAATGGTGGAATTTCATGGGGCGGATTAATCACCTCTGAAAGTTTGCTCGATCTTGGTCGCCAAATCAAAGCCGGAGTCCCAGCTCATGAACTGCAACATTTTGGATCGGATTTAGAGGAGGGCTTTAATAATCTTAACTGTGATGAAGACGAAATCATTTCTTTCTTAGAAAACTCGACATATTTCACGGATAAATTTCTAATTGCAATTGGTAAAACTGAATGGGATGCTTTTTCTTGGAATGATAATAGTATTGCAGAAAAGAAAGATGCAATCAATAAATGTCATATAGTTTTTACATCATCGGAAAGCATTCCAGCCTTTTATAAGGGTAAGGAAAAATTAACAGAACAACATGTAAATAATCTCTTATTGGATTGCAGTGATGCTCATCATAATTCGAGCACGAAAATGAAAGATCGAATAGGGAAATGCTATACTTGGATAAAATCTGACCCCTCTTTCGAAGGATTAAAACAAATCCTACATGAACGTGATAGAGTCTTCATTGGGGAAAAACCCGAACTAATAAATAGAATTGAGGGTAATCCAACCAAATTCATTGAAAAAATTAGTATAACAAGAATTCCAAATTCTCCACTTAATGAACTATGGTTTGACGGGCTAGATATATCTCTTAATGCGGGGTTAGTTGCCATTATTGGTAATAAAGGAAATGGTAAAAGTGCATTGGCTGATATTATTGGGCTGTGCGGAAACACCCATAATGCTGACAACTTTTCTTTCTTAAATAGTGAAAAGTTTAAAAAAAGGAAGCCATCAAATAAAGCAGAAGAGTTTGAAGCTACTTTGACATGGAGAAATGGAACGACCAATACAAAGCGACTTAGTGAGGATGTCGATCGCAATTTGACAGAGAGGGTAAAATATATTCCACAAAATTTTCTCGAAACATTATGTTCTGTAGAAGATGGCATAGATTTCGAAAAAGAACTTAGGAAAATCATCTTCTCACATACCCCACAAAGTGATAGAATTGGAGCTAACTCACTTGATGAATTAATATCGAATAAAAGTGAGGTTATTCAACAGAGTGTAAACAAAATCAAAAATGAAATCACAACACTAAATAATAAAATTGCAGATATTGAATCTAAAAGAAATCCTAATTATAGAAAAACAATACAAGACTCACATGATAAGAAAAAGATAGAACTTGAAGCTCATGACAAAATTAAACCTAATGCCGTACCTGCGCCACAAAACAGTGGCCTTCAAGAAGCTATAAACAAACAAATAGAAACTCTTAGAGAAAAGCTCCTTCAGCTTGAAAAAACAATAGTAGAAAAAAATCAAGAAAAAACAGATTTAAATGTTTCTATAAACGAACTAACTAAAGCTGATCAAGCAATATCGAATCTATCCAATGAATTTAACTCCTTTATAGCCTCTCAGAAGCCAATTTATGAAAAGTACAACATTCAACTTGATGACATAGTTACTCTTAATATTAACAGCGAGCCAATAACATCACTAATTTCTGAAAAGCAGAAAGGATTAATCTCCGTAAACAACTCATTAGGCAATTCAGATGACAGCTTACCGTCTCAAATAAAAAATATACTTGATGAGATCACAACATTAAAGGAGAAATTAGACGAGCCTTCCAAATTGCACCAACAATATTTGAGCAATCTTAAAGTTTGGGAAACAGGCCGAGCTGCTATTGTAGGAGAAAAACAAGTTGAAGGAACTCTTGCGTATTTCGAAGAAGTATTACGCTACATAGATAATGATCTCAAGACCGAATTTGAAACCGCTAGAAATGCACGTAGAGCCCTTGTAGAAAATCTCTATGACAAAAAAAACGAAATTATAAGCCTATATAGACAGCTCTTTAAACCAGTAACAGATTTTATTCACGCGGATAACAATTTAACGGATAATTATAAAATTAAGCTTGATGTTTCCTTGCGTCTTCAAGGATTCATTGAAAAGTTCTTCGACCATATAAGTGTTGGTGCGAAAGGAAGTTTTATTGGGAAAGAAGATGGCTATAAAAAATTGGAACAAATAATCGAAGTTTCTGAGCTCAATACAAAAGAAGGATTTATACTTTTTATTCAGGAACTAATTACCCATCTTTTTTATGACAGAAGGACGGACCAAGACAATGCTTCACGCAATCTTCAGGATCAACTAAAGAAAGGCTATGGCCCTGTAGATTTCTACAATTTCCTTTTCTCAATGGACTATCTAAATCCAATTTATAAATTAAAATTAGGTGATAAAGAATTATCAGAACTTTCTCCGGGTGAACGAGGTGCTTTACTTCTGATCTTTTACCTTTTACTTGACAACGATAATATCCCTTTAGTTATTGACCAACCTGAGGAAAATTTAGACAATCAAAGCGTCCATACAATCATTGGGAAATTCATAAAGCAAGTAAAAGATAAGCGTCAGATAATTATTGTTACACACAACCCTAATTTGGCAATTGTATGCGATGCCGAGCAAATTATTCACATTAAAATAACCAAAGAAGATGCTAATAAAGTCAGTTATACTACAGGAGCAATCGAGAATCCAACGATTAATAACAGTGTTGTTGAAATTCTTGAAGGAACTTTCCCTGCTTTTGATAATAGAACTGAAAAGTATAAAGTTACTAAAAGATAAGAAGCAAATACTTGATGAGAAGTAGAGAGACATTAACAACACCCATCCAACTGGCGCAAGTGTTGTGTGTTGGCAAGCGTGTGGCTCACTTTTGCCTCATTTAAAAACATCTAGTGTCTCGCAAATACATACCCACATATTGAAAACTTGCTTAAGTTTGGCAAATCTAAAGTAGGTAAAGAATAATAACAATCCTTAACGGGAAAGTTAATTTATCTAAATAATAAAAATGCAGATTTTTGTAATAAAATCCTTACAAATTTTATCTTAAAGTAATTATAATCAAGATTTGAATTATGATTGACTAGAATTCTTCTATTGCAAAAAAGAAATTTATATTTTTTTTATGAAAATAACAGCAATTGAAATACAAAATGTCAGAGGGTTTCAAGAAATTGGAAAAACAGAATTTTCAGATACAATAAATATTCTAATCGGGCCGAATAATGCAGGTAAATCAACAATATTAAATTCAATTTTTCACCTTCAAAGAAATGTTCTTAGTAAGAATGATATTACAATTGGTAAAAATCAGGGCATTATTCAAATCTACTTCAAAGGCCAGCATAATCAAATACCGAATAATAGTCCGTTTGACAGATTTACATTAAATCTCACCAATAATCAAAGGAGTTATGGCGTCCTCAATAGCTCAGCATTATCATTAACTTTAAACACCTTTCCTGAAAAAGAACCCAATAATTTGATATATCCTTATCTTTCTAAACGAAAAGTTGGTGGATATGTCAATTCAATAAATGAAGAGAATGCAAATTCCGTAAATGGAAATTTAACCAATCTATATTCAAAGATAGACCGCTTAGTAACTCCACAATTTCAACCAGGAAATTCACAATATATAAAAGCATGCAATGATATTCTTGGTTTTGAGATGTCCTCCTTAGCAAAAGGAGGAGGAAAAGAGGCTGTGTATTTTGTTCATAATCTCGAGCATATACCACTAACAGCAATGGGAGAAGGAGTAGCAAACATCCTAGGGTTAATAACAGATTTATGTATTGCAGAGAATAAGATCTTTCTCATTGAAGAACCTGAAAATGATATTCATCCTAAAGCTTTAAAAGCTCTTTTAAATCTAATTGCCGAAAAATCGAACTCAAATCAGTTCTTTATTTCAACACACTCTAACATAGTCATGAAATACTTAGGTTCTGTAATTGGGTCAAAGGTATTTAAGATTACTAATTATGAATCAGATTCGTTAAGAACCAATCTTAAAAAATCCTCTATAAGTGAAGTTCCGAACACGCCCACTGATAGATTAAAAGTTCTCGAAGAATTAGGTTATGATTTCTTTGATCTTGATTTGTGGAAAGCTTGGCTTTTTTTAGAGGAATCATCCGCAGAAGTAATCATAAGAGACTATTTAATGGAATGGTTCGTTCCAAAACTAAAGTTTCAGCTTCGGACGTTCTCTGCAGGATCAACTAGTAAAGTAAAACCCAAATTTGAAGATTTCAACAGGTTATTCGTTTTCCTTCACCTTGAACCAAGTTATAAAAATAAAGTATGGGTTTATATAGATGGAGGAGATGAAGAAACTGAAATTATTTCTGATATGAAACAGGTATATTCTGCCTCTGGTTGGAGTGAGAAAAATTTTAATCAATTTAGTCAACATAACTTTGAAAAATATTATCCTAATAGATTCAAAGAAGAAGTAGAAAAAGCTTTAGCTTTAACTAGTAAACAAGAAAAACGAATTGCTAAGCAAAATCTATTAATAAAAGTTAAGACTTGGATTGTTAATCATGAAACAGAAGCCAAAGAAGAGTTTAAGATAAGTGCTGCAGAGGTCATCGAAGTTCTTAAGTCAATTAAAAGAGAACTAAACCAAGGCTAACTAACCATCTTGCACAAATGTTGTTTGTTGGTAAGCGTGTAGCTCACTTGTGCCCCATTAGCAACCAGCTAGTGTCTCGCTCATACATACCCACAAGCTGAAGACTTTCGCTAGGTTGGGGTTCAATGCTCCGCAGACAGTTTGATACTAAAAATCGCCAACTTCTCGTAGCTGCCAAATACTATCCCATCCCATTCGCTACAAGCTTTTCATAAACACGCTTCGCCTCCTCCGCCACTGACTCACTTTTGATTCCGATCTTACTGGCATGCTCGTTCATAACAGCAAAGTAGAAATCAAGGGTGGCGTTTGAGTCATCGAGTCCGAGGCAGGTCATGATGGCCTCATCAAGATGGGGCTGAAAGTATGAATCATCTAGACCCAGTTCCTGAAACGTGTTGAAGAACCTACGCGATTTAAGCTCTTCACCAATGAGAAAAATGATGTGGTCGGTGGTGTTAATGGCAGCTGACATAGGTTATCTTGATTATAAAACAAATATATAACTACACAAAAGATATAGCAACATATAAGATATATATTTCTCATGTATACATGCCCTATTTTTGATATATGGCAAAACGGCTACATCGCATCAATGAAGTATTGAAAGAGAAAGGAAAATCTGGTTATTGGCTAGCCCAGGAGACCGAGATTACGTATAACTCTATTAATCGATATGTAAATAATAAAGTAGAGCCGTCTCTCACTAACCTATTCCGCATTGCGGCAGCCCTGAAAGTCGACCCGAAGGAACTGATCAATAGCTGAGTTTTGGCGTAGGAATTACTCTCACAACAGACGCAAAGTGTTGTGTGTTGGCAAGCGCGTGGCTCATTAGTAAGTATCTGTGAACTTGTTGGTGAGCCACACGCCAACCTTAGACACAACACCAACAAGGGCGAGGGAGAAACACCTAACTAAGTGTTACAGACAATTCTCTTGGTTCCAATAACTAAATTAACTTTAACCATAAAGACATAAGCATGAACAATAGATTCACAATTCTTCTTCTAGCAGTGATGATCACCACTTCCTGCAAACAATCAGAAAAACTGGATGTTAAAATTATTGGAACATGGACAATGGAAAAAGTCTATGAATATGATAATGATGTGACAGATAATCATAATCCAGAAAATAACCGATGGATTGAGTTTAAGACCGATGGCTCATTTGTTAGTGACGGAGCACCATTTGGACGAAATACAGGAAGCTGGACAGCTGACAACAACAATTCCATTTTATACATTGATAGTGAAATTGATGACGATGATAGCGAGTGGAAAGTAACCTTCGACCATGACCAGACAATCTGGACTGGAATTGGCCATCCCAGAAAAGAGAATACAAAACTAATTCATAAAAGAAAAAAATAACTGATACACTACACCCCTCTTGGTGTTGAGCGTTAGGGCTTGTGTGTGGGATTAGCAACAAGCTAATTAAATATATTTGCAAAAGCTCTGCAGCCAATTCACTTTAGCAATTTCAGCACATTTCCTCATCACGCTTTTCCATAATTTTGAATGAACTTAAAACTCATTCAACCTATGAAATCGATCTCGCCTAATATCTTTGTCAACGACATTAAAGCCACCATCACCTTTTATTCAACGCTAGGCTTTACCCTAGCTGATGAAGTGACCACACCTGATGGGGAAAAAATATTTGCCCTGATGAAGAACGGAAGTGTTACTTTCATGTTTCAAACCCTTGCCAGCATTGAAGGCATACACCCAATGGTGAGTCGTAGTAATGGGGGATCGCTCCTCTTATATATCAGTGTCGATAACATTCGTCAGTATTATGATCAGATCAAAGGCAAGGTTGATGGACTCACGGAGTTGAACAAAACATTTTATGGTGCTACTGAATTTTCACTCATCGACAATAATAATTATCTACTAACTTTCGCAGAACATGAGTAAAGAGGAACTCAATCCACTGGGAGTAACGCCAGCAGAAGTAAGGAAACTGCGCGCACTTAAAATCAAGAAGCGTGAAATCCATCTGCACACAGTAGATACCTTACAGCAGTTGCTCAACACATCCAAGATCAGAGCGATGGAACTCTTTGCGCTTTCCCAGTTTCAGAGCCTCCCCTCTATAGGAATACGCTTTGCACACGACCTCATCGGAATGGGCTATTATTCATTACATGATTTAAAAAGAAAAGACGGAGCAAAACTTACCGATCAATACGAAAAGCAAAAAGGTGTTTGGGTAGATTCGTGTGTTGAAGATCAGTTTCGGCTTGTGGTGCATTTTGCCAATCATCCGGATAGCAAACTCAACTGGTGGAACTTTACACCCGAACGCAAAGCCTTTCGTGAAAAGAACGGCTATCCTGCTAACCGACCAAAGAAGCCGTGGTTTGAGTTACCTCAATACCAGACGGCCAAACAAATACCCGCTACTCATGAGTCTACACAAAAAGATTTACATAAAAAGCTAAAGCTTGCATTAGCTTATATGGTCAAACACCCTGAAAAAAGTATGACCATCGCCCAATTGGCAAACTTAGCACATCTCTCCCAGTATCATTTCATACGCTGCTTTCGAAGCGCCTACGAACTTACCCCGCTGCAATATCTCACTCGACTACGATTAAAGAAAGCATCTCTATTATTAAAAAAGACAAATACCTCCATAGGCAACATTGTGCCTCAATGCGGTTTTGAAAATGAAAGTGCCTTCATACGCTTATTCAAAAAAGAATTTAGGATGACTCCGATGTCTTATCGGAAGGAGTTTAGCAAAAAGAAGTTATAGTTACTCTGCCCTTGGTGTTGTGTGTGTATTGGCGCTAAAGATCTACAGCAAGCTCTCCAAACCCTTTGGTATGCTAGCTGATGGCTGTCAAGTTGAGTGTTCCCTTTGGGTAATCTTGAGCCAAATCAAATGCCTACTCTTATAAAGCATGACTTCAAAACCATAATCACTTCTTATCATTTGATTGAATAATCTAGCAAAATGAAACTACATGGCCATTTATTTGCAAAACTGCTTAAAACCTCACGATATTCGTGAGCATCTTCATCTATATGGAGTGTAGAAATTAACCACACAACAAAATGCATCTTTACACAAGTTGCAAGCATACTGAAGTACGATCTTTAAGTCAAGCAAACCGCATAGAATGGAGAAAATGGTAAAATGAAGCTGGATTTAAAACTACTCTATAGAATTGCCTTATGGGCGAGCATTCTTGGTACAATCGCCTTTATCTCTAATTTTGGATTTTCTCAAAGCGGAACTTCTCAAAAGCTGTTTGATGCTTTTTATTTTATTGTGCTTGCATTAAGTATCGCTTCAACCTTTGCCCGATATATTAGTAGACACAAACTGATCAAGCGAAAAGTCTTTGTTTTTGACTTCCTGTCCATTTCATTCACCTTATGGATCTATTACATGTATCTCTTTGTTGGTGTACCCTTCGAAACAGACCTGCTACTTGAAAATCCGATTTGGCTAAAAATAGCTGTAGTCCTCACTTTTATTCGCGAATTTTCGGAGGTCAAAATCAACTACAAAAGAACACTGCTAAACCCTGCGCAACTTTTTGTAATAAGTTTCTTAGCAATAATCCTGGTGGGAACATTTTTACTTATGCTTCCTAACGCAACCCACCACAAGCTATCTTTTATTGATGCCTTCTTCACCTCCACAAGCGCAGTATGTGTTACAGGATTAATCGTTGTTGATACCGGCACTTATTTTACTGAGTTCGGACAAATTATTATCATGACACTTATTCAGGTAGGTGGTTTAGGTATACTTACCTTTGCCAGCTATTTCAGTTACTTCTTCAAAGGAGGTGCTACATATGAAAATCAACTTGTGTTAAGTGACATGACAAGCTCCAAAAAACTCGGAGAAGTATTTTCAACGCTTAAGTACATTATATTAATCACCATTAGTATTGAGTTCATTTCAGGACTACTCATCTATAGCAGTCTCGATGCTGAAAATTTTCAATCAGAATATGATAAAATTTTCTTTTCGGTGTTCCATGCTATTTCCGCTTTTTGTAACGCAGGATTCTCAACGCTATCTAACAACTTATATGATAATGGATTTAAGTACAACTACTTTCTTCAGTTAACAATAATCCTAACATTTGTCCTTGGTGGATTAGGCTTTCCAATTGTTTCGAATATCATAAACTATCTTAAGTATCGCTTAGAAAAACTACTATCATTCGGAAGGAATAAAGTAGGTTACAAACCTTGGGTGTTAAATCTAAACAGTAGAATAACACTCATTACTACACTTTCCATAACTGCAATTGCTTTCTTTGCATTCTTTGCACTAGAATACAATAATACTTTAACAGAGCATAAAGGGTTTGGCAAGGTGGTTACCGCACTCTTTGGAGCAACGACACCACGCACTGCAGGGTTTAACACAATTGATACAGCATCAATACTGTTCCCTACTACTATGATGATCTTTCTGTTGATGTGGATTGGAGCCTCCCCTTCCTCAACGGGTGGTGGTATTAAAACAAGTACCTTCGCCATTGCAACACTCAATATTTTCAGTTTAGCAAAAGGCAAAACAAGAATTGAAGTGTTTCGCAGAGAAATAGCAGATATTTCTGTAAGGAGATCTTTCGCCATAATTTCTCTCTCACTTATCGTTATCGGTTCTGGCATTATGCTGATTTCAATATTTGATACAGATAAAAGTCTGATGGATATTGGCTTTGAATGTTTCTCTGCTTACAGTACAGTAGGACTGAGTTTGGGCATTACCGCTGATCTCTCAAATGCAAGCAAGCTGATTATTATTTTTATCATGTTTGTAGGCAGAGTCAGTATGCTCAGCATTATCGTAGCCATTTTCAAAAAGGTTCAACATAAAAATTATCGTTATCCTACGGAGGAAATAACGATTAACTAAAAATTGATATATGAAGTACATAATTGTAGGACTTGGAAATTTTGGCGCCTCATTAGCACAAAAATTGACTATTCAAGGAAATGAGGTTATTGGTATTGACACACGAATGGAAAAAGTCGACTTGTACAAAGAAAAAATTTCTCATACGATTTGCATGGATGCAACAGATGAGTTTACTGTTTCAGGTCTTCCGCTTAAAGACACAGATGTTGTTATTGTTGCGATTGGAGAGAATCAAGGTGCAAATATTATGGCTACTGCATTATTTAAAAACATGCAGGTTAAAAAGCTTATGAGCCGTGCGATTAACCCACTCCATGAAAAAGTGTTGGAGGCTATTGGTGTTGACGAAATAGTACACCCTGAAGAAGAAACAGCAGAGCGCTTAGCTAAAAAGCTTTGTCTTAAAAATGTAGTTGACTCTTTCGAGCTCAATGATTACTTCAGCATTATCGAAGCGAATGTTCCTTCAGAATATGTTGGAAAGACCGTACGTGAAATAGGATTTAGAAGAAACTTCAATCTTCTGGTGCTCACCATTATGAAAAAATCAGAGGTGAAAAGTCTACTCGGCAAAAGTAGAACGGAAATAAACATACAAGGAATTGCCACACCTGATCAACAGTTAGAGCAAACTGACATTTTGGTGTTGTACGGCTCCAATATTGACCTGCAGGAATTCTTAAAGCAAAAACAAAACGACATGTAGACTTCAACAGTGGCACTTCTCAGCGTCAATTAATTTTTAGTTACAACAAAGTTATCTTACTTAAAGTACTTATTCACTTCTATTCTACTAAAACAATCTTAAGCCCATGTTGGTGTTGTGTGCAGGGATTAACGCGGTAGGATCACCAACAAGTTCACTTCCTCATCCCCCTCAAGCGCAAGCGTCTCACTTGTGCGATTAATAATTAACTAAAAGCAGAACATCAGATGCTCAGAAATTTAAAAGCATACGCTTACGCTTGTGTAGGTGAATCTATCCCAATGTACAACTGCAAATCACTGAAATCTGCTTCTACTATTTTCATAATCCTATTTTCTAACTAATTTAAGAACCTGAATTATTACATGGGTACTAAAGTACGCTATGAATTTAAAATTAGTTGTACCAAAGTCTGCTTAGTAAGGAAACCAAAAATATTACCATGAGAGCTTTTGCCATTTGCATATTTTTACTCACACTAACCTTTGGGTGCAGTACCAAGCCAACTTCTAATATTGATAACAAACAGGATCTTGCATCTAAAGCAAGACCTTTTTCCAATAAGCTTCCCAACTCAACTATTTATGAAGTTAATATAAGGCAGTTTACAGAGGAAGGGACATTCAATGCCTTTGCTGAACACCTTCCAAGGCTTAAGGAGCTTGGCGTAGACATTTTGTGGCTCATGCCTATTCACCCCATTAGTGAGAAGAACAGGAAGGGTACTTTGGGTAGCTACTATGCTCCTAAGGACTATAAAGATGTTAATCCGGAGTTTGGCACTTTAGAGGATTTCAAGGCTTTATTGAGCAAAGCACATGAAATGGGTTTTTATTTAATTCTTGATTGGGTGCCTAACCATACAGGTAGAGATCATCATTGGACTGAAGAGCATCCGGAATTTTATATCAGAGACGAGAAGGGCGAAATTACCTATGAGTCTATGAGCCCGGAAGATGTATGGTGGGATACAGCGCTTTTAGATCATACCAATCCAGATACCAGAAGGGCAATGATCGATGCTATGCAGTTTTGGGTAGATCTGGGAATAGATGGCTTTAGACTTGACCATGGATGTGGCGATAAGATTCCTTTGTATTTATGGGAAGAAGCCAGAGCCCAACTTGACCCGATAAAAGAATTATTTTGGCTGGCAGAATGTGGACATGAAACTTTTATTTTAGATGGAAGTTATGCGGATCAGTTTGAGTTTCGTATGAGGGAAGTTGCAGCTGGCGAAAAACCAGGAGAAACTTTGTTCGAATGGATTGAGGAAGATATGTTTAAACATGGGCGCTCTGCGTACCGAATGACCTACACCACAAACCATGATTTGAACTCCTGGGTAGGGACAGTTTTTGAACGCTTTGGCGATAAGCATAAAGCTTTCGCAGCTTTCACTTTTACCGCTTATGGTATTCCGCTCATCCTCAGTGGTCAGGAAGTTGGTCTTTCCAAGAGACTTAAGTTTTTTGAAAAAGATCCCATCAACTGGACAGACTCATTAGGTTTACAGGCATTTTATCAATCACTTATAAAATTGAAAAAAGACAATCCTGCAATCTGGGCTAGCGATGCAGGTGGCTTTCCTATCTCAATTGGGGATAATAAAAATGTTGTTGCTTTCATCCGGCAAGTGGAAGGTAACACCGTCATTGGCGTATTTAACTTCTCGGGAGATAGCCAATCAGTTAACATTACGAATACAGCTGCCTACGGGACTTATATTGAATTCTTTTCAAGCAAAACTTATAGTATTAATGGACAAGCCTTATCACTAAAGCCCTGGGAATATCTCGTGTTTACCAAGTAAAACGTGCTACACTATAAGCATACACAAACCAAACATGCTGGTGAGCCATGCAGCCCTTAGGTGCAAGCGTCTCACTTGCGCAATTATCAATTAACTAAAAACACATTATCAGACACTCAGAAATAAAAAAGCGCAAGCAAAACGTTTGCGCTTTTTTAAAATAGTATGCACGTTTACAAATCTTATTATTCGCTTCTAAGAGAATCTGTAGGATTACTAATGGCTGCGCGTAATGCCTGTGTGCTGACTATTAATAGTGCAAGTATTAGCGAAATACCTCCTGCCGCTAGTAATATCCAGCCAGAAATACCCACGCGATACGGATAGCGTTCTAAAAAATTTGTTAATACCCACCATCCTATCGGTGAAGCAATAAGAAATGCGACAAATATTAGTTTAGAAAAATCGCTGGTTATTAAAATCACAATACTACTAACTGTTGCACCTAATACTTTGCGGATACCAATTTCCTTAGTCCTTTGCTCAGCAGTAAAAGCTGCTAGTCCTAGTAATCCAAAACAAGTAATGGCAATAGCCAAGGCGGCAAAAATAAAAGAGAGCTTGCTTACTAAATTAATAGATGAAAACTTTGCTTGAAAATCACTATCTGCAAAGCGAAAAGCAAATGGGTAAGCGGGATTTAGTTTTTTAAATACCTGTTCCACTTGATCAATTGATGCTTGCAAATTTTCGGTTGGGTTCAGTCGGACAGTAATCGTACTTGACCAACTAGGGTCGAAGATCATGACTAAAGGTTCTACAGGTTGATATGGAGAGTCCATCACAACATTAGCAGTTACACCTATAATCTCATGTGGATCCTTATTGTAAATTATTTTTTGACCTATTGGATCTTTCATTCCCATAAAATCAGCAGCTGCCTGATTAATGATTACTGACATAGAATCGCTTGGAAAATCACGCGAGAAATCGCGACCCTCAACCATTTTAACACCCATCGTTTTTATGTAATCGTATTCAGTAGCGATAGTCGAAAAAGATACGCGCTCTTCCGTATTCATCCCCTCCCACTTCACTTCGTTACTGGAAAAAATAGATGTAATAGGGCTGTTACTTTTACAAACTGATTTTACTGCACCTGTATTTACTAACGCGTCTCGAACGGTTTGAAAATTTCTTTCCAATTCGTTGTTTGTCCAAATCTGCATCAGGTTTTCACGATCATAGCCCATATCTCTATCTTTAACATGCATGATCTGCTGATAGATGGTTAGTGTGCCAATGATAAGAAAAATAGAAAAACCAAACTGAAGTGTTACCAATACTTTACGTGGTGTACTTGCACCTTTACCCACATTTACCTTTCCTTTTAAAACTTTTACAGGCTTAAAGGATGATAAATAAAAAGCTGGATAACTGCCGGCAATAACACCAGTAACAAAAATGATAGCCAAACCAATTAACCACAGCATTGGGTTACTGTAATTAATCACAATAGTTTTATTCACTAAAGTATTATAAAACGGCAAAGTAATTTCTACCAGCACAATAGCTAACAGAAAAGAGATAAATGTAATAGCAAGGGACTCTCCCAAAAACTGAAATATTAATTGCTTTCTTCTAGAACCTACACTTTTTCGAATGCCCACTTCACGTGCTCTGTTTTCACTGCGCGCTGTGGCCAAATTCATAAAATTTATACAGGCGATGATCATCACAAAAATAGCGATGATAGTAAAGAGCTGAACATACTCTATCATTCCTCCAGTATTTTTTCCATTTTCGAATTTAGAGTATAACCGCCATTTGCTCATGGGGTGAAGAAAGAGTTGTGCGGTCGGTGCCTTTGGATTACTGTCTTTTATAATGTCCTTTATGCTATTTGTAACACTTGCCTGTGTTGCGTTCGGTTGAAGCTGCACATACATTTGAAAAGAATTGTTATCCCAGTTATTCACACTATTGCGCACCCAACCTTGGGTCGCTTTATAGTAAGCAAAGGGCAGTACATAATCAAAGCTGAAAAATGATTGCGCAGGCAAATCTTTTATAACACCTGTCACTTTTAATTCTTGTCCGTTATCAACTTGTACTAATTGATTCAAGGGCTCACTATCCCCAAAAAGTGCTTTAGCGGTAGACACTGTAATCACAATGGAGTTTGGATCCTTCAACGCTGAAGCGGGATCACCTTTTATCATGTCGTAGCTAAACATGTTAAAAAAATCCTCTGTAGCACTAAGACCAAATTTAGTTAAACTCTTTTCATCTACTTGCAACGTATTACCTTCCCCCCAGTTAGTCATCACCAAGTATTTCACTTCGTTCGTTTTGTTGAGCAAGGTTTCTCTAAGCGGATACGGCATGGATGTACCAGTACCAATACCTTGAGCCCACTGCTGACTTTGGTATAGTTTGTAAATGCTGTGGTAATTCTTATGAAAGCGATCATACGAATATTCATCGGCCACCCAAAGCAGTATTAAAATACTGGAAGCAATACCAATGGCTAAACCGCCAATGTTTATAAAAGAATAAGAAGGATTCTTAATAAGACTTCTTATGGCTATTTTAAAATAGTTTATTAACATGATGCTTTGCTTAATAATATCAAATACTTTAACACCTTAACACTTTAACACCTTAACACTTTAACACTTTAACACTTTAACACTTTTACTCATTTCTCAAAGAATTGACAGGGTTATTAACGGCTGCCTTTAAAGATTCAAAACCTACGGCAAACAAAGCAATTAAGAATGAAAGCATACCCGCTGCAATAAAAATCCATGCACTCATTTCCATCCTAAACGAAAAAGTCTTTAACCATTCACTCATAAAATAATAGCTGATAGGCACAGCAATAAAAAAAGCAATGGCCACCAATTTTAAAAAATCAGTAGAGAGCATACTTACAATACTTGAAATAGACGCCCCCATTACTTTGCGAATACCAATCTCTTTAGTCTTTCTTTCCGCTACATAAATAGATAGTCCATACAGACCTAAACACGAAATAATAATGGCAATAGAGGTGAAAGAGGTTATCATCATGGCCATGCGATTCTCAGCTTCGTATTGCTGCTTTATTTGTTCGCTCAATAACATACTTTCAAAAGGAGTATTAGGGTTTAAGTCAGCCCATACTTCCTGCGTTTCCTCAATAAAGGACTCATAGTTACCCGCTGGAATACTGGCCGTAACAAAAACATACTCACTACGTGAAGCAGGTAGTTGAAAAATTAAAGGCTCTATTTTCCTATGCAGAGACATTTGATGGAAATCTTCTACCACACCTACAATTTCATGTGATTTAATTTGTCCACGCCATTCTGTAAATATTGTTGCGCCAATGGCTTCCTCTAAAGCGATACCTAACTGCTTCAAGCTTTCTCTATTAACTAATACATTTACTTTTGAAGCATTCAATTGTGCAGAATCGCTGCTGTAAATAAATTCGCGCCCTGCTACTAATTTGATTCCTAATGTTTTAAAATAGTTTTCGTCATTAAATACAACAAAATGGTGAACAGCTTCCTGCATCGAGCTTCCCTTTTTGTACACCGAGAAATCTCGAAGGAGTGGGGTTGCGGGTAAACTTGTAGAAGCAGAAATACCCGATACGCCACTTAAATTTTGAAGTGAATTTTTTAAGTTATCGTACGAATCTCGGGCTTCAATAGTACGCAGTGGAATAATAACACTGTAGTCAGGATTAAATCCAAGTGATTGAGATTGAATAAATCTCATCTGTGAATAGATAATAGTCAGTGCAGAGATGAGTGTTATTGATATTACAAATTGCACTACTACTAAGCCTTTGCGTAACCAATTACTTCCGCCCCCACTGAGACGCTTATTCTTTAAAACAACAGCTGGTTGAAACGAGGATAGATAGAAAGCAGGGTAGCTACCAGCACCAATCCCAGTAACCAATGCTATTACAAAAAGTGAACCTACAAGAAATAGTAAATTAATACCTGTTAAACTAAGTTCCTTTTGAGTAACGTAATTAAAAAATGGTAATAAAAGCTGAACCAAGATAACAGCTAATAAAGTTGCCATAAGCACAAGAAGAATAGACTCACCCAAAAACTGGTAAACTAAACTAGCGCGAGTGGCTCCCATTGTTTTTCGCACACCAACCTCACCCGCGCGCTGGCTAGCTTTAGCAGTAGTAAGATTCATAAAGTTGATGCACGCAATAAGTAAGATAAAAATTCCAATAGAAGAAAGAATGTACAAATAAGTAATGTTTCCTTTTTCGCCCAAATCCCCTTGATATTGAGAGGAATGTAAATGAATATCTGTGAGCGCTTGTAGATGAAGCGTTTTGTCCATACCCATTTCACGTAATTCTTTACCACCATTTTTTTCTAATAGGGCAGCTAATTTACTTTCTGTTTCAGTTACTGAGGCATTTTCTTTTAGCAATACATATGACTGAATAAAATTCTGTCCCGCCCATGTGTTAATACTACCAATCCATTGGCCCCAGCCCTTACTATTCATGCTCATATAAAAGTCTGCATCAACATGCGACTTTTGCATCAGGGGTTGTAGCACACCACTCACACGAAATGTGTCTACAGAACCTCCACTGGTAATCACGAGCAATTCATCAAGCGCTTGTTGATCACCAAAAATTTTTGCCGCAACAGAGGCACTTAGCACAACAGATGATGCAGTGCGAAGGGCTGTTGATGAACTCCCTTCTTTAAAATCATAATCAAAAACCTCGAAGAAAGTAGAATCTACTAAATAGCCTTTGCGTTCATAAAAGGATTTCTCTTTGTATTGGATAAAATGTTGCTCAACTTCTGGAGGACTCACAACGCGTGTTGCCTGCTCCACTTCCGGCAGGTTAGCACGAACAGCCATTGCAATCGGTGGTGAAGTTCGCGGATTATGCATATCACCATCACTAGTTTTAAAAGTACTTGTTATCCGATAAATCTGATCTGCCTTTGCAAAATGCTCTTCGTAACTAAACTCGTCTTTGATGTAAAGTGATAGTAAGGTGCAGCAAGCAATACCAACAGCCAATCCTGCTATGTTGATAAGGGAGAAAACTTTGTGTTTAAGAAGATTGCGTACCGCGATGGATATATAATTTTTGAACATAGTCTCGGCTTTGAAATTAGGTGTATACCAACATCAATGCCACATCAAAAAGTGCTTATTTAATAAGCAAAGTAAGTTTTGATATAATTTTAAAATACAAAACCGAACGTGAGCGTCCGCATTCGGTCGGTTTAAACGCAGAGAACAATGCACGCATATTGTCAATTGTAAAGGTCCGTTGGATCACTCATAGGTCTTTACCGCAGTGTGGACAACGTTTTTCTTTGTTTGTTCTATGGCTATTCAAATGATCTGAAATACCAGCAGACAAAATACCGGCTGGCAGTGCATACATACCCACTCCGATAATGGCGATAATACCAGCTAAAAATTTACCTAAGGCAGTAATGGGCACCATATCTCCATAACCAACCGTTGTAAGTGTTGCAATCCCCCACCACATCGTGGCTGGAATGCTGGAGAATACTTCTGGTTGTGCCGGACCTTCAACATAAAACATTACCGTAGCAATGATAACCAACAGAAAAAAAATAAACATGATCACAACCATCAACTGCTCACGCCTGTCTTTTATTACGGCAAAAATTAAATTCAAGGCTGACAGGTAGCGTGCAATTTTTAACATGCGCAGTAACCTAAATAACCTGAATATTCTCAACCACCTTAAGTCAATCGGTAAAAAATTAAGGTAAAAAGGAAGTATCGAGAATAAGTCGATTAAACCCGATCGAGACATAATGTATCGAAACCTTCCCTTCATAGGATTTTTATAACGAAGCATTTCAGTAATAGTCCAGATGCGCAACACATACTCAATCGAAAAGATCACGACTGAAAATATTTCGAAATTATCAAAGAAACGTTGGTACCGTTCGTAGAACCGGGGAACTGTTTCTAATTGAATGGCGGCAATGTTGCAGATGATCAATCCAATAAAAAAATACTCAATTATCCTGGCACTGCGCAAGCCAGATACCGCAGGCTCCAGTTGTTCAAAAACTCTTTTCCGAAAGGACATAGGTTAAATCAGGTAAACAACAAATACGTTGATTAAAGTCTAAATATAGCCTCTTTTCTTTCAAAAAAAGCATTTAAGCCCATTTCAGAAGACCCTTTGAGAGTAGGTCAAATAAAAAATCGAATTAACTTTGCACCCTGTTTGTTAAAACCCAGTGGCAAAATCCATGTCGGTAAGTTAAGCTTCCATACTAATCCTCTTCTAAAAGCAGGGCCAAGAAAGGGCTAAACTAAATGACATTGTATTGCTAACTGACAGTATCTACTTCTAAAAATTCCGCACATGTTCGATAATTTAAGTTTAAAACTGGATAAAGCCTTTCAAACCCTTAAAGGTCAGGGACGCATTACGGAAATCAACGTAGCAACCACAGTTAAGGAAATACGCAAAGCTTTAATCGATGCTGATGTTAACTATAAAGTTGCTAAAGAAGTAACTGATGACATCAGAGAAAAAGCAATGGGGCAAAATGTGCTTACATCCATTTCTCCTGGTCAATTGCTTACTAAAATTACCAACGATGAGCTAACCCATTTAATGGGGGGCGAAAGTGTAGACATCACCATAGAAGGTAATCCTGCCATCATACTTATAGCTGGTTTACAAGGTTCTGGTAAAACTACTTTTTCAGGCAAGCTTGCCAGCTATTTAAAAAAACAAGGCAGGCAAGTTTTACTTACTGCTTGCGATATATACAGACCAGCTGCAATTAAACAGCTGCAAGTACTTGGCGAACAAATTGGTGTAGAGGTTTACGCTGAACCAGAAAATAAAGATGCTGTAAAAATTGCCAAAGCTGCCATTGCGCATGCTAAAAAGAATAATCATCGCATTGTTATTGTCGATACTGCCGGTCGTTTGGCTGTTGACGAGGAAATGATGAATGAGATCGCCAGATTAAAAGAAGCGCTCGCTCCTTCCGAAACATTATTTGTGGTTGACTCCATGACGGGTCAGGATGCTGTAAACACTGCAAAAGCGTTTAATGATCGACTGAATTTTGATGGTGTTGTTCTTACTAAATTAGATGGTGATACACGTGGTGGTGCGGCCCTCTCTATTCGCAGAGTAGTAGAAAAGCCTATCAAGTTCATAAGCATGGGTGAAAAGATGGAAGCACTAGATCGCTTCTATCCTGACCGTATGGCCAGTCGAATTTTAGGCATGGGGGATGTGGTAACACTCGTTGAAAAAGCACAACAAGCTTTTGATGAAGATGAAGCCAAAAGATTAAACGCCAAGCTTCGCAAAAATCAATTCGATTTTAACGATTTCCTTACCCAACTTGAACAGGTAAAGAAGATGGGCAATATCAAAGACCTGATGAGCATGATACCCGGTGTTGGTAAAGCCATGAAGGGTGTTGATGTCGATGACAATGCTTTCAAACCAGTGGAAGCCATCATTAGATCAATGACTACGAAAGAGCGTGAAAATCCGGATGTCATTAACGGTAGTCGCAAAGAACGTATAGCTAAAGGGAGTGGCACTTCTATTCAGCAGGTCAATCAATTACTAAAACAATTTGGCGACATGCGCAAGATGATGAAGACCATGAATAAAATGGGTGGTGGTAAACGTGCGCTAAGTGCCTTAAATCCTTTTGGAAAATAATATTCAACGCATACTTAATTTTTCATGAAACCAACTGCCCGCTCTGTACACCGCGATTTTGCTTATTTTTATTTAGGTCTTATCATCGCTTTCTCCTTCTCTGGCATTTTTCTTAATCATAGACGCGACTGGCATCCCAGACGGTATACTTATAGTGCAACTGAAATAACTGTACCTGCTATTACTCAACCTGATAGCACAGTTAATGATGCCTACATTGAAACTTTTACAGAAACGCAAGGCATTAAAGATAATCTGAGAAGATTTGTAATCGACAAAAACCAACTGAGCATTTCTTACGAAAAACATGATGTTAAAATTGACCTTAGCACAGGTAAAGGAAAAATTGAGGCGTACCGCACTACCCCTATACTTGGCCAAATGACTCAACTACACGTTGATACCAGCAAATGGTGGATATATTATTCTGATTTATTTGGTATTGGAATGCTAGTCATTGCATTTACAGGTATGTTTATTCAAAAAGGTGAAAATAGTTTTAGAAGTCGAGGGTGGAAATTAGCCTTAATCGGCATCATTTTCCCACTTATATTTTTATTCTTGCTTTCTTAAGTAAAAAAAGCGCTCAATTTTGGAAACTTTTATAGCCCTTAACCCGTTGTTCCAGTAGTTACAGGTATATAATTAATGATAGAAAATGCTCCGAACGTTCGGAGCATTTTCGCGTTACACCAATAGTTAAAACTCATTTAAACCTAACATCATGAAAAAATTAATTGCCTTATCATTACTGTTGATGGCATTTGTAAGTGTAGAAAGCCTGGCGCAGGATAAGAAACCTGCCAGCCCTAAAGAAACCGCTGAAGGTACACTATTGATGGTGCTAAAGTTACAATTGTATACCACCGCCCCTCAGTTAAAGGCCGGAAAGTAATGGGCGATCTGGTTCCTTTTGGTCAAGTTTGGAGAACCGGTGCAAATGATGCCACCACCATAACTTTCGACAAAGCCGTTACAATAGAAGGAAAAGCTTTAGCAGCAGGTACTTATAGTCTTTTCACAATCCCAACTGAAAATGAATGGACTATTATTTTTAACAGCGAAGCAAAACAATGGGGTGCTTACAAATACAATGATGAAAATGACGTTTTACGTGTAAATGTAAAGCCTGGTAAAGCCGAATTCACTGAATTATTTACAATCTCAGTTGATAAAGGTTCAGTAAATATCCTTTGGGAAAACACATCAGCCTCTTTCAAAGTAAAGAAAGGCTAAACTACTAATTCCAATTCTTCACGGGGCAACCCATCTCTCCTTTTTAAAAGGCACGAAATTGGATTACTACATTAAAAACCCTTGTCGGCATGTCGGCAAGGGTTTTTTACTTTTATATGATGGCTAAATTTGCGAAGGCCTGTTTTTTTTACAACCTTTAATAATGGAGGTTCTAGGCCGTTACGATCGTGTTGATTTACCCGGCCTGGGATTAAAAAATATTCATGCTAAGGTAGATACGGGCGCTTATCGTAGTAGTTTACATTGCCAAAGCGCTAAAGTTGTAAATGGTAAACTAGAATTTGTACTACTGGACGAAGAACATCCAGAGTTTACTGGCATGAAGTTTACAGCAGATACTTTTCACGAACGTGACATCAAGAATTCATTTGGGGAGGTTGAAAGGCGTTATGTCATAACAACGACCATCAAAATTTTTAACGAAGAAATAACAGCTGAGTTCTCCTTAAGTAACAGAGGCTTACTTAAATTCCCGATATTATTAGGAAGAAAGATTTTACAAGCACGCTACCTGATTGATGTTAAGAAAAAAAATCTTTCGTATAAAGCTAAGCAACAATCATTGCGTAATAAAAGACTGAATAAAAAGAAATAACTGCCTACCCAAGTATATGAATATCGCCATTTTATCACGCGACCCTAAATTATATTCTACCCAAAGGTTAAAAAAAGCCGGGGAGAAACGCGGTCACAACGTAGAAATTATTGACCACATGAAGTGTGTGCTCTACCTGGAGAAAAAAAGCCCTATGGTATTATACAATGGTCGCAAGCTCGATTATTTCGATGCCATTATTCCACGCATTGGTGCTTCAGTAACCGTTTATGGGGCAGCTGTTGTTCGTCAATTCGAAATGATGAAAGTTTTTACTGCTGTAGAATCGCAGGCGCTGATTCGTTCGAGAGATAAATTCAGAAGTTTACAGATTCTTTCACGCGCTGGCATCGGTTTGCCTAAAACCATGTTCATGGATTACACCAAAGACACGGAAGGTATTGTTGAAGCTGTCGGTGGCGCACCAGTAATTATTAAGCTTCTTGAAGGCACACAAGGTCTTGGTGTAGTACTGGCTGAAAATAAAAAAGCAGCCCAATCAGTAATTGATGCCTTTCATGGTTTAAAGACACGTATCATGGTGCAGGAGTTTGTAAAAGAATCTAAAGGGGCAGACATACGCGCCTTTATTGTAAATGGCGAAGTAGTCGGTGCCATGAAACGCCAGGCAAAAGAAGGTGAGTTTCGCTCTAATTTACACAGAGGCGGAAAAGCTACATTGATCAAACTAACATCTTTAGAAAAACAAACGGCTATTACTGCAGCAAAAAAAATGGGGCTGGGCGTAGCAGGTGTAGACATGCTGCCATCTGCGAGGGGGCCGCTTATTATTGAAGTCAATTCATCTCCCGGATTGGAAGGAATTGAAGGTGCAACCAAAGTAGATATTGCCGGTAAGATTATTCAATACCTGGAAAAAAATGCCATGAAGAAAAAAATTCAGAAGGATAAAATCAATGCCTGATTGTAATGGTCTGGGGCGAAATAGTAGTCTGTCGATTCCTCTTCTTGTCATGAAACAGTTACTATGGAAATTAATATTACCCCTGACGATTATTTCATTCACAATTTTCTCCAAATGGTGGTATGTTCATATTATTGATGGGTCTGATGAAATTCTAACTGGTTTTCCATTACCCTATATGTGCCGTGGATGGCACACTTCACTCTCATTACAAATTTTTGTTCTCGGTTTAATCATTGACCTTTTGACATATTTTGCCTTTTGGTTCATGCTAACTTTCATCATACACCAATTCATTGTAAAAATTAAACTGAACAAAACCTTAACAATATTCCTATTGATTATATCCGGATTTTTATCTGTTGTCATGATTTTAATTGGAAGTAATTCGGACAACATTTATACGCTTCACATGGATTTTGAATCAGAAATACACGAGACAGGATATAAATTTATTTGGGAGAAGGAACCTCAGCATGATTATTCTAAATACCATCCAGAAATGATAAAATGATAAAAATGATGCCAATAAAAGCTTTTGTAATGCAAGGTGAATACTTGCCAAGTTCAGACAAACTCTTAACTTCACTTAGTAGTGTGGGACACAAACGTGCTTATAAAACCGGCTCATTATGTAGCCAAGCGTTAATGACTACAATCCGAATATGAAAAAAATACAAATTGCAGGTCAGGAAATTAAACCTGGTGAGTTTAAGGAGATCAACATTAACATCGCACGCCTACCCTCCCACACACAAATAGACACACCTATTTACGTTTCCCGCAGTCAGGAAGAAGGACCAACATTGGCGCTGATGGCCGGCATGCATGGAGATGAAATTAATGGCATGGAGATCGTGCGTAGAATAATTGAACGAAACCTTCATCAACCCAAACGTGGTACAATAATATGCATACCTATTATTAATGTGTATGGCTTTTTAAATTTCTCACGAGATGTACCTGATGGTAAAGATGTAAACCGTTCTTTTCCCGGAAGCAAATCAGGGTCATTGGCTTCTCGCGTGGCTTACCACGTTACACACGATATCATTCCCAACATCGATTATGGTATAGATTTCCATACAGGTGGTGCTATGCGTACTAACTATCCTCAAGTACGCGCCACATTGAGTGATAAAAAAAATGTTGAGTTGGCTGAAGCTTTTTGCGCACCCTTTACACTTGATGCACCTTTTCGCCCCAACTCATTAAGAAAAGAAGCATCTAAAAAAGATAAAAATATTATCGTTTATGAAGCAGGTGAATCTTTACGCTTCGATCAGCACGCTATTGAAGAGGGGATAGAAGGAACACTTCGATTAATGAAATACTTAAACATGATTGATGACGCTCCTGCACCAAAAGAAACCAATCGCATTATTTGGCACTCATCCTGGGTAAGATCCAAACAAGCAGGGCTTTTTCAAACACAGGTTGTTTCCGGTCAGTTGGTACATAAAGGTGACTGGATTGGAACTATTACTGATCCTTTTGGAGAATTCACTGAAAAAGTAATCGCAAAAGAAACTGCTTATGTTATTGGATTGAATAACATACCTGTAGTGAATGCTGGAGATGCCCTGATGCACCTGGGAATGGATAGCTTTTGTAAATTAGCATAATTACCGCTTGTCCAGTATAAGCCTTGCCTCCTCCAGGTCAAGTTCATTCTCTAATTTCCGAAGTGCCTCATCGCTTATTTTACCAGACCTGCGCATGGTGATTATATGTTGCCGCTCCATTTTAAGTAACTCCTCTTGTATGCGATGAAATTCTATAAGTTGCGCATCATCTAGTCTGCTTCTTATTTTATTTTTAGTAACACGCTGAATGCGGATTTCGTACTTGGTTTTAATCTGATTAAGTACATCTTCACTTAAGCTTAAAGAATATTCTTCTTCAATTTTTTCAATCACCGCAGAAGCAATTTTCAATCTTGCATCCAATTCATCCTGGTGCTCTCGATCATCCGGCTTAATACCTAACCATTTTATAATTGGTCGTAAGCTCAAACCCTGAATAACAAGTGTCGAGAAAATAACACAGAAGGTTAAAAAGATAATCAGACTTCTGTTTTCGAAAGGTTGATTATCGGCAAGGGTTAGTGGCAACGCTAATGCTGCGGCTAAGGATACAACACCACGCATACCTGACCAAGCAATTACTGTTACCAATCTTACATCAGCGTCTGGCTCCTGCTCTCTTACTTTCTTAGATAACCAACGGGGTAGGTATGCGCCCGGATATACCCAGATAATTCTGCCCACAATTACTGCAAGACTAACAATAGCGCCATAACCAATCAGTTTAACTAAAGAAGAATGATCAATATCTTTTAGTATAACGGGTAGCTGTAAGCCAATCAGAATAAAAATAATACCGTTCAATAAAAAGATAACCGTATCCCAGGTGGCATTAGCCTGTAGGCGGGTGCGTTGCGAAAAAATATCAGATGAGTTCCAGCTCAGGTATAATCCAGAGGCTACCACAGCCAGCACCCCTGACATGTGAAATTCTTCTGCCCCTAAATAAGCAATAAAGGGAACCAAAAAAGTAAGTGTTGTATCGGTTGTTGGATTATCTGGTGTGATCTTGTGTATCCATTTAAAAATAAAACCAAGTGCCAACCCAAATGCTATTCCACCACCTGCGACATAAAAAAATTGAATACCCGCTTCTGAAAGACTGAATACACCCGTTACTACAGCTGCTACTGCATACCTGTATGCAATTAATCCTGTTGCATCATTCACCAAACTCTCTCCTTCTAATATAGTAACCACACGTTTAGGCACACCCAAACCTTTAGTAGCTGCCGTTGCTGCTACCGCATCGGGAGGTGAAATGATGGCACCTAATACAAAAGCCTCAGCCCATGAAAAATGTGGAATAAAATAATGCGCTACTACCGCTACTGCACAGGTGGTAAAAATCACACAACCAATAGCCAATAAAGTAATGGGCCTTTTAGCACGTTTAAAATCAGGCCATGAGGTTGTCCACGCTGCTGCATATAAAATTGGTGGCAAAAATATCAGGAACACAATATCTGGATGCAACTCAACTGAGGGCAAGCCTGGAATTAAGCCTATGCCCATACCTGCCAGCACCAACAAGATCGGATAAGGTATGCGAATCTTGTCGGTAACCTCAGCCAACGCGGTTACTACCGTTAACAAAATAATAATGACGGCCAGGTTACTCATTTTTCAATCATTAATTAATCTTGAAAATATTAAAAAGAATGTAGGCTAACGGAAGTAAAATTGAAATAGTTCTCAAAAACATCCGTCTTTAAAGGTGTTTTGTTTAGTTATTTAAAGAAAATCTTGAACTATTCAACATTTTCTCTGTTCTTGAAATACAATGAAGGTTAAAGTCTCCCGAAAAGAACATTTCAACGCAGCACACCGTCTTTATAATCCAGATTGGACTGACGAACAAAATGACAAAATCTTTGGCAAGTGTAATAATCCCAACTTCCACGGGCACAATTATGAACTGATTGTGAGCCTCATTGGAGAACCCGATCCTACCACAGGCTACGTATATGATCTAAAGGAACTCAGCGACATTATTAAAGAAAATGTATTGCTGAAACTCGACCATAAAAACCTAAATTTAGATACTGAATACTTTCACAGTCTCAATCCAACGGCTGAAAACATAGCACTGGTCATCTGGAGAATTTTGAGGCAACAAATAGACCCCAAATTTGAATTGAAAATTACCCTTTATGAGACAGAAAGAAATTTCGTTGAATATCCGGCCTCTTAAGCCAGTTGATGATGAAGATGACGATCACCACTCTTCATCAGTAGAGACACCCATGCGTAAAGACGCTTTCGATCTCAGCGATGAGGAAAAAATCGAACGCATAGAATCTCATTTTCGTCAGATCATGGAAACTTTAGGTCTTGATCTTACAGACGACAGTCTAGCGGGCACTCCGAAACGTGTAGCTAAGATGTTTGTAAAAGAGGCCTTTAGTGGTTTAAATCCAAAAAACAAACCAGTAGCACGACTGTTCGAAAACAAATACAATTACGACCAGATGCTGGTAGAAAAAGATATTACTTTCTACTCGCATTGCGAACACCACTTTGTACCTATTTATGGTAAAGCACATGTTGCTTATTTTAGCAGCGGTAAAGTAATTGGCCTTTCTAAAATCAACCGCATTGTACAGTACTTTGCTAAGCGGCCACAAGTGCAGGAGCGCTTAACCGTACAAATTGGTAAGGAATTAGAACGCATCTTACAGACGCAATCTATTGCTGTGGTGATGGATGCCAACCACATGTGTGTGGCTTCCAGAGGAGTAAGCGACACCAACAGTAAAACAGGAACGGCCTATTTTTCAGGCAAGTTTAAAGATGATGACAATGTGAAGCGAGAGTTTCTCAATTATATAAATGCTAAGTAATTGAAGCCCCCATAACCCCGCCCCCAGCGGGGTTTTTTATTGACCCGAAATGAGGGATTTTTGACGCAGAAATCCGTAACTTAGTACCTTAAAATTTTTCGAGTTATGACTTTCGATTTAGACATGATTAAAGCGTTATATGCAGCCATGCCAGGCCGCATAGCCAAAGCCAGAAAAGCCGTTGGCAAACCGCTTACCCTATCAGAAAAAATACTCTACTCTCACTTACACAGCGATCAAAAGCTGGAGAACTTTGGCCGAGGAAAGTCTTATGTGGACTTCGCGCCTGACCGCGTAGCCATGCAAGATGCTACCGCTCAAATGGCTTTGTTACAATTCATGTCAGCCGGTCGCCCTAAAGTGGCTGTACCTTCTACCGTTCATTGCGATCACTTGATTGTAGCCAAGACAGGTGCTAAAGATGATTTAACTGCTGCTAATAATGAAAGCAAAGAAGTATTCGATTTCCTTGCTTCTGTTTCAAATAAATATGGTATCGGCTTCTGGAAACCAGGTGCAGGTATTATTCACCAGGTTGTACTAGAAAATTATGCCTTCCCTGGCGGCATGATGATCGGAACTGACTCGCACACGGTAAATGCCGGTGGTTTAGGAATGGTCGCTATTGGTGTTGGCGGTGCCGATGCTGTTGATGTAATGGCAGGCATGGCCTGGGAATTAAAGTTTCCAAAACTAATTGGTGTAAAACTTACCGGTAAGCTTAACGGCTGGACTTCCGCAAAAGATGTTATCCTGAAGGTAGCAGGTATTCTTACTGTAAAAGGTGGAACAGGTGCTATCGTAGAATATTTTGGTGAAGGCGCTACGTCTATGAGCTGTACCGGAAAAGGTACTATTAGTAACATGGGTGCAGAAATAGGAGCTACCACTTCTACTTTCGGTTATGATGAATCAATGTCACGCTACCTCGTAGCTACCGGCCGCGCTGATGTGGCTAAATTGGCAGATAAAATCAAAGAGCATTTAACTGCTGATCCTGAAGTTTACGAGAACCCCGAAATATATTTTGATCAGGTAATTGAAATTGACCTATCAACACTTGAACCACATCTTAACGGTCCATTTACACCAGACTTGGCTACACCCCTTTCTAAATTGAAAGATGAAGCCATTAAAAATGGTTGGCCAACAAAAATTGAAGTAGGTTTGATTGGTTCATGTACCAACTCTTCTTACGAAGATATTTCCCGCGCTGCCAGCTTAGCAAAACAAGTTGCCGACAAAGGACTAAAAACGAAAGCAGAATTTACCATCACACCAGGTTCAGAACAAGTGCGTTATACAATCGAGCGTGACGGTTTCATCAATACTTTTGACAGAATTGGTGCTAAAGTATTTGCCAATGCCTGCGGACCATGTATTGGTATGTGGAATCGTGTTGGTGCAGACAAGAAAGAGAAAAACACTATCGTTCACTCCTTCAACCGTAACTTCCAGTCACGTAATGATGGCAACCCGAATACCTTCGCATTTGTAGGTTCCCCTGAATTAGTAACCGCATTAGCGATTGCTGGTGATTTAACTTTTAACCCTATTACTGATTATTTAACCAACGAGCATGGTGAACAAGTAAAACTTGAAGCACCTACCGGTGATGAATTACCGATGAAAGGCTTCGATGTAAAAGATCCCGGCTTCCAGGCACCTGCTAAAGATGGCAGCAAAGTAAAAGTAAGTGTGAGCCCTACATCAGATCGCTTACAATTACTCGCACCTTTCAAAGCATGGGAAGGCACAGACTTAAGAGGCCTGCGTTTATTGATTAAAGCAAAAGGCAAGTGTACAACCGACCATATTTCTATGGCAGGTAAGTGGTTAAAATACCGCGGGCACTTGGATAATATTTCAAATAACTTATTGATTGGTGCTACCAACTATTACAACGAATCAATCAATAGCGTTAAGAATAATTTAACAGGCGCTTACGATGAAGTACCTAAAGTGCAGCGTGCTTACAAAGCACAAGGCATTGGTTCAATCGTAGTGGGTGACGAAAACTATGGTGAAGGTTCATCACGCGAACACGCAGCAATGGAGCCACGTCATTTAGGTGTACGCGCAATACTTGTTAAATCATTCGCACGTATCCACGAAACCAACTTGAAAAAGCAGGGTATGCTAGCGCTTACTTTTGCCAACAAAGCTGATTACGATAAAATTCGTGAAGACGATGTGTTAGACATAATTGGCTTAACCAATTTTGCTCCTGAAAAGCAATTAGAGTTAGTATTAAACCATAGCGATGGAAGCAAAGAAAGCATTATGGTTAACCATACTTACAATGCCAACCAAATTGAATGGTTTAAGGCTGGTTCTGCATTAAATGCTATGAACGCTGCCAAAGCAAGTGCTCCTAAAAAGAAAGTAGTCGCTAAGAAAAAGGCTGTTGCTAAAAAGGTTGTTAAGTCTGCGAAGAAATCATCTAAACCTGCGGCTAAGAAAACTGCTAAAAAGGTAGTTAAAAAAGTGGCTAAGAAAGCTGCCAAGAAAACTACTAAACCTGTAGCGAAGAAAAAGGCTGCGAAAAAAGTAGTGAAGAAGGTTGCTAAGAAAAAGGTGGTGAAGAAAGTTACCAATAAGAAAGTGGTAAAGAAGGCAGCTAAGAAGTCTGTTAAAAAAGTAGCTAAGAAGAAAAAGTAAGCTTAGTTAAGTTTTCAGTATAAAGAAAAGCCAGGTATAATGCCTGGCTTTTTGTTTTACTTCAAATCAACGGATTAGCTCATCAATTTCAGATTGCTTCGTCATACCAGCGCACTACCAAACGCTAATTCCTCGCAATGACGAGCTCTTCTATTTTCAAATCATCAAATCACCAAATTTTCAAATCAATTACCGAATAACTTCTTTAAGCGCGTAGTACTGCTCAAATACATAGTGTATTGATTTATACGAATTATGAAGTGAGTGATATACTTCTTTAGGATTCATCCATCTTACCTCTTCAATATCTTCCTCCACCATGGGCGCCATTTTACTGTCGTCAATAATGTCCATCACATACCACTTTGTCTTTTTTATCATGGCATGCTTGTTCATGGTGTATGTGTGCCAGGTCGTACAGAGCTTGGTTCCAAGCTTAACACTTACATTACACTCTTCTTCGATTTCGCGAACAGCGGTCTGTTTATACTTCTCCCCTTTCTCCTTTTTACCTTTAGGTAAATCCCATTTCTTTAATCTGTAGATCATCAGGACCTTATCCTTTTTACGAACAAGTCCACCAGCTGCTTTTACCACCTTAAACTTGCTATAAAGAAAATCCTGAATGGTATCGTAATCTTTAACCGATAAATGCACAGATAATACATTCAAAGGCACTTTAGAATTGAGTAATTCCAGCAGCACGTTCATATGCTTATCATCTGCATTTTGTATCCACACGTGGTGAAGTAGCCCTGCTGACGTTATTGGCTCTATCTGAGCGTCAACTTTATGATTGTATTGGCCAAGAGCAGGTTGCTCATCTGGTTTATAAATGGTGAGGCGTATGTCGTTTACAAATAGAACCATCAGGCAGTTGGGATTAACCCTCTGCAAAAGAATAAAATATTTCCAAGCTGGCAAGTGCTTCTGTATTTTTTACCATTTTCGCACTATCAAATTTCAAGATATGACGATTGTACAAAGCACTGCTCATCCTGTATCAGAAGCTCTTTTAAGCATTGGAGCTATAAAATTGAACACAGAAAAGCCATTTACGTGGAGTTCTGGCTGGAAGTCCCCTATTTATTGCGACAATCGTCTTTCTCTGTCATTTCCTGAAGTGAGAACATTGGTTAAGAATTCTTTGGCTCAAGCCATTAAAACACATTTTCCAAAGGCTGAGGGGATTGCGGGAGTAGCTACAGCTGGCATTCCACAAGGTGCTTTGGTAGCCGATGCACTCAATCTTCCTTTTGTGTATGTCAGACCCAAGCCAAAGGATCATGGCATGGAAAACCTGATTGAGGGCAAAATTGTAAAAGGCCAGCACGTGGTAGTCATTGAGGATTTAGTGTCTACTGGAGGAAGCTCCCTAAAGGCTGCTGAAGCATTGCGTGATGCAGGCTTTGTTATTGAAGGAATGCTGGCAGTGTTTACCTACGGCTTTGATGTAGCTGAGCAGAGTTTTGCAAAGGCAGATATCCCATTGGTTTGCCTGAGTGACTACAATCATTTGATTGATTATGCTCTGACTTCAAAGAAAATTTCTGACGATCAACTGATGTTACTAAAATCATGGCGCTTTGATCCAGCTAACTGGAAAGCCTGATTATTGCTTAGCCAATCCATTGCGTTCAAATTGACCCAATAATTGAAGGATAGCCTGTTGAATCATCTCCGGATGTGTCCAGGGAATAAAGTGATTAACATCTTCTCTGAGCACAACATCTACTGAAGTATTCGTTAGCATACGTTTAGCGAAATCTGCGTTTCCCGGAGGAACTAATTTATCCTTCATGCCATGTAATATGATAACAGGGCATTTAATATCCTTCCATAATGGCAGCATTAGTTCAAGCTCCTTTTTCGTTTCAAGAATTTCATCGTTGGAAGCTTTGAAAGATAACGGCATTAGCCAACTAAAAAAAGGTGTTGCCAATGGCACCCTGAACCAGCGTTCATTGGGTTCGAGTTCAGGATCTATAGAACCTGCCACAATGATCAAACCATCAACAAGATCTGGATAATCCATAGCCATGCGTGCAATTACAGGACCTCCTAAAGAATGCCCGACCAGAATAATAGGCCTGTGTTGTTTTCTTAGCTCAAGCAGCGGCTGAAGTAATGCTGCCTGCATTTTTAAAGAAGGCTCCGCCTTACCAAAATTTGAGTAGCCAAAACCAGGCCTGTCGATTGTTACTAAATGTGCTCTTGACAAAAGCAGACTGTCTGAAAGGAAATCTATAAAAGCACTAAGAGAACCGGGCGAGCCATGAACAAATACAACCGTGGGATTATCTTCTTTCCCGGTGGTGACAAAATGTTGTGTGCGTTTATCGATTTTAAGTGCATCCTGTTTTACAGCAATATTCTTCTCTTTAAAATGTTTAGCTATCTTCTTTTCAGACATCCTAAAGGTCATACAGGCATGCAGCAATACCATAAGTAATGCAAAGGAAGCTATAGAAATGATGTATCGTGGTTTTCGAATCTTCACAATAAGGTTATTACACTTCTGATCTTTAGAACAGACTATAAACCTAATTGTTCATCAGAATTTTATTGTAGCTGTCGGTCTTGGCCAATAATTCAATTGATTTGGCTAATTCTTCATCATACTTAAAACCTGCTTCAACGTAGCCCTTCTCCAGAAAATAGCGAGAAAGTATATCTGCTTCAAGTGCTTGTTTGATTTGGTCTTTATAAACCAACAAATCGTTTTTCCTTTTCTCGTTCACAGTGCTTTCAATTTTCTCGAGCATGACTTTAATATCATCATAATTCTTTTCACGCTTAGCCTGCTCTTTTATTCTGTGCAAATCTTCATCCAGGTTTGTTGTGTAGTCGTAAGGTTTGTCTTTCATCCACTGAACAAATGCATTGTAATCTGCATCAGTTAGTTGAAACGACTTTATATCAGTTGGTGCACTTCGCTTAGCAGTAAACGATGTGGCGTAATCAAACAAGTAACCTGACTCAAATAATACCTGTATAATGGGATGATATGTTTGATTAACTGTAAGCAGATCAGGATCAATGCCCCCACCGTCATACACAACTCGTCCCTTTGTTGTTTTAAACGATTTTTTAAGTGAATCTGGTACAGAGCTAACACTTCCATCTTCGCGTCTGCGCGAATAATCTAATACCTGTATACAACGACCGCTTGGTGTATAGTACTTAGCAGTAGTTACTTTTAATTGTGCTTTATAAGAAAGAGGTCTACTGATTTGTACCAATCCTTTTCCATAAGATTTTTCTCCAACCACTACAGCACGGTCGTAATCCTGTAACGTACCAGCAACAATTTCAGATGCAGATGCACTTCCTCTATCAATTAAAACAACGAGTGGTATCTCCGTATCAATGGGCGCATTTAAAGTTTCATAAGAAAAATTATGATCCGGCATTTTGCCTTTGGTGCTTACCACCAACTTTCCTTTCGGTATAAAAAGATTGCAGATATTTACAGCCTCCATTAATAATCCCCCCGGATTACCACGAAGGTCAAGCACTAATTTCTTAGCACCTTTTTCTTTTAGAGAAACAAGTGCATTCTTGACTTCTTTTCCTGCATCAGGTGTAAAGTCAGTTAATTGGATATACCCTGTTTCCTCATTTAGCATGGCGAAATGAGGAACATTATTGACTTTAATTTTTTCGCGCTTAAAGCTAAGTGTTATCGGCTCGGATTCTCCTGGTCTTTTAATGGTAAGACTAACCGCTGTACCTAGCTGACCTTTCATGAGTGCCCCTGCTTCTTCACTGGTAACGCGAGCCAATTCTACCTGATCAATTTTCAGAACCTCATCACCAATTTTTAATCCGCCACGTTGGGCAGCAAAGCCCTCCATTATCATTGTTACTACTGTTCTTTTTCCAATCTGTCTTGTTACAGCGCCAATGCCTCCGTATTGCCCTGTGTTTACCGTTCGGAAGTTTTCTACTTCATCTTCAGAAATATAATTAGTGTACGGATCGAGTGAGGCGAGCATGGCATCCATACCCGTGCGCATGAGTTTACCTGGATCCACTTCATCAACATAGAGTGCATTAACCTCTTTGAACAACGTTGCGAAAATATCGAGGTTCTTGGCAATTTCGAAGTAACGTTCACTTGGTGAATTAGCAGCAACTAAAAGAATTACCGCCATTAAACTGCTTACAATCAACAATCTTCTTCTCATAAATCTTTCTATTAAATAGGTTCTCGCAACAGAACCATACTTTACAACGTAAAAGTTAGCAATTCGTGTTCAAAAAAACTGAGGAATTCTGTTAATGGTTGCACAGGTGTCGTTTTTAGCTGTTTAATTATACAACAACCATTAAAATATTGATTTTTACGCTTTTCATTACCAACTCAGATTTTACAAAGCCACTTAGTTAATGGCATTTCTCATCCCTGAAAATGGGTGATTTGAAATTCAATGCCGTTTTAAAGCTTAACCAAACGACATTGGATTAGAACTAAATAACTTATATAATACCTGGATTACAAAAAGACAGTCACCAAAAGATGACTGCCTTTTTTTATACGTCATTTTAGTAGATAGCCGGGAAACGCTCTGGCTCTGCTTCCTGCATCATTGCATAAATCTTATCGAAAACAGTTTCGGGATTAGGTTTAGAGAAATAATCTCCATCAGATGCGTAGGCAGGGCGATGTTCTTTAGCTGCAATAGTTAATGGTTGAGAATCGAGGTAGCGATAAGCGCCTTGCTCCTCAACTACTTTCTGCATCATATATGCACTGGCTCCGCCTGGTACATCTTCATCTGCTAATACTAGTCTGTTTGTTTTTCTAACAGACTCCACAATGCTGTGATGAACATCAAAAGGCAATAAGCTTTGCGCATCAATTACTTCGCAAGAAATTCCTACTTTATCTAACTCTTGTGCTGCATCCAATATAACACGGCACATAGAACCATAGGTTACAATAGTTACATCGCTTCCCTCTCTCAAAATTTCTGGCACACCAAGGGGCACAGTATATTCTCCAAGATTTGAAGGCATCTTCTCTTTTAAACGATAGCCATTTAAGCATTCAATAATGATAGCTGGCTCATCTGATTGCAATAAAGTGTTATAGAAACCTGCTGCCTGTGTCATGTTACGTGGTGTAAGCACATGCATACCACGTAAACTATGCAACATCATACCAATAGGAGAACCGGAGTGCCAAACACCTTCAAGGCGATGACCGCGGGTACGAATAATCAATGGTGCTTTTTGTCCGCCTTTGGTTCTGTATTGCAAACAAGCGAGGTCATCACTCATAATTTGTAAAGCATACAAAAGGTAATCCAGGTATTGAATTTCTGTAATGGGACGCATACCACGCAACGCAGCCCCTATACCCTGACCAATAATAGTACACTCACGAATACCTGTATCCGTTACACGCAATTCTCCATATTTTTCTTGCAACCCGGCAAATCCCTGATTCACATCACCAATCTTACCAACATCCTCACCAATAGCAAAAACAAGGGGATCACGTGCTAAAGCAATATCAAAAAACGCCTGCATTACTTCACGTCCGTCTACCTCTGGTGCATCTTCTTTATAGCTTGGCTTTATCTCTTCAACTTTTAACGCAGCTTCTTCTGATTCACTTAATAAATATGAACTGTAACGCTTTTCGTTTTCTTCTTCAACACGCTTTAACCAATTAATTAAATTCGTTTTAGCAGCATTACTTTCATTGCGAACAAGACGCAACGCTTTCTTCACTGTTTTAATGCCATCTAAACGAATAGGATTCTGTGTTTTTTCTAAAGCTTCTGTTAATGCATTTAGTTCATTACTTGCAACGGTACTCGAAGAAAGTTCTTTCAATAATGACAAAGCCTCTTTAAAATCAGCTTGCATGGATTCATTAAAGGCTCTCCATGATTTTTCTTTTGCCTCCTTCGCTACTTTTCTAGCTTCAACTTCAATATCATCGAGCTCATCAGGTAAAATATTTACTTCATCAATAATCCATTCACGCATTTTGCGCAGGCAATCGTGCTCTGCCTCCCACGCTAACCGTTCTTTAGATTTGTATCGCTCATGAGAGCCTGAAGTAGAGTGACCTTGTGGTTGTGTTACTTCATCGACATGCACCAATACAGGCACATGCTCTTCGCGACAAATTTTTTCTGCTCGCAGATAAGCCTCCACAAGTGCTGGATAATCCCAACCCTTCACGTTAATAATCTCAAAACCTTTTTCGCGTTCGTTACGCTGCAATCCTGCCAAAGTTTTTGAAATGCTGCCCTTGGTTGTATGGTACTCCTGCGGAACTGAAATACCATAAGCATCGTCCCATACGCTCATCAGCATAGGTACTTGCAGTACTCCTGCAGCATTCATGGCTTCATAGAACATGCCCTCACTGGTAGAAGCATTGCCGATTGTACCAAAAGCTATCTCATTTCCATTAACGGATAGATTAGTAAAGCTGTGCAGGGCTTTATTGTTTCTAAAAAGTTTAGAAGCATAGGCCATTCCCAATAGGCGCGGCATCTGACCTGCCGTAGGAGAAATATCGGCACTACTATTCTTACTTTCCGTTAAATTCTTGAGTTTACCCTGATCATCCAGCATTCGGGTGGCAAAATGGCCATTCATCAGGCGTCCGCCAGAGGCTGGCTCGGCTTCTATATCGGTATGGGCATATAATTGTGCAAAATACTGCTGCAAACTAAGTTGGCCTATGGCGAACATAAAAGTCTGGTCGCGATAGTAACCTGACCTAAAATCGCCATTTTTAAAGACTTTGGCCATGGCCAATTGGGCCACTTCCTTACCATCTCCGAAAATGCCAAATTTGGCCTTTCCCATAAATACTTCCTTTCGGCCAATTAAACTGGCCTCCCTGCTTTCACAAGCTAACCTGTAATCTGCCAAAATTTCCTTGATTTTAGCCGGGGAAAACCTCACGCGTTCTTTCGTTGCACTCACAGTATATCAGTTTTACGGTTCAAGGGGTAAAAATACGGAAATAGACTTTCCCCTAAAACTTGCTTTGATATCGATTGCAAACCTTTGCAAAAACTACCTGCCAAGCGTTCGGATTGCTATATTTGCGGCTCTAAATCAATGTTATGATCATAGGTGTTCCAAAAGAAATCAAGAATAACGAAAATCGTGTCGCCTTAACTCCTGCCGGTGCGCAAGAGCTTATTAAGCGCGGGCACACTGTATATGTAGAAACTAATGCCGGTGAAGGCAGCGGTTTTAGCAATGAAGAATATTTAAAGGCTGGTGCTCAAATGATTGACAAGGCTGCAGAAGTGTTTAGCCTGGCTGAAATGATCATGAAGGTGAAAGAGCCTATCGAACAAGAATATAAACTGATTAAGAAAGATCAACTTGTTTTCACCTATTTCCACTTTGCTTCTTATGAGCCGCTTACTAAGGCCATGATTACCAGCGGAGCCATCTGTTTGGCATATGAGACTGTTGAGCGTGTTGATGGCAGCTTACCACTCCTTATCCCTATGTCGGAGGTAGCAGGACGTATGTCGATTCAGGAAGGTGCTAAATACCTTGAAAAACCTTTGAAAGGTCGCGGTATCTTGTTAGGTGGCGTACCAGGTGTGAAGCCTGCCAAAGTATTGATTTTGGGTGGAGGTGTTGTTGGTACTAATGCTGCTAAAATTGCAGCTGGTATGGGTGCTGATGTTACTATTATGGATTTGAACCTTAACCGTTTGCGTTATTTGGATGATGTAATGCCAAAGAATGTACACACGATGGTTTCTAACGAATACGCTATTCGTGAAATGGTGAAAGATCATGATTTGATTATTGGTGGTGTGTTAGTGCCAGGTGCTAAAGCGCCTAAGCTGATTACTAAAGATATGTTGAAGACGATGCGTCCTGGTACAGTATTGGTAGATGTGGCGGTTGATCAGGGGGGATGTATTGAAACTTGTCGCCCCACAACACACGAAGATCCTACTTACATTATTGATGACGTTGTTCACTATTGTGTAGCAAACATGCCAGGTGCAGTACCTTATACTTCAACCTTGGCGTTGACTAATGCGACTTTACCTTATGCTATTAAGTTGGCGAATCAGGGTTGGAAGAAAGCTTGTCAGGAAAGTCTTGAGTTGCGCAATGGCTTAAACGTAATGTTTGGTGATGTTGTGTACAAAGGTGTTTCTGATGCATTTAACTTGCCTTACACTGATGTAAAGAAATATTTGTAGTCATTATTTGACTGTTGATGAAAGGGGTTGCTAAGTATTTAGCAACCCCTTTTTTATTTTGAATTGATCCGTCAGGCATCGTCTTTCTTTTAGGGGATATATGATTTTTATAATTCGTCAAGTATCGTCTCCCGCTAGGGGACGATACGTTTTTTATAAAGAAGGAATTTCACTAAAACATTTGATCAAATAGCAATAATCAAGTTTTTGCTCTAAGGCCGCGGGGCCTTGTAGACCTCTTAAAGGGATAGAGTTTATTGTTTAGGAAGTAGCTCTTCCAATCATCGTCCCTTCGGACGATGATTGGAAGAGTGGTCTTTTTATTTACAAATGATCATATCAACAAATCAGCACATCAGCACATCAACGAATCATCAAATCAATCTAGATTGCTTCGTCATTGCAACCCACAGCCCTTGCTAATTCCTCGCAATGACGCGTTCTCCATTTTCAAATCTTCAAATTACCAAATTAGCATATCAGCGAATCAGCTCATCAACACATCAACTCTTATTCAAAAGATGGAAGTGCAGCCAATCGTTTAACCGTTTTATCTTCCCAATTCGTTTCAAAATAATAATGCTCCATGCCGTTAGTAACCACTACATATTTTGCCTGCATCGTGCTGTTGTAATTACCTACCTGATCTAAGGTTGCTTGATTTATTCTGATTAAAGGATTCTTGCATTCCACCAGCATCCATGCCTTCCCTTCTCGGTTAAAGACAACGATATCACTTCGTCTTCTTAACTCATTTACAGATAAACCGCCTTCAATTTTAAAAAGTGATTTGGGATAGTTTTCTGTTACCAAAAAGTTGATAAATTGTTGTCTTACCCATTCTTCGGGCGTTAGTACTACAAACTTTTTCCGTATCACGTCAAAAATCCATATTTTTCCATCGCTTTCCTGAAGCCTTGCCTGTAATGGAGGGAGATTAAGTTTGGGAAGCATGCGTAAATGAAGAAATAAAACTATGAAAACCAAAGCAGATATTGTTAATAACTGGCTGCCGCGTTATACCGGCCTGGCACTGGATAAATTTGGCGAATACATCCTTCTTACCAACTTCGACACATATGTGAAGATGTTTGCAGAATGGAATAACGTACCAGTCGTGGGGCAAGATAAAGCTATGCGTTGTGCTACTGCACAGGGAATCACCATTATCAATTTTGGTATGGGCAGCCCGAATGCAGCTACCATTATGGATTGTTTGTCGGCCATTAAACCAAAGGCATGTGTGTTTTTAGGTAAGTGCGGTGGACTAAAAGCCAAAAATGAAATTGGCGACCTGATCTTACCTATCGCGGCTATACGTGGCGAAGGTACCTCCAATGACTACTTTCCACCGGAAGTACCCGCCCTTCCATCATTTGCATTACAGAAAGCTATTTCAACTACCATTCGTGATTACAACCAGGATTATTGGACTGGTACGTGCTATACAACCAACCGCAGGGTTTGGGAGTGGGATGAGGATTTTAAAAATTATTTAAGAAAAATTCGTGCGCAGGCCATTGATATGGAAACAGCCACCATTTTCTCAACTGCTTTTTATAATAAAATTCCTACAGGAGCACTTTTACTGGTATCGGATTCACCGATGACACCCGATGGTGTAAAGACAGAGGCAAGCGACAAAGTAGTAACCAAAAGTTATGTCGACTTACATTTAAAAATCGGTATCGATTCGTTAAAACAATTGATCAACAATGGTATGACAGTAAAACACCTGCGTTACTAAACAAGCAGTTGTTTTCATTGATTAAAAAATCTCTAAGAATAAAAACAGTTCAGCAAAAGTAAAAACGCTCAGGGTCTAATTCTTGAGCGTTTTCATTTAAACCCATTTGTTCTTTACTACATCTTTTGCTTTTACTGTCATCAGCACAGCCATGCCCAATACAAAAAATACAGCCAGTCCTAGTGCGCTATTGCGCATATCGCCAGTTATCTGATTGATGAAACCAAAAGAGAATGTACCTACCACAATTGATAGATTGTAGGTGACATCGTAAAAGCTGAAGTATGAAGTATTATCAATAGTATTCTCCGGAATTAACTTGGAGTAAGTTGCTCTTGACAAAGCTTGGATGCCGCCCATTACCATACCCACTACAACAGCTAATCCATAAAACTCATATTCCGTTGTAATTAAGTAGGCAACAATACAAATGCCTATCCAAATGGCGATCATGACTGAAAGTGAAAAACGATTTCCTTGCCAGGCAGATAAGCGTGCAAAAAGCGCTGCACCAACTGAAGCCACTAGTTGTATTAACAAAACCGTCATGATCAACTTGCTACTCTCTAAGTGCAAAACATCTGTACCAAATAAGGCTGCCAGATACATGACCGTTTGCACACCTGAATTGTAAAAGAAGAAAGCAAGCAAATAGCGTTTCAAATCCGGTAAATTTTTTAAGCTGTGCCAGACCTTTACAACTTCCTGATAACCTTTATGCCAGGTATTTCCCAAAGTTGAATCCTTTACGCGAACGCTTTCAGGTAAAAAACGAAAGGGAATAAAAGAAAAACCTATCCACCACAAACCAACTAAAAGAAAAGAAACACGTGTTGCCGCACCTTCACCCGAAAAACCGAATGCCTCATAATTCATAATCATTACAAGACACGCGACCATCATAATAACACTACCATAGTAACCCATGGAATAACCACGAGCACTTGTAATGTCATATTTATCTTCAGTAACAATCTCAGGAAGAAAAGCATCGTAAAAAACCAAACTCGCTGAATAACCTATACTGGCTAAAATTGAAAAAACAATGGCTAATTCAAGTCGGTTTACATCATCAAAAAAGTAAAGCCCCATACACGATAGTCCACCCAACCATACAAAAAATTTCATGTACTGTTTTTTCTTGCCTGTATAATCCGCCATTCCTGATAAGAGGGGTAACATCAAAGCCACCATTAAAAAGGAAAAAGATAAGGCGTAAGAATATAGCACAGAGTTCTGAACTGAGAAACCCAAAAAGTTGACGATATCTGAGCCGTTATTAACTGCTACTGCTTTATAGTAAACAGGAAAAATTGCTGATGTAATTACCAAAGAATACACAGAGTTAGCCCAGTCATACATGTACCAGGAGCGAACTACTTTAGCATTATTGAGTTGTTGCATAATTAAAGCCAAAAAAGGGCAGGACGAAGATAGAATAAATATGATGAGTTGATTCGTTGATGTGCTGATTCCTTGATTAGATGATTCGGTAATGAGTTAATTCGGTAGTTGATTTGATGAGATGGAGTCTTTAATATAGTTGGCTATTACAAAACCTTTCGCGTGTCCTAAAAATAAAAAAGCCCCTACGTTTACCGTAGGGGCTTTAACCTTTTGAAAAAACAATGTTAAATCTCTTTCTTATTAACAGAAGAGTAATTTATGATACGTGCATTGGCACGTCTCAACTCCGTTTCCACATCGGAAATGATGCCTCGCTTTGCATCACTGTCCACTTTCATGGAAATGGTTATTTGATCACGTTCAAATTCGTTCAATTTTGCTTTCTCAACATTTACCCACTGAATAATATCCTTAGGTTCGATGAAAACATCATTTACTTGAATTTTAGGTTCCTTACCGTACTGCTCGGTTTTGCTAGGCTCACCAATGTACAAGTAAGTAACCAATGACTTACGCATCAGTTTACGCAACTGCGTAGCTTGAGGCATTTTTTGCTTCACCATAATGCTTGAATCGCGCATTACCGTTGTCACCATGAAAAAGAATAACAACATGAATACAACGTCTGGCATAGAAGAAGTTGGGATCTCCTGCTTTACGTTTGCTTTCTTTTTAAACTTCGACATATTACCCTCCTACTTTAGTTGGTTCAGCAATTGATATGTTCATTGGATAACCTTCCCTTGACTTATTATACTCCACCCTTCTATCAGGATCGGAGGCTATGTCTCTCCACTTATCCGCTGTTACGCCAAGATTAGAAGCGTAAATTTCATAGTAGGCGCGTTGTGCTGCGTCCAATACCTCTACAAACTTCTTATGCGTAGTACCACGGTCGGTTTTAAAAGAAACGATCGCTTTAATAGGGCTTTCAGATGATTCAGGATCTAATCCATTATTTTGAATAAACATCTTGATCATATCAGTCAGCTCCCGCATACTACCTGTATAAGGATCACCCTCTACAAGTAATGCATCAAAGGAATTAATCTGAATTTTGAAAAGGTTACGCTCCGGAATTTTAATTTCCAAATCCTGAGGCAAAGCCTCTGGAGGTGGGGGTAATTGGAGTGTTAAGCCCTTGTCATTGGCCACCGTTGTTGTTACCAAAAAAAAGGTTAGCAACAAGAAGGCGATATCGGCCATCGATGCATTTGGAATATCCGGTGTAGCTCTTGGCATTACTTTATTGCTTTAGAGATTTCAGAATAGATAATGGCAACTACAGATATACCCATGCACAAATAAAGCATCGTTAATCCGGCACCAATTAATTTAGAACTAGATTCAGTGATTCCTTTAACGGCCTGTTCAGGGGTAACTCCTGAACCTGACAAACCATAGGAAACTGCGAATAATACTACCAATGCGCCAACGGCAATCAGGGACTTTTTCATAGAGCCCGGAGATTTACCCGCGTTGACCAATGGCATACCTACCGCTGCCGCTACGGCAACTGCAAAAAGGAAGTAGGTAATATACAAGCCAATATCAATCATGGTTGTTTATTTAGAAACCAGTTTGTGCTTTACTAAAATATCAACTAATGATATGGAAGCATCTTCCATGTTATTAACTAATGAATCAATTTTCGAAACAAGGTAGTTGTAAAGAACCTGTAGGATCATACCTACAATAAGACCACCAACTGTTGTTAAAAGGGCCACTTTCATACCACCCGCAACGATGTTAGGGGAAATATCACCGGCAGCTTCGATGTCTGAGAAGGCTTGCACCATACCCACAACAGTTCCGAAGAAACCAAGCATTGGACCAAGAGCAATGAAAAGTGAAATCCAGATCAAACCTCTTTCAAGGCGACCCATTTCAACACCACCGTAAGACATAACTGATTTTTCAACCATGTCAACGCCTTCGTGGTAGCGCATTAAACCTTGCGTGAAGATTGACGCCACTGGACCTCTTGTATTCTTTGTTACTTCAAGCGCAGCGTTTACACCACCTTTGCTTAAGGCATCCTCAATAGAGCCTAAAAGTTTCTTAGTGTTTGTTGTCGCCAAATTCAAAGTGATAATTCTCTCAATTGATACTGCAAGACCCAAGATCAAACAGATTAGAATTGGCCACATGTAGGCAGGCGTACCTTGTATAAATTTGTCTTTCAATACTTGATGGAAAGAAGTCTCTTCTTCAGCAAGGGCTGTTTCATCTACGGGAGCAGCTTCAGGTTGTGCTTCGACAGCAGCAGCCTCAGTGGTTGTTGCAATTGAATCTTCTACTGTTGTTGATTCCTGTGCGAAAAGGGTAGTGGAGAAAAGAACCCCCACCATAGCGAAAATCGCAAGTTGTTTTTTCATAGTTAAAGGTTTAAGTATGCTTATAGCGTTTTTGAAAGTGCCAAAATTAAAGGTTTTGTTGATTCATAAACACTTTTCAACATATTTTTCTGTGAATGGCCACATTAACCATAAACTATACCCCTAATTCGTTACAAAACAGAAAGTCACACGGTCTGGGGTAGTATTTCTTTTTTAAGTCCAGAACTTTCAAACCAAGGCTTGTTTTCGGGTTATTTTATCGATTGTTTTGCAAACTTTTTTTGGAGAGGTGTCCGAGTGGTTGAAGGAGCACGCCTGGAAAGTGTGTATACCTGAAAGGGTATCGCGGGTTCGAATCCCGCCCTCTCCGCAACTATCAAAAACTTTGAGCTAACACTCGTTGGCTCAAAGTGTTAATTCTCCTGATAACGACCTAACAATTAACTCTTTCACTTCTGCTTTTTGGTAATTACCCAAGAGCAACATCAGCTTGGTCAAGGCGGTTTCAACAGTCATATCTGCTCCACCTAATACTCCAATTTCAGCCAATGCCTTAGATGTTTCATACTTGCCTTGAGTAACGCGACCCCCCGAACATTGGGATATATTAAGAATAATAAGCCCTTTTTGAATGGCTTGATTAAACTCATCAACCAGCCAAGAAGCTGATGGGGCATTGCCACTACCATACGTTTCTATAATGAGCGCCTGAAGGCCAGGCGTATTCAATACAGCCCTGACAGTATTAAGGTTGAGCCCCGGATATAATTTAAGGACGGCTACCTGGGTGTCAAAGTTCTTCATTAATCTAAGCGATTGGCTGTCAGCTTTATGAATAACGCTTCTATCGTAATCAATCTTTACTCCTGCCTTTGCCAAAGGAGGATAATTGCCTGAGTCGAAAGCATCAAACTGCATACTTTCTACTTTTTTGGAACGATTACCCCTCAATAAAACAAAGTCGAAGAAAATGCATACCTCAGGCACAGCTGGATTTCCATCAATGGTTGCTGCTGCAATTTCTAGCGAGGTAATTAAGTTCTCACGCGCATCAGACCTGGGCTCGCTAATGGGTAGTTGAGCGCCTGTAAAAATAACAGGCTTGCTTAGACCTTGAAGCATAAAACTCAAAGCTGAAGCTGAGTAGGCCATGGTATCTGTGCCATGTAATACAACAAAGCCTTCGTACTGTATATAGTTTTGCTCGATAACATCAGCCATTACCTGCCAATGCTCCGGTTGAATATTAGAAGAATCGATGGGTTTATCGAACGAGATAACAGTAAGCTCAAGGGCGAGATTACGCAAGGTTGGCAAGTGTTCCAATATGTTGGAGAAATCGAACGGTGCCAATACGCCTTGTTCATTTCGCATCATTCCGAAAGTTCCACCAGTATATATAATGAGTACTTTCGCCCTGGCTTTGCCTGACAATGCTGTATTGATAAAAGTCTTATTCAACTTCATACCGTAAAGATAGTTTTTGCTGTGGTTGTAGTTTGGGCGATTACCTCCTCAACACTAATGTTTTTAACAAGGGCAATCTTTTCGGCAATGTAATGCAGGTAAGATGGTTCGTTTCTTTTACCACGATATGGAACGGGTGCCAGGTAAGGACTATCGGTTTCTAAAACAAGGTGTTTTAAATCGATTGTTTTAAGCAGATCGTTAAGCTCACCCTTTTTAAAGGTGGCCACTCCCCCAATACCAAGGTAAAAGCCTAACTTAATAGCTTCTTCAGCTTGTGCAATTGTTCCACTGTAGCAATGAAATACACCTTTCAGCTTGCCATCCTGAAGTTTTTCAACTATTGCTAATGCTTCCGCTGTGCTTTCTCGTGAATGAATTGAAACCGGTAAAGTATGCTGTTTGGCTAGATTCAATTGTATTTGAAAGGCTTCCTGCTGCTCGGCCCAAAGTGATTTATCCCAGTACAAATCAGTTCCGATCTCCCCCACTGCACAAAATCTCTTTTTAGCTAACCAGGACTCTACCTCATATAAATCCTTCTCAAATCCCTTTTTAACATAACATGGATGAAGTCCCATCATACCCACACAAAGATCTGGTGCTGATGCTTCAAGCGCTAGTAAATCGTCTATGGATGAACTGTCAATGTTAGGCATTAAAATTTTTTGTAAACCTCTTTCACGCGCACGATCCAGTAAGGCGTGGCGATCTTCTTTAAAGTCATCAAGGTAGATATGGGCGTGGGTATCGATCATTTTAAATGATAATAATTGCGAAGGTAAATTTAGAATTTAGAATTTTCAGATCAATTAACACATAAACGAATAAGCAAAACAACTTAGATTGGGTTTCATTAAATTAATTATTGCAGCTATAACACTATAGTTCTTGCTCTCAGGCCGCTTGGCCTCGCATACTCATTCAACGCTGTATGCTATCCGCACATACCCTGCCAGACCGAAGATAGCATAATGCGTTGTCTGAGCATGCTGTGATGAAGCATAGGAAATTCAATTTATAAAATACTTGCTTGGATGAGTTATGCCAAGCTTCATTCCTCACAAAGACTAGTTTTTTTCATTTTCAAATCTTCAAATCAGCACATCATCGAGTCAACTCATCATCCTTATTGCGTCTAACAAAAATTGCCTTCCTAATTCACTTTGCTGAAAACCTTTATATGATTTTTCTTTATCAATTGCCTCTTTAAGATTGAATCTATCCTGATTGTCACTATACACAACATTTGCTTGCTTTAGTTTTTCTGCCAAGTACTCTTGTTCGGTTTGACCGGGTGTTGCGATAAATATTGCTTTGCTTTCTAATGCGTATAAATCCATTATTGTAGTGTACCCGGATCGTGATATTATTATCTCACTTTTTTCTATTACTTGTTGAAGCTCACCTGCTTTTAAATGGTTAACAACTTCAACATGAGCAGGATGTGGTAGTATGTTTGTCAGAACACCGGGTAGTCCTCTTACAACCATCACCTTACCTTGATAATTTTCTAATTGGTGTATCAACTTATCTTCCAACAGAGTACGCTGCGGCTCAGGACCTGAAAGCAAAATTAAAAGTTGGTAAAGTTTTACTGGATTTGGGGGGCTTTTAGTAAAACGAGAAACTGATCCAATAAAAAATACTGGCAGGCTGGTTATTGTTAATTTTCCTGTTAATCGCTGATCTGGAAAATCCGGTACCCAACAAGTATCAAAACGTTTAATTAGATTATGATTAAAGTAATTAATCAATCCTTGTAACCAGACAAGGCCTTTAGGCATCAGGATGGTGAGTTGGTGGGTGATGAAAATACTTTTCACTTTCTCTGAATAACAACCATAACGGTTATCAGAGATAATTACATCAATTTTATAATCGTCAATTATTTTTTTTACTACAGTGTGTTCTTTACTGATTACATAAAAGAAATAAGGACTTTGCCAGAAAACCTTAATCATTAAAGGCAACCATTTGGCATAAGTGGCTTTATAGGAAGGCAGTTCAAAAAAAGTAAGTCTTGGAAATTCTTCTTTTAATAAATTAAGTGCTAAACCACTACTTGCTATCATCACCTCATTGCCTTGATCTAACAATTCCTGAATGATGGGGATACATCGTGTGGCATGACCAAGTCCCCAATCCAAAGGTGTTATAAGAATGCGTTTACCCATGGAATGATGTAAATGTATAACCTTTGATTAAGCAAGCTTCGATATATTTGGGTAACACATATCTAAGATTTTTTTCTGCCTTAATACTATCGTGAAATACAACAATAGAACCATTGCGCGTAGCGTTTAATGATTGTTTCAAACAACGTTCTGGTGATAGAGTCGCATCATAATCGCGGGTGAGTACATCCCACATGACAATCTTTTTATTATCAAGCGCTTTTATTTGTGCTCGTGTAATCCGACCGTAGGGTGGTCTGAAATAAGAAACAACAGGCGAAGAACTATTTATTGCAATCTCCTGATCACATTTTTTAACATTATCAATATAAGTTGACAAGGAAGTCTGCCAGCCTTTAAGGTGATTAAATGTGTGGTTTGCTACGGTATGACCTTCTTCCATTATTCTTTTGAATAATTCAGGATGCTTATGGATATTATCACCAATGCAAAAGAAGGTAGCAGTAAGGTTGTGTTTTTTCAATTCATCTAATACAAATTCTGTTGGGCCGGGCACTGGGCCGTCATCAAATGTTAAATAGATTTCTTTTTTATCGGAGGGCATGCGCCAAAGTAAGCCGGGGTAAAGTATTGGAAGAAAGAAGGGCGTACGGTGTAGCATGACTGCAGTATATTTTCAAATTATCAAATCTCAAATTATCAAATTAATTAGCACATCAACGAATTAACTCATCAGCACATCATTAAGATTGCTTCGTCATGCTAACACACAATCAACGCAATTCCTCGCAATGACGTGTTTTCATTTTCAAATTCTCAAATCTTCAAATCAACGAATCAACGAATTAACGAATTAACTTACTCTACACGAGAGCATCGTAATATCATCATGATATGCGTTGCGACCTTTATGCGTGTCGAGGGCAACAATTAAATCCTGATGAATAGTGCTTAGGTTTTTTAATACGTTTTCCTTTTTGCTGAAATATTTCAATAAACTTTCCTGACCGAAATCTTCACCGTTTTCACTTGAAGTTTCAGTAACGCCATCAGTATAACAAAAGAGAAGAAAATCGTTCAATCCGGTTATGAAGCCTTCATTGATAAAAGGTAATTCAGGCAAAGCACCCAGCACAATACAGCCTTCTTCTAACAATACCTGCTCACCTGATGACTTTATTAATATAGGTGGATTATGACCTGCATTGATATAAACCAGTGTTTTCAATTCAAGATCATAGATAGCACCAAAGAAGGTGATGAACTTCTCACCCTTCGCATTCTCCATTACCTGAAAGTTTAATGCTTCAACAATTTCACGCAGGTTAGGTGTTTGTCTTAATAATGTTCTTAGTGAAGCTTGAAAGTTAGACATCATCAATGCCGCTGCTACCCCCTTTCCGCTAACATCGGCCACACATATCAAGAATTGATTTTTATTGATCGGTATAAAGTCGTAGTAGTCACCACCCACCATATCGTGTGGCAAGTAACTGGCTTCCATTTTTAAGCGCTCGGTATTAGGCAGCTTTTCAGGAAAGAGGAATTGTTGTACATCGCTGGCAATTTCCAATTCTTTACGATACGCCTCTCTTTCCAATTGTTTTCTGGCTAGCTTTTTATTCTCAATGGCAACAATTGTGATATTACTGAGAGCCTGTAAAAATTTTAAACCGTCTTCAAAATCAAGGTTATGCGTTTCAAGTCCGCCAACAAATACCAAAGCCAACACCTCTGTTTTGTGCACCACCGGAATGAGCATTTCGAACTCTGTGAATTCAGGTTCATTAAAGTCAACTATTCTTCTAATGCCTGTTTCTTTGTGAAAAATCAAAGGAAGCTTGCACTTATTGAGTGACTTTGTAGTGCCATAATTAACCTTGCAACTCCAGATTTCATCAAATACAAAGAGTGCTAGTTTTTTAACTTGCAAGTTGGCACGAACCGTAAAATTGAAAATTTTATAAAGCTCATCCTCCGTTTTATTTGCATTAATAGACTGTGTTACTTCTAATAAAGCATTGAGTTCAAGGTTTTTACGATCAAATTTATGTTGGAGCGGCAGGTCGAGCATAGACAAAAATAGAACTTAGTGAGCAGATTTAGAACTATTATAACCTCTTCCCTTCCATTGATAACCCACTACATTGGCCAGTAGCCCGATGGTTACAACGTAATAAGGGTAAATAAATTGCAGTGTGATAAAAGCAGCCAAGTTGATGGGCAGTCGCAACAGACGCAGTACCGGAATGAAAAAGAACCACTCAACAGCCGCTTTGATTAAGATCAGACTAAGACCCAGGTTAATATTCAAGTAACCAAAGTACATCAGCCATGGGCTAAGTAAGAACGCCAGTTGAAAGCTGAAGATCAGCAGCGCTAACAATTTACTGAAGTAGCTTTGGTGCAAGGCCCACTTACTTGCCCAGCGGATACGTTGGTTAGTAAATGATTTAAAATTTTGGTGCGCAGCGGTATCTACTACAGTATCGGAGTTATGATTAAAAAAAATACTGCCTGGAAAACGCTGATGAATTTTTCGCATCAGAAATTCATCATCACCTGAAGCAATGTGACTGTTGCCTTCATATGCTCCCACTGCATTGAATACCGACTTACGAAAAGCCAGGTTAGCGCCATTGGCCATGGTTGGTCTCTGCCAGCCAAGGGTGGCAGCTCCTGAACCAATCAAACTGGCAAACTCAAGTTGTTGCAAATGGTCGGTGAACTGCTTACCCTTCATGCGTACAGCCCCTACAATGAGATTTGTTTGATCATCGAATTGTTCAACTGTTTTACTTATCCAACTTTGGAGCAGTTCACAATCGGCATCGGTGGTCATAATGAGTTCCCCCTTTGCTTTTTGAACGGCCAGTGCTAATGCAGCTTTTTTTCCCACTCCTTCATTATTTACCAGCCTGAGAAAACCTGTTTTACCTGCATTTTCGGTAAGCCAGTTTTCAACAGCTCCGCGACTACCATCATCAGAATGATCATCAACAATGATCACTTCAAAACAAGGATATACCTGGTTCTTTATGTCGGTCAGGAGTCTGGCTATTGTTTTTTCTTCGTTACGCATAGCAACCACTACCGATACAAGAGGTTTGACTGGGTTTATTTTGCGCTTATTGTGCACACTTTTGTTCCAACCTATTCTTAACCAGACGAGCAGAAAGATATAGAGAATAAAAAAAACTGAGATGAGGATGTTCAAGCTTAAATTCGTGTAAGTTTACAAGTGTGAGTAAGATAGTAAAAGAAAAAATTATACTTGGTCTTGACCCCGGAACGAATGTAATGGGTTACGGACTAATTTCTGTAAAAAACTCATTGGTTGAATTGCTTCAATTTGGCGTTATCCACCTAAGTAAATACGAGGGTCACGAACTGAAGCTTAGAAAAATATTTGAACGTGTTACACACATCATTGACGAATATCACCCTGACGAAGTAGCATTGGAGGCACCTTTCTTTGGCAAAAATGTTCAGTCGATGCTAAAGTTGGGAAGAGCACAAGGTGTTGCTATGTCGGCTGCTTTGGCACGAGACATTCCGATTGTAGAATATGCCCCGAAGAAGGTAAAGCAATCAGTAACTGGTAACGGTAATGCATCTAAAGAACAGGTGGCTGCCATGCTCATGACTATTTTCAAATTTAAGGAAGCACCAAAACTATTGGATGCAACAGATGCCCTGGCAGTAGCACTTTGCCATCATTATCAGAAAGGAAAGCCAGAGTCGAAAAACAAATCATGGGAGGCCTTTGTCACTGAAAACCCAAAGCGCATAAAATCAAAATAAGCTTTAATTAAGCTGCTCTTCCTTTTTTACCAAAGGATAATCGAACAGACCTTGTTCCTTAATCGCTTCTTCCACTTTATGTGGTACAAATTTTTCCCAACCTTCTTCACCTTTTTTAATCATAGCCAGCACATTATCAGATATAATATGTAGGTTATTTATATTGGCGTCCTCTACGTCTTGTAATTTGTTATTATCCATCAAATAGCGGAACAAACTTTTAAGATTGGCGGGCAATTCCTTTTCGAAAGTATCTAAAGTAAATAACTCACTGTCTGTTTTAACAGCTGGATAGATATATAGCTTTATGTTCGAACCGAAGAGTGAAGCGAAGCATTCCAAAATTCCACCGCGTATATTTACATAAGTTTTTTCTTCAAAAACTTTTTGCAATGCATACACGCCCATGATCATACCAATCTTCTTACCCTTGGTAATTTTAGAGAGATACTCTGCAAGCCTGTAGTATTCGAAATAATTAGAGACAAGTACATTTTGCCCAAGCGAGCAAAGAATTTCGGCTCTGTGCAGAAAGTCATTTTCATCTATTTTACCGTCAGGACTAAGGTCGTTAAGTGTTAACTCACTCACCAGCATAATCTTCGATCGATCTACATCCGGCTCAGTTTTGAAATGCCTTCGTGAGGCCAGTAACATATCAACGTTTACGTGCGTTGGTGGCCTGAAACGTCCACGTAGCACTAAAACATTCTTTTTATAAAGTGCTTCTGAGGGTTGCATCACATTACCATCGGGACCAAACATGGCAGCCTTGGTCAAACCATTTTTCACCAGTTTGAGCGCCATCAATCGATTGTCGATATGTTCAAAGTCGGGACCTTCGAGGCGAAACATATCTATCTCAATCCTACGAGATGTTAAACCATCGAGAAGCGAAAGCATAATTTGCTCAGGGTCGCTCATTTTGTAGCAACCGAAAACCATATTAACACCTACAATACCCAAAGCATATTGTTGCTGAAGTGGATCGTTATCATGCATTTTTACATGGATAACATAATCGTTAATAGGTCCATTTGGTTTTAGCTGAAATCGTAGACCAATCCAGCCATGTGCCTGGTTGGTTCTATCGTAATTAAGCGTTTCCACGGTATCGGCAAAAGCGAAGAAACAAGTGTTTTCGACTCTATGAGGCAATCTTTCTGGTAATAAATCGTACTCGTGATCCAGCATTTTTCCCAGACGATCTTCGCATACGTAACGCTCGCAATGCCCATAAATGGCATCGCTGAATTTCATGTCGTAGGCGGAGATTGTTTTTGCAATTGTTCCTGAGGCGCCTCCTGCCTTAAAAAAGTTAGCTGCAACTTCCTGGCCGGCACCTATTTCGGCAAAAGAACCATAAATACTGCGATCGAGGTTAATCTGAAGCGCTTTCTCTTGTGTAGTAAGTCTTCTGTATTCTTCCATAAAATGCTGCTGCGAAGTTAGTCGTTACACATTAAAACTGGATGCTAAATCTTCAATACTTCATAAAACAAAACGATAAACACTGCCGCAAGAAATTAACGAGAATTTGATTATTAAAGTTTAGCGCCTATTTTGCCCGACATTTTTGAACTTAAAACGTATGTCAAGTAACAGAGGTAACTTTTCAAGCCGAATAGGCTTCATTTTAGCCGCTGCAGGTTCTGCTGTAGGATTGGGTAACATCTGGCGATTTCCTTATTTGGCAGGTCAAAATGGTGGTGCAGCTTTTTTGATGATTTACCTGATCTGTATCTTCTTGCTTTGTTTCCCTGTAATGGTCGGTGAAATCGCCATTGGTCGTGCAGCCGGAAGTGACGCTATGGGCTCTTATACCAAATTGGGCAATAAACGCTGGGGTTATCTTGGCCTGTTCGGTATTCTGGCTGGTGTATTTATTCTGTCATTTTATAATGTGGTAGCTGGTTGGGCATTTGGCTATTTTCTTGAAATCTCTTTCGGAGGTCTTTTGGCTGAACCTGACTTTGGCTCATTCTTTGGATCTTATGTAAATGATATTAGTGACAACCTTTGGTTCTCACTAGGTTTCATGGTGATTACCGCTCTAATAGTTTCTCGAGGTATTCAAAAGGGAGTTGAAGCGGCCAACAAAATTATGATGCCGTCACTCTATGTCATCCTGGTTTTGTTGATCATTTATAGTCTTACACTTCCAAATGCTATTGAAGGTTTGAAATTTTATTTAATTCCAGAACTAAGTGAAATTAATGCACAAACCATATTTGATGGTTTGAAGCAGGCTTTCTTCTCATTATCACTTGGTATGGGTGCCTTGATTACCTATGGATCCTATGTTAACAAACAACAAAATGTTGTTTCATCAGCAGCTGTAATTTCCATAGCCGATTCATCTGTAGCGTTCTTATCGGGATTGATGGTTTTCCCACTTGTATTTTCGCAAAACATGTCACCTACCGAAGGTCCAGCCTTAGTGTTCATGGTTTTACCTGAAGTATTCAGCGATATGGGACCAATACTTGGTCGTGTTGTAGGTGGTGGCTTCTTTTTGTTACTCTGCTTTGCTGCCTTGACATCCACTATTTCGTTATTGGAGGTTCCCACTACTTATCTGGTTGACCAGAAAAAATTAAAACGCACCTCTGTTGTGTGGGGACTAGCCCTTTTAATCTTCGTATTGGGGTTACCCAGCATGATGAGTCAGGGCATGATTCCTACACTCAATAGCTTACCATTTTACCAAGGGCGCGACTTCTTGACCTTTATTGCGGACATGTGCGACCTTACACTTACGGTAGGTGGTTGTCTCATGTGTGTGTTTATTACTTATCAGTGGAATATTAAAAACATGGATAATGAATTAGCCATTGGTAATGCAGGATACATGAATTCTTTCTTAAGAACTTACCTTAGTTATACAATACGCTTTGTGTGTCCAATATTATTAGGAATACTTTCTATCCTCATTATCATTGATAAATTCTTCGGGCTGAATAATGTGTTTTAATTAACCTTAAGTCCCGATATTGACCAAAAGCCCTTCTTACCCGGAAGGGCTTTTTTATGCTTTACCCTTTTTGAGTGTACGATTGGCCATCATGAATCAAAATCAGTTAACCATTCATCTAACTTTTACAAAAACGTTAGTGATCGTTTTGAAGTATGTGTAAATTGGTTGACTAAAACCGAGGCATGTCTTATCCATTTCAAATTACATCGCGCGAAGCCTATGACGAGGCTTACAAAAAAAGTGTACAAGATCCAGAAGCGTATTGGGCAGAAGTGGCCTCCTCTTTTGTGTGGCAAAAAAAGTGGGATAAGGTTTTGGACTGGAATTTCATGGATCCAAAAATTTCATGGTTCGAAGGAGCTAAACTGAATATCTCAGAAAACTGTCTTGATAGACATTTACCAACCCATGGTGATAAACCCGCTTTGATTTGGGAGCCAAACGATCCTGAAGATCATCATAGAATACTTACCTACCGCGACCTGCATTTTAAAGTAGAGCAGTTTAGTAACGTTCTGAAAAATAATGGTGTTAAAAAAGGTGACAGGGTGTGTATTTACATGGGTATGGTACCTGAACTGGCCATTGCTGTATTGGCTTGCGCCCGCATTGGCGCAATTCATTCTGTAGTATTTGGAGGCTTCAGTGCTCAAAGCATTGCCGATCGGTTGATTGATGCGCAAGCTGAGTTTGTTATTTCCAGTGATGGTGCTTACCGTGGTAACAAGGAAATACCATTGAAGAGTGTAATCGATGATGCTTTGGTGCAATGTCGGTTTGTTAAAAAAGTAATTGTACTTACCCGCACCAGAATACCGGTAAGTATGATTAAGGGGAGAGATGTGTGGTGGGAAGATGAAATCAAAAAAGTTGAAACGCAAGGTAACCCACCTTGCCCGGCAGAAGCCATGGATGCAGAAGATCCGCTTTTTATTTTATATACTTCTGGTTCTACGGGAAAACCAAAAGGTGTTGTCCACACTTGTGCGGGCTACATGGTATGGACTACTTATACTTTTGTAAATGTATTTCAGTATCAACCTGATGACATTCATTTTTGCACAGCCGATATTGGTTGGATTACCGGGCACAGCTACATTCTATATGGCCCACTCAGTGCAGGTGCTACTACTCTTATTTTTGAAGGTGTGCCCACCTGGCCTGATGCAGGTCGCTTCTGGGATATTGTAGATAAGTATCGTGTTAATATTTTATACACTGCTCCTACAGCTATTCGAAGTTTGATGGGTTTTGGCTTAGGTCCATTGCAAGGCAAGCATCTTACTTCACTAAAAGTATTGGGCACTGTAGGCGAGCCCATTAATGAAGAAGCCTGGCACTGGTATTATGAACATGTTGGCAAAAAGAAATGCCCTGTAGTAGATACCTGGTGGCAGACTGAAACAGGCGGTGTGCTTATTTCGAATTTGGCAGGTGTAACCCCCGCTAAACCAAGTTATGCAACCCTACCTCTACCGGGCATTCAACCTTTGTTAGTTGATGAAAACGGTAAAGAGATTGAAGGCAATAATGTAAGTGGCAATCTATGTATAAAGTTTCCATGGCCGGGTATTCTCAGAACTACTTACGGAGATCACGAACGGTGCAGACAAAATTACTTTGCTACTTATCCTAATCTTTACTTCACTGGAGATGGTTGTTTACGCGATGAAAATGGCTTCTATAGAATTACTGGACGTGTAGATGATGTACTAAATGTAAGCGGACATCGGATTGGCACTGCTGAAGTAGAGAATGCCATCAATATGCACACGGGTGTAGTGGAGAGTGCTGTAGTTGGCTACACGCATGACGTAAAAGGACAAGGCATATATGCATTTGTTATTTATTCCGGTAATCATGGTGATGAAAATTTATCAAGACAAGACATTACACAAACTGTAAGTAGAATTATTGGGCCATTAGCAAAGCCTGATAAAATTCAATTTGTAAAAGGCTTGCCTAAAACTAGAAGTGGCAAAATCATGCGTAGAATCTTACGCAAAATTGCTGAAGGCGATTTCGCTAATTTAGGTGATACCTCCACCCTGCTGGATCCGAACGTAGTAGAAGAGATAAAAGAGGGGAAAATTTAACATAACTAGACCAAGTTGGCGAGCTAAAGGACAAGACATGGTTGTAGCATAAATAATCAGCGTTCCTACGGAGACACTGATTGGCAAGAGGTATAAGTTAAAAAAGGTTTCAAGTTTCAAGCTGCAAGCCACAAGACTGTAGCGTAAAGCTTGTGGCCTGTAGCTATATTTACAGCTTGGTGATCTCAAAAAAATGAAGCTTGCTTTAGATTCAAAAAAGATATTCTTTGCCTCTGACTTTCATCTGGGTGTACCTAACCATGCCGAAAGTGTAGATCGTGAAAAACGTATTATCGCCTGGCTGGAGTCCATTAAACATGAAGCGCATTCTATTTACTTATTGGGTGATATTTTTGATTTTTGGTTCGAGTACAAACACGCTATTCCGAGGGGACATATTCGTTTGCTCGGAAAATTGGCAGAACTCAGAGATGCAGGCATACCTATAAGTTTTTTTACGGGTAACCACGACATGTGGATGTTTGATTACTTCCCAACAGAATTAGGCATACCTATCCATAGAAATCCACAGTTACTTGAAATCGGCTCTCAAAAATTAATGATAGGACATGGTGATGGTCTTGGGCCTGGCGATCATTTTTATAAACTCCTGAAGAAATTTTTCAACAGTAAAGTCTGTCAATGGCTCTTTGCACGCCTCCATCCAAACTTTGGCATAGGGCTTGCAAACTTCTGGTCGCACAAGAGCAGAATCAGCAACATGAAGCGTGAAGAGAAATTTCAAGGTGAAGCAAATGAGTTTTTGCTAACCTATTGTAAAGAAGTGGAACAAACTGCACATCACGATTTCTATATATTCGGACACAGGCATTTGCCACTTGATTTGAAAGTTGGAGAAAATAGCCGTTACATTAATCTTGGAGAATGGGTGCATTTTAATACCTATGCAGTGTATGACGGCCAAACAGTTGAACTTAAAACTTTTAAACCATAATGCGAATTCTGCCGTTATTATTTTTTCTATTTTGCTTCAACGAGCTTTTGGCTCAAAATAAACCTATTGTCAGTTTACAATTCAACAAACTTTATCATGTTGGTATTAACCCGGCAGGCGAGTTATTTGCTTTATCAAAAGAAAAAATAAACCGTTTTGACAAAGATGGAAAAGTAACGCACGAAATAAAATTCACTAAAGCTAATGAGGTTACCCAGTTTGATGCCTGGCATTTAACGCAACTTGTACTCTATTACAGAGCTACACAAACTGTAGAAATTTACAACCCCATACTCGACCTGCGTAACTCCTTTGTGATTGACTCCGTATTTGCTATTGAACCTGAATGGATTGCTGCATCTTTTGATCAGCAGCACTTTTGGATTTTCGACAAAGCCGATAAGAGTATTAAAAAAGTAAATTACAAAACACAAGAGGTTATTATTGATGAGGCTGTGCTGGCTTTTGATAACCAAGAATTAGTAATAGGCATGCGTGAATACCAGCGCTTTTTATTTATACGGACTACTGGTGCTTTACATGTATTTAGCGCCATGGGGCGTCACATAAAAGAGATAAACATAATGCCTGAACAAAGTTTTGATTTCTTCGGTGAGGAGCTGGTCATTTTAAAAGGCGACAAATTGAATATGAGTAGTCTATTTACAGAAGATAACCGTGAAGTCTCTGCCTTTTCTGTTTTTACTAAAGTCTTTCTTACTGATGAGAGGCTTTTTGGGATCAAAAAGGATAGTGTAGAAATATTTCTGTTCAACCCCCAATAAGCAATGTTCGTTTTTGAACATTTTTGTACCTTTCCGGTCGAGGTGTTCACATTAGAACGTTGAAAATCAAGTGTTAAGCACTTGGCATAGATTTTTCCTATATAGCATCTTTACATTTTAAAAAACCTAAGCTGTGAGTCAAGAAGGTGGCAAAATACTAATGATTGATGATGATGAAGATGTTTTGTTGGCAGCCAAAATGCTGCTCAAAAAACAGAACCATCAGGTTCTAATTGAAAAGAACCCCAACAAGATACCTTTCTTGCTTCACAACGATACTTATGATGTGATTTTGCTGGATATGAATTTCAGCAAAGACATTACAAGCGGTAAAGAAGGTTTTTACTGGCTCGAACAGATATTGGGTCACGAACCCAATGCAGTAGTGATTATGATCACTGCTTTTGGCGATGTGGAGATGGCAGTTAAAGCCCTTAAAATGGGTGCCACTGATTTCGTGTTAAAACCATGGCAAAATGAGAAGCTAATCGCCACAATCAACACCGCCATCAAATTAAAACACTCTTACCTTGAAGTAGACAAACTGAAGAAAGCGAAAGAAATGCTTGAAGAGCAAATTTCTAAACCTTTCGGAGACATTATTGGTGATAGTCCGGCTATTAAAGACGTGTTCACCATCATTGATAAAGTTGCCAAGACTGATGCCAATGTTTTGATTCTTGGTGAGAATGGAACCGGAAAAGAATTAATAGCACGTGCTATTCACCAGCGTTCGTTGCGCAAAGACAAAAGCTTTGTGTCGGTTGACATGGGCGCCATTACTGAAACACTTTTTGAAAGTGAACTCTTCGGTCATAAAAAAGGCGCTTTTACTGATGCTCGCGAAGACAGACCAGGTAGATTTGAATTGGCTAATGGAGGTACACTATTCTTAGATGAGATCGGTAATTTAAGCATGAGCCTTCAAAGTAAATTACTAAGCGCTCTACAATCACGAGAGGTAACACGTGTTGGTGCTAACCAGGCTTTAGCAGTTGATATACGATTGATTTGTGCTACAAATATGCCATTACAGAAGATGGTTCAGGAAGGAACCTTCCGTCAAGATCTTCTGTATAGAATTAACACAGTGGAGTTACAGGTGCCACCGTTAAGTGAGCGTATGGATGATATTCCATTGCTTGCAAAGCATTACCTCAATTATTACTCAAAGAAATACCATAAAAACGTCTCCACCATTGCACAAGAAGCAATGGATAAATTAAAGCGTTATCCTTGGCCTGGTAACATCCGTGAATTACAACACGCTATAGAACGTGCTGTAATCATGACTGATTCAGCTTCTCTACAAGAAAGTGATTTTCTGTTTAGCAGAAGTATGAATAACATGACTTCTACCAACGATACACTAAACTTGGATGAAGTAGAAAAAACTGCTATTGTAAAAGCGCTCAGTATGCATGGGGGAAATATATCCAAGGCAGCAGACGAGTTAGGCCTGACACGCGCCTCACTTTACCGTAGAATGGAAAAATATGGACTTTAACTGGCGCTCACCGATTGTACCAAGAGTAGGCATACTCACGGCTACATGGATTGCGTTTGGTTTTTTTGCCTTCAAAGCGGGCGACTTTTGGTTTGCACTTTTATTCGCAGGGATAGGTACTTATCAAATAAAATTGCTTGTCCGCGATTTAGACAGCTCTAACAGAAATATTGCTTCATTTTTAGATTCTATCCGCTTTGATGATTTGTCGGCCAGCTTTAAAACCGACAGTCAGGACCCAACTGTGCAAAGACTGCATGGCGAGCTTAATGAGGCCATCACTAACCTGAGAAATAACAGAAAAGAAAAAGATGCTGACTTGCTCTTTTTTAAAAATATAGTAACCCATGTGGGTATCGGTCTAATCGTTTTTAAAGAGAATGGAAAGATTGAAATCATTAACAGTGCTGCACGCAAATTACTACGTGTAAACCGTATTGATAAAATTTCTGATTTGAAAGAAGTAAGCGAAAATCTGGTAGAAGTATTCACAAAACTTCGAACGGGTGGAAGAGAGCTTACCCGTATAAAAATAGGTGAAGACCTCCTACAACTCTCGATCTATGCGATAGAGCTTACCTTGCGTAATGAAAACCTCAAGCTGATTTCTCTTCAGAACATTCAAAGTGAATTGGAGGAGAAGGAAATGGAAGCCTGGCAAAATCTGGTGCGTGTACTTACGCATGAGATTATGAACTCAGTAACACCTATATCATCGCTTTCGGATATGGTAGAAGAGGATTTGGGTAAGCACCTGGAAAGAAATAGCGACCAACCTGTAACTAAAGATCAATTAGAAGAGATTCATTTATCGCTGAAGACAATCAGCAAAAGAAGTGAAGGCCTAATCAATTTTGTAAAAGAATTCAGAAGCCTGGCGATGGTACCCAAGCCACGCATGTCGGATATTAACCTAAAAGACCTATTAGACGAATTGTGTCAACTGCATAAAAAAGAAATGGCCGATGCCAATATACAGGTAAGCATGAACGTAAGTCCTCACGATTTATCAATTCATGCCGACAAAAGTCAGATTGAGCAGGTAGTGATTAACCTAATCAAAAATGCTATGCAGGCATTTGACCGACCGGATAATCGGATTCTAGAAGTGAAGGCCTACCAAAATGATAAGCAAAGAATTATTATCTCAGTAAAAGATAACGGCACCGGCATTGATCCAGAAGCTTTGGAGAAAATCTTTATACCCTTCTTTACTACTAAGAAAAATGGCTCCGGCATAGGGTTAAGTCTTTCACGCCAGATTATGCGACAACATCAGGGTAGCCTTACCGTGAAATCCACGGTGGGTGAAGGCACCGAGTTTTTTATGCGCTTTTAAAAAAATTAAAAATTAGCGTAGGGGTGCGTGGGTTTCTGGTTGTCTAAGTACAAAACAACCAGAAAAGACATGAAAACCAGCTTTTTAAGAAACACCATAGCAATTGGCTTTTTAGCTATAAGCCTTACGGCCTGCTTTGATTATGAAGACGAAGGGCCTCTTCAATATGAAGAAGAAAGATTTACACTTACAGACTTTGACAGACTTGAAATCGGTGATGCCTTTATTATCCGTGTTACGGAGGGCAGCTACTTTAGTGTTGAAGTACGTGGTGACCGCAGAAACCTTGACGATTTAGAGGTGTACAAAAGCGGTAACACCTTGGTAGTACGTTATGATAGATACGAGAGCAGAAAGCATGAAACGTATGTAGATATTGTGATGCCTAGCATTAGCGCAGCCGTTTTCTCAGGTGCCACCAACTCCGTTATTACGGGTTTTGATGACCTTGAATTGGTTAACATTTCATTGTCTGGTGCCTCAGTTTCGCAAATTGATGTTGAAACAGTACAACTAAACATAAATCTATCAGGCGCATCAGTAGCAGATTTACGTGGGCAGGCTTTAAGTCTTGATGCGGAAGTATCTGGAGCTTCCTCTATAAAGGCTTTTTCATTGCCCGTGACAAATGCTACTTTAAATGTTAGCGGTGCCAGCGTGGCGAAGATAACCGTAAGCGACAACCTTGTGGCTACAATAAGTGGTGCCAGTACCGTTATTTACCGTGGAAACCCTGTTATTAGTGAAGATGTAAGCGGAGGCAGCTCATTACAACGCGACTAAAACGTTTGTTTAAACCTCATTTCCTGAAGCCTTTCAACAAGTTTGGAAGGCTTCATTCGTTTTGATACTTTTGCCAAACCTTTTTTGATCATATGCAGAATGTAGCTAAGCGTGTAACTGAGATTCTTGTTGAGAAACTTGGTATCGCAGAATCTGAAATAACTCCGGACGCAAATTTTGTTAAAGACCTTGGTATTGACTCTCTTGATTACGCAGAGATTGTCATGGAGTTTGAGCAGTCTTTCAACATTCGTATACCTGATGAGGATGCCGAGAAAATGCAAACCTACGGCCAGGCTGTAAAGTACATCGAGTCGAAGCTCGCATAGCCCTAAACTAATCTTCGAAATAACTTTTTAAGCGTATAAACTCTGCTGCTTCTTTAGCGAGAAGTGGTTTATAGTTTTCAGGTACACTTGCCAGGGAGTAACACCACCCAGTATTAACTTCATCCCACCTTACCAGATATTTTACATTTCCTTTTAAAAGAATATCCATTTCGTAAATCTCTTCTTCCTGCTTATCTAGCATACCTGTAAATTGTAGGAGTATGTGATTTTTTTTAAAAAGCTCACCTCTATTACAGTCAATACTATTAAGTCGCATCAATAATTTTTCTTCCTGATTCCAGGCTTTAAACTTCAACTTACGCGGAGTAAAAATTTCCATAAATAAAGTTAATCATATTTGTAAAATACCTGAATGGTCTTTTAACTAAAGTCAAAAGACCTTGGTGATATTTACGACATCCTCCTCCTAGGTTATTTTACTAGCGTAACCAGGCCTTAGCAGAGGATAAAGATTCAAATAAGAAACACTAACTTAGCGCAATGGCAAGCAAGTCTGCGCTTTTTATTATTAACAAGTTTGCCGGTGGCGGTTTTCAACCTAAAGTTGAAGGTAAAATTCTAGACATTTGTGCTAAGCATAATATAGAATGTAGTATAGAGTTTACCCGAGACAGAGGCCATGCGACAGTTTTAGCACAAGAAGGAATTAATAAAAATTTTAACAGCATAATAGCAGTTGGTGGCGATGGTACTGTTAATGAGGTAGCCAGAGCACTTGTGAATACAGAACAAATAATGGCCATTGTTCCTAAGGGATCGGGTAATGGACTGAGCAGACACTTAGGTATTCCACTAGCTTTTGAAAAAGCTGTTGAAAATATATTTACAGGTAAAGTTCTTCGCATGGATACTTTTACGATCAACGACAGACTTTCATTAAATGTATCAGGTATTGGTTTTGATGGACATGTTGCTAATCTTTTTGGCAAAGATGGGAAGCGTGGTTTGATAGGTTATGCTAAACTCACTTTAAAAGAATTCTTACGATTCAAGAATTTTCCTATGACCATCAATATTGATGGTAAAGAACAAAATAGCAATTCCTTTATAGTTGCTATTGCCAATTCATCTCAGTATGGAAACAATGCACGCATTGCTCCATTAGCTTCTGTTACTGATGAGCTATTGCATCTTTCTATTTTAAAAAAGGTGCCATCACAAATGAGTATACCCTTCATGATTAAAATGTTTGCAGGTCAGGTTCATCGATCTGCTTATTGTGAAACTTTATCGGGTAAAAACATTATTATCAACACTGAACAACAGCAGCCCTTTCATGTTGATGGTGAGCCAACAGGTTATGATAATCAATTCAATATAAAATTGCAGCCACATTCGCTCAGTATTACTGTGCCCCAACAAACTTCTAAATACTAATTTTTAGATAAATACCGTTAGGCGGGTTAGACCCTTCTTATCAGATTTTCGTAAAATAGAGATTAACCAACTATTAATCCTATGAAAAAAACTATTACACTAGCCTTATTCCTTATTGGAATAATGGTGGCTCAGGCACAGTTACCCCTACCACCGAGTGGTGATAATCAAAAGTCAAGTGTGTCGCAAATGATTGGACTTGTAAAAGTAACTGTAGACTACAACAGCCCCGATGTACACGGCCCTAACGGAGAAGACCGAACGGGCAAAATCTGGGGAGAAGTAGTTCACTATGGATACATCGACCAAGGTTTTGGCACATCAAAAGCAGCGCCATGGAGAGCCGGGGCTAACGAAAATACCCTCATTACTTTTTCCCATGATGTTACGCTGGGTGGTACCGTTGTAAAAGCAGGTACTTATTCTTTATTCCTTGAAGTACAAAAAGAGGGTGCATGGACATGGATTGTTAATAAAGATATTAGCAGTTGGGGAAGTTATTTCTACGATGCACAAAAGGACGTTGTACGCGTGAAAGCAAATCCCGAAGATGCTGCTTTTAGCGAGTGGTTAAATTATGGTTTTGAAAACAGGAAAAGAAATACTGCTTCACTTTACTTACAATGGGAAAATAAGAAAGTGGCCTTACCTATAGCAGTTTCCAATACCAACGATATTTATGTAGATGCTATCAAAGATGTACTTAAAGGAACAACTACCGGATTTACACACGAAGCCTACATTCAGGCTGCCCAGTTTTGCGCTCAGAATAATGTTCAATTAGAACAAGGGTTGCAGTGGGCAGATTATGGACTTACAGATCCATTTGTGGGACGTGAAGATTTTAATGCGTTGGCAACCAAAGCGCAATTACTTACAGCATTAAAAAGAGAAAGTGATGCAGAGGCAGTAATGAGTAAAGCAATAGTTCATCCAACAGCCAGCATTCAAAATGTGCATCAATATGGAAGAAACTTATTAACAACTGGCAAAAACGAAAAAGCATTAGAAGTTTTCAAACTGAATGCTAAAAATCATCCTGAAGATAAATTTACTGTAAATGTTGGTTTAGCAAGGGGCTATACTGCGGTTGGTGATAAGAAAAATGCTATTAAGTATTGGGAACTTGCTATTAAAAATCTGCCTGAAAACCAGAAACAAAATCTAGGCTTTTATGAAGGCGAATTAAAAAAGTTGAAATAATAAACTTGATGCTTCTTTATAAGAATAATAAACAAGCAGTACTATTTCATTGTATATTTTAAAAGCCTTGAGTTTGATTTAACAGACTCAAGGCTTTTTGCTTAGACTATTTCCAAAGCAGCTTGTTCTTTAGAAGCCTTTTGATTTTTCAGGATAATTTTAAATGTAGTGCCCTTACCCAGCTCACTTGTCACCAGAATTTCTCCACCATTACCCTCAACAAACTCTTTGGCTAACAACAAACCAAGCCCCATACCCTTCTCATTAAGAGTACCTCGTTTAGTAAAATGTGTTTCTGTTTGAAAAAGTTTATCGACTTCGGCTGCGCTCATACCTACACCCTTATCGATAACACTTATCTCCACATTGCTACCTATTCTCAAAGCCAAGACTTCGATACGCCCTTGAATATGACTAAACTTCACTGCGTTGGCGATGAGATTCCTGACAACTAAACCCATTTGATTAATGTCTGCTTGTAGAAATATTGATTCATCCACTGAATTAAGAATAACTACTTCTTTACTTCTGGCAACCTCTTCAAACAAATGTATTTTATCTTTTACTAATTCAGCCAAATTAAACAAACCTTTGTTTGATTTAATACCGTTCAATTGTGCCTGGGCCCAATGCAAAAGATTATCAAGGTCATCATAAACAGAATCGATATTTTTTCTAAGGTTTTTAGAAACATGAATGAATTCCTCGTGGGTTAAACCCTCACGACTTATTAATTCCATAAGTCCCTTTAATCCTCCAAGTGGGCTTCTTAAATCATGGCTGATAATAGAGAAAAGCTTATCTTTTGTAGCATTCGATTCTCGCAATAAGGTGGTTTGCTTTTTAATTTCAGCGTTCCTATGCTCCACAACTTTCTTGGCACCTTTAATTCTGCGGTTATTATACCAAAGCACAAACATAAAGATGAGAAATACAACTGCACAGGCTATAGACAAATAAGTGAAAAGACGTTGTTGGTTGTAAGACTCTTGCTGCAAAGCAGCATCTCTGGTGAGTACTTCAATTTGAGCCTGCTTCAGTTCAGAATCAAATTTAGCTTGTGCAACACTAAGCTGCTCTATTCTTCTTCTGTTTGTTAGGGAATCATGTAATGCAATATATTCAGATTGAAAGGCATAGGCAGTTAATGGATCATCCAGCAAAATATAACTTTCTGCCAATTGTCTTAATGACGACTCCAACTCATCTCTATATGAATATTGTTTACCTATTTGAACTGCTTTTTGTAAAAGTGGAATAGCCTTATCAGGATTTTTAAGATGATTGTAGACTGCTCCTAGGCGGTAGAGTAATGAAATTTTCAGGTAATTATTATTGGAAGCATCTGCCAAGGATATGCCTTCATTGTAATAAATGATCGCCCTTGTGAAATTAGCTTGTGCTACTGCTATCTCTCCCAAGTTCCGACAAGAGAACCCAAGCACGTAGAATTCGTTGGCTCGTTTAGCTAAATCATAACTCAGCGTACTGTAATAAGTCGCTGAATCATATTTTCCCAATTGAATAAATGAGAAACCAATATTATTGAGACTTCTCCCATATGTTTTAAAATCACCTGCTTGTTGACTTAACATACCTGCTTCACGAAAATGTACGATGGCTGTCTCAAATTGCTTCTGGTCAAAGTAAATTGCAGCAATACTAATGAGGCTACTGGCGATGGTACTATTATCATTTATTTCTTTGGCCATATTCAACGCTTCATTAGCAATGCGGAGTGCCTCAGATAAATCACTATTGCGGTAGTGCATCCAGGCAATGCTCTCCAGCATACGGGCAATACCCTTTTTGTACTTCAAGCGTTCGGAAAGCAGCTTTCCTTCTAATGCCAGTTGTAAGGCTTCACGACTACTTCTGTCACGCAAACTATCAACAAGATTTCGTATTGCCTTAACTTTTAAGGTATCTTCAGGCATGCGTTGCAACTTGTCTCTATACGACAATTGTGCTTGAGCAGACCATGATAAGGTAACCAGGATAAAAAAGCTTAAAAAATGATGTTTCAATCGCATGTAAAGAACCAAACTATCCCGAAAGGTAGGGTTCAGCGCATGTAAAGCCGATAAAATATAAATGCAAAACTTACATGTTTTTAGACTACGTCCGATTGCAGAAAAAGCACCTATAATGAGTGATTAACCCAATTTTTACTTAGGTAACCTTGAAAATATCAAAAACTTATACTGCTAAAATGCATTCAGTACGATTTTATAACACGTATTAATGCCAATCGCATGCGAAATCCTGCCCTATGGGCTGTCCAGGTGGCGGTTGTGGTGCTTGCTGAGGCTTATAATTTTCAGGATTCACCCTAAAATCTGTCAACTTAGCTAAAACAGCTGCTCTGTATGAAAGCCAAGATTCCTGTGTATATTTTTTTGTGTTCAAACTAGATTCTATTGATTGCACTTTTCTTAAGGCCGATCCTCTTACTTGTGCACTACTTTCATTGGCTGTGGCTAATTTGAGTAAATTGTTAATAAAACTAGTATTGATTTGTTGTTGAGCCAGTCCTTCAATTCCCATCTTTTCTGGTGCATTGATAGTATGTTCAATTAACTTATCCAGAATAAATTCAAGACCGGGTTGATTTTGGTTTCTGCCATTATGCTCAATTAGTCTTGCAGCACGAGCCGGATGCAGTAACATAGCAAATGTCATATCGGACGCTGTTTCCACTGCAGTGAGCGGATCAAAAGCAAGATCAGTTCTTGATTTTAATAATTCCCGATGACGGCCATATCCCAATGGCCGGGGTGGTATTTGTTTAATAATATTTTCAGATAGCAGTAAGGTTGCTGGTGTTACTGTGCTTAGTAAAGCGTTAAGTGCTTTAAGTTGCTGTTCTTTACTGACCATCTCTGTTATTAACTGACCATCACCACGTAATGCATACCTATAGTTTATACCACCAATCATTTTAGCTGTTGCCTCAATTTGGTAGCGATGAAAGAAATATATCGGAACCAAAACTTCTTCTAACGTTGCCATGGGTGCACCAGGCTTTATGTTATTCTCTCCAAAATTTTTCAATGCAACTGCTCTTACCTCTAACACACGTGTAAGTTCATCAGCAGGATTTTTTCCATTGTCCCACAAATGTGCATACGGATGTGCACTGCCAGTTGGTCTTGCATCCTGATCAGAAAGGAAAGAAAGACCATTTTTAAGTGATTGTTGAATAATATCGTTCAGGGCTTTCTCTTCATTAACACCTTCAGGAAAATCCTGATAACCCCAGGTAATCGCTACTTTATCCCAGTTGCCAATTTTATCATCGTAGGCTTTGCTCACATCAATCTTCCCATTGTTTAAAAAAACATAAGGGTGCGGGTAGTCCATTACTGAAGCCAAATCTTCAGTGCTTGATGCGTAACTATGTGCAAGACCAATAGTATGACCAACCTCATGGGCTGATAATTGACGCAATCTTGCAACTGCTAATTCCTGCATTTCTTTTGACACTGGTTTACCCTCTTCATATGGAGCTAATAAACCTTCAGCAATTAAATAATCTTGTCTTACACGCAACGAGCCTAAGCTAACATGCCCCTTAATGATTTCACCAGTACGCGGATCAGTTACTGAAGCTCCATAAGACCAACCGCGAGTTGAGCGATGCACCCAGTTGATAACATTATAACGAACATCCATAGGATCAGCATCTTCTGGCAGCAGCTCCACTTGAAAAGCATTTTTGTATCCAGCAGCTTCAAAAGCCTGATTCCACCAGCGTGCTCCATCTAACAAAGCTGAGCGTATCGGTTCGGGCGCTCCACGATCTAAATAATAAATAATGGGTTCTACGGCTTCACTTAAAGAAGCATTCGGATCTTTTTTCTCAAGACGATGGCGGGTGATAAATCGTTTTTCTATGGGTTGATCGATAGGTGTTGCATAGTCATAATAACCCATGCTAAAATAACCTGCTCTTGGATCAAAAACTCTTCGCTTATAATTATTATCGGGTAGTTCAACAAATGAATGATGCTGTCTAACGGTAATGCTACTGGCAGTTGGTGTAACGCTTCTAATAAACCCTCCGGCAGGTTGTCCGGTAAAGGTAAGCGTTACTTCTATTTCAGAATTTTTAGGGAAATTTTTGGTACGCGGCAAGTAGAATGCCGATCTTGATTTATCTACTGAATAATTTCCCTGACCAGTGCTTTTTAAAGTACCTGAAACATCATGCGCATCTTGTATAAAAAAATCTGTAGCATCAACTAAAATTTTATTACCCTCCTCTGCTTCAATTTTAAATCCCCATAAAACAGATTGCGCAAATGCTTCTTCAACAGCTTGGCGTTCGTCAGCGTTATTACTAATAGCACGATAGCGATAATTGGGTTCAACCATTAAAACTTTTGGGCCTCTCTTCGCAAATTTAATAATACGTTCCCCACCCAGTTGCAAGCGATCAAGACCAATATCATTTGAACCTATACCAGCAGACAATGAAACGACATATAATAACTCAGTATCCAACTTATCTATTTGCAGAAAAATTTTATCTGTTTTCTCATCATAGAAGTACTCTATATAGCCTTTATAGGATTTGTACGATTTAATTTTACTTGTTATAGCTCCCTCAGCATTGTTTGTTTGTGCCTGAGCTTGATTTTTCTTTTGAGCGAACAGTAAATTAGTCGACAATAGTAATAGCAAAAGGAGTGAAATACGTAGCATAGGTTAATAGGTTTTTTTCAAGCTATTTATTTCAAGTTGGGTTCGCAAATATTTTTTGATAACTGGCAAAAAAAAGAGAGGTCGTTGTGAAAACGACCTCTCTAAAGGCACTAATAATACCAAATTCGAATTAATGGAAAGGCAAAACAGTAGATGCTGTTTTATTCTGCACTAAAATCCGATTAACATTATGTGTAATTATGCAGGTATTTGTATTTGCATCGTAAGTAAAAGCGTCAAGCTCCGTCTTAATACCGTCAATAAAAGAAGGCAGGATTGATATGGTAGAAGCATCTCCTGTAGGAATATTACTATTTGCTAATGCTTCTATTTCACTCACAACAAGACGAATACCCATATCAGTCATTCTTCTGCCTTCAGCAATAAAAATTTCCTGACGCATTAAGTAAAGCATTTCTAAAGCCTCATCTTCATTTGCCAAAGCAGTAATCATTGCTGCTGTAACAGAGGTTCCTGAAACGGTGGGAACAGGAACAGTTACACCAGCACCATTTCGCGTTCTTACTAAACCTGCCCTTAAAGGATCCGTTGCGCTTGCAGCAACCTGAACAGCATTGTTATTCGGACGAGAACCAGGCGCAGCTTCTGTCCTTCCTTCTACATTGTCGTTAACGTTAACAACTGGTCGGGCTGCTACCACACTTAATAAATTGGTTAAGGTAGTCTTTGCACCTGCAAGGTTATTCTGCGCTAATTGGGCCTCTGCAATAATTAAGTGTGCTTCTTCTATCTTTAAGAAGGGAGTGGCGCTCTCAAGTGAAGCACTAATGAAGAAACTTTTAGGGTCAAGAAAATCCAAACGAGGCAACGGTTGCAAATCATCGAATGTACCTCTGTCGAATAGTGCGTTTTGAATAGTGCTTGTCGGAGCATTTGTTGCATCAAACTCAACGGTTAGCAAAAATGATGGCGATGCTGCAATAGCTGCTTGTGCATCGTTAACAGCATTAGTCGCACTGCCTGCTCTATAATGAGCGCGTGCTCTTGCTAAAGTTGCAGTTGCTATTGTTACCGGGTCAGTTGCCAGCGTCAGAGAGGTAGTAAATTCATCTACCGCCTTTTGTAAGTGTTGTGCCGGTGACAATAGTGGGCCTGAAGGAGAACCTGGTAAAGCTTTAAAATACTCAGCTGACAGTAAACTTGATAAACCTTTATATATATGAAGTTTAGCTAATTGATCTTCTGTGGTAGTCGGATCTGCTTCTGCAACTGTTGTTAAACCATAATCGGCCATTTCTCGCAACCTGTGAATGGCAAACTGCAAGGTATTCATGTCTATATCTGTGAACAAGATATTTAGTCGATCCAGATTCTGGTTAAAAAATGTTCTTGTGTTCTGATAGTTATCAGAAGCAATCTCTGTAATGGTTACAGATGCATTGCTAATGAGTGCCAATTGCCTGTCGCAACCACCAATCCATGAAATCATAGGATTTGCTGTCCCTAAAATAGCATTCTCTGTTAAGTTAGGGTTAACAACATCAGTAGGATCGAATAACTCGCATGCTGTCATTGACAATAATGCAGTTACAACGGATATTTTTAATAAGCTTTTCATTTCTAAATGATTAAGTATTGTGAAAAATTATAGGCTTACGCGTACAGTGGCCAAAAAAGTACGTGGTGCTGATTCAGTACCAAAACCAAAACCACCTGCGCCAAAAGCACCCTGCGCTCCAATACCAGCACCTGTAACTTCAGGATCAAAGCTTGAGCTAAAGAAGTTGAAAGGATTAGTTACATTAAAACCAAGATCAACTTTCTTAAACATTTTGCCGTAGTATTTTGATGGAAGTGTATAAAAAAGTGAGATGTTTCTGATTTTAAAGTAATCAGTATCCTCTACCCAAACGCCTGCCAAATCAAAGAAGCTTTCACTTAAAGCGGCATCGGGAATTCTTCCTTCATCCTGTACTCCATTAAAATAACGTAGTACATCATCTACTGCCACACCTTGTGCCCCTTGTTGATAATCACCACTAACAAAAAGCGAAAGTCTTTTCTTAAAATTAAAGTTTAATGAAAGTGTACCAAAGCGATCAGCTATTGGTGAACCAAGGTTTGCATTTTGCTCAACACTTTCTAATGATCCATCGGCCGCAAAAGTTGGTTTACCTCCACGAAGATATCCTAAAGGAAGACCCTCTTTAACAAATGAGCCCAAGAAAGTGAAACCACCTACGTTAAATTCGGGTGCGCCTCCACTGCTCACTACTTTATTATCAACAGTGTTTACTGAAGCATTAAATGTAAGACCAACGTTTTCATTATCAAGGATCACAAATGAAGTTCCAATTTCCCAACCTTCGTTGCTAATCTCGCCAATGTTGCGCAATTGATTTATCTGCCCTACAGAAGAAGCAAAGGGTGCATTGAATAAGGCATCAGTTGTAACTGCATTGAACTTTGTTATTTGAAGATTAATACGGTTTGTCAGGAAGCCAAGATCCAGTCCAAGTTCTGTTGTCGCTGTTCTCTCTGGCTTTAAGTTAACATCACCCGGTACACCAAAAGTGTAGGTTGGTATACCTAAGAATGGATTTACCGCAATCAATCTTTCGTTTACAAATGGTGTTGGGAAGTTACCAGCCTCACCATAATTTGCTCTCAACTTAACATTAGATAAAATGTTTTCAGAGATTGCATTGCTAAAAAATTCTTCATCAGATAAAGAGTAAGAGAGTCCTACTTTAGGGAAAGCTTGTAAACCAATTTCCTTACCGAATGCCGAATTACCATCAAGACGCACACCAAATTCAAGGAAAATTTTGTCATTAAAGCCCAGATTCTCTTGAGCAAAAAATCCGTAATTAGTTACCGTACGCAAGAAATCTTGAGCTACTGTTTCAGAAGAGTTATTAATTGAGCGAGAACCTTCTGTTACACCGGTTGCTGTAATCAATAATTGTTCATCAACATTTCTGAAGAACTGCCCACCGGCAGTAGTAATGAATGAAAATTTACCCAGTTTCTCGCGATATTGAAAGTTTAAGTCACCTGTAATACCTGTAAACTTTCTTTCAGCAATTGTAATAGAACCTTGATCTGTAGTGCCTGTTGCGACTGCGCCAATGGCAATTAAGAAGGCATTTGTTTGAATATCTTGTTGCTTACTAGTTCGTGAATCTATACCCAAATTCATTCGTCCCGAAATCTTATCGCTCAACTTCATTTCAAAACCATGAGAGTTTTGAAAACGTTTTACAGTTTCAGTTATACCCGTAAGGCCAACATAGTTTCTCACTTCATCTTTTAAGTCGCTAAACCCCTGCTCATCCAAGTCAGATACATCACCATATGCACCACCCTCTATATTTGCGAAAGAGGAGAAGCTATTGTTAGCGTTGTAATCGCGTTGGAAATTTGTACTTACAAAAGAGGCTGACGAAGAGTACTTTAACCAGTTATTAATCTTTGCAGAAAAACCAGTTCTGAAGTTATAGCGCTTTTGATCGTTGGCAAGTCGAAAACTATTATCAGAGCTTACACTTCCTGATACGCTGTAAGTAACATCTTCTTTACCACCATCAACACCAATGGTATAGCTCTGTGTAAAACCTGTTCTGAATAAAACATCCGCTGTTTCTTTATATTTCAAAAAATCACGCGTTCCAGAGATTGCGCCCAGTTGTGTTTCAAAGTTGATTCTGTTTTGTCCGGCAGTTCCTTTCTTAGTGAAAATTTGGATAACACCATTTGCAGCATCAGCTCCAAACAGCGTGGTAGCGGCACCTCCTTTTACATATTCAACTCTTTCGATGTTTTCAATAGGAATATCGTTCAGTGCACTACTACTTGCTCCACCTGTACCCACATTTAAAGATGGATTAGAATTCAAATTATCCACTCTTACTCCGTCAATATAAATTACCGGAGTTGTAGAGGAGTTTGCAGACACCGGACCTCTTGTACGAATTAGTGAAGCGGTACCGGGTTGACCTGAGCTTAATCTGATTTGTGCATTAGGTAGTTGTGCCTGAAGCAATTGATCTAATCGCCCACCGGGCACAGCATCAATTTGGGCTTTGTCAACAACATCCACGGTAGTTGACAATCTTTTCTTCTCAATACCATATCCTTGGCCTGTTACTACAATTTCTGATAATTGAGTAATATCAGTGGATAGCGAAATATCAACAATAGCCCTATCATCTACTGCAAGCTCTTGCGTTTGTAATCCAATAAAAGAGAAAACAAGAATTGCATTATTTGATGTAACATTAAGAGTATAACGTCCATCCGCGTCTGTTACTGTACCTATTGAGGTACCTTTTACTACAACGTTTACCCCTGGCAAGGAGGTTCCATCATCCTTGGAAGTAACCCTTCCTGATACAGTTCGCTCTTGTGCCCATACTGATGTAATCATCAGCAGGTAAACAAAGCATGTTTGTAAAATTTTCTTCATGGCATTTAACTTTTTGGTATCCATTACTGCACACGCAGCATGTTATTCCAAAAGTCAAAATTTTCACTGCCAATAAAATGACTGACAAAGAGGTATAAATAAGCAGAAAGAGTAACCTTTAATGTGGTATAGTAGAGGTTGGAATTAATAAAAAAATATTTAAAAATGAAAAAGCTGCTTTAAAAGTCTATTCATTACTTCAAAAAACATTTTGAAGTAATGAAACAACTTGATAAAACAGCCTCTTAGAAAAAAGACAAACCAAAAAAAAACTTATACTTTAAATCAATTTTTCAAGATTTGCTTTAGCTATCGCCTCAGATTTACAAGTAACCTGAAGTTTTGAATAAATATTTTTGATATGCGTTTTTGAGGTCTCCTTAGAAATAAACAGTTCCTCTGATATTTGCGTATAGGTCTTACCCTCTGAAATCAGTTGTAAAATTTCTGTTTCTCTCTTAGTGAGTGGTGAATTCGGATTAACATGAAAGTTATCTATTACCATCCTGGCTATGCGGCTGCTCATGGGTGCACCACCTTTTGTTATTTCTTCTAATGCAGATAGCAGCTCCATATAATTAGCGCTCTTCGTTATATAGCCAGAAGCGCCTGCCTTCAGTGCTTCAAATACAAGATCACTATCTTCATAAACAGTAACCATTATAATATCTGCAGTAGGCATTTTATCCTTAATTGTTTTTGTAGCGTGGATCCCATTCATGCCCGGCAATTCAATGTCCATTAACACAATCTCAGGCTTATCCCTTTGTAAACTGGCAATAGCTTCTTCGCCTGTTCCATAGCCATTCACCACAATAAATTTTGGCGAACTATTAACAATGAGACTAAAACTATTTCTTATTTCCTGGTCATCCTCTACCAGTACTACTCTCTTTTTAAACGGTAATGCCATATTTTATTAATTTAATATTATTGAATTCTAAACTAATTATTGTAATCCCTTTTCTATCCTGGCTTAAATCTTCAGGTGTACTGCTAATACGTAAAATACTCTTAATACGGTTAGCTCTATCTCTAATATTTTGCAAACCATTTGTACTTTTCAAGTCCGGTACAGAAAACCCTTTGCCATCATCTTCAAAAGACATAATGAACATATTACCCCTTCTTTGTAATGAAAGCTTAACATTTTGCGCTTCAGAGTATTTAAAGGCATTGGTCATAGCTTCTTTAAAAATAAGATTTGCCTGCCTGCTGAAACCATATGGAAGCACAATTTTTTCACGTACTTCGTTATAGGCTCTGAAACTGATAGACTTCTCTTCAAATAACTTTTCCCCAAAATCGCGTAAGTGAATGAAGAGTTTCGATAACTCGTCATTGACCGGATCTATAGACCAGATAAAATCGCGAGTACCCGTGTATAAATATTTGGCAGACCCTTCGACTTTTGAAAATAAATCTTGTTGGGACATACCACTCTTGCCGTTTAATCGTAGCAAACTGACATAATTAATGATACGCGAAAGTTGGTTGCCCATTTCATCATGAAAGTCCCTGGCTATTTCCTTTCTAAGCATCTCCTGTTCTCTGGCTCTTATTTGTTCTAACTCTACAGCTCGTTGAACTTTATGGCGCACTCTTAAATAAAAATAAAGTAGAATAAGACCAATGACTAAAACTGTAATCGTGAATAGAAAACCAGCTGTCTGATAAAATGGTGCTTCAACTTCAAAATTGTATCTAAGTGGTGTTAAATCCCAGGCACCAATGTTGTTTGTCGAAATAACTTCGAAGGTGTATAACCCTGGAGGAAGATTAGAATAATTAGCTTCGTATTTAGAGGAAGGAAGGGACCAACTTCTATCGTGGTTGACTAAACGATACTTGAACTTAACTGATTTTGGATAGCGCTTGTCTACCCTGTTAAAATTAAAACTAATATTATTCTCATCTGGAGGCAGACTAAGATCTACAGGAATTTTAAAAAAACCTTCAACCCCTTTTGAGTATGACTGAATACCCCTCTTACCATAAGAAAGACTTACCTCAGTGAGATGTAAAGGAAATGACTTCGCCTCTTTGCTTTCAATCGTATAGAATTCATATAGCCCATCAATCATACCAAAATAGTGTTCATCTTTTGCTAAATGAAAAGCATTCTGGTTTGCTTCAATACCTTCAAGTCCGTTAGTGTGATCGTATTGAAGCGTACTTTCAATTTGAAGATTACTGTCCAATCTGATCCTGGAAATCCCTTTTTCAGTACCGATCCAAATATCATCGTGCGGATCAGCCGCTGCGAAATAAATAAAGTCGGATGATAACCCTTCTTTTGAACTAATACGTTTTTTGTACATCGTTCTCGGATTATATAATACTACACCTGAGCCACCAGTGCCAATTAATAAAAGTGAGTCGCGAAAAGGATTAATGGAGTAGATATTTGTATTGCCAATTTCTGCAATATTAGGATGATAAATCAAACCATTTTTCAAATCAGAAATTCCAAACTCACCACCAATAAATAAGGATTTATAATGAGCACTATAAAACAATGAAAAGATGCTACTACTGTTTAATCCGTCTTTAATGGTATAATGCTTAAAATTTTGTCCGTCATAATAGCTTAATCCTGCACCAAAGGTTCCAACCCACAAATTACCTTTTTCATCAAACTGTATGCTAGTGATAGAACTACCACTTAGACCTTCATTACTGGTAAACCATTTAAAAGTTTTTGTCTTATACTGGTACTGTCCTAAACCATACTGAGTTCCTACCCATATTGTACCGTCAGGCGATTTCTTTATACAGGTTATTGCATTTCTATAGGGTTCCTTAGAATCTATAAAATGTTCGACTTTCGTTCCTTTCATTCTGATCAGTCCCTGATTAGTGGTTCCTATCCAAGTGGTGCCATCATCTTCTTTTAAAATGGCCATCACACTTCGCATGTTATCAGAGCTGCACTTATTAAAGTCCTGAATAAAATATTTATATAAACCATTACCATTAGTTGCCAGCCATGTATTGCCTTCTGAATCTGGAAGTATTTGAACAATTGACCCTTCTATTTTAATAGTATCAACCTTATGCGTTGTTGTTGTAATTGTTTCCTTCAGTAAATGATTCTTATACCTGGTCCAGAATATATTTTTATTAGAATCATAAAAGAGGACAGTGTTCTTGACTTTCAAATCTCTTTTGGTGAAAATCAATGCTTCTGTATCTAAGGTGAAATATCCACTGTCGGTAAAAAGCCAAGTTTCCTGGTTCATTGTAAACATGGAATAGAGTCTGTTAAAATCATTGCTATGATTAAACGAACGCTTTCCACTTTTGCCAAGAATAACAAATGAGCTGTCGTTGAGGTACAGCATGGTTTCTTTTGATGGCAACAAATGTGAATAAGCTATATTTTTATTCTTTTTTACATGTTTAGCCCAGTAATAAACAGAGTCATTAAAAATTTTTCCGAGTGTTCCAGGTGAAGAGAGAAAAAAAAGAGAGTCACCTTGTTGAAAAATTCTTCTTAAGCGTTTATTGTTTGCGGGCATTCCAGGTTGCTCAAAAACTTTAAAAGTTCTCCCATCAAATTTTGTTATTCCGCGTGGATGGACAATCCAAAGATTCTGTTTAGAATCTATTTTTAGAAAACTAATGATGTTGCTTGACAGCCCATCTAAAGTTGTGTATACTTTAAATTCACTCCCGTCAAAGCGAGCCAACCCTCCCCCCTGAGTGGCAACCCATAAATAACCTTGGGCGTCTTCAACAACCATATTTACCTGTGATTGCGGCAATCCATCAATCGCCTTATAGTTTTTAAGCGAGTATTGCTGGGCCTGAACTGAACTGCTTGTCAGTAAAATAAGGACACATGCAATGAATTGTTTCATCAGTTACTAATCATTTTAAATTGTCATGTACCAGCATATCTGAGGCGGATTTTGATACCTAGCTACAAAAACATAAAGTGTACTATTACCTTTTTGGATAAAATTATTTTAAACTCAATTCTAATCCTGCCAATTTAGGGCTATTTAATTGAGTCCATATAACCCAACATACGGTAAACTATTGCGAAAAGATGCGATAAATTGGTCCTAAAGCCTACCCCCATTGAAAATACTAAGCAATTTTGACCATTAAGTGTTTTAAAAGACGGTATAAAAATCAACAAGTGAGCAACTTTTTATAAAAGCTCTCTATCATTACCGTGGCTATTATGGTTTTTTACACAAAGAAGAAATTGAGGTGCACTTGCTTTATATAGAGATTGGCACAATCATTACTTACCTAAAGAAAGTTAAGACTACTTAATCGATTGAAATTTATGAAGCCTTGTGTATGGTAGGTGAGGCTGCTACAAATAAAGCTACGCCTTTCTCTTGTAAGTAAAGTCATACGTAGTTACCCACACACTACCATCTTCAGATGTTTGGTGCAGTTGTCTGACTTCATTTTTACTAATGTTATAAAAATGGAATTTAACAAATTGTTTCTTGCCCGCTGGTGATAATGTTTCATACTCAAAGCGCATGGCACCATCACGATATTCACCATTAAGAAATTCAGTAACATTGAGGCCACCAGAGCCTACCCATACCTGCTTCCACTTGCCGGTGGCAGGATCAACAAAATTCATACTCTTTCCAGTAAAAGGCTGACCGGCAGAAGTCCAATTCTCCAATATCATACACCCCCCGGAAGCAATCTCAATCTTTGAGTGTCCGGCCAATTTTTCGCTACCTGTTACGTTGGCATCCCACTCGCCTATCCAAAAATCAAACTCACGCGCTTGTGCAATATTCATGCATGGTGAAGTTTGCTGAGCCTTAGCTAAAATGGGTAAACTTAAGAGGAGAAGAAATAAATATTTCATGGTTTTTAGCATTTAGATAAAGTTTACTACTTTTCACAACTTATACATCACCCGTATTGCTGTAAATTTTGTGACTTTTCAGCTTGTGGCGAATTACGAATGAAATCTGGCTATGACCGAAGCAGAAATACGGCAGGAGTATGAAATACTAGATCGTGCTAAGCGTGATTCAAAACACTTTGGCATTCTATATGAAAAGTACTTCGACAGGATCTTCAACTTTATCTATCGCCAAACCGATGATGAAGATTTAACCGCTGACCTCTGCTCACAGACTTTTTTAAATGCACTTAACAATTTAAATCGTTTTGAATTCAGGGGACTGCCACTATCTGCCTGGTTTTACAGAATTGCAGCCAATGAGGTAAATAAACATTACAGAAAGAAGAAAACGGATCGCGTCTTCAGCTTAGAAGAAATTCGAATAAAAGAGTTGATGGATCAGGGGAATGAAGGCTGGGATGAAGACCTGATTAAACAATTGTTGGTATATTTTAAAGAACTACCAACAGACATGCTAGAGGTGTTGGAACTTCGCTTTTTCGAAGATAAAGATTTTAAAGAAATTGCGTTTATTCTCGATATCACAGAAAGTGGAGCAAAAATGAGAACCTACAGAGCGCTTGACCGTTTACGTAAACAATTTAACCTGAGTATTAAGTACGATGGCAAGAAATGACATAAGGTTAAGACGTCAGCGAATGACTACCGGCAATATTGCAAGACATCGCAATTACGGTGACATTATGGAACGCCACGAACGTGACCAGAAGTGGAAACGTATGTTTAAAGTATTCATTTACTTTTTAATTGCAGCTTTTCTCACCATCATATTAATTATCGTATTACGGTGGGAACAAAGGGAAAATAAAGATCTAAATGCCAATACCAAAAAGGCTATTGAGCTTGCTTCGCCTCCAATGCTTTCTTAAAAGCAATTCTACCTTCTTCAATTATTTCGTTGGCCCTGTAAAATTCAAACACACCACAGGCATCGCGCGAAATTTCAACCACCAAATCAGGTTTATGCATTTCAATCATTAAATCGGTTAAACGATCCAAAGTAATATCGTACGATTTATTCATCAAATCAAAAAAGCCAAGCTTCTCCACAGTCTCCTCTGCCTTACTATCGAAGCGCAAAATCTGTGTTCTGAAATGATCGAGCATGCGCAGGTAAGCAGCCTTCTCTTCATTTACAACAGGAGCTGCTACTTTTTTTATATCAGCTTTATTTCCATTCACATTAACTGCTACTAACCATTCATCAGGTTCGCGCTTAACCAAATTCATGGGTAAAGGATTAAGCACACCGCCATCTACCAGTTGTCTTTGTCCATCAACAACAGGAGTGAAGATTGTCGGAATAGCAACAGATGCTCTAAGCGCCTTAAATAAACTTCCTGACCGAAAATAAATTTCTTCTCGCGCTATCAGATCACAGGCAACAGCTGTAAAGGGAATAGTGAATTTATCAATTTCGTGGTAACCAATGAGTTGTTCAATTGCCTTGAAAACACGATCACCTTTTACTATACCCTGAGAAGATAGTGTAAAATCTAACAGCTTGAATACATCAAAGCGACTCAAGCTTATCAGCCAATGTTTATATTCATCCATATGGCCTGCACAATAGAGTCCGCCAACAATAGCACCCATCGAGCAACCTGCTACTTCTTTAATTACAAAACCAGCTTTTTGAAGCTCCTCTATAACGCCTATGTGCGCCATACCTCGAGCCCCACCGCTACCCAGTACTAAGCGTACATTTTTCATATACTTATCAATTCATATCAGAAGTTATACTCTAATTCTTTATCTGATATTCTATCTTCTATTCCATCATTTCCCCACAAAATTCGGCTTCCTCTTTTCCAAAAACGCCTGTACACCCTCCTTATAATCCTGAGAGCTACCGGCAATTTCCTGACAGTACGCTTCATAGTCTAGCATCTCATCCAGGGAAGCTGTCTGCGCTTTGTTCAACATTTTCTTTATTAAGCCAATCGATTTTGTTGGTGCCTTCGCGTAAAAGTCAGTGTAACCTTTCACCGCTGCATCTAACTCCCCCGCTGGCACAGCCTTATTAATCAAGCCAATACTCACAGCCTCACTTGCTTTCAGCCTGTTGCCCATGCTGCACAATTCAAAAGCTTTATTAAAGCCTACGGCTCTTGGTAAAAAGAAAGACGAACCAGAGTCTGGCACCAAACCAATATTGATAAAAATCTCAATCAATTGTGCTTCCTCATTGGCAACAATCACATCGCAAGCCAAGGCAATAGAACAACCAGCACCTGCTGCTACACCATTCATACGACAAACAATGGGCTTCGGTAAATTACGCATCGCGCGAATAATCGGATTGTAACGTTTGTGTAAAGAATCCATAAACGAACGTTTCTGCTGACCACTAGCAGCTTTCAAATCCTGACCCGAACAAAAAGCTTTACCCTCACCTGTCAACACCACCACACGAACCAATTCATCTTTGGCAACAGCCTTCAATGCATCCTGTAGTTCATAAGTAATCTCATCATTCAATGCATTGTAAACATCAGGTCTGTTTAAAGTAATGCTAGCAACACCTTCTGCTACATCATATTTCAAAAAAGTATAAGCCATATTTTTTAATTAAAATAAATAGATCATCCCAATAGTACTCACCAAACAACCAACGCCAAATCCAACCATCACTTCTTTTACTGTATGTACCTGTAAATATAAGCGAGCAGTCATAACAGCACCCATAATCATAATAACAACAAGTAAAGGATAAAATAGTACTCCGTTCTCCGTCATCGAATTCAACATCACCAGCATCACCATAAAACCACCCATCGCCAGACTATGTATGCTTGCCTTCATCCATAAGGTGACGATAAAAGAAGCTAATACCAAAGCATCAACTATGAACAAGAACTTCATAAATGGATCTTGCAAGCCGAAATGCAATTTAAGATGTAATAAAAAAGTAATCACACAATACAATAACGTAATCATCAAAAATGGCGCAATACGCTCTTTTCGTAAGGGCATACTCATAGATGAGATCGTACCAAACACCTTAAAGAAATATACGTTAATAGCAGGCAGCAGAAATGTGCAAATAAAAATCAGCATCAAAACACCGCGAAATGATCGATCGCTAACAGGAAACATAGCCGGTGGATATAACCACGCAAACAGGGAAAATAAATAAGTGGCTAAGAGTAAAGGATGAGTAATAACAGAAATGAACTGGGCTAATAACTTCATTCAATTAATTTTAAATTTGAAATTTGAAATTTCAAATTGTCTACAATTCCTTTCTCAACCTCGCTACCGGTATATTAAGCTGCTCGCGGTACTTCGCCACAGTTCTTCTGGCAATGTTATACCCCTTCTCATTCAAAATCTTTTCAATCTTATCATCCGAAAGTGGTTTACCTTTAGGTTCAGCCACAATCAAATCTTTAATAATCTGCTTCACCTCTCTGCTACTTACCTCTTCGCCAGAGTCTGTTGCAATACCTTCAGAGAAAAAATACTTCAACGGAAAAATACCAAAATCAGTTTGCACTGCTTTGCTGCTGGCCACACGCGAAACAGTGGAGATATCCATATTAATCATCGTAGCAATATCTTTCAAAATCATAGGCTTCAACTTCGTCTCATCCCCTTCCTGAAAGTAATCATACTGAAAATCAACAATGGCCTTCATCGTGCGCAACAAAGTCTGTTGTCTTTGTTTAATCGCATCAATAAACCATTTAGCAGCATCCAACTTCTGTTTTACAAAAGTTACAGCCTCTTTTAATTTCTTGTCTTTCTTATCGCCTTTGTCGTAAGCCTTAAACATATCGGTGTACGATCGACTAATACGCAACTCAGGTGCATTGCGAGAATTCAGTGCCAAGTCCAACTTGCCATTGTTGTTCGTTAAAATAAAATCCGGAATAATCACCTGATTTTTAGAAACACCCGTAGTGGCACTCACACCACCCGGTTTAGGATTCAAGCCTGAAATCAATGTGATGATATCCTTAATATCATCAGCATCTTCTTCAGCTATATCAAGTTTCTTAATAATTTTATCGTAATGTTTCTTTGTAAACTCCTCATAGCAATCACGCACCGTCTGCATGGCTTTCTCCACCACATACGACTTCGTAAATTTATCAGCATCATCTTCTTCAATGCTTTGCTTCAAACGTTCAAGTTGCAGCAACAAACATTCCTGCAAATTTCGGGCAGCAATGCCAGCCGGATCAAAACTTTGAATTTTCTTTAAAATAGTTTCTACTTCTTCAGCTGTAGTATCAATGCCCTGCGAGAAAGCTAGGTCATTAACAATAGCATCAAGTTCTCTTCTTATGTAGCCATCATTTTCAATACTACCAATAAGTTGTTTGCCAATATTGCTTTGCTTTTCATCAAGACCCAGGTAGCCAAGTTGCGTTAGCAACAACTCTTGTAAACTGGTGCCCATCACCATTGGCATCTCACGATCGTCCTCATCGCCATCGCCATCACCCTGCATCTTATACCCACTGTAGTCATCATCTCGCAGGTAGTCATTAATGTCTAGTTCATCATCACCACTGGATGTCTCACCATATTCTTCTGGCTCAGCCTCTGCCGTATTATCATCAGTGGTGTCTGGTGTCTCTGTCTCACCCTCTTCCAAAGCAGGATTTATTTCCAGTTCCTCTTCAATTCTTGTCTCCAACTCGGCAGTAGGTACCTGTAGCAGTTTAATAAACTGAATCTGCTGCGGAGACAGCTTTTGTTGTAACGACTGATTTAACCCTAGTTTCTGCATACCTGAATTCTAAACAAAGTTATCATTTCAACGCAAGCCATAAAAAAAATCATGCCACAAGTATCAATTCTTTTGGCGGCTTTTTTGTACCTGCCTCCCGCTGCAAAACCATAAGCACAGGCAGGTACTCAAACCGGGCTATTCGCTACAATCTTTTTGCGCCAGCCCACAAATCCCAGCGGCAAAAAGGATTTACGCTACTATCCCTGGCCGATAGGGTTTCATAAAAATGAGTCTGGCATAAAAACTAAACACGAGTTCAAATAGCCTGCATTTCAGCACTTTACAAAATATTTTAACCCATAGTTTGTGTCCTCACAGACCATCTCTCTTCTTTAACATGGTCTTTATCCTCACAGACCATCCATTTCGGTCTGTGAGGACACAGACCGAGGAGTAGAATACTGGTTCGTGAAGACACGAACCAAGGCATTGGCATTGAACGAGCTGGCGTTTTGATGACAACACATCCTTTTCAATTTTGACAAGTCTTGCCAATTCACGTTTTTTGCGGTCTTTATTGAAAGTGTGCCTTACAAAATCTGTAACAGCATTCAGCCAAAACGATTATGAGAACAGCTAAAATCAAAGATTTACTTAAAACCACCCCTGCTAACCAACATGTTACTGTACAGGGTTGGGTAAAAACCTTCCGCAACAACCAGTTTATTTCCATGAACGATGGATCAACCATTAATAATTTACAGGCTGTTGTTGAGTTGGGTAAGTTTGACGAAGCCACACTCAAGCGCATTACAACCGGAGCATGTCTCGCAGTTACTGGCGAACTAATTCCTTCACCAGCAAAAGGCCAAACGGTAGAAGTAAAAGTTGAGAGCATCGAGATTTATGGTGACAGCGATCCTGAATCTTTTCCGCTTCAGCCTAAAAAACACTCCCTTGAATTCCTTCGTGAAATAGCCCATTTACGTGTACGCACTAACACTTTCAGTGCTGTTTTCCGCGTAAGGCATAACATGGCTTTTGCTGTGCATAAGTTTTTTAACGACAGAGGTTTCTTCTACATACACACACCCATCATTACGGGTTCCGATGCTGAAGGTGCTGGTGATATGTTCCGTGTAACCACGCTTGACATGGAAAAACCACCACGTACAGAAGAAGGAAAAATTAATTATAAAGAAGACTTCTTCGGCCGCGAAGCTAACCTCACTGTTTCCGGTCAGCTGGAAGGCGAAACTTTTGCCATGGGGCTTGGCGATATCTATACTTTCGGCCCAACATTTCGTGCCGAAAATTCCAATACCTCACGTCACTTAGCAGAGTTCTGGATGATAGAACCAGAAATGGCTTTCTACGACATTAACGACAACATGCAGTTGGCACAAGACTTCATTCAATACTTGTGTAAATATGCTTTAGACAATTGCCAGGAAGATCTCGAATTCCTCGATAAGCGCGCTAAAGAAGAAGAAGCAGCCAAACCACAAGATCAGCGCAGCGAACTAGGTTTAATCGAAAGACTAAAGTTTGTTGTCGAAAATGATTTCCAACGCCTTACTTATACAGAGGCCATTGATATTCTCAGAGAATCCACACCCAACAAGAAGAAGAAATTCCAGTATTTGATCAACGAATGGGGAGCCGATTTACAAAGTGAGCACGAACGCTTTCTGGTGGAAAAACATTTTAAGAAACCTGTTATCCTCTACAACTACCCGGCAGCTATCAAATCGTTCTACATGCGCCAGAACGAAGATGGAAAAACAGTAGCCGCAATGGATGTACTTTTCCCGGGTATTGGCGAAATCATTGGTGGATCACAACGCGAAGAGCGCTACGATCGCCTGATAAATCGTGTTAAAGAATTAGGCATCTCTGAAGAAACGATTTGGTGGTATTTAGAACTGCGTAAATTCGGTACTGCTCCGCACGCAGGTTTTGGTTTAGGCTTCGAACGATTAATTCAGTTCGTTACCGGCATGACCAACATCCGCGATGTAATCGCTTACCCACGCTACCCAGGCAGCGCTGAGTTTTAATTATTCCTCATACATGGTCTGTGCATCACAGACCATTACCATCTAATCTTCCTCATCGTTAGCAAAGCAACGCTGAGGAAATCAAACTCCTCCTCCATGGTCTGTGTCCCCACAGACCATTCCTGCCTGTTCCTAGTTAATCTGACGCTAATTGCAATTTGCTACTAATCAATTATCTTTATTTACTATATGGAGATTTGCAATCCAGCTAGTATTATAGTTACATTACTTACCCCATCATCAAAATGAAAAAGATAAAATTTTTCTCAGCATTTTCAGTATTGTTTTTTCTCTCAACTTTTAGCTTCGCGCAAACAGAAAAACCCACATACAAATCAGCTGCTGATAGCTTCGAAAAGAATTACAATGCAGATAATTACGATGCAATCTTTGCAGGCTTCTCACCTGAAATGCAAAAAGCATTACCTATAGAAAAAACCAAAGAATTTCTAACAAGCTTAAAACAACAGGCTGGAAAAATTACCAAGCGTGAATTTGTAAAATACGAGCAAAGCTATGCAGTCTATAAAACAAATTTTGAAAAAGCACTTCTTGCCCTTACAGTCTCAGTTGACGATAAATCAGCAATAAATGGCTTTTTTATAAAACCCTTTATAGAAGATAATCTACCAAAACCAGAGCGCAATACTACCAAGTTAATGCTGCCATTTAAGGACGAATGGCATGTAGTATGGGGTGGAGATACCAAAGAAATAAACTACCATGTTGAAAGTAAAGCTCAGAAAAATGCTTTTGATATGGTCATCAAAAATGAAAAAGGGAATTCATATAAAACGGATGGAAAAACTAATGAAGATTACTATGCCTTCAATAAAGAATTAATCGCTCCTTGCGATGGTACAGTTGTTTTAGTTGTAGATGGTATAAAAGACAACGAACCCGGAGCTTCAAACCCATTGTATGTTCCAGGTAATACAGTAATTATAAAAACAGCTAATAATGAATATTTGTTTTTTGGACACTTCAAACAAAACTCCATTGTTGTAAAACAAGGGCAGAAAGTAAATCAAGGACAACTATTAGGACTCTGTGGCAATTCTGGAAATTCCTCTGAGCCTCATTTACACTTTCATATCCAAAATGTAGAGGATATGAATGTGGCAACCGGAATAAAATGCTACTTCGATAAGATTCTTGTAAATGGAGAGGCTAAGACTAACTACTCACCCATTCAACACCAAAAAGTAAAAAACCAATAGAGAATTTAAAAGGGTATTTTCTAATGTTCTCTCATGAAAATCACCGTTGGATCACACTGAAGAATAACTTCTCAAGATTATAACCTTCGAAGGGATATTGTTATTAAGAATTTTTTTAAGTCCGCCAATACTTGTAAGATATCAATACCATGTTAACGGGTATAAAAATAAAAAGAGTAGAAAAACAAGATGAAATTCCATTCAATTTGCTTTTACTAGCTGATCCTTCAAAAGAAAACATCAATAAATACATTTTTAGCGCTGACATTTATACAGTCAAAAAAGAAGGGCTCATCATCGGCTGCTATGTGCTTCAATCCGTAAATCGTGAAAGTATCGAAATAAAAAATATAGCAATTGAGCCTGCATACCAAGGTAAAGGCGTTGGTACTCATTTATTGAATCATGCTTTTGAAATCGCCAAAACGAAAGGATTCGAAAAAATACTTATTGGAACCGGTAACTCCAGCGTGGCACAACTGTGCCTATATCAAAAAGTTGGCTTCCGTATCAATAAAATAATAAAAGATTTCTTTACCGATAACTATGATGAACCCATCATTGAAAATGGAATTGAATGCAGAGATATGATTATACTTTCAAAAGATTTATAAGCATCAAAATTCTGCAGTCTTAATAGCAGCACCAAATCACCACTATCCGCATTAAAATTTACTGCTTTTAAAAAATCTCACCCTTATAAAGGGAGCGTTCTTAATCAATCGAGATTAGTTTTACCAACATCTTTGGTGAAACGTAACTTTAAAAAAGTTCCAGCGTTACAATCGCATTGTTACCAAAAAAATTATACTGATGTTTCATAACTCAAAAATTTTAATATTCATTACAACACTGAGTACATTTATAAGCTGTAAAGATGATGAACCAATCACACCTACCCCAACTAGTGTTACTATTGAAAATAATTCTTACCCAACCATAACCTTTGGTGATCAAACATGGACAATAGTTAATTACGCAGGTACTGGTGGTTTGAGTTTTGACGCCACTAATTCTAAACCTGAATATGGAAAGTACTATACTAAAGCAGAGGTAGAGGCTATTATTCTGCCTGAAGGTTGGCGCTTACCTACAGTCGAAGATTTTAAAAAACTAGCAGCGTTTCATAACATTACTATACCCAGTTATGGCACGGAAACAGAAAAAATAAAAACACTCACTTCGGTAAGCAATTGGAAAAATGTTAATGGCACCAACACTTCCAAATTTAATATCTATCCCACTGGTTACATCTTTGGTACAGGTCAGCCTCTCGATGGTGATGTTGCAGAGTTCTGGATGACAGAAGGTTTATCCTTAAGTATTCAAGAGGGAGGACTTAACATGACTTCGCTAAGAATGGTAGTTTACGATAGTAACGACAGTCCTGATTACAGATTTACAGTAAGGTTTGTTAAAGATAATTAGAACTTAAATCTCTCAATCTATAACCCAAAACTATACACATAGCCAACATTGCCAGTAAACTCTGTAAAAGATTTTTGTTCAGCGTTATTTGTTTTCCTTTCAATCATAGCCGCACTTAAAGTAAGCACATGCTTCTTTTTCAATGTAAGAGCCCCACTTGTCTTAAAATTCAGTACTGCATTGCCAGAAGTAAATTGATTATTTGTATTGTTATACGAGCTTGAAAACATTAACCTGAATTTCTTATCAAAAAAAGTGTGCGATAAAGACAACACAGGACCAAATGTTTGTGAGTCAATTCCTGAACCTCTATTAACTGAGGTGTTTAAAGAGAAGCTCATAAGTATATTTTGGGGCACCCAATTAATAGAGTAAGCAACATTTGTATTATAAAATGCTGTACCACCGTTTTGCTTGACGCCTCCCTGCTTATCCGCAGCGGTTTGGTACATTAAATTAACACTCATGTTTTGCTTTCTGTCTTCACTCTTCCCCAAAGAGTATGAAAATGAAAGATTGGCACTTTGCGACAACTGCGTGAAGTTCAACGTATCAAGATTATCATAAGGACTTAGCTGGTTGATATCAACAAACTGAGAACGTATGTTGGCAAAAGATTGAAAAGTGGAATACGCAGCTGATAAAGTAGCTTGTTGTGATGGAGTATAGTTCACATTAATTGACCCAATCATTCTTCTAAAGCTACTTAGTTTTTCCTGATCAAGATTATCACGTTGCGTACCCACACTTGCATTGACTTGCATTTTACTTTTCAATAAACTGGATGCTACATTGATTGTAATATTTTCTAAATCGCTATTAAAAAAATAAGCACCATGCGTTCTGTATCCAGGGTCAATACGTTCAAAACCCAATCCAATGCTTTGCCCGGAAAACTGATAATTGAATGAGGCTTTAAAAGCCTGATAATAGGCTGACGATGATCGGGAAGTAAACAAAAATTCAGGACTCGCTAAAATATGACTCTGGTGAATAGCTGTATCTCTTGTATCACGTGTTAAAGCACTACCAGCCAGTTCTGCATGCAATAAAAATTGTTTGAGTACAGTGGTGCCACACGCAAAACTAACTACCAGATTTTCTTCTGCAAAAATACTCAAGCTATCTGGCAATGCACCTATTGAGTTTAAATCATCTGTCGATCTGAAAAGAATGAAGTCAATTGAATTTTTACCGTCTTTATAACCTGCCTTAAAGCCTGTACCCATTCGCTCAAAAGCAGGTGTTGCATCACTATAGGTTGTATCATACGTTACTGGTTTTAGAAATCTACCATGTAATGCGTTTAACGACCACCTACCTTCTGGCACTACATCTATGCCCGCACCTAAAAAAATATGTCCGCTAACCGTATAAGGCGAGAAAGACATACTCGTATAGCCCAAGTGTGCAGTAACAAATTTATAACTAGGGTTAATACTATACTGATTAAAAGGTTGCTGAAAAGAAGTGTTTTGGTTAGAGAGCGAAAAACTAAACGGAATGCTCCATCCGTAAATAGATAAATTCAAACTTGCATTAGCAAAGTAAGTATAAGGCACTCGTCTGGATTCAATACCACTTACACCATAAAACAATTGACTGAAAGAGGTAGACCCGTTAATCGCTAGCGGCTTCTCATTTCCGATATCATCTAGTTCTTGTCCGTAAACAAAGCTTACTGAAAATATTTGCATCACTAGAAATAGAATGAATTTTTGCATGTTCATTTCCAACGAGTTATAGCGGCTGGAAAACAAAATTAGAACAAGGCAATATTCAAACAAATGAGGCATGTCAAACGAACCTGCCTATTATCTGGATTGCATACAAACAATGAGAAAGAAAAACGAGTTAATTAATCGAAATACAAGATTGTGCTTCTAAATGAAGAAAACACTCTATTTCAATTTGATCTTTTATGCACAACAATTGATCTGCGGCCGATTAGAATACTTCTTTAACACAAGCAAAAAAAAGCCTCCATTCAAGGACATTGGCTCAATTACTATACAAGTCAATTTTTTCATTTGTTGTGGGTGAGGTTATCTTCTCCTTAAATGACAGTCCCAATTTCTTTAAAAGCTTAACAGAACGATCATTATCACTCTGCACGATAGCGCAAAGTTTTTTTACATGCCAATGTACTTCCGCATATTGCTTAAGTGCCATCGCTATCTCCAAAGCATACCCCTTTCCCATAAACTCTGACAAAAATGCAAAACCAATGTCCGGATGTTCCAAGTATTCTCTTTTAAGCAATCCACACATACCAACCGACTTATTACTATTCTTTAGCACAACCAATGAAAGTCCGTAGCCTAGCTCCACATAACTTTTTAAAGGACCGTTCTTTAAATACTCTTCTGCCTTTTTTATATCACTTACATTTCTATCACCTATATACTGCAACCAACCTGGACTATTTAACAATTCAACAATAAATGGAGCATCAGACAAGTGAAGTTCTTTGAGGTATAGTCTTTCCGTTTCGATTATGTACTTCATGATGCAAGTCTAGAAAATGTATACTTATAACCTAATGGTTTTCAAACAAAAAGTAATTACAAGATAAAATCTTATCGTACTTCCATACTCTATCTTCATTAATACTCATCGATCCAGATTTGAAAGATTGACGCAATTACACCTGTAAAATGTCATGAATGCACTACAGAAAGAACTGTTAAGTATCTGACCTTTGTAAGGTCTTAATTAAATAATATAAATATGAAAACGGAAAACTTACCATCAAGAAAAGCTCACCGAATAGGTTGGGGCTTAAGCGGATTTGCCATACTCTTTCTTGTGTTCGACATTGTTGGAAAATTTTTAAAACCTGAAGCGGTTATTAAAGGAACTGTAGAACTGGGTTATCCTGAAACGATTATTGGTAGTCTTGGTGTTATACTTCTAGTTTGCACACTACTTTATACCATCCCACGGACTTCATTCTTTGGCGCTTTACTTTTAACAGGATATTTAGGAGGTGCCATTGCCACACATGTTCGTATTGGTAATCCACTTTTTAGTCATGTGCTTTTCCCTATTTATGTGGCCCTCTTCATCTGGATAGGTTTATACTTGCGCAGTGCAAAACTGAGAGATCTCGTTGCTTTGAAATAATCATGAGGTGTTAAGGACACATCTGAATAAGATCATTTCAAATTTCAAATTAATAAAAAATGCCGCCCTGAAAATCAAAGCGGCATTTCCTATTTCATAAAAAAATCAGAATTACCCCAACTTATCCAATACATCCATTACTTCGCGCACAGCCTTGCGGCTTGCTTCCATCAATACCTTTTCATCAGCATTCAAGTCTAACTCAATTACTTTTTCTACACCGTTTTTGCCCAATACAACAGGCACACCAAGGTAGCAATCGTTAATACCGTATTCACCCTCCAGTTTGATACAAACAGGGAAAATTCTACGCTGATCTTTCACAATAGCTTCAACCATTTGTGCTGCAGCAGAACCTGGTGCATACCAAGCTGAAGTACCCATCAACTTCACCAATTCACCACCACCAACTTTAGTTCTTTCTAAAATTGCGTTCAACTTGTCTTTATCAATCAACTCAGTTACTGGTATACCAGCTACTGTTGTGTAACGTGGTAGCGGAACCATAGTATCACCATGGCCACCCAATAACATTGCTTGTATATCTTTTGGCGAAATGTTTAATGCTTCTGCCAAGAATGCGCGGTAACGGGCAGTATCTAAAATACCAGCCATACCCATTACGCGTGTGCGTGGCATTTTTGAAGTTAAGTGTGCCTGATACGTCATTACATCCAATGGGTTTGAAACCACAATGATGATGGCATTAGGAGAATACTTAACTACATTTTCAGTCACAGATTTAACAATACCAGCGTTAGTATTAATCAAATCATCGCGGCTCATTCCTGGTTTACGTGGCAAACCAGAAGTGATCACTACTACATCAGAATTAGCCGACTTCGAATAGTCATTGGTTGTACCAATGGTACGAGAATCGTAAAGATCGATGGGTGCTTTTTGCCAGATATCAAGCGCCTTCCCTTCGGCAAAGCCTTCTTTAATATCGACAAGCACAATTTCGTTTGCTACCTCGCGGTAGGCCAACACATCCGCGCAGGTTGCGCCAACATTACCAGCGCCAACGACAGTTATTTTCATATTGATTTTAGATTAAGTTATTGAAAGTCAAAACATTAGACTGCATTTGAACGAGTCTTTCTACGATTTTGTCCCAATGAGCGCGTGAATTTATCAATGGATTGCTCAAAGAAAAAGGATATTAAGTAAAATATGGATTTAAGGTTAAAATGAGTGTCTCTTTGGTATTTTCGCTAAGCTTGAATCGTTCATCAAGTCTGTGGCCTACAACCCAAATAATCTCTTCACCGGATGTTAATACGGTGACTTTCGTCTTATCCACTAGTGAAACCTTGTTATCGATAAGCAAGTCGCTCACCTTTTTACTCCCTTTCATACCTAAAGGATAGAAAGTATCCCCTGCTTGCCATTGTCTCCATTTTAAAGGGAATTGTAGCCTGGCAAAGTCTAACATAGCCACATTAAGATCATTGATAGGTACCTGTTTTGTCCCAACCCTAATCTTCAAATGCCAATTGCCTAAAAAAGCATCCGTCTGATCCCTTTCAATTAGAACAGCATCCAGTTCATCAACTTGCTTACTAATAAGCAACTTGCTTCTATCAACAATCATTTGATAACTGTTCGACAGAAATCTTTTACCTGATTGCTCATGAAGAGCCTGTAGCACCTCCTCGCAGACATCAAAATTAAATCCGAAAGGCTCAGCTACTTTATATAAGATGATAGCAGCTGCATCTATTTCATTAAAACCCTTTTTGTCAATATTTACTACATCGTTTTGAATTGAAACGAATTGATTTTTCCATTGCTGCAAAGCATGATTTAAAAATGATAACTCACCTTGTAATTTACGTTGGCCGCGCATGAAAGAAGATTCCAAAGAAGGATTAAGCTCCTTTAGCTTTGGAATAATCTGATGACGGATAAAATTCCTTTTATACACATCACTATCATTACTGCTATCCTCACGCCAAATCACAGAATTCTCTTTCGCAAAGTCTTCCAACTCCTTTCGTCTGGCAAATAATAAAGGTCTGATGATTTTTCCGTGCTGCGCGGCAATGCCACAAAGACCCGCAAGAGAGGCTGCGTTTGTCCAATTAAACACAGCCGTTTCTATAGAATCATTCAGGTGGTGGGCAGTAGCAATCCACTCATAATTATGCTCTTCAGCAAGACTTTCAAACCACTTATAGCGCAACTCACGGGCAGCCATTTGTACAGAAATACCCTTCTCATTTGCATAGTCTTTTGTGAAGAAATGGGTTGTAAAAAAGGGTATATTTTTCTGCTGACAAACATTTTTAACCAGCGCTTCATCACCATCAGATTCCTCTCCCCGCAATTCAAAATTAACGTGTGCAATGCCGACACTAAAACCGCTTTGGTGGAAAAGCTCAAGCATAACCATAGAATCCAAACCACCACTGACTGCCAGTAATACTTTGGCAGGAGCTTGGATATTGTGTTTATCGGAAAGGTGGCTTATAAATTGCTTTAACACGACTGCAAATTACAACCTTAACAATTTACATTGTAGCTTGCAGCAAAATATGAATGCAGTTAGATCACAACTTCTCAGATTTGCGTCCTGGCCAAGTCTTTCAAGCACATTTGGGGCAATTATTTTATTCATTTTTATCCTTGGTAACACAAACCAGGCATTCGCTCAAAGGAAAAAGGGCTCCTCAAAGGTCGACATTAAAAATTCAGATAGAATAAAAGGTGGTCAGACAGCTACTGGTGAAAAATTTAGGAGATTTATTGGTAATGTTATTTTAGCCCAAAACACCACAACCATTTATTGCGACTCAGCCCACTTGTTTGACAAAACAAATATTGTAGAAGCCTTTGGTAAGATAAGAATTACTGAAGGAGATTCTGTAACCGTTACCGGTAAGTCACTTATTTATGAAGGCGATAAGCGTTTAGCTAAACTCCGTGGAAACGTTGTGTTCACCAAGTTGGCGACCGCTACACTCTATACCGATTTTCTTGATTATGATCGTACAAAAAACACAGCCTATTATTTTAATAACGGCAAACTGGTGGATAGTACCAATGTGCTTACCAGCAACAAAGGCTATTATAATGTAAACAGTAACCTTTCTTCTTTTAAAAAATTGGTGGTGGTAACCAACCCTGACTATACCATGAGTGCCGATAGCTTACAGTATAATTCAGCAACCAAAATAATTTACTTCGTCACGCCCACCACTGTTATAGATAAAGACAGTGCAACCTTTGTTTATGATAAAGGAAGTTACAACACTCTTCAGAAAAAATCCGATCTACAGCAAGGTGTCGGTGAAAACGAGGACTATACCATTTCCGGAAAAAGTTATAGCCTGGATGATCTGAATAAAATTTACAGAATAAGGGGTGATGTTGTGATGACTTCCAAAGAAAACAGCCTCATTATTTATGGACAGGCTTCTGATGCGTACAAGCTAAAGAATATTTCCAAAGTGTATGATCGCGCTTACATGGCTAAAATTACCGATGAGGGCGATACGCTTTTCATGACAGCCGATACCCTTGTATCTATAGATAGCGAAGACGCTACTAAAAAAAGAATTCTTGCCTACAACAATGTCCGCATTTTCAAAAATGATCTTCAGGGCATAGCTGATTCAGTTGAGTACCGTGTTGCTGACTCCACCATTATCTTCTATAAGAAACCTGTATTGTGGACAACCGAAAATCAATTATCTGCCGATTCTATCAGCATGCTAATTTCCAATAATACAATTAGTAAAATCTTCCTTAACACAAATGCTTTTGTGATATCCGAAGACACCATTCTGCATGACTTCAATCAGATTAAAGGAAAAAAGATGATTGCCGATTTTCAAGATCAGAAACTGCATCGTGTTTATGTAAATGGTAATGCCGAGAATATCTATTTCGCACTCGATGAGAAAGATAATTCTATGATGGGTATGAATAAAATCATTTGTAGTCGTATTCTCATCCGCTTTAAAGATGGCAAAGTAGACACCTTTAGCTCTTATGTAAAACCCGAAGCACAGTTCATTCCTCCTCACGAATTGTTAGATGGTGACAAACGCTTGCGCGGATTTCTCTGGCAAATCGAAAAGCGACCGCTTAAAAAGGACGTGATTCGCTAATCAATTAAAAGCAACATACCCCCGGTTGCGGGTGCTTTTTGTTTCAGGGATGATTAACTTTATCTTACAAGCACACAAGCCTTGAACCATGAAGCAAACTATTTTTTTTACATCATTATTATTGCTGGCTATATCAGTTACAGCTCAGGAAAACCCTTTAGATAAACTGGCGAAAAAAAATGCATTAGCATCTTTACCAGAATTTTATGATTTACTCAGCTTGCCGAACGTAGCCAGCCAACACCAGGACATAGAAAAAAATATAATGTGGTGCGAAAGTGCTTTTGCTAAAAGAGGTTTTACAAGCCAAAGACTTAATACTGCAACGGTTCCCTTATTGTTAGCAGAACGGAAGGTAAAAAAAGCCACCAAAACAGTACTTATCTATTTACAAATTGATGGCCAGCCAGTAAACCCTGCGTTGTGGGATCAGGAAAGTCCATGGAAACCCGTATTAAAAGAACAGGATAATCAAGGCAAGTGGAATATAATAAACGATGATAAACTTAAAGGTGACATCAATAGAGACTGGCGGATTTTTGCACGCTCCACTTCCGATGCCAAAGGTCCTGCAGCTGCTTTTCTAGCCTCATTAGACGCCTTAAAAGAATTGAAGAAAGAGCCGAATTATAACATCAAAGTCATTATGGACTTTGAAGAAGAATTAGGTTCCCCTCGCCTGCCTGCCGCAGTTACTACTTACAAAAATGAATTAAGTGCTGACTGGTTTATTATTTTTGATGGCCCACGTCATGTAAGCAATCAGCCCACACTCACCTTTGGTGCCCGAGGTATTTGCGAGATTACCTTAACCACCTTTGGCCCTCGAGCGCATATGCACAGTGGTAATTATGGCAATTACGCACCAAACCCTGCCTTGCGTTTATCGCAGCTATTGGCCTCTATGAAAGACGATGAAGGCAGAGTAACCATACCTGGTTTTTACGATGGTATTGTATTAACAGATGAAGAGAAACGCGTACTAAAACTAGTCCCTGATAACGAAGAAGAGCTGAAGCATTTTTTGGGTATCGCAGAACCCGACCAAGTGGCACCAACCTTTCAGGAAGCCATGCAATACCCAACATTAAATATCCGTGGTCTGGATGCACTTTACATTGGTGAGAAAGCACGAACATTAATACCTGCCTGGGCAACGGCTGAAATCGATATTCGCTTAGTGCCCTCAAGTAATCCAGATCGATTAATTGAATTAGTTCGTCAGCATGTTATAAGCAAAGGCTACCACGTAGTAGCTACTGAACCTACAGAAGAGGAGCGCATGAAATATCCCAAAATTGCAGCTATACAATCCTCCATTTCTTATGGCGCCTTTCAAACATCATTTAATTCAGCACTTGGCTTGTGGTTAGATAAGGCTATGAAAAATGCTTTTCAAAAGGAACCGATAAAAATTAGAACTGCAGGTGGCTCCATCCCCATTTCACCTTTTGTAGTGACGCTGGGTATTCCTGCAGTAGCGGTACCTACCGTAAATGCCGATAATAATCAGCATGCAGAGAATGAAAATATCCGGCTGGGCAATTACATCGATGCCGTAAAAACTTTTATCTGCATATTAACTGAGAAAATATAGTACTAAGTAATTCTACCTAAAAGTGGGTAGGTTAAACGCTGACATTGTATCGTTATTGCCTTATTTTCAGAAAAACTTTACTTTTTTCTATGAAGTAAAATTAAAATAGGGTAAATTTCTTTCATCACTTAAACTGTATGAAAGTATACCTCCTCCTTTTATCGGTACTACTTTCCTGGGCCAGCACCCAGGCGCAGCAGTTTGATGTAAACCTCTCCACTGAAACACTTAAGGCTGGAATCGGTGAAACTGTACAAAGTGGTCTTCGCATACGCAATAACGATAACAAAGCACTCAATCTTATCATACGAAAATCTCAGTCGAACATGGGCAGTACGCAATTTGTACAAATTTGCCTTAATGGGAATTGTGCTGAAGAATTAAGTCTACGTTTGGAACCAGGCCAGAGTACAAGCGATTTACTTATTACTTTTGATGCAGGCCTCGCAGCAGGAATTAGTTCTGCGCGCTATGTGGTTGTTAATAAAAACAACCAAAATGAAGCGGTTGAGTTTGATGTGAATTTTTCGGTAGAAGAATTTGCTGAGCGTAAATCTATTTACGACTCACATTTCATCACACTTACTGACGCCTATCCCAACCCGGCTGTCGAGTCAGCTCAGGTTGATTATAAAATCCATAAAACACTTCCTAGTTACAACATCATACTCCGCAACCTGCTTGGCAATGTGGTGGGCGATTACCGACTGCCTGCTTCAGAAACAAAACTTAAAATGCGTACTGATGATCTGAATGCCGGCATCTACTTTTTTACCCTATATGTGGATGGCGAAGGCGTGCTGACACGCAAAATCATGGTGAAAAAATAGTCTTTATTGTTACCCACAGATCCACCTGCCGAGGGGCAGATTACACCACTTTTCATAGATGAATTACGCTCTTTACTTGTTAATCAGTAGCGTCTATTGCCTATAATCTTTTCTGATTTAATAATTTCTAGCTAATTCGTGTCTTTACCTAAAATTCGTCTGATTGCTGTTTGCTTCCGCTTTCAGCGGTCTGACGGATGGGTTTTCTATCAAATCTCTACTGTTTTTGAAACTGGTAGTATTCCCAATTAATTTTATTCAAACCACACCATTTCTTCATAAATTCCGTTTTTGTCCTATCTGTAAGGATAGTATATTTGCAAGCTTATGCTAAAGGTATTTCAGGTAAAACTGTTTTTTTTGGTTCTTTTAGTCGCTTTCGGCTGTAGTAAATTCAGGAAAATCGAAAAAAGCGAGGATTGGCGCGTAAAATACGAGGCCGCTACCAGCTATTACGAAAAGAAAGATTACTACCGTGCTTCTGTGCTTTTTGATCAAGTGTTACCCATTGTTAGGGGTTTGCCTGAGGGTGAGCGTGTGCAATTCTACTTAGGATATTGCCAGTACTATGATAAAAACTACCTTTTTGCAGCAGAATACTTCAAAACATTCTATGAAACGTATGGCAGAAGTGCCTCTGCTGAAGAAGCGCGTTACATGTATGCGTATTCTTTATACTTGTCATCTCCAGGCCCCAGCCTCGATCAGACTGAGAGCGTAAATGCTATGGCAGCGATGCAGGACTTCCTAAATCGCTTTCAAACAAGCACTTTCCGTGAAAAAGCAACGGAGGTAATTATGGCCATACAGGTAAAACTGGAGAAAAAGGGCTTTGAAAATGCCAAGCACTATTACAGGGTACGCCAATACAAGGCTGCTATTACGTCTCTGGAAAATTTCACAAAAAATTTCCCAGATAGCAAATTCCTGGAAGAAGCACATTTCTTAGTTATTGATGCTGAATTTCAATTAGCTGAACAAAGTATCCTAAGCAAGCAAAAGGAGCGATACGAAAACGTAATAGAAGACTATAAAAATTTCATAGACAAGTATCCATCCAGCGAGCGCCTGCGTGAAGCTGAAAAAATGTATGCTGAAAGTCTTGAACAACTAAATCGATTAAAAAAAATTAACATCTAATACTATGGCTACAAATCCGTCTATCATTACCCGCGATATGGAAAAGCTGATCGAACCCACTAACAATGTGTACGAATCAGTGGTGATCATCTCAAAGCGTTCACGCCAGATTGCCAGCAACATTAAAGAAGAATTGAACAACAAGTTAGCTGAGTTCGCTACTACAGTTGATAACCTTGAAGAGGTTTTCGAAAATCGTGAGCAGATCGAGATTTCAAAGTTTTATGAGCGTATGCCCAAACCTACTTCTACTGCCATCGAAGAATTCTTTGAAGGTAAGTTAAATCACCGCATACGTGGTGAAGCTGAAGAGCGTTTGGATATTTAATCTTACATATGCTATAAAGCAGAAAAGGTTCAGGATGTGCCGTAATCACGACATGTTTTGAACCTTTCTTTTTTTACCTTTATCATCATGCTACAAGGAAAAAAAATTTTATTAGGTGTTAGCGCCAGTATTGCAGCTTACAAAGCTGCTGTGTTGGTTCGCCTGCTTGTAAAAGAGGGAGCTGAGATAAAGGTGATTATGACAAAATCGGCTACCGATTTTATTACACCACTCACGCTAGCTACACTCTCTAAAAATCCTGTCCTCATTGATTTTGAAAAAGATAAAACCGGTGAATGGAATAACCATGTAGCGCTTGGACTTTGGGCAGATTTGATGTTAATAGCTCCTGCCAGTGCCAATACCATGGCAAAAATGGCCAATGGCTTATGCGACAACCTGTTGCTGGCTACCTATCTCTCAGCCCGCTGCCCTGTTATGATAGCACCTGCCATGGATCTGGATATGTTAGTACACGGTGCCACAAAAAAGAATATTGCTACACTTAGCAGTTTTGGCAATTACTTCATTGAATCCGGTTACGGTGAACTTGCCAGTGGTTTAGTCGGCAATGGAAGAATGGCAGAACCTGAAGAAATTGTAACCAGGCTTAAAAAACATTTTTCAAAAGGTAAACTCACCGGCAAGAAAGCACTGGTAACAGCAGGACCAACATACGAAGCCATAGACCCTGTTCGTTTTATTGGAAATCATTCTAGCGGAAAAATGGGATTTGCCATTGCTGAAAGTCTTGCCAATGAAGGTGCAGAGGTAACCCTAGTAAGCGGCCCGACACATCAACAATTGACAAACTCGAATATTAAGTTAATAGCCGTTACAGCTGCACAAGAAATGTATGAAGCATGTGCTTCAATTTTCGCGGCACAAGACATAACAGTGCTTTCTGCAGCAGTAGCTGATTATAAGCCTTTAGTACAGGCCGATCAGAAAATAAAAAAGAAAGAAGGAGGCCTGAATATTGAACTGACACAAACTGTGGATATCGCGTCTACCCTGGGTAAACAAAAAAAGAATGGTCAATTGCTTATAGGTTTTGCCTTAGAAACAGAACAAGAGAAAAGTAACGCTCTTAAAAAACTGGAGTCTAAAAACTTTGACATGATTGTGTTAAACTCTTTAAACGATAAAGGTGCCGGTTTTGGTCATGATACAAATAAGATCACTATTATTAACCGTAATCAGGAAGAACAAAACTTTGAATTGAAAGACAAGAAAGCTGTTGCCAACGACATCGTAAAAGCCATTAGCCACTTAATCCATGCTTGATAAAAAGCACATATTTAGTTTTGTTAAAAATTATTTACCAGTAATCATCTTACTGGTATCGATACATATAGCAAACGCTCAAGAACTTAATTGTCTTGTAACGATAAATCCAGGACCTCGTGTCCAGATTTCTGATAACAATGTTTTCAAAGACATGAAGAATGCCTTTCAGCAATTCATAAACACACGTAAATGGACGAATGACGCCTACCGAGTACATGAAAAAATAGCATGCTCCATTCTCATTAACATTAACGAGATGCCTTCTATTGGTGTATTCAAGGCCTCAGTACAAATACAATCAGCAAGACCGGTTTATAATACCAATTACTCAAGCCTCTTATTAAACTTCGCTGACCGTGATTGGGAATTTGAATATGTAGAATCACAGCCTCTAGAGTTTAACGACAATGGCTATACAAGTAACCTTACTTCCATGCTCGCATTTTATGCTTACATAATTTTAGGTATGGATTACGACTCTTTCAGCGATTTAGGTGGCACACCATATTTTCAACGAGCGCAAGCAGTAGTAAACAATGCGCAATCCGCAAACCGTACGGGATGGCAGGCATTAGGTGGTAATAGGAATAGATACTGGCTATCTGAGAACTTGTTAAATGGGCAACTAACAGATTTACGTAAAGCTATGTACACTTATCACCGCATGGGTATGGATAGCTTTGATAAAACACCGGATCAAAGTCGTGAAGTAATTTTAAAATGTTTAAAAGATATTAAACGGGTAAGAGATATTAATCCATCTTCACTACTGGTGATTTCCTTTTTTGATGCCAAGGCCAAAGAGCTTAGCAATGTATTTTCTGATGGCAACCTGCAGATACGCAGACAGGCCTACGACCTGATTACAGCCATGGATCCAATCAATAAGGGATCGTATGGGAAAATTATAGGAAATTGATTTTGTAAAATTGACAATTGCCAATTATCAATGCAGCATTTTATATCGGCAAATCCACCAACTATAAATCAGTACATTACCTCAACTGTTTTTCTGTACTGAATTAAAATAAGTTTACACTGCAAAGCAGTTAAGTATTAAAAATCCGGATCCAAACCAAGACGGTCTTTAAGTTCTCTGAACATAGGATTCTTAGACGAGAGGTATTCAAATTTATCGCGAGGAGTATAAATCATTTTTCGTTCTTCCACAACGCGCAACTCTCCCACAACCTGGATGCTTGAATTTTGTAAACGTTCTCTCAAAAAAGTATTTAATTCCAATCTGAATTCGTTAAGCATTGTCTCCTGTATGGGGTTAGACAAAGGCATGACTATTCGTGTGTCGGTTCTTTCGTAGGGCTGAGCTAATAAAAAATAATCTGCCTGTTGCTTTTTACGCGTCTCCGCGAAAGTCGTCCAAGCCTCTTTCAACTCTTCATCAGTAAACGCTTTCTCTTCTTTAACTGTTGACTGATAGGTTTGAGTGCCATTCTCCTCTTTTTTCTCTTCAACCTTAAGCAGGTCGTTAAGCTTTATACTTCTAGGCGCAGATTTAAATCTGGTTTTCTCAGCGAAGTCGGGTTTGGGTGCTACAAAACCTGAAGCTGGTGCCTCTTCTTGCGGCTTTGTCGTTTCTTGAGTAACAAACTTTTCCTCTTCTGAGGTTGAAACTTGTTCCTTTTCGGCTACTGCCTCTACGCCATCACTTTTTTTTTTGCCTCAGCGGCAGATGCGTTAAGGCTAGAAGGACTAATTAAATGCGTCACGTGCGCCATCTTCATTAAAGCCAATTCAACAGTAAGACGTTGATTCTTGCTGGCTTTATATTGCATATCTGCCTGACTGGCCATGTTAAGCCATGTTAATAAAATTTGTGGTGGGCAGGCCTTCGCTTGTTCTGCATAGCTTTTCTTTACACTGTCAGGTACTTCCATTAATTGAACCGTGCGTGCATCTTGCGATACGAGCAAATTTCTGAAGTGCTCTGCAAGTCCAACAATAAAATTCTGGCCATCAAAACCTTTCTTTAACACTTCATCAAAAAGCAACAAAGGCTGTGTATGGTTTTGCGTCATCAGTGAATCAACAACCTGGAAATAATAATCATAATCCAGGATGTGCAGATTATTCAGTACGCTTTTAAAAGTAACACCTTGTCCGGCAGCGTAGGTCACCATTAAATCGAAAATGGATAACGCATCGCGCAAAGCACCATCCGCTTTTTGCGAAATCAAATGAAGTGCTTCATCTTCAGCTGGAATATTCTCAACCTTAGCAATCTTTTTAAGGTGATTGGCTATATCGCTTATCTGAATGCGGTTAAAATCAAATATCTGGCAACGTGAAAGTATCGTTGGAATAACTTTGTGTTTTTCCGTGGTAGCCAGAATAAAAATAGCGTAAGCAGGAGGCTCTTCCAGTGTCTTCAAAAATGCGTTAAAAGCAGCATTTGAAAGCATGTGAACCTCGTCAATAATATAGACTTTGAATTTACCGAATTGAGGGGGATAACGCACCTGATCAATCAAGTTGCGGATATCTTCTACAGAGTTGTTGGAGGCTGCGTCCAACTCGAAAATATTGAGTGAGTTTTGTTCAGCTTTTTCTTCAAAACCATTGATTAAACGGGCAACAATACGGGCACAGGTTGTTTTACCAACCCCCCTGGGGCCACAAAAAAGGAGTGCTTGAGCTAGTTTATTGTTATCAATGGCGTTTTTCAGGGTGGTTGTGATATGTTCCTGCCCCACTACCTCATCAAAACCTGAGGGTCTATACTTACGCGCTGATACAACAAATCCTTCCATTGGGGTGCAAAATAGAATAAGTAAAGAAAAATCGAAAGTTTTAAATTGACCAACCTCGTAATTTATTAATTGATAAGCGGATAGGGCATAAAGTTTTTGTAGATTGTATTAACAGTTTGGCGTATTGTCCACTTCAGCAAATCCCCTATGAAGTATTTTTTTTGCATCGTGTCTGTAATGGTTCTGCACTGCGCTATGGCGCAGCCTGACAGTGGCTTACCTTTTGTCAGCAATTTCCCTACTTCAACATACCGGCAAGGCCCCCAAAACTTCACTGTTTTACAAAGTAATGAAGGCCTTATCTACATAGGTAATAACAACGGCTTGCTGGTTTATGATGGTGTGGATTGGAATTTGATAACGATAACCAATAAATCGGAGGTTCATGCTTTGGCTCAAGACGAAGATGGTACTATGTATGTTGGGGCGCAGGGTGATTTTGGTTATTTACATACAAGTGATAATGGTGATGTACAATACAATTCGCTGCTACACCTTTTGGATAGTGCCTATCACGATTTTAATGATGTCTGGTCTATTCATCCAACCAATGATTTAGTGGTTTTCAGATCTACCAAAGGTTTGTACCTCTACAATAAACAAGCTCAATCGATAAAAGCCATTCCTTTTAATACTACCAGGCATCGTTCGTTTTTTATTTATGGTGAAGTGTGGGTAAGGTTAGAAGATGTGGGATTATTAAGATTAAAAAAAGATAGCCTGGAATTAGTTCCGGGTGGTGAGTTTTTAAAAAACGAATCTATTAATGCAGCATTTGATTACGGAAACGGCAGAACACTACTTATCTCAGAAAAAAGAGGACTAGTCTTATATGATGGTAAAACTTTTACCACCTTAAACAGTGCTGCTAATCAGCTTATCATTACCCAAAATAGTTTTGCTAAATTGTTAAGCAATGGCAATTACGCCATTGGCACCCGTACTAAGGGTCTAATTATTCTTGATCATGATGGGAATATTCTACAGCATATTGGTAAAAAGCAAGGTTTAATAGATGAGTCTGTATGGTCGATAGAAGAAGACAGGTTTACACATAACTTATGGATAGCCTGTAATAACGGAATTAGTTTAGTGGAACTAGGATCTCCCTTTTCATCTTTTCAGGAGCGATCAGGTGTAAACGGTCAATTCTACAATCTTACTTCACATGCTTCATCATTCTTTGCGGCTGGTTCCTTAGGGCTGTTTAAAAAAGAAAAAAGTAATGGCTCAGCATCAGAAGGTTTTGTTCCCTTCAAACCAATTAACGAAATCGGTTTTCAGGCATGGCACTTGTACAGCGATTCAACTATGCTGCTGGTTTCGGCTAATACTGGAATTTTTAGTATTGAAAACGATAAACTTTTAAACATTGGCTTTAGTAATAGAGCCTGGTATCTATTACCACTAAAGAAATTCCCAAACTACATACTTGCTAATACTGTTGAAGGTCTTGTGTTGCTGAAAAAAAATGGAAAGAATGCCAACGTTTATCGCAAACTGAAATATACCCCTGAGTCGATCTACTACTTTGCGGAAGATGAGGATGGTATGATTTGGATTAACAGTCCAACGCGAGGAATTTATCGTTTAGATTTTAAGAATGATATAAGCGCTGATCCTGAATTAAGTTTGTTTACTGAAAAAGATGGATTACCCTCTGCCTTTAGAGTAAGACCATTTGCATTGCAAAATGAAGTGGTGTTTGGAACAGAAAAAGGTTTGTACCGATTTAACCGGGAATTACAACAATTTGAAATACACCCAACATTAAACAAGCAGCTCTTTGGTGACAAGCTTACCTGGGTGGAACTACTTAAGCAAGACGATATCGGTAATTTATGGGGCACTTACATATTGCAAAAAAAAGGTAAACGCTATTCCATTGGTTTTAGTGGACATAAATCAAAAGATGGTTATGTAGTGAAAGAAGATATTTTCAAGCGAATCAATAGTTTGAAAATCAACGACATTAACATTGCAGATCAATATAATATTTATCTACTCACTTCCGATGGTATTGTTCACTATAACCCGCAGGAGAAAGAGCAACAAAGAGTTCCAGTACTCATACGCTCTGTAATTGCCATCCGACAAGATTCATTGCTTGGGTCAACAACACTTAATAATATTCCTGCTGAGTTAAATAGCCTTCGATTTCATTTTGCCGGCATGGGTTTTACTGCTCGCAATGAAATGGAATACAGTTACTTCTTAGAAGGATTTGATAAAAAATGGTCCGACTATGATTTACTTCCACAAAAAGAATATACAAATCTTCCAGCAGGCAATTACACTTTTAAGATAAAAGCCCGCAGTCTTCAGAATATCGTTAGTGAGGAAGGTACATTGCCTTTTAGTGTACAGGTACCCTGGTATCAAAGTGTCTGGACTTATGCATTCTACTTTATTGGTGGAACCTTCCTTGTAATATCAATCGTTCGTTGGCGATCCAATAGTTTAAGGATTGCTAATCAGCGGCTAGAAAAAAATATAGAAGAACGAACCCATGAAATAACAAAACAGCATCAGGATATTTTAGATAAGAATCAACTGCTGGAAGCACAGAAAGAAGAGATTGAAGCGAGTCGTGAAGAGATTGAAGAAGCAAACCGCGTTATAGCGCAGCAAAATGAAAATCTTAAATTCATTAATGTTAACCTGGAGAAAATTGTAGAATCCAGAACAGGCGAACTGCAGCATGCTTATGAACACTTACTAGCCATTAAGCAAGAGTTAGATACTTTCATCTATCGCTCTTCACACGATATTAAAGGGCCACTTACACGCTTACTCGGCCTTTGCCATATTGCCAAGCTGGATGTACAGGACAAAACCGCTTTGCAGTATATTAATTTGTTGGAAGTAGAAATAAATGCCACCAACAGAATTCTGCAGAAGCTACTCGTTTACCAACGAGTTAAAGACTGGAATCTGCAACAGGAAAAAATAATAATTGCAATGGTGGTTGATCGTGCTTTAGTACAACTGGATAACCTACCAGATTTTACGGCAACTCAAATTGGGCGCAATAGTCAGGGCTGCACTATTGCAACGGATGCCTATCTGCTTGAAGTTGCCTTACAAAATGTATTAGAAAACGCCATTCTTTTTAGTGACCGCAGAGATCCTAAAATAAATATCACATGTCATAGTCAGCAGAACAACCTCCAAATTGAAATTTCAGATAATGGAAGAGGTATAGAAGAAGCCATTTCCGAAAATATTTTTGCCATGTTCTATCGGGGCAGCGAAAAAAGTAAGGGTGCAGGGCTGGGACTTTTCATAGCCAAAGAAGCGCTTACTAAAATAGGAGGTCAAATTCATTTGAAGAACCTGCCGGGGTGGAATACTACTTTCGAAATTATTTTACCTATGCAATAGTTGTAATTGATACTGCTGACAAGTGGATTTTCGACAGGAACTTTTTAAACACTATATTTGTCTTTTAATAACCATAACAGTTGGTTATGGGGCTGACCGGTTTTGACAGGCCGTGTGTAGACGAGTATAAGCATGCAGGCTCATGGGATGAGAGCCTTAAAAGATAGTTCCAACAATTACGTGGCGAAACAACTTACGCCATGGCTGCTTAATCTAACGAATCGTTAGATAAGTTTATCCCGCTTAAGAAGCCGGAGGCCATCATCGCTCAGTTCCTTTGATTTGCGGGAGCTGGTATAGCGGTGTCGAACAGCAAAACTGCTCTGCGCGAGGTTACTAAGCACAGCTAAGATCAAGTGACTAAGGGATAAGTTGGTTGTTAACTGGCGGCTTGTTCACAAAAATTAAAGTTAACTAAGCATGTAGAAGGCTCGATTTTCACCTTCTCTGGACCAGGGTTCGATTCCCTGCAGCTCCACTGCCCTCCTAAGCTTTTGCGTAGGAGGGCTTTTTTGTTTTTATATCATATTTTAGTATTAACTAATGTCTTTCTCAATAAACCATTTAGCAAAATCTAATGTTTTTTATAAAAAACTAATTTTCTATGATCTAATATCAGTCGAAAATATGAAAGAAAGATATTTTTGTAACATCGGATGTTCTATAGATATCAACCTTTTTTTGAGATTTGTCATAGATAAGTACTGCCTCCTTTGTTTTCCCTAAGTAGAAACGTGTAGAATCATTCGTCAAAGCCAAATTTCCCATAAATACCTCAGCTTTCTTCCCTTTCCCATTTGTAACCTCAATTGCCCTATCTTTTTCTTTGAAGTAAATCATTGGGGGCATCACAATTAGAATAGAAATTAAAACCATCATAGTAGAACTCATTTTCTCTTTCAACTTTCTAGTTATTGAGAAGTACACAACAAAAAAAAGAAGAATAACTCCTGCCATTTCAAAATTTCCTTTTTTTATAGCTTGAACCATTGTAAATAATATAACACCGCCATAAATAAACAGAAGACCTAATGCTAAATAGCCAAGCACCATAAGATGATTGCTTTGCTTTGCGTTATCTCTTATTAAATTGTTTTGATCCTCCAGATTATCACTTTCTGATATATTTAATTCCTGAATCTTGGCCTCGTTACTTTTTATAGTTTTTATTTTGCTTATAGCAATGCCAACAGTATTAGTAGATGACCACAAATTCAGAATAGCATGTACTAAAAGAATAATTATTATATCTAGATCCGTAATGAAATAAAGCACCAGTTCTGAAAAATCAATGAACTCAATAATTGACAACCCAAAATAGCCATAATAACCCTTAAGCTTTAACGTACCATAAATAATGAAATAGGCACCAATAAGTGGTGCAACATGAGCAATATTACTTAGTTGATCTTTAAATGATTTCAAACTGGCGCTTTTATTTCCCATGGTTCAATTCCTGATTTATAGATGAAGATAATGAAACCATTTGTTAGTTAAAATACGTGGTGCATTTCGAATACTTATAGTATTAAGTGGGCATCAATTCTTATATTTACTGAATGATGGGGAAAATCATAGAATCTAAAATACTATTTTTAAAAAATAGAAAATGGTATAAACCAAGTCAGCTGGTGATATGGATTTTTATAACTGCATCTACATTCATTATTTATTATCTTGTAATACGTAACTCATTTGACAACCCTATTGATTCACCAAATTCCTTTGGAGATAGTTTTGGAGGATTAACCGCACTTTTCTCAGCATTAGCATTCATTGTTATCTACATTAGTTTAAAGACTCAGCAAGAAGAGTTAGCATTAAGTCGAAAAGAATTCTATGAAATTAGATTAACAAATATTATTTATAAACAAATTGAACTCTTACAATTTAGTATTGATAGATTATCTTTTAATGATAGAGAAGGCACAAGAGTAATTAACTATCTAAATGACAATGTTGAAACATTATTTGAAAGTGACCTGAAAAGTCCTATTTCCTTCAAATGGGGGAAAAAAAATATTAATATTCTACGTTCTGTCACACCGCAACTTAAAACAGTTTTCACAGTATATGAGGCTTCACTTCTAACGCTAGATTCAATGCTTTCAAATTCTAATTTTAAGAAAGAAGACAAGTCCATTTACTATAGCATATTTAAAAGCAATATCGGGATAGAGCTTTTAATTTTAGTTGAAAAATATGATCAGATCTCAAAACTTATATCTATGCCCGATTTTATAAATTCCATAAAAATTATTGGAGATGAATCCGTTTTGTCTGACTTAATGTTTATGCGTTTATATACCGAGAAAATAATCCAACTTCACAAAAAATTATCAAATTAATTTCTTTCTCTTATCTAGAAGATTGAATGGTTGATGTTTAGCTAATACCGTGGCATTTTTATTGTTCTTCATATTTCGTTATAAAATGACTTAAGTTCAGTCTAAATAGCGTTATCTAAAATTCTCAAGGTCAATAATGTTAGACAGACCAGGTATAATGTTTGGGATAGAAAGAGCTGTGGATTAACAAGAATTTGATCTACAAGTTTAGATTATAATTATTTGAATATCAGTTGTTTATAATATTTTTTGTTCAAAATCAAATTATTCAATTAATTTTGGAACTTAACTTATAAGTGAAGCGTATAATTTGTATTGAATTGTTCGAACAGCACAAGAAGGCCACCTTCTATACGCTTCGTTTTCAAGATGAAGAACTCTCTGAATTCGATAAATTCTTCAACAAGTTTGATAGTCAATCAGACTTTGACTCAGAGATGGATACAATTGCAAGTTGGCTCGAAATTATTGGTCGAGAGGGTGTCCTGGAGAGACATTTTCGTCCGGAAGGTGACAAACGTGTCAAGGCTATACCTATTAACCTTGGTAAAAAGCTCAGACTCTACTGTTTCCGTATAGACGACATATTTCTTTTGATTGGCGGTGGGGGGATAAAGCACGTAAGGAGGTTTCAAGATGATTCAGATCTAGAGGAGATGGTTCGTATAGTCAGGAAAGCAGGGAATAAACTACTAAGGTATTACGATCAGGGAAAAATTAAGAAGGAACAAAACAATACCCTTTCAGGGAAACTAACATTTACAATTGACTTATGAAAAAACATGCAGGACTAGAAGCGCGCAGAAAAAGAATTTCACCCGATGTAAAACATGCGGTTGAATTTTCTTTTGCGATTGCTAACCGTATCCACGAGATATTGGAAAGCAAGGGTATGACCCAGCGTCAGTTTGCTGAAAAGTTGGGAAAGAAAGAATCCGAAGTGAGCAAGTGGATGAGAGGAACACATAATTTCACAACCAACTCCATTGTAAAAATGCAGGGTGTGTTAGGTGAACCGATCCTACAAGTGACATCAAAGCAGCGTAAGGGAGTATATGTATTAAAAGTGTCTAATGGAAGTTCTGATCATATAAGTCTTGCTGTTGAGGGCAAGCAGACTGTTCAGGTGCCTACCAATCAATTGTATACCGAATCCGAAACTTCAGTGGAATTAGAGCAGCTCTGCTATCAACATAACTGATTATGGAGACCGTAAAAAATATTAATGTGGTTTGGAGATTTCATGCCTTCGACCTCATCTCTTTCAATGCAGAGGAGAGAGCACCTAATGCAGAAAAAATTGATCTTAATAAGATCAATTTTCAACTTAGTGTTGATTCTCAAATCAACCAAGCGGAAAAGAAGGTTATTCTAATCTCTTCAGTTGAAATATTTAGTAATGAAGCGCATACAGAATTATTAGGAACAATACGCACAAAGGGAGAGGTGGTTATTGAGAATTTTAATGAAGTTGTCGTTGATAAAACGAGGTTGCCAATTCAGTTAATGGCGTCACTTATGGGTATACAGATTTCAACTACACGTGGAATGCTCAAATTACTTTCAAAAGGAACTGTCTTTGAACAGGCTATTATTCCTATAGTTAATCCTATGGCTTTCTTTCCTCCTGGTTCAATCAGACTGGAGAAATAATTCATCGAGTTAGATACGAGGGCAAATTCATTGATTTTTTGCCCTCGTTCAGATAACAAGGGCAAGTCATGCCCCCGTCCAAAAGAAGCACAATCTGAATTAAAAAGAAGGGTATCGTAGCTTTTCCCGATTTATTCTCCGCACCTTACCAACAGCTTTACTGAACTGAACCTATTTTAATATGTAAATCATATAAAATTTGGTATTCGACAAATCGTATATTGAAGTATTCCCTAATAAAATGGAAACTCCTAAAAGCGATATAAAAGGCTTGAGCAAAGCAGAAGTCGATGAACAACGTGTACGTTTTGGTTCGAACCTTCTCATACGCGAGAAAAATACGCTGCTAACTACCATTAAATCTGCGGCTACAGAACCCATGTTCATTTTACTGCTGCTCGCTTGCCTTGTTTATTTTATAGTTAAACAGTATGCAGAGGCTATCACTATGCTGGTAGCACTTCTGTTTGTAGCGGGTATTGATGTGCTGCAGAATTTCAGGAGTCAAAAAGCGGTTAAAGCCATAAGTAAAATAACAGCGCGCAAAACAAAAGTAATACGCGATTCAACGCCTATTGAAATTCCAATTGATGAAGTCGTTCAAAATGACATCATCGTTTGTGAAGAGGGGGTTATTATTGCAGCTGATGCGCTTATACTTTCTTCCAACGACTTTGCCGTTAACGAGGCGATACTTACCGGTGAATCTGTCTCTGTTGAAAAATTTGAAGGCGACACAATCTTACAGGGCACCGTTGTAGTACGTGGTTATTGCTATGCACAGGTAAAAGCTGTGGGATCACAAACAATGTTATCTGGTATAGGCGAATTGGTTGCTAGTACAGGTAAAGAAAAAACACCATTGCAACTTAAAGTAGCCAGTTTTGTAAAAGTAATGGTGATTGCAGGCAGCATCGCTTTTGTATTTGTATGGGCTTATAACTGGTGGGAAAGTGGAAGTCTGATTCATGGACTTTTACATGGATTAACCATGGCCATGTCGGTACTGCCGGAAGAAATACCTGTGGCCTTATCAACTTTTATGGCGTTGGGCGCTTACCGTCTTTTAAAAAAGGGAATCATTGCCCGTAGTCCTAAAACGGTAGAAACGCTAGGCTCTGCAACGGTAATTTGTGTAGATAAAACCGGAACGCTTACTAAGAATCTCATGCAGGTTGCACACACTTTCGATTTTACTACTCAAGAAGAAACTGATTTTAGCAGCATAAATAAATCGAATGTGATCCTGGACTACGCTATGTGGGCCAGCGAAGTCAAGCCTTTTGATCCAATGGAGAAATCTATTCACCATTTTTATACAAGTACATCACCAACCGATGAAAGAGAATATTACCACATGGTAAAGGAGTTTCCATTAGCAGGATCTCCACCTGTCATGACGCATGTGTATCAAAATAAAGAGAAAGATTTTATAGTAGCGTGTAAGGGTGCGTTGGAAGGCGTACTTAATCTTTGCAAAATAAATGAACCTGAAAAAAAAAATATTTTAGATAAGGGAAGTAACTATGCCAAACGTGGCTTGCGCGTTTTAGGTGTTGCCAAGGGTAACTGGCTACAAACTAAATTCCCTGAGGGGCAAGAAGATATTAATTTTCAATTTCTAGGACTTATTACTTTTGATGATCCTGCAGATCCTAAAATTGCTGGGGTGATTCAACAATTTTATGAGGCGGGTGTTGAAGTAAAAATGATCACGGGCGACTATAAAGAAACAGCTATTGCCATTGCAAATCAAACAGGCATTAAAACAGAAAATGTAATAACAGGTAGTGAACTCGCTGGTCTGAACCAAGAAGAACTAAAGAGAACTGTTGGTCATACCAGCATCTTTGCACGCATAAATCCAGAGGGCAAACTCAAAATAATAAATGTCCTAAAAGAAAACGGAGCCATAGTTGCCATGACAGGCGATGGGGTAAACGATGCACCTGCACTAAAAGCCTCACACATCGGTATAGCTATGGGTAAAAGAGGAACCGATGTAGCTAAGGGGGCTGCTGGCCTCATTTTAGCCAACGACAACCTGGGGGCTATGGTGGATGCTATCTTTTTAGGAAGACGTATTAACGAAAATCTGAGTAAAGCCATCAGGTATATTATCTCTATTCACATACCAATTATTCTACTTGTACTATTACCCATCCTCTTAGTTTTTTTACCGTCCATGCTTTTTTCTCCCATTCATGTTATTTTTCTAGAGTTAATAATGGGGCCGACTTGTTCTGTTATCTATGAAAACGAACCAACTGATAAAAATGAGTTAATGAAACCAACCAGTTCAAGCAAAAATCTCTTGAGTTCAGCACAACTTTGGCTTACTATATTTCAAGGCCTTATTATTACAGCTGGCTGTGTACTTATGGGATATTATGCCCATCTGCAAGGTTTTGATGAAGTAAAAACAAGAACGTTGATCTTCACAACATTGATTTTATCTAATATATGCTTAACCCTTGTGAACCGTTCTTTTACGAGAACAATAGTGAAAACGATCCTAAGAAAAAATAACTTAATTCCAATAATCATCGGTATTTCTATCATGCTTCTTGTCCTGATGCTACAAGTTCCCGCATTAAATAACCTTTTTGAAATTCAATCACTCGGCTTAAAGGAATTAGTCTACTGCGGACTTACTGCTTTAGCTTCAACTATTTGGATAGAGCTTTACAAATTTTTAAAATTAAATTCTAAAAAAACATTTTGAAAAAACGCTTTCTGAGATTACCCAAATAATATTCAAGATTGTGAATACATCGCTGGCTGGTTTGTGTAAAAAATAAAGATGCTTGTACAGAATCTTATCCCAATACAAATGCATCTTTATAGGTAGTTTGTTAACCATTATACTTTTGTGGCTAACTACTTTTAAAACTCATACGCTTATCCTTTGCAACGAATCGAGAAAAACCTAAGAGCGCTCCTATTACCATAATGTTTCTAAAGAAATTCACCATTTCCAATTCCTGCTCTCTGGCCAGGTCAGCGGCCATCATTTCAGTACCCAATTCATGTCCCATGGCTCTTGGTAAATGTACCAGCAAAGCCATGAGCAAAACATACAATGCCATTAATGTATACGCAAGTCTATCAAACTTACCCAATACTGCACTAACAATAAAAAGCAAAATACAAACCATAGTAAAGTAATTCCAAAACAAAGGAAAGGGCAAATAATCCGGAACGAACGCAGCACCAACATCTGGTTTACCTGCATGCAATCCCACATACATTAAAAATGATATGGGGAATAAATAGCGACCGATGCTTAATATTTTTTCCATATACTTAAATATCAAAAGGTGAAACTTCTCTTATCTCCGTAAATCCTGATGGACTGGAAAGTATGGGACAAGTTTTAGCCCATAACTTCACTTCTTCAATATCGTTGGCTTTGCACAGCAAATAACCAGTCACCATTTGCTTCTCTTTAATGGCTGGTGTATTGGATAAACCGCTGTTCGATACGATCGTGCCCGACCACTCAATGGGCTTGGTTGAAATAAGACGACCATGCATAGCAATGTTGCCAATCCATTTTTGCCAGGCCATCATGCCATCTTTCATTTTTTCAGGATCAATTTGATATTGACCTTCTCCTGTTTCGTTCCAAAATAATAAGAGATACTCTTTCATACATGTTTTGTTTAAGTGATTAACTCTTACAAAACTGTTGAACTATAGCTCTTTAACTCTTGACAAATATCAAGAGTTATAATTTACCTTTAAGGCGGGTCATGGTTTCTGGGCTAATGCCGAGATAAGAGGCAATCAGCTTACTTGAAATTCTGGTCATAAGGGCAGGCTTGTATTCCATTAACCACTTAATCCTATCAAGTGCATCCATGGAGTTTAAAGAATTTAACCGGTAGACAGTGTTGTTGTAAGCGGTTTCTAGCAGGCGCTTATAAATACCTGCAAAGGGTGGTAGCTGCTCCGCTAACCTTTGAAAATTGTCAAAATGAATTCTTAATAACTTACAGGGTTCTATACATTTTATGTTCTCCGATGCAGGGCTTTGATTCTGAAAAGCAAAAATATCGCTAACCCAATAATCTTCAAGGTAAAAATCTCGGATAGATTCATTACCATTTTTATCAATTACATACACCTGAATACAGCCCTCTACTATAAAATAAACATATCGACACAACTCGTCTTGTTGTAATAAATGTTCACCTCGTTTAGCAATTTGGGGCTCGAAATGATTCAGCACTTTCTCTAATCCATCCGGTTCTTTACCCAAGCGTTTAATAATATGTTGTCTTAAAACCTCCTTCATAAACTTTAGAATAACCGAAGCTATAACAATAGATATGAAAGTAAAGTTAAATAATTTACATGGCTGCTATCGCTATTAACACAGAAGCATCTCCACTATCCGCTTTGAATTCATTAAATATGCTCAAAAAAATAGTCATCCCCATAGCTGCTAATACCAGTAATAATTCTTCCTCAACAATTACCACCCCTACCCGAAAAACAGATTTGCTCAATGCTCCTGTAGTCTCTACATGATAACTTAGTATTTCCTGCTCTTGATGAAGGAACCTCAGCGTTAAGGTATTTTTAAATTTATACTCAACCTGATAAGTGGTTTGGTTAGTAAGTTCTATGCGTCCTTTACTACCCCAAAAATCATGGCGAAGCGTTGCCACGAGCGCCTCACCTTTATGAACAAGGTAATAGGGCTGCCAGAAACCTTTTTTTTCAATAATATATTCCTGATCACCGATTTGAAAAGTTGTAGTTTTTAACAAGTCAAATTTTAACTTTAACAAAGACTCTTTTTCAGTACTCAGGTTATAGTATTCTCCTTCTTTTGTCCAATTCATATCAGTAATTAGAAATACAGGTTAGTGCTTATTACGAACATGAACCCAATAAATAACCTAATAAAAGAAACAAACCTATTGCAACTGGTAGCAGTACAAAATTTGATTCCGTTTTCATATTCCTTTGGGTTTATGAAGTAAAGAACCCATTTATTCAAAAACTAGCCTTCTGAAAGTACACTACTGAAGAAAAAAGAACTTGAGTGCAGTAAAACTAAATTGGTTCTCAGAAATTGTTGTTACAATTTCTCCGCCAGCCTATCGAAGACGGCTCCCCAGGATACATCTCCGCCTCTCTTTCCCAGCCTTACTACGATTAGATTTTTTTCAGGGCAAACAAAAATGTATTGCCCGTGCAAACCATTTGCCTCGTATCCATTTTTTGTCATCCACCACTGATACTTATAGTAAGAAGCACCACCTTGTGCTTTTTCGGGGGTAGTCGATTCTTCGATCCATTGTGCTGGTAAAATCTGCTCGCCATTCCAATTGCCCTTATTCAGATAAAGTCTGCCAAACTTTGCAAAATCTCTGGCCTTGGCATTTAAACAACAGAACGCTTTCTCTAAACCATCCTTTTTCTTATCGATACTCCAGCTGGCATCATACTCTGGTTGCAGTTTTGTCCAGATTCTCTCATTTAAATAAGTAGTAAGCGGCTTACCAGTTGCACGTTCAACAATTAAACCAAGCAATTGCGTATTGATACTTCTATACGCAAATTTTGTTCCTGGTTCGTAATCGACTTTTAGTCGCTTAATATAAGCGCGTAGGTTTCTGCCATAATATAAATGTGCTGCTTGACCAAAAGGGTTATAATAACTTTCATTAGCTTTTATGCCACTCGTCATTTGCAACAGATGCTTAATCGTAATTTTATCAAAACCTTTACTAGATTTCAATTCTGGTAAGTAATTAACAATACTTTCGTCAACACTTTTAATGAATCCGTCTGCTAGCGCTGCACCAACCAATGCTGAAGTGTACGATTTTGCCGCAGAAAAACTGGCTACTGTTGTTGTCTCTTCATATCCTTGATAATATTTCTCAAATAGTAAAGAATCATTTCTTATAATAAGAAAGGCTACTGAATTATTTGCTTCTACCAAACTATCCAAAATGGTTAATGACACATTACCGATTCTATCATTTCTCTGAGCCTCTGTAAAACGGAATGGTTGTGCTGATTTTGGGAGCGGACGAGACGGGAATATTTTATGGTCTGTGATGTCGGAAAAATTATACCACACAAAACGACCAACCATACACGAATTTAGTAGCTGCATGACACAAACCAATATAATAAGGGAGTATCTAAAACTAAACTTCTTCATTACACACTCATTTTATCTTTAAATCTTACACTTTGTCGCTGACTAATATCAATTTTAATACCACTTCTCAATTCTAATTGAAGGGTACTGTTAAAGTAGGGATTAATATTAGCAATATAATTTACATTAATTATGTGCTGCCGATTTGCCCTGAAGAAAAATTCTTCCGGTAGTCTTTCTTCCATATAGTTTAATGACTTATGTAACAGTGGTTTTTTATCCTGATAATGAACTCTTACATAGTTACCTACACTCTCTAACAAAAAAATATCTGAAAGTGGCACAAAAAAGCATTGCTCACCATCTTTTATAAAAATTCTCTTCTCAATGCTTAGCTTACTATCCTCGACAGCATCCGGACTCAATCGCTTTTTTACACGTTCCAATGCTTCCGATAGTCGCTCTGTGTTCACAGGTTTTAAAATATAATCGAGAGCGCTCACTTCGAAAGCGCGTAATGCAAACTGATCATAGGCGGTTACAAAAATTACTTCTGGCGAATGATCCAGCTTTTCCAACCAATCAAAACCACTCATGTCGGGCATGTGAATATCTAAAAAAACAAGATTTACTTCCATATCAGGCAATTTATCAAGTGCCTCTTGCGGATTTGTAAAAGTTGCAACCACTTCTATAAAATCATAAACGTTTAGCATGGACTTTAACTCTTCAATTGCTAAAGCTTCATCATCTAATAAAGCAACTTTAATTTTCATCTTTATTTATTTTTATGGTAACTACAACTTTATCTTCTTCTTGCTTCAAATCTAAACCAGCTTTATGTCCATATAAACTTTCTAATCGTTTACGCACATTTCGCAGACCAATGCCTCTGTCGTTACTGTTTACTAAAGTACCAGTATTAGTCATTTTTATAAGCAAGATTTTATCAGATAAGAGAGACTCCACTATCAAAATACCTTTACCACTTTGCTTAGCTATTCCATGTTTAATAGCATTCTCTGCCAGACTTAGCAACATAGTGGGCGGTATTAATCTGTTCAACACATTATCCTCTACTCTGTAAGAAATCAATAATCTATCTCCAAAACGAATTTGCTCTAGTGCCAGATATTTTTTTACTTCTAATAATTCATCATTGAGAGGTATAAGCTGCTGCATGCTGTAGTTAAGTGTAAATCTTAACAGCTCGCTTAATTTAACAATGGCATCCTTACTTTTCTCTGGATCGAGCGTAACCAGAGCTTTAATGCTATTGAGGGAGTTGAATAAGAAATGTGGATTTAATTGTGTTTTAAGCAACTCCAACTCGGTAGTGCGCGCCAGATTTTCGCTTCTAAGTTTACTTTCTTCAATCTCTCTTTTTCTCTCCAACAGATTGTATAAAAAATAAATGATTATCCATACACCCGCATATCGCATCCAGTTTACGATTCCCGCAAAAAACGAAATGGGTTCAAAGGCACCACTAAAAGTACCTCCAGAAAAAAAGTAATAAGGGCCAAGATTGAATAGATTTAAAATAAAGGAAACAAGGAGTGAAGAGATAAACGCCACCGACCAGATGTACGTATTGGATTTATTGAAGACTGGTGTTCGTCTGATTACCATTCTAAAAAGATGCATGACAAATATGCCAACAATTGCTCCGTAGCCAAATAGCAATACGAATGACCAATCAAAACTTCTAATAATAAAAAAAGTATAATTGGTTACTTCAATAGCCACCATTCCACCCCAACCCAAGAGTTGACATAACCAGTATATTTTACGCTTATCAGAATTTTGAGGCATACCTTAATTAAAGGTAAGCAGCAAATAAATAAGTAGTATATACAATATTGCCAAATGAATGATCAGCCATAGCCTTTGAAATAATGGACGTTGAACAAAAGTTACGTTTGCATCAAAAGGGTCGAAGATTAATGCCAGACCCAGTCCACTCATACACAAGCTATAATCCTTTAGATAAAATGCTGCCAAGCAACTAATTCCAAGCATAATGCTGTAACCTATACGCCCTACTAGCTTGTTTCTTTTCTGCTGACTTAATTCCTGATAACTCGTCATAAGCTTTTTTGTTTAACCTTTGTATAACTACAGATCTTCTTTTTATCATCGCTTAGCAAGAGCACAGGTAAAGACGAAAGAAAGCCAAGGCCGAGAAAAATTACCAACTCCCCTGATGCCAATCCCATATGCATGGCGAGGCCAATGAGTAGCAGATAGCCAGCCAAAATCCCTATAAGTAGCACAATAATTTTCTTTATCATATTTTACCAATTTTAAGTTAAAATACGCGATGATGGCAGGTCGGTTAATTAAAAATACACGAATGCAAATAATAGAGGTTGAATGCTTTACCTTATATGCATATTTAAAAGTCAAAATCGATTGGTGGCATAAACCAACCATTTATCCTATATCTTTAAGCTATTAAATAGGTAGTTGTTCTAAAGTTTAATGAAACGAGTACTCCCGGTTATTGTAATTGCGCAATTTTTTTGCACTTCAGTCTGGTTTGCAGGAAATGTTGTTATTACTGATATAGCCTTTACGCTTACTAATGATGTGAGTCTACTGGCCCAGCTTACCAGCGCAGTGCAAATTGGTTTTATCAGTGGCACAATGTTGTTTGCAATATTGGCAGTAGCTGACCGCTTCTCTCCTTCTTATGTATTTTTCACTTGCTCTTTGTTGGCTGCCATTTTCAACCTTGCCCTTAGTTTAGATTCATTAAAAGGGATAGATATTCTGATACTTCGTTTTTTGACTGGTTTTTGCCTGGCCGGTATATACCCCGTTGGCATTAAAATTACTGCAGATCATTTCAAAGATGGACTTGGTAAGTCATTAGGTTTTTTAGTTGGTGCGTTGGTTTTGGGTACAGCGTTTCCTCATTTAGTAAAGGGTAGTTTTATTGATGTTTCGTGGTTATATGTTGTGTACAGCACCTCAGCTTTATCACTTTGCGGAGGATTATTGGTCTTACTCTTTGTACCAGATGGGCCTTACCGAAAAACAAGTTCTAAATTAAGCTTTACGGATTTTGGAAAAGGTTTTAAAAACAAAAATTTCAAAGCAGCGGCATTTGGTTACTTTGGTCATATGTGGGAGCTCTATGCCTTCTGGACTTTTCTCCCTGTCATGATCAGTCATTACTTAAAGCAACATCCAGAAATAGAATTATCCACTTCCTTACTTTCTTTTACAGTCATTGCAGTCGGGGCACCTGCCTGTGTTGTTGCAGGCTTATTATCTCAAAAGATTAGTGCTAAAAAAATAGCCTTTGCAGCATTGAGCTTGTCATTTTTGTGTTGCTTGCTTTCACCCTTCTTGCTACAAAACAATTCCGCTTATCTATTCTTTGCGTTTTTATTCATATGGGGCATAACCGTTATAGCAGACTCACCTTTGTTTTCAAGTCTTGTTGCAAAACATGTTCCTAACGAAAATAAGGGAAGTGCCCTAACTATCGTCAACTGCATTGGCTTTTCTATTACTATTTTGAGTATAGAATTTATCAATAGTATATCAAAACACATGGCACCACATCTTGTTTATAGCTTACTGGCGATTGGCCCCTTTTTTGGATTATGGTCACTTATCAATATGCGAGAAAAAGTGATGAAGTAGTTTTTAACTGCGCAAAAATGCATGGAGCAAATTAGAAATGTTATTAAGAATATGATCAACATCTCAGATGATGAGATGAAAAATCTACTCAGTTTCTGCTTTATTAAAAAATTCAAGAAAAAAGAAATACTTAGTCACCCGGGTGTTATACCTAGCGAAATATTTTTCATCAACGAAGGCATCATTCGTGTGTTGGTGAATGACCCGGCTGGAGACGAACATACCATTCATTTTGCATTAGAAAACCAATTTATTGCTGATTATTCTTGCTTTATCCAACATCAACCCTCTCTCTATACGTTACAAGCCCTGGAAGCTGTGATCTGTGTAGTTATGCCTCGCTCTGTAATTGAATGGGGTTATCGGGAGTTGAAGCAAGGCGATAAACTAGGAAGACTGATTGCAGAATTTTATTTCATTTATCAGGATAACAGAATCAATAATCAGTACATACGCAGTCCTAAAGAACGCTACAACTCTATAACGCAGGTATTTCCAAACATCCATAATCGAGTACCACAACACATGATTGCCTCTTACCTGGGCATTACGCCTATTCATTTAAGCAGGTTAAAAAAGGAAAATGATTGAAAATCTAAACATTTGTTAACGCTTTAAGAACCCAATACCATCCACCTTCGCATATAAATTAAATTCTATGCGAAACAATCTTTTACTCCTTACATCCATAATCTTGCTGAGTGGTTGTTATTCATTAAAAAAAACTATTACTTCAGCCAAACCCCATGTTGATGCTATTGAATGGCCTGTAGCGTACAAACCTGTTGAGTCTAACTTTTTTGTTCATAATACCATCGAGATTAAGGCCTCACCTTCAACAGTATGGAACATCTTAATTGAAGCTGAACAATGGCCAAGCTATTATAGTGGCGCTGAAAATGTAAAAGTAAGTGATAATGATACGGGTAGACTACAGGCTAACTCCGTCTTTACCTGGAAAACCATGGGATTGGATTTCATCTCTACTGTTCGAGAATATAAACCAAATCAAAGTTTGAGTTGGGAGTCGAATAAAAAAAGTATACAGGGTTATCATGCCTGGTTACTTATACCCACCGATAAAGGAACGCTGTTAGTAACAGAAGAAGCTCAACATGGCTGGTTAAGTGGTATGGAAAAAGTGTTTCAACCTACCAAGCTTCGTAAGCTTCATGATACATGGTTGCTACAAATCAAAAATAGATCAGAACAAATTGATAATACTAAAGCTGAATAAAAATGATATTAAGTAAAAAAGAACAACAACGGTTAAAGCAAGCCTATGGCGATTGGGCACTGATAACCGGGGCCAGTTCCGGCATAGGTTTGGCCTTAAGTGAACTGATTGCTTCCTGCAACATCAATGTGATCCTTTGCAGTAGAAGTGAGGATAAACTACATACACAAGCCAGTCGTTTAAAAAAGACTTATGCCATAGATGTTAAAGTAATAGCGCTCGACCTTAGCGAAGCAGAAAGCATAGACCTACTCATTCAACAAACACAAGGGCTTACCATTAGTCTGTTTGTTGCCTCGGCAGGTTTTGGTACTTCAGGCAACTTTTTACAAAGTTCTATTCATGAAGAAGTAAATATGCTACGCCTTAATTGCGAAGCCGTGCTACGCTTAACCCATTACTTTATGCAACACATGGTGTATAGAAAAAAGGGTGGAATCATTTTACTAAGTTCAATAGTGGCCTTTCAGGGTGTGCCCTATGCTGCTCATTATGCTGCAACTAAGGCCTATGTGCAAAGTTTAGCCGAAGGCACTCAGCAGGAAATAAAAGGAATGGGGGTTGATGTGCTGGCAGCTATTCCTGGTCCTGTAGAAAGTGGATTTGGTCAACGGGCAAATATGCAAATGGGCACAGCGTTGAATCCTGAAGAAGTGGCTAAGTCTATTTTAAAAGCAATTGGCAAGAGTAAAAGTGTATTACCAGGATTGCTTAGTAAAGTATTGGTAAATTCTTTAAGAACAGCCCCACGATTTTTAAGAGTAAAAATAATGGAAACAATTATGAAAGAGTTTACAAAGCATCAAATGGGTTAATCAATTTTAGATTTTAGATTATACTAAAAAAATAGTAAGTTTCATATCTCATTTGAAAATTCTAGCAACTAAAACCATTTACAGTGCTGTTGCATCAAGCTTCTTTATGAAGAACGTAGACTTTAAAACCTCGAATTACTTTTCATGGCATGTTCATGCCATGGCTGCGGGTTTAGTTATAATTGCTTTGGTCGTTTTTGCGAAAAGTATTCTAGGTGGCTTCGCTATTCTATTGGTCTGCGCCATCATTTTTACTACACACTATCGCTTAAAAATTGATTTCGAGAAAAAAGAGTACCGCGATTACCTTTGGATATTTGGTTTAAAGGATGGTAAAAAATACAGTTTCGATGCATTGGCGTATTTTTTCATTAAAACAAACAGGGTAAGCCAAACGATGGGATTAAAAGCAGCCAATACTACAGTTGTTAAGGAAGTCTACGATGCTTATCTCAAATTTTCGGATGATGAAAAACTGCATGTAATAAGCTCTAACACCAAAGCAAAAATTTTAAAGAAATTGATTCCAGTTGCAGAAAATCTCAATATTAAAATACTAGATTATACGGATGGAGAGGCTAAGGTGATTTCATAACAACTGGCACTATGAAAAATAAAGAGCTAAATCGTCTTTCTTACCTTAAGTGAATGCATTAAGGCATTCCCAAAATCTACTTTTGCAGTATTGTTTCAAATAAAAAGAAAAGAAATGCAAAAGAAAATTTTATGGATTGGACTTGCCTTAGTGTTAGCAGGCGGTTTACATGTGAATGCACAAAATACCAAACAAGACAGTGCTTATAGAAAGTGGTTTGTTGGTAGTACTCTATTGCTATTAGGTAATTTTGATAACACGAACAATCCTGGGTATATACAAATTAATGCAGGATATCGGATTACATCTAAAGATGTTATTCAAATTCGATTTAAAAGATCTCAGTATGCCTGGCCATTAGGTATCCCTTTTGGACCCGATTTTGATGCACCCGGGCTAAACTATCCAGGAAGTGCACGCATACTTGCCCCTCAAATAGGATACCAGCGGTTTTGGTGGAAAGGACTCTATGCATCTGTTTACGTATTGAATGCTTTTGAAAAATATATGGATGAGAATAAAAAGAAGATTGGAAATGGATTCACATTATATACAGACTTCTATTTAGGTTACCAGTTTAAGTTTTTTAAAGACCGCTTCTTCTTTGAACCAGCTATTGGAATTAGTTATTGGCCTGTAAGAACTAATGTTCCAGAATCTTTTAAAGCAGTAGAACAAAAATGGCCTAACTACTTTATTCAACCTGGGCTTGATTTTGGATTTAAGTTTTAAAACTTCAATTATTATATGAGGGCAGTTATTTGTACCCAATACGGCACCCCTGAAGTTTTGAAAATTAAGGAAGTTTCTAAACCGATGCCCAAAGAAGGTCAAATTCTTGTCAAAATAGTTGCTGCTACGGTCAACTCTGCTGATGTAAGGGTGAGAAGCCTTGATGTTAAGGGATTTTTGAAAGTAATAATGCGTTTGGTTTTAGGAATTTCAAAACCAAGAAAATCTATTTTAGGAACCGCATTTTCAGGTGTTGTTGAAACTGTTGGAGACAAAGTTTCTAAGTTCAAAGCAGGTGATAACGTATTCGGTATGACAGGTTTAAATTTCGGCACACACGCAGAGTACATTGTAGTTAATCAAAATAGCAACGTAATTGGAATGCCCAATAATGCTACATTTGAAGAATCCGCAGCCATCATTTTTGGTGGACAAACAGCCATCTACTTTTTGGATAAAGTAAAAATAGCTGATAAGCCAAAGAAAAAAATACTGATTATCGGTGCAACAGGTTCAGTAGGAACGGCAGCAATCCAGATAGCAAAATATCACAAAGCTGATGTCACCGCGGTTTGTAGTTCCGAAGGGCAAAAACTTGTTGCTGAATTAGGGGTGAAAAACATTATTCTATACAACAAAGAAGACTTCACCAAACAAACAGAAAAGTTTGATGTAATTTTTGATGCCGTTGGTAAATCCAACAAAAAACAATGTGAAAAACTATTGAACGAAAACGGAATTTATAAGAATGTAAGTTCTGTAAATGCTTCGGAAACAATACAACAGTTACAGCTATTAAAGAAGTTATTTGAAAATGGAACGTATAAGGCGGTAATTGACAAGATGTTTACGATGGACGAAATAATAGAAGCACATCGGTATGTCGAAACGGGACGAAAAAAGGGAAACGTAGTACTAAAAATTAGTCAATAACAAGAACACCAGCCATTGTGCTGTCGTGACGCACTTTTAGGTATAACAAACATCACAACCACTGAGTAGATTAAGAGCCACTATTTTGAAAAAAAGTGTAGAGCAACTTCATTTCTTCACTTAAGTGAACGAGTTATTTTAGCTCACATATCCACTTTTGCAGTAGCGTTTAACTTAAACACGCAAAGAAATGCAAAAGAAAGTTTTATTCATTGGTTTTGTCTTAATGATGACAAGTACACTTCAACTCAAAGCACAATATACTGAAACAGACAGTACCTACAAAAAGTGGTTCGTTGGTAGCACTATGTTTTTATTAGGTAATTTTGATAAGACAAATCCCCCTGGCTTCGCTCAACTCAATTTAGGTTATCGGATTACAGGAAAGGATGTAATTTCAATAGAATTAATAACTTGGAAATATGCCTGGCCTCTTGGTATCAACCCATTTTATAATAAGTCATATGGAAAACCTGGAGAGAAATTTCCTGGCTATATAAGAGAATATGGAATTGGCCTCTCGTATCAAAGGTATATTTGGAAAAGTCTTTACGTAGCAGTACATGCAACGCCCATGTGGCAAACATTTAAGAATGAAAACGGTAATAAGGTGGGTGATGCTTTTATTATATTCAACACTTATCGAGTTGGCTATCATGTTAAACTCTTTAAGGATAGGTTTTTTATTGAACCATCTCTTGGGGTTGCCGGTCGCGCTGTTCAAACGGAAATGCCCACCGGATTTAAAGAAAAAGATGACAAGTGGCCAAAATGGACGCCTGAACCAGGGCTACATATCGGATTTAATTTTTAACGCAGATCTGTTTCTATACCACTAAGTTTGAAAGAACCAAAATTTCAACTGTTAGACTATCCATCAGACCACGTTACTGCGAAGTAAAAACCGTCTGACGGATTTTAGGTAAAGACACGCACTAGTATAAAATTTCTCACTGATAATTTATGAATACACAAAAAAAACAAAATGCGCTGGAAGACATCCAAGTCAATGTGAAACTGAAGCTTGCTGCGCTGTGGACGAGTTTGATGTTTCTCATTATCTATCTTGACTATTTCGCTTTATACATGCCAAGTACTATAGACGATATTCTGAAAGGGAAGGTGTTCGTATTTGATATTACGCAAGGATTTCTTTTGGGAGCACTCGCCTTAGTGACAATTCCGGCACTGATGATCTTTCTTTCTGTTGCCCTGAAGGCTAAAGTAAATCGCTGGGCAAATATTATTATTGCTGCAGTGAATATACCCTTTATACTGTTTAATCTGGCAGGAGAAGCTTGGATGCACATGGTGTTTGGTGCTGTTCTGGAAGTTGTTATTCTTTGTCTAATTATCCGTTATGCATGGAAATGGCCTCGTATTGAAATATGAAATGAGCTATAGCGAGGTGTAAGTCTCAACATACAAATTCAATATTATCTTTGACATAAAAATTATTAACAAGTTTTTATGTAAAGTTTGCTTTGATAATTTTCCTGCTTACTAGAGTTCTATTTCCTTTCTTTGCCCTTATTGGTATTGCGCGAGAGGATTGGCTTGTGGGGTCACCAACAAGTTGATTAAATAAATTACAAACTTTTATTAATTTTATACTCCATGAAAGAATGAGTTTTTTTCTCCAAGGAGCATAAGGAGTTTATAACCATTAACTGTTTGGATTGGTGAGCAATCCGCATTCACTACACACAACACCAACAAGGGCGAGGGATACTTCCCTCATTGACTAAAATTCAACTATTTTAAAATGAAAAAGAAAAGTGCATACACTCACTATAACAATTTCAAAAGACATTTATTAATAGCATTGCTGTTTTTATGTTGCCTAACATTGTCTAATTGTGGCAAAAATAAAAGTGAATCAAACAATGAAACTGTAAATCCTTTTGGGAGTGAAGTAAGTAAAGGCAAAAGTCAAATATTACACCCATGTCATTGGACTTATACAGTCGAGCAAAATTCTCCTGATGAAGCAATACTTATAAGTACAGCGAAACTTGATTCAGGATGGCATTTGTATTCTCAGCACATCCCCAATAAGGGTCCCCGAATGGAATTTGCTTATGATAGTTTGATTAACTATAAACTTGTAGGAATTACTGAAGAGGGTAAATCAATCAAAAAGTATGATCCTAATTTAGAAATGGAGATTCTCTATTTTGAAAATGAAGCAATCTTCAGGCAAAAAGTAAAAGTAATGAGTACTGACGATTTCGCCATTAATGGTACCATCGACTATATGGTTTGTCTTGATGACTTCCAATGCGTTAAATCCGATGAAGAATTTTCCTTTAACGTGAAAGGAAACCCTCAGGCAAAATAAGTGTTTGAAGTTCTACCTCGATTGATCTTGGTCAAACTCGCACTTTAGCTTCGTCTTAAAATAACATCCCCACCCTAAAACAAATCAATTTTAAAGCTTCAAAATATTTGCGTAACCGAAAGGTTACAGGTATCTTTGTAACCGTTCGGCTACTTAAAATATTAATAAATGAGACGAGATGTGTTCCAGGCCATAGCAGATCCAACAAGGCGCGAAATAATAAATCTGCTAGCCACTGAAACCTTAAACCTGAATGCTGTAGCGGAAAAATTCCAAATAAGCAGGCCTGCTATTTCGAAACACATAAAAATTCTGACAGAATGTGGACTAATTAAAATCAGGACAATGGGAAGAGAACGCTATTGCGAAGCGCGATTAGAAACACTTGCAGAGGTCTCAGAATGGACCAACACTTATAGACGTTTTTGGACAACTAAGTTAGATGCTCTTGAGTTGCATTTGAGTAATAATCGTAAACCGAAAAGAAAGAAAAAATGAAGAATAATACCATCGTCTTAGAAAAAGTATTTGACGTGCCTGCCACCCGTGTTTGGAAAGCACTAACGGACAGCAACGAAATGAAAGGCTGGTATTTTAACCTTCCCGGTTTTAAGGCAGAAATAGGTTATCAATTCACATTTCTTGGCGGTCACGAGGAAGGAATTCAATACGTACACCTATGTGAAGTAACTGAGGTAATTCCTAATAAAAAACTTAGCTATAGTTGGAAGTATGATGGGTATACAGGCATTTCATTTGTAACATTTGAACTTCTAGAACAAGGAAATAAAACATTGCTCAGGTTAACCCACAGCGGCATTGATACATTTCCCAATGAAAATCCAGATTTTGCACTGCATAATTTTGAAGAAGGTTGGAATGAAATCATAAATAATTCCTTAAACAATTATTTAAAGTCTGCAGATTTTAAATATGAAATACTGGTAGACGTTTCAAATGAGAAAGCGTTTGAATCTATTACAAATGAAATACCACTTTGGTGGACCGAAATGTTTGAAGGAATATCAAATACACTAGGTGAATCATTTACAGTTCGGTTCGGTTCTGCTGTTTTCAAAACAATGCGGATTGATGAGCTCGTTCCTCAAGAAAAAATTGTTTGGTTTGTAACAGACACATTAATTGATATTCCTGAATTGAAAAATAAGCGTGAATGGTTAAATACACGTATTGTCTGGGAGTTTAAAAAAGATAAGACAGCTACAATTATTCGAGTTACACATATTGGGTTAAGCTCGGCTATTGAATGTTATGAAATTTGCTCAACTGGTTGGAGACAGTTTTGTGACAGCTTAAAATCCTTCTTAGAGAACGGTACCGGAATGCCATTTAAGGTAGATAGTAAGTAGATCGATCGAAGGAATCAAAATATATGCAGTTCAAAAGTTGCTACTGGTTACCTCCCAAGGTTAGCGGAGCGTAGTAGAAATATTTCAAAAAACTGATGAGAATCATTTTTTACGAATCTTGTTAGCAATACATTTAGAATAGTTATTTGATTCCCATCAAAAGGATGAAAAAGCTTTTCAAAATATCAAGAATCTTATCTATTTGTCTTCTTCTCTTAACAGGCATAAACGGTATAATTGCGGGGATCTTATTCATAGTAGACCCCACAGGAAAAAAAATGGGAATGTCTACATCCTATTTATCAAATTCTCCCTTCCTGAATTATTTGATTCCTGGAATAACGTTGCTTATAGTAAATGGTCTAATGAATGTGATTGTTGCCATCCTGACCATAAGAAAGCGCAAATATTATGCGAGCCTAATTATAGTACAAGGATTACTACTTTCTGGTTGGATAATAATTCAAGTAATTTTAGTAAGAGACTTTAATGGTCTTCATTTTTCAATGCTCTCCATCAGTGTAGCATTAATAACTTTGGGAGTGATTCTAAGAGGTGCATTTAAATCACTAGACCATAATTCAAATCTTCATGCAAACTCAAATTTCTACATACACAAAACACAAGATAAGTGAGAATAGTATTTATAATAGTCTTAACACTCCATGGCCTCATTCATTTGATGGGTTTTGCAAATGCATTTCGATATGTTGAAATAAAACAGTTAACCATCGCCATTTCAAAACCAGTTGGCATAATATGGTTAATAGCCACTTTGTTGTTTGTTACTTCTGCAACATTGTTCATGCTAAAAAAAGAATATTGGACCATTTTCTCCATTACAGCAGTTGTAATTTCGCAAATTGTAATCATACTATCCTGGAACGATGCAAAGTTTGGAACAATTGCAAATGTGATCATTCTAATTACATCCATTGTTGGATATGGTACCTGGCGTTATTCTAACAAATATCAGCATGACGTTAAAAATAATTTGCAGCAGAAAGCGCATTTTCAAAATTCACTACTCACCGAAATGGATATTCAGCATTTGCCAGAGCCGGTGAGAAAATACATTCGTTATACTGGTTCTATCGGTAAACCAAAAGTAAATAATTTCAAAGTTGAGTTTACTGGAAAAATTAGGAAAAATGAACAAACAGAATGGATGCCTTTTACTTCTGAGCAGTATAACTTTATGGAGATACCCACGCGTTTGTTTTTCATGAAAGCCGTCATGAAGCGCCTTCCTATAGCGGGTTATCATCTCTATAAAAACGGAGATGCCTACATGGACATACGTCTGCTCTCTCTTTTTAAAGTTCAGTATAAAGATGGTGTTGAAATGGACATAGCGGAAACAGTCACTTTTTTTAATGACATGTGTTGCATGGCGCCCGCAACCTTGATTGATGAGCGAATATCGTGGCAAGTAATGGACGAAAATATGGTTAAAGCAGCCTTTACTAATAATGGAATTACCATTACTGCATTTCTATTCTTTAATGAAGCTGGGGAACTAATCAACTTTAAATCTGACGATAGATACAACACTGACGCTGGAAAGAAATTACCATGGTCGACACCACTAGGGAGATATAGAGAAATGAATGGCTACAAATTAGCTGGATATGCGGAAACTATTTATACCTATCCAGATAGAGACTTGTGCTATGGAACTTTTGAAGTCTCATCCGTAAAATACAACTGTACGGATAAAAAATAATTTGAAGTTGCAAACAAGCGATTGTAATAAGCTTACCAAAATTTCAGGTGATTCTTATTAAAAAGAAAAGTGCAGTGCTTATCATTTTGGAATTTTATGGTACATTAGTTCAATAGAAAAAATCCTAACTCTAAACTGATCTCCAATTATATGAAAAAGACCTTACTTCTATTTGCACTATTGCTTTTATTAAGTCCTGTCGTGAGTTTTGCACAGGATGAAGTAGGAATATTTGACCGAGTAAAGACCTATAGTCACAGTTCACAGCAGCCTACGTTTGTTTTAAAAGTAGACGATAAAACGCTTGTTTTCAATAACGAGAAAAAGAAGGAGATAAGTTTTGAAAAAATTGACCCTAATACCATCAAGGAAATTCAGGTTCTCAAAGGAGTAGATGCACTTGCATATGGAGAAAGTACTTATGGTGTAGTTGTTATCACTTTCAAAGATTTTGAAAAGCTTTCACCATCATTAAAGAAGAAATTCGAAGCACTTTAAATTCGCAGTTCTTTTAATAATACCAAGCAAGCCATGGAATCGTATGATGGCACTCCTGCCTTTTATGCCAAAAATCAAAAGACCTGGCGGGATTGGTTACGTAAAAATCACTTAACTAAAAAATCAGTTTGGCTTATCATCTATAAAAAAAGCAGTGCCACAAAAAGCGTCTACTACCCTGAAGCGGTAGATGAAGCGCTCTGCTTTGGCTGGATAGACAGTAAGCCAAACAAAAGAGACGATGAAAGCTATTACCAGTTCTTTTCGAAGAGAAGTCCTAAAAGCAACTGGAGTAAAGTAAACAAACTCAAAGTAGAAAAACTGATTGCCCAAGACCTGATAACTGAAGCGGGCTATGCAGCCATAGCTATCGCCAAACAAAATGGTACCTGGGAAGCGTTAGACAAAGTCGATCAACTTATTATACCAGATGATCTTCAGGTATTGTTTGATAAAAACACCAAAGCTCATACTTATTGGCAGCAATTCTCTCCATCCTCAAGACGCGGTATTCTAGATTGGATATACAACGCCAAAAGACCAGAGACACGCTTGAAGAGAGTTGAAGAAACTGTGAGACTCGCTGCTAAAAACGAAAAAGCAAATCAGTATGTTCCGAAGTAATTTCAAATTTCAAATTTCAAATTTCAAATTTGAAATCTAAAATATTACGTCTAACGTCTGATTCATTCTTTTCTATAAACAACTTTCCCATCAACAACCGTCATGGCTACTTCTGCCTCTAGAATTTCTTTTTCACTTACTTTCATAATGTCTTTCGTAAAAACAGTGAAGTCAGCCAGCTTCCCTACTTCAATTGATCCTTTTACTTTTTCTGCAAATTCACCAAAAGCTGCGCCCACAGTGTAAGAGCGTAAAGCCTGCTCTCTCGTCATTTTTTCTTCTGGTTCATAACCACCTGCAGGTTCACCTTTCAACGTCATGCGACTTACAGATGCGTAGAAAGATGGAATCGGTGTTAAAGGTTCTACCGGTGCATCCGTGCCGTTAACAATTACCGCTCCTGACTTCAATAGTGTTTGCCACATGTAAGCACCTTCTTTAATGCGCTTCTCTCCTAGCCTGTCAATAGCCCAAGGTCTGTCGCTGCTCATGTGTATGGCTTGCATAGCCGGTATTACACCTAACTTAGCAAAGCGCCCAATATCATTGGGATGCAAATGCTGTGCATGCTCAATTCTAAAACGATGGTTTGTTGCTTTTTCTGGATTTTCAGTAAAGGCTTGCTCATAACGATTTAGTATTTCCTGATTGGCCCTGTCGCCAATGGCATGAGCACATACCTGAAAGCCTGCAGCTAATGCTTTGCGTGAAATTTTTAACACGGTGTCCATGGAGTATGTGGCCATACCTGAGAAATCAGGACGATCTGTGTAAGGTTCTAATAACCATGCACCACGTGACCCTAAGGCGCCATCGCAGTTTAATTTAACAGAACGCACATTTAAAAAGTAAGTGCTATCTACAATCGGGCCTTTTTCAAAAAGTTCGTAAACATAATCAAGATCCCAACCTGTTAGCATTGGGTATAAGCGTACTCCCAATTTTCCTTCTTGCTGAAAGCTCTGAAACAAGGCTATGTTTTCGCGACTAGCACCTGCATCATGAAAGCTGGTGATACCATTGCGCCAACATGCTTTAATGGCGAGTTCCAACGCTTGTCTATCGGTTTCTGTAGTATTCTCTGGAATCTTAGACGCCACAAGTGTCATGGCGCGTTCATTAAAAATCCCGGTAGGGTTGCCTAATTCATCTTTTATAATTTCACCACCATCTTCTGAGGTCTGGCTCAATGCTTCTTTCGATAATTGATTAACGCCTGCCAACTCCATAGCTTTTTCGTTGGCAATAGCAGCATGCCCACTGGCATGACGCAGAAACACGGGGTTATTCGGAGAAGCCTCGCTAAGCAACTGATGTGTCTGGAAACCTTTTACCATTTTATCCGGCTTCACATCCCACTTATCCTGGTGCCAGCCTCTTCCTAAAATCCACTGACCCGGTTGTGCTTTGGCTACGGCCTCCTTCACTTTCTCCACCATCTCTTCATAACTTTTCACATTCATTAAGTCGAGGTTAAGTTCGTTATAACCAACACCCATGATGTGACCATGACCTTCAATAAAACCGGGTGTCATTATTTTACCTTCCAGGTTTATTACTTCAGTCTTTTCACCAATGTATTTTTCGATATCAGCGAATGATCCTACCGCTATTATTTTATTGCCTTTTACTGCTACTGCTTCAACTGTACTGTTATTGGCATCAGCGGTGTAAATGGTACCGCCTTTAACGACTAAATCTGCCGTTTCCTGATTAGAACAAGCGAATGAAAGCATCGCGAGTATGAATACATAAATGTAATTGCGCATAGGGTTTTAAGCTTAGACTGTAATGTTAAGGATATTTTTTAAAAAATGATCTGAGTATTCCGTGGTTGCCGATAAGATGATTTGTGCGGTAGCGATTTTGATGTGTTGATTGGTTGATTCTGTGATGTGCTAATGGTTAAAAAACCATCCCCTAAAAATCCTACAGATCGTATCGTCCCCTAACGGGAGAAGATACTTGAAAAGAGGTGTCTGAGAGCGAAAACTCAGTTATTGTCATTCACTCGAATGATTTAAAATAAATTCATTCATTGATGCATGGTTAAATTTCACCTAGTTTTCTGGTTTTACAAATGCGTATTTATGGTACTAAACGTATCCTAAAACTGTATCTTTGCGTTTTTAACCAATCTATGCGCGCACGTCTCTGGATTTTTGCTAAACTAATGCTCTACTGGATGCTTTTTATGTCAGTCATCCGCATTAGTTTTCTCGTCTATAACTTCGATTTAAGTAGTCAGCTCACTTTCAAGGAAATCCTGTTGTCGCTGGCATATGGCATGCCTATGGATTTAAGTATGGCAGGCTATGTTATGCTTTTGTCAGGACTTTTTTTAACCGCATCTACACTCATTAAAGGCCGCTGGATTTACTATGCACTTTTTAGCCTATCCATGATTGCCTTGTTTTTGCAAATCATAATAGTTATAGTCGATATTGAACTTTACAGACACTGGGGTTTTCGCATGAACAACACTCCCCTATTTTACATGGGCTCTGGTGCATTAGGTAGCATTGATATATGGGTAGCCATTAAAGTATTGTTAATTGGTGCTGCATTAGCCTTTGCCCTTGTTTGGCTTTACTTACGATGGATTGCACCAACTATCTGGAATTTAATCGCTGCCCCTAAAAAATCAGCTCTCATATTCCTGCTACTGACTGCCTCAATGGTGCTCTGCATCAGAGGAAGTTTTACGGTGGCTACCATGAACACAGGCTTTGTTTATTTTCATACAACAAAAATGTATGCCAACCATGCTGCAATAAATGTCGTCTGGAATTTCTTCAGAAGTCTGAGCAGTAGTGCCCGTGTTGTGTACCCTGAAACTTTTTTTGATCAGCAACTTACTGAAAAACATTTTCAAGAACTTTATCCTGTTAGCGATTCAACCTACAGCATACTGAACACGCCAAAGCCCAATGTTATACTGGTTATCATAGAAAGTTATACGGCAGCTGTTATAGAAGTTCTTGGTGGTGCCCCAGGTGTTACACCACGCATTAACGAACTCAGTAAAGAAGGTATAATCTTTGATAATTTTTATGCCAGCGGCACACGTACTGATAAAGGACTAACCGGTATTCTGAGTGCCTATCCTTCTCAGCCCAATTCCTCTATCATTAAATTTCCGGGTAAAACACAAAATCTCCCATCGTTAAATAAAAAAATGGAAGCACTAGGCTATAGAACTTCATTTATTTATGGTGGTGATGCTGACTTTGCCAACTTCAGGTCCTACATAACAGCTTCAGGATTTGATGCCCTTACTGAAGATGAAGATTTTGATAGAGATTTAAATAACTCAAAATGGGGTGTGCATGACGGCTTTGTTGGTTTACGAGTACTTGAAGAATTGGATACAACACAGGCTCCATTTTTTAAAGTATGGTTAACACAAAGTAGTCACGAGCCTTTTGACGTTCCTGCAAAACCTAAGTTTACAGACAACACCCTCGACCATCGATTCTTCAATTCTTGTCATTATACAGATAGTTGTATTGGTGCTTTTATAGACAAACTTAAAACCAGAAAAGATTGGGATAATACTTTGGTAATCCTTACTGCAGATCATGGACATACCTTGCCAGGCAATCAGATTTTGCAATCAAAAGAACGTTTCCAAATACCGCTACTCTTTTTAGGTGGTGCGCTCAAAACGGACTCTGTTATTCATACCGTGGGGAGTCAGACTGATATTGCTAATACCTTACTGGCCCAATTAAACGCTGCCTCACCTGAATTTATCTTCAGTAAAAATCTTTTCGCCAATACGATAAATCAGCATGCAGCGTTCTTCTTCCACGATGGCTTTGGATTTGTATTACCAGAGAATAAGCTTATGGTTTATGACAACACCGCTAAAATTTTTGTAAAAGTTGAAAATGTAAGCGAAGCTGAAATGGAATTAGGAAAAGCTTATCAGCAAAAATTGTATTCAGATTTTAATAAACGATAGTTTACAACAATCGTAGCTCAGATGAAAAAATATTATTCACTATCCATTCTGTTACTACTGTGTACGCTAACGCAAGCACAAGACTTTGGCCTTTCATTTTCTTACTTCATTCCAAAGAATGGATACTTCTCTACACCCATTAGTCCCTTTTCACTTAGAGGCGTTGGTGTAAATTTTAACAACTACATATCATTAGAAACTGGCGCTTCGCTTTATCGCATGTCGGGTCTGATGGTAAAAGACATACCCCTTAGTACAAAAGAACCTATTGTTGGTCCTAACTTCACGCTTTTTGTTCCCGTGCAACTCGTTTTTGCACTCAGGGGTAATGGTGCATCTTTCGAGATAAAGGGTGGTGGATTTGGCTTTTTGCCCTTTGCCAATAAACTAAACTTTGGTCACCTAGATAAAGCCATACGCACCGCGGAGAACTGGCAAGTTGCTAATGCCGAGGCGAGTTTTAAAAGTCAGCCAGGTTATGGTTGGATGGCTGGTGCGGAATTAACCGTAAATGTTACAAAACAGATAGGTATATCGTTAGAAACTAATTACTTGGCAGGCGCGGCAGGTTTTGCTATGCAGGGTTCTTATACGGGTGGTAATGCTGCGCTTGAAACTAAGGATTTCAATTATGAGGATGCCAAAATGGACTTAACTGGATTAGAGTTTTCAGTGGGTGTATTTATGAGCAGTGGTGGTCAGGCTAAAGCCAAACCACGAAGAAGGAGATAGCAGAAAGGCAGAACAATTAGAGGATTTTGGTGTTATAGGTGCAATGAAAATTTACACCATAAAACGCACTCAGTTTTTACCGATAAGCCTTCAGGAGGCCTGGGATTTCTTTTCTACGCCTAACAACTTAGAAAAGATTACACCCAAACACATGGGCTTCAATATTTTATATAGATCCGGAGGAGAGAAAATGTATCCCGGGCAGCTTATCCGTTATAAGGTATATGGTTTGCCGTTTATACCTATGCATTGGGTAACAGAAATTACACATGTTCAAGAACCCAATTACTTTGTAGATGAGCAGCGTTTTGGCCCATATGCGTTGTGGCATCACCAGCATCAGTTTAAGGAGATGACAGGTGGGGTTGAAATGGTAGATGAGGTAAATTATGGCATTCCTTTGGGGCTACTAGGGCGTTTAGCGAATCTGATGTTTGTAGGCCGCACGGTAAATGCTATTTTTGATCATCGTTATAAGGTGTTAGAGGAGTATTTTGCGGATAAAGTAAAAGTTAGTTAACATGGATTGGATTACGATTAGTCTTTGTGTCATTATTGCGATTGGTACTTTTTTGTTTTGGGAATTTGTTGCCTGGTTTACACACAAATATGTAATGCACGGCTTCTTATGGACATGGCACAAGTCGCACCACACTGTACATGATCATGCCGTGGAAAAGAATGATTGGTTTGCTGTAGTGTTCAGTATACCTTCAATTACACTCTTTATTATTTCAACAACTGTTTACAAAAGTCCCTACTTATTTTCTGTAGCAGTGGGCATACTTTGTTATGGGCTATTCTATTTAATTTTTCACGATGTAATTGTGCACCAACGTATAAAGTGGAGACCAAAGAAGCGAAGCAATTATTTAAATAGAATGATTCAAGCACACTATATACATCATGCTAAACACACCAAAGAGGATTGTGAAGCCTTTGGTTTTTTAATAGCACCAAAAAAATATGATGTGAATCACCTGGAACTAAAAAAAGATCGTCAGGCAACACAATAGATCCAACAGTTTTGAACGAACATTATTTATATCTCGCGTTAGACATAGGATCTATTTCATTTCCTTTTCTATTTAGTTTTTATCATAAAGCAAATTTTTCTAAGGAATGGAAATTTTTATTTCCCGCCTTACTAATAACAGCACTAATTTTTATAATCTGGGATGAAGTGTTCACTCAAATGGGTATTTGGGGGTTCAATAGTCGTTATCTTACCGGCATATACCTTGGTAGTTTGCCTTTGGAAGAGGTGTTATTCTTCCTCTTCATTCCTTATGCTTGTGTTTTTATTTATTTTTCTTCGCAGCATCTCGCCAGCAGAGATTATTTAAAACCTTATAGCACTGTAATCACTTGGGTAATAATAGGATTTGTGTTGATAACGGGGGTATTGAATACGCATCGTTGGTATACATCGGTTACTTTTATAAGTCTTGGTATTTTTCTACTAATGCATTTGTATTGGTGGAAGAGCGAATATCTAGGAAAGTTTTACTTTGCTTACATTTTTGTTTTAATTCCATTCTTTCTGGTAAACGGAGTGCTTACCGGTTCTTTCATTGATGAAGAAGTGGTTTGGTACAATAATGCAGAGAATCTAAATATACGAATGGGCACAATCCCATTTGATGATTTGTTTTACAACATGTTGATGTTGTTAATGGTGACAACTTTGTATGAAGCTTTCAAAAAAAGATTTGGAGCGAAATAAAAACTCGAGTTGCGTTTAAATTGATTGTATAAAAAAGGCTCCTATTTCGGAGCCTTTTCAGTTTTCACTTTCTTTTTCTTCTTCTCACCGTTTAAGGCACCCTCCATTTTAGTAATAGATTTTGAAGCGGCTTGTGCTTTTTTCAGATCGCGCTTAATTTGTTCAGCTATTCTACCCGCAATCTTCTTTGCACTTTTAGCAACTAATTTTTTCAGCTTTCTTCCTGCACGCGCTCCTTCAATTGAGGTTATCGCGGTACTGAATGCTTCTGATAAGTCTGATGCAATTTTTCTTTTGTTCAATTTATTCTTCTCCATAACAAGTGGCAAATGAACACTCAATGTATGCAATGTTATGTAAATAATAAGTGTGGTAACATAAACTTAACATTGAAGAGGCTTATTCATATCGCAAGGAGTCGATAGGTTTAGCCGAAGCCGCTTTAATAGATTGGTAACTCACAGTAAGCCATGCAATTAGAATAGATACAATTGCACTTCCTATAAAAATAAGGGGGCTTAATTCAATTCTATATGGAAAATCAGCTAACCACCAATTCGCTAAATACCAACCTAAGCCTATAGCTGGAATAAGTGCAATCAGCACCAGAATTACAAATTCTTTAGATAATAGCAACGAAAGGTTTGTAACGGAGGCTCCCAAAGCCTTTCTGATACCAATTTCTTTGGTGCGTTGTTCTGTAGTAAAAGCTGCAAGTGCAAATAATCCCAAACAAGCAATGGCGATAGCTAGTGAAGAGAATACGGTGAAGATATCACGCAAACGTTGTTCCTCTCTGAATAAGGTGTCAAAATTTTCATCTAAGAATACATACTCAAAAGGATCACCTGGTGCATATTGTTTCCAAATAGCTTCTACAGATGCGATGACATCTTTTGGTGAACCATTATAACGGATGTACAAATTAGAAGACTGCTCGGTAAGTCTTATCAAGACTGGCATAACCTTCTTTTTTAGTGATTCAAAATTAAAGTCTTCAACTACACCAACAACTTGAATCGTTTGTGGTGTTTCGAAATTAAAATCGATAATTTCCTTACCTACGCCCTCGGTCCAGCCAAATTCACGCATAGCAGATTCGTTGATTATACAAGCCATTGAATCGGAAGCAAAATCTTTCGACAAAAACCTACCTTCCTTTATGGTAAACTTCAACACATCTTCATGATCCCAATCAGCATAATATTTCATTAGGAGATGATCTACCTCTACACCTTTGGCACGAAACACATTAATGTTGTTTGCTCCGGGAAAGGTATTGTTGGCGTAAGATGCACCCACTACACCACTTTGCTCAATGATAGAATTCTTAAACGCAGGTCGTTGTGTATTCAGGCGATTTACATTTTTCAATACCAGTACGTTGCGCTGGTCCAAACCCATGTTCTTGTTTTGCATATGATCGATTTGCAAATACACAACCATGGTGGCTATAATTAAAAAGATAGAGACTGCAAATTGAAACACTACCAATGAGCTACGAACGCCTTTGGTTTTCATACCACCACGTACCTTTCCTTTTAATACTTCTACCACATTGAATGAAGTAAGATAAATAGCTGGATAACTGCCCGCCAAAAAACCTACTAACAAAACAAGTCCTGCAGCAGATATAAAAAACATGGGATCTTGCAACGCTTCAAGAGTCAATTGCTTACCAGATAGTAAATTGAAATATGGTAGGGAAGCATAGCAAACAAAAATAGAAATGACTACTGCTATTAAACTATATACAAATGATTCAGACAAAAACTGCCACACCATTTCTCCACGTTGAGAACCAAGTGTTTTACGTAAGCCTACTTCTTTGGCTCGACCAGCAGACTGTGCTGTAGAAAGATTCATAAAATTGATGCAAGCCAGTAGCAAGATAAAAATACCGATACCGGAGAAAATGTAGACGTATCTAATATCGCTTGTTGGTTCTAAATCATCCGGAAATTTATTTCGTAAATGGGAATCTACAATAGGATAAGCGACATAACTATAGATACCGCCTTGCTTTTTAAACTCATCAAAATTAATTCCAAGACCTTGCTCCAATTCTACGCCAACGTATTTGGCCACCACATCTTCCAATTTTGCATTTACATCTTCGAGCTTTGTCTGTGGATTAAGTGTTACGTATGTTTGTAGTGAGTTACCTGTCCAGCCGGGAAAGATTTCATTAGGATCGTCTAAGATAGTGGAGAAAGAAAGTAAAGCTGAAAATTTCAAATGTGAATTCGTTGGTGCTTCTTTCACAATACCAGTTACCTTGAAGGTCTCGTTACCATTTCCGATTACAAGCATTTTACCCAGGGGCTCGCTTTCAAAATATTTTTTAGCAACCGACTCAGTAATGACCACTGAATTTGGTTCTTTTAATGCCGTTGCTCTATCACCAGCCAATAATTCGAAACTGAAGAAGTCAAAGAAATTAGAGTCTGCATAATGTATATTAAATTCAGAGAAAATTTTCTCTTCATATTTAAATACAACACCTCTGTTTCTGCCAAAGGGGTTTAAGCGTGTCATTGATTCTACACCAGGAATTTCATCCTGCATGGTTGGCCCTAGCGGCAAACATGAATTAGTAGTAAAAATTTCTTGACCAGCAATTTTACCATGTAAACCAATACGGTACATATTTTCTACATTACTGTGAAAACGATCGTAGCTAAGCTCATCTTTCACATAAACAAAAATCAGTAAGCAACAAGCAATACCGATAACAAGCCCGGAAATATTAATTGCCGAATAAAATTTATGCTTTTTTATATTTCGGATGGCTATTTTGAAATAGTTGGTCAACATAATTGTAAGGGTTGGTGGTATTCAGACGGTTGAATGGTTGCAAAGGTTGCTTGTTATTTATATAATTTTCTACTAATCCATTTAGAACGGAGAGAATCCGTCTGACCGCTGAATACTTACGTATGTACCGGTCTGACGGATTTCATGTCAAGAGATGGATTCGAAGTTTTCTATTTAATCATTCTTCAAATTATCAACAGGGTTAATTCTTATCGCCTGTATAGTTTGCGAACCTACCGTAAACAAGCCGAAGAAAATCAACACCAAAATACCAATTGATATAGTTACGAAATCGACATTCACATGATAAGCCAGATTCTGTAACCAAAAATTATTCATGAAGTAAGCCGCAGGCACTGAAATAAGAATGGCTAATAGCAAAATAATTACATATCCTTTAGATAAATTAAATACAAGTGATCCATTACTAGTACCTAATATTTTTCGTATAGCGATTTCTTTCTTCTTTGTTTCAATAGTGTACGTTGCCATACCCAATAAACCCAAACAAGAAATTACGATAGCCAAAAAGGCCACAAAGCTGATAACACGCAATAGTGTGCCGAATATGATTTGAAAAAGCTCACCTAACTCAGCTTCAAAATCGCGCACATCAACTTTGATACCTGGATTAATACTTGTCCATACTTTTTCAACAGTAGCAGAAGCTTGTTTAAAATCACCAGTGTACACAATCTGCAATTGATTAAACTCTTCGGGATTATACATTAAAGCCATTGGACTTATACGATCGCCAAAAAATTCATAGAAATAATCTTTTACTACTCCAATAACTTGTCTCTCTGTTGAGTCTCTTCTAAAAAGAATGGTCTTACCAATGGCATCCATCGGTGTACCTAGCTGGAATGATTTTACCGCTTCTTCATTTAGTACAACAAAATTTGCATTAGAAGTATTGAGTTCGTTTGAATAAAATTTACCAGCTACTAACTTGATATTCATATTATGTAGATAGTCTTCATCAACGGCATAGTAATTAATGTTGCGCCAATCCTTCTCATCTGCTGAGAGTTTTATATCCTGGCCATAACCAATGCCTGTAAGCGGTACATGCGAAACAATTGATACGCTTGTAATATTACTTTCTTTCTCCAGCTCTGTTTTAAGTGCTGTTAGTGACGTACTGTTAGCGGGAACAATTAGTTTATTTTCAGTGGTGAATCCATTGTCGTTGTGTAAAAACAAATTCAGTTGATTGTAGAGCACAATAACGGTGAGTATAAAAATCATCGACAATGAAAACTGAATAACCAGTAAAGCTTTTCTTAATCCCACCTTGGACATCAACCTTGTGTTGTTCATATTTTTCAACACTTTGATTGGCTGAAATCCTGACAGCACTACTGCTGGGAACAAACCCGCCACAATTCCTACCACAACTGCCAACACCAGAAAAATTCCGTACACTATATAATTTGCTGATAAATTCCATTTTAAAAATCTGGCGAAAGCAAGGTCTTCAATAAAAGGACGTAATGCATATATCAAGGCAATAGCAAATACTAAGGCGAAAAGTGCAATCACGACAGACTCACTAATAAACTGTGTGAATAGTTGCCAACGCATCGCACCCGTCACTTTTCTAACACCAATCTCTCTGGCTCTGGTTAATGAACGCGCAATTGATAAATTAGTGAAATTAAAACATGAAGTGATCAAGACAATGCCTGCAATACCAGATAAAAAATAGATAAGGAACCAAGGCATGAAAGGACCAATTGGGTTATTGATCATTCTACCTGGCAGTATATCCAGTAAGTTTTGTGCTACATATTTTACCTCAACACCAGTATCAGCAGGCAGATCGCCAAAATGAGCTTGATTGATTTTAGTAAGATGAGGTAAAATCGCTTCAATAGTTTTTCCCTCTTCAAGTACTACATAAACCCATCCCTTTGAATGATTATTCCAATTGTCAAGGTTACCGTCTAACACCTTAGCAGCTTGTAAACTTTTAACGGTAGCCATGCTGGCAAAAGCTTCTGAAATAATGTGCGATCTGTTTTCTGTTTTTTTAATTACACCTGTAACCTTGTAGGTGCCTAAGTCGCCAACCTTTAATGATTCACCTACGGGATTTTCTACTTTAAATAATTTTTCAGCGGCTTCTTTCGTCAACACTACAGAATAAGGTTCAATCAAAGCAGTCGATGCATCCCCGTAGAGCAATTCGTGATTAAAAACTTCAAGTACTTCAGGATCTGCAAAATAACCACTAACAGGTATGTTAATATCGTGGCCAGGCTCCAACTCCATCCAGCTATTACCAAAACCGCGCATAAGTCTTACCGCTTTTTCAACACCCGTATATTTGGTAAGCAACTCCTCCTTTAAAGGCAAAGTTGTAGTAGCTGTTTCATTACCTGGTAGATTACCCTCCTCTCTATAATAAGGAATAGAGTTAATTCTATAAATTCTTTCCGCTAACGGATTATGTCTGTCAACCATCATCTGATCGGCTACCAGCATAATAATGCCCATGCAAATAGACATGGCTACGGCCAATCCGAAAATATTGATAAAGGAAAAGGTGCGATGTTTACCAATGGTACGTAAGGCGATCAGAATGTAGTTCTTTAACATATGAAGTTCGTTTAAGAGTCTTTTACATTCCTTGGACGCTTAGTTTTCATTCGATGTTACACGATTCTATAAATAAAAATTGACTTCATCCACACGCTACTTAGTCAATTGTCAATTATTAACTGTCAATTCACCGAAGCTAATACTATTAAGATGCTTACTCATCCCGTAGTGTTTTAGTCGGGTTTAACATCGCTGTAGAGATTGTCTTATAACCAACAGCCAATAGAGCAACAACCACCATTACACTTACCGATACAATCAGAGAAATATAATTTAGGTGTAAATAGTATTCCCAAATGGAATCCATCAATGCATTGGCTGCAAAGAAACCTAAAGCCCCTCCAAGCAGCGTTGCAACACCCAGATTGACAATAAATTCAAAATTAATTACGCCTGCAATATTACTAACTGAAGCACCTAATACCTTACGCACACCAATTTCCTTCATACGCTTCACAATATTTAGCGATACCAATGTATACAGTCCAATACCAGTCATCAATGCAGCAAAGAAACCAAGGAAACCAAACATAGTTGTAACATTGGCATTAATCTCATTTGTTTCCTGTAATTCCTGATCAATCATTTGACCTGTATAGAGTGAGTTAGGAAAAACCTCCTTCCATTTTTGCTCCATGTATTCATTTACAGCAGTTGTTTTTCCAGGTGCTGACTTAACAACAAGCTGTTGAAATTTAGTCGGTGAAGCATAGCGAATCATCGTAGGTTCTATTGGCTCCCATAATGCGCGACTATAAATATTTTTTACAACGCCCACTACGTATAATTGAACAGTATCCATCCATACTAATCTTTTACCGATAGCATCATCCTTCCAATCAAAGGTTTTAAGAAACTCTTCGGTAACAATTACCGATTCCTTCATATCTGTTTCAGAATCTTTGATGAATTTTCTTCCTGCTACTAATGTCATATCCATCGCATCAAAATAATCATCTCCTACATCCAGAATATCCACTTCGCGCTCCAGCGATTCATATTTAACAGGATCGTTATAAAAACCGTTTGCCACATGATGTAATGTGCCAGCAATGGCTACGATATCAGGATTTGAAGCAAGTGCGTCTCTGTATGTATTAAAGCCTGCTTCATTACCTACCCATGCAGAAATAACTCCGGAGGTAGCAAAACCTAAATCATAATTTTTTTGGTACACACCATTATTATAGAAAGCTACCCCCATAATGATGGATAGCAGCGATATCACAAATTGTCCGCCCAATAATATTCTTGTAAACCAATTGGTGCCACCAAACTTTGCTTTGCCTTTTAAAATACTAACCGGCTCAAAAGCCGTAATGTAAAAAGCTGGGTAGCTTCCGGCAATCAGCGCAGTAATGATCAGCAGTAACACAAGAAATAATAAGAAGCCAATATTTTCTGTATAACTCAGGTTTAAATCTAACCATGGCCATAGTGAATCATAGGCTGGCACTAACCATTCTGCTAATAATAATCCAGCTATCAAACCTAATAAGCATAGGATTAGATTTTCTCCCAAAAACTGAACTACCAATTGGAGTCGCAATCCACCCATTACTTTTCTGATACCAATTTCTTTTAAACGTCTGCTTGAAATGGCTATAGAAGTATTGGTAAAATTAAAACATGCTAATAATAAAAGCATAACAGACATAATAGCCGGCACTACAACGGCTTCATCTGGAATACCACCATTCATCCAATCGCTGTTCAATCTTGGATTGGCGCGATTAGCAGCCATCATACCTACAAAAGGTTGTAAGTAGTAAGAAGTTACTTTAAAATCTTCTCGTGCCTTATTCTGTGGTTCAACATAACTTTGTAATTGCGCTGTAACACTTTTCAATAGCGAAGGGTCATTAATTTTCAAAAACAAAGCGCCCGTCCAACGCTTCCAGCTTGTTTCGCTCATTTCAGGATCGCGATTTACATCCCAGAAATTATCAAATAAGGTAATCACTTCAAACCCGAAGCTTATGTTAGAAGGCTTCTTTTCGAAAACACCACCAATAATAAATTCTTTAGGATTTCTTACGCCATTTTTATCCAAAATAATTTGTGTAAGCATTTCGCCTACCACATCTTCTTTATTATAATACTTTCTGGCTGTTTCGTCACTGATAAAAATCTGGCTTTTGTCATAGAAGTTATCAAAAGAACCATACTTAAGCTTATAGTCGAAAAAAGAAAAGAAAGAAGAATCGGCAAAAGCCATCTGAGTACCAAATATTTCTTCTCCAATACGCATGTCACTATAGGTAGTGTGATAGCGCGTAACTGCCGCTACGTCTTTGATGTTTTGCTTTACATAACCGGCTACAGGCATGGGAATAATTCCATAGCGTTGATTATCTCCTTGAAACTCACGCCAAAATTGAACGCGGTAAATATTTTCCGTATTCGAAAAACTGGCATCCCACTTATCTGAATACTCCCAGTTAAGGTAGGCTACTATGCAACAAGCAATGGCCACCCCCATACCAAATACATTGATAAAGATGAAAAGCTTATTCTTTAATAAATTTCTAAGCGTAATGAGAAGGTAATTTTTGAACATGGTTGAGCTTTTTGGTTACAGCTAAAGACAAGCTTTAGAAGTAAAAGGTTGCACAGTGTTACCAGCAAATCCATTTATATGCCAAAAATTGAAAAGGGTAATGAGGGCTAAAAGCGAAGAACACTGTTCTGGCATTGTTCAAATACGTACAGTACGGTGTTCGGATATTATAAGACTCAAAAACAAAAAGCCGTCCGATTTGATCGGACGGCTTCTTTTAAAAGTTGCTATTAGTTATTAAATATGAAATTGCTCTTTCACATTTTCTGTGATCACCTTACCATCAAATAAGTTGATAACGCGGTGAGCATAGTTTGCATCATACGGAGAGTGAGTAACCATGATAATGGTTGTTCCTTCTTCATTCAATTGTGAAAGAAGTTTCATTACTTCTTCACCATTTGTTGAATCGAGGTTACCAGTAGGTTCATCGGCAAGTATCACTTTAGGTTTTGCTACAATGGCACGGCTGATCGCCACACGTTGCTGCTGACCACCCGATAGCTGCTGAGGGAAGTGATTTCTTCTGTGCATAATGTTCATGCGCTCCAATACTTCTTCAACACGCTTCTTGCGCTCGTCAGCAGGCACTTTCATGTACAATAATGGAAGTTCCACATTTTCGTAAACTGTTAATTCGTCAATTAAGTTAAAGCTCTGGAATACAAAACCGATTGAGCCTTTACGCAGTTGTGCACGCTGGCGTTCAGAGTATCTGGCAACTTCATGTTCACCAAAATGATATTCTCCATTGGAAGGATTATCTAACAATCCTAAAATGTTCAACAAGGTTGATTTACCGCAACCTGAAGGGCCCATTATCGCAACAAACTCACCATCCTTTATTTCAAGGTTGATGTTGTTAAGTGCTGTTGTTTCTACTTCTTCAGTCTGGTAGACCTTCTCAAGATTTTTAAGTTTTATCATGGCTTTAATTCAAAGTTTTAAGTTCTGGTTTAATATATTCAGTAGGATGATGCTTATTCATTAAAAGTTTTACTTCACTATATGACTCAGCTTTGTGCTAATGGTTACAATTTAATTTACATTTATTTTATAACTCACCCTAAGGTTGTATCTCTATTTCTATCAATTTAAGATCAAAACCTCATTATTACCAAAGTTCTCGTATGAAGAGGTGATCACTTTATCACCTGGCTGCAAGCCTTCCAATACTTCGAAGTTCTCGGTGTTTTTACGGCCAAGTCGTATATTTCGTTTCACGGCTTTATCCTCACCATCTAAAACATACACCCAATTACCGCCTGTGTCTTTATAAAATCCACCTACAGGCAAGAGCAATTCTTCTGAAGATTGGCCTAATTCTATTCGCAAACGTAAGGACTGCCCTCTTCGAATACCGTCAGGTGTTTCTCCAACAAAATTCATATCGACCTGAAAACGACCTCCGGCAATTGTCGGATAAATATAGGTGATCTGAAGTTCGTAATCTCTGTTATTGAAACTTGTTGTCGCATGCAGTCCTTGAGAAATACGTGGTAAATATAATTCATCAATTTGTACACTTACTTTATAACTACCAACAACATCAATCTGTCCAATACGCTGACCTTGGTTTACGGCTTGGCCTACTTCTAATTGTGGTCTTGATAATTGCCCTTCTATGGGAGCACGAATTATCAGGTTATCAAGAATTCTTCCCACACCAACTAAACTCTCTGTCATTTTCGCTTCACGGAAACTTAATTCACGCAACTGTCTTATTCTTTCCACCGAATCATTCTTATACACTTCATAGGTTATTCGTCTTCGATCCACGTTGTATTTATAATCCGCTTCGGTTCTCTCGAACTCTTGCTTAGAGATGAGTTTTTTCTCAAATAGTTGCTTCTGCCTATGATATTGTGGACCAAGAATCGCTAACTGATTGTCAATCAGGGCCAGTGTTTGACGTTGCTCCAAATCATTTCGGGTAATGGCTAATCGTGTGTCGCGTTGACGAGTGATACTTTCATTTAATTGTGCTTCTTGCTGCAATACAGTCAACTCACGATTAAGGTTACTGAGTTCCATAATCACATCACCCTTCTTCAACATTGCGCCACTCTCTGCCACAACACGTTTAATGTTACCACCTTCAATAGCATCTAGAAATACTGTACGGCTTGGTTCAACTGTTCCTGTTTGTGGTATAAATTCTTGGAATACACCACGTTTTACCGTAGCAATCGTGATTTTATCTTTTTCAACTTTCAGTTTAGAACGTCTGTCAGCAAAAATTAATTGGTAAGCTATCAAAATAACTAACAATCCGCCACCGCCAAAAGTAGCTATACGCTTAAGTGTCCAGGTCTTCTTTTTAATCTGCTTATCCATTATAAAATTGTTGATGGTTGGTGGTTAGTCTTCGCTATTAAAAACTGATGGTATAAGATCCGACAGCTATCAATTCACAAAATCAACTATGCCTCTATTGCCAACAAATGTGCCAAGCAGTAATCAGCGAAAAAAGCATCAAAAACCCTGAAAAGCGTTCGTTCTTAAGTTCAGAACTGGACGTACCTGTCCGATTGCGAACAAATTTTTCTGAATAATTACCTTTAAAAATGCATTTTTGAGCGGCATTTAAGGCTTGCATGCTTCGGTATGCCCTTTGTGACAAAGCCATTAGCATAGTGAACGTGTTCTACTTACCACTTAGTAAAATGATGGCAAAGTGAAGCATAGCGAAATATGAAAAAACTGATTTATGACTGAAGTAAAGCACGGAAAAATATTAATTGTTGATGATAACGAAGACTTGTTGAAAGCAGCTAAAATGTTTTTAAAAAGATATTTTGCACAAGTGGACATTGAAAAAAATCCCGAAGCTATACCGGGTTTGCTCAACCAGGAAGACTATGATGTTATTCTGCTTGACATGAACTTCACAAAAGATGTAGTAAGTGGGCACGAAGGATATATGTGGTTGGAGCGAATACTTCAGATCGATCCCTCGGCTGTGGTGGTACTGATTACTGCTTATGGCGATGTGCAAATGGCTGTAAAAGCAATTAAGGCAGGTGCCACTGATTTTGTGTTAAAGCCTTGGGAAAACGAAAAATTACTGGCCACACTTTATGCTGCCATGCGATTGCGCGAAACCCGCGATGAAGTAGAAACTTTAAAAGTAAAAAATCAGGAAATCAACCGTGAGATCAATCACCGTTACAGTGAAATCATTGGACAAAGCAGCGTCATGCAAAAAATATTTGCAACGATTGATCGTGTTGCTAAGACAGATGCTAATGTATTAATCCTTGGAGAAAATGGAACCGGTAAAGAATTGATTGCCCGAGCCATTCATAAAAACTCTGTAAGACAAAATCAGAACTTTGTCAGCGTAGATCTCGGATCAATTACTGAAACACTTTTTGAAAGCGAACTCTTTGGTCATAAAAAAGGATCCTTCACTGATGCCAAAGAAGATCGTGCTGGTCGTTTTGAGTTAGCCAATGGTGGCACTTTATTTTTAGATGAAATCGGTAATCTCTCTATGCCATTGCAAGCTAAACTACTTACGGTTATTCAGAACAGGCGTGTAAGCCGGGTTGGTGCAAACAAAGAGACTAATATTGACATACGATTGATTTGCGCCACCAATATGCCCTTGTACGAAATGGTGAAAGAAAACAGATTCAGGCAAGATTTAGTGTATAGAATTAATACCATCGAAATACAACTCCCTTCATTGAGAGAGCGATTTGAAGACATTCCTTTACTAGCTAATTTTTTCTTGAAACAATACGCTGAAAAATACAGTAAGAATATCAGCAAGATAAGTGACTCAGCATTGACCCGCATGCACAAGCATACCTGGCCAGGCAACATCCGTGAACTTCAACATGCTGTTGAGCGTGCTGTTATATTAAGTAATGCCAGTGTACTTCAACCAGAAGATTTTAACTTTAATGCAACTGCACCTAAAGAAGAAAACCCACAATTAAGTCTGGATCAATACAACTTGGATGAAGTAGAAAAACTTTTAATCAGAAAAGTATTAAAAAAATACAATGGTAATATTACCCAAGCGGCTAGTGAGTTAGGCCTAACGCGTTCTTCACTTTATAGAAGATTGGAAAAGCATGGACTCTAATTTTGATATGCTGATGTGTTGATCTGATAATGTGCTGATGAACAATCAACACATCACCGAATCAACTAATAAACGAATTAATAATGTTAAAAGACTTCCGTTCCCGTGCTTTATTAAGAACCCTGCTGCTAGGTACAAGCATGGCGTTACTCATGTATATGGTGAGTAAACCCAATATGCTTTTTGCTTCAGTATTGGTGGGCTTTGTAATTATTGCACAGTTAGCAGAAATTTTCAGATTCGTAAGCCAGACCAACCGTAAGCTTACCCGCTTTTTGGAGTCAATTAAGTACTCAGATTTTATTTCGGGTTTTGCTGCTGACCATAAACTGGGTAATAGTTTTAAAGATTTGAATATTGCCTTTAATGAGGTAATGGAAGCCTTCAGAAAAGCCAGAAGTGAAAAAGAAGAAAGTTGGCAATACTTAAATACAGTTGTACAGCAGGTTCGTACCGGTATTATTTCATTTGATAGTGAAGGCAACATTCAATTGATTAACAACAATGCTAAACGTTACATAGGCACAAATACCATTAAAAATATTCGGGAGTTAATCGACTCAAACCCAAAACTTTATCACAATATTAACTCTGTTGAAGCTGGCAAAAGTGAATTATACAAAGCCAGTAACGATTTGCAACTGACCATACAATGCACAGAGTTGAGGATACGAGGTGTTGATGTTAAACTGTTAACCTTGCAAAACATTCAAGGGGAATTGCAAAAGCAAGAAGCCGAAGCGTGGCAAAACCTGACAAGGGTGTTAAGACATGAGATCATGAACTCCATCACACCTATTTCTTCTTTAACCTCCACATTACGCGAGATACTAGAACATGATATCAAAAAAGTAGATGACCATTTTGAAATAAATGACGAAACCGCTACCGACTTAAAAGATGGTCTGTCAACCATTGAAAACAGAAGCAAAGGACTTATCAAGTTTATTGATGCGTATAGAGAATATACTTCCTTACCGAAACCGGTTTTCAAAAGTGTAAGATTAAAAGATCTTGTCGATAAGGTTTCTACTTTAATGAAAGAAGAACTCAAACGTACCAACATAAAATTTGAAGTGAGTTGTGCCTCTGAGTATATTACTATACAAGCAGATGAGGAGATGATTGAACAAGTACTTATCAACTTACTTAAAAATGCAAAAGAAGCTTTAGCAGAAACGAAAGATGCCAGCCTTATATTAAAAGCATACCTCCAGGATAATGCAGTAAAAATTGATATCACCGATAATGGTCCTGGTATTATTAGAGAAGCCATTGAAAATATCTTTGTGCCTTTTTACACCACCAAGCGCAGTGGTTCTGGTATAGGCTTAAGTTTATCAAGACAAATTATGCAATTGCATAATGGCTCAATTACAGTAGTTTCAGAACCTGATGTTAAAACAGTTTTTACGCTGAAATTTTAAATCGAAGTTCGAGATTGTAGACTAGAGGTCAGAGTTTAGAAATTTTGATTTTTTTCACTGGTCAATTTTTAAGCAGTAAATCCTATTAATTGAAAAGATTAGTGTGTGGTTATTATAAAATTCAAAATTCTTAAATCTTTTCCAACTTCTGCTGATAATCTGCCATTTCAACAGCTGCCTTCAACATACCAATCATACCAATTCCAACGGAAATCAATCCAAAAGCGAGTTCGCTGAAGGCATTCTTTTCTGACATAAAAAATGCTGCTAGTCCCGCCAAACAGAAAAAGAGTACCATCCCTGACATAATCAAAATAAAAATTTTTGTTGAACGGGGATTCTGATATATGCGTTTTGAGAAATTATTCTGAACTTTTTTTGTGTCCTGGAGGGTAGAGAAACTTATGCCCAAACCCAAAAATACAAGAGCCTTATTCATTTCAACAAATAGGGTTGATATATCTGTGAACAGAGGCCGGTAACAATAGAACACTCCGAAAACCATTAACGGATATTGAAGATAGCTGATGCGGTTAAATATGTTTTTATAACGATCCACAGGATATATTTTGTGTCAAGATAACTACAGGAAAACAATTTTTAGCAACCGTGCCAAGTATATTCTTATTGCTAAACCTAAATTATCGGTAGGTAAGCCTTGTTTTGAAAGTGACACTATGCCATAAACTTCTTTTTAACTTTATTTGCAGTCCAAACAAGAAAAACATGAGAACGCTAATCTTCATTCTAACATTTACTATCAGTACCAGCATACTGGCACAATCCAAAAAAGAAATGCAAACCGAGATTGAAAAGTTAAAATCAGAAATAACCGAACTAAAAAAGCCTAGAGTTTTAGACATGAATGACCCTATGGTTAAAATCAGTTATTCCCTGGGCACGCTGATGGCTTCTAATGTAAAAGCACAAGGAGCAGATTCACTTGATCTTGAAGCATTATCTGCTGGTCTAAAAGATGTACTGGAAGGCAAAACACTTTTAGTAGATCAAAATGAAGCCATGGGACTTGTGCAAAATTACATGCAACAAGCCATGATGAGAAAGGCTGAGAAAGCAAAAGAAGCAGGTCAGCAATTTTTAGCCGACAATAAAACGAAAGAGGGTGTAATCACAACGGCCAGCGGCCTGCAATACAAAGTGCTGCAACAGGGCAGCGGTAAACAACCCACTGCGCAAGACCGTGTAACGGTTCATTATGCTGGTACGCTAATAGACGGAACACCGTTTGATAGTTCAATAAAAAGAGGTCAACCAGCAACTTTTGGTGTAAATGGTGTTATTCGCGGCTGGACAGAAGCTTTACAATTGATGAAAGAAGGCGACAAGTGGATGTTGTACATTCCTTACGACCTCGCTTATGGCGAGCGTGGCAGTGGCGCTCAGATTCCACCTTACTCAACGTTGTTATTTGAAATTGAATTAATTAAGGTGAACTAAAGTGCTAAAGTGCAGCTGGGTTTTGAATAATCTAGCTGCACATTTTTTCAATAGATGAAAATTCCTTTTCGAAGTTTTTTACACGCTCCACAAACTTAAATTCTACCTCCTCACCCACTCGCTTTACTCTGTATTTAATTTCTCTGTCATTAAATACCCATCGTAACTCATAGTTATCCAGTGCAGGTTCTATTATCACCCCATGATAAGATTTCTTCAGTATAGATCTGGCTTTAATCAGCTGCTTGTTCTTATCATCAAATCCTGCAATTTTAAAGTTACCATAGGAGCGAATAAGGTCTCCGCTAATATCATCCTTCAATAAATACTTTGTTTGTCGAAGTGCTCCGTCAATATAGAAAAGGGTAATAGAGGATGCTTCCTTTGAATAAAATGTATTGGCAGGCTCATCTATAACATAAAAAGAAGCTCTGTCGCAAAAGAAATCTCCGAAGTGATGGTTTTCAAGTTGAAAAGCATCTTCAACTTGATTTGTATTTAGCTGAAGTAAGCTATCTGAAAAAACGCGCCTTTTAATTTCTGTGGATTTCTCTTCAATTAATAATGTCTCAATAGGCACCATTTCTTTTTCTGGTGGTGCTGTGCAGGCGATAGTGATGGTGAGCAAAGGAGTCAAAATGAATAAGTTGCTTTTTTTCATATTTAAGTATTAAATATTTATTAAAAAGACATGATCACTTTTTTAACCATTCGTCAATCTCATTGTCTACTTGTTCCTTAGTAAAAAAGTGCCCGTTTTTAATTTGCTCCCTAGCCTCATTTACCGCCATTATTTGACCTTCATTTAGCGTGTAAATTTCAATGTCTTCCGTCTCAATTTCCAGAAGCCTAAACATTTCTTCAAGGATTCGCTTGTCTTCGGTTTTTTCGATTTTATCTATTAATCGCTTTCTTAATTCCACAGTCGACATAAGCTTAATTGTTTATTACAAGTTAATCAATTTTATCTGTTCAACTTTGTCTAAGTTTCGTTAACGATAGTTTATTCGAGTCTAATACATAATTGAGACTTTTGTTTAGAGCAACCCTTTACCTACTCCCTCCCCATTGCTAACCCCACCAACGTAAGCTCTACCACAATCAAATTCTTATTGAAATTGGAATACAGTAACTTTACATAATCAAGGTTCTGAATGTCTAAGGCAATCGCAAAACCTTCATCGAAACGACTAACATCCCATTTCAAAGCTTCCATCACATTGCCGGTGCCACCTTTAGCAACAGCATGTTTCAAAATTATCTGGTGATGTTCCGGTGTATTCATTCAATAGTCACTTGTAATTAAACTTTTTTGAACACTGCTGTAGCATTATGTCCCCCAAAACCAAAAGTATTACTCATTGCCACACTCACTTCTTTCTTTAATGCATTTCCCGTTAGTATATTTAAACCTTGTGGTAAAGCCGGATCGATGTTTTGTGTATTAATGGTTGCAGGAATAATACCTTCTTGTATTGCCTTAATACAAATAATGGCTTCAACCGCACCTGCAGCACCCAACAAATGCCCAATGGATGATTTTGTTGCGCTGATATGCATTTTATGATTATCGGCAAACAATTGCTTCGTGGCTTTCATCTCGCTTAAATCACCAACCGGTGTTGAAGTGGCATGCGGATTTAAATAATCAACATCATTGACACTTAATCCTGCATCATCTAACGCCCACTGCATGCCCAACATGGCACCTTTACCTTCTGGATGTGTGGCGGTTAAATGATATGCATCAGCTGACATACCCCCACCGGCAACCTCTGCATAAATTTTTGCACCACGTTTTATAGCATGTTCATATTCCTCTAATACCAAACTACCTGCACCTTCACCCATCACAAAACCATCACGGTCTATATCAAAAGGCCGGGAAGCATGACCAGGATCATCATTACGTGTTGATAAAGCTTTTAAAGCATTGAAGCCTCCTATCCCTGCTTCGTTAATAGCAGCTTCTGAACCGCCAGTAATGATGATATCGGCCTTATTCCAACGCACATAGTTCATGGCCTCGATAATAGAAGTTGTTGAAGTGGCACATGCCGACACCGTTGTAAAATTCGGCCCCATAAAACCATACTTCATGCTAATCCAGCCTGAAGCGATATCAACAATAACTTTGGGGATAAAGTAAGGGTTGATACGTGGTGTTCCATCGCCTTTGGCAAACTCAATAATCTCGTTTTGAAAAGTTTGAAAACCACCATTACCAGAACCCCAGATAACACCAACTCTGGTCTTGTCGATAGCCTCCAGGTTTAACTCTGAATCTTGTATCGCTTCGGCTGTGGCCGCCATTGCATATTGCGAAAAGGGGTCCATCTTTTTCACTTCAGATTTTTCAAAATAGTTAAGTGGATCAAAGCCTTTTAGTTCGCAGGCAAACTTTGTCTTAAACTTGGTTGTATCAAAATGGGTAATGGCTGCTGCTCCGCTCTTACCGGCAATCAGGTTTTTCCAGAAATCGTTTACGGTGTTACCAAGGGGGGTTAAGGCACCAATACCAGTCACTACCACTCTTCTTTGTTTCATATGCTGAGGCTTTAATCTATATACTACAAATTGGTCATCACAGGAGTTCCTCTAAAGAAAGAGGGCTCGCTAATGACCTGACATTCAAGCTTGCAAAATCAATGTCGTTAGTTAATCTTCTATATTCATCCTCTCCTTTAGTAAGGATTGGACGTGCGACTCAAAAAAAATTAACTAAAAAACATTAGTTCGCAAAATAGCTATGGAATTTATCTTATCCGCTATTGGTTTTACTTTAGCAAGTCTTAATTTTGGCCTGCTTTTAATTCAAAGAAAATAATCCCGTACATATTATGACAAAGATTGGTATTAATGGTTTTGGTCGCATCGGCCGCCTGGCTTTTAGAGCCGCAGTTAACCGCAAGGATATTGAAATTGTAGGCATTAATGACTTGGTTGATCCTGAGTACATGGCCTACATGCTTAAGTATGATTCAACGCATGGAAGATTTGATGGCACTGTTGAAGTTAAAGATGGTGCATTGATTGTTAACGGAAAAAAAATTCGCGTAACTGCTGAAAAAGATCCTGCCAACCTGAAGTGGAATGAAGTAGGTGCGGAAATTATAATCGAATCAACTGGCCTATTTTTAACACAAGCTGATGGTCAAAAGCACATCACGGCTGGTGCTAAAAAAGTAGTTATGTCTGCTCCGGCAAAAGATGATACCCCTACTTTTGTAATGGGTGTTAACCACAAAAACCTTACAGCTCAGCACACTATTGTTTCGAACGCTTCTTGTACTACTAACTGTCTGGCACCGCTTGCTAAAGTATTAAACGATAGCTTTGGTATTGTAGAAGGTTTAATGAGTACCGTTCATGCAGTAACAGCAACACAAAAAACAGTTGATGGTCCTTCAGCAAAAGACTGGAGAGGTGGCCGTGGCGGTTTCTCTAATATTATTCCTTCTTCAACTGGTGCAGCTAAAGCAGTAGGTTTAGTACTACCAGAGTTAAAAGGTAAACTAACAGGTATGTCATTCCGAGTGCCTGTAGCAGATGTTTCTGTAGTTGACTTAACTGTAAAGCTTGACAAAGCTGCTTCTTATGAAAACATAAAGAAGGCAATGAAGGATGCTTCTGAAGGTGAGTTAAAAGGCATCTTAGGTTACACTGAAGATGAAGTTGTATCGCAAGATTTCCTGGGTGATGCACGCACTTGTATTTTTGATGCCAAAGCGGGTATCGCTTTAAACGATAAGTTTGTGAAAGTTGTAGCCTGGTACGATAACGAGTGGGGCTATTCAAATAAATTGATTGACCTGGTTCAAGAAATGGCCAAGAAATAAGTAATAAGCACTTTTAGATAATTAGAAAGCCCCGCAAATGGGGCTTTCTTGTTTATAAACACACGCTGATTTACTTCCATCCGCACGGCTTTTGTTTATCTACTCTTACCTGCTTACAAAAAGATTGAGCATCGTATAAACGAATAAGCTATCTTAGACGTTAATAGGTCGGACATGGCAGATTACTACCAGCTTCTGGGCATTAAACAAAATGCCTCCTCAACAGAGATCCGAACAGCTTATAAAAAGCTGGCCATGCTCTATCACCCTGATCGTAACCCTGGAAACAAAGAAGCCGAAGAATTATTTAAACTTATCAATGAAGCTTATCACGTATTAGCTGACCCACAAAAAAGGCAGATTTATGATTTAGGCATCTCCTATCCCCAACAAACTTATCATAGTTCTGCTCATGACACTTCGGCTTACTGGCGGCAATATCACAGGCAACGTTACGAGCAATGGAGACAAACACAACAAAGCACGTATAAATTTGATAAACGCTATTTTAAAATACAAGGCTTAGCCATTGGCGTGTTTTTATTGATAGCAGGATTTTGTTTTGGCGTGATCAACATTATTGAATATGTGCATAACAAGAAACAAACAGAAACATACCAACAAAATCTGGCCTTAATCCAACAGGTCAATGTCCTTTTCTTTAGCGGTAAACAAGAAGAAGCATTTACAAGAATACGACAGCTCCAAAGAGAAGAGCCACTGGAATACCTTTTCTCTTTTGCTGAAGATAGCTTAATACTTTCTCTAAGAAAACAAGCAGAAGTTGAATTTGGTGAAGCTAAATTTGAAGATGCCAAGCGAAAATTTAAATTACTTGAGCAATATGAAAGACCAGTTCGTGTACAAACCTATCAGCGCATAGCAGAATGCGAATACTATACTGGGCAGTATGCAGAATCCCTCAACATTTTGCAATTACTTCTTCAAAAACAACCAGGCAACATCGAATTAATACATCGTATTGCGCTAATCTATCAGGACGATGTAAAAGACTTACCCCAAGCGCTTAACTATTTGAGCATGGGTCGTAAAAATTTTAAAACGTATATGACCAATCTGTATGGTGAAGCTTTTGAGTTAATGATGAATCCCGATTACGTACATGATATATACTTTGATATTTTCAGAAGAAGAGCAACTGTTAACGTGGCTTTACAAAAATTAGATGACGCAGAAAAAGACTGTAGTTGGGCCATTATACTCCGCCCTCACTTGCCAGATGCCTATTATGATCGCGCGCAGGTAGAACTGAAACTTCGAAAGTATGATCGTGCCTGCGAAGATTTAAGTAAAGCCGAAAGTCTTGGTCACGCTAAAGCTAAAGCAGAAAGGAAAAAAAGATGTGCTGTTTAATCTGTCTTCACATAACCGCCATTGCCAATTGCTAATGTTTTAGATAAATCCCTAATCCTATATTAGGCGATGCCAGAATATTTCTACCAGCCAAAGCAAAACCAGCCGATGTACTAATGCCCCAGCTTTGGTTAACTGCATAAGCAAATTCTACAGAGGGTGAGACATACTCGGTGTTATTGGAGAAAATACCATTGTCTGCAACTGAGGTGCTCCCATTAAAAAACGACTGCACAACATCGAGCTTAAGTATAGCTACAAATTTATTTTTAAAGGTATACCCCATTTCTGCTCCAGTTCGAAAATCATCAGAAAAACTTTTAGTGCGATTATTAATACCGACATAAGTTGAGACATACAATGGTTTCGGGTAGAAGGAGTGACTTGCATCTACACGAATCATTTGATTGAATTCACCGTCACCTGATTGTAAAATACCACTGGTACCACCACGGGTTTCACCCAAGGGTACGCCAAACAATACCGTTGCGCTTACTACAATTGGTTTATCCTTTATCAAACTGTATTTAAAACTGATATCAGTATCGCCAATCGCATTAAGTGTCTCACTCTTATCAACTCTTCCACTTTGTCTGTATTGGACTTCATTAAGTGTGGCTCGAACAAAAAAGGGTAAGTACAAAATAGTAGTCAGGCGATTACCTAGACCATACTCTGCATACAAAGAGGTAGTGAACAAACTTGTGGTGCGTATGTCCACAATTTCACCGCTTGGTGAATAGTAAAACGGAGAGACAATGGCATTTTGTCCCAACTTAACATAAGTCTTCTTTTTCCCTACAGGCCATCCACCACCTGCAAATGTTTCAACACTTGTTAAAAGAAAGATTAATAGTAATATCTTTTTCATTTCTAATTCATTTCAGCATAACCAAACGTAACCGATGCAGGCTTACAGAGTATAATCACATATTTATACTGATCAATTGTAATGGATGCATTCAAATCGGATATATTAAATGTTTTTGCACCATTGGTAGTAATCTGTGCTACTTCAAAACCACCTGCTTTTACCTGCGAACCCGAAGTTGAATTAGCCAGATAAATATAAGTGCCCAACGCAAAGCTGGTCTGAAAATCATCGCTCAACTTTAAGATAAGCTTACCATCTATATTACTAAGTGTTGCACTACCCTTTGCCTGATAACCTCCGGCTGGTACAAAACTACCCAGACGTTCATTTGAACTGCCTATGGTAAAAATGATGCTATTACTTTTTACGCCTTCAGATTTTGCATGGACTTCTACCACGCCATTTGCAACAGCTTTTACTAAACCTGTTGAAGAAACAGTAGCTATAGCTGCATTTTCTGTAAACCACTCTATCGTTTTATCTGGTAGCGTCTCGCCATCTATGTTCCTGACATTTGCAGCTAACTGCACTTCTTCTAATAAATTTAACGATATACTCGATGGTGTTTCAATAATTACCGAAGCCACCTCAAAAGCATTATTTACTACAGTGACTTGTAAAGCACTTGAAGCATCCAAATAGCTTACAACTACAGTTGTGCTCCCCCCCTCTTTTCCTTCTACCTTTCCATCATTCGCGGTAGCGATACTTTCATCCTCACTTTGCCAGATAAGTGTGTAGTCTCTTTGTATACCATATTGATCAAAATACACAGCTTCGACCTCAAAAGACTCACCTGTTCGCAATGCCAACATGTTGCTCTCTGTATTGAGGAATACTATTGTATTACCCTTTAACAGATCAATGGGGTCGTCTAAAACATCAACACCAGCACATGAAAAATTGAACAAAAGAAAAATTATAACCGTTGATCGCCTCATACCCGATTTTTTTTACGAAATTCAACAAGTGATTTGACATTTAGAGTCGCCTTAGCGACATAAGACCTTAGCCCATGAATACAGAACTTAGTCACGAACAGCTCATTAGTATCAAGAAAAGCTATTTAAACATGCTCGCACTTTTTCTTGAGAAAGAACAAGTAAGAAGTGCCTACTTACGCTGTTTATTAAAATGGGGCTTTCAGTTGCACCTTTCTCCTGCAGATCTTTATCACATTAATGTGGATGTTTCTGAACTGGCCTATAAAGATCCAGACAGTAAAGTGGAGAAGCTTGAGTCCATCTATCACCTTGTTTACATGATTTACCTTGATCAGGTGGTAGAAGACATGGAACTGGAAGTGGCCTCCCTATATGCTGTTAAACTTGGCTTTAAAGAAAATCTTGTAAGTGAATTATTTAAATCGATCGCCACGGCTGTCTATGATGATAGTGTGAAACGTGACGTTCGCCAAGAGGTGCTGGATTTCCTGAAAGTGTACGAAGTCTAACCGACAGCAACAAAGCAAAGCTGTCGTTTTTAACACTTTACCAAAAAAATGGCTTTCTTTGTAATGATTCCATATGTCCTCTCTAAACTCATACCGGTCAATCAGCTTAACAGGCATTCAAAAGAGCTATGCTATATTGCTTTTTGCTGTCCTTTGCCTTCCGTGGGGTTTATCGGCTCAAAACTTTCATAAAAACAAGCATAAGTATTATAAAAGCGTATACAGAAAGGGCAATTCCTCTGTGGCTCGGGCTTGTGATATCGTTAAAAAAAATAAAAAATCAGGTAAAAACAGGCAGGTGCCATCCCTGGCTGCCCGAAAAAGCAAACCTAAGCCTATGGCTGAAGTAGGACCTCCCGTGTCTGCTTCCTCTAAAAGTACTCCCTCCATTGCTCCTAGACCCATACCAAAGATTACCACCGGTAAACCGACTTTCTCACCTACCCCTACTGTTCCCAAAACCTTGCTCGATGAACTTCATGAAAAGGAAGACAAGGTGTTGGAATTCAATCATTTGCCTAAGCCCACCTCTGAAAAACATGAAGAAATAAGAAGATTGGTATCTAATACCATTGGCAAAAAAACAGATAATGAGCCTATCGAGCTGGAACCTCTTTATTTTACTTTCGATGAAGATGAATTTGCAGTGGTTGACATGGATCCCTTTCTGATTGCAGTAGAATTTGCCTTGCAAGGCAAGCATATCTTAATTGAAGGCCATACCGACCACCAAGGCAATGATGATTACAATGTACAATTATCTATAAAGCGTGTTCAGAAAATACGCCAGCTCATGCTAGACATGGGTGTGCATGACGATCAGATTTCTGTTGTCGGATATGGTGAAGAGGTTACAGACCACACAGATAAAACTGAAGAGGGTAAACAACAAAACAGAAGGGTTGATTTTAAAGCTTTCTAATAGCTTATCCCTTCATTACCTCTTACTACCAAGTGCTATATTTTCATTCTTTAATTTTTGAGCTGTAATGGACATGCAAGTTTTTAACTAAAACGAAGCAATACCTCTACTTTTTAGCGCCTTAAAAATGATACAGTAAACATACTTGGCATTGGGTCATTTTTGAAAATATATGTTTTTAGCTCAAAAAAGTCGTTTTTTAGCGCATCCCTAACAATTTATTTAATTGGTTCACTCACTAGCGGTAAAGCTACTGATGTAGGGTGTAAGGATTATTTCGCAGAAGATAGCCATGTTGATGCGCGACATTTGTATCAACAAAACCCACAACACCATGATCTCATCAAGCATGAAAGGTAATTCGAAGGAAGTAGGGAACGTAAACGTTTCAGGCCGCTTAAAGCAGATTTTTGTTTTGATACTTGCCATTTTAATTGGGATGATAATCTCTGCTACCACTGCTGATGCTAAAGATTACAAGCGGGAGGGACAAAGAAAAACTTACAGAAAGCAAGTAAACCTTATGGCAAATGCTTGTCAGCTGTTAAGTGCTAAACGCACCAATACAACTAACTTCGTTGTAAAAGATAGAAGCAAATTGAAATACAGATAATTTTTAGATTGATTTAGTTTTAGAAAAAGCGTCTTCGGACGCTTTTTCATTTTATACCCATGATGGTGTGTAGCAGATTTTCGACTTCCATGTTAGCTTCAAGCCAATGCACATTCTGATCACGTTTAAACCAGGTCATCTGTCTTTTGGCATAGTGCCGGGAGTGCTGTTTAAGCAAACGCACCGCCTCTGCCCTATCATACTTTCCATCCAAGTAATCAAAAACCTCCTGATAACCAACTGTTTGCAGGGCATTTAATTGTCTTAGCGGGAATAACCTTTCAGCCTCCTCAAATAGACCTTCTTCAATCATTTTATCCATACGCAGGTTAATGCGGTCGTATAACTGCTGTCGTTCCATCTCAAGACCTATTTTTATCAACTTAAAAGCATGTTCTCTTTTCACCTTACCTCTAAAATGCTGTATAGATTTTCCGGTGAAAGTGCATACCTCTAAAGCCCTGATCAGACGATGTGGATTCTGTTTATCAATTGTATGATACAACTCTGGGTCTAGTCTTGCCAATGCTGATTGCAGCCAAACAATACCCTTTTCAGAATACTGCTCTTCAATTGATGTTCTTATTGATTCTGGAACTTCGGGTATTTCGTCAAAGCCATCAATTACAGCCTTTATGTACAAACCACTTCCTCCCACCATTACAACATGATCATGTGTTTTAAAAAGCGATTGCAAAAGAGGATATGCCTCCCGCTCGTACTGCCCTGCATTGAAATCCTGATGAATGGAATGGGAATTAATAAAATGGTGCCTGACTTCGTTTAACTCCTCAGAACTTGGCTTAGCCGTTCCTATTTCCATTTCCTTGTATACCTGACGAGAATCCGCAGAAACGATTTCTGTGCCTAATTGCTTGGCTAGGGCAATGGCCAAAGCCGTTTTACCCACAGCAGTTGGCCCGGAAATCACAAAAAGCCTTTTTTGGAGAATTGACACACTCAAAGGTACAAACCCTGCTCTATTTACTGCAAAGCGGGCGCAGAAGTGCCTTACCAACCTTACTTACTTTAATGCTATTTGCCTATCTTGCAGGCGCAGAAAAGTAGAGAAACGATGATTAAGTACACAACACAATTCCTGTTAAAGATCGAAGAAATGATCGGTGAATCTGACTACATGTTGCGCTATGAAAAAGGCAACTTTAAGTCAGGGTATTGCGTGCTAAAAGATCAAAAAATAATGATCGTTAATAAATTCTACACCACAGAGGGCAAGATTAATGCCTTGCTGGACATTCTTAAAGGCACAGAATTGGACACTTCTAAATTCAGCGAAAAAAGCCAGAAGCTTTTTGATGAATTAATGCAAACGCCTGTTAACAATTGATTGTTACTTTTTTAGGAACCGGCACTTCTCAGGGTGTACCTGTAATCGGGTGTACTTGTCATATCTGTACGTCATTAGACTACCGCGATAAAAGGCTCAGAACTTCTGTTCACATTATTGTTGACGACCAAAGCTTTGTTATTGATACAGGCCCTGATTTCCGTCAACAAATGCTGCGCGAAAAAATACAACGTCTGGATGCTGTATTTTTTACACATGCACACCGCGATCACACAGCAGGGTTGGATGATGTGCGTGCCTACAACTTCATGCAGTCTATGGATATGCCTGTTTACGGCACTGCAGAAGTGCTGGCACAGCTAAAAATAGAGTATGCCTACGCCTTCGCTGACATAAAATACCCAGGCATTCCCAGATTGTTATTGAATGAAATAGACAAGAGGCCATTTACAGTAAACAAAATAAACATTACACCCCTGCCAGTCATGCATATGAAGTTGCCTGTACTGGGATTCAGGATAAATAATTTCAGCTACATCACAGATGCCAACTTTATTCCTGACACAACTTTTGAATTGTTAAAAGGCACAGAAGTACTGGTGTTAAATGCTTTACAAGTAGAACCACACATTTCGCATTTCAATCTGGAGCAGGCTATTGCAACTGTTGAAAAGATAAAACCGGCAAAAACTTATTTTACCCACATCAGTCACAAGCTCGACCTCCACAGCGTTATAGAAAGAAAACTACCTCATAACATATCGCTTGCCTATGATGGCTTGCAGGTAAATATTTAGATATAGGCTGATCGTTGTTAGTTGGTCATAAGACCTGTAAGGACGAACAACGAATAACGAATAAAAAACAACCAACAACCATCTCGTGCACAACAACTATTATACACTTAAACAACTCACACGAGAACTCGAGCCTTTACTCAGCAGGAGTGTTGTTTCCGAGTGTTATAGTCAGAACAAAGAAGAATTAATCATTCGCTTTGAAATCAAAAACCAGTCATTCTACATCAAAGCTAATCTTCAGCCCAGTTTTTCCTGTTTGTCTTTTCCAGAAGTATTTCACCGGGCCAGAAAAAACTCTGTAGATCTGTTTCCTGATTGCATAGGGCTAACGGTTGAAAGTATCCGACAATTCAATGACGAAAGAAGTTTTGCCATTGCACTCAGCCACAACTTTTCTCTTCTTTTTAAAATGCACGGCAACAGATCTAATGTAGTTTTATTTGAAGGCGATCAGGTGCATACCATCTTCCGTAACAACCTTGAGGCAGATGAAAATATTGCAATGGCTGATCTTGACAAAAATATTGACTGGCGTATAGAGGCAATGCCAGATTTTGCCGAAGGCATTCGCAAACATTTTTTTACGCTGGGCAAATTGGTTTGGCGGTTACTGGAAAAAGAATCCTTTTTTACTCAAGCCCGGGAAATGCAGTGGAAAAGATTGCTTGAAATAAAATTACAACTTGAGTCTCCTGCATTCTACATAACAGAAAGTGAAGGCAGCATCTTGCTATCCTTGCTACCAACAGGTAATATCATTCTTCAGGAGGGCAAAGTCATTCTTGCGTTAACACAATTTTATAATCATTATCAACAGTTTAATGCGTTTGAACAGGAGAAGGCAAAAGCACTGCAGGCCATTGGTGCCACACTCAAGAGTACCAATGCCTACCTCAGTAAAACAAGGGCCAAGCTTAACGAGGTTACACATGATCAGCACTACAAAATCTGGGCAGATGTGTTAATGGCCAACATGCATGCCATAAAACCTGGTGCTACACAAGTAAGCCTGCCTGATTTTTACAACAACAACCAACTGATTGAGATCAAACTCAAGCAAGAACTAAGTCCACAAAAAAACGCTGAAGTCTTTTACAGAAAATCTAAAAATCAGCAGCAAGAAATTGAACGCCTGCAAAAAGCGCTTGATGAGAAAGAAACAGAGAAGCAGAAAAGCGAGGCTTTGCAAACACAACTGAGCAACATTACTTCGCTGAAAGAACTTAGAGCATTGCTGCAAACAACGCATCCGTCAACCAACAAGAAAGAAAAAGTAATTACACTCCCCTTCCATGAGTTTGTATATAAAGACTATATAATCTGGGTTGGCAAAAATGCACAAGCAAACGATTTGCTTACCCTTAAGCACAGTCGTAAAGAAGACTTATGGTTACACGCCAAAGATGTAGCAGGTTCGCACGTAATCATAAAACAGAAATCTGGAAAAGCTTTCCCTAAAGATGTTATCGAGCGCGCAGCACAACTTGCTGCCTATAATTCAAAAAGAAAATCGGAAGGCCTGGTACCTGTTGCTTACACACCAAAGAAATTCGTCAGAAAAAGAAAAGGCGACCCAGCTGGCCTGGTAGTGGTTGAGCGCGAAGAGGTTATTTTAGTAGAACCCAGGTTAATTGACAGTTGACAATGGTCAATGGACGATAGTCAATGGTGGGTGTACGTGTCTATTTATCTCCTCTTCTGGTTCTTAAAAAACCCCGCTGTTCGACATGTTAGCGCAGCGCATGTCGAACTTTTAATAAAACGGATTTTTAATCCGTATACTTTTAATGGTGTTGCGTATGCCTAGCCAAGAGATTACACCAATAACAATTAAACTATCACCTATTAAATTTATTTCAAATTGATGGTTGCTTTGTTAGTGATGCCACCTTACCAAGATTGGGCGCAACACCAAGAAAGACAAGGCTTTTCAAAACGGGATTAAAAATCCCGCAACATCAAGCGTTCGACATGCGCTGCGCTAACATGTCGAACAGCTTGTTAGAACCCAGGTTAATTGACAGTTGACAATGGTCAATGGACGATAGTCAATGGTGGGTGTACGTGTCTATTTATCTCCTCTTCTGGTTCTTAAAAAAGCAATAACTAAGCTTAGAATAGCCCAGTTAATAATCCTGATTTTGGGAATAGTATATTGTGAAAAAGACGAACCTGATTTAATGTGCTCCCAGTTATAAAAAATCAAATTAATTAGTATTCCTAGAATTAGAATAATTAGAAAGCTGACAACAAACTGTTTTAACTTAAAGTTGTTCATTGTCAGCTCTCTTTTAAATTTATTTCGACATGCCTGAAGAAATTTCAAGCCATCCAAAGCACTATTAATTGTCAATTAACCATTATCAACAGTCAATTAATTTTTACTTCACTACATTCACCTTAATCGTATTGGTTCTGTTACGCTCGTGAATCGGCATGCTCGCCAACACAATAAAAGTATCGCCAGTTTTTACGTGTCCATCGCGCTTCAAAACATTTTCCACATCATCCATAGTTTGGTCGGTAGAAAACATTTTATCATAGAAGTAAGTGCGAGCACCCCAAACTAAACTCATCGTGTTTAGAATAGTTGTATTGGCAGTAAACACAAAAATATTGGTATTTGGTCTGTGTGAAGCCGCTCGGAAAGCAGTGTGACCTGAATATGTCATACCTACTATTGCTTTAGCACCGATATCTTTAGCCAGTTTACAAGCCGATAATACTAAACTATCGTTTGTGTAAGATTCGTTGGTCGGATCTAACTCGCGATAGCGATAATAAATCTTATTATTCTTTTCAACAGAGGAAATGGTACGTCCCATACTGCGGATTACTTCAATAGGGTATTTACCAGCGGCAGTTTCTGCAGAAAGCATTAAGGCATCTGCCCCATCCATTACGGCATTGGCAACGTCATTGGTTTCTGCGCGTGTAGGGCGAGGATTTTCGATCATGCTCTCCATCATCTGGGTAGCAACAATCACAGGCTTGCTGGCTTTATTACATTTTTCCACCAACATTTTTTGTACCATAGGCACTTCTTCCATCCAAATCTCCACACCCAAATCACCACGGGCAACCATAACGGCATCAGTTAATTCAATGATTTCGTCAATGTTACTTAGTGCTTCTGGCTTTTCAATCTTGGCTATGATCTTAGCATTAGATTTATTCTGATCGATGATGTTGCGCAACACAGTAATGTCATGTGCTTTACGCACAAAGGATAATGCTATCCATTCAACATTATGCTTTATACCAAATTCAAGGTCTTTTAAATCTTTATCCGTTAATGAGGGCGCTGAAACTTTGGTGTTCGGTAGATTAATTCCTTTTTTCGATTTTAAAGGCCCACCATAAATTACTTCTGACACTACATCAATGTCTCTAACCTCTTTTACTTTAAGTTCTATTTTGCCGTCATCAATCAAAATAGAGTCTCCCTCTTTAACATCATTAGGCAAAGCCTTGTAAGAAGTACTAGCAATCTCGCGGTTACCGACTAATTCGCGAGTAGTGATAATAAATTCCTGGCCTCGCTCAAGAACAACATCCGGTTGCATATCCTGCACCCTTATTTTAGGACCCTGCAAGTCTTGAAGTAAGCACACATGTGTGCCCATCTCTTCGTTTAACTCACGTACAGCTTTTATAACCTTCAAATGATCGTCATGTGTACCATGCGAAAAGTTGAGGCGAAAAACATCAACACCCTCTTTAATAAGGGCTCTCAGCATTTCTTTATTGTTGGAAGCGGGGCCGACCGTGGCGACTATCTTGGTCTTGTTGTACGAAACTTTCTCGAACATAAAATTTAGAAAATAAAATTCTCTTTTGATTTAAGAGTATCCAAAGGTATAAAAGCAGCCAGTTCTACCGAAGGAATTTGACGAACGGCATCTAATAAATTTTCTGCAAACGATTGTTCGCCAGCCTGTACCACTAGCAAATAATCAAAATGTGGATATTCGGGAGCCAAAAAGTATTTTCCACCATCCGTTTCCTGCGGTTTGTTGCGTATGAGACGGATAAAACGAGTATTCGTTTGGTGTACATGGCAGGAAAAACTGCGCTCTATATTCCCCTTAAAACCCATTAAAATATCCTCTTTTTTTACGAGGTGCAGACCCAGACTCTTATTTAGTTCCCAAGCCAGCTTGTATCCTTTAAAACTACTGGCAAGGCCCAACAGCACAAAATCATAATCATAATCAACAACCAGCTTAGTTTTTTTCATACAAAAAGGGGCTCCGCAACAATTTTACAGTTAAAATATTCAGATTTGACAATTATGAGGTAAATCTCTTTCTTTGCACAGATTTTAAAATCCAAAACCTTACAAACATGTCTGAAATTGCACAAAAAGTAAAGCAGATCATTATCGAAAAGCTTGGCGTAGAAGAATCTGAAGTTACTCCTGAGGCTAGCTTCACTAACGATCTTGGCGCTGACTCTCTTGACACTGTTGAATTAATCATGGAATTTGAGAAAGAATTCAACATTTCTATTCCAGATGATCAAGCAGAAAACATCGCTACCGTAGGTCAGGCTATCTCTTACCTAGAGCAAAACGCAAAGAAATAATTTTTCAAGCCCAGGCTTGACCATTTCATCCCGCAAACCATGACATTTAAACGAGTTGTAGTTACAGGACTAGGTGCGCTTACCCCAATCGGCAATACTTACCAGGAATACTGGAAAGGTCTGAAGGAGGGGAAAAGTGGCGCTGCGCCCATTACTAAATTTGATACAACACTGTTTAAAACAAAATTTGCCTGCGAGGTTAAAAACTTCGAAATAGGCAATTTCATGGACCGTAAAGAGGCGCGTAAACTCGACCTTTTTGCGCAGTATGCGATGGTTTCTGCCGATGAGGCCGTTAAAGACTCAAACCTTCCGCTGCAAGAACTCAACCCCGACCGTGTTGGGGTAATTTGGGGCTCTGGCATCGGAGGGTTGATTACTTTTTCTGAAGAAGTTAAATCTTTTGCGAAGGGAGACGGTACGCCCCGTTTCAATCCTTTCTTTATTCCTAAAATGATTGCCGACTTAAGTGCCGGCCACATTTCTATCAAGTATGGCTTCCGTGGTCCAAACTTCTCTACGGTTTCTGCCTGTGCTTCTTCTACCAATGCCATTTATGATGCCTTCACCTACATTCGTTTGGGTAAGGCTGATGTTATGGTAACGGGTGGTTCGGAAGCTGCAGTAGCGGAAGCAGGTGTGGGTGGTTTTAATGCCATGAAAGCATTATCTGAAAGAAATGATTCTCCGGAAACAGCCTCCCGCCCTTACGACAAAGACCGCGATGGTTTCGTATTGGGTGAAGGTGCCGGGGCCCTCATTCTAGAAGAGTACGAGCACGCAAAAAAACGCGGTGCTAAAATTTATGCAGAGGTAGTAGGTGGAGGCATGACTGCCGATGCTTACCATATTACTGCGCCACATCCGGAAGGTTTAGGCATTACACGTGTTATGCAAATTGCTTTGGAAGAAGCAGGGCTTACCGTGGCTGATGTCGATTACATAAACACGCACGGAACCTCTACACCACTTGGTGATATAGGTGAAATCAAAGCCATTCAGCGTGTATTCGGTGAACATGCCTACAAGGTAAATATCAGTTCTACCAAATCCATGACAGGTCATTTACTTGGAGCCGCAGGAGCAATTGAAGCCCTGGCTTGTATTATGGCTATTAACGATTCCGTAATTCCACCTACCATTAATCATTTTACGGATGACGATGGGCTTGATCCAAATCTGAATTTAACCTTTAACATTGCCCAAAAACGCGAAGTGAATGTTGCCTTAAGCAACACCTTCGGCTTTGGAGGACACAACTTCTCAATTATCCTTAAGAAGTACAAAGGTTAAGCAGTCCTCAAAATCACATTTTTACCGTTCAAATCCTTTGTGTAAGTTTATGACTTGGCAAAAGATGTTTTACCTAATGCATTAGTGTTTGGTCTGGAAAATTCTCAGAAGTAAATCGGAATCAGATACAAAGCTTATAGCTGCTATCCGGAATTTTGCAGGTTTTACACCTTCTAATTTAGAGCTATACCGACTAGCAACTTTGCATAGCTCAATTGCAAAGCCAAACAGCAAAGGATTAAAAGACTCTAATGAACGTTTAGAATACCTGGGCGATGCTATTTTAGGTGCTGCTGTTGCCGATTACCTTTTCAAAAAATTTCCTTACAAAGATGAAGGCTTCTTAACAGAGATACGATCGCGTATTGTTAACAGAGAAGCACTTAACTTACTGGCACGTAAAATTGGCATTGGTAACATTGTGCAATTCGACAATAAAAACCTGCATCTGCAACAAGTAATTTTGGGTAATACCCTTGAAGCCATTGTCGGGGCTGTTTATCTGGATAAGGGCTATCTGCGTTGCAAAAAATTTGTAATAGATAAACTGATTGCGCCTAATTACGATTTGGATGAAATAGTCAACTCCAACTCAAACCATAAGAGCAAGCTCATAGAATGGTCGCAACGGGAGGGGAAAATCATTCGCTTTGAAATTGTTGAGGTGAAAAAGTCTAAAAACCGAAAAGAGTTTACCGCCCAGGTAATGATTGATAATGAGGCAAAAGGAACCGGCTATGGCAATAACAAAAAGAAAGCCGAACAAGACGCAGCCTTTAAAACCATCGAGTTGCTGCAAATCCAAAACACTGAGTAGTACTTTGTCATTGATTGTCAATATTTTTTTATCGGACTTAAGTATCTTCACTAGAATTATTGTTTTTTTACTGTCCAATAAACCAATACGATGCTTAAGCATCTTACCATAAAGAATTACGCCCTTATTAAAGAACTAGAGTTAAAACCTTCAGATTCTTTATCAGTTGTTACCGGTGAAACCGGTGCAGGTAAATCTATTATGCTGGGTGCACTAGGTTTGCTCATGGGCAATCGTGCCGACACCAAAGTGCTTTGGAATGCCGATGAGAAATGTGTCACTGAGGCTATCTTCGATATCAAGGGTTACAAGTTAAAGGATGTATTCAAATCAGAAGATCTTGATTACGATAATAACACGGTGATCAGACGCGAGATTAGTCCCGGTGGTAAGTCGAGGGCCTTTATCAACGATACTCCGGTTACACTGGAGGTGATGAAGAAAATCAGCAGCCTCTTGCTGGATGTTCACTCACAGCACGAAACCTTATTGCTCGGGCAACAATCTTTTCAGCTGGCTTTGGTAGATGCCTTTGCAGAGAATGAAAATTTACGCATTGAGTATGCCCTTGCCTGGAAGACCTATCTGGCGACCAAAAAAGAATACGAAACTCTAAAAGCAGAAGCTGAAACACTGAAGGCCGAATCGGACTATATCCGCTTTCAGTTAGATGAATTGGTGAAGGCTGATTTGCATGACCTGGACCAGGCCAAGTTGGAATCGGAAGCAAAAATAATGGAGCATGCTGAAGAGATAAAGCAACGCTTTCGCGCATCGCTTGCCATTTTGCAGGATGGTGAATATGCTTCTCGTAACTCCATCAGCGAAGCACGCAGCCTTATACAACAGGTAAATGCTTATGCTGAAAAGTATAATACACTTTTCACACGTGTGGATAGTCTTCTGATTGAGCTGGATGACATTATTGACGAATTAGAGCGTGAAGAATCTTCCATTGATTTTGATGCTGAACGTGCAGAATTTGTAAAAGAGCGTATCAACGTATTATATCGCCTGCTTAAAAAACACAGACTGAATGATGTTGCTGCTTTAATTGCCCTACAGGAAGAACTGCAGGAAAAAGCAAACATCACTGACAATGTAGATGAAGCACTCGCCAATCGGAAAAAAGCATACGAACAGGCAGAGAAAGAATTAAAAGCCCTTGCTAAAAAACTAAGCGACTCAAGACATAAAGTTTTTACTGCACTGGCTAAAGAAATTACAAGTCCCTTAAAGGAATTGGGCATACCCACTGCGGTAATAGAATTTGAAAGTACCAGCATAGCCCCTGGCGCCACTGGTACCGATAAAATTGATATATTATTTAGTGCCAATAAAGGGATTAGTCCAAGACCCTTGGCACAAGTTGCGTCTGGTGGTGAATTTGCACGCCTCATGTTTTGCATTAAGCAAGTAATGGCGGAAAAACAAGCTATGCCTACTTTGGTGCTTGACGAAATTGATACCGGTGTTTCCGGTGAGATTGCCTTGAAGTTGGGTGACATGATGAAGAAGATGGCCAAAAAACATCAGCTCATTACCATCAGTCACCTACCACAAATTGCCGCGAAAGGTGATGCACACTTTTATGTGTATAAGGATAATTCATCTTCAAAAACAATCAGTATCATTAAAGAACTCGATGAAAAAGAACGCATCGAAAAAATTGCTGAAATGATTGGCGGTGCCAAGCCTTCTAAAACTGCATTGGACAGCGCGAAAGAGTTGATGAAGCTTTAAATGTTATTAACGAGGCTGGAAGTTAGAAGCTCGATGCTAGAAGTTAGAGGTTAGAAGCTAAAATCCTATTCACCAAAAGCTAACTACGCACTCCTCGTCCTCGTGTGCAACGAGGATGCCTGAGGTTAGCACTTTCAGTGCCATCTTGTCTATAATGCAATTACTGCTAAAAGTCCTTGCCTTTTCTTAAATAATTCAATGCACTGCTATAAACAAATTCTCTGCCCGATAAACAAAATTGTCCGTATCAGGATGGTCAGGATCTGAGGATTAACAAGATTATAATTTTTGATACTCAATAAATGTTAAGCCTATCACTTGTCCACCTTGTTGTAGCTGGTGCGTTAGTTGTCGTTTAAAAAATTGCCTTAGGGTCATTTATCATTACTTGATTGAAGACAATTCCAATTTAACAAATTTCTCAATTTCTGTTGTTAAATTTGTTTCGTAGAAGTCATATCCTATCCCATTCGAAATCCAGCACACTTTCATATTTGTCCGACTGAAAACAAACTCGAGTTTGTTAATTACTGGTTTAGATTGATTAAAAAAATCCGGAAATGGCAAATTGTTTTTAGGGCCATTCTTTATCAATACTAAGCTTATGTAGTTGTTGGAATTGTCTTCGTAGTTAACAATTTTCTCAAAATTTAGACGTACTAGTTCATGGTTGCCTTTTAGAAATTCAAGATTTGAAAGACTAATCGTACCACCTCCGGCAATTTGCCTAGTGTCATTGCCCACGAAAAATCTAAAAGAAACAGAATCAGTTTTATTCAAAAAATCCCCAATATCGCCCTCCAAGTTGTACTCTTGTTTAAAACGCTTATCTAGTAATTCAATATTATAAAGTTTCCATTTCCCATTAATTTTTTCAAGTATGATTTGAACTTCAAAGCACAATGGATTAAAAAACAGTTGAGACGTATGCTTACCGAAAAAATTAGGTATAAGATTATAAATCTTTTGATGCCTTTCAATTAATGTTCCATCCTTTAATGTAGAAGAATTACTTGAGCCTTTTGCCAAATTATCCAACCTTTTAATTCTGTTATTTCCAAGAAAATCTTCAACGAATTCTATTTTATTTTTGAAATCAATTTTGTCAACTAAATTTGAATCAATTTTTAACATTCCTAGCAAATCTTTAGTATTCCTTGATTGAATCAAAGATTCAACTCGAGATATAACAGATTTTAAAGAAAAATTTTCAGAATTTTGTCTAGCCTTCACAATAATGTCTTTCCATTGTGATGACCCGTGAAGATTATAAAGATCTTGGTCCTTTTCCAAATGATCGGAATTACTCCAACCAAGAGATAATGATGTATCGAGAAAATTAAACGCCACACTCTTTTTGCCAGCTAATGAGGCGCTACAGGCAGCATTATAGAAATCAGAGGCATTGTCTCTTTTTATGCTAAATGCGGATTGATAAGCTTGTAATGATTTTTTGTAATCACCTTCTTTATAGTATTTACTAGCGGTATTAACTAATGTATAATAACTTTGAAGCTTGTCCTGCGCAAAAGATATCGTAATGAACGAGAGACAAAAAATTATGATACTTAGTTTTCTTATTTTTCTCATAAGTCAAAGAGTTTTTTCTATGATCTAGATGTGTTCACAGTCGAGTCACCCGAGGGAGTTTCCCTCACTGGTCGTAGCGTCTCGCTACGACCTTTTCCATGTTTATACAAACACCAATTCACTTTCGTTCTTTCTACTTCCATAATAAACACCTGCACAATTGCGTAGTTATTCTTTATTTGTCGTACAGAACGCCTTTGCATTCTTCCCGAATAAAAGCCTTGATCTAAGGAATGACGATAAATGTTATAAAATAAAGCTACTGATTATCATGAACAAATACTATCTGACCATGTCTTCTAAATTCCACACATAAAAATAATAATTTAGGCTAGCCTTTTCAAGGGTCGTAGCGAGACGCCACGACCAGGGGGCGAACTCTGAGCGCCTCCCCTCGTAAAGTTATTCCTGTTTAGTCACTGTGTAAGCAATCTAAAGACCAGTATAAACCTTACTTACTGCTGTCCTAATTTTTTTAAATATTTATAATGAGAAAATATAGCGTCAATTAAACTCATCTCATTATACGGTAATCTATATTTTATGGCTAGTGATTTAATTGTTGGTGAAATTAAGTTATACGTAGTATGTGGCAATTTCGGGAATAAATGATGCGCAGCATGAGAGTTAAATCCGCCAAAAATCCAGTTAGCTAATTTACTCCCTGGATGGTAATCCAGGGAAACTGCAAGTTGGTGTTCATAGTAATCATAAGGTAAAAACCCATGCCTATCTGTTTTAGGAAATTCAGTTTCTGTTGTTAAGTGTGAAATGATCAAGGTGAGCACAAAAAATATTGAAATAACAAAATGCATCAACAGAAATGCAGTGATGATCGTAATCAAGGGAATGTCCGACAGTAAATATGGAATAACGATTAAATAAGATAAATAAAAAACTTTCAACAGTATCAATTCAACAATAAAGGAAAAGGAATAGGTTTGATTTTTAAGGTTTGCTAATTCACTTTTTGATAAATAAATAATGTCCTTCACAAAGATCCAATGCAAAGTGTATAAACAATAAAGGACTGTTGCGTAAATGTGTTGATATTTGTGTAACACCTTTTTTTCATGACTTTCCGATAATCGAATAAATGGATTATTATCTATATCTGCATCACAGCCGTCTACATTTGGAAATATGTGATGTGACGCAATATGTCGCTTTTTCCAAAGCCTGGAATTAACCCCTTGAAGGTTAAAAGTAACGTAATAAATGAGTTGATTTAGCCTTTTATTATTGGAGAAAGTGTGATGGACACAATCATGAGAACTATTAAATGCCAATAAAATACCAAATAGCCCTAAAAAGATATAATTGAGATAAATCAATGCCCAATGCTGAATAATTAGTGCGTTGAATAGGTTAATGTATAAGGCAATAAACACCAGAAAATAAAACACAAATTTAAATTGAAGCAGCCATTTAGCTTTTTTTAATTCCGTTTCCGTTAATATAGAATTAGTTTCCATAATCAACTCCTGATAGAATTCCGAGGATTTCTTTTTGAATTTTATCTTCATGTCTTCCTTGAATTTTAATTGTATTCAGGTTAACAAAAATGATGCCCGGCTTATGAGCTCTACTCGTCCTCGTTTGCAACGAGGACGCCTGAGGTTGGCACTTGCAGTGCCATTTCGCCTATAGTACGGTTACTTTTAAAAGCCCCTTCCCTTTTCTCGAATAATCTAATGCACTACTATAAACATAATCCTCTGCTCGATAAACAAGCCCCGCTTCAACAGGATTATTGTGAACATAATCTATTTTATTCAGCATATCAATCTTCATTTGATCTAAATCAATGGCATGATTATCGTCTGTCCATATTTTAAAATCTTTAGCTCTCTGTGTACGCCTGGCTTCAAAAGCAAATTTATCTAACAACCATTCCCTTCTGCTTTCATTAATTTCTTCCATAACACTTATTATCTTCTTTGAAGTGAATTTCTTAAAATCCCTTAGAAAATCAGACATGCGGTGTGGCATGTGACAAGCCGCAACTAAATGAACATGATTAGACATTATAACCCAGGAGTAAATCTCAAGGCCTTTGGCAGCCTGGCAATATTTTAAAGAATCGACAAGTACATCTCGATATTCTTTTCTTGTAAAAAGATCAATCCAATGAATAACTGTGAGTGTAAGAAAATATCGCGAATGCTGGTCGTTAACAAAGTATCTATCGCCTGACATTTATAATTCAATATCTGGATTTTTCCCACAACAAGACAACTGGTAAATCAATGGCTAAGGCTTATTAAACTTTTAAGAAGATTAATTGAGCTTTAAGTGCGATGCAATCGCACACCTCGCACACCCTCGTTACAAACGAGGGCGAGTGGGGGGCACGATGAGCTATTAAATTTTACTAGGTTAACATCCGTTACAAGGAAAGGCGAGTGGGGTGTGATTAGAAATCACCCCACATTTTTGGGAATATATTATCTTCAATCTGTTTTTTAAAAAAATCTTTATACTCGATTATATCTTTAAGCCTCCGTTTGACTTTCTTATTTGTCATTGACAATCTTTGGTAATACTCCATTCTATGCATATCTGGATTTATTGAGTCTGAAATAAAGTTTAACAAATCTAAAGTCTTACGCGAATTCTGTGACTTGTCAGTTAAAGGTCCATAAAGGCTAAAAATTCTATACTCTTCTTTTGATGAAAATTCAATCAATATTCGGTGGCCATCGTGTATTTCTGAAACAGCTTTATTATCAATACGACTTTTTGCGTCCCTCCATTTATCTAGCTTTAAACTATCAAAATGATTTAACAGTAGTTTGGGATTAATATCCAGACTTATATTTTCTACATTTTCAACAACACTTTGTTTCTTTTTCTTATCGTAATTAGTGATGTACAAAGTCAAAATCACATTATTTCCAATTTCTATTATTAAGTCTGGCTCAATCCAAATTCTATAAATTATGTCATTGGATTCATTTTCCAGGTTATGAAGCTTTCTCGAAATAATCTCTGATTCGCTAATTATGTAGTCCTTCGTTATTATTCTTTCCTGAGCCATTGCTGGCAGGTTTATCAGGGATAATATAATAATCAATCTCTTCATTATCTGTCGCTAAATGCACGCTATCGCTTCTACTCGTACCTCTCTCACCCTCGTTGCAAACCAGGGCAAGTTGGAGTAGTCGTACTATAATAATTTATTTTGCCTTAGTCGCTCTAACGCCTGAATTCTTCCAATGTAATTAATTCTTCTTCTACCCTTTTCTTCCATGTCATCAGTGCACTAACGTCAGCACCCATTTTGGTCTCACGTCTGAACTGGTTGAACTCATTAGCCAAATTGGTCATTGAATTATTATACTTTTCTTGAAATAAAGGTGTTGGGTCATAGCCAAACTTACTTGTGGCTAAATCTCTTCTCAAGCTTCGTGCATGTACCTCGTAAATATTGAACATTACTAGAAAATAAATTAGTCCTGTTTCTGTCCTTGCATTACTATCAATCCAGGATTTTGTTCTGTCAAATATTGCCACCACCTTGAATTTTGTTTTCTGAAAGGCATTAGGTCTTTCGAAATTTGCAAGATTCATACAAAATATTTCTCCTGCTAGTCCCAGTCCTTCCATTGGCTCGCCCTTAAAGTCGTCCCATGTTATGGGCCGAGATTCTCTCCATTGAAGAGTATCATTTGAAACAATCGTCTGTCCTTGGCCTGTTAAGAAGGAGAAACTAAAAAAAATAGTCAAAACGTATCTCATAAATTTAAAGTACAATTGTGCCCAGCACTCATCCTAGTTTGCAATGAGAAGTACGAATTTAGCACTTTTAGTGCATTACTGTTTTCACAGCTGCAATGCGAAATCAAAAGCGATGCAATCGCATATCTCGATCACCCTCGTTACAGACGAGGGCGAGATAGAGAAAGCAATAGTGCATACACCTAGTTAGTAATAGGCATTATTTGTTCTTGTATATTACGATTGAGCCACTTACTATATCATGAATTGCTCTTTTTTGCTTACTACTTGTTACTGTCAAGAATGAAATCCATCCTAAGAAAAGTTTTAGAAAAAATCTTAACAATGCTTTTCCTAATGAAATTTTCAAATCATGGTTATTGTATTTACGAACTGTTAAGCTCATAATTCGATGTCCTAAAGTTGCTCCAAAAAAGGATGTGAGCAATGGATCATACAAATAAAACATAAATATCAAGATAAAACCCTTTAGGAAGCTTGGTATATCACCTAGTAAGTTTATTAAAACTGACACTATTGAAAATACAAAAAGTATTACTAATGAATCTAAAATTAACGCTTTTACTCTTGATAATAGTGAGGGAAATTGAAGTAATTCCACATTAATTTCTTTGTTCGAATTATGAATTACTTCGTAATCAATGACATCATTCTGATTTTGCATTTTTATTATTTTATGGCTTAGTTAATGCTTACGATAACGCTTGGCTCTGAATCGTTACTTTTATCCTTAAAAAATAGTTAAACAAAAGCAATGCTTTATAGCCGCTGTTGGCTCCCTTGCTGTTCTACACCAACACCTTTATATGAAAGTGTCTTTCTATGTCCCCTATTGATATTTTAAATCTACTTGCAATTATTTTTTCTAATTCGTTCTTTTGTCCGTCATTCTCAACAACAAACAACTTGATGTCGTCCAACTCGAATTCAAGTTTATATTTCTCCAGTTCTTTATTATGTTCTTTCATTTTTTGTCCATCTTGAAAGTCCTCGTGGGGAATCAAGACAGGGGGAAGTCCCGATTTGTCAACTGGAACAAATCTCCATTCTCGTTCATCATAAAATCGCCCTATGTCAATAGCCTGTCCTCGTTTATTTAAGAATATACTTTCACTATTGTTCTCATATTGCTTAACGTAAGTCGAAAGATGAATAAAACCTTTCATTGCTTGAGAGATCATTGAAACAACCTCCGTGTTACTTTCAAGGCACTTCACTTTCGATGAATGGTAATTTGAAAAACTATTAATAAGCGCTCCAATTGCGTCACCTAATGCCGAATTATCTGAAATATAAATTACCGGATTCAAGCCTCTCTTATAACCCCAGTTCTTAGAAAGTCCAATTGCACATGGAGAATACTTTTGCGAGTGCTTTTCAGTCAAGTTAATTGGAAGGTCACAGAAGCAAACCATTGGAATTAGCGAAACAGTTGCCGGTCTTGGAAAAAGGTCACTCAATGTTGTGTGTTCAAATCTGTATCTCGGATAAAAGCCATTCTCAGCAATCCCAAGTAGGTGTTCAAATTTTGTGAAGTGAAAAAGTTCGTCAGATGTAATTAGGTTGTCCATATTTTTTTGAACCGTATGGCAGCCAACGCATGCCTATATAATACCCCGAGCCCATACTGTTGTATTAGTCTCTAATATCGGCTGGTTTTGTACATATCTGCAAGAAAAATGATCAAATATAACTCGATGCTCGAGGTTAGAGGCTCGTAGCTAGCAACTAAAACAGCTTTTCCTTATACACTAATTATACTTTCCCCGGCACCAACCTCCAAACCTCATCATACTTTATCCTCCCCTCCTCCACCAGTTCACGTACTACCTCAACAAATAATTCAGTATCCGCTGGGGCTATTCTTGTCTCAAGTTCATCAACAGTAAAAAGTTGATTTTTTACTAGTCGTATAATTTCTTCTCTTAGCTCAACAACAGATTGTGTATTTTCTTTTTTGCGTTTATCAACACACACATCGCATAAACTACATTGATCAAAAGTTTCTTCACCAAAATATTCCTGAATTACCTGCATACGGCAACGGTGATCTTGTGAAGCGTAGTTGAGCATGGCTTGCATCTTACCGATAATCAAATCACGTCTTTCTTTAAGTAGTTTTTTATCTACCGGTAGGTACTGGCTGTCTTGTCGTGGTAATACAAAAGTGAGTTGCGGTTGCTCTTTCAGTGGTAGATAAGCAAGTACCTGTAATTTATCAAGATGGGTAAGTTGTTCTTTAATTACTTTAGCAGAAGTCTTTAAGCCTTCTGCTAAATACGATTCGGCAATTGATGTAAAATCTGCAAACACTTCACCACCATACAAACGCAAAATCATTTTAATCAGCGGATCAAATTTTTCATTAGCTACCTGAAACTGATAAAGAGCCCCTTTATCCATACTCATATGAATGCGGGAGGGTGCATAAAAACTTTCATTAAAAGTTATTAGGCCTGATTCCTCCAGTTTACGCAAAGCATGGTAAACTTCACCGGGGAAAAACTGAAAGCGGTCACAGAAATGTTGTAAGTCAAAATCGTAACTCTCTCCCCCACTGCTGCCCATTGCCAATTGAAAGTGATTACATAAGGCCTGATATATTTTTTGCAAAAATTCAAAAGCTGGCTGCGATTGCTCAACCTTTGTTTGCAAATCCTGTGCATCAGCCTCCTGAAAAAGTATAGCGGCAAAGGAACGAATACCGTCACGTCCCGCGCGACCCGCTTCCTGATAATAAGCTTCCAGGTTTTCTGGTAAATCCAGGTGCACTACTACACGCACATCCGGTTTATCTATGCCCATACCAAAAGCATTGGTTGCCACAATTACCCTTACTTTGTTGGCAATCCAATCGTCTTGCAGTTTACTCCGCACGGCATGCGAGAGCCCTGCATGGTAATAAGTTGAAGCAATACCACTTCTGTTAAGCATGTTGGATACCGCTTCGGTGGCTTTCCGCGAACGAACATATACAATGGCTGTGCCTTTTACTTTTGTTAAAATTTCTAATAATTTTCTCTCCTTGCTTTCATTTTTTCGCACTACAAAAGAAAGATTTTCCCTTGCGAAACTCTTTTGAAATATTTTATGACTTGGTTGAAAAGATAGCTTCTGGATAATGTCTGTGCACACCTGTGGTGTTGCTGAAGCTGTTAATGCAATGATCGGTACCTTAGGATGCCAGGTGCGCAATTCAGCAATCTGTAAATACGGAGGCCTGAAATCGTAACCCCATTGTGAAATACAATGTGCTTCGTCAACAGCTATCAGCGCGACTTTCATTTGCTTAAAGCGTTCAATGAAGATATCAGTTTGCAGACGCTCAGGTGAAACGTAAAGGAATTTCATTCCACCATACAAGGCATTGTTCAGGTGTAAATCTATTTCATAACGATTCATGCCCGAATGAACAGCTACAGCAAGAATGTCGCGTTTCTTTAGCTGCTCTACCTGATCTTTCATCAAGGCAATCAGCGGGGAGATAACAATGCAAACGCCTTCCATCATTAATGCCGGCACCTGAAAGCAAATGGATTTACCACCACCCGTTGGTAAGAGGGCTAAAGTGTCGTGGCCATTCACAACAGCATCAATAATATCCTGCTGCAAAGGTCGAAACTGACTATGCTTCCAATACTGCTGTAATATGGATAAGGCTGTTGACACGCAATGGGAAAGCGACTAAGATACAACGAGAATTGCTAGAAAATAAAAGAATGTAATGTTCGTTGATTAAACTGAAAAAGAGAATATTTTCAAAGTACTTCGAATAAGTAGCAACCATTGTGATTCGCTCTCAGGCCGCTGGGCCTCGCATACTCATTCAAGGCTGTATGCTATCCCTGCCTACCGGCAGGCAGGCGCACATACCCTGCCAGACCAAAGATAGCATAATGCCTTGTCTGAGCATGCTGTAAGTAAGCACAAGAAAATCGCATTCTATTCAGGGTGGCTATTTTTAAAAGAATTATTACTAAGATTTTATCTGTCAAGTATCGTCTCCCGGTTGGGGACGATACGCTTTTAAAGACTTATTACGTTAAAAAATTACCATACGCAACCTTCAACGTGAGGTAACCTCATCGTCCCTTCGGAGAAGATGAGTGGAAGAGAAAAAAAACATCCGTCAGACCGCTGAATGCGAAAGCAAACAGCGATCTGACGGATGTTAGGTAAAGACGCGCATTAGCAGTTTTTACAATTGTAATTCAATTACTACTTGGCGCTTTGTAATAGTTTAACACCGGTTTCGCCCAGATGCTTGACTAAAATTTTTCTGTATTGCGCTGAGTTTAAATAACCACCACCTGAATTAAAAAACTCCTCAAGAACAGGATACCAGTCGCTATTTAGTGGCAGCACAAAACCAAATTGTTCTGCAGCTTTATCAGCAATTGGATGTCGCTTTATGCTTTTTTTCATATTAACAGCTTCCAGGTAAAATCCCAGATCCAAATAAGCAAAACCATTGGGATCAGCCATTACCTTCTCAAGCGTTTCCTGGCTAGTGGCAGTGTACGCAATCTTCATCGCTGGAAAGTATGTTTTCTTTAGTTCCAGAATTCTCTTTTCATTTAATGTGCCTTTTGCGGTGTAACCTGTTAGTTTACCAAAAGTGTTTGGCAAGTCTTCAAATTTGGCCAAGGTAGGCACACTGTTTTGCGTAATTAAAATGGCAAAATTGGTAATGAAAGGCGGACTGAATTTAACTTCTTTCTTACGTTCATCTGTAATGGTGATATTACCTAAACCAAACACACCACCAACAGAAGCTTTTGTTTTGTCGTACATGCCGCGGAAGCTACTGCCATCACCAACAAATTTTGAAGTAAGACTAACTTTTTTATTCTCACTTGTCCATTTTACAAAGTCCGTCATAATATCTACACAGATACCGGTAAGTTTTCCGCTGGCATCTTTATATACAAAACTGGGGGTCTCAACATAGGCCATACTAACTGTGCCTTTGCCCGTAGCTTTCACCTGAGCCCACGTATCACCCGTATAACCCTGGGCAAACAGGCCAACCGTACTAATCAAAAATAAGAGGGGAATAAGTTTAATTGTTTTCATTGGTCAATCGTTAATCATTTAATATTAAAGGATTAACCCCAATTATTCGGCCAAAAAGTAATATTGAAGTACTTTTTATGTAAGATTTCTACCAAATCAGCTTTTCTTTATTTAAAAAGGCCGCAATTCCTCTTTGACAATCTTCGCTACCTCTTGCCTTGGCGTTCATCGATGAAGCATAATTGAGGGCTTCTGTTAGAGGCATAGATTGTACTGCTGCAACCATCTGCTTGGTGGCAGCCATCGATTGAGCTGAGTTAGAACGAATTAATTTATTGGCAAAATCTAATACATCTTGTTCCAGACTTTCAACTGTGCTTAAGTAATTAACTAGTCCAAGGTTACACGCTTCTTCTGCGCTGATCAAATCGCCACTCAACAAAAGTTGCTTACTTTTTCCCTCTCCAATTCTTCTTAACAAAAACACCATTACTATGGCTGGTATAAAACCAATTCTTACTTCGGTATAACCAAACTTTGCTTCAGGTACTGTAAAAGAAAAATCACAAACTGCTGCTAGTCCGCATCCGCCTGCCAAAGCATGACCTTGTATCTGTGCGATTACAACTTTATTAAGTGTGTATATTTTTAAAAACAGATCCTTTAAATGATTAGAATCAGCAACATTCTCTTCGTAAGAAAACGACTGCAGTTTTTGTAAATAAGCTAAATCTGCTCCTGCACAAAAGGCCTCTCCTTCAGCGCACAATACCACAATTTTTGCTGCTTCGTCAATTGAGGCAGCATCAAAAGCCTCCATGAGTTCTGATACCAATTCATGGCTTAATGCATTTCGTTTCTCCGGCCTATTAAGTGTAATAAAGGCAATTCTGTTGATTACCTCGTACTTTAAATAATTCATATCGTATGTTTAAAATATCCGGTATGCAAAACTGAAAATGCATTTCTATTCAATTGCGTAGCTTCAGCAAGCATTCGTTCGGCAAAGTAAAAAGAGTTACTGCTATCTAGTATCACCTGATCGAAATTAATCTTCTCTACCAGCTTTTCTATTGTTATAGCATTATGACTAATCACCACAAAATCTACCGACATCTCAGGTAGGTTAGTAACGTTTTCGTTAATTATTAAAACACGTTTATTTCGAAACTGAAGCAATTTACAACCATTTACAGAATCATCACCACTTACTATAGCCACCGTCTCAACCTCCTTTACTTCATTGATTAAACGATTAGGTCGAATATGAAATCGAATTCTTGCAGCATCGTTTAACAAAGCCGAATCTGCCACAAAGATGGAGCGACCACTACTGATAAAATCCATAGCCGAGGATCCTGGCACTTTATAAACAATCCATTCATGTTTGTTTACCGCCTCATGATAATGATACCACATACTGACAGCAAGCAACAACACAAAACCAAAAGCAACTTTAAGATATGCGAATTGTTTATACTGAAAGAGCAACAGCAATGAACCCAGGCTAAACATGATAAGCCATGATTGCGTGGTGGTGATGTACAAATTATCTAATAAACTAAAAGGAAGACTTTCTACCAAAAGCACTGAACCATTCATGGCCTGAATACATTTTGTTAACAGCCACCCTGCTAAAGATGCCAATGGAGTTAACCAACTAAGTGCCAATACTGCCAAGCCCAAAACGAGTACGGCAAAAGAAATAGGTATTACAAAAAGATTGGAGAAAAGAAAATAAACCGGAAACTGATGAAAGTACAGTAAACCTAAAGAAACTGTAGATAGCTGTGCTGCTAAGGATACCGTTGAAATCTGCCACACCTTATCAGCCCAATAGCCAGGAGCATACCACAGTAAATAGATAGGGCGTTGCAAATACACAATACCCAAAACAGCAGAGTAGGAAAGCTGAAAGCCTACAGACATAATCAGAAAAGGATCTTGCAGCAATAAACAAAAAGCTGAAGCAGCTAAAGTATTGTAAATATTAGTGGACCAACCCAAGGGCCTGGCAAATGCTACAAATGAAAACATAGTAACTGCCCGTAAAACAGAGGGTGACAACCCAGTAACCAAAGCGTAAATCCATAACACTATTAAACCAACTACAGCGATTACCCATTTACCACCAGGTCTTTTACTAAAAGGCTTTAGCATTAAAAGAAGAATGCTATAAATAATACCCACATGTAAACCTGATACAGCTAATACATGCAAAGCGCCTGAAGCAGAATAAGCATGCATGATATCATTATCAAGTCCATCGGTTATCCCAAGCACCAAAGCTGTAGCAATGGCTTGCTCCTGATCGCCTCTGACATGTTGCTTTAATGATTTTTCTGCCCAGTCTCTAATCTTAATAGAATAAGCCAGTATGCGCGATTCGGGTTCATGATTAATTTGGTAAACATTATTTGCTCTTATAAAAACCTGATGATGAATATTTTTAAAGCTGAGAAATCGCTTGTAATCAAATTCTCCTGGATTGGCCGGTGCCGTTAGCAATTGTGGACTTCCTTCTATCAACAGTACATCGCCATACTGAAAAGCTTCTGTGAAATATTCTTTAGAGAAATACAATAGTACTTTTCCTTGTACAGTCAACCATTGCTTGTTAGTGTTTACTTTTTGAATACGAGCTTCCATCTTCCACGACTTCGCTTTGTCCTGCGCATGACTGATTACTACTACCTTGAAGTGTGAAATCGTATCTTTAAAATGGATTAGATGCTGATTATTCCTGGTTTCAGTCTTTTGCAACACAAGCAAATAGCCAGCAAAAAAGATAATGACAAGACCAACAAAGCCAGTATTAAACTTTACATTTCTAATTAATGCTATAGCATAAAGAAAAAAATAGCAAAAGATTGCACTGAATAACAGCCAGAAGGTGAAGTTTTCATTAATACTATCAGGCAAATAAATAGCCAGCAGTATGCCAGCCATAAAGAAAATTGCAAACCTTACAAACACATAAGGAACCCATCTGAACATGGGCACAATTACAATTTGCTGGATCTAATCCGCAATAAAACTCAGGCCTAAAATCATTCTATAAAGATCAACAGGATACAAGCGCCACAGATATCACAGATTTCCACAGAAGTAGTGAATCTATCTGTGTTGATTTGTGATCTCTGTGGCAAAAAAAACTTGGTGTCAATACCAACCTTGGCAAGTAAAAATTTCAACTAAACAGATTTCTGGTAAGCCTCAATGATATCGCGAACAAGTTTGTGCCTTACTACATCTTTTTCATTCAGCTCAACAAAACCAATACCCTTAACACCTTCTAAAATTCTTGACGCTTCTTTTAACCCCGACTTTTGATTATGCGGTAAGTCAATTTGAGAAGCATCGCCCGTCACCACCATTTTAGATTCAGGCCCCATGCGTGTTAAAAACATTTTCATTTGCATGGGTGTAGTGTTTTGCGCTTCATCTAATAAAATAAACGCGTTGTTGAGTGTGCGACCGCGCATGTAAGCGAGTGGTGCGATCTCAATTACTTCACGTTCCATATAGTAACGCAGCTTTTCAAAAGGGATCATATCATTAAGCGCATCATAAATGGGGCGCAAATACGGATCGATTTTCTCTTTCAAATCGCCCGGCAGAAAGCCAAGGTTCTCTCCTGCCTCTACAGCCGGTCGCGTTATAATGATTTTTTTTACGACCTTATCTTTAAGCGCTTTAACCGCCATAGCCACAGATATATAAGTTTTACCCGTTCCTGCAGGCCCTAGTGCAAATACAAGGTCGTTCTCGCGAACCATCTGCACTAGTTTTAACTGGTTAACTGTTTTGGGTTTAATCGGATTTCCCCTCGTTCCGAAAAGGAGCACATCATCGCCAATTGGAGGTGTTGGCCCATCCGGCAAAAAACCTTCTTCCTCTCTGCCAATCCTTGATTTTACATTTTCCTGAGTAACCCTGCCAAATTCATGGTAATGATCAATCAGTTCATTCAAAATTTCTTCAATTTGATCTACTTCCGAAGCGCTGCCCTTAATTATAATCTGGTCACCACGGGAAACTAGTCTGGCTTTTGGAAAGGCTTCTGCCAGCGTGTGGATGTTTTTATTCTCCTCTCCCAGAAAATCCACCAACGATACTATGTCGAGATCTACGATTCTTTCTATCAAGTGTATATGATTTATATCTTAAACAATCTGCGTTAAAAATGTTTACTTTGCTTCGCCAAAAGTAAAGAATATCACTGGCAGCGTCAACCATGGCCATCGTCACCTTGCTAACAGATTCGGGCGAACAAGATCACTACGTAGCAGCCATTAAAGCTAAGATACTCAGCACGAATCCGAGCATAAAAATCGTAGACATTAGTCATAAAATAGCATCCTGCGATATCGGGCATGCTGCTTTTGTTTTAAAATCAGTGTTTCGCGACTTCCCCAAAGGCACCATACATCTTGTTGCAGTAGACGCCATCGGCAAAAAGGGCGATGCTCCCATAGCTATGCAGCTGGAAGATCATTATTTTATAGGTGTAGATAATGGTTTATTCGGGCTTATTACCGAAAAACCGCATCAACAGATCGCAGAACTCAATACGATTAATCCAATAAATACCACTTTTCCCGAAAAGGATATTTTCGCTCCTGCCGCAGCAAAATTAGCCAGCGGTGTTTCACTCACCGACTTGGGCAAACCATTAGGCACTTTTAAGCGAATGATCGATCGCCAGGTTAAGGCCACCAAAAGACAAATTACCGGTAGTGTGGTGCGAGTGGATTCTTATGGAAACCTTATCACAAATATTCCAAAAGAAGCATTTGATATTCTAAGTAAGGGGAAAGTTTTTACAATACAATTTGGCGGGGAAAAATTCAGACGCATCAACACTACCTATCAGGAAGTAGAAGAAGGTGATTGTTTTATTCTTTTTAATAGTTTGGGATTATTAGAAATTGGCGTTAATCGCGGCAACGCTTCCGAACTATTCGGCCTTGAATATGACAGTGTGGTAAGCATACTTTTTGATGAATAGGGATACTGGTTGTTGGTTGATGGTTAGGCTTACATACTTTTCTTTAAACAGAGACAAATAGAAGGCTCAACCAAATTACTTTGGTATAGTATTATGTTACCTTAACACTTATAAAACAAATAACCATCAACCCACAACGAACAACGAACAACCATCAACCAACAACCAACAACCAATAATAGCCAACTAACACCCAAACCTATGTTAATCCGAGTTGTACGTATGCATTTTACAGAAGCTGGTGTACACGAGTTTCTGGAAATATTTAATAATAATAAAGAAGACATCCGCAATTTTGAAGGCTGCAGCCATTTACAACTTTTGCGCGATGCTAATGAGCCCAATACTTTTGCAACCCTAAGCCATTGGCAAAATGAAGCATGCCTGAATAATTATAGAAAATCAGAACTTTTTGGTACTGTGTGGGGGCAGGTAAAAACCTTATTTTCTGAAAGATCGCAGGCATTTTCGCTGGAAAAATACATTGAACTATAATGCATGTACACCAACAGCAGTTGCCTTGTGAAACTGCATTTTACTTACTCATGTAAAACAACGATATTTCGGGATTGCCATTTTCCGAAATGCTTAAAATAGACTCGCATACCCATATTATTCCTAAAGACCTGCCGAACTGGAGTGAAAAGTTTGGCTATGGAGATTTTATTTACCTGCAACACCATAAAGCAGGATATGCTAAAATGATGCGTGGCAACCAATTCTTTAGAGAAATAAAAGATAACTGCTGGGATCCAGACATACGGATTGAAGAATACGCAAATTTTAACACGCAGGTACAAGTTGTCTGCACCATTCCTGTAATGTTTTCATATTGGGCCAAACCCAATGATTGTCTGGAGGTTTCAAAATTTCTTAACGATCATATTGCTGAACTTGTAGCGAAGTATCCTAAAAATTATATAGGGCTCGCAACGGTACCCATGCAGGATGCAGATCTTGCCATTCAGGAATTAGAACGTTGTAAAAAAATTGGCTTGGTTGGAATTCAAATAGGCTCCAACATTAACGATGAGAATTTAAATGAAGACCGCTTCTTTCCGATTTTTGAAGCATGTCAGCGATTAAATATGGCTGTACTTGTTCATCCGTGGAATATGATGGGGCAAAAAGATATGCAGCGCTATTGGCTTCCGTGGTTGGTAGGCATGCCCGCAGAAACTTCGCGTGCAGTTTGCTCCATGATTTTTGGTGGCATCTTCGAGCGTCTTCCTAAATTAAGAGTAAACTTTGCGCACGCTGGTGGTTCATTTTTACCAACTATTGGACGTATACAACACGGCTTTGAGTGTCGCCCCGATCTGGTTGCCATTGATAATCCGATAGCACCAAAAAAATATATAGGTCAATTTTGGGTGGATAGTATAACACACGATGCGCCTATGCTTGAGTATGTTTTAAAAATGGTAGGGTCAAAAAAAATAACTTTGGGTTCGGATTATCCTTTTCCGCTTGGTGATTTAGAAATTGGCAAGTTTATTGAAGACATGCCACTGGATAAATCGGTGAAAGAAGATATTTTTCACAACTCAACGTTAGCGTGGCTTGATTTACCAAAAGAAAGATTTTTGTGAGTATGAAGTATTGTCTTATTCTATTCAGTTTTATTTACTTACCCTGCATTTTGTTGGCTCAAACACCTTCAGAAAAAGCAAGGGAATACCAAATACAAGAAGAGCAATACCGTAAAACAATATTATTGAGAGAAATCGATTCAGGTAAATACTATATGGAAATCGGTGAATACGAACTAGCCGACAAAAAATTAAAGTATGCGCTTGACAACATAAAAAGTGTTCCTTCAGAGCTTGCGTATTTCTTTGGGAAAAATTCTTACTTCATTGGCAAATACAAGCAAAGTGTTGACTGGCTAACCAAGTACGTACAACTAAAGGGTACATCAGGTCAATATTATCAAGATGCCATTGCAGTGCTTCAAAAAGCAGAAAATGACTTAATGGCGCAACGAAAAACAGAAACAGCACAACTTGAAGAAGTATTCTCACAAAACTATGATATTGATTGTGGGCCAAGTGGCAAAGTAATATGTCCGGTTTGCAAGGGCACCACTGTAATTGTTAAAGCAGGTATCTTTGGTAACTCCTACAAAACCTGTAATTTCTGCGACAAGCATGGTTTGCTAACATGCGAAAACTACAATAAACTAATCAGAGGTGAGTTGGCTGAACAATAAGGAACTCTATGAGCTAAATTAGGTATTCATTAGGCTATTTAAAGCATTTCTTTTGCGTTCTACTTAGCTAATTGCTATTCAAGCAAATACTAAGTGAAAAAATGAAAAAGTCAATTCTGCTACTTGTAAGCACATTGCTTACTATTTTATCATCAGAAGCCGTATGTCAGGAAAGTTGGAGCGAGGTACTTAAAAAAGAAGAAGGAACACTTGGCATTATCTATTATCAACAGCCAGGATTAATTCAGAAAGACAATACAGGGGAACTCAGTGGCTTATGTATTGCCATTCTTAACGACTTTGCTGACTTTGTTCATAAAAAATACGGCAAGAAAATAACCATTAAATACGTTGCCGAAGAGCCTGTTTTTAGTTCGTTTCTGGAAAAAATCAAAACCACACCAAACATTGTTGGCCTAGGTAACATTACTATTACTCCAGAAAGAAAAAAGTTTATTCAGTTTACAGAGTCTTACCTGACTAATCCTGTTATTTTACTCAGTCACAAAAGCGCTCCTGACATTACAGCACTAGATCAGTGTTCAGAAAAGTTTAAGGATTATACCGCATTGGTTATTGGCCAAAGTACACATGAACTGTATATGGCTTCCATTAAAAAAAAATATTTCCCAACCTTAGCTGTAAAAAAAATCAGTTCTGGTTTAGAGGTAATGGATGAGATGACTAAAAACCCAAAATCGTTTGGAATAATTGATCTGACTGAATATATCTATGCTGTACGTTCAAAATTACCGCTTAAAAGACATGCTGTTAAGATCACTGAAAAAAATGAGGAGCTAGGCTTCGCTATGCAGCTAAATAACGACTGGCAAATGCCCTGGAAAGAATTTCTTACACCAGAATACAAACAATCTATAAAATACCGAAAGCACATAGTTAATAACCTGGGTTCGAGTTTTCTATCGTTAGTAGAGATGTAATGTGTCTTTAATCTGTACTTCAAATAATTAGTAATTAGATTTATGCGAGTCCCGATAGTCAAGTCAAGCCTTCAAATAATTATTTCACTATTTACTATTGGTTGCACCCAACTACCCAAACAAATACCCGAAGACTTTCAAGTGCTAATAGAGAATTCACCCATTCAGCCAGGGGGAGGCGGAAATTACTCCTTGATGATCAGGCAAACAGCAAGTAAAGGTCAATTTGAACTTATTCGAAATTACGACAACACAATTCGTAAACTTACCCTAAGCACTTATGGCGTACAAAGGTTGTATGATGCAGTACGTGACGCCAAAATATTCAGGCTTAAAGATAATTATGCAGATATGAATGTGTTAGATGGTTCAAATATTACCTTAACCATCAAAGTTAATGGTAAAGTAAAAGTTATAAACATGCGTAACAAGCAACCTGACGAATTGAAAAGTGTGTCGTCCATTTTAAGAAAGTTCGAATTAGAGATTAGATAGAGAAGTTGATAACATGCATATAATAGAATTTATAATTGAGGCAATCATGGCATTCTTTGCAAATAGTGTTGTAATGAAACTCTTCAAAAAGAAGCACAAGAACTTTTCGCGCAATAAGTAAACAGACAGGGAACACCTGAAGGCTCATGGGAATTAAGTAACGCTGGAAAAATCGAGCGTAAAAACTAAAAACACTAAAACAATAAGTTAAACTACTACAATAATGAGTCATATTTTATTTCAGACACTCAATTGGAGTACCATTCCTAAAATAGAATACCCAGGCGAACATGGAACATCATTTGCCCAGACTATGCAATTTGAAGGACTAAGATTGAGAATTGTAGCGTATAAAAAGGGTTACTTAGCAGATCATTGGTGCGAGAAGGGCCATATCGTGCATTGCTTGCAGGGAGAATTTATAATAGAGTTAGGGAATATGGAGAAAATAACTTTCAGTCAAGGTATGAGTTTTGTAGTATCTGATGACCTAAGCTCACACCGGGCATTTTCCGAAAATGGCGCAAAACTTTTCATCGTTGATGGCGATTTCTTAAAAAGTTAAAACACTGTTAATTAAAAGTTGGTAAATAATTGAACGCTTTAAAAAAGTCAATTATGTCAACTATTCTTTCCCACGACTTATTGGCTGTTAAACTGTAAAAAAGTGTAAAACCCTTGGTGATGATATATCAAAATCCTATGAAGTTCGTTAAGCTTGCAGTGTAAACTCAACAAACATTAACTTTACTCAGGTATACACAAAATATTAAGAGTAACACTAAAACTATTTTGTGGGTAACTTAATCTAAAGAATTGTGTCTTTTTTGTAACCTATTGAATTAAGATTGGTAAGCATAACTAAAAACCGTCAATATAAACCTACCTCTACCGCAGCATGAAACGGAAAATCCTCATTGGCTCATCAGTGGCTCTCGTATCAATTTTAGTCTATTTCTTTATAATAAAGAGCAACGATGGCGAAACAGCCTCCATTTTGTCATCTGTTAATAAGGGCGAATTCCGCATAGAGATTGAGACAACAGGCGAATTAGAAGCTAAAAACTCTGTAAAGATTATGGGGCCTCAATCGCTCCGAAACTTTCAGATTTGGCAGGTTACCATCCAGGACATTATAAATGAAGGAACTGTTGTAAAAAAGGGTGACTGGATTGCCACCTTAGACCGATCAGAGTTTCAAAATAAATATACCGCCAAGCAGATTGAGCTGGACAAGGCCACCTCCAAGTTTAACCAAACACAGCTAGACACGACACTTACGATGCGTCAATCCCGCGATGAACTCATCAACCTTGCCTACTCGGTAGATGAATCCCGGATTGTATTAGAACAATCCAAATTTGAACCACCTGCCAGCATTAAGCAAGCAGAAATCAATCTCGATAAATCCAAACGCGCATATGAACAAGCTGTAGAAAACAATAAGATCAAAAAGAAGCAGAACATTGAAAAGATGCGTGAAGTGGCGGCCGAACTTCGCAAAGTGCAGGCGGAGTTTGACGGCATGATAAAAGTAATGGAGTCGTTCAATGTATTAGCGCCAGAAGACGGAATGGTAATTTATGAAAAAGGCTGGGACGGTAAACCTATTAAAGCCGGATCACAGATACAAATGTGGGAGCCTACTGTTGCTACGTTACCCGACCTTACTAAAATGATGTCGAAGACCTACGTAAACGAAGTAGACGTCCGCAAGGTAAAAGCAGGGCAAGTGGTAGAAGTAGGATTAGACGCATATCCTGACAAGAAACTTACTGGGGTTGTAACAAATGTTGCGAACGTAGGCGAACAACGTCCCAATTCAGATGCTAAAGTATTTGAAGTAAATGTTGAAATAAACGGAACAGACCCCACCTTGCGCCCATCTATGACCACCAGTAATAAAATTATTGCTAACGTTATTAATGATGCCATTTTTGTTCCCCTCGAAAGCCTGCATAGCCAATCTGACACCATTACATATGTGTTCTTAAAAAAAGGATTAGACATTATTAAGAAAGAAGTAGTCGTAGGTGAGACTAATGCCAATGACGCCATTATCACCAGTGGCTTAACTACCGATGATAAACTTTATCTTTCTGTACCCTCAGGTTTGGAAAATAAATCTGTTGAGCTATTGCCCGAGATGAATGGCAAGCGAAGTAAAGACAAGGAAGATGCTCAAGTTACCGCCAGTTTAGTTAAATCCGTAAACCAGTAACGTGAAGTTCTTGTCTGCTTTTTTCTCTCCCCGCTTGCTGGCAAACCTGCTATTGGCCATTGATGCCGTGCTTGCAAATAAAGTTCGTTCGCTACTCACTGCGCTTGGTATCATTTTCGGAGTGGCCGCTGTTATTGCCATGCTGGCCATTGGCAACGGTGCACAGCAGGAAATCCTAAATCAAATCAAGCTGGTGGGCGTCAATAACATTGTTATCAAGCCCATCATTGAGCAGAAGGAAGAAAAACTAGAAGAGACTGGTGGAAAAACTGATAAGAAAAAATTTTCACCTGGACTAACAGTACGCGATGTTACCAGTATTCAATCCACCATTCCAGGTCTTACTACGGTCAGTCCTGAGATTTTATTGAACACCAATATAATCCGAAATGGTATAAGGCGCTCCGCTAAACTGGTGGGTGTAGAACCAACCTACTTCGAGATCTATGATTTTCAACTTTTTGAAGGGCAAATGTTTAATGATGAGCAAAGAAAACTTGGTGCCGCTGTTTGTGTTATTGGTTACGGAATTAAAAGCCGCTTCTTCCCTACAGAGAATCCTATCGGGAAAAGTATTAAAGTAGGTAGTCACTGGCTAACCATTATAGGTGTACTGCGTGAGCGAACCGTGTCGCAAGCCAGTATCAGTAAACTCGGTATCCGCGACTTTAACATGGATGTTTATGCACCCTTGCAAAGCGTTTTGATACGCTATGAAAATAGAGATCTTATAACAGCTGAAGCCTTACGTAAAGCAGCCATGCGCAGTAGAGGAATGGTGTTTATTGATGGGAACAGTAATCAAGAAGAAGATACCGATAGTAAGAACTATCATCAGCTCGACAGACTCGTTATACAAGTATCAGAAACAGAAAAACTTCAATCAACTGCCGAAATTCTATCAAGATTATTAGCACGTAAACACTACGATGTAATTGACTTTGAAATTGAAATCCCCGAACTCCTTTTAAAACAACAACAACGAACTAACGATATTTTTAATTATGTGTTGGGCGCTATTGCCGGAATCTCTCTGCTGGTAGGTGGTATTGGTATTATGAACATCATGCTTGCTTCGGTACTGGAGCGCATCAAAGAAATCGGACTCAGACTTGCCATTGGTGCACAAAAAACAGACGTAATACAGCAGTTTCTTTTCGAAGCCATGATGATCAGCATCGGTGGTGGCTTGATTGGAGTAATCCTTGGTGTCTCACTAGCATTCATTGTGTCGGCTGTAGCTGGCATTCCTACCATAATAACCTTCACTTCAATTTTACTATCCTTTGGTGTTGCTGCTACTGTAGGGCTTATCTTCGGAATTGCCCCTGCCAGAAGAGCTGCAAGTCAGGATCCAATAGCCTCATTACGTTATGAATAAAAAAATTATGTGTGGGATGGCCTTCATCCTGATCTCGCTGACTAGCTTCGGACAAACAACCCTTACCATTGATGAACTGATTGCCAGATCAAAATCGCAGTCACCCGCGTCCAAACAGGCAGAGACTCGAAAAGAAAATAGGTATTGGCAGTATAGATTTTATAAAAGCGATTATAACCCTCAATTAAGATTGAGCGGAAACCTGCCATACAATAAAATAGTTTCACCCATAGAACAAAATGATGGAACGTTTGTGAACACAGGCATTAATCAGCTGAACAGCAATATGGGGCTTTCATTATCACAACCCATCCCCTGGACTAACGGCTCATTGTCTGTTAATTCTTTATTAGGCTACATTAACAACTACAATAATCTCAATCCTGGTACCCCCAATGAACAATGGCGTGGCACCATGGTAAACGTACAACTCAGTCAGCCTCTATTCGCTTTTAATCCACTACGCTGGAATAAAAAAACTGAACCTATTCGCTACGAGGAATCGAGACGTGAGTATGTAGAACAGATGGAAGCCATCTCACAAGAATCGGTTGGCTTGTTCTTTAATGTACTGGAAGCACAAATCAACCAGCAGATCGCTAACTTCAATATTGCCAATAATGATACCATTTATAAGATTGAGCAGGGACGGTACAACATCGGTACGACTTCTCAAGACAAATTACTACAGGTTGAGTTGCAGCTACTTCGTTCCAGACAAGATGTGGCACAGGCACGTTTAAATCTGCAAACAGCCAGTCTTCAGTTGCGCTCTTACATTGGGTTGCAACAGAATGAAGCACTCCAACTAGTATTACCAGAATCAATACCCTCCTTTGAAATATCAATTGATGACGCACTGTTACATGCCCGTAATAACCGGGCTGATTATCTCGCTTTCGAGCGCAGGCGTACAGAAGCAGAGCGAGAGGTAGCACAAGCGCGCGGACAACGCTTTCAAAGTAACCTGGTAGCCTCGTTTGGTCTCAATAATGACGGAACAGTTATTAATGAAGTGTATCAAAATCCACAACTGCCCCAACAGCAATTTAACCTATCGCTAAGTGTACCGATAATCGATTGGGGCCGTAACAAATCGCGCATGCAAACAGCCATTGCCAATAAAAAATTGAACGATTATGTGATAGCGCAAGATGAAGTAAACTTCGAGCAAGAAATTATTACCAAGGTGAGTCAATTCGAAATGCTTCGCTTACAAATTGAGATCACTAAAAAAGCAGACGAGGTAGCACAAGAACGATACAAGGTTGCTCAAAATCGCTATCTGATTGGTAAAATTGACATTACCAATCTTAACATTGCACTTACTGAGAAAGACAATGCCAAAAGAAGTTACGTGCAGGCGCTCAAATCATTCTGGACTTCATTCTATGAGTTGAGAAGATTAACCCTTTACGATTTCGTAGTGAAGCAATTGTTGTATACCGCAGAGTAAAACGCTTTTCAGTTATAAACGGAAGAGAATGGTCTCTTGATTTATTGTTGAAGGCAGACTCCTTTACAATGTCTACTCTTTTATCATGACAATTATCGGTGATTAGTACTACATATAAATCAATCGAGCATATTGAGAAAATTATTTACAATTGTCAAATGTGCTCCTTATACTTTGGCTAAGAAAAGAGATTGCCTTGGTTCTGTAAATTTTCTTGTAAGAATGTTAATAACACCTGTCACAGCATTAGGGCCAAACAGCGGTACGGAGAGGCCACGAACAATTTCAATAAGTCTTCAATGAATAAGTCGTAGAGTCCTTCAAGTTGAACATGCTCTTCTTGAGCATTCACAAGCATTGTACTACCAAACATCAAGAAAAATAAACAGGGCGTTTTTCATTGCACAATTTTATCTTAGATATGACTACCAATTTTCTATTGGTATTGTATTCCTTTTCAAAGCAATGTTTACGAATACTCATAGCATCAATTTTTCAATGAATTGGTAGCGCTAAAGTCTCTTAAAGCCAAAGATTAAACTGTGCAATGACTTTCGTTCGAAATTCCATGATTCTAGTCGGCAAAAAAATGACTTTACAATAAATTGTGATTGTTGACCCCGGTTAATGATTCGGTATTTCCAGGCTTTTTTCTTATCTTTGTGGGTTGATTTTCAAGTACATAGACCATGGCCCTGCACAATAGAATCGATAAGCGGATTTTAAAAGAAAAGATGCAACACTCCAGTGAAGAGCGCATCACGATCTCCTTTTACAAATACCACCAGCTTGCCGAGCCCAAAGCTTTTCGCGATGAGTTATACACGCTGCTCGATCAGCTAGGTGTAATGGGTAGAATTTACGTAGCCCATGAAGGTATCAATGCACAAATAAGTGCGCCCAAAGCCAACCTGGACATCTTCAGAGAAAAATTATACTCCATCGATTTTCTCAATGGTGTGCGTCTGAATATTGCAGTGGATGATAATGGAAAATCGTTTTTTAAATTAAAAATATTAGTTCGTAAAAAAATAGTAGCCGATGGCTTGGATGATACATCATTCGATGTAACGCAGACCGGCCAACACGTTAACGCAGCTGATTTCAACAAACTGGCGGAAAATCCCAACACTATCATCATCGACATGCGCAATCATTATGAGAGTGAAGTCGGACATTTCAAAGGTGCTGTACTGCCTGATGTTGATACCTTCCGTGAGGAACTTCAAATTGCTGAAGACCTTCTTAAAGATAATAAAGACAAGAACTTATTAATGTATTGCACCGGGGGTATACGCTGCGAAAAAGCAAGTGCATGGATGCGTCATAAGGGTTTCAACAATGTATTTCAATTGAATGGTGGCATAATTGAATACACCAGACAAGTAAAAAACGAAGGTCTTGAAAACAAATTTATTGGCAAAAACTTTGTGTTTGACGAACGCCTTGGTGAACGCATTTCTGAAGATATAGTAAGTGTTTGCCATCAGTGTGGCAAAGCTTGTGACACACATACCAATTGCAAAAATGATGGCTGTCATTTACTGTTTATACAATGTGAAGAATGCGCTGGACACTTTAACGGATGCTGCTCTGACGAATGCAAGGAAATTATAGCAATGCCTGCTGAAGCTCAGAAAGAATTAAGGAAGGGTATTAATAAAGGGCGTCAGGTTTTTAGAAAAGGACGTTCAGAAAAAATTGCTTTTAGAAAAGTTAATCATCAATCATCCACAATACTGTAAAGAAATTTAGTCCACAACATGGCACGCATAAAATACTATTACGACACAGAAACTTGTAAGTACGAAAGGGTAAGAACCAAGAACAGTGATATTGTTTTAAATACGCTTGGTATCGTATCACTTACGCTTTCTCTTGCCGTTGGCTTGCTCATTTTGTATAGCAATTACTTTGCATCCCCCAAGGAGGTAATGCTGAAAAATCAGGTGCAAGAACTTGAGTTCTATTATAACAACTTAAATGTGGAAGTTGAGCAACTTCGAAAAATTCTGGGAAATATAGAACACAGAGACGATAACATTTACCGTGTAGTGCTGGGTGCTGAACCTATTGATAAATCGGTAAGAGATGCGGGTGTCGGTGGTGCAGACCGTTATACCGATATTAAAGAGAAGAACATTGTTCAAAAAGACTTAATCCTTGAGCTGCATGAAAAAGTAGATATGCTGCGCAGAAAGCTTTACATAGAATCAAAGTCGCAAGACGAAGTAGTGAATCTTGCAGAAAATAAAGAAAAGCAATTAGCCGCAGTACCTGCTATACAACCTGTTGCCAACAAACAGTTGATTGCTTTAGCTTCTGGTTTTGGACCACGTGTGCATCCTATTTATAAAGTAAAGAAAATGCACACCGGCATTGACTTTGCTGCTTCTATCGGCACACCTATTTATGCAACTGCTGATGGTAAAGTGGTTGAGGTTAGTGTACGATTTAGCGGTTATGGCAAAATGGTGGAAATCGATCATGGCTTCGGTTACCGTACGCGGTATGCGCACATGCATGGTTTCGCTGTTCGCCAAGGGCAAAACGTAAAACGAGGAGATTTAATCGGTTATGTAGGAAATACTGGCTTATCTACTGCCCCGCATTTACACTATGAAGTAATGCTTAATGGCTCACACATCAATCCAGTGCATTATTTCTTTAACGACTTGTCTGCCGCAGAGTACGAGAAGATTATTGAATTAGCGTCTGTAGAGAATCAATCGCTAGGAATGTAAATTATAAGGAGACATTATTAACAAACAGATGACTATTGACCATTATACATGGTCAATTGAAGGCTAAAAGTCTTTTTATAGCTCCTCATTTAATCCAAATCGTAGTCTCCAATATCTTCTATTAAGATAGATTCCATTTTTCTTATAAATTTGGTAAGCTAAATCCCCAATATGTGCACTACCCGATTTTTACTACCTGTTTTTCTTTTGCTCGTCATTATAGAGGGTAATGCCCAAGGTTGCAGCGATGCTGGCTTTTGTACCATGGGTGCCATGAAACCAGATCAACCCTTTAATAAAAAATTAAAGGTAAGACTTAGGTCAATGGAAATCAGTTTCTACAGAGGCACTACCACTGCCACACCCATTGTTTACGTTGCCAATGCCGATATGAGCTTTAGCCTAAACAGTAAAAATTCTTTTCAAATTAAATTACCTTATCAGACGGTTCAGAGTGGCACTTTCGACCAAACTGGTGGCTTGGGCGATATCTCGCTTTGCTTAACAAGAAGTCTTTTTACCTCCGAGCGTTTTGATATAAATCTTTCTATTGGCACCAAAATACCTAGCAATGATTCAAACTTAAAGGCCAAGGGAAGATTTGAAGGCAAACCTTTACCCATGTACTATCAAACAAGTCTGGGTACTTACGATGCAATCTCTGGTATTTCTGTACTAACAAAAAACTGGTTGTTTGCTACAGGTATTCAAATTCCTTTAAACCAAAACAACAATCAATTTTTGTGGGAAGAATGGAACGACTACCCTGACCAGTCTTATTTAGAAAAATATAGCCAAGCAAGAGAATTAAGACGTGGTATTGATGTTATGTTGCGCGCTGAAAGGAATTTCAGATTCTCGCAATTCAATTTTTCTGCAGGATTACTACCCATTTACAGAATTACAAACGATGAAATTACAGATGCTAACGGCACACGAGTAAAACCAGAAGGTGCAAGAGGATTAGCTTTATCTGGAATTGTTACCGCGGGCTATAATCTAAATGTTAGAAACTCAATTAGATTATTAGTCGGTCATAAAATTGTGCAACGCGATCGCAACCCTGACGGATTAACAAGAGTGATGGTGACAACTTTTAGTTACAATTACAGATTCTAACCATGAGACTCGTCACACTTCTTCTATTAGTAATAAATCATTTTGCGCTGGCACAAGGTAGCCTCACCAAAGTTGATTCGCTCTTGTTGGATGGCAAAGGTGAAGAAGCTATTAAACTGCTTAATGAAACCTTACCTGCAGCAAGCATTAACGATAAGCCCTATCTGCAGCTCAAGATGGCAGAGTCATGGTTATCGCTTCAGCAATACGATAAAGCACAAGCATTAATTGAACTTGTTAAGCAAGACGGTGCAACAGGATTACTGTCGGCTGAATTAAAATCAATGGAAGGATACCTCCTACTCTACCAGGGAAAGAATGAACAAGCTGAAAAAGTTTTAGTGGAAGCAGAACAAATATTGACTAAGGAAGGGCAGGCATCAGGTTTAGCCATGGCAAAAATATTAACAGGACTAGGACTAGCCTATTATAACGATGCCAAATTAAAACAAGCCGAAGAGCACTTGCTTATGGCATTATCGATCCGCTCAAAAATACTTCCCCAAAATCATGAACTAATTGCTGCTTCGTATAACGACCTTGGTTTGGTTTACAGTCAAAGCGATCCTGACAAGGCATTAACATACTATGAAAAAGCATTACCAATCTATTTAGCATTGCATGGAAAAGAACATGCGAAAATTGCTATCAACAATACCAACACAGGTGTTATTTACAGTAACCTTGAATTATATGGTGACGCCATAAATAATTTAGAAGAAGCACTTAATGTCTGGAATACGCTTATAAAAATACCTAGCCCAAGAAAGGCCTTTGTTCTTTTTCAGCTTGGCTACACTTATCAGCAAATGAAAAACAATGAAAATGCTGAGGTCTATTATTTGAAAGCACTAGAAGAGTACAGAAGAAGTTATGGCGAAAAACATCCGGATATCGCATCTGTATTAAATGCATTGGGTAATCTTGAACGACTGAAAGACAATTACCCGCAAGCACTTACTTACTTTCATGGTGCGTTAATCAGTAATTTAAAAAACTATTCAAATCCTGACGTAAACAACATTCCTAAAGCAGTAGAATTCTATAATGGAAAATACCTGCTATACTCTATGATGTACAAAGCGCAGACTTTTGAAGCGCGTTATTTTGGTAAGACTTTAAAATTTTCAGATCTACGTACAGGACTTCAATACCTCATGGCGTGTGATTCGCTGATAGATGAGCTGCGCCAGCAAAGTAATAATGAAGCAGATAAAATTACACTTGGTGCGGTAGCCAACGAAGTTTATGCTGATGCTGTGCGTATTGCGGTAACCATGAGCGATGTGGCTTTTGGTGATCGCGATGATTATAGAGAAAAAGCATTTTACTTTTCAGAAAAAAGTAAGTCTGCAGTATTGCTGGAAGCCATCTCCGATGTAAACGCAAAATCATTTGCAGGAATACCGGCTAATCTCCTTGAGGATGAAGAAAATATTAAATCTGCCATAACACTTTGCACACAAAAACTAGCACAAAAGCCAACTGCCGAAGAAGAAGTGTATTTGCGTGAGTCACTTTATGCATTAAATAAGCAGTACCTTGAATTCACTAAGTCCCTGGAACAACAATATCCAGATTACTATAACCTGAAGTTTAATACAAAGACACCATCTGGTAGCGATCTGCAAAAAATTACTGATCATGAGACTGCACTGTTGAGTTATTTTATTGATGATAGTAAAGTAAACAGCTCTAAACGTCTCTACATTTTCGTAATTACACAAAAGAAATTAAGCATTGTAACACATACACTAGATGCTACCTTCGATAAATACCTGACTGGATTCAGAAACGCGCTTTATTACAACGAAAATAGAACCCTTAATACCGTAGCTCATAAACTATACAAACTGCTCGTTCCGGCTCTGCCAAAAAATATAAACAGCCTGGTCATTTTTCCTACAGGTCGTTTAGGTGTTATACCATTCGAAGCACTTATTAGTAAGCCTGTAAAAGATGAGACTTCAAGTCCTTCTTATCTTATTAAGCAATATGCAGTTCGCTATGAATTCTCGGCATCATTAGCGTTACAAAAACATGGTGCTGATAAAAAAGCGATTCAATCCATTTTACTTTGTGCGCCAATAACATTTAATGAAATCGATAACCTTACTTCACTTCCGGGAACTAATGAAGAGGTGAAAAATATAGGTACACTATTTAATCAGGCATTGGCTAAGGCCACAATTGCAACCAATGAACAAGCCAGTGAGGGAAGGATAAAATCTGATGAACTTGAAAAATTTGATATCGTTCATTTGGCTACCCATGGTATTGTGGATGAATTAAATCCTGAGCTATCCAAAATATTTTTAAAGGCAAGTAATGGTGAAGATGGCTATTTGTACAGTGGAGAAATTTATAACCTTAAACTTAATGCTCAATTAGTAACGCTTTCTGCCTGCCAAACCGGTTTAGGAAAAATAGCTAAAGGCGAAGGTGTAATTGGTTTATCAAGAGCATTGATATACGCTGGCGCAAAAAATATAATGGTGTCGTTCTGGAGTGTTGCAGATGAGTCTACTGCCTTACTAATGGAAGATTTTTACACGAACAAACTACAAACAAAGAGCACATTCACACAATCGCTGCAACAGGTTAAAATAAAAATGCTTAACAGTAAGGTATACAACTCACCATACTACTGGGCACCTTTTGTTTTAATTGGGTTTTAATGGATGTCTTATGCTTCATTTTAGCATACTCAGGCAAGGCACTATGATATTCTTTGGTCTGGCAGGACTTACGTTATAAAAAGTTATTTACCACAGATTTCACAAACGTTCACAGATAACTCGCATTAATTCTGTGCAAATCTGCGTAATCTGTGGCAGTTAGTGATTACCTAAATATACGGTATATGAAAATTGTAATACTCTTCCTTTTCTCTTACTCATTTCTTGCTGCACAAGATCAAGACTTTACCGCCATACGTAAGGTCTTGGCACAACAGCAGCAAGATTGGAATAGTGGTAAGCTCGAATCATTCATGCAGGGTTATTGGAAATCTGATAGTTTAAAATTTATCAGCAGCCGAGGTATCAATTATGGCTGGCAAGCTACGCTTGATGGCTACAAAAAAGGCTACCCAACAACGGAAGCAATGGGTAAACTTACCTTTACCATCATCAGCATAGAAAAACTTTCGGATGAATCGGCCATGGTAATAGGCAAATGGCATTTACTAAGAACTAAAGACGAGCCACAAGGACATTTTACACTCCTCTGGAAGAAAATAGATGGTCGATGGGTTATTGTGGCTGATCATACGAGTTGATTTTATGTTTACCTTTGTGTCGCAAGTTGTTCTACCGCTGTCTCGATTTATCGGGAGGGAGGAAAGTCCGGGCAACTAAGAGCACCGCACCCTTTGAAAGGAGGGGATTCCGCTAACACGGAAGCCAGACAGTGCCACAGAAAACAAACTACCCCAACTCGACTTGTCGAGATCAGGGAAAAGGTGAAAAGGTGGGGTAAGAGCCCACCGTGCTTGATGGTAACATCGGCTGCATGGCAAACCTTGCGGGTTGTAAGATCAAATAAGTTCCGATTTTGGGTGCTTGAACCAACCTTCGACTTGTCGAAGTATCGGAATGGGTAGATCGCTTAGATAAATGGTAGAAGTCCCCTGACTGATCGGTCGGGGGATACAGAACCTGGCTTATAGACTTGCATTTTTAAACATAAAGCCGCTGAACCGAACAGGTAAGCGGCTTTACTCATTTTATTCCTATCATTACAGTTCAATTCTTTTACCATGGCTAAAATTCTGATCATTGAAGACGATCAAAAAATTCGAAACAGTTTAAAAGAAATCCTGGCAGAGAAAGGACATCAGGTTGATGAAGCGCCTGATGGTGTTGAAGGATATAAAAAACTAGAAACTGGAGAATATCAGCTTTGCCTCAGCGATATTAAAATGCCAAAGATGGATGGCATGGAAGTACTGAGCAAAGCCATGAACAATGGTATCCCTACTAACTTTATTATCATCTCTGCTCACGGCACCATTGATGTGGCTGTTGAGGCAGTTAAAAAAGGCGCCTTTGATTTTCTTTCCAAACCTTTTGATCTGAGTCGCCTCGAGATCACCGTTCGAAATGCTTTAGAAAGAACCACGCTTGTGGAAGAAACTAAAGTGCTTCGCAAAAAAGTACAAAAGCGAACTGAAATTGTAGGTGAGAGTGCTGCCATACAGGCCGTAAAAGAAATGATTGAGAAAGTGGCGCCTACTGATGCTCGTGTATTAATTACAGGCCCCAATGGTTCGGGTAAGGAATTAGTAGCGCGTCAATTACATGAGCTAAGCAAGCGGTCTGGTGGCCCTTTAATAGAAGTAAACTGTGCAGCCATACCCTCAGAGTTAATCGAGAGTGAATTGTTTGGTCATGAGAAAGGTGCATTCACTTCTGCCATCAAACAAAGGCTTGGCAAATTCGAACTGGCAGAAGCGGGAACACTTTTTCTGGATGAAATCGGGGACATGAGTTTGTCGGCTCAGGCTAAAGTACTCAGAGCCCTACAGGAAAATAAAATAACAAGGGTAGGTGGCGATAAAGAAATACCGGTGAAAGTAAGGGTTGTGGCTGCTACCAATAAAGACTTAAAAAAAGAGATCGAGGAGAATCGCTTTCGCGAAGATTTGTATCACCGATTGAGCGTTATTCTTATAAAAGTACCTGCTCTGGATGAAAGGAAGGAAGACATCAGTTTACTGGTGCCGAAATTCTTGAATGATATAGCGGAAGACTACGGAACTAAGGCTAAAGCTATTGACAAAACTGCCTTAGGCCTATTAAAGACGCATTCCTGGACAGGAAATATACGTGAGTTAAGAAATGTTGTGGAGCGACTGGTAATAATGGCCGATGAGACCATTACAGCAGAGGATGTAAAAAAATACCTTTAAAGAGGTAATTAGATCTTATTCTCTACTTTTTTAGGTGCCGGAGCCTTGCTGTAAGTAGGGCAAGTGTACTGGCTACAAGAAGCTAAAAAGATAACTGCTACGATAACTACAACTAATTTCTTCATTCTAGTGGTTTTTAGGGAAGAACAAATTTAAACTTAAGCTTCTATAAAACAAATTCAAGGCCAGATAATTCATCTTAACGTAAAATACGACTACTCAACCATTAGGTTACAACCACGCACATCACTGTTATCAGAACGGCCCAAAACCTCGAAATTCCCGTATTTATTGACTTTTCCTAAATCTTCCGTCTCAATAAAAGCCAAAGAGTAAATATTAGCCAAGTCTATCACATTAATTCCACCGGTTTCATCAATCAGCCCCTTTCTGAACGGATCCGTGATTTCACGAATAATTACTTTCATACTGTGGGACGGGTAGAAAAGGTGAGCTCCTTGTGTATAAGCCTGACTAAGCAATTCGGTCATGCCATATTCAGAATAAACTTTATCCAACTTCAGGTTGGCCTTCAATTGATAGTGCAATTCATCGCGCGTAATTTCTCTTCTGCGTCCCTTCATTCCTCCTGTTTCAAATACCAATACATCCCGCCAGTCAGGTTTGTATAAATCTGCAACATCCAGTAATGCATAGGTAACACCCCACACAATTATTTTTTTTGATGATGCCTTGAGTCGAGCAACATCTTCAACCAGTTTTTCATAATTATTGCGGTAGAAACCTGAGTGATCCGAGCCTGTTTTTTTTATGAAATGATCGATCATGGCAACCAAAGACGAATTACCCTTTTCAAAATAAGAAGGTAACAATGCCAGTAGATGATAGTTAGTTAGTGAACCAAAGTTTTTCTCGAAAATATGTTCAGCATGACTCAAGTAGTCTTCAATATTTTTAATACTGTGTCTACTGGTTTGGATGCCTGTTGTACCGCTACTTTCGAAAAACAGCTTTTCAGTCCAATTTCCCGTTTTTATTGTCTGGTCTTTAAAAAAACGAATGGGTAAAAATGGTATATCCTCAATCCTATCAATTTTATTAGGATTAACACGCAAAGCTTCTAAATATCGGCTGTAAACAAGATTTTCACTGGCCTGAAACCTAAACAAGCGCAAGGCAATTTCATCCAAACTTTGTGCGTTTAGAGAAGATAGAAGCAATTCAAAACTTTTAAAAGTATCCAAGCGTTCTGTATCTTAACCGTTTAATAATAGCCCGTGAAATTAGCTCATAAATTTTTAGGTAGCATACTCATAATTTCTGCCACTAGCAGTTGTTTTGATCCTCCTGTGTTTCCTGAGACACCTACGATCGAATTTGAGAGCCTTGAATTTGTAGAATTTGGTGGCTTTTCTGACCCTGACTCCCTGATTTTGAAAATCAGGTTCAAAGATGGTGACGGAGATTTAGGTATAGGTACTATTGTTACTCCAGGGGGTGATTTCATTACCAATGTTGATGATCCCTTCCATGACACAAACTTTTATTTGTCTGAGGGTGGAGAATTAGAAAAAGAAGTTGGAACTGTTACTTTCTACACCGATACTTTACAAAATGGCAGAGCCGAGTTTGTTCCACTTCAAGTAATTAGCCGGAGAAATAATAATGGGAAGCTCATTACCTACAGAAACTATGCAAACTATACTAAACTTCCAACATTTGATAATACTCGAATAGAGTGTTTTGATTTTACCGTACGCGATCTTTTCATTTTTATAGGTAACCTAAATCAGGGCAATCAAAATGATCAATATGATTTACGAAATTACTATGGTTTCAGCGGAGACGCACAAATTGTAGATGAACGTTACCCTATTAAAGACACTATAGTAGATGCATTCAGGAATCAATTCCTACATTTAAAAGATACATTTTACTTTCAAATCAACCCGAATCATTACAACATTGAAGTAGACTTTTTTGTAAAAGAATTTGCTAATGGCAATGACAATGATTTTAGAGAATACAATTGGCGTGAGGAGTTTTGTACAACTTACGATGGACGTTTCCCTCAGCTAAGCGATTCTTCAACACCATTAGATGGTATACTTACTTACAATATGACCTCAACAGGTTTCAAAACAATATTTGGTGTCAAAAGAATTAAACTTAAAGTATCAATTAAAGACCGGAAATTGAACAAGAGTAATGAGATATTTACGAATGAAATTCTGTTGAATTAGCATCTGTCATTTTAGTTTGATTTTCTAACTGACCCACCACTGCTCGAGTTTGTATTTGAGCGTTCAGGATTACCCCTGTAACGTATGTTTCCCCCACTACTGGCGCGTGCCTCAAGATCTTTAACTACCATTAATTTAACAGAAGCACCACTGCTTGCCTCTGCCTCAGCTTTATCGCATGTAAGGTTATAGGCATCTATTTCACCTGCACTACTTGCATCTAACTCTACGGTACCTGCACTTCCCTCAACTACAATTTCACCTGCGCTACTTGCGCCAGCATCTATGGTTTTAGACTCCGTTTTCAACTCAATCGTACCAGCACTGGAGGCTTTTAGGGTAAGGTCATCCGTCTTTAAAATACCTTCATGAAAAACATTCGCTCCTGAGCTGGCTCCAATACTATTAATAGAAACATAGGTAACATATACCTTTACGGTTCGATTTCTAAAGACACCCTCTTCCATGTGAATTTTAAGGTAATCTCCAGATACTTCGGTAATTACATTAGATAGTTCTGTACCAGTGGCCTCTACCCTGACCTCCTCTTTACCCCCCTTTTTCAGGTAGGCATCTATTCCCTCCGATACCTTAACGCCACTAAAAGATGAAAGCTTTCTGGTTTCAGATTCCTGAGCCAAGGTTGCAAGACTAAAAAGCCCTATACATATGGTGAAAAAAATCTTTTTCATAATTCATTTTTCTAAAAGACAGTAAGCTATGGCTTAGGTTGCACAATATTTTCATTTTTTTACTTCGGATGTACAAAATCCGTGTAAATTTCATTAAATTTCTAAACCTTATTAACAAAATTGCCCCTCAAAACCAACTATACGTTATGACATTCGATAAGAAATCAGAGTTAAACATCCTTATAAACCTGGCTGCCAGCGACAACAAAGTAGAAGAGAAAGAAGCCAAGCTTATCCACACCATTGCCAAGGCTAACGGGATCAGCAAAGAAGAAGTAGAGTCGATGATCAAAAGCCCTAAGCCCATTCACAATGTCAATGGTATGACTCAGGAAGAAAAGTTTGAGCACCTTTACTACCTAATCCAACTTATGAAAATGGACGGTCAGGTTTTCAGAAGTGAAATAATTTTCTGCGAGCAAATGGCTGAAAAACTTGGCTTCAAAAAAGGTGTCGTGTCTGAATTGTCTGCAAACATTTACAGTGATCCATCTATTACAAGTGATCGTGATATGCTTTGGAAAAAAGCTTCTAAGTTTTTCAAATAAGCATCATTTAAGATTTGATGAAAAAGATCCGGTCTCAAAGCCGGATTTTTTGTTTTATACCATTGCCAACAAAGAACCTAACTGTTGTTCGCCTGAACAATAAAAAAATTACGTTAGGAAAAATAATTTTACTATACCTTTGTACCGGACTAAAAAACCAATTATGCCTTTTATCTAGCTTTTTACTTAACCATTAGAAAGAAATTGAAAACATCGATCACCATCTCAACAGTAGTTACGACTACTCCAACCTTTAGCAGAACATCTCAGTTCCTAAAAGAAGCCTGCACGGTGACCAGGCGACCAAGCGCGACTCGCTTTGCGCGTATCTGATACCATTTTAACTACTTATTAAGTTAACCACACTGCCTCAAGGATGTAGTGTCTTTGTGTTTTTGCATGCTTCGCGCTGCACACTAGTATCATTTACTTTCACTTTTGTTCATACAACATTGGAGAATCAACCCATAATTGTCAGACTGGCAACAGCTGACGACATCCGCTATTCCGAAACCATTACTAACGAAATGGAAGAATCAGCCAAAGCGCGTGGCACAGGTATCGCCAAACGCTCGCCTGCTTACATCGAAAAAAAGATGCAAGAAGGTAAGTCTGTTATTGCCGTAACCACCGAGGGTACGTGGGTAGGCTTCTGTTACATCGAAGCCTGGCAACACGAAAAATATGTAGCCAACTCTGGTTTGATCGTAGCTCCTGCTTTTAGAAAAAGCGGTGTAGCCACTGAGATCAAGCGAAAGATTTTCGAGTTGTCGCGACAGAAATACCCACAAGCCAAAATATTTGGCCTCACCACTGGTTTGGCTGTAATGAAGATAAACTCAGAGTTGGGTTACGAACCCGTAACCTATTCAGAGCTTACCAGTGATGATGAATTCTGGAAGGGCTGTCAAAGCTGCGTGAATTACGATATACTCATGAGCAAAGGCCGTAAGAATTGCATCTGTACAGGTATGTTGTTTGATCCGGCAGAAGCAAAAATAATGGCTGCAGAATTGTTGCGTAAAGCAGAGAGTTCACGCAAGCCTGAATTGATTGCTCAACTGGCAAAAGACGCACAAGAACCCAGAAGGAAATTCAAGGGTAACTTTAAATTATTCGATCGCTGGATTCGCTTCAAGCAATTTGTATTGCTTAAGTCACTTCGCAAGAAGAACGAAAACTCAAACATTGAAAAGAAATCATTTCTAACACTATTCTGGTAGCATCATGAAGAAAGTTGTTTTAGCATTTAGCGGAGGTCTGGATACCTCCTTCTGCGTAAAGTATTTAAGTGAAGACAAAGGTTATGAAGTGCATACCCTTACTGTTAACACAGGTGGTTTCGATGCAAAAGAAATTGGGGAAATTGAGGCAAGGGCAAAAGCACTCGGTGTGGCCTCCCACCAAACAGTGGATGAAACCAAAAATTATTACGACACCGTTATCCGTTTCCTTATTTATGGAAATGTGTTAAAGAATAATACCTACCCGCTAAGTGTAAGCGCGGAACGCATGTCGCAGGCATTGGCTGTAGCCAATTATGCAAAAAAAATAAAAGCCGATGCGGTAGCACACGGCAGCACCGGTGCCGGTAACGATCAGGTTCGTTTCGATATGGTGCTAAACATATTAGTGCCTGGCGTGGAAATCATTACCCCGATCCGCGAACTGAAGTTGTCAAGAGAAGCCGAAATTGATTATCTGAAATCAAAAGGTGTACAATTCAATTTTGAAAAAGCACTTTACTCCATTAACAAAGGTTTGTGGGGAACCTCTGTGGGCGGAAAAGAAACCCTGAAGTCGCTGGGAATGCTGCCAGAAGAAGCCTGGCCTACGCCTATCAGCAAAACTGAGAGTGAACAAATTTCACTGACCTTCAAACAAGGTGAACTGATTAAAGTCAATGGCCAACCTTTTGCACATCCGAGTGAGGCAATACAACATTTACAGAACATCGCTGCACCTTTTGGTATTGGAAGAGATATTCATGTCGGTGATACGATTATTGGTATTAAGGGTCGTGTCGGTTTTGAAGCAGCTGCACCGATGCTGATCATCAAGGCACACCATGCCCTCGAAAAACATGTACTTACTAAATGGCAATTAAACTGGAAAGAACAGTTGGCTCAATTTTATGGTACATGGCTGCATGAAGGTCAATACCTCGATCCTGTCATGCGCGATATTGAAGCTTATTTACAAAGTACACAACAACAGGTAACTGGTGATGTACATATACAACTACTCCCCTACAGGTTTGTAATTCTTGGTATTGAATCACCTTTCGACCTGATGTCGTCCAAATTTGGCAAGTATGGTGAAATGAATCTGGGATGGACAGGTGATGACGTGAAAGGCTTTACTAAAATATTTGGCAACCAGACTGCCATCTACCACCAGGTAAAAGAAGCCGTAAAGGATTAACGGCAATTTTAAATTTCAAATTTAAAATTTAAAATTATGGGAGAAGTAAAGATAAAAGCAGGCATTATTGGCGGAGCAGGATATACCGGTGGAGAAACAATCCGCTTATTACTGAATCATCCCCTGGTTGAGATAAGCTTCATTCACAGCAGAAGCAATGCCGGAAAAAAAATACATGCCATTCATCGTGACTTGCTTGGCGAAAGTGAATTGACATTCACGGACAAGCTTGAGCAAGCCGATGTACTATTCCTTTGCCTAGGACACGGTGAGAGTAAGAAGTTTCTGGAAGAGAATCCTATTTCTGCAATCACAAATATCATAGACCTGAGTCAGGATTTCAGACTCGATGGAAATTTTAGTGACAGATCATTTGTTTACGGCTTACCTGAATTGAATAAGCAAAACATTACCCAGGCGAAATCAATTGCCAATCCGGGATGCTTTGCTACCGCTATCCAACTCGGGTTACTGCCTTTGGCGAATGCAGGATTATTAAGTGAAGTTTACACAACCGGCATTACCGGGTCAACAGGTGCAGGACAGAAATTGCAAGACACTACACACTTTACCTGGCGTGCCAATAACATCTCTGCTTACAAAACACTTGTTCACCAACATTTGGGAGAAATAAAAAAATCGCTGACTCAACTTCAACAGCATTTCTCAGCACCGATTAATTTTATTCCATGGCGGGGAGATTTCCCAAGAGGTATTTTTGTTAGCTCTGTCATAAGTACAGATTTAACACTTAAACAGATTCAAAATTTATTCGCTGACTACTATGCGCAACATCCCTTTACTGTTGTATCTGATGATACAATTGATCTTAAGCAGGTAGTCAACACAAACAAGTGCATCATCGGTATTGAGAAAGATGGAAACAAAGTTGTCATCCACACAGCTATCGATAACCTATTAAAAGGTGCCAGCGGGCAAGCTGTTCAGAATATGAACCTGATGTTTGGTTTTAACGAAACCACGGGTCTTAAACTTAAAAGCATTGTCTTCTAACACAAAAAAAACATAACAAAATTCATAAGACAGTTTGACTGTCATTAAAAATATTTTCAGATGAATCTCTTTGATGTATATCCGCTTTTTGATATCAATCCGGTTAAGGCACAGGGCTCCTGGCTGTGGTGCGAAAAAGGTGAGAAGTATCTTGATCTTTACGGAGGCCATGCCGTAATCTCCATTGGTCATTCGCATCCACATTATGTAAAAGCTATTACTGATCAACTGAATAACATTGGTTTTTACTCCAACAGTGTTCAAAATAAATTACAGGTACAACTGGCAGAAAAATTAGGCGCGCTATCCGGATACACCGACTACAATCTTTTCTTATGTAACTCTGGGGCGGAAGCCAATGAAAATGCTTTGAAGATTGCTTCATTCGTTACAGGTAGAAAAAAAATTGTCGCTTTTCAAAAAGCATTTCACGGCCGTACGTCAGGAGCCGTGGCGGCAACTGATAATCCTAAAATAGTAGCACCTTTCAATGCCGGACATAACATCACTTTCGTACCCCTTAACGATGAGAAAGCTTTTGATGATGTCATGGATGGAGATGTTGCTGCTGTTATCATTGAAGGTATACAGGGTGTAGGTGGCATTCAGTTGCCAACAGACTCCTTTCTGCAATACATTGAGAAGAAATGCAAGCAACACAATACCTTGTTGATACTCGATGAAATACAAAGTGGTTACGGTCGTACCGGAAAATTCTTTGCGCATCAATTCGCAAATATTCACCCACATGTGATTACCACTGCCAAGGGTATGGGCAACGGCTTCCCTATTGGTAGTGTTTTGATTCATCCGGATATCAAGCCCTGGAGTGGTATGTTGGGAACAACTTTTGGCGGCAATTATCTGGCCTGTGCTGCAGCTATCGCTGTGCTTGATGTTATGGAAAAAGAAAAGTTGATGGACAATGCATCTATTGTTGGTGACTATCTATTGGAAAAACTCGGACAGATAAAAGGTCTACTGGAAATCAGGGGCAAAGGGTTGATGATTGGTATTGACTTACCAGACGACAAAAAATCCGTGAGAACAAACCTGCTTAAAGCCTATAAGATTTTTACTGGTGAAGCTAAACCCAATACCATTCGTTTGTTGCCTTCCCTCACAGTTACAAAAGCAGAAGCAGATATTTTCCTACACGCATTAGAAAAAGAAGTAGCATGAAACACTTCCTATCCGTTAACGATGTTGAAGACATTGATGCTTTAGTAAATAAGGCATTACAATTTAAAATGAACCCACTTGTAAGTCAGCAAATAGGTGCAGGCAAAAGAATAGGTTTAGTTTTTCTTAATCCCAGTATGCGTACCAGGCTGAGCACACAGATCGCTGCTGAAAACCTTGGCATGAAAGCCATTGTGTTAAATGTGAATCAGGACGGCTGGATGCTTGAGTTTGAAGAAGGCGCGATCATGGAAGGAAGCAGTGTGGAACACATCAAAGACGCGGCTCCTATTCTTGGCACCTACTTTGATATCCTTGGTGTCAGAACATTTCCTGGCTTAAAAGACAAGGAAGCTGACTACAGTGAATTCTATTTGCAGCAATTTATCAAGTACGCGGGCATTCCAATACTCAGTCTCGAGAGTGCTACGCTGCATCCATTGCAAAGTCTGGCAGACATTGTTACCATAGAAGAATTATTTAGAGAGAAGCGCAAACCAAAAGTTGTGCTTACCTGGGCACCGCACGTAAAAGCCTTACCGCAATGTGTCGCCAATAGTTTTGCACAGTGGATCAATGCCTGGGGTAAAGCAGATTTTGTCATCAGTCACCCTGCTGGTTATGAATTAGATGAACAATTTACAAAAGGTGCCAACATAGAATATAATCAGGATACAGCCCTGAAAGATGCGGACTTCATCTATGTCAAAAACTGGAGCGCTTATCAGGAATACGGAAAAATACTCAGTGAAGATAAAAACTGGATGTTAACACGATCCAAACTTGCGACTACCAAGCAGGCTAAAGTTATGCATTGTCTTCCGGTAAGAAGAAATGTCGAATTGAGCGATGAGGTGTTAGACAGTGCTTGTAGTATTGTTACACAACAAGCGGGGAACAGAGTATGGGCCGCTCAAACCGTGTTGGCAGAATTATTAAAAGCGAAGTAATAATAGATTATGAATAAGTTATTTATTATAAAAATTGGTGGTAATGTGCTCGACAATCCTGAGCAGCTCAATTCCTTTCTAAAAGATTTCGCTTCAATTCGTGAGCCCAAAATTCTCATTCATGGTGGTGGGAAAATCGCAACACATATAGGCAACCAGTTGGGTATAGCATCTAACTACGTTAATGGCAGGCGAATAACTGATGAGCACACGCTTGATCTGGTAACAATGGTGTACGGTGGCTTAGTTAATAAAAAAATTGTTGCCACACTCCAGCAACTGCACTGCAATGCTATTGGTATTACCGGTGCCGATGGTAACATGATTAAAGCGGTGAAGCGCCCCGTAAAAGATATTGATTACGGATTTGTGGGTGATATCAAGCCGGGAGATGTTAATACACCCCTGCTCCATGTATTACTAAAACAAAATACCATTCCGGTTTTTGCGCCACTTACCCATGCTGACGGCAAGATGTTGAACACCAATGCTGATACCATTGCTTCTGTTTTGTCAATTGCCCTCAGCAAACATTTCGATATCAGGTTAATTTTCTGTTTCGAAAAGAAGGGCGTGCTCCATCATGTTGAAGATGAAAATTCTGTAATCCGGCACATCACACAAAATACTTATACCAGTTTGCTTCAACAAAATGTATTGAAGGACGGAATTCTTCCTAAATTAGAAAATGCTTTTTCAGCTATTAAATCAGGCGTGAAAGAAGTATTGATTGGTGAAGCTAACGACCTGCTTAAAAACACCGGCCAGGTAACAGAAGGTACACTTATCACGCTTTGACAAGATCATTTATGAAAGAATTGAGCGGCAAAGCAATTGAACTTTTGAGGCAATTCATTACTATACCCTCATTTAGCAGGGAGGAACACAATACTGCTGCAGCCCTGGAAGTTTTTTTTGAACAGGAAGGAATTCCTGCACAAAGGAAAGGAAATAATGTGTGGGCACTGAACAAACACTTTGATGCTTCAAAACCCAGCATCTTACTTAATTCACATCACGATACCGTTAAGCCCAATTCTCAGTACACCAGAGATCCTTTTGAAGCAAGCATTGCGGGAGAAAAACTGTATGGCTTAGGCAGCAATGATGCCGGAGGGCCTTTAGTATCACTCATTGCCACCTTTCTTCATTTCTATAACAAGGAAAATTTGAAGTACAATATAGTAGTGGCTGCTACTGCCGAAGAAGAAATTTCAGGAACCGAAGGCATAGAAAGTATCTGGACATTATTGCCCGCTATAGATTTTGCTATTGTCGGTGAGCCCACCTTATGCGAAATGGCTATTGCTGAAAAAGGTTTGATGGTACTCGATTGCATTGCACACGGAAAAGCCGGACATGCAGCAAGAGAAGAGGGCATCAATGCCATCTATGAAGCCATCGAGGATATTAACTGGTTTAAGTCTTATCAATTTCCTAAAGTGTCTACAACGCTTGGCCCTGTTAAAATGAGTGTAACCATTATACAGGCCGGGCAACAGCACAACGTAGTGCCTGCTGAATGTCGTTTCACCGTTGATGTACGACTAACCGATGCTTACAGTATGGAAGAAGTACTCGCAACAATTCAAAAGCATTGTAAAAGTGAAATCAAACCACGTTCGATAAGGCTGAAACCATCTGGTATTGCACTCAATCATCCTTTAGTAGTGGCTGCTAAAAAATTTAATATTAACCTTTACGGTTCACCCACTACTTCCGACCAGGCATTAATACCGACACCCTCAGTAAAAATAGGCCCTGGTGATTCCGCCCGCTCGCATAGTGCAGATGAGTTTATCTATGTAAAAGAAATACAACAGGGCATTGAAACCTACATCAAGTTGCTAAACGAAATCATATAATGAAATGGATAATAAAATCTATGAGACAAGCGTAGCTATTTGTTAAATGTTAATCTGTTTTGAAACCACTAGGTTTTAAAACAACATGAATTTAACCATCAGGCAATCCGTCAGACCGCTGAATGCGGATGTAAACAGCGGTCAGACGGATTTTAGGTAAAGACACAAATTAGCATTAATCATTATTGGGATATCTAGTTATCCTCACATTAAAAATTATAAACAAATGAAGCTCTGGCAAAAAGATAAAACCGCATTGAAGGCTGTCGAAAAATTTACCATCGGTAAAGATCAGGAAATGGACATGTTTCTTGCCCCTTTCGATGTACTCGGTTCGTTGGCGCACATCCAGATGCTGGAACAAGTCGGATTGCTCAATCAATCAGAGTTGAACATGCTGACTGATGCACTCAAAGGTATTTATAAACAGATTAAAGCTGGGAAATTCACAGTTGAAGAGGGAATTGAAGACATACACTCACAAGTTGAGTTTGAACTCACCAAAATATTGGGCAATGTTGGAAAAAAAATTCACAGCGGCAGATCACGGAACGATCAGGTCCTGGTTGACATCAAACTTTACCTCAGATCTGAAATAGAAACGATAGTCGTTGAAATTCAAAGACTTTTTTCGCTTCTATTGGAGCAAAGTGAAAAAAATAAGGTGCACTTACTTCCTGGCTATACACATTTACAATTGGCCATGCCCTCCTCCTTTGGCTTGTGGTTTGGTGCTTATGCCGAAAGTCTGGTGGACGATGTGTTGGTGCTACAAAGTGCTTACAAAGTCGCCAATAAAAATCCTTTGGGTTCGGCTGCAGGCTATGGATCTTCCTTTCCGCTCAACAGAACACTAACCACTCAATTGCTGGGCTTTGAAGACCTAAACTATAATGTAGTGTATGCGCAAATGGGAAGAGGGAAAACCGAACGTATTGTTGCATCCGCTTTTTCAAATGTAGCAGCGACTTTGGCCAAGCTTTCGATGGACGCTTGTTTATTCATGAATCAAAATTTCGGATTCATTTCTTTTCCTGATGAACTGACTACCGGCTCCAGCATCATGCCCCACAAAAAAAATCCGGATGTTTTTGAACTCGTAAGGGCCAGGTGCAATCAGTTAATGGCATTGCCAAATGAGATTGCCCTGATGACTGCAAATCTTCCTTCAGGTTATCATCGCGATTTACAATTGATCAAGGAATTGCTTTTCCCAGCCATCCAAAACCTCAAAGATTGTTTACAGATGATTCAGCTGATGTTAGCTAATGTAGTCATCAAGGAAAATATTCTGGAGGACGAGAAATATAAATTTCTTTTCAGTGTAGAGGAGGTTAATAAATTAGTACTTGGCGGCATGCCCTTCAGAGATGCCTATAAAAAAGTTGGTCAGGATATAGAGAGCAATCAATATAATCCCGCCAAAAATATTAACCATACCCATGAAGGTAGTCTTGGTAACCTTTGCACCGAAGAAATTAAGACGCTGATGGAGAAAGCTGTGGCTGAATTTAATTTCAGGAAAACAAATGAAGCCATCAACAAGTTGGTGAGTTAAAACAACATGAGTCTTTAGTGCACTACACACTAAAGACTCATGTAATTATTAATCCTGATGTGCTTCGCCTATTCTATAGCGGAATCCTGCATAAAACATTCTTCCAAAAATAGGACCCCACACCATTGACGTGTCAAAATTATTGTTTGCGTTAAAGGGATCATTAGCCCCTACTATCGGGCTATCCAAAGTATAGTCACTCAAATTCTCAACGCCTAAATAAACACTCCAGGGTTTTTTAAAATCCTTAGTCACCTGACTACTCATCAGCACATAGGAAGGAGAAACAGAGGGCAATTGATTCTGTACTTCGTTCAAAGAAGTATCAGGTATACGTTGCTCACCTAACCACTGAACAGTATAATCAAACTTCCAGCCATTGCGTGTTTCATAACCCAGGTTTACAAATGCCCGGTGTTTAGGAATGAGCGGTCTCTGCAATCTGCCATCCAGATAATCAGTTTGCACATCCAGCCAACGGTAGGCTAATCGAATATCTAACCTGCGTATCAATTCGTAGTCAACTTGAAATTGTAAGCTGTGTGAAAACGATCTATCTGTTAAACCAAAGAAATTAGCCTGTCTTGTAGACCTATCAAAATCAACCACTGCCTGATTTTCAAAGTCAGTATAGAAATAATCGATCACGATATTACCCGAACGGTAATCAAGGGTAAAATCCTGTGAGAAATTCAAACCATAGTTCCAGGCCATATCTGGTTTAAACCCATAGGCATAATCAGATTGCAGCTTTGTGAAAACCAATTGGCGTGCTGAAGCCAGCACACCTGTATTCTCTGTTAACAAATTCGCCAAGCGAATGCCACGACCTGCAGATGCACGCAGTGCTGTAGTTTCTGTTAACAAGAAACGTGTATGCACACGTGGTGTAAAAAGAGTACCCAATAAATTATGGTAATCAACACGCATGCCGGCAATTACTTGAATATTTTTATGGTTGTCATAATCATATTCAAAAAATGCACCCGCTACATTTTCCGTTCTGCCGAAATCAACTTCTTGTGTTACATCCGTGCTGCCATCCTGGTTTTCAATAATAATGAATGATGCAGGGTTAACTGTATTTACAGCAAACTGTTCATCATAATCATCGTATAAAAAGCTAAGTCCGGTTTTAAACTTATGCGAGTTATTACCAATGATTGATTGGTAAATCAAATTCGCATAGGCAGAACGTTCCTCGGCTTCGTGAATGTTAAAACCAAAGTAACTGTCATGCTGATGTTGTGTGGCTGACAATTGCAAGCCTACACTCTTGTAAGGCTGACCTTTAAATTGATAGCCGACCTTTCCCCAGGCTTCGTAGCGATCTGTATTGATTTCAAAGCCATACCGATTTGTGGTGAACTTGTCTTCATCCGTAAAATCAGTCTGCCCACCTTGCTTGGTATCGCGTAAAGCTTTTACACCAAACTGACCTAACCAGCCAGTGCCACTGCTGTACACCCATCGGTTAATAAAATTGATTTGCGAGCCTGTAGGAAAATCAAGGAAGCCATCTTTATTCTGATCCATTTCAAAAGGGCGCGTGCTACCATGAAGCAACAAAGTTGTTGCCCACTTCTTACTGGGGTGCGCTGTCACGTTCGCATTCAGCTCACTCCTCCCTGATTCATTTACATAACCATTCAGGTAAAAAGTTTCACTCTCTTCAGGCTTCTTCAGTTCAACGTTTATTTGTCCTGCAATGCTTTCATAACCATTCACGACAGAACCTACACCTTTCGTTACCTGAATGGAATTAATCCAGGTACCTGGTATAAATTGTATACCCTGACTTCCAGCCAGACCACGTACCCCCGGCATATTCTCGATAGAGATCATCGTGTTTGGCCCTGCCAGGCCTAACATTTGAATTTGTCGTGTTCCAGTAATGGCATCAGTAAAAGCTACATCAACAGAAGGATTTGTTTCAAAGCTTTCTGAAAGATTGCAACAAGCAGCTTTAAACAGTTCTTTCTCTGTCATCACAACGGTATTGATAGGCTTCAATTGATCAAGTCCACTTGAGGAGCGCCAACCTTGTACAGTAACCTCATCCAACACCTGATCGGAAGCGAGTACTACCTTTATACTTGTTTGGCTGGTAATGGTAAGTGTATCGCTTTTATAACCCACAAAACTGATGACCAATTTTGTGGAACCCTCAACAAGGTCGATCATGAAAACACCATTCTCTCCGGTATTGGTGCCTTTGCTTGTACCCAGCCAATACACATTAGCACCAGGTAATGCCTGATCTACGCCACTGGCATTTTTCTCTGTTACCAATCCCATTAATTTTTGCGCATTACCCTCCAGGGAAATGAGCAATACCATCCCCATCAAAACGGGAATGGATTTTATCCATTGATATCGCATGGATTATAAATTAACGGTGGTCGCCATCTTCCATACCACTATGATCGTGGTCGCGGTATAAGCAGCAGAATGGAAGCTTAGCATACACTTCATCTTTTGCCTTGGCTTTGTCGGTATCATGCCCAACCTCTGCAATAAACTTATGTATTTCGAGTTCCGTTAGTTTATCAGAATTATAAACGACAGAAAGATTTTTGGTTTTTGCATCCCAACTTGCTGTCTTAATACCGGTTCGATCTAAAGCCTTTTGGATGCGTGCTTTGCACATACCGCAATTGCCATAAACTTTAATTTCAGTTTTAACAACCTTAGAGGACTGGCCAAAAGATGTTAGGGATAACAATAAGGAGAATATAAGAATGAATGTATTTTTCATAAATGCTAAGTTAACGTTTATCTACTAATTCTAACTTCTGTATGCGTCTGAGAGCGTATTGAACTGGCAGAAGCATGTATTGTACGAAATCGAATTAGTCTAATTGTTTTATAAGTAAAAAATGTGCCAAAGGCATATCAGTATATTAACTGATGTTTAAGACGTCAACTCCTCTTCGTAAAGGGTATAAGCACAGAATATTTTGTACAGTGGCTCTTTAGGTGGGGGTAAATTATTATTCAGGTGAAAATCTGACTCATTGTTAGCCAATGAGGAGGTTATTTGCAAACCTGTATTGTAAAGTTCTGCGATTGGAAAGTAAACAGGTGCTGTTAATGAAAGTGCAGAAGTTGCAGTTTGGTCATTGTCTATCACAATGAGTTCAGACACATCGTGACAGCATGAATTTTTTTCCAAATTTGAGAGAAACAGGCTGCAACCGCATCGTTTAGCCTCGAAAGTATAGAAAATAGAGGAACTCTCCCTGCCCATGCAGTAGTGGGTGGTTTTAACCACTCCTACTGACAGGTGCAGGTAAACACATGTGAACGCTATGGCAAAAAGCTTTATCACTGTGTGGAGAGAACCATAAAATAACGGGGTAGGTTTCACTTTTCCTAAAGAATTTTAGAAACTTTGTTAAAGCGGAAAAATTGGCTTTTTTCGTGCCAAAATAGCATGGCTCCAGATACCTATAAAACACGCGGTTTACGCAACAAATTAGTGAAAGTCCTTGAAAATAAGGGGATTACAGATTTACGCGTATTACAAGCCATCGCAAAAGTCCCCCGACACGTTTTTTTTGAGAACGCTTTATTGGAACATGCCTACCAAGACAAGGCCTTTCCGATTGGCGAAGGCCAAACCATCTCTCAGCCCTATACGGTGGCTTTTCAAAGTGAGAAGTTGGAAATAAAGCCAAAAGACAAGGTTTTGGAAATTGGCACCGGTTCGGGCTATCAAGCCTGCATTTTAGTTGAATTAGGAGCCATTGTTTATACAATTGAGTATAATAAAGTACTGTTTGAGAGGACTAAAAAATTTCTTCCCGAATTGGGATATAAGCCATACTTTTTTCATGGCGATGGCTCCAAAGGTTTACCCGCCAAAGCACCTTTTGACAAAATTATAGTGACAGCCGGGGCTCCTGTCCTACCCGATGCATTGACTGATCAGTTGGCTGAGGGTGGCATTTTGATAATACCCATAGGCGACAAGGATAAGCAGAAGATGGTGCGCATTCGTAAAAAGAATGGCAAACTAATCCAGGAGGATTATGACTATTTTGCCTTTGTTCCTTTATTAGGTGAACAGGGTTGGAATAAATGAAGGTTTAATTCCAAAATTCAGATTCAAAATTTGAAATAATTACGGTAGGTGCACATTTTAATGCAATTTTGAACCTTGAATATTGAATTTTAATATTCTGAAGCGAATAGAACCTATCTGATTTTTAAAATGGCAAAAAAGAAAAAGACCCCCAGCGAATCCTTTGTAAGCATGACTGAACTTGTGCTGCCTAACGATACCAATACACTTAATAATTTAATGGGTGGACGACTAATGCATTGGATGGATATTGTATCGGCCATTTCCGCGCAAAAGCACTCTAATAGAATTGTGGTAACGGCCTCGGTCGACAATATTTCTTTTAAACATCCCATTCGCCTTGGCAATGTTGTAACGTTGAAAGCAAGAGTGACTCGCGCCTTCAATTCTTCTATGGAAGTACGAATCGATGTAGATGCCGAAGATATACCAGCCAATCAAAAAGTAGAAAGCAATAGTGCCTACTTTACTTTTGTTGCGGTAGATCAAAGTGGAAGACCTATAGATGTACCAGAGATAGAGCCAGAAAACGAACTCGAAAAAGAATATTACAATGGTGCCTTACGCAGACGACAACTTCGCCTTATCCTGGCGGGTCGTATGAAACCAAGCGAGGCCAACGAATTAAAATCACTCTTCGATATTAAAGAAGTTTAAGCATGAGTAATGCATATGAATTCTTATACCAGGAAGATCTTTATCAGGCCACGGATGCTACAATAATCTTGATTGATCAATCTTGGACAACAATAAGTGAAGCTGACAAGGTCTTACTAAGCAAAATTCTTGGCTCCGTTAAAATTTCCATCGAACAAGTAACAATTCTTGAGGCTGGTAAAATAAGTCTCACAGAGTTAAGCCAGTATAATCCTTCGAGGATAATCGCCTTTGGAACCATAATCTCCGAAAGTGAAGCTCCTTATAAGAATCAAAAGCAAGGCAATACCTCCTTCATTACCTCAGATACCTTATCTGCATTGGATGATGTAAAGAAAAAGAATCTTTGGGGTGCTCTGAAGCAGATGTTTACCTGATCATTGCTTTCTTAATTTGCATAAAGCTGATTATCAACTTTATAAGTGATATAAAAACGCATTTGTCTGTTTTGTCAGTTCTCCTATCTTTGCCACGCTTTAAAAAGACCACTTTACTCTCGATTACATCGGGAGGGTGGTTTTAACATAAACTGAAAACCTAACGTATCATGGAAAATGTTCTGTACTCTTTGCCTGTTTTCGGGGCGCTGGGTCTTCTCTTCGTAATATGGAAGAGCGCCTGGATCGCTAAACAGGATGCCGGCACTGATAAAATGAAAAAAATTGCCGGACACATAGCAGATGGTGCTATGGCCTTTTTAAAAGCTGAGTATAAAATACTCGTCATCTTCGTTGCCTGTGTAGCAGTTTTATTAGGCTTAACTGCCAGCAGCGAAACCTCTTCTCCGCTTGTTGCTGTATCCTTCGTGTTGGGTGCTTTCACTTCGGCCTTAGCAGGTTTTATTGGTATGCGTGTAGCTACTAAAGCTAACGTTCGCACGACCAATGCTGCCCGCACTTCATTGGGTAAAGCCTTAGAAGTTGCCTTTACAGGTGGTTCTGTAATGGGTATGGGTGTTGTTGGTCTTGGTGTACTAGGCTTAAGTACTTTATTCATAATCTATTCTCAGGTTTTCGGTATCGATACACAAGCCAACCTTACGCAGGTGATTACAGTATTAACCGGATTTTCTTTTGGCGCTTCTTCAATTGCGCTATTTGCTCGCGTAGGTGGTGGTATTTATACCAAAGCTGCTGACGTAGGTGCCGACCTTGTTGGTAAAGTAGAAGCGGGTATCCCAGAAGATCATCCTTTGAACCCTGCAACTATTGCTGATAACGTTGGTGACAACGTGGGCGATGTAGCTGGTATGGGTGCTGACTTATTCGAATCTTATGTAGGCTCAATTGTGGGTACTATGGTATTAGGTGCTGCTTTTATGGTACCTGGTTTTGTAGATAACTTCAACGGACTTTCATCTGTACTACTTCCCCTTGTACTAGCAGGTGTGGGTATCGTTATGTCATTCTTAGGCACTTTCTTCGTTAAAGTAAAAGAAGGTGGCGATCCTCAAGCAGCCTTAAACAGAGGTGAATTCATCTCATCTGCCTTAATGATTGCAGCCTCTTATTTCATCATCACTAATATGCTTCCTGCAGAATGGTGGTTTAAAGATCCATTGTATGCTTGGGAAAATCCTGAATTAGGTAATCATTATACAGCACTTGGTATTTTCTGGGCTACTGTAATTGGTTTGATTGGCGGCTTGTTAGTAGGTCTTATTACGGAATACTACACTGCCATGGGCAAGAAGCCTGTACTTTCAATTGTTCGTCAATCTTCTACAGGTGCTGCAACAAATATCATCGCTGGTTTAGGCGTGGGTATGATGTCAACAGCACTTCCTATTATCATTATCGCGCTATCTATCATTGGTGCCTTCCATTTTGGTGGCTTATATGGTATCGCTATTGCAGCGGTAGGTATGCTTTCAAACCTTGGCATTCAATTAGCAGTAGATGCTTACGGTCCTATTTCTGATAATGCCGGTGGTATTGCTGAAATGTCTGAGCTCCCTAAAGAAGTTCGTCAACGTACCGATAAGTTGGATGCTGTAGGTAACACTACTGCCGCAATCGGTAAGGGTTTCGCCATTGCTTCAGCAGCGCTCACAGCCCTTGCTTTGTTTGGTGCATTCATGACTACGGCCAACCTTACCACTATTGACGTATCTAAGGCTAATGTAATGGCTGGTTTGTTCATTGGTGGTATGTTGCCTTTTGTATTCTCAGCTATGGCTATGGGTGCAGTAGGTCGTGCGGCCATGAGTATGATTGAAGAAGTAAGAAGACAATTTGCTTCAATTCCTGAACTAAAGGCTGCCTTGGCAGCCATGCGTAAAAACGGTGACAAGGAAATGAAAGACTGGTCGGCTGAAGATCAGAAGACTTTCCAGGATGCCGATGGCAAAGCAGAATACGCGAAATGTGTTGACATCTCTACCAAAGCTGCGATCCGCGAAATGGTATTACCAGGTTTAATGGCAGTAGTTGTTCCGGTTATTATTGCATTCTTACCTGGGTTCGGAGTTGAGTCTTTGGGTGGTATGTTAGCCGGTGTAACTGTTTCGGGTGTATTGATGGCAATTTTCCAATCTAACGCTGGTGGTGCATGGGATAATGCCAAGAAGAGCTTTGAAGAAGGTGTTGAAATTAATGGTCAGATGTACTACAAGAAATCTGAACCACATAAGGCAGCCGTAGTTGGAGATACTGTAGGAGATCCTTTTAAAGATACTTCTGGACCTTCATTGAACATTTTATTAAAGTTAATGTCGGTGGTGGCTCTTGTTATAGCTCCACTAATCGCCCTTGACAAAGAACCTAAAACTACTGAGATAGTAAAGCCTGCTATTGAGGTGGTTAGCCAAACGCCCGCTGAAGAAGTTTCTGAGGGCGTTGAAGGCGCTACAGAGCAGCAATAAACATTCTCTTATACGTTATCCGGAAGCCCTGACAAGCAATTGTCGGGGCTTTTGCTATTTTTGATCAACTGAATAAAGATTTTATGAGATTATTACTGGCACTTTTGTTCATTTCTGCGTCTGGTTATGCACAGACTTCTGTTTTGGGTAAATGGAAAACCATTGATGATGAGACTAATAAGGAAAAATCGGTTGTAGAGATTTTCGAAAAAGGAGGAAAGGTATATGGTAAAATAACCAGGCTTTTCCGTAATAAAAACGAAGATCAGGATCCTGTTTGTCTGGAATGTGATGAAGAGGATGACCGCTTCAAAAAGAAAATTATTGGGATGGAGATCATAAGAGATATGAAAAAGGACGGAACTGAATTTTCCGAAGGAACTATTCTTGATCCCAACAATGGCAAGGTTTACCGATGCAGAATATGGTTAGAAGGAAGTGAATTAAAGGTAAGAGGATATTTAGGTCCATTCTACAGAACGCAAACCTGGCTGCCTTTCAAGTAGATTCAAAGATAAATTCAACAATTAAATAACGAGGCTGGTTACAATTAATCCGGACATGGCATCTAAGTCGACTGAGATGAGCGAAACAGAGATTTTTGACCGTATAAAAGGCGGTGATGAAAAAGCTCTGGAGTTTCTCTATAAAAAGTACTACCGCATGATGACCAAAATGGTTATCACGAACAGTGGTACTGAAGATGAGGCTCGCGACATCTATCAAGACGCGCTGATTGTATTCTGGCAAAAGTGTACATCCGGCAACTTGGTGATGACTTCTAAAATCAGCACTTATATCTATAGCATTTGTCAAAATCTGTGGAGAAAAGAGCTGGAAAGAAAAAAGCGACTCTCTAACGAAGAAAAAGATCTGCCGGTGGCTATTGACACAGAATCGGCTGAACGAGAAAAGATTATAGCGCGTTGTATTGATCAGTTAGGCGAAACTTGTAAGAAAGTATTGATGTATTATTATTTCGATGAACTTTCAATGCAGGAAATAGCAGACAAGCTTGGCTTCGCTAACACAGATACGGCAAAGACTAAAAAATATAAGTGTAAACAAAAGCTTGATGAATTAGTGAAATCACAATACAGCGAGCAAGATTTTCTGGATTGATGTCATGGCAATAGAAAGGGATTTAGAATTGATGGATGATTACCTAGCAAACAGAATGCCGGTAGAGGAGCGTGTTGCCTTTGAAAAAAGAATTGAAAATGAACCAGCGCTTCAAAAAGAAATAAAGCTACAAAACAACGTTGTAGCCTCTCTGCGCAATGCACGCATGGCTGAGCTAAAGAACATGCTCAATAATGTACCTGTCAACAATCTACCCGCCAGCAACAGCACTGTAATTATTAAGGTAGTAGCAGGTATAGCCATTAGCACATTAATAGGAACTTCTATTTACTACTTCCTTAATCAGCCAACAAAACAAGAAGTAGTTAAGCCAAGTCAAAGGGAAGTGGCAGAGGTCCCTGACGAAAATCCTGCTCCAGGTAAAGAGGAACCGCAGCCTGGAACTGAGCAACCTTTAATTATCGAAGAAGAGGATAATAAAAAATCACAACCATTAAACGGCAAGAAAAAGGCAAGAAAAGAGGTGCCCCCAGCACCCGTTGCCGACCCTCAAATTGAGGTGTTCGATCCTACCGCTGAATTAGAGGACGGCTCTAATGAACCTCACGAATCGGAGATTCTTACAAATGATGATATTCCTTCAACATTTGAGCCTAGCATATTGGTGACCGTTGACTCTACCAGTCGTAGACATAATTTCCATTACAAACTGGAAGAAGATGCTTTGTTGCTGTATGGCCCATTCGAGAAAAATCTTTTTGAAATTCTCGAATTCATAAGCGATAATAAACGAACTGCCTTCTTATACTATAAAAACTCTTACTACTTCCTAAAGGAGACAGACAAGACATTAGCGCTTACCCCGGTACAAGACCCTGCCCTGCTTAACAAACTAAGGAAATACAGAACCAAGAACTAGGCAGTTCAGTCAAAAAGCGCGAATACTCCTTTTATTAAATAGTTTCGCAACAGAATAACCTGTTATTCAAGGCGTACAGCCTTGATTCCTTCTATTTTTTTACCACCCCCGCTTGGGCATGCTTCTAAAAACTATACCTTTGGAAGTCATGAAGTATACTTCGCGCAAAAAACTAGGCAGCTACCCCACTATAGGTGTAATCGTAAGCATTACACTGGCGCTATTCGTTGTTGGCTTGTTTGGTTTGCTTATCATATACTCAGTACAATTAGAAAAGGTAGTGAGAGAAAATGTGAAAATGCAGGTTTACTTAAATGGCAATCTTACAGAAACACAAAGACTGCAGATAGAGAATAAAATCATTTCCATGAACTTCGTAAACAAAAACGGAGACAATAAAGGGATAGCTTACATATCTAAAGAAGAGGCAGCTAAAAAGTTTATTGGCGAAACAGGAGAAGATTTCACCCAATTCATTGGCGACAATCCTTTAAAGGATGCTTTCCTCATTAGCATCGATCCGGGATACCATTCAAAAACGGAGATCGAAAAAATAAAGAAAGACATTGAAAAAATAAACGGGGTGTTTGAAGCCTCTTATGTGGAGGGGCTTATCGAATCTATTAACCAAAACATACGAAAAATAGGATTAATACTGCTAGGGTTGGTAAGTCTATTGCTAGTCACAGTAATACTCCTGATTAATAATACCATGCGCATCGCGCTGTTCTCTCAACGTTTTTTAATTCGCAGTATGCAACTAGTGGGTGCTCGACAAAGTTTTATTCAAAGACCATTCTTGCTTAGAGCCGCTATGCTTGGTCTTATTGGTTCCATATTCGCTATTGCACTGCTATTTTCAGTAATCAATTACGCACAATCCGAAATCGAAGATTTAGTATTGTTACACAATCAGGAACATTTTCTTATTCTGGGTGGAAGTATGGCTTTAACTGGTATACTCATCTCAGTGATCAGTTCCTTCTTCTCGATTCGCAAATATTTGCATTTATCTTTAGACGAATTATTCTAGTTATTAACTAAATCATCAAACCGTGGATTCAAAACTTCCTTTCAGCAAAAAAAACTATCAATTGATGATTGCAGGTCTCATCACACTGGTAACGGGTTTTATCATTATGTCTATTGATTCGGAACCATTTGGTTTTGGGTTCCTTGGCATCACCCTAGGACCAATCGTAGTGATGGCTGGGTTTATCATGGGTATCGTTGCTATTCTTTATTCACCAAAGAAGCCTTCATAAACTTCTTCTGTTTTTTCTTTTGTAAAAAAATTCAACATGGAGATTTTTCATGCTATTATACTAGCCATTATTGAAGGGCTAACAGAATTCCTGCCGGTTTCATCAACCGGGCACATGATTATCGGCTCTTCGCTAATGGGTATTGCTTCAGATCCATTTACTAAAATGTTTACAGTAGCTATACAGTTTGGTGCAATCTTATCCGTAATTGTTTTGTATTGGAAAAGATTCTTTCAAACCATCGATTTTTATGTAAAACTTTTTGTGGCTTTTTTACCTGCAGCCATTATTGGTTATTGGTTCAACGGTTACATCGATCAATTACTGGAACGTGTTGATATTGTTGCCTATATGCTTATTGCAGGTGGTGTTATCTTTCTTTTTATCGATAAAATTTTTGAAGAAAATGAAAAGAAGGAAAAATCCATCAATCATTTTATGGCCATCCGCATTGGCTTCTTTCAGGTAATTGCCATGTTGCCGGGTGTTTCCAGATCAGCAGCCACAATCATTGGAGGATTATCCCAAGGCTTAAATAAAAAAACAGCAGCAGAGTTTTCCTTCTTCCTGGCTGTACCCACCATGTTTGCTGCTACATTGTACAAGATGTATAAGTACTTCGACAGTGGCGCCACTTTTGGAAGCTCCGAAATCACCTTATTAGTTATTGGTAATGTTGTGGCTTTTGTAGTCGCGCTACTGGCCATTCGTTCCTTCATAAGTTTTTTAACAAAGCATGGCTTTAAAGTATTTGGTTATTACCGCATTATCCTTGGTGTTATTCTTTTAATTCTCTTGTACAGTGGTGTAGAACTATCTATTGTTTAATGGAAACAATTCAGCAACCGGGGCAAGTATTACTTATTAATAAACCGCTTCATTGGACTTCGTTCGATGTTGTTAAAAAACTACGATACAAACTAAAAATCAAAAAGATTGGGCATGCCGGAACGCTTGATCCATTAGCCACGGGCCTCCTCATTGTTTGCAGCGGTAAAATGACCAAAAGCATCAACGACTTTATGGGCATGGAGAAAGAGTATACAGGTAGTTTAGTCATTGGGCAAACCACAGCCTCTTATGATTTAGAAACAACCCCTACTGATCCTGTCGATATAACACACATCAACGAAGGGACTGTTCAAAATGTGGTAAAAAGCTTTATCGGCTTAATACAACAGACACCTCCTCTACATTCTGCTATAAAAGTAAATGGCAAACGTGCTTATGAACTGGCACGTGCCGGTGAAGCGGCTGAGTTAAAAAAACGTGAAGTAGAGATAAAAGAATTTGAAATAGTCGCAATTGACTTACCACGCATAGACTTTCGCGTTGTATGCTCCAAAGGTACTTACATTAGAAGTCTGGCACGCGATGTTGGTGAATCACTTGGCGTAGGGGCTTATTTATCTGCCTTATGCCGAACACGTATTGGCACTTTCAAATTAGAAGATGCATTACAAGTAGAAGAAGTATTACCTCCACCGCAGACGCTAACTTCAGAATAGATACATTTACGCATGAAGATTTACCACGGTATAGCTGATTTCTCAACGCTGCCTTTTGCAGTAGTCACCAGTGGTACTTTTGATGGTGTTCATATAGGTCATCAAAAGATTTTAAATCGCTTATCGGAAGTATCACAACAACACAAAGCCGAAACAGTGGTTATCACGTTTTGGCCACATCCACGCCTCGTGTTGCACCCTGAAGACGATTCATTGAAATTGCTAAATACTTTTGAGGAGAAAGCTGAGTTGTTGAGTCAACATGGTGTTAAACACCTGATACGTATTCCTTTTACCAAAGAATTTTCACAAATGAGTTCTGAAGAATTTATCACAGAAATTCTTGTTAAAAAAATCGGTACGAAAAAACTTGTCATTGGTTACGATCATCATTTTGGCAAAAATCGTGAGGGCAGTTTTGAACAGTTGAAAGAGAATGCACCACGCTACGGCTTTGAAGTAGAGGAGATATCTCGACAAGATGTCGACAATGTAGGCGTCAGCTCTACTAAAATCAGAAAAGCATTAGAAGCTGGTGACATTGCAACCGCTAATCATTTTTTAGGCAGCAACTACCAACTGACAGGACGTGTTGTGCCTGGTGATAAATTAGGCCGACTGTTGGGATTTCCTACCGCCAACATCGAGATGGACACTAAGTTTAAATTAGTACCCGCTGATGGCATTTACGCAGTTATGGTTCATTACCAAAATATAGTCTATAAAGGCATGCTCTATATTGGCAACAGACCAACAGTAAATGGTATTAAAAGAAATATTGAAGTGAATATTTTTGATTTCAATCAGGATGTTTATGGTGATACCTTGACCATCTCCTTCCACCACCTGATCAGAAACGACAGCAAGTTCAGTGATTTAGAAGGACTCAGCAAACAATTGGCATTAGATAAAATCGATGCGCTTCGCTTATTAAATTAATGATATTAAGATAAATGCTATGATCAACAAAGTTGTTAAAGATGCAGACGAAGCCTTACGCGACATGAGTGATAATGCTGTATTGATGTTAGGGGGCTTCGGACTTAGCGGTATACCAGAAAATTGTATTTCGGCCATACTGAAAAAAGGTGTGAAAGGTTTAACCTGTATTTCTAATAATGCGGGTGTCGATGATTTTGGTATTGGCTTGTTACTCAAGACCAGACAAGTAAAGAAAATGATTTCTTCTTATGTTGGTGAAAATGCAGAGTTTGAACGTCAGTTGCTCTCAGGAGAATTAGAAGTAGAGCTGATCCCGCAAGGTACATTGGCTGAAAGAGTAAGAGCAGGTGGAGCTGGTATTCCGGCTTTCTTTACACCAGCAGGCTATGGTACCGAAGTTGCGCTAGGAAAAGAAACAAGAGAATTCGATGGCAAGATGTATTTGATGGAGCGTTGGCTACGCGCTGATTATTCTATTGTAAAAGCCTGGAAGGGTGATACTGCAGGTAATCTTGTTTACAGAGGTACTGCACGCAACTTTAATCCGATGATGGCAGCCGCAGGAAAAATTACAGTAGCAGAAGTAGAAGAACTTGTTCCCCTAGGCGAATTAGATCCTAATAATATTCACACACCAGGAATTTATGTTCAACGTATTTTTCAGGGTAAAGATTATGAGAAAAGGATTGAGCAGAGGACCATAACCAAGATTTAAGGATTAAAGGATTTGAAGATATGATTCGGTGATGTGGTGATTCGTTGATAAGAAAGAAATTCTCGTGTTAAACACAGCTTACTGATGAACGTATTAAGTGATTTATTCAAAAGTCCTTTTTATATGGAGGTAACTAAGAAATATAACCCTGAACTAAAAGAGAATCTAATTGTATCTCTTACCTTTCAATTTGCATTGGCTATTGTAAAATTTGCTGAAATACTTGAGAGCAATAGAAAGTTTGCCGTAGCTAATCAGTTAATTCGATCTGGAACTTCAATTGGCGCAAATGTTCGTGAGGCTCAAAATGCAGAATCAAGAGCTGATTTTATTCACAAAATTAAACTAGCAGCGAAAGAAGCGGACGAAACCGAATATTGGTTAGAGATTTGTCATGAAACTGAATCCTATCCAAATTGTGATGAGCTACTTTCACAAATACTCAGCATTAAAAAAGTGTTATCAAAAATAATATCATCTTCTAAGGCAAAGCCCAACTAAAATCAACGAATCATCATATCAACACATAAGCACATCAACAAATTAGATTTATGTTAGACAAAATCGGAATAGCAAAACGTATCGCACAAGAAGTTAGAGATGGTATGTATATCAACTTAGGTATTGGTATTCCTACACTTGTGGCTAATTACATTCCTGCAGACCTTAATGTTGTACTGCAATCAGAAAATGGATTGCTAGGTATCGGCCCCTTCCCTACTGAAGACAAAGTCGATCCAGATTTGATTAATGCGGGTAAGCAAACCATTACCATGATGCCTGGCTCGGCACTTTTCAATTCTGCCGAAAGTTTCGCCATGATACGTGGTGGTCATGTTGATTTAACTATTCTCGGTGCCATGGAAGTATCTGAGCGGGGAGATATTGCTAACTGGAAAGTACCTGGCAAAATGGTGAAGGGCATGGGCGGTGCTATGGACTTAGTTGCTTCGGCCAAACACATCATTGTAGCCATGCAGCATTGTAGTAAAGATGGCGCATCCAAACTGTTGAAAGAATGTTCGCTTCCGATAACAGGTATCAGATGCGTGAAAAAAATAGTGAGTGATCTGGCTGTGTTGGATGTATTACCTGTAGGCGGTTTTAAGTTGTTAGAACGTGCTCCAGGTGTTTCTGTTGAGCAAATAAAAAATGCAACAGCAGGACGACTTATCATAGAGGGTGATGTTAAAGAAATGAGTATCTAGAAATAATCACTTGTCTTTGTCATCCTAAATCCCTGGTCTGTGTCTTCAAAGAACAGCAAAAACTCATCAAATTTTCAAATCGATTCCATCACATTTCGGTCTGTGAGGACACAGTCCGAGGAATGGAGCAATATATTTAGATAAAGCCCTCAATCAGTTCAAAATTCACCTTTCGTATCGCTTAAAGGCTTATTTTATACGCTTTTTCATCAGAATTTATCAATCCAAAATAAAAATAGCCTCATTTTTAACCCATCTTTGATTAAATGCATACTTTTGCAGCCGAAACTGCTTAAAAAACATACCACTTATGGCACATTTGCGCTTCAAAGCCCTTGACCAATTGGCCACCAGGCCTAAAATTAATGTTGAATTGCCTTCTGCTAAGATCTCCGACTTCTTTGGTGAGAGTGTTTTCACTATTGAAGAAATGAGAGCGACTTTAGCTCCAGCTGTCTTTAAAAAAGTAAGTCAAGCCATCCGCAATGGTGAAAAAATTGATGAAGTGACTGCAGATGCAGTAGCTTCAGCAGCCAAAAGCTGGGCTATTACTAAAGGTGCTACCCATTTTACACACTGGTTCCAACCCCTAACAGGTGGTACCGCTGAAAAACATGATAGCTTCTTTGATGGCACCTCTGGAATTGAAAAATTTAAAGGAAGTGAATTAGTTCAACAAGAACCTGATGCTTCTTCTTTCCCCAGTGGTGGTATCCGTAGCACTTTCGAAGCCCGTGGTTATACAGCCTGGGATCCTTCCTCACCAATGTTTCTGTATGGAAAGACTTTATGTATCCCTACCATCTTTGTTTCTTACACAGGTGAAACATTAGACACAAAAGCATCATTATTAAAAGCAATAAAAGTTGTTGATAAAGCTGCCACTAAAGTTGCTCAGTTATTTGACCGTGAGATTACAAAGGTTACTGCATCATTGGGTATTGAGCAAGAGTACTTCCTTGTAGATGAAGCTTTATATATGGCTCGTCCTGACTTGGTAATGGCTGGTCGTTCAGTATTTGGTCATGCACCTGCACGTGGTCAGCAGTTAGAGGATCACTATTTTGGTTCTATCCCTGCACGTGCTTACGACTTCATGAAAGAATTTGAAGTTGAAGCCTGGAAACTTGGTATTCCATTGCGCACGCGCCACAACGAAGTGGCTCCTAGCCAATTTGAAGTAGCCCCTATGTTTGAAGAAGTAAACGTAGCCAACGACCACAACCAATTATTAATGGATGTGATGGGGCGTGTTGCAGAGAAACATAATCTACGCGTGTTATTCCATGAAAAACCTTTTGCAGGGGTAAATGGTAGTGGTAAGCATAACAACTGGTCTTTGATTACTGACACTGGCGTTAACTTGTTTGCCCCTAGCAGTAGCGCACGTGATAATCTCATGTTCCTCACTTTCTTTGTTACCACTGTAAAAGCAGTGCATGAACATGCTGATCTATTAAGAGCAAGTATTGCCACAGCAGCGAATGATTTCCGTTTGGGTGCCAATGAAGCACCTCCGGCTATCATGTCTACATTCTTGGGTTCGCAAATGAGTGCTGTGCTTGATGAATTAGAAAGCAAGGGTAACGTTAAAATTGAGAAAGGTGATAACATGTATATGAAGTTGGGTATTGATCATATACCTGAAATTATACTTGACAATACAGATCGTAACCGTACTTCGCCTTTTGCCTTTACTGGTAATAAGTTTGAGTTTCGTGCAGTTGGTTCAAGCGACAATTGCGCCACAGCTATGACGGCCTTGAATGTAATTGTAGCTGATCAGTTAGAAAAACTGCATGAGGAAGTAAGCCAAGATATTGAAAAGGGAACTGAAAAAAGATTAGCGATCGTAAACGTATTAAGACGTTATATTAAAGAATCCAAAACTATTCGTTTTGAAGGCGATGGTTATAGTGATGAGTGGGTTAAAGAAGCTGCAAAACGCGGTTTGTCTAACCACAAAAACATGCCAGCAGCGGTTAAGGCTTATTTGACTAAAAAATCAATTGAGTTATTTGAACGCCACGGCATCTATAACCATAAAGAGGTTGAAGCACGTCAAGAGATTAAATTGGAATCTTACATTAAACGTGTGCAAATAGAATCTCGTGTTATGGGAGATCTGGCTATCAATCATATTATTCCTACTGCTATCGCTTACCAGAGTAAGTTAATAGACAATGCTAATGGCTTGAAAGGCTTAGGTATCGACAATAAAGCAGTGGTAAAAACCATTCAGGAGATCAGCGGACACATTGAAACCATTAAAACCAATGTGCACAACATGATTGAGGAGCGTAAGCGAATTAATAAAATGACTGATGCCCATGAAAAAGCAACTGCTTATTGTGAGGATGTGAAGGAGAAATACTTCGAAATTATCCGTGAAGCAGTTGATGATTTAGAACTTTTAGTAAATGATGAGGACTGGCCACTTGTAAAATACAGAGAACTTTTGTTCCTTCGTTAAACCTAAACCTAAACCTATGAAAAGGTGATATCGAGCAATCGATATCGCCTTTTCTGTTTTTAGGCTATTCAGCAGGTTTACTGTTATAAAAAATAGCTATTGAAGAATCGTGATAAGGCATACTTTTTTTAACATTTTCCAGAATACGTTCCGCCTCTTCCCGGCTTTTGAAAAAGCCTAAATAATAATCAACCTTCCCATCTTTTGTCTCATTTGTATGCAAGCCATAGAAAGTATCCAAAGGTGGTACCGGCACCCTGCTATTTGTTTTTTCAACCGTAAATAATTTGATGCTATAACTTGTTGAATCGAAATGCAGAAGTCTGCTTTCATTAACATTTGCGTTGTACTTGCTAAAGAGTAGTCTGGAGTCGGTGATAAAAGTTTTAAAATTTTGCTTCGAAAGCTCATCTTTTATAAAACCGGTGGTATCATTCTCAAAAGTAGGCACAGGAAGTACCACATATTTTTTTTGTGCATCGCGATGTACATATTGCAAGATATAGTTGACTGAATCGATATGTTTGGTGATAACAGAGTCGTTACGAATTTTAGAAAGATCAATCCGCACCATAGCGCCACCATTTTTATAGCGGTCACGTTGTCCGGAAACAAAATTTCCCAGCGAATAAACTACTAACTGCTGATTCTCTTTATTGAATTGCATCGGTTGCAATACATGTGGGTGTGCACCAATCACCAATTGAACACCAGAATCAAATAAATACTTAGTCAATACTTTTTGATAGGCATTAGGTTGGGACTGATACTCGCTGCCCCAGTGCATAAAAGCAATGATATAATCTGGGTTTGGTAGTTTTGCCTGTGTTATATCCTTTCTGATTTGTGCGGTATCAATTGCGTTTACAATGGTCGGTTTGGGCACAGGTATGCCATTGGTTCCATAAGTATAATTAAGTAGTGCCAGTTTAAAACCATTTTTTTCAAGTATGAGTGGATAGTCATTCAATCGGCTAGCTTCATCTGTAAAAGTACCTGTATGTACAATCTTAAAACTATCCAGCATTTCAATAGTACGCTCAATACCACGTTTACCCTTATCGCAGGAGTGGTTATTGGCTGTAACCAATACATCGAAACCAACATCCTGTAAATCAACTGCAAGTGCATCTGGTGAGCTGAATGCCGGATACCCCTTATATGGAGCACCCGCAAGCGTAACCTCCAGATTTCCTATTGCTAAATCCGCAGCAGCGATATAGGGTTTTACAAATTGAAAACAACTTGTATAATCGTAACTGCCAGTACTTGCATTATAGGCTGCTGCAATTTGTGAATCGTGTCCCATTACATCGCCAGTAAATAATAAAGACAAGCGCGTTGTGTCCTGCGCAGCCGCATTCAAACCAATAATTAGCAATACAAAAACTAGTTTCAAAATTTTACAATGCTTATTGTTAACTATCTTTACCATACTCTTTGTATCGCAGTAAGCAGATACTTTTATCTTAATTAAACTCTCAAAATTTTATTTTCAATGATTACAAAAACCTGATCATTTTCCTTTGGTGTAATGCGCGCCAATCCTGTAAAGGCACCAAAAGCCGGTAATAAACATTGCTTACTGCCAAAATAAAAGCAGGGTAGGGTTAATCTTTGTTTCCCCTTTCCCACCATGTGTGCACCCGGATGAATATGTCCGGCCATGTTATACAATTCGCCCTCGTAATTTTCTATAGGATGATGTGTGAGCAAGAATGGTTCCAATACTAATTTTTCATGAAGTACAATACCATGCTTTTCGTATTGATGGTTACTTAAAATGTCATGATTACCCAACACCAACTCGAAAGTTTTTTCTCTGAAATGCTTAATTAGCTGTCCAAACTCCTCCCAAGCATCATTGTAATGGCTATGAAATAAATCGCCAAGAAAAATAATCCGTTTTGCTTGTGTTTTCTGAATTAACTCAAGTAACTGCTCAAGATTTTTTTCATCCGCTTTAACAGGAACCGGTACACCGGATTTTCTGAAGTGGTTGATCTTGCCCAGGTGCAAATCGGCCAGTAGTAAGGTTTCTCTGGCAGGCCAGAAAAGGGCTCGTTGAGGCCATAGATGAAGCAACTCATTGGCTATGGTAAAAGAAACTGACTGACTAAGGCTTTTCATTGATCCGGCAAGGTAATAAAGAGCCTGAAACCTGTGCACAGGTGTACAAGCTGAAAGGTATATTTTTACCTTGCGCCCAAATTCAAGTTATGAAGAAGCTCCTGTCTGTATTTATCCTGACTTTCGTGATGAGTACAAATTTGCAAGCACAAAATGCGATTGCCCCTTACTTTTCATATGGTAAAGGGCTTGGCATCACCTCACCCGACAGCCTTTTCATGCTCAATATTCGTTTTCGCATACAAAACCGCTTTGCTTTTGCTACCGAAAGTTTAGAAGACCTGGACATCAAAGAAGTTGAAGCCAGGGTGCGCAGGTTGCGACTTCGTTTTGATGGCTTTATTTACAATCCGAAACTCACCTATGTTATTCAACTTTCTTTCTCCAGAGGAGACATGGATTTTGATGATACTGGTTTTCCTAATGTAGTGCGTGACGCCATTGTTTTATACAGTGTTAATGAACACTTCACCATCGGACTGGGGCAAACCAAACTTCCTGGCAACAGACAAAGGGTAAACTCTTCTGGTGACTTACAACTACCAGATCGCTCAATTGTAAACTCTACCTTTAATGTAGATCGTGATTTTGGTTTACAATTTTATTACAACAACAAGATTGGTTTCATGACTTACGTGGTCAGGGGAGCCATCACTTCTGGCGAAGGAAGAAACGTTACCAAGTCTGATCGTGGTCTGGCTTATACAGGTAGGCTTGAATTACTTCCCTTTGGCTATTTTACTAACGGAGGTGATTACTTTGAAGGTGATTTGAGCCGTGAACCGAAACCAAAGGTGTCGGTGGGACTTACTTATTCCGATAACGAAAATGCTACCCGAACAGGCGGGCAACTTGGTGTATTTTTGCCCCCGGGTGAACAAAGAGATATAGAAACAGGTATGGTTGATTTTTTGCTTAAGTATAATGGATGGGCGCTGGCATCAGAATATTTAAACAGGTCTACAATTGACCCTTTGATTCTTATTGATCCCATTGAATCCGATTACGCATTTATCTACAAAGGACATGGCTTCAATCTTCAGGGCAGTTACTTGTTCAAAAATAACTTGGAACTGGTAAGCCGCTTTTCTGAAGTTAAACCCGATATGGAACTGGCTGATTTTACACCTTATATTAAACAGTACACAATTGGTACCACAAAATACATGAAAGGACATAGAGTTAAGCTCCAATGCGATGTAACTTTGGAACACAGAAAGTGGCTGAGTGATATACAACCTGATAGCAAAAACTGGCAGGTACGGTTTCAGGTTGAGGCCGGAATTTAATTTGATTATCTTGTTTTTTAAACACTTGTTTTTCAGATAGTTAAAATTTATATGGCTTCTTTCATAAAAAAAAGCTTAACATTCGGTTAACATTGTCAAAAGCATTAAACCGTAGATTGCGCGCCAATTCAATTATATGTTTGAATTAGAGTTATCTTACTCCATTCTCCTAGTCATTTGTCTTTTAGCCGCCTGCGGTTTTGAGTTTGTCAATGGCTTTCACGACACTGCCAACGCAGTAGCAACTGTAATCTATACAAACTCTTTAAAGCCATGGATTGCCGTAATCTGGTCAGGTATTTGGAACTTTATAGGCGTACTTTTTGGCGGCATTAGCGTGGCCATGGGTATTGTTTATTTGTTGCCAGTAGAATCGCTCGTAGACCAAAGCATGGGGCAGAGTATAGCCATGGTAATGGCACTTCTTATTAGTGCTATATCATGGAATTTAATTACTTGGTACCTGGGCATTCCCTGCTCCAGCTCTCATACACTTATTGCTTCCATTTTAGGCGTTGGTATTGCCTATTCTTTATTGCCAGATGTAAACGCAGCAGCAGTTAATTGGGGCAAAGCCAAAGAAATTGGAATGTCTTTATTAGTTTCTCCGCTTTTTGGTTTTTCAATGACTATAGTCTTGATGTTCTTACTCAGATCCTTTACGAAAAAGACCAAGTATGGAGACAGCCTTTTCAAAGAACCTAAGAAAAATGCTCCACCTCCATTGTGGATACGTTCTGTTCTTATTGCTACTTGTACCGGTGTAAGCTTCTTTCATGGTTCTAATGACGGCCAAAAAGGTGTTGGCTTAATCATGCTTATTTTGATTGGTATCGTCCCAGGCTATTTTGCGTTAAGCGAATCAGTTTCACCTGAATCTTTAAATGGGTCCTTCGTTAAGATTGAGCAAGTTATGGGGGTGATGGATTCTTCTACATTGTCTGCACCCGATAGAGTTATCCTTGCCGACACTAAAGCGATGCATGCACGTCTGGTTAACAAACTCAGTAGCACTCCATCTGTTGCAGTAATTCCGAAAAGTGAGCGTTTTGCTATTAGAAAAGATATAATGGTAATGAACCGCAATCTTGAAAGTATGCTGAAAAAAGAAGAATTACGGTTAAGCGACAAAGACAAGGCAATCTTAAAAAGTGAACTGAAATCTGTTCGAACTATCACTGATTTTGCTCCTCAATGGGTTGTGTTAATGGTCTCTTTCTCTCTAGGTCTTGGTACTATGATTGGCTGGAAACGTATTGTAAAAACGATAGGTGAAAAGATCGGCAAAGAGCATCTTACCTATGCACAAGGTGCTTCAGCAGAATTGGTAGCTGCCGCTACTATTGGTTTGTCTTCGGGTTTAGGCTTACCTGTAAGTACAACACACGTATTGTCATCAGGTATTGCAGGATCTATGGTGGCCAGCAAGGGCATCAAAAATCTTCAGGGTGATACTGTAAGGAATATTTTAATCGCTTGGTTCTTAACGTTGCCTGTTGTCTTAATCCTGTCAGGGACATTATTCTTTTTATTCAGATTACTGCTTTGATGATTTGTATTTCATAGTAAAAGTGAAAAGCTGGTTTATCATTTTGAGTTTTTGATTTTCTATCAAATGCCTTAGCGCTTTAAAACACTTACAGGCTTCATAGGTGTTTTTAAACTTTAAAATCTTTGGATATTAGTCCATGGTGTCACTCGTCATGAGACCTTACTTTTAACTGCTCTATTTTCCATGTTTTCAATTCTTCCTTTCTCATGGCTAATTCCTGTTCTGTGGGTTTATAATTAATCCACTTTCTCAAATCAGGCTGGCCGGCATCTACCCAAGCCGTGTACCAAAAATCCGCAATCATTTTAATAGCAATACGCAACTGCCGTTCAACCATTTTATTAAGCGCTGCGTGGTATGCTTTCGAAAACTCCTGTGAGTAAACTTTAATGGTTTGCTTACCCCTTGTTTCAAAGGAATACTTTCTGTCACCGAAAGAGGCTGACAAATTGCGCTCAATACTTAAAACACTATCAACTTTCAAATGCGCACCGGCAATACCGTCCCAAATAGTTTGCTGAGGTTTATCTAAGTATGCTGCTCTCCCTACAAAAAAATTATATTCATTAGCAAATAATTCGGGTAACCGTGATTCCCAAAAACCATGTATTCCATATTGATTAGTTAACTGACCATTATAATTTTCGGTAGTGTGCAAAGGCACATTCGCATCCGCAATATAATGGCCGAGTTCGGCAGATATTTTTAGCACTGCCGATGGATCCTGTATCATAAAAGCATCCTTAAGTCGGTAATACATGGTATTGACATGCCATGGCACAATGCCATATTCCTTTAATGTATCCTCAGAAAATTTTTCAACCGCCTGCTTCCAATAACGTGGCATACTGAACCAAGCACTATCGCCATAGTGATCCAAGTCAATGTAATGTCGTGCCGCTTCATCCACCACTGCAAGTCTTCTCCTGTCGGGATTTACCGAAGCCTCAGCCAAATATTGAATATTCGCCTTATAAAAGCCCACCATATCGGGTGGTAATGAGAAAACCGCCTGCCTGTTAATTTTAGGATGTCCATAAAAACCCCAAAAATTTGCTGAAAAAGCACATAAAATGCCTGATACGAGTAAAAGAGCCCATCTTTTCATATGGTTAAGGTAGGAATTTCAGCAATTTTCTCCACTACTTTTGCAATTCCCACAAAAGACCTTACCTTTGCACTCCTTATTGCTAAAAGATATGGCAAACCACAAATCAGCAGAGAAAAGAATTCGTGCAAACGAAACAAAACGTTTAAGAAACCGCTATCAGCATAAGACCACCCGTACTGCGGTGAAAGGTCTTCGTGCAGCTAAGACTAAGGCAGAAGCTGAAGGTCTTTTAAAAGAGGTTTCCGCAATGATTGATAAGCTTGCAAAGAAAAACGTCATTCATTGGAAAAAAGCAGCTAACCAGAAGTCAAGACTGGCTAAGCAAGTAAATAAACTGGCTTAATACCTGGTTTAATATGCAAAATCCTTTCTGATACAGTCAGAAAGGATTTTTTATTATCTAAACCTGAGCTTTTAAGCATATTCAGAAAATCCTATGATCCTTAACTTTAAAGGATGCAGGAAATTCAAGATAAAGCGCTGGGGATCAAGAATTGGGCAGCCGAAGACCGACCACGCGAAAAGCTTCTTTTAAAAGGGAAAGCCTCACTTACGGATGCAGAATTAATTGCCATTCTACTTGGTACTGGCACTGCTTCACTCAGCGCATTAGACCTAGCCAAAAAGGTACTTCAGACTACCGGTAACAACCTTGATGAACTCGCAAGGTTGAACATCACAGATTTAATCAAAACAAAAGGAATAGGTGAAGCCAAGGCCATTACAATAGTGGCTGCTTTAGAACTTGGGCGCAGAAGAAAAGAACTTTCAATCATTGAAAAACCCAGAATAACCTCCTCAAAGGATGCCTTTCATCAAGTAAGTGCCGATTTGATGGATCTACCTCATGAAGAATTTTGGATAATACTTACTAACAGGGCAAATCGCATTGTTAAAAAACAACAAATAAGCTCTGGAGGTGTGGCAGGTACAGTGGCAGACCCTAAAATGATTTTCAAATTAGCTGTGGCTGAGTTAGCAAGTGGCTTGATCCTGGCTCATAATCATCCGTCTGGTAACTTAAATGCAAGCCAGGCTGATATTGCATTGACCAAAAAAATAAAAGAAGCAGGTGTTCTGCTGGAAATACAACTACTTGACCATATCATTGTCGCAGGCAAAAGATATTTTAGCTTTGCAGATGAGGGTATGCTATGAAGTTAAAAAGAAAGATTATTGTTCTCATTATCTCTGCGGTTGCACTTTTTGTATTGTACACATTACTGAACAATAAATTCGAAAGTGTAAAAAAAGATACATCAACTAAAACCAATAGGCTTAGCGTTGATGCTCCCACCAATCCACATCTGGTAGCGTTAGCTAATGAGTTTGATTCTGCTTTTCAGTTACTGATGAATAAACATCATCAACCAGGTGCGTCTGTTGCTGTTGTTTATGATTCTGTCATTATTTTACTAAAAGGGTACGGCTTTAAAGAAGTTGGCACCACTGATAGTATAAATGTGCACACCGCATACAGACTAGCGTCTGTATCAAAACCCTTTGCATCATTCTTAACGGGCATTCTTGTCGAAGATCAAATACTAGACTGGAATCAAACAGTATTGCAACATTGGCCCGGCTTCAAACTAAAATCCTCTGACTACACAAAAGCCGTAACCATTCGTCACGTACTTTCACACTCAACAGGTTTACCTTATCACACTTACACTAACATGATTGAAGAGGCGTTGCCTTTTGATACACTTTTAAGTTATCTGCGCGACATAAAATTAATTAGCGAACCGGGTACTTTGTATAGTTATCAAAATGTTGGTTATAGCCTGATAGGTAAAGTAGTGAGTGAAGCTACTGGCAAAAGCTACGAGACACAATTGCAAGAAAAGGTTTTTACACCTTTAGGCATGATCGATGCCTCTACTGATTACCTGAGTTTTGTTAATAACGATAACATAGCCCAACCCCACATTTTCAATCGTGGGAAATTTCGATCCACTGCTATCAGAGACACATATTACAACGTTGCCCCTGCTGGCGGTGTTAATGCGAGCATTAACGATATGGCGCAATGGTTGAAAGCTTTATTGGGTCACAGAGAACAAATCATTAAAAAAAGCACCATCGATTCACTTTTTACGCCACAAGTACTAGCCAACTCAAGAAACAGAAATTTTTATAAATGGCAAAGGGTGAGAAAAGCACACTATGGTTTAGGTTGGCGCATTATTAATTTCACCAATGACACCATGGTTTACCACGGTGGTTATGTTACCGGTTATCGAAGTGAAGTAGCTTTACTTCCATCTGAAAAAATTGCTATTTGTGTTCTTACCAATGCACCAGGAAGGGTTGCCGATACAAGTCTCCCCATTTTCTTTCAGATTTTTGATAAGCATAGAGAAGCCATAAAAGAATGGAAACCAGAAATTAAAAATTAAATTACCCCTCAAGCACAAAGACTGAGCATCACTATAAAAGATTATCATGAAGCAAAAAAATATACTACTTATTCTGTTGGTTGTCGTAGGATTAATAATCGTTTTCTATGCTATGCAACCCGCAGGCACTAGCGAAGAATATAAAAAACAAATCACCTCAGCACGCAAAGATCGTGATGATTACATGCGTAATAATTCTGAATCACCTTTTGCAGACAGCGTAGCCACATTCAAAGGTCTCTCCTATTTTGAACCTGATGAGCGCTTCCGAATTTCCGCTAACCTCATTCCCGTTAAGGATAAAAAAACCGTACTCTTACCCACCAGTGATGGCCTCGAAACAAGGTATTTAGAATACGCCCATGCTGAATTTAGTTTTGACGGAGAAGCTTGCCGACTACTCATACTCGAAATTATGGACATGGGACCAACACGCGGCACTTTATTTCTGGCCTTTGCAGATGCTACCAGTGCCAACGAAACCTACGGAGCCGGTCGCTACCTGGACATCAATAAAGTACCAGGCAGCACCTCCATTACACTTGACTTTAATAAAGCATATAACCCTTATTGCGCTTATAACGACAGTTTCTCATGCCCATTTCCACCTAAAGAAAATATCCTCAACGTAGCTATACGGGCGGGCGAAAAGACCTATCAATAATTCAGGTAAAAGCCTTATTTTTGAAAGATAATCATCACCCATCCTTTCAATAAAATAGTGCGTTGGGTAGATCACCTGATTTAGTTTATGAAAATCTCTTACAACTGGCTTAAAGAATATATTAGCATAATCGAAAGTGCAGAAGAAATCGGAAAGGTTTTAACCTCAACCGGCTTAGAAGTTGAAAGTGTCGAGCATTTTGAAACGGTTAAAGGCGGATTAAAAGACATTGTCATTGGTGAAGTACTTACTTGTGCCAAACATCCCAATGCCGATAAATTATCGCTAACCACAGTTGATGTAGGCAACGGAAAAATTCATCCCATCGTTTGTGGTGCTGCTAACGTTGCTGCCGGACAAAAAGTGGTGGTTGCTTTGCCTGGTGCCACTTTATATCCGAGCAAGGGCGAACCTTTCACCATCAAATCAGCTAAGATAAGAGGCGAAGTAAGCGAAGGCATGATTTGCGCTGAAGATGAAATTGGTTTAGGTGAAAGTCATGCAGGTATTATTGTGCTGCAAACCAATGTACCAAATGGTACACCTGCATCTTCATTCTTCAATATCCAAAGCGACTACGTAATTGAAATTGGTCTAACACCCAACCGTGTTGATGCTGCCTCGCATATTGGTGTGGCCCGCGATATTAAAGCATCGCAAAAAAGAGAATTAAAATTACCTGCGGTAGATGCATTTAAGGTTGACAACAATAACCTGAATATCTCAGTAAACATTGAGAATAAAGAAGCTTGCCTGCGTTATTCTGGCTTGAGCATGACGGGCCTTACGGTAAAAGATTCTCCTGACTGGCTTAAACATAAATTGCTGGCCATCGGCATTTCACCAATCAACAACATTGTAGACATCACTAATTTTATTTGCCATGAACTGGGGCAACCCATGCACGCTTTTGATGCTACTAAAATTGAAGGTAACAAAGTTGTGGTGAAGACACTTCCAAAAGGAACAAAATTTACTACGCTTGACGGAAAAGAACGTGAACTGCAAAGCACGGATCTAATGATCTGTAACGCAAGTAAAGGCATGTGCATTGCCGGTGTCTTTGGTGGAGCCGATTCAGGTATTAGCAATGCTACTACTTCAATATTTTTAGAAAGTGCCTGTTTCGCACCGGATGCTGTGCGTAAAACTTCTTTGCATCACAGTATTAAAACAGATTCTTCTTTCCGCTTCGAGCGTGGCACCGATCCCAACATCACTGTATACGCATTGAAGCGCGCAGCCTTGCTGATTAAAGAAGTGGCTGGCGGTGGCATCAGCTCTGATATTGTTGACGTTTATCCTGTTAAGGTTGAAGACAGAATTATTCGCGTAAAAGACAAGAATGTAAATCGCCTGATCGGTAAAGCGCTTACACGCGATGAGGCTACAGGAATACTGGAAAGGCTTGATATTAAAGTAATCGACAGTAAAAGTGACGAATACACTGTTTCCGTTCCACCATACAGAGTGGATGTAATGCAGGAAGCTGATGTGATCGAAGAAATTCTTCGCATTTATGGTTTTAACAACATTGAGCTGAGAGAATTCGCAGGATCAGATTTTATTTCTTCATTCCCAGCAAAAGATATTAACAAGTTTAGAAATACACTTGGTCAACAACTTGTGGCTAATGGTTTTTATGAAATCCTTACCAACTCACTTACCAACGCAGCCTACCAACAGAAGCACAACATCTCTTTTGAAGGTGAAGCTGTTGAAATGCTTAATAAGCTGAGCGAAGAGCAAGGCATTTTACGTCAAACTATGCTTTTTACAGGTTTGGAAGTTTGTGCCTATAACATTAACCGCAAGCAAAAAGACCTGAAGCTTTTTGAGTTTGGTAAAGTGTACACAAACAGGAATGGTAAATACGAAGAGACCGAGCGTCTTGCCATTTATATGTCGGGCAATAGTGAAGCAGAGAGCTGGCAGCACAAATTGCAAAGCCTCAATTACCACGACCTGGCACAAATTGTAAATGGGATCTTACAAAGAAGCGCTATTACCAATGTTAACCTTGAAAAAATTGAAGATCCACTTTTCGATTTTGCAGTAAGTGTTAATAGTGGCAAAAAGGAGATTGGTAGAATAGGCAAAGTAAAAACAACCTTGCAACGCGATATGGGCATAAAGCAAGAGGTTTTCTATGCCGATCTAAGCTATGCATCCCTTTTCGATAGATCGAATCCGGTTATTAGCCTTAAAGAGGTGCCTAAGTTCCCTGAAGTACGCAGAGACCTCTCGCTTGTTATCGATAAAAATATTACTTTCGATACCGTTGAGACTATAGCACACCAAACGACTAAAGCATTGTTGAAAAATGTAAACCTGTTTGATGTGTATGAAGGAGATAAGCTACAAGCTGGTAAAAAGGCCTATGCACTGTCTTTTGCTTTGCAGGATGAGCAGAAAACCCTTACAGATGTAGAGATTGAAAATGTAATGAATAACCTTATTAAGGCTTACGAAACAAAAATCGGAGCTGTAATTAGAAAATAATTGATAAATTGAAGGGCTAACCAAGCTTACCCTTAGAAAACAGTATAAATGAATCAGGATACTCTAAAAAACAACCTGCAAGGTCTAGAGCGCAAACTGCAGATACTGGTAGGAGAGCATAGAAATCTAAAAGAACAGGTTACTCTGTTAAAACAAGAGAATCAGGAACTTAAATCAGGGCTGAGAAGCCGTGATGAGCAATTGCTCAATTTTAAAAATCAGATAAAAATCTCTAAAATTGTAGATAATTTAAACCCGGAAGACGGTAGTTCTTCGGAATTAAAGAAGAAGGTAGAAGAGTATATCCGCGAAGTGGATAGATGTATAGCGTATTTGAGCCGATAATTGTAAGTGTGTTGATGGAGGATCTTTCAATAAAAATCAAAATTGCCGACCGTGAGTATCCGATGAAGGTAAAAAGACACGATGAAGAGCGTGTCCGTACTGCCGGAAGGTTGATTAACGAAAAACTGAAGACTTACAAAGAGCAATTCGGTATTGACGATAAGCAAGACCTGCTCGCGATGGTTGCTTTCGATTGTCTTGTTGATAAAATGACAGTCGAAGAGAGCCATCAGGAAATAGATCAAACTGTTTTCGAAAAGGTGCATCAACTTAATCAACTGGTTTCCCAGTCTATACTTTAATCTTTTTCAATTCTGTTGCTGCCGTTAGGGACATATAAACCCTAATTAATATTCTTATGTCGGCAACTACTATAATAACCATACTTATCTGCGCTATTGCCACTATTGGCCTTAGCCTGATAATAGGCACTTTACTTTACAAGCGCAAATTTGCCAAAAAGCAGCGAGCGGTAGAGGAACGTGCAAGCCTAACCTTGAAGGAAGCAGAAATCGAAGCTGAAAACCTCAAGAGAGACAAAATTCTGGAAGCCAAAGAGAAAATTCTGAAAATGAAAACAGAATTCGAAGAAGAGGCTAATAAGAAGAAAAACATCATTATCGCCAACGAACAAAAGATTAAGCAGCGCGAGCAAACCATTAGCAAAGAACTGGAGAACCTAAAGCGCAAAGAGACTGAAATTGATGAGCTAAAGCAGGATTTGCTTCAGCAAGGTGAAGTAATTAAGAAACGAAGAGAAGAACTGGAGAAATTCAACCAGCAAAAAATCAAAATTCTGGAAGACATTTCTAAGCTTACCGCTGATGATGCCCGTGAACAACTTATTACCTCCCTACGTGATGAAGCCCAGACTAAAGCATCTTCTTACATTAAAGACATTGTAGAACAAGCCAAACTTACAGCCACAAAAGATGCTAAGAAAATCGTTATCGATACCATTCAACGTACGGCTACTGAACACGCCATTGAAAACTGTGTAAGCGTTTTCAATATTGAAAGCGATGATATTAAAGGTAAAATCATTGGTCGTGAAGGCCGTAACATCCGTGCGCTGGAAGCTGCAACCGGGGTAGAGATTATTGTAGACGATACGCCTGAAGCCATTATCATTTCTGGTTTCGATCCGGTAAGAAGAGAGATTGCCCGCTTGTCGTTACACAGATTAGTACAAGACGGACGCATTCATCCTGCCCGCATTGAAGAGATTGTTGCCAAGACAGCTAAAAACATTGATGATGAAATTATTGAAACAGGTGAGCGTACTGTTATAGATTTAGGCATTCACGGTTTGCACCCTGAACTTGTGAAGATGGTTGGACGCATGCGCTTCCGTTCATCCTATGGACAAAACCTGTTACAGCACTCACGCGAAGTAGCTAACCTCTGCTCGATAATGGCCACCGAACTTGGCCTAAATGTAAAGCAGGCAAAACGTGCAGGTTTACTCCATGATATTGGTAAAGTATGGCCAGAAGAATTGGAAAAGCCTCACGCGATTGTAGGCATGGAGCTGGCCATGAAATACAAAGAACATCCTGCCATTTGTAACGCCATTGGTGCCCACCACGATGAAATAGAAATGACACACATCATTTCGCCTATCATTCAGGCTTGCGATGCCATTAGCGGTGCAAGACCAGGTGCCAGACGCGAGGTGATGGAACAATACATCAAACGCCTTAGAGAGTTAGAAGACTTAGGTTTAAGTTTTGATGGTGTAGAAAAATGCTATGCAATACAGGCTGGTCGTGAATTACGTGTATTGGTAGATGCTGAGAATGTAACAGACGAGCGTGCAGGCCAGTTAAGCTTCGATATCTCTCAAAAGATTGAACGCGACATGCAATACCCTGGTCAGATTAAAGTAACAGTAATTCGCGAGAAGAGAGCTGTTGCTTACGCGAAATAGACTTTTAAATGTCCAAGATCTTTTTACGGTAGTAAAAAGATCTTGGACATTTCGTTACGCGGATTTTTAAATAGACTAAGCCTCGTAAAACGAGGCTTTTTTTATTATTCAAAATGCCTTATAATCAAATTAGTCTTTAACTTAAAGTATGGAAGTAAAACACAGAGAAATCGGATCCAAAGGCTTATTCTATATAGAAATCGATAATGAGAAACTGGCGGAGATGAGTTATAGTAAAGCCGGAGATAAACTCATCATCATAGACCATACAGAAGTAAGTGAAAAACTAAAAGGTAAAAGTGCAGGCAAACAATTATTACAGACTGCTGTGGATTACGCCCGTCAACATCAAATCAAAATATTACCGCTTTGCCCCTTCGCTAAATCGGTATTCGACAAAACACCTGAGTACAAAGACGTACTGAATGCGTAGCCAATAAAAAAGCCATCTCTCGATGGCTTTTTTATTATTGGTTAGCTAAGAGTTAAACGTATTGGTTCAACATCACAGGCATTACCAACATCAATATATCTTCATTCTTATCTTTTTCTACAGGCAAAATTACACCGGCCTTATTAGGTGCCGACATGGTTAATTTAATCTGATCTGTATCAATATTGTTCAACATCTCAATAATGAACTTGGCATTGAAGCCGATTTCGATGTCTTCACCTTCATGTTCGCATGACAGACGCTCATTCGCTTCGTTAGAGAAGTCCAAATCTTCAGCAGAAATTTGTAATTCACTGCCTGTAATTTTTAAACGCACCTGATGGGTGGTCTTATTGGCGTAAATAGATATACGTCTCAAAGCACTTAACAAGTCCGTACGACCAATGGTCATCTTAATGTTGTTAACACTTGGAATTACATTTTCGTAATCAGGGTAGCGCTCGTCAATCAAGCGGCAAATCATTTTAATGTTACCGAACTTGAAATAAGCGTTTGACATGTTAAAGTCGATACTTACCGGCATGTTCTCTGATGGCAATGTTGCCTTCAATAAGTTTAAAGCCTTGCGTGGGATGATGATGGCATTACCATTATCAGAAGTGATGTCATTTCTGCGGTAGCGAACCAAACGGTGACCGTCAGTAGCTACAAAAGTGGTGTTCTTTTCACCCAAGTTAACGTAAACACCCGTCATGGCAGGGCGTAACTCATCGTTGCTGGTAGCAAAAATGGTATTGTTAACCGCTCGAGACATTACTTCCGAAGAAATCTCAGCTGAGAAGTCATTCGATACAGTAGGTACTTTAGGGAAATCTGTTGCGTTTTCACCTGAAAGCTTATAGCGACCATTATCAGAGATAATTTCAACGCTGTAGGTAGACTCATCAATAGAGAAGGTTACAGGCTGCTCTGGCAGGTTCTTTAATGTTTCCAAAAGAATTTTAGCAGGAACGGCAATATTGCCCTTTTCCTTAGACTCAACCTGCAACTCCGTAATCATGGAGGTCTGCAAGTCAGAAGCAGTCACCGTCAGGCTTCCTTTTTCCAATTCGAAAAGAAAATTTTCAAGGATAGGCACTACCGGGTTAGTGGTAATTACCCCGTTAATATTAGAAAGCTGCTTAAGCAGATAAGCCGAGTTAACAATAAACTTCATGCTGAGTTGGTTAAAGTTTTAGAGGGCGTAAAGTTAGAAAGAAATGGCAATTTTAAAACTTGCTTTTAAAAACCCCTTAGGCCTTTTTTCGGAAAAATTCGCGGTTTTTTACAAGGCGAGCTAACTTGCGGTTGTCAATCCAGGCCAGGTGATTTTGTTTTACCAGACAGGCTGTTTTACCAGCCTGTACATACGGCAAAATTGAAAGAGTATAAATACGGTTTGCGATGTCGCTTACCTGAACAGTGAGAACAGGCTCAACATCCTTCAAACTATCTATTTCTATAAACTCATCCACGGTTAATAGAGAAACTGCAAACAGGAAATCGTTGAGCTTGGTCGTATCGGTAGGCAGATTGTCGATGGCAAAGTTTTCTTCCTGCAGGCTTATTGTAAAATTATTGTCAACCTTATTCGGATACATTACAGCCAAATCCCTGACGTTCGACCAATTGAAAGGAAACACATATTTATCCCACCATTGCTTTTCTGTTAGCTCGAAAACACCAGAAACATAGACACGGTAGCCGGGAATGTTCATTAAGTAAGCCTTACCGGTTTCATCAATAAAGTAGGCTTCAGTTTTCTTATTGTTGCCACCGGCTGTAAAGTTTTTGCGTAGCACATCACCTTCAAAAAATTTAACATTAACCCCGGTTGCTTTTACTTCTACCGCAACAGAATCATTTCTATTTTCAGCTACTGGTCGTTTCACTTCTGCCTGCAATGCGGTTGCAAACAAAACATCAATCATATCGCGGTCAGCGGCTTCTGTTTCATTCACCATCCAACGCGTTCCGTTAAAGGATAATGTGACTTTTCCCGAAGCTGATGCTAACTCAACACGGTTAATTACTTTACTTTCAGTTACCTGAAACAGATCTTTATTTTTTACTTCGCTACTAGTTTCATTACCCAAAAAATAAATAACTGTTGTAATGGCAACTGAAACCAACAGTACGGCAAACAACAGTTTATTTCTTTTCTCTTGCATCTCAGTTAATGATTAAAAGCTGGCAAATTTTTTCTTTCTAACAAATGCCCAGGCAATACCAAATAATACAATTAATACAATTGGCCCTGCCACATTTAACATTTGCCAATACAATTTTTCTTGATTTACTTTCTCTTTATTCAACGGTCGTATTTTAACTTCTTTGGTTCTAGCAGTTAGCAAACCATTATCTTCTACTAACCACGACACTGCATTTACCAGTAAATCTAAATTAGCAAAAGTGTAATTAGAGAAACGGTCGAAGCCTAATGTTTGCGCTTGACCCGTACGTGGATTAACATCGTTGCATGCCAAATCCCCATCTGAAATCAAAATCATTCTGGCTGGCTTACTACTTTCAAGTATCGTTGTGCTTTCATCAATACCTTCGGGAATAAAACGATTTTTAAATAAAGAAGGGAAAGAACCTTCCGCCAGATAAGCAATCGGTAAATAGGATTGCTGAAAATCTTGTGCCTTTAAATTATTTCTAATGTCGTTTATACTTACCCGAACGGGTGCTGTCAATGTTCTGGCATATTGCGAGCTAAATAAAATAGGCGTACGCTTTACGTTAGCTACATTAACAGTGTCGATACTGCTGACAAATCTTGTAAGCACAGCATCTATGTTACGAGTAATTTCATGTTCGGCATAGCGATTGACTAACGGAAAAAATGGCCAATCCACTAACTGAATTTGAGGCTTGTTACCCGCCATACCTGTTACTACTGGAAATAAAGCTGCTGCACGGTCTTGTATTAAATCCAGGTTTATGCGGAAACCATATTTAAATAATTGATCATCCAAATTAAGATCATAAGGGAAAGCAAAGTAGTCATCGCGGGAAGCACTGTCTGCTGAAGCTTCCAGTTTGTCAATAAGGAACATCAGATTGCCACCCTTCATCAAGTATTGATCTAATAAAAATTTCTCCTGTTCAGTAAACCTTTGTTGAGGTTTGGCAATAATCAAAGCATCAAAAGCATCAAGAACCTTTGTATCATTCAATAACGCTTCTTCAACATCAAATTTATCCTGCAAAGCACTGGTTAAACTGCTGATGGCTGCTCCACTAAGCTCAGCATGGCCTTTCACCAATCCAATTTGTTTGCGCTCTGTGTTACTCAACTTATAAATCGCGTTGGCTAATTCGTACTCAACTCCCTCTATAGCTTGGTTGATTACACCTTCAGAACCACCTTCTGCGCTATTGCCTTTTAGCAGATTTACTCCAGTTTCAAAACCATCATAAGAAATAAGTGCGCCAGGGAAAATGATTTTTTCAAGTCGCTGACCATCTCTGTTGTCAATAACATTTCTGGGTTGAATACCACGGGAAGCCAGGTCTTGCATGAATTCATTACGTGCTTTTTCTCCAAGAGCAGTGCCCGGGTCGGTAAACACAAAACGCACCTTGCCATTTGAGTAGACACGAAACTCTTCCAGAATTTCTTTAATCGAACGCTGAAAGCGGGTGAAGCTTGGGTTTAAATCTCCTGCTAAAAATACTTCTATGTAAACTGGGGCTTCAAGTTTTTCAAGCAATGCTTTGGTTGGTGCTTTAATACTAAAGCGCTTCTCCTCAGTAAGATCAAGTCTTACAAAATAATAGGATGCCAATAAATTGACGAGCAACAACAGCACAAAGCCGTTGGCCAATAACAATACATCACCCAGTTGTTTACTTTTCCAATTTACCATGAACGTGAGGATAAAATGGTTTTAGTAATCAGTAACATAAAAAACGAGAGACTGATAAAATACAGAACATCACGACTATCAATCAAGCCCCGGCTTAATGTTTCGTAATGATACAAAATACCTGCCTGCTTAATAAGCAATGAAATATTTGCAGATGAAGCGAGGGAAGCGGCAGAATGAAATCCGCTGAAAAAGATAAAACAGAGAAAAGCCGCGACTATAAAGGCAACAATCTGATTAGTTGTAACAGATGAAGCCAAAAGACCGATAGCACAAAAAACACTACTCAGTAGCAGAAGCCCTATGTAAGATCCTGTCACTGCCGAAGCATCAATATTGCCTGTTGGATTCCCCAGCGCACTAATCGAAAAATAATAGATAACAGTTGGCATCAGGGTAATGAATACTAATGTTAACGAGGCCAGAAATTTTCCAAAAATAATTTCCCATTCGCCCAAGGGCTTTGTAAAGAGTAAATCGAGCGTGCCATTTCTCCGTTCTTCAGCAAAACAGCGCATGGTGATGGCGGGTATTAAAAAAATAAAAACATAAGGTGCTAATGAGAAAAGCGTGAGCATGTCTGCAAAACCATAATTGAGCACAGAAGTGTCAGGGAAAACCCACACCAGCAAACCCATGGCGGTTAAGAAAACAACCATTACCAGGTAAGCGATTAGTGAATTTAGGAAGGAACGGAACTCTTTAACAAATACTGATCTCATGTTTCAATAGTCTGTTTAGTAAGTTCCTGAAAAATATGTTCAAGGTTTTGTTGCTCTTGTTTAAGGCTGAGCAATGATAAGTTTTTGTCTGCTGCTATTCTGAATAAAGCTGAGCGCACATCAACACCAGGCTCACTTTCTACTCTAAACTTAATGGTGGCTTCAGCTGGTGCTGAAATTTTACGCACCATTTTTATTCCGGCAATAGTATTTAGTAATGCTTCCTCAACGTCACCCTCAAATTCGACTGTATAAATATTGCCATCTTTTTTATCGAGTAAGTCCTTCAATAGCGAGTCTGTTACAATCTCTCCCTTGTTAATAATTACAACACGTTCGCACAAAGCCTCTACTTCCTGCATAATGTGTGTTGAAAAAATTACGGTTTTGTTATGGCTTACTTCCTTGATCAGTTTTCTTATCTCTATTAATTGATTAGGATCCAGCCCCGAGGTTGGTTCATCTAATAATAAAACCTTAGGGTCGTGTAAAAGTGCTTGTGCCAAACCAACCCTTTGTCTATACCCTTTCGATAAAGTTTCTATTTTTTTGTTTTGCTCTTTTATCAATCCGCATTTTTCTACCATCTCCCCCACCTTCAGCTTCAGGTTCGCGCCTTTTAAACCATGAAGACTCCCCATAAATTGCAGGTATTCATGCACAAACATGTCGAGATAGAGTGGGTTGTGTTCTGGCAGATAGCCAATTAACTTTTTTACCTCAAGGGGTTGTTCTGAAACCGAAAAGCCTGCAACATGTACAGTACCTTCAGATGGCGGAATCAATCCCGTGCTAATCTTAAAAGTAGTTGACTTGCCGGCTCCATTTGGCCCTAAAAAACCCAAAATTTCCCCCTCATTCACCGAGAAGGAGATATTGTTGAGGGCGTGTTGGGCGCCATAGATTTTAGTAAGCTGATTTACTGAGAGGGACATGGCTGTTTAAACGCACAAAACTATCAAAATTATACTGCTATACGTAAAGATAACCATGCATCAATTTTATACAGCAACAAGTTGCAAAGATGGCGGTTTAAGGATCAAATTTTAATGCCGCCTTCAAAACTAAATCACTTCAAATTTCTGTTAAATAGTGTTAAGTGAGCCCATTATTACACTCATTTTTCATTTTTCGATTACCTTCGCACCGTATGGCCTATTTATTGCCATTAAATTAACTCGTTATTATAACCAAACTTATGAAACGGTTTTTCTTTTCAGTCATTATCGCAATTTCAACTACCGTAGCCACTTTTGCTCAAGCTCCTGCCTATAAGCTCGACTTCAAAATTGATGGGCTTAACGATACCACCTTGTTGCTGGGGCATTACTACAGCGAAAGCACTTATGCCAAAGACACCGCCAAATCGGTGAATGGTGTTTTTAGCTTTGATGGCAAAAAAACACTTCCTCCGGGAGTTTACTTTATTATCAAGGGTAAAATCAAGCTATTCGAGCTTTTAATTGGTAATAATCAGCAGTTTCAGATGACAACTTCCACCAAGGATTATGTTGCCAACATGAAAGTAACTGGCGATTATGATAACCAATTGTTTTTTGAAAACATGCGCTTCAATGTTGAGAGAAATATTGAGGCTGAACCATATGTTAAGGTGATGCAAGACACCACCGCTGGTGAAGAAGCTAAGAAAACAGCACGAGAAGCACTCACTAAAATAAACGATAAAGTAATCGCTTATCAGGACGGCATCATAGCCAAATATCCTGAATCATTTACTGCCAAGCTTTTTAAGACCACCAAAAAGATTGATGTGCCAGAGCCGCCTAAACGAGCAGATGGCAGTATTGACTCTACCTTTCAGTTACGCTACTATAGAGATCACTACTTCGATAATTTCGATTTAAGTGATGAAGCGTTAATCCGCTTGCCACGAAATATTTACAAAGAAAAAGTAGACGAATACCTTGACAAGTTATTTGTGCCGGAGGCAGACACTATAACCGCGGCCATCAACAAACTTATTGCCAAGACAAAGAAGAATCAGGAGGCTTACAAATACCTGACCTGGATTTGCTTATTGAAATACCAGCAACCTAAGTATATGGGACTTGACCAGGTGTATGTTAATCTCTTCGATAAATATTTTGCATCTGGCGAAATGAATTTTTGGGTTAATGATCAGCTTAAGAAAAATTTAAAGGATCAAGCGGATCGTATTCGCTCCAGTGCTTTAGGTAAAAAATCAAATAACCTAATTCTTAAAGATATTAACGGCAACATGCGCTCGCTGCACAGCATGGCCAATAAGTATACAGTGCTCTTCATCTATGATCCAGATTGCGGACATTGCAAGAAAGAAACACCCAAGCTGGTCGATTTCAAAAATACTACTAAACTCGATGTCGGTGTTTACACAGTTTCAGTCGATACTTCTATGACCAAAACACAGAAGTATGTGAAAGAAATGAAAATGGAGAAGTTTGTTAACACATGCTTCTACTACAGTGCTGTAGGACTTTATCGCGATTTATATGATGCCGAAACAACACCTACCATTTATATACTCGATAAAGAGAAAAAAATTATAGGTAGAAAAATTCCTGCTGCAGAGGAAATTGGGCCGTTCCTAGAACGATATGAGAAGTTTCAAGAAGTAAAAGCTAAAGCTGCTTCAAGCAAAACATCTCCGTAAGGTTAATCTATACAAATTTAACATTAGCCCTACATAACTGTAATTCAGGTATGTAGGGCTTTTTCATTAGAATATTAGTAATCTCCTCTCCAAACACAATTGAAGCTCAGCGGTACCCTAACACCCGTTTCATCACACGAAAGTCCCGTTTCATCATTTTTTTTCATTTTTTTTGGCTTTACATGCAACTATTTACCCTTCTAGGAGTATCTAAGAAGTAAATTGTTTTGTATGGCATTCCTAGACACCCTATTCGCAAAGAAAAAACCTGCTTTAAAAGCACAATGTCCAATCACAAAAGAGAGCATTGACGCTGGTTATGGCTATATGCTGACCACAGCAGAAGTTATTTCTTCCAAAAAATATTGGGATATGGTAATGACAGAGCCAGAGACGATGTCCTACACTGTCTCTCATTTCAAAAATCAAAGCAGCGGCACTCATATGCGCACTATCATATTCGAGAAATACTCATCAATGGAAAAACCCTGGATGGTTTCAGATTCTTGCATGAATTTGTTTGAGGAAAGTGTAGATATGAAAGAAGCAAGAACACGTGCACAAAAATGGTGGGAAAGTCAGGGTAATTTTACTCCTGAACAATCAGGTTCTGCAAATGAAGTGCTCGACTCATCTACATTTAAAAATTGGAAAGATTATGCCGTGCTTGAGGCCGGGCGTAGTCGTGTAATTCTATAAGATACCTTTCATAGGTTTAGGTTTGAATGACCCTTTCTGCAGACGGTACGAAAGGGTTTTTCTTTTTGATACAGGAGATAAATGATACCTTTAAGCAAACCTATGCAACTTGAAAGCAGTTTCTCCAATTACACAATGGCTTAGTAGAACAAACGGCTTTTGGTTTTCATGCTACACCGCAATTACTGCTTTTTGCTTATACACCTGCATTTTTGCCTTACGTAAAACTTTTGGTGTAGCAACATACGAAGATAATGTTGTCGCTGGTGTTGACTTTAAAGTGTGGATGGTCATATTCCAACTGATAGGCTATATGCTCTCCAAGTTCATCGGCATAAAAGTCGTATCTGAACTAGGGGCACATGCACGCGCAAAGGGCATTTTAATTATGGTAAGTATTGCCGGAATTTCCTGGTTATTCTTCGCCATCACACCTACACCCTATAATTTAATTTTTCTTTTCTTCAATGGTTTACCACTCGGCATGGTGTGGGGTATGGTCTTTGGCTATTTAGAAGGTCGCAAGTTTACTGAAGTACTTGGTGCAAGCTTATCAGTCAGTTTCATTTTCTCATCAGGCTTTGCGAAAACAGTTGGTGGATTAATTCTTCAGGCTGGCATTTCTGAATTTTGGATGCCCTTTGTATCAGTCTGTATATTCTTTATTCCATTGCTTGTATTTCTCTGGTTGCTCAATAAAATTCCACCGCCTACAGCAGAAGACGAAGCACTTCGCACCAAGCGGGCACCTATGTCGCGACAAGAGAGAATTCGCTTTGCAATAACTTTTCTCCCCGGCCTAATCTTATTGATTCTGGCATATACCCTTCTAACGGTGTATCGCGATTTTCGAGATAATTTCTCTTCCGAAATATGGATATCACTCGGCTATGGCGACAAACCATCCATTTTTAGTTCTACAGAAATACCTGTAACCATTGTTGTGCTTATTGTCATTGCTAGTCTAATGGTGATCAAAAACAATTACAAAGCACTTATCGTCAATCATATTATAGTTCTTATTGGTTTTATTACTGTTGGATTAAGTACTTATGCCTTTCAGGAAAAATGGATTAATGCGCCAACATGGATGGTATTGATTGGTATGGGCTTGTACTTCGGTTACATTCAATTTAACAGTATATTTTTTGACAGGCTAATAGCAACCTTTAAATATGTAAGTACTGTTGGATTCTTAATCTACCTGGCCGATTCAATTGGCTATCTGGGAAGTGCTTCAGTACTCTTTTACAGGGAGTTTGGACAGAAACAATTAAGCTGGCTTGAATTTTTTATGGCAGGCGGCTATTTCGTTTCGGTTGCGGGCAGCTTACTTATCATCCTGTCACTTTTCTATTTCAGAAACAAGTTTAAAAGTCTTCAAACTTGAGTTTGTTAGACCTCAATCTAAGCTAGAGCCAATAAGCACACCATTTGGACTAAATTTTAATGCCTTAAAAGTAAGGTATAGATAACTTTATAGATAAGTTGGTAACCGTATAAAAAAAAAGCAGCAGCGCTGATTTCACCAACCAGTTATCAATCAGCTTTAACTAAAAAGAGTATGCCAGAAACTCATTCTCAACAGTAATTGTGAATATATTAAAAACTATATTCTTATTAATAGTGATATGTCAAGCCCAAGAGGTTATAGGGCAAAACGAATCTAGGCAGATAGTTATTAAAACAGGTGAAGAAAAATATGCCATTGAAGATTATAGCAAATTTTACTTTGACGATTACTCAAAAATGGATGCTATTCAAGCCTTTGATAAATATAGGGCTTATGATTTTAAGCAACTAACCACAGAAAATCTAAATTTCACCCATAGTATTGGAACAGTTTGGCTAGCTATAGAAATCGAAAATACGACAAATTCATCTTTATATCTAAACTTCAGAAATTTCTTTCTTCAAAAAATTACTGTTTATACAAAAGTAAATAATCAAATACAATCAAGTAAGGTAACAGGTGCTTCCCTCCCCTTCCACACAAAAGATTTTCGCTCGGGTGGCTATATCATTGAAATTCCCAGCTCCAATATTACAGGAAAACACCTTGTAATGTGTGCCATTAAAATAGATGAAAGTGCTCCTACATTTGTACGAGGGGAGCTTGGTGATTTAAAATCAGTTCTAAATTATAATAGATTTCATGAGTCATTAACAATGACCATACTTGGCATATTACTTGTCATGCTTTTTTACAATGCAAGTTTATTTACTGTTACCAGAGACAGACTCTATTTCTACTATAGCGGATATTTAACTTCTTCTATTTTAATAGTGGCCTGGTTTAATGGGTTATTGTTCGAATGGTTTTGGCCTAATAATCCGAATTATAACAAATACCCGTGGCCAATGGCGATTTATTTTATCACCCAATTGGTGTTTATTAGCCAAATGCTTCGAATAAATACTTTTCTGCCAAAGGTTAGAAAGATATGTATGAGCTTTATAAGCATAAGTCTGATTATACTGATCACCTCATTTACAAATATTACGTTGAGCTCAATTTTAATCTTCAGTTTTGCGATAATTCTTCCCTTGTATTATGTATTCCTAATCTTAAGACTAGCAAAACTAAAGGAGAAAATAATCTATATCTTCTTACTAGGATGGACCCCTATGCTTATTGTTACTGTGTTTAACTCAATAATGACAGTTGGTTTTATTAAATACACAGAAATTTTTGGTTTGCATGGTGTAGAAGTTTGTCTTGCATGGGAGGTTGTCATTTTTTCGCTTGCGCTTGGCTATCGCTATAATTTAATTAAGCAACAAATCATTTCAGTTCAGGATGAAAATCTAAATATTATTGAGAATCAAAAATTAATATTAGAACAAATGGTATCAGAGCGCACCGAAGAGATACTTGCACAAAATGAGGCACTAATAAAAAACCAGGATCAGATACAGATACAAAATGAAAGACTTGAATCTCAAAACAGGGCATATGAAAAACTAAGGGAGTTGGTCCTAAGACAAAATCAAAATCTGGAGTCAGCAGTAAACAAACGAACTATTGAACTTGCTGATTCAAATCAAGAATTAAAAAATAATTTAAGAAAAATTGAAAGATTCAATTTCATCGCTGCGCATAATCTTAGAGGGCCAGTTGCCAGAATTTTAGGTCTATGCATGCTTGTAGAAAAGGAAGAACCAATTAAAGATAGCATCAATTATGAGATTATTGAAAAACTTAAATACTCAACTAGAGAGCTTGATATTATAATTCATGATCTTATCCTTGTGTTAGATATACAATCACAAAATGACAAAAATTACAAAAGAATTAATCCTGAGGAGTCAATTCAAAAAATACTTAAACAGTTCCAGAATGAATTAAAGAAAGAAAATTTTATCCTTGAATTCAATATTTCTGCAGAAACAATAAATGTAATACCTGAATATTTTGATAATATATTTATTAATTTGATTTCAAATTCCTTAAAATACAGGAGTTTTGATACGGACAATAAAATCTCTATTACCATAGAAAAAAATGAAAATAATGTTGTAATTAATTATAAGGATAAAGGCGTTGGTTTTGAAAGCGCTAATTATGAAGATAAGATTTTTGAGCCATTTCAAAAGTTTCACTCAAACTCAGATGGCAAAGGATTAGGATTGTTCCTTATTAAAAGTCAAATAAGAGCAATGGGTGGTGAAATTAATCTACGGAGTAAGCCGAATATGGGGATAAATATTACTATTCAATTACCTGATATAAAAAATCCCAAAAAGAATTCAGGCCACGTGTTTAAAACTGACGATCAACTCAACAAGATTGAAAATGAATAGTCTTCTTTAAAATAGTCTCCTCCATTTCAAATCCACCAATTACACTATTCTCTATTTTTATAATTGGCACAATAAGCATAAACTATAAAAATGTTTTTTTCAACAATTCCATTTTTGTTTGTTACTTACTTGACAATCCAATATCATAAAGAGAATAGTTAACAAGAGTGTAAATTAATCAAAATCATAATTCTATTGAAAGAAAGAATAATTTTTAACTGGAGTGGTGGCAAAGACTCCGCTTTAGCTTTGCATAAAATACTGCTATCAGAGAAGTATGAAGTGATGTGTTTGTTGACCAGTGTTAGTGCACAATATCAGAGAGTTTCCATGCATGGTGTCAGGGTTGATTTATTAGAAGCTCAGGCCAAAAGTATTGGCTTACCCTTATTCAAAATTGAAATTCCCGATATGCCTACCATACAGGTTTATGAAGAAGCCATGAGAAATATTTTAATTGATTTAAAAAACAAAGGTGCCAACATTTCTGTATTTGGTGATATATTTTTAGAAGACCTGAGAAAATACAGAGAAGATAAACTCTCTGAATTAAATATGACTGGATATTTCCCCTTGTGGAAAATATCCACTAAAGAACTTATTCATGAATTTATTGATGCTGGATTTAAAACCATTACTGTTTGTGTCAATGACAAGTACTTGGATAAAAGTTTTGTTGGCCGCATCATTGATTCTGATTTCATAAAAGATTTACCTCCTCATGTTGACCCTTGTGGGGAAAATGGTGAATTTCACACTTTTGTATTCGATGGCCCCATCTTTAAAACACCTATTTCATTCGAGAAGGGGGAGATCGTTTACCGGAAATATACTTCTTCAGTTCAAATTAAAGATTCGAACGATGAAGATATTGATTATAAAAACCATGCAGATAATCCCTTTGACAATGGCTTTTGGTATTGCGATCTGTTGTGAGTTACACTATCTCATCTTCAAAAAAGTATTAGCTTAAATATCATTGTAAAATCAAAAACAATAACCTAAGTTAATATTGGTTTTGATTAACAGTTGAAAATTAATTCTTTTACCTGGCCTCACTTTCAAGCCTACTATTCCCACTCAAATCGTGGTAATTCAATCTTAAAATTTTACAATAAAATTTGCGTAGTTAAATGACTACGCATATATTTGTAGTCAAATAGCTACACAATGAATTTACGCAGAGATGTTTTTCAAGCCATTGCAGACCCCACCAGAAGGGCAATTTTGCTACTATTAGCCACTTCGCACTCCATGACAGCTGGTGCTATTGCATCAAACTTCGACACGGCCCGACCTACGGTTTCAAAACACTTGCAAATACTTACTGAATGCTCATTACTTAAACAGGAGCAGAATGGCAGAGAAATCTATTACCATATTAATGCAAAAAAAATGAAAGAGGTGGCAGATTTTATTGAGCCATTCCGCAACATGTGGGAAGAGCGCTTTAACAAGTTAGAAAGCATTATGAAAAAATATAAAAGCAAATAAAATGGAAGCAAAAACAAAAGTCCATGCCGAAGACGGCAAACAGGAAATAGTTATTACCAGAGAATTTGATTTACCATTGGCTTTACTTTTTAAAGCCTATGTTGAGGCAGATATTGTTGAGCAATGGATGGGAACAAAAGTGTTGAAGTTGGAAAATAAAAAACACGGCAGCTGGCAGTTTGAAACGTCTGATCCAAAGGGAAATGTGGTATTTAAAGCAAATGGTACTATCCATGATTTTATTCCCGAGCGCCAGATTATCCGGACTTTCCAAATCGAAAATACAGGCTTTGATGCACAGCTGGAATTTCTTGACTTTGAAGCGCTCACAGCCGACACAAGCAAACTAACTATGCAGATCATTTATCGATCAGTAGCGCTTAGGGATCAAATGCTTAAGCTGCCTTTTGCACAAGGTCTTAACATGGCACACAACCGACTTCAAGACATTGTAACAAAATTAAAATAACTCACCATGACAAAAAGAAACAAAATCATTTATTGGATTGCAACCTTGTGGCTTGCCTTAGGCATGACTTCCACTGGCATTGTACAATTGCTTAACATGAAAGAAGAAACAGCTTTTATAACACAATTGGGTTACCCGGAATACTTTTTAATCATACTGGGCGTCTGGAAAATTCTGGGTGTAGTGGCTATACTTATTCCTAAATTACAATTACTTAAAGAGTGGGCTTACGCGGGTTTTTTCTTTGCTATGTCTGGCGCCCTCTTTTCACATTTTGCCAGCAATAGCGCTCCAGCGGAATTTTTCGGCTCTTCCTTGTTACTGGTGTTGACAATAATATCCTGGTATTTCAGGCCGGCTGAAAGAAAAATTATGCTTGCTCATTCATAATTGCAAAGAGTTTTTGCATGATGATCTGTATATTGAACTACAAGTATTATCAATCTGATATGGAAAGTCTGAACAATGAAGTAACAAAGCAGGGAATACGCATTACAAAAGTATTATCTGCTCCCCTTGCCTTGGTTTGGGATGCCTGGACAAAAGCCGAACAAATTGCAGACTGGTGGGGCCCCGATGGCTTTACCAATACCATCCACACCATGGAAGTAATGCCTGAAGGCGAGTGGCGTTTGACTATGCATGGGCCTGATGGAAAAACATATCCGAACAGAAGTAAGTTTCTGGAAATCATTCATCACGAAAAAATTGTGTTTGAGCACTTTAATCCCAATTACATAGCCACTATTATTTTTACTTCTGAAGGAGATCAAACATTAATAGATTGGTCAATGGTGTTTGAAACACATCAACTATTTGAAACTGTAGTTAAAGTATTTAAAGCCGATGAAGGCTTGTATCAAAATGTAGAAAAGCTTGAAAATTATTTAAAACGAACAGTATGAGCAAAATGAGCAGTGCCAAAAAGAAAATATCGAAAGAGCAACGCGAAGAGTTACTGGAGATTTTGAAAACGCGTTTCGATAAAAATATGAAGCGCCACAAAGGCATAGAATGGGCCAAGGTGGAAGCCAGACTTGATAAAAATGCAGAGAAACTTTGGTCTCTTGCTGAAATGGAAAAAACAGGTGGTGAGCCTGATGTTGTCGGCTTCGATAAAAAAAGTGGTGAATACATGTTTGTGGATTGCGCTGCTGAAAGTCCGAAGGGGCGCAGAAGTATCTGTTACGATCATGAAGCATTAGAATCCAGAAAAGAGCATAAACCAGGGAATAGTGCAGTGCAGATGGCTGAGGATATGGGTATTGCCTTATTAACTGAAGAACAATACCGCGAACTGCAGAAACTTGGAGCCTTTGATGCAAAGACTTCCAGTTGGGTGAAAACGCCTACAGACATTCGAAAACTTGGCGGTGCTATCTTTTGCGATTTCCGTTTCGGACATGTTTTTACTTACCATAATGGTGCGGAGTCCTATTATGGGGCAAGAGCATTCCGTGGTATTTTGTTTGTTTAGTCTTGAAGTCAGAGGTCAGAGGTTGGAGGTTTGAAGCTGGATTGTGATATTATGAAATTATAATGAATCATAACAGAGTACTTCGTAATTATAGAGCACACACTTCATTCCTCGCAACACTTACTAATTTTCAAATCTTCAAATTATCAAATCAACGAATCAGCATATCAACTCATTAACTTATTTTTTCATCTCCTTTGCCCACATGTCTTTAAGCGTAACGGCACGGTTAAAGATGAGTTTAGTAGCAGCGGAATCGGGATCTAAACAAAAGTACCCCATACGTAAAAACTGAAAATGCTCACCTACCTGTGCAGTAGTCAATGAAGGCTCAGCAAATACTGTTTTCACTTCAAGCGAATTCGTATTTAAATGATTGGTGAAATCATCTTCAATTGCACCCATGTCCTCCGTTGTAAACAAGCGATCGTATAGCCTTACCTCAACTGGCAGAGCTGTTTTGGCATTTACCCAGTGGATAACACCTTTCACATGTATGCCTGAAACATCCGATCCGCTCTTGCTCTCCGGTACATAGGTACAGCGCAATTCAGCCACCTTACCAGTAGCATCTTTTACTACCTCCTCGCACTTAATGATGTAAGCACTCTTTAGTCGCACCATCTGGCCTGGCGCCAGACGGAAATACTTTTTAGGTGGTACTTCCATAAAATCTTCCTGCTCTATCCACAGCTCTCTGCCAAAAGGCATGCTACGAACTCCACGTTCAGGTGCTTCAGGGTTATTTTCACTGGGTAGTTCTTCCGTTTTGCCTTCCTCGTAATTGGTAATTATTACTTTCAGTGGATCGAAAACAACCATACGTCTGTCAGCAATTTTGTTAAGGTGATCGCGCACACAAAATTCCAGCAGACTGATGTCGATCAGGTTATCGCGTTTAGCTACGCCAATGCGTTCGCAGAAATCGCGAATCGCTTCGGGTGTATAACCTCTTCTGCGCACACCACTTAAAGTTGGCATACGCGGATCGTCCCAACCGCTTACATGCTTATCGTTAACCAATTGCAGAAGCTTGCGCTTGCTCATCATGGTGTACGTCATGTTAAGGCGTGCAAATTCGTACTGACGTGAAGGATAAATCTCCAGTTTTTCAATAAACCAATTATATAACTCACGGTGCGGCACAAACTCAAGCGTACAAATGCTATGTGTTATTTGTTCAATCGCATCACTTTGTCCGTGAGCAAAATCATACATCGGATAAATACACCACGCATCTCCTGTACGATGATGATGTGCATGTTTAATGCGGTACAAAACAGGATCGCGCATTAACATATTGAGGTGCGCCATGTCAATTTTTCCTCGTAATACTTTTTCACCATCCTTATACTTACCCGCTTTCATATCACTGAAAAGCTGTAAGTTTTCATCTATACTTCTGTTTCTGAATTTACTGTTTGTGCCCGGTTGTGTAGGTGTACCTTTCTGAGCGGCTATTTCTTCGCTTGTACTGTCATCTACATACGCCAAACCTTTCTGAATAAGCTTTACAGCAAAATGGTATAACTGATCAAAGTAATCAGAAGCATATAACTCTTCAGCCCAGTTAAAACCAAGCCATTTTACATCACCTTTTATGCTTTCAACATATTCGGTTTCTTCTGTTACAGGATTTGTATCGTCAAAGCGAAGGTTGGTTTTTCCACCATACTTCAGGGCCAGACCGAAGTTTAATGCTATACTCTTAGCATGACCTATATGAAGGTAACCATTGGGTTCAGGAGGAAAACGGGTGGCAATGGTAGTGTGCTTGCCTTCCTTCAAATCCTTTTCAATTATTTCCTCGATAAAATTTAAACTCTTCTCTTCTGACATAGCAGATTACCTTTAATACAAGCAGCAAAGGTAAACAGCCTGCATTACAGGAAAAAGCCCCGGACGCCTGTATTTATTTTAATTTGAGTAGCTCAGCTTCGGCTGCAATAAAACCGAAAGCACTGAAATAGGGTCCCTCAACCACACGCTTAAAAACATCTTTAGCCCTTGTTGTGTCACCCTGGATAAGATACCAGTTACCAACGCCATAACCCTGCGTGGCAAAAGCCAGGTCTGCGCTTTCAGAACCTTCCTCAACAGCTAAGAGTAGTTCGGGTGGATTTAAACCCTTGTACATATTCAAGCGCTTCAGATAAGTTTCGTTTTCGATAATGGTAACCTTTTCAGGAACTTTATTTAATGCAGCAACAGCATCTTCTTTGCGCTGAAGACGGTTGTAGGTAATAAATAGCCAGTCGGCAGTGGCAATAAGCAAGTCGTCATTATCACAATAGGTTAAGCAGGTTTCATAGGCTTTGGCTGCATCTTCATACTCGCCTTTTAGATAGTGCGCAAGCCCCAGGTGATACCAAACATTAAACTGAACTGTTGAAACGGGTATATTCAGTTTATTGGGTATGCCATCTTCTTCACTCAGTACCGGTGCTCCATCCATTAGCTTAACGGCAGTTCTGAAATCGGCAATGGCCATGTCAAATTTCCGAATGGTAATATAGCGATGCCCCCTGTGCCGGTACAAACTGAAAGATTCCGGATAACGTTCGATTCCTTCAGAGAAAATCTCAAGGGCTTTATCGAAGTGCATCAAATATGCTTCACGCCTTCCGTACCAGATGTAGTTATTTTCTGTAGCATCATTATCGAAGTCGTGCCTGGCTTCTTCAAGTTCCTTTTCAAGTTTAAATTGTTGTTCAGGTGAGCGTTCCGGTTCAAAAAATTCACGACCATCCAATCCTATTACTACTGGTTTAGGATTTTCTTTACAGCCTGCCAATAATATGGTCAGACAAAAAATACTGGGGAGGTATTTTATCATCTTATTTTATTCCTGGTTGTTTAATTTCAAAACCTGTTTTTGCTTTTTCGTCTGCCACGAGTTTACGAACATCAGCTAATAATTTTTTAGCATCGTATACAATGCCATCTTTTACTGTATACTTAACACCACCCACACGTTGCACGGTGTTATCATCTGATAGTTTAACAGCACCTGTACCATAAAGTACTTGTATGTTTGCCAATGGATTCTGGTCAATAATTACTAAATCGGCCAGCTTACCTACTTCAACAGACCCTAAATCCTTATCAACGCCTAAAGCCTGTGCGCCATACAGTGTTGCTGAGCGAATAATCTCTAAAGGATGAAAACCACATTCGCGCAATAATTCCATTTCGCGGATATAAGCAAAACCATAGGTTTGAAAAATGAAACCGGAGTCTGAACCAGTGGTCACGCGGCCTCCTCTGTTTTTATATTCATTCACGAAAGTCATCCATAACTGATAATTCTTTTTCCACTCTACCTCTTGTTCAGTACCCCAGTTGAACCAATATGAGCCATGCGCTTTTTTATTGGGTTGAAAGAAAGTCCATAGCTGAGGAATTGTATACTCTTCATGCCACTCTGCTCTTCTGGCCTTATGTAAATCGCGACTGGCTTCGTAGATGTTGAAAGTAGGATCAAGTGTGAAATCCAGCTTCAGGAGTTGATCCATTACCTGGTTCCACTTTTCAGAATAAGGTGCTGCCGCTTGCTGCCAGAGTTTACCGGCATTTTCAAAACGATGCTGTTCATTCTGATAATTGTAATCAAGGGGATAATTCTGAATAGTTTGGTTGGTAAACATGGCTTCTGGTAAACCATACCAATGCTCCATAGAAGTCAATCCTGCTTCAGCAGATTTTACAACATTCCATCTGGCTACATCCATTTGTGCATGGTGGCAGGCAGAACGTAGCCCTAAACGTTTGTTCTCGCGCAGGGCAGCGTCCATCACCACGGGTGAGGCTCCAAAAAACTTTATACCATCAGCACCTTTAGCTTTATTTTCATTTACCCAGGCTCGAGCTTGTTCTGCTGTGGTTATTTTCTCCTTCGAGCCCATTCCAAAAGCAGTGTAAGCATGAATGCGTGGTGCTGTGATCAGATTTTTAGCACTCTTTTGTTTTTGATCAAGCACCCACTCCAGGCCATTACCCGCTGAAGGATCGCGCACGGTCGTAATACCATGTCCCATCCACAACTTGAATACATATTCTGCCATGGGGGCCTGACTTCCACCAATGTGTCCATGCATATCTACAAAACCAGGCATGGCATACATTCCTTCACAATTCAATTCTTTGCCGCCAGTTTCAAGTTTAGGTCTGCCATCAGCATTAATGGCCACTCCAGGATAACCTACAGTTTGAATTTTTGTAATTCTATTTCCTCTTATTTCAATATCGATGGGACCAATGGGCGGTGCCCCCGTACCATCAATTAAAGTAATACCACGAATGATGAGCTGCGTGTGGGGTCCATCACCTTCTTTTACCTCTGGGGCACGAAGTACACGATCTTGAGCAAATGCCCAAGTGGCAGTAAAGCCAAGTACAATGATGGAAATAAACAACTTCTTCATATTTTTAGCTATAGGTTATATACAACAATACTACAAATCATCGTGAAATTCACCATCACATCCATAGGCTGCTTTTTATACATACTGATGGCCATTTTTGGTTGTGAGCGAGTGAGACCCGTGCCTCCAAAACCCACGGCACTTGATTCGGCACTTCATGTGCCTCTTTCATCGCTAATAATCCCAATACGCTACCATGTGGATAGTCTGGAAGAAATCATTAACAATAAAATTACCGGAACTTTTGTAAAACAATGGATTGAAGTGAATGAAAATCATGATAGTCTTTACATTGAATTAACTAAAAAGAGTAAGATTAAAATAAGATGGATTAATAACTCTCTGCACTACAGCTTTCCACTACACTTGGAGGGTAAGTTTATAAAACATATTGGTAAAAATATCAGACTTAAAAATGAAACACCAGTAGCATTAGAGGTTGTATTGGATATGGTAACACAACTTTCTTTTGCCAATGATTGGAGTTTAAATTCTTCAACCAAACTAAAACAGGTTATCTGGAAAAAAGAGCCTGTATTAAGAGTAGCATTTATCAATATTAACCTGCGTAAAAGATTAGATAAATTTTTAGAAGAGAATAATGGCGTTTTAACAAGCATTGTTGATCGTGAAATAAGCAATGTTATAGACACAAAGGCCATCCTTGAAAAACTATGGCTGGATATTCAGAAACCTATCATCATCAACAATATCAAGCAAGTTGTATGGCTTAAGCATAGTGCTCAGGATTTAGCGGTTAATCTCTTGCAGGATGGAAAATATTTGGGTTTAGATGTACGGCTCCTCACAAACGTAAGAGTTGTTGCTGACAGCATTGATATGCCTGCTACCACTCAGATACTACCACCCTACCAGCACTTGAGTGAAAAAAAGGATAGCATAGAAATTTTCTTACTGGCAAGCACTTCATTTGATCTTATCAACAGAATTTTAAATGAAGAGTTGAAAGGCAAAGTTATTAGTAGTAATGGTTACTCCACCACAATTAAAGGAGTAAATACTTATGCTACTGATGATGGATTGGCTGTAAAGCTAGATGTTCGTGGAGATGCAGATGGCAGCATTTACATGCGGGGACGACCAAGTTATGACACTCTAAATGCAACACTTAGCATAAAAGATTTTGATTTTGATGTTGATTCTGAAAACGCGCTATTGCACTCAGCAGATTGGTTATTGCATGAAGATGCCCTAAAGTTTGTGGAAGAAGAATTCAGTTTAAATCTTTCACCGATCCTGGCAGCACTTCCTGAGGTGATTCAAAATGCAACGGAAAAAGGGAAATCGGCAGACAAGCTTGAATTATTCCTTACTTCGCTGGATGTGCAACCACAACAATTACTATTAACTAAAAATAATGTTCAGCTACTATTAAAGGTAAAAGGTAAAGCTGTGATTGGTTTGCAAAAAGAAGTTTTTGCTAAAAAGAAACAAAAAACCCGTTGACCTCACAGACATACTCCCCAAGCTGTATGCTGATCGACCAACGGGGCATTTACGTGCAATTAGGCCATTGATACCTAACTAAACAATACCTATATCTTGGTAATTAACTAAAGTACTGTTTTACTTTACCAAATCTACAACCCCTAGAACGTGTGAACAATACCAGTATTTACGTATTTTCCATACCCGCTAACACGGATATATTCCGCTTAAATGAGGTTGTTGGCATAGGCAAATTTTATTAATCCCACTAAGGAATTGGTGCCTGTTTTCCTGAAAATGTTTTTTCTGTGTGTTTCTACAGTTCTTTCGCTGATAAACAGTGCTTCTGCAATCAGTTTATTGCTGTACTCCTTGGCTATTAGCTTTACAATTTCCCGCTCTCTCTCAGTGAGCAATCTACCTTCATCCGGATTATCCAGATTCATAATCAGCAGCTTATTGATATCGCTACTCAGATAAACCCTGCCTGCTCTAACTTCCTGAATGGCTTTAAGTAATTCTTGTTGTGTGTCCTTCTTAAGTACATATCCATCTACGCCACCTTTCAGAATTTCTTTAGCCAAATGAACCTCGTCATGCATACTTAATACAATAATTTTAACACCGGGCAATATGCGCTTCACTGTGCGTATCAGTGATAACCCATCCATTTCAGGCATGCTGAAATCCGTAATCAACATATCACAAGTATGTTGTTTTAAATAATCGAGAATATCTGAGGCTTTATTAGCTGTAAACACAACCTCTAATTCACTTTCTTTCGAAAGGATACTCTTAACTCCGTCTATAATGATCCCGTGATCGTCTACTAAAACAATGCGCATGCGCCTATCTGACTTTTGTTGATTGTTTCGGAAAAGATAGGGAATCCTATTGAAAAGCATGGCATTAAATTATGGTTAATGCCCAATACAAATAATCCGTACTGATGGGTATTTAGCTGACGACAGCGCGGTATAGTTACTAACATACCGTTAATGACTTTATAAAAGTAATCGCTAACGTTAAAGTAAATTACTTGATTGTTTCAGACACAACCAGTTCATGCTCTTTCGGTATACCTAAAACAAGTGTAGTTCCGTTTCTTCCTATTTTGGAGTCAATCTCTATGTTTCCTTTAAGCAGGTTAAGTCTTGACTGTATATTTTTCCAACCGTTTCCACTTCCTTTATCAAGTTCTGCAACATTAAAGCCTTCACCATTATCCTCAACAGTAACACTTATTTCATCTTCATTGTCAACCAAGTTGATGGCAACCTTTGTAGCCTTTGCATACTTGATAATGTTAGTAACCCATTCTTGTAAAATTCTATACAATGAAATCTCTTTAACTTCAGTCATCCGTTCAGGAATCTGAAAACTGGTAATCTCAACTTTAATTTTTCCAGATTCATTAAGGCGATAGGCCATCTCCTGCAAAGCCGCTACTAATCCGTGCTGAATTAAAGTTTGTGGCATTAAATTAAAAGCCACAGCCCTTACTTCTCTATGCATATCTTTAAGTATCGTTTCAGCTTCCTCCACTACAGTAACGCGTTCCTCTTGAGGTGTGTTAGGACTTAACTTACTCATATACATACTCAATGCAGAAATAAGTTGACCCATGCCATCGTGAAGATCTTGTGCAACTCGTTTTCGTTCACTTTCCTGTGATTGTATGGTGGCATTTATGTAAGCTTCCCTTACTTCTAATTGCCTCTTTTTATCAGCCAGCTGTTGTTGCTTTTTATGTCTGTTACTAACAAGATACAGAATAACAATTATCAACGCTATAATAATTACCAGTGCCACCACGACAACGTAAGTTTTAGTCAGTTGAGATTGTTGCTGATCAAGTTGAGATTGTTGTAGTACCAATTGTTGTTCTTTTTTTTCTGTTTCATACTTAGTGCTCATTTCTGCAATAGCTTCAGCCTGGGATTGCTGATATAAACTATCTTTTGTTATTGCCCAGAGATAATAATATTTGGAAGCATTTTTAAAATCTTTTAGCCCTTCAAAATTTTTAGCTAATGTCAAATATGTGCCGTCAAACTTAAGTAGTAAGTCATGTTTTTCTGCAAGCGTTAAGGCCTCCGTCCCTGCCTCTATTCCCTTTTTATAATCACCAAGTTGGTAATATAAATCCGCGATTACATAAAGGTCTGAAACAATAAAAAATGGATTGCCTATCTTTTCTCGCAGCGCTCTTGCAAATTGATATTGTTCAAGAGCTAATTCCAATTTCCCCGATTCTGAATAAATTTTACCCAGAATAAAATAGGCATTTGCTTTTAGTGAATTATCGCCACTCTTCTCTGTTACAATTAGCGATTTATCAACAAAATACCTGGCTGAATCAAGATTGCCAGTGACACCATAACAGATTGCAAGATTGTTATACGTGTAGGCTGCTATCCACTCCCACTGTTCATTTTCCATTAAGGTCAGACTTTTTCGTCCGAATGAAATCGCTTCTTTATACCTTTTCAGTTCAAGGTTCGCCCAGGTAATATTTGTTCTGATTCTAAAATTGGTTGCATCATCCGGATAACGCTCCAACCAACGCAAACTCGTATAAAGATACTCCAGTGCATCTTTAGCTCTACCGGCACTAATCAGGGTGCGCCCTAAACTGCCAACAATTTTTATCAAGACAACTGTATCCTTAGCTACTTCTGCTTCGGCATAGCCCTTCTCGAATAATAAAATTGCACTATCTATTTTGCCTGTTGAACTATAGTAACTACCTAAGCAAATGTTTGCATAAGCTTTAATTAGAGGTTCTGGATTTTCTTTAGCATAACTTTCTGCTTCTTTAGCATAGCGACTAACCTTCTCTAAATTACTTCGCTGGTAGAAAGAAATAAGCTGATAGTACAACTTAGCCCTTTCAACTCCACTGGTTCCAGGCAGTAATAACTCAAGACTATCTTGTGGTTGCGCTGAAAGTAGCGAATAGCAAAAAAGGCACAATAATGCAGGGAGGGCTCTCATAGACAGATTAGGTAGACACAATATAATGCTTTCTTAAAGTGCAGCACACGTAAAGTTGAATAGAATACCAGCCAACTTTAGAATGATTTTTATAAACTGCTTAAGTATCAGATCAATTTTAGAGCAATTAAATCGATTTAGTTAATAATATTTTGATATTATGGTATTTTTTGATGCTATTTTTATAAAATTGAGTCAAAATATTCGATAATAGGGTTATGGGGAAACCAAAAACACGCTGGATTGTCATTTTTTTAATACTTGTTGTTCTGCAACTTATATCTGCTTTCACCTCATCCTCTTCCTTTTCGGTTGATGATGCTGCCGGTATTGATAAAGCGGATACGGCCTGGATGATTGTGGCCACAGCTTTTGTGCTTTTTATGACACCCGGGCTTTCATTTTTCTATGGCGGTATGGTCAGCTGGCGCAATGTTATATCGACTATGCTACAAAGTTTTATTGCGCTGGGCGTTATCAGTCTGCTTTGGTATCTGGTAGGTTTTAGTCTTGCTTTTGGCGATAGCTACCACGGTCTTATTGGTAATCCGTTAACTTTCTTCAGCTTTAAAAACGTAGGACTTGCACCTCACGCTGACTTTTCACCTACTATACCATTTCTGATTTTTGCATTGTTCCAATTGAAGTTTGCCATTATTACTCCTGCCTTGATTACGGGAAGTTTTGCAGAGCGTGTTAAGTTCACCTCCTACTTACTCTTCATGGTGCTTTTCTCTCTTTTTATTTATTGTCCATTAGCCCACTGGACCTGGCATCCTGAAGGTTTTTTAAGACAATGGGGTGTACTCGATTTTGCCGGGGGCACAGTTGTACACATGTCAGCTGGTTTTGCTGCTTTGGCCGGGGCTTATGTATTGGGTAAAAGAGAAAACAAAGTGCACCAACCTGCCAACATACCTTTTATTATTTTAGGTACTGGTATGTTGTGGTTCGGTTGGTTTGGATTTAATGCAGGGTCGGCACTGGCCGCAAATGGTTTAGCGGTGCAGGCATTCGCGACTACTAATATGGCCTCGGCATCCGCCATGATTACCTGGGTGTTGTTTGACGGATTAGTTGGCAGAAGAATTTCTGCGATGGGTGCCTGCATAGGTGCCGTTGTAGGTTTGGTAGCCATTACACCAGCAGCAGGTTTTGTAAGTATCGGACAAAGTGTTTTTATCGGATTTGCAGCCGCCATGATTAGCAACCTTGCTGTATATTATAAAAACAAAACTTCATTGGATGACACCCTGGATGTTTTCCCATGCCATGGTGTAGGTGGAATTGTAGGTATGATACTCACCGCTGTATTTGCTAAAGATGTTGGCGCCATGAGTGGTAATTTTGAAACCCTTCAATATCATTTACTCACTTTAGTAATTGTAGGTGTATTCACCTTCGGTGGATCCTGGATTATTTTTAAAATTGTTGGCAGTATAACCAGCCTGCGGGTTTCTAAAGAGGAAGAATCGATTGGGCTTGACCTCAGTCAGCATGCAGAAACTATGGAGACAAGAGTGGGTTAATGTTAGGATCTAATGAATAGTTGTTTTAGCCTTTAGCTTCTAGCTACGAGCCTCTAGACATTGGCGGAATGGATACATTTAATAAAGACTATGTTTTCATCTCATCAATAGTTTAACAAGGATGAAGTGAAATATAAGTAAACCATCGCCCCTTCGGAGACGACCATTGGACACAATAAGTTGTTTTAATTGCTCGCCACCAGCTACGAGCTTGTCGACATTAGGGCATTCTAGAAATGCACAGCAATTAAAGGAGCAAGTAAATTTTCACTTTTTACCAGATCATCAGGTTGACAACACTCAGCTAGCTTTATGATTTGCTAATTTTTGCAAATCAAACAAAACCTTATTCTTATCCAGCCAATAATTCCTACTGAATAAACGAATAAAACGCCAACCCTTTTTCTCTAATAACAAGGGTTGATAAACATGTGCCGCTTTAGCTGATAAAGCATTCCTATAAAACTCATCATCGGTGAGCACCAAAGCTTTTCTTTGATCGAGGTGGGTAACTACCATATCTGAAAACGGAAAAGGTGTTGTGCGCACAAATTCTGAATGAAGCTTCGCGCTTAAATACCACTCACGGGCATGTTCAGTCTGAGCATCCTCAAGTGCAATACGTTGCTGACGGGATGCCACCATGCCAGCATACTCAAGGTATTTACGTAACAAACGTGGCCCCTCGTTTTTAACCTCATCGACCTGTAGCATTTCAGGCTCAATACTAGTTACGATAACAATCCTTTCCCTCGCACGGGTTATGGCAACATTTAATCTGTTTTCACCTCCTGCCTGGCTTAAACTACCAAACTGTAAATGCATAATGCCTTTCTTATCGGGTGCATACGCGATAGAGAAGATGACTATATCTCGCTCATCTCCTTGAACATTCTCAATATTTTTAACCAGTAAATGATGTGGCCATGTAATTTTTTCATCCGCAAAAGCCTTCTCTAGTTTGTCATAAATCAATTGTTGCTGTGTTGCATTGAACGTAATCACTGCTAAACTTTTCTCTGGTTTTGTTTTCTGCAATACTAAAACACGCTCTACAACCATTTCTGCCTCAGCAAGGTTAGTTTGTTGTTCCCATATGCCGTTTACAGGCACAACTTCTATTGCGGGCTCATCATTTGCAAGGTCATTAAAGTCAGGCAGCATTTTTAGTCTGCCTTTATAAAAGTGCTTATTCGAAAACTCTATCAAATCATTCGACTTACTTCTATAATGTCCTTGAAGATGAATGGATGGCAAGTATCTTCCTGCCAAATCTAATAAAGAGGCTACTTCTGTGTCGGGCAAATCACTTTCCCAATCCCATCGTGTTTGGTATAAATCGCTTGGCTGCAATTGTTGTGCATCCCCAGCCACCATAACTTGTTTACCTCGCGCTAGTGCTGGTATACCGCGTTCGGCAAAACATTGCGAAGCTTCATCGAAAATAACCAGATCAAAAATTTCTTCTAATGGAAATATTGCTGAAACAGATTCCGGAGATGCCATCCAACAAGGCATCAAATCAAATAATTCGTGATGAAATGTGGATATCACTTTTCGCAACGGCCATATTTTCTTTTTCTTAGTCACCTGATGCTCAAGATCCCGATAGGTAATTGGATTATTCAGTCTATTAAATTCTATGTGTTCATATACCCGTTCTCTGGCGCGCACTATTAAAAGCTGCTTCGATAATTTTTGCTTTTCAGTTACGGCCTCCATCAACTCATGCTCCATATCGGCAAATTGTTGTGTTGAGATTAATCGCAGCACCGGATATTTCGTTTCTAAATGATTGAGCCATTCAAGGCGTAAACTATTTTGAAGCAGCGCCTCAAATTTTGCAACATCCCACTGTTCTACAGCTTGCCACAATTTTTCGATTACAGCCTTCTCATTTACTGATAAGGAATTTTTTAAAGCATCAAAAGCTACTAAGTCTTCAAAATCATGCTGCAAAGTTTCCTTTAGCAAAGCAGCCTGCGATTCATCACTAAGTAAATTTCTGACTTGAGATCCTGAAAGATGCTGTTCCCATTGATGACGTCTGACAGGAATTTTTTGAAGCATCTCTTTGAGCTGATCCATCCACTGAAAAAATTCGTAGCGCGATATTTTTGATGGATTAGCATAGCTTTTTAATTCTCGTACCGAGTTGAAAAGCAACTTTGTTCGGATAGCACTTTTCTGGCTTTCAAACCAATTCAGCAATAGCGTTGAGTCAATGGCTGTTGGTGTATTTTTTAACCAACTTGCAGCACGTAATGCTGTTAAATGATGTTCAAGATTAAGTCGGTTATCAAGTCGGGCTTCCAAACGTTGAAAACCCTTCCGGTTATAATCGAGTTCATTGGCAACCATTACACGCTTCAACCAAAACTTATCCTCCGAAAACCACTCCCACTGAAGTAAACGAATAAAGCTTCGCTTACGTGCCTCCATTCGCTTGTATAGTACTGCCTGAAATTTAGCTAACTGATCAGATGGAAGTGAATGCTCCACACCATCACCATCAAAACAGTTCATACAACGTAAACGCAAATTATCCAGCCATAGTAAACTTGTATCATCATCACGCTCTGCCAGCATATGATTGAAGAAATGATAAACGTCATCAGAACTCAGCTGTCTTCGCATCTCATCTAACATACCAACCGATTCCAGCAAGGTTTCGGCTGTCTCAACCTTCATGACAGTACCTAATGTTGCATGCGATTCCTTTTCAAATTGCTTCTTAAACTCAATAAGTTCATCAATGCAATCATGAATAATTTTAAGGTAAGGGAAACTCAGGTGTGCAAATGAGTTCCTGTTTTTCCAGGCATAAGTGTCATCTTCAAAACGATTGGCATAGCGTACATAGCGTTTCAAAATTGTTGCAAAAGCAGGCAGTACCTTGAAATCAAAAAAAGCGTATTCCTGTTTTACGTTAATGCTCTCCATCTTTGGGCTGCTCGTCAGGTAGAGCTCCTTTGCACTCAAACCACATTCTTCATCGTGAAAAAGCGCTGTTCTATATTCCTCTAAAGTGTCTGAAAGTGTTTCTATTGTTCTGCTTAACTGATTAAATGATCGCTCTACTTGTATGGCATCAATACCTCTATTCTGATTTTTAAAATCCTGTATCGCATCTACCTGTGCTGCAATGGTGGTATAGATGGTTTTTCTATCATTACGAAAATCATGAACCAGACCTATAAAATTTTTAAGCCCTAACTGACTTAATCGTTCATGCACTACATCCAACGCAACTCTTTTCTGGCAAACCAAAAGTACTTTTTTACCAGTTGCAATCGCATCACTAATTACATTACTAATCAGTTGCGACTTGCCTGTGCCCGGAGGACCTTGTATTACAATTGAATTGCCAAGTTTAAGTTTTTGTACAGCATGCTCCTGCCATTCGTCTATGGCCAAAGGCGTAAAAGTATTTTCTTCCCTTACCTGCCGCTGGTTGTCCTCAAGATTTAATTTACTGGTAAATAAGTGTTCAAGGTTGTTGTAGCTACCCTGTTTTATAAGGGCTGTATAATCGGGCAATAATTGAGAACCAGCTTGCGGAAAAATACCTAATACGGCCTCTGAATATAACTTTAATGCGCCTTGCTGATGTGCTTCATCAAACTCACTTTTTTTGTATTCTTTAAATGCAACAAGTTCATCTATGAATAATTCAGTATTAAAATTAAGCTCAAGCTTATCTTTTAACAACTGATACAATTGAGTTCTGAAAACTGTGCTATCACTATCCCAATCTTCGAAAGAAAAATCAAGTAAGTCTTCGTCTAATGTTATTTGGTTAAAATACGCATAGGCCAAAAGAAACGATTTGTTGAAAGTGACACCTGCATCCTCACGCAAGCCCAACATCCAATCGTTATTGACTTGTGCAATACTTACCGGAAAAAATAGTAATGGGCAACGCACCAAAGTGCCATCTTTAAATTTGCCCTGCACAAAGGGCCAGCCAATATGAAGATCAGTTGAACCCCTCTCTTCGAATAAAAAATGATCCACACGTTGCAAACGTTTTATGCGTTCGCTCATCACGTTGTTACTTTCCATGCGGCTATCAAGCACCTGGCCTAGCGCAATTGATTTACCCGCTATCATCGCTTCAATTATTGAAAAGGATTTGTACCCTTTTAAAAAACTAAAAGCCTGGAAATCTAAAAGTTGTTCGGCATGCAGTCGCGGCAAAAAAAGCGAGCGGTTGCTGCCGCTAAGGTTTGTAAGCCTGCGTAAAAAATGCTGAAGGGTGCTTGTTAATTGCATGTTCAAATCAATCCGAAAGCTAGTTGAATTCTAAACATTTCTATTGTGTCTATTTTACAGATTATAGGTCATTCTGTCCAATTAATGATTAAAATCACGATATTCAACTGCCAAAATTTCCTAAAAAAGTGATCTTATTAAGCTGGATTGCTGTTTGATGAACGAAGGTAATAGAGAAAATTATTATGAACTTTGAGAAATTCACCATAAAGGCGCAGGAGGTTCTGCAAAAGTCCGCAGAGATCGCCCAAGCGAATCAGCAGCAGGCAATAGAACCGGGGCACATGCTCAAGGCGCTATTAGAAACTGATGAAAACGTGGCTTCTTTTCTGTTTAAAAAGCTGGATGTAAATCAGAACTTGCTTAAACCCAAGCTGGAAGAACTAGTTGCCTCCTACCCTAAGGTTATCGGTTCGCAGGCATACTTGTCTACGTCCTCCAACAGCTTACTACAACAATCTGAAAAGGAGTTAAAGGAATTCAATGATGAGTTTATTGCCGTTGAACACCTATTGCTTTCATTTTTGTCTACAAAAGACAAGGCTTCACAACTATTAAAAGATGCCGGGCTCGAAAAACAAAACTTGATTAAGGCTATCAAGGAGTTGAGAGGTAATGCGCGTGTTACTGACCAAAATGCAGAAGCTAAATACAAATCGCTAGAGCGTTACTCTAAAAACTTAAATGAGTTAGCAAAGTTAGGTAAGATAGATCCTGTAATTGGTCGTGATGAAGAAATCCGGAGGGTACTTCAGATACTTTCGCGCAGAACAAAAAACAATCCTATCTTAATAGGTGAGCCTGGTGTAGGTAAGACTGCTATTGTTGAAGGTTTGGCACAGCGAATCGTTAATGGCGATGTGCCCGAAAACCTGAAAGAAAAAATATTAGTGTCACTTGACATGGGTTTACTCGTAGCCGGTGCAAAATATAAAGGTGAGTTTGAAGAAAGATTAAAAGCCGTTATCAAAGAAGTAATAGATGCTAACGGTCAGATTATTTTATTCATTGACGAAATACACACCTTGGTAGGTGCAGGTGGTGGAGAAGGCGCCATGGATGCAGCCAACTTGTTAAAACCTGCGCTAGCACGTGGTGAACTTCATGCCATCGGTGCCACAACTTTAAAAGAATACCAAAAGTACATTGAAAAAGATAAGGCACTCGAAAGACGTTTTCAGGCTGTAATGGTTGATGAACCTTCTGTTGAAGATTCTGTTTCAATTTTACGTGGCATAAAGGATAAGTATGAGTTGCACCATGGTGTACGTATAAAAGACGATGCTGTTATCGCAGCCGTTGAACTATCCAGCCGTTATATCAGTGATCGCTTTCTGCCAGATAAAGCCATTGACTTAATGGATGAGGCTGCTTCTAAATTGCGCATTGAAATGGATTCACTTCCAGAAGAGTTGGATGAAATGAATAGGAAAATCATGCAATTGGAAATTGAGCGTGAGGCAATTCGCAGAGAAAAGGATTCGGAAAAAGAAAAAATATTAAGCAGAGAAATTGCTGATTTAAGTGAACAGAGAGATACGCTTAAAGCACAATGGGATAGCGAGAAAAACATTGTTCACGGTATACAAAAAGAAAAAGAGAATATCGACAAACTTAAGTTTGAAGCTGAGCAGGCTGAAAAAGCAGGTGATTATGGAAAAGTAGCGGAGATACGCTATGGAAAAATTACTGAAGCCGAAAAACGTCTGAATGAATTTCAGCTCAATGTCAAATCGCTTAACGGACAATCACTTGTAAAAGAAGAAGTAGATAGTGAAGACATTGCTGAAGTTGTGGCCAAATGGACGGGCATACCCATTTCCAAAATGATGCAAAGTGAAAGAGAGAAGCTTCTTTCATTGGAAGATGAATTAAGCAAACGTGTGGCTGGCCAACAGGAAGCCATAAAGGCTTTGTCTGATGCAGTTCGTAGAAGTCGTGCGGGTTTGCAAGATCCAAAACGTCCGATAGGTTCTTTCATCTTTATGGGAACTACCGGTGTAGGTAAAACCGAACTATCAAAAGCATTAGCAGATTACTTATTCAACGATGAAAACGCAATGGTTCGCATCGATATGAGTGAGTATCAGGAAAGGCACAGCGTAAGCAGATTGATTGGCGCCCCTCCAGGTTATGTTGGTTATGATGAGGGTGGCCAATTGACAGAAGCCGTGCGCAGAAAACCATATGCAGTAATTTTACTTGATGAAATTGAAAAGGCACACCCTGATGTATTTAATATTTTACTACAGGTGTTAGATGATGGACGACTTACAGATAACAAAGGAAGAGTGGCTAACTTCAAGAATACGATCATCATCATGACAACCAATATTGGTTCTCAGATTATACAAGAGAATTTTGAAAAACTTACTGAGGCCAATTATTTCGATGTGGTAGAACAAACAAAAGATGAAGTAATTGCCTTGTTAAGAAAATCAGTTCGTCCTGAGTTTGTAAACCGTATTGATGAGATCATTATGTTTCAGCCTTTGTCTAAAAAAGACATTCGTCAGGTAGTTGATATTCAATCTGACTTGATTATAAAAAGGCTTGAAGAAAATGGTGTGAAGTTGGAAATATCTTCTGATGCCAGAGAACGATTAGCTGTACTAGGTTTTGATCCACAATTTGGCGCAAGACCCTTGAAGCGAGTTTTTCAACGTGAAATTCTGAATGAATTATCTAAGCAGCTGTTGGCAGGAAGGGTAAAAAAAGACGAAGTGATTTACGTTGATCTAAAAAATCATACTGATTTCGTGTTTGAGAATATTCAGGCAGCAGTAGTGGTGTAAAAGTTTGAACGCCACAGATTTCACAGATTCACACAGAGGTAAAATTTTGTTATCTGTGAATATTTGTAAAATCTGTGGCGTATTTATTTGAATGTAAATACATTTAATCCCTTAAATACTACTACTTCCGCTTATCGAAGAGCCAGCTTAAAAATTCAGGCTCCTTAAATGCATATTCCCAACTATTGTGGTTCACCCCTTTGTACTCTGTATAACGTACATTTTTATTGAATTTCTGTATTCGATTTAACATTGCTCTTGAATAGTCAACTTCTACAACACCATCTGCATCGCCATGAAATAACCACAGGGGTAGTTTTGCGGCCTTCCTGTTAAACTGTAATTCATCTCCTCCTCCACAGATGGGCATTGCTGCTGCAAATAACTCTGGATAATGATGGATAATTTCAAAAGTGCCCATGCCACCCATACTCAACCCAACAACATAAATTCGATTGGCATCAATTGGTTTTTCTTGCTTTAACTTTTTAATAAGCGATACCACTAGTGCTAATGATTTAGTTAAAGGTCTGTTGTAATTAAAATCCAGGAGTAAGGGCATTTGTGATCGGTCTACCTTAACAGAAGCCCAATAATCATCTTCAGGGCATTGGGGAAAAAGAACATAGGCAGGAAACTGCTTTTGATTTTCTTCTTTTAAAAATATTGAAGCCCCGTGTGTTAACTGCTTCGTATTATCAGAACCTCTTTCGCCTGCACCATGTAAAAAAATAATCAATGGCAGTTTTCGGCCTCCATTCGTAACCTGCGGACTTAGCAACTGGTACAATAAAGTATCTGCTTTTTCGTTTATGTAAGTGTGGGGCAGAAATTCCCCAGGTGTCTGCGAAAAAGTATTAATCTGTACTAATATCATCAAGAGTATAAGCGGTATTTTTTTCATCTAAAAGGGTTTTAACAATAGCTTGGTCGTTGAACAAAATTTAAAACTAAAAATAAAAAAATTGCAGATAACCAGAACCACTGAGGCTGCATCGTTGTTATTATAATGGTTTAAGGATTGGTGATTCTCTTGTAACAGAGAGATGTGTTGGTAAGGAGGGTTTGGTTGGATGCCCCGGGGTGGTTCCCCGGGGTTTTTTTATTCACTTAAGGTACCCCTGTCCAATGTTCTGCCCTCATGCAAAATGTCTGTAATTTTATGAACTACTTTGTCAAGTTCTTTAGTGGACTGGTCTAGTAGCTCAATATAGGTCATTAGTTCATCTAACTGCTTAGTCATTCTTATTAACTCCACCAGCCCTAAAATTCTGCTGAGCGGCCCACGTAATAAGTGGGCATTTACAAACGCATATTCTGTCAATCTGATATTTTGTTCATTGAGCGCAGCGGTTCTTTCCTGCACCCTGTTTTCCAGCGATTCATTAATACCTTTTATTTCATTCGCATAGCGAGTAAGTTGTTGGTTTTGTTCAAGAATCTGCTCTCTCTGTTCTATTATTTCCTGCTCAGCCACCTTTCGTTGTGCAGAGTTAATAGCCATACAAACTAAATCAGCAACTGATTTAACAAATACCACATCTTCCTGATCCCACATTTTCATTTCTCCTTGTTGCTCGCAACAAATCACTCCTTGAAATCTGCCATTCTCAATGTAAGGCACATCTAGCAAGGAATAAATATCTAATGGTTTTAAGTAAGACTTTGTAAATATCGATGTGGCAGGATGCATGCGGGCATCATGTGCTACGATTACTTTTTCTTCCAATATAGCCTCGAAGTAAGGTGCATAGTCGGCCTGATAAAGTTTAATGCTCGGTTGCAATTCAACATTACCATTGTTGTATTGCGCAATACATTCTATACAGTTTTGATTTTCATGATAATGCCAAATACTTACACGAGAGGTAGCTAATGCTTTTGCGGTAACAGACAAAATTTCCACATAGGACATTGCCTTATTACCTTCCAGTATGCCACGGCACATAGCAAGGTTGATCAGCACATTTAAAAAGTGCTCGTTTTTCTTTCGCTGCTTATCGATAATCGCATTTTGCTCACTCAGCGCATCCTGTGTAGCCGATAATTCTTCCATACTCTGACGCAGTTCCTCTTCGGCTGCTCGTAATTCTTCGTTTTGCAATTCAGACTTCTCTAATGATTGATATTGCTGTGTTTTAAAAGCATTTGAAATCCAATAGACTAACAAAATAAAACCAATAATTAAGCTCGCTTGATAAAAAGCTGATGAGCCGGCAGTATAGGTCCAAATGGTTACAGGGATAGGCCAATAAAAAAATGCAGCGACACATAAAATAGAAAAAACTGTCCACACCCGCTGCCATTTATGATCAAGTATAAGTAACGACAAAAGTGGTGTTAAACCGAGCCAGGGTAACATGGCAAAAAATGCTGATCCCGAAAAATATATGAGTAGAGTCGTTAGAGAAAAGGCTATCAACACATAACCATGTGCTATCAGTTTCCAGTTTTTAGCGTTGAGTATCCACAAAAAGTAACCCAGCACAATGAGAGAAGCCATCATGGTATAGCGAGCTGCCAAAAAACCAGTTATAAAGGTAATTCCAATGTAAACGACAGAGAATAAAATAGCTAATAGTAAGGCAGTAGCAAGTAAACTTGCCCTTCGGTAACTTTCGGCCGAAAGCTCCCCAATGCGTTTAGATAGAAAAGAAGCAAATACCTCGGTAGGTAACATGAGCCAGACTAAAACAGTTGATAAATTTAACCTAAAAACAATCAGAACAAAATGACCGTGAACAGTAATCTTCTTCTCATTTTTTATAGAAACCCTAAATTAGGAAAAGTTAAAACCAGGCTAGCATCCACGTTAGGCAACGAAAAGGCACTTTCTATTTATTTAAAGCTAGCAGCGCACACCCTAAACATAACGGAAGGTCTAAAGGCAGATAAGGTGGTTTTCTATTCAGATACAGTAGAAAATCAGGATCATTGGTTAAATGAAAAGTTTAAGAAAGCTCCACAAGCAGGTAAGGATTTAGGCGAGAGAATGTTAAATGCCTTTCAATATGGCTTCGATCAAGGCTACAATCACATATGCATTATCGGTACAGATTGCCTTGAACTTAACACTTCCATAATTGAGAGTGCCTTTGAAGCATTGGACCAACAAGATGTAGTTATTGGCCCTGCAAAAGATGGTGGTTATTACCTGTTAGGAATGAAAAAAGCACACTCAGATTTTTTCAGTAACAAAAACTGGAGTACCCAAACGGTTATGCACGACACTCTGCTGGATACTTTGCATCTTAAAGCATCCGTACACCTACTTCCGTTGTTAAGTGATGTGGATGTTGAAGAAGACCTGAAAGGCCAATTGCTTTAAGCGCGCTTGCGCGAAACACTAACTACTGCTCTCTTGCATTTACCTCCAATGGGTGGGTTCTGCTTAGCAATTTTTATTTCAACTTGATCAACGGAGGGTAATTGAACAAATACCTCTTGCATAATTTTATCTGCTACATATTCTAGTAGCTTAGAAGGTTTCTCCATTTCGGTTTTTACAATCTGGAAAAGTACTTCATAATTAACGGTGCCCTCTAAATCATCTAAGGATGCACCTCTCGAAAAATCTGCTTCAACTGAAATGTCTACAGTAAAGTAATTGCCCGACTCACGTTCATGCGGGTAAACACCATGGAAGGCATGAAACTCCAGGCCTTCCAGTGCTATTTTTCCTTTCATCCGATTTCGTCAAAAAATGATTTGAACACTGGCTTAGCACCTGCCATAGAAACTGTGCTTTGTTCAACAACTACCTCTTTATGAATAAGTGTTTCTTTAACCTCTTGCGATATGATCTCAGGTTTCGTTTCAGCCATTGGTACGTTTTGTTTCTTCAGCTGACTACGCACTACTTTTAGATGTTGGTCTGCATCAAATGATTTTGTTTGAGCCCTAGCTCTTTCAACCCGCTCGATTGCATCATTGGCAATACGTTTCATGTCTGCCATCAAGTCTTCGCGTGAAGTCTCCAATCGCTTATAGTTTTCAACCATTAGCTTAAGGCGATCTTCCATTTCGGCTAAAATTTCTTTAGCCTTCATATCTGACTCTTCAATAGTATCTTTCGCTTTGCTCTTGGCTTCACTCAACATGGCCTCTGCACGCATATTAGATTCGCGTAAGTGCAGGTCTGCCGCTTGTCTGGCTTGTTCTATTACATTCGCACCAGTATCCTCGGCTGTTTTAAGTGTCTTGTAAAGTGAACTCTCTACTTCGCGTAGTTTAGCCACTTCTTTTTCAGCACCTTCAAGCTTAAGCTTCATTTCTTTCACCTCATCGAGGGTGCGCTGCCACTCTTGTGAAAGAGTAAGCAAAAAGGCATTGACTTCATCTTTGTCGTAGCCTCGAAAATTCTTTTCGAACGACTTCTGGCGGATATCCAGTGGTGTGACTCTCATGTTTTTTCGATTAAGTGGTAAAAATATAGAACGGAATTTCACCGCCCTCCAACTTAGAATACAACTCCGGTTTTAAGGCTGTTGTTGCAATTTCATTCAAATATAATACTCCAAATTGATATTGTCCTATCATCGCTTGCGCTAATTACCTGATTTTCATGGCTTGACCACAATAATTTGTTTACTGAGGTGCCATGCCCGGCATGCCTCGATTTGTCAATAACCTTCAATAGTTGTTGACTTTCTGCATCCCAAACCTTAATTGATTTGTCCATACTGGCAGTAGCAAAATACTTGCCATCCGGACTTATAACCAGGTCATTTATGGCAAATAAATGTGCCACTACTTCGTTTACCAGTTTATATCCTCCTCTCACATCCCATACTTTTAAGCGAGCATCGCGCGAGCCACTCATTAAGTAATGGCCATCTTTTGTGAATTGAAGGGTGAAAACTGAATTAGTATGTGCCTCAAATGCATATTTTAATGTAAGGTCGTGCAAATCAAAAATCCTGATAAAATTGTCACTATAACCAACCGCAACCTCATTCGAAATTCGGTTAACAACAATGGTTCTAATACTTTTCTCACTTACGCGGATTTGGTCTACAATCTGTGCTGTTTTTAGGTTTACACTAATTAAAGAACCATCACCTGTACCCACCAGCAATAAGTTGTCGATTGAGGTAATGTCAAATATGGCCGCATCTGTTAATTGTAACGAAGCTATCTCTCGTTTCTCTTGCCAGTTAATTATGTGTATGCCGCTGTAATTATGTCCTGCTATTAACAAGTTACTGTCTTCATGTCGATGCAACGTATACACTGATTTAGGAAGCGTTGCAATAAGCTGTCCCTCATCAGGTTTGGTTAAGTCCCACTGCACAATCATTCCATCACCAGCTGCTGAGAAAAAAAAATTGGGCTGGTCGCCATGGGCAAGTGTGTAAACACAATCGTTATGACCGCGATAACTCGCCAGTTTTTGTACGGCAATGGGCATGAATCTTAATTATCGGTTGCAAAAAATGACTAAACTTAAATCCAAAAAAAGTAACCTGAATAGTGTTTAAAAGCGTAAAGCTTTAGCTTTGTTTCCAATGCCATTACTTAGCCTTACCAAAGATAACCAATCTGCTGTTGCCATTTGGAAAATCGAAGAGCAGGAAGATCAACTTTTAAATTTACTCACCATTCATGACCCCATTCCAGCTTCTATTACTCACCCTAATAAAAGATCGGAGGTACTTGCTGGTAAAGTTACAACAGCACTTTTACTAAAAGAGTTTGGTCATACTTATGAAGGTGTTATAAAGAATGAACATGGCAAACCCTTTCTTAAAAATTCCTCATTTCACCTTAGTCAAAGTCACTCGTTTCCTTATGTGGCTGTTATTATTTCAGCTGAAGCGAATGTTGGTATAGATATTGAACAACCTAAGAAAAACCTTGCCATTGTGGCTCCTCGCGTATTTAACTCAGCCGAGCTGGCGCAAACAGGAAATGACTTGAAGAAATTATGTGTTTATTGGTGTGCAAAAGAGACACTTATAAAATTATATGGCAAAAAAGACCTTAAGCTGAAAGAGGAAATTACAATAGATCCTTTCTCCTTTCATACGAAAGGCAATTTCACAGGTAGAATAAGTAGAATTGGACATGAAAAATATTATGCTTTACACTATCTTGTACATGAGGATTTTGTTTTGGTACACAATTAATAATGATGCAATTATGAAAAAGATTATTCTTCTATTCGCTCTGGTTTCTTTTGTTTCTGTTACTCAAGGACAAACACTGACCGATTTTAACTTGAAGAATGTAGTTGACGCCAAGCAGATCTCATTAAAAGATTATTCTTCTGCACCTGGTCTTGTTATCATATTTACCAGCGTAGCCTGCCCCTTCGATGGCTATTATGGTAACAGATTAAAGGAATTACAAAATGAGTATAGTGGAAAACTCCCCATACTTTTGGTGAATTCTTACACAGAAGCGCCAGAGGCTGAAGAGTGGATGCTTAAAACTGCTCAAGCCAATGGACTTACACTGCCTTACTTAAGTGATAAAGATCAGGTCTTAATGACACAATTGAATGCGCAAAGAAGTCCTGAAGCTTTTGTTTTAAAAAATACCAACGGTCAGTTTACTGTTGCCTATCATGGTGCTATTGATGATAATGCCCAGGCTGAAACTGGTGTGAAACAAACCTATCTGAAGGATGCTATTGTGAATTTATTGAGTGGTAAAAATATAGTTCAGCCCAGTGCCAGACCTGTTGGTTGCTATATAAGGAAGAAGTGATTTTCACGCCCTTATAGCAACCGAAAAAAGCTCTGATTTTTCAGTGCTTTTGGTCAAAGTGAAATGATTCGAGTACCCCACCGTCCAGACTCTTTCTAGATGAACAAACCTGATTTCAGTGCTGTAGATCGGGCTCAATGACTTTTGGGATTCAAAACTAAGTTTGTATAATTGCAGCCCGGATAAGAAAAATGCTTATTTGGTTAGGAAAGGGGGATTAGCTCAGCTGGCTAGAGCGCTTCCATGGCATGGAAGAGGTCATCGGTTCGACTCCGATATTCTCCACTTTTTCCGAGGTGTAGCGCAGCCCGGTTAGCGCATCCCGACAGAGTCGGGAGGGTCAGATGGAGATTTTACATTTGATTCAACTGAGAAGTAAAAAATTAACTGGAAAATTTCGAGGTGTAGCGCAGCCCGGTTAGCGCACCACGTTAGGGACGTGGGGGTCGGATGTTCGAATCATCTCACCTCGACCACAAGAGGTTGTTACTGACAACCTCTTTTTTTAACCAATGATTTCCTACGTTTATATTATTGAATCGGAGTCCAGTGGCAAATGGTACTATGGTTTCACTGAAGACCTGGATCAACGAATTAAAGATCATCAATCTAACCGTTCTAAGTATACCAGATTCAAAGGCCCCTGGAAGTTGATTTTTAAACGTGAGTTTCTTGATAAAACAGGAGCATTGCGTTTTGAGAAACACCTTAAAACCATACGCAACAAAGAATTCATAAAGGAAAAATTTAAAGATTACTTTATTTTTCACTAACCCTCGTACAGAATCTTGCCCAGCCCCGCTAACGCATCCCGACAGAGTCGGGAGGGTCGGATGTTCGAATCATCTCACCTCGACCACAAGAGGTTGTTACTGACAACCTCTTTTTTTAACCAATGATTTCCTACGTTTATATTATTGAATCGGAGTCCAGTGGCAAATGGTACTATGATTTCACTGAAGACCTGGATCAACGAATTAAAGATCATCAATCTAACCGTTCTAAGTATACCAGATTCAAAGGTCCCTGGAAGTTGATTTTTAAACGTGAGTTTCTTGATAAAACAGGAGCATTGCGTTTTGAGAAACACCTTAAAACCATACGCAACAAAGAATTCATAAAGGAAAAATTTAAAGATTACTTTATTTTTC